>NZ_CP107951.1:6665000-8719657 GCF_035917155.1 Streptomyces sp. NBC_00385 | reverse complement strand
GCACTCCAGTACGACTTCGCGATCTTGTCGATCACGCGGCCTACTCTTGCCGGCCATGGGCTACGACGTGCACATCACCCGCCGTCAGAACTGTTGGGATGAAGAGGGTCAGGACATCAGGGCGGCGGGGTGGGAAGCGGTGGTCGCTGCCGATCTCGGCCTCATGGAGGTTCCGCTGTGGTGGGACTCCGGGCGGATCGTCTCCAAGAACCCGAGCGATGCGGTGATCGCGACGACGGCCGAGGTGGCGAAGACACTGGGCGCGCGGGTTCAGGGCGATGACAGTGAGTACTACGCCGCCTGATGCATGCCGCCACCGCAAGATGATCAAGGGTTTGTGCGGACTCTTAAAATCGTGCGGTGGCCGCGGGCCATGGCGTAGACCCTGATCGATGGCTGGCGTTGTTCGACCAGGGAATGGATCGGATCACCGTCTTTTTCGGGCGGGTGGAACCTCGGGCCACTGCCCGCGCCTACCTGCTCGGGTTACTGTCCGCCACCGAGCGCAGGAACTGCTGGCAGTTGGCCGAGCACGCTGGCCATCGTCCTTGCATCTCCACGAATCTGCATCTCCACGAACGGGGAAGTAGGCAGCGCCAACCCGGGGCAGGCGACCACCGCCTGGACAAACCCGCCCCGGGACCGCACCCGAGCCACAGTGCACATCACCGAGCCCGGGCGGCGTCTCCTACACCCTCACCGCCACGCCGAAACGGCCGGCTCATTGCCTCCGTCGTCCCCGGCCGGCTGATGAGCAACGGCAAGCTGTGTGCCCGCTAAGGATGACCGTTGCACCACGGGCCACCGTGCTCATGCCGGAGCACAGCCGGGTGGAGCGAGAAGCATCTCCTGGTGCTGCAGGGCCAACTGAAGGAGTCCCGCCGCAGGGGACGACAGGCGAGCCGCCGGGAGGTCGGCAATGCCTGCCTCAGTGAACGGCAGCCCCACCACGGCACCATCGGCCCTCTGACTGATCACACGGCCTTCATCGTTCTCCTCCACCGCCTCAGCGAAGACCAGGTCGAAGGTGTGGGCTTCGAAGACCGCCACGGTCAGCACGCACACGGCGAGGTGAAGCGGTTCCAGCGCCATACCGAAACACCAAACTCGCAAAGAGCCGTCGTCCAGCGCCGCGTCGAGCAGGCTGTAAGGAGGCTGGCCATATTCGACCTCGGTACCGCTGTCACCGGTCGCCTCCGGAGCGCCGAGCAATTCCTCGTTGTACTCGCGCATGATGACGCGCCACAGCGAGAGGTCCCGCCGGTGTGCGTGGGGTGATACAGAGGCGGGCTGGATCATGCCACCAGGGAGTGGCCCGAATATCCCCTCCCCCGTGGCGACCCGGCCCTTGCCTCTCAAGAGCAGGAAGAACGACGCCTGCCCGTCGGGGGTGCGCCGTAGAGTCAAGGTGCCGACGGATGGTAATACCTTGCGCCGCCCCAGAAGCAGGGGATCGTCAGTGAGGAGTTGGCGCATGGGCAGTTGGCCCCAGAACGGCAGGCGTCCCGGCTTCCGCCGTGTGGCCACGGCGAGTTCATGGGCGAGGGCCTCGTTCTGGTCGATGAGGTCGAAATACTGGCCGGGCCCGAAATCCAGACTGGGCCCATCCGCGTGCGCCCAGTCGGCCCGGAGCAGCCGGAAGGAGGGGCGGTCCTCGAAGAGTGCGGGCCGAGCCAGGTCGCCCATGGCCGAGGAGTATCTCTGGTACCTCCGGGTCCTGGTCTCCTGCGGCAAGTACCGCCGCCCCGCTCGGAGCAGCGCCGGGTCGGGCGGTGGCGGACTCTCCTGCCAAGTGAGCGTCACCTTCCGCAGCGGGACTGGTCGCGGCGGGCGCATCGCCGGTTCCCACAGCAGTGTGGAGGTCCCAATCCGCTCGAGTGAAGGGCGTGCACGCACGTGGATGTCGGCGGCCGCCTCGGAGAGTTCCCCGAAACGGGCACCCATGTCCGTCCGCCCGTCGACGAAGGACCGGTGTGACTCCCCGCCTCTTTCGGGACTAAGCGCGCCTCGTCCGTAGTAGACGCTGACACCGGCGAGCAAAAGGCTCGCCAGGCTGATCCACAGCTCGGGCGACCAGTCCATGTGCTCTCCCCTCGACCCACCACCACCTCACCGGCGGCCGACGCGTGTGTCTTACCCCCGTGCATGGCCGGCCACGCCGACTCACGCCGGAACCCTTAACCTCGGGCTTTCACGAGGTGCGTTGTCCGACGGGTGGTCGCACAAACGGAAAGCGCCTCTGACCAGCAAGAATGGGGATCGTCGGGGTCCTTGTTCCTGCCGCCGCCAGAGACACTTTCCAGGTGAAGAAGCGTATCGGGCCCACAGCGCTTCGAGCGCCGCTTACCAGCTGACGGGCCGGCAGCGAACTACTCGAAGACGATGCCGGCCTCGCTCGCCAGACTCAGAGCCAGTTCCAACGAGCCCGGGCCCTTCACCACGACTCCCCTAAGTGAGGCCGCGCCGCCCACGTCGGCAAGGGTGCAGTTCTCGAAGCGGACGCTTCCCGGGACCAGGTGCGCGAACTGGGCGCCTGTAAGGTCGCAGTTGGTGAACCGGACGTTGTGCATCTCGGACTTCTGGAAGTCCGCGCCGCGCATGGGCACATCCTCGAAGGCGACGCTGTAGAACTTGCACTCTCGGAAGAGTGCGTGGTCGGCCTTGCCACCCTCGAAGCGCACATCACGGAAGGTCGAAGACTTCCACGACGATCCGGTGACACGGCTGCCCGACACAGCGCAGCGGACCAGGGAGACATCGCTGGCCTTCAGTTCGGCGAAGTCACAGGTGTCGAGGACTGAGTCGGAGAACTGGCTCTGCCGAATCATGGCCCCGGAGAAGCGGACTCCCTCGAACCGGCAGCCCTCAGTCTCAAACGCCTCGGCATGTACACCGGCGAACGAGGTGCCGACGTACGCGACGCGCTTGACGATCGCGTCGTCCTCCAGGGCGTCCCGCCACTGTTCCGCCGGTTCGAGCCGGGACGGCAGTCGAGGCGCCGAGGGGTTCTTCACCGGTCCGCCCTGCCGCATGGCTCGGGGCATCCGTACCGCGCCTTCCTCAGTAGTCAAGAATATTCCGGAACAATCAGTGAGCCTAACTCGCCTACACGGAGCGGGCTGTCCGACGGATGGGCAAGTAGGCGAAAAGGGCCTCTGACCAGCAAGAATGAGGATTGTCGAGATCCTGGTTCCTGCTCCAGCCGGAGACGCTTCTCAAGTGAAGAAGAGTATCGGGTCGTACCCGCGTGTCCGTATCGAGGGTGGTGGCCGAGCGGTGGTCTCGCAGGCCGGGGGCGTGCTGCTGGTCGAGACCGTCCGGAAGGCCGGCCTGGGCACGGCGACGTCAGCGGCGCTGGCGCCGTGGCGGAACCCTCGGGCGGTGCACGATCCGGGCAAGATCCTGCTGGACGTTGCTCACGGTCGCGCTGGGCGGGGACTGCCTCGCGGATGTCGGCATGCTGCGGGCCGAGCCGGACGTGTTCGGGCCGGTGGCCTCCGACCCGACGGTCTCCCGGCTCATCGACACTCTCGCAGCCTCCGGGGAGAAGGCCCTGCGGGCCATCCGTGCCTCACGGGCCGAAGTCAGCAAGCATGTCCGGCGGTTGGCCGGCCAGGAAGCGCCCGATGCCGACGGGACGGTGACCGTGGGTTTCGACGGGGTGCTGCTGATCGCGCACTCGGACAAAGAGGACGCCGCACCGACGTGGAAGCGGACCTACGGCCACCACCCCCTGATGGGGTTCGTCGACCACGGACCGGGCGGCACCGGCGAACCGGTCGCGGCCCAGCTCAGACCGGGCAACGCAGGCTCGAACACCGCGGCCGACCACATCACCGCCACCCAACTGGCCCTGGTACAACTGCCGAAGAAGTACCGGCGCGGGCGCCGGACCCTGATCCGCACCGACTCCGCGGGCGGCACCCACGACTTCCTCGCCTGGCTTGCCCAGCGAGGACGGTGGCTGTCCTACTCGGTAGGCATGACGGTCACCGAGCAGGTCCACCAGCAGGTGCTGAAGATCCTCGCATCGGCCTGGACGCCGGCCGTCGAGACGGACGGCGAGATCCGCGACGGCGCCTGGGTCGCCGAACTCACCGGCGACGCGCTGACCGGCTGGCCCAAGGGCATGAGGCTGATCGTCAGGAAAGAACGACCGCACCCCGGTGCCCAGTTGCGGCTCACCGACGCAGACGGCATGCGACTGACCTGTCCGCCACCAACACGGTGGGCCGGCCGATCGCCGAACTCGAGCTCCGTCACCGTCTGCGGGCCCGGGCCGAGGACCGCATCCGAAACGCCCGCGCCACCGGCCTGCGCAACCTGCCCCTCCATCGCACCTCCCAGAACCGGATCTGGCTGGAGATCGTGCAGATCGCCCTCGCCCTGCTGGCCTGGATGCCGATGCTCGCCCTAACCGGCAAGGCCCGCCTCTGGGAACCCCGCCGACTACGGCTCCGCCTGTTCACCGCTGCCGGACAGCTCGTCACCACCGCCCGCCGGCGGATTCTCCGCCTGGCCCGGCACTGGCCCTGGACCGCTCACATCACTACTGCCCTCGATCGGCTCACCCAACTGCCCGACCTCGGCTGACCAGCAGATTTCCCCCTTCGACGGCATCTCAACACCCGGCCCCGTGGAAGCCGGCTTCGCCCCGAGACGACACTCGGGTCCTCATCCTGCCCATCTTCAGCTCACGGCACGAAAACGGTCCACCGACTCCGTCGGCGGACCGTCACGAAACTTCGAGGTTGATGTTTTCAGAATAACTTGGCCAGACAGCAATGCCCTGCGAAGATGCGACTTCGACTGGGCAGTTGAGAACGGAGCGAGTCGGTGACGCAGTGGCAGCTCTTACAGGGGAACGTCTTGCTCGGCGAGCTCAGCGAGTACGGCTGTGACCAACCATTCTTCCTGGCGCGCTTCACTCCGGGGCCAGGCTGGGAGAGCGTGAGGGCCTTGTTCGAGGCATGGGCGGCCCTCAAGGACCCGGACCCAGACGGCTCTCGCACCGTCGCCGTGGTGAAGCCGCTGAGGGACCTGGAGCTCACTCTGGCACCGGTCGGCGGCGGGCAACATCTGCTGCAGGTCTTCAAGAGCTGCACGCTGCGCATCGACGGGGCTGAGGCCCTCCTCCGCTACTGATCCGGCGAGCGGCAATTCTCCTGGAGCCAGGCCTCATCCTCGTCAGGCATGGTGCGCCCACGGACACGTGGACGACGCTGAGAGCGCCGATCACAGTATCCCACCTGGGGGCATTTGAGGGAGCCTCCCCGTAACGCTGTTCAATCGAGGTTACGACCGCTGGCCTCATGGAAGATGGGAACCTTGAAGGTTCCCATGCCCGGCCTCTATCCACCAGGCAATCTAAGGGCTCGCAGAGAATCAAGGTGTTGCATCCCGCGGTTCGGCTCGTTGATGCGGTGTTTGCATACTGATGAGTCCCGTAATCAACTCGCCCTGACGTTCGTGGTGTTGTTTTCGCACCTGGACGAGCGGCAGCGTCATCTGCTGACGGGGGCCGAAGCCCGGATCCTGGGGCACGGCGGGATCCGGGCGGTCGCCCAGGCGGCCGAGGTCAGCGAGACGACTGTCCGCAAGGGCGTGGATGAACTGGAGGCGGGGGCGGAACCTCTGGGACGAAACCTCTGGGACGGGTCCGCTGTGCCGGTGGCGGGCAAAGGCGGGCAGCCGAGGTAGATCCAAGGTTGCGTCCCGCGCTATTGGCGCTGATCGAGCCCGACGTGCGCGGAGATCCGACGTGTCGTCGCTGCGCTGGACGTCGTCGCCGACCTGCTGCGGGAGGAGGGGGTCAGCCTCCAGGCCAACGCCAAAACCCTCGAGGGCGGAGTACCCCGACCGGGATGCCCAGTTCCGCTACATCAACGACCGGGCCGAGGAACACATGGCTGCCGGCGACCCGGTGATCAGCGTGGACACCAAGAAGAAGGAACTGGTCGGCCCTTACGAGAACGGGGGCCGCAAGTGGGAGCTGAAAGGAGCTCCGGCACAGGTCACGACCCATGACTTCCTGGACCGGCAGGGGCCGGGCAAGGCGATCCCTTGACTATGCAAACACGGCAAGAACCTGCCCGGATGAAAGGCGGCGGCAAAACCGCTGGCACTCAATTGAGTTTGGTGAGCCGCCGCGCGTCGGCGTCCGCCACAACCTGCGGTCACCCCGATAGCGAGAACTCGCCCTGTCCACCCATCATTTTGACCTCCACCGTATTCGGGATGTCTTTGACCCAATACGTGCACGTGAACGACTTGCCGTCCTCGGCCACGAGGTAGACAGGGCAGCTCACCCGGTCGGTCTTGGGGCCAATGCGGGCTTGAACTGCCTGCTCCACCGCCACGGGGTCCAGCACCACGGGTTCCGCGGGGAGGTCGGTGTCCGTGTTCATCACCTTGGTCGTCACGATTACCGCGCAGACGGCAACCACCACCGAGGAAGCCGCCATGATGCGCCGCGCCAAGCTCCGTTGATCAGTCACCGGACAGTCCTACCGGGCACCAGCCGAGCTGACAAGGGCCCGCGGGCATCTATCGGTGGGCGGGCAGAGTCACGATGCTCGCCCCGGACGCGTCGTTGAACTCGGCCTCGGTGACCTTCCCGATGTCCGTCCGGCACACCACCGTACGCGTCCAGGGCGCCGCTGGCAGTCAGCCACCCGCCTTTGCCGTTGAGGTAGCTAGCATGGTCCGCTCCTCAGCTGGTGACCACGAGGAGGTCAGTATCGGTGATCCACTGGTTCGGGGTCACACTCCCCGGACACCACGCTGATCGAGAGGTATACGCGCACCGCGTAGGCGGTTTGGGCGGGCAGGACAACCGCCTTCGATGTCGCGAAGCTCCAGCGCTCGTGTCCGGCCACGCCCCCGGCCTGAAGCGGGTACTGAAGCTCACGCCGCGGCACGTCGACGGACCGTCCGCAGCGTAGGCGCCGTCGGGCAACGCCGAGTTGTCGGCGATGACGAACCCGCCGGTGGGGCCGAGCGTCGGTGTGCCGAGAGGGTGGTTCTGCTGGAGCGAGACTGCAGCGAATGTGTGCTCGGGCGGCGTCCATATAGGCTTTACTGGCCGGGTCGCGCTTCAGCGTGCTGAACGTATGCGCACTGATCAGCACGCCATCATCTGGCCTGCGGTATCAACGTCGCCCGTACGCCGCACTCCAGCACGACCTTCCTGTACCAGGGCGTCCTCGGCTGCCGTGGCCACACGGGGGTCACGACCAGGATGCCAGCGCGATGAGCGCCACAAGGACGCAGAGAATGACCTGCACCACCCCGATAGCGCGGTGCCCGATCCGCAACAGTACGACGGCCGTTATGCCGACCACGAGGGCCAACGCACCGAAACCCAGCACCGGAGCCCAGTCCGGGGGCGACCCGCTGGTACCAGTCTGCCCGGAGCCACTGTCCATCCGGTGCAGCCCCCGAACGGCAAGCATGATGGCGACCAGCAGCGCGGCCGCCACATCCGCCACCAGCACAAGCAGCAGCAGACAACCTCCGGTGAGCGCGTCCTTCCTGCCGGAAGGCTGCGCGTCGTCACGATCAGGCATGTCCCTACGATCACCCGGAAAGCATCCTTCCGAACGGTCCGTTGCCGAGTCGCAACCCAGACGTACTCCATCCTCCATGGACCTGTCCGGCCCCGGCGATCTCTCGTGACCTGACCTCGGCGGACGTGTCAACCCGCGCGCACAGCCTGACCGGCGACATCACCCTGGCGTACGTGCAGGCCCCGGGATCTTCGAGCTCACCGAAACGCCAGAGCCCTCTCTGCCGACGTCCATGTTTTTCCGGGCCGAGCGGCGCTGCGGGCAAGGTGAGCTGGGTGGTGCCGCCGACCACGACCAGGTCAGGATCCGAAGGCATCGTTCGGCTACGCGGTGAGCGCCAACCGCGAGAGCAACTATCCAGCCGGCCTTGGTAAGTTCAACAGAGCACTGTCGCAGGCTGCCCACCCTGCAGACCGGACGACCGTGTCACCGAGATGATCTCCGGCTACGAAAATCTTGCCAGAGCCACATACGCGAGTACGCCGACAGAGCCCCCTCGAAGTCCTACTGAGGTGGACCGAGGCAGCCTAAGCCGCAGCCCAGCGAACCGCCGACTCACCCACCCCCCGCGAGATGGCTCGCGCGCATGCAGAATCCATGCGCCGGGAACTCACACAATCCGAAGCCACCGACGAGCAAGCACCGGTCACCATGACCACACAGGTCAGTGGTTGAACGGCAAGCTGAGGTCTGAATACGGGCACGGACCGGCTCCGACGCCACGGGGCTGCGGCGACGGAGCCAGCGCCCACTATTCTCTGGCTTCGGCAGGCCCCCAGAGGGGCGGTGTGCTGAGCTGTTCAGGGAGCCGATCGGCGGCGTCTCAGCAGATGTTGCGCCAGGCGCCGAAGGAGCCGGGTATCGGCTGACCGCCTTCGGTCAGGTAGGCGCGCACGCTGACGGCCGCGTCATCCGCCCAGTTCGCCGTGCCGGATATGACGGCACCGTTTGCGCCGTTGTGGTTTACGGGGGGATTCACGTACCAATTGGAACCGTCGTTGATCCAGAACTGCAGTCCGGCGCCGTGTCCGTCGGCCAGGGTGTCGTCCACGTTCCACGTCGTGTAGCAGTCCGCATTGGATGTTCCCCAGCCATGGACGGAGCCGGGGTAGCTGCCGCTGGCATACACGTGCCACGCGCCGGCCGCGGAAGCCTGGCCCGCCGTTGCGAACAGGGCGCCGGCGGCAAGGCCGATTGCTGCGGCGCTGATGGATGCCCGCTTCGCGAGCCGCCCGTGTCGTGCATCGGTTCCAGGTGTACTGCGCATGCCCATCACACCTCTTCCAGTCGATGGTCAGGACGGGTGTCCTGACCGCTGCCGGCCAAGTCTTGGGGGCAAAAACATTGTCTGAAAGGGCCTCTCACCAGTGCAGACAATTTCAATGTCCTGGCGAGGAGGGGGCATGCCGCCTTGGTGGGGGCCGTCCTGGTGCCCATCGTTGCCAGGATATGGCTGTGCCGACGGCGGGTGCCATGGGGCGCCGGCAACGTCCGCTGGATCCTGCCGAGGGTCCGGTGGCGAGCTTCGCGTACGAGTTGCGGAACTGCGCCAGGAAGCCGGCGGAATCACCTGCCGGCAGTTGGCGACCACAGCGCACTACTCGACGGTAACTCTTGCTCAGGCAGCGGCCGGGGACCGGCTTCCCTCTCTCGCCCCCGTCGCCGCGTGCGGCCCCGAGAAGGCGAACTGGGAACAGCGCCGTAACCAGGCGCTGCAGGATGTCAGGGACCAGGCGACGCTCGCCGAGGAGAACAGTCAGTCTCCCTGTGGCCCGCTTTAACACCGGCGAACAGGACCGCTTCTTCGGCAGGGACCGGCTCATTGAACGGCTCACCACCCCTGATCGGGCGTAAACGCCTGGTCGTTGTGGCCGCGCCTTGCGGCAGTGGCAAGTCCGCGCTGCTCCGTGCACTCAGGGGCCGGACCGCCGCGCTCTACCAGGAGCGGGTCTGCAAGGGCTCCGCCTGGGGCATCGCCAGCCCGACCATGGGCATGCCACCACCGCCGCAGCCCGGTTGCCGCACCGCAGCCCGCGCCGGCGCCGGTGGTGGCCGAGCAGCGGTGACCGGGGGTCACGCCGCCGGGCAGCCGGGAGCGAAGGGCACATCGGGGAGATACGTGCGCCAGGCCGCCTCGTCGAGGGGTCCGTGCGCCCGGCGGCAGACCGTGGCCGCAGCCGTACGCGGGTCGGTCCTGTACGTCGCGAGGTCCACATGGCGTCCCGCGACACGCACGGTCGTGCCGTCCGCGTCGAAACTCAGTGCCATAGCGGGCTCTCCCCCCGTAGCCAGCGGCGGGCCCAGCAGCGTACGGGAGGCGACGTCCCACACCTCCACGGACCCGTCGCCGCCGACGGCCAGCAGGCGGGAGTCCGGGGAGAAGGCCAGCGAGACGACCATCCCGGGGGCTTCGGGGCTCACGTCCCTCAGCTCGCCCAGGCGGCTTCGCGCCCGCCCGTCCCACAGCACGACGCGGCCGGTCGGGTCCCCGGCGGCCAGCAGCGCCCCGTCGGGGCTGAAGGCCACGGCGCTCGACTCGTCGAGGGTCCGGGCCTCCGCGCCCGGCCGGCCCTCGGGCAGCGCGCCGACCTGACCGTCGGAGGTGACGAACCGGCTGCCGTCCGGGGCCGTGGCCACCATGTGGCCCTGGACGCCGGGCCAGGACCGAACCACTGCGCGGCGGCGGGGGTCCCACAGATATGCCGAGCCGAGGGCCGGGGATCCGACCACGAGCAGTGACCGGCCGTCGGGGGCGTAGGAGAGGGCACCCACCTCCACCTGGCGCGGACCGGGCAGGACCACATCCTGTGTCCCGGTGACGCGGTGCCGGGTTATGTCCCAGAAGACCACGCGCGGGGGCAGCAAGGGGCGGGTGGCGGTCGCGTACGCCTCGGTCCCGTACACGAGCGTGCGGCTGTCGGGGCCGAAGGCCAGGAACGTCGCACAGCCGTGTACTGGGCCCTCCGGGTCCTCCGGGTTCGGGCACGGCAGATCGGGCAGTTCGGTCCAGCCACCGCCCGGCCGCAGATCCCGTAACCGGAACCCGGCCCGATCCCCCTGCCCACGGGCGACGGCCAGCAGCGTTCCGGAAGGGCTGAACTCGGCGTTCATCGCAGGATCGCGCTGCCGGCCGAGGGACAGGACGCGGCCTATGTCCAGGGTGCGCACCGTCCTCGGCCACCCGCTGGCGTTGCGGGCACCGGCCAGATAGCTGAGGCTGCCCGCAGCGAGATCGAAGCGGAGTTCTGCCGCCTCCTCGCCGCCGAGCGCGTATCGGAACACCGGGCCACCGCCCGGGTCGTCCGTCCGCCAGATCAGCAGTTCGTCGTGGTCCGCCGCCGCCAGGAATCGTCCGTCGGGGCTGAACCGCGTCTCCATGAGGCCCGGACGCTCGACGAGGCGCTGCCCGTGTCCCGTAGCGATGTCCCAGGTACGGATGCCGTCGTCGTCGGCCACTGCGAGCACACGCCCGTCGGGGCTGAACCGCACCGCCTCGTTACCGCATTGTTCTCGGCGGACCGTGGGCGCCCACGGCGTGGTCAGGCTGCGGCGGCGGCGCAGATCCCAGAGCTGGAGCGGCTCGCCGGGCAGGCACCAGGCGAGCAGGCGGTCGTCGGGGCTGAGGATCACGTCCTGGCCTAGCGGGATTTCGCGCCGTTCCGACCCGCGCCGGGCTTCGAGAGCGGCCGGCTCGTATGCGGCGAAACCCTCGCCCATGCGCGGCTCGCGCCAGGGCCGCGGAGGGAGGGCCAGACGTGCCTTCCCGGTCGTCGCGTCGCGCGCCACCGCGCGTTCCCTCCGGCCCTCGCCGGGCGCGGCGGGGACGGCGTCGTAGGTGACGAGGAGGCGTCCCTCCGGTCCCGTCGTGGCGCCACCGAGTACATCGGTCGAGAGAGGGCTACCCGTGCGGCCGCCGGCCAGGTCCCGGACCGCCACCGCCATCGTGGGGGGTGCGCTTCCGGAGAACTCCAGCACGCGCAGCCCGTCGCCCCGCATCGGTGCGACCCGGTCCAGCGCCGCACCCACGCCGGGCAGGCGGCGCCGCTGGCGGCCCGTGCGTACGTCCCACTCGACGACGCCCTGCCGGCCGATGCTCAGCAACGTGCTTCCGTCATCGCTGAGTTGCCTCATCGTGTCGCCGCTCGTGTCGGGGTCGGTGAACAGGCCCTGCTCCGGTTGCGCCGACGCCGCCAGCAACGCCGCACGCGTCTCGGGGAGGTCGGCCACCTGCCAGGCGGCGAGGCCGAGGCGCATGGCGGAGACTGGCTCGGACAGCCGCAGACTCTGGGCCACCCCCGCGATGCGCCGGGCCTCGTCCTCCACGCGGCGCCGTTCACCCTGCCGGTTCTGCTGCCACGCAACCAGGCTCGCCAGCAGCGCGAGCACGAGCAGGGTCGACAGCGCGCCGCCGCGCAGGCGTCGGGTGCGCTGTTCGCGCGCCGCGGCCCGGGTGCTCGCGGCCAGGAACCGGCGCTCCAGGGAGGAGAGCCCTCCGGGATGCGGACCGAAGCATTCCCTGGCCCCCGACAGCCGCGTCCCCCGGTAGAGCGCACCCGGATCGCCGCCGAGCTCCTGCCAGCCGGCGGCGGCCTCGGTGAGCCGGCGGTGCAGGCGCAGCCGCTCCCGGTCCTCGTCGATCCACCCCCGCAGCCGCGGCCAGGCGGTCAGGAGCGCCTCGTGCGCGAGGTCCACGGTGTCGTGGCCGAGGGTGACGAGCCGGGCCCGGCCGAGGCGTTCGAGGACCACGGTCACATCGCCGCCCGTGGCCTCCTCGGCGTTCTCGCCCACGGGCATGCCGAGTTCGGCCCGGGTGACGGGCCGACGGGTGTCCTGGGTGCCGAGGCCCGGGGCGACCAGCCGCAGCAGCAGATGGTGAGCCGTCTCCCGCTGGGCGGGGGTGAGCCCCTCGTAGCAGTCCTCGGCGGTACGGGCGATGGCCCCGGCGAGTCCGCCCGTGGCCAGGTACGCCGCTTCGGTGAGGGTCCGGCCGTGGCGCCTGCGCCAGGTCTCCAGGAGGGCGTGTGACATCAGGGGCAGGCTGCCGGGCTGTTCCCCGAGCTCGTCGATGATCCGGGTGGTCAGGGCCTTCTCGACGAGCAGTCCCCGGGCGGCCGCGGGCCCGGTGACCGCCGCGCGGAGCTCGTCCTGGTTCATCGGCCCCAGGAGCAGCGCGCTGTCACCGGCCGCGTCGGCGAGACGGCGGTCCTGGGCGAGATGACCGTAGAAGTCGGCGCGGATCGCGATGATCACGCGGTCGCCCTGCTCGGACCGTGCCGCATCCAGGAGCCCGTCGACGAACCCGGCCCGCTCGGCGGGGTCCGTGCACAGCGTGAACAGTTCCTCGAACTGGTCGACGACGATCAGGGCCGGGCCGCCCGCCGCCCCGGTGGACAGGGCCGCCGCGTGCGCGGTCGCCGGGCGCGGACCGGGGGTGAGGACCCGGATCACCGCCGGCCGCTCCGCGGGCTGCTCCCCCGGATCGCGCAGCCGGGGGATCAGCCCGGCCCGGAGCAGGGACGACTTCCCGCTGCCGGAGGGGCCGCACAGCACGGTGAACCGCTTTTCGGACACGTGGGAGGCGAGTTGGGCGATGACGCGGTCGCGGCCGAAGAACAGGCCGCTGTCGCTCGTCTCGAACCGGGCGAGCCCCCGGTACGGGGTGGAGGCGTCGTCCCCGTCTGCGGCGAGGCGTTCCTCCGTCGCCTCTTCCTCCGCCTCGGCCCAACGCCTCTCCCAGTGCTCCTCGTCGCCCCCGCAGGCCCGTACGTAGGCGAGAGTCACCGGCAGGGACGGCAGCCGCTCCCCGGCGGCGGCCTGCGCGAGCGTGGCAGTGGAGTAGTGGGCACGTAAGGCCATCTCCCGGTACCTCAGCGGCCCGGCCTCGTCTCGCAGCTTGCGCAGTTCCAGTGCGAAGCGGGCCACGGGCCCATCGTCCGGATCCAGTTCGCGTTCACGGCGCCCCACAGCGGCTCCCCCTTGCCCGTCATCGACCCACCCAGCATGCCGGGCTTTGTCCGGAGTGATGAGAGGGGCTCGCCCGACAACTCCACCGCGCCGAAGACTCGGCACCAGGACGAACGACACGAATCGTCCCGACCAGCAGAGGAGAACCCGAACTCATGCGTATGAAGCGCGCTCTCGGCACGGCGGCGGTGATGGCCACGGCCGTCGCCGCCCTGGCCGTCACACAGGCCGAAGCCCTGCCGCCGGCCCCGGCCCCGGCCTCGGTGCAGGCGACGTCACCGAGCGTCTCCCCCAGTACCGGCTACCCACCCATCTACAACACCGAGGGCCTCATCTCCTGCCAGAAGGGCTCCCTGTGCACCTCCGTGTGGGACCCGGTCAGAAAGAAGTGGCGGGTCGACCGCTTCGAGAAGTGCGGCACCTACGACCTGAACTACTGGGGAGGCCGGGGGTCGTACATCAACAACCAGACCGGCGGGGTCGAAGGAAGGTTCATCTGGCAGGACGGGACAGCGCGCGTGGTCGCGGCCGATAACAAGCCGCACAGCGTCACCTGGGACCCGTACTGGCACATCAAGCCCTGCTGACCCTGACAGCAGCCGCTCCGGAAGCTGCCCCGCGCTTCGGGTGCGGACGGTGGGGCCGCCCTGGGTGACGTACTCGACGTCACCCGGGTGTCGGCCGCCATGGTTCTCTTCCGTGGCTGACGAGCTCGTGCACGGTAGCGGTGAGACGTCGAGCTCCGGATCGGCGATCATGGTTGCGTGGTGGGGAACGTGACGCGCACAGCGATCATCAGCGACCGGAGGATCACGGGCCTGTCAGCCGCTGTGATCGCTGAACTCGTGGCCGAGGTAGGACCGTTGTGGCAGGAACGGCACCAGGCCAGGCTTGCATCCCGGCCGCGGAAGCGTGCCGTGGGCGCCGGTGCGGCGCACCGCATGGTCTTCGTCGACCGGCTCCTGGCCACGCTCGTGCACCTTCGCCACGGGGTCACTCACGATGTGCTGGCCTGCTGGCCTGCTGGTTCGGCGTGGACCGCTCGACCGTCACACGGACGATCGGCGAGGTGCGGCCACTGCTCGCCGAGCGAGGATGCACAGTCAGCCCCGACGTGCGGCTGCGAACCCTGGCCGAGGTCGTTGACCATCTCGGCGCGACGGGGAAGCTCGGCATCATCGACGGCACCGAGATCCGTGTCCGGCGGCCGGCCGTCGGCCGCAAGGACCGGGACAAATTCATCTCCGGCAAGAACGAGCAGAACGCCGTCAACGCCGTGGTGTTCACCGACGGGGACGGGCGGCTGCTGTTCTTGCAGTGCGCGGATTCCCGACGCCGGAGGCCACAAGGCCCCGGGCCGCCGTCCAGGGCCTGGTCGAGCACGGACATCGCGAACCTGAGGAACTGGCGCGCACTGGCCGAGCTCCGGCCCACACGTCGCCCACATCGGTCGCCTGTTGATCCATTTCTTCCCAACAAACTGGTTGACATTCAGGGGTGGAATGTCGGACGTTCAGCCGTGACCACCGATGCGCCACAGGAGCGGGGAACGAGCACACAGATGACTTTCGGAGGAGAGGACCCGAAGCCAGCGCGCGGGAGGCGCTCGGCGGAGCCTGCCGTGGACACGGGCTTGCGCTACGAGTTGAGGCGAATGGTCCCCGAGAAGAGCTTTTCGGAGCAGGTGCACACCGCAGGGCGGGTCAAAGACGCGGGAAAGACGGTGCAGTTCAGCTGGCCCGGGGTGTACTTCGAGGGCCGCTTCCGCGGGACCGGCCTCGGCGTGGTACTCGACTGCGCGGCCGCCGACTACGACGTCCAGGTCGACGGGGCCACCGTAGCCACCCTGGTCACACCCGGCGACACCACGCACTGGATCGACGGCCTGCGGGACGGCGAGCACACGGTCCGGGTCGTCAAACGCAACGACACCCCTGGGGACACCAGCACGTTCGGAGGCTTCGTCGCCGCGCCCGGGGGCGCCGTACTGAGCAAGCCGGCACCCCGGCACCGCCAGATCGAGTTCATCGGGGACTCCATCACGGTGGGCTACGGCAATGTGTCGGGAACCCGCGACTGCAATCCGGAGCAGCTCAAGCGGAACACCAACACCGACGTGAGCCACGGCGCCCTCGCCGCCCAACAGCTGGACGCCGACTACCAGGTCAACGCCGTCTCCGGCCTCGGCATGGTGCGCAACGTCGCCGGCATCTGCCCGGACGTCACGTACCGGACCTACTACGACCGTGTCCTGCTGAACGTGGAGGGCGACGTCTGGCAGAACCCGGGGACGTGGCGCCCTCAGATCGTGGTGGTCAACCTCGGCTCCAACGACTTCACCGACCTCACCCCCGGTGAACCCTGGACGCCCGACGGCCTTGCGGCCGCCTACCGCACCGCCTACGGCGAGTTCCTCCGGAAACTGCGGACGCGCTACGGTGCCGGAACCCACCTCGTGGCCGTCGGCTTCGACAGAAACGCCGAGTATGTGCGGCAGGTGGTCGAGGCGCGCAACGCCGCCGGCGACAGCGGGGTCCACTACTGGTTCCTCGATCAGTCGGGCCTGGACTTCCTCGGATGTGACGGGCACACCTCGGCTCACGATGACCAGGTGATCGCCGACCGGCTTGCCCCGTTCCTCAGGAGCCTGCCGACGGGATGGTGAGGGACATTCGCCACCTACGAACCGGGCCAGGGCTGCTGCCCCCGCCGTCGCCCCCGGCGCCCCTTGCGTGTCCTGCCGTCGGGCGACTTGATCACCTCGGTTGAGGCCAGCAGCACGGGCGACGGCTACGGGGGCCGTTGTGGGACAGGCTCACCTCTGTAGCGGTCCCCGGCCCCGGCCCGGTGTCGGGGCTGGCCGCCGGGCGAGGAGCTGATCTCGTAGCCGAACTGGACGTGGTCATACGCGCCGCCCATCGCCACTGTCTCCCCGCGATCCGCTGACCTGATCGCGGCCAGAATGACATGCGGGACCGAGACATCCGACAGATCACTGCCACTCGTAGATCGCGGCGATGAGGACGGTCGCTCTGCAGCGGACCCCGAGCGTGTCGAACCGTGTGGCCACGGCCCGGTTCCGCCTGAGCAGGTTGATGCCGCATCGGCCGCATGGCGGGCCTTGCAGTCCTCGCGGTCGAACGCCGGAGGACGCCCGCCGGCCGCTCCCCCGACGTTCACGGTGGCCTGCTGATCTGCAGGCTCCGGGATCGTGCAGCGGATCCCTCTCTGCCGCAGACAGGCACGGTTCACGCGCGATGAAACGCTTCGCCGCCTCGCACCCGCAGCGGACGATACCCGGGGCCGCCCCAGCCCGAGACGAGGAACCCAAATGGCTTCCAGCACGGCCGTGAACTGCGGGCTGTCACCCCGCTGCCCTGCTGCGACCAGCAGCAACAAGGGCCGTTGGCCTTGCTCGCAGGCCAGATGAATCTTCGTGGTCCAGGAGCTGCGGGACCAGCCCAAGCCGTGATCGTCAGGTTCGCTCTGTTTTCGGCCGTCCCGCCGGGCACAGGACGCGTGCTGATGTGCCCGGCAGATCGCGGGGTCGACGATCACCTCCCAGGCGATCAGCCCGACCGCATCCGCTCGCGCTTGCAACCTGGTCAGTACCGACGACCAGACATCGCGTTGCCGCAGGCGGAAGAGCCCGTAGACCGTCTGCCACGGACCGTACTCCGCCGGCAGATCCCGCCACGGGACTCCGGTCCGAACCCGCCGGCGCATCCGATTGATCAGGTTCCGCCGGCACTCCGACGGCCTGCCCAACATCGCGACAGGCAGCAACGGGCACAACTCTGCCCGCTGGTCATCAGAAGATCTCCTCGCCCCACACCGAGATCATCACGGTACGAGGCGAGACACTGGAGCCACTCCTGGAAACGGCCTAGTAGTATCCGGACCATCCTCGGGGGGTGGGTAGATGCGACGAGTGATGGTATATGCGCTGTTCGCGGCGGTAGGAATGGCGACGCTATCCGGATGCGGTGCGGTGGTCGTGCCATTGGTTGGCGTACAACTCGATGCCAAGGAAGTTCCGCATCTTCTGTTGCGGCCGTGCGGAGACGACAAGATCCAAGGGCTGGCCCTACAGGGATTCGCAGGAATCAACCAAGCTGAGAGTGGCGGCCTGCTCGATGGGGAGAACCTCTCCGGCTGGAAGGTTCCGGGTAAAAAAGCGCCCGGGGATGTCGACTTTCCGATCTTCGCACCGCCCTCGCAGTGGGCTGCCGTCCACGTGGGGGATCAGAATCTGCGCACCGACCTTACATACCAAGTCGCTTTCGGCAAGGCCGAGTTCAATTATGAGTACACGGGCCTGGTGACCTTCCGTCTGACGGATGTCGATGCTTTGGAACCCGGCCAGGTGTGGGCCGATGGCCGGAGCATGACGCGTGAAGCCTTCGAAGAACTAGCCGAGGAATCCTGCTGAGGCTGTCCGTCTCCATCAGCCTGCATATCCGGCAGACACCGCACGCCGGTTCGCCTCCGCTCGCGCAGAGAGCACTACGACTTCGCTCACGGCACCCGGCTCTCGCCGCTCCCGCGCTCCTGCCTTCGGCCCGCCCGTCGCTGCCGCCGGCGCCGTGGATCGGCGCACGGGTATGAGTCGAAACCGATCCGCGACACCTTCGCCCCCGAAGCACAGGGCACCGGCCTCCTCCAGAACGCCCGCATCACCGTCATCGAACTACCCGCGTACACCGACGCAGCGAAGGCACCGATCCGGCATCCGCTACAACCACCCGCAACCGGAGCCGCCGGCCGGACTCGATGTGCTCGACGTGTGGACATCGAACACCAAATCGAGACGCACCCCCTCATCCAGGAGCAGCTGGACGCGCTGCCGACGCTGGGCGTGTAATGGGCGGCATGAGTCCCGGGGAGGAAGAGCACGAAGCGCAGCTCGCGGCTCCCGAGGTCAGTGTCGAGGCCGACGGGCGGCTGACCGTACCCGCCGACCACGTCACCGGGCTCCTGCGCTCCATCGCCCGTAGCTGGGAAGCCGGCACACGCGACGGCATCCCCGTACGTGTCGTAGAAGAGAACACCGCCGTCAGTCTGGAGCCCTTCACCGTCCAGGCCCTCGCCGAGACCTTGACTCACATCGCCGACCAACTCGACGTCCAATACATCCACATCACCACCCACACCCACAACGGCTGAACGACAAGGACGGGAACCCCCCGGGATCTGAGCGCGAAGAGAACACAGTCAACAACGAGACCCATCCAGCGACCGAGAGGGCCCAAGGTCTCGCGCACATGAACCGCTACCAGTACTGCCTGGTCGACGTGCACCTCACCGGTTTCTTCCCTGCCCACGCGATGGATTCGCCCCGGTCCACAGTGCCTGGTAAGCCCGGGCCCGCAAGGTTCACGGCGAGCGGGACGGAACCCGGGCGTTGCTCGAGGCGCTGCTGAACCGGCACCCCGCCCACCAGCACATGGTCGCGGACCTGGCCACCGCACTGCAGGCCGACGCTCTGACCGCCGACGCTGTTGCCCCGGAAGCCCGCAAGATCGCACAGCGGAGGGCGAGCCCAACCAACGCGGCATCCATCCCGGCGGCCCCGGGGCAGACGCCGACCCCCGTCACCTCGCTGCACGAGTGGCGGCTCACCCACCTTCCACCGGACACCAGACCACCGCCGTCGCTGATCCCCTACGACCAACTGCTCCGACCCGCCCCACCAGCTCGGCCACACGGAACTCGACCGCCACGGCACCGAACTGCTGTTCCAGGTGCGGACCGAGCGGGAGGAGAAGAACAGCGTGGCCATCGCCTCCAACGAGAGATTCGGTAAAGCGCACATGTTCTGCGAACCCGTCCAGGGCGACACCAAAAGTCAACGGGTTCGGCGTTACCAGGTACCGCGATCAGTCGTCGGAGAAGGAGAGACAGACCGCAGTCGGCTCCAGAGTCACTTGGTTCTGGGTGTAACAGTCCGCTTGTCGGGTGGCGACTTCGGCTCCGCAGCCCCTGCAGACCAGGTTCAGACCATTGCCACCTGCAGGGCCTTGGCAGCAGCCGATTGATCGCATGAAGTCGGGATGCTCTTCGGTGCCGATCAAGTCGGTGGGGTGCACGATGAAGCCCGGGACGTCGTTGCTGAACTCGCTCAGCCGGAAATTCGGGGCATAGGTTCCGCAGGGCACGCGGGCCGGACGTGTTCGGACACCCGGGATTTCCGACATCGGCACCGAAGGCGGCACTTTCACCTTGGCGACCCGTCCGGTGAGGGGACGTCGGCAGTGATCACACAAGAAGCGCGGCATTCTGTCGATTCTGCAGATCGAACACAGCCGTGACCAACGAATTGATCCGGTAGGTCACGCAGCCGGCATGCGGCCGGGGTCGACGTGGTCGGCGAGATGGACCATGGCGGCCTCGGGGCCCATGCCGAACGCGGCAGCGGCGAGGTCGGGTGCATGGTGTTGACCAGCTCGAGCAGTCGAGGCCGCTGTGCGCGTCCATCGTCGACCGACCTCACCTGCAATGGCACCGTCATCGAGACCGGACCCGACTCCTACCGCCTCGTCAGCACCCGAGCCCGAGCCGGAAAGCCCGCTGCATCCGGCTGACAGACCTGCAGGCGCGCCTCCGTGGCGGCTCACCGCCCTTACGAGCGGCGAGCCGTCACCGGAAGGACAGCCGACCCGACTACGCGGTCTCCAGTTCTGGGCGGAAGACCTTCAGCGCTCCCGGATTCCTATTTGGTTCGCGGCGGCTTCCACGGTCTGCGCGAGCAGGACGGCGATGGTCATCGGTCCGACGCCGCCGGGCACAGGGGTAATCAAGGTGGCACGGGTCCGGGCGGTGTCGAAGTCCACGTCGCCGACATTGCCCGGGTTGTAACCGGCGTCGATCACCACTGCACCAGGTTTGATGTCCTCGCCCCGGATCAACCGGGGCCGTCCTACGGCCGCTACCACGACGTCTGCTTCCCGGACGACCGCCGAGAGGTCCGCCGTGCGCGAGTGACAGTACGTCACCGTTGCATCCTTCGCGAGAAGGAGCATCCCCACCGGTTTGCCGAGAATCGCGCTGCGGCCCACTACGACGGCACGCTTGCCGGCGAGTTCTACGTCGTACGCCTCCAGCAGCCGTACGATCCCGCCGGGAGTGCAGGACACGAAGCCCGGCAGGGCGAAGCTCATCGCGGCGAAGGAACGCATCGTGACCCCGTCGACATCCTTCTCCGGGGCGATGGCCTCGAACGCCGCCCGCTCGTCGATGTGCGGGCCGCAAGGATGCTGAAGCAGAATGCCGTGGACTTCCGGATCACCGGACAGGTTGGCGAGCGTGTCGATCAGTTCGGCGGTCGTGGTGGCGGCCGGCAGACCGATGTGCCGGGACTGGATACCTGCCTTCGCGCACCGCGCCCGCTTCATGCGGACATACGTGACCGAGGCCGGATCCTCTCCCACCAACACCGTCGCCAGACAGGGACCCGCACCCGTGCGCCGTGAGATCTCCGCCGCCTTGGCAGCAGCCTCTCCGCCGATACGTTTGGCGAGACCGTTGCCATCCATGAGCTGGGCCGTCTGCGTCGCGGACATCATTGCCCTTCAGGCGTTGCTGACCACTCGCCCAGGCGCACGGCAACGACATCTCGTCAGACCGCTCCCCGGTGGTTCTCCACCTCAGCGCCAGTCACGGCCCACACCGCACCCTAGTAGACGCCGCGTCGTCACCAGGCACCCATCAGCGTCCTCGGCCAGAAAGCGCGTCACGAACCTCGGCCGCTCTGCGTTGACGTCGATTCTCGTGAAACATTCCTGACGCGCCCACCAGATGCCTCCCGGGCTCACAGACACATGCTGCTGCTGGAAGTGGACGAGGCCGAGACGATGCTCGGCAGACCCACTTGGTCCGGCAACTCTCCTGCCGGCATCAGCCTCCGTGGCTGCTGCGTGACTCCTGGTCGTTGGCGAGTTTCTGTGCGATTCGGTCGAGCGCCGCGAGTTCCTCGGGGTCGAGACGGTCGATGAAGTGCAGGCGTACGGACGCAACGTGGGCGGGGGCGGCGTGCCGCAGAGTTTCCCAGCCTGTCGGGGTCAGACCGAGGAGGCAGCCGCGGCCGTCGGCGGGATCGGGTGCGCGGCGGATGAGTTCGCGTGCCTCCATGCGGGAGGCGTGCCGGGACAGGCGGCTGCGTGACCAGCCCATCTTGGTGGCTTGGTCGTGGAGGGTGCTGGTGCCGTCCGGGTGCTCGGACAGGGTGCTGAGTACCTCGTAGTCCGGCTCGGACAAGCCGAGTGCGGCCAGGTCCTGGGTGGTGCGGACCTGGAGGGCGGTCACCATGCGGAGGTACGAGCGCCAGGCGTGCTCCTCGTCGGACGTCAGCCATCGGACCGGGTCGCCCGTCTCATTCGTTGACATGTAACCAATCTACCCGCTAGTTTCGTTTCCATGACAACGAAAAGATTGCGCGTCCTCGTTCTGGTCTGCAGCACCCGGCCCAATGCACTCGGCCACACCGTCGGACAATGGTTGACCGAAACGCTCGCGCCGAGCGCCGAACTGCTCGGCGTGGACCTGGTGCCCATGGCGATCGGCGATCTGGGACTGCCGTTCCTGGACGAGGAAGAGCATCCGGCCGAAGGAGTCCACCACCACGAACACACCCGGCGCTGGAGCAGAATCGTCGACGCCTCGGACGGCGTCGTCCTCGTGACACCCGAGTACAACTACGGCATGCCGGCCACGCTGAAGAACGCCCTCGACTATCTGGGCCCCGAGTGGGCCTGGAAGCCCGTCGGTTTCGTCAGCTACGGCCACACCTCCGCCGGCACCCGGGCGGTCCAGCACGCCAAACAAGTTGTGACGACATTGCGGCTGGTACCCCTCGGAGCGACTGTCGCCCTGCGGATCACGGAAGTGGTACAAGGCGACCGCTTCGCTCCCGGAACGCGCCATGCGGACGCAGCGCAGGGCCTGCTCGAGGAACTGGCACAGCTCGCACGGGCCCTGCGCCCCATGCGCGAGCGCGAGCACGCCTCGTCCGTCACCGGCCCGCTCCCCGGCTCGTACGCGCGCCGGCTCGCCCCGGACGATGCCCCCCACGTGACCGTTCTGCAGCGCTGCTGCTGGACGGAGGAGGCACTCACCAACGACACCCTGGCCCTACCGGCGCTCCACGAAACGCCGGCTGACGTGCGTTCCTGGCTGGCCGACTGGCACACGACGGGCCTCTGGCAGGACGGCCGGCTGGTCGGCATGGTCCGCACCCGCCGCGACGGCACAGACCTCCACATAGGACGGCTCGCCGTCGCCCCTGACCTGCGAGGACTCGGACTGGGCCGCTGGCTGCTGCACCAGGCCGAAACGGCCGCAGAGGAATGCCAACGGATCGTCCTGTCCACCGGCGCCGCCAGCCACCACAACATCGCTCTCTACCAACGACAGGGATACGAGCCGCTACCCGATACCCACCAGGACGGCACGGTGGACCTCGCCAAGTCCCTTGTGGCACAGACATGAACACGCACTTCACGGACGGCCGTCTGCCCGAAGCCGGCCAGACGGCCGTCCAGTGACCACCTGACCCGTACCCGGAACGCGTAGGCCACTGGTGCCAGTGCCGCCAGAGCGGGCGGCCTGCAATTTCCGCGCGATCTCACGGACCGTACAGCCAGAGAGATCTACCGCCCGACTGCCACGTCAGATCCCCACATCGGCCCGTACCCCAGAACCCCAGAGGCGTGACTTCCTCCACCGGAATGTGGACAAGGCCGAGGCGGGCCGGGGCCGACGTCGTGGCTGCGCCCAACACCCGTCCACGCAGTCCCCGTTCACCCCCGATGTTCATCCGGTCAGCCTTCCAGCCGTCACCCAACATTGCGCCGGTCCCGAGGCTTGCCCACGGGGGCTGACCTGGGGCAACAGCCGGTTGCCGAGTTGCCGGGCTCATGCCTCCGGTCATGTATCCGGAGCTGTCGTACCGACGCGGTCGCCCGCCAGGATCACGCAGAGCGCCCTTCGCTGGAGTGATCGGGTGCGGTCAGCGCCCCCAGGTAGGCGTCGAGGAGCTGGACCTGCCGCTGCGGCGGGAACACCGTCGGGGCGAACAGTGCCTGAACGACCAGGCCAAGAACAAACGACTGAGCCCCGGCCGCGACGTCCGCGGGGTCGCCCGGGGGCAGTTCGCCGAGCTCCTGGGCCACGGCCACCCGATCGGTCAGCCTGTCGCGGCTCACCGCGTACTTGCGGGCATGGCCGGCACTCAGACCGGGGTCGGCAAGCGCGGCATCCCACGAGGACACCCAGATCCGGCTGCCGTCAGTGGCCTCGGGAGTCATCGGCAGGATGTCCAGCAGCGCATCCCTGAGGGCGGCCAAGCCCCTCCCCGAGTTCCGGCGAGGGCGGGAGAGCGTACGTTGCTCGAGCAGCTCGAGGGCGTACTCCACCAAGGCCCGCTTGGTGGGGAAGTAGTGCGTGAGCAGGCCGGTCGTCGCACCAAGCTCGGTGGCGACGGCGCGCAGAGTCAGGCCGGCGAAGCCGCGGGCGGCCATCACCTGCCAGACAGCTTCGGAGACATCGCGTCGCCGTGCCTCGTGATCTCCCCTGGTGCGTGGCATACCACCACGATACATTCCCACAACACTCGTTATGCGAATGAGGAGGTCTTCATGTTCTCGTTGCCTCTGCGCGACGACGCCCACCTCGGTCCGCTGGAGGTCTGGCACGCCCAAGAGTTCGCCGACCACCTCGACCGGGCGCGTGAGCACATCCGCCCTTGGGTCGGTCCGTCTTTCGTCACCGACGACCTGGCCGGAGCGCGCGCCACACTCCAGCGGTATGCGGAATTCCAGGCGGGCGACGGTGCCCGGCTGTACGGCGTCCGGCAGGATGGAATGCTGGTCGGTGGCGTGATGTTCACCAGCTTCGACGCCGCCGTCGGCTCGTGCGAGGTCGGCTGTTGGCTGGAGCCCTCCGCCGAGGGCCACGGCGTGGTCACGCAAGCATGCCGCGCGCTGCTGGACTGGGCGTTCACCGTGCGCGGACTGCATCGAGCCGAGTGGCACTGCCGGGCCGACAACGACCGCAGTTCGGCGGTGGCCAAGCGGCTCGGCATGACGCTCGAGGGTGTGCGACGCGAAGCATGGCCCTATGCGGGCAGGCGCTACGACAAGCAGGTCTGGGCTGTCCTCGCTCCCGAATGGCGAGACCTGGGACGATGACCGGAATCGGCCTCGCCCGGCGGCCATGCCGTCTGCCTGACCGGCGAACAACGGGAAGCTCTTCGCGGGCCCGCGCGCGAACCGGCCTCCCCGGGGCCGCCCGCCACACATGGGCGGCCCCAAGCCGGTGTGGATGGAAACCACCAGCCATGCCGGCAGGGCGAGAGCGGGGAGCAGAGGCGCTTTCAGCGCCAGTCCCTCGTTACGCCAAGGCGTGAACAGATGTGTCTCCGCATGAGCGGCCCACATGAGCTCGTGCACGGCTAGCGGTGAGACATCGAAGGACCGGGGGGCCTCGGTGCTCACGTCTGCCGGGCCAGGATCCGGTCTGCGGTCTGCTGCTGGGGCAGCGGGCCTACGATGGCCTGGGCGGTGTCGTCCATGTGCTCGCTACGGCCAAGGCGACGGGCCAGTGCCCGCCAGTTCTTCAGATGGGCGACACCGTGCTCGACCCGGATGCGGCGTGAGGAGTGTGCTTTGCGCCGGCACTCGTGTCTCCTCGTACCAGTCCGGGCGTTCTTCTTGAACTTGCAGTGCGATGGCGTCACAACGCGTCCGCCGGCCGGGCGGCGGACACGGATCTCGGTGCCGTCGACGACGCCGGTCTTCCCGTCACGCCGAGGTGGTCAACGACCTCGGCCAGGGTTCGCAGCCGCACGTCGGGGCTGATGGTGCATCCCCGCTCCCCGAGCAGGGCCGCACCTCGCCGGTGGCCCGGGTGACGGTTGAGCGGTCGACGCCGAACCAGCAGGCCAGCACGTCATGTGCAACTCCGTGGCAAAGGTATACAAGTGCGGTCAGAAGCCGGTCGACGAAGTCCATGCGGTGCTTCGCGCCGGCACCCACAGCCCGCTTCCCCGGCCGAGACGCAAGCCTGCCTCAGTGCCGCCCGCTCGTGCCGCTCGTGCCGCTCGTGCCGCTCGTGCCGCAACGGTCTTACCTCGAGAACGAGTTCAGCGATCGTGGTGGCCCGACAGGCCCGTGATCCTCCTGTCACCGGTGATCGCTGTGCGCGTCACGCTCCCCACCACACAGCCATGATCAACGATCCAGTGCTCTACGTCTCACCGCTATCCGTGCACGAGCTCGTTAGATGCGCAGCGCTCCGGTGAACGGTCGGTGGCCCACACCCTCCTCCGTGACCGCCAGCCACCCGTGGCCGCGCATGGAAGTGTGCTCGCCCACCCCGGTCGGGTCGAGGGAAAGCTCGCCGGCGGCACTGTCGACACTGGATGCCTGGGTGGCGTTCGATGCCTGGTCGTCATCGGGGTCGAAGTCCGGGTCCGCGCTGAGAGGTTCCTCCCAGTCCAGTGGCTCTCCCCGCCATTCCGGCTCCCCGTAGCGCCAGTAGCTGCGGCGCACCTCGCCGTCGACGGCGAGGGCCCAGACCATCGAATCGCTGTGGTCGTCCTGGAAGAAGAACTGCGCCTGCCCGCAGGCGGCACTGATTCTGTCGAGCAGACCATCGATGTCCCAGTGCATCTCCCACAGCGGTGTATCGGCGTAGACCAGCCGCCAGCCGTCCAGTTCCGGCGTGACGAACACTCGGTAGACCGCACGCTCCACACCCTCGGAGTCCGCCACGAGGGCAACATCGTTCTCCATAGCGGCCAGGCCCATCGCGACGGTACAGGGCCTTCTGTCATGCAGCCCCATAGCCGCGAAGAGACCTTCGTACGTCGCACCGGGGACGGCCAGCCAGCGGTACTCGGGGAGGCTTTCCGGAATGTCCTGGGCCGATTTGATCCGCACGAGCCGCTCCAGGACATGCAGGTCCCGCTCGCCGATCTCGGCCTCGCCGCCGATGAGGGCCAGTGCGTTCAGTGCGTGCCTCCGCAGGTGTGCGGGACCTTCACGGCGGACGGCCCGCAGCTCTGGGGCCGCCTGCCTGCCGATGGCGCGGACCGCCTTCTCGGCCTGGTAGCGCGTGTAGCTGTCGGCGTCGGCCAGGAACGGGATGACATCCATCACGGCCGTGGCAGCTGACTCGCCGAGGTTCTGCAGACCCCACAGTGCCTGCTGACGTATCTCCTTCATGGGGTGCGACAGCGCAGCCACGTACTGCGGCAGGCACCGCTCGTCGAAACCACGCAGCACATGCCCCAGTTCCCACCAGTCGGGTACCTTCTCCGCTCTGGCTCGCGCGGCCACCGCGGCTTCGAGGGCGGCGGGGCCGATGAGATGCAGGGCGTCCCGCACACCCCACATGGCCTGCTCGCTCACCGTACCCAGCGCGGCAACCAGCCCGGGCGCGGCAGCAGCACCGGGCTCGGCCAGACTGCGGACGACTCGCGCCGTCAACTCCTTGTCACGAGTCGCCAGTTCCAACTCTGCGATCAGCTCACCTTGATCCATGCAGCTGACGATAGAGCAGCCGGAGACCGAACCCCCGCCAAGCGATACGTAAGAGAGCCCCTAACGCGCGTATTCGCTTGTGCCCCATATATGGTCCGGGTGAGGTGTTCGAGCCGGATAAGGCGCCCTCGAAGCCGGACACGGGGGTCTCGTTGAAGCGACGGAAGCTGATCGGGATCGGGGCGGGGCTGGCGGTCCTGCCCGCCTGGTGGACCTTGCGTCAGGTGACGAACCGGACCCGGCGGGACTGGCACACCGACACCGCACCGCTGGAGCAGGCGTTCCCGCTGCTGGGCCCTCTCACCGACGCCAAGTGGGTGAGCAGCCGGGACAACGATCGGGGCGTGCCGTCGCCGGAGCTGGTGATCTCGGGGCTTCGCCCGCCTGGCACCGGGGAAGCTCGCCGGGCTGACGGTGGCCCACGCCTTCGTCTCCGAGGGGCCGGCCGATGACTTGTCCTCGTGGTTCGAGAAGCCGCTCGAAGCCGAGGGGCCGGAGAACCCGCAGTGGATCCGGTCGCACGAACTCGACCGCGACGGTAGCCGCTACTCCACCAAACTGTGGTTTGACCGTCGCAGCGACACCGTCCGTTTCTGGGCACTCAACCCGTACGGCTAAGGGCTGTCCCGCAATTCCTGGTGGATCAGCGCGCGGCGTCAGATGCGGTGCATCGCAAGGCGGAGAGGCGCCCGCATACTGGATGTATTCGGGCGTTTCGACAACGGAGGGGGTCCCCCCGTGCCGTTGAGGCTACGGGGGAGAGGTGCCGTAGCTGTCGTCGTGCGCCCGCCAGGAATTGCGGGACAGCCCTTAGGTCCTGGCTCTTTCGGGCGTCGGCGCATGAGGAATACGCGCGCGGTCGGCCAGGGCGGCGAGGGGACGGGTTCGTGGCCTGCCCGGACCGCTGGGCGAGTCGACCGGCACGGTCCGGTCGATGATGTCCTCGGCCTTGGCTGCCGCCAGGAGAGCGGCGGGGATGCGTTCCCAGGTGCCGTCGACGGCCGATCTGAGCAGGTGCATATGAGCAGTGCGGAACGGGCCGAGCCCTCGACGATCGACCTCGCCCCGCACCGGTCGGCCGATCGCCGGCCACATGCGCGCGGACCTCGTATCCGCCACCCTGGCTGCGGCGAGCCGAACTCGCGGCAGCCTCACCGGATCGGTCGTGCACACCGGCCACGGAACTCAGGATCGGCGCATCCCTTGCCAGGGCGCACATGGCCCGTCGTGACTTCAGGATCGTTCCGCCACCTGGCGCCAACTGGCAAGGACCACCAGGCCTCCGATGGCCGCGAGGACCATGAGGACTACGCCGAACACCGTGGCACCGTTGGTCAGCCCCACCGCATCACTCAGGTACCCGGCAGTGACAGGAAGAGCGCCGGCGAAGACATACCCGCCCACGTTGAGAGCGGCGTTGGCCTCCGCGAGACGCTGGGCGGGAACGCTCGAATTGAGCAGCGACAGGCCACCCAGCTGCCCCATCCCCTGGCCGGCTCCGGCGAGCAGCGCCGTGGCTACGAGCACCGGCACGGAGGAGGCGTGCACGGCGATGACCAACGCGATCATGCTCGCCGTGGTGCTGATCGCGCCGGCCGCCAGGATGATGCGCCGGTGCAGATGCTGGACGGCGAACTGCATCGCGGTAGCGGCGAGAAACATGGCGAAGGCCATTGCACCGGCGATGATCCGGCTGGTACTGCCCAGCAGCCCCGAGAGGAGTGAGGGACCCAGCGAGAGCACAAAGGAGGTGGCGGTAATGCCGGGTGCGAACACGGCGATCCCCAGGGTGAGTTGACGACCGCCTCCTCGCGGAACGGCGGGTACACGCACCCAGGCACCTTTGGGCGGCGACAAGGGGCTCCGGATCGGCATGCGCACTACGGCAAACACCGCGGTGACGAGCAGCATGGCCTCGACGACGAAGACGGTGACGGTGGGTGCGGGCATGGTCTCCGAGAGGACCCCGGCAAGGAAGGGGCCGAGACCGGCGCCGAAGACCATCGCGCACGAAGCAAGCAGGGCGGCAATTCTCTTGCGTTCGGGGCCGGCCACGTCGGTCACCGCAGCCATGCCCGCCGAGACCACAGCACCGACCGCCATTCCGGTGAGCAGCCGGGCCACGATCAAGGCGGCCACACTGGTGGCGGTCGCGAAAGCCAGGCATGCGATGAGGGCGAGTGCGAGGGCGGGCAGCAGTACGGGCTTGCGTCCTAGCCGGTCGGAGACCACACCGGAGACGAGGAGTGAACCGACGAGACCGACGATGTAGAAGGCGAACACGACGGTCAGGGTGCCCTTGGAAAAGCCGATGTCGCGCTGCCACAGCACGTACAGCGGGGTCGCCGCGTTCGAGAGAACGAAGATGGCGGTGATAGGCCATGCGGCCAGCCATACCCACAGCAGCGGAGCGGCGCCCCCTTCCCCGGCCCTCGTGGTGTCTTTGCGTCGCCTCGCGTCTACGGCCTGGACGGGTGTCGTCCGAGTCCCGAACATGAGCGTGCCTCCCGACTTCCTGCAGTACGAGTCAAGTCGAACTTAGCATGCAGTACGATTGAAGTCGTACAAAGGAATCGAGTCATGAGGAGTTACCGATGCCTCCGACCGCGGGCACCGCACCCGGCACCGTCAAGGTGTTCCCCGAGCCGCCCGGCCTGCCGGAACCGCTGCCGGAACCGGCAGTCGACGACCTTCGCCTGGAAACGGTTCTTGCTGCACTCAGCGACCCTTTGAGGCTGACGATCGTCCGCAAGCTCCTCCTGGAATCGGAACAGTTCGACCACGCCTGCGGCTGGTTCGGCTTCGACCGGCCCAAGTCATCTCTTACGCACCACTTCAAGGCCCTGCGGGAGGCGGGAATCACGCGCCAGCGCCAGTACGGGCTCGAGCGCCGCAGTCACGTACGCGTCGACGATCTCAACGCCCGCTTCCCCGGCCTCCTCGACCTGGTTGCTGCTTGGGCCCCACGGGCATGACGCAGCACCGGTCGGCGGGACGTCCTTGGGCTGTGGGCCGGGGATGCCGGTGAGGACGCCAAGCGCGGGATACGTACCCTCGCCGCGATCGATTGCCGCGGAGTGGCGGAGTGAACGACATCTCATGCCGGTCTGTGACGGGCTGAAAGGTCTGTCGTGCGCGCCGGGACCGTCCGCCCCTCATTGCCACCAGTCGTCATGGGCACCAGTCGTCAGGGGGGAAGTGAACGGGTCGCTGACGGGCTCCCGCGCCTGACCGTGCACGTCAAACCGGCTGTGCTATTGGGTAGGCCGCAGAAAACGAGCGACGGCCTCCTTCTCCCTCTCAATTCCCTCCCGGATCTCGGGCGGGCCAGGTTCGAATGCATCCACCTGGATGGGGCGCGAGCCGGAGCCACGGGTCCAGGTGGCGACGGCCAGGCCGTCGGCAATGACGGTGGGGCGGATGATCCCGCCTCCCGGCCAGACGCCGGCCTGGAGCCGAGCGGGGACAGATACCTCGCGGGTGCGGTAGCCGACGAGGTAGTTGTCGTAGGCGGGCAGCATGCGAACGTCCGGCGTGTCGGGTGTACCCGTTGGCTGTTCCACCCGGTCGGCGAGCATGGTCAACGCGTCGTATCCGGTGATCGCGCCGGATTCCGCCAGCGTTTTCCAGGCCCTGCGGGCCCATGTGACCGGCAGCCCGGACCACGCGGCGAAGTCCTCCGAGGCGGCGGGGGCGTGCACGGCAAGGTAGCGGCGGGCCAGCTCGGCGAGGGCAGGGTCTCCCTCCCACTGGGCGCCCCCGGTGGTGGGCAGCCAGTCGTCGAGCAGTACGTAGGTGGCCTCACCGTCGCGCTGGGGGCCGTGGCAGAGGATGCCGGTGAGTGCCGCGTGGCGGATCAGGTGGAACGGCGACTGTCCGTCGGGCGGGATGCCGAGGGTGGTGAGGTGCTCGGTCAACTCGGCCCGGGTGAGTGGGCCGTGCGTGGCAAGATCGCACCGGATCAGGTGGTCGGCGCGCCGGCGCAGATCGTCGTCCAGGCCCAGCTGCTGGTAGCGACGGCTGGTTGTGGCAAGGATTCGAGGTGCGAGCAGTTGCCGGATCCAGCGGGCGTCGTCGCTGGGGATGGTGTGCAGGGTGCCACGCATGTACCAGCCGCGGACGATGCTCCGCTCCTTCTCGTATGCCGTGCGGATGGACTGTGCGGTGAGATCCCGTCCGCGTACCCGTATGCCCAGGTCGGCGGCCGTTGCGTCCTGGGCCTGTACGGCGAAGACCCGTCGGACGACCGCCTCGGCAGATGTCTCCCGTGTTCCGCCGGCCAGGGCCTGCGCGTGGGCCCGCAACCGGCGGACGCATTCGTGGTCGAGCATCGGGCTGCGCCTCTCAGTTCGCGCGGTCAGGAGACGGTCGCGTCGAGGATGTCGGCGAGTTCGACGGGCGCGTACAGTATCGGCCAGTGACCAGTGGCCAGATAGAACTTCGACTCTACGACGCGATCGGGCGGGCAGCCGGATGGGCGAGCTCGGCGAGGAAGGCGCGGTAGAGGGGCTCGTAGGCGGCTCGGGATCTCGCGCCGGCAGAGCACCGGTCCGACGCCCGGCACGCTCGCGTAGGCCGGTTCGCCCAGGTCCTCGGCGGCACAGAAGCACAGCCGGTCCGGCCCCCTCGACGCCGCCTCGGCGTACGCCGTCACCCAGGCCGGCGCGTAGCGGTACGGCCCGATGACGATGGTGCGCCGGAAGACCTCGACGATCCCCCGGTCGACCTGGATGTACAGGCTGTGGCGCTGGAGGGCCTTCGGCTCCGCAGGTTCCCTCTCAGACCACCCTCCGGTCGGCGAGCGCGGCCACCTCGGTGAAGTACGCGCGGAACAACGGCTCGTCGTCGGGCGGTACCCGGAACGCGGGCGAGGTGCTGTACCAGAAGGCGGCCTGCTCGGTGCCGTAGAGCGCGGCGCTCGGATCGCGGACGGTGCCGATGAACAACTGGCCGGGCCGGGCGGGCTTCTTGTAGTGCACCAGTGCCCCGAGCCGCCGCAGCGGCACCCGGAGCTCGGACCTGCCCATGGCGAACTGTTCGAACACTCCTCGGTCCACGCGCAGATGCAGGTCCTCGTAGTCGAACGTCAGCGGCTCCATGTCGGGAAAGTGGCCCGGCTCCCTGCTCACAGCGCGACCACCCCCGCCACGGCCGCCGCCGCCACGACCAGCACACCCACCACGTTGACCACCATGTCCCGTTTCCAGGAACGGCGTTCGGCCTCGACGTCCAGGATGTAGAGGGCCGGGTCGTCGGGGGCGTAGTGGATCGTGAGGTTCAGGCCCCGTGATCCGGCGGGGTCCGGGATTCCGGACTCGCAGTAGGCCGTGACCTCCCTGCCGTCGAGGGTGGTGAAGGTGACAACCGGCATCAGGTTGGTCAGGGTGTTGCCGTCGCTGGAGTCGACGGTGACGCTCTTGAGGACGGCGACGACACGGCCGGATACGGTGTCCATGGCAGCCAGTTGGTCGATGCGGCGGTTCCTGTCGCGGATGTTCCCGGGCAGGTGGTACAGACCGGAGAGGGCCCAGGGCCCGCAGACGCCGAGCAGCGCCCACGGCCAGTCCCAGTCGACCGCGGCGGCGGCGACCAGACCGGCGTACACGAGGAAGAGCGCGAAGTACGCCCAGCCGAGGCCGCGTCCGCCTTCGGAGAGGTGGTTGGCGAACCGGAAGGCGTGGGGTCTGCCGCGCGGATAGTGGACCCCGATCTCCCGGCCCTTCCAGGCGACGCCGATCCTCTCGCCGCGCTCACCCTCGTTGGTGACGGTGAACTCCCTTCCGGTGGACGGGTCCTGGAAGGAGACGACCACGGCTATCCCGTCGCTCGGGGAGCTTCCGTGCCGGGGCTCGTCCACCCGCTCGATCCGTCCCGTCACCCGGACAGCGCGCTGCGTCCGGGTCATCCCGGCCAGGGATCTCCCGTATCCGACCAGCGCCCACGCGCCGAACACCCCGCACCACAGCACCAGGTACACATGCCAGTCCATGGATCAGTCTCCTGTTGAGACGCGCCGTACGACCTTGCCGTGCCCGTCCGCCTCCAGATAGGCGGTGCCTTCGGAGCCGGTCACGGAGATCCTGAGGGCCACCCTGCCGGTGAGGCCGTCGGCGATGAGCTGCCAGGTGCGCGGGGAGGCGACGCCGAGCGTGGTCGTGGCCTCCTTCACGAGGGCCGGGACACGGTCGTACGGCAGGGAATCCAGATCGAGTCGGGGGGCCGCGTGGGTGCCGGTGGGGGCGAAGACGACCGTCAGCAGGCGTTCCTGCACGACGACGGTGAGCGCCCGCTGCCTGTCCTCGCCCTTGGCCAGCGCGGAGACGGAACGGCCCAACCTGCCTTCGTCCAGAAAGGATTGCCCCGGGCCGAGGGCCACCGTGCCGGACGCCGACGACACGGTGGTCGTGGACGACGAGGAGGTGCTGGAGGAGGAGACCGAGGGCCGGGCGGTATCGGAGTCGCCCTGGTCGAACAAGCTCGCGCGGAAGAACAGGACGACCAGGGCGGCACCGAGCAGCAAACCGAGGAAGCCGACCAGGGTGGCACCGCAGCCTTCCAAAGGGTCGCTCGCCCGGGCCGGCCCTGGTGCCGAGTCGAGGCGGGCCGAGGCGGCCCGTTCCTCCCAGTCCGGTGTCGGTCGTTTGACGATCCTCACCTTCAGCGGCCGGTCCGGCGGGTACTGGACGACCAGGATGCCGCGCGGCCTGTAGTCGGGCAGGTCGGCGAGGTTGATGTCCTGCGTGAACTCGACGCGGTACGCCGGTACGTCGTCCGGTGCGACGGTGAGGTCGAACTTGACCGGTATGTCGCTCGTTTCACCCCCGACGGCCTCCAGGCTCTCGATCATCGCGAGGGCCAGGTGTGGCGGGATCTCCGCTTCCCGGGTGCGCCTCGGAAGGCCGGCGAGGTAGCGGATCAGGACGTAGACCGCGAGCAGGCACGCGCCCCCGACGATCAGCGGCTCGTTCGAAGTGACGATCCCGACGACGACGGCGGCCAGGGACGCCCCCGTCACGCCACCCGTGAGGAACCCCCGGGCGAGCGCGACGGGCCTGTTGCGCATGGGCGGCGGCGCGGCGCTCGTGGTGATCGTCATACGGGCGATTGTGCAGGGCTCAGGTGACGCCCGGTAGACCTCAGCATGAGCTTCCGGCAGGTGCCGACGCTGAGCTGGTGCTGCACGGCTCTGAGCTCGCCCGGTGTTCGGAAGGCCGGCGTCTGCCCGAGCTCTCGCGGTCGATACGGACCGGTGGCGAACGCGCCCGCTGTTCCTCAACCCCCGGCTCGCAGCGGCGGAAGCACAGCCGGCGGGCTGTGGGAATCGTCCGCCGCAGATCGTCGCGAGGGTGCGTGGATCGAATACCTCCTCTTCGTCAGTGGGCCCGGCACACCGCCGAGGTGATCATTGGTGCGGTCAGCGGCTCCCTCCGCACCGGCCGCCGTGCTGATCGGCCGCCACGACGCCCACGGGCACCCGCACTGTGCCGACCGCAGTGCCGTCCTGGCCCGCCGAGGCGCCCAGTACCTGGCGCCGCACAGCTCACCGCACCGCACGGTGACCACCCCTGGCAGGGACGGACCTCCACCACCGGCTGGGGCACAGCCCACAGGCCACACCCGCGTCCGCCCCAGGTCGTTCGCACCAGGCAAGAGGCCCGTCGCAGGCGACTACTCGACCTTGCGGCACCAGCCGGAGGCCTCCCACCTCAAAGTGTTACCTCAGTGAGAAGTGACACCCTCGCGGTCGACGAGATTCCGGGCCGTGAACCCCAGGAGCCTGCGCGCCGCCGAGGTGTCGACCGGGGCTGCACGGCCCGGCAGCGGGGCGCGCAGCACGGTGCCGGGGTGGTAGCGGCGCAGCAGTTCCTCCGTCGGGTACGGGACGATGATCTCGGGGGCGCAGAGGTGCACCGCGTGCGCGTCGCTGCCACGCACGTCCAGCGCGAGCAGTGCCGCTCTCGCCGCGTCGTGGACCTCGAGGTACGTCCACAGGTCCCTGGCGCCGGCGGCCGGGTCGGCCGTGAGCCGGGCGGCGTGCGCCAGCAGCCGTTCCTCGAAGCCGCCCACGTACGGATAGCGCAGGCACACCACACTCATGCCGTGCCGTCGCGCCATCATCCGCGCGGTCAGCTCGTCGACCTGTTTGGACAGGCCGTAGGCGTCGGCGACCTGGGAGTCCATCGCCTCGTCGACCGGCACGTACGGCGGATGCGGATGCTCGGCCGCCGTCCAGGGCAGACCGGTGACACCCCACGAGCTGGCCAGTGCCACGTGCCGGATCCCTGCCCGACCGGCCTCCTCCAGCACGGTGAAGGTGGTCAGGCTGTTGGTCGTGAAGACCTCGGCTGCGGTGTTGTGCTCGGGAGTGGGGATCGCGGCCAGGTGGATGACCGAGTCGGTGCCCTCCAGGGCCGCCCGTACGGTCGTCGCGTCGGCCGCGTCGCCGGTGACGACCAGGCGGGCCGGGAGGTCACCGGGGTCGTCGAGGACCAGGGCGTTCGCTTCCAACCCGCGCGCGGCGAGCAGCGTGAGGACCGCTCGCCCGATCCGTCCGGCGGCCCCGGTGACCAGCACTCTCGCGACCATCGGGTCACTCCCCCGCCGCGTAGGCGCGTACGGCGACGAGGTGCGCCGCGTCCGTGCCGTTGGTGGCTTCGACGACGATCCGGACGGCAGATGTGGTGACCGGCTCCGACGGCGTGTGGGACCGGCGGCGTTGTCGGTTCCGGTCCGCGCGGGCGATCACCTGCCATGTGCCGTCCGCGTCCCGCGCTTCCACGCGGTAGTCGCACAGGAGCGTGGGGAGGGTGTCGAAGGGGGTGCGGTGGTGGTGCAGGTTGATCAGGTCCTCGTTGACGTCGTCGTCGGCGATGACCTCGATACGGCCCAGGGTGACCGGTTCGGGCCAGGTGAGCGACAGCCAGGGCGAGGGATCGTCCGCCAGGGGTGCGGAGACCCACATGTGCGGTCCCGCGTAAGGGCGGGCGTAGCCGTCGACGGCCTTGGCCGGGGCGTATGCCGCGGTCTCCCCCGCGCGGAAGCAGAAGGTACGGCGCAGCAGACCGGCGTCCGTCCACTCGCGCAGCAGCTGCGGGGACTCGTCCTGCGGACGAAGCGGGACACGCGTGAAGCACAGGACGCCGGGTGCCGGCCGGTCGGCGCGGTGCAGGGCTATCGCGTCATTCGCGCGGATGACGAGGAAGGCGTTGCGCGGGGTGTCCGGGTACCAGTCCAGGCCGGTCTTGAGCCATTGCCGGCGACCGGCGGCGACCGGCAGGGTGGTGGAGATGACGAGGCGGCGCGGGACGTAGTTCTGGCCGAGTTCGGGATCGTACAGGTCGATCACGAGCTCGGTGTCACGGTCGGCGTCGACCAGGAGTTCAAGGCCGGTGAGGTCCGGGTCGGCGGGAAGGACGAGTCCGGCGTCCGCCGCGAGCGGCCACAGCTCGGCGGAGTCCTCGACTGCCAGGCAGGACAGGGCAGATGACGCGACTGTGGTCGCTCGCAGCGCCAGGTCCTCCGGGTCCGTCGATGCCAGACCGATGAGCGAGGCGTCGTGACGCAGCAGCACCCGGTGCAGCTCGGGTACGGAGAGTTCGCGCGGCGCGGTCTCGCCGGCAGCACACAGCGCCGCCGCCGTGCCCGCCGCCTGCCCGATCGTGGCGCATGTCGCCATGACCCGGGTCGAGCCGAACGCGACATGGCTGGCGGAGATGTTCCGCCCGGCGAACAGCAGGTTCTCGGTGTTCACCGAGTACAGGCTGCGGTACGGGATGTGGTAGATCCCGTCCGCGTAGCGCTGCCGGGCCCCCGACTCGGTGGCGTACATACCCTGCGGCGGATGCAGATCGATCGACCAGCCTCCGAAGGCAACCCGGTCGGCGAACTCCGTCTGCCCGAGAATGTCCCCCTGGTGCAGCACGTAGTCACCGAGAAAGCGCCGGTACTCCCGCTTCCCGGGCACCGACCCCACCCACTCCAGCGTCATGTTCGCCGCGTCGAACTCGCCGGAATTCTTGATGTGATCCCAGATCCCGTAGATCACCGACCACAGCTCGTCGCGTATCCGCTCGTTGTCGTGCACCGTGTCCAGTTCTCCGCCGAACTCGATCCACCAGTACGCACACCCGTTGTCCCCCGCCTTGATGATCCGCCGCTGGGGTATGGAGGTGGTGCTGATGTTCTTGGCGAAGTCCGGCGGCACGAACTTCACCGGACGGCCGGCGTCCTTCGTGTAGAAGAGCAGCGTGGAGCCGAGAGTGATGCCGTCGGCCGACTCCGGGGCCCACGCCTCCTCGAACTCGTTGCGCGCCTCGCGGCCGATGCGGTGGTGGGCGCCCGCGAGGTGGCCGACCAGGCCGTCTCCGGTGCAGTCGAGGAAGACGGGGCTCTCGAAGCGGATCCGGCGCTCGGAGCCCATCATCCAGCCCGTGGCCGAGGTGATCCGCCTCTGGTCGTCCGGGCCCTCTGCCTCGACCTCGCGGACATCGGTGTTGAGGTAGAGCGTGATCCCGGGCTCGGCGCGTACCGCGTCCAGGACCACGGCGTCCCAGTAGTACGGGTTACCGTCCGGGTTGCGGTACTGGTTCTCCACGAGCAACTCGCCCATGATGCCGCCCTCGCGGGCGTTGTGGTTTCTGCCGTGGCCGGTCGCGCCGCACACCCAGACGCGGACCTCGCTGCTCGAATTGCCGCCGAGTACCGGCCTGTTGTTGATCAGTGCGACGGTGCGGCCGAGGCGGGCGGCGGCGATGGCCGCGCAGACCCCGGCCAGGCCGCCGCCGACGACGGTGATGTCGTGGCGTGCGGTTTCGTTCCTCATGCGGTCCGTCCCGTGTTTCCGGGCTTGCGGTCGGGATCGGCGGCGAGGCCGTAATAGATGCGCGGGGCGCCGTCGACGGTGAGGGTGATCCTGCCGCCGGTGGCCTTCAGGGAGCGTTCCTGGCCGATGCAGTTGAGCTCGCGCACGGTGCCGGCGGCCGCTTCGGCCACGACCTCGGTGCTGGTGGTCCAGGTGTCGACCCACGGCTCCGGGGACGCGTACCAAGGATCGTCACCGTGTTCGGAGTTGAGGACGTACCCGTCCTTGCGGGACCAGATGATCGACAGCGGGCCGTCGGGAGTGGTGAAGAGAAGGCCCTTGATGTCCGGGTCCGGGAAGGCGAGATGGCGGACGAACTCGGCCTGGTCCAGGACCCGGGCGGCGGTCGCGAAGGCGAGCAGCGACGGCTTGGCACTGGTGTCGCGGTTCATCAGGCCGTAGTGGTACTCGGGGTTGGCCGGGTCGGCCTCCTGAGGGTGGTGGATGATCGAGTCGTGCAGCTGGTACCAGTTGACGGCGCGCACCTTCTCCGACTTGGCGAGGGCGAGCGAGAGCAGCGTGTTCTCGGCGGCGTGCCGGTAGGTGTCGCTCCACCACACGTTGGGACGGGTGGGCGCATAGGCCTCGGTGATCCAGAGTTCCTTGTCGCCGCCGTATTCCGCCATGACCTGCCGTGCCTTGCGCAGGGCGCCGAGGAAGTTCCAGTACGTGCCGGACGAGCCCTGGGTCCACTCCTGTGGCGGCGGCGCGAAGTCGGGTGTGAAGTTGCCGCGGCCGGGGTGAAAGGCGAAGACGTCGATGAGGTCCCAGCCGCCCGCGTCGTGGAAGTTCTTGGTCCAGACGTGGTCCATGCCGCCGAGGCCGGCGTTCATGACCTTCATCTCGGAGCCGGCAGCGGCGAGGCGGGTGGTGACCTGGCGCAGGCCGTCGCGGACGTAGGCGTCGGCGCCACGGCCGGACATCCAGGGCTGGTTGACCTCGTTGCTGACTTCGAAGTACGCGGCGTCGGCGGCCAGCGCCTTGGCGACGTTGGTGTCGGCCCAGGCGGCGATCTGCTCCGGGCTGCCGCCTACGGGGATGCCGCTGAGCTGCACGTTGTGGCCGATGCCGTTGGCGTCCAGGGTCGCGATGTCGATGCCGGGGGCGCCCTCGTAGGCGATCCGGATCCACTTGATGCCGAGCGTCCTGACCAGGCCGAGTACGGCTTCCTTGCTGGGCCGGAGCAGCCAGGGGTAGTTGGCGAGGCCGAACATCGACTCCTTGCCGGCCCGGTACGTGAACTCCGGGAGCACGCTCAGATTGGTGCGGGCGATTGCCCGGTCAGCACCGCTGACCGCCTCCACACCGGTGAACACGATGTTCTGCGAGGGCGAGGTGAGGGGGAAGGAGGCGTTCCAGGCGGCGCCTGCGGCGAGGTTCTTGCAGAGGGTCCCGCCACCGACCTTCTTGCCTCCGAAGTCGCGTGCCCACCAGGTCAGAGTCACCTTCCTGGCGGCTCCCGACCCGTTGACGACCTGCGTCCGGAGCGTCATCGTCTGCCCGGCCGCCTTGTAGAGGTTGAACGGCTGGTCGGTCCACACCTCCACGCCGAGCGGCCGCCCGGCGCCGATCGTGCCCGCCGCGCGCGGCCGCAGGTCGCCGAGGACCAGATCGGCCTCGGTGACGACGGTGCTCGCGCCGGTCGAGGTGCCGGGCGCGTGGATCCATGTGGCGTTCGTGCCGGCGGGGTCGGTGGAGGAGAGGCAGAAGAAGCCCTTCGTCCCCTCCCACGTCTCCACGTACGTACCGCCCGCGTTCACCTCGTACGGGATGCCGCCCCGAGTGTCCCGCTCCCAGACGGTCAGCGCTTCGTACGACTCCGGTGCGCTCGCCCCGTACACGGTGCGGGAGAACTGGAAGCCGGACGGGGTGAGCGTGCTGGAGCCCGCGACCTCCCACTTCAGGTGCGCCTTGCGCGCCGTGACGTCGAAGGTGCCGCGCACGGTGACTCCGGGCGCGCTGCTCCCCATCGTGTACGTGACCTGGACCGCGGGCCGTCCGTCGGGGAGTGTGACCAGGGCGGGGCTGCCGCCGAAGGTGCGCTGCTGGCCGAGTGCGGTGTCCTTGATCATGAAGTGGCTGAGGAGGATGCGGTCGGTTCCCGCACCGTCCTGGACGAGGACGCTGCCGTCGCTGCGGCCGACCAGTCTGATGCCGTCGGCCTCGACGGTGACCGGGTCGGCGGCTGCGTACGCGGGGACGTTCGGCAGCAGTGCGGCGCCGGCGGTGAGGGCCGTGCCCTGGATGAGTCTGCGTCGGGCGACTGACATGGAGGTGCCCTTCTGTTGGTCCGGTGTGGGTGGGGCTCAGCCCTTGACGCCGGTGAAACCGAGCCCGGCGACGATGTACTTCTGGCAGACGACGAAGACCAGGACCGGCGGGGCCACGGCCAGCACCATCGCGGCGATCAGCTGGTCCTGCGGGGCCTGCGTGGCGAGCTGCGCCAGCGCGACACTGATCGGCTGCTTCTCGGGGTCGGTGATGGCGATCAGCGGCCAGATGAAGTCCTTCCAGGAGTGCATCACCGCGAGCAGACTGATCACGGCGAGGACCGGCTTGCTCATCGGCAGCACGATCCTGGTGAGCAGCTGCAAGGTGCTCGCCCCATCGACCCGTGCCGCGTCGAACAGTTCCCTGGGCAGAGCGTCGAAGAACTGCTTGGCGAGCAGCACCGTGAAGGCGTTCGTACCGGCCGGCAGCCAGATCGCCCAGTACGTGTCACCCAGGTTGAGGTGCAGGAGCGGCACGTCGATCACGGTCATGAAGAGGCTGACCATGTTCACCGTGTACGGCACGAACATGGTGGCCAGGATCGCCCCGTAGACGGCCTTGCCGAACTTCGGCCTGAGCACGGAGAGCGCGAAGCCCGCCGTGGCCGAGACGAAGAGCTGCACGAACCATGATCCGCCGACCACCAGGAAGGTGTTCATCAGATAGCGGCCGACGCTGAGGTCGGTGTATGCGGTGGCGAAGTTGCCGAGTGCCGGGCGGTCCGGCCAGAGGGCGAGCGGCTGGGTGGTGAGCTCGGTGGGCGGGGAGACCGCGCCCTTGAGCATCCAGTACAGCGGTCCGATGCCGATGAGCAGCAGCAGGATGAGGGTGAATCCCTGGATGGAGCGTACGGCGGCGCGGACGCCGGGCCGTTGCCGGTCGTTCGTCGAGACGAACGTGGTGAGTACTGTGGTCATGATGTGCTCCAGCTGCGGGTGGCCCGCAGATACACCGCGGAGAGCAGGGCGAGGGCGAGCACCATCAGGAAGGAGAGGGCGGCGGCCTGGCCGTACTCACCGTCCTGGAAGGCGTAACGGAAGATCAACAGCAGGATCGTGAGGGTGGAGTTGTCGGGGCCGCCGCCGGTGAAGACGTACGGCTCGGTGAAGACCTGGACCGTGTTGACCAGTTGCACGAGAAGCAACAGACCGATGACGGAACGGAGTTGGGGAAGCATGACGTGCCAGATGCGGCGCCAGATGCCGGCGCCGTCGACCTCGGCGGCCTCGTAGAGTTCGCCGGGGATGGAGACCATGGCGGCGAGGTAGATGAGGACGGCGCCGCCCATTCCGGCCCAGGTGGCTTCCAGGACGAGCGACAGCATGGCGCTGTCGGAGGACTCAAGCCAGGGGTACGGGCCGAGGCCGATCTTGCCGAGGATGTTGTTGAAGAGGCCGCTGCCGGGGTCGTAGAACCATTTCCAGAGCAGGATCGCCACGACCGGCGGGATGACGACCGGCAGGTAGACGAGAAAGCGGTAGACACCGGCGCCACGTCGCACGGTCGACATGATGGCGGCGAGGATCAGTGGCGCCGGGAAGCCGATCAGCAGGCCGAGTGCCACGAAGAAGAGGGTGTTCCCCACGGCGGTGGCGAGCAGCGGATCGTCGAAGAGCGTACGGAAGTTGTCCAGGCCCACCCAGGCGGCCGGTTCCACGAGATTGGTGCGCTGGAAGCTGAGGAGCAGGCTGCGCACGATCGGCCACCAGGCGAAGAGCCCGAAGACGAACAGTGCGGGGACGAGGAACAGCCAGGCCGTGAGCTGTCTGCGGGCGCCGGTGCCACGCTTCCGCCGCATCGGCGGCGACTGCGGAACGGGCTCCTTGGACACTGCGGCGGAGCTCCGGGAGGGAGTGAGCAGAGTCATCGGCCGGCTACTTCTGGTCCGCGGCAAGCTGCGCATTGACGTCCTTCTCGGCCGAGGCGAGGAGGGAGCCGATGTCGGCGTCACGCTTGGTGAGCACGGCCTGGATCACCGGGTCGAGCGCGGTGTACAGCTTCTGCGCCTGGTAGGGCGGCTCCGGCTTCAGCTCCAGCGTCGCGAGCCCGCCGATGTACGGCTTGAAGTGGTCCAGCTTCACGTTCACGTACGGCTTGATCGCGGCATCGATCTCGGTCTGCCGCTTCTGGCCGAAGACGGGCAGGGTCGGTACGCCCACCGCGGACTTCGGGTCGGCCGAGAGCGCCTTGGCCTGGGCGGCGGCGATCTCGGTGCTGTACTGCGGCTTGGCGTAGGCGAAGGTCAGCCACTCGACGGCCGCTGCCGCGTGCTTCTTGTCGGCGGACTTCGGGACCATGTAGATGTCGCCCCCGGTGAGGGTCGCGTCGCCACCGGACTGCGGCATCGGGGCGGCCCCGAAGGCGTCGGTGTTCTCCATGCCGAACTGCATCTTCGCCAGCCGGTACGTCCCCGGGCTGCCCATGAACATGCCGACCTGTCCGGCCGCGAACTGCTTGATCACATCGTTCTGGTTGACCAGCAGCGTCTTGCCGAGCGAGTCGTCCTTCCAGCGCATGTCCTTCAGCAGCCGCAGCGCCTTCTTCGTCGGCTCCCCGGTGAGCGTGGCGGTGTACTTGCCGTTCTCCTGCTTCTGCAGCTCGCCGCCGAAGGCGTACGAGAGCATGGTGAGCTGCCAGCCGCCCTGGTTGTCCTTGGACTCGTGGACGAAGCCCGCCTTGCCGGTCCTCTCGCTGATCCGCTCGGCGGCGGTGCGGACCTCCTCCCAGGTGGCCGGCGGCTTGTCGGGGTCGAGGCCGGCCTGCTCGAACAGCTCACGGTTGTAGACCAGGCCCTGGGCGTACGGGTTCTGCGGTACGCCGTAGACGTCGCCACCGTCGTCGGTGAGCTGCTGGAGCACCTGCGGGTTGAACTCCTTGAAGTGCTGCCACTCCTTGAGCTGCCCGGTGATCGGCTGGACCTGCTTCTGCCGGATGAGGCGCTGCGGCTCGGTCAGCGGCACCTTGATGACGTCCTCGACGTTGCCGCCGGAGAGCTTGGCGGAGAAGGTCAGCGGGTCGAAGACCGTGGTGGAGCCCTTGACCTTGATGCCGGGGTGGGCCTTCTCGAAGTCGGCGACCTGCTTCTTGAAGAGGGCGAGGCCAGGCTTGTCGGTGGCCGGGGGCATCCCCTGCACCCGCAGGACGAGATCGCCGGAGGTGTCGGCGTTGGTCGGGGTGAGGGAGGAACAGCCCGCGAGGGTCGCGGTCAGGGCCATGGAGCCACATATGGCTGCATAGCGGAAGTTTCTGGGCATGACGGCTCCAAGAAGGGCAGGGGTGAGCTCGGTGCGGTGCTTTTCGCTATGGATCAGTGGGTGGGCGCGGGGCCCGTCGAGGCCCGGGGGATCAGGCGGGAGCCGATCTCGACGAGGGGGGCCGCGGCATCAAGTCCCTTTGTGTGTCCCGCCGAGCCGGCGATCATCTCGATCAGGAGGTCTCCCGCACGGGTGGCGATCTCCTCGGGGTCGATCCTGATCGTGGTGAGGCCGGGGGTGGAGACGGAGGCGAGCAGGGTGTCGTCGATGCCGATGACGCTCACGTCACGGGGCACGCTCACCCCGAGGTTGGCCATCTGGTGCAGCACGCCGAGGGCGACCAGATCGTTGTGGGCGATCACGGCGGTGGCGTCATGAGCGGCGACCAGGGTGGCGGCGTGTACACCCGTCTCGAACCTCGGCTCGTACGGACCGAGTTCGTGCAGGGAGAGGTCGAGCGCCTCGAAGGACTCCTGGATGGACTTGCCGCGGCTCAGTTCGGCGCGGGACGCGTTGACGAAGACGCAGCGCCGGTGACCGTACGCCTTCAGAAGCTCCGCGGCCTGGGCGATCCCGGCGGAGAGTGAGATGCGGACCTCGGGGATGCCGGGGACGTGGCGGTTCACCACCACCAGCGGCATCCGGCCCGCGAGTTCGTGGAGGCGCCCCTCGGTGAGGGTGGAGGCCCACAGGATCAGGCCGTCGACCCGCTTGGACACGGCCGCGATGACGGCCAGTTCGTCCGCCTCGCGCTCGTCGCTGTCGGCGACCAGGACCGTGTAGCCCAGACGCCGGGCGCGGGCCTGCATCGCCTTGATGATCGGCGGGAAGAACGGGTTGGCGATGTCCGGGACGATCAGGCCGAGGGTTCCGGTGGAGCCGCCGCGCAGCGAACGCGCCGCCGGATTGGCGGAGTAGCCCAGTTCGGCCGCGGCGTCGAGGATGCGCTGCCGGGTCGCCGGCTGCACCTGGTCGGGCGCGGTGAACGCACGGGACACCGTCGAGACGGAGACACCGGCGACACTCGCCACCTCCCGGATCGTGACTGCCACGGACGGCCTCCTCGTCGTCTGGATCCTGCGAACGCGGTTGATGCTTGCGAACGTTCCCAGGAAGTGTCAAGACGTGCGGCACGACTTGTTCACCGACTAAATGCCGCTCACTGCAAGGGTCTTGCGCTGGAGCTCGGCTGCCCCCAATGATGCGTTCTCGAGAATGATGCTGACTTTGCGGGAACGTTTTCATAGAGGAGCGGAATGAAGATCACCGGCCTGGAAGTGCTGACTCTCCCCGACCACGGCGACAGCATGATGCTGGTGGTGGTCGACACCGACGAGGGCATCCACGGCCTGGGCGAGGTCGGCATCAGATCGCGACAGCGGGCGGTCGCGGGGGGCCTGGAGCATCTCGCGGAGCTGATCACCGGCGAGGATCCGCGGCGGATCGAGCACCTGTGGCAGGTCATGTTCCGGCGGGGCTTCTTTCCCGCCGACCGCTTCCTCGGTGCCGCCATCGCGGCGGTCGACGTAGCCCTGTGGGACATCCGCGGCAAGGCGCTCGGCGTACCGGTCCACGAACTCCTCGGTGGCCGGGTACGTGATCACGTACCGGCCTATGTGCATGTCGGCGACGGCTACCACGACCGCGAGTGGTTCCTGGACCGCTGCCGCGAATTGGTCGCCGAGGGCTGGCGCCATCTGCGGTTCGCCGCGCCGCACGACGCGGACGACACCCTCGATGCGCGCCGTTGTCTGCGGGACTCGGTGGAGCTCTTCCACCAGGTTCGGGACGCGGTCGGCCACGAGGTGGAGCTGATCCTCGATGTCCACACACGCCTGGATCCGCCGGAGGCGCTGACGCTGTGCCGGGAGATCGAGGCGGCACGCCCGTACTTCGTCGAGGACCCGTTGCGCTGCGAGAACCCGGACAGCTACCGGATGCTGCGGGCGCGTACCGGCGTTCCGCTCGCGGCAGGCGAACAGTACGGCTCCAAATGGGAGTTCAGGACCTTGATCGAGGACGATCTGATCGACTACGCGCGCGTGGACATCGGGGTGGCCGCGGGCCTGACCGAGGCGAAGAAGATCGCGGCGATGGCGGAGACCCATCACATCAAACTGGCCACCCACAACCCGCTCGGGCCGGTGACCGCCGCCTCGTCGCTCCAGCTCAATCTGGCGTGCCCGAATGTGGCGGTCCAGGAGCATCAGACCGATCCGGATCCGGAGATCGCCGCGCTGTTCACCGCTCGGCCGACGATCGTTCCGGGGCGGGTGGAGATGAACGAACTCCCGGGTATCGGCGTCGACATCGACCGGGAGGCCGCACGCCGCTACCAGGCCGCCGCAGCCGAGCGGCCTCATCTTCGGGCGGCGGACGGGTCGTTCACCAACTGGTGACCGGCCGTGTCCGGACATCGGGTACGCAATCCCACTCCAGGAAGTGAGGCGAATTCCGTCATGTCGTTCACCGCAGCCACGAGGAGACCGGCCCGGCTGGGCCTTACCGGTCTGGCGGTCATGGGCGTACTGCTCGGCGCGACAGCGACGCCGGCCAGCAGTCTGGAAGGCGGGCAGCTCCAGGTGACGGCCCTGTCGTCACGGCCCGCCACGGTGTCGGGCGACGACGCCCTGATACGCGTCGGGGTGCCCGCGTCGACACCGGCCGGCACGATACGGGTCGAGGTGGGCGGCCGGGATGTGACCTCGGCCTTCCGGCCCTCCGGCGACAACACGCTGACCGGCCTGGTCAAGGGCCTGTCCCAGGGGGACAACCTCCTCACGGCGAGCGCCCCGGGAGCGGAATCAGGGCAACTGACCCTGAAGAACCACCCGGTCACCGGCCCGGTCTTCTCCGGGCCCCACGAGCAGCCGTTCGTCTGTGACACCGCCGAGTTCAAGACGATCACCGGCGTCACCCTCGGGCCGCCGCTCGATCAGGACTGCTCGATCAAGACCCGCGTCGACTACATGTACCGCACCACGGCCGGCACATTCGTCCCCCTGCCCGACCCGGCCGTACGCCCCGCCGACCTCGCGAGCGCCACGACGAGTGCCGGCGAGAAGGTCCCGTACATCGTCCGCGTCGAGACCGGCACCATCAACCGGGCCATCTACGAGACGGCCGTGCTGCACGATCCGCAGTCCCCCGGCCCCGACCCGCTGCTTCGCGGTCCGGGCTGGAACGGGCGACTGGTGTACGGCTTCGGCGGGGGCTGTTCGGGCGGCTGGTACGTCCAGGGCCGCAACACCGTCGGCATCATGAACGACGCGTATCTGAGCAAGGGGTACGGCGTCGCCTCGTCCTCGCTCAACGTCTTCGGCAACAACTGCAACGACGTCCTGGCAGCCGAGACCATGAGCATGGTCAAGGAACACTTCGTGGAGACGTACGGCGAACCGGCCTTCACCATCGGCAACGGCTGCTCCGGCGGCTCGTACCAGACCCATCAGATCGCCGACAACTACCCGGGGCTGCTCGACGGCATCCTCTCCGGCTGCAGCTTCCCCGACGTGGGCTTCGGGACGATCCAGACCCTCAGCGACGCACAGCTCCTGAACCACTACTTCACTCAGGTCGCGCCCGACGCGTTCACCCAGGAGCAGCAGCGGGCGGTGTCCGGGTTCGGGAAGTGGGAGAGCATCGGCAGCCTGGCCAGGGCGGCCGGACGGATCGACCCGACGGTGTACTGCCCGGCCCAGCTGCCCGCGGCCCGGCGTTACGACCCCGCGACCAACCCGGGCGGTGCACGCTGTGACGTCTACAGCCACACCGTGAACGTGTACGGCAAGGACCCGGAGACCGGAAAGGCGCGCAGGCCCCTGGACAACACGGGAATCCAGTACGGACTCCACGCCCTGAACGACGGAACCATCGACATGGACCGGTTCATCGACCTGAACAGGCGTATCGGCGGACTCGACGCCGACGCCCGGCCCGTCGCTTCGCGCACCGCCGCCGATCTCGCGGCGACGCGGCTCGCCTATCGCACGGGCCGTCTGCTCAACGGCGGTGGCGGACTCGCGAACGTACCGATCATCGACTACCGCGACTACGTGGACGACGCGGCGACCGGTGACATGCACATGCGTTTCCACTCGTTCTCCACCCGGGCGCGACTGGACAAGGCCAACGGCACCCACGCCAACCAGGTCATGCTGACCCGCGCCGGCGGCCACGGGTTCACGCTCGCCGGGATGGTGTCCGACATGGACCGGTGGCTGACCTCCATCAAGGGCGACGCGGGGGCCGGCGCCCCCATCGACAAGATCGCCCGGAATCGGCCGGCGGGACTCACGGACGCCTGCTGGACGCGTGGCATCGGCGCGCAGAAGATCGAGGAGCCGCAGGTCGAGGGCATCGGCAATACGGCGTGCAACACGCTCTACCCGGTGTGGACCTCGCCCCGTATGGTCGCCGGGGCCGATGTGGCCAACGACATCGTGAAGTGCCGCAAGCGGCCCGTGACCCCTGAGGACTACAAAGTGCCGGTGACCGAAGCGCAGTTGAGCGCGCTGAAGGTGATCTTCCCGTACGGCGTCTGCGACTGGTCCGTCCCCGGGGCGGGGCAGCAGGGGCTTATGGGGACCTGGCTCTCCTTCGGCCCGGGCTGACCAAAACCGGCAGGCGCAGGCGTTCGAGGGTCACGCACGGACCGGGTGTCATGCACACTGCGCACCCGTGGATCGTCGACCGGGCCGCACTGGCCGTGCGGCCCGAGCAGCCCCGTCCTCTCCCCGATGCGAGCCGGGCACGGGAGGTGTAGAGAGGAGACATGTCGCAGCGTCTCGCAGGACTTCGCCTGCCGGTGCGAGCAGGGAGAGCATGGGTGGCCATCCCGATCGCGTGGATCGTCGCCGTGTCCTTGACCGATGTTCTCGCACCACCCGACATCCACCTGGGGCCGCTGCTCGTCGCGGCACCCGCCATCACCCCGTCGTTCGGCGGGCCCCGGACAGTGGGCCTGGTCGCCGCGCTGGCCGTGATCGCACAGACAGTCATCGGGGTCCTGCGCGATCACGACGCGGTGCTCTCGGCCAACCACCAGGCACAGATCATCGCCCTGGTGCTGGTCGGCACCAGCCTCGTGATCTTCTGTGTACTGCGGGAGCGGCGCGCGAAGGAGCTGGCGCAAGTACGGCACGTGTCCGAGGCTGCCCAGCGCGTAGTCCTGCCGCCGCTGCCCAGTCGGCTCGGACCACTGCGCGTCGCCACCCTCTACCTCGCCGCGGAGGCCGAGGCCCAGATCGGCGGGGACCTGTACGCGGCGGCGCGCACCACCTCAGGCACCCGGCTGATCGTCGGCGACGTACGAGGAAAGGGGATGACCGCGGTCAACGACGCCGCCATGCTGCTCGGAGCGTTCCGCGCCGTGGCCCACCGCCGGTCGAGCCTGAGCGAGCTGGTGGCCTACCTCGACCGAGGCATGTACACCGACCCCATGGGGCCGAGCGAGACCAGCCACCACGGAGAAGGATTCATCACCGCCACCATCCTGGACATCCCCGACCGGGGAGGCCGGGTCCAGATGGTCGCCTGCGGACACCCACCCCCGGTCGTCCTGCGCAACGGCCGACCGGCGACGATGAACGCCCTTCACCCCGCACCCCCATTGGGCCTGGGCGAACTGACACAGCCGCAGTACCACGTCGACACCTTTCCGTTCGAGCCGGGAGACCTTCTGCTGTTGTACACGGACGGCATCACCGAGGCCCGCGACTCCACCGGCACCTTCTACCCTCTCGCCGAGCGGATCACCGGCTGGACCGAGAACGACCCCGACGCCTTTCTCGACCGCTTCCGGCGCGACCTTCTGCATCACGTAGGCGGACACCTGAACGACGACGCCGCCATGATCGTCATCGAACGGCCTGCCACACCTCTGACGTGATCGTCTCTCGATTCCGACGGTACCCCGACCCTGCCCGACAGAACGGCAGAGCGTCGCAGCCCGGATCGTGCGGCACCTGGCGGGGATCGCCGCCCGACGGCGGCGATCCCCGCCGCCTCCGGAGCGGCCGGCTGAGCTACTTGGCGGCCAGGGGCATCGGCTGGTGACCGTCAACGATCCGCCGCCGTGGGTGCTTCTCGGATCGCCCACCCTTCGGCCCCACCCCCGCGGCCGGCAGGAGTGGCTCCGCCAGAGCCCGCTGTGCGTCCGTCAGGTCCGACGGATACCGATCCCCACCGGGGACACCACGACCGAGACGGCCGCCGTTTGGAAGTGACCGTGCCGCGGCCGACGTGCCACGCGGCCCGCACGGTCGACAAGGCCGGTTCGCGCCCCGGCCCGGTTACAGATACTGGGGGCGGCCCAGCCTCCCCGCCCTTCAGGCGATTGTCAGTGACGTGGGTACTGGGCCGTGAGGACGGTGATCCGGGCGATGCGACGGGCGGACTCCTCCGGGGAGGCGCCGGGTTGCACGATGTGGCTGACCGTCAGCCGCACGATCGTCTCCACCGCGAGGCTGCGGGACTCCGCGTCGACTTCGGGCCAGGCATCGGCCGCGTACGCATCGAGCATCGCCGCCGCGGTATTGAAAACGGGTTCGGGCCGGGTGGTCAGGTAGGCGAGCAGGTCGTCCTCGCCGCCTCGTGCGCTGGTGAGGACCGACTTGATGAGCGCGTTGTCGGACGCCTGGCGCAGGGTGTAGCCGACGCCTGCCGCAGCGGCCGCCTCCAAGTCGTCGCGGTGCGCGTCCAGTTCCTGCTGAATACCCAGGAGGAAGTGGTCGGCCTCACGCGCGATGAGTGCCTGGCCGATGACGTCCTTCGAACCGAATTCGTTGTAGAGAGTCTGCCGGCTGATACCTGCGATCCGTGCGATCGCGGCCATCCGCAACTTGCCCCAGCCCTCGGTGGTGACGAGCTCGTAGGCCGCGTCCAGCACCTGGTCACGAAGCAGCGATCGAACACTTTCACGGAACCTTGTCATGGTTGACTCACTGTATCCAGCAAGCCGCATCCTGTCGAAAGTCTTGACACTATTTAGTGAAACTGTCTAACTACTCGACGTTAACTCACGTATATGTCACACGAGTTGAGGAGTCGGTGCATGACGGAATCATCCGAGACCGCGCACACGGCCGTGACCTGGCACGATCCGAAGCGCTACCTGTGGCTCATCGGACTCCTCGTACCCCTGCTGCCCTTCATCTCCTGGGGACTCGTGGAGACGACCGGACTCGGCGCCTTCTGGTGGACCGGACTCGTTCTGCTGTACGGAATCGTCCCCGCCATCGACCAACTCTTCGGCAAGGACACCGCAAACCCGCCGGACACCGCACTGTCGTGGCTGGAGCAGGACCGCTACTACCGCTGGTGCATCTTCCTCTATCTGCCCGTGCAGTACGCCGGGCTCGTCTTCGGGTGCTGGCTGATCACTCACGGCGGCCTCTCCACGGCCGGCCGTACGGGCCTTTCTCTCACGCTCGGCGGCGTCGCGGGCATCGGCATCAACACCGCGCACGAACTCGGCCACAAGAAGGAGTCCGTCGAGCGCTGGCTGTCGAAGATCGCCCTGGCGCCGACCTGGTACGGACACTTCTTCATCGAGCACAACCGCGGCCACCACGTACGCGTGGCGACCCCCGGGGACCCCGCCAGCGCCCGCCTCGGTGAGAGCTTCTGGAGCTTCCTGCCCCGTACCGTCACCGGAAGTCTGCACTCGGCCTGGACCCTCGAGCGCACCCGTCTGAAGCGTCTCGGCAAGGGCCCCTGGACGCCTCGCAACGACGTACTCAACGCCTGGGCGATGTCACTCGCCCTCTTCGCCGCGCTCACGGTTGCCTTCGGCCCCGGCATCCTGCCCTACCTCTCCTTCCAGGCCGTCTTCGGCTTCTGCCTGCTCGAAGTCATCAACTACACCGAGCACTACGGCCTGCTGCGCCGGCGCACCGACTCGGGCCGCTACGAACGCTGCGCCCCCCGGCACAGCTGGAACAGCGACAACGTCACAACCAACGTCTTCCTCTACCACCTGCAGCGCCACAGCGACCACCACGCCAACCCCACCCGCCGCTATCAGGCCCTCCGGCACTTCGACGAGGCACCCGAACTTCCCGCCGGATACGCCGGGATGATCCTCCTCGCCTACTTCCCACCGCTGTGGCGCCGAGTCATGGACCCACGGGTCGTCGCCCACTACGAAGGCGACGTCACCCGCGCGAACATCCAGCCCTCCAAACGCCGGGCCCTCCTCTCCCGCTACGGGCACGCCGCATGAGCGCGACGAGTCCCGGACACCACTACGCCTGCCCGGTCTGCGACTACCGCTACGAGGAGCAGACCGGGGCGCCTCGCGAGGGCTTCCCCGCAGGCACCCCCTGGAGCCGGATACCTGACGACTGGTGCTGCCCCGACTGCGGCGTACGGGAAAAGATCGACTTCGAGTACGTGGAGCCCTCATGAAGACATGGCAGTGCCTGGTGTGCGGCTGGATCTACGCGGAGGCCGATGGCTGGCCGGAAGAGGGAATCGCTCCCGGAACCCGCTGGGAGGACATTCCCGAGGACTGGTCCTGCCCCGACTGCGGAGCGGCAAAGGCGGACTTCGAGATGACCGAGGTCACCCACACCTGACGAGCCGCCCCGGCCCCTCGCCGCCGGGTCGGGTATCGCGCGAGCCACCGTCTCCCAACGCCTCGTTCCGCGCGCCGAGGGCAGACGGACTGCCTGATCCTCCAAGGGCCTTCTCCAGCGGGGTTCGAGTCCGCTCGCGTGGCGGGCACGGGCGCCTCGGCCGCCGGCTCATCCGCCGGCACGGTTCGCCTCCGCTCGAGCGGGCGTGAGCCGCCGAGGCCACCATCGAACACGTGAGGGCGGAGGTGAGCTCCGGGCCCGCTTGTGGCGACGCCGGAATGTGCACCGCATCAGGCGCAAGGCGTCAACGCGGGGCCTGCCCCACGCCCTTCGCAACCGCCGCCTCGCCAGGAAGGCCGTCGGACTCAGTCTGCCGAACGGGCTGTGGAACGTGACCGCAAGATCCCTTCGATGCCCTCCAGGAACGTCTCGGTGATCAATCCCGGATGGGAGAGACATCCCGCAGCCATGGCCCCGTCCCGGAGCATGACGAAGTGCCGCCCCGCCGCTTCGGCAGGCGCGTCTCCGACCTGTGCCATCAGGCCCGTGACGGTGTCGAGGAACCACTGCCGGTGCGCGAGAACGGCCTGGTGGATCGGGTGAGCCGGATCGGGATACTCGGCCGCGGCGTTGAGGAAGGCGCAGCCGCGGAAGCCCTCCGACCTGATCCCCTCGGCGATGGAGCGGCCGACCGCACGGACCCTGTCGCCCGGGGTCCCACCGCCCTCCTGAGCGGCCGACACCTGCGCTCTGATGCCCTGGTCGGCCTGCTCGAGGTAGGCGAGGACGAGATCTTCCTTGCCGGAGAAGTGACGGTAGAGGGTGGCCCGGGTCACCTGCGCTTCCTCGATGATCCTGTCAACGCCGACGGAGTGGATCCCCTCCGCGTAGAAAACCCTGATCGCCGTCCCGAGCAGCCGCGCTCGGGCCCCGGACGTGCTGACCTCTTTTGTCTTCCGGCTCATGACTCCCACCCTACAACGGAGGGAGAACGTTCGGTCTTGACACGTTGACCGGAGCGACCAATGATGAAGGGAGACCGAACGTTCTCCCTCATACTGAAGGCGGTTGCACCATGGACACTGTCGCCAGCCGGCCCGCTCCCACCGCACCGGCCCCTCTCCCGGTGGCTCTGCGCAAGCTCTACCTCCTGCGTTTCGCGTTCGCCGCCGTCTGGGCCGCCTTGCTGTTCATGAAGGCCGACGCGCTGGGCCCGCTCAGCGGGACGCTGCTGGTGGTCTATCCCCTCTTCGACGCGGCCTGCGTGGTGGCCGACCTGCGCTCGGCCCGGTCGGCCGACGGCGCGGCCAGGAGACTGTCCGTGAACATCGGGCTCAGCGTTCTCACCGGCATCGCCCTGGCGGTCGCCCTCACCTCCGGAATCCCGGCCGTCCTGCGGGTCTGGGGTATCTGGGCCGTCACGGCAGGCATCGCGCAGCTCGCCGTGGGCCTGGTCCGGCGCCGGATGGGCGGGCAGTGGCCGATGATCGTGAGCGGCGCCATTTCCACCCTCGCCGGCGCGAGCTTCTTCCTCCAGGCCGGCAAGGACGGAGCCACGCTCACGAATCTCGCCGGTTACGCCTTCCTTGGCGGCGTCTTCTTCCTCATCTCGGCACTTCGCCTCAAGTCCGCGGACCGGAAGAGTTGATAGCCCGTCGACGCCGATGGCAGGCATGCTGACGGCGGGACTTGGGGCCCCTCCGCCCACAACAGCCAGGGCAGGCCCGCACCGTGCTCGTGTACGACAATCGTGGCTGCCACCCCGCAGCCCGCAGTCCCCGGCCGCGCGCGACGTCTTCTCCGGCTCGGTGCGCCGGGTGGCGCGGGTGGACAAGCCGCTCTACTCGAAGAACTTGAGGCTCCAGCCCGTGTCGGTGGCCGGGCCGGGGACATTGGCGCGGCTGTAGGTGACGTTGCCCCACCAGGCGAACGTGCCGGTGTACCAGTACCGGTTCTCCCACGCGTACGGCGTGCCCTTCGGCACCGCGTGGAACATCGAGGGGAATCGGGGGCCGGCGGGCGGGCTGGTGCCGATGTCGCCGTTGAGCAGGACGAAGCTGTGATGGCCGGGACCGTTGACGTACAGCGTCGGGTCCCAGCCGGACATCATCGTCGCCCGGTTGGAGCCGAACAGACAGCCGTTGGACTTGTACCAGTCCCAGACGTATGTCGGGTCGCCTCCGGGCCGCAGGCGCAGGTCGGCCAGGCAGTACTGGTCGCTCCAACTGCCGTTGGCGGAGTACACGATGTGCAACTGCCCATTCGGGTCCTTGATGGCCTCGGGGCCCTCATTGATGAACGGGTTGCCTACCACCCGTTCCCAGCTCTCCCGCGGCTGCGAGATGACGTGGCGTGCGCCGGTCGGTGTGGTGGGACTGCTCATACGCGCGATGTAGAGGTTCTGCTCGACATTGGTGTCACCGGCCCAGCCGGACCAGACGAACCAGCGCTGCCCACCGAAGGTGAACAGGGTCCCGTCGATCGCCCACTTGCCGTCCGGCAGGGCCAGCCGGCTCTCTCCGGTGTAGCCGCTGTCCGGGCTCGCCGAGCTGATGACGTACATCCGGTGGGCCGCCCCGCGGCCGGCCGAGAAGTAGATGTAGTAGCGGCCGCCGTCCATGACGATCTCCGGAGCCCAGACCTCGCCGTGACCGGCCGTGTCCGACCACACCTGCCGGGCAGGCGCCGCTGCCAGCGCGGCCGTCGAGGACGCCTGCCGAACGGCGATGCCCCCAGCGGCCGACTGCACCGATATGTAAGTGCTGCCGACCCGGATCACACTCGGGTCCGCGGCCCTGATGGTCTGTTCCGCCCCGGCTGGCGCTGCGGACGACAGGGACATGATGACAGCGAGCACGCCGGACAACGCAAGGACGGCGGCGCGGGAAAGACAGCGAGTGAGTTTCATGGTCCCGTTCCAAGGTCGGCCTCCGATGCGACGCTCAAGTCGGCGGCAGCGTTTACATCGATGGAAGAGCGTCCTCACAGAATTTCAATTCGCCCTGGACATGTCAATGACTCGCGCGGATCGCCCGCAGTCCCCCCGCCGCATCCCGCGAGCACCGACAGCACGTCACTCACCGCTCCCGGAAACCTGCTCCCGAAACCCGGGCGCACCCGGGCTGCTCGGCCGCCCCTCGTCGGGTGCCGGCGGCCGGGAACGCGCGGCACGGAGCGGACGACGCGCGCCGACCGCCGTCTGATCTGCGCATGTTCCGGCGCGCGAGGTCTGCGTTCAGGAAGGCGGCGAACCCGCACCAAGCCGCCTACGGGACCAGTGCGGGAGCAGCCCTTCGGCAGCCTTAACCGCGCGGGCGATGAACTCCGCGTCGCTCACGCCGAGCAGTGCGGTCCCCACCAGACCGGCCTTCGTGCTGCGCATCCGGAAGAACGCCCAGTTCCAAGCCGTTTTCACAGCAAGGTTCGCGCAGTGACTCGCGGTCAGGGCAACCCCGCGCTCCTGCGTACGGGGCGCCGGGAGGGCTCGCCCACCGGGCCCGTACGACGCTCGCGCAGAGCGGGTCCAGGCGGCTCCGGAAGACCGGGCCGGCGGTTGCCAGTGCGGCTTGGGCAACGAGCGGTATCAGGGCGTGTCCGGCGCGACAACCCAGCTCCCGAAGGCCGCCGCCACCGTCACACCCGCTGCGGTGGCTGCGTACGTCTTCCACGGGCCCGAGGCCGGCAGCCGCTCGCCTTCGCTCGTCAGCCTCACGCCTCCCCTACCCGCTCTCGCCGAGGTGACAGCCTGCCCTCCCCGACGTGGCTTCCGCTCCGGACCTCCCGGCCGCTCCGAGTCGATGATCCGGCCTCCTCAGACGTGCCGGCGCCCTCCGCTTAGCATGTGCGCATGTTGGCCTACGCCCCGGCGGTCCTGATCTTCGTCGCCTTCTGTGTCGGCACGCTCCGCGAGCGTCGGCGTTTCAGCAACGCCGTCCTTCTGGGGCTGTCACTCACCTTCGCAGCGGCCGCCTGGCTCACCGAACTCGCCCGCTCGCAACCGGCCACGGGGAGGGAGATCGGCATCGCGCTCCTCGTCCTCGTCGCGGTGGGCATCGTCATCCTGTCCTGGTTCCTGATCTCCAATGGCGTGACGATGGTGCGCAAGGAGGGCAGAAGCCCCGCCAACCTCCTGTCCCTGCTGACAGGGCTTGCTCTGGTGCTCCTTCTCGCGCTGATGATCACCGCGCTGATCCTGAAGAACGACACCCTGGTGGTGGCGACGGGCACCGTGCTCGCCCTGGCCGGCTACATCGCCTTCCTGTTTCTCTGCTTCGTCGTCTACGCGTTTCTCTACGGCCGCCTCCACATCCACCGCAAGGCCGACTACGTGGTGGTGCTCGGTGCCGGTCTCATCAACGGCGCCACGGTGTCGCCGCTGCTGGCCGGCCGACTTGAGCGGGCCCGGGCCTTGCACACGAGGCTGACGGCTCACGGCAGGCAGCCCGTACTCCTCGCCTCCGGCGGTCAGGGGCCCGACGAAACCCTGCCGGAGTCACACGCGATGGCCGAGTACCTGATCGAGCGCGGATTCCCGGCCGCCCTGATCGAACGCGAGGACCGCTCGACGACGACCGAGGAGAATCTGCGGTACAGCAAATCGATCATGGAGAAGGCCAATCCCGACTACCGGTGTGTCGTGGTCACGAACAACTACCACGTCTTCCGCGCCGCGGTGACCGCCCGCCGGACGGGGGTCAGAGGCCACGTCGTCGGGTCACCCACAGCCGCATACTTCTGGCCCAGCGCGATGATCCGCGAGTTCGTCGCCATCTTCCTGACGTACTGGCGCACCAACTTGGCCATCTGCCTGCTCCTCGTCCTGGGCGGGGTATGCATCTGGCAGCTCAGCTGATCAGTGCCAGCCGAATGTCTTGCAGCAGGGCGCCCGCGCGCGTGACGGCGGTTGCGCGGAAGGGCGCCTGCCCCGGAGTGGCCTCCCCCGTGACGACCGCTCACGAACCGTCGGCCCCTGCCGCAGCAGCCCGGGAAACATGTGCGGGAGGATCGAGTGATGACTCCACCGGGCAGGGCCGCGGACGCGTGTGCCGGTTGATTCCAGGGGCACACGGGGATCCATGGCTGTCCTGAGAAGAATCACCCGCCCTCTGCTGGCAATTCCGTTCGCCATCGAGGGGGTGCGTACGCTGCGCAGACCGCTCCCTCTCGCAGCGGGCACCGAGTCATGGGCACGGCGCCTCGGAATCCCTGTCGACGATCCGCTGCCCGTGGTGAAGCTCAACGCCGCCGTGCAGATCGGTGCGGGCGGACTGCTCGCTCTGGGGCGGCTCCCTCGTACTTCCTCCCTTGTCCTGGCCGCGAGCCTCGTGCCGGCCACCCTCGCCGAGCACGCGTGGTGGAAGGAAGAGGACCCGGAGCTACGGAAGGACCAACTCCTCGAATTCACCCAGCGCATAGGCCTGTTCGGCGCTCTGCTACTCGGCGCAGCCGACACGCACGGCAAACCGTCGGCGGCCTACCGTGCCCGCACCGCGACCACGCGTGGCCGGAAGAAGGCCCACCGTGCGGCGGCGAGGACGGGCGGACACGTGCACGCGGCGATCGACACAGTCGGCTCCGGCGCCTCGGCAGCCGCGAGCGGGACGGGGCGGGCCGTGCACTCCGCCGCCGGTTCCGCACGCGCGAAGCTGCCTCACCGCTAGCACGGGGGCAGCCCTGTCCCCCTGAAGCCGAAGCGTGCACCGATCTCCCGGTCATGCGTCTGATCAGCGCGTTCGCGGGCAAGAGATGTCGAGTCGGAGCGGCATGTCACCGAGCATCACCGCCCCGAGCAGACCCGCGCGCGGGTCCGTGAACCCTCACCACGTCGAAAGGCCGTCAGCGATGCCTCCCGTGACCGAGCAGTGGGAAGACGTACTCAGTACCCGTTTCGCCCTGGGTGGGAGCCACCCTGCCGTCCGTGCGGTGGCGGCCTTCTCCGCCGAATCGGGGGTCTTCGCCACTGCGGGCCGCGAGGGCGAGGACGGCCGGCAGTTCTTCGGCAGCGCCGCCGGTCAGGGAGACCGGAAGACCCAGTCCGGCACAGCCGATGCTCCGGACCGGGCTGAGATGGCGGCTCTGTGGACGGCCGGTGAGGAGACCGGCCGTCCTCCGACGCTCCGGCTCGGCGGGGTGGTGTGGCGCCGTGAGGAGCTGGACCGGATCACGGACGCGGTGACAGGAACGGAACTCGATCTGGCGCTCCTGCGCGACGGGAACCGCGTCATGTGGGTAGCGACAACCGGGCAGGGCATCTGCGTGCTCGTCCTGGTCGACGGGAACGACGAGGGCCACGCGGCCGAAGCACGTTCGCTCGCCCTCGACTTCGACTCCTTCCTGGTCGGCCAGGGCTACTGATCCACGGGCCTGGGAGGTCGGCGGGCCGGGGGGCGGGCTGGGCAGTCCGCCGGCCGCGGCGAGCCGGACCCGCGCCCGGACGAGGGGCTGGGGCAGCCCCTCAGCTGGCCGCCCGTCGCTCCGTGACCGCCAGGTACTCACGCAGTGTCCGCCGGGACTGGACGAGCGTGTCGATCTGCTCGTCCAGTCCGGCTATGCGCGCCCGAAGCAGATCCAGGGTCTCCGGGCAAGGCTTCAGATCGGGTTCCGCGCCTGTGACGCACGGTTGGAGGTAGCCGATCTCCTGGGTCGACAGCCCGGCGTCGAGCAGTTTCCTGATCTGGGACACGGTCAGTACGGCGTCCTCTCCGTACTCGCGGTAGCCGTTGTCGCCACGGCCGGGCACCAGCAGGCCCTGAGCCTCGTAGTACCGCAGTTGGTGCGGATTCACCCCGGTCTGCCGACTCAACTCCCCGATCAGCACACGCACTCCCCCTTGACCTTCATACCGGTATGAACGTTGACGATTGTGCCAGTGATCAGAAAAGGAGCACATGATGCACACCGGCACACCTGTCACCGTTCTGGGTCTTGGACTGATGGGCAGCGCCCTCGCCGGGGCCTTCCTGCGCGCGGGACACCCGACGACCGTGTGGAACCGCACGCCGGCCAAGGCCGGCGACCTGGTTGCTCGGGGCGCGACGCTCGCGGGTTCCCCGGGGGCCGCGATAGCGGCTGCTCCGCTCGTGGTGGTCTGCGTATCGGACTACGACGCCGTGGTGGATGTCCTCGACGGACCGCTCGACGATCGCGTCGTGGTGAACCTGACCTCGGGCACGCCCTCGCGCGCCAGGAAGCTCGCCGAGGAGGTGGTACGCCGCGGCGGCGGATACCTCGACGGCGGGGTCATGGCCGTCCCGGAGGCGGTCGGCACACCTGACGCAGTGCTCGCCTACAGCGGGCCGCGACCGCTGTACGACGCCCAGGAGTCCTGCCTGGGCAGTCTCGGTACGGGCCTCTACCTCGGTGACGACCCCGGACTGTCTGCCACACACGAGATGGCCACGCTTGTCCTCATGTGGAGCATGCTCGACGGCTTCCTCAACGGAGCCGCGATCCTCGGCTCGGCCGGTGTGTCAGCGACGGCGTACCTCCCCGTCGCACGAACCGCGATCGACATGGTGGCAGGCTGGCTTCCGAGCTACGCGCGGCAGGCCGACGACGACGTCTACCCGGCCGACGACGGCACCGTGGATACCCATCTGACGGCGATGACGCACGTGGTCGAGGAGAGCGAGGTGCTCGGCCTCAACTCCGAGCTGCCGAGACTCTTCATGGCCCTGGCGGAGCGAGCGACTGCCGCCGGTCACGGCGGCAGCGGATACGCGGCACTGGTGGAACAGTTCCGCAGGCAATGAGTCGCGCGCAGCAGCCTTCTCGGCGGTCGCCCCTGAGCAACACTGCTTCACAACTCTCCGCAACCTCCGTCGGGACCTGGCCGACCCCTCATTCGTGCAGAACGGGAAACCATTGTCGCCTCAATGTCAGAGGTCGCTGTCGATCCCGGTGACGGCAGGCGTTCCCAACGGTGCGTCCTCCTCCGAGAATCCCGTCTCCTGTAGTGCCGTGGATACGAGCCCCACTGCATTCAGTTCCGCCTGGTACCGATCCGCGGCCTCGACTTCGAGGCGGATGGAGAAAGTGCCGTCGTCGTTGACACTGAGCAGATCGAGCCCCTGGCTTTCGCTCAGGTTGGTGTGCTGCTCAGCCAGCTTGCCCTCCAGAGTCGCGCAGGACGTGTCTGTGACGCCGACAACAAAGGTTCCCGGCACAGTGATGAAAAAGGTGGTCATGACAGCTCCTCACGTACGGCAGGGACTTTTTCACGTATCGCTCCGGCTTCCCTGATTCTCAGAAGTTATCGAGGAACCCGCCCGTGAGGCCGTTGATCAGGCGCCGCAGCCTCCCCGTTCCGCATGACCCGACCGGATCGCCGGATGGCGTCACTGCAGGGGCCCGTCCCTCGGGCGTACCCCCTGTCTCCCATCGGCCGCGTCTTTCCGCCCGCCACACGCGTCGCCTGTCGCCCCACCGCTTCGACTCCACCCGGCGGGGCCGCACCGACCGCAGCAATGCCGGAGAGAAGGTGGCCGCCAGGGAGAAGGAAGCCCGCTGACCGTGCAGCACGTGGAAGGCTCGGACCGACGCGCGCGGTGGGCGCCGAGCAATGCCTCTGCCGGCCCACATCTCCTTCCCGGGGCAGGAGTGACACCACCGATGCGCTGGACCCGCAAGGCCCCGCTCGCGCGAGCGCGGGAGCTCGAGTGTGGAGCGGTCCTGAGTGACCCCGAGCATATGGATGGGCAACGGCGCGTCACGGATGGTGAGAACGCCGGCGCGGCAAGGTCTCGGATTGCAGGTAACCCACCCGGGAACGGGCTCCCGGGGCAGCCAAGCCTTCGCGCGCTGCGGGAGCGGCTGGATGGGGAGAAGCTGGAGGTATGGCTATGTCACTGACTCCACCGGGAGAGACACCACCGGCCGAGGGCTCCATAGGCGAAGTCCATCGGCAACCGGCAGACGGAGGTATCTGGGAACACCCCAGGCTCTGGGCAGGACTGATCCTCCTGGGATCGGTCTTCTTTGCCGCGTACTTCATCGGGCGGATATTCGGCTACGGATGACTCCTGGCCCTTGGCGAGGTATGGAGACTCATGCCTCCAGCCGCAGAACCCTGACCGTCGCGGCCGCCGACCCCCGGCGCACTCGCGGCCGGCTTCGGCTTCGGCTTCGGCTTCGGCTTCGGCTTCGGCTTCGGCTTCGGCTTCGGCTTCGGCTTCGGCTTCGGCGCACCCCTACCGGAACGTGGCATGCGTGCAGGCGATGTCCGCGCGGCCCCGCGCTTCGGCGACCACAGCGTGATCGACGTGCTTCTGCGGGGGTGGTTCTGCAAGCCCCGCCCTCCCGTCTCCGCCGAGCATGTCGCGAGGCCCGGCCATCCCCCTTGCCTCAACCGGCCGCGATCGCGCCTGCAAATCCCTGGCGCACGATGACGGACTACGTCAGTCAGCTTGACCTGCGGCGGAGAGGCAGCCGGGACAGGTCTGTCCGGTGAGCGTGGCGTGTTGCGCCGCCGACACGTCTGCCGCCGCGGCACCGGATCCGACTTCAGCGGCGGCGCAACAGGGCGGTACCGGCGCCCGATACGTAGAGTCCGATCTGTGCGGGCCGGGCACATCGATGTGGGGGTGCGTGGCTGATGACGGACCTAGCGACATTCATCACACGGGCAAACCCGATGAGAGAGTTTTTCACCGTGCGAGTGGGTAAGGGGTCAATGATCGCCACAGGCGACAAATCGGCAGAAACATTCGAACGATGCAGATCAAGGAGAGTTTGATGTCCTCGAAACGACGTCGCAAGAAGAAGGCCCGCCGCAAGAACGGCGCAAACCACGGCAGCCGTCCGCAGACCTGAGGGACACCACGCATCCGGGGGCACCGTTCCCCGGATGCGCGCCCGCCGACGGCATAAGCAATCGGGCCGGCCCCTCACCTGTGCGGCATCAATCGGGCCACACCTCTGCCGGCCGGACTCAGGGCAGGATCGAATCCACGTAGCCGCCGTCCACTCGCAGGGCGCCGCCCGTGGTCGCTGATGCGTACGAAGAGGCAAGGTAGACCACCATGTGGGCGATCTCCTCCGGTTCGATGAGCCGCTGCAGCAGGGACTGCGGCCGATGGATGCGCATGAACTCGCGTTGCGCCTCGTCCCACGGAAGATCTTTGTCGACCAACTCATAGACGAATTTCTCGACACCGCCGGTGCGCGTGGGCCCGGCGATAACGGAGTTGACCGTCACGCCCGTGCCTGCGGCTTCCTTCGCGAAACCGCGGGATACCGCCAACAGTGCCGTCTTGGACACGCCGTAGTGGATCATCTCGGCCGGAATTGCCACCGCCGAGTCGCTTGCGATGTATTGCACCCGGCCCCAACCGTTCTCCCTCATACCCGGCAGGTAGGCACGGGTCATGCGGACCGAGGCCAGGACGTTCACCTCGAAGTAACGACGCCACTCATCGTCGCCGATCTCCAGCGCCGGCTTGGCACCGAAGATTCCGAGGTTATTGACGAGGATGTCGGCGCGCGGCAACGTGGCCTGCACCTGTCGGGCACCGTCATCCGTGGCGATGTCGCCCGGCGCGGCGACGAATTCCGCCTCCGGCCACTGTTCACGCAACCGCTCGACAGCGGCTGCTACAGAGTCTTCACTACGACCATTGACCGCAACGCGGGCACCCGCGCCCGCGAGTCCGGCGGCGATACTCGAGCCGATCCCCCGCGTGGAGCCGGTGACCAAAGCTGTTTTTCCGGAGAGATTCACGTGCATGGGAGTCGCTTTCCCTGGATGCATCGGAATCAATCACCCAAGAAAGAGCATTCAGTGCGATACCGACCTTATTCGCATGCTTGAGGGGTCTGCACGCAGATTCGGCCCTCGCTATCGCAATCCTGACCATGCTGCCGCACCGTGCGCGGCCCGGCGAGTCAGCGCTCCAGTGCGCCGCCGGGTGAGATCAGTGTCTTGCATGATGCGGTCGACAGTGTTCGCCGGACTACTGTCGGCGCCTATGAGGGTCTTCATGTCGCCGGGCAGGAGGTCGAATGGCAGGTGCCGGTCGAGCAACCGCCTCTCGTCGACCTTCTCCGCGATGGCTGTGGTCGCGTGCCCGGCCACGGTCTCAGGGAAGGACACGTCCAGGCAGTAGGTGTGAGCGTGCCCGCGATGGTCGGCGGGCAGTTGCTGGAGCATCTGGCCGTTGCGGTCTGCGTACAGGGTGCCCTCAAGGACGACGTGATGCCCGGCATCGAGGTTGTAGCGGGCGACGGTGTCCATGAGGCCGATGTCCGCACCGCCGGGGCCGGTCGTGTTGGGCGATCCGGCGCAGGTTGTCCTGGCCGACCAGGGCGAGACCGCGGCCGAAGCAGTCCCGGATGCCGGCCGCGAACGAAGACTTGCCCGAGGCGCTGTTCCCATGATGTGTGAGGGCTCAGGACATCCTTGACGCTCCGTCCTCATGAGTTCTTTGACGCATCAGGCCGCTGTCAGACCCGCGGGCGATGATCGGGCCATGCTGCAAGCGAGAGATGAACATGGTCAGAGGGTGGGGAACCCGAAGCCGTCAGCGTTGAGCCGGATGGTGGCGAACCTCGGCCGGGGCAACGCCTTCGTGATCGTCGAGCGAATCGACAATGAGACGGACGGCGACTGGTACGTGCAGGTCTGGCTGAGGGATGACAACACCTACCAGCTGGAATTCCGCGATGGAACCGCGGCGGAGCACTACCAGACCCGGACGGTCTCTCAGGAGAAGGTGATCGTTGCCCTGAGCGGCTGGGCTGAAGGGTGTCCGGAGTGGAAGGGCGCCTTCATGTGGAACAACATCAGCACCTGGTTTCTGGCCGGGGCCGAGTCTCTGACCTTGCCCACGCCTTGAAACAGCTGACTGGCCGTAATGCGCCGAACATGACGTGTACGCGGCGTTCTACAGTCGCCCGGGTCGGCTGTTTTCACAGGGGGTCCGGAACACAATGCAGTCCAGGAGATCACTGGCCGGAATCCTGCTGAGCGCCGTCGCCGTGCTGCTGCTCAGCGCCTGCGGGACCCAGCGGGCCGGGGCCGGGGCGCCGACGGAATCGCCGCGCCGGCAGACGTTCGCACCGTTCCGTGTGACTGCGGCCCGTCTCTCCGACGACGGGCGGGCGCTCAGCGTCGACGCAGAGATGCCCGGCAAGGAGAAGACCTGCGCGCGCCGGCTGAAGGCGGCCGTGACCTCCACGTCGGAGCGCACCGTGTGGGTGCAGGTCACCTTCTCCACCCTGACCGGTGACCCGCACGCCGCCTGCTCGAAGACCGCGACCGGCACGGCGAAAGTGCGGCTGCCGTCCGCGCTCGGCCACCGCGAACTGGTCGTGGACCACGACACGACGTTCACCGCGGACGGCGCCGGCCCGCCCGGCCTGCGCCTGTGCGGCGACCGCGGCTGCCACCCGGCACCCACCGGCTGCACCCCCGCCTCCTACGACCAGGCAGTGTCGGCGCTCGACGTGCCGAACCACACCTCCCGCGGCGAGGAGCACTGCGACGGGAAGTGGCTGGTGTTCGACGTGTCGTCACGCATGGGCCCGGCCTGCGCGGAGGGCGAGGCGCCTGGCTGCGGGGCGAGCCTCGGCGACCGGCGGTTCTTCCGGGCCGAGAAATCGGGCTGGGTGCCCCCTCGCGCGCGGCACAAGGGCGGGCTGCGCCGACGTGCACCGCATCGAGCCTGCCTTCCCGGCCGCCCTGTGCGCCGACCTGCCCGCCCTGCGGACCTCGAACTGAGCACCGCACCGGACCTGGTGTAAGGCCACGAACTGAAGCCCCGACTCACACGACGAACCCAGGTCCAACAGGGTTTGGTTACATCTCCGGGCAGTTGGCCACGCGTCCCGCCCGTTGCCCTGTCGGCTGGTCCTGCCCAGACGCTGGGATCAGCCGAAGGCTACCGACCGGCGGGCCGCCCGCTGCCGCATTCCTGACGATGAGTATCACTGGCCGAAGTCGTAATGCGCGCTGGGCATGCTCGACGACCTTGCCGCGCTGGGGCTGCGGCCGGCAGTGCCAGGGCCGCATCAGGCAACGTTTGCCTCGCCCTTGAGGACGGAGGAGTATATCGGTGGGGTGGTCCAGGGAAATCTGCGACGATCGCCGGATGGGTGCATTGGATGCAGTGGCGGACAGGGTTACCGGCGGGGCCACGGTGGCGTTCCGGCCCAGCGGCTCCTCGATGGTCCCGCTGATACGCAGTCGGCAGCACGTGGTCGTTGCTCCGGTGGCCCCGTCGAAGCTGGAGGCCGGGGACATCGTCCTCGCGCGTGTCGCCGGGACGGTCTACTTGCACTTGGTGTCGGCCGTGGACCCCGCCAGGAAACGGGTGCAAATCAGCAATAATCGTGGCCGTATCAATGGCTGGACCAGCCACGATCGTGTCTTCGGTATCTGTGTGGCAGTCGACGGCGTCACCCGGTCAGGGGCCGGAGGCAAGACACTTGCGGCCGACACCAACGACTCCTCCTGACCTATACCCCCGAGCGATGGCGGCAGCACTTCGAGGGCGTGATCCGGCCGTTCCGGTCGGGCACCCAGTGACGGGAGGAGCCGGGCGAGTTCGGCGCCTGGTCGACCGTGTCCAACCGTTTCCGCCAGTGGCGAGACACGCCATAGTTCATGTCCACACACGGCCGTTGCCCAGCACCCACGGCATGGCCCGCGTGGCCCGGCAGGTGCCCGCGTACCACCGGAAGGCGCCGCCGCACGCCCAGCGCGCTCCGCCAACCGACTGATACCGCGTCAATTCCCTTGGCATACGAATCACTCTGATGGGTCAATTCAGGTGTCTGCACCAACGGGCAATGGTCCATCAAGTCCTCGCGGACCAGCCACCCTCACGGGACTGAACTCGTGCCGTCCGGACGGGCCTGCGCACATCCCATCTGCCGGTGGGCCAACGTATCGGCCTGGGCTGTTTCGGGACCTCCGTGGATCGGAACCCAGTCGCTGCTCGGAGAAGACCTCCGAGTGAGAGGAACCCCTCATGCCGATCAGCCCCAACCAAGGCTCCACCAGCGGCGGAACAACCGTCACCATCACAGGCGTGAACCTGTCCGGTGCCACCGCCGTCCACTTCGGGTCCCGGACGGCCACGATCACCGCGAACACCCCGACCTCGATCACCGTCATCGATCCCGCGGGCTGCGGCGTCGTCGACGTCAACGTGACGACCGCGGGAGGGACGAGCAACTCGCTCTCCTTCTTCTACATCAGCCCACCGATCGCGGTGTCCATCGGCCCGGGCTCCGGCCCCACCGCGGGCGGCAACACGGTCGCCATCAACGGCTACGGCCTGTCCACGGCCACCACCGTGTCCTTCGGCTCCAACAGCGCGACCCCGACAGTCGTCTCGGACAGCCAGTTGTCGGTGGTCGTTCCGGCCGGCAGCTCCAGCGGTTCCGTCGACGTCACGGTCACCACCACCGGGGGCACGACCGCTCCGCTCACCTACGCCTATGTCGACGCGCCGACGCTGGTCTCGCTCACACCCACCTCGGGGCCGACGTCCGGCGGCACCTCGGTGACCGTCAACGGCACCGGCCTCGCCTCCACCACGGCCGTCACCTTCGGCGGCACCACCGCGTCCTTCGCAGTCCTGAACAGCACCACGCTGGTGGCCGTCACACCGCCCGGCGCCGCTGGTTCCGCCGACGTCACCGTGACCACCGGGGGCGGTAGCGCCACTGCCGGCGACGGCTTCACCTACGCGTCCGGGCCCGGCATCTGACGGCGTCTCGAACACTCAGCCACGCACGGCTCCGGTGCGCTCCGGTCCACCGGCCCGTGCCCTGCGGACGCGGTGCGGGCCCGCGAACACGCGCCCGCACCGCTTCCGTGCCGCCAGCTCGCGGCCCAGCCAGGCCGACCACACTCCTTGGAGTCACCGTGGCCCCTCCCGTCCTCACCTCGGTCGTACCCAGCACGGGCCCGACGGCGGGCACCAATCCCGTGGCCCTCAACGGAAGCCAGTTCACCGGTGCCATCGCCGTCACGTTCGGATCCGCAGCCGCCCTGTCGTTCGCGGTCAACACCCCATCGACGATCACGGCGGTCGTCCCGCCCGGAACCGGCACAGTGAACGTGACCGTGCGCACACCCGCCGGGCTCAGCAACACGATCCCCTACACCTACGCACCCACGCCGGCTCTCAGCACGATCGCGCCCAACCAGGGACCGACGTCCGGCGGAACGAGCGTGGTCCTCACCGGCACCGGCCTGATCTGGACCACCGCCGTCACCTTCGGCAGCACCCCCGCCACCTCCTACACCATCAACTCCGCCACCCAGATCACCGCCGTCACACCGGTCGGCACCGGCTCCGTCGCGTGCACCGTCACCGGTCCCGGCGGCACCAGTAATTCCGTCGTCTACACCTATCTGACGGCGCCTGCGCTCATCGCGCTCTCGCCCGCGCAAGGGCCGACGGACGCGGGCGCCGCCGTGACCCTGACAGGCAACGGGCTGACCACGACATTCGCGGTCCGCTTCGGCAGCGCGCCGGCGGCCTTCACCGTGGTGTCGGACACGACTGCGATCGCGATCGCCCCCGCGGGTCCGGCGGGTTCGGTGCTGGTGAGCGTCACAACGTCGGGCGGCACCAGCAACTCACTCGCCTACCAGCGTGTCCCGCCTCCCGCCATCTAGCCAAGGGCTGTCCCGCACTTCCTGGTGGTTCAGCGCGCGGCGTCAGATGCGGTGTGTCGCAAGGCGGAGAGGCGCCCGCGTACTCGATGTATTCGGCTGTTTCGACAACGGAGGGGTCCCTCCGTGCCCTTGAGGTTACGGGGGAGAGGTGCCGTAGCCGTCGTCGTGCGCCCGCCAGGAACTGCGGGACAGCCCTTAGCAGGCATCGGCGCCACCGGCGCGCTCCAGCGCATTCGAGCGAACCGATGACTCAGGTGGGCCCACCGGGACCCGCACCTACCGCGCATGCCACCAAAAGCGGCCTAAGGTCACGCTCCGAACGGTCAGGCGGACCCCCGCCTGACTATCAGACCGAGGAGGCCCCTCAGTGAAAGTGTGTCTTCCACGCAAGGTCGGACTCGTGGTCGCCGTCGCGGCGGCCACCGTGCTGGCCCTCGCTACGTCGGCTGCTGCCGCCGATCCGTCGTCGACCACGGTCCAGGCCACGCCGTCCTCGGCGGTGACCGGGCAGCTGGTGACCCTCGACGCGACGGTGACCTGCAGCTCCGACCCGAGCGGCGGCCTGGGCGTGTCGTTCTTCGACGGCTCGGACCTCCTGGCGACCGCACCCGTCTCCGCCGACGGGCACTCCTCACTGACCACCGGTTTCACGACCACCGGAACACACAACATCACCGCCGCCTACAACGGCGACGACAGTTGCAGCGCTTCGAACGACACCACCACCGTCACCGTGTCCCAAGCCCCGTCTCCCCCGGCCAACAGCCCGGGCTGCCTGCTGTGCGGGCTGATCGACTTCCATGTCGGGGACATCCACAACGAGGTCAGTGTCGACAGCCACAATGTGACGCGCATCCACAAGTGAGCCCGGCCCGCCATGTGCCGGACGCGTGCGAGGGGTGCCACGGACCGTGGTACCCCTCGTCCGTCCGTCAGAAGCACCTTGGGGGCCGATGTCCGGGCCGGCCGGGCAGGTGAACGCGTGCAGGTCCCATCAGCAGCGACATGATCAACGTGACCCGCCGCAGGCGAGCCGAGCCGGCACGGCCCGCGCTCCGGACCGGATCAGCACTCTCGTCAGCCCATGGCGGGCCGCGGTGCACCGGCGGCGGGCTGACAGGCCCGTGGCCGTGTCCGGTGGAGAGCCGGGCGGAGATCCGGGCCGGGGCGACGGTGGTGTGGCCGTGCGCCACCCGCTCACCATGCATCTCGGCACTCTGGGCTGCAGGTTGGGGCGCCATCGCCGCGCCGCTCACGTCGCGACTGGTCAGTGAGAGGTGTGCTGTGCGGCGGGGCGTCGCGGCGTCGGAAAGTCACGTCCTTTCAGCTTGGCCATGCGGCCATCGTCGTGATGCCAGACGATCCCCTCGTACGGCCGGGCGTGCAGCCATACGCGGAGGCCTTCGTAGTCCCGGGGGGCGGTCGCGAAGTCCTGCCGGACGGACAGGACGGACCAGCCGTGGGGCATGAGGATGTGGCCGACGTAGCCGTCCGGGTTGCCGTTGATCTTCGGGCCGAGGAGTTCGTAGGTGCCCGGCTTCTCGGTGCTCCGGTTGTCGAGGGCTTCCGCGTGGAACTTCGCGAACGCGGTCTGCCCGATGGGTTCCCACCCGACGGTCTTGCCGGTCTCGGCATCGGTGCTGACCGGCAGGTAGTGGGGCGGTGGGGTCTTGCCGGGCTTGACCTCACGGCGGGCCCACCAGCGCCCGGCCTCGTCGAGCATGACGCAAGTGCCGTCGTACTTCCTGGTTGCCGTGCCTTCCCCGTCGACCACCCACTCGCAGCCCGGGGAGACCTCCGGCAGCACGACGGCAGGGCGGGCGCTGAAGTCGCGGACGAAAAGGGTCGGGATCTTCTCCATGCCGCTGACCGTACCGGTCTCGGTGACGGGCAGTTGAGAATTTCTGACTGTGCGCGGCCTCAGCGGCCGCCGGGGCGCCGCGGTGTGAAACCGCCGGGCCGTCGCCCCGACCGCCGTGTGCCCGCGCGCATCACGAAGCGTCTACTGGTCAGAGGGGATCGGTGAACGAGACCGGCTTGCCGGTGGCGTGGGCGTACGCGATCTCCCTGCTCGTGGACTCGCCGACATACCCACCGGGGTTGACGACCAGAACCCGGTCAGCCAGGTCGATCTTGCGCAGATGGAGGGCGTCCAGCGCGGTCTTCTGCTCGTTGGTGATCCGCTCGTCCGCGCCGCGATCCTCGGCGCGCAGGAAGACGCCCGGCGCGACGACGATGACACCCGCGAAGGTCAGATCACGGTTCGCCGCGCTCATCTCGTCCACGAACCGGGTAGAGCCGCAGATGCAGACAATCTCAGGTCGGTCGGGCACAGCTCAGTCCTCCGGGTCGAACGAAAAGCCGTCCGCGTGCGTGTAGACACCGCAGACGGACATACGAGCCGACAGCCTACGCAGTGAGATGGACACCACGCGGCTGCGCCGTCGCAGGTGGGAGGCGTGGCCCGTGGTGGGAATGCCCCTGCTCCACGCCGAAGTCCGGGATGTGCCCGGATCATCAGCTTCCTCTGGCCGCTCGTGGCGCCCGGGCCTCCGCCCCGGTCCCGCCACCTGAGCGCCCCGGCAAGTCCTCATGCCTGTTTGATAGTTGACGCAGCACTCTATTCATCCCGTCTCAATGACGTGAGGTTCCATTAGTGGGGGCGACATGCACAGAAGTCGGAAGTGGTTAGTACTGGCCGCGGCCGTGCTCGGCCTGGCGGCATCGGGGACAACCCCAGGTGCCGCCCAGATCCAGGACGAGGCCTACGCCGAGGTCAGACCCCTCTCCAGCACCACCGAGGCAGCCGAGCTCCGGCTCGAAGAGCGCAGGGTCTCAGGCGCCACGCTCGCGGAGCTCGACTCCCGCCTGGACAAGGTCGGGGTGGCCGAGGTCCTGGCCGGCGCCAACCACACGATGAGGAACTCCGCCGACTGCTACCCGCAAGAGGTGAAGGCGTTCCCCGTGAACCCGGCGCCCGCTTCCGCCTACTGCTGGGACACGGGCGACGCGTATACCCAGCGCTGGCTCCCGCAGGGCGTGACCTCCTCGGGCGATGCGGACGACGACGGGCTGTGGGGTGACGACAAGGTCCTGCTGTCCGGCTGGAAGTCCAACGACGGTCTGTTCACCGACTTTCCCACCATGCTGAACAACGACCCCAACGGGCAGCATCTGGCGCGCGTTGCCTTCATCAACGCCAACAACCCCAGCGCGCTCTCCTATCGCTGGGTGCTGCTCGTGATTCCCACCGAGGGCGGCGCCAACTTCGACAACGCCGGGGTCCAGCTGGGCGGCATGGTGTGGTTCGGGGACAAGCTGATCGTCACGGCCAAGGGCGGGGACCCCAGCACCAACGCCCTGTACGTCTTCTCCATGAACCACATCCTGCAGGCCACCGTGAGCAGCAATGCGATCGGCAGGGTTTCCGGGGGCTACTCGGCCCACGGCTACCAGTACGTCATGCCGGCCATCGGCTCGTACGGCCTGAGCAAGAAATGCGGTTCCACCACGGGCATCGTCTGCCCCGCCCACGTCTCCCTCGACCGCAGTGCCACTCCGGACAGCATCGTCCTGAACGAGTACCAGCCCTCCGGCACCCCCAAGACCGGCAAGATGTGGGGCTACCAACTGGCTGCGCCATCGGAGTCGGGTATGCCGCTGCTGAAGGACTCCTCGGGGTACGCGAATGTGTCGGAGATGTTCACGGCCGACATGGCCGGAGCGCAGGGCGCCCTCTCCTACCGGGATCCGGCGACCGGACAGCGGTCCTGGTACCTGCCCAGGCACCGTGGCGGTGTCGGCCAGCGCGGCGTCTACCAACGTCGTGACGCCACCGGCGTGAAGACCACGACGTGCACCGGCACCGATGCACCGACCGCGTGCTGGGCCGCGAAGTCCCAGGGGCTGTCGCTCTGGTGGAGCACGAAGACGGTGTGGAGCCAGACCGAATGGGCTGCTGACAAGCATGCCGAGTGGGTGAACGAGGACGCGAGCAGCACCTGGAAGTCCCAGGTGATTCCCGAACGAATTCTGTTCTCGGTTCCGTTGTCCCGCATGCCTTGACCTTGACCTGGAGCCGGCGGCGGAGCGGGTGACTTCGCCGCCGGCCCATGGCCGGGTCCACATCTGCGTATGCCTTCGGCAGGAGACCGGCCCTGCGGGGCCGGTCCAGCCCTGCCTGCCTTGAGCACGGACAGGTCCCGGCAGTCGGTCCGCTTCCTGCTGGTCTGCGCCCGGCCGTATGTGATCACGCGATGGCCCGGCCGAAAGTCTCCTCAGTCCAGGTCGGACATGTCGAGCACGAAGCGGTAGCGGACGTCGTTGCGCCGGAGGCGGTCGAGCGCCGTGTCCACCTGTGCCGACGGCAGTACTTCGACGTCGGCGGCGACGCCGTTGTCGGCGCAGAACTGGAGCATCTCGGCTGTGGCCGGGCGGCCTCCGCTGCCCGCGGAACTGAGTTTCTTGCGGCCGATGAGCAGGTCCATGGCCTCGACCGTGAGGGGGCCCAGGTACCCGAGGAGACTGAGGGTGCCGTCCATCGCCACCAGCTTCAGATACGGGGCGAGGTCGTGAGCAGCCGAGATGGTGTCGATGACGACGTCGAAGGTGTCGCGTGCCGTGGCCATCCGCTGGGTGTCGGTCGAGGCGATGAGGTCGTGAGCGCCCAGCTTGCGGGCGTCGTCGCGCTTGTCCTGGCTGCGGCTGATGACGGTCGTGGTGGCGCCGAGTGCCACGGCCATCTTGACGGCGAGGTGCCCCAGGCCGCCGAGGCCGGCCACCGCGACGCGACTGCCGGGACCCACACCCAACGAGCGCAGGGGTTCCCAGACGGTGATACCCGCGCACATCAACGGGGCGGCTGCGGCCGGATCGAGGTTCGAGGGGAGCGGGTAGGCGAAGGCGTCGCGCACGACGTACTCGCGGGAGTAGCCGCCCAGGGTGGTCGACCCGTCCTGCCGGTCGGTGCCGCCGTAGGTCAGAGTCGGGAAGGAGTGGCAGAAATTCTCCTGTCCGGCTTCGCACATGGCGCACATGCCGCAGGAGTCGACGATGTTGCCTACCGCGACGCGGTCGCCGGCCGAGAAGGCGGTCACCTCGGGGCCGGTCCCGGTCACCACTCCGGTGAATTCGTGGCCGGGCACCAGGGGCACATTCGTGTCCTGGTCGTAGGCGTGCAGGGCGTGCAGGTCGGTGTGGCACACGCCGCAGTAGTCGACCTGCACCGCGATGTCGTCCGGGCGCAGGTCACGGCGCTCCAGCGCGGTGCGCCGCAGCGCTGTCGGGCCGGCCGCCCGCCATCCGGTGGTCGTGCGCATACGTGACTCCTTAAACAGACTGTTCTGTCTGTTGCAGCGTAGACATCACCGCCCCCCAAGGCAAACCAACTGTTCTGTTTGGTAGAGTGCGGGCATGCCGGAACAGCCCCAGACCTCGCGAGGCGCCGCGACCTACCAGCGCATCCTGGACGCCGCCACCGAAGAGTTCGCCCAGCACGGAATCGCCGGGGCGCGGATCGAACGCATCGTGACGGCAGCGCGCACCAACAAGGCACAGCTCTACGCCTACTTCGGCGACAAGGAACGACTCTTCGACGCGATCTTCCTCAGCTCGCTGGAGCGCATCACCAACGTCGTGCCCATCGACGCCGACGACCTCGCGGACTGGGCCGTCCGCCTCTACGACGAGTACCTGCGCCGCCCCGACCTCATCCGGCTGGCAACCTGGACACGGCTGGAGCGCCGTCCTGAGGGGCACCTCGTCGAAATGCACCAGCATTACGACGACCGCAAGCTCACGGCCATCGCCGAGGCCCAGGCCGCCGGTCGGGTTCGCGCAGGTGACCCGTTCGACATCATGGCCATGGTCATCGCCATGTCCATGGCCTGGTCACCGGTCAGCAACGTCTACGCGGCCAACAGCCACGAACCCGATGCCGTACACGCCCAGCGCCGCGAACTGCTCCGCGACTGCGTCCACAACGCCATCGCGGCCGGTCGCGACGACGCATCCCCCTTGTGACCGCCACCCGGGCGATCCCACAACGCCCGGCAGCACACGATTCGCGTCCCTGAGATCACCTCATGGGAACGGCACCGCTTCCCAGCTGCCACATTTCGTAGTTCCCACATTCTGCCGTGATCTCGGCCGCCTCCTGAGCCGCCAAGAAGAAGTCGTCGACCACCGGCGAGTTGTGCGCTTCCGCCACCGCGAGGCACACCTGGTCGGACGCCAGATCCAGGACGGGCACGTAGCTGATGTTCGGATGTGAGTAGAACACCGTCGCCGAACGGGCAAGGAACGAAATGCCCCGGCCGGCCGCGACATGCTCGAGCGTCTCGTCCACCCCGCGCACCAGGTACCCGGCGTTGGGATGCGGCCGCCTGGTGGGCTGCGTACTCGTGTCCCCATGCCAGATCAGCGGCTCACCGGCCAGGTCGGCCTCGGTGATCTGCTCCCGGCCGGCCAGTTCGTGGCCGGCGGGCAGCACCGCCACCCGCGGCTCGGTGTACAGGGCGGCGACGCGCAGACCGGCCTCGTCCATGGGCAGCCGTACGTAGCCGACGTCGATGCGGCCGTCGAGCAGCATCGGGGCCTGGTCGTCCCATTCGATCCGCTGCATGTCCACCAGAACATCCGGGTGCCGGTCGGCGAAGAGCCGTACCGCCGGGGCGACCGCGATGCCCGCCCGGAAGCCGACCATGATCCGCCGGCTGTCCCGCGCGGCCAGCGTCACCCGGCGACGGACCGCGTGCGCGGAGGCCAGCAGCGGGCCGGCGTCGGTCAGCAGTTGCCTGCCCGCATCGGTCAGCGCCACCCCATGGCTGTCCCTGGTCAGCAGCGGGGTACCGAGATCCTTCTCCAGCGCGCGGATCTGCCTGCTGAGCACCGGCTGCGCGATGTGCAGCTCATCGGCGGCGCGGCCGAAGTGCAGCTTGTCGGCGACGGCGACGAAGTAGCGCAACTTGCGCAGGTCCAGATCCATGAAGCCCCCCTCCGGCGATGCCTTCAGGGTATCGCAGCAGCTGAAATAGGTCTTGGACACCCACTCGGGCCAATGCCATTCTCAATACGCAACCGATGGGGCCGAAACGAATCAGGCAGAGGAATTCGACATCGGGAATTCAATAGCAGGCCCCGAACCGGAATGAGCGCACCAGTAATTGAGCCGGGCCGCCGCTTCATTCGAAGGAATCGAGTACACACCCTTCACCACGATGAGGCAGGCACAGCGCCCTGTTCAGCTCCAGAAAGCGGGCACACCCATGAGCAGCATCAGCATCATCGGCCTGGGGAACATGGCCGGCGCCCTGGCCGGCCGGGCACTCGCCGGCGGCAACGCCGTCGAGATCATCGGCCGCGACCCGGCCAGGGCCGGGAAACTGGCCGCCGCGCTCGGCGGCGCCACTGCCGGGACGGCCGGCACCGCCCCGGCCGGGGACATCGTCATTCTCGCCGTCCCGTACGCCGGCGCCGCGGCGGTGGTCAGGAAGTACGGGGACGCGCTGCGCGGCAAGGTCATCATCGACATCACCAACCCCGTCTCCCCCGACCTCAAGGGCCTTGTCACCCCCGACGGCAGTTCCGCCGCGCAGGAGATCGCCGAGGCCGCCCCCTCCGGCGCGCATGTCGTCAAGGCGTTCAACACCCTGTTCTCCCATGTGCTGGCGGCCGGCCCGGCCGATGGCCATCCCCTGGATGTGTTCATCGCCGGCGACGACGCAGAGGCAAAGGCACGCGTGTCGGCGTTCATCGAGAGCCTGGGACTGCGTGCGTTGGACACAGGGCCGCTTTCGATGGCGCGGACGCTGGAACACGTCGGCCTGCTCGCGATAGGCCTCGTCACCCACTCCGTCAAGCACACCGACTTCTCCCTGGGCGTCAGCTTGCTCGGCTGAACCCCGCCCGCACCACCGCTTCTCACGCCACATCACTCACAAGGAGCCTCAGCATGCGCGTTTTCGTCACCGGCGGGACCGGCCATTCCGGTTCGCACATCATCCCTGAGCTCCTCGCCGCCGGGCACGAGGTCACCGGCCTGGCCCGGTCGGACGGGACCGCGACGGCGCTGTCCGCGCTCGGCGCGAAGGTGCGGCGCGGCGACGTCGAGGATCTCGACGGGCTCAAGGAGGCCGCCGCGGACTCCGACGGCGTCGTCCACGTCGCGTTCAGACGGGATGTGTTTCTGTCCGGCGGACTCGACGCCCTGTCCGCCGCGGAGCTCTCGGCCGTCCTCGCGTACGGCGAGGCACTCTCGGGAACCGGAAAGCCGCTGGTCTGGGCCGGGAGCATAGGTTCGCCCGCGAACCTGGGCGGGCCTATCGCCTCGCCCGGAAACCTGGGCAGGCCGGCCACCGAGGAGGACCCGGCTCTTCCCGGCGGCGATGAGTACAGGGGGACCCTGAGGGTTCGCAACGTCGTGGAGACCGCAGTAATCGGCCTCGCCCAGCGGGGGGTTCGGTCTTCGGTCGTACGGCTTCCCCCCATCGCGCACAGCACGGCCGATCGTGAGGGATTCCTTCCGGCGCTGATCGCGCTCGCGAAGGAGAAGGGCTTCGTCGGCTACCCCGGAGACGGCGCGAACCTGTGGCACGCCGTGCACATCCGTGATGCCGCCTCCGTGTTCCGCCTGGCGCTGGAGAAGGGGCCCGCCGGCACGTACTGGCACGCGATCGAGGACGGGGGCATCCCGTTCCGCGAGATCGCCGAGGCTGTTGGCAGCCGTCTGGGCCTGCCCGCCGTGAGCGTTCCCGCAGACGTACTGATGCTGCCGGGATACTTCGGGTCCCTCGCGCATCTGGTCACGCTGGACCTCCCGGCGTCCAACCTGATGACCCGCCGGGCCCTTGGCTGGGAACCTGTTCAGCCCGGGCTGCTCGCCGATCTGGACAACGGCCATTACTTCCCCGCCGGCTGACGGCAGGAAGTCGCCTCGCAGAAGGAATCCGGCAGATGACAGGGGTTCGGCTCTCGTGGAGGGGCCTGAGAACATGACGACGACTGTGGGATTCATCGGAAGCGGCAACATCGGCACAGCCGTCGCACGGCTGGCCATCGAGGCCGGTCACCAGGTCGTGCTCAGCAACTCGCGCGGTCCGCAAACGCTCGCGGACACGGTCGCGGAACTGGGGCCGCGGGCGTCCGCGGCAACGAACGGGGAGGCCGCGGCGGCCGGTGACATCGTCGTGGTCACGGTTCCGGTCCATGCCTTCCCCGACTTGCCCGCCGCGCCACTGGCCGGGAAGACGGTCATCGACACGTGCAACTACGGCCCCGAACGTGACGGGCACATTCCTGAGCTCGACAACAAGTCGCTCACCTCGAGCGAGTTGCTGCTGCGCTACGTCCCGGGCGCCCTGCTCGTAAAAGCCTTCAACAACATCTTCTTCAAGCACCTGGTGTCACTCGCCCGCCCGGCGGGGGCGGCCGACCGCTCCTGGCTGCCCATCGCCGGGGACTCCGCGCCGGCGAAGGCGGTCGTGACCGCATTCCTCGAATCCATCGGATACTGCGTGGTGGACGCGGGGCCGCTGGCCGGCAGCTGGCGGCAGGCGACGGGGACGCCGGTGTGGGGGACGCCGTACGGGCCTTACTCGAACGAGAGCGGCCTGCCGGTCGGCGAGGACGCCATCCGCTCGGCACTGGCCGTCGCGACGCGTTGATCGTGAGTTCGCACGGGCCGGTACGGTCCGGCCGGACGCCGGTTGTGGCCCCGTCCGGTCGACGTCGGGCGGGGCCACAACCCGCGTCCGGCCGGCAGACCATCCGGCCTGCCGGCCGTTTCACGGTGACACGGACCGCCGGGCCGAGGACTGCGGCTCCGGTCCGGAGTTCCGCCGGCCCGGCGGGCGGCGGCTCGTGACCTTGCTGTGCGCGAAGGGCGCGAGGACCGACTGGCGGCCGGTCGACGGCTGCTTCACACCACGGGACCGGCGGGGTCTCGTTGTCCCGGGCACGGAACCGAATGGCCAGGAGTCGAATGGCCAGGATCTCGACGGGGCACCGGCTGCCGCAGGTCTCATCAGTGTCTCTTCAGGCCGAACGCCCCGATCACCTCCTGTGTGACCGTCAGTCCGTCCGGGCCCTCGGCGCTCGCCCGCAGGGAGACCGGGGCGTCGCCGGTGCGCGGCGTGGACAGACTCGCCGTCCACCGGCCGTCGCCGGTCCGTTGCAGGGAGACCCGGTGCCAGGTGCCTCCGTCGTCGTACGACACCTGAAGGGCGGCGCCGGTCGCGACCGCGCCACTCGTGTAACTCGCCGCGCTCAGGCCGATCTTCACCTTCCGGCCCGCCGGTACGTCACCGCGCAGATCGGTGTCGATGTCGTACGACAGGTCCAGCAGCGGAATCTCCTTGCTGGGCGTTCCCTGCGGTGGCGCCGATGAACGGAAGGTCCACGTGGTGTGTGTGGCGGTCGACCTGGCCCAGTGGCCCGTGTCCGCGCGGGAGGCGTCGAGGGTGAGGCTGTACTGCTGCTGTTCGCCCGTGAGGCCGCTGGACCAGCCCGCGTAGCCGTCGCTGCGGCTCACCAGCGTGTCGCCGCGCCGCAGTTCCGTGCTGACCGGGCCGTCGTGGCCGTTCGGGGAGACCGCGATGTGACCGTCTCCGCTGCCGGACCAGGCGGGGATGTTCCAGGAGATGCCGTCGCTGGTGCGCTTGGGGCGCCACAGGCCCTCGCCGAGGCGCGGGCCGACGACCGGCTCGAACCAGTCGCCGGTGTAGCGGCGCCCGGCCGCATAGGTGTGCGCCGGCGCGATCTCGTACACCGAGTCCGAGGCCTCCACCGGTTCGGACGCGTGGGGCTTCAGGGTGAGGCGATGGTCCTCGTACCACTTTCCCGTAGCGGCCGGCACGGGCGAGAGGTAGTCGGTGCGGGCGGCGGGATAGCCCTCCCTCGTGCTGCTTCCCACGCCCGGGCCCCAGTACGGGGCAAGGACGCGGTGGCCCAGTCCCTCCACCGGGCCCGGGCCCGCCATCGGGGCGTAGAAGCGGGTGTCGACGCGGGCCAGTTCGGTGGTGCGGGGGCGGAGGACCAGGTCGTGGTCCGGGACGGCGCCCTTCCGGTACTGGATCAGGTCGTACTGGTAGTCCGGGTAGCGGTGTTGGGTGAGGTCCAGGGTGCCGTTGCCCGACTTCGCCTCGGCGACGATCCGGGAGCTGTCGGCCTGGCCCACGCCGGCCAGAATGAGACCGTGTGCGTCACCGAACGTCTCGTACAGACGGCCCCGTTCGTCGTTGACGGTGATCAGCGCGGCGGCACCGGCGTCGGCCGCGGCCTGTGCCCGGTCATCGGGACTCGCACCGCCACGCTCCACGACGACGGCTCTGCCCTTCACATCGAGGCCGGAGTAGTCGGCGGGGGTGCCCCGGCCCGCGTACACCGTCCTCAGCCGGCGATGTCCGTCCTGGTGGGCGGAGGCAGTCTGCGCGGTAAGCGCGATGTCGTGCCCGGTTCCGGTCCGGGCGTCGAGCGCCTTCTGCCGCAGCTGCCAGTGCACCAGCAGGTCCTGGGCCCCCTGATCGGTCTCGTCGGTGGGCTGGACGTACAGGGCGTCAGAGGCCGGGTCCATGACGAACGCCGAGGAGGCACCTCCCCCGCCGGCGAACGTACGCCGGTACTGGACCACCGCCTGCGCGCGCTCGGTCTCCCGCGGGGTGACGGCGCGCACCTGCCTTGCCGCCGAGGCGTCCAGCTCGGCCGTCGCCCCGCCCGGGCCCACGACCGCGTCGGGTGCGATCACCATGGCGAGGCCGAGTTCGCCGTCCCTTTCGCCGTCGACATCGAGGAAGCCCCACGCGGTGTAGGTGCGCGGGGGCAGCCGCAGCGTCGTCGAGCCGTAGACGGTGACCAGGCCGGGAACGGCGTTGCCGGGGTAGGTCAGGGCTACGGTGCCGGTGGTGGGTCTGCCGTCGCGTCCGGTGAGTCCGATGGTGTAGTCGTAGAGTTCCGGCTCCTTGAACAGGGCGTACGAGGTGTGCGCGACCGTCGTGCCGTCGGCGTGGTCGGTCGCCGTGATCTGCCCGGAGTACGCCTTGGCCGCGGATGCCGATGTTCCGTCGAGGCGCAGCGTGACCTCGCCCTTTCCGCCCGCGGGGAGGGTGAGCGATGACGCGGACAGGGTGTACGCCGGTGATGCCGTCCCCGTACTCAGGTCCAGGGTCACCTCGGCGCTGCCGGAGTTGCGGTAGGTGACGACACGGTCGACGGGTGCGGCGTCCTTGTTCGGCCACCGGAACACGGCTGTGGCCACGGAACCGGGTGCCTCGATGGTGCCGTCGATCGCGGCGGCGACGTCCAGGCGTCCGGAGCCCTGCTGGTAGGGGGTGACGGCTTTCAGCTGCTCGGAGTTGGTCATCAGCGCGGCCTTGACGCGCGCCGCGTCCCAGTCCGGATGCGCCTGACGCAGGATCGCCGCCGCGCCCGCCACGTGCGGGGTGGCCATCGACGTGCCGCTCATCGACTGGTACGCGGAAGCGCCGGGGGCGGGATGAGCGGCCGCGGCGCTGATCCCGACGCCCGGCGCGGAGATGTCCGGCTTGACGGCGTACGTGCGGGGAACCGGTCCCTGGCTGGAGAAGGCGGCCCGGTTGTCGCGCTTGTCGACGGCGCCCACGGTCAGCGCGGACGCGGCGGCGCCGGGCGAGCCGACCGTTCCCTCGTACATGTTGTTGCCTGCGGCGACGACGAACAGGGGTCCGTCGTCCGCCGAGAGCGTGTCGACGGCCTGGGAGACCGGGTCCGAGCCGTCGGAGGCGGTGTTGGTGCCCAGGCTCATCGACACCACGTCCACGCCCTGGGCCCGCGCCCACTCCATGCCGGCGATGATGCCGGAGTCGGTGCCGCTGCCCTCGTCGGACAGCACCTTGCCGATGTAGAGCCGCGCGCCGGGTGCGACCCCCTTCTTCGCGCCGTCGGATGCCGCGCCGGATCCGGCGATCGTCGACGCCACGTGCGTGCCGTGTCCGACCTTGTCGTCGGTGCTCTGACCGGGTACGAAGCTCTTCTCCGCGGCGATGGCGTCCTTGAGGTCGGGGTGGGTGTCGTCCACGCCGGTGTCGAGGACGGCGACCTTGCTTCCCGCGCCGTCGAATCCCTCGGCCCACGCCTCGGGAGCCCGTACCTGCGGCACCGACTCGGCGAGCGTGGCCTCGGCCTTTCCGTCGAGCCACAGCTTGCCGATCCCGGAGGCGGAGTCGAGGGAACGGGCCTGCCGGGCAGCCGGCCCGTCGGCGGTGATGTCCTGCCAGAAGGCACGGGCGTGGTCCACGTCCGTCTTCAGGGCGACGGCACCAATGCTCGGCAGGCTCCGCACCTGGGTGGCGCCCTTCGGGACCGCGGGCCGCTGCGCGCCGCGGGAGTGCGGCGGGGAGGCGATCACGGGGATGCCGCCGGAGCGGGCGTCGTCGTATCCCATCGCCACCAGCCCGGTGACGTCGAACAGTTCGCGGTCCAGCTTGTCGGCGGCGATCAGGCCCATCGCCTCGGTGGGGATGACGTAGGTGTGGTCGCCGTAGGTCTGCACGTCCACGCCGCCCCGTGCGCCCGCCGGCCGGTCGACGGTGATGTCGTCGTGGGCTCCCGGCCGGTCCCTGATGTGCACGGTGTCGCCGGTGATCAGGGTGATGTCGTACGCGGGTTGCGGCGCCTCCTCCTGCGAGGGCGCCGCGCGGGGTGTGCTGTTCGCGGTGGCGGGCGGCGGGAACAGCAGGGCGCCGCCCAGGACGAGGGGCAGGGCGGCGGCCGCGGTGGGCAGGCGGCGGCGTCTTCGCTGAGATGTCATACCTCTGCACTGCGCGCCCGCGCCGGTCCGTACGCGCGGGGCCGGTGGCGAGTGGACGACATGGCGCCACTTCGCCACCGGGCCGGGCGACGTCCTGATCGCACCGTGCGACCGTCACATCGCGCCGCTCTGCGAGGCCATCGGCGTCACCTGGCGTGGAGCCGGAACCTGTCGATCACCCAGAAGAAGTCGTTGTCGCCGGTGTAGTGGAAGCGGACGTGCGCCGAGGTGGCGCCGGAGGGGATCGGGACCTCGATGGACTGTTCCTGCGACGTGACGTCCGTGGCGTAGCTCCTGACCTCGCTGGGTGTGCCGGCGTTGAAGGAGACGAGGACCCGGGCCGTCTGCTGTTCCACCTGGCGGTAGTGCGTGATGAACTCGATCGTCAGCGTGCTCCTGCCCGAGAGGCTGCCGATCACGGGCGACACGAGGGTCGAGTCGAAGCGGCCGGAGAAGGTCTTGTCGGACCACTCGTCCGAGTCGGCGACCGCGAAGACGCCGCGGGCACGGACGTTGAGCTCGCGCCACTGGTCGCGTCGGGTGCGCGACCAGAACTCGTGCGGAGCGTTCGCCGCCTCGATCCGGTCGTGCCGCAGACCGTCCATCCCGACGATGAGCACCTTGTCCTTGCTGATTCCGTTCGGCAGGGCCGGGACGGCCTGGGCTTCGGGTGCGTGCGCGATCGTCGTGGTGACGGCCGCGACGGTGGCAGCGCCGGCGGCGAGCACCGTGCGGCGGGCGACTCCGTCGTGGGGCATGGGTTTCCTCTGCTGTTGGATGAAGATCGGTGGGAGTGGGACAGTCGGTCCGCAAGGTGTGCGCCGGGCCAGGCGCATGCCATGGCTCGTTCGTCGGGAGATCCGCAGCATGGTGACGCTGAACCAGTTGGAAGTCCTGCTGAGGGTGCTGGAGCACCAGGGCTTCTCAGGAGCCGCGAAATCGCTCTTCATGAGCCAGCCGTCGGTGTCCAACCACATCCGGAACCTGGAGAACTCCTGCGGGATCCAGCTGGTCCACCGCACGAGCGCCGGTGCGCGCCCCACGCCCGCCGGGGAGGTCGTGGCCGAGCACGCACGCCAGGTGTTCGCGATCATGGACTCCCTCGAACGGACGGTCGCCGACTTCCGCGGGCTCGGGGGCGGCCGGCTGGTCCTCGCGGGTACGACCACCCTGGGCACGTACCTCCTGCCGCGTCTCGTCGCGGACTTCTCCACGCGGGCTCCCAAGGTGAGTTGTGAGATCCGCGTGGGCAACGAGGACGCGGTCGAGTCGTGGCTGCTGCGGGGGGAGGTCGCCCTGGGTCTGTGCGCCGGTACGCCCCGCGATGAACAGCTGGTCTCCCAGGGCATGTTCGAGGAGGCGATGGTGCTGGTGGCCGAGCCGCAGACACCGCTCGCCGGCCGTGCGCTGACGCCCCCGGACCTCAGGAACCAGCGCTTCCTCATGCGGGAGGCCGGGTCGGCCACCCGCCATCTCCAGGAGGAGACGCTGCGCGCCTGGGGACTCGGGGACGCCGAGCAATGGGACATGTGGGGGCCCGGCACGCTCAAGCAGGCGGTGTGCGAAGGGCTCGGGGTGGCCCTGCTCTCCGAGCACGTGGCCCGCTACGAGATCGCCGCCGGGATGCTCGCCGACCTGACGGTCACCCCCGCACCGCCGAAGCGCACCGTGTCCCTGGTCCGCCGCAGCGACCGCGTCCTCACACCGCCGGAACAGGCGTTCGTCGACCTGGTCAGGGCCGTCGCCGAGTGGCCTTCCTGACATGTTGTCAGTACCTGATGCAGGCGGACCGCAGATCGGTGTAGAAGTCCCACACATCGGGCGAGCATTCGGGCGCGCCGAGCTGTGAGGCCTTCGCACCCATGTGCGGCAGGTGGGAGTACGCGCCCACTCCCGGCCGGTTCACATGGAGCATGCCGGCCTGGAAGTCCTGGAGCGCCTGGAACATATGGCCCGGGTTCTGCGTGAAAATGGTGCCGGACATCCCGCACTTCACCGAGTTCGAGATGCTCATGGCGTCCTCGTAGCCGTCGCAGTCGATGACCGACAGCACGGGCCCGAAGACCTCTTCCTGCGCGATCCTGCTGTACCGGGCCACACCGGTCAGCACGGTCGGCTCGATGAAGTAGCCCGGGCTGTCCGTCTTGGCTTCACGGCCACCGCAGACCGCGGTGGCGCCCGCGGCCGTCGCACCCTCCACCGCCGCCAGACAGGCCCGCAGCCTCTCTTCGTTGACCACCGGTCCGATGTCTGCCCCGTCCCGGTCACCGCGGCCGACCCGCATCGCCGCGATTCGCGGGATCAGGAGCTCCAGCAACGCTTCCCGCACGGACCGGTCCACCACGACCCGACTGGTGGCGCTGCACCGCTGTCCGCTCTGCCCGAAGGCGCCGTGGACGATCGCGTCGACGGCGGCGTCGAGATCGGCGTCGGCGAGCACGATGAGGGCGTTCTTTCCGCCCAGTTCCGGTTGTGTCCACATCAGCCGGCCGGCGCCCGCCCTGTTGATCGCCTGCCCCACCGGGAGCGATCCGGTGAACGAGATCCCCGCCACCCGCTCGTCGGCCACCAGCGCCTCCCCCGGTGCGCGGTCACCCTGGACCAGATTGAGTACGCCCCGGCGAACGCCCGCGTCGGTGAACGCCTGCACCAGCAGGGCCGAGGTCCACGGCGTCAGCGGAGACGGCTTGAGCACCGCCGTGCAGCCGGCCACCAGCGCAGGAGCGACCTTCCACATGGGTATGGCCACGGGCAGTATCCAGGGAGTGATCAGACCACGACACCGACCGGACGTCGGAAGGTCATCGCGATCGTGCGCGGCTCCTCCGCGGGCGTGGTCACCCCGTTGATGCGGCGGGCCTCCCCGATGGTGAACTCGAGGATCGCCAGGGCACGGGCCACCTCTCCCCCGCCCTCGGACAGTCGCTTGCCCTCATCGGCGGGTCGGCGCGGTCGCGCTCTCCTGCTCGGCGAGCAGTGTGGTGGCGACCCAGAGGGCGTCGTAGTTGTGGATGCGGGCGGGGTCGCCGAAGGGCTTGTCCAGCACGTCCGGCCGTGCCGGCCGCCGGTTGATCAGGAACGGGATCTGCAGCTCGCCCAGAGCCCCGTGGGAGCGCAGCGGTGCGTCGAGCCCGCTGAGGTCGTGCCAGGCGGCGAACCGGCCGAGCGCGGTGCCCGCCTCCGCGAGGACCACGATGTCTCCGATGCGGTCGGGGGGCAGGGCGTAGCGCTCGGCGGCCTCCTCACGGCCGTGAACCTCCTGCACTCCCTCGATGGCGCGGAGCGCTTCGACGGTGGAGGCCCGCACGGCTCCCGGCGGCAGGTACACGCTCGCGAAGGAGCCGAGTGCGCCGTGGTGCACGGTGTACGGGTCGGTGATCGGGAGGATGACCCGCAGGCCGTCCGACTCGGTGACCTCGGCGTCCTCGGCGATTGCGAGGATCCTGCGGACCTCCTCCTCGACGTAGATGATCCGGGCGGCGCCCGCGTCGTCCGTCTTCGCGCTCATGCCGTGATCGGCCGTCAGGACGACGGTCGCGCCGAGTCCGGCCAGCCGGCCGGCGTAGTGGTCGATCTTCTCGTACAGGCCGTTGGCCGCCTCGGTGCCGGGCGCGTGCTTGTGCTGGATGTAGTCCGTCAGCGACAGGTACATGAGGTCGGCGCCGCGGGTCTCCATGATCCTGAGGCCTGCGGCGAGGGCGAACTCGCTGAGGTCGGCGGAGTAGACGCTCGGCAGCGGCCTGCCGACGAGCTCCAGTACGTCACCGATGCCGTTGTCCTCGACGGTGGCCCGGTCGGCCTTCTCCGCGGAGAAGCAGATGCCGCGACGGGACGGTGCGACGAACTCGCCGGAGCCGTCGAGCGAGGGGCCGTCCTCGACGAGTCCTGCGCCGAGCAGCCTGCGGAGCTTGTCCTTGGCCGTCACGACGACCACGTCGAGGCCGGCCTCGTTCGCCGCCCCGAAGACGGTGGGGACCCGCAGGAACCGCTTGTCGTTCATCAGCACCTCCTCACCGAGCTCGGTGTCGAAGATGTAGTTGCCGCTGATTCCGTGCACGGACGGCGGGCAGCCGGTCGCGATGGACACGTTGTTCGGATTGGTGAGGGCCGGCATCGCGCAGTGGGCGGGCCACGACGTGCCCTCTCCTTCCAGCACCTTGCTGAGCCAGGGCATGCGTCCGGCCGCCATCGCCTCCATGTGGTAGTCGGGTTCGCTGCCGTCGATACAGATGACCACCACCGGTCGGCGAGACTTCGCGTAGGTCCTGCCGTTGACGCTGAATGTCCCTGAGGTCACGAAGGGCTCCCTGCTGCATGTGACGTGGCCGAAATGCTGCTGCCCCTTGAGCGTGCCGGCAGGAGCCGTCGCGAGGAGCCCGCCTTTCGGCTATCGCCCCCATAGCCCGGGCCCCTGGCCCGGGCTGCGTCGTGCCGGCACACCGGTGGTGCCGGTGCGCGTCCTGCGTGATCCGGCCGCATGACACGACAGCCCCACGTCCCGGCTCCGGAAGCCGGGTCGCGGAGCCGTTCCACAGAGTGAGTGGGCGTCAGTTCACCGGCCGACGCGCCGCCACTGCTGGCCCGTGCCGCCGTCGGCCTCCTGCTGCTCGACCGTCGCGCCGTCGGCGGCCGAGTCGCCGGTGATGCCGAGGACCTTGCCGCTGCGCACGCAGGTGAGGGTGACGTGGCCGTCGCCCGCGTCGGCGATCGTCCACTGCTGACTGGTGCTGTGCTCGGGTGTCCACTGGGTGATCTTCGCGCCGGCGTCCGGGACGCCGCCCCAGACGGCCCAGATCAGGGGCGTGCCGCCGTGCGTGGTGTAGATCTCGTACCTCCCCGAACCCACGGGGATGAAACGGAACTGCTGGTTCACGGCTGAGCTCGGGGTGTACTGGATCAGTCCGGTGCCGTTGGCGGTGGAGGCGCCGGGAACGTCCACCGCCTTGCCCGACCGGCGGTTGACCAACTGGAAGACGGAGTGCTGAGCGGGAGGTGCGACCGTGACGGACCCGGCTGCGGGGATCGTGACGTGGCTGCTCCACTCCCCGAACACGACGTCGGTGGACCTGCCCGCCGCACCTCGCAGGGTCGCGTCGGTGACCTGTCCGTCCTTCCACCGGATGTCGAGCGTGAAGCCCCCGCGTACCCCGACTCCGGTGAGGGACCCGGCAGCGGCCCAGGCCCGTGGGAGGGCCGGCAGCAGCTCCACCCGCCCGGGGCGGGACTGCACCAGCATCTGGACCATCGCCACGGGGGTGCCGAAGTTGGCGTCGATCTGGAACACGGAGCTGCTGCCGAAGCTGTACATGTCGAACAGGTTGATCGCGCTGCCGTTGCCGAAGTTCACCGATGGCCTCAGCACGTCGAGGACGAGTTCGTACGCCTTGTCGGCGCGCTTCAGCTTCGCCCAGCAGATGGCGCGCCAGGCGCTGGCCCAGCCGAAGCTCGCCATGCCGCGTGCCTCCAGCAGCTTCGTCGCCCCCGTGACGAGCTCGGCCGGTGAGTCCTCGATCGCGATGCGGTCACCGGGAAAGAGGCCGATGAGCGGCGACAGGTGACGGTGCGTCGTCTCGCCGAGGTCGTCGTCGCTCATCCACTCCTCGAGCCGGCCGCTGGTGGCGCTCACCTCCGGCAGGTACAGCCTGTCCTGGAGTCCCGCGACGGTGGAGGCGTACGCGGCGTCCCTGCCCAGTGCGGCAGCCGCGGTGCGGTAGTTCAGGAAGAGCTGCCGGACCAGCTCCTGGGCGTACGTGATCCCTCGCGCGTCCTGCGGCCCGTGCTCCGGCGACCAGTCGTGGTCGTCGACGAGGACCTGCTTCGTCCCGCCGGACGCGGGGTCAGGCACGGTCATCGTGATCAGCCGCGCCTCCCAGAACTCGCAGGCTCCCTTGAGCAGCGGGTAGATCCTGCCGAGGTGTGCGGTGTCCTGGGTGAACTCGTAGTGCTCGTAGAGGGAGTTGCACATCCATGCGTTGCCCGCCGGATGCCACCACCAGCCGTTGCCGCCCCAGATGTTGGTGGAGATGCCCAGGGTCCAGCCCGCGACCTTGCCGGAGGTGTTGCGGAAGCGGTTGCGGGAGTCCTGGAAGAGGTTCCTGGTGGCCGCCTGCCATCCCGGCAGCTGGGCGAGGCAGTACTCGGTGAACGCGTCGAAGCACTCGGGCAGTCCCGCACGGTCGGGCAGCCAGTAGTTCATCTGGACGTTGATGTCGCTGTGGTAGTCACTCATCCAGGACGGGGTGTTGGTGTCGATCCATAGGCCCTGGAGGTTCGTGGGCAGGCCGCCGCGGGAGCCGCAGATCGTCAGGTAGCGGCCGAACTGCAGGTATGACGCCTCCAGTTCCGGGTCGGGCGCGGATCCGGCGGCAGCACGCGCCGTGAGCCGGGCCGGCGTGTCCATCGCCCGCTGCGCGGCCGACGAGGTGCCGAGGTCCACGGCCATCCGCTGCTGCAGACGCTGGAAGTCGGCCACGTGTGTGGCGAGGAGCGCCGTCCCGGTGGCCGCAGCGGCCCGCGTCGCCCTGGTGCGGGCGACATCCAGCGGCACGAGCGACGCGTCCTTGTACGCCGCGGCCGGGTCGGCCTTGTAGTTGGTGCCGCCCGAGACGACCAGGACCACTTCGGAGCAGCCGCCGAACGTCACCTTCGTACCCGACGCCGACACGGTGCCGCCGGTCCCCGCGGCCTTGACCACGGTGGCGTACTTCAGGGCGTTCGGCAGTGCCGCGGAGAACGACACCTCGGCGGCGCCGGCGTTCGCGGTCACGGTTTCGCCCCGGGTCCCGGACAGGGCCAGGGACCCCGTGTACGTTCCGCCGCCGCTCTGCGTCAGCCGGATCACCACGACATCGTCGGGGTGGCTGGAGAAGACCTCGCGCCGGTAGGTGACACCACCGGTCCGGTACGAGGCGGTCACCAGGCCATTGCTCATGTCCAGCGTGCGGCGGTAGTCGCTGACTGACGCGAGGGCGTGGGCCGGGATCTCCAGCACCGTCCCGGCCAGTGTTCCGAACGTACCGAAGTCGCCCGTGCCGTAAGGGAACTGCCCGTCCGACTGCAGCACGGCATTGGCGTGACCGGTCCACAGTGTCGCGTCCGCCAGGACCATCGTGTCGCGCGAGGGGTCGCCGGTGACGAGAGCGCCCAGCCGGCCGTTGCCGATGGGCAGACCCTCCTCGGTCATCCGGTTCCCGGCGCCGGGCAGGGAGTACCTGAGCGTCACCGCCTCGCCCTCCGGCACGAGCGACAGCGCGTCAGGACGCGCCACCGCAGCGGCGCCGCCGGTGAATTCCGGCAGGGACGACAGGGCGACCAGGGCGGTCAGCGACGCGGCGGCGCGCAGTACGCCGCGCCGTGACATCCCGGGGTCGTCCGGGGCGGGGTGCTGTGCGGAAGTTCGACCAGACATGGGCTGCGGCTCCTTCTGGGGCAGCGGTGCTCGAATCGTGGGGGGGGTACGGCGGCTGCGAGGCGACGCCTGGGCAGAAGTGCAGCGGCAGCGGCACACCCTGTCAATGACTTCAACCAATGTTTCCTATACGATTTTCAGGATTCTGAGCCACACGTGGGATGGCCGCGAACCTCACACCCCAGAAACGTCAAGGGCCTTGACGGGGCGGTTCGACTGGTCAACCATCACCTCATCAATTTCCTATTGGATTTTTGAGGAGGTGGCGGAGATGCGTCTCCCGACCGGATCTGTGGTGCCCGGGCTTCTCGCCGTTGCGGTTCTGCTGGCGTCCACTGCCTGCACCGTGAAGACCTCCGGTGAGTCCGAGAACGACCGGCCCCAGGCGTCGGGCAGGAGCGGCGGCGGTGCCGAACTCGCTGACGGGTCCGGCACCGAGGTGGCGCTCGTTCCCGGTGGAGCCCACCCGTACTTCCAGCCGTGGAAGACGGCCGGAGCCGCGGCGGAGAAGGCGTACGGCCTCGGCGACGTGGCCTTCGACGAGACGGCGGAATGGGACCAGCAGAAGCAGAACAACCTGCTGTCCACCCTGGCGGCGCGTGGCTACAACGCCTTCGGCGTGTTCGGGGTGTCACCGACCGACATCAACACCACGTTCGCCGACCTGAAGTCGCAGGGGCTGACGGTGGCCTCGCTGGGCTCCTGCCCGGCCGGCGGCACGAACGAGGCCGCCTTCTGCCTGTCGACGGATGTCGAGCTCGCCGCGTACAAGGCGACCCGCGCCGCCATCGACGCGATGGGCGGCCAGGGCACCCTGGTCCACCTCACCGGCAACAACGTCGACGCCAACACACAGCTCCGGATGAAGGGCGTCTCCAAGGCGGTGTCCGAGTCCGGCGGCAAGGTGAAACTCCTCCAGACCATCACCGACATCGACAAGGACCTCCAGACCGCGCAGAAGGCCGTATCGGACCTGCTCGCCGCCAAGGGCAGCAGGATCCAGGGCATCGTCGCCACCGCCTACAACCCGGCGGTGGCCGCCGCCGACGCCGTCAGCAGCACCGGCTCGAAGGCCGAGGTCGTCGCCATCGACGACGACGCCAAGATCCTCAGCTCGATCCGGAAGGGCTCGGTCACCGCGACCGTCGTACAGAACCCGGTGGCTCAGGCGGACATCGGCGCGTGGGCGCTGGCACTGCTCCAGACGAAGCAGTGCACCGTCCGCAGGCCCGGGCAGAGCGTGGACTCCGGCTCCTTCGTCGTCACCGAGGCCAACGTCGACACCTACGACAACGACCGCAAGGCCAAGACCGAGCAGCTCAGGAAGCAGTTCGCGGACGACGTCCTCAGCTGCAACTGACGCCGCTGCCACCGCACTACAGAAATCGGACGTCGCACGATGAGCATCATCACCACCGCCACGGCCCTGCTCGCCGACATCGCCGTGGAGACGGACCGCACCGACGCGGTACAGGCTTTCGTCAAACAGGAGACGATCCTCGTCGAGATCGCCTCCACCGACGGTCTCCGGGGAACCGGCTACTCCTACACGATCGGGACCGGCGGATCCTCCGTCCTGGCCCTGCTGCGGGACCATCTGCTCCCCCTCCTCGTCGGTCAGGACGCCCGCAACGTCGAGGGGCTCTGGCAACAGCTGTTCGCCTCGACGCGCTCGACCACCACCGGAGCCATCACCTCCCTGGCGCTCGCCGCGGTGGACACCGCCCTGTGGGACCTGCGCTGCAAGCGGGCCGGGGAGCCCCTGTGGCGCCTGGCCGGCGGCCATCGCCGCGAAGTACCCGTGTACGACACGGAGGGCGGCTGGCTCCACCTGAGCCCCGACGATCTGGTCAAGTCGGCGCTCCGGGCACAGCAGGCCGGCTGGGCGGGCGTCAAGATCAAGGTGGGCAAACCCCGCGTCGACGAGGACGCCGAGCGGATGCGGGCCGTACGCGAGGCCGTGGGTCCGTCGTTGCACATCATGACGGACGCCAACCAGTCGCAGACCGTCTCCTCCGCGCTCCGGCTGGCTGCCGCCATCGAGCCCTTCGCCCCGTACTGGCTGGAGGAACCCATGCCGGCCGACGACATCGGCGGCCACGCGCAACTGGCCCAGGCGACAAGGATTCCGATAGCCGTCGGTGAGTCCATGTACGCGATCACACAGTTCCGCACCTACCTGGAGACGCGCGCCGCTTCGATCGTGCAGGTCGACGCCGCCCGCATCGGCGGCATCACGCCGTGGCTGAAGGTCGCGCACCTGGCGGAGAGCCACAACGTCATGGTCTGCCCGCACTTCCTGATGGAGCTGCACGTCAGTCTGGTCGCCGCCGTGCCCAACGGGCAGTTCGTCGAGTACATCCCGCAGCTGCGTGCCGTGACCCGTACCGAGATGACCGTCCGCGACGGCATGGCGGTCGCGCCCGACGAGCCGGGCATCGGCATCGACTGGGACCGGGACGCCCTCGACGACCGGAGGGTGTCGTGACACCACCCGTCGCTCCTCCCGGTCTCGAAACGGAGACCGCGGCACCACCGGCCGGACCTCGCGCACCGCACAAGCTGCCGTTCTGGGTGAACCAACGGCTGGGCCTGCTCGTGCTCGTCCTCGCCCTCAGCACCCTGTTCGGGATTCTGCGTCCTGCCTTCCTCGACGAGCGGCTGGTGCTGTTCCCCCTGCTGCGGGACATCGCGACCCTGACGGTGGTGGCTCTCGCGCAGATGGTGGCCCTGTCCGTCGGGCACATGAATCTGGCCGTGGGCCGCATGGCCGCGTTCGGGGCGCTGTTCGCGGGGTTCGGGTACGACCGGCTCGGCCTGCCCCTGCCGCTCGGGCTGCTGCTCTGTCTGCTGGCCGGCGCTGCCATCGGCGCACTGGCGGGCTGGATCATCGCGCGTACCGGGGTGAGTTCCTTCGTGGTGACGCTCGCCATGGACTTCGCGCTGATGGGCCTGGTCTCCCTGCTGTACTCGTCGCTCACGGAGAACGCGGCCTTCACCACCAGGCCGTCGGGGCTGACCGAACTCCGTTCCTACTCGCTGGCCGACATCTGCGCCGGTCCGGTCTGCGGCTCCCCCGCCGTGCCGCAGATGATCCAGTTCACCGTGCTCGCCCTGGCCGGTCTCGGTTTCCTCTACGGATGCACCCGCCTCGGCCGGGAACTGCTGCTCACGGGTGCCAACCCGGCGGCGGCGGAGCTCTCCGGCATTCCCACGGGCCGCCGGATCGTCCTCGCTCACGCCCTGTCGGGGCTGCTGGCCGCCCTCGCCGGTTTCATGGCAGCCGTCGGAACCGGAACCTTCCGCGCGTCCATCGGCGACGACTTCATGCTGCCGTCGTTCCTGGGCGCGGTGCTCGGCGGCACGCTGCTCACCGGTGGTGTGGTCTCCGTGATCGGAGCGCTGCTCGGGACCTCCCTCGTCGGCGTCATCCGCAAGGGCCTCGACCTGCTGGGCGTCGGACTCGAGAGCCTGAACATCTACCTCGGCTGCGTGCTCCTGCTGGCCCTGTCGGCCGACCGCGTCCGCTCCGTGGTGTCCTATCGCAAGGTGGTGCGCTCGACATGACCACGATCAACGTCCGGGGAGCCCGGACCGGCGCCGCCCTGCGACGCTTCTCCCGCTCGACCACGACGACGCTGCTGGGTGTCGCGGTGATCGGGTACGCGGCCCTCGGGGTGGCCTCGTCGGGCTCGTTCCTCGACGGCCCGTCCGTGCGCACCTTTCTGCAGTACCTGGCGACGCCGATTCTCATCGGTCTCGCCCAGATGGTCGCGTTGTGCGTCGGCCAGCTCAATCTGGCGGTCGGCGCCCTGGGAGGTTTCACCGCCTGCCTGATGGGCGTGCTGATGGCGGACAGCGGTGTCCCGGCGCCCGTCGCCGTACCGGCGGGCGTTCTGGCGGCCACCCTCGTCGGCCTGGTGACGGGGCTGTTCATCGTGGCGACGCGGATCAACGGCTTCATCGTCACGCTCGGCACGATGACGATCCTGCTGGGGGCGCAGTACCGGCTCGCCGGAACGCGCACCGTCGACGGCTACTCCCAGACCCTCAAGAACCTCGGCAGAGCGGCCCCGTCGAACATCCCGCTGGTCTTCCTTGTCGCGCTCGCCTCGGCCGCGCTGCTCGCGGCCTTCATGTACCGGACCATCGCGGGCCGCCGTCTGCTGGCCGCCGGCGGCAACCCGCTCGCGGCCAGACTGTCGGGCATCTCCACCGACCGGCAGATCGTGCTCGCCCACACGGTGTCCGGGCTGCTGGTCGGCATAGCCGCGCTGACCGCGACGGCCTCCCTGCCGGGCGTCAACCGCAGCGTCGGCGGCGACTGGCTCCTGCCGAGCTTCGCCGCGCCCATCATCGGTGGTGTCGCGCTCAACGGCGGCACCGTCGCCGTACTGGGCACGGTGCTGGCGGCCTTCGTGATGCGGCTGATCGATGCCGCACGGGCGCAGTTCTCGCTCGATCCGAGCTGGGTCAACTTCCTCATCGGTCTCGTCGTGCTGAGCACCGTGGTCGGTGGGCGCGTGCACCGGACGCGCCTGGAGAAGAAGGGCAAGGCGCAGGGGCGGGTGCCGGCGGATCCGGTGGATAACGGCCGTACGAACGCTGCCGTGACGAAGACGCGAGGTGCGCGATGAACGACGTTCTTCTCGACTGCCAGGACATCGTCAAGGTCTTTCCCGGAGTACGGGCGCTGGACGGCGTCGGACTGCGGCTCACCGCGGGCTCGGTGCATGCCCTGCTGGGCGAGAACGGAGCGGGCAAGTCCACCCTGATCAAGGTCCTGACGGGGGTGTACTCCCCCGACGGCGGTCAACTCCTGTGGCTGGGTGAGCAGGTCCGGCTTCGCTCCCCGCTGGAGGCCACGCGTACCGGCATCGGCGTCGTCCACCAGGAACGCAATCTCATCCCCGGATTCTCGGTCGCGGAGAACATCACCTTGCAGAGCCCTCCTTCACGGCGCGGGCTCGTGGACCGTGACGCGATGACGGAGCCGGCGCTCAGGTGTCTGGCCGAACTCGGCCTGGACATCGATCCGCACCGCCCTGTCCGTGAGCTGTCGGTGGCACAGCAGCAGCTGGTGGAGATCGCCAAGGCGCTCTACACCGACAGCAAGGTGCTCCTCCTCGACGAGCCGACCGCTTCTCTGTCGCCGCAGGAGGCGGAGCGGCTGTTCGATGTGGTCCGGCGTCTGACGGCCAGGGGCACCTGCGTCGTGTTCGTCAGCCACAGGCTCGAAGAGGTCTTCGCCGTCTGTGACACGGTCACGGTGCTGCGTGACGGCCGGTCTGTGCTGGAGTCCTCGCCGCTCTCGGACCACACGCACGACGACGTGGTCCGTCTGATGGTGGGCCGCGCCCACGCGGCCGCGGAGATGTCGCCCCGGGACGTCGACTCCGGCGCGGCTCCGGTTCTCTCGCTCGACCGGCTCTCGACGGCCGACGGGCACGAGGACATCTGTCTGGAGGTGCGACCGGGCGAGATCGTCGGTCTGTACGGCCTGGTGGGTGCCGGCCGCAGCGAACTCGTGAAAGCGGTCCTGGGCCTCGACCGTTGCACCGGCGGTGAGATCCGGGTGCACGGCAGGACCGCCCGGATCAGTTCGCCCCGGCAGGCGCTCCACCGGTACGGCATCGGGTACCTGACCGAGAACCGCAAGGAGGAAGGTGTCTTCCTCGATCAGCCGATCCACCGGAACATCACGGTGACGGTATGGCGGAGGCTGGCCCGGGTTCTGGGGTTCGTCCCGGCACGCGAGGAGCGCCGCATCGCGCAGGACCTCGTCGACCGTCTGGGCATCCGCGTCTTTGGCCTCGACCAGACCGCCGGCGAACTCTCCGGGGGCAACCAGCAGAAGGTGAGCCTGGCGAAGTGGCTCGCCGCCGACACCCGCCTGCTCATCGTCGACGAGCCGACCGTGGGCGTCGACGTCCGCACCAAGCAGGCCTTCCACGAGCTCCTGTGGGAACTGGCCCGCGACGGTCTGCCCATCCTGCTGATCAGCAGTGACCTCCCGGAGATGGTCACGCTCGCCGACCGGGTCGTCGTGATGGCTGATCACCGGATCCGGGGAGAGGTCGCCAACGATCACGACTACGCGCGCACGAGCGAGCGGATCATCCGCATCATCCATGACCGCGCGGCGTCCGCCGTGGCCACGAAGGCCGATGCGGGATGAGGCGCGTGGCCCAGGTGATCAGGGTCCTCCCCGAGAGGCTCGACGAGTACCGCGCCCTGCACCTCGACGTACCGCAGCCGGTGCTGGACCGTCTGCGGGCCTGTCATATCGCGAACTACTCGATCCATCTGCTCGGTGACCGGCTCTTCGCCTACTTCGAGTACGACGGCGACGATCTGGCGGCCGATCTCGCGCTGATGGCCGCGGACGGGCCCACGCAGGCGTGGTGGCGGCTCACCGATCCGTGCCAGGAGCCGGTGGCGGAGGCGGGGGCCGGGGAGTGGTGGGCGTCGATGGAGCAGGTGTTCCTGATGGAGTGACCGGCCGGGCTCGGCGATCCCTCCGCGAAGGGGGTGCCGGCCGCCCGGTGAGTCGCCCGGCCGGGGCCGGCCTCCGGTCGCGGGCGCCCCACCTCGGAGTTCACCACGGCACCCGCTCCCGGCCGGCTAAGGGCTGTCCCGCAATTCCTGGTGGATCAGCGCGCGGCGTCAGATGCGGTGCATCGCAAGGCGGAGAGGCGCCCGCATACTGGATGTATTCGGGCGTTTCGACAACGGAGGGGGTCCCCCCGTGCCGTTGAGGCTACGGGGGAGAGGTGCCGTAGCTGTCGTCGCGCGCCCGCCAGGAATTGCGGGACAGCCCTTAAACTACGGCTGTCCCCAGAGGTCCCGAGCAACAGGAGAACGGATGCCCCCGCAGAACCGTTCTGCCGACGTGCCCAAGGACCCGGACGGAAGGTCACCGGCCACGCAGCCTGCCAGGCAGGTGCTCTCGGACAGCGTCTACGAGAGCATCAAGGCCATGGTCATGGACCATGAGATCGCGCCGGGTGCCCGCGTGGGCATCGACGCCCTGTCACGGACTCTGGGGGTGTCGCCGACACCTGTCCGTGAGGCCCTGGCCCGCCTCGAGGCGGACGGCCTGGTGGTCAAGCGGTCCCTGTCCGGCTACCGCGCGACCGAGCTGCTGACCCGGCAGGGACTCGAGGAGCTCTTCGAGATGCGGCTGCTCCTGGAACCCCGGGCGGCGGCCCTGGCGGCGGCGCACGCCACCGAGGAGCAGTTGGACACGATCGAGCGGATCGTCGAGGAGATGCGGACACTTCCGGGACCGACGGGCCGCTACGCGGACTACCGCGACTTCGCCGTCCTGGACCAGCGCTTCCACGACGCGCTCGCAGCCGCGTCGCACCGGCCGCTGCTCGCCGATGCGGTCGAACGGCTCCACTCGCACCTGCATGTCTTCCGGCTCAGCAGCGTGAAGGCCGCCGAGGATCCGACGCTGGCCGAGCACGAGCGGGTCGTGCGCGCCGTACTGCGTGGGAAGCCCGACCGCGCGGCCGAGGCCATGACGGAGCACCTGACCCTCAGCCTCCGCCGCCAGCTCGCCCTGGACAGCGACGCCTGAGCCGCGGTGCGCGACGTGGCACCCTGCGGGTCACGACCTGAGACCGCGACAGACCGTCGTGCAGGCGTACTCGCGGTCGGGGATCATGCCGGCAAGTCCGTCCGGGTCAACGGCCCTTGCGTACCCGGGCGGCCGCGCGTGCTTCCGCCGTCCTGCGGGCGTCAGCCGTCTTGCGGGACTCCTTCGGGCGGCCCGGGCGCGTGCCCATGCCCCGGAAGGCGACGTTGCCGCCGCCCTTCCCCTCGATCGGCGGCCGCTTCGCGCCGGTGATGGCGGTGAGCTTCTCCTCGCCGGAGCGCACCTGGGTGACGGTCGGGCGGATCCGGGCCTCGGTCATGATCCGGTTGACGTCCCGCCGCTGGTTCGGGGTGACCAGGGTGACCACGTTCCCGGATTCGCCGGCGCGAGCCGTACGCCCGCCGCGGTGCAGGTAGTCCTTCGCGTCGGCCGGCGGGTCGACGTTGACGACGAGGTCGAGAGCCTCGATGTGAATGCCTCGCGCCGCGACGTTGGTGGCCACCAGTACGGTGATCTCGCCGTCCTTGAACTGCGCGAGGGTGTGGGTGCGCTGCGGCTGTGACTTCCCGCTGTGCAGGGCGCCGGCCCGTACACCGCTGGCCCTCAGGTGCCGGGTGAACTGGTCCACGCCGGCCTTGGTGTCCAGGAACATCAGGACCCGGCCGTCCCGCGCGGCGATCTCGGTCGCGGTCGCGTACTTGTCGGCGGGGTGGATGTTCAGCACATGGTGTTCCATCGTGGTGACCGAGCCCGCGACCCGGTCGAGCGAGGCCACGGCCGGCTCGTGCAGATAGTTCTGCACCAGCTGGTCGACATTACGGTCCAGCGTGGCCGAGAACAGCAGCCGCTGTCCGTCGGGGCGGACCTGGTCCAGGATTTCCGAGACCTGCGGCAGGAACCCCAGGTCGCACATCTGGTCCGCCTCGTCGAGCACGGTGATCCGCACCTGCTGCAGCTCGCAGAACCGACGCGATACGAGGTCGGCGAGCCGCCCCGGAGTCGCGACGACCACTTCGGCGCCGGCCCGCAGCTGTGCCGCCTGCCGGTTGATCGCCAGCCCGCCCACCACTGTCGCCAGCCGCAGGTTCAGAGCCTGTGCGTACGGTGCCAGCGCGTCGCTCACCTGCTGCGCGAGTTCCCGGGTCGGCACCAGGACGAGTGCGAGCGGCCGCTTGGGCTCCGCTCGCACACCGGCCGTCCGCGCCAGCAGCGCCAGTCCGAAGGCAAGCGTCTTGCCGGAGCCGGTCCGCGCGCGGCCGAGGACATCACGGCCGGCCAGCGCGTTGGGCAGGGTGGCCGCCTGGATCGGGAAGGGCTCCGTCACGCCGAGGCCGGTCATCGTCGCCGTCAGCTCCGGCGGCAGCCCCAGTGCGTCGAACGACTCGACCGGGGGCAGGCCGGCGGCAGCCGTCCGCGGCGTTGTGGGGTCGCCCTTCGGGGCAGACTGCTTCGCGTTCATGGGGGAACCTTCCTCGGCCTGGCGCCCGGCACGCGCCGGGGCCCGTACCCCTTGGTACGGGCCCCGGCGGATTCGAAGCGTGCCCCCAGTTTACCAGCGGGCGCTCCGGCACATTCCGGTCCTGCCGGCCCGCCCGCCGGCGTACCGCGCGTCATCAGGATCGGCGTGGCCGCGGCATTCGCGGGGTCCGGCCGGCAGCGCGCATGTTCCTATTCGGCCATTCGTATGGCGTGGTAGCCGACCGTCGATCATGGACGCCGAGTTGCGGGCGGTGATCGAGCCGTTGCTGTCACCGTGGCCGGAGCAGGCGAGGCGGGCCAGGCGGTCCGGTCCGGCCCAGGGCGTGCAGCCGTCAGAAAACAACAAAATCTGACGTTGTCATTGTGGTGGTTGTGTTCCCTTTCTAGGGTGGGCGCGTCTCAACAGGTGTCACCCATCACACCAGTTGCACATCCTGGCGCACTAGGAAGGCCCTGCCATGGCCCACCCGAACTCGTCCCCCCACTCCGACCCCCAGCGCGGATACGTGAGCCGTCGCCGCCTCATCGAGGCGGGCGCCGCCGTGCTCGGCGGCCTCGTTCTTTCCGGCGCACCGCCCGTTGCCCGCGCGTTCGCCGCCACCGGCGACATCCCGGCCGGCGGCGACGAGTGGAACGGCCACATCGACGTCTTCCGGCTCGGCACCGAGCCTCCGCACACCACCCTCATGCCGTACGCGAACCTCGAGCAGGCTCTCACCGCCGACCGCACCACGTCCCCGTGGCGTCAGAGCCTCGACGGGACATGGAAGTTCGCGTATACGGACCGGCCCGCCGACAAGAAGGCGGACTTCTACCGCACCGATCTAGACGACAGCGGCTGGGAGGACACCCCGGTCCCCTCGGCCTGGCAGCTGCACGGCCACGACTACCCGGTCTACGTCAACATCACCTACCCCTGGTGGGGGCCCAACGGGCTCGGTGAGGACGCCCAGCCGCCGGCCGCGCCGACCCGGTACAACCCCGTCGGCCAGTACCGGCGCTCCTTCACCGTGCCCAGGGGCTGGGCGGACCGGCGCACGTTTCTGCACTTCGAGGGGGTCAAGGCCGCCCACTACGTCTGGATCAACGGTCATCTGACCGGCTACCACGAGGACTCGTACACCCCGGCCGAGTACGACATCACCCCGTACCTGAAGGACGGCACCAACCAGATCGCCGTCGAGGTCTACCGCTACTCCGACGGTGACTGGCTCCAGGACCAGGACATGATCCGGCTGAGCGGCATCTTCCGGTCGGTGTATCTGTACTCGACGCCCGGCGTCCAGGTGCGGGACTTCAAGCTCGACACCCCGCTCGGGGACGGGTTCACCACCGCCGAGCTGTCCGTCACCGCCCACGTACGGGACTCCACGGGCGACGCGGGCGCAGGGGCGTACACGGTCGAGACACAGCTGTACGACGCCGGCGGGCACGCGGTGTGGCCGCGTCCGCTGGCCCTGCCCGCCTCGCCGGCCGGCGGCGAGGTGACCGTCACGGGCGCCAGGGCCGTTCCCTCACCACGCCTGTGGTCCGCGGAGGACCCGTATCTGTACACCGCCGTCCTCCAGCTCCGCGATCCCTCCGGCAAGGTCGTGGAGACGCTCTCGCACCGGGTCGGGCTGCGTGAGTTCGCGATCGGGGACGGCCTGATGCGCATCAACGGGCAGCCGGTCACCTTCCGCGGCACCAACCGCCACGAGATGCACCCCGAACGCGGTTCGGCTCTCAGCCGTGCCGACCTGGTCGACGACGTCACGCTCATCAAGCGGCTGAACATCAACTCGGTCCGCACCTCGCACTACCCCAACAACCCGCTCTGGCTCGAACTCGCCGACGAGTACGGCCTCTATCTCGTCGGCGAGACCAACCTGGAGACGCACGGCATCCGCGACCAGTACCCGACCGACCGGGCCGACTGGACCGCGGCGTGCGTAGACCGTGCGCAGAACATGGTCCACCGCGACAAGAACCACGCCTGCGTCGTGATCTGGTCGCTGGGCAACGAGGCCGGCTCGGGGTCCGCGTTCCGTGCCATGCACGACTGGATCCGCTCCTACGATCCGACCCGCGTCATCCAGTACGAGGGCGACGACGGCCCCGCGACCAGCGACATCCGTTCCAGGATGTACGAGTCACCGAGCCGGGTGGAGGCCCGGGCGAAGGACACCTCCGACACCCGGCCCTACGTCATGATCGAGTACGCCCACTCGATGGGGAACTCGACCGGCAACTTCAAGGAGTACTGGGACGTCATCCGCCGCTACGACGTCCTGCAGGGCGGCTGGATCTGGGACTTCGTCGACCAGGCGCTCACCTGGCCGACGCCTGCGCGCAAGCTGCTCACCGAGACCGGGCCCATGGGTCTGAAGGGCGAGGTCATCAACCCCTCTGGCTCGTTCGGCCACGAGCAGGGAGTGAGCGGTGCGACCGTCTTCGCACGCGACGACCGGCTCGATCTGACTGGATCACTCACCCTCGAGGCATGGCTGACCCCGCACGTCCGCGGCTTCCACCAGCCGATCCTGGCCAAGGGCGACACCCAGTACGCGCTGAAGCAGGCAGACCAGGGCCTGGAGTTCTACATCTACGCTGACGGGCAGTGGATCGCAGCCTCCTGGACGACCCCGGACGACGGCTGGACGGGCGAGGAACATCACGTCGCGGGCGTTTTCGACGCGGACGCGGGAACGCTGACCCTGTACGTGGACGGCGAGGCCAAGGCCACGAAGAGCACGGACCGGAAGCCCAGCAGCAACACCGCGTCGCTCTCCCTCGCCGGTGAAGTGGAGAACCCGACAAGGGAGTTCAGCGGCACGATCCGCCGCGCCCGGGTGTACGCGCGTGCCCTGGAGGCAGCCGAGCTCGCCGACGACGGGCGCGGCCCCGGCGACGACGGAGTGCGCTTCTGGTTCGACGCGCAAACCGCCCGGTACGAGCAGAAGAAGCCGGGAGCGAGGACCTTCTACGCCTACGGCGGCGACTGGGGCGACAACCCCAACGACGGTGCGTTCGCCGGCGACGGCATCGTCCTGCCCGACCGCCGCCACACGGGCAAGGCGGCCGAGGTCAAACGCATCCACCAGACGATCCACGCGACCCGCGCGGACGACGCCGCGCCCGGCGAGATCACCCTCACGAACGAGAATCTGTTCACCAACCTCCGTACGTACAACGGCACCTGGGAACTCTCCGCCGACGGCGAGACGGTGCGTCGCGGCAGCATCCGCCGCGACCAGCTCGACGTGGCGCCGATGACGGAGAAGGCCATCGCGCTGCCGGTGGAACTGCCCCGCAACCCTGCGCCCGGGACCGAGTACTTCCTCCAGCTGTCCTTCACGACCAGGGAACGCACACCGTGGGCGGACGAGGGCTTCGAGGTGGCCCGGGTGCAGCTGCCCCTCGGCAAAAGCGGCCCCGAGATCGTGCCGGTTCCGCTGGCCGAGGTGCCCGAACTGTCGTTCCGGAACGGTGATTCCGATATCACCGTCACGGGCGGCGGCTTCGAGGTCGTCATCGACAGGTCGACCGGTGTCATCACGTCGTACGAGGCCGCCGGCAGGAAGCTCCTCGTTTCCGGCCCCGCCCCCAATTTCTGGCGTGCCCCGACCGACAACGACCGCGGCAACGGCCAGCACACCCGCAATCAGACCTGGCGGGACGCCGGGGCACGGCGCAAGGTGACCGATGTGACGGTGCGCGGGCTGGACGGGCGTGCGGTCGAGATCTCGGTGCGGGGGACGCTGCCGACGAGCACCGCCTCCGTCTTCACCACGACCTTCACCGTCTTCGGCAACGGCGAGATCAAGGTCGACAACACGCTCGCTCCGGGCAGCCCGTCCCTCCCCTACATTCCCGAGATCGGGACGATCCTGCGCCTTCCCGCGGCACTGGAGCGGTTCCACTACTACGGCCGCGGCCCCGACGAAAGCCACTGGGACCGCAAGGACGGTACGGACGTGGGGCGTTGGTCAGGGACCGTCACCGGGCAGTGGAGCCCGTACCTGCGGCCGCAGGAGAACGGGAACAGGACCGACGTACGCTGGGCGGCGCTCACCGACCGGCACGGTCGCGGCCTGCTCGTCAGCGGCGACGGGCTTCTGGAGGTGAACGCCTCCCACTTCACACCGGAGGACCTGTCCGTCGGAGTCCGGCACGACTACCAGCTCACGCCGCGGGACGAGGTGATCCTGCGGGTCAGCCACCGTCAGATGGGCGTCGGCGGCGACAACAGCTGGGGCGCGCACACGCACGACGCGTACAAGCTGCTCGCCGACCGGGACTACGCGTACACGTACCGGCTGCGGCCGCTCACGGACGTGCGGGGCGCGACGAACCTCTCCCGCCGGCCGACGGCGGTGCGGTAGCCGCCGCGGCAGGTGCCGGCGCCCGCAGCCGGGCTTCGGCACCTGCCCCCGGGCACCCTGGGTGGATCACCGCGGGCGGGGCCCGCCCAGGGGCACGTCGCCCGCGGCGGTCCGCTCGGCCAGCTTCTGGAACTCACCGAGGTCGTAGTTGGCCAGGACCGAGTCCAGATTGGTGAGGGCCCCCAGGTGCTCCGCGAACCCCTGGGGGTCGTATTCGATCTGCAGTGTCAGCCGGCTCGACTCGTCGTCCAGGCGGTGGAAGGTGACCACACCGGCGTGGTGGACGCCCTCCGTCGTCTTCCAGGCGATCCGGTCCTCCGCCACGACCTCGGTGAGTTCGGCGACGAAGCTCTTGTCGACCCCCGGCAGGGCGAGCTGCCAGGCGAACCGGCGGTCGTCCAGCGGATCGACACGCTGGACATGGCTCAGGAAGGTGGGCCACTGCGTCACATCACTCCACAGCGCCCAGCTGATGGCCACCGGGGCCTTCATATCTACGGTCTCAACGATTGATGAGGACATGCGGACTCCTTCGTGGGTTCGCGGGTTCGTCAGCAGCTCGCAAGGCCTGCCCGGACGTCGTTTCGACTACCCGCGCCCCGAGGCAGCACACCCGGGCCCTTCAACCCGCGCGCGGCAGCCGGCGGCGCGACGCCGGGCGCCTCATGCCGCGCCCTCCGCGGGTTTCCGCCCCCAGACCGTGAGCATGCCGGCCGACAAGGCGGCACACTCGTCCGACCTCACGTAGCGGACCGCCGCGTCCACGGCCGCATCGTCGACCAGACCGGTGGCGAGCATCGCGGCCCTGCCGCGCTCCCATGTGTCCTCCCAGAAGCGGCTGATGGCACTGCCCGGCAGCAGCGGTGGCACGTGGATCTCGGCGGCGACGGACGTGAGCCCCGCCCCGCGCAGCAGCTGCGGGTACGACGGAACCCAGGAGATATCGGTGCCGATCGCGGCGCGCAGGCCCTGCCACATGGCGCGCATCACCGCGGTGTACGGCGTGCCGGGCGTCCGGTCACTCGTCAGGTCGACCGCATCGCTGAGCACCAGCACTCCGCCGGGCGCGACCAGTTCGGCCAATGCCGTGATCATGCGTTCGTGCTCGGGCAGGTGCATCAGCACGAAGCGTGCGTGGACGAGCCGGAACCGGCCGGAGGCGAAGTCCGGGAGTGTGATGTCAGCCTCCCGGACGTCGAGCCCGGGCAAGGACCGGTCGCCGAGGAACCGTACGTCGCGGTCCACGGCGAGCACGCTCTCCACTCCGGCCTCCCGCAGCAGCCGGCAGGACACCGTGCCCGTACCGGCACCGACGTCGAGGCAGCGCCAGCCGGGGCCGGCCCCGACGGCCCGCAGACGCGCCATGGTGAAGCCGTCGTAGGCAAGGGCCCCGAAATCGATGCGCTCCCCCTCCCCCGCCTGTTCGGGACGGAAGAACGCCTCCCCGTAGCGGCCGTCGTCCGGGGCGTCGCTCGATGATGTCAAGGCCGGGCCTCTCCACGCGGTGTGTGTGGTGGCGGCCGGCCCGTCCCGAAGTGACCGGGCCCGCCGGCCCTGCCGATCCTCCCCCTGTGGCCGTCGCCTCGGCTGAGGCGCGCCGCACCGGGTCGAGGACCACTCCTCGCACACTTCGGGCGATGGGCCGTATACGTACTGTCACGACGGGCGGTGGCTGAGCGGGCGGATGGGGCCGGTGGGCGGGCGAGCGGGTGCCGCCGCCCGTTCCGTACCCTGAAGAGATGCGTATGCGCCCCACTCTGAGCTGGGCCCCCACCGAAGATCTGCCTCCTGCCACCACCGACCTGGAGCCGGTCGCCGATGCACTCCGCACCGGCGGCGTGCTGGTGCTCAGCGGGGCGGGCATCTCCACGGAGTCAGGCATCCCCGACTACCGGGGCGAGGGCGGGAGCCTGAGCCGGCACACTCCGATGACGTACCAGGACTTCACCGCCGGCGCCCAGGCCCGTCGCAGGTACTGGGCGCGCAGCCACCTCGGCTGGCGTACGTTCGGCCGGGCCCGCCCGAACGCCGGGCACCGGGCCGTGGCCGCGTTCGAGCGGCACGGCCTGCTCTCGGGTGTGATCACCCAGAACGTCGACGGGCTGCACCAGGCCGCGGGCAGCGAGGACGCGGTGGAACTGCACGGAAGCCTGGAACGGGTCGTATGTCTTTCCTGCGGTGCCCTGAGCCCGCGCCGCGACCTTGCCCGGCGGCTGGAGGAAGCCAACGCGGGTTTCGAGCCGGTGGCCGCCGCGATCAATCCGGATGGTGACGCCGACCTCACCGACGACCAGGTCGGGGACTTCCATGTGGTGTCCTGCACGGACTGCGGCGGCATCCTCAAACCGGACGTGGTGTTCTTCGGCGAGGCCGTGCCCCCACAGCGGGTCGAGCACTGCCGCGGCCTGGTCCGTGAAGCGGCCTCGCTGCTGGTCCTGGGCTCCTCACTGACCGTGATGTCCGGGCTCCGGTTCGTCCGCTACGCCGCTCAGGACGGCAAACCCGTACTGATCGTGAACCGGGACCTCACCCGGGGCGACCGGCACGCCGTCGCCCGCATCGCGCTCCCGCTCGGAGCGGCCCTGACCACCGTGGCCGGCCAACTGGGCATCGCGGTCACCGAGGAGGCGGCCGGGCCCGCGTGAACGGGTGGGCGGAGTCCGGTGCCGTCGCGGCGCATCAGGTGCGGTCGTGGAGCGTGACGTGGTAGCCGTCGGGGTCGGCGAAGGTGAATGTCCGGCCGAAGGGGCCGTCGACCGGTGCGGAGACGATGGTGTGACCGTCGGCGACGAGATCATCGTGGATGGCCTGGACGCCGGTGGCGTGGAGCCAGATCGCCGCACCGATGCCGGGCTGCGCGACGGATTCGAGAGCGGTGCCGGGAATGACGTCGCGGAGTGCGAACGCGATCGGCTTCGTCTCGAAGACGACGGCGTGCGGAGGTCCGGTCCGTGAACGGACGAGGCCGAGGTACTGCTCGTAGAACGCCTGCGAAGCGGCGAGGTCGCGCGCCTGGAGCGAGATGAAGTCGGGGCCGGTGGCGGGCATGGTGATGCTCCTTCTCTCCGTGTCAGATTCCTGACACAGGCCACGGTATGTCAGAATACTGACATGAGTCAAAGCGGCGCCGGCATCGACCTGGACAAATCACTGGGCTATCTGCTGAAAGAGGCTTCGAGCGCCCTGCGCGCAGCCATGGAGGAGGTGCTGCGGCCGCTCGGGATGAGCGTGACGCACTACTCCTGCCTCGAGCTGCTGGCTCAACGGCCGGGCTTGTCGAACTCCGAGCTCGCGCGGGGCGCGTTCGTGACACGGCAGTCGATGAACGTGCTGCTCCAAGCCCTGGAACGAGACGGCTATGTGACCAGGCCCGCCGAGGCGTCCGTCGGGAAGGTCCTTCCCGCACGACTCACCCCCAGCGGCCGGCAGAGCCTGGAGAAGGCGACCGCCGCGGTCCGGGCCGTCGAGGTCAGAATGCTGGCCGGCCTGACCGGGACCGAGCAGTCGGGCGCTTTCCGGATCCTTCAGAGCATGATTCATTCCCTGCGCGAGGGCAACGACGGCGCATAGCCCGTTCCTCGGCGCGCGCCTTCCATAAACAATTCGCCTTTGCCCATTCCGGAACAATGACCGGTCACGTGCGGGTGGGCCGCGACGGCATATCGTCGCGGCCCACCCGCACATCACTGTCCTCAGCCGTTACTTGCCGGCGGGGGGGGATCAGAAGTAGTGCCTGCGTCCGCCGACCTTGCGCCCACTGGCACCAAGGATCCACAGAACGGCACCCACCACGACGAGCACCCCGCCGATGGTCGTCAGCAAGGACATACCGACCAGCAGGCCGATTATGAGCAGTATCGCACCGAGAAGAATCATGTCAGTTCCCATCATCAAGTCTCTTAGGCGATTGCGAGGACGTCGCTCTGCAGCGACTTCATCGCAATCGACCGGTACTACCTGGCTGACCTGAAATTGACAGCCACACGGTTCCTGTCGCGAACATCCTCGTGCCCCGTAATTCCGCGTTCACTCACGTCTTCCTGACGCAACCGCCGCTGGTGGCCTCGGCGAGGACGCGGAAATCTGCCCGCGGGCCCGTCCGCATAGAATGCGCTCCACAAACAGCTCGTACGGATGAGGAGTTGGGGACCGAAGTGTTCGGGGGCAGGAAGAAGGAGGGCGGGCTGCCGAAGATCCCGCGGAGCGTGGATCCTCGACGAGCCCGCAGTCTGCCGGTTCCGGCCGAGGCACAGGCCGACGCGCGCATGTTCATGCTGGGCGGCGACACCATGCGGGCCCTCAAGGTGATCCTGGACGCGACGGGCTACGACCTGCGCCAGGCCCGGGACATCGTGTACGCGCTGGTCTACGACATCGAGGTGCCGAGGGGGACATGAGCCGAAGCGCGACCCGGCCGAGGATCCGGTTGAACTGCGCGGCAGCCGTACCTACAGGCCGAACTCGATGTGCTCGACGTCGGTGTACTCCACCAGGAGCCCGGACGCCCTGCGGCCGCCGTCCTTGAAGTAGGTCTCCTGCAGTGCTTCGGCCGCGATGTTCTGGAGTTGCTCGTCGGTGGCACCCTGGTCTCGTGCGTCGAAGAGCCGGGCCGCGTAGGTGGGCGGGAGCGCCACGGTGAGATGGCGCAGCCGGGCGTCGTCGGTTGAGCCGGGGGCGGCGGTGTAGCCGAAGCGTGCGCGGGTGTCGATCACGATTCCGTGGGTGGTGGCGGCCCTCTGCTTGGCCCGGGCCCGGATCCGGGGCTGCCAGCGTGCGGCGACCTGGCGTTCCAGGCGTGCGGCGAGGTCTTTGCGTGGTGTTCTGATCTGGTCCTTCACATAGCGCTCGACGGTGCGCTGGCTGATCCCCAGTTGCTGGGCGGCTGCCCTGGTGGATCTGAGCTGTCCGACGAGGTAGCGCATGCGAGCCCCGGCCGACTTGGGGATCGGGCGGGTGAACGCTTCGTGGACGGCCTTGTCGAGACCGTCGCCGAGCTTTCCCATCGGTTACTCCCCGTTGTCGGTGCGGGTGACGTGGCCGTCCTTGATGTACCGGGCGAGGTTCTCGTCCTGACCGTGTTCCTCGTGGACGCTTTCGGCCCACAGGGTGGTCTGGGTGCCTTCGTGCTTGACCATCCCGGGGCTGACGCCGAGCCGGAAGCCGCCGGGCAGCGGTTTGCCGCCCTCGTAGGGGAGGAAGTCGAGGGGGCCGGGTCCGTCACTGGCGTAGACGGCGCAGTCGGAGAGGACCGCGATGGGGTACTGGCCGGTGGCGTCGGCGAGTTTGAGCATCTTGCGGTGCATGTTGGTGCGGGCCTTGGAGATGACGGCGGCGCGGATGTCGGGACGCCACGTGGGGCGGGACAGGGCCCTCCAGGGGCGGCCCGGCTTCCAGCCCTCGCCCCGGGGGCGTTCCCGGAGCTTGCCCAGGCCGCCCTTGACGGTGGCCTTCACCGCGGTCAGGACGGTCGCCATCTGCGGATCGTGCTCCCTGTAGCCGTCCATCGCTGCCAGGAAGTCGGCCGCGGAGAGGCCGGTGGTGACGCCGAGGTCGGCCATCGTCGCGATGTAGGCGTCGCGGAGACGGTTGTACCAGCCGTCGAGGTAGCGGCCGTTGTCGTGACGGACGTAGGCCTCGGACGGGGCGACCCGGTAGCCGAGTTCGACGGCGTAGGCCACGGTCGGCGTCGCGTACCAGGCGGGCCCGGTGGGGCGGTCGCCCCGGGGGGTGAAGGGTGAGGGGAGGCGGTCGTCCAGCTCGATGTGGGAGAGGTCGACGAGCCAGGAGCCGGGCAGTTTCGGGTCGAAGGCGGGGTGCTGGAGGTGAGTGGGTGCACCGAGGCCCACCGTGGTGCCGTTGGCGGCGGCGGCGAAGGCCATGTTGACGTCGATGCCGACCACGTACCGTCTGGTGCACTCTTCGTCGGTCAGCGGGCGCGCCCAGTCGTACGCCTCTTCCATCAGCATCTGATCCGGGGTGCGCTGATGGAAGCGCGGCAGATCGGCCAGGAGCGGGTGCCCGTCGGGTGCTTCGCACGGGGCGCAGTCCACGGGGTCGTTGCCGAGGGAGCCGGGGTTGTGCTCGCTGTGCCGCTTGCCGGCGCGGTCGGGTTCGCTCGCCCGGGTGGGCGGGTGCAGCGCCGTCATCAGCTCCAGGCCGGTGACCGCTGTCGAACCGCGGGGGGTGATCACACGCGTCGCGTAGGTGCCGAGGAGGCGTGCGAGTTCGGGGGCCGGGAGCTGCCCGGCACTGCCCCAGCTGCGGGCGTCGAGCGCGTTCCATGACGGAATGCACAGCTGGACGCAGGCGCGGTTGCCGCCCTGGGCGGGGCGGTAGATACGGGCCCACGGGCCGAAACCCCGGCGGGTGAGCTGCCAGTTCGCCCGCGCCAGCTGCTGGATCACCCGGTGGTCCGCGGGGAGCCGCCCTGTCGTTGCTTCCTCCTCGCTGAGCTGCGGGGGCAGACCGTAGCGTTCGCACGCGGCGGGCGTCAGGACGATCAGGGGGTCGGCGTCCTTGCCGTTGCGGCTCAGCCGGGGAGCGCCCAGCCTCGCTTCGCTCAGAACCCACTCGACGAGGGCGGGGGCGGACTTGGCGGGCACGTCCAGGACGAGGCCGCCGACGCAGTACGCCGCCATATGCCCCTCCTCGACGTCGAGGACGGCCAGGGGGCCGTTCGCATAACGGGGATCGGTCCCCGCCTGTGACGCGGCGGTCTTCGCGGGAACCGGACGTCGTGAGGCCGTGCGGGTCGCCGTGGCCCGGCCAGGGGCCGGAGGAGGCTGTACTTCGGACGCGGGCGCGGGTGCCCGTGCGGCCGCGGAGGGCACTTCGGGCGCGGGTGCGAGTGGCGTCGGAGACAGCGGTTCGGGTGCCGGTGCTTCCGGTGCCGCGGGTGCTTCCGGGCCGCCCGCCGGCGCCGTCGGCGGGGCAGGCGCCTCGGGGTACAGCTCGGCAAGCTTGTTCACCAGTCGGGCGTAGGCCTCGCGTTGTGGCGGGCGCGGTTCCGTCCTGCCGTTCTCCCAGCTCACCACGGTCGCCCTGCGCACACCCAGGGCGGCGGCCACCTGTTCCTGCGTCAGACCGTGAGCCTTGCGCAGACGCTCCCGTTCCTGCGGCGGCGGGAGAGGTGAGTGGTCCGCGATGAGCGCATCGACCGCATCGAACAGTTCAGACACCAGAAACCTCCCCGATCACTCTCCGGACGCTACACCAAAGCACCCACCGAACGAACTTTCACCGCACATTGTTCGATCGTTCGGCGTACTTCGGTGGGCCTCGGGCGCATGCGCACGGGCCGTGAAGTGTTCGGCGTCCCTGATCGCGGTGCCGACGTACATGACACGCGGGCGCCGGCCGTGCGCCCCGGAGAGGTCGACGGCGTGATGCACGAGGGCATCGAACATCACACTGGTACGTCCTCCGGCACGGTGTCCGCCGGAGGTCGCGACGATGGTTGGTTCCGGTGCGGTCATGGCCGTGATCATATCGACGGCCGTTCGAGGCTCTCCGCTTCCTGTGGCCGGGCGCGATGGCCCGCTGTGTACGAGGCGGTGCGGTCAGCGGGCCGCCGCGAAGGCGTCGACGCCCGTGAGTTCGGCCGAGAGCGCCCACAGGCGGGCGGCCTGCTCGGGGTCGGTCGCGTGTGCGTGCACACCGCCTTCCGTGCCGTCACGGGCCGGCTCGGCCACGTCGCAGTCCTCGCAGTACACGCCGCCCTTGCCCGTGAGCCGGGGCGAGGTCGCCGCCCACACCTGTGTCGCGGCGCCCTGTGCCGGGGTCTTGAAGGTGGGATCGGTCGGATTGCCGTGTTCGTCGATCCAGCCCGCGTCCACCATGTCCGCCTTGGCGAGGTGGCGCTGAAGAGGGGTGAGGATGCTGCCCGGGTGCACCGCGAACGCCCTGACTCCGGCGTCGCGGCCGAGTGCGTCGAGGTGCACGGCGAACAGCACGTTGGCAGCCTTCGCCTGCCCGTAGGCCTGCCATCGGTCGTAGCCACGCTCGAACTGCAGGTCGTCCCAGCGCACGCCCATCCCGTGGGCGCCGGAGGACACGGCGACCACCCGTGCGCCGCCTTGGGCGATGGCCGGCCAGAGGTGGTTGACCAGCGCGTAGTGACCGAGGTGGTTGGTGGCGAACTGAGCCTCCCAGCCCGGGCCGACGCGCGTCTCGGGGCAGGCCATGATCCCGGCACTGTTGATCACGAGATCGATCGTGCGCCCCGAGGCCAGGAACCGCTCGGCGAAGCCGCGGACGCTGTCGAGGTCGGAGAGATCGAGGTCGTCGGTCTCGGCGTTGTCGATGCCCTCGATCGCCTTCCGGGCGGCCGCCGGCCGGCGGGCGGGGACGACAACGCGGGCACCGGCCGCAGCCAGAGCTCGTGTCGTCTCCAGGCCCAGCCCCGAGTATCCACCGGTGACCATCGCTGTGCTGCCGGACAGGTCGATGCCGCTCAGTACCTCGTCCGTGGTGCTGCGAGCACCGAAACCCGAGCCGATGTTGTGCTGAGGTGTCGTCATGACGGTGACGCTAGGTGCTGGATCGCGCTCTAAGTCAAGGCCGTCGATGGCGCGTGTCCGCGTGCAGGTGCTCCGGAACGCCCGACGGGCCGCCGGAGCGTGCTCCGGCGGCCCGCGTCACCCCTTGAAGGTCAGGCCGACGTGATGTTCTCCGCCTGCGGGCCCTTCTGACCCTGCGTGATGTCGAAGGTCACCGCCTGACCCTCCTGAAGCTCACGGAAGCCGGTGGCGTTGATGTTCGAGTAGTGCGCGAAGACGTCCGGCCCGCCGCCGTCCTGCTGAATGAAGCCGAAACCCTTTTCGGCGTTGAACCACTTGACGGTTCCGCTGGCCATGCCGGTGCCTCTCGTTCGTTCCAGGATCCGCACCACACGGACCCGCGAATGCCCTGGCCCCGCACAGCAAAGCGCCCGCGGCGGAGCGCGGGCAGCTGGGGAACCACGGCATCTGGAAAAGACGCTACATGCCGAAGCCCGCTGCCACCAGAGATTGACGGAGTGTTGCGGCCGGTCCGGCGGGGCGATCACCGCGACAGCGTCCATAAGGGACCGGCCGGCCGGCCTTCGCCGTGCCCTCGGCTCCCCCCGCGCCGCGGCCCGTCCGGACCTGATGACGCAGAGCGGACCTCGGGCCTAAGGTGTGCCGGTGATCTTCGACAGGAAGCGGAAGGCTTCCGTTTTCCGCCCACCGGGCCGCGGCCGGTGCCGGCCACGGCGTCCGGCTTCTGCGCCGAGCGCGGGGCCGATCCGGCTGCCCGCGCCGAACCGATCCCGGACGGCGTCCACCAGGACCTGCTCGACGCCCTGGAGTTCGCCCGCGGCTGGACCGCCGCCGGCGCGGCCGAGGACGAACTGCCTGAGCCTGATGAGAAGATCATCGACGTCGCGTTGCCGGCCCGCCTGGGCTGTGCCGAGCCGGAGGCCACACGGCCCGCGCCGGCCTGGTGCCCGGTCGAGGAATGGCAGCCCTCCGGCTCTGGCCGCGCCGTGCCGCAGCTCCGAGGTGCGCCGCCGGCACGCCTCCGCGATCCTCCCCTCCTGCCGCGCGTGGGAGGTGCGCCGGGCTGTCGTCGCCACCCGTCCCCGCCGCACGCCTTCCCCGCGGCGCGCCGCGCGTGCCGCCGACGACCGTCGCCGGGGTGAAACCCGGTGGCTGTCCGGGCCCTGTTCTGCGTACGTTCGCACGCATGGCTGACGACTGCTTCGCCCATCCACGACTCGCCGCGCTCTACGACGTGCTCGATCCCGACCGCACCGATCTCACCGCGTATCTCAGGATCGCGGAGAAATCCGGGGCACGCCGTGTTCTGGACATCGGCTGCGGAACAGGGGTGTTCGCGCTCCTTCTGGCCGGCCGCGGGATCGACGTCGTCGGCATTGATCCCGCCCTGGCCTCCCTCGAAGTGGCCCGGGCCAAGCAGGACAGTGCACGGGTCCGATGGATCCATGGCGACGCCACGGGCCTCCCCCCGCTCCAGGTCGATCTCGCGACGATGACCGCGAACGTCGCCCAGGCCATCGCGGCCCCGGAAGCCTGGGAGGGGACGCTGCGGGGAGCCTACGAAGCGCTACGGCCCGGTGGGCGCCTGGTCTTCGAGACCCGCGATCCGGCCGTTCGCGCCTGGGAGGAGTGGACCCGCGAGCACTCGTACCGCGTGACGGAGGTCCCGGCCGTCGGCCCGGTCGAGAGCTGGGTCGAACTGGTCGAAGTCAGTGGGCCGCTGGTGACGTTCCGCTGGACCTACGGGTTCGCGGCGGACGGGCAGGTCCTCACGTCGGACTCGACGCTCCGCTTCCGGGAACGGGAGGAGGTCGAGCAGGACCTGATCGCGCGAGGGTACGTGGTGGATGAAGTCCGCGATGCACCCGACCGGCCGGGCAGGGAGTTCGTCTTCCTGGCACGCCGTCCGTGATCCTGGCCGTTCAGCACCGGCTCCGCCGCGATGTGCGGACTCGCCGGCTTGCCCGCGGGGCCACATGTTCGTGGACGGGCCCCTCGAACGGCCGGACCTACGGGAGTTCCTTGCGCATCAGCGTGCACATCGTCTCGTAGCGGCGCAGCGATCCGTCCGGCGCCTGCTCGTCCCACGCGTCGGGGCGGCGGTCGTACGCGACGTAGCCCAGGCGTTCGTACAGGGCCCGGGCCCTGGGGTTGCTCTCCTCCACACCGAGCTCGGCGTGGCGCAGACCGCGACTCCTCATCCGGAGCTCCGCGGCTTCGACGAGGAAGGTGCCGATCCCGCACGACTGCAGGGCCGGGTGGACTGCCAGCTGCCAGAGGGTGCCCACGCCCGCCCTGACCCGGTAGTCGATGCCCGCCTTCGCGACGGGAACGTCCGTGGGAGTGCAGACCGCCAGGTAGTCGGCCTCGCCGAGCCGGACACGCTCCAGTTGCGTCGCGACACCGGCCAGATGGTGTGCGGACCCCGACCACCCGCAGGACGCGAGGTCCGCATGCACCAGGTCGCGCACCGACAGCTTCAACACCACGCTGGTCATCTTCATCGCCTCCGGCCAGTCAGCATCCATGCGGACCACCCGGAATGCAATGCCGTTTTTCCGCACGTGCCCCCGCATCGCGCCCGCACGCGGGTCATCCGAATGCCACGCCGGACGCCCGTCCGCGGCGCGCCGGGGGACGAACCCCTCCTCGTTCGTAACTCTTTGCATCAGGACGTGACGTCGGCGGGACGAGAACAGGCGGCGCACGGCTCCCGAATTCGTCCTTCACCCAGGAGGACCGCGTTGTCATCTCGAATCCACCGCCCCGGATCCATGCGGCGCAAGCTGATGGCGGCCGGCGCGTTCAGCCTGGTCATGGTCCTCGGTCCAGGAGTTCCTTCCGGCACCGCGGCAGCAGTGCCGCGGCCCTCCGGCAGCTCCATCCCCCTCGGCGACGGATACATGGGCGCCGGGTATCTTGCGGACGCGGAGAGCTTCACGGCGGACACGCGGCAGATGGAGTTCGACGCCGAGGGCAGCGCGACCACTCAGGCCACCCAGGCGGGCATCGACGTCTCCCACTACCAGGGAACGATCAACTGGTCGTCGGTGAAGTCGGCCGGCGTCAAGTTCGCCTACATCAAGGCCACGGAGTCGACCACGTACAAGGACCCCACGTTCAGCGCCAACTACCTCCACGCCCACCAGGCGAAGGTGATCCGAGGCGCCTACCACTTCGCCCGTCCCGGTCTGTCCGGCGGCGCGGCACAGGCGAAGTACTTCGCCGGCAACGGCGGGGACTGGTCGCGGGACGACCTGACGCTGCCCGGCATGCTCGACCTCGAAGGCGGCTGCTCCGGCAAGTCGGTCTCGGCCATGCGGTCGTGGATCCTCGACTTCTCCACCACGTACAAGGCGGCGACCGGGCGTGACGTCGTCATCTACACCGGTCCGAGCTGGTGGAACACCTGCACGGGCGGCTGGAGCGGCATGTCCGCCCGGAGTCCTCTGTTCGTCGCGCACTGGACCGGCGCTTCCAGTCCCTCCATCCCGGGCGGCTTTCCGTACTGGACCTTCTGGCAGTACACCGACTCCGGTTCGGTGGGCGGGGTCTCCGGCGCCGTGGACCGCGACCGGTTCAGCGGTGACGGCGGCCGCCTTCTGGCCCTGGCCAACAACACCCTCTGACGGCCGGACGGGGGCATCGCCCGCCGCGTGTGAACCGTCGGCGCGATTCGCTGTTGATCACAGCATGACTTCTGACACACGTGGCGCGTTCGGGCAGATCGGCATCTGGAGCGGGGCCCTGCACCGGTCGCGGGCGGACGACGCGGGGAAGGCGGCCATCACGGAGGCGGTCACCGAGCTCGAAGACCTCGGGTACGGCACGCTCTGGATCGGAAGCAGCGCTCTCCCGACGACGCCGCCGCCTTCGTCGACGCCACCCGTTCCCTCACCTTCGCCACCGGGATCCTCAGTATCCGGGACCACCCCGCGGCGGATGTGGCGGTTCGCATCGCGAAGCTCGACGCGGACGCCCGCGGGCGCCTCGTCCTCGGCCTGGGTGTCAGCCACGGCCCGATGGTGCCGCAGTACGCGAAGCCGTACAGCGCGATGGTCTCCTGCCTCGACGCGCTGGACTCCGCCACCTCGCCGGTGGACCCCGGACATCGTGTGCCGGCAGCGCTCGGCCCGAAGATGCTGAAGCTCGCGGCGGGGCGGGCGCTGGGTGCCCACCCCTATCTCGTCACCACCCAGCACACGGCGGAAGCCCGCGAAGCGCTGGGCCCCGACGCTCTGCTCGCCCCGGAGCTCTCCGTCGTGCTCGACACCGACCTCGACCGGGCGCGCGGGACGAGCTGTAGACGACGGTTCCGCAGGAGAAGCAGGCGGTCCCCCGTCGTCACCGCCGCCTCGCACCTCGTCGACCGGACGATGTGCGAGGCGGCGGCCGGGACCCGGCGGGAAGGCGGGCATCAGCCGCACCTTCCGTGGGCCGGAGCATCCCTTCGTGCGACCGGGTCAGCGGATTTCGGTGACCCGGTGCTCCGTGCGCGCGGCGCAGTTGGAGTTGTCCACGGACACGTACACGTTGGCGATGTTGCCGCCCCAGCTCACGCAGTGGCCCTTGCCGTAGACGTAGGCCGGTCCCGCGTACGACGTGTAGTTCCCGGAGTCCCCGGCCCACTCGTCGGTGTCGGGCACGTAGATGTACGTGGACATGTCCTTGGCCGTACCGGGGTTGGTACGGATGGTCGCGACGCAGTTCTTCCCGTTCTTGGAGTTGTACGTCAGGTAGACGGTGCCCAGTGAGCCGACGGGCACCGAGTTCACGGTCTTGTAGGCACTGCCGCAGACGCCCTGAGGTGTGACGTTGGGTGCGGCAGAGGCTGCGGTGGCGCCCATGACCGTGGCACCCGCCACCAGCGCGCCCACCGCCCCGACGACCGCGACATTACGCAGGCTTCTCATATATCCCCCTTGTGTCTCCAGGAGCGGTTTGCTCCCACTTGGTGTGACCCGCGGGCGACAGGGATGGTTGTGCCGGGTACACCCGCGGGTTCCGTGATTGGGGGATTCGCGGGGTTCGGGGCATCTCGTCCCGCCCATCACCGCTTGCGCAGGAGCGCGCAGACGAAGTTCTCCTCCACGGTGCGCAGCCGCTGCAGCAGTTCCGGCTTGTTCGTCTTGTTCACCTGGGTGGTCAGGGAGAAGGTCAGCGACCGCTTGCCGTCCGGTGTGGCGGCGACCAGTTGCGTGTACCCGGGAAAGTTGCCCGTGTGGCCGTACACGGCACCGCAACGGGTCGTGTACCGGAAGAGGGCCAGACCTGCCTTGTTCGCGCCCGGGCCCGCGGGCTCGGAGGCCCCGTTCACCCAGTTCAGCTGCTGACGCCGGGTCCGGTCGGAGATCAGCGTCCCGCCGGCGTATCCGCGGATGAACGACGTCATGTCCTGCGGCGTCGAGATGATCCCGCCCGACGCCCACACACCCGAGGCGCTGAGCGCCTCGCTGACGTCCTCGGGCGGGTTCGGCGGGGTGACGTCGTAGCCGTGCATGTACGGCTCGGGCATCCGGTAGCCCTGCGGAAGGCTGGTGCTGCCCATCCGGAGCGGGCGGTAGACGAGTTGGGCGAGCAGATCCTCGTAGCGGCGTCCTGTCACCGCCTCCGCCATCAGCGCGACGGCGATGTTGTCGGAGTTCGAGTAGGCGTACCGGGCCCCGGGACGGAACGCCAGCGGCTCGGCGGCGACGAAATCCAGCAGCCGCCGGGAGTCGAAACGGCGCCGGGGGTCCGCGGCCAACAGGGACAGGAACTCCGGGTCCTCGGTGTAGTCCGGCAGCCCGCTGGTGTGGTTCAGCAGCTGCCTCAGTGTGACCCGGTGCCAGGCACGCGGCAGTCGGGGGAGCACCCGGCCGATGGTGTCGTTCAGCCGCAGTCTGCCCCGGTCGACGAGCTGGAGGGAGACCGCGCCGCTGTACGCCTTGGCCGTGCTGGCGATACGCATGTGGTCGGTCGTCCGGATCGGACGGGCGGTGCCGGTGTCGGCGACACCCGCCCGGAAGACCTCGGTGCGGTGCTCTCGTTCGAGGACGGCGATCACTCCGGGCGGCCCGCCGGGCGCTTCGGTCAGTTCCTGCAACTGCCTGCGCAGCGCGCGGTCGTGGTCGGCGGGGGCGTCCGCGGCGTGGGCGGGGGAAAGCATCAGCCCGGCCGTGCAGGCGGCGGCCAGCAGGGCGGCAAGGGGCAGGCGGACCTGCGGGGAGCCTGGAAGCAGCACGGAAGTACTCCTGAGACGTGAGCCCGGTGGAGAACCCAGCTTCGCCCGCTGCTCCGCCGGCCGCCCGTCGTCCTGCTCCATCCAGCCGAGGCCACGGATCCGCCGCCCCTTGCGGCGCTGTGACGTGGTGTGGGATGCCCGCGCCTGCGGGCTGTCAGCGCCGTCCGCCGAACTCCCAGGCATGCACTTCGATCCCGGCGTACCGGTCCGGCGTCAGGACGGCGCGTGCCGTGTCCGGGTCCGGCGCCCGTACCAATGCCGCCGTGCCCAGCCAGGTCGCACCGTCGTCGGAAAGCAGCGGCCCGTAAGCGATCAGCTCGTCCTGGCCGGACGGCACCGCGAGGTCGGCGGGCTCCCCCGCACCGAGGCCGATGACCAGGTACCGGTTGCCGCCACCGTGCCCACCGGGGAAGTCCCACATGGTGCGCCCCAGCAGGTTGCGCCACCTCCGCAGCAGCACGTCACGGTAGACGCCGGCCTGGTAGTTCGGCTCGTCGAAGGCGAACGCGCGGGCAGCGGCGGGGCCCGGCAGGTCGACGATGTGCACGCTTCCCGTGGGCACCTCGTCGTCGTCGTGGGCGAAGGTCGGGCCCCTGGCGATCAGCTCCTTCGCATACTGGTCCATGTAGGACCAGTGCTCTTCCAGCAGCTGTTCACGCAGCGGAAGGGAGCCGGGCCGGTCGCGGTGGTAACAGAGGAACTCCATGACCGGAGGATCTCTGAATCCGGGCTGCGGGGTCGAGCCGGTTTTCTGCGGCGAACGCCCCGCCCGGTGGGTGGGTGCGCCGCTGTCACACGGTGCCGAGCCAGGTCAACGCCGCTACGACCAGCGCTTCCACGCCGGTGCTCAGTGTCGGCTCGACGACCGGCGCGAAGGCCGACGAGTGGTTGCTCGGCAGCTCGTCCACGCGTCCCTCGGTGAACGCCGCGATCGTCGATTCCGCCTCCAGCCCACCCCAGAACCAGAACACCGTGGGCACACCGAGCGCCTCACCGAACACACCCACGTCCTCGCTCGCGTTCACCTGCGGCATCGGCAGCAGCCGCTGGGCGCCGAAGTGCTCGGAGAACGCCGCCACCGTCGTCTTCGTGGCCTCCGGCTCACTGACGAGCGCGGGGGCGGAGGCGAACCAGGTGAAGTCCGGCGGCTTCGGCGCGCCGCTCGTCCGCGACTCCCCCGTCACGATGCGCTCCACCGCGCTGCGGACCAGGTCGCGTACGGCAGGCGTGAAAGCGCGGATGTTGACGCCCAGTTCGGCGGTTTCCGGGATGATGTTGTCCTTCGTGCCGGCCTTCAGGCGCCCCACCGTCACCACGGCCGTCTCCGCCGGCGGTACCTCGCGGGCGACGATGCCCTGGAGCCGGGTGACGACGTTGGCCGCCATGAGCACCGGATCGATGGACGCCTCCGGCCTGGATCCGTGGCCGCCCCGGCCGTGGAGGGTGATGTTCACCGAGTCGGCGGCCGCCATCACCGGCCCGTTGCCGTGACCGATGAACCCGGCGGGCAGGGGTCCGATGTGCTGGCCCAGGACGATGTCCGGCTTGGGAAAGCGTTCGAAGAGGCCGTCGTCGACCATGCCCCGGGCGCCGACCGCCAGTTCCTCGGCAGGCTGGAACACCACGAGCAGTGTGCCGCTCCACTGGTCGCGGGCATCGGCGAGGAGGGCGGCGGCGCCTGTCAGGCAGACGGCGTGCATGTCGTGACCGCAGGCGTGCATCACGGGCACGTCATGGCCGTCGCCGTCGACGGCGCGGACCGTGCTGGCGTACGGCAGTCCTGTCTTCTCCTCCACCGGCAGCGCGTCGAAGTCCGCGCGCAGCATCACCACGGGGCCGTCCCCGTTGCGCAGGACGCCGACCACTCCGGTGACGCCGACCTTCTCGACGACCTCGTCGAAGCCCCCGTCGCGCAGGCGCTGCGCCAGCAACGCGGCGGTCCGGGTCTCCTGCAGCGACAGCTCCGGGTGGCTGTGCAGGTCCCGGTAGAAGTCGGCCAGGTCCTCGCGCATGTGCTGCAGGCCCTCGGTCACCGTACTGGCCATGTCCCACTTCCTCCTCCGAGCCGGTCCGGGCACCGTACCTTCCGGCCGGACGCCCCGCACGGCGGGGCGCGGCACTGCGGAGCAACCCCCGTCTGCGGAAACGACGCAGGGCGCTCACGGCGCCGCAGCGGGGTCCCGCGCCTGCCGGGCGTACGCCAGTTCCTGGACCTCGGCGTAGGACGGGGCGGCCGGATCCGTCTGCCGCCCGTCCCGGATGCCGGTCGCCGCGCTGACGGCCGCCGCCAGTGCCCTGCGGTAGAGCAGCGAGCCGAGGCTGACCCTGCGCACGCCCAGCGAGGCCAGTTCGGCAAGCGTGGGCCCGGCCGGGGTGTACAGGATGTTCAACGGTACGACGAGCGCCGAGGCCAGCTCGGCGATCGCGGCCGGATCCGACAGCCCGGGTACGAACACCCCGTCCGCGCCGGACTGTTCGTAGAGGGCCAGGCGCGTCGCGGTCTCGTCCTCGTGGCGGGACGCCCAGTGGGTGTCGGTCCGTGCGTTGACGAAGAGCGCGGGTGCCACGTGCTTGACAGCGGCGATCTTCGCCGCGTGCAACTCCATGGGCGCGAGGGTGCCGTCGGGGCGGCCGTCCTCCAGGTTGATGCCGGCCGCACCCGCCTCGTACAGGGTCCGTGCCAGTGCGGCCACTTCCGCCACGTCGTCGCTGAACCCGCCTTCGGCATCGACGGTGAACAGGAATCGGCCCTTTCCGAGGCGACGGGCCAGGCTCATGGTCGCCTCGGCCGTCGCGGCTGCCCCGTCCGGCACACCGGCCGCGGCGGCGACACCCAGGCTCGTGGTGCCGACGGCCGCGAAGCCCCGTTCGGCCAGCGCGGCGGCGGAGGCGTAGTCCCAGGCGTTGGGCAGCAGCAGTGGCTGGGCCCGGCGGTGCAGGCGGGCGAACGGGGTGATCGGGCGCCGGAGCAGTCCGTCGGCCAGCGCGAGGGCGTGGGCTCGGCCGGGGCAGACGCGGGGCGGGGCGCCGAAGGTGAGCGGCACCGGATGCGCACGGTTGGCCGTCGCCAGGTCGAGGAGCACCACGTCACCCTCGGCGATCTCCCGGCCTGCGACCCGGGTGGCTCCGACGGCGACGCGGCGCATGCTCCGTACGGGAGGCAGGTCCCGCAGGACCCGGGACAGCGGAAGCCGGTCGTTGCCGGCCGCGGTCTCGACGAGCGCGGCCGTCGCCTCACACGCCTGGACCAGCAGACCGATGCGACTGGCTGCGGACTCCAGAGCGGCGTCGTCCGGGACAGGCACCGGTTCGGTCGTGGGCTCGGATCCGGCCGACGTGGTGCGCTCGGATCCGGCCGACGTGGTGCGCTCGGATCCGGCCGACGGCGTGCCAGGTCCGCCCTGCACGGACCCGGGCACGTGCGACGGGCAGCCAGGTCCGTCCTGGGGGGATCCGGTTCCGTCCTGTGAGGGAGTGGCCGGCCACCTCACCAGCCTCGCCACCGCCTCGTCAGCAGCCGCGTCCTCGCCGCCGAAGTAGACCCCGGCCACCGCGATCACCGCCTGCGCCACGGCTGCGGGCTGCGGCATCCCCAGCGCGACGGCGAGCGTACGCACCACCGCGACCCGGGTGTCGTCGCCGGACACCACGGCTGCCGCCTGTCGCAGCGACTCCGGAGCGAGACGGGCCAGCTCGGCCTCGACCAGTCCGCGCCGCCGCCGGTGTGGCTCTCCGTGGCTGAACCGGGCCACGGTGGCGCGCAGCCAGGCGACACTCGCCCCGGGCGGGCCGTCTGCCGCGGCCGGCCGTTCCGGGACCAGCGCCGGATCGGCGAGGGCCGACCGTACGTCCTCGAAGCGATCGAACTCGTGCGTCGTGTGCGTCATGGTTCCGACGCTAGGGCTGGGACGGTTCGGCGCAGCCCGAACCGTAGTGGCGGCATCATGGCCGCATGTCCTCCATCGCCGAGACCGCGTCCCTGCTCGCCGACCGCACCCGGGCCACCTTCTGCCAGTCCCTGCTCGACGGCCGGGCCTGGACCGCGGGCGAGCTCGCACGGAGCGCCGGGGTCAGCGCGTCCACGGCCAGCGAGCAGCTGTCCCGTCTGATCGACGGCGGTCTGCTGGCCGAGGAGCGCCAGGGCCGGCACCGCTATGTGCGGCTGGCCGGCCCGGAGGCGGCCGCCCTGATCGAGGCCGTCGCCTCGTACGCCCCCGCCACTTCCGCCCGCCCGCGGAACCTGCGCCGGTCCGGCCGGGCGGGTGCCGAGGCGCGAGCCCGGACCTGTTACGACCATCTGGCCGGTGAGCTGGGTGTCACCCTGGCCGATGCCATGATCTCCCGGCGCCTGGTCTCCGACGACGCGGGGCTGTCCGTCACCCCGGCGGGCCGGGACTGGCTGGCGGACGCCCTGGGCTACCGGCACCCCACGGGTGCGCGCCGGCCTCTGGTGCGCAGTTGCCTGGACTGGACGGAGCGCCGGTCGCATCTGGCCGGAGCGGTGGGAGCGGCCCTGTGCGCCACGTCGCTGGAGCGGCAGTGGGTGCGGCGGATCGGCTCCGGCCGGGCGGTGAAGGTGACGCCGGTGGGTGCCGAGGCGTTCCGGGAACTGCTGGGCGCGGAAGTCGGCTGAACGGCGCCGGGTGCGCCCGGCCGCGGATTACCTCCGGGGTAATCGACCCTTCCGCTCCCCCGCGGCAGGATCGGGAACAGCGACGGGGACCCCCGCCGGCAGCCCACTGACCGCAAGGAGCCCACCATGGCCGTCAAGCCCACCTCCGGCAAGCCGAGTCGGGCCCACGACGCGCGTTCCGTCGCCGAGGCCACCCGTGCCGTCGTGGACGCGTTCCTCGCGGCCCGGCTGGCCGGGGACACCGAGCGGATCGCCGCGCTTTTCGCCGACGAGGTCGACTGGCTGCTGGCGCCGAACCCTGTGGTCCCGTGGATCCGCCCGCGGTCCACGGCCGCCGAATGTGCCGCCCAGTCCGCGGAGCTGGCCGCGCACACGGTGCCGGAGGACGCCCGGGCGTCCGTCGACACGTTCCTCGTCGACGGCGCCGATGCCGTCCTGATGGGCCACCTGTCGGGAACCGTACGTGCGACGGGCAAGTCCTTCACAGGCCCGTTCGCTCTCCGCCTGACCGTCGAGGACGGCCGCGTCACCCGGCACCACCTCTACGAGAACAGCCTGTCGATCGCCGAAGCCTGCACGTCGTAGCGCGTCCCGGGCGCCGCTCCGCCCGGGAGGCGTGGCCTGCGGGATCAGCCGAGGACGGATGGGGCCGGCCGTGCGAGGTGACTCCACAAGAAGGTGTGCATGAGGGCGTTGTTGTGGGCGGACTGCTCGTTGTCGCCCGCGCCCGCGTGGCCGCCGCCGGTGTTCTCGTGGAGCAGGACCCGGTGGCCGAGTTCGCGCAGCCGCGCGGCGGCCTTGCGGGCGTGGCCGGGATGGACCCGGTCGTCACGGGTGGAGGTCGTCAGGAGCAGGGGCGGATAGGCCTGGTCCGCGGCGAGCCGGTGGTACGGGGACAGCGCACGCAGGTGCACGCGATCGGCGCGGTCGTCCGGGTCACCGTACTCGGCGATCCAGGAGGCACCGGCCAGGAGTTCGTGGAAGCGGAGCATGTCCAGCAGGGGGACCTGGGCGACGATGGCGCCGAACAGTTCCGGGTACCGGGTGACCATCGCGCCCATGAGCAGTCCGCCGTTGCTGCCGCCCGCCGCGCCCAGCATGGCCGGGGTGGTGATGCCTCGTCGGACGAGGTCGGTGGCCACGGCCGCGAAGTCCTCGAAGGCCCGTACCCGGTCCGCGCCGAGTGCCGCCCGGTGCCAGTCCGGGCCGTACTCGCCGCCGCCTCGGATGTTCGCGATCACGTAGGTGCCCCCGCGCTCCAGCCATGCCCGGCCCGTCACCGCGCCGTAGAAGGGGGTGAGCGAGACCTCGAAGCCGCCGTAGCCGTAGAGGAGTGCGGGGCCGGGGCCCGGGGAGGCGTCGTGGGGGCCGATCACGAAGTACGGCACCTTCGTGCCGTCCTGTGAGAGGGCGAAGAACTGCTCCACTCCGAGACCGGCCGCGTCGAAGCGGGCCGGGGCCTGCTTGATGATCTCCGTTTCGCCCCCGACCCGCCCGTGGTAGAGCGTGGAAGGCTGCAGGAACCCCGACACGTCGAGGAAGAACTCGTCGGAGACGTCCGGGTCCGTGTCCACGACGCTGACGGCGGACAGCGCCGGGACGTCCGCGAGTGGCTCGCGCGCCCACCCGGCGCCGGGGGTGGGGGTGAGTACCTCGATGTGGGTGCTGACGTCGTGCATCGTCTCCAGGATCAGATGGTGACGGGTCCACGCGTGCCCGGCCAGGGCGGTCCGGGCATCCGGCGTGAACAGCACCTCCGGGGTCCGGTCGCCCGCCAGGAAGGAATCGAAGCCGAAAGCCAGCATGGAGCCCGCCCGGTGTCCGAGCCAGTCGGACTTCAGGCTGACGATCAGATGCTCGCGATGGGCGTACGCGTCGGCGTCGTCCGGAACATCGATCCTGATGAGTGAGGCCTCGCGGGTGAGGAGATACAGCTCGCTGTGGTGGAAGTCCATCGACCTGACGACGAAGTCCCGCTCGAACCCGGGTGTGGAGTCGTGCCAGCCGCCGGCCGCAACGTCTCGCGCCTCACCCTCGAAGACCCGCTCGGCCTCCTCCAGGGGCGTACCGCGGCGCCATCGGCGAACCGTCCTCGGATAGCCGGAATCGGTGAGGGAGCCCGGCCCGAAGTCCGTGCCGACGAACACGGTGTCGGCATCGATCCACCCGATCCGCGTCTTCGCCTCCGCCACCTGGAACCCGTCCTCGACGAAGGTCCGGGTGCCCAGGTCGAACTCGCGGACCGCCACGGCGTCTCCGCCGTCACGCGAGAGGCTGACCAGGGCCCGGCCGCAGTCGGGGTGGCGTACCCGTGCACCGGCCCATATCCACTTCGTCTCCTCCGTATCGGCGAGCGCGTCGACGTCGAGGAGCATCTCCCACTGCGGAGCGTCCGTACGGTACTGCTCCAGCGTCGTGCGCCGCCACACGCCCCGCGCATGCCCGGCGTCACGCCAGAAGTTGTAGAGGAACTCGCCGCGGCGCGCGACGTACGGAATCCGGTCCGGAGCGTCCAGCACCTCCAGCAGGCGCTCCTTCAGCGAGGCGAAACCCGCTCCGGTCGCCAGAGCGGCGTCCGTCTCGGCGTTCCGCTCGGCCACCCACGCGAGCGCGGCCTCGCCCTCGATGTCTTCCAGCCACAGGTACGGGTCGTCATTGATCACCACCGAATTGTGCAGGCTCGCAGGGCACGGTGTGTCCGTATCCGACGCTCGCGGCCGGCGGAACCCGCTCCGCTCCCCCGCCGGCACGCCCGGATGGCGTGCCGGCGGGGCCGGGTCGGGTGTCCGGACCATGGTCCGGCGCCGCAGGCCGCGGAGCGGTGGCCGGTGCCGGGTGCGCTACCTGCGGGTCGTCTCCTTCCCTGCGCCGCCGTTGATGACGAACTGGGATCCGGGCTCGACCACCACGTCACCGTCGGCAGAACCCGTGATGGTCACATCGGTCAGCGTCGCGCTGCCGCGCGCGCCGCCGTGCGCCAGGATTCCGGACCCGTTGACGGAGTTCTCGATGCGGACGTTGCTGATCTGTGCTCCCGGCACGGAGCCGCCGCCCGACTTGAACTGGATTCCGTCATAGGTCGAGTCGTAGATGTCGGTGTCGCGGATGGTGACGCCCGGGATGTTCTGCGAGGCCGCGAACAGGGTGATGGCACCGAACTCCTGGGCCTCGCCCCAGAACGCTCCGCCCGTGCGGTGCAGCGCGTTGTTGGCGATCAGCGTCTCCCCGGAGAAGGGCAGCGGATCGTGGTCAGTTGCCAGCATGATGCCGGGGTAGTTCATCGTGTCGGAGATGATGTTGTTCTCGATCGTGTTGCCGTAACCGCCGTAGACCGCGATGCCGTTGGCCCTCCAGGGCAACTGGATCGTGTTGTTCCGGAAGTGGTTGTCGTGGCCGATGTCCACTGACGGGTCCTTCACGTACTTGCTCGACCACACGGCCAGCGAGTCGTCTCCGGTGTTCCTGAAGGATGAGTTCAACACCGTCGAATTGCGGGTGCCGTTGGCGAAGTTGATGCCGTCCGCGTAGGTGTTGCGGATCCGCATTCCGGTGAACCGGAGGTCGTCACCGGGTCCCCAGAGTTCCGGGATGTTGCTGTAGTCCCGGCCGACCCACACGCCCACGTTGGCGTGCTCCAGCCACACGTTGGTGATCTCCGTGTCCTGGCCGAAGCGTCCGTTCAGGCCCACGCCGCCCTCGGCGTTGCCGTCGCCGCCCCGGATGGTGCCGGAGCCGAAGATCGCCAGGTCCGAGATCTTGGTGTTGTCGTCGATGTCGAAGCCGAAGTTCCCTTCGTGCGGGTGGTTGATGCCGCCCGCGTCCTGAGGTGCGGTCAGGGTGTACAGCTGGGAGTGCCACATGCCGGCGCCGCGGATCGTGACGTCGCTGATGCCGACCTGGTTGTACTGCCCCCTGTTCAGTGGGTCGTCGGTCAGGATCTTCTGCTCCTGCCGCCACTGGCCCGGCGGAATCCATACGCAGCCGATGTCACCGTTCTGGTCGGCCGTCACCGCCCGCTGGATGGCGTCCGTGTCGTCGATCCCGTCGTTCGGGACGGCCCCGTAGGCGGTGATCGAGGTGCATCCGGCCGGCTGGGCGGCTGCCGGAGCCACCTGCTCCAGGTCGACGAGGTCGATGACGTAGAAGGAGGCGGAGTCGCCCGCGTCGCGCTGGAGACGGAATTTCGTTCCGGCGGGATAGGACTGGCCGAGCAGTGCGTGGGACTCGTCGAACAGTCTGCGGGCGTCCGTCTGCGGCGTGTTGGTCAGGCCCTCCGGACTGTCCGTGTCGCCGTAGAGCCAGCTGTGCTTGGAGGAGAGCGTCAGCTTCCGGGCGAAGGTGTCGTTGACGTAGAGGCTGATCGTGGCTTCCGTCCCGCCGCCGCCGGGGGCGTCGGGTATGGAGTTGCGTACCACGAGGGAGTTCGACGGCACGGTCGAGGTGACCTCGACGAACTGGCCGGTGGAGTCCAGCCGGACGGACTGCCGGCCGGAGGACTCGGTGGCGAAGTTGGTGTGCCCGAAGGTGCGTTCCCGGTCGGATGTCAGCAGCGTGCCGCGGTAGTCGCCGGCTTCCGCCTCGTACTCGGTGTACGGGACCGCGGCCCCGCGGCCGACCACGATGGCGCGCGAGAAGACGTTGTTGTTCTCGTTGGTCTCGGTGACGACACCGGTGGCGTCGGCCGTGGCGGTCAGGTTGGCGCCGCCGCTCCTCGCGGTCCAGGTCCCGCTCATGGCCACCGTGACCGTGCCTCCGGCGGGGATCGCGCCCGTGGCGCCGTTCAGGGTGGTGCTCTCCGCGAGGAGGCGGGTGACGGTTGCGGAAGTGACCCCTGTGGTACCGCGGTTGTGTACGGACACGGTGAAGCCGACCGCGGCGCCCACCGCGGGGTTCGACGGGGTGGACGTGATGCCGAGCACCTCCAGGTCGGGGCCCGGGCTCTGCCCGATCTCGAGCTTCGTGGCGGCGGTGCGGCTGTTGTTGCTGTTGTCCTGCTCGACGACCGTGTCGGTCGGGTCGACGACGGCCGAGACGCTGTAGGCGCCCATGGCCCGTCTGCCGACGTCGATCCGCACGGTGGCCGAGGCGCCGGCGGCGAGGGCGCCCACCGGGGCACTGCCGGCGGTCGCGCCCTCCAGGCTGACGTCGACGGTCGTCGCCGCGGCCGCCGCCGTACCCGTGTTGCGTACGGTGGCTTCCACCGTGACGTCGTCCTTCTCGGACGGCGTTGCGGGTGACCAGGTCAGCTCGGACACGGTCAGGTCCGGGTTGGGGGCGGCGGTTCCGACGACCTGGATCTCGGCGGCCTGGGCGCCGGGGGCACCCGAGTTGGAGAAGAACTTCAGCTGCACGTCCGCGTACCGGCCGGTGACCGGGATGGTGACCGTGTTCTCGTTCGCCGAGGGGTCGAAGACGTAGTCCGCCCGGGCTTTCAGCTGGGTGAGGCCGGTGGCGGACTGCGCGCGGCCGAGCACCTCGATGCTCTGCGTGCGTGTTGCCCAGGCCTGGTCCGGGGAGAGCTTGACGACGACGGCCTCGATGTCGGCGTCGGCGCCGAGCTTCACCGTCAGCGTGGCGGGGTGGCCGCCGGACTCCCAGTACGTGCCGGTCTTGTCGTCGTTGGCGTTCGACGCCACGTAGTTCTGGACGGACGACGACGCCTCGATCGGCTTGTTCAGCGCCAGGTTGGACCCGATGGCGGGCGACGGGCCCGGGTCGCTCCCGGTGTCCTCACCGCGGACCTCGACCTGGGAGAGCTGCGCCGCGTTCCAGCCGCTGTTGGCGGTCACCTGCACACGGATGTACCGGGCCCCCGTCGCGGCGAAACCGACGGTCACGGTGTTGCCCGCCGCCGGACCGAACTCCCGGGCGGCGGAGGCGGACAGGGTGCTGAAGGTGCTGCCGTCCGTGCTGCCCTGGATCCCGATGGTCTGGGTCCGGGCCTCCCAGGTCGCCGGAACCTTCAGCACCACCTGGTCGACGTCGAACCGGCTGCCGAGGTCGATGCGGACCCACTGCGGGAGTACGCCGGTGCTCTCCCAGTACGTCTGCTGACTGCCGTCGGCGATGTTGGAGGCCGGGTAGGCGCCGTGCGCACTGCTGGTCGTCACCTGCTTGCCGAGGGCGAGGTCGGGGACCTGTACGGCTGCCGAGGCGGCGACCGGCAGAAGCCCGACGGTCATCAGCGCGGCGGTCACCGCGCCGACGGCCAGCCGCCGTCCTAGTTGCTTCCATCTCATGCTGTCCTCTGTTCCGTGGGGCCACGGGACCGGGAGCGCGCGTGAAGGCATCGCCGGCCGTGAGACGCGCGCGGCGTCGTACGGCCGGACGAGGCCGGATTGCGGGCTGCAGGTACACCGATGGGGGGCGATCGGGGACGCCGGCAGGAGGGAAAGCAGGCCGCCCGCCGGAAACTCGCGCATATCACTTCGCTTTTTGAGCGATTCGATTCATTTTTTGCGGCGCTGCGGTGACAGGTTTCTAGCAGGTCACGCTTTTGTCAACGGTCCTCACACCGCCATCCCCCGCGCACCGCTGTTTGTGCTGCTCAGCGCCACGTACCGAATCGCGGCGGGGCAACGGCGCCCGCAACTCCCTGCGGACGAACGCCCGCCGACCGGTCTGCGCAGTTCTCCATCGTTCTGCGCAGTTCTGCGCAGTCCTGCGGGAGGTTCGATCATCGACGCTATGGCTCCGATTCCTCCCGGCACCCTCTGGTCGCCGCCGTCGATCGCCCCGATGCTGGCCGTGCCGGGTCCGCTTCCCGACCGCGACTCGGAGTGGGCGTTCGAGACGAAATGGGACGGTGTCCGCTGCGTCCTGACCACGACGGGCGACGGATCGGCGCGCCTGGCCTCGCGGGCGGGCAACGACATCACGGTGACGTATCCGGAGCTGCAGGCCCTGGGCAGAGAGCTGCGCGGGCGAGGGGTGGTCCTCGACGGTGAACTCGTGGCCCTCGACGCTTCCGGACGGTCCGACTTCGGCCTGCTCCAGAGCCGGATGGGCGTGGTCGACGCACGGCGCGCCGGGCGCCTCGCGCTGGAATGCCCCGCCCATCTGATGATCTTCGACGTCATGTACCTCGACGGCCTCGGTCTGCTGAGCGCGACGTACGGGGAGCGTCGCGAGATCCTGTCCGCCCTGGGGCTGAACGGGGCGCACTGGTCTGCGCCGCCGAACGTGCGCGGGCGCGGATCACAGGTGTGGGACGCCGTGGTCCGTGAAGGTCTGGAGGGCGTGGTCGCGAAGAGGATCTCCTCCCCGTATCTGCCCGGCACCCGATCGGCCCACTGGCGCAAGACCAAGCGGGTGGAGACCCTGGACGTGGTCATCGGCGGCTGGACCCAGCGACGGGGCGCGGCGGCCGGTGCGCCGGGAGCGGTGCTCGTCGGTGTCACCGGGCCCACCGGTCTGCGGTACGCGGGATCGGTGGGGTCGGGCATGTCCGAGCGTGAACAGAGCGAACTCACGGCGTACTTCGCGGTCATCGCACGAGCGTCGTCCCCGTTCACCGACCCTGTCGACGTGGCAGGCGCGCACTGGGTGGAGCCGCGGCTGGTCGCGGAGGTCACCGCGACGGAGTGGACCAGGGCCGGCCGGCTGCGCCATCCGGTCTGGCAACGGCTGCGACCGGATCTGACCCGCCTCGACTGACAGGGCCCGGGAGGGCGCCTTCCGACGCGGGCCGGGCAGCCCGTGCCCCGGCTGCGGCTTCTGACAGGATCGCGCCATGGCTGAACACGACGCGGAACGCGGCTACCTTCTGGACAACCGGCAGTCGGAGGCGGGCGTCCGCTTCGGGGCTCTCAGCGAGCTCTTCGATCCGGTGACGTTCCGGCACGTCGACCGGCTCGGCGTCACCACCGGCATGCGGTGCTGGGAGGTCGGCGCCGGCTCCCTCTCCGTGCCCCTGGGGCTGGCCGAGCGGGTCGGCCCGACCGGAGCGGTGGTCGCCACCGACATCGACGTCTCATGGACCGGGGGCGTCACCGGCGGCGTGGTCGAGGTGCTGCGCCATGACGTGGCGGCCGACCCGCCGCCGCCCGGCGGATTCGACCTGGTCCACGCCAGGCTGGTCCTGGTGCACGTCACCGACCGGGCCGAGGCGCTGCGCCGCATGGTCCAGGCGCTCCGGCCGGGCGGCCGGCTGCTCCTGGAGGACGCCGACCCGGGGTTGCAGCCGCTGCTCTGCCCCGACGAGTCCGGTCCGGAACAGCGGCTCGCCAACCGGCTGCGCTCCGGCTTCCGCGCGTTGATGGCGGCCCGGGGCGCGGACCTCACGTACGGGCGGACCCTGCCCAGGCTGCTGCGCGAAGCCGGTCTGGAGGACGTACAGGCCGACGCGTACTTCCCGATCACCTCGCCGGTCTGTTCCGTCCTGGAGGCCGCGACCGTGCGGCAGATCCGCGGCCTTCTGGTGTCGGAAGGGCTCGCCACCGACGACGAGATCGACCGCCACCTGGCCAACGTCGCCGGCGGCCGCCTCGACCTCGCCACCGCCCCCATGATCTCCGCGTGGGGGCGGCGCCCATGAACCCGCAGGCGTGGAAGGACGATCCGGCGGAATCGGTCAGGAATCAAGAAGCGCGCGCCGCAGAGGCGGATCTAGCATGATCGCCATGGACATCAGCATTCACACGAGCTTCCTCCCCCACGACGACCCGGACGCGTCCGTGGCCTTCTACCGCGACGTTCTCGGCTTCGAGGTCCGCAGCGACGTCGGGCAGGGCAAGATGCGCTGGATCACGGTCGGGCCCGCCGGGCAGCCCAGCACATCCATCCTGCTGGCGCCGCCGGCCGTCGACCCCGGCATCACCGAGAACGAGCGCCGCACCATCAGCGAAATGATGGCCAAGGGCACCTACGGCTGGATCCTGCTGGCCACCCCGGACCTCGACGCCGTGTTCGAGAAGGTGCAGGCGGGCGACACCGAGGTGGTCCAGGAACCGACCGAGCAGCCGTACGGCGTCCGCGACTGCGCCTTCCGCGACCCGGCAGGCAACCTGGTCCGCATCCAGGAGCTTCGCTGAACCGACGGGCAGACGGTCCCGCCCCGCCCCGTAGGGGGCAACGCCGCAGTCCAGGCACGCACGGAAGCCGACGAAACGGAGCTCGCATGTGTCTTCCCGCGTGGGGACGTGCCCGCATGGCGGCACAGCACCTGAGCGACCTCGCACGACTGCGTCGCGTACGCGACCGGATCGACCGGGAGTACGCACGGCCGCTGAACGTCGAAGCGCTCGCCCGCGGCGCCGGCATGCCTGCCGGGCATCTCAGCCACCGGTTCCGGCTGGCCTACGGCAGGTCCCCGTACGCGTATCTGATGGCGCGTCGCGTCGAGCGCGCCGCGGCCCTGTTGCTCCACGGCGATCTCGGCGTCGCCGACATCCGCCGCACGGTGGGCTGTCCGTCGCCGGATGTGTTCCGTACGCACTTCACCGAGCTGGTCGGCATGCCGCCGCACGCCTACCGCCGGCGCGCCGTCGGCGCCCTGGCAGACAGGACGCCATGGGTGCCGAAACAGGCGACGAAAGCAGCCGGGCTCGCCACCACGCGGGTTTGAGAAGGGATTCGCGGCGCATCCCGGGATGCTGCCGACTTGCCCGGAACACTGCCGGGGGTGAAAGCAAAAGGGACGACCCACCTCTTGCCACTTTCAACTTATAGCGCAGTGGGGGGCTTGCCGCAAGGCCCCGGTCCTGCCGCAGAATCACTCGTCGGCGCCCGAAGCCGGTGTCGCCGGAAGCTGCGGAAACGGGAGATTCACTCAGTGCATATGTTTGTGCCGGTTCACGGGTTGCGCCACGACGGCGACCCGGTGGTGGGAACCACCGTGCGGTTGTGGGCACCGCACGACGAGGTGCGGGAGTGCGCACCGCCCCGGTTCCCGGGCTCGACCACGGATCGGAGCTGATGGCATGAACCCTCTGACCCCCTCGACCACCAGCGCGTTCGCTCTGCCCGACCGGCTGGCTCCCAAGGCCGACCCCCGTCTGATCGCCGCCGACGAGGAGCACTTCGCGGCCATCGCCGAGTGCCTGGAACAGTCGGTCGCCGAACTCTCCGCGCGTCTCGATGCCGAGCGCAGGTCGCCCGGCGGCATGGGCCGCCAGGCGATGGACCGGGACATCGAGATCCACCGGCTGACCGCCCGGCTGCGTACGCTGCGCAGGTTCGGCCTGGATCTGTGTCTCGGGCACATGGCCGGCACGGACGACCCCGAGCCCGTGTACGTCGGGCGGCTGGGCCTCACGGACAGCTCGGGCCGCCGGCTGCTGCTCGACTGGCGCTCCCCCGCGGCCGAGCCCTTCTTCGGAGCCACCCACGCCCACCCGATGGGCCTGGCCAGCCGCCGCAGGTACCGATGGACCCGCGGCCGGGTCAGTGACTTCTGGGACGAGGTGTTCACGCCGGGCGGGGGCGCCGGGCACGCGGCGCTCGACGACCAGTCCGCCTTCATCGCCACGCTCGGCGGCAACCGGTCGGCACGGATGCGCGATGTGCTCGGCACCATCCAGGCCGACCAGGACGCCATCATCCGCGCGGGGTCCCGTGGCGCACTCGTCGTCGACGGGGGCCCCGGTACCGGAAAGACCGTCGTCGCTCTGCACCGTTCCGCGTACCTCCTCTACTCCGATCCCCGCCTCGGCCACCATCGCGGCGGTGTGCTGTTCGTCGGTCCGCACGAGCCGTATCTCGGCTACGTGGCCGATGTCCTGCCGAGCCTCGGCGAGGAGGGTGTGCAGACCTGCACCCTGCGCGACCTCGTCGCCGAGGGAGCCGCGGCAGGGGCCGAGGCCGACCCGGACGTGGCCCGGCTCAAGTCCTCCGCGGATCTGGTGAAGGCCGTCGAGGCCGCTGTCAGGTTCTACGAGGAGCCCCCCGCCAAGGGGATGACGGTCACGACCCAGTGGTCCGACATCCGGCTGAGCGCGGGCGACTGGGCGGTGGCGTTCGAAGCGGCACCCGGCATCCCGCACAACGAGGCGCGTGACCAGATCCTGGAGGAGCTGGTCACGATCCTGGTGGAGCGGGACACCGGCGACGTTCCGGAGCACCTGCTCCGCACATCCCTTATGCGGAACCGGGAGCTGCTCGCGGTATTCGACGGTGCGTGGCCGCTGGTCGAAGCGGCCGATCTCGTCGGGGACCTGTGGTCGGTACCCGCCTATCTGCGCACCTGCGCCCCCTGGCTGAGCCGCGACGACGTGTCGCGGCTCCAGCGCCCGGACGCCCATGCCTGGACGGCATCCGACCTGCCGCTCCTCGACGCCGCACGCCGGCGGCTCGGCGACCCGGAGACGTCGCTGCGCAGGCGGCGACACGCCGCGGAGGTCGCGGCCGAGCGTGAGCACATGGCTCATGTCATCGACTCCCTGCTCGAAGCCGACGCCGACGGGGAGGGCGCGGTCACGATGCTGCACGGCCAGGATCTGAAGGACACCCTCGTCGACGGATCCGCACGGCCCGGCGGTGAACCGGACCTGCTCGCCGGGCCGTTCGCGCACATCGTCGTGGACGAGGCCCAGGAACTGACCGACGCGGAATGGCAGATGCTGCTGCTCCGCTGCCCGTCCCGGAGCTTCACCATCGTCGGGGACCGCGCGCAGGCCAGGCACGGATTCCATGAGTCCTGGCAGGAACGGCTGGAACGCGTCGGGTTCGACCGGATCAGCCAGGCATCCCTGAGCATCAACTACCGGACGCCGGAAGAGGTCATGTCGGAGGCCGAGCCGGTCATCCGGGCCGCGCTCCCCGATGCCAACGTGCCGGTATCCGTCCGCAGCAGCGGCGTTCCCGTGGTCCGCGGATCCGCGGACGAGCTCGACGCGGTCCTCGACACCTGGCTCGCCGCACATGCCGAAGGGACCGCCTGCGTCATCGGCGATCCCACGTTCCGGGCGAGGCCCCGGGTCCGTTCGCTGACCCCTGGACTGTCGAAGGGCCTCGAGTTCGACCTGGTCGTCCTCATCGACCCGGAGCAGTTCGGTACGGGCATCGAAGGAGCGGTCGACCGCTATGTCGCGATGACCCGCGCGACCCAGCGGCTCGTCGTCCTCACTAGCCCGTGACCGCGTCGGCACGGCCGCCGTGGCGGCGGCCGCCATGCCGGCGGCCCACCGTCGCTGCGCACTGTCCGTCCGGTTCCCTCGGCGCCGGAGCCGGACGGACGGTGCGCGCACGCCGCTACCCGGCGTACGTCTCGAACTCGGCGATCTTCGGGGTTCCGGTGGAGCCGGTGATCTGGAAGGTGATCTTGCGCAGCGAGGTCTGCGGGACCGCAATGGCGCCCGCTCCGGTTCCGGTGGCCAGCACCGCGCCGGTGTCGCCGTTCAGCACCTTCCAGGTTCCGATGCTGCCGGCGGAACCGGAAGCCTCCCGGATGTTGACGGAGGAGACGGAGGTCGCCGTGCCCCACTTGACCGAGACCGAGCCGGTGGCCCCGGCGGGCGACCAGTACGTGCTCAGGTCACCGTCCCGCACGTTGCCGTAGCTCGTCCCGTCGGCCTTGCTGGACCCGTCGGCGCCTGCGGCGATGCTGAGGTTGGTCCCCGTCGGGTCCGGTGTCGGGTCGGTCGGGTCCGGGGTGGGGTCGGTCGGGTCGGGCGTCGGGTCGGTCGGGTCCGGGGTCGGCGTCTGCGTCGAGCAGTTGCCGTCCGACACCTTCAGCCCCTTGTTGGCGCCCGCGGTCTGGGCCACGATACCGGGCACGCAGGAAGCCGCGTCGAGGGTGTAGGCGTAGGGGATGCTGACGGTGGTGTTGGACTTCGGGTCGGGACCGGCCGGGTTGTTCTCACTGCCGGGGGCGGACCATGTCACGTTGTCGAACGTGTTCCCGCTGACCTGCCAGTATCCGGCCGCGTCGGTGTAGAAGGTGCCCAGGACGTCCTTGGAGTCCTTGAAGTAGTTGTTGTCGACCTTCGCGCGGGCCCCGGCGCGGGAGTTGATCCCGGACTCGTTCAGCTTCACGTAGTAGTTGTTGTAGATGTGGGCGATGCCGCCCCGCAGCAGGGGCGTGCGGGAGTCGAGGTTCTCGTACAGATTGTGGTGGAACGTGACGAAGCCGTTGGAGAGTTCGGTCTCGCTCGACCCGATGAGACCGCCGCGGCCGGAGTTGCGCAGGGTGCTGTAGGACAGCGTCACGTACTGCGTGTTGTCCTTCATGTCGAAGAGGCCGTCGAACCCTTCCGACTCCCCTCCCGACGCCTCAAGGCTGCTGTGGTCGACCCAGACGTTGCGGACGTCGCTCTCCATGCCGATGGCGTCACCGCCGTTGGACGTGGGCGATCCCGACTTCTTGACGTTCCGGACGGTCACGTTCTGGATGATGATGTTGCTGGACTGGCGTATGTGGATGCCCAGTTGATCGAAAACGGCCCCACTGCCGACTCCGACGATCGTGACGTTGCTGATCTGCTTGAGCTCGATCACACCGGCCGCGGTGTTGCAACTGTCGCCGGACACCTTGGTGGTGTTGGCGTGGTTGATCGTCCCCTCGACCTCGATGGTGATGGGGGTGCTGCTGCTGGCCCGGCTGCACAGGGCCTGGTGAATCGCGGTGCCCGTGGTGGCCCGGACCGTCTGTCCGCCCGCACCGCCGGTGGTCCCGCCGTTCTGCGTCGCGTAGCCGGTGGCGCCGGTGGTCGCGGCCGATGCCGACGGCATCGACACGACGACACCGGTCGCGGCGGCGAGGGTGGCCGTGGTCAGCGCCGCGTACAGGCGCAGTGCGACTCGTCTTTTCATGCTGGTATCTCCCTGTTCGTCTTCGAAGGCCGGGTGCAAAATGGCATGCCCATGTCATCTCGACAGTCCGTCCGTCGACTGCCGTTCTCACTGGACAGGCCCTGATCGGCGTGGTGGCACGTACTCTTCGTCGGTGCGATGGGGCTGGGCCGCGCTCCTGCGACCTGAAGCCGTGCGTACGTCGGCGCCGGCCGCGGGATCACCGCCGCCGCGAAGGACCGCCGCCCCCCAACCCGCACAGGACGGCTCGATGCGTCGTCACCATGGCGTGGTTCGTGACCCCATGACGTGCCGGCACCGTGAGTGCAGTCCCGTACCGGATCACTGGCGGCTCGTTCGTGAGGCCGCGGCAGTTGCCCTGCCACGACTCCACTGCCACCGGAACGGGGGCTGACTGAATGGAAAGCGCTTTCTCGTCGTGAGAATAGGACCGGCGCGCTGGGCTGGCAAGGCTCTGGACACGCTCGCCCGGTGAAGCGCTTCAACTGCTTCGTCAACTGCCCCATGTTTGCTGGATTTAGAGGAGAATGAGCGACACAGCCGGCAAGCGCCGGGGCCACCGCCGTTATCCCTCAAGCGAGAGGACCCAGGAGAGCAAGCGCGTTCTTCCGTGAGCCGCCAGGCTCTACTACTGGAGCCAAACCCGCAGTTCCTCGTGGCGCGGCGCAAGGGCTACACCCGCTTCGGGATGTCCGAAGACCATGACCGGCCGGCTCGCGTCCCAGGCGGACCATCCCGGGTCACCCGAGGAAGCGAACGCGACCCAGGCCCGGTGCATGGCGTCGGCCAGCGGCTGAGGAGCGTCCGGACCGGCGAGCGCTTCACCGTGGCGGAGGTTGTCGAAGACGAAGCCGATCTCCAGTGCGTGGCAGGCGCCCAGGTCGAGTACGGGCGAGGGCCACACGAACTCGTACAGGAAGGTCCGGGCCGGCCGCGAGTCGGCCAGCCGGTTGAGCGGTCCCCGCACCAGCAGGTCCGTGGCCATCTCACCGAGGATCACCCCGGGCTTCGCGCCCGGCCTGGACGCCTTGTACAGCCTGGCGACGCTCGCCGGGACCCGGAACTTCAGCAGGGCCAGCCGGAGCGCGAGAGCGTTGACGCGGTCCACCGTCCCGCTCGGCACGAACCACAGCCGGTACTCCTCCCGGTTGCAGCCCATCAGCAGATCGACGGTGGGCAGCGCCGGTTCGGCCGGAACCACGTCGCCGTCGACCACGAGATGGAATCCGGGACCCCCACTGATCGGATCGCCCTTGCCGACGACTTCGGTCTGTACGTCCAGCAGCCGCTCACGGTCCACCGCCGCGAACGCCTCCGCCGTGGCGGGTACCCGCAGCGCCCTCGCCATCGCACGCACGGTCTTCCCGCCCCGGCTGCGCGGCACCGTCTGCGGCGGGCCGCTCTGCAGGACGGCCCGTTGGAAGAGGCCGGCCGCGCGCGGGCTGGTCATCAGGGCGGCGATGCTGATGGCGCCGGCGGACTCGCCGCACACCGTGACGTTCTCCGGGTCCCCGCCGAAGGCCGCGATGTTCTCCTTGACCCAGCCCAGGGCCGCGATCTGGTCCAGCAGGCCCCGGTTGTCGGGGGCGTCGGGGAACACCCCGAACCCCTCCACTCCGAGCCGGTAGTTGACCGTGACCAGGACGATGCCGTCGCGTGCGAAGGCCCGGCCGTCGTACAGGGGCACGGCGCCCGAGCCGTTCCGCAGGGATCCTCCGTGGATCCACACCATCACCGGCAGCGGTCCCCCGCCGGGGTCCGGAGTCCAGACGTTGAGGTTGAGGCACTCCTCGCCCGGGATGTCCACGTCGGGAATCAACCGGTCGAGGGGCGGACGATAGGGGCGCTGCGGCGCGGTCGGCCCGTAGTCGAACGCGTCGCGCAGACCTTCCCACGGTTCGACGGGTGCGGGGGCCCGAAAGCGATGGGGCCCGAACGGGGCGGCAGCGTAGGGAATGCCGAGGAACGTGGCGATTCCGTCCCGGACGCGGCCCCGGACCCGGCCGCGGCAGGTGGTCGCGATGGCATCCATGTCGTTCCTTTCACGAGATGTGCCCGCCTCCCCCGTCGCCGGGGCGCACGGGGGGAGGCGGTTACGGGAGACCGGGCACCGCGAGCATGACGGTGCCCGGTGGGCGGCGGCGTCCCGTTACGGGGTCGTCGTCGCCGGAATGCTCAGAGCCAGGTTGTTGCGGCGGACGTCGGACCACGTGGTGGTATCGGTGCAGATCCCGCACCCGGGGCCGAAGAACTGGGCGCGGGCCGTCTCGTCACCCATGAGCTGGGCGCGGAACCAGGCGGTGGTCGGCGCGGCGAACGGACCGGGGTCGCCCACGACCGTGAAGTGGTCGGCTCCGCGCAGCTCGCCGTAGAGGGCCGGGATGTGATCGGCGGCGTCGTAGAAGGCCTTGACCAGGAAGGGGAAGACGATGCTGTCCTTCTCACCGGCCAGAAGGAGTGCCGGGACGTGCACGGCGTTGATGTTGGCGAGCGGGCCGGGCTGGATGGGCAGGATGGTGTCGATACGGGGGTCCGCGCCCACGACTATGGCGGCAGCGCCCCCTTGCGAGTGCCCCGACGCGCCGATGTGTTCCAGGTCGACGCGGTCGTGGAAGATGCTGCCCGGGTCGGCGTTCCTGTGGGTGAGCATGTCGATGCCGGCGCGCATCGAGATGCCGAGGTTGGACTGCGGAGTGTTCGCCGCGGCGACGATGAACCCCTGACCGGCCCAGTGGAGCAGCAGGTCCCGGTAGACGAGGGGGATGCCGTTCGTGCCGTTGCCCCACACGATCACGGGGTGGCGACGCTCGCTGTCCGCGATGTCACGCGGGTAGTACAGGGTGGTGATCGGTCCGACTTCCACAGCGGTGGCATAGGGCCCGGGGGCGCCGAAGTCGCTCGTGGCCGAGGCCGTGGCGGGGCCGGTGGACAGGGGGGCCGGCGCTGCGCCCGCAGCGGCCGACGCGGACAGGACGAGGGTGAGTGCGGCCAACGGGACGAGCAGTTTCCTTCTCCACGACATGGGCGTCTCCTGACGTCGGGGCGGACTGAGGGATTCTTCCGGATCACATGGGTGCTCGATGGCACGTCCTTGGGGCGAGACCGGCCTCCGTTTCTCTGTGATCGCGCCTGTCACCGGCCGGCTTCCGCGCCGGGCGGCTGTGCACGGCTTCTGCGCCGGGACGGCTGATCAGACCGGGCCCGCTTCCCCGGCGGTCTCGGGCGCCCCGGCTGTCCCGGCGGTCCCGGCGGTCAGCCGGCGCTTGAGGATCTTGCCGGTGGACGTCAGGGGCAGGCTGTCGCGGAACTCCACGCTGCGCGGGTACTTGTAGGCGGCCATGCGCTCGCGGCACCAGGCGATCAGTTCCGCCTCGCCCAGCTCCGTGCCGGGCACCGGGATGACGAACGCCTTGACGTCCTCGCCGTGCGTGGCGTGTCGTACGCCCACCACGGCCGCCATGCTCACGGCCGGATGCGTGATCAGTACCTCTTCGATCTCGCGCGGGTAGATGTTGAAACCCCCGCGGATGATCAGGTCTTTGACCCGGTCCACGATGTAGTAGTAGCCGTCCGCGTCACGCCGGGCGATGTCTCCGGTACGAAACCAGCCGTCGTCCATCACCGAGGCCGTGTCGTCGGGCCTCCGGTAGTAGCCCTTCATGATGTTGTGTCCGCGGATCGCGATCTCGCCCCTGCCGTCCGCCGGAACGTCCTGCCAGGCGTCGTCGACGAGCCTCATCTGCACGCCCCACACGGGCCGGCCGATCGACCCGGGCCTCGGCGGCTGTCCGGGCGGATTGAAGCAGGCCACGGGCGAGGTCTCCGACAGTCCGTAGCCTTCCTGCACTCCCACGCCGAAGACCTTCCCGAACTGCTGGAGCACCTCGACGGGCAGCGCGGCTCCCCCGGAGACGGCGGTGCGCAGACGCGGCGGTACCTCCGGTTCGTCCAGGGTTCCGAGCGCGCCGAGCAGGGCCCAGTACATCGTCGGAACGCCCGCGAAGAAGGTGACCCCTTCGCGGTGCATGAGCCGGAGCGCCTCTTCGGCGTCGAAGCGGGGCTGCAGAACGAGCGTGGCGCCCCTGAGCAGGCCCATGTTCATCACCGCGCTCTGGCCGAAGGCGTGGAACAGCGGGAGGGCGGCAAGCATCACCTCGTCGTCGGCCGCCGTGAACAGCCGGTCGGCGACCATGGCGTTCATCACCATGTTGCGGTGGGTGAGTTCGGCGCCCTTGGGCCGTCCCGTCGTGCCGCTGGTGTAGAGGATCACTGCGGTGTCCTCCGCCGCCGTGGCCACCACGTCGGCGGGACCGGCGTCGGTGGGCCCGGCGTCGGCGGGACCCGTGCGTTCGACCCCGTGCAGCAGCAGGAGGTGTTCGCAGTCGGGCGCCTGGTCGAATCCCGCCTTCCCCACCTCGGCCAGGGGCAGCTGGGGGGTGTCCTCGAAGCAGAGAAGGGCTTTGGCTCCGGAGTCGGTGAGGTGGTACGCGACCTCCTGCGGCCGCAGGAGCACATTGAGCGGCACCACGACCGCTCCGACGCGGAGTATGCCGAAGTAGGCGGCCGGGAAGTCCGGCACGTTCGGGCAGGACAGCGCCACCTTGTCGCCCTTGCCGATCCCCCGGCGCCGCAACGCTCCGGCGATGTCCTGGGATCGTGCCAGCAGTTCGGCGTAGGTCAGGCGGGTGTCACCGAGGACCAGCGCGATGCGGCCGGGATGCTCCCGGGCGCTGTGCTCCAGCAGGGACGACAGGTTCAGCATCAGATCTCCTCAGCGGCTCGTGAGGAAATGCTCAGGCACAACAGGCGCGGTACGCGGTGGGCGGACGACCTCGGGTACGGGTTCCGCCTTGTGCGACCGCACAATTGCGGACCGGGCGGTGAACCGTATGCTGACCGGCATGCCAGAGCAGCACGCCGATGGCGGTCTGACCGTTCCTCCGCTGTTGTCGGTATGTGCCGCGGAGCTGCTGGAGCGGGTCGACGTCCTCGCTGACGACCTGTTCCGCACGATCACCGCCGAGATCCCTCCCTACGCCCGGTTGAGCCGGGAGGTCCAGGCCGACGTACGGGACTTCAACGAGCGCAATCTGTACGAGCAGCTGACCTGCATGGCCGACCGCCGCCCGATGCGCACGGACTCCACCCGGCAGTGTGTACGGCGTCGGGCCACGCAGGGCGTTCCGGTCGAAGCGGTCCTGCATGCCTTCCGCATCGGCTTCCGCCTGTTGGCGCATTCCCTCATCGACCGCGCCAAGGAGCAGCCCGGCACGACGATGGACGACATCGCGCAGGCCTCCATGTCGATCTGGTCCCTGCTGGACGCCGCGTCGCAGACGGTCAACGACGTCTACCGCGAGACGCTGGTCGGCCTGGCGCGAGCCGATGAACTGCAGCGGCTGTTGCTGCTCGACGCGCTCCTCAACGGCAAGACCGCCGACTGGGCGATGCTCGGCGGCACCGGAGCCTCCCTGGGCCTTCCCGAACAGGGGCCGTACATCTGCGTCGTCGCCGAGCACAGCGACGTCACCGCGATGGAACAGGCTCTGCTACGGAACGGGCTGCGCTCCGCGTGGCGCCCCCGTCCCGACGGCCTGGCGGGCATCGTCGCGCTGCCGGACCCGGCGGCCGGCTCCGGTTCGTCCCGTGTGCCGGGACCGGCCCTCGTGCTGGGAGTCGTCGGCGCCGCGGTCATGGGGCGTGCGGGTCTCAGCCCTGCGTACGGAAGACTGCGCGAGAGCGCCGACGCGCTTCGGCTGGCCACGCTGGCCCAGGCGTCGCTGCCCGCCGGCACCCACCGCGCGGTCACGCTCGATCACGATCCGGCCGCCGCCCTGGTCGCGGCCGGGCACGAACTGGCGCTGCGGCTGGCGGTCGCCCTCCTCGGCCCGGTCCTGGCCGCGCCGGACCGCAAGGACCTCATGGAGACGCTCACCGCGTGGCTGGATTCCGATACCGGTTCCACCACGGAGATCGCGGAGACCCTGTACTGCCACCGCAATACCGTCCGCAACCGGCTGGACCGTGTCTCCCGCCTCACCGGCCGTTCCCTGTTCCGCCCGGCCGACGTCGCCGCGTTCTACGCCTCGGTACGGGCTCTCAAGCTCCGTACGCCCTGAGGCTCCGCCCGCCGCTGTCAGGCTCATGCCTCGTCAGCTGCCCACCGCTGTGGTCGTGAAGCGGTCGCCGCAGACGTGAAGGGCGGAGGTCCGCAGCGTCAGGGCGTCCTTGGAACCCGGCGGATAGACCCGCAGGTAGTCGGGCCGACTCCAGCAGCCCGAACCGTTGATGCCCTGGTTCAGGGTGTGCAGGGTGACCTCGGCCGTCCTGCCGGAGCCGATCACCGTCTGTCCCCGCATGGCGCCCTCCCGCTCGGCGGGCACACCGATCGCGCTGCCGTCGCGCTTGATCAGTGAGACACCCGGGAAGCCTCGCAGCGCGCATGCGGTGGTGGACTTGTTCACGAAGGTGAGCAGGTAGTGGATCTGGCCCGCGCCGGCGTCGCCACGGCCGAGGCGCATGGTGAGGCCGTCGGCCGTACAGCGCCGGGTGCCCGAGGCGGCCGTGGGCGTGCTGCCGGCGTGGTCCTGGCCGGCGGGTTCGTCGGGGGTGCCCGCATCCGCGGCAGGAGAAGTGGAGCCCCCGACGGACGGGCTTTCCGCTCCGGGGGCGGATTCAGCCGGCACGGGGGCGGCCGCTCCGGAGGGTGAGGCCGAGTCCGAGGTACCGCCACAGCCGGCTGCCGCGAGGGTGACGGAAGCGATCGCGGCCGGGACGAGAAGACGCCGGCGGAACGTACGAGTTCTCGGGGCCGCCCTCCCTCCCCGCGGCCGGTGCAGTGGCTCGGACGGTGGTGGAGTGGTGGTGCGCCAGAGTGAACTCATATCTCTCACCTGCTCGATTCCGAGCCGTTTGAACCTGCTCCGCGACGGGCCCGCACGGGAAGGGGAGCAGGGGGAACGGGCACTGGCACCGGCCGGCGGCCACAGGCCCGCTCTGCGGGAAAATCGTCCACCCGGACGGGTGACTTGGGCTGCCGCAGCCTGCCGTCCGGGCAGGGCGGCGGCTATGCCTGTTCTCCGTGATGACAAACCTGCTGCGCGCCGCCTCGGCGGTCGCGCTGACTACGCTGCCTCTCGTCCCGGCCGGCGCGGCGCACGCCGCGGAGGGCTCCTTCCGGGCGCATGCCGGTCCTTGCGCCTCCGTCTCGGCACCCCTCGGCCACCTCTGCGTCCCCGCACCCAAGCAGTGCTTCACGACGCCGTGCCCGCAGTACGACCTCGTGGCCCTCTCCCCCGAACCGTGGCCGGCCGGAGGGGCGTGACAGCACGCGGCACCTGGCCCTGTCCGCGCGCCGGCCGGCTGTCACGAGTCTTCCGGAGACTCCGTCAGTTCCTTGAGCCTCGCCAGGTCGGCGGCGACCATGTCGGCGTCGCGCCGGAGGTCGGCATCGCCCATCCCCGGCCGTCGGCGCAGGGTGAACACGACCTCGCTGCCGGTGCCGTCCGCGATGACGCGGACCGGGTTGTGGACGGTGTCCCCGGACGGCAGCGTGACGTCGTGGTCGAGTACGCCCCACTCGTTGGGGGGCGTGAAGGCGACGACGACCCGTCCCATGGGCGAGGATTCCGCGACCCATCGGCCGTCGATCCTCTCGATGGAGCCTCCCAGCCCCTGGGCCCACGCGGGGAGGTTGGCCGGGTCGGAGGCGAAGGCGTATACGGTCTCGGCCGGGCTGGCGATATGAATACTGATGTGGAGTGATTCGTTTCCGGTGCTCATCATGGCGGCGAGAATATCGGGTCGCTTCCACCATTTCTTGAAGGAAACGGACACGGCCGCCCGTGCGCAGGTCGCCGCGTGACTGCCCCCGAACCGCACCATGTGTGCGCCGCAGCTGCTTCTAGCGGCTGGACCCCTGCGCTCCCGGCTGCCCCTCCTCAACGGACGTGAGACGCGCGTATGCCACGACGTTGCCCTCGTAGCCGGCCTTCGGCGAGAAACCGCCGCCGCAGGTGATTACGCGCAGCTCCGGATCGGAGGTGTTCGCGTAGACACGGTCGGCCGGGAATCCGGCCTTGCTGACGACCTCCACGGCGTAGACGGAGAAGACCGCGGTGGTGCCGTCGGTGCGGGCGACCTCGATGCGGCGTCCTTTCTCCAGGGCGCCGAGCCCGTAGAAGACGGCAGGACCCGCCTTGTTGTCCACATGACCCACGAGCACGGAGGTGCCGGTCTCGCCGGGGGTGACGGAACCGTCGTACCAGGCCGCCAGGTTGTTGTCCGCCAGGGGCGGTGCGTCGATCCAGTCGTCCGCACCCAGACCCACCTTTCCGACGGGAGCGTCGACGTCGAGGAAGGGGATCGTGATCCGTTCGGGCAGGGATCGGGTGAGGGGCTCGGGAGGCGGCCCGTCCGGCCAGCTGCCGGCACCGGAACCGCCGGACCGGTCGCCGGCCGCCGACGCGGGCTGCGGGGGGCCGTCGTCGTCGCCGAGGCCCTGCCGGATCAGGGACAGGCCGAGCAGCAGGGCGATGACGAGGGTGCCCCAGCCCGGCGCCCTACGGCCGCTGTCCTTCTCGCCTCCACCCCGGCCGTTCCCGCCATACCGGCCTTCCACGCCCCTCCGGCGGCCGAACAGGCCCTGGCGCGCCGGTTCCGGGGGTTCGGCGGGTTCGATCCACTCGTGCCACACGGCTCTGTGCACGTCTTCTCCGCTTTTCGGTCCTGTGGTCCCCGGGCCGGGCCCTTCGGCAGGGCCCGGCCCTTCAGCGCTGTCCCGGTCAGGCGTTGCTGCCGGAACGGCGGCGCATCTTGTAGGCACCCAACCCGAGGGCGCCCGCGACGAAGGCGGCTCCCGCACCGATCTCGCCCGGGCTCATGCCGGAGAGGCTGCCACCGGCTCCGGCCCGGACACCGTTGCCCGGCATCACCGAGCCCGTGGGGTCGTCGTGGCCCGATCCCCCGCGAATCGTCAGCGGCGTGGTGCCCTTCTCCCCCTTGCAGTCGAAGGTCACCTCGTACTCGGCGCCGGGCTTGGCGTCGTCATCGACGCGCGCGGTGGCCGAGCGGCCCTCCTCAAGAGTGACGGTGTCGAACACTCCCGAGCTGACGGTCACGGACGGCACCTCGCACCCGGTCGCGTTGAGCGTCACGGTGCCGCCGGGGGCCACCGTCGACGGGGAGACGGTGAAGCCGAACGACGTGATGTTGTGGTTCCCGTCGTCGGCGAGGGCCGCCGGAGCAGCGACTCCGAGAGCGGCGGCACCGAGCAGGGCGACAGAAGCGACACGTATCACGCGCATGATGGTTCTCCGGGTTCTCGAGAAGCAGCTGTGGACCTTTTGTCCTCAATAGCGAGCAATGCCCCTCGGCCTGGGTGACGCTAAGTGCCGCCCGAACGGCTCGCCACTCGGCCTCGGCCGGGCCGGCGCCGAATGGAGCAGCACCCGCACACCCCTCACGGGACGTCAGCACACCCACACGCGCTCCCGCCTTCACCCGCGTCGCGTTCCGGCCGTATCCCCCTCCCCTGCTCCCTCCACCCCAACAAGTAGGTTAGGTTAGGCATACCTAAGTTACTTGGATCTCGTCCCCCTCCCTCAGGAGACCTTGGATGCGCCCTTTCAGCGCCCGCGTCACACAGCCGACTCCCGCCGAGCGCATGCTGTCGGTCCTCACCGGTGCCCATTCGATGACGGTGGTGAGTGACGGCCTGGAACCCGTCGAGGTCCATCGCCTCGACGGCACGGCCGCGATGGGCCATGTCCACCTCCATGAGCCGTCCGGGACCAACCCCGCACATCCGGCCGCGCCCGTCCCGGTCCGGCTGGAGTTCACGGATGTCGCGCCCACACCCGTACGCGACCGGCTGCGCGCCCGGGTCACGATGACCGGGCTGCTGGCCGCGCCGTACGACGCGGAAGCCACCAGCAGCGTCTGCATGGAGTTCGGCCAGGCGGTTATCGACGACGGCGGGAGCCGCACGTTCGTTCCGCTGTCCGCACTCCAGACCGCCACCCCCGATCCGGTCGCCCCGCACGAGGCGGACATGCTGACCCACCTGATGGACAGTCACGCAGAACTCGTACCGCTCCTGCTGCGCCTCGTGCGCCCCGTGCCGGACAAGAGCATGCTGCGCGCCCTCCCTGTGGCGCTGGACCGGTACGGCATCACCCTGCGCCTCGAGTACGCCCGCAAGCGGCGCGACGTACGGCTGCCGTTCGCGACGCCCGTGACCGAGATGAACCAGGCAGCACCGCGGATCCACGCCCTGCTGACGGCCGCCCGTCGCGCTTCCCACCCCAGTCGGCTGTTCGCCTGACGTGGCGCGGAGACCGGTTCGCGGTGTCCGCGGAAGTCCGGCGTCGGCCATGGCTCCGGCACACCGGCACCTCCGCGGCGAGAGGCCGCCCCCTCTCAGGTGTCCTGGGTCCCCCGCAGTTCCTCCACAGCCGCCCGCGCCGCCGCACCGATCACCGCGTCGGCGCGGGGCAGCTTGGTGTCGGCCCGGGCCGCCTGGGTGAACACCACCGCCGTATAGGCGCTGCCGTCCGCGAGTTCGACGACGCCCGCCTCGTGGCGCAACGCCCCGAAGGTGCCGGTCTTCCCGTACACGGTGACGTCGTCGTAGGGGAAGCCGGAGGCGAGCCGGTGCGTCCACGGCTGACTGCGCATGACCTCGCGCATGAAGGCGCAGCTGTCCTCGGAGGCGGCCCGTCCGGTCCAGATCGCGCGCAGGAGGCGTGCCATGTCCGACGCCGTGCTGGAGGCCTTGAACGCCGGGTCGTACACGCCCGCCGGCACGATGGTGTCGTTGTCGCTCACGCATGCCAGGGCGGCGTCCAGCGACCGGGCACCCGTTTCGGCGACGAGCCGGCTGAACGTGCTGACGACGCCTCCGTGGATGTGTGTGCCGGGCATGCCCAGTTCCTGGCACATGGCGTCGACCGCGTCGGCGCCGACCTCCCGGAGAACGGCGGCGGCCGCGGTGTTGTCGGAGATGCTCATCATCTGCGTCACCAGGTCGCGCAGCGACATGGTGACGGGGTCCCGAAGAAGGGAGACGCCGGTCGGTCCGGGGACGCGGTCCACCGGTTCCAGGGTCAGCCGGCGGCCGGGGTCGATCAGACCCGCGTCCGCGAGCCGGCAGAAGGCGACCATGAGGGGCACCTTGTAGACCGAGCCCATGGGCAGGGGGACGTCGGGATCGATCGTGACGCCGGCCGACGGGCGGTGCAGTTCCGCCACGTGCAGCCAGCCCCGGACTCCCGCGTCGTCGAACATGCCACGGATGGTGCGCTCCACGCCACTGCGGCGCCGCGGGCCCGTCACCGTGCCGCCTTCCGGGCCAGGGCGTCCTCGAGCAGTCGCGCCGTCGAGGCCGTCTCGGCCGCACCGGGACGCCGCGGGTTCCAGGCCACGCGCAGCCGGAGGGGCAGTGGCGGATCCGTCGCCGCCCGGCGCACGACCCCGGAGGCTGTCAGCGCGTCGTCCGCCGTGACCAGCACCGCCTGGCCCGACGCGACCAGGGCGAGGCCGGCACGCTCGTCGGCGACGGCCACGATGTCCACCCGGCGCCCGCGGCTGGCCAGCGTGTCGATGAACAGGTCGTGGGCCGCCGGTGCCTCGGCACGCGGACGCACGGCGAACGGAAGGTCCAACGGCACCGCTCCACCTGCCTGTTGGCGGCCCTCAGGGGCAAGGAACCAGGTCGGCAGCAGGATCACGCGACCGGCGGCCAGGCCGTGCAGTACCGAGGGGTGCCGGATCACCGCCAGGTCGAGGCGCCCTGCCTCGACATCACTGAGCAGCGCGGCCGTTGACGCCGTCACCATGCCGATCCTGTTCCGTTCACCGGCCCGGACGGGTGCCGATGCCACATCGGCTGCGAGGGGTGCCGGCACTTCGGGGGCCAGCCCGAGCCGCAGACGTCTGCCGTCCGCGTGCTCGCGGGCACCGGTCTCCCGCAGCTCGGCGAGGGCGGCCAGGGCCCGGCGGGCGTGTGGCAGCAGCAGCGCGCCCTCCTCGGTGAGGAACACCCCGCGCTCACGGTCGAACAGGCGGACTCCGAGCATGGCCTCCAGTCTGCGCAGGCCCTGCGACAGTGGTGGCTGCGTGATGCCCACCCGCTGAGCGGCTGTGCCGAAGTGTTCCTCCTCCGCCAGCGCGACAAAGATTTCCAGATGCCGTTCGGTCAGCACTGTCCCCCCTGGCATGCGGCGATACGGCTTGCGAATCACCCTGATGCCGAGAGCCTATTCGACATGTGTCCGGCGGCGGGTTTGACTCCCGACGGGGGTTGCCCGCGAGGGCTTCGGCAGGGCGGTGGACGGACCGCCCGCACATGCGCGCCCTCTGCCGACGCCGGGGGTGGTCTCCGGCGGGCGATCGGACGGAATCGGAACGGAGAGAGCACCTTGACGCGTGCCCGCAGCCGGAACACGTACACGGGATACGAACCGCGGCGCCGCGGACGGCGGCAGCTCGGCATCCTCGTCGCCCTTGCCCTGCTCGCCGGAGGCGGCTACGGCGCCTACAGCGTCTGGGGCGGCGACGCGGAAGAGGACGATCCGCAGGTCGCAGCCGCGCGGAAGCCCTTGGCTGCGTTCCTCGCGGCATGGGAGAGGCACGACGCGAAGGGGGCCGCGGGCCACACGGACACGCCCGACAACGCCGCGTCGCTCCTCACCTCGGTACTGACCAACCTCAAGCCCTCCCGCACCACCATCGTCAACGACAGCGGCAGCAAGGAGGGGGACGGCAAGGTCCGCTTCCCCTTCTCCGTGGCCATGGAGGTTCCTGGAGCGGGAAAGGTCACCTGGCGCTCCCGGGCCCAGGTGAACCGGATCTCCGGAACATGGAAGGTCGAATTCACCTCGCCGATGATCCACCCGGAGCTGAAGGCGGGGCAGACACTCGCCCTCAAGGCGGACGACACCCGGGCGAAGGTGCTCGACAGCGGGGGCCGGCCGCTGCGGGCCGCGTCGCTGGTGGGCACCGTCGACCCGGTCAGCGGGAAGGGCGCCTCGGGTCTTGAGGCCCGGTACGACAAGGTGCTTTCCGGAGGCAGGAAGGCAGGCAAGTCGCTCGTGGTGGCCGACCGGCAGAGCGGACTCGCTCTCAAGAACCTCGGCGCAGCCGGGTCCGCCGAGGGCCGACCGGTACGGACCACCATCGACTCCCGCATCCAGACGGCGGCAGCCGACGCCGTGGCCGGGACGGAGCACAACGCGGCCATCGTCGCCATCGATCCGCGCAACGGCCATATTCTCGCCGCGGTCAACCGGCCCGGCGGCCTCAACCGTGCCCTCGAAGGGCGCTACCCACCCGGCTCCACGTTCAAGGTGGTCACCACGGCGGCTCTGCTGAAGGGCGGCACCCGGCCCGGGGACGGCGCGGCCTGCCCGAAGTTCGCTCACGTCAACGGCCAGCGCTTCGAGAACCAGGGACAGTTCTCGCTCCCGGCCGGCTCGACCTTCACCGATGTCTTCGCCCAGTCCTGCAACACCTACTTCGTCAACGCCCGCAGCCGGCTTGCCGACACCGACCTGCGGGATGCCGCTCAGGCGTTCGGGATCGGGGGCAGCTGGGACGTGGGAACGACCACGTACGACGGCAGCGTGCCGGTCACCACGAGCGACAACGACAAGGCAGCGGCCACCATCGGTCAAGCACGGGTCCAGACATCGCCGCTGGTCATGGCCTCCATCGCGGCCACCGTCAAGAACGGCGCGTTCCGCCAGCCGATTCTGGTGCCGGACGCGGTGAAGAAGAGGTTCACCGCTCCGGCGGCGCTCGATGCCGAGGTCACCGGTCAGCTCCGCGAGCTGATGCGTGCCACCGTGACCTCGGGGTCCGCCCGCGCGTTGCGGGAGCTGCCCGGGCACCCGCACGCGAAGACCGGCACGGCCGAGTTCGGAACCGGGAAGCCGCCCCGCACCCACGCCTGGATGATCGGCTATCAGGGCGACTCCGACCTCGCGTGGGCGGTCCTCCTGGAGGACGGGGGGTCCGGCGGCGCCGACGCGGGCCCGGTCGCCGCACGGTTCCTGCGCAACCTGACCCGCTGAGCGGACAACGATGCCCGCCGGAAGGGCTCCCACCCCGCGCCCGCGATCAAGGACGTTGCGGGACCGCGGGCCCTCGGCGAAAATGCGGGTATGACGGGTGAACTGCGGTCGGCCGACGACTCCTCAGGACGTGACGAACGGCCCGGGCTTCGGGCATCCGACCGCGAGCGGGACCAGGTGGTGGAGATTCTCCAGGTCGCCGCGGGCGACGGCCGGCTCACCGCGGCCGAGCTGGATGAGCGCCTGGACGCCGCGCTCTCCGCCCGCACCCAGGACGAGCTGGCCCGGCTGACCGCCGATCTGCCCTCGGAGGGAATGCCGCCGCAGGCCAAGGACCTCGTCAGGATCGACCAGCGGTTCGGCGATGTCAGCCGTACCGGCCGCTGGCTCGTACCGCGCCGGATGGAGATCCGGCTGATGTTCTGCGAGGCGAAGCTCGACTTCACGGACGCGGTGATCACCCACCACACCCTGCACATCGATGTCGACCTGCGGATCGGCGGAAACCTGATCCTCGTGACCAGGCCGGGCGTCGCCGTCGACACGGACGGACTGGTGCGCAGCAGCGGAGAGATCAAGATCGGTCCGCAGTCCGGTCCGGCCGCTCACCCCGTCCTCCAGGTGCGGCTGACGGGGCAGTCCCGCGGCGGCGACATCACCGCCCGGCCCCCTCGGCGGAAGCTCTCGGAGCTGATGCGCCGCCGCCCACCGGGGAACAGCGGAAGCTGACACACACCGTGCCCCGACGGGAAGGGTACGGGCCGGCCTGCTCCCGGCCCGTACCCTTCAGAGCCGCGCGAGCACGGGATAGTCGTTGTACCCCTCCTCCCCGTGGACGTGCATCAGGAACTCGGGGCGGATCTCGTTGAGCGGCGCGCCCGTGCGCAGTCGCTCGACGAAGTCGGGGTTGGCGAGGAACCCGCGGCCCAGGGCGATCAGTTCGGCGCCCTCGGCCAGGAGCCGCTCCCCTCGCTCCATGCCGCCGTCAGCCGCTGCCTCCTCCCGCGACAGCACCGGATTGGCGATCAGCGTGCCGGGCCAGGCCTTGCGGAGCCGGGTGAAGAGGGGCTGGTCCGGGTCGGCGTGGACCACGTGCAGATAGACGGGAGCGATGCGAGCGAGTGCGGGCAGGAGGGCCGCGTAGAGGTCTTCGGTGTCGCCCTCTTCGACGCTGTTGACGTCCGCTCCGGGCGAGATGCGTACGCCGACCCGCTCCGGACCGATGGCCTCCGCCACGGCCCGCGTCACTTCGACCGTGAAGCGGACGCGGTTGGCTGCCGGGCCGCCCCACGCGTCGGTGCGGCGGTTGGTGTTCCCGGCCAGGAACTGGTGCAGCAGATGGCCGTTGGCCGAGTGCACCTCCACGCCGGCGAAGCCTGCTTCCACGGCGTTGCGGGCCGCCGTGGCGAAGTCGGCGATGGTGGACCTGATGTCCCGCGCCGACATCTCGCGGGGCGCGACCCCGTTCCGGAGCCCGCCCGGTGTCTGCAGCGTCTCCGGGAAGCGCACGACGGACGGTGCGAGCGGGAGGTGACCGCTGGTGTCGGGGTGACCGACCCTGCCGCCGTGCTGCAACTGGAGGAACATCGGGCTCCGGCCGGAAGCCGCACGCACCGCGTCGGTGACCCGACGCCATCCGGCGATCTGAGCGGGGCTGTGAATCCCCGGGATATGCGGATAGGTCTGCCCGACGGCGTTCGGGGTCGTGCCTTCGGCGATGATCAGGCCGGCCGAGGCACGTTGTGCGTAGTGGGTGGCCATCAGCTCGCCCGGGACGCCGTCGGCCCCGGCGCGATTTCGCGTCAGCGGAGCCATGACCAGCCGGTTCGCCAGTCCGATGCCACCGAGCTGGGCAGGTTCGAAGAGTCGGGATACGGAGGTTTCCTGCTGTGTGTGCGTCATGCCGGTAACGTAGAACCTGACATTGATGTGAGATTCAACTCCTGGGGTGCGTATGCGGATCGGGGAACTGGCGGCTCGTACCGGTGTCGGGGAGCGTTCCCTGCGCTACTACGAGGAGCAAGGGCTGCTGGCAGCCGACCGGACGCCGGGCGGTCACCGCGACTACCCCGAGAGGGCCGTCGACCGGGTCATCCGCATTCAGGAGCTCTACGCGGCCGGTCTGCACAGTTCGAAGATCGCGCGGATCCTGCCCTGCATGCGCGACGAGGACGGCGGTCCCTCCCTGCGGGCCACCCCCGCCCTGGTCGAAGAGCTCACCACCGAGCGGAACCGGATCGACCGCATGATCGACGACCTCCTCCGCTCCCGCGAGGTCCTGGACGACGTCATCCACACGGCGGCAGGCGGTACCCCCGCGAAGCCGGACAGGAATCGCTACGAACCAGAAGGAGTTCCCCGTGCCTCTGACCCGTGAAGAACGCGAACAGTTCCTGGCCGAGCCGCATGTGGCGGCACTGGCCGTGACCTCGGCCAAGGAGGGCCGGGCTCCTCTCGTCGTGCCGATCTGGTACATGTACGAACCAGGTGGCGACCTGTGGATCATGACGGGCCGCGACTCCCTGAAGGGAATCTCGATCGCCGCGGCCGGCCGGTTCTCCATGATGGTCGAACGGGTCACGCCGACCGTTCGTTACGTCTCCGTCGAGGGCGGCGTCATCATGACCCGCGACGCCACCCGCGAGCAGCTGGTGGAGATCTCGTCGCGCTATCTCCCACCGGAGAAGGTCGACGGCTACGTCGACTTCGCGTGGCGGGAGCACGGTGAGCAGGTGGTCATCCACATGCGGCCCGAGCACTGGCTGAGCGCCGATCTGGGCGGAGCCTGAGACCTCAACCCTCATGGCACTTCCCCGCGCACGGGCGTGGGGGCTCAGCTGCCCAGGAGAGGGAACAGCCGGGTGATCGCGGCGACGGGCACCGTACCGGCGGGCCGAGCCGCTGGATCCTCGTCCCGGTCGCGGTAGCCGGCCACCAGGTGGCGGATCGAGGCGGCGAGTTCGGCCGTCTCCGCCGGGGTGAGGTGGACCACGGCGCTGAAGGACGCGTCGTGCCGCCACTCGCCCGGCGCCTCGTCCCGGTGCGCCAGCCAGTGCTGGTAGCTCTCGTCCTCCAGTCCGCGTGCCGTCACGGCGAACTCCTCGGGCCCCTCCTCGGCGGGCGCCCAGCGAAGCCGCCACGGCCGCACGCGACCGCCGCTGTGCGGCGCCTCCTCGATGAGGCCGTGCCGGGCCAGCTGCCGCAGATGGAAGGAGCACAGTCCGGAGCTGTGGCCGAGCCGGGCGGCCGCCTGGGTGGACGTGACCGTGCCGACCTCGGCGAGCAGGTCCAGGAGTGCCACGCGCACCGGGTGGTCGGGCAGGCGCGGGCGGGCGCGGTGCAGCAGGGGGTCCACGCAGGGGACTTGGCGGTTCTCGTCGCTCATTTTGCAAAGGGTGCTACTTTGCAAAGCATTCGGTCAAGTGGCGCCACAGGCCGGCCGGGTCCCGATGCCCCGGCCGGCCGCGGCATACACGGAAGGCGTTGATGCTCCATGGCGGTTCGGTTCGACCACACTGCGCAGGACCGCCGGGTGCGTCTGCTGGGAGAGCCGGTGGATACGTACCCGCGGGTCGCTCCGGAGGCCGCACGGGGTTCGGTACGCCGCATCACCGTCGTCGGCGAGGAGATCCTGGGGCGCCGCTGCCAGGAGGTCACCCGGTTCGGCACGCCGGAGCTGTCGCGCCTGATCGACGACATGTTCGCCACGAATCAGGTGGCGGAAGGCGCGGGGCTCGCTGCCAACCAGGTAGACGTGGACCTGCAGTTGTTCGTGTGGGACATCACGGACGAGTGGGGGGTGCGGCATGTCGGGCACATCGCCAACCCGGTCCTGGTGGAGGTTCCGGCCGTGCAGCGCCGTCTGATCGAGGAGTCCGAAGGATGCCTGTCCGTTCCGGGGCCCTACCGGATGGTGCCCCGCCTCGACCGCGCCGTCGTACGCGGCCGGGACAGGAACGGCGAGCCCCTGGTCATCGAGGGCCGGGGATACTTCGCGCGGTGCCTTCAGCACGAGACCGATCACCTTCGTGGCCGGCTGTATCTGGACCGGCTCGCCCAGCGGGACCGGAAGACGGCCCTCCGTGAGATGGCGGCGTCCAAGGACGAGCTGTTCGCCCGACGGGCGGCCCTGGCCGAGAAGCTCGGCAAGTAGCGCGGAGCCGGCCCGTACCCTGCTGCGCGGAAGGCCTGCCGTCAGGCAGCACCGGGGGCCTCCGTCGTCCCGGTGTCCAGGGGACGCAGGAACCGGCGCTCGTACCGCCGGATGCATCCGGTGCGGCGCGCCAGCTCGAACGCGGCCTGGCATTCGGGATCGGTGGCGCTGTCCGTGCGGTAACGCTCGTACGCGGCGAATCCGGGGAACGAGAAGAGCGCGTAGGCGATGTCGCTGTCACCCTCGCTGGGCAGGAAGTAGCCGTGGTGGGTGCCGCCGAACCGGTTCACGAGGGCGACCCATCTCCGGCCGTACTCCTCGAAGTCCTCGATGCGGTCGGGGTCGATCTCGTACTTCAGATGAATTGTGATCACTGACCCCATGATGCCTCAGCGACCGGCGGGCTCCGTCGGTGCCGGGATCACCGGTGCCGGCTACCCGAACTGGCCCGGCTGGTAGTCGCCCGCGGGCTGCTGGACGATGACGTTCACCCGGTTGTAGGCGTTGATGAGGGCGATGAGCATCGCCAGGGCGGCGAGCTGGTCCTCGTCGTAGTGCTCGGCGGCGTTCGCCCAGGCCTCGTCCGTGACGCCTCCGGCCGCGTCGGCGATGCGGGTGCCCTGCTCCGCCAGCTCCAGCGCGGCGCGCTCGGCTTCGGTGAACACCGTCGCCTCCCGCCAGGCGGCGACCAGGTGGAGACGGATCTCGGTCTCCCCGGCGTGCGCGGCGTCCTTGGTGTGCATGTCGGTACAGAAGCCACAGCCGTTGATCTGACTCGCGCGGAGCTTCACCAGTTCCTGCGTGGCGGCCGGAAGGGTCGAGCCCACGATCACCTTGTCCGCCGAGTTGATGTACTTGAAGAACTTGGCCCCGGCCGCGTTGGCGAACAGGTTCAAGCGAGCATTCATGGTGCGCTCCCGTGCCGTCGTCGATGGGATACCACTGTCCGACAGCGCAGGTCGCACCGCATTCCGTGGCGGCGCGTGACCGTTCGAGATGCAGGTGTGGGAACGCGCTGATTCGCTGGTGGGGTCGGCTCTCCCCCGAGACCCAGGAGTGATCATGAGTGTTGCGGATGAAACCGGCGGCCGCGCGGAGCGCATTCGCGCGAAGGCGCAGGAGATGAAGGAGGCGGCCGAGCGCGTCTCCGATCCGCAGGAGCGCCGGCGTCTGGAGGACAAGGCGCGCCGGCTCCAGGAGCGGAGCGATCAGGTGTCCACCAAGGGCGAGGGCGGCACCAACCCGCTCTGACCGGACGACGGCCGCTCGTGGGCGGCAGCGGCCGGCCCGGGCCCTGGGACCCGGGCTCTTCACCGTGCCGGGAGAGGCGAGCCGTCTCCCGGCACGACGTGCCTACTGCGTGAAACGGGGCAGCCACTTCACCTGGTAACCGGGGTGCCCGGCGTGTTCCGCGGCCATCTGCCGGACCACGAACCCCAGGCCGAAGGCCCGGCCCGAGGCGAAGTCCCGCTGCGGACGGTCGACGTCCAGGGCGGCGACCTCCGCGTACTCGTCCAGGAGCACTCGGTTGGTCTCGATGCGCTGGAGGGTGCGCGCGGGGTCCTGCAGAGCGATGTGGCGGTCGTAGCCGTGCGTCCTCAGGGTGAACGCGATGGCACCGGTCCGGTCGTGGATCTCACCGGGCACCTCGGCCGGGCACCGCCAGCCCTGGCCGCCGGCCGCACGTGCGGCCTCTTCTTCCTCGTCGAGACGCGCCCGGACGAACGCGACCAGCTCGGAGTTGTCTGTCATCTGGTGGTGCATCCTTCCGCTCGGCCCCACGCCTCAGGAGCCGTGCTGGAGCGTATCCCGTCGCCCTGTCCGCGCTCGTGCCCGTGGTGTTCAGTGGCCGGCGTCCACCGGTTCCAGTACGAGGACGGGGATCTGCCGGTCGGTCTTCTCCTGGTAGTCGGCGTAGTCGGGGTACGCCTCGACGGCGCGCTCCCACCAGAGCGCCTTCTCCTCGCCGGTCACCTCACGGGCGGTCATGTCCCGGCGCACCGGGCCGTCCTGCAGTTCGGCACGCGGGTCGGCGGTGAGGTTGTGGTACCAGACCGGGTGGCGCGGAGCCCCGCCCAACGAGGCGACCACGGCGTACGAGCCGTCGTGCTCGACCCGCATCAGGGGCGTCTTGCGGATCTTCCCGCTCCTGGCGCCGAGCGTCGTCAGGACGATGACCGGCATCCCCCGCATGGTCGTCCCCTTCGTCCCGCCCGAGCTCTCGTACTGCTCGACCTGGTCACGGACGTGAGGGGTGGGGCTCGGTTCGTACTCGCCCTGAAGCGGCATGGCAGTTGTCCCGTCGTCGACATCCGTTCGCGGCGCCCGTCGGCCGCGTCCTGCTCATCATGGCTTCAACACCACCGGCGGCCGGAAAACCCCGCTCCCCCGACGTGTCGGTCCGCGGGAACCGTCCGGCCCGGCTCATTCGGTGTCGGTGTAGCCCATGGCGCGGTTCATTCCGATGGCGCTGTCGTTCGCCGGATGATGGAAGGTACGGATCCTGCGCACCCCGCACAGCGTGGCGAACCGCATCCCGAACGTCTTCATGGCGACGGAGACGCCCCGGCCCCGGTAGGAGGCCCTCACCCCGGTCATCTCGTTGAAGAGGAAACCCTCGTGGCGGGAGGTGGCCGCCAGGCCGATCCAGTCGTCGCCGTCCAGTGCGAGCACGACGCCGCGCGGATCGTACGAAGGCGCGTCGAACCGGCGGGTGCAGAACTCCTCGTACGAGAAGAACTCGCCCCGTTCCGGGATGTCGGCCGAACACTCCTTGTTGAGCTCGTACAGCGCGCGCCGGTGCTCCGGGGTGTCGCCCAGTTCGGCGAGTGTCGTCAGACGGACGCCCTCGTCCCGGCAACGGGTGACGTACGCCTCGAACCGGTCCGCGTCGAATGTGTTCAGGTCCAGCTCCAGCCTCACCCACCGGTCGGCCATGGTGTCGTCCTCCGTCCCGTCCGCGCCCCGCCTCAGGCTCCGGTCACTCCGTCCAGGCGCTCGCGCACCAGATCGGCGTGGCCGATGTGGCGTGCGTACTCGCCGATCATGTGAACGTGTACCAGGCGCAGCGAGAAAACCTCTCCGTTGTGGACGAACGTGTCGTCGAACGACGCGCCGGCGATGATCTCGTCCGCCAGGCGGCACTCCTCGACCAGCCGGGCGTAGTCCTCGGCGGCCCGGGCCGGATCGAGGTCCTCGAAGTCCGCGTCCTTGCCCTTCTCCGGGTCGTACATGGGGGCGAGGTCCTCGCCGGCGAACCGCTGCCTGAACCATGTGCGTTCGACCTTGGCCATGTGGCGCAGGAGTCCGAGCAGGGAGAGGTTCGACGGCGGGGTGGTCCGCTCTGCGAGCTGCTCGCCGGTCAGGCCGGCGCACTTCTGGAGAAGGGTGGCGCGGAACCATCCGAGGTATCCGGTGAGCATCTCCCGCTCAGCGGCGACGAGCGAACCGTCGGTACGGGTGGCTTCAGGTGCTGTCCATGTCATCCGACGATCATGCCGGTCGACGCACGGTTCGCACGAGTGTTTTACGCGTGCATCCCGTAATCCGTGTCGTCGGACGACGAGCCGGTCACGGAGGTCGTGATGCTGCCGATGAGCCCGAGGACCAGGAAGAGGACCAGCAGCGCCTTGCCCGCGGTGCTCATGACCAGGGGCCTGGTCGCGGAACGCCCCTGCTGTTCCGGTACGGAGAGCGCGTCCTCGCCGAAGAAGCCCTTGGGGTAGGCGGGGCTGAGCATCGTCACGTAGGCCGACACACGCATCTCGTAGCGGAGGGTAGCCGCCGTGGCTTCGAAGAGCGGGCGGGGCATGCGTCCGAGGACCAGGGTGATGATCCACCACACGATCGCCAGAGCCCACCACCCGTACGTGGCGAGGCTCTGCACGATGGCGGCGGGGATCACCAGGATCAGCCGGAAGAAGACGGCCAGCCGGTTGAGCCGGCTCGGGCGGACGTCGATCCGGACCGGGTACGCCGACGGCTGGGTCAGCGTGAACGGCGGGTAGCTGTCGACGAGGAGCATGCTGCTCGCGGCGACCCTGGTGCGGTAGGCGAGGGTCGCCGCGAGGAAGCGGAAGACGGGTTCGGGCAGCCGTCCCAGTACGAGGGCGGCGAACCAGCCGAACACCACGGTGAAGAACGCCGCGATCTCCAGGAAGAACAGCACGATGAAGTGCGGGATCAGCAGGAGGAGACGGAACAGCGCGGTGAGACGGCGCTGCCGGGCCGGTTCGATGATGTCCAGCACCGGCAGGAACTCATCGGCGTCTGCGGCCCTGCGCCCCGGACTCCACTGCGCGTCGGCCATGTCGCTCCCCTTCGGCGGGTGATCCGTACGCCTGCGGGACAACGCGGCGTGATCTCACGCTGGGACCACCCGGGGCGGCCTGCAATCGGCGACGGGCCGATCGAGTGCCCGCCGGCCTCCCGCTGCTGTCGGGTCAGCTCTTGCGGCCGCGCCCGCGGGTGACGCTCGCGCGCACTCCCTGGCGCACCCTCGTCCACGACGTGGCCGCCCGTCCGGTTCGCTTGCCGGTCGGCTTCGGCTTCCCGGTCGTCTTCGCTGCCGGCTTCGCTGCCGTCTTCCCGGTCGTCTTCCCCGCCGACTTCCCTCCCGGCTTCCCGGTCGTCTTCGCTGCCGTCTTCCGCGCGGGCTTCGCTGCCGACCCCGGGCGGGCGGGCTTCCGCCGCCGAGCCGGGGCCGGGACGGTCTCGCGCCACGGTTCGGCCGCCAGCACGTGATAGCGGTGGCTCAGACGCCGCCCCAGCACCAGATAGCCGAGCAGCGCACCCGCCGTGTTGAGAATGACGTCGTCGACGTCGAAGGCCCGCCCCGCGACCAGCGCTCCCTGCACCAGTTCGACGACGATGATGACCAGAACGGTCAGCAGGACCATGCGGACCATGCGCAGCCGCCGCGGCACGAGCACGGGCAGCAGCACGCCGAACGGCATGCCCAGCACGAGGTTTCCGCCGGCCTGCTTGCACGCGGCGAGGAAGGTGTAGTCCTCGGCGTACTGCCGCAGCGAACGCCCCGGGCGGAGGTTCGACGTGACGAGATCCTCCGAGGCGGGCGACGGCGTGAGTGTCACCTTCGCCAGCACGACGGAGAACCCGACCATGGCCAGGAGGGCCGCCACCAGAATGGCGACCTGGAGCAGCACATGACTCCATGCCCTGTGCCGTGTCCCGTTGCGCGTGTCTCTTCCCGCCTCTGCGTCCATGGGCGACAGATGCCCCCGACCGGCCGCACCACACCTGACGTCTCCGGCCGCTCGGACCGGCGTGGTGCGACGCGGGCGGGTACGGGCCAGACTGGCCGGACGTGCGGGTACGCGAACGGCCCGGCGAACACGGCGGGACGAAACCGATCCGGAGATCTCATGACGAGCGACCACGGGAATCAGCCTCTGCACTGTCTGGTCACCGGCGCCACCGGCTACATCGGTGGGCGCCTGGTCCCGGAACTGCTCGCGGCGGGGTACCGGGTGCGCTGCCTGGCGCGCAGCCCGGAGAAACTGCGGGACTACCCGTGGGCGGGTGACGTGGAGATCGTCCGCGGCGACGTCACCGACGCACGGTCGCTCGCCCCCGCGATGCGGGACATCGACGTGGCCTACTACCTGGTGCACGCCTTGGCGTCAGGCGGTGGTTTCGAGGAGACGGACCGCGTGGCGGCCACGGTCTTCGGCGAGCAGGCGCGGGACGCGGGGGTCGGCCGCATCGTCTACCTCGGCGGGCTCATTCCGTCCGGCGTACCGGAACAGGAGCTGTCGCCCCATCTGCGGTCGCGGGCAGAGGTCGGCAGGATCCTGCTGGCGTCCGGCGTCCCGACCACCGCGCTGCGGGCGGCCGTCATCATCGGATCCGGCTCGGCCTCCTTCGAAATGCTGCGCTATCTGACGGAGCGGCTGCCCGTCATGGTGACGCCGAGCTGGGTGTCCACACGGATCCAGCCGGTCGCGGTCCGGGACGTACTGCGCTTTCTGGTGGGCAGTGCCCGGATGCCGCGTGAGGTGAACCGCACCTTCGACATCGGCGGGCCCGACATCGTCACGTACCGCGAGATGATGCAGCGTTACGCGGAGGTCGCGGACCTTCCGCACCGGCTGATCCTGCCCGTCCCGATGCTGACACCCCGGTTGTCCAGCCACTGGATCGGGCTGGTCACACCCGTGCCGCGGTCGATCGCCCGCCCGCTCGCCGAGTCGCTGCGGTACGAGGTCGTGTGCCGGGAGCACGACATCGCCGCGTACGTTCCCGACGGGCCCGGGCAGCCGTTCGACCTCGACAAGGCGCTGCGGCTGGCTCTGCAGCGGGTCCGGGAGGCCCGGGTCACCACCAGGTGGTCGTCCGCGTCGGTTCCCGGGGTCCCGAGCGACCCACTGCCCACCGACCCCGACTGGGCCGGCGGCAGCCTGTACACGGACGCCCGACGGTGCGATGTCGCCGCGTCCCCGCAGGCGCTGTGGCGAGTCGTCGAGGGCATCGGCGGCGAGCACGGCTGGTATTCGTTCCCGCTCGCCTGGGCGGTGCGCGGGTGGCTCGACCGGCTGGTGGGAGGGGTGGGCCTGCGACGCGGACGGCGGGACACCGACCGGCTGCGGGTGGGCGATTCACTGGACTTCTGGCGCGTCGAGGAGATCGAGCCGGGCCGCCTGCTGAGGCTGCGGGCTGAGATGCGACTGCCGGGTCTGGCCTGGCTGGAGATGTCGGTGGAGCCCGACGGCGCGAACGGGGCGCGTTACCGTCAGCGCGCCCTGTTCCATCCGCGCGGGCTGCTCGGTCACGCGTACTGGTGGAGTGTGTGGCCCTTCCACTCCCTCGTCTTCGGCGGGATGGCCCGCAACATCGCCCGTACGGCAGCGGGCAGCGCGTCACCCGAACCGGCGAGTGCCGCGGTGTCGCCCTGACCGTGGCCCCGCGGACGGTGCCGGGCACGGCAGCATGGCAGGTCCCCGGCCTCCCCAGGAGTTGCGCCATGACCGTTGCGGTCGTCCTGTTCACTGCCGACCTCCGGCTGCACGACCACCCGCCCCTGCGGGCGGCCCTGGCTGCCTCGGACGAGATCGTGCCGCTGTTCGTCCGCGACAGCGGGATCGAGGAGTCCGGGTTCGCCGCCCCGAACCGCCTGGCCTTCCTCTCCGACTGTCTCCGGGATCTGGACGCCGGGCTGCGTGAGCGGGGCGGCCGGCTGGTGATCCGCTCGGGCGACGTCGTCGCGGAGGTGGGCCGGATCGTCTCGGAGACCGGTGCGGCGGACGTCCATCTCGCGGCCGGCGTCAGTGCCTACGCACGACGGCGTGAGGAGCGGCTGCGCGAGGCCCTGGAGTCCGGCGGCGCGCGGCTGCACGTCCACGACGGCGTGGTCACCGCCGTCGCGCCCGGCGCCGTGACGCCTGCGGCATCCGACCACTTCGCCGTGTTCACGCCGTACTTCAGGCGTTGGTCGGCCCAGCGGGTACGGGATGCCTTCGCCGCGCCCCGCACCGTCCGGGTCCCGGACGGCCCGGGGTCCGAGAAGGTGCCGGCCCGCGGCGCGGTGTCCGGGGTGTCGGAGGGCCTGGCGGAGGGCGGTGAGCGGCAGGCCCGCAAGCAGCTGACCGCATGGCGGCGCGACGGGCTCGCCGGGTACGAGGAAGGTCACGACGACCTGTCCGGCGACACCACGTCCCGGCTGTCGCCGCATCTGCACTTCGGCACCCTGTCCCCCGTCGAACTGATCCATCGGGCCCGCTCCGCCGGCGGTGCGGGGGCCGAGGCCTTCGTCCGGCAGCTGTGCTGGCGCGAGTTCCATCATCAGGTCCTCGCGGCCCGGCCCGCCGCGTCCCGCCAGGACTACCGCACCCGGCACGACCGCTGGCGCTCCGGGGCGGAAGCGAGCAAGGACGTCGAGGCCTGGCGGCAGGGCCGCACCGGCTACCCGGTGGTCGACGCGGCGATGCGCCAGCTGCGCCACGAGGGATGGATGCACAACCGCGGGAGGCTCCTGACCGCGGGCTTCCTCACCAAGACGCTGTACGTGGACTGGCGCATCGGCGCACAGCACTTCCTGGACCTGCTGGTCGACGGCGATGTCGCCAACAACCAGCTGAACTGGCAGTGGATGGCCGGGACCGGTACGGACAGCCGGCCCAACCGGGTACTCAACCCCGTGGTCCAGGGCAAACGGTACGACCCGGACGGCAGCTACGTCCGCCGCTGGGTACCGGAGCTGGCCGCGGTGTCCGGGGCCGCCGTGCACGAGCCGTGGAAACTGCGGGGGCCGTCGCACGACCGGCCGGACTATCCACAGCCGGTGGTGGAGCTGGCGGACGGGCTGGCCCGCTTCAGGAAGGCGCGCGGCCTCGACTGAGGGCCTTGCGGGCGTGCGGCCCCGGTGCCCGCATCCGCCGCGCCGCGCCGGGCGCAACACGGTGCGGCCGGACGGACGGCGGCGAGGATGCTGTCGTGCCGACTTCCCCCGCATCCACCGAACCGGCCGCCCGCGACACCGCGGACGGTCCCCGCGCCCACGCGGCGCTGCTGCTGCTTTCGGCGGCCTCCGGGGCGGCGGACGCCTTCGTCTTCATCTGTGTCGGCCAGGTCTTCGCCGGTGTGATGACGGGCAACCTGGTGCTGCTGGGCGCCGCGGCCGCGGGGGCCGGTGAGGAGGGAGTCGCGCTGCGCGTGGTCACCGCGCTGGTCTCGTACGGGTGCGGGGTGGCCTGCGGCGCGGTGGCGGGTGAGCGGACGTGGTGGCGGCTGCCCGTCATGCTGTCGGCCGAGGTGGTGCTGCTCACGGCCGGCGCTGTGCTGTGGGCGTGCGGCCTGATCACGTCGGACGCGGACCGGCTGGGCCTCCTGGTCGTCATGGGGCTCGCGATGGGCATCCAGGGCCGTGTCCGGGCGACGCCCACGAACTACTTCACCGGAACGCTGACGTCCCTCGTCGGACGGCTGGCCCTCGGGTCGTGGCGTCCGGGTGACGGCTGGGTGGCCGGCCGGCTGCTCGCCGTCGTGGCGGGCGCGGCACTGGCGGCGCTGATGGTGCGCCTGTGGTCTGCGTCCGGTGCCGTGGCCGCGGCGGGACTGGCGGCCGTGGCGCTCCTCGTCGAAGCTACCGGGCGGCGGGCCGTCCGGGCGTAGGGCGGCATACGCCCGGACAGGGGGAAGCCCCGGCCGGATCGGGGGATTCCAGCCGGGGCGGTTCTGGTGTGGGCGCTCAGCGCGTCGGCCACGTATAGGTGAACGATAAATCATCTTGCCGTGTTCCCGGGAATCCGCACCCCGGACTGTGATCCAGGGCACGGACCCCCGGCCGCGAGGGCACGGCTTCGCAACCGGCCACGAGGACCGCGGCATCACTCACCGGCGGCGGGCACTCCGTTGCCGTAACGGCGGTTGAACTGCTCGATCCGGCCGGCCGTGTCCAGCACCTGACGGGTTCCCGTGTAGAACGGGTGACTCGCCGACGAGGTCTCCACGTCGATGACGGGGTAGCTCCGGCCGTCCTGCCACGTCACCCGCTGGTCGGAGTCCGCGGTGGAACGGGTGAGGAAGGCCGCTCCGGCGGCGCGGTCACGGAAGACCACCGGACGGGAGACGGGGTGGATTCGGGACTTCATGGGCATTCCTTCCCTGGTGCGAGAACGGACGGACGGCGGGGGCCGTCCGGCAGGGGTCGGGCGGCGGTCAGCGTTCCTCGCGGAACAGCACGTGCAGGCCTGCGGCGGCGTCGTACTTGCGCAGCACCAGACGGTCGGGGTTGTTACGGCGGTTCTTGCGCGTCACATAGCTCCGACCGGTTCCGGCGGTCGAGCGGAGCGTGACGACAGGACGGGTCTCACTGCGGGCCATGGGCACCTCCGGGCTCCTGTACCGATCCCGACCCTTGTTGGTAACGGGATTCGTTTTCGTTCTGCTCGTGCAACGCGGGCGCACCCCGGCGCATTCCCGGACCGCCCGCCACCTCCCACCGGGCACCCGAGCACCCTTCGGCGGCCGTCACGCGGGACCGCCGCGCTCGTTGATCGCTGTGCCCGGCACTTCAGCCGACCCCCTAGGAACGTGAGCCATGCGCCTGAAGAACACCCTGACGACTCTCGCGGCCACCGCGATGATCACGGCCTCCTGCATGACCGCGGCAGGCCCGGCGGCCGCCGCCGGCGACACCGCGCCCGCCTGCGTGGCGCGCGACGTCATCAAGCAGAACAAGACGGCCTGGACGACCAACAACTGCGGCCGGAACATGCACATCCAGCTGGTGATCAACAACGGCCCCGACAGGAGTTGCTGGACCACCTCGCCCGGCGAGACCCTCGAGTGGAAGTGGAAGATGGGCTCGTACGGCCGCATCGCCCTCTGCTGACACCACGGAGACGGTCATCACCCCCGGAGCCCCCGCCCAGGCGGGGGCTCCGGCCCGCATATGCCCCTGCGCGGCCCGCGCGCACCGCGCGAGCACGGCGCACACGGGCGCACATCAGCCATCGGGCGCTGGGGTGACTTGCATCAACGCCCGCAGACAGCAAGGGTGTTCGACGGAATCGGGTTCCGATCAGCCGCTGACATATGCCGGATGCAAGAACGCGTCGAGTGTTGCCAAACTACTTACGGGCTCGTGTCGGCTGTGCCACAGTCGTATCCGGTCCACCCTCAGACCTGGTTGTACCGCGCCTGTATCGGAGTACGACATGCCGCCCCACCCGCCTGCGGACCGCCCCGCCCCCCAGCCGTCCGAACGTGATGCCGTCGACGCGTTGATCAACCGGACGCACCGGCTGCGCGGAGACGTGGACGCGGTGCGGCGTGACACCGTCCTCATCGACGAGGACGACCCGCAACTGCGCTGGCAGCGCGCACTGTGCGATCTGGCGGTCCATCAGCTCGATGATCTCGGCGCACACCTGGGACAGCTCAGGCAGGGACTGCCGTCCGGGGCCGCGGAACAGTTCGCGGCCGGGGCGGCGCAGCCCGCCGTCCAGGCCCCGCCCGCCGGCGAGCAGCCGGGTTCGCTGATCGGCCGGGTGGGCAGCGCCGAATGGAATCTGCTGACCGACGAGGTGAGCTGGTCGGACGAACTGCTCCAGATCTTCGGCCGCACACCCGAGGCGGGACCGCTGTCACTGGACGACCTGCCCTCCGTACTCCTGCCCGAGGACCAGCCCCTGCTCACGGCCCTGGTGACCGACTGCCTGGTCGACGGCAAGCCGATAGACGGCGAGTTCCGCATCCTGCGCACGGACGGGCAGCTGCGGACCCTGCACATGATGGGCGAACCCGTCCTGGACGCGGACGGCTGCACGGCCTCCATGTGGGCGGTCCTGCGCGATGTCAGCGCGCTGCGCCGCAGCCAGCAGGTGGTGCACCGCACCCAGGACTCGCTCCAGCGAGAGCAGCACATCGCGAGGACCGAGCGCCGGATGGCCGTGGAACTGCGGGAGGCCGTGCTTCCCCCGTGGCGGGGGTCGCTGACCCTCCCGGGCCGGGGGCCCGGTTCGCTGGACATCGCGGCCCACTACCTGCCGTCGGATTCCAGCGCCCTGATCGGCGGCGGCTGGTACGACGCGATGCAGCTGCCGGACGGCCGTACGCTGCTCACGGTCGGCGATCTGACCGGTCACGGTATCCAGGCGACCTCCACCATGGCGATGATCCTGGGTGCGCTGCGCGGCATGGCGGTGGCCGGGATCGAGCCCGGAGCCCTGATGGGGCACCTCAACCAGTTACTGGAGACATCGATCCAGCCCGCACTGGGCAGCGCGGTGTGCTGCCGGTTCGACCCGGCCACCCGCAGGCTGGACTGGGCGCAGGCCGGACACCCGGCGCCCCTGCTCTTCCGCAACGGCGTCGGGCGCCCGGTCCCCCCGCCGGACGGAGTGCTCCTCGGGGCTGCGTCCGGGGTCGCGTACGAGCAGGACGAAGTACACCTGCTGCCCGGTGATGTGCTGGTACTCCACACCGACGGGCTGGCCCGGGGCACCGGGAGCACGCACAACGGTCTCCGCCCGAGCACGGAAACGCTGCTCGGACTCGCACCGCGCTTCGCCGAGGCCCGTACGGCGCAGGAATGCGTACGCACCGTCGCCGAGGAGTTCGGCGGCGCCGAGCGACTGGACGACGCGTGCGTGCTGATCGCCCGCATCGGCGCGTAACCGCATCGATGGGGAAGAACGGGCGCTGAAGGGGACGGTGGTATTCCCACGGGGCGCCTCTTCCTGACAGCGCCTCGTCCTCGTGTCACCAGGATCAGATCTCCGAACGCCTGGGCCTCTTGATGATGGAGCTCTGGGGCAGCGAGAGCTGGATCTCCTCACGCAGGTCCTCGATCTTCGCGTAGCCCGCGAACTGACCCGTCAGCCGGTACATTTCGCGCAGCCGGTCCCAGGTGCGGTGCGAGGAGGTCTCCCCCATCGTCACCAGGGCCAGTCGTGCGTAGCGGTCGGCCTGCTCGGGGTCGTCGGCGATGAAGCAGGCCGAGGCGAGCGAGATGTAGTCGAAGATCTTCGACCGCTGGCGTCCGTTGACCCGCAGTTCCAGCGCCTGCTTCGCGTGGCGCTGAGCGGTGACGGCTGCCGAGGGGTCGTGCTCGGCCAGCGTGCGGAACGCCAGGGCCTGCATGCCGTGCAGATCGGCCTCGTCGAACATCTGCATCCAACTGGGCGGCGGTACATCTCCCTTGTCGGAGATGAAGAGCTCTTCCGCCCGGCCCAGGGTGCGCCGCATGGCCTGCCCCCGGCCCATGGACGCCTGCGCCCAGGCCTCGATGGTGTGCAGCATCGCCTGGGTTCGCGGCAGGACCATGTCGCCCGAGCCGGACTTGGCGAGTTTCATGAGGTCGAGTGCGTCGTCGGGACGGCCCAGGTGGACCATCTGGCGGGCTGCCCGGGAGAGCGCCTCGCCGGCCCGCGGACGGTCACCGCCCTCACGCGCGGCGTGCGCGGCGATGACGAAGTACTTCTGGGCGGTGGGTTCGAGGCCGATGTCGTGGGACATCCAGCCCGCGAGCACGGCGAGGTTGGCGGCGACGCCCCAGAGGCGGCGCTGCAGGTGGTCGGGGTGGCGGTAGGCGAGCATGCCGCCCACCTCGTTCAGCTGGCCCACCACTGCCTTGCGCTGGAGGCCTCCGCCGCGGGAGGCGTCCCAGGCGCGGAACACCTCCACGGAGCGTTCCAGCGCCTCGATCTCCTCCGAGCCGATGGGCGCGGCCTCGTACCGGTCGTAGCCGGCCGGGTCCGCGTGCACGGAGTCGTCGATACGTGGGGCGTCGGCCGCCAGTACGGGGTCGGTGTGCAGCCAGTCGTGCATGGGGCCGGCGATCGTGGAGCCGGCGGCGAGCGCGGCGCCCGCGCTCACCAAGCCGCGTCGGTTGAGCATGAGGTCCATTCCCGTGAATTCGGTGAGGACCGCTGCCGTCCGCTCGGGCGCCCACGGGAGTTGGTCGGGATTGTTGTCCGTCCCGGCCTCTCGCCGTTTCCCCACACGCCCGCGTCGGCCGAACCCGAGGTCCTCGATGGTCACGACACGACCGAGCCGCTCGGTGAACAGGGCTGCCAGCACTTCGGGCACCGGATCGCGCGGGGACTCCCCCATGTCGATCCATCGCCTCACGCGCGAGGTGTCGGTGGCCAGTTGGGGGTGGCCCATGGCCGCCGCCTGCCTGTTCACCATTCTCGCGAGTTCGCCCTTGGACCAGCCGGCAAGGCCGAACAGGTCGGAAAGGCGGGTGTTGGGTTCTCCGGTCACGTCAAGCCCCCAGGTTCTCGGCTGTGTTGACAGTAACCCCCTGTCAGATGCCCTGCGACTATTCGCCAGCCTTCGCCAGGGGTCGCCACGTTCTCTGCCATGGGCACTCCGGTGTCAGGTAGGAGTGCGCCACCCCGCCCGGCAGCCCTAGGTACTCCCCAGGGTGCCGAACGGCCGCCGGCCGGGGCGGCGCACGCAACTTGTCGGCGCACGAAGGGATCTGTCTCGCCCATGTACACAGCATCGTCCTCCGTGTCCGCCCCGCCCCGGCCGCTGCGTCCCCTGGGAGCGGGTGGCGGACCGTATCTCGACCCCCGCGCCGCCGTCCCCGCGCCCGGCATCGGGCGGACCCGGCGCGTGCCAGGGCCGGGCGCCCCGTCGCTCAGCGGAAGACTGGACCTGTCCGGTCCGCAGGGCGCTCAGCTGAGGATGGCGATCGCCTCGGTGCACCGGATCTGCCCGGAGTTCAACCCCGTGCAGGTACTGCGGCGCAGCGGCCGTTCGGTTCTCCTCGTCGGTTCCACCGGCCGCGCGACCGCGGTCGCCAAGTGTTTACTGGACCACTCCCCCGCGTGGTCGGAGCGGTTCCGCCACGAAATAGCGGCATACCGGGCGTTCGTCCGGCACCGCCCGCCGGTCCGGGTGCCCCGGCTCATCGCAGCGGATCCGGAGAACTGCACCCTGGTCATCGAGCGGATGCCCGGACGGGTGGCGGCGCTGACCAGGCACCCGTCCGAGGCCCCGCCGCGGGCGGATCTGCGTGCGGTGCTCGGCGCGGTCAGCCGGGTCAACGCCTGGCGTCCACCGGCCGGTCTTTTCGACGCCCCGCTGGACTACGCGGCACGGATCGCGCGCTATCACGAGCTCGGTCTGTTCACCGACCGCGATCTGGGGGACCTGCAGAAGCTGCTGCACGGCCTCGCTCACGCCGGGGGCCGCCAGGGCATGGGGCAGTTCTGCCACGGTGACGCGCTGCTCTCCAACATCCTGCTGTCGCCCACCGGTCCGGTACTCGTGGACTGGGAGCACGCCGGCTGGTATCTGCCGGGCTACGACCTGGCGACGCTCTGGGCGGTTCTCGGTGACGCGCCGGTGGCGCGGCGTCAGATCAGCCAGCTGGCCCAGGTCGCGGGTCCTGCGGCGCGGGACGCGTTCCTGGTCAATCTGATGCTCGTGCTGACACGGGAGATCCGTACGTACGAGACGGCCCTGCAGCGGGCCATGCGGGACACCAGCGCACCGGCCCGGACCGGGCAGGAGCGCCCGGGTGCGCTCTCCTCGGGTGAGGAGCAGCGGCTGCTGCTGCGCCGCCTGCACGATGACTGCGCCATGGCGCGGAGCGCGGTTCGAGCCGCAGTCGGCACTCGCTGACCTGTCCGACGGGGGATGCGCGCTGCGGGTCCGGTGCCGACACACCTGGCCCGCAGCGCGCTGTTGTGCTGTCCTGCCCGCTCGGGACGGCGAAGGCGAATGCGCTCAGTGGGCGCGGACGATGTCCACGTCGGAGGCCTTCACGAAGGCGATGCGGTGGCCGATCTGGACCGTCACGTACTTCTCCTTGCCACGGAAGTAGGCGTGGTCCAGGGGGTAGGAGGAGTCGATCGTCGGTGCGTAGAAGAAGCCGTTGGGGGCCTCTCCGCCGCCGGGATAGGACTGGCCGGCCTTGATGGTGTACTGCAGGGCCGTGCCCACCCGCTGGTCCGCGAAGTCGGCGGGGTACTCGGACTTCTCCGGGTACGCGACGCCGTACACCGGCACCTCCGCCTTGCCGGCCTTCGGCCTGACCACGTAGCCGGACGTGGGGGTGGTGGTGCGGGTACGGGCCGGGGTGCTGAACCAGGCCTTCTTGCCGTACCACCAGATCGCCGTCCAGCCGGGTGCGTGGTCGGCGACGACCGCCTGCTGGGTGGCGCTGATCTTGCTGCCCCAGTCGGCGGCGCAGTTGGTGCCGGGAGAGCCGTCCGTGTGCAGGCCCGGGTCGGAGAAGAGCGGCGCGTCCTCGGAGGGTTCCGTGTGCAGCGGCACGGCGCTGGAGCCCTGTACGGGGAGGTCGATGCCCTTCTCGCAGTCGCGGAACGCCTGCTGGTTGTCCTTGAACCGGGGGCTGACGGTGACCAGTTCGCTGCTCTTGCGGGCGGTCGGCACGGTGGGCTTGCCGAGGAGCGCCATGAAGCGGTTCCAGTCCCAGTAGGTGCCCGGGTCCCAGTGCATGCCCTTGGTGCCGGCGGCACTGGTGGGCGGCACCCCGTCGTGGCCGATGATGTGCTGGCGGTCGAGGGGGATGTCGTACTTGGCGGCGAGGTAGCGCACCAGCGCCGCTGTCGAGCGGTACATCTCGGGGGTGTACCACTTCGCGCCCTCGGTGGCGACGCCCTCCTGCTCGATGCCGATCGAATGGCTGTTGACGTACCAGTTGCCGGCCTGCCAGGCGACGTCCTTGTTCTTCACCATCTGCGTGACATGCCCGTCGCCGGATCGCACGACATAGTGCGCCGAGGTCTGCTTCAGCGGGTTCTGGAAGATCTTCAGGGTGGTGTCGAAGTCCTCCTCCGTGTCGTGGAGGACAATGAACTTGATCTTGTTGCTGTGCGGCCGGTCCGCGGTGTCGTAGTTGCCGTACGTCTCCTTGTCGGCCGGATCGCCCGTCTGCTGGTAGGCGGCCGGGACCCAGTCGCAGTCCAGACCGCGCGGGCACTCCGGCCGCACCCCGTCCGCGCCCGCGTGTGCCGCGGGACTGAGCAGCGCGAGACTCAGTGCGCCGACGGTGGTCAGCGCGAGTGCGCGTCCGGTCCTCTGCTTGGACGTCATGACAACCCTTCTTGGAGCTGGGCGTTTCCCGAGCCGTGCGTGTCGAGAGGTGTTCGTGTTCCGATCTCGCGTTCCGCTGTGCGCGCACACTCTCTGACCTGAGGTGATGGCACGTCAAGGGTGTGGTGGGGGCCGCGGGTCGAGCCAGTGGACCAGACCACTGGCAGGTGCTCTGACCTGCGAAGGGAAAGCGGCGACGGGACAGTGGCGGTGCCGTGTTACCTGAGTTTTACGCAGGGGCGGTCCGGCCGGCGCGACCCTGCCCCGTCCCTCGAACGAGCGCACTTCTTGTGTGACTAATGGCGGCTGTGCGTGCCTCGAACGGCCGAAGGGTAGTGCTGGCGCGGACACGAACGATCCGCGTGACGCTCACGCGGAGGCTCACCGAAAGGCCTGACGCACATGGCACAGCCCTTCACCCTGCCGGACTTCTACGTTCCGTATCCGGCGCGCCTCAACCCGCACGTCGAGGAGGCACGGCAGCACACGAAGACGTGGGCACGGGCCATAGGGATGCTGGAGGGGTCCGGCATCTGGGAGGAGAAGGACCTCGACTCCCACGACTACGCGCTGCTGTGCGCCTACACCCACCCCGACTGCTCGGCCGAGGCGCTGTCCCTGGTCACCGACTGGTACGTGTGGGTCTTCTTCTTCGACGACCATTTCCTGGAGCTGTTCAAGCGCACCCCGGACCGTGAGGGGGGCAAGCGCTACCTGGACCGGCTGCCCGCGTTCATGCCGATGGAGCGCGGTGCACCGACGCCCGAACCGGAGAACCCGGTCGAGGCGGGGCTGGCCGATCTGTGGGCCCGGACGGTGCCGGGGATGTCGGACGCATGGCGGGTGCGGTTCGCGGAGGCTACGAAGAATCTGCTGAACGAGTCGTTGTGGGAACTCGCCAACATCAACGAGGGCCGCATCGCGAACCCCGTCGAGTACATCGAGATGCGGCGAAAGGTGGGCGGCGCCCCCTGGTCGGCGGGGCTGGTGGAGTACGCGGCCGCTGCGGAGGTACCCGAGGCGGTCGCCGGTGAACGGGCCCTGCGTGTCCTGCGCGACGCGTTCTCCGACGGCGTCCATCTGCGCAACGACCTGTTCTCGTACCAGCGGGAGGTCGAGGACGAGGGCGAGAACAGCAACGGGGTTCTGGTCCTTGAGCGCTTCCTCGGCTGCTCGACGCAGGAGGCCGCCGAGGCGGTCAACGATCTGCTGACGTCCCGGCTGCAGCAGTTCGAGAACACGGCTCTGACCGAACTGGGCCCGCTCTGCGCGGAGAAGGGCCTCGACGCGACACAGACGGCGGCGGTGCTGGCGTACGTCAAGGGGTTGCAGGACTGGCAGTCCGGCGGCCATGAGTGGCACATGCGCTCCAGCCGCTACATGAACGACGGCGGGGCCGGACAGGCCGCGCCAAGCTTCGGGATGGCCGCCGCGTCGATCCGGCTCACTCCCCGCTCGGAGTCCGCCAGGGCGCGCAGCCACACCCATCTGCCCTATCAGCACGTCGGGCCGTCGCTGCTGCCCGACTTCGATCTGCCGTTCGGTACGACACTCAGTCCGCATCTGGACGGGGCCCGGGAGCGCATGGTCGACTGGGCGAACCGGGTGGGCATCCTGGAGGCGCAGCCGGGGGTCCCCGGCTCGCACATCTGGGACGAGGAGCGGCTGCGGGCGATCGACCTGCCCCTGTGCGCGGCGGGGCTGCATCCGGACGCCACCCCCGACGAGCTCGACCTGTCCTCGCAGTGGCTGGCGTGGGGTACCTACGGCGACGACTGGTTCCCCGTGGTGCACGGCCGGACCCGCGATCTGGCGGGGGCCCGGCTGGCCAACGAGCGGCTTTCGCTCTTCATGCCGCTGGACGGGGCCGCGCCGCCCGAGCCCGTCAACGCGCTGGAACGCGGACTGGGCGACCTCTGGAAGCGCACCAGCGCACCGATGGACGACAGTGGCAGGCGCGCGTTCCGCACGTCCATCGAGGACATGACCGCCAGCTGGCTGTGGGAGCTGGCGAACCAGGCACAGAACCGCATTCCCGACCCGGTGGACTACGTCGAGATGCGGCGCATGACGTTCGGTTCGGATCTGACGATGAGTCTGTGCCGGCTGGGGCACGGCAGGAAGGTACCGCCGGAGATCTACGAGAGCGGCCCGCTGCGCTCCCTGGAGAACGCGGCGGCCGACTACGCCGCGTTGCTCAACGACCTGTTCTCGTACCAGAAGGAGATCGAGTACGAGGGTGAGGTGCACAACGGTGTGCTGGTCGTGCAGAACTTCTTCGCGGTGGACTATCCGACCGCGGTGAGGATCGTGCATGACCTGATGAACTCGCGACTGCGCCAGTTCCAACATGTCGCCGAGCAGGAACTCCCGGTGCTGTTCGACGACTTCGGCCTGGACGCGGAGGCGAGGGAGATCCTGGCCGGTTACGTGCTGGAGCTGAAGCACTGGATCGCGGGCATCCTGATCTGGCACCGGGACTGCAGGCGCTACCGCGAGGAGGATCTGCGCCGGGGCACCGCGGCCCCGTGGCACCTGAGCGGTCCCACGGGGCTCGGCACCTCGGCGGCGCAGGTGACCTCGTTGTTCGCTCAGCTCTCGGGGGTCAGCGTGTAGCGGCGTCCCGCCCGGGCCCTGATGACCGTCTCGCCGCTCGTGAACAGCGTGCTGTGTACGGTCACTTCACGGGTGCGGCCCGCCGTGATCACTACGCGGCGGGCCTTTCCGGCGGCCCATTCGATGTCGACGGTGAATCCCCCGCGGGCGCGCAGCCCGCGCACGGAGCCGTCGGGCCAGGCGGCGGGCAGTGCGGGCAGGATCTCGACCGTGTCGTGCTGGCTCTGCAGCAGCATCTCCGCGATGCCCGAGGCGGCGCCGAAGTTACCGTCGATCTGGAACGGCGGGTGGGTGTCCCAGAGGTTGGGCAGGGTGGAGCTCTTCAGCTGTTCCGCGAGCATCCTGTGGGCGTGGCTGCCGTCCCGCAGCCTCGCCCAGAAGTTGATCTTCCAGGCCTTGGACCAGCCGGTGCCGCCGTCGCCGCGGGCTCTCAGGGAGACGGCCGCGGCCTCGGCCCAGTTGCTCCCTGGCTCGATCTGCCGGCCGGGGTGGAGGCCGAAGAGGTGCGAGACGTGGCGGTGGGTGTCGGCCGGGTCGTCACGGTCGGTCTTCCACTCCTGGAGCTGCCCCCAGGACCCGGTGCGCAGGCCGGGATCCAGTCGGTCGAGAACCGCTTCGAGACGGTCGCGGAAGGCGGGGGCGTCGCCGAGGGTGCGGGCGGCCTCCAGCGTGCTCGTGAGGAGGTCGTGGACGATCTGCTGGGACATCGCGGCCCCGGCGGTGAAGTCCCCGTGCTCGGGCGAGTAGCTCGGGGTGACGACGAGGAGTCCGTCGCGGGGGTCCGTGCGCAGGTTGGCGAGCCAGAACTCGGCGGCCTCCTTCATCGCCGGGTAGGCGGTGGAGCGCAGATAGCCGGTGGAGCCGCTGAAGCGGTAGTGCTCGTACATCTGCTGGGTGAGCCAGGCGGCCGCCTCGGGGAACCAGAAGGCGGTGGACCAGTCGTGCACGCCGGTGAAGCCGTACGGGTTGGTCTCGTTGTGCACGACCCAGCCGGCGGTGCCGAACATCTCCTTCGCCGTCCTGCGGCCGGGCTCGCGCATCGCCTCGACGTAGCGGTCGTAGGGGGCGGTGGTCTCGGCCAGGTTGGTGACCTCGGCGAGCCAGTAGTTCATCTGGAGGTTGATGTTGGTGTGGTAATCGGCGGACCAGGGCGGGTTGGTGGCGTTGTTCCACACGCCCTGGAGGTTGGCGGGCAGCGAGCCGGCCCGCGAGGACGCGATGAGCAGGTAGCGGCCGTACTGGAAGAAGAGCGCCTCCAGGGCCCGGTCCGCCGCGCTCTCCGATCCGGTGTAGGAGCTCAGCAACCGGTCGGTGGGCAGGTCGGTGAGGTCCTGGCCGATGTCGAGGGCCACCCGGTCGAAGAGGGTCCGGTGGTCGTTCACATGGGCGGCGCGCACGCTCTCGTACGAGGCGGCCGCGGCGGTGTCGACGGCGGCCGTGACCTTCCGGTGCGGGTCCTCGCCCCGGTAGGAGGGGTAGGTGTCCGCGTAGTCGGTGCCCGCCGCCAGGCAGAACCACGCACGGTCGGCTCCGGTGACGGTGAGACTGCCGTCCGCCCCGGCGGTGACCTCGCCACCCGAGGTGCGGACACGGATCTGGGCCTCGAAGCGCAGTCCGTTGTCCTGGAGCGTGCCGCGGACGGTGAGCCGGTCTCCGGCGGCGGAGGCGGTGAAGTCGCTCCGCGGCGAGGTGTAGCGCAGGGTGAAGGTGACGTGCCCCGGGCTGTCCGCCGTCAGCCGGCCGGCGATGACGGAACCCGGGTGGGAGACGAAGAACTCCCTGGTGTGCGCCACCCCTTCGTGCGTATAGGCCACGGACGCCAGGGCGGTGCGCAGGTCCAGGGCGCGCCGGTAGGAGGCGTCGGGGGCGGCCGGTGCGTCCGGTACGTCCAGGTGGAGATCCCCGAGGACCTGGTAGGCGCCGTAGCCGCGGCGCGGCTGTCCGAGTCCGGCGGCCACGGCGTCGGGGCCGAGGGCCCCCTCCCGGTCGAGGCGCTCCTGCACTCCGGCGAGGGCGCCGGGCCTGGGGGCGGTCCAGTTGCCGAAGTCGTACCCCTGGGCCGAGCCGGGTCCGCCGGTCCAGAGCGTCTTCTCGTTGAGGGTGAGGAGTTCGGAGGCGAGCGTTCCGTGCACGCTCGCGCCCAGGGCCCCGCCGCCGATGGGCAGCGATTCGCGCTCCCAGTCGGCGGCGGGCGCCCGGTAGTGGAGTACCGGGTTCGGCAGCTCCGCCTGTCGCTCAGCAGTCCCCGATTCATCGGAGGTACCGGAGGCGGCTGCCGTTCCGGAGAGAGCAGGAACTCCCCACGCCAGAGCCCCTGTTACACCGATCGCCGTCTTCACGGTCGTACGTCGCGTCATCCCGGATGTCATGCCGAACGACGTTAGAGGTCCGACGACTAACCGGACAAGGCGCATGACAAAGCGGCCTCTTGGACAGAGGCCGCGTGTACTTGGACGAAATGGCGCGGCCGAGCGGGCGGCCGGGGCCGGCTCAGCCCTGCTGGAAGAGCTCGGCGGGCAGCGGCTTCAGGAGGGTGTACAGATCATCGGTGATCGGCCGGTCCCAGCTGGCGATGGTGACGAGGACACCGTCGCTGCGGTCGAACTGCACGCAGGAGATTCGGCTCTCGGAGAGCTTCACCCGGCGGACGATCAGCAGGTTGTCGCCCTGCATCACGGGCATGTCCTCGGTGCCGGTGACCTCGACCGGCTCGTCGTTCTCCAGCGCGAGCAGCAGCTGGGCGACCTCGAAGGGGACCTGGCCCTCCTCCGTCTCCCGGGCGGGCGAGCCCTCCGGGAGGTTGCCGATGATCATCGCGGGGCCGCGGCCGCCGAACAGGTCGTAGCGCAGGAACACACCCTGACAGCTGCCGTCGGGAGCGGGCAGCAGACCGGCGCCGAGGTTGCCGGGCCAGTCGCCCGGGTCCATGGCCAGGACGTCGAAGTCGGGGCCCGCGGGTGTGGCGGCGCTACGGCGGCGGAGGAAGGACATGCAGACATGTTACGTGTCCGGAGCGCCCTCGCCGAGCCGGGCCCGGGCAGGCCCGCACCGCCCCGGCCCCCCGGCAACACCCCCGGTCACCCCGTGCCCGACTCCGAGGCCAGCGCCTCCAGCACGGCGACGGCTTCGGTGGACCGCTCGTACGGGACGAAGAGGTGGTCGTGGTGGAACCCGGCCACCACGTTGCAGCTGATCCCCGCGTCGGTGAGGGCGAGCGAGACGGCGGCCGTCAGCCCGACGGCCTCCAGGGCCGAGTGCACACGGAGAGTGATCCAGCCTGCCACGTAGGAGTACGGCAGCCCCGCCGCCGCGGCCTCGGCTTCGGGGAGTACCAGCGTGAGCCCTTCGGCCTCACCGACCGTGACGACGGGTGCGGCACCGTCGGGCACGCGTCCGTCGGGCGCGGTCGCGTAGACATAGCGCCCCGGGTGCAGCTGCGGACGCAGGCCGCTCAGCAGGACGCGAAGATCACTTTCACCGGTCACACCCACCACGCTACCCAAGGTGGGCGCCCAGCCGCTCGTGAGGGCGTGGTGCCCGGACCCCGTGACCGGTCCGGGCGGCCCGGGTGGCTCCCCGTAGGCCGGTCACCGCGGGTCGAATCGGCCGTGCCGGGCGTTCACGACGAAGGTGCGCCATTGCGCGGGAGTGAAGACCAGCGGCGGGCTGCCGGCGCGCCCGGCGTTGCGCATCGCGATGAATCCCTCGACGAAGGCGATCTGGACGTCTCCGATGCCCTGACTGCCGGAATGCCACCGGGCGTTGCCGAGGTCGGGTTCCGGCTTGCCCCAGCGGGTGGAGTGCTGCTGGGGCGTCGTCCTGGGTGCCACGTCGGCTCCTCCCGCTCGTCCTTGCGGCCGGGACCGAGCCTAGCCATCGCCGGCGTTCCCGAACAGGCCGCGGTGCGCGTCGGGCGCGGGCCTGTCCGGGAGGGGTCCCGGCGTCAGCCCGTGGGCGGCTCGGCGCCGACGAGCCACATGGAGAAGAACTGGGCGCCGCCGCCGTAGGCGTGTCCGAGGGCCCGCCGGGCGCCGTCCACCTGGTGCTCCCCCGCCTGTCCTCGTACCTGGAGTGCGGCCTCGGCGAAGCGGATCATCCCGGAGGCGCCGATGGGATTGGTGGAGAGCACGCCGCCCGAGGGGTTCACGGGCAGGTCGCCGTCGAGCTCGGTGACTCCGGCCTCGGTGAGTTTCCAGCCCTCGCCCTCGTCGGCGAAGCCGAGGTTCTCCAGCCACATCGGTTCGTACCAGGAGAAGGGCACGTACATCTCGACGGTGTCGATCTCCCGGCGCGGGTCGCTGATCCCGGCCTGCCGGTACACATCGGCGGCGCAGTCCTTCCCGGCCTGTGGCGAGACGAAGTCCTTGCCGGCGAAGAGGGTCGGTTCGCTGCGCATCGCACCGCCGTGCACCCAGGCGGGCGCGTGCGGTGAACGGTCGGCGCCCGCACGGTCGGTGAGGATCATCGCGCAGGCCCCGTCGGAGGACGGGCAGGTCTCCGAATAGCGGATGGGGTCCCAGAGCATGGGCGCGGCCTGGACCTTCTCCAGGGTGATGTCCGCGTCGTGGATGTGGGCGTACGGGTTCTTCAGCGCGTTGCGCCGGTCTTTGTACGCGACGAGGGAGCCGACGGTGTCCGGCGCCCCGGTCCGGCGCATGTAGGCCCGCACATGCGGGGCGAAGAAGCCGCCCGCGCCGGCCAGCAGCGGTTGCTGGAACGGGATGGGGAGCGAGAGGCCCCACATGGCGTTGGACTCCGACTGCTTCTCGAAGGCGAGCGTGAGGACGGTCCGGTGCACGCGGGCCGCGACGAGGTTCGCGGCGACGAGGGCGGTCGAGCCGCCGACCGAGCCCGCGGTGTGGACGCGGAGCATGGGCTTGCCGACCGCGCCGAGGGCGTCGGCGAGGTAGAGCTCCGGCATCATCACGCCCTCGAAGAAGTCGGGGGCCTTGCCGATGACGACGGCGTCGATGTCCGCCCAGGTCAGTCCGGCGTCCTGGAGGGCGGCCACGGCGGCTTCGCGTACGAGGCCGGCGAGGGAGACGTCGTGGCGGGCGGCGACGTGCTTGGTCTGGCCGATGCCGACGACGGCCACGGGCTCCTTAGGCATGAGCACTCTCCCCTTCGAGGACGGCGACCAGGTTCTGCTGGAGGCACGGGCCGGACGTGGCGTGGGCGAGGGCCCGGTCGGACTCGCCGCGGTGGATGCGGGCGGCGGCCTCGCCGAGGCGGATCAGCCCGGCGGCCATCACCGGGTTGGCGGCCAGCGCGCCGCCGGACGGGTTGACCCTGACCTCGTCGCCCAGGCCGAGCGCCTTGCGCAGCACCACTTCCTGGGAGCTGAACGGGGCGTGCAACTCGGCCGTGTCGACGGGTCGTTCGAAGACCCCGGCGCGTTCGGCGGCGAGCCGGGTCGACGGCGATTCGGTGAGCTCGCGCACTCCGAGGCCGTGGGCCTCGATGCGGTGGTCGATGCCGCGGATCCAGGCGGGCCTCGCGCACAGGGCCCGCGCGGTGTCCCCTGCGGCCAGGATCACGGCGGCGGCGCCGTCGCCGACGGGCGGGCAGTCACCGGTCCGCAGCGGCTGGACGAGGTAGTCACCGGCCGGGACCGTTCCGCTGAGCTGCGCGTGCGGGTTGTCCGAGGCGTCCGCGCGGCTGCGGGCGGCGACGGCGGCGAGCGCGGTCTCGTCCGTGTCGCCCGCGTCGATCAGCGCCTGGGCCTGGAGCGCCGCGAGTGCGACGGAGTCGGGCCACAGCGGGGCGGTGTAGTACGGGTCGAGCTGCCGGGTGAGGACGTCGCGGACCTGGCCGGGCGAGGACTTCCCGTACGCGTAGACGAGCGCGGTGTCCGCCTCCCCGGTCTGGATCTTCACCCAGGCCTCGTACAGGGCCCAGGCGCCGTCCATCTCGACATGGGACTCGGAGATCGGCGGGTGCGCCCCCACCCCGTCCAGCGCCATGGTGAAGGAGAAGGCGCGGCCGGCGAGGTAGTCGCTGGAGCCGGAGCATGTGAAGCCGATGTCGCTGGTCCTCAGGCCGGTGGCGTCGAGGACCTGGTGCAGGACGGGCATCAGCATCTCGACTTCGGACAGTTCGTCGGTGCGCCGCAGATGGTCGGTCTGCGCGAAGGCGACGATCGCTACGTCTCGCATCTACACCAGCTCCTTGTACGCGTCGTAGTCGGCATCGGGCTCGCCGGTGGGCCGGTAGTGGTCGGGGTGGCGGCTCCCCTCGGACCAGACGGGTTCGACCCGCAGTCCCATCCGCACCTGGTCGTACGGGATGCCGCCGATCCGGGCGTGCAGGGCGAGGTCCGCGCCGTCCAGGGCGATGTGGGCGTAGACGTAGGGCACGTCGATATCGAGGTTCTTCGCCTTGATGTTGACCACGCAGAAGGTGGTGACCGTGCCGCGGGGTCCGACCTCGACCCGTTCGTCGGTGGCGACGCCGCAGGTGGGGCAGGCGCCGCGCGGCGGGACGTACACCTTGAGGCAGGACGGGCAGCGTTCCCCGACGACGCGGCGGCCCGCGAGCGCTTCGAGGTAGGCGCTCTGCGCGCGGCCCGGAGAGTAGGTGTAGTCGAGGCGTGCCGGGGTGACGATGCCGGTGACGGGGTCCGCGAACTCGCCGTCGTGCGGGGCGGATCCACCGGGTTCACCCTCGTACGGTTCGAAGCAGGCGATGTCCGTGATGGCGCCGGTGCGGGCCTCGGCCCAGCGGACGCGGACGCGCATACCGGTATGGACGGCGTCGGGTCCGGGTGCGTCCAGGACGTGCAGGAGCGCGGTGTCGGCGCCGTCGAGGCGGACGAGCACCCAGGCGAAGGGGGTGTCGAGCGGCTGGTCGCGGCGGGGGTGCGGGTTCCAGGCCCAGGTGGTGACCGTTCCGGTGGCCGCGACCTCGACCAGGTCCCGGATCTCCTCGGCGGTGACGGGGTCGTACTCGACGGGCGGGACCAGGATCTTGCCGTCCCCGGTCCGGACGCCGAGCACGGTGCGTTCGCGCAGCCCGGTGAGGAAGGCGCTCTGCACCGGGCCGAGGGAGCGGGTGAAGGGGAATTCGACCACCAGCGGTGCGCTGAGTATGTCGGGCACGGGTTCCTCCTACGGTTCAGTGCCGCCGGTAGACGGGCGGGCGCTTCTCGGCGAAGGCGCGGGCGCCCTCCTTGGCGTCGGCGGTCGCGAAGACGGGCCAGCCGCGCTTGAGTTCGGCGGCGAGGCCGTCGGTCTCGGTCATCTCCGCCGTCTCGTACACCGAGGCCTTGACCTCCTCGACGGCGAGCGGGCCGCAGGCGTTGATCTGCTCGGCGACGGCGAGGGCCGCCTCCAGCGCGGTGCCGTCGGGAACGACCCGGCCGATCAGCCCGATCCGGGCCGCTTCGTCCGCCGAGTAGGGGCGGCCGGTGAGCAGCATCTCGAGCGCGTGGGTGCGAGCGATCTGGCGCGGCAGCCGCACGGTGGAACCGCCGATGGGGAAGAGGCCGCGGCGGACCTCGAAGAGTCCGAACGTGGCGCTCTCGCCGGCGATGCGGATGTCGGTGCCCTGCAGGATCTCGGTGCCGCCGGCCACGCAGTGGCCCTCGACGGCGGCGATGACCGGCTTTCGGGGGCGGTGATGGCGCAGCATGGCCTTCCAGTGCAGATCGGGGTCGGCCGTCATCCGGTCCCGGTACTGCTCGCCCTCCATTCCCTTGCCGGCGAGGGCCTTGAGGTCCATGCCGGCGCAGAAGCAGCCGCCGGCTCCGGTGAGGACGACGGAGCGGACCTCCTCGTCCTCGTCCGCGGCCAGCCAGCCGTCGTACAGGCCGACCAGCATCGGCAGCGAGAGCGCGTTCTTGCTCTCGGGCCGGTTCAGGGTGAGCACCAGTGTGGCGCCTTCGCGCCGCACGGTGAGGTGTTCCGTACCGCCCATGGTCTGTCTCCCGTCTCAAGGCTAGAACAGGTTGCAGTAAGCGGGGAGGCAGTTCAATAGTTTTCTGACAGTCAGTCAGATTTCTTCCCGGGCCCCCTTCCCACTTGTGCCGGTCGGCGCTCTAATGACCGCCGAGCCACTCAGCAACCGGGGTCAGGAGGAACGGTGGAGTACAACCTTGCCGACCTGTTCGAATCGGTCGTCGACGCTGTCCCGGAACGCGAGGCGCTCGTCTACCTCGACCATCCCGGAACGGGTGCCGAACGCAGGCTCACGTACGCGGAGCTCGACACCGCGGCGAACCGCATCGCCCACCACCTCATCGAGGCGGGCATCGGCCCCGGCGAGCATCTCGGGCTGCACCTCTACAACGGCATCGAGTACCTCCAGACCGTGCTGGCCTGCATGAAGGCCCGCGTCGTCCCCGTCAACGTCAACTACCGCTACGTGGAGGAGGAGCTGGTCTACCTCTACCGCGACGCGGATCTGGCGGCGCTCGTCTTCGACGCGGAGTTCGACGAGCGCGTCGCCGCCGCCGCCCCGCAGGCACCGGCGCTCCGCCATCTGGTGCGGGTGGGCTCGTCGGCGGACGGCACGTCCGGGCCCGACGCGGTCGCGTTCGCGGCGGCGGAGGCGGCCGGGGACGCGGGGCGCGGCTTCCCGGCCCGCTCCGCCGACGACCAGTTCATCATCTACACGGGCGGCACCACGGGCATGCCCAAGGGTGTGATGTGGCGCCAGGAGGACCTGTTCTTCTCCGGCCTGGGCGGCGGCGCGCCGACGGGCGACCCGGTGAAGACCCCCGAGGAGCTGGCCGAGCGGGTGGCGGCCGGCGGGGAGGGCATCACCTTCTTCCCCACTCCCCCGCTGATGCACGGCACATCGACGCTCACCGCGTTCATCGGCTTCAACTTCGGACAGCGGGTCGTCGTCCATCGCAAGTACGTGCCGCACGAGGTGCTCCGTACCATCGAGAAGGAGAAGGTCACGAGCGTGTCGCTGGTGGGCGACGCGATGCTGCGGCCGCTGATCGACGCACTGAAGGGGCCGCTGAAGGGCACCGACTGTTCGGCGCTTTTCTCCGTCTCCAGTTCGGGCGCGATCATGTCCGACTCGGTGCGGGCGGAGTTCCAGTCCCTGGTGCCCCATGTGATGCTGCTGAACAACTTCGGCTCCTCCGAGTCCGGCTTCAACGGCACGGCGACCGCGGACTCCGGTCCGGAGAACGGCTTCCGGCTCCGGGTCAACGCCCGCACGGCGGTCGTCGACCCGGCGACGTACGAGCCGGTGGTGCCGGGCGAGCCGGGGCGGATCGCCCAGCGCGGTCACGTGCCGCTCGGCTACTACAACGACCCGGGCAAGACCGCCGAGACGTTCTTCCGCAGGGGTGACGAGCGGTGGGTGCTGCTCGGCGACATGGCGACGGTCGACGCCGAGGGCATCGTGACGGTGCTCGGCCGGGGTTCGCAGTGCATCAACACCGGGGGCGAGAAGGTGTATCCGGAGGAGGTCGAGCAGGCGCTCAAGTCCCATCCGGATGTGTACGACGCGCTGGTCGCGGGCGCTCCCGACGAGCGGTGGGGCAACCGGGTCGCCGCCGTGGTGCAGCTGCGCGAGGGCGCCGAGGCCCCTTCGCTCGACGACGTCCAGGCTCACTGCCGCACCCGGCTGGCCGGTTACAAGATCCCGCGCCACCTGGTCATCGCCCCGCAGATCCAGCGCTCCCCCAGCGGCAAGGCCGACTACCGATGGGCCCGCACGGCCGTCGCCCCCCGACCGGCCACCGACGGGTAGCGGCGAATCACCCGAGTGCCCGGCCCCGCGTCCACGACGGACGCGGGGCCTTCGCCACGGCGTAAGCCATTCGGGCACGGCCCGTGAGCAACCGGGCACCCTGCGTGGCATCGGGGGGTGATCGCCCATAGCTTCGGCTCATGAGGAAACGACACATCACCTGCCTCGTGAGCATCGCCGCCGCCACGGCCGCCGGACTGGGCGTCGTCGCCCCGTCCGGCGCGGCCGCCGCCGCGGGCGGCCACGTGGTGCGTCCGGGCCAGTCCATCCAGGCAGCGGTGGACGCCGCCCAGCCCGGTGACACCATCGTCGTCCGGCCCGGCACCTACCGGGAGAGCGTGCTGATCACCACGCCCGGACTGACCCTGCGCGGTTCCGGGGACCGTACCGTCATCAAGCCCGGCGCGAGCACGGACCGGACCGAGAACGCCTGCGCGAAGGCCGGCAACGGGATCTGCGTCCTGGGCACGGCACAGAACACCGTGGACGACGTGTCCATCAAGTCCCTGACCGTGTCCGGCTTCACCAGGAGCGGCATCTGGGCGTCCTGGACGGACGGGCTGGAGGTCCGCTCGGTGACCGCGGCGTCCAACGGCGTCTGGGGCATCGCGCAGCAGCGGTCCACCCGCTCCGACCTCCGGCACAACACCGCCCGCTCCAACGGGGACGCCGGCATCTTCGTCGCCAACAGCGTCGACGAGGAGGGCGGTGCCACCGACACCGGCGGGACCCGGGTCCGGGGCAACACCCTCACCGACAACCGGATCGGGTTCACCGCCCGGCGCGTACGGAACCTGATGGTGAACCACAACACCTTCACCGCCAACTGCAGCGGCGTGTTCGTCGTGGGCGACGAGGGAACGCCGCAGGCCGGCGCCATGACGATCCGGTCGAACCGGATCACCGGCAACAACAAGTTCTGCGCCGCCACCGACCGGCTGCCCGCGATCCAGGGCTCCGGGATCGTCCTCACCGGCACCGAGTCGACCGAGGTGCGGTCCAACGTGATCCGCGACAACGTGGGTGCCACCCCGCTCTCGGGCGGCGTCGTGCTGTTCAAGAGCTTCGTGGGAGCGAAGAACACCGACAACACCATCAGCGGCAACACCGTCCTGGGCAACCAGCCGGCGGACCTCGCCAACCAGGACACCGGCACGGGCAACCGTTTCACCGGCAATGTCTGCACCACCTCCGCACCGGCCGGGATGTGCTGACCGGTGTCCCCCCGCACGAGGAGAAGCGAGACGGCATGACCACCGTGAGCACCACCCCCACCACCACTCCCGTCCAGCCGGTTTCCACCCCGCAGCCGGCCATGCGGCTGCGCGAGATCGTGTTCGGGGCCGCCCGCTCCGCGGCCGTGCGCGCCGCCGCTCGGCTGCGCGTCGCGGACGCGCTGGGAGACGAGCCGGCCACCGCGGACGAGCTCGCCGCTGTGGTGAAGACCGAAGCGGGGCCGCTGAGGCGGCTGCTGCGTGCCCTGTCCTGCTACGGCATCTTCGCCGAGAACGCCGACGGCACCTTCACGCACACCGACATGTCGCGGCTGCTGCGCGAGGACGACCCGCACAGCCTGCGGGACATCTCGCTGTGGTGCACGGAGCCGTGGACGTGGGAGGTCTGGCCCCGGCTGGACGACGCGGTGCGCTCCGGCGGCAACGTCTTCGAGGACGTGTTCGGCAAGGAGTTCTTCGACTACCTCCACCAGGACGCCCACGAGTCGGCCCAGGTGTTCAACCGGGCCATGACGACGTCCAGCATGCAGTCCGCACTGGACGTCGCCGCTCTGCTCGACCTCACCGGGGTGTCGGTCGTCGCCGACATCGGCGGTGGTCAGGGGCACGTGCTGGCGAGCCTGCTGGAGAAGCACCCGTCGGTCAGCGGCACCCTGATGGACCTGCCGGGTGTGGTGGCACGGGCCGACGAGCGGCTGCGGGACGGCGGCTCGCTCGCGGGCCGGGCGTCCATCGTGGCCGGTGACTGCCGCGAGGGCATTCCGGTGGCGGCCGATCTCTACATCATCAAGAACATCCTGGAGTGGGACGACGACAGCACCCGCCGGGCGCTCGCGTCCGTGTGCGCCGCGGCGCGTCCCGGGGCCCGGGTCGTCGTCATCGAGAACCTCGTCGACGACACCCCGTCGATGCGCTTCACCACCGCCATGGACCTGCTGCTGCTCCTGAACGTCGGCGGTGCCAAGCACACCCGGCAGAGCCTGGTCGACAGGCTGTCCGACGCCGGGCTGGCCATCGGCGAGATCCGGCCGGTCAACCCGTACCTCCACGCGTTCGAGTGCGTGGTCCCCGGCTGACGCATGACGACATGACGTGGCCCCGGGCCCGGCCGCAAGGCCGGACCCGGGGCCACGTCATGTCGTCATGCGGTGGAGTCGCGCTCCCAGCGGTAGAACTCCTGCGCCATCGCGTCCTTCGGTCCCCGCCAGGTCTGCGGGTCGTAGGGGCTGACGAAGGCGGTGAGCCGGTCGCTGATGTCCTTGAACGCCGGATGGCCCGTCACCTTGGCAATCTCCGGACCGGGCGGGCGCTCGGACTCGATCAGGTGCAGATAGACGTCGCCGAACTGGAACAGCTTGCGCCGGGTGACGCCCACCAGGTGCGGCAGCTCACTGCTGTCGGAGGCGGCGAACAGCTCGGCGATGTCCGGCGCCGATTCCGGCGCCATCCGGGCGACGATCAGAGCGTGGTGCATCAGGTGGTGCCTTTCTGGTACCCGGTCCGGGGCCCGGCCGGGAAGGCCGGGCGGGCGGACCGCCGTCGGCGGACGGTGTGTCAGTTGGCCGGGACAGCGGCCGTACGGCGCTCGCGGTCACGCTGCTCGATCTTGTCCCGGATGAGTTCCATCTGGACACGGGAGTTGCGGTTGATGTTGTCGGTCATCCACGCGTCGTCGACCGGGGCGTCGGGGCGCATCGCGAAGTCCTGCGTCCACCGCATCCGCGTGCCGCCGGGAGCCTCGGCGTACTCCCAGTGGATGTCCATGTGCTGGAACGGGCCGGGCTCGACGCGGCGGGCACGGACGGTGCGTCCGACGCGGTCCGTGGTGCGCTCGGAGACCCAGCTCCACACCTTGTCGTTCTCGTCGGGGTGCATGGTCAGACGGAAGGTGGTCCGCTCACCGTCCCGCTCGATGACCTCGACCGAGGCGTACTCGCTGAACAGCCGGGGCCAGTTCTCCAGGTCGTTCGTCATGTCCCAGACGAGGTCCAGGGGGGCGGCGATGATGATCTCGTTCTCGGTGTGTCCGGACACTTCAGGCTCCTGTCATGAGGCTGTTGTTGACGAGGTCGAGGAACTCGCGGGGGGTCTTGCAGCGGTCGGCGTCGGCCGGCAGCGGCTGCCCGTGCCGGTTCTCCAGTACGCCGACGATGCCGAGGAGGCCCAGCGAGTCGAGGCCGAACTCGTCGAAGGCCGCGGCGGACCGGTTCTCCATCTCCCGGGGGTCGACGGTCAGTCCGGCGCCCTTCTTCATCAGGGACGCGAGCTCTGCGTACGTCAGTCGGTCGGTCATGAGGGCTTCTCCTTCTCACGGGGGGGTGTCGGTGGGGTTCACGCGCGGCGCCGGAGCACCATCGCCGCGTTGGAGCCCATGAGGCCGCGGCTGAGCACGAGGGCCGTGCGCAGCTCGGCGGGGCGGGCCCGGCCCATGACGACGTCGAGGTCGTGGCACACCTCGAAGACGTTGGGCGTGGGCGGGATCAGGCCGTTCTCCATGGCGAGGACGGCGGCGGCCGCGTCCAGGACGGGGGCTCCGCAGTAGGCCCGTCCGATACCGGTCTTGGGCGCCGTCACCGGGACGCGGCGGCCGTGCGCGCCGAGCGCGTCGGCCAGCGCCAGCGCCTCGGCCCGGTCGGCCGCCGGGACCCCGAGTGCGTCCGCGAAGACCACGTCGATCTCCTCGGGGGCGCAGCCGGCCTCGCGCAGTGCGCCCTCGATGGCGTGGGCGAGTCCCTCACGGGACTCCTCCCAGCGCATCGCGGTGGTGAACGTGGCCGCGTGACCGGCGACCTCGGCCCGGACCCGGGCGCCGCGCTCCCGGGCCGCCGTCTCCTCCTCGACCACGAACATCGCCCCGCCCTCGGCGGGCACGAATCCGCAGGCGTCCGAGGTGAACGGGCGGTAGGCCCGCGTCGGATCCTCGGCGGCGCTCAGGTCCCGGTAGCCGAGCTGGCAGACGACGGAGTAGGGCGCGAGCGGGGCCTCCGCCGCGCCTACCACCACCGCGTCGGTGCCGCGCCGGACGGACCGGTCCGCATGCGCCAGGGCGTCGAGGCCGCCGGCCTCGTCGCTGGCCACCACCGCGCACGGCCCCTTGAAGCCGCCGCGGATGGAGATCTGGCCGGTGCTGGCCGCGTAGAACCAGGCGATCGACTGGTAGGGGCCGACGTACTTGGATCCCTGGCCCCACAGCCGCTGCAGTTCGCGCTGGCCGAACTCACCGCCGCCCGAACCGGCGGCGGTGACCACGCCCACGCTGTACGGTGCGTCCTCGTAGTCGGCGCGGCCCAGCCTGGCGTCGTCCAGTGCCATGTCGGCCGCGGCCATCGCGAAGTGCGTGAACCGGTCGGTCTGCACGAGGTAGCGCTCCTCGATCAGCGAGACCGGGTCGAAACCCCGGACCTCGCCGGCCACGTGCAGGGGCAGTTCCTCGCACCCTTCACGGGTGACCCGGTCCAGGACGCTCATGCCTTCCTGCGTCCGCTTCCAGAAGGCCTCGGTGGTCGTGCCGTTGGGGGCGACGACTCCGATGCCGGTGACGACGGTCTGCCGGGGCCGCCGGGGCTGCCGGGCCTTGCTCATGGTGTCCTCCCACCGCTTCTGGTCAGGGCCACCGCGGACTGGAATCCGCCGAATCCGCTGCCGACCGACAGGACGCTGCGCAGTTTCAGGGGACGTGCGGTGCGGGGCACGTAGTCGAGGTCGCACTCGGGGTCCGGGGACTCGTAGTTCGCCGTCGGCGGTACGGTCTGGTGGACCAGGGCGAGTACGCAGGCGGCGATCTCTATCGCGCCGATCGCCCCGAGCGAGTGACCCACCATCGACTTGATGGAACTCATCGGTACGTCGTGGGCGTGTGCGCCGAGCGCCCGTTTCACGGCGGCGGTCTCGTGCCGGTCGTTCTGCTTGGTGCCCGAGCCGTGCGCGTTGACGTAGTCGATGTCCGCGGCGGCGATCCCGGCGTGGCCGAGCGCCCGGTTGATGGCCTCGGCCATCTCCAGGCCCTCCGGTGTCAGCCCGGTCATGTGGTAGGCGTTGCCGAAGGTCGCGTAGCCGGCGATCTCGCAGTACACCGTCGCGCCGCGGGCGCGTGCGTGCTCCAGTTCCTCCAGGACGAGCACGGCTCCGCCCTCACCCATCACGAAGCCGTCGCGGCGGGAGTCGAAGGGCCGGGACGCGTGTTCCGGGTCCTCGTTGTTGGCCGAGGTCGCCTTGATCGCGTCGAAGCACGCGACGGTGATCGGGGTGATCGGGGAGTCCGAGGCCCCGGCGATGCACACGTCGACGCGGCCTTCCTCGATGGAGTGGAAGGCGTAGCCGATCGCGTCCAGGCCGGAGGTGCAGCCGGTGGAGACGGTCTGCACCGGTCCGTGCGCGCCGACCTGTTCGGCGACCGCCGCGGCCAGCGAGCTGGGTGAGAAGGCGCGCTCCAGATGGGCGCCGGCCGGACGGTGGTCGACGTCCCAGTGTGCTCCGCCGCCGCTGACGGCGACGTAGTCGTGCTCCAGCCGGGTGGTGCCGCCGACCGCGGTGCCGAGCGAGACGCCCATGCGCCACGGGTCGGTCCGCTCCGGGTCGAGGCCCGCGTCGGCGAGGGCCTCGCGGGCGGCCACCATCGCGAACTGCACGTAGCGGTCCGCGCGGGCGACCTCCTCCTCGTCCAGTCCGTACGCCGCCGGGTCGAAGTCGCACTCGGCGGCGATCCGGGACCGGAAGCCGGCCGGGTCGAAGAGGGTGATGCCCCGGGTCGCGGTGCGGCCGTTGGAGAGGAGGTCCCAGAAGGCCGGGGTGCCGATGCCGCCCGGGGCGACGACGCCGACGCCGGTGACGGCCACACGCCGGGTCATGAGGCGGCCTCGGTTCGTTCTGGCGGCGCGCCCCGGTCGGCCGGCTCGGTGACCTCGGTGTCGACGTGGCCGAGTTCCGGGCGGGGCGCGAGCGGGCCGAGGTGGAAGACCATGCGCGCCTCGACGTCACCGACGTTGCGGAAGCGGTGCCGTACGTTCAGGGGGATCAGCAGCCCCTGGTCCGGTCGCATCGCGTACGGCTCACCGTCCAGGTCCACTTCGAGCAGCCCGTCCACGACGTAGACGAACTCCTCGGAGTACGGGTGGTAGTGCTCCGCGATGCGGTCGCCGGGCTGAATGATGGCCAGTCCCATGAAGCCGCTGGTGGCGCCCACGGCCGTCGGGGTGAGAAGGGCGCGCAGGTCACCCCCGCGCCTGGTGTTGGGCTGGGTCTCACTGAGGTCCACGATGCGTGGCCGGTGCATGGTCATGACTGCTTTCCTCCTGGCGCATGGCGCGTTGTGTCGACGGGTTGAGCGAGAACCCCCCAGAGTGCTGCTGCGCGGCTCAGGACTCCGCGGCCCGCCGGTCGGTGACCAGCGTCATCTCGGACCGGGCCAGGAAGCGTGCGGCGTCCTCGTCGCTCGACGGCACGGCGTTCGCCTCGCCGTCGAGGAGTCGGGCGAGCCGGGCGGCCTTGCCGGGGCCGTGGATACCGAGGGCCTTGGCGGGCTGCGCGTCGAGCGGGCCGCCCACCTCCAGCAGACGGACCACGATGTCGTCGCGCTGGAAGATCGTGCTGCTCTCGATGGGGCTGCCGGTGTTGTCGGCCTCCTCCTCGTCGTGCTCGGCCAGGAGGCGGGCCAGCGCCATTCCGCAGCCCTCCTTGGCCTGGTAGAACAGCGCGTGGCGCTTGCGCTCCCCGGCTGCGTGGCGGCCTGTCGTCACGTGGTGGACGGTGGGCAGGGCCGCCCGGGTGAAGAACATCCTCGCGGAGTCGGGATCGGCCAGATCGCGGTCCTGCTCCAGGTAGGGGTTGATCGCCTCCTCCACGGCCCGGACCTCGGGCTGCCGGGAGACGTGGCGCAGGGCCGCGAGGAGGTCGCCCTCGACCTCGACGGCGCGCACCACCCGGTTGCCGTGCATGAACAGCGAGGTGCGGCGCAGTCGGGTGTGCTCGTCGACCCGGGCCTGCGGGGAGTCGTAGTCGGCGAGGATCTTCGCGACGATCTCCTCGGTGCCCGGCTTGACGGTGAAGGTCAGCGCGTGGCGCACCACCCCGTCCCCGAGGCGGGGCGCGGCCTGCAGACCGCCCTTGACGGGCTCGAAGCTCTCCTCGAAGGCCGCTCCGGTCTCACGCAGGACGCTGAAGCGCAGCGAGCGGGTGTCGCGCACGCAGCTGTGCAGGGGCTGGACCGTGGCGACGTGGTCCTCGCTGTTGACCCAGGCGAGGAAGGGCGGCGCGCTCTCCCACTCGCTGGTGATGAGCCACTGGGACGGGTTCTCGATGGACTGGCACAGCTGGTCACTGATGTGGCCGGGGATCGAGGCGACCTGGTTGCGCATGTGTTCGTACGCCTCCAGGAACTGCTTCTGGGCGCCGTCGTGCAGGTCAAGCAGCAGGATGACCCGCAGCCTTGATCCGTCGAAGGCGGACTGGGAGGTCCGTTCCGAGAGCGTGGTGGTCATCTTGCGAACTCCTTCGAGACGGGGGGAGAACCGGCCGGGCCGGTGGGAACCGTCGAGTGGGGGGGCGGAGCGGGGAATCTCCCGGCGGATGCGCACGGTCCGCCCGGACCGTGGGCGACGTCTCCGTGACCGATCGTGAAACGCTGGTCCGCCTGACGCGAGATTTATGAACCGTTCAGGTGAGCGGGCGTCCGAACCGCTCCGAGAAGGCTCCGACAAGGGCATGGACACTGCATCTGTACGGCGTCCGAGCAGGAGCAACTCATGAACGAGAACGTCGACGTCCAAGTACCGGTCCTCATCGTGGGCGGTTCCCTGGTGGGCCTTTCCGCGTCCCTCTTCCTCGGCCGGCTCGGCGTCGAGCACCTGCTGGTCGAGAAGCACGCCGCCACTTCGACACACCCGCGGGGCCGCGGCAACAACGTCCGCACGATGGAGATCTTCCGCCGGGCTGGGGTGGAGCCGCAGATCCGTGCGGCCGCTTCCGTTCTGGCGGAGAACCACGGCATTCTGCAAGCCGGTTCACTGACCGGCGACGACCAGGAGTGGCTGTTCAAGGAGATCGACCCGGGGGGCGCACTGGCCCGGTTCAGCCCGAGCGGGTGGTGCCTGTGCAGCCAGAACGATCTGGAGCCGGTGCTCCTGGACCGGGCCCGGGAGCAGGGCGGCGATCTGCGGTTCTCCACCGAGCTGCTCTCGTTCGACCCGGACGCGGCGGGGGTCGGGGCGGTCCTGAAGAACCGGGAGACCGGCGAGCACACCACCGTGCGGGCCGACTACCTGATCGCGGCCGACGGCCCGCGCAGCCCGGTCCGCGAGCAGTTGCGCATCGGCCGTTCGGGTGCCGGTGACCTCTTCCACAACGTGAGCATCACCTTCCGGTCCCGGCAGCTCGCGGACGTGCTGGGCGACCGGCGCTTCATCGTGTGCTACCTGACCAATCCGGAGGCCGACGGCGCGCTGCTGCCGGTGGACAACGAGCAGGAGTGGGTGTTCCACGCGCCGTGGCAGCCGGACCGGGGCGAGACGCTGGAGGACTTCACGGACGAGCGGTGCGTGGCACACATCCGCAAGGCGGTCGGGGCGCCGGACATCGACGTCGAGATCACCGGCAAGGCGCCGTGGCACGCGGCGGAGCGGGTGGCCGACCGGTACTCACGGGGCCGCGTCTTCCTGGCCGGCGACTCGGCGCACGAGATGTCGCCCACCGGTGCTTTCGGCTCCAACACGGGCATCCAGGACGCGCACAACCTGGCGTGGAAGCTCGCGGCCGTGCTGCGCGACGAGGCGGGCCCCGGCCTGCTGGACACCTACGAGGCGGAGCGGCGGCCGGTGGCCCGGGCGACGAGCGAGCGGGCCTCGGCACGTTCGGGCGAGCACAGCCACCCGGGGTACGCGGCTCCGCCGACCGTGGGCGGCGGGAAGCGGGGCGGGATGCTGAACGTGGCGCTGGGCTACCGCTATGTGGACGGCGCGGTGCTGGGCATCGGACCGGAGTGGCCCGTCGTGCCCGAGGGCGTGCAGCTGTCGGGTGAACCGGGCAGCAGGGCACCGCACTTGTGGGTCCGCAGGGCCGGTGAGCGGATCTCCACGCTGGATCTGTACGAGCGGTCGTTCGTGCTGCTGACCGACGCCGCGGACGTGGCGTGGCGCCGGGCGGCCGCACGGGTCGGCGAACGGCTGGGGGTGCGGCTCGACGCGTTCGGGATCGGCACGGGGCCGGGCGGGGACCTGGAGCCGGAGGACGGTGCCGACTGGGCCGAGGCGCACGGGACGAGCGCCGAGGGCGCCGTGGTGGTGCGCCCCGACGGGTTCGTCGCCTGGCGTGCGGAGTCGGGCGTCGAGGACGCCGACGCGGCGCTGCACGAGGTCATGGTCGCGCTGCTGCGCCGGGACTGACGCGCGCAGAGCCACGAGAACGCTTCAGCCCACACCGAACGACCGGAGGGCCGCGAGGAACTCCTCCGGTCGTTCGGTGTGCACAAGATGGCCCGCGTCGATGGTGACGTGCTGCGCGCCGGGGATCTGCCGGGCCATCCGGGCGATGGCCTCCTGGTCGATCTGGCTCCTGGGACCGCCGCCGATGACGAGCGTGGGGGTGGTGATCTCCCCGAGGAGTTCACGGCCTGCCGGATCCGGGTCGTTGAGCTGGGCGTCGATGGCGGGCACCAGGGGCCAGTCGAAGTCCAGCTCCTCCTCGGAGCGTTCGACGGTTGCGCGGGGCGGGTCGAGCGGGAAGGGCGGTGGCGCCTCCTCGATGACGAGGCGGCCGATGAGTCCGGGCTGCCGTTCGGCGAGCAGATACGCCGCGGCGCCGCCCATGGAGTGTCCGACGACCGTGGCACCGGCGAGGTTGCGTGCTTCCAGGAAGGCGTGCAGATCGTCGCGGAACAGCTCGTAGGAGTAGCGGCCCGGCCAGTCACTGAGTCCGTGGCCGCGGAAGTCGAAGGCGTACACCCGGTGCCGGCCGGCGAGCCGTTCGGCGACGGTGGTCCAGGTGGTGCTGGAGCCGCACCGCCCGTGGACGAGGACGACGGGCGGTGCGGACGGGTCGCCCCACACGCGGTGGGCGAGCCGGATCCCGCCGGCCTGGACGCTGTGCACGTCCGGGTCCAGGAAGGCGGTGACGGTCCGGACGAAGGCGCCCGGGTCGTCGAGCCAGGGGAAGTGCCCGGCGCCGCGCTGCACGGCGAACTCCGATTCCGGGAAGAGCGCGGCGAGTTCGGCGGCCCGGTCGGGCGTGGTCACGCCGTCGTACTCGCCCGCGAGGACGAGAACGGGGGACGGGAGGGTCCGCAGGGCGGCGACCGTCGCAGCCGGGTCGGCCGCCCCTTCCCCGTAATAGGCCCGTGCTGCTTCGGAGTTGATCTGCTGCGCGGACAGAGCGGCGTGCGACTGTGCGGCGTCGTCCCAGCGCCCGTACAGGAACGGCCTGCCCGCCGCGCGCAGTTCGTCCGTCATGCGTCCTGCCCAGATCTCCTCCAGGGCCGGGAGCGCCTGCGCGTACCAGGGTTCGGTGCTGCGCAGCGCGGCGGCCTCCCGGGCCTCGCGCTCGACGAACGGGAAGCCGACCGCCCGCGTGGTGGGTGCGACGAGGATCAGACTCCGCACGGCCTGCGGGTACCGGGCCGCGTAGAGCGCGGCGAGGTCCCCGGCCGCCGAGTGGGCGAGCAGGTCGGCACGGTCGATCCCCAGGTGCCGTCGCAACGCCTCGACGTCCTCGACGAGCCGGTCGCACCGGTAGGTGGAGATGTCGTCCGGTACGGCGGAGTCCCCCGTACCGCGCAGATCGAGGACGACCAGCTGCCTTACGGCGGAGAGCCCGCCGAGGTCCCCGAGGTAGGCGCCGGCTCTCATCGCACCGCCCGGCAGGCAGATCAGGGGCTCACCGTCCCCCATGACGTGATAGGCGAGCTCGGTCCCGTCGTACGTGCGGAAAGTCGGCATGGACCCATCCAAACAGGGCCGACCGGGTGACGCAGCCGTGTTCGGTACGGGCGTATCCGTGGCACGTGTCGGATACGCCGCACCTCTTGCCACACCGGGGAAGATCCTGAATTACTGCTCCCGGAAGGAACGACCGAATGATCGGTCGTCCGCACGGAGCGCGGAAGAGGGAGATCGGCATGGCGGTGCTGCTGGACGCGGCGGAACGGATGGGCCGCGAGGAGCTGGCGGCACTGCAACTGGAACGGCTGCGGGCCACCCTGCACCACGCGTACGACCGGGTCGGTCACTACCGGCAGGCGTTCGACCGGGCGGGGCTGCATCCGGACGACTGCCGCTCGCTGGCCGATCTGGCCCGGTTCCCGTTCACCACGAAGGCCGATCTGCGCGACAACTACCCGTTCGGGATGTTCGCGGTGCCCGAGGAGCAGGTGCGGCGGATCCATGCCTCCAGTGGGACGACGGGCCGCCCGACGGTCGTCGGCTACACGGAGAAGGACCTGGACACCTGGGCCGACGTAGTGGCCCGCTCGATCCGCGCGGCCGGCGGGCGGCCCGGGCAGAAGGTCCATGTCGCGTACGGCTACGGGCTGTTCACCGGCGGGCTGGGCGCGCACTACGGTGCGGAGCGGCTCGGCTGCACGGTCATTCCCGCCTCGGGCGGCATGACGGCCCGGCAGGTCCAGTTGATCCAGGACTTCCGGCCCGAGATCATCATGGTGACGCCGTCCTACATGCTGACGCTCCTGGACGAGTTCGAGCGGCAGGGCGTCGATCCGCGGACGACGTCGCTGAAGGTGGGGATCTTCGGGGCCGAGCCGTGGACCGAGGAGATGCGCGGTGAGATCGAGGAACGGTTCGCGATCGACGCGGTCGACATCTACGGGCTGTCCGAGGTGATGGGCCCGGGTGTGGCGCAGGAGTGCGTGGAGACGAAGGACGGGCTGCACATCTGGGAGGACCACTTCTATCCCGAGGTGGTCGATCCGTTCACCGGCGAGGTGCTGCCCGAAGGGGCGGAGGGCGAGCTGGTGTTCACCTCGCTCACCAAGGAAGCCATGCCGGTGATCCGCTACCGGACCCGCGACCTCACCCGGCTGCTGCCCGGCACGGCCCGGGTCTTCCGGCGCATGGAGAAGGTCACCGGGCGCAGCGACGATCTGGTGATCCTGCGCGGGGTGAACCTGTTCCCGACACAGATCGAGGAGATCGTGCTCCGTACGCCGGGCGTGTCGCCGCACTTCCAGCTGCGGCTGACCCGCGAGGGGCGGCTGGACGTGCTGACAGTGCGGGCCGAGGCCCGGGCCGGAACGACACCGGAGCAGCGGGAGGCGGCCGCCGCTTCGGTCGCGGCGGCCGTCAAGGACGGTATCGGGGTCTCGGTCGGGGTCGAGATCCTCGATCCGGAGACGCTGGAGAGGTCGGTCGGCAAGTTCAGGAGGATCGTCGACGAGCGGGAGCAGCCGGGCAGTTGACGCCCGGGCCAGGCAGCACACCGCTCAACTACCCACGGTGCGACTGTGGTTGCTGTGGCAGGATGCGTCGGGGGTAGGGCACGCAAGCGTGCTCGGCCTGCGCCGACCGTTCCACCTGTTCTCCCGTACCGAAGAACTTGGAGCTCGCCATGACGGCAGGCCCGGCCAAGGCTCGGATCGACACCGGCAGGCCGCACCCGGCGCGCGTCTACGACTACCTTCTCGGCAGGCACTTCCTCTATGCATAGAGGATTTAGCCATCAAGTAGAGGTGTCACCCGTGGTCGGATCTGAGCGGCGCTCAGACAGCGCTTGGCGTTTGGCTGCACCGCCGAGTGCGTCAGATGAAGCCGCCATCTGCTGTTGCAACGCCATAGCCCCAGCGAGGTTGTTGCGGCTGCTAAGGGTGTCGGGGTGGGTGCCACCCAGGACATCCTCACACTGGGCGAGCGTGACCTCGTAGAGCGGGATCGCCCGCGCCAGATCCCCGGCACGCGCATAGGCGCCGGCGAGGTTGTTACGGCTGCTCAGCGTGTCGGGGTGGGCGCCACCCAGGATACTTCCACGCTGACTGAGCGTGGCCTCGTAGAGCGGGATCGCCCGCGCCAGATCCCCGGCACTCTCGTAGGCATAAGCGAGGTTGTTACGGCTGCTCAGCGTATCGGGATGGGTGCCACCCAGAACAGCCTCACACTGGCCGAGCGTGACCTCGTAGAGCGGGATCGCCCGCGCCAGATCCCCGGCACTCTCGTAGGCATAAGCGAGGTTGTTACGGCTGCTCAGCGTATCGGGATGGGTGCCGCCCAGGACATCCTCACGCTGGGCCAGCGTGAGCTCGTAGAGCGGGATCGCCCGCGCCAGATCCCCGGCACGCGCATAGGCACCGGCGAGGTTGTTACGGCTGCTCAGCGTATCGGGATGGGTGCCACCCAGGACATCCTCACGCTCCGCCAGCGTGGCCTCGCAAAGCGGGATCGCCCGCGCCAGATCCCCGGCAGTCACGTAGGCACCGGCGAGATCATTGCGGCTGCTCAGGGTATCGGGGTGGGTACTGCCCAAGACACTCTCACGCTGCGCGAGAGCGGCCTCGCAGAGCGGGATCGCCCGCGCTGTCTGCTCGGCGTGTCGGGCGTTCACGGTAGCCCAGTCGAAGATCTCGAAGGTGGCTTTAGTGGCGCTGGCTGGTGGGAGGTTGATGGCAAAAGCGGTGATGTGGGGCGCCAGTGCCTCCCATTGACCTGCGGTAGCCCGCAAGGCGTCGTCTCCACTCAAAACGGCCACGTGAAGAGCTAGTTCGGCAGCGACTCTCCCCGCTGAGGGATGGCTGGCGTCTGCTGCGGGAGGTGTGCGCAATACGGCTTGCAGGAGACGGTGCACGCTGAAAGTCGGGCCCGAGAGCGTGATCAAATTGTAGGCACGCAGGACGCCGAGGGCGTCGTCAATCTCGTCGTCAGCTTCATCCACGGTGGGCGCGAGGGGGGTCAGGAGAGCGCGGGGGATATTGTCCGGGGCGAGCCAGGATGCAGCGTTGAGGAGTGTCACGGCCAGGGGACCACGCTCTTGGACGGCCTGAATGGACTGATTCCAGACGCGAGCCACCGTGCGTTCGGGGTCGATGCCCTCAGAGTACTTAGGCAGCATCCGTGGCAGCGCTCGCCGGTAGGCGCCGATTTCCTTTCCGGTTTGGTGAAGGTAGGCGCCGGCTTGTTCCAAGGCCAGTGGTAGGTATCCGAGTTCCGCAGCAAGTAGTTCGGCTTCCTTGCGCTGCTCCGAGGTGGGCGTCTGGCGATCGTAGGCAAGCGAGCACACAAGATCAGTAGAAGCCTCGGCTTCGAGGAGATCCAGAGGCAGCGTATGGCGGATCGCGTGCCAGCCAGTGGCCTTGCGGCTGGTCACCAGATGATGCCCGTCAGGCAGGGAACCGAGGTAGGGGCGCAGTTGGTCAGGGTGTTCGACGTTGTCGAAGATCAGGAGCCAGCCCGGATGGCACTGCAGCCAGGCCACCGCCCACGCTGTACATTCCTCAGCTGTGGCACTGCGAGGCCAGTTCGGACACAATCGGACGGTCAGCGCAGCAAGGCCCGCCTCGATCGATTCCGGAGATTCGGCGTTGATCCACCACGTCAGGCTGTAGACGTTCCGGTATCGGATCGCGTAGTGCAAGGCCAAGGCGCTCTTGCCGATCCCTCCCAGGCCGTGAACCGCGCCTGCCTGCGTCACCGCCGCGTCACCCTCGCTGGTCAGCATGCCGCGCAATTGATCCAACGCTTCATCGCGGCCGACGAACACTTTGGAAGCCAAGCCAGGCAGATTAGCCGTACCAGGCGCCGCCTCCACCTCCTTTACCCGCGGGACCGCTTCAGGTGGAAGGACGACGACGCGAGCGTGGTCACCCGTCACCGCGACCCCGATCGACTCCGCAGCCACCGCCCGATCACCTGACGCCTCGAAACCGGGTACGGTCACGGCCTCAAGGTGGCGTTGTCGCCGGAAATCGCGGTGGTGATGTGCTGTGCCGCGATGGCCCTCTCACCTGATGCCGTCGCCGAAACTGTCGAGCGAGCGGGCAACAGAACCAACAACTCCGCCAGGAGTTGCCTGTCTTCGCGCAACGCACGCTTGATCTGCTGGCGCAAGGCCGCCGCAGCATCCGCATCGTCCGGCGCTTCCGCCGCGTCGCCTACGGCCGCCTCCAATTCTGTGCGCCCCTGGCCGCCCCTCCGGCGCCAGACCGAATCTAGAATCCTTCGGCCCACGTCCGCCGTAGCATCAACGGCGGCATCCTCTGCTCGTCCCAACACGCCGACACCATAGGCAGTCAGAGCCGCCGTCAGATACGGCCCCGCCGCGTCCACCAAGGTAACAATTTCAGCATCCACGCCCGCATCCCCGTTCTCCCTCTGGCCTTGCACGAACCCAGTGTGAACCACTGCCCTGCCGCCCGACCATGGAATGAGGGACAGCAGCCAGGTTGCTCTACCGAAGACCGCCGAATCCAGCCAACAGGCTCCGGCGCGTCACGAAGCGATCGACTCGGGGGGCCATGCCGGGCTCGTTCAGCAGGAAGAGCTACCGGAGGGGTCTGATGCACGATCGGGTGACATCTGAACTGGCTTGCCCTGCAGGGCAAGCGGGAAGGATGTCATTTGTGCCCAAGCCCTCTCCGGAAGAGTTCCGCGAGAATGTCGTGCGGGTCGCGAGGAACCGCGGCCCGGGCGTGACTGTCGATCAGGTGGCTGCCGACTGCGGAGTCCACGCGATGACGCTGTGGAAGTGGATGCGCAGGGCGGACATCGACGCCGGGGTAAAGCCCGGTACGACCGGCCAGGAGAGCGCCGGAACTACGGGAAGCGCGCCGGCGGATCAAGCTGCTGGCTCGACAAGCCGGTGACCGACGCTGCGGTCGAGGAGGCGTATCGCGCAACGCGTTGTTCGACGCCCAGCGCGAGGACCCGGAATTCGGTTACGGCTTCCTGGCCGACGAAACACGAGTCACGGGAGCTGGCATGGCGGATAGGACCGCGCGGCGGATCTGCCGGGAAAACCGCTGGTGAAGCGTGTTCGGCAAAGAGCGCGGCAGGGTCGGGAAGGCGGGACCGCCGGTGCACAACGACCTCGTCCGCCGCGACTTCACCGCAGATGGCGCGAACAGGCTCTGGCTCGCCGACATCACCGAACATCCCACAGCGGAAGGGAAAGTTGTATCTCTGCGCGATCAAGGACGTCTTCAGCAAATGGATCGGGTGGGCTACTCGATTGACGAGCGGTTGGAGTCCCGCCTGGCCGTCGCCGCCCTGGACAACGCTGTTGCCCGTCGAATTCGAAACCGTCATGACCACACCGACCCTCCAGGCCGCGTGACTGAACTTGTCACCCAACCCTGCATCAGACCCTCGCGCAGCCCATTCCGGTCCATGAGCGTCCGGACCTCCAGCGCCGAGGCCGACACCGCCCCGCCTTCAAGGCGACTCACCTTGCTGACCGACTTCATGATCGCTTCAGCAGCGGCAGCTTGGTCCAAGCCTGCCGCCTCGCGGTATGTACCGGTCGAGCGGCATCGCCCTGCGCCCCGGACCGGGCCGGAGGTCGCACGGTTCTTCGACGGGCTCGACCTGGTCGATCCGGGCCTGGTCACGGCGCCTCGGTGGAACCCGGGCGCGGCTGTCCCGGAGAGCAGGGACGCCACCGACAGCTTCCATGCCGGGGGCGCCCTCGTCCGTCGGTAGGCGCCCCCTCCGGCTCAGGCGAAGCGGTCGCGGAGCTCCCGCTTGAGGATCTTTCCGCTGGCGTTGCGCGGGAGGCCGTCCACGAACACGACCCTCTTCGGGGCCTTGAAGTGGGCGAGCTTCTCACGGGCGTGGTCGATCAGTTCGGTCTCGGTCGCCTCCCCGCGCAGCACGACGACGGCGGTGACGGCTTCGATCCAGCGCTCGTCGGGCAGTCCGACGACGGCCGCCTCGGCGACGGCGGGGTGGGTGTAGAGCGCGTCCTCGACCTGGCGGGAGGCGACGAGGACGCCGCCGGAGTTGATGACGTCCTTCACTCGGTCGACGACGGTGAAGTAGCCCTCCGCGTCACGGACGGCGAGGTCGCCGGAGTGGAACCAGCCGTCGCGGAACGCCTCGGCGCTCTCCTGCGGCTTGTCCCAGTAGCCGCTGCACAGCTGGGGCGAGCGGTAGACCACCTCGCCCGCGGTGCCGTCAGGGACGTCCTTGCCGTGCTCGTCGACGACCTTCGCCTCGACGAAGAGGACGGGCCGGCCGCAGGAGTCCATCCGGCCCTCGTGCTCGTCCGGTCCCAGGACGGTGGCGAGGGGGCCGATCTCGCTCTGGCCGAAGCAGTTGTAGAAGGCGAGCTCCGGAAGGCGTGCGCGCAAGCGTTCCAGTACCGGGACGGGCATGATCGACGCCCCGTAGTACGCCTTGCGCAGACCGCCGAGGTCGCGGACAGCGAAGTCCGGGTGGTTGGCGAGACCGATCCAGACGGTCGGCGGGGCGAAGAGGCTGTCTGCCTGCCCCGATTCGACGAGGTCGAAGATCCGGGCCGCGTCCGGGGCGTCGAGGACGGTGTTCTCGGCGCCGACGGCGAGGTAGGGCAGCAGGAACACGTGCATCTGCGCGGAGTGGTAGAGCGGCAGGGCGTGCACGGGCCGGTCGCCGGCGCGCAGATCGAGGGCGGTGACGGCGCTGACGTATTCGTGGACCAGGGCGCCGTGCGTCATCATCGCGCCCTTGGGCAGGGCGGTCGTGCCGGAGGTGTACAGCAGCTGGACCAGGTCGTCCGCCGCCGGTTCGTGCGCGGACGTGAAGGGGCGCGGGGTGTCGAGTTCGGCCAGGAGCGAGCCGGTGGCGTCGCGCAGCGGCCGCACGGCGTACCCCGGCGGGACCCGGCCGGCGAGGTCCGGGTCGGTGAGCACCAGGGAGCTGCCGGACTGGCTCAGGATGTACGCGAGGTCCTCGCCGGTGAGGTTCTGGTTGACCGGCACATGGACGAGTCCGGCCCGGGCGCAGGCGAGGTACGCGATCAGGTACGCGTCGGAGTTGTGGGCGTACGAGGCGACCCGGTCCCCCGGGCGCAGCCCGTGGCCCTCCATGAGGACGACGGCCGCGGTGCTGACCGCCTCGTCGAGCCCGCGGTAGGTCCAGGCCCGGTCGGCGTACCGCAGGGCGGTCCGCTCGGGGGTGCGCCGTGCGCTGCGGGTCACGACTCCGTCGACTGTGCTGCTGCGTACTCCGGTCATGGCGTGATCCTGTGCGGCGGGCGCCGTGGGGTCAAGGGCCCGGATCCCGGCCGTGCCGGCCGCCGTCCACCATGAGCGTGGCGATGAGCGCCACCTCGATGACGGTCACGGCGACGGCCAGGACGAGCGAACCGAAGGGTTCGCCGACGCGGTGGGCGATCACCTCGGCGTGATGCACTGCGGCCAGGACGGCGCCCGCGAGGCAGAGCGCGACCACGGCGACGGCGAACGGCGGCAGCTCGCGCCCCCAGCTGAACACCAGAGCGAGCGCCGCGACGAGCGGCACGGCCACGGTCCACCGGGTCGCCAGTGACCGGACCGTCGCGCTCGTGTTCATGGGCCATACGCTGCCAGAGCGGGCCGGTACCCGCTCGCCGGGAGGGACGCCCGGAGCAGGCTTTACGGCCTGGTGCGCGAGGAGGCCCGCCCGCCGGGAGGGAGGCCCGGACAGGTCGTCAGCTGTGCCCCTCCCAGTACGGCTCGCGCAACCGTCGTTTGTACAGCTTGCCGTTGGGGTCGCGGGGCATCGTCGTGATGAAGCCGAGGGTCTTGGGTCGTTTGTACCCGGCGAGCAGCCCGTCGCAGTGTCCGAGGATCTCGGCGGCGAGCTCGTCACCCGCCTCGTGTCCCTCGGCGGCTTCGACGACCGCTCTGACCTCCTCGCCCCAGTCGGCGTGCGGGATGCCGAAGACGGCGGCGTCGGCGACCGCGGGGTGGCTGAGCAGGGCGCTCTCGATCTCGGCGGGGTAGATGTTCACCCCGCCGGAGATGATCATGTCGATCTTGCGGTCGCGGAGGAAGAGGTAGCCGTCCTCGTCCAGGATTCCGAGGTCACCCACGGTGAAGAAGTCGCCGATGCGGCTCTTCCTCGTCTTGCCCTCGTCCTTGTGGTAGCTGAAGCCGCCGGTGCTCATCTTCATGTAGACGGTGCCGAGCTCGCCCGGGCCGAGCCGGTTGCCGTCGTCGTCGAAGACCGCGAGTTCACTGATCGGCCAGGCCCGGCCGACGGTGCCCGGCTTCTTCAGCCAGTCGTCGGCGGTGGCGAAGGCGCCGCCGCCTTCGCTGGCCGCGTAGTACTCCTCGACGCACCGGCCCCACCAGTCGATCATGGCCCGTTTGACGTGGTCGGGGCAGGGGGCGGCGCCGTGGATGGCGTGGCGCATCGCCGAGACGTCGTACCGCCGCCGGACCTCGTCGGGGAGGGCGAGCAGACGGTGGAACTGCGTGGGGACCATGTGGGTGTGGGTGCAGCGATGGGTGTCCATCGCCCGCAGCATCTCCTCGGGCGACCACTTGTCCATCAGGACGAGAGGGTGGCCGATGTGCAGGGCGGCGCCCGCGAACTGGAGCACGGCGGTGTGGTACAGCGGCGAGCAGACCAGGTGGACGTTGCCGTCGAACGGCTTGATGCCGAAGATGCCGAGGAAGCCGCCGAGGTAGCTCTCCTCGGGAAGCTTGCCGGGCAGCGGACGGCGGATGCCGCGCGGCCGGCCCGTGGTCCCGGAGGTGTAGTTCATGACCCAGCCCAGCGTGCGGCCCTCCGGGGGCGACACCGGCCGGTTCTCCAGCAGTTCGGCGTACGGGCGGAAGCCGTCGACCGCACCGACGCCGTAGCGGTGGCTCGCAGGCAGTTTCGCCTCGTCGGCGGCGGCGGTCGCGGCCTCGGTGAAGCGTTCGTGGGCGATGAGCACCTTGGCGCCGGAGTCGGAGACGATCCAGGCGATCTCCGGCCCGACGAGGTGATGGTTGACGGGGACGAGGTAGAAGCCGGCCTGCGAGGCGGCGAGGTACGCGGTGAGGAACTCGACGCCGTTGGGCAGGACGACCGCGAAGGCGTCGCCCTCTTCGAGTCCGGCCGCGCGCAGTCCGTGGACCATGCGGTTGGCGTCGGCGTGCAGCCGCCCCGCCGTCCACGTCCCGCCGTCGGGCGCGATCAGGACCGTGCGGTCGGGGTCGGCGGTGGCCTGGGCCCAGAAGCCGTTGGGCGGCTGGTTCATGACGCACTCCGTCCGGCGATGCGGTTGATCCGGTCGATGGCTCGTTCGAAGCCGCTGGTCAGGTCGTCGAAGACGGCCTGCACGCTGCGTTCGGTGTTCATCCGGCCGACGATCTGGCCGACGGGTGTACCGAGCAGGGCGCCCGTCTCGTACTTCTGGATACGGGAGACGGCCTCGGCGACCAGGAGCCCCTGCAGCGGCATGGGCAGGGTCCCGGGACCCGACGGATCGTCCCAGGCGTCGGTCCATTCGGTACGGAGCTGGCGCGCGGGTTTGCCGGTGAGGGCGCGCGAGCGGACGGTGTCGCCGGAGCCCGCGGCCAGGAGCTTGGCGGTCAGGGCCCGGGAGTGCATGTCGGCCTCCTCGGTGGTGAGCCAGAGGGAGCCGAGCCAGACGCCCTGGGCGCCCAGGGCGAGTCCCGCGGCGATCTGTTCACCGCTGCCGATGCCGCCTGCGGCGAGGACCGGGAGCGGCCCCACGGCGTCGACGACGTCCGGGACGAGGACCATGGAGGCGATCTCGCCCGTGTGGCCGCCCGCCTCGTATCCCTGGGCGACGACGATGTCGATGCCCGCGTCCGCGTGGTGGCGGGCGTGCCGGGCGCTTCCGGCGAGCGCGGCGACGAGGACGTCCTGGTCGTGGGCGCGGGCGACGACGTCGGCGGGCGGTGAGCCCAACGCGTTGGCGAGGAGCTTGATGGGGTAGTCGAATGCCACATCCAGCTGGTTGCGGGCGACTTCCTCCATCCAGCCCGTGATGCGCCAGCCCGACGCCTCGCCCTCGGCGAGTTCGGGGACGCCGTGTTCGGCGAGGGTCTCCTGGACGAACTGCCGGTGGCCGGGCGGGATCATCGCCTCCACATCGGCCTCGCTCACGCCCTCCACCTTCTTCGCGGGCATGACGACGTCGAGACCGTAGGGCTTGCCGTCGGTGTGTTCCTGCATCCAGTCGAGGTCGCGTGCGAGGTCGTCGGGTGCGGTGTAGCGAACCGCGCCGAGTACGCCGAACCCACCGGCCCGGGTGATGGCCGCGGCCACCGCCGGGAACGGCGTGAAGCCGAAGATGGCGTGCTCGATCCCCAGTTTTTGACTCAGCTCCGTCTCCATGGGCGGCAGGATGCCGCAGTCCGACAACCGAGGGAAGAGCTTTTCTGATGCAGTGTCAGATTCTTTGTGATCCTGGGGCCTGCGGGACGGCGGGGGGTGACAGTACTCTCTGCCTCGGCAGGAAGTTTCAGGCTCGGAAGAGATTTCGAAAGTTACTTTCACGGCATGGGGAAGGGGTTCCGGATGACCGAGGACACGGCGGGCGGGGGCATCAGCCGGCGGAGGCTGGGCGGTGGGATGCTGGCCCTGGGCGGCGCACTCGCCCTGGCGCCCATCCCGTTCGCGACGGCGGCGTCTGCCACGGAGTCGGGGGCGGGGTCGTCGGACATGAGCAGAGGGACTGCGGCGGGGACGCTGTCGGGGCAGGGCAGGCCGACGCTGCGGCGCGGGTCCGCCGCCCGTGCGGGACTGCTCCAGGAGCCGCTCGACCAACTCGTCAGCGAGGCGGAGAAGTATCTCGCCGACTCCCCCAAGCACCCGTGGTACGCGGGCGCCGTCCTGCTCGCGGGGCGGGGCGGGACGGTGGCGCTGCACCGGCCGATCGGCAAGGCGGTGCGCTATGCGGCGTACGACGAGAAGACCGACACCGGTGTGGAGTTCCCGGCCGACCAGCAGATCGCCATGGCCGAGGACACCGTCTTCGACCTGGCGTCGGTGTCGAAGCTGTTCACCTCGATCCTGGCCGTGCAGCAGATCGAACGCGGCAGGCTGGAGCTGGAGGCGCCCGTCGCCTCCTACCTCCCCGACTTCGCCGGCGGCGGCAAGCAGGACGTCACCATCCGTCAGCTGCTCACGCACACCTCGGGTTTCCGCGCCTGGATCCCGCTCTACAAGGCGCCCACCCGCGAGGGAAAGCTGGAGCTGATCTGGAACGAGGTACCGGCGAACCCGCCCGGCACGGCGTACCTCTACTCCGACCTCAACCTGATCTCGCTCCAGCTGGTACTGGAGAAGATCACCGGACTGACCGAGGACGTACTGCTCCGCGAGCAGATCACCGCTCCGCTCGGGATGCACCGCACCCGCTACAACCCGCCGGCTTCCTGGAAGCCGAAGATCGCCGCGACCGAGGACGCCCGGCTCCCCTGGTCCGGACTGGAGCGCGGACTGGTCTGGGGCGAGGTGCACGACGAGAACGCGTACAGCCTGGACGGTGTCGCGGGCCACGCCGGGGTCTTCTCCTGCGCCTGGGACCTGGCGATCCTTGCCCGCACCCTGCTCAACGGCGGGGTCTACGGCCGCGCGAGGATCCTCTCCGCGGCATCGGTCGACCTGCTGTTCACGGACTTCAACACGGCGTTCCCCGGTGACGCGCACGGCCTCGGCTTCGAGCTCTACCAGCACTGGTACATGGGGGCGATGGCCACCCCGCGCACGGCGGGCCACACCGGCTTCACGGGCACCAGCCTGGTGCTCGACCCGACCACGGACTCGTTCCTGATCGTGCTGGGCAACTCGGTCCACCCGGTGCGCAGCTGGCGCTCCGGCAGCGCGCCGCGTGTCGCCACCGCCAACCAGATGGCCCGGGCGGTCGCGGTCCGGCCCGCCCGGGGCCGTACGGCGTGGTTCTCCGGCCTGGCGAGTGCCTCGTCGGCCACCCTGGCGCTCCCGCCGCTCCCGCTCGCCTCCGCGCGGGCCCGGCTGAGCTGCGCGCTGTGGTGGGACACCGAGCCCGGTTCCGACTTCCTCTTCCTGGAGGCGTCGGCAGACGACGGGACCACGTGGCAGCCGGTCCCGTTCACCACCGGTCCGGCCTCGCCGAACGGGCAGCAGCAGCCCGAACCGCATCCGACGGGCTCGGTGTCCGGCTGGTCGGGGCGGGTCTGGCACAGGCTGGAGGCGGACCTCGCGCAGTGGGGCGGCGGGGAGTTGCGGCTGCGCTGGCGGTACGCCACGGATCAGCTGTACGTCGGCCGTGGGGTGTACGTGGACGCCATCAAGGTCGAGGACGGCGGACGTACGGTCTTCGACGAGGGCCGGCCGTCCGACGCCCGGCGCATCGAGGCGAACGGCTGGGCTGCATCCGCGAACTGACCGGTACCCGAGGAAGGGTCCAGCCGAGGTGAGCCCAGAAGGAGCAGTGGGATGGTCTTGGTACGTCAGCAGTTCGGTTCGGCGAGATCCTCCTCGGCCGGATCGCGCTCGTCCTCCTGGTCGCCCTGATCGGTCCGGGCTCCGACGGGTCCGGGCAGACCGGGCCCGTCGGAGCCGAGCTGGGCGTTGACAACGGTTGGCCGGCCGCCGGCCTTGCCGCGTACCCGGGCGGCGGCAAGGCCCTCGAGGGGTGCCGGAGACGATCAGCTCCCGGATGAACTCCGCCGGCGCGGCGAAGTCGTGGAACACGAGCCGGCCGCCGGTGGTGGTGTCGAGGCGCTCGTGCAGCGAGGTGAAGCCGGTCTCCCGCTTGCGGAGCTCGTCGGCCATGGCGATCAGGTCCTGCAGGAACAGAAGCAGGAACAGAAGGTGGTCTGTGGAGCCCGGCGGGAGTCGTCGGTGGAGCTGTCGGTGCTCTCGCCGGGCTTCAGTGTCGGTGGAGGCGGTTGAGCACCCCGATGAGAGTGCCGAGGTCGGCGGCACCGGCCGGATCATCCGCGTACCGGATGGTCTGGAGAGGGCCGACCTCGGGAAGGACGATGTCCTCCCGTGCCAGAACATGAACCGAGGCCAACAGCGCGGCGCGGGCATTGCCATCGGTGAAGGGGTGGAAAAACGCCACATCGAGGTAGGCGCGGGCCGCGCGCGCCGCCAGTGGGAGGTCCTGGTCGGTCGTCCCGCGCAGGCAGCAATCGAAATCGGCCTGCGTGTGAGAGGTCAGACCGTAGCGCTCGCGGCCGGCCTTCGCATAGGCGTCGCTCACGCGAAACGGTGCCCCTGGCGCAGCGAGGACTTCGCGCTGCCAACCGGCCGGCAGGGCGAAGTCCAGCGGGCTCTCGCGTGCAGCATCTTCTCGGGCCAGGGTGTGTGCGGCGAGCAGACGCCCGGCGCGAATCGGGTCGCGCCGGCGCACCGGTCCCTCACACCAGGATCGGAACCCATCGCGGTCGGGGCAGGATCCGCCGCAGGGCCGGTGCGTGTTGCCAGTCGACCTCGCGGCGCACGCACAGCCAGGCCGAAAGGCTGTCAGTAGCGGTCATGGAGTTCCTCCAGAGCCGTCCTGTCGTGGTGGTCCAGATACGGGGCGTGGCCGGTGAGGCCGACGGCCAGATCCTCGCCGACGGATTCGATCAGCGTCCGTTTCGGGTAGACCCAGCTCTCGAACCGGCCGCCGATCGCGTTCTCAACTGCTTGCGCGGCCCCGGTTCGGTCCATGCCGGTGCTGGTGAGGAACCAGACCAGGACGATCGAGGTCTGGCCGCGCCAGGCGTTGTCCGCGCCCGAGTCCAGCGTGTGGGTCACGAGCCGGACGCAGGCCCGCTCCAGGTGCCAGCTGCGATCCTCGGGTGAGGCGTCCGGCGGCGGAGCCAGTTCGGCGAAACGCTGGGCCATTCGCTCCAACCACACCCGCCACTCCAACAGCGCGGCCACGACACGTTCCGCGGTCTCGTCGGGGGTCGTCACCGAGATCGACCCGCCGCCCCAGTTGCCGATGGGCCCGCCGCCGCGGTGGCACCAGCTCCACCCCCACGCCCAGGAGCCGTATCGCTCCCGGATGATCGCATTCACCTGACGCTCGCACCAGTGTTCTGCCTGCCACCAGCCGGCCATACCGGAGAGCACGGGCGGCACCCATTCGCGGACCAGCGAGCACAGGCGGGCTTCCTCATCCTCGTCCCAGGCGAACGAGTGGCGGACCGGGTCGAATTCATCCCAGTTCCAGATTTCCTCGTAGGGGGCGCGGGGCACTCGGTTGTCGGGGAAGGGCAGGGTGTCACGGTTGTACGTCAGGGCTGGTCACTCTTTCTGTCCGATGTGATCGACCTGTCAGTCTCGGCTCAATGCCCCCGGGACCGCGAACGGTTTTCCGGACCGCGTCGGCTTGTGTGATGTGCTCGGTCAGGTACGGGGAGACTGCGCGAGGTCGAGCGGGCCGACGGGGCGGCCTTCGGCCTCGAGCTCGCGTGCCATGTCGGCCATGTCCAGGGTGTTGTGGAGGATCCGGGTCGGCCGGCAAGGAGGTGCGCGCTTCAGGTCCTTCTCCCGCTCGACCGGGTCGTTCACCGCCACCGTGCCGTTCCGGCCGAGGCGCACCCGGTCCGGGAGGCCGTTGAACGCCTCGGCCTTGTTGGTCGACGCCGATACCCGGGCCGATCAGGGCCCCGGTCGATGACGTTGCATCCGGCCTCGCCGAACGGTGCGTCGATGTGCTCGTAGCTCGCGGGGCGCAGGGGCGGAAGAACAGCAGGTTCTTCCGGTCGCGGATGCGGGGGATCAGGTCGATGCCGAGCAGGTGGGCGATGGCGAAGACCGGGTGGCTCTGCCCTTGCATGTCCGCGTGGGTGGTGGTCGGGCGGACCTCGGAGGTGTTCTTGAGCAGGCCCTCCATGATGTAGACGGCCTCCCGCGCCCCGCACGGTACGAAGTGCGTGAACAGCGCGATGCTCGGGTCCGGGACGTGGTGGTGGGCGATGCCGCCGACCGCCCCGTTCGGCTTCGGCTCCGCTCCGGTCACTCCGGCAGATCGGCGGAGAGGAACGGGGCAAGGAGCGCGAGCAAGTCGTGCGGGCGGTCGAGGGGGATGATGTGGCCGCAGTCCTGGAGATGATGTCCGGTCAGGTCGTCGGCGATGGGGCGGAGCTGACGTTCGAGCGCGGTGCCGACGGGGTGCGAGCCGACGGCCATCGTGGGCATCGTGAGCCGGGCCGTGGCGACGGCGTCCTGGAACTGCTGCGCGCTGGTGGGCAGGGCCCGGTAGTAGGAGAACGCACAGCGCAGGGCCTCGCTCCCCGTGTACGCGTGGACGAAGGCCGCACGGATGTCCTCGGGTACGCCCCGCCCGAGCGTGCCGGAGTCGAGGAACCATTCGATGTACGGGGCTTCGTTGCCCGCCAGGACGGTCTCGGCGAGTCCGGGGACGTCGTGGAAGCCGAACCACCACGGGGCACCGCCCGCGAACGCGCTCTCCGCTCCGGGCAGACGGCCGAGCAGCGCCTCCATCACGACCAGGCGCCGGACGAGGCCGGGCCGACGCAGCGCGAGCATGGCGGCGGGAGCGGCGCCGGCGTCGATGCCGACCACGGCCGCCGAGGTCTCACCGAGTGCGTCGAGCAGCCCTTCGGCGTCGGCGGCGAGGGTACCCGCGTCGTAGCCGTCGACGGCACGTTCGCTGGCGCCGAAGCCTCGCAGGTCGGGGGCGATGACCCGGTACTGCCCGGACAGCCGGCCCATGATGCCGCTCCAGAGCTGCCAGGTGTGCGGGAAGCCGTGCAGCAGCAGAACGGCTGGGCCGTCCCCGGCGATGGCGACGTCGAGTTCGACGCCGTTCGTTGCGATGCGGCGCAGGTGGTGTGCGGTGGTGACGGGCATGACGGATCCTTGGGATGGTTACCATTGGTGACCACAGAACGATAGGTAACTGCCCGGCCGTTGCCCAGACGGCACTTTGAGGGAAGGTGGTGAGCCACAGGTGACCGCCCCAGGACCCCGGGCCGCCCGGCATGGCGTACGCGGCGATCTGTTCGATCCCCAGTGCCCGACGCGCCAGTTGCTGGACCGGCTGGGTACGAAATGGACCTCCATGGCGGTCAGGACGCTCGCCGATGCCGCACCGGACGAGGTGCGCTTCGCGGAGCTGAGACGCCGCATGCCCGGCGTCTCGCAGAAGATGCTGTCCGTGACGCTGCGGAGTCTGACCCGCGACGGGCTGGTGTCGCGCCGGGTCGAACCGACCGTTCCGCCGCGGGTCTTCTACCGGCTCACCGGGCTCGGGCTGTCCCTGGAGGCCGTGCTTGCGGGGCTGCGTACCTGGGCGGAGGAGCACATGGCCGAGATCGACCGCGCCAACTACGCCGTGGACCAGGAGGCCGGGGAGACCGAGGAGACATAGCCGGGGTCCCGGCTCCGCGCTCGCTCCGAGATCTCCACGCGGTCGGTTCCGGCAAAGGACGCGGTCTCGGAACCCGGCCCTCCTATTCGGTCCGCAGGGCCGTGACGGTCCGGGACCCGGCGGCCCAGCCGGCAGGCAGGAGCGCGCCCAGGATGGCGATGAGCAGGCCCCCGAGTTCGAGGGGAACCAACTGAGCCCCGTGGTATACGGCGATGACGGAATCGGGAAGACGGAGTCCCACACTGTCGCCCATCGCGGGGAGGACCCAGCCGTGCAGGGCCACGCCGAGCGGAACGCCCAGCGTCCCGGCGAGCAGGCCGGTCACGACGACTGAGGTGAGGACCATGGTGACGGTCTGCCGAGGCGTCATGCCGAGCGCCTTGTGGACACCGAGTTCCCGGACGCGCTCGCGGGTGTCGAGCAGTACGCCGTTGAGCACGCCGAGCGCGGCGACGGCGACGAGCATCAGGGTGAGGATCGCGGACAGCGCGTTGAGCGTGAGGACCATGTCGCCGCCCGCGTCGAGTCCGCCGGCCCGGGCGCGGGCCCCCAGCGGTGCCAGGTTCTTGTTCAGCGCCTCGACGTAGGCGGACACGTCAGTGCCCGGGGCGACCGCGATGTGATGGCTCGTTTCCGTCAGGTCGGGATGTGCGGCCGTGAGGGACGAGGCATCGGTGAAGACCTGCATGCCGTCGTTACGGGGGTCGAGCACCTCTCCGACGATCCGGACGGTGACCGGCTCGTTCAGGCCGTTCAGGGTGACGGTGTCCCCGACGCGGGCGCCGGTGGCGGCCAGGAAGGGGGTCGGGACCGCTGCCTCGCCGGACCTGGCGATCCAGCGGCCCGAGACCATCGTGTAGCCGCCCCAGGAGGCGTCGCCGGTGAAAGCGATCACGTCGATGGTGCCGGTCAGGCCGGACACGGTCGCCCGCACCGTCGCGGCGTGGTAGTGCTTCCGGGTTCCCGCGGCGGACTCGATGGCCGCGGCGACCGCGACGGGATCCGCCTTGGACTGCTTCTCCGGACCAGGGCTTCCGGGGCCTTGGGGTCCGAAGTCCGGCAGGGGTGCGGGCACGACGACATCGGCTGCGGCATGGGCCTTGGCCTTCATCACCTGGCCGAGCGTGGCGCCCATTCCCACGGTGAACGTGACGGCGACGGTGCCGAACAGGATCGCCGCGCCCATGGCCAGCGCGCGGGCGGGCCGCGCGAAGGGCCGGGTCAGGCCCAGAGCGACAGGCGGCGCCAAGGGCAGCCGTCCGGCCGCGCGGGCCGCCCACCGGCCGCGCCCCGCCGATGCGGTGCGCCCGACGGCGAGCGCGTCGACCGTACGCAGCCTGCCTGCCCGCCCGGCACTCGCCCACGCGGTGGCGGCCACCAGGCCGAGCACGCCGGCGACCACCGTCAGATCGACCCAGGGGGCGATGCTCAGCGACGAGGTGCCGTAGACCTCCTCGGCCTCGGCCAGCACGGGGACGGCGAGCAGGTGCCCGGCCACGACCCCGAGTGCGGTGCCGACGGCGGCCGGGATCAGCGCCTGGCCGACATAGGCCCGCACGACCTGGGGCGGGGTGAAACCGACGGCCTTGAGGATGCCGATGCGCCGCGTTCCCGTACCCGCGGCCGATGCGACGACGTTGCCGACGATGAGCACCGACATGACCAGACCCAGACCACCGAACGCGATGAGGAACGGGACGTAGAGGGCGGTGTCGCGCTCGGCGGATCTCCTGACCGTGAGCCACGACTGTTCACCGACGGGCGTGGCCCGGGGCAGTGCCCGCGTCACCGACCTGCCGCCCGCGGCAACCTGTGCGGCGGTGGCCGCGTCGGTGAACCGGTAGAGCATCTGGTAGCCGCCGCTGCCGGGCGCGGTGAGCGCCGCCATCTGGGACGGAACCACCCAGGCGTCAGCGGTCCGCGTGACCGAGCGGGCCACACCGACCACCGTCAGGGCCGGACCGCCGCGCAGACCGGGGAACGTGAGCTTCATGCCCATGGTGGGGAAGAGCGAGGAGTCCGCGGACAGCGTGATCTCGCCGGGACGTGCGGGCCATCGCCCGTCGAGGAGTGTCACCGCGTCCACGTCACGGCCCGGATCACCCCGCCCGACGACGGTCATCGGCCACCCGGGGCCCGCACCCTGCGACTGGGGGACGACCGTCGCCGTGCGGAACGGCCCGGCCGCGCTGGTCACTCCTCCGGCGTTACCGGCCTTCGACAGCTCTCCGGCGCTCACCTCTCCCGCGTCGAACTGCAGGGACAGATGCGCGCCGTGCTGTCCGGCGAACGCGTCGTCGAAGGGTGCGCCGGAGACCACCAGCAGGGATCCGCCGAGGACGGAGGCGGCCACCGCCATCATCGTGGCGAGCCCGATCACCAGTGTCTGCACCCGCCGTCGTCCCACGCCGGAGCGCACCACCTTGCCGAGCGCGCTCATCGGACGGCCTGGGGGGCAGCGGTCTGCGGGTCAGCGGTCTGCGGGTCAGCGGTCTGCGGGTCAGCGGTCTGCGGGTCAGCGGTCTGCGGGGCGGCCTGCGACCGGATGTCCTCGGTGATCCGGCCATCGGCGATCCGGACCGTTCGGTTCGTGCAGGACCGGGCCAGCGCCAGGTCGTGGGTGACCACGACGATGGTCTGGCCCTCGGCGTTGAGAGTGTTGAGCAGGGTGCTGACGTCCTGTCCGGCCGCCGTGTCCAGGGCGCCGGTCGGCTCGTCGGCCAGAAGCAGCGCCGGCCGGTTCATCAACGCCCGGGCCACCGCGACACGCTGCCGCTCGCCGCCGGACAGCCGTCCCGGGTACGCGCGGGCGTGCCGGTCGATGCCGAGGGTTTCCAGGAGCTCCGCCGCCCGGCGGCCGGCCTCGCCACGGGCCACGCCGGAAAGCCTTGCGGGCAGGACGACGTTGTCGATGACGGTCAGGTCGTCGAGCAGGTTGAAGAACTGGAAGACCATGCCGATCTTCGATCGCCGGAAGAGCGCCGATCCGGCCTCCCCCAGCCGGTCCACCCGCACCCCGTCCACCGTGACGGTCCCCGTATCGGGACGGTCCAGGCCCGCGATCAGGTTGAGCAGAGTGGACTTGCCGCTGCCCGAAGGGCCGAGGATCGCGACGGCCTCGCCGGGCCGCACGGTCAGCGACGCCTCGTGCAGAGCGGGCGGGCCGTCGTCGTACCTGCGGCTCACCCCGCGCAACTCGATCACCGGTGTGGTCATGAAATGGCTCCTAGCGTTCGGGCAGTCGACTGCCCGAACGCTAGGAGCGGCCCGGCCCCGGCCGCATCGCCCACCCGAACCCCTTGCGGTACCGCGCTCGGACGAGGCACGCAGACGTCATCCCTGCGTTGTAGTCGGATGGTGTATCCGGTACGGAGGGAATGACCGCCGGGACGGACTCCGTGGGTCCGGGCGGCGGCGACAATGAACCGGTGACCGACGTACGTACGACGCTGGACCGGCTGCGGGAAGCCGCCCACCGGACGGTCCGCGATGCCGGGCGGCCGAGCGGTCCGCCGCTGCGGCCCACCCTGCGTGCCCGGCAGTTCGACGTCCTGGTGGCCACGGCACTCGCCGTCATCACCGTGTACTACGGCATCGACAACGCCGGCAACATCGTGGTGCGTGAGATCGCGCCCGGCGTGGAGCACGTCATGGTGCGCCCGTCCGGCCCCGGCGGTCTGGCCTTCATGGTGACCCTCGCCTTCATCGCCTCGAGTGCCCTGGCCCTGCGCCGCCGCTACCCCCTCGCCGTGCTGTCGATCGTGACGGCCGCAACACTCGCGACACCGCAGAGCGTCCTGCGGCTGACGTTCTACGCGTTCGTCATCGCCGTCTACAGCGCCGCCGTGTACAGCCCATTCCGGGTGGCGACCCTGGCGGGGCTGCCGGTGTCGGTCCTCCTGGTCGGCACCGCGGGCAACTCGGTGACGCCGATCGTCCCCAACGAGTACATCGCCCTGCTGATCCTGGTACCGATGGCCGTGGCCGCGCTCGGCCTGCGTACCTGGAAACTCCGGACCGACGACGGCCGCGCCCGGCTCACCACTCTGGAACGTGAACAGGCCGAGGCACTGCGCCGGGCCGTCGAGCACGAGCGGGCCAGAATCGCGCGCGAACTCCACGACGTCGTCACGCACAACGTCAGCGTGATGATCATCCAGGCGGGCGCCGCCCGCACGATCATGAGAGCCTCCCCCGAGCAGGCCGGCGAGGCGCTGCTCGCCGTCGAGGCGGGCGGGCGCGCCGCCATGACCGAACTGCGCCACGTCATGGGGCTGCTCACGATGACCGACGAGGACGAGGCGGGGGACGGAGGCGGCTACCGGGCCGTGACGGAGGCGGAGCTGGCCCCGCAGCCCGGCCTGGACCAGTTGGAACCTCTGGTCGGACGGGTACGGGACACCGGCCTGACGGTCGCTCTGACCATGACCGGGCCGCCCCGCCGGCTGCCGACCGGTATCGAACTCGCCGCCTACCGCGTGGTCCAGGAAGCCCTGACCAACACGGTGAAGCACGCGTCCGGCGCCACCGCCGCCGTGACCGTCGAATACGGCCCGGACCGGCTCCGGGTGGAAGTCACCGACACCGGTGGACGCCCGGGCGTGGGCGCGGCCACCGGCAACGGCCGCGGCCTGATCGGCCTGCGCGAGCGCCTCGCCGTCTACGACGGAACCCTCCACACCGGCCGGCATCTCACCGACGGCTACCGTGTAGAGGCCCTGATCCCCCTGGAGACACCATGACCGAGCCGCTGCGCGTGCTCCTCGCAGACGACCAGACCCTGGTCCGCACCGGCTTCCGGCTGATCCTCGGTGCCGACGGGATCGATGTCGTCGCCGAGGCCACCAACGGAACCGAAGCGGTCGAAGCGGCCCGTCGCACCCGCCCCGACGTGATCCTGATGGACGTCCGGATGCCCGAGATGGACGGCCTGGAAGCCACCCGCCGAATCCTCACCGGCGCCCCCGGCGAACCGCGTGTCATCATCCTGACCACCTTCGACCTGGACCGGTACGTCTACGCGGCACTGTCCGCCGGAGCCAGCGGCTTCCTCCTCAAGGACGTGACCCCCGAGTACCTGACCGCCGCCGTCCGCACGGTCCGTACCGGCGACGCTCTGCTCGCGCCGGCCATCACCCGCCGTCTCGTACAGCGGTTCGCCCGGCGCGGCAGCGAGACAGCCGCCCTGCACCGTGACCTCGCCTCGCTCACCCCGCGCGAACTGGAGGTCCTCGGCCTGCTGGCCCAGGGGCTGAGCAACGCCGAACTCGCCACCCGCCTCCATCTCGCCGAGGCGACCGTCAAGACACATGTGGCGCGCATCCTCGCCAAGCTCGGACTCCGCGACCGCGTCCAAGCCGTCATCGTCGCCTACGAGACAGGTCTGGTCAGCACCGGCGCACGCGAGGCCGCCCAGCAGCCGACCGGGCCGGCCTGAGGCCTTTCGTTCGGATCGGGACGGGTCGGCCCGGGCTGGGGCCGGGGCTGGGCAGGGCCGGAAGCCGCTTCGTCCCTCGTCGTATCTCAAGATTCTTTTCAGGATCGAAATATTTCGATCCATCAGCTCGCCACTTTTGATTGGCCTGTCACCCGATCAGCTGATGCGAGTACGAAATTCCCAGCTCATCCGACGTGTAGCCGAAGGGCGCTCCGGACGTCCGGCGAGTTTCGATGCCGACATCCATTCAACGATCGGAATCCTTTCGTAACCCTCAGAGGCGAATGTGCGCATGCGTCCCATCCGCCATTCCTCACGGCATGAAGACGATCAAATATCAGCAGGTCACAGGCATAAAGAGCACCTGAGTATCGCTTTACCTCGTCGAAATATTTCGGAAATGTGGCGTTGACGAGCCGTCCGGGCGCGCGCATACTCTCCCTCGCTCCCCTGCAACACCGATCAACTTCTCGCCACGGAACCGCTCGTGACTGGCGCGTACCCGTGGCGGACGAACCGCTCTGCGCACAGTCCACCCCCCTCCGGGCGGCCCGCTCATGCCGTCCGGCGATCGGAAGAAGGTGTTGGAAAGTGATCGTCCATTCATCGCGCGGCAGCCGAGCCGAACGGCCCGGACTTCGCTCACGGGCACGAAGGGCATCCGTACTCGCCACCGCGGGTCTGCTCGCCGCGGCGGGAGTCCTCTCGCTCGCGGGCACCGCGGAGGCCGCGACGACGCTCGGGGCCTCCGCCGCCGCCAAGGGCCGCTACTTCGGCACCGCCGTGGCCGCCAACCATCTGGGCGAGTCCGCGTACGCCTCCACCCTGGACACCGAGTTCACCATGGTGACCCCGGAGAACGAGATGAAGTGGGATGCCGTCGAGGCCTCCCGGGGCAGCTTCAACTTCGGCTCCGCGGACCAGATCGTCAGCCATGCCCAGGGCAAGGGCATGAAACTGCGCGGTCACACGCTGGTGTGGCACTCCCAGCTGCCCGGCTGGGTCAGCGGGCTCGCCGCCACCGACCTGCGCTCGGCGATGAACAACCACATCAACCAGGTGATGGCGCACTACAAGGGCAAGATCTACGCCTGGGACGTCGTCAACGAGGCCTTCCAGGACGGCAGCAGCGGGGCCAGGCGCAGCTCGCCCTTCCAGGACAAGCTCGGCAACGGCTTCATCGAGGAGGCGTTCCGCACCGCCCGGGCCGCCGACTCGGGCGCCAAGCTTTGTTACAACGACTACAACACCGACGGCCAGAACGCGAAGAGCAACGCGGTCTACGCGATGGTGAAGGACTTCAAGCAGCGCGGTGTGCCGATCGACTGCGTCGGCTTCCAGTCGCACTTCAACAGCAACTCCCCCGTCCCCTCGGACTACCAGGCCAATCTGCAGCGATTCGCCGACCTGGGTGTGGACGTGCAGATCACCGAACTGGACATCGAGGGATCGGGATCGGCGCAGGCCGCGAGCTACACCAAGGTCGTCAACGCCTGCCTGGCCGTGACGCGTTGCAACGGCATCACCGTGTGGGGCATCCCGGACAAGTACTCGTGGCGCAGCAGTGGCACCCCGCTGCTGTTCGACGACAACTACGGCAAGAAGCCGGCGTACACCGCCGTACTCACGGCACTGGGCGGCACCGGCGACGGCGGGGGTGACCCGGGTACCGGCGGCGGCACATGCACGGCCACGTACAGCAGGACGAACACCTGGGGCGACCGCTTCAACGGGCAGGTGACGGTCAAGGCCGGCAGTTCGGCGATCAGCACCTGGACGGTTCCCGTAACGGTGACGTCCCCGCAGAAGATCACCACGACCTGGAACGGCACCCCGTCCTGGGACGGCAGCGGCAACGTGATGACGATGAAGCCCAACGGCAACGGCACTCTGGCCGCCGGTGCCTCGACGTCCTTCGGGTTCACCGTCATGACGAACGGCAACACCTCGGCGCCCACCATCGGTGCCTGCACCACTTCCTGATCCGGCGCACGTGCGGGCCCGGGGTGCGCCACCCCGGGACGCCCGCCGGCCACCGGCGCGAGGGCACCGTCTCCCGGACGGTGTCCTCGTGTCGTCCGTCCGCGGGACGGCGCGGTGCGGGGGTGCGCGCCGCCAGGTCAGCTGCGCGCGAGCACGTCGTCCGGCGCCGCCACCTCCGCGGGTGCGGGCGCCGTCGACTCCCGGACCACCAGCCGCGGCCTGATCAGGAGCGAGCGCCCGGCGACCGGCGCCGAGTCGATACGGGAACGCAGCTGCTGGAACGTCTCGGCCGCCATTTCCGGCAGCGGCTGGCGGACCGTGGTCAGCGGCGGTTCGAAGAGGTCGGCGAGCAGGATGTCGTCGAACCCGACCACGGACACGTCCTGCCCCGCGCTGCGGCCGGCGTCCTTCGCGCCCCGGCAGATCCCGATGGCGCACATGTCGTTGATGGCGACGAAGGCGGTGGGCGGACGCGGCCCGCAGAGGAGTTCGCGGGCGGCCCTGCGTCCCAGTTCGGCGGCGTCCTTGTCGCCGAACTCGGCGGTGTCGGCGCCGGGCCACACGATCGCGTCGGCAGGGTCGAGGCCCGCCGACTCCAGGGCGGCGCGGAAGCCGCGCAGCCGCTCACGGCGGTTGACGCTGTTGACCGAGCCGGAGACGAACGCCAGCCGGCGGTGCCCCAGTTCCAGCAGATGACGGGTGGCGAGCTCGGCGCCCATCGCGTTGTCGACGCTGATGGAGGCCAGTGACGGCGGATCGCCCGCCTGGGCGGTGCGGTCGAAGGCCACCATCTTCAGACCGCGGCTGAGCAGCGGGGCCACATGATCGAGCGACGGCAGCGACGAGCAGAGCACCACACCGCTGACCCCGTCGGCCAGCAGTTCCTCCCCGTACTTGAGTTCACGGGCGGGATCGCGCTCGCTGTTGCAGAGCAGTACGTGGTACCCCTCGGCCAGCGCGATGGCCTCCAGTTCCCGGGCGAGCGCCCCCCAGAAGGGGTTGGCGACGGACGGCACGATCAGGCCGATGACCTTGATCCGGCCGGTGCGCAGCATGCGGGCAGCCCGGTTGGGCCGGTAGCTGAGCTGCTCGATCACCTGCTCCACCCGGGCCAGGGTCGCCGCCTGCATACGGTCCGTGCGTCCGTTGAGGACGTTCGACACGGTGCTGGCGGAGACACCCGCAGCCTCCGCGACCTGATGGATCGTTACCCCGCTCATGCCACCTCCGGTTCGGAACGTGTTCAGCCACACTAGTGTACCGATTTACTGAACTCTCTTCACCGGTACACCCGTTAACTTGCCGGAAAATTGTTGTGCATCAGCTGTTGACGCGCCTCTCGAGGCGTTCCTAGTCTCAGTGCATCGATTTACCAGCGCTTCCCAGCCATGGCCGGGATGCCATCGCTGGATCGATCCACTGCCTCCACCTCAAAAGGGGTGCCCAATGGAACTCAAACGACGGTCGCTGCTCGCCGCCATCGGCGCAGGTACGGCTGCGGCCGCGCTCTCGGGCTGCGGCACCGGCTCCACGGCCGCAGGCTCCGCCGACGGTCCCGCCGAGGGCGAGATCACGCTGCTCACCCCGATCTACGAAGGCGCCAACGGCAAGACGCTGTTGGAGAAGGAGATCCTCGGCGGCTTCCGGAAGAAGTATCCGGACGTCAAGGTGAACGTGGACTACACCACGTACGCGCAGCTCAACGAGAAGATCACCACGGGTATGGCCGGCGGGCTGCTGCCCGACGTGATGATGATGGGCGTCGGGTGGATCCCGCCGTTCGCGGCGAAGAAGGCCATCGCGCCGCTGCCGGAGAAGTTCGCCACCGCGCACGACTACGAGGAGCGGGTGCTGGAGCCGTCGCGCTACGACGGCAAGCTCTACGCCCTGCCGGTCGTCCTGGACACCCGCATCGTCGTGTACCGCAAGGACCACTTCGCCGAGGCCGGCATCAGGAAGACCCCGGCGAACTGGGCGGAACTGCGTGCCGTCGCCAAGCAGCTGACGAAGGACGGCCGGATCGGATTCGACCCGTTCTCCATCGATCTGCGCCAGTGCTGGGAGACCTTCCTGTTCGCCAACGGCGGTCAGCTGTTCAGCGCCGACGGCAAGAAGGTGCTGTTCACCGACAACCGGGGCGTCGAGGCGCTCCAGTTCTTCAAGGACCTGTCCGCGGACGGCTCCGCCGACTACACGAAGAAGACGGACGCCGGTGCACCGTCGAACGTCCAGACGGGCAAGGCGTCGATGATGATGACGACGAGCGCCCTGTGGGAGCAGGTCCGCACCCAGAACCCGGAGCTGTTGAAGGACGACACGCTCGGCGCGTTCATCCTGGCCAACCGCAAGCCGGCGATGCTCCAGGGCGGCACGCTCGTCACCCAGTCGGCGAGCTCCAAGCACCCGGCGGCGGCGCGCGCCCTGGTCGAGTACCTCGCGACCCCCGACTCGATCCTGGGCGCCGCGAAGCAGCGCGGTTCGGTTCCGGGGCTCAAGGACCTCAACGAGTCCGGGTACGTGAAGGAGAACAAGTTCGTCGATCTCTCGCTCCAGAACATGAGCGCCGCCTGCTCCGAGGGCGGTACCGCGGCCTGGATGGAGATCCGCGAGAAGATCAAGCCGACGCTGGAGCCCGCGATCGTGGGCAACCAGTCCGCGAAGGATGCCATCGCGGAACTCGGCCGTCTCGCCGAAGCCGCCATCGGCCGGATGTGAGGCGCCACTGTGGGAGCTGTATCCGTACTGAAGGCACGGCCCGCGCGGCCGCCTTCTCCGCCTGAGAAGACCCGGCCCGCCAAGCGGCGGACCGACAGGACCCCCACGGGCCCGGGTCGCCGCCGGCAGCGGGCCGGCATGCTGATGGTGGCCCCCGCGCTGCTGCACGCCGCCCTCTGGATCGGCCTGCCGGTCGTCGCCTCGGTCTTCCTCGCCTTCACGAAGTACGACGTGCTGACGCCGCCGCAGTTCGTGGGGCTGGACAACTTCAAGGAGATGATGGACGACGCGGTGTTCCGCAAGTCCATCGTCAACACCGTCATCTACACCTTCTTCACCGTGCCGTTCGGCATGATGCTGGGGCTGCTGCTGGCACTCGCCCTGCACACGGGTCTGAAGGCGCGCGGGATCTTCCGTACCGCGATCTTCCTTCCGCAGGTCACCGCCACCGTAGCGATCGCCCTGGTCTGGCTGTGGATCTACAACCCGAACAACGGGCTGCTCAACGCCCTGCTCTCGTCTCTCGGGATCGACGGTCCGGCCTGGCTCTCGTCGACCACCTGGGCGTTGCCCTCGGTGATCCTGGTCGGGGTCTGGCAGGGCATCGGCATGAAGATGCTCATCTACCTGGCCGCGCTCCAGTCGCTGCCGAGGGAACTGTACGAGGCGGCATCGGTGGACGGCGCGTCCAAGGCCCGGCAGTTCTTCTCGATCACGCTGCCACTGCTGAAGCCCGCGACGTTCTTCGTGCTCATCACCTCGATGATCACCGCGTTCCAGGCGTTCGACCAGATCTACATCCTCACCGAGGGTGGGCCGGCCAACAGCACCACGATGATGACGTACGAGATCTACAAGTCCGCATTCCGGGAGTTCCGCGTCGGCTACGCCAGCGCCCAGTCCCTGGTGCTGTTCGTCCTGCTGATGGGCTTCACCCTGGTCAACCGGCGGATCATGGGAGGTACCCGTGGCCACAACTGAGCTGCACAAGCCCGGGGTCGGGCACACGCCCCACCCGGTGGCGCAGCGGAAGCCGCTCACCGCCGGCCGGATCGCGCTCTACGTGACGCTGTCCGTGATCTCCCTGCTGATGGTCGTGCCGTTCGTCTGGATGGTGCTGACCTCTCTCAAGTCTCCGGTCGAGATCGCGTCCCAGGACGCCGGACTGCTGCCGGAGCACTGGGACTTCAGCAACTACAGCGAGGCGCTGAAGGCCGCCCCCTTCGCCACGTACGCCCGCAACAGCTTCATCATCGCGACCAGCCACACCGTGCTGAACCTGGTGATCGCCTCGATGGCGGGGTACGCGCTGGCCCGGATCAGATTCCGGGGCAGCGAGGTCATCTTCTACCTCTTCATCGCGGCCCTGATGATCCCCACCTACACCAAGGTGCTGCCCGAGTTCCTGATCGTCCGCTTCATGCCGCTGGCCGGCGGGAACGACCTCTTCGGCCAGGGCGGCAGCGGCTGGCTCGACACCTGGTGGGCGCTGATCGTGCCAGGTGCGGTCACCCCGTTCGCCGTCTTCCTCTTCCGGCAGTTCTACCTGGATCTTCCGGTGGAGCTGGAGGAGGCCGCCAGGCTGGACGGTCTGGGCGAGTTCCGGATCTACGCCCGGATCATGACGCCGCAGGTCAAGCCCGCGCTCATCACGGTGGCGCTGCTGACCTTCGAGTCGTCCTGGAACAACTTCCTGTGGCCGCTGCTGGTGACCCGGACGGACAGTCTGCGGGTCATCCAGGTGGGGCTCTCCGTCTTCAAGACGGAGAACGGCCCCCAGTGGCACTTCCTGATGGCGGGCACCACGCTCGCCACCCTGCCCATGGTCGTTCTCTTCCTGATCGGCCAGCGCTACTTCGTGCAGGGCTTCGCCACCGCCGGTCTCAAGTGACCGGTCCCGGTCCTCAAGGGCCGGTTATCGAAAGGGTTACCCCCCATGTCTGCTGATCTCCAAGGTTCCCGCGCGCTGGTGACCGGGGCGGGCCACGGCATCGGCCGCGCCATCGCCGTCGCCCTGGCCGAGGCCGGCGCCGATGTCGCCGTCCACTACCACTCCTCAGCCGACGAGGCCGCGAAGACGGTCTCCGCGATCGAGGCGCTCGGCCGCAAGGCCAAGGCGTTCCAGGCCGACGCGACGGTGACGGCCGAGGTGGACCGCCTGGTCGAGGAGGCCACCGGATTCCTCGGCGGGCTGGACGTCCTGGTCTGCAACGCCGGTCATCTGATCGGGCGGGCGACCATCGCCGAGATGTCCGACGAGCACTTCGGCCAGGTCATCGACACCAACCTGACCTCGACGTTCCGTACGGTGCGGGCGGCGCTGCCGCATCTGAAGGAGTCGTCCGCCGGACGCGTCATCACGATGTCCTCGCTGGCCGCGCACAACGGCGGCGGCCCCGGTTCGGTCGCCTACGCGGCCGCCAAGGCCGGCATCCGGGGCTTCACCAAGGGCCTTGCCAAGGAGCTCGGCGGCAGCGGCATCACGGTGAACACGGTCGCCCCGGGTTTCATCAAGGGCACCGCCTTCCATGACACGTTCACCGCGCCGGCGGCGCAGGAAGCGATGGAGGCAGGCATCCCGGTGGGCCGGGCCGGCACGCCCGAGGACGTCGCCTCGGCCGTCGTGCACCTGGCCTCCCCCTCGTCCGGCTTCCTCACCGCGACCACGGTGGACATCGACGGTGGCGTATGGCCGCGTTGAGGCGGATCGCCCGGGAGCGCGGCGGCTGGTGGCACGCGTACGTCTGCCCGGCGCACGGGGTGGAGCTGGACCACGGCGATGTGCTCGGCGGGGTGTTCCCCGAGGGCGGTGCGCGGTGTTCGTACGGCTGCCGGGTGGACGACGAAGCGGTGCGCGGCGCCTGGCTGGTGCTGTCGCACCAGGCGTGGGCGCGGCATCTGCGGGTGCTCGCCCACCGGGGCGAGCGCGTGGAGGCGGTGGCGCGGCTGGTGGAGTACACCGCTCTGTACGAGGAGCTGGCCACCGCTCAGCACGGTGAGGCGCAGGGCTGGATGCTGCGCGGCCGTCTCTTCCACCAGGCGCTGACCGACGCGATCTGGGCGGTGAACATCGGCCACACCGTCATGACGCTCGCCGAGCACGGCACGGACGACCTGTCCGGGATGCTGCCGCTGCTGGACTCCTTGGAGCGGGCAGCACTCGACGCCCGCGCCGTACTGATCGGCAAGGGCCAGCTCGCCTCGAACTACACCGCGTGGCTCAATGCCGCGGGCGCCGCCACCGGGCGCGCAGCCGCGGCGGTACGCGGGCAGGAGTGGGACGGGCGCAAGGAGTGGCTGGAGGGCGACAGCGGGCTGTACGCGCATCTGCGGGTCGCGGTCGCCGAGGACGGCTGGGAGTGGGAGGGCAGCACCTACTACCACGGGTTCGTGCTGCGGGCCGCGCTGCTGGCCCTGCGGGGCACCGATCCGGCGGCGGTCCCGGCGGACGTGAGGGGCGTGCTGGCGGGAATGACGGATGTTCTGGCGGCGATCGCCACGCCGGGCGGGATCCTTCCGGCGCTTCACGACGGGCCGTACCTGCGTGACCCACTGGCTCTTGAGTGGCTGGAACTGGTGGCTCTGGCGCAGCAGTTGGTTCCTTCGGGCGCGCTGGACACGGTCGCCGCGCGGGCCCGTGCCGAGCTGGGTGCCGGCGACGACGGGCTGGACCGGGAGCTGGGCGGCTGGTTCGCCGGGCCGCCCCTGCCGGAGCGCCCGGCGCCCGGCGCGCTCACGCTGTTCGGTGCCGCGGGCTATGCGGTGCTGCGCGTCGCGGGCATCCACGCGCTGCTCGACTTCGGCCCGCACGGCGGTTCGCACGGCCACCGGGACAAACTGTCTCTTTATCTCTACGGCGATACGACCCCATGGCAGCCCGATCCGGGCCAGGTGCCGTACGCGCACGCCGAGTTCCGTGATCTGTACGCGTCGACCGAGGCCCATCCCGCGTTCCGCGTGGACGGCAGCGAGCAGGCGGAGTGCACGGGAGCGCTGCTCGCCTCGGACGACCGCTCCGTCACCGCCGAGGTGACCACGGCGTACGAGGGGGTGCGGGCGGTCCGGCGCATCGTGGCGGGCAACGGCTGTCTGGTGGACCTGCTGACCGTGACGGCCACGGAGTCCCGGCACATCACCGCCCAGTTGCGCCCCGGCACCGCGCTGGACGTTCAGGTGCAGGCGGCGGGCGCGGCGCGCACCACCTGGTACGGCGACGAGACGCTGCACGGCTGGCACACGCACCGCGCCGAGGCGCCGGTGCGCCCGGTGACCCGGCCGGGTCCCGGCACGGCAGACGATCCGCAACGCACACGGACCCGGGTGGACTTCACCGCCGACACCGACCGGGTCACGTTCGCCTCGGTGTACCAGGCGGCATCGGCCGGACCCGCGGTCACCGACGTACGGCTGGACGGCGACGGGCTGACGGTCTGCCTGGCAGACGGCAGCACCGCACGGTTCCGGACGGAGGACTGACCCTTGCTGCTCTCGGCGACCCCGCCGCCCGGCGCGCGTCCCGCGCAGGAGGTGCGGCTGTACGAGGAGGCCGCCCGCCACCGCGGGCTGACCCCGCCCCGTACGCACCCCCTGGCCAGCATCACGTGGCTCGGCCCGGCCGCCTCCAACCCTGCCCTGGCCCACCGGGTCGGCGGCGACCCGGCGCATCTGGCGGAGAGCCTGCGCTGGATCGAGGCCGCGGTGCGGCTGCCGCACTGGGGCCGGGCGCACATGCCGGACCACGACCTGGACGCCGGCTGGCTGCTGCACCATCTGGCCCTGGCGTACCGGTGGATCGGGGACGACCTGCCGGACGGGGTGCGGGCGCTGTTGCGGTACAAGCTGCTGCTCCAGGGGCGGCGGATGTACGAGTTCGCGGTGGCGAGCGAGGGCCGCTGGTGGTCGTCGTCGTACTGGCAGAACCACAACTGGATCTGTTACGCGGGTCTGGCGACGGCCGGGTACGTGCTGGGCAAGGAGGCGTGGACCGAGCGCGCCAAGGACAATCTCGGGACCGTCCTGGACCTGATGCCGCAGGACGGATCGCACGCCGAGGGCGTCGTCTACTGGCGCTACGGTGTCCCGTTCCTCGCCGCCCACCTGGACCTCCTCAAGGAGGCGGAGGGCATCGACTGGTGGGACCGGGGCGGGTTCATGTCACGGACGTTCCGCTACCGGCTGCACCAGACGGCACCCGGCTTCGCGTTCAACGTCGACCACGGCGACTGCCACGACCGGCGCAGCGGCCACAGCGCCGGTCTCTACTACCGGCTCGCCGCCCAGTACGCGATCCCCGAGGCCCAGTGGATGGGCGATCTCGCCTCGGGCGAACTGCTGTGGCCGGAGGCGGCCGGGAGCGGGGTACGGCCGGGCATCCTGCCGGAGGCCTACCTCGAATACCTCTGGTACGACCCGTCGGTGCCGGCCGCCCGGCCCACCGGGACGCGGGCGTTCTTCCCCGATCTCGGGCTGCTGGCCGCGCGCACGGGCTGGGACGACGACGCCACGCTGGTGTCGTTCAAGGCCAGCCCGGGTGGTGGTCACCGGGCGTGGGAGACTGCCGAGAAACACCGGGTCGACAAGGGGTGGGACACCCTGAACCAGGGTCACCACCACCCCGATTCGGGCTCGTTCGTGTTCGTGTCGCAGGGTGCGTTCCTCGCCGTGGACGAGGGCTACAGCAACCGCAAGCGGGCCGCGCACCACAATCTGCTGCTGGTGGACGGGCAGGGGTACGCGGACGAGGACCGGTACCACGTGTACCGGGACATCCCCTTCGAGCGGCAGGCCCGGCAGCGCGACGTGCTCGTCTCCGACGACTGCGGGTGGGCCCACGCCACGGCGGAGATCGCCGCGATGTACGACCCCGGACTGGGGGTGCGGCGGCTCGACCGGACGCTGGTGTTCACGCCGTCGGGGCGCCTGGTGCTGCTGGACCTCGCCGAGGCGGACGCGGCGCGGGAGTGGACGTTCCTCCTTCAGACCGACCGGCCGACCGAGCCGCAGCAGGACGGCAGCCGGCTGATCCGCTCCGGGGCGGCCTCGGCGCGGCTGCGGCAGTTCGCACCCGCTGATGGCCGTGTCATCGCGGAGGTGACCGAGGTGGAGGCCAATCCGACGTCGAGCACGCCGGAACTGCGCCTCACCCGGACCCTGCACACCCTGCGCTCGACCACGACGCGGTCGGCGGAGGGACTGTTCCTCACCACGATCGCCCCGGGAACGGAGACGGACGCCACCCGGGTCCCGTGCGCGGAGGGCCAGGGCGTGACCTTCGGAACCGAGACCGTGCTGCTCTCCCCCGTCACCCGGCGGATCCGCACCGAAGAGGTACGCGCCGACGCGGCAGCCGTACTGCTCACCACGGGCGACGCACCCCACGTCGTGGCGGCGACCCGGCTGGAGCTGGGCGGCAAGGTGCTCCTCGACGTGGCGCAACCGTACACAGGAAAGGTCGGCTGATCATGCAGGCTACTCTCTCGTCCGGCTGGCCGACGCTGCTGCGGCGGCTGGAGTTCGTGGCCTACCCGGCCGCAGCCGGCGCCGCGTTCGCCCTGCTGTCGCTGGGGGTGGTGACCTGGCTGCCCGCGCTCGCCGCGATGGCGCACGGGCTCCAGCGGTGGCGGGCCGAAGGGGACAGCCGCGCCTTCGTCCATACGTTCACGGCCTTCCCGCGGTACTGGCGGGCGCTGTGGCGCCATTCCCTCGTCTCCACGGCGGCCGGATGTGTACTGGCCGCCAACATCGTCCATCTGCTGGGCCGTTCGGAGCCGTGGACCTTCGTGCTGCTCGCGGCCCAGGTGGGCATCGCGGCCGCCCTGGTCATCCACCATGTGGCGTTCGCGGCCGAAGCCGGCCGGGCCCCGGGCGGCACGGTCCGCGCCTGGACCCGGGGCGCACTGGCGCTCGGCTTCGGTTCGGCCGCCCGGGGCACCGCCCTGCTCGGCGCGGTGGTCTCCGCCGTGCTCCTCTCGCTCTTCGTACCGCTGGGGCCACTGCTGCTCGGCCCGAGCATTCCCGTACTGCTCGCTCTGTCCTTCGCTGATCCCAGGAGGCACACCCCATGAGCCACGCACTGCGTACCGCCCTCGTCGCCGCGCTCGCCGTCGGCGCCCCGCTCGTCCTCCCTCCGCCGTCGGTGGCCGCTGCCGCCGCCACCGCCTACTACGTGTCGCCGTCCGGCAGCGACAGCAACTCCGGTACGTCGGCGGGCTCCCCGCTCGCCACGATCCAGAAGGCGGTCGATCTGGCGCCGACGGGCGCGGTGGTGAACCTCGCCGCCGGCACGTACCGGCAGGACGTCGTGACCAAACGCGCCGGCGTCACGATCACCGGCCCGGCGAACGCCGTGGTGAAGGGGGCGGGCGACGCGCGGATCATCCAGGTGCAGCACGACTCGACGACGCTGAACGGATTCACCGTCGACGGACTGCACGGGTCGTCCACCGATGTGGCGGGGTACCGCCTCAAGCTCATATATGTCATGAGCACGACTCCCGGGAACGGTGTGGGCGGTCTGCGCATCACCGGAATGACGCTGAAGAACGCCGCCGACGAATGTCTGCGCGTTCGCTACCTGGTGACCGGCGCCGACATTTCGGAGAACACCATCACCGACTGCGGAGTCGCCGACTTCAAGTTCGGTGGCGGAGGCAAGAACGGCGAGGGCATCTACCTCGGTACGGCTCCGGAGCAGCAGGGTGCGAACGGGGCACCGGACGCCGCCCCCGACATCAGCAGGAACAACCGCATCCACCACAACACGATCGCCACCCGGGGCAACGAGTGCGTCGACGTGAAGGAGAACGCGACCAACAACTACGTCGAGTACAACGACTGCAGTCAGCAGAAGGACTCCAGCTCCGGCGGGCTCGACGCGCGCGGCAGCGGCAACATCTTCCGCTACAACACGATTCACGACAACACCGGCGCGGGCATCCGGCTCGGTGGTGACACCGCGACCGACGGCATCGACACCAGCGTCTACGGCAACACGATCACCGGGAACGCCGGCGGCGGCATCAAGTTCATGCGCACACCGCAGGGCCCCGTCTGCACCAACACGATGAGCGGGAACACCGGCGGCGACGCCGTGGGCACCTACGGCAGTGCGTACGCCCCGACGGGTGCGTGCCCCCAGTGAGCGGGCGGGGACCCGCGAGACGCGGGGTACTGACAGCGGCGGCCGGGCTGGCCGCGGCCGTGGCGGCGGCGCCGGGCGCGCAGGCCGCGGAGGGACCGGGCAGCGGTGCGCGCCGCTCGCGCTGGACGACGTCGTGGGCGACGGCGCAGACCGCGCCGACGCCCACCGACACGGTGGCGAGCACCGGGCTGACACAGGGCACGTTCACCGCACACGTGCGGCTGTCGGCCGGCGGCCAGGTCCGGCTGCGCTACGGGCACGCCTTCGGCACGGTGCCGGTCCTCATCGGTCCGGTCACCGCGGGCGGCAGGCCCGTGACCTTCGGCGGGCAGCGGCAGGCGTGGCTTGCCGCGGGTGCCTCGTTGACCAGTGACGCGGTCGCGGGGCTGCGGGCCGCCGCAGCCTCCCTCCTGACGATCCGGACCGAACTTCCGGGCCCCACCGGCCCGTTGTCGTTCCACCGCAACACCCATGCCTCGCACGACGTCGACGGGGTCCGCACCACTTCGGTGTTCCTGCTGACGGGCGTCGAGGTGACGGGCGCGCACGGGCCGGTCATCGCGGTTCTTGGCGACTCCATCGCGGAGGGCGTCGGCACGCCGGACGACTCCGATCTGCGCTGGCCCGATCAGCTGGCCAGGCGCCTGCCCGGCGCGGCGGTCGCCGATCTCGGGATCAGCGGCAACCGCGTGCTGCTGGACGACGCCCGGTTCGGGCCGGGCGGGCAGGCCCGCTTCGACCGCGATGTGCTGTCCCTGCCCGGGCTGCGGACCGTTCTGGTCCACCTCGGGGTCAACGACCTCCAGCAGCCGCCCAGCCAGATGGACCCGGCGCTCGTCCTGGCCGGCTACCGGCAGCTGGTGCTGCGCGCCCGTGACGCCGGACTGCGCGTGATCGGCGCGACCATCGCCCCGTTCGGCGGCTGGACCCGCTGGACGCCCGAGCTGGAGACGGTGCGGCAGCGGATCAACGCCGCCGTGCGGACCGGCCGGGTCTTCGACGCCGTGGCCGACTTCGACGCGGCCCTGCGCGATCCGGACCACCCGGAGCGGCTGCTGCCCGCGTACGACAGCGGCGACGGCCTCCACCCCAGTCCTTCCGGCCACGCGGCGCTCGCCGCGGCCGTCGACCGCCGACACCTTCTGTGAGGGCCCGCATCATGAACCCAGGCACCACCAGGGGCACCACGCGCCGTACCGTCCTCGCCGGTGCGGTGGCGCTCGGCGCGGCCGCCGCCCTGCCGCTCACGCTCACGTCGGGTACCGCGCACGCCGCGGACCCGGTCGACGACGCCGCTTCGCTCCGGACCCGGTGGCACACCCTCCTCACCGGCGGCCCCGGCCTCGACCTCACGGACGCACGGGTCGCCGCGGCCGTGGCGCGGATCGGCAAGGCCTCGACGACGTCGGCGAACGGCCTGGACCCGTCCCGTACCGACGGGCTCTTCCCCGACCTGACGAGCACCACGCTCTCCAACCACGTCACCACGTCGTTCAAGCGCCTCGCGACCGTGGCGACCGCGTGGGCCGTCCCCGGCACCGTCCAGTACGGCGACACCGCACTGCGGGACCTGCTCCTGGCGGGCATCGACTGGATGCTGACGAACCGGTACGGGCCGGACCACACCCGGTTCGACAACGACTGGGACTGGGAGATCGGCTCCGCCCTCGCGCTCAACGACGCTGCCGTGCTGCTGTACGACGTGCTCGGAACGGAACGCCTCGGCCGGATCAACGCGGCCGTCCGCGGCTACACGCCCGACCCGAACCTGTGGCGGGCCGACCGGCAGATCGCGACCGGCGCCAACCGCGTGTGGATCTCCACCGTGGTCGCCGTGAACGCGGTACTCCGCGACAGCGGCGACGACCTCGTGCGGGTCCGTGACGCTCTTTCGGACGTCGAGGGTTCGGGCGCCAACAGCGTCCTCGCCTTCAACGACGCGAGCGCGGCGTCCGAGGGCACGGGTGAGGGCTTCTACTCCGACGGCTCGTTCCTCCAGCACTACAAGCACCCGTACAACGGCGGCTACGGCAAGGAACTGCTCAACAACCTGTCCCGGCTGCTGAACCTCCTGGCGGGAACGGCGTGGACGGTGACCGATCCCGATCTCGACAACGTCCGGCTCTGGGTCGACGAGGGCTTCGATCCGCTCCTGGCACGCGGCGATGTCATGGCGTCGGTGTGCGGGCGCGAGATCGCCCGGCCCAGCAAGCAGGGCCACGCCTCGGCGCAGACGGTCATCGAGGCGGTGGTCCGGCTGATCCCGAGCTTCCCCGGTGAGACCGCCGACCGGTTCACCGCCCTGGTCAAGCAGTGGATCGCCGAGGACACCTACCGCGACTTCCTCGCCGTCACCGACCTCGCCTCCCTCGTCGCGGCCCGGAACGTCATCGCGTCCCCGGTTCCGGCGCGCGGCCCGCTGGTCGCCCACAAGCAGCACCCCCGGATGGACAAGGCGGCCCACCACCGGCCCTCGTTCGCCCTCGGCATCTCCGCGTACTCGTCGCGGATCTACAACTACGAGTCGATCCAGAACGAGAACCTGCACGCCTGGCACCTCTCCGACGGCATGGTGCTCCTCTACACCGACGACCTCGGCCACTACAGCGAGGACTACTGGCCCACCGTCGATCCCGCACGGCTGCCCGGCACCACCGTCCTCGCGGGCCGGCCCGCCGACGCGGCGGGGCAGCGCACCACCAGCACAGCCGACTGGGCGGGCGGCGCCGCACTGCCGGGGACGACGCTGGGCGCCTACGGCATGGAGCTGCGGGCGTTCGGCAGTTCGCTGCACGGCCTCAAGAGCTGGTTCTGCCTCGACGACGTCATCGCGTGCGTCGGCTCGGGAATCAGTGCCGACACGGGCACGGCCGAGACGATCGTGGAGAACCGGAAGCTGCGGGACCCGGCGGCGGCGCTCCTCGTCAACGGACAGGCCGCCCCCGCGGACACCGGGTGGTCGGCTCGGCTGGACCAGGTGCGGTGGGCGCATGTCGCGGGGACCGGCGGATACGTCTTCCCCGAGCCTGTGACCCTGCACGGTCTGCGTGAGGACCGGACGGCGACCTGGCGCGAGATCAACCTCAAGTACGGCACGGACACCTCCGTGACCCGCCCGTATCTGACGCTGTGGCAGGACCACGGGACCGCGCCGCAGGGGGCGGGCTACTTCTGGCTGCAGGCACCGATGGCCTCCGCCGAGCGGACGAGGATGTGGTCGTCGGCGCCCCCGGTGAAGCTGGTCGCCCGCTCGACCGCCGTGCACGCGGTGCGCCGCTGCGCGGACGGGCTGCTCGCCGCGAACTTCTGGGGCGCCGGAACGGCACAGGAAGTCACCGCGGACGGACCGGCCTCGGTCCTCGTCCGGCCCGAGGGAAAGACGGTCACCGTCTCACTGTCGGACCCGACCCAGCTGCGGTCCTCCGTCGTGCTGGACCTGGCCCGGCGCAATCTGAGCGTCGTCTCGGCCGACCCGGGCATCGCGGTGGCGCCGACCGGCACCGGCATCCGCATCACCGCGGACACGACTGAACTCCACGGTGCAACCCTCGACCTCACCCTGAAGAGGAGCTAGACCCTTGCTGTTCGACATGCCCCTGGACCGGCTGCGCGACTACCGGCCGGAGCCGGAGGAGCCGGCCGACTTCGACGCCTTCTGGGAGAAGACGCTCACCGAGACGGCCCGCCACGGTCTGGACGCCGAGTTCGTCCCGTACGACGCCGGATTCGCCACCGTCGACGTGTTCGACGTGACGTTCCGCGGCTGGGGCGGCCAGCCCGTGAAGGCGTGGCTGCTGCTCCCCCGGGACCGCCCGGGACCGCTGCCGGCCGTCGTGCAGTACATCGGGTACAACGGCGGCCGCGGCATCCCGTACTCCTGGCTCACCTGGAGCGCCCTGGGCTACGCCCATCTGGTGATGGACAACCGCGGGCAGGGCGGCGGCGGCAAGAACACCGCCGACACCGTGGACATCGGCCCGGACGGGAACGGCTCCTCCTCCCCCGGCTTCCTGACCCGGGGCATCGAGGACCCGTACCGGCACTACTACCGCCGGCTGATCACGGACGCGGTGCGGGCCGTCGACGCCGCGAAGGCGCACCCCGCGGTGGACGCCTCCCGCGTCGCGGTGCTCGGCGGCAGCCAGGGCGGCGGCCTCGCGCTCGCCGTGGCGGGACTGCGGGACGACGTCGTGGCGGCCGTCGCCGATGTGCCGTTCCTCTGCCACTACCGGCGTGCCTCGCAGATCACGGATTCCGGGCCGTACGCGGAGATCGCCCGCTGGCTGTCCGGGCACCGCTTCCGGATCGATGAGGCCATGGAGACCCTGTCGTACTTCGACGGCGTGAACTTCGCGGCCAGGGCGACCGCCCCGGCGTGGTTCTCGGTGGGGCTGATGGACAAGATCTGCCCGTCGTCCACGGTGTTCGCCGCCTACCACCGCTATGCCGGTCCGGCGCGGATCGAGGTGTTCACGTACAACGGGCACGAGGGCGGCGCGGAGTACGACCTGCCGCGCAAGATCGCCGCGCTGCGGGGTGCGTTCGGTCAGTAGCGGGTGCCGGTCACCGGCCCAGCGCCGCCATCGCGGCGTTGTGGCCGGGGACCCCGCTGACCCCTCCGCCGCGCACCGCCCCGGCCCCGCAGAGCAGGACGTTCGCGTGCGCGGTCTCCACGCCCCAGCGGCCGGTCTCCGGTGTGGCGTACGGGAAGGCGAGGTCCCGGTGAAAGATGTGGCCCCCGGGCAGCCGCAGGTCCCGTTCGAGGTCGAGCGGCGTCTTCGCCTCGATGCACGGCTCGCCGTTCGCGTCGAGCGCCAGGCAGTCGGCGAGCGGCTCCTCCAGATGCGCGTCGAGCTCGGCCAGCGTCGCCTTGAGCAGCGTGGCACGGATGCTGTCGTTGTCCGCGGCGAAGAGGCGCGCCGGGGTGTGGAGACCGAACAGCGTCAGGGTCTGGTATCCGCGGGCGACGAGATCCGCGCCGAGGATCGAGGGGTCCGTCAGCGAATGGCAGTAGATCTCCGAGGGCGGGGCCGCGGGCAGCCTGCCCGCCGCCGCGTCCCGGTAGGCGTCGGCCAGCTGCCCGTACCCCTCGGCGATGTGGAAGGTCCCGGCGAACGCCTGACGCGGGTCCACGGACCGGTCCTTGAGCCGGGGCAGCCGGGTGAGCAGCATGTTCACCTTCAGCTGGGCACCTTCGGCGGGCGTCGGCGGCGCTTCGCCGAGGAGGGCGGCGAGGGCCTGCGGCGAGGCGTTGACCAGGACGCGGCGCGCGCCGACGGTGGACTCACCGCTGTCCGTCCGCACCGTCACCTCGGCGTGCGTCCCGTCGGTGTCGATGCGGACCGCCTCGTGCCCCGTGCGGATCTGCGCACCGGCGGCGCGCGCGGCCCCGGCGAGAGCGTCGGTGAGCGCGCCCATGCCGCCGACCGGGACGTCCCAGTCGCCGGTGCCGCCGCCGATCACGTGGTACAGGAAGCAGCGGTTCTGGAGCAGTGAGGCATCGTGCGCGTCGGCGAAGGTTCCGATGAGAGCGTCCGTGAGGACGACGCCGCGGACGAGGTCGTCGTCGAAGGTGTTCTCGACGCCCACGCCGATGGGTTCCTCGAACAGCATCCGCCAGGCGTCCGCGTCGTCGATCCGCTCCCGCAGCCCGTCACGGGTGGGCAGCGGTTCGGTGAGCGTCGGGAAGACCCGCTCGGCGACCTGCCCGGTACGTCCGTAGAACCGCTGCCAGGCCTCGTACTCCCGGTCCGAGCCGGTGAGGGCGGCGAAGGAGTCGCGGGTGCGGTCGCCGGCGACCAGCAGCCCGGTGGGGCGCCCGTCGCGGACGGCCGGGGTGTACGAGGAGACGGTCCGCTTGCGTACCGCGAAGTCCAGGCCGAGATCGCGGACGATCTTCGGCGGGAGCAGCGAGACGAGGTAGGAGTAGCGCGACAGCCGGGCGTCGACCCCGGCGAACGGACGGGTCGAGACGGCCGCTCCCCCGGTGGTGCCCAGCCGTTCCAGGACCAGGACGGACTGTCCGGCGCGGGCGAGGTAGGCGGCGGCGACGAGGCCGTTGTGGCCGCCGCCGACGATCACTGCGTCATAGCTGTCTCGTACGGGCATGTCCCTTGGTAACACGGACGCGCGGCCCGGACCAGGTCCGGGCTCCCACCGGGCGTCGGGCTCAGTGCGACGGGATGCCCCGCTGCTGTCGCAGCGCCGCCACCTGCCGGTAGAGCTCGACGGCCTCGTGGCCCCTGCCAAGCTGTTCGAGGCAGTGCGCCTCGTCGTTGCGGCCGGCGAGGGTGTCGGGGTGGTCGGCCCCGAGGATCCGGGTCCGTGCCTCGGCGACCTGCCGGTAGACGGTGAGGGCGTCGGCCCAGCGGCCGAGCCAGCCGAGGCCGACGGCGACCTCGCGGCGGCTGACGAGGGTGTCGGGGTGGTCGGCGCCCAGGACGCGTTCGCGGTGCACGCAGACCTCGCGGGACTCGGCCAGCGCCTCTTCCCAGCGGGCCAGCCGGCCCAGGTTGACGCCCAGTCCGTGGCGGGCGCGGAGGGTCTCGGGATCGGCGGGGCCGCTGACCCTGGTCCGGTCCTCGACGAGCGCGCGGTAGAGCTCCAGGGCCTCGGTGCTGCGACCCAGGCGCCCGAGGCTGATCCCGACCTCGTAGCGGGCCGCGAGCGTGTCGGGGTGGTCGGCGCCCAGCGCCTGCGTACGGGCCTGGACGACTTCCCGGTAGGTCTGCAGGGCCTCCGCCCAGCGGCCGAGCCGGCCCAGGGTGTAGCCGACCTCGTAGCGGGTGACGAGGGTGTCGGGGTGGGCGGCACCGAGCAGCCGGGCGCGCGCCTCCGCGACGTCGCGGGCCATGCCGTACGACTCCTCCAGCCGCCCGAGCCTGCTGAGGTTGAACGCCAGGTTGTGGCGGCAGCGCAGCGTGTCCGGGTGGTCGGGCCCCATCGAGCGTTCCCGGGAGGCGAGGACGGCGGCGTACAGCTGGTGGGCCTCGAAGTGCCGGCCGAGCTGGCCCAGGACGTACGCCGTCTCCTGGCGGGCCGCGAGGGTTTCCGGATGGTCGGGGCCCAGGCTGCGTTCACGGCCCTGGGCGACGCGGTCGAACTCCCGCAGCGCGTCCGTCGCCCGTCCGGTCCGGCTGAGGGTGAAGCCCACCTCGTACCGGCTGGAGAGCGTGTCGGGATGGTCGGGCCCGAGGACGCTCTCGCGTTCGGCGGCGACCGCGCGGTGGACCTCGCCCGCCTCCTCCCAGTGGCCGAGCCTGCCGAGGTTGAGGCCGGCGCTGTGGCGGCTGGCGAGTATAGAGAGGAGCTCCGGTCCCGGGGTGGGCCGCTCGGCACCGGCCGGCCTCCCCGCGGCGGGCTGTCCGACGCCGGTGGTCCATGCACCGGTGAGGCCCGCCGAGTGGTCGAACGAGTCCGGCAGCATGGCCGCGGTACCGGTCGCCTTGTGCCCGGTGGTCATGCCGCGGGTCCAGTCGGGCAGGCGCGGCGCGAGGGCGGCGGGCCCACCGGGCAGTTCGACGCGGGCCGGCGGCGCCAGCAGCACCCGGCCGGTCGGCTCCAGGTGCGGCTGCTCGCCGGTGCGGCCGACGGCGATACGGCGGCGCAGGTCTCCGGCGTCCGCCGGCCGCTGGTCCGGCGTCTTCGCGAGCAGTTCCAGGACGACGCGGTCGAAGAACCCCGGCAGTTCCGCCCGGTGGGTGCGCAGGGGTTCGGGCGGGGTGTCACGGTGTCCGACGAGCACGCCCCAGGCGTCGTCGAGGTCGAACGGCGGTGCCCCGGTGGCGATCTCGTACAGGACGCAGCCCAGCGAGTACAGGTCGCTGCGGTGGTCGATCTGACCGCCGCTGATCTGCTCCGGCGACATGTAGTGCGGGGTCCCCATGGCGATGCCGACGCCGGTGAGACGGGAGGTGACCGCCATGTCGTGGCCGAGCCTGGCGATGCCGAAGTCGCAGATCTTCACCGTCCCGTCGGCCAGCCGCATGATGTTGGCGGGCTTGAGGTCGCGGTGGACGATGCCCTGCTGATGGGTGTACCCGAGGGCGTCGGCGACCTGCTCGGCGATGTCGACGACGTCGTCGACGGGCAGTGGAAGCTGCTTGTTGTCCTCCAGGAGCTCGCTGAGGTTACGGCCCTCCAGAAGCTCCATCACCAGATAGAGCACGCCCTCGTGTTCACCGAAGTCGTGGACGACGGTGACGCCCCGGTGCTGGAGGGCGGCGGCGACGCGGGCCTCCCGGCGGAACCGTTCACGCAGGATGCGGGTGAAGTCCTGGTCGTGCTGCGGGCCCATCGGTTTGAGGCATTTGACGGCGACCTGACGGCCGAGCGACTCGTCACGGGCACGCCACACCTCGCCCATGCCGCCCCGCCCGATCAGATCGAGCAGTCGGTACCGGCTCTGGATCAGCCTGGTTTCCGCCATCCCTGCTGTCGCCCCCGTCGCTCCGCCTACTGTTGCTGCGCCCTCCCCGGCCCGTCCAGTATGGCTGCCTGCCTTTTCAGTGTGTACGGGGTGGGGCGGCTGCCGGGTCCGAGTCGCGCCATCGCGTTCACAATGTGACCGGGCGGGAGTTTCCAGCGGAGCCTCGACGGAATGGCCCGCAGGGCGGTTCCGGTGGTCCGAAGACGACGGTCGACGGTGGCCACGGGCGGCACCGGTCTGCCGTACAGCTCGTGGGCGAACGGGGGCAGCGACTGGTAGGCCAGGGCCGCCACGCGCCGCCACAGTACGGCGCGCGCCGGTACGAGCAGCGGGTGGACGGGGGGCCGGCGCAGGAACGCGTCGACGTCCAACGCCTCGGGCGAGGAGGCCAGTCGGGGCCGCATCCGCTCGAAATAGGCGGCGAGCTGCGCGGTGGTCGCGGGCACTTCGGACGGATCGAGGCCGACGAGGCGGGCGCCGGTACGGTGTTCGTCGACGTACCGGTCGGCCTGTGCGTCGGTGAGCGGGTAGCCGGAGCGCCGTTCGACCTGGAGATAGGAGTCTGCCTCCGCGCAGTGCACCCACAGCAGCAGCTCCGGTTCGTCGACGCCGTACGTCTCGCCGGTCAGCGGGTCGGTGGCCTTCAGGAACCGGTGGATCTTCCGGACCCGGGCTCCGGCCTTCTCGGCGGCATCGGTCGTCCCATAGGTGATCGTCCCGACGAACCCCGCCGTGCGCATCAGGCGGCCCCAGGCGTCCTCGCGGAAGTCGGAGTTCTGCATGACGCCGCGCACCGCGCGCGGGTGGAGCGCCTGAAGGTACAGGGCGCGTACGCCGGCGACCCACATCATCGGGTCACCGTGCAGCTGCCAGGTGACCGATGCGGGCCCGAAGAGCCCGGGGTCGGCGTCCGTCATATGCGCGTTCCTCCTGTTCGCACCACGCGGTGGGGTGCACGTAGCGGTCACACCCCATGGCAACGACTGTGGGCCCGTGTTCGTGCCGTGCGACGCATGACGAACGACCGCGACCTGCACGGTTCCGAAGCCGTACATTGCTGATCGCCGGGTGGACACGGATCCAGGCTCTCCCCGGGCCGCCCGGCCCCATGTTGCGTACGGAAGGAGAGCAACGGTGTCCGACGGTCTTGCCTGGGTCGCGGATGCCTGGCGGAGCGCGACGATGAACGCCGGTGACCTGTACATCACCTGCGCCCGCGGCCTGAGCCCTGAGCAGTTGGCCGAACGCATCGCCGACCACGCACCTGTCGAGATCGGCCCTGCCCTGACCCTGCACGAAGCGTCCCGCATGGTCGACCTCACGCGGATCTTCTGCGCCGGCCGCATCGGCCGGAGCGACGACTGGTCGTTCATCGTCGAATGCGGAGGCAGCGAAGGCTGGGCCCTGGACCCGACGGTCTCCCGCGGCGCCGAGGTCCTGATCCTCGACCCCCGGCCGGACGATCCGCCCTCCTTCTTCACGTACCTGGCCGACGGGGAGGTGCAGCTGCACTTCGAGTTGGGGTTCGGCTACGACCCTGCGGGAGCCCGGCCCGGCCTGCTGCGGCCGGCGCTGGAAGAGGCCGGGCTCATCCCGCCGGAAGACTCCCTCGACGACCTGCCCGGTGACGACGAGGAGTTGCCGCCCGGCGAACAGAAGCGCCGGGTACTGGCGGTCGCCGGTGAACACTTCGGGCTCTCCCTTCCCCGGCAGCTCATCGAGAGCGGGCAGCTTCCCACCGTGGTCACCCGCATCTCGCCTCCCTCGTCCTGGTAACCGCTGTCCCCGCTCCTTCGCAGTTCCTTCCGACGGCGCGTGCGCCGGCTCCCGCCAGGGCTACCGGGCGGCGTCGCGTCGTCGGCGCGCGCGTTCGAGATCGGCGGCATCCGACATCCAGGAGCCGTGCTCGTCGAGCGCGGCGCAGCCGCCCCGGACGAAGGCGCTCAGCAGCTTCCGGTACCCGCCCATGCCGTCGACCAGGCTGTACTCGACCCGGTACTCCGGATCCGACCCGCCTTCGCCCTTGCGCGCTGTCGTGATCCGGGCGATGGAGTCCGCGTAGAAGTGGAACTGAAGCCCTTCGCCCATCGCCTCGTCCTCGATGGTGAACACTTCGTTGTCGCCTGCATAGTGATCGCCGACGAACTCCCAGAACTCCGCGGTGGCGGTCCGGGACTGGCTCCGCAGCCACTTCTTCTCGGCATCCTTGTCGTCGGTGAACAACAGGCTTGTCTTCCGCGCGCTCCCACCGGACTCGGCGCGGTCACCGACAGCCTCCTCGTCATCGTCCATGGGCGCGCTCCTGGTGCGGTCGACGGCCTCCGAGCACATCAGGAAGCTCACGGTCTGCACCGCGTCGTCGACGAGCTCGGGGTACACGCCGCGCACGGCCACTTCGACCGTCGCCGCCATCCGCTCCCAGTCGCGTTTGTCCGTTCCGCGCTTTCCCCGTCGCGGGTCGCGGCCGATCCGCAGGCCGGCGCATGCCTGCTCCGCGGTGGCGATCACGCGCATGACCTCGGGCAGCAGCGCGGGGTCGACGGCATCGGGCAGCCGCTTCGGAATCGTCGCACCGTGCAGGTACTGGCCCGTGTACATCAAAAGCGCGGCGTCGAGGATGCCGAGTACCTGCCCGCGCTCGGCGCGACGGCGGTCCGCGTGGTACTTCTGAGTGCGTTTCGCGTCGGACCTCTCGGTCGCCGATCGCATCGCCGCGCAGACCTGGCCGCGCTCCAGCAGATCGATGTCGGCTCCGTGGGAGATGAGCGGGCCCCTGGCCCACCGGATCCGCCGGAAGGTCGCGTCGACGTCCGCCGGCGCGGAAAGGAGGACCGGATCCAGGAGCGCGACGGCGGCGTTCTCGTCGAGCGGGCCCCGGGTTCCGGCCGCGTCGCACAGCGGAAGGACCGCGCTCCACAGCAGCAGGTGCCGGGCCAGGTCCTCCCGGATCACCGCAAGGTGGGCTTCGCCGATCGGGAACGTGAAGGTGCGGGGGTCATGGTTGGCGTCGGCCCCGGCACCGAGCATCAGCTGCAGCTCGCCGCCCTCGCGGATCACGTTCGGGATCCAGCCGCTGCGGCGCGTGAAAACGATGTCCCTCATGGCCTCAGTCTTCCCCATCAGGTCATGTGCGTGGGCAAGAGGTGGTTCCGGCACCGGTCCGTCCCTCACCGGTCGGCGGTCGGCCGGCGGGAAACGGGCAGCCTGATCGCGTCACAGGCCCTTCAGCGGCGTACCCGCGGCATCCCGAGGCCGATCCACGAGATGATCTCCCGCTGGATCTCGTTGTTGCCGCCGCCGAAGGTGAAGATGACGGCGGACCGGTATCCGCGTTCGAGTTCGCCGTGCAGGACGGCGCCCGCGGAGCCCTCCTTGAGCGGTCCGGCCGAGCCGACGACCTCCATGAGCCAGGCGTACGCGTCGCGGCGCGCCTCGGAGCCGTAGACCTTGACCGCGGAGGCGTCCTGCGGGGTGAGGGTGGCGTGCTGGACGGCGGACACCATCTGCCAGTTGAGGAGCTTCATCGCGTCGAGCCGGACATGGGTGCGGGCCAGGCGGGCGCGGACCCAGCCGAGGTCGATGACGCGGCGGCCGTCGGCGAGGCGGGTTTCGGCGGCCCAGCGACGGACGTTGTGCAGGGCGCGGATGGCCATGGTGCCGTGGGCGGCGAGGGTGACGCGTTCGTGGTTGAGCTGGTTGGTGATGAGCCGCCAGCCCTTGTTCTCCTCGCCGACCCGGCGGGACACGGGGACGCGGACGTTCTCGTAGTAGCTGGCGCTGGTGTCGTGCGAGGCGAGGGTGTTGATCAGGGTGCAGGAGTAGCCGGGGTCGGACGTCGGCACGAGGAGCATGGTGATGCCCTTGTGGGGCGGAGCGTCCGGATCGGTGCGGGCGGCGAGCCAGACCCAGTCCGCGGTGTCGCCGTTGGTCGTCCAGATCTTCTGTCCGTCGACGACGTACGTGTCGCCGTCGCGCACCGCCCGGGTCTTGAGGGCGGCGAGGTCGGTGCCGGCGTCGGGTTCGCTGTAGCCGATCGCGAAGTCGAGCTCCCCGGCCAGGACCTTCGGCAGGAAGTAGGCCTTCTGCTCGTCCGTGCCGAACTGCATGATCGTCGGGCCGACGGTGTTGAGGGCCATCAGCGGGAGCGGCACGCCCGCCTGGGCCGCCTCGTCGAAGAAGATGAACTGTTCCATGGGCGAAAGACCCCGGCCGCCGTACTCCGTGGGCCAGCCGACCCCGAGCCAGCCGTCGGCGCCCAGGCGGCGGATCGTCTCGCGGTAGAAGCGCTTCTGGGCGGCCGGATCGGCATAGCGCGCGTAGGCGTTGTCGGGGACCAGGGCAGCGAAGTACGCATGCAGTTCGGTGCGCAACTGCTGCTGTTCAGGCGTGTATTCGAGGTGCACGGCCCCTCCAGGAGTCTCGCTTCGCGTCGCCCGTGTGCGGCGGCGCACACAGTAGAACGTGTTGCAAGAATCCGGAAGGGGCGCGGGCCGGCTGCCCTGATGTCAGCGTTTGACGGCGCGCAGCACGACGAACTTGGGGTCGCCGGCCACCGTGGTGCAGTTGCCGAAGATCCGGCGGAGCTGGGTGTGGTAGGCGAGATGCCGGTTGCCCACCACCCACAGTTCGCCGCCCTGGCGCAGCGCGGTGCGCGCGCCGTGGAACATGGTCCGGGCGGTCGCGTCCGTGGTGGCCTGGTGCGAGTGGAACGGCGGGTTGCAGAGGACGAGGTCGGCGCCGCCGGGCTCCGCACCGGTCAGCCCGTCCCCGACCACGAAGCGGGCCTCGGTGTCCGGTCCGGCGTTGGCCCGGAAGGTCGCCTCGGCCGAGGCGAGTGCCTGGTAGGACTCGTCGACGAAGGTGAGTGAGGCCTCGGGATTGGCGAGTGCGGCGGCCAGGCCGAGCACTCCGTTCCCGCAGCCGAGGTCGACGACCCGGTCGGGGCCGCTGCGCACCGGAAGGTGCTTGAGGAAGAAGCGGGTGCCGATGTCTAGCCGCTCGGCACAGAAGATCCCGGCATGGTTGACCACCGTGCGGCCGGCGACGGCCCCGACGTCGTCGGGCAGCTCGTAGTGGTACGGCCAGGGGCTGGGGGTGCGGGCCAGGGAGGGGTCCGGCGTGCAGTGGATGAGCCGGGCCTTCTTGACCGCGAGCGAGGTGCGGGTGGGGCCGATGATCCGCTCGAACAGCTTGAGGGTGGAGGTGTGGATCTCCTTCACCATCCCGGTCCCGATGACGACCGTGCCGGCGTGGACGGCGGGGGCGAGCCGGTGCAGCTGGTCCTCGAGGAGCGCGAGGCTCTTGGGCACGCGGACGAGCAGGACGTCGATCCGGTCCGGCGGCGTCTCACGGGCGGACAGCAGGTGCACGGCATCGGGGTCGGTGCCGTTGCGTTCCAGGTTCGCCGCCGTCGCCCGCTGCGCGAGGTAGGAGTCGGTGATCTGTACGGGGCGGTGCGCGGCCAGCGCCGTGGCCAGCGCGCCCCAGCGGTCGCCGAGGATCACGACGCTGCCGGAGAGGACTACCGGCTCGGCCCCGTCGATCCCCTCCAGGTGCCGCAGCAGGTATTCGTCGGCCGCGTCCCATGCTCGGAACGGGTCGCGGGGGTTCTCGGGGAATCGGGCGAGGTCGTAACCGGCCCCTGACGTCGTCAAACGGTTCATATTGTGTTCAGGCTAACCGAGCAGCGCCGTACGCCCGCACAACCTGCCGCCGGCGAGCGCCCGCACCGGCTCCCCGCCCCGCTGCGGCCCGGCGCCCGCGCGCCGCCGACGGATGCCGGTGACCACGACGGGCGCCGGGCCGAGAGGGTCTACGGCAGCTGCTTGTCGATGGCCGCCCTGCCCTCCCTGGCAAGCCTGCGTTCCGCCCACTCGAGATTCCGGGGTGTCAGGTCGCGCCCGGAGGCGAGGACCACGTCCTCCGCCGAGGGATGGTCGCTGGCACCGGTGTGCAAAAGGCTGTCGGGGGTCACGCCCCGTACGGATACGGATTCGGGCTCGTCACTCATGCCGCCTCCTCGTCCTTGCGGCAATTCTCGCCCCCCGCCGACAGGGGCGCATCCGAGGCCCGCCCCCGACGCTCACTTGACCTGCACATGATAGGTACGCAGTGTTCACACCTCGGTCACGGTGCGTGTGGAAGGCTCCCGCTGACCACCAAGCAACACGACCACCGCGGAGCCGCCCCCCACCCTGTGACGGCGCCGCGGTGCCCGTATTTCCGGAGAGGACACCCCACATGTCCCGTCGTCACCTTTTCCACCGGCGCCCCGTACTGGCCACGCTCGCCGCCTTCGCGGTGCTCGGCGGAACCGCTGCGGCCGCACCGGCCACGACACCGCAGGTCCCGGCGCGGTCCGCCGGCCCGCTCGGCGCCCTGGACGACACGTACTACCAGGACGCGCTCGGCAAGACCGGCACCGCGCTCAAGGGCGCCCTGCACACGATCATCAGCGACCAGACCAAGCTCAGCTACAGCCAGGTGTGGGACGCGCTCAAGGCCACCGACGAGGACCCGGCCAACTCCTCGAACGTGATCCTCCTCTACACCGGCCGCTCCGAACCCAAGAGCGACAACGGCGGCAACGTCGGCCAGTGGAACCGGGAGCACGTCTGGGCCAAGTCGCACGGCGACTTCGGCACGGCCACGGGCCCCGGTACGGACGTCCACCACCTGCGCCCGGAAGACGTGTCGGTCAACTCCACACGCGGCAACAAGGACTTCGACAACGGTGGCACCGAGCTGGGCGGCGCGCCCGGCAACTACACCGACGGAGACTCCTTCGAACCGCGCGACGCGGTCAAGGGCGACGTGGCCCGCATGATCCTCTACATGGCGGTGCGCTACGAGGGCGACGACTCGTTCGCCGACCTCGAACCCAACGACAGCGTGTCGAACGGCTCCGCACCGAACATCGGCCGGCTCTCGGTACTGAAGACGTGGAGCGAGCAGGACCCGCCGGACACCTTCGAGCAGCGGCGCAACGACGTCATATTCGATCAGTTCCAGCACAACCGGAACCCGTTCATCGACCACCCCGAGTGGGTCGAAGCCATCTGGTGACCTGACCCTCCCGGCTCAGCCCGAGGCCGTCGCCGCGCACCGGGCGACGGCCTCCTCGCGGGAAGCGAAGGAGCGTGTGGCCCCGGCCTGCTCGCCCGGCTCCCGGAGGCGGCCGTCCGGATCGGCCACGGCGGTGCGCCTGCCGTCGGCGGCGAGCCGGGCCAGTCCGCTGCGCAGCATCGCCCGGGCCACGGTGTCGATGTCCGTCACCCGCACCAGGTCGAGCACCACGGCGCCGGCCCGTCCGGTTCCCGCCTCGTCCAGGGCGTACAGGACCCGCTCCGCGGCGGTGAAGTCCAGTGCTCCCTGGGCGGCGGCGACCGCCACCCGGCCTCGGTCGGGGTGCCCTCTCCCGGTCTCCGGCCCGCCCGGAAGCTCCGCGGAGGTGGTGACCAGGGTGACGGTGGAGCCCGCCAGCGCCGGGTTGTGCATCAGGTGCAGGCCGAGGCGCTCCGAGAGCGTCCCGATCGCCAGACGTCCCCGCACGGACGTCCCGGTCCGGTCGAGCAGCGGGCTGTACGTCGCCAGCCCGAACCTGGCCGGCCCGGCGGCGATCACCCCGCCGGACACCCCGCTCTTGGCGGGCAGCCCCACGCGGAGCAGCCAGTCGCCCGACGCGTCGTACATGCCGCAGGTCGCCATCACGGCGAGCACCTGGGCGGCGACGGGTTCGGCCACCATCCTCTCCCCGGTGAGCGGGTTGACGCCGCCGTGCGCCAGGGTCGCCGCCATCGCGGCGAGATCCAGGGCCGTGACCCGTACCGAACACTGCCGGAAGTACGTCTCCACCGCCGCCACCGGGTCCACGGGCAGGGGCCCGGTACTGCGGATGAGGTAGGCGAGAGCGCGGTTGCGGTCGCCGGTGGCGGCCTCGGAGGCGTACACCTCCTCGTCGACGTCGAGCCTCCGGCCGGCGAAGCGGCTCAGGCAGTCGAGGATGCGTCCGAACCTCGGCGCGACGGGGGTGTCCGGGATGAGGGCCGTGGTGACGATGGCACCGGCGTTGACCATCGCGTTGGCCGGGCGCCCGGTGCCGCGCTCCAGGCTGATGGCGTTGAACGCCTCGCCGCTGGGCTCGGCGTTCACCCAGCGGGACACCTCGTCGAGACCCAGGAGGGACAGGGCCAGGGCGTAGACGAACGGCTTCGACACCGACTGGATGGTGAACGGGACACCGGCATCGCCCGTGCTGTACCGGTGACCGTCCATACTGATCAGGGCCAGGCCGAAGGCGCCCGGGTCGGCGAGGGCCAGTTGCGGGATGTGGTCCGCCAGCTCGCCTTCGCCGACCCCGGCGTACCTGGAGTGCAGTTCTCGCAGCGCGTCCGTGACCGCGCCGGTGGCAGGGCTCACCCGGTCCCGGCCGTCAGCCGCGCTCGGCCTGGGCGATCCGGGGGAACGACTTGACGCCGGCGGCCTTGCGGCTGTTGGCGTGCTGACTGACCGTCCGGTCCGGCGGTGCGTCGGCGAAGCCGAGCACCACGGAGTCGAGGACCTTGCCGGACGCGTCCACGAACTCGACCCGCACGGCATAGAAGGCGGGCTCGTCGGTGCGGTTGGTCACCCGCACGAGGGCACTGCGGAACTGCTCCGATGCCACGACCGGGAGTCCGTTGACGGAAACGTCCTCGACGGCGTTGCCCTTGCCCTCGACTCCCTCCAGCGTCGCAACCGCCTTCTGCCGGTTGCGTTCCACATCGGCGGAGACCGAGGCCGCGAAGTCGTCCTGGGTGCGCGGACTCTCGGTGGCCGTGGCCGTGGCCGTCCTGGCCGGCTCCGGGGACACGGTCTGGATGCTTCGGGCCGTGCCCTGCGACGAGCTGTCGTCGCTGCCGCAGGCCGCGGTGCCGGCGACGATCAGCGCGGCGAGCAGGGCGGGGGTCAGGCTGCGGGCGGCGCGGCGGCCGGAGGCACGCCGCGCGGGACTGGTCTGGTTCACGGACGCTCCGTCTGCTCGGAAGTACATAGGGGAGTAGGGGCCGACGAGAGGGGGGTCGGCCGCGGGGCCGCTTCCGGGGTGGTCATGCCGCGTCCTCGCCGAAGACGTCGCGGAGCCGCTGCTCGCCGAGGCTGTCCAGATTGCTGTGGAGCAGCTCGGCTCCGCCGCCGGGGAGCGCCTCGCCGATCCGGTCGGGCACCTCGTTCATGGTGAGCAGGAACAGGGCCGAAGTGCCGGGCGTGATCTTCTCCTTGACCTCGGCGATGAAGTCGTCGTCGATCCCGACATCGGCCAGCTTTCCGCCGAGCGCTCCGGCGGCCGCGCCGATGGCCGCGCCGAGCAGCGGCATCAGGAAGATCAGCCCGAACAGCATGCCCCAGAAGGTGCCGCTGAGAGCGCCCGCGCCGACCAGGTTGAGCAGCTGTTTCGTGCGCGGCTTGGCACGGTCGGCGGGCCAGCTGACGACGGCGGCGTCGAGGATCTTGATCAGTCCCTCCTTCTGAAGGGATTTCAGCGCTGTCTCCACGTCCTCCGCGCCTTCGGCCGACTGGAACTTCCACACGGTGAGCGTGGACATCGCGCATACCTCCCGGACCCGGAATGACCAACTCGCCCATATTAGGATCAAAAGGTATGAATTGACTCGTCGAATCACCCGCTCGCACGGCAGTGCGCACAAGTCCCCCGGGAGGGAACTGATGGATACGGACGCCCTGACCGCCGGTCTGTTGCAAGAGCTCCGCGCGGCCAAGCCCTATCCGGCCCTGTCCCTGACCATGCCGACGCACCGGCGCGCACCGGACAACGCCCAGGACGCCGTACGGCTGCGCAACCTGGTGTCCGAGGCCGGCAGCCGGCTCGACGCAGACTCCGACGCCGGCCGCGAGGTGCGCGCGGCGGTCAAGCAGCAGCTCGACCGCGCGGTCGACGAGGTCGATCCGCGCCGCGCCCTGGACGCTCTGGTCATCCTCGCGACGGCCGACGAGTTCCAGATCTGGCAGCTGCCCCGCACCGCACCCGAACGAGTGGTGCTCAGCGACACCTACCTGACCCGCAACCTGGTCGCCGCGAAGGCGCAGGCGCAGCCGTTCTGGACGCTGACCGTGTCCGCGGACCACGCCGCCCTGTTCAGCGGCACGTCCGACGCCGCGCACGAGGAGCACATCGGCGGCTTCCCGCTGACGGCTCCGCACGAGGTCCCCAACCCGCAGCGCGAGGAACGGATCGGCGACACACCGAGCACGTTCACCGACGAGGAGACCCGGCACTTCATGCGCACGGTGGACGAGAAGCTGCGCGGGGTACTGGCCACCGATCCTCGCCCGCTCTACCTGGTGGGCCTCGCCCCCGCGCTCGCGCTGCTCGACGAGGTCGGCGAGGCCGCCAAGGACGCGGTGGGCCGGGTCACCAAGGGCGCCCCCGCCGACACCTCGCCCAGCGATCTGCTGACCGAGCTCCGCCCCGCGCTGGAGGCCCGGCAGAAGCGGTTCGCCGCGGAGATCGACGGCAAGCTGGACGAAGCCCGCGGGCGGCGTGCCTTCGCCGGCGGCCTCGACGAGGTGTGGGCCGCCGTACGGGAGGGGCGTGCCGGCCTGGTGGCGGTGGAGGAGCACTACCAGCAGACGGTCCGGGTCGACCGGGAGCACCTGGTGCCGGTGAACGGCGACGCGGCGGACCCGGCGGACGGCAACGTCCGCGAGGACATCGTCGACGAGCTGGTCGAAGCGGCGCTGGACAGCGGCGCCGACGTCGTCTTCGTCGCGGACGACTCGCTCAAGGAGCACGGACGGATCGCTGCGGCACTGCGCTACTGAGCCGATGGCTCCGGCCCGGCCCCTTTTGCCACACTGGAGGTGTCCCCCGGGCCGAAGCCACCGAGAGGAGAACGCGTCATGCCACGCGGATCGAATCGGAAGCGGGAACGGCAGTACGAGCACATCAAGGAGAGCGTCCAGGAGCGCGGCGTCGGCGAGGACCGCGCCGAGGAGATCGCCGCCCGGACCGTGAACAAGGAGCGCGCCCGCGCCGGTGAGTCGCGGACCGCGAGCCGTACGTCGGTCGAGGACATCCCGTCCTCGCGGCGTGGCGGACTCCGCTCGCACAGCGGCGCCGCGGGCCCCACCCGCGACCAGCTCTACGAAGAGGCGAAGCACAGGAACGTCAAGGGGCGTTCGTCGATGACGAAGGCGGAGCTGGCCCGCGCGGTCGGCCGCTGACCCCCCGCACGGCGAAGGCCCGGACGGCGTGTCCGTCCGGGCCTTCGCCGTGCGCTCACCCCTCCCAGGTCCAGTCCGCCACCTCCGGCAGGTCCGTGCCGTGGGCGCGGATCCAGTCGTGGTGGCGGGACCGGGTGTCCGCCATCTCCTGGCGCACCTCCGCGGCACGGACCCCCAGGCCGGGGACACGGTCGATGACGTCCATGACCAGGCGGTAGCGGTCGAGGTCGTTGCGGACCACCATGTCGAAGGGCGTGGTGGTCGTGCCCTCCTCCTTGTAGCCCCTGACGTGCAGCTGGGCGTGTCCGGTGCGGCGGTAGGCCAGCCGGTGGATCAGCCAGGGATAGCCGTGGTAGGCGAAGATCACCGGCTTGTCGCGGGTGAACAGGGCGTCGTACTCGGAGTCCGGCATCCCGTGCGGGTGCTCGGAGTGGGGCATGAGGCGGGCGATGTCGACGACGTTCACCACCCGGACGGACAGTTCCGGCAGATGCCGTCGCAGCAGTCCGGCGGCCGCGATGACCTCCAGGGTGGGGACGTCCCCGGCGCAGGCGAGCACGACGTCGGGGCCGCGGCTGCCGTCCTCGGTGCCCGCCCACTCCCAGACACCCGCGCCGCGTGCGCAGTGCGCGCGGGCCCGGTCGAGGGTGAGCCAGTCGAAGCCGGGCTGTTTGCCCGCCACGATCACGTTCACGTAGTCCCGGCTGCGCAGTACGTGGTCGGCCACGGAGAGCAGGGTGTTCGCGTCCGGGGGCAGGTAGACGCGTACGACCTCGGGGCTCTTGTTCAGGATGTGGTCGACGAAGCCCGGATCCTGGTGCGAGAAGCCGTTGTGGTCCTGGCGCCAGACGTGCGAGGTGAGCAGGTAGTTGAGGGAGGCGATGGGGCGGCGCCAGGGCAGCCGGCGCGAGGTCCGCAGCCACTTGATGTGCTGGTTGACCATCGAGTCGACGATGTGGGCGAACGCCTCGTAGCAGGAGAAGAGTCCGTGCCGGCCCGTGAGCAGATAGCCCTCCAGCCAGCCCTGGCACAGGTGCTCGGAGAGCACTTCCATGACCCGGCCGTCGCGGGCGAGATGCTCGTCGGTCGGGAGGGCGGCCGCCTGCCAGGCCTTTCCGGTGGCCTCGTAGAGCGCGTCGAGGCGGTTGGAAGCGGTCTCGTCGGGGCCGACGACCCGGAAGTCCCGCCGGCCGGCGGTGGCCGCCATGACGGCCTCCAGCAGGCCGCCGAGGACCCGGGTCGGTTCGTGGAGGACGGTCCCCGGCTTGTCCACCCGCACGGCGTGCTCGTCGAGGGCCGGCATGGGCAGATCGCGCAGCAGCAGACCGCCGTTGGCGTACGGGGTGGCGCCGAGCCGCGCCTCGCCCTCCGGTACACAGGCGAGTACCTGGTCCGTGGGGCGTCCTTCGGTGTCGAAGAGTTCCTCGGGCCGGTACGAGCGCAGCCACCGCTCCAGCTGCCGCAGGTGCTCAGGGTTGTCGCGAACCCCGGGCAGCGGGACCTGGTGGGCGCGCCAGGTGCCCTCGACGGGCAGTCCGTCGACCTCGGCGGGGCCGGTCCAGCCCTTGGGGGTACGCAGCACGATCATGGGCCAGCGCGGGCGTCCGGTCTCGCCGCCGGTCCGGGCGGCGTCCTGGAGCTCCCGGATGCGGTCGACGGCGCGGTCCATCGCGGCGGCCATCGCCCGGTGCACCGTGAGGGGGTCGTCCCCCGCCACGTACAGGGGTTCGTGCCCGTAGCCGCGCAGCAGGGCGTCGAGTTCCGTCTCGGGGAGGCGGGCGAGCACGGTCGGGTTGGCGATCTTGTAGCCGTTGAGGTGGAGGACCGGAAGGACGGCCCCGTCATGGACGGGATCGAGGAACTTGTTGGCGTGCCAGGATCCGGCGAGCGGTCCGGTCTCCGCCTCGCCGTCTCCGATGACGCACGTGACCAGCAGGTCCGGGTGGTCGAGTGCGGCGCCATAGGCGTGGGCCAGGGCGTAGCCCAGTTCGCCGCCCTCGTGGATGGAGCCGGGGGTCTCCGGCGCGACGTGGCTGGGTACGCCGCCGGGGAAGGAGAACTGCTTGAACAGCAGCGCCATCCCCGCCGCGTCCCTGCTGACGTCGGGGTACGTCTGCGAGTAACTGCCCTCCAGCCAGGAGTTGGCGAGGACGGCGGGACCGCCGTGCCCGGGGCCCCAGACGCAGAGCGCGTCGGTGCCGCGCGAGGCGATCACGCGGTTGAGATGGGTGTACACGAGATTGAGCCCCGGTGAGGTGCCCCAGTGTCCGAGCAGCCGGGGTTTGATGTCCTCGGGGACCAGCGGCCGGGCCAGCAGCGGGTTGTCCATCAGGTAGATCTGGCCGACGGCGAGATAGTTGGCCGCCCGCCAGTGCGCGTCGAGCGCGGCGATCTCCTCGTCGGTCGGACCGGTCGTCGGCGAGGTCGGCGGGGCGTCACTCATGGTCACCTCTCAGTGGACGGGAGCGGTGGTCCGGTTACCTCGGCTCGGGGCCGTACCAGACGGTGGTGGCGTTGCAGAACGCACGGATGCCGTGACCGGCCAGCTCACGTCCGTATCCGGAACGCTTCACCCCGCCGAACGGCAGCGCGGGGTGCGAGGCCGTCATGCCGTTGAAGAACACACCGCCCGCCTCCAGGTCACGGATGCAGCGCCGGCTCTCCTCGGCGTCGCGGGTCCAGACGTTGGAACTGAGCCCGAAGGGCGTGTCGTTGGCCAGCGCCAGGGCCTCGTCGAGGCTCTCGGCCCGGTAGAGCGTGGCGACCGGGCCGAAGGTCTCCTCGTGATGGATGCGCATGGCGGGAGTGATCCCGGCGAGAACCGTCGGGGCGTAGAACCAGCCGCGCTCCAGTCCGCCGGTCAGGCCCTCGGGCCGGCCGCCGCCGCACAGGGCGGTCGCGCCGTGGCGTACGGCGTCGTCGACGAGCTCCTCCAGGTCGGTGCGCCCCTGTTCGCTGGCGAGCGGACCGATGTCGGTGGACTCCTCCAGCGGATCGCCGACGCTCAGGTCGCGCATGCCCACGCTGAAACGTTCGGCGAACTCCTCGTACACCTCCGTGTGCACGATGAACCGCTTGGCCGCGATGCAGGACTGTCCGTTGTTCTGGACACGGGCGGTGACCGCCGTGCGGGCTGCCTTGGCCACGTCGGCGGAGGGCAGGACGAGATAGGGGTCGCTGCCGCCGAGCTCCAGGACGGTGGGCTTGACCTCGTCCCCCGCGACGGCCGCCACGGCGCGGCCGGCCGGTTCGCTGCCGGTCAGGGTCGCCGCGGCCACCCTGCGGTCGCGCAGGATCGCCTCGACCGCTCCGGAGCCCACCAGAAGGGTCTGGAAGCACCCGGCGGGGAATCCGGCCCGGTGGAACAGGTCACCCAGGTACAGCGCGGTCTGCGGCACGTTCGAGGCGTGCTTCAGCAGCCCCGTGTTGCCGGCCATGAGTGCGGGGGCCGCGAACCGCACGACCTGCCAGAGCGGGAAGTTCCACGGCATCACGGCGAGCACGGTGCCCAGCGGCCGGTAGTGGACGTACGCGCGGGAGGCACCGGAGTCCTCGACATCGGCGGGCGAGGAGTGCTCGTCAGCGAGGAGTCCCTCGGCGTGGGCCGCGTACCAGCGCATGGCCTTGGCACACTTCGCCGCTTCGGCCCGGGCGGCCTTGAGGGGCTTGCCCATCTCCAGGGTCATGGTGCGGGCGATGTCCTGCTGGTCCTCGTCGAGGAGGTCCGCGGCGCGGTTGAGCAGCCGGGACCGTTCGCCGAACCCGGTGGTGCGGTAGGTGCGGAAAGCGGCGTCCGCCGCGGCGAGCCGCCGCTCGATCTCGTCCGCTCCCTGGGCGTCGAACGTTCTGAGGGTCTCGCCGTTCGCGGGGTTGACCGTCGCGATGGGCATGACTGTGGCCTCCTTGCCTCGGTACTTCGACCGTGCCGCGCCACCGACGCCGGCGCAACGCGGGCCCCCGCCCTCCGCATACCCGACCGGCGCGGACCATGCATGCCTGAGGCATGCGATCCGCGCCGGAAGGGGGCAGGGGTGGGTCGGGGGCGTCGGGGCCGCTCCGTGCGGCGCGCCTCAGACGAGGACGGGGGCGTCGGTCCGGGCCGGGGCGGCCGTGGGGAGCTCCTCGACCACGGCGGCCGGCGCCCGGCGCGACTCGCGGACGCCGGGCAGCGGCGGCAGCGGCACCAGCTCGATGTGCTGGGGCTCCTGCGCGTAGCGGGTGAACCAGACGACCTTGCCCTCGGCCGTCCGGCAGGTGCCCCAGCTGTCACTGAGGGCCATGACGCGGCTGAGGCCGCCGCCCTCCTGGAGCAGCCGCGGCATGTCGGAACCGTTGTCGGCGACGGAGACCGTGAGGTGCCGTCCGGACCAGCGGAGTTCGAGGACACAGGTGTTGTCGTCGCCGACGTGCCGCTGGACGTTGGTCAGCAGCTCTTCCACAGCACGGCACACGGGCCGGATGTGGAGTTCGAGACTCCAGTGGCGGAGGTGTGCGGCGACTATCCGTCGCAGCTGGGACACACGCTCTGCCGATACCTGGAGTTCGACCAGATAGTGCCGGTCGAGTGGAACGGTCATCGTCGAGGCTCCTCACATCGAGGCCCACATGCTTCGCCCCGTTGAACGAACGACCCCCGAATACGAAGAGTGAGCAGATGTCACTTCTGGGTCACTCCTCAGGGTGAGGCCGCAGGGCCGGATGCGCAACACAACCGACCCCGCACCCCCGGTGACCGGCACATTCGTGTCCGGTGGACAGGGGTGCCGGCCTCAGTACAGGGCGGACAGCACCCGGTCCGGAGTGAGCGGGAGCGTGCGCAGCCGGACGCCGGTGGCGTGATGGAAGGCGTTGCCGAGGGCCGCGGCCGCGCCGACGATGCCGATCTCCCCGATGCCCTTGCTGCCCATCGGATTGAGGTGCGGGTCGTCCTCGTCGATCCAGTGCGCCTCCAGGCCGGTCACATCGGCGCAGGCCGGCACGTGGTACGAGGCGAGATCGCTCTCGGTGAAGTCCCCGAAGACCGGGTCGAGCGAGCTGCTCTCGGTCAGGGCCATACCGAGCCCCATGGTCATGCCGCCGATGAACTGGGAGCGTGCGGTACGGGAGTTGAGGATGTGACCGGCGGCGAAGACCCCGAGCATCCGGCGTACGCGGACCTCACCGGTCCGCGAGTCGACCGCGGCCTCCGCGAAGTGGGCTCCGAACGCGTGGCGTGCGTAGGGCGACTCCTCGGCCGTCTCCTCGGCGGTGTCCGCGGTGACGGTCACTCCGGCGGCCGGCAGCGGTCCGGAACTCTCGCCGAGCCGCTCCACGAGGGCGGTGGCCGCCTTGTGCACGGACCAGCCCCAGGAGGCGGTGCCGGAGGAGCCGCCGGCCAGCGGGGCGTCCGGCAGATCGCTGTCCCCGATGTCGACGGTCACGTTCTCCACCGGCGTCTCCAGCACGTGTGCGGCGATCTGGGCCAGGACCGTCCGGGCGCCGGTGCCGATGTCGGTGGCGTTGACGGCGATGCGGTAGGAGCCGTCGGGGGCCGCGTGCGCCGAGGCGTGGGAGGCGGCGGCGAGGACGGGGTACGTGGCGGCGGCGACGCCCGTGCCGAGCAGCAGGGCGCCTTCCCGGCGGACCGCCGGACGCGGGTCGCGGTCGTGCCAGCCGAAGCGGGCGGCACCGTCCCGGAGACAGGCGGCGAGACCGCGACTGCTGAACGGCTTGCCGGAGTCGGGCTCGGCGGCCGGATCGTTGCGCAGGCGCAGTTCGACGGGGTCGAGCCCGAGCGCCGACGCGAGTTCGTCCATGGCTGATTCGAGGGCGTACATGCCGGACGCCTCACCCGGGGCGCGCATCCAGGACGGGCTCGGCACATCGAGCGCGGCGACCCGGTGGACGGTCCGGCTGTGCGCGGATCCGTACATCACGCGGGCCGGGACGGCGGCCTGTTCCACGAACTCCTTGACGGTGGAGGTGTGCGTGATGATCTCGTGGGCCACCGAGGTGAGGGTCCCGTCGCTCGAAGCCCCGAGCCGGACGCGCTGCACGGTGGGTGCCCGATGGCCGACGACGGCGGCCATGTGGCGCCGGGGCATGGCCAGTTCCACGGGATGTCCCGTGTGGAGCGCGGCCATGGCGGCGAGCACGGCCTGGGGACGCGGAGTGCCCTTGCTGCCGAAGCCGCCGCCGACGTGCTGCGACACGACGGTGACCTGGTCCGGCCGGAGTCCGAACACGGTGGCGAGGCTGTCGCGCACCTTGGTGGCGCCCTGGCTGGAGTCGTACAGGGTGAGGCGCCCGTCCTGCGACCAGAGAGCGGTCGTGGCGTGCGGCTCCATGGGGTGGTTGTGCAGCGGGCCACTCGTGTACGTGGCGTCCACCTGGACGGGCGCCGCGGCGAACGCGCGGTCGACGTCGCCACGTTCCCGCACGGCCGGGTACCCGCCGTTGGCGGTCTCCGGCGTGTACAGGCCGGCGTGGTCGGCGGTGAGGACGGCGTCGTGCGCGGCGGTCTCATAGGTGATGTCCAGCGCCTCGGCGCCGGCCCGTGCGCCTTCGAGGGTGTCGGCCACCACCAGAGCGATCTGCCAGCCGCGGTGCGGCACACGGTCGTTCTGGAGCACGGCGAGGATCGGGTCGTCCGGCTCCCGGGTCCTTGGCGCGTTCTCGTGGGTGAGGACGGCGTGCACACCGGGGAGGGCGAGGGCGTCGGCGGTCCGGATCGCGGCGACCCGGCCGCAGGGCACGGTGGCGGGCACCGGCCAGGCGTACAGGCAGCCGGGCAGGTTGCGTTCGGCTGCGTAGCGGGCGACGCCGGTCACCTTGTCCCGGCCCTCACGGCGGACGACGGGGGCGCCGAGCGGCTGGGGGGCGTGGCTCATGGCGGAATCCTCGGCTGTTCGGGGGGCACCCGTCGGCGGGTGCCCCGGGGGCGTGCGTCTTCAGGCGCGGGTGGTGAGTGCGGCCAGGGCGTCGACGGCCAGGTGCCGGGCCAGAGTCACCTTGAACGCGTTGTCGCGCAGCGGCCGGGCCGCGGCCAGTTCGGCGTCCACCGCGCTCAGGTACACGGCGTCCCCCGCGGGTGCGCCGTGCAGGGCCTCCTCGGCGGTGCGGGCGCGCCACGGCCGGTGGGCGAGTCCGCCGAACGCCAGGGCGGCGTGCTCGATCCGCCCGTCGCGCACACGAAGGACGGCCGCCACGGAGGCGAGGGCGAACGCGAACGAGGCACGGTCGCGGGCTTTGCGGTAGAGGGAGACCGTGCCCTCGGGAAGCGGAGGAAGGACCACCTCGGTGATCATTTCGTCCGGCCGGATCACGGTGTCCGCACTCGGGTCGTCCCCCGGCAGACGGTGGAACTCGGTGACGGCCACCGTCCGTTCGCCATCCGGTCCGTGCAGGAGCACCACGGCGTCGAGGGCCGCGAGCGCCACTGCCATGTCCGAAGGGTGGGTGGCCACGCACGCGGTCGAATGACCGATGACCGCGAGGTCGCGGTGGGCGCCCTCACGGGCCGGGCAGCCGCTGCCGGGTTCCCGCTTGTTGCAGGGCTTCGACGTGTCCTGGAAGTACGGGCAGCGGGTGCGCTGGAGCAGGTTGCCGCCGGTGGTGGCGGTGTTGCGCAGTTGGCCCGAGGCTCCGGCCAGCAGCGCCTGGGAGAGCGCGGGATAGCGGGTACGGACAGCGGGGTGGGCGGCCAGATCGCTGTTGCGGACGGTGGCCCCGATGCGCAGTCCGCCGTCGGCCGTGTCCGTCACCCGGTCCAGCGGCAGCCGGCTGACATCGATGAGGAGGCCGGGACGCTCCACGCCGAGTTTCATCAGGTCGACCAGGTTGGTGCCGCCGCCGAGGAACCGGGCCCCGGGTCGGGCGGCGCTCTCGCGGACCGCTTCGGCGACCGATGCCGCGCGCACATAGGCGAAGGGCTTCATGACGCGACATCCCCGATCGCCTCGACGATACGGGGGTACGCGCCGCACCGGCACAGGTTGCCGCTCATCCGTTCGCGGATCTCGGCGGCGTCGAGTGCCACCGGGACGGTGACGGGCGCGGTGGGCGCGGTCGCGTGGGACGGGAAGCCGTCCTGCGCCTCGCCCAGAACGCCGACGCCCGAGCAGATCTGCCCGGGCGTGCAGTAACCGCACTGGAGCGCGTCGCGCGCCACGAAGGCCTCCTGGAGCGGGTGCAGCCGGTCGCCCTCGGCCAGGCCCTCGACCGTGGTGATCCGGGCCCCGTCCTGCGCCACGGCCAGCAGCAGACAGCTGTTGGCGCGCCGCCCGTCCACGAGCACGGTGCACGCGCCGCACTGGCCGTGGTCACAGCCCTTCTTCGCCCCGGTCAGGCCCAGGTGCCCGCGCAGCGTGTCCAGGACCGTGGTGCGGTGGTCGAGCGTCAGGGTGTGATCGGTTCCGTTGATGTTCAGGGTGAGGGTGGAACGGTGGCCGGTTGCCCGCCCCTCCCCCTCGCCGCTCCTCCCCCGGCTGGTCGGGTCCACGTGACGACACCTTTCGAGAGGTAGTTTTGTCTGCTTTCTACCAGTCCGGTGGCGGCTCCGCGTCGTGAACCCGGGGGCGGCGCGGCGTTCGGCCTACTTGTTCCTCAGCCGCAGCCGGACCTCTTCCTCCTGGTCGCCGGAGACCGTGCCGACGACCTGCACGGCGAAGGCGCCCGCCAGGCCCTGCCGGAGCCGGTCGACCGCCCAGTAGCCGCCCTGCGCGTCGACGGTGACGGGCTCGCCGAGCCGCACCGACCCGGACACCACCCGGGCCTCGGCGACGTCGACGGTCACGACCCATGCCGTGGGCCGCTTGCCGTCGACGTCGTGGGGTACGTCGACCGAGGCCCGGTCGGTGACGAAGGCGGCCCGCAGCACGTCGAAGACCGTGCGCGCGTCGTCCTTCCCGCACCCGCTGACGACGACCGACACCTCGCGGCCGTCCCGGCTCTCCTCGGACTGCTGCTTTTCCTGTGTGCTGTTCACCGCGGTTCCTTCCCAAGGGGTCACTTCCAGGCTCGCCCCGCGGGCGGACGCCTGCGACACGGGCGGCCCGGAAGCCCCGCGGGTACCCGTGAACGAGCAGCCCACACCGTTCCAAACATTTTCGGCGGCTATATCCACTTAAAACATGAATTCGATGCCAGAGTCGAGTGACTGCCTCGCCCTGGGGTATCCGGCAAGCATGGATGTATCGGATGGAGCCCTGAATTCCCTGGCCATCACCCTCGCGGACGGACGGGGCGCGACCGGGGCGGTACTGGGCGTCGTCGGCGTGGTCCTGGTGGCCGTGCTGATCGGCGCCTTCTGGCTGGGCAAGCGGCGGCGCGACCAGGAACTGCCGCCGCCCCGGCCCGAGGAGCAGCCGTTGGCACCGGACCATCGCACGCACGTCGAGGAACCCGACGTCCACGGTGACGACGCCTTCCCCGCCGATGGCCGGGGGCTGTCGCCCTACGAGCTCGGTGAGCACGGTCACGAGCCCCAGCACCGGGACGACGACGAGCGTCGCGACTGAGCGGCCCGCCGCGTACGGACCGAAGCAGGCGCAATCCCGGATCGGTGGCCTTCCCCCCGGAAGCCCCCTCCTCCCGGGCGCCCGCGCCTGCGACCTCTCGGCCGCGCCGCCGCGTGTTGCGGGAGCGGCCGCCCGCGGAGAGGCTGGTGGGGGCCCTCAGGGCCACCGGCACACATCTGCCGCACCCCCCATGAAGGCAGTAGGACCATGACCGGAAGTACCTCTGGTACGGCATCCGCGCCCGCACCGCTGACCGGGCCGGCGGCGCCCTGCTGGGTCAATCTGATGACCCTGAACCTGGAATCCGCCCAGGAGTTCTACGGCCCGGTGATGGGCTGGACGTTCCGGCCGGGCAAACTCGGCCAGGAGTTCTCGGTCGCCCGCCGCGGTGACGTACCCGTCGCCGGGATCGGCGCCGTGGCGACCACCTTCCACGTCGCGGTGGCGTGGACGCCCTACTTCGCCGTCCAGGACGCCGATGTCACCGCTTCCCGGATCAGGGAGCGCAGCGGAACCGTGGCGGTCGGCCCGCTGACGCTGGGCAAGGGGCGCGGCGCACTGGCGGCCGACCGGGACGGTGCGGGCTTCGGCATCTGGGAGCGGACCGCGCCCGCCACGTCGCCGCCCGCCCCGGACGGACACGCGCACGCCTGGCTGCGGCTGCGCACGCGCAACGCGTTCGACGCCGCGATCTTCTACGGCGAGGTCCTGGACTGGGCAAGCGGACGGCCAGGCTCCTGCGAAGTGGCGTACGCGAAGGACGAGGTGGTCGTCCAGTGCGGCGGGCGCCAGCTGGCCCGGATCAGCTCGGGCGCGCTCGAGGCCGCGCCGGACCCGCTGGTCCGCCCGCACTGGCAGGTCAATTTCCCGGTGGACGACGTCACCGTCGCTGTCGCGTCGGCCCAGAAGCACGGCGGTTCACTGGTCGAGGAGCTGTCCCGGCCGGAAGGACGCGAGGCGACACTCATCGATCCGGACGGCGGGCTCTTCACCCTCACGGACGTGCACCACGCCGAGGACGCCGGCGCGCCGTGACTCCGTGCGCCGTCACCGCTCTCCCCGGCGGCCGTGGGACCGGGTCAGCGCCCAGGCGGGGAAGACGAACCAGCAGATGAGGAACCACAGTGCCATCCCGCCCACAAGCCAGAGGGCGAGAGCGTTGTGCAGCGCCACACGCAGGATCAGCAGGAGCGCCGAACACATCGTGCAGAACAGCAGGACCAGTCCGATCACGGTCAGGCGGGACGCCCAGGTGACCGTCTGCGGCTTCATCCGCCGCCCCGTGAGCAGCCGGTGGTACGACACGGGCCCGATGAGCGCGCCCGCCGTGGCGGAGCCGAACATCACCGTGACCACGTAGATCGTGCGGTCGGTGTCGGAGAGATCCGTGAAGCGCGGCTGGAAGACAACGGCGAGCAGGAAGCCGAAGAGAATCTGTACGCCGGTCTGGGCGACGCGCAGTTCCTGGAGCAGATCGGTCCACCGGCGGTCGGCCCGTTCCTCCTCCGTCTCCCGGCGCCCCCACCCGCGGTCCTGTCCCTGCTCCTCCTCGGGTGGGCTCACCGTGGACCTCCGTCCGCCTACGCGCAGTGCCTGTACGTGTCGTGCCCCTTTTTCCACACGGTAGACCTCCGGCAACCGGGCCGCCCGCCGCGTCGCGGGACGCCGGATCCCCGGCCGATCTCAGCCGACCGGCAGCACGAGTACGGGACGGTCCCACATCACCGCGGGCGGTGCGGCCCGCACGATTCCGGTCCGGTGGGCGCCCACGCTCGCGTAGAAGCCCTCGGCCGGCGGATGCGAGACGACGCGCACCTCGGTGACTCCGGCCGCGTGCGCTTCGTCCCTCAGGTGCCCGATGAGCAGGCGCCCGATCCCGGCGCCCTGCGCGTCGTCGGCGACGAACATGAGGTCGAGCTCGGGCGGGTCGAGGATCAGGGAGTAGAAGCCGAGCAGCCGGCCGGTGGTCTCCCCCACGGCCGCGAAGACCCTGTGCGTCTCGACGTAGTCGTGACCCACCCGGTAGCCGGCGACCATGGGTGCGTACGGGCCCTCGTAAGCGCGAGAGGTGCGAACGAGCCGGGTCAGGCGCTTCGTGTCCCGCGCACCGGCCCGTCTGATCCCGACGTCTTCGCCCAGCGCCTGGCGCGCTCGCGCCGTAATGCCTGATCTCATGCTCCGAGTATTACGCACCCGAGAGGGAGCAGGACGCCACCAGAGGCTTCAGGAGGAACGGCGCGCCGTGCGCCACTCCTCGACGACAGCCTCGACATCGAACGGCTCAAGTTTCAGGAGTGGCCCGGGCGGCGGCCTCCTGACGGCCTCGGCGATCTTCTCGTTCACCTCGCCCAGCATCCGCCGCACCTGGGCCTCGGTCCGCGTCCGGGGCACGGCGGCGAGGGTTTCCTCCGCCTCCTTGCGCAGGGCCAGCGCCGGCGGCAGCACGGACATCCCCTCGCGCTCCATCTTCGCCTTGATCCACCATGCCTCGTCGTACGGGCGGTCGAGTCCTTCGAGGGGCTTGCCGAATCCCGGCAACTGCGAGAAGTCACCACGCTGTTCGGATTCCCGAATCTGCTTGTCGACCCATGACTCGAAGCTGACGCCCGCAGGTTTGCGCTCGGTCACCGTGATGCCCCTCTCGGAGATGCCTGTGGTGTGCGGCCCCTTCACGATACCCACGCCGCCCGGTGGCGGCCGGACCCGGCCGGGCGGGCAGACAACGGGCCTTGCAACGCGGACGGCGGGGTACACGAGCAGCACGCCCGTCCGGACGACGACGGGACACGACCGAAAGGGATGGTGAGAGTGATGCACAGCCACACGCGAACCTGGACCCGGCGGAAGTGGTGACCATGACGACCGTAGTGATCATCGTCGCGGTGGCCCTGGTGGCGGTCTGCGCAGGTGCGTTCCTGTACACACGACAGGCAGGCGGCCAGGGAATGCGGCGGCGTTTCGGGCCCGAGTACGACCGGGCCGTCGCCCGCCACGACGGCGACACGAAGGCCGCCGAACGCGAGCTGCACGAGCGGTTGAAGCGGCACCGCTCCCTGCACGAGCGCCCCCTGACGTCCGAGGCACGCGCCCAGTACTCGGACCGCTGGACGCGGATCGAGGGCGGCTTCGTCGACGCACCGCAGCAAGCCGTGGCAGAGGCGGACATCCTGCTGGCCGAACTGGCCCGGGACCTCGGCTTCCCCGACGGCAGCGACTTCGGGGAGCAGAGCGCCGCGCTCTCCGTTCACCACGCCGAACACGTCAACGGCTATCGCCGGGTGCACGCCGCCCGGCAGGGCGACGGCGGCACGGAGGACTTGCGGGAGGCGCTGCTGGAGGCCCGCGGCCTGTTCGACGTCCTCGTATCGAACGGAACGGACCGGCCTGTTCGTCGGCACCCGCACCATGCGGAAGGAAGTGGCAAGGCATGACACACGACACCGGAAACATCCCGCCCGTCCCCAGCGACGTTCCCGAGGCGGCGAAGAAGCCCCGGTCCACCGCTCCCGACGGTGGCGCGGACCGCGGCACCCGGGAGACCCGCGCAGCGAGCGCCGGAGCGACGGGCACCGCGGGAAAGGCGCAGCCGGACAATGCCCCGGACGCGAGGCCGCGGACGAAGGCCCCTGCCGCGGCGCCCCTGAACGGGGACGGCATGGCGGATGCCGGCGACGCAAGTGAGTCCCACGCGCTCCGGCCCCTCTTCCCGGAGGGCGACCACGACAAGCTCGCCCTGCGGATCCAGCACGCGGTGAGCGAGTTCGTCGAGAGCCCCCGCCGCGCGGTCGAGGAAGCCGAGAGCACGTTCGACTCCGTCGTCGAGGGCCTCAAGGACGCGCTCGAAGAGCATCGGCGCACGCTCGGAACCGTCGGACGGGACGGTGATTCCGGAATGCGGACCGAGGAACTGCGCGTCACGCTGCAGCACTACCGGGACCTCACCGAGCGGCTGCTGAACGTGTGAGACGTCCGGTCGCCCCACGGGCCTGCGGGGCCGCCCCCTTCCCGCGGGGCGGCCCCGCGTCCCGACCCGGACGTGACTCCGCCCCCGGCGCCATCGCCGGGGGCGGAGTCACGCGGTGCAGTGCGGCCGGCGGGTCAGCCGGCGGGCACCACCAGGTCGTCGCGCAGCCGCCGCAGCGCGGCCTCCGGGATGCGCAGTCCGTCGCGCGCGTACCCGTCGATCCCTCCCCAGCGCTCGTCCATGGCGTCCAGCGCCGTGTCGAGGTAGCGGGGCCTGACCTCGATGATCGCGGAGGCGATCTCCGGGTCACCGCCCGCGTCGAGATAGCTCTGTACGGACGGCCGGAAGGCGACCCGCATCACCGGGTTCACGGAGAGGAACTCCTCCCGGACGACATCGCGGGAGGCACCGAGAAGAAGCAGCAGCAGGGCCGCCCCCCAGCCCGCCCGGTCCTTGCCCGTCGTGCAGTGGAAGAGCACCGGGCGCGCGGCGTCGTCGGCCGCCGTCTCGAGGAAGGCCCGATAGGCGGCCGCCGCACGCGGCGAGAGCACCACCTGCCGGTAGGTCTCGGCGAACATCTCCTCGGCCTTGCCGCCCCCGAGCAGCCGCTCGGTCTCGACCGGATCGGCGAGCAGGGCACGGAGCCTGGCCGGCGCCACGCCCGGATCGTCTCCGAGCACGTCGGCGACGAACAGCCGGGCGCCGGGCGGCAGACGGTCGGGCGCCGAGGCCCGCTCGTCCGCGGTCCGCAGGTCGACGACCGTACGGATGCCGAGCACGGCCACCGTCGCGTCGTGTACCGGATCGTGCCCGCTGAGCTGACCCGAGCGCAGCACCACGCCGGGCCGCACCTGCCGGCCGGGCCCGAGAGCGATGCCACCCAGATCCCGCAGGTTGAGAACAGAGGCTGCCGGGACGGCCCTGGCGGTTTGCACGATGAGATTCCTCTTTTCCCGACACGTATCCGAATTGATTTCGGCCTGGCCGGATCAAAAGTCGCATGATGTCGGGAAATCGACAAAGTAAAACGCCGGTGATCATCGATCGAGCGCGCCGGCAGACCGAGGGGGGTGCCAGGTGGGGTGCACAGTGCGTCCGACCTGGGGCGCGGCGCTGACGCGCCGCCCAGAACCCGTCGCCGCGCCACCGGGCGTTGATGCAGCACGAACCGGCTCGTTCTGCGGCGGGGAGTCCGTGGGAAGGCCCCGGGAAGGTCGGAGAGGGGCACACGGAGGCCACAGGACGGGCGCGGCGAACGAAGACGACGGGAGGGAATCGCGTTCTCGCCCGCCGGGCCCGGCGGGAGGGCCGGCCACCACGGCCCGGCGGGTCTCACTCCGCCAGAAGTCTTGCCTTCTGGGCCTCGAACTCGGCATCGGTCAGGATGCCTTGCTTCTTCAGCTCCGCCAGTCGCTCCAGTTGGCCGATGAGATCGTCGGCGGGCGCCTGGGCGGCCTGCTGCTGAGCGGCCTGCTGCTGGGCCGCCTGCTGCTGGGCCGCCTGCATCTGCATCTGCTGACGCATCTGCTCCTCGGCCATCTGCTCGGAGTCGTCCTCGGCGAACCTCGCCTGCTGGCGCCGCTGGACGCGGCCGCTGACCGCCGAGGCGGTTCCCGCGACGACGGCCGTGCGCGCCGCCGCGCCGAGCAGACCGGGCCCGCGACGGTTCATTCCAGGTCCTCGAAAGATCGGCATGTCGTACGCCTTTCCGGTGCGGTTGCGGTGCGTTCTCAGCGTGCGGACGCGGCGGCCGCCACTGCGGCCTCCGCCACCTCTGCGGGAATCCGCTCATGGGCGACGAGTTGCCCGCCCGACGCGCGGACCGCCTCGGTGAGGGGCAGGGCCCAGAGGTCCTCCCACACGATCAGCGCCGCGGAACTGCCCGGCGGCACGCTCTCGCCCAGGGTCCGGATGTCGTCGCTGTTCAGCATGCCGCCGACCTCACCCTCGACCGGCTCGAAGGAGACCAGGTCGTCCGGGTCGAGGTCATCCAGTTCGATGATCTCGATCGCACCGTCCTCGGCCCGGTGCACGAAGGTCAGGTCGATGATGCGCACCGCCTTGGACGCCACCGCTTCCGCCAGTGCCGGCGCGATGGCACCGGTGAAACGGCTGCCGGGAAAGGCGACGACGAGGTACTCCACAGGTCCCACAGCCACGGGCGTGTCCTCTCCGGAAGGATGAATTGCCAGCAGCATAACTTCGGACATTTATCGCCGCACTGTGGCAAATCATCACCGGCCGGAGGGTGCGCAGCGACAACGGCTGCCGGCAACCGGCGTCCGCCAGGATCTTCCGGGCTGCGAGGGAGTCCGCCATTCGACGAAAACGGCCGCCGCACTACGCGACCGTACGTAAAGGATCAAATGCGTTCGGAGAGAGGGCAAGGTCACAGGCCGAGCCTCTGCTGCCTGTCCGGGACCTGCCCTAGCATCTGGGCATGACGGTCCAGCCTGCTGACGGGCTTTCGTTGGCCGCCGAATTCCCTGATCCCGCCCACGAGCAGTGGCAGAGCCTTGTCGAAGGTGTGCTGCGCAAGTCGGGCAAGGACGTTTCGGGTTCGGCCGCCGAGGAAGCACTGTCCACCACGGTGGAGGACGGGCTCATCACGCGCCCCCTCTACACCTCGCGCGACGACGCGCCCGATGTCGGTCTCCCGGGCTTCGCCCCCTTCACCCGCGGCAGCACACCGCAGGGAAGTACGGCGGGCGGCTGGGGCGTACGGCAGCGGCACGCGTCGACGGATCCCGTACGGCTCAACGAGTCCGTGCTCGGGGACCTGGAGAACGGCGCCACCTCGTTGTGGCTGACCGTCGGGGGCGCCGGCGGTGTGCCGGTCTCCGGTCTGGCGCGGGCGCTGGAGGGCGTCCACCTCGATCTGGCACCGCTCGTACTCGACGCCGGGGACGAACTCGACGCCACAGCAACCGAGTTGTTCCGGCTCCATCAGGAGCGCGGGCTCCCGGCTGACGCGGTGCGCGGCAACCTCGGAGCCGACCCGCTCGGGCGCGCCGCCCGCACCGGCGACGAGGCGGACCTGACGTCCGCCGTGCGCTGGGCGAAGCACTGCGCGGCCGGGTATCCCGGGCTGCGGGCGCTGACCGTGGACGGGCTGCCGTACCACGAGGCGGGGGGCTCGTCGGCGCAGGAGCTGGGCAGTTCGCTGGCCACGGGCGTCGCCTATCTGCGCGCGCTGACCGACGCGGGACTCGGGGTGGACGAGGCCTGCGCCCAGCTGGAGTTCCGGTATGCGGCCACCGCCGACCAGTTCCTGACGATCGCCAAGCTGCGGGCCGCGCGCCGGCTGTGGGCGCGGGTCGCCGAGGTCTGCGGGGCGCCGGAGGCCGGGGCGCAGCGCCAGCACGCGGTGACATCGCCGGTGATGATGACGCGGCGCGATCCGTGGGTGAACATGCTGCGGACCACGCTGGCCTGTCTGGGCGCAGGCGTCGGCGGCGCCGACGCCGTGACCGTGCTGCCCTTCGACCACGCGCTGGGCCTCCCGGACGCGTTCGCCCGGCGCATCGCCCGCAACACGTCGACGATCCTGCTGGAGGAGTCCCATCTGGCCCGGGTCATCGACCCGGCGGGCGGCTCCTGGTACGTGGAACGCCTGACGGACGAACTCGCCGACGCCGCCTGGGCCTTCTTCCAGGAGATCGAGCGGGCCGGCGGTCAGGCCGCGGCGCTCGGCTCGGGCATGCTCGCGGACCGGATCGCGGCCACCTGGGCCGCGCGCAGCAAGGACCTGGCGCGGCGCAAGGAACCGATCACCGGCGTGAGCGAGTTCCCGCAGCTCGCGGAACGCACGGTGGAGCGCGAGCCGGTGCCGCCGGCCGCGACCGGGGGTGGCGGCCTCCCGGTGGTCCGCCGCGACGAGGCCTTCGAGGCACTGCGCGCCCGTTCGGACGCCCATCTGGCGGCGACCGGTACCCGGCCCCGGGTCTTCCTCGCCGCGCTCGGCCCCGCCTCGGCACACACCACGCGCGCCTCGTTCGCCGCGAACCTGTTCCAGGCGGGCGGCATCGAACCCGTCCACGAGCCGGTCCGGGTGGACGCCTCGTCGGCCGCGGCGGCCCTCGCCGCAGCGGGAACGGACGTCGTGTGTCTGTGTTCCAGTGACGCGCTCTACGCCGAGCAGGCCGGTGAGATCACCGAGGCGCTCGTCGCTGCCGGTGCGCAGCGGGTGTACCTGGCGGGACGGCCCGGCGCGTACCCGGGCGTCGACGAGTACGTCTTCGCCGGATGTGACGTGGTGGCCGTGCTCTCTTCCGTTCTCGACCGTATGGGTGTGGCGTAATGCGGATCCCCGATTTCTCCGACATCGAGCTCGGGCCGGGCGGCGGCGCCGAGGTGACCGAGGACCAGTGGCGTGCCGCGGTCAAGGAGTCCTCCGGGACCTCCGACGGCGACCTGTTGTGGGAGACCCCGGAGGGCATCGCCGTCAAGCCGCTGTACACCGGGCAGGACCTGGAGGGCATCGACTTCCTGGGTACGTATCCGGGGGTGGCGCCGTATCTGCGGGGCCCGTACCCGACGATGTACGTGAACCAGCCCTGGACGATCCGGCAGTACGCGGGTTTCTCCACGGCCGAGGAGTCCAATGCCTTCTACCGCCGTAACCTGGCGGCCGGGCAGAAGGGTCTCTCGGTCGCCTTCGACCTGCCGACCCACCGCGGCTACGACAGCGACCACCCGAGGGTGACCGGTGACGTCGGCATGGCCGGTGTCGCGATCGACTCGATCTACGACATGCGTCAGCTGTTCGACGGCATCCCGCTGGACAGGATGTCGGTGTCGATGACGATGAACGGCGCGGTGCTGCCCGTACTCGCCCTGTACATCGTGGCCGCCGAGGAGCAGGGCGTCGCGCCCGAGAAGCTGGCCGGGACCATTCAGAACGACATTCTGAAGGAGTTCATGGTCCGCAACACCTACATCTATCCGCCGAAGCCCTCGATGCGGATCATCTCCGACATCTTCTCGTTCACGTCGCAGAAGATGCCGCGCTACAACTCGATCTCCATCTCCGGCTACCACATCCAGGAGGCCGGGGCCACGGCCGACCTGGAGCTGGCCTACACCCTGGCGGACGGGGTGGAGTACCTGCGGGCCGGACGCGACGCGGGTCTCGATGTCGACGCGTTCGCGCCGCGGCTGTCCTTCTTCTGGGCGATCGGCATGAACTTCTTCATGGAGGTCGCGAAGCTCCGGGCGGCCCGCCTGCTGTGGGCCAAGCTCGTGAAGGAGTTCGAGCCCAAGAACGCCAAGTCCCTGTCCCTGCGCACCCATTCGCAGACGTCGGGATGGTCGCTGACCGCGCAGGACGTGTTCAACAACGTCACCCGCACCTGCGTGGAGGCGATGGCCGCGACCCAGGGCCACACCCAGTCCCTGCACACCAACGCCCTGGACGAAGCCCTCGCCCTGCCGACCGACTTCTCGGCCCGCATCGCCCGCAACACCCAGCTCCTGCTCCAGCAGGAGTCCGGCACGGGCCGGGTCATCGACCCGTGGGGCGGCAGCGCGTACGTGGAGAAGCTGACGTACGACCTGGCGCGGCGGGCCTGGCAGCACATCGAGGAGGTCGAGGCGGCGGGCGGCATGGCCAAGGCCATCGACGCCGGCATCCCCAAACTCCGCATCGAGGAGGCGGCGGCCCGTACCCAGGCCCGCATCGACTCCGGACGCCAACCGGTCATCGGCGTCAACAAGTACCGCGTGGAGACCGACGAGAAGATCGACGTCCTCAAGGTCGACAACTCCTCCGTCCGCACCCAGCAGCTGGAGAAACTGCGCCGGCTGCGCGAGGAGCGCGACGAGCAGGCCTGCCAGGACGCCCTGCACGCCCTCACGGAGGCGGCCGGCCGCGACCCGGGCCCCGGGCTGGAAGGCAACCTGCTGGCCCTGGCGGTCGACGCCGCACGCGCGATGGCGACCGTGGGCGAGATCTCCGACGCCCTGGAGAAGGTCTACGGCCGGCACGCGGGCCAGATCCGTACGATCTCCGGTGTGTACCGCAACGAGGCAGGGGAGTCGCCGTCCGTGGACCGCACCCGGGCACTGGTCGACGCGTTCGAGGAGGCCGAGGGACGCCGTCCGCGCATCCTGGTCGCCAAGATGGGCCAGGACGGCCACGACCGCGGCCAGAAGGTCATCGCGACCGCCTTCGCCGACCTGGGCTTCGACGTGGACGTCGGCCCGCTGTTCCAGACGCCGGGCGAGGTCGCCCGGCAGGCGGTCGAGGCGGACGTGCACATCGTGGGCGTCTCCTCCCTCGCCGCCGGCCACCTCACCCTCGTCCCCGCGCTGCGTGAGGAGCTCGCGGCCGAGGGCCGCGAGGACATCATGATCGTGGTGGGCGGGGTCATCCCGCCGCAGGACATCGAGGCCCTGCACGAGGCGGGCGCCGCTGCCGTGTTCCCGCCCGGGACGGTGATCCCGGACGCGGCCCACGACCTGGTGACGCGACTCGGCGCCTCACTCGGCCACGAGCTGTGAGCCGCTGAACCGATGGCTCCGAAGATCGATCTCGACAGTTATGTGAAGGGGGTACTCGACGGGAAGCGGGCGCACATCGCGCGCGCCATCACCCTCGTCGAGTCCACCCGCCCCGACCACCGGGCGCTGGCCCAGCAGTTGCTGCGCGAGTTGCTGCCGCATTCGGGCAACGCCCGGCGCATCGGCATCAGCGGGGTGCCCGGCGTCGGCAAGTCCACGTTCATCGACGCCCTCGGCACGATGCTCACCGGGCTCGGGCACCGGGTCGCGGTACTCGCCGTGGACCCGTCCTCCAGCCGCACCGGCGGCTCCATCCTCGGCGACAAGACCCGGATGGAGCGGCTCGCGGTGGACCCCGCGGCGTTCGTCCGCCCCTCCCCCACCGCCGGCACGCTCGGCGGAGTGGCGAAGGCGACCCGCGAGTCCATCGTGGTGATGGAGGCGGCGGGTTACGACGTCGTGCTCGTGGAGACGGTCGGCGTCGGTCAGTCGGAGACCGCCGTCGCCAACATGGTCGACACGTTCCTGCTGTTGACGCTCGCCCGCACCGGTGACCAGCTCCAGGGCATCAAGAAGGGTGTGCTGGAGCTGGCGGACGCCATCGCGGTGAACAAGGCCGACGGTCCGCACGAGCGTGATGCCCGCTCCGCGGCGCGTGAACTGGCGGGTGCGCTACGGCTGATGCACCCGGTGGACGCGGCGTGGACTCCGCCGGTGCTGACCTGCAGCGCCCGGGAGTCCAGCGGTCTGGACACCCTGTGGGAGCGGCTGGAGCAGCACCGGACGCTGCTCGAATCGACGGGCCGCCTCGCCGCCAAGCGGAGTGAGCAGCAGGTCGACTGGACCTGGACGATGGTGCGGGACGAACTCCTGGAGAGCCTGCGCAGCCATCCCGGGGTGCGGGCACGCGCGCCGGAACTCGAACTGCGCGTACGGGAGGGCTCGTTGCCTGCGACCCTGGCCGCCGAACAGATCCTGGAGGTGTTCCGGGGACCGGGTCCGGCGACCGGGCGCGAAACCCGCTAGGCCCTAGAGGTCGAGCTGGTACTCGAACGAACGGTGCGTCGGCTCGTATCCGAACGCGTCGTTGATGCGCCGCATGTACGTGTTGCTGTCGGCCGTGTCCGCGAGCAGGCCGCCCAGGTCCGGATGGCGCTCACGGGCCCCGAGGATGGCCGCGGCCTTCATCCACCGGGCGAGGCCGTGTCCCCGGTGCTCGGGCAGGACGCCCGTCCCGTAGTGCTGCCCGTCGCCCTGTCCGTCACCCGGCACCACGAGTTCCGTGAAGCCCGCGATCGAGCCGTCGCCCTCGTCGACGGCGGCCACCGTGTGAATGTGGTCGCCGCGGTCCGTGACGGCCCGCGCGACGGCCCTGACCCGGTCGACGTCCCAGGCCACGGTGCCGTAGTCGGTGTCGTCCATGGGCATGTCGTCCATCGCGCGGCGCGACGCGGCGAACGTGTGTGCCAGCGGTTCCGGGACGATGCCGTCCCAGGATTCCAGCCGGTAGCCCGGACGCGGTTCCCGGATGATGGCGGTCAGGGCCGCGGTGTCCGCCTTCCCCAGCGCCAGCCGGGCGTAGGTGAGGGCGAGGACCCTGCGCACCCCTCTGGCCCGCAGGAACAGGTCTCCCGGGGTACCGGCCTCGGTCTGCGCGACGACGGAACGCCGGCCGTGCTCCCGGGCTCCCCGGACCGCCGCGTCGAGCAGTTGGGAGCCGGTGCCCTTGCGGCGTTCCGCCGGATGCACATGGAGTTCCAGTTCGGCGAGATGGTCCTGACCCTCCCGGGTGAAGACCCGGAGGAAGGCCGATCCGACGGGCGCTCCCTCTTCGTCGGACGCCAGCCACACCAGGCGGTAGCCGCCCGCGTCGCGGTCGGGATCGGTCAGGGCGGTGAGGTGTATCGGCAAGGTGACTCCGCAGTCGGGAGGGGAGGAAGGGCCCGGAGTACCAAACCACCCCCCGCTCCCCTGCCGCAACGGGTTACGGCCCCGGATGAACACGTCGGCCGCATCACATCGGCCTCCGGAGCCCTGCGGCCGTGCTACATTGCAATCGGTACATGTGTACGCCTCTCTTTCAGGCTCCGGTACCGATTCACCTTCACCCGCTGATGCGCCCGTCCTTTCCGACCGGCGATCCAGCTTCATCGCATTGCTTCTCCAGTCCGGTACGGACTCTTTCCCGCCGGTCTTCCCTGCCCGTCGTCCGGGGCGTGATTTCTCCGCCCCTGTCTCTTCCGGGCCCCTTCATTCGCATGTCCGCGAAAGGACCACCCCGCATGACCACCACACTCGAAAACCCCGTATCCACCACCCGGCCCGCGGCCACCACGGCCGCCGCCGGCATCCTCGACCTCACGCAACAGGGGCACGGCTCCCTGCGCTCCCCCGGCGGCCACCCGGCCCCCGGCGACATACAGGTGCCCTCGGCCCTCGTCCGCCGGTACGGCCTGCGCAAGGGCGACGCCGTCGAGGGTCTCCGCGAGCGGCGCGGCGCCCTGAGCACCGTCACACGCGTCAACGGGCTCGCCCCGCAGGCGCTGCGCGGCCGCCCCGACTTCCGGGACCTCACCCCGCTCCACCCCCGGCAGCGTCTGCACCTGGAAACACCGTCCGGGGGTCCCTCGACGCGCATCGTCGATCTGGTCGCCCCGATCGGCAAGGGACAGCGCGGGCTCATCGTCGCGCCGCCCAGGACCGGCAAGACGGTCCTCCTCCAGCAGATCGCGGCCGCCGTCGCCGAGAACCATCCCGAGTCCCATCTGATGGTGGTGCTCCTCGACGAACGCCCCGAGGAGGTCACCGACATGCGCCGCTCGGTTCGCGGCGAGGTCTACGCCTCCACCTTCGACCGGCCGGCCAAGGAACACATCGCCCTCGCGGACCTCGCCCTCGAACGCGCCAAGCGGCTCGTGGAGCAGGGCCGTGACGTCGTCATCCTGCTGGACTCACTCACCCGGCTCTGCCGGGCCCACAACAACGCCGCGGGCAACGGCGGACGCACCCTCAGCGGTGGTGTGGACGCCGCCGCGCTGACCGGCCCCAAGCGGCTCTTCGGTGCCGCGCGCCTCACCGAGGAGGCCGGCTCGCTCACCATTCTGGCCACGGCACTCGTCGAGACCGGCTCCCGGGCGGACGAGTACTTCTTCGAGGAGCTGAAGGGCACCGGCAACATGGAGCTGCGGCTCGACCGCTCACTGGCCGAGAAGCGGATCCACCCGGCGGTGAACATCGCCGCCTCCGGCACTCGCCGCGACGAACTCCTCGTCCCGGCAGATGAGTTGGCCGCTGTGCGAGGACTGCGCCGGGCCCTGCACTCCCGGGACGCCCAGACTGCCCTGGAGACACTGCTGGACCGGATCCGGAACACCGGGGACAACGCCGCGTTCCTGCGCCTGATCCGCACCACGGTGCCGTCGGCCTGACGCGCCCCGGCCCCGGCTCACTTCAGCCGGGCGTTCAGCGAGGCGGTGTGCTCGCGGACCTGCTCCGGGCTGAGATAGCTGTCCGTGTACTCGAAGTCCCGCAGGGTCGCGGGCTTGCGGGACTGGAATCCCGTACGGACGAAGTCGTCGCCCGCCGCCGCGTTGATCAGCCAGTTGGCCATGACGCGGGCCTTGGCCACATTGGTCCGCAGCGCCGACCAGTGGTAGCCGCGGGCCACCGCCTGGGCCGTCATCCCGTGCATCTCGATGCCGAGCGGCTTGGACACGGCGTCCTTGCCGCCGAGGTCCACGACGAGTCCGAGGTCCTTGTGGACGTACGGGCGCATGGGCTGGTGCCGGAGGGTCGCGAGCAGGTTGTCGGCGAGCCTGCGGCCCTGACGCATCGCGTGCTGGGCGGTGGGCGGGCAGACCGCGCCGTCGCCCTTGACGAGGTCCGGCACGGCCGCCACGTCCCCGAGGGCGAACATGCCGTCGTAGCCGGGCAGGTTCATCTCGGGGGTCACCGCAAGCCTCCCGCGCACCGTCTCCGCGTCGAAGGTGGTGACGAGCGGGCTCGCGGTGACACCGGCCGTCCAGATCAGCGTGCGGCAGGGCAGTACCCGGCCGTCGGTGAAGGTCACCTTGTCGGCGCCCGCCTCGGCGATCGAGACGCCCAAGGACACCTCGATGCCGCGTTCCCGCAGCACCTTCAGCGCACTCTCGCCCAGCTTGTCGCCCAGTTCGGGCATCAGCTTCGGGGCGATGTCGATCAGATGCCACTTGATCAGCTTCGGGTCGAGCCGTGGATAGTGCTTCACCGCGCTGGTGGTGAGGCGCTGGAGGCAGGCCGCCGTCTCGGTGCCCGCGTATCCGCCGCCGACCACCACGAACTGCAGCCGGGAAGCCCGCTCCTCCTCGTCGCTGCTGGCGTCCGCGAGGTCGAGTTGGGCGATCACGTGGTCACGTACGTACGCCGCCTCGGCCAGCGTCTTCATGCCGCGGGCGTTGTCGAGCAGGCCGGGGATGTCGAAGGTGCGGGTGACGCTGCCCGGACTGAGCACGATGTAGTCGTACGGCTCGTAGACGATCTCGTCGGTGATCTTGCGGATGACGCAGACCTTCGCCTTGGGGTCCACTCCGATGGCCCCGCCGGGAATGATGCGGGTGCGGTGCCGGCTGCTCCGTCGCAGTGACACCGCGACCGACTGCGGGGTGAGGACGCCGGAGGCGACCTGCGGCAACAGGGGCAGATAGAGCTGGTACGAGAACGGCGCGACGAGCACGATGTCCGCTTCGCCCGGGCGGAGCCCGCGCTCCAGACGGCGTACGCACTCCACCCCGGCGAATCCGGCTCCGACAACGAGAATCCTGGGTCGTGCCACAGTGTTCGTCCCTTCTCGGGGTCTGCACGGTCGTCCGTTCGCCTGCCCCGTCACACGCGTCCGTCACCTCTCATCTTTACGAGACGGGCGCGAGTCCGCCTGCTGAGCGGGCAGAACGGACGACTCCGGGGTCATCTGGCCAGGTACGTCCAGGCGGTGCAGGCGCCTCCCGCCGTGCTCGCGACCACCGCGGCGGCGACGCAGCGCGCCCTGAGCCTGCGATAGCGCTCGCTGTACTCGCCGCGCAGCTCGGCGGCGCGGACCGAGACGCGCACGAGCATCGCCCGCGAGGCTGCGGCCCGGTCCGCCGTGTAGACCCGTTCCACGTCCTCGCGCTGGGCCGTCGTCAGCCACGGAAGTTCGTCCGTGAAGCGACGGGCGCGCCGGCGGGCCTCCTCGACCTCGGCGTTCCACAGCAGATAGCCCTCCATCTGGGCCAGTCCGCGGGCGGTGTCCTTGTCACGGTCGGGACCCATGCGCTTCTCCTCTCCGCCGGCCGTCCTGCTCACGCCTGGTTGTCCCCGGGTGCCACCGTCGCGGAGCGGTCATGACGGTTGGCGGCTTCGTCGAGCTCACGCACGGACGGGTGGTGCAGGTCGAACGCCGGGGATTCGGAACGGATCCGGGGCAGCGTGACGAAGTTGTGCCGCGGCGGCGGGCAGGACGTCGCCCACTCCAGCGAACGGCCGTAGCCCCACGGGTCGTCGACCTCGATCTTCTTGCCGTACTTGGCGGTCTTCCACACGTTGTAGAGGAACGGCAGCATCGACAGGCCGAGCAGGAACGAGGAGATCGTCGAGATCGTGTTGAGCGCGGTGAAGCCGTCACTGGCGAGGTAGTCGGCGTAACGACGGGGCATGCCCTCGGCACCGAGCCAGTGCTGGACAAGGAACGTGCCGTGGAACCCGACGAACAGGGTCCAGAAGGTGATCTTGCCGAGCCGCTCGTCCAGCATCTTGCCGGTGAACTTCGGCCACCAGAAGTGGAATCCGGCGAACATCGCGAACACCACGGTGCCGAAGACGACGTAGTGGAAGTGCGCGACCACGAAGTACGAGTCCGAGACGTGGAAGTCCATCGGCGGCGAGGCCAGGATGACACCGGTCAGACCGCCGAAGAGGAAGGTGACGAGGAAGCCGATGGACCAGAGCATCGGTGTCTCGAAGGACAGCGAGCCCTTCCACATCGTGCCGATCCAGTTGAAGAACTTCACCCCGGTGGGCACCGCGATGAGGAACGTCATGAAGGAGAAGAACGGCAGGAGCACGCCTCCGGTGACGTACATGTGGTGCGCCCACACGGTCACGGAGAGGCCGGCGATGGAGATCGTCGCGGCCACGAGGCCGATGTAGCCGAAGATCGGTTTCCGGCTGAAGACGGGGATGATCTCAGTGACGATCCCGAAGAACGGGAGCGCGATGATGTACACCTCCGGGTGGCCGAAGAACCAGAAGAGGTGCTGCCAGAGCAGCGCGCCGCCGTTGGTCGCGTCGAAGACGTGGGCGCCGAACTTCCGGTCCGCCTCCAGCGCCAGGAGCGCGGCGGCGAGTACGGGGAAGGCCAGCAGGACCAGCACACCGGTCAGCAGGACGTTCCAGACGAAGATCGGCATACGGAACATCGTCATGCCGGGCGCGCGCATGCAGATGATCGTGGTGATGAAGTTGACCGAGCCGAGGATCGTGCCGAAGCCGGAGAAGGCCAGCCCCATGATCCACATGTCGCCGCCGATCCCGGGCGAGCGGACGGCGTCCGTCAGCGGGGAGTAGGCGAACCAGCCGAAGTCGGCCGCGCCGTTCGGGGTGAGGAAGCCGGCCACCACGATGAGGGAGCCGAAGAGGTAGAGCCAGTACGCGAACATGTTCAGCCGCGGGAACGCCACGTCGGGCGCGCCGATCTGCAGCGGCATGATCCAGTTGGTGAATCCGGCGAACAGCGGCGTCGCGAACATCAGCAGCATGATCGTGCCGTGGATGGTGAACGCCTGGTTGAACTGCTCGTTCGACACGAGCTGGGTGCCCGGACGAGCCAGCTCGGCGCGCATGACGAGCGCGAGCAGGCCGCCGACGATGAAGAACGCGAACGAGGTGACCAGGTACAGCGAGCCGATCGTCTTGTGGTCCGTGGTGGTCAGCCACTTGATGACGACGTTTCCCGGCTCCTTGCCGTGCACCGGAAGCTCGTTGGCGTACGACTCCTCTTCTTCCGTCGGCTCTGCTGTGCCCGTCGTCGTCACAGGGACGCTCCTTCGGTTGTCATCCGCGGGTGGACCGCGCACCCGGCGTGGCGCCGCTCCGGCGGGTCGGCCGAACGGCCCTTCCCGCGCGTCGCGCGCGTTTCCGGTTGCAGCAAACCAGCCACGGGCCTTCCGAGGGCTGCCCGGCGCCCGCAACGGCAGCACTTTCACTCGTCAGGGCGTCCCCCGGTCCACCGCCGGCCGGGCCGCGCGCGGACGTCGCCGAAAACAGCTCCGCCCCGGCTCGACGGAAGGTCGGCCGGGGCGGAGCATCAGTCACCGGGCGTACGGACGGGGGCGAAGGTGCGGGCCCGCCGGTCCTGCGCCCGAGTCACATCAGACGAGGCTCGCGATCGCCTGGTTGAACGTGGCCGACGGGCGCATGACGGCTGCGGCCTTGGCCGGGTCGGGCTGGTAGTAGCCGCCGATGTCGGCCGGCTTGCCCTGGACCGCGATCAGCTCACCGACGATGGTCTGCTCCTGCTCGGCCAGGGTCTTGGCGAGCGGGGCGAACGCCGTCGCGAGGTCAGCGTCGGTGGTCTGCTTCGCCAGCTCCTGGGCCCAGTACAGGGCGAGGTAGAAGTGGCTGCCGCGGTTGTCGATGCCACCGAGCTTGCGGCTGGGCGACTTGTCCTCGTTCAGGAACGTGGCGGTCGCGCGGTCCAGCGTGTCGGCCAGGACCTGGGCGCGCGCGTTGTCCGTGGTCTGCGCGAGGTGCTCGAAGCTGACCGCGAGGGCGAGGAACTCGCCCAGGCTGTCCCAGCGGAGGTAGTCCTCCTTGACGAGCTGCTGGACGTGCTTGGGCGCGGAGCCGCCTGCGCCCGTCTCGAACAGACCGCCACCGTTCATCAGCGGCACGACGGAGAGCATCTTCGCGCTGGTGCCGAGTTCCAGGATCGGGAACAGGTCGGTGAGGTAGTCACGCAGCACGTTGCCGGTCACCGAGATGGTGTCCTCGCCGCGGCGGATGCGCTCCAGCGAGAAGGCGGTGGCCTTCTCGGGGGTCAGGATCTCGATCTGGAGACCGTCGGTGTCGTGGTCGGCCAGGTAGGTCTTGACCTTGGCGATGAGCTGCGCGTCGTGGGCGCGGTCCTCGTCGAGCCAGAACACGGCCGGGTTGCCGGTCGCGCGGGCGCGGGTGACGGCGAGCTTGACCCAGTCCTGGATCGGCAGGTCCTTGGTCTGGCACATCCGGAAGATGTCACCGGCGCCCACGGTCTGCTCCAGCACGGCGTTGCCGGCGGCGTCGACGACCCGCACGGTGCCCGTGGCTGGGATCTCGAAGGTCTTGTCGTGGCTGCCGTACTCCTCGGCCTTCTGCGCCATCAGACCGACGTTGGGCACCGAGCCCATGGTCGACGGGTCGAAGGCGCCGTGCGCGCGGCAGTCGTCGATCACGACCTGGTAGACACCGGCGTAGCTGCTGTCCGGCAGCACGGCGATGGTGTCGGCCTCGCCACCGTCCGGGCCCCACATGTGGCCGGAGGTGCGGATCATGGCCGGCATGGAGGCGTCGACGATGACGTCGCTGGGGACGTGCAGGTTGGTGATGCCCTTGTCGGAGTCGACCATGGCCAGGGCGGGGCCCTCGGCGAGCTCGGCCTCGAAGGACGCCTTGATCTCGGCGCCGACGTGGGCCACCGAGTCGAGACCCTTGAGGATCCCGCCGAGGCCGTCGTTCGGGCTGAGGCCGGCGGCGGCGAGGACGTCGCCGTACTTGGCGAAGGTGTTCGGGAAGAAGGCGCGGACCACGTGACCGAAGATGATCGGGTCGGAGACCTTCATCATCGTGGCCTTGAGGTGGACGGAGAAGAGCACGTCCTCGGACTTGGCCCGGGCGATCTGCGCGGTGAAGAACTCGCGCAGCGCCGCGACGCGCATGACGGCCGCGTCCACGACCTCGCCCGCGAGGACCGGTACGGACTCGCGCAGCACCGTGGTGGTGCCGTCGTCGCCCACGAGCTCGATGCGCAGCGTGCCGGGCTCGGCGATCACGGCGGACTTCTCGGTGGAACGGAAGTCGTCGACGCCCATGGTGGCGACGTTCGTCTTCGAGTCGGCCGTCCAGGCGCCCATGCGGTGCGGGTGGGTCTTGGCGTAGTTCTTGACCGACGCGGGGGCACGGCGGTCGGAGTTGCCCTCACGCAGGACGGGGTTGACCGCGCTGCCCTTGATCTTGTCGTAGCGGGCGCGGACGTCCTTGTCCTCGTCGCTCTTCGGGTCGTCCGGGTAGTCCGGAAGCGCGTAGCCCTGCCCCTGAAGCTCGGCGATCGCGGCCTTCAGCTGCGGGATCGAGGCCGAGACGTTCGGCAGCTTGATGATGTTCGCACCGGGAGTCGTGGCCAGCGCGCCGAGCTCGGCGAGAGCATCGTCGATGCGCTGGTTCTCCTGGAGGTGGTCGGGGAAACTGGCGATGATCCGGCCCGCCAGGGAGATGTCACGGCTCTCCACGGTGACCCCGGCCTTCGAGGCATAGGCCTCGACCACGGGCAGGAACGAATACGTCGCCAGGGCCGGGGCCTCGTCGGTGTGTGTATAGATGATGGTCGAGTCAGTCACCCTGTGCTCCGCTCCACGTCTGCAACATTGCTTGACATCAAGATATCTCGTGATCGCCGCCGACTCGACAGGGCCCTGGCCCCATACGGGTTTGCGGTGCTCCGCTCGGCCTGGCAACGTGCCGCAGCATGAGCACCGGCAGCGAGTACGAGACGACGGACCCGGCACTGGCACAGGCGGTGCGCCTGCGGGAGGAGAAGACTCCGCGGGCGCACGAGGAGCTCGTAAGCCTGGCGGCGCGCCATCCGCACGATGCCGCCCTCGCCTATCAGGCCGCCTGGTCGCACGATTCCCTCGGGCTCGAGGCGGAGGCCGTGCCGTTCTACGAGCGCGCGCTGACCGGAACCGGACTTGCGGCGCAGGACCGCCACGGGGCCTTCCTCGGACTCGGCAGCACGCTGCGGGTGCTGGGCCGCTACGAGGAGGCCCGCGAGGTGCTCTGCCGGGGCCTGGACGAGTTCGCTCAGGATGCCGCTCTGCGGACGTTTTTGGCCATGACGCTGTACAACCTGGGCGAGTCCCGCGAAGCCGTACGGACACTGCTCCTGGTGGCGGCCGCCACGAGCGAGGACCCTCAGGTCCAGGCATACCGTCCGGCGATCGAGCACTACGCCGACCGCCTGGACGAAACCGAGTAGGGCAGCCGCTCAGGGCCGGTGGCTCGGCGGCACCCGTTCGCCGGCCGGCACCGGACCGGGCGGGGTGCCGTCACCGAAAGGCCTGCCGCCGAGCTGCTCACGGTGGTGCGGCGTCAGGAATCCGGACAGGTCGGGCCCGGCGGGCACGATGCCGGTGGGGTTGATGCCGGTGTGGACCCGGTAGTAGTGCTGCTTGATGTGGTGGAAGTCCACGGTGTCCCCGAATCCGGGGGTCTGGTAGAGGTCCCGGAGGTAGGCCCACAGGACCGGATCCTCGGCCAGTTTCGAGCGGTTGCACTTGAAGTGACCGTGGTAGACGGCGTCGAAGCGCACCAGTGTGGTGAAGAGGCGGATGTCGGCCTCGGTGATCGTGTCGCCGACGAGGTAGCGCCGGTCCGCCAGCCGCTGCGACACCTGGTCCAGGCGGCGGAAGAGGGCCTCGTAGGCGCTCTCGTACGTCTCCTGGCCGTCGGCGAACCCGGCCCGGTAGACGCCGTTGTTGATGTCGCGGTAGATCCCTTCCATCACCTCGTCGATCTCGTCGCGCAACGGCTCCGGGTACAGGTCGGGTGCTCCGGGGCGGTGCAGGGCGGTCCACTCGGTGGCGAGGTCCAGGGTGATCTGCTGGTAGTCGTTGGTGACGAGCCTGCCGCTGGGGACGTCGACGACCGCGGGGACGCTGACACCGCCGGGGTATCCGCGCTCCCTCGCGTCGTACGCCTCGCTCAGATAGCGGATGCCGAGCACCGGGTCCCGGCCGTCCGGGTCCAGCGTGAAGCGCCAGCTGCGGTCGTCCTGCAGCGGGTCGGCGACGGCGAGCGAGAGGGCGCTCTCCAGGCCCAGCAGCCTGCGGGAGACCAGGGCACGACTCGCCCAGGGGCAGGCGCGGCTGACGACGAGGCGGTAGCGGTCCGCCTCGACGGGCCAGCCGTCGCGCCCGTCGGCGGTGATGCGGTCGGCGAAGTGGCTGCGGGACCGTTTGAAGGGCTTGTGCCCGTACGAACGGTTGCCGTCCCGTGCCGTGCCGTCGGGGTCGTTCATCGCGTCTCCTTCGTGGTCCCGCTCAGTGGTCCGCCGCTGAGGGTGCGGACTGCCGTGTACGGTTTCTTCCCCGCCGGGTCCCGCCCACATCGGCCAGCGCCACGACGAGTCCGGCGAGCACGAAGGCGACGGAGACGATGAGCCCGTGGTCGTAGGCGGTGGACCAGGCCGCGGAGCCCACCTGGGCGAAGAACACCGAGCCCACCGCGGCGATCCCGATCGCGGAGCCGACGCGCTGGCCGGTCTGCAGGGTGCCGCCGGCGCTTCCTGCCGTGGCGACCGGCACCTGCGACAGCGTCAGGGTCTGGTTGGGCGCGATGACCAGACCGCTGCCCAGTCCGGCCAGGAGCAGCGGGGCGGCCATCGCCCATCCCGCGCCTCTGCCGGGCACCAGGTGGACGGCGAGGGCGGTGGCGGCCAGTCCCACCGCGACGGTGGCCATGCCCACGACGACGAGGGGACGTCCGTACCGCCCGACGAGTCTGCCTCCCGGACTCGCGGCGACGGCGGACCCGAGGGCGAACGGGGTGATCGCCAGACCCGCCTGCAGGGCGGTGTAGTGCAGGCCGCTCTGGAGGTAGAGCGTGGTGATGAAGAAGATCGAGGTGAAGCCGGCGAAGTACAGCAGGATCAGCAGGCAGCCCAGCCAGTAGGAGCGGACGCGGAAGAGCCTGAGGTCGATGACCGGCTGGGTGCCGCGGCGCCCGCACCGGGACTCCCAGCCGACGAACGCGGCGAGCAGAACGGCGGCGACCACCAGGAGCAGCCACTTCCCGTTGCCCGGCCACTGATGGGCCTGGACGAACGGCAGCAGCAGAGCCAGCACCCCCGCGCCCAGCAACAGGATCCCCAGGGGGTCGAGGTCCCGCAGCCGTACCGGGCCCGCGGAGGGCGTGTCCGGCAGGAGCTTCCGCGCCAGCAGGAGGCAGACGAAGCCCAGCGGCAGGTTGACGTAGAACACCCAGCGCCAGCCCTCCTCGGCCCCGGCCGCCTGGATGAGCAGGCCACCCAGCAGCGGCCCGACGGCGGTGGAGATGCCGACCACGGTGCCGAACATGCCGAAGGCCCTCCCGCGTTCCCGTCCGGAGAACATCTGCTGGATGAGCGCGGAGATCTGCGGCGACAGGAGACCGCCCGCCAGCCCCTGGACCAGTCGGGCGATCACCAGCCAGGTGCTGGACTGGGCGGCTCCGCAGGCCGCGGACGACAGGGTGAAGAGCACCAGCCCCGCCATGAAGACCTCGCGCCGCCCACGGGCGTCCCCCAGCCGCCCGGCGGGAATCAGGAAGAGGCCGAAGGCGAGCGCGTACCCCGAGAGCACCCACTGCAGATCGGACTCGGGGGTGTGCAGGCCTTCCCGGATGGAGGGCAGGGCCACATTGACGATGGACACGTCCAGAAGGGTCATGAAGCCCGCGACCAGGCAGACCGCGAGCGCCCGCCACCGCCGGGGGTCGGGGGTGTCCGAACCGGCGGCGGAGCCCGCATCCCGGCCCGCAGAACCCCGGTGCCCCGCACTCTCTGCCATGGCTCGCACCCTAGGGCGCACGCGCCGATTCCTCACCCCGGCAGAGCCACCCGGCCCACTGGCGAGTCCGGGTTTGCATCAGCCAAGACTTACGCACATAATACTTGCATTTGCGACTTCATATGCTCTAAGGTGCCGCATATGCAGACCTATACCATCGGACAGGCCGCCCGACTGCTGGGCGTCAGCCCGGACACCGCGCGGCGCTGGGCGGATGCCGGCCGCGTCGCCACCCATCGCGAGGAGGGCGGCCGTCGCCTCATCGACGGCCGCGACCTGGCCGCGTTCTCCGTGGAGGTCGCACAGAACGGCACGGGCGAGGAGGAGGTCTCGTACACCTCCGCACGCAACGCCTTCCCGGGCATCGTCACCGCGGTCAAGCTCGGGGACGTGGCGGCGCAGGTGGAGATCCAGGCCGGTCCGCACCGGCTCGTGTCGCTGCTGACCCGGGAAGCCGTCGAGGAACTCGGGCTGGAGGTCGGCATGACGGCGACCGCCCGCGTGAAGTCGACCAGCGTGCACATCGACCGCGCCTGAGCCGTCACCCCCGCCCCTCCGTCGCGGTGGGGCCGGCGATCCGCATCGGAGCCGGAGCGGCACAGCAGCCGGTGTCGGCGGCCTGCCCTGCGGCAGGTTCGTCGAAGAGGCCGGCGCCGCCGCAGACCCCGGTGTCGGGGAGGGTGAGTTCGACGCGGTCGGCGGCTTCGGTGTCGCCGGCGAGAGCGGCGGCGACGGAGCGGACCTGTTCGTAGCCGGTCAGAGCAAGGAAGGTGGGGGCCCGTCCGTAGGACTTCATGCCGACCAGGTAGAGGCCTCGTTCGGGGTGGGACAGTTCGCGGTGGCCGTGCGGGTAGACGGTGCCGCAGGAGTGCTGGTTCGGGTCGATGAGCGGGGCGAGCCCCACCGGCGCCTGGAGGCGTTCGTCCAGGGCGAGGCGGAGTTCGGACAGGAAGGACAGGTCGGGGCGCAGGCCCGTCAGGACGATGACCTCGTCCACCGGGTCGAGGCGCCGGCCGTCCTCGTCGACGAGGGTCAAGCGGTCGCCGTCGGCGGGCTCGATGATTTCGGTGCGGAATCCGGTGACGGCGTCGGCGTGTCCGTGGTCGACGGCGGCCTTGGCGGCCAGGCCCAGGGCGCCCCGGGCGGGAAGCTGGTCGGCAAAGCCGCCGCCGAAGGTGGAGCCGCTGATGCCGCGGCGCAGGATCCATACGGAGTGGGTGCCGGGCTCGCCCTTCGCCACGTCGGCGAGGCCGGCCAGGGCGGTGAACGCGGAGGCTCCTGAACCGATGACCGCGGTGCGCTTTCCGGCGTACCGGGCGCGGACCGCGGGGTCCTCGAGGTCGGGGACGCGGTACGAGATCCGGGCGGAGGCGGCGTGTTCGCCCAGGGCGGGGAGGCCGTCGGCGCCGATCGGGCCCGGGGTGGACCAGGTGCCGGACGCGTCGACCACGGCCCGGGCCAGGATCCGCTCCTCGGCGCCTTCGGCGAGCGCGAGGCGGACGGTGAAGGGCTGCCGCTCCCGGTCCGCGTCGACGATCCGGTCGCGGCCGAGGCGGGAGACGCCCGTGACGGTGGCGCCGTAGCGGACCTTGTCGCCGAGGACGTCGGCGAGGGGCTGGAGGTACCGCTCGGCCCAGTCGCCGCCCGTGGGGTAGGTGTCCGCGTCGGGCCGGGTCCAGCCGGTGGGCGCCAGGAGCTTCTCGGCGACCGGGTCGGTCAGTTCGCCCCAGGTCGAGAACAGCCGCACATGCGACCAGCCGCGGACCGCTGTTGCGGCACGGGGACCGGCCTCCAGGACCAGCGGTTCGATGCCGCGCCCGACGAGATGCGCGGCGGCCGCCAGCCCGGCGGGGCCGGCGCCGATGACGAGGACCGGAAGGTCTGCGGTGGTGGTCATGGCGGTGATGTCCTCCAGGACGGGCGGCCACTTCCGGGCCGCTGATTCGATCGCTGTCTATATTCGAAGCTTGCACCCGGTATCGACGGGTGTCAACATAGACACATGTCGAATTCAGGGATGGCGGAACTGCCGGCACCGGCCGCGGATGCCGTGGTGCCGTGCTGCCCGCCGATCACCGCCGGGGAGCTGTCACCGAGCGAAGCCGAGCGGATGGCCGTGATGTTCAAGGCACTGTCCGACCCGGTGCGGCTGCGCCTGTTCTCGAAGGTCGCGTCGCATGCGGGCGGCGAGGCGTGCGTGTGCGACATCTCCGATGTCGGGGTCTCCCAGCCGACCGTGTCCCACCACCTGAAGAAGCTGCGCGAGGCCGGTCTGCTGACCTCCGAGCGGCGCGGCACCTGGGTCTACTACCAGGTCGCCCCGTCCGTCGTGGCGGCCATGTCCGCCATGCTCGACCTGCGCACCTGACGGTGTGCGGATGCCCTGCCCGCCCCGCACGTGCGGGGCGGGCAGGGCATCCGCACACCGTCAGCCCTCCCGGCCCGGGGTGACCGGCGGGGCGAACCTGTTGCGCCGGGCCAGCGCTACGTACACCAGCCCGATCAGCACCGGAACCTCGATCAGCGGGCCGACGACACCCGACAGCGCCTGGCCGGAGGTGACACCGAAGGTGGCGATGGCGACGGCGATGGCCAGCTCGAAGTTGTTGCCCGCCGCGGTGAACGCCAGGGTCGCGGTGCGGTCGTAGGCCAGTCCGAGGGCCTTGCCCAGCGCGAACGTGCCGAAGAACATGATCGCGAAGTAGACGAGCAGGGGCAGTGCGATGCGTACGACGTCCAGCGGCTGCGAGGTGATGGTCTTCCCCTGGAGCGCGAAGAGGACGACGATCGTGAAGAGCAGTCCGTACAGGGCCCAGGGGCCGATCCTCGGCAGGAACGCCGTCTCGTAGGACTCCCGGCCCATCCTCTTCTCCCCGATGCGGCGGGTGAGGAAACCGGCGAGGATCGGGACGCCGAGGAAGACGACGACATTGAGGGCGATGTGCCAGACGGGCACATCGAGACCCTGTCCGTCACCGAGCCCCAGCCACCGCGGCAGCAGGTCGAGGTAGAACCAGCCCAGCCCACCAAACGCGATCACCTGGAACACGGAGTTCAGCGCGACCAGCACGGCCGCGGCCTCGCGGTCACCGCAGGCGAGGTCGTTCCAGATGATGACCATGGCGATGCAGCGCGCGAGACCGACGATGATCAGGCCGGTGCGGTACTCGGGCAGGTCGGGCAGGAAGATCCACGCGAGGGCGAACATCACCGCGGGCCCGATGACCCAGTTGACGGCCAGTGAGGACACCATCAGCTTCCGGTCGCCGGTGACGGCGTCGAGGCGGTCGTAGCGGACCTTGGCCAGCACCGGGTACATCATGACCAGCAGGCCGAGCGCGATCGGCAGGGAGATCCCGCCGGCCTCGACCTCGGCCAGGGCATCGCCCAGCCCGGGCACGGCCCGCCCCAGGCCCAGCCCGCCGGCCATCGCCAACAGGATCCACACCGCGAGGAAGCGGTCGAGGGTGGACAGCCTGCGGACGACGGACCCGCCCTCCGCGCCGGGCCGGACCTCAGGGGCGGAGAGCTCGGCGGGAGTCACGGGCAGGACCTCTTGTTACCGGTCGCCGTACGGGCCGAGACGGCCAGCGCCGCGAACTGCCCGGAGAGACCGGCGAGGACGTCGGGGCGCAGCCTGTAGTAGGTGAAGCGGCCGCACGGCTCGGTCTCCACCACGCCGGCCTCGCGCAACACCTTCATGTGGTTGGAGAGGTTGGTCTGCTTCGCGCCGGTCTCCTCGACCAGGTGCGTCGTACAGAGCGTCTCGCGCGCCAGCAGGGTCACGATCCGGAGGCGGAGCGGATCGCTCAGCGCCCGCATCAGATCAGCATCAACTGAAGTCAGCATGCGCTGATACTCTCACGTCATCATCCGCTGATACCAGCGGGGACTGATTCGTCGACGGCCCGTTCCGTCATGCGCCGAGGGAGCACGAACACCATGGCCGAGCCCGGCGGCAAGCCGTCCGTCCTGTTCGTCTGCGTGCACAACGCAGGGCGTTCCCAGATGGCGGCGGCCTGGCTGGCCCATCTGGCCGGGGACCGGATCGAGGTCCGCTCCGCCGGTTCCGCCCCGGGCGCCCAGGTCAACCCGGCCGCCGTCGCGGCGATGGCGGAGGCCGGGATCGACATCTCCGCCGAGAGGCCGAAGATCCTGACGGCCGACGCGGTCCGGGAGTCGGACGTCTGCGTCACCATGGGCTGCGGCGACACCTGCCCCGCCTTCCCCGGCAAGCGCTACCTCGACTGGGAACTGGACGACCCGGCCGGCCGGGGAGTCGAGGCCGTGCGCATCGTCCGCGACGAGATCAGGGCGCTCGTCGAGGGTCTGATCGCCGAGCTCGCCCCGGACGGCAGGGGCTGACGGCCCGTCCGTCAGGCCGCGCCCTTCTTGGCCGCGGCGAGGATCTTCACCACGGTGTGGAAGAAGCGCGTCGTCGCGTCATGGCCCAGGACGCGCTCCTGGAACCCCTTCGCGGCGGGTGCCTTTCCGTTGATCAGGTACCAGACGACGAAGGCGTCGTACCCGCTGGTGCCGATGATCTCCATGTCCTTCTTCGGAGAGAGCATCGGCAGGGAGAGCTCCGGATCGATCCGCTCGGTCGTGAACACCACGCAGCAGCGCAGCTCGTCGGTGACCGTGACCTTCTCGAACGGGTCGAGCGCGATCAGCGCCTCCAGTTCCGGCACCGTACGCAGGCAGACCGCGACCTCGTAGCCGAGTTCCTGGGTCAGCCGTTCACGGACTCGGGCGCCGAGCACGGCGCGGTCCGTCTCGTCGGACTCGAAGAAGACGTTCCCGCTCTGGATGTAGCTGCGTACGGAGTCGAACCCCATCTCCGTGAACAGACCGCGCAGATACTCCATCTTCACCGAGCGGCCCGGCACGTTCAAGCCGCGCAGGAACGCGATGTACAGCAATCAGATCACCTGTCCGCAAGGAGATGTCCGCCGGAGCGGAGGAACCACGGCCGCGCCCGACAGCGTAGCCCGCGGGCCGTTCGACAGCGGGGCGGCAGGTCCGCGCGGTCCGGCGGACTCCTCGGCGGACCTCGCACGGGACCGGAGGAAGTGCGGTTCTTCGCACGGGGCCTCCGGCGTCCTACGGTGGTGGTCCAGCGTCGACATCCTTCCTGGGAGATTCCGTTGCGCATGCTGATCAACGTCCCTGAAACCGTGGTCGCCGACGGGCTGCGCGGCATGGCCGCCGCCCACCCCGAACTGACCGTGGACGTCGAGAACCGGGTCGTCGTACGACGCGACGCGCCCGTGGCCGGAAAGGTCGCCCTGGTCTCCGGTGGCGGGTCCGGTCACGAACCGCTCCATGCCGGGTTCGTCGGCCCCGGCATGCTCTCGGCCGCCTGCCCCGGCGAGGTGTTCACCTCACCCGTGCCGGATCAGATGGTGCGGGCCGCCGCCGCCGTCGACAGCGGCGAGGGGGTGCTGTTCGTCGTGAAGAACTACACCGGTGACGTGCTCAACTTCGAGATGGCCGCCGAACTCGCCGAGGAGGAAGGCGTGCGGGTCGCCCAGGTGCTCGTCAATGACGATGTGGCGGTGACCGACAGCCTCTTCACGGCCGGGCGCCGGGGCACGGGAGCGACCCTGTTCGTCGAGAAGATCGCCGGGGCCGCGGCGCAGGAGGGCGCGCCGCTGGACCGGGTGGCGGCCTTCGCGCGGCAGGTCAACGAGGCGTCGCGGAGCTTCGGCGTGGCACTGACCTCGGTCACCACGCCCGCCAAGGGCTCCCCCACCTTCGATCTCCCGCCGGGCGAACTCGAACTCGGGGTGGGGATCCACGGCGAGCCGGGACGCGAGCGGCGCCCGATGATGACCTCGCGGGAGATCGCCGACTTCGCGGTCGACGCGGTGCTGGAGGACCTGCGGCCGCGGGGCCCGGTCATCGCGCTCGTCAACGGGATGGGCGCGACACCGCTGCTGGAGCTGTACGGATTCAACGCCGAGGTGCAGCGGGTGCTCTCCGAGCGCGGCGTGGTGGTGGCCCGTACCCTCGTGGGCAACTATGTGACCTCGCTCGACATGGCGGGCTGTTCGGTGACGCTCTGCCAGGTCGACGAGGAGCTGGCACGGCTCTGGGACGCGCCGGTGCAGACACCCGCACTGCGCTGGGGCCGCTGACCCGCCCGCCCCCTCGCGGGGATGCCGATTACCCGACACACCGAGGAGCGCATGTGCTCGACGCCGAATTCTTCCACCGCTGGATGTCCACGACCGCTGCCTCGGTCGAACGGGAGGCGGCCCGTCTGACCGAGCTCGACTCCGCGATCGGGGACGCCGACCACGGCAGCAATCTGCAGCGCGGGTTCACCGCGGTCTCGGCCGCACTGGACAAGGAGCCGCCGCAGACCCCCGGCGCCGTACTGATGCTGGCCGGGCGGCAGTTGATCTCGACCGTCGGTGGCGCGTCGGGACCCCTGTACGGGACGTTGCTGAGGCGTACGGGCAAGGCGCTGGGTGACGCGCCCGCCGTCACCGCCGGGGAGCTGGCGCGCGCGCTCGGGGAGGGGGTGGCGGCGGTGGCCCAGCTGGGCGGGGCACAGGCCGGTGACAAGACGATGCTCGACGCGCTGCTGCCTGCCGTCGAGGCGCTCACGACGTCGTTCGAGGCAGGAGCGGACGCCGCCCGGGCGGGCGCGCTGGCGACCGTACCCCTGCAGGCGCGCAAGGGCCGGGCCAGCTACCTGGGTGAGCGGAGTATCGGGCATCAGGATCCGGGGGCCACGTCGGCCGCGCTGCTGATCGCCGCGCTCGCGGAGACGGCCGCCGCCGCGGGAGGTGACGCATGAGCGCGGACAAGCAGGTCGGGATCGTGCTGGTGTCGCACAGCGGAGCAGTGGCCGAGGCGGTCGCCGAGCTGGCGAAGGGGCTCGCGGCCGGCGGTGCCACCGCGCCGGTGGCCGCGGCCGGCGGCAACTCCGCGGGCGGGCTCGGGACCAGTGCGGAGCTCATCGCGGAGGCGGCCCGGACCGTGGACGGCGGTGCGGGGGTCGCGGTCCTCGTCGACCTGGGCAGTGCCGTGCTGACGGTGAAGGCGATGCTGGCCGAGGGCGATGAGCTCCCGGACGGGGCACGCCTGGTGGACGCGCCGTTCGTGGAGGGGGCGGTGGCCGCCGTGGTCACGGCGTCGGCCGGCGGCGACCTGGACGCGGTGGCGGCCGCTGCCTCGGAGGCGTACGGCTACCGCAAGGTCTAGGACGGCCTGTCGTCCGGGTGCTCACCGGCCGCCATGCCCACACTTGACGGCATGACACCCCGCGAACCCGGCAGGCGCAGTGCCGGTCTCCTCCTGTTCCGCCACCGCGGCACCGGCTTCGAAGTCCTCATCGGGCACATGGGCGGGCCGTTCTGGGCACGCCGGGAGAGTGCGGCCTGGTCGGTGCCCAAGGGCGAGTACGGCCCCGAGGAGGGAGCGGAGGCGGCGGCCCGGCGGGAGTTCCAGGAGGAGTTCGGGCACCCGGCGCCGGACGGCGCGTGGCTGTCGCTGGGTGAGTCACGGCAGGCCGGCGGGAAGACCGTGACGGTGTGGGCCGTGGAGGGCGACCTCGATCCGGCGGCGGCGGTCCCTGGGACGTTCACGATGGAGTGGCCCCGGGGTTCCGGTGTGCGGCGGGAGTTCCCGGAGATCGACCGGTTCGCCTGGTGTACACCGGAGGCGGCGGCCGAGCGGCTGGTCAAGGGGCAGCGGATCTTCGTTGACCGGCTGCGGGACCAGCTGGCCGGCGGGCAGGGCCCCGCCGTGCCCGACGACGGGGCCTGAGAGCCGCACCCGTCCGTCGTCGCGCGTGGCCGTGGTCAGGCGCGGGCGGCGGGCCCGCCTGCGTGGAGCTCCAGCCGGTCGCCCGTGAAGCGGCTCCGGAAGCTGCGGTCGTGCGAGACGACCACGACGGCTCCCTCGTAGGCCGCCAGCGCCGCCTCCAGTTCCTCGACCAGGGCCAGGGCGATGTGGTTGGTCGGTTCGTCCAGCACCAGCAGGTCGGCGGGGCGGGTGACCAGCCGGGCCAGCGCCAGCCTGCGCTGCTGTCCGGCGGAGAGCGCGGAGACCGGGACGGACAGGTCCTCCTCCCGGAACAGACCGAGCGCGAGGAGCATGTCGGTGTACTCGTCCGCATGACCGGGCCGCCCTGCCGCGAACGTCGCCAGCAGGGTGCGGCGGGTCGGCCGGGCGGGGAGTTCCTGAGGGAGGTAGCCGATCCGGGCCCGGCGGCGCACCGTGCCCGTGTCGGGGGCGAGGTCACCTGCGAGGACCCTGAGAAGCGTCGACTTTCCGGCCCCGTTGGGCCCGGTGACGAGCAGGCGCTGCCCGCTGTCCACCCGCAGCGCGGACACGTTCAGCCGGTCGCCCACCGCCACGGAAGCGAGCTCCACCAGTGGCCCGGGCTGCCTGTCGCCGCCGGAGGCCAGGGTCGGTCCGGCGGCGAACCGCAGCGGCTGGGGCGGTGCCGGTACGGGCTCCCTGCGCAGCCCCTCCAGCCGGGTTCTGGCCGCTCTGACCTGGCCGGACAGCTTCGCCTCGTGCGAGCGGCGGTGCTTGCCCCAGCCCTCCCCCGGGTCCTTGCCGGTGGCGGCGAGCCGTTGTCCCGCCGCGTTCACGAGTTCTTCGGTACGGGCCAGTTCGTCCAGCCACTCCTGGTGGTCCTGCGCCCAGCGGCGGCGGGCGGCGGCTCTTGTCGTGCGGTAGCCGTCCCAGCCGTCGCCGTACCGGACGACGCTGCGCAGATCCCGGTCGACCTCGACGATGACGGTGGTGGTCCGTTCCAGGAACGCGCGGTCGTGGGTGATCACGACGAGGGTGCCGCGGTGGGAGCGCAGCTGGTCCTCCAGCCAGGTGACGGCCCGGAGGTCGAGGTGGTTGGTCGGTTCGTCGAGGAGCAGCAGTTCGGGGCCGGACGCCAGGACGCAGGCGAGCGCGAGCCTGGACTGTTCGCCTCCGGAGAGGCTGCCGAGCGTGCGCTCCCGGGTGAGGTGCCCGAGTCCGAGGCCGTGCAGTGCGGCCTCGGTGCGGGCATCGGCCCGGTATCCGTCGCGCTCCTCGTACTCCGTCAGCAGGTCTCCGTACGCGGTCAGTCGCGCGTCGTCGTCGCCGCCGGGGGCGGCGAGTGCCGCTTCGGCGGCGCGGATCCGCCGCTCCAGTGCGCGCAGTTCGGCGAGGGCCGCGTCGACGGCGTCCTGGACGGTGCGGGTGGGGTCGAGGTCGAGCGTCTGGGAGAGGTAGCCGGTGCCGCCGTGGAAGCGGACGGTGAGCTCGCCGCTGTCGGGCGTCTCGGCACCTGCGATCAGCCGCAGGAGGGTCGACTTCCCGGATCCGTTCTCGCCGATGACACCGACGTGGTCGCCGGGGCGGACGGTGAGCGAGACCTGGTCGAGGACGGCGCGGTCCCCGTAGGCCTTGGAGACGTCCTTGAGGGTCAGCTGGGCGCGGTCGTACGGGAGGGGCATGGCGGTGGTTCCCTGGGGTCACGTGCCTCGCCGGCCCGGGACGGGGCGCGGCGGGCTGGGCTTCCGGACGGTCAGAAGAGGGCGGCACGCGGCCTGCCCGGGCGTCACGGGATGACGGCCCGGCGGAGTGCGGCGGCTGCCCCGGCCGGAGTCAGCGGAAGAAGTAGTACGAACCCATGAGGCGAGTGTAACGGGGGTGGCGCGGGGCCTTCCAGGTGTCCGGGGTGGCGCGGGCCCTTCCATGTGTGATGTGGCGTCGGGCGCGGCGGCGTACGGCGGACCGTCATACCCAGGTCTGGCAGGAGAGTCCGGTCCCCGGTCCGATGCCCCGGGCCGGGTGCACCGGGCGGCTGCCGGCGAAGCTCCGGGCGCGTGATCGTGCGCAGCTGGTGATCGTGGCCTGCGAGACCGGCCTGGTGGGCGGATGCCGGGCCCGTGAGCGGGGCCGCGCGTCACCGCTGTCGCAGGCGGATGACGGCGAGGCCGCCGTCGAGGTCGACGGTGGAGCGGTGCGGCGGGGCGCCGTCCTGCTCGTCGTCGCGCAGCAGCAGCGCGCTCCGGCGTTCCTTGAGCTCGCTCTGCTTGCCGGGTGAGAACGTCGCGTGCAGCTGCTCGAACCCGGTCGCCGAGATCTGGCCCTGCCGGGCACTGTTGCGCCACGGCAGCAGACCGGCGCGTCCTGCCCGGAGCATCAGCTGGTCCAGGAGAGCGACGACGGTCAGGCCGATGACCAGTACGGGCAGCGTCATCAGGGCAGCGAATTCCATGCGGGCAGTGTCCCGCCGTGCGGTGCGGGGTGCATCGGTCGCGGGTATGACGATGCGGGCCGGCGCACGGTGTGTGCGACGGCCCGCATGGTCACGGAAGGGCAGCCGGTGTCGGTCAGCCGTGGGGAAGGATGACCGCCCGGCCGTTGATCCGTCCGTCGTGCAGCCGCTCGTACGCCAGCGGCGCCTCGTCGAGTGAGAACGTCTCGACGTGGACCTTCACCGCTCCCGCGTGGGCCAGGTCGAGGACTTCGGCCAGCTCGGAGCGGGATCCCCAGTAGGGGGCGGTCACCGTCGTACTGAACGGCAGGGAGCCGAAGCCCACCGGCAGGCTTCCGCCGCCGATGCCGACGATGGTGACGTCGGAGTCGATGGAGGCACAGGCGCCGGCCGTGGCGACGGTCGGGGGCGCTCCGACGAAGTCGAGGACGACCTGGGCGCCGATTCCGCCGGTCAGTTCGCGGATCCGGTCCGCGGCGTGCTGGTCGGACAGGACGGTCTCGTGTGCTCCGACCTCGCGGGCCAGGGCGAGCTTGTCGTCCGTGACGTCGAGGGCGATGACCCGGACCGCCGTCATGGCGCGCAGGAGCTGGATGGCGACGTGACCGAGGCCGCCGGTACCGATGACGACGGCGGTCGCGCCGGGGACCAGCTTCGGCAGGGAGCGCTTGATCGCGTGGTACGGGGTGAGGCCGGCGTCGGTGAGCGGTACGGCCTGCACGGGGTCGAGGTCACCGAGCGGGACGAGGTGGCGCGGGTCGTCGACGATCATGTACTCGGCCATGGCCCCGGGCGACCCCAGCCCGGGCGGGTTGATGCCGAGCTCCTTGGCGCGCAGGCAGTAGTTCTCCTTGCCCTCGGCGCACTTGACGCACGTGCCGCAGCCCCAGGGGCCGTAGACGGCCACGGACTCGCCGACCTCGAGACCGCCGACGCCGTCTCCGAGAGCGGCGACGGTGCCCACGCCCTCGTGGCCCAGGGTGAGCGGCAGCGGGTAGGGGAACTGGTCGGCGGGCCAGCTCATCACCGCGATGTCCGAGTGGCAGACGCCTGCCGCGGTGACCTTCAGCAGCACCTGTCCGGGGCCGGGTTCCGGGTCGGGAACGGTGACGACCTCGGGTGCGGCGCCGACTTCGCGGTACTGAACGGCTTTCATGGGGTCCTCCTTGACCTCTCCTGCTCTATTTCTCGCCCCCCTGTCCCCCGTCCGCCACTCAGGAGGCGGAGTAGCCGCCGTCCACCAGGTGGTAGCTGCCGTGGATGAAGGAGGCGCGGTCGGAGAGCAGGAAGGCGGCGAGCTCCGCCACCTCCTCCGCCGTGCCGAGGCGCCCCGCCGGGTGCAGCGAGATCAGGTGGTCGCGGGCCGGGCCCTCGGTGTTGCGCAGCAGAGGGGTGTCGATGAAGCCGGGGCCGACCGCGTTGACGCGCACGTTCTGTGCGGCGTACTCGAGGGCCGCCGTCTTGGTGAGGCCGACGACCCCGTGCTTGGCCGCGACGTACGCGGGTGAGCCCGCGAAGCCGTTGGTACCGAGGATCGACGACATGTTGACGATCGCGCCGCCGCCCGCGGCGACGATGGCGGGGAGTTCGTAGCGCATCGAGTAGAAGACGCCGCTCAGGTTGGTGGCGACGACCCGGTTCCAGTCCTCGACGGCGTACTCGCCGGTCGGGCTGCTCGGTCCGCCGATGCCGGCGTTGTTCACAGCGAGGTGCAGGGCACCGAAGGTGTCGACGGCGAACCGCACACCCGCTTCCACGGAGGCGGGGTCGGTGACGTCCATCGCCACGGCTGCGGCCTTGGCTCCGGCGCTCTCCAGCTCGGCGACGGCCTTGCGGGCGCTCTTCTCGTCGTAGTCGGCCACGACGACGGACGCGCCGGAGGCGGCGAGCCGGTGGGCCAGCGCCAGGCCGATGCCGGACGCCCCTCCGGTGACGAGGGCGGTGCGGCCGGCGAATTCCTGGTCGGCGGGGATGGGGGTGGTGCTCATGGTGTTCCGTTTCCTTCCGTGGTGCTGTGTGACGCCGGTCCGGCGGGCTCCTGGACGAGCTCTCCCGAAAGGGCGCCGAATGCCTGCTCGACCAGTCGGGGCAACTCGTCGGGGCAGCCCCCGCGCACCCAGGCGGCCTGGGCGGCGAGCAGCGCTCCGGCTCCGGCGGCGACCGTCACGGCGGGGCGGATGTCCTGCCGCGGGTCGACTCCGAGCCGGGCGGCGACGATGGCGACCGAGTCCTCCTGGGCGTCCACCCGGATGTGGTGGAACGCCGCGTAGAGGGTCGGTTCCCGCTCGGCGAGGACCAGCAGTTCGAAGATCCTCGGGCGGCGGTGCCAAGCCTCCGCTTCGGGGTCCACCAGCCAGTCCAGGACGGCCCGGCGGTACGCGGTGAGCGGGGGTTCGCCGGCGGGCCGGGCCCGCAGCGCGTCGTTGATCCGGTCGCCGTCACCCCGGACGGAGTCCAGGACGGCGGCTTCCTTGCTTGTGAAGTACCGGCTGAAGGTGCGGCGGTCGACATCGGCGCGTTCCGCGATCTCCTCGACCGTGACATCCCGCAGGCCCTTGTCGAGCACGAGCTCGAACGCGGCCTGGGCCAGTGTGTCCCGGGTCCGGCGCGCCTTGCGGCTCCGCCTCTCCGGGGTCTTCCGTTCCCGGTTCATGTCTGCACCGTACACCTAAAAATGTCCCGACGCGACATACGTCTCGTCGGGACATTAATGGTGGATCCTGCCTGCATGTTCGGGGGACGATGCGGCGCCGCTAACGGCCGCTGGACACCTCTGCGGCTCGCCTCGCGCCGCGGTCCGAGTCCTCGGGCCGCAACGGGCCGTCGGACGGCTCCCGCCGCACGGCGAGCACGGCGATGTCGTCACGCCGCACGCCGCCGGAGAACTCCTCCAGGTCGCGGTGGAGCGCGTCCAGCAGTTCCCGGGGTCCGTGGTGGGCCCAGTGCCCCAGCCGGGTGTCCAGCGGGTAGAAGGCTCCCGCCGTATCACGGGCCTCCGTCACTCCGTCGGTGAACATCAGCAGCGTCGAACCGGCCGGGAAGTCCAGCCACTCGGTGACACGTGCCTCGCTGCTGAGCTCGGCCAGGCCCAGCGGCACCGAGGTACGCCGCAGCGGGACGGGGCAGGCCACACCGTCATGCAACAGGCGGGGCGGCAGATGTCCGCAGTTGACGGCCTGGACGCGTCCCTCACCGTCGAAGCCGAGCACCAGCGCGGTGACGAAGCGCTCGATCTCGCCGGTCTGCGCGGAGAAGGCGTTGTGCCGGGCGACGGCGTCCTCCAGGGCGTCGACGACCCCGGTCAGGCTGGGCTCGCGGATGGCCGCCTCACGGAACGCGCCGAGCACGGCGAAGCCGGCCCCGATCGCGGCGAGCCCCTTGCCCTGGACGTCCCCGATGATCACCCGGGTTCCGTAGGGCGACGACACTGCCTCGTAGATGTCTCCGCCGACCAGGCGGTCCTCCTCGATCGGCGCGTAGGTGCCGTGGGCGACGACCTGGTCGGTCACGATCGGCAGCGGGCGCAGGATCTGGCGCTGCAGCGCGACGGCGGCGGACCGCAGCCTGGCTATCTCGGTGGCGTGGCGGATGCGCAGTGCGCAGGCGCCGACGCCGAGGAAACAGGCCAGCACCGTGAAGACGAGGCTGCTGGTGACGTCCCAGAACGTCCCGCCCGTGACCAGGCGCGAGGTGACGACCACCACCATGATCCACGAGGCCACGCCCACGGTCTGCCGGATCGTCCCGAACACGGAGACGAGGGCGGGCACGACGACCAGCAGCGGCACGATGCGCAGCTCGTCGCCGGACCCCATGTCGAGAAGGACGATCACGGCGGTCAGCAACGCCAGGCCGCCGAACAGCGCCCCGTTGCCGACCCTCGGCGCCCGAACGGCCGCCTCGCCCGCCTCCGCGCCCTTGAGCTCCGCTCCACGCGTCGCCGTCAGCTGCTGGAGCCCGATCGCCACGGCCATCTCCTCCCGGGGTCAGCCGGCCCGGCGCCGGCGTTCCGCACCAGTGCACCCGAGACGCGACGGGTGGCACACGAGGCTTACGGCCTCACACGCCGCGCCGAAGGTCCCGAGAACCGTGCCGGCAGGGGCCTTCGGCCCGCAGTTCACGGGCCGGAGGCGAGGGCACGGGCCTTCCGCGCCCGGATGTCCCGGGACCACTCGGGATCAGCGCGTGGCCGCCTCACGGACGTCGTCCCGGTCGGTGCCCGGCACGCGTACCGGCGGGTTCCCCGGGACGAGGGCCGAGAGGAACGGCGTGCGGCGGCGGAGGGCGAAGCCCAGCGACTCGTAGAGCCGGACTGCGTTGGTGTTGGACGCGGCGGCGTGCAGGAAGGGTGTTTCGCCGCGCGCCCGGATCTCGTGGGCGACGGCCCGCACGAGTCCGCCGGCGAGTCCCTGCCCGCGGACCGACTCGTCCGTGCAGACGCCGCTGATCTCGCTCCAGCCGGGCGGGCGCATGCGCTCACCGGCCATGGCGACGAGCACTCCGTCGCGCCGCACACCGAGGTAGGTGCCGAGCTCGATCGTGCGGGTCTCGAAGGGGCCGGGGCGGGTCCGTGCGACCAGGTCCAGCATCTCCGGCACATCGGCGGGGCCGAGCCGGACGGCCTCCGCGCAGGGGGCCGCCTCGACCGCCACGTCGACCAGCTGGACGCCCTCGGCGTCGAAGACGACCTCCCAGTCCTCCGGCGGCCGCTCACGGAAGGCGGTGACGGTGACGATGCCACCGGGTCCGGCGAGCACGGCCGCATCGGCCCAGTCGGCGGCCTCGGGCCGGTCCGGAAGGGCGAGCCAGGGGGTGACGGACGGCGGATAGCGCAGGATGCGGCCGCGGCGCTCGGCGAAGTGGGCGTGCGGCCCCCGCAGCGCCGATCCCACCGGGTCGTCGAGGGGGTGCAGAGCGCTGTCGGAGGCCGGGGACGCGGTCATGCGGTCACCTCGATCACGGTCTTCCCGAGGGCATGGCCCTCCTCCACCGCACGCAGCGCCTCGCGCGCCGCCGTGAGCGGGTGGGTCCGCGTGACGTGCGTGCGCAGGGCGCCGGAGACGACGAGGGCAGCCACCGCGTCGAGCACCGCGGCGGTGCGGGCCCGTTCGACGGGCGCCCCGCCGAGCTCGGCCACCAGCGGCTTGTCGCCGGCGCTGATCAGCCGGGCCGGGTCCGCGAGCAGCGAGGCCGCTTCGCGCAGGGTGTCGCCGCCGGCCAGGTCGAAGACCGCGTCGATGCCGCCGGGTGCCGCCGCCCGTACCCGCTCGGCGAGTCCCGTGCCGGATTCCACGTGGACCGCGCCGAGCGACTCGACGAACCCCTTCTTGGCCGCACTCGCGACGCCGATGACCTGGACGCCCGCGTGGTGTGCGAGCTGCACCGCGGCGCTTCCCACCCCTCCGCCGGCTCCTGTGACCAGCAGCGCGACCCCCGGGGCGAGGCCGAGCTGGCGCACCCCGTCATAGGCCGTGGCCGCCGCGACCGGCAGCACCGCCGCGTCGGTGAACGGGAGGGAGGCCGGCTTGTGGGCGGTGACGGCAACGGGCAGCAGGGTGTGCTCGGCGTACCCGCCCGTCACCGGGTTGCCGAAGACCTCGTCCCCGACCGCGAATCCCTCGACGCCCGGGCCGGTCGCCTCGACGACCCCCGCGGCCTCGCTGCCGAAGACCGTGGGAAACGACTGCGGCACGCTGCCGGGCCGGGTGTACCCGGTGCGCAGTTTCCAGTCCACCGGGTTGACCCCGGCCGCCCGGACGGCCACGAGCAGCTCCCCTGGACCGGGCGTGGGCGTGTCCTGTTCGACGAGGGCCTCCACCTCCGGTCCGCCGTTGCGGGTGAACACGTACGCCTTGGACATCGGCTCCCTCTCCGTTCATGGCCGGGGCATCCGGGCCGGACGCCGGTTGCCCCAGCAGCAGGAAGTCCGTTCGCCACGCACGTATTCCCCGCTGCGGGGTTCACGGGTCGACCAGGGAATCCGCCCATCGAGAACAAGGCGAGCTGTTCACCCCCTTATGCGGCATAAGCACCCCCCGCCCGTCCATCCCTTGGACGGTCATTAGGCACCCTTTGACGCGCTCAAAGCCCTTCGGATACTGTCCACGCCCAGTTGGGCATCAACAGTGGACAAAGTGAGATGGGTGGTTCCCGATGACCTCGGAACCGGGTGGCAACCTCAGCCGACGCCGACTGCTGCGCCTCACCGGCGCCGGCCTGGGTGTCCTCGCCGCGTCCGGTGTGCTCGCCGCGTGTGCGCCCCCGCCCGCGAAGGAGTCAGGTGACGGCGCGACGGACTCGGGTGCCGGTGCGCAGGGGGCGGACGTGCCGATCGACTCGCTCACACTCGCCCTGCCCTCCTCCCTCTCCACCCTCGACGTGGGCCGTGAGTCCGGCGTCCTCAACTACCTGGTCGCCGTGCTCGCCCAGGAGTCCCTGCTCTCGGTCGATCCGTCCGGGAAGCTCGGTCCCGGGCTCGCGTCGTCCTGGAAGCAGCCCGACGCCAGGACGTACGTGTACACGCTGCGCCGCGGCGTCACGTTCACCGACGGCACCCCGTGCACCGCGGACGACGTGGTGGCGTCGATCGACGCGATCCGGGACCCGAAGAACGGCTCCGCCCTCGGCTACGCGTACGCGGGCGTCGAGTCCGTGAAGTCCACCGGCGACCACGAGGTCACCATCCGGCTGAAGGCCCCGGACGCCATGTTCGCCTGGACGACGACCGCCGGCGGGCTCCTCGTCAGCAGCCGCACCTTCCTCACCCGTAACAAGGGCCGGATCGGCACGGCGAAGACGCTGCTGCTCGGCACCGGCCCGTACCGGATCACCGAGTTCGCCGCCGACGACCATGTCCTGCTGGAGCGCAACGACGCGTGGTGGGGCGAGAAGCCCGCCGTGCGGAAGCTGAAGCTCTCCTTCGTCCCCGACGCCGGCACACGGCTGGTCGCGATGAAGTCCGGTGCGGTGGACGGCGCCCTCGGCCTCGCCTCGGACGAGGCCCGCGGCTGGGAGTCGACCGCACGCGTCACGTACACCGCCGACCGGTCCGTGGTGTCGCTGGCGTTCGACACCGCGAAGGCGCCGTTCGACGACCTCCATGTCCGCCGTGCCATCGCCCACGCGGCCGACCGCGAAGGCATGGTCGAGGGCATCCTGCACGGCAAGGCCGAGGTCGCCGACGCGCTGCCGTCCCGCGAGATGTGGGGCGACCTGATGCCGGCGTCCGAGGTCGGATCCGGCTACGACGCCATCCCCGCGCTGTCCTTCGACCTGGACGCCGCACGGGCCGAACTGGACAAGTCGTCGGCGAAGGACGGCTTCACGGCCGAACTCCACTACCCCAACAGCGGTCCTCAGCTGGGCAAGGCGGCACTCGCGCTTGCCGCTTCGCTCAAGAAGATCGGGATCATGCTGAACGTCAAGGAGATCACCCTGGAGCAGTGGGTGGCGGAGCTCGGCTCCGGCAAGCAGCCGCTGCAGTTCCTGTGGTACTTCCCCGTCACGGGCGACCCGGCCGAACTGGCCGACCCGTACCTCAACGCGGCGGCCACCTCGACGGACATCGCGCACTACGACAACGGCGCGGTCAACACGGCACTGGACACGGCGAAGTCCGCCACGGACAAGGACGTGCGTGCCCGGGAGCTGATGAAGGCCGTGCAGACCGCCGGCGCCGACCTGCCGTACCTCCCGCTGTGGTGGGCCCGGACCGCGTCCGCGTTCTCCAAGGAGTTCGTGCTGCTGGACCAGGGCCCGTTCGCGTTCATCGGCCCGTGGGCGACCCGGATCCGCAAGTCCGCCTGACCGCCACACCTTCGAGGAACGGAAACCCATGCCCAGTACCGCTGCGATCGTCGTGCGGCGCGTCCGCGAGGCGATGCTGCGCCTGGTCCACCCGGTGGAGGCCCGGATCAGCCCGGACGGCCGCGCGGTCGCCGTGGCGGCGGCGGGCCCCGAGCGGGCCGAGCTGGTCCTTGCCCCGGTCCCCGCCGCACTGACCGGCCGGGCCGCGGACGCGCCGGCCCCCGTGCTGCGCGCGCCGTCGGGACCGGCCACGCCGACGGACCGTCACAGCCCGCGCTGGCTGCCCGACTCCCGCACCCTGCTGCACATCGCCGAGAGCCACGGCCCGTCCGGGGCCGAGGTACGGCTCGCGGCCCTGGACACACGCACCGGAACGGTACGCACCGTCGTCCGGGCACCCGGCGCCGTGGAGGAGCTCCTGGTCTCCGACGACGGGAGCCAGGCACTGCTGCTCTGCGCGGCGGACGGCGCGGAGCGTGACGGCATGCACCTCGGTCTGCCGGTGCGGCTCGGGGCCGTACCGGCGCCGGAACGCTTCGCCCCGGGTACCGGCCGCCGTTCCCTGCATCTCGTCGGCCTCGCCGACGGCTCGCTGCGCGAGGCCGGGCCCGCGGGGCTCACGGTGTGGAACGTCGCCTGGCGCGGCGGTGCGACCGCCGTCGCCACGGTCTGCGAGGACACCCTGCCGGCCGGGTACTACGGTGCCCGGTTCGCCGCCCTGGATCTCGATGCCCGCACGTCCAGGACCGTGTACACGCCCCAGGGCCAGCTGGGCGCCCCGGCGCTCGCCGCCGACGGCCGGTCGGCGGCGGTCTGCGAAGGCATCTCCATCGTCGCCGGACGCCCGGTCGTGGTCGGCCTGGCCACGGGGAACACCACCGTGGTGGCCGGCGTCGAGGACGCGACCTGGCTGCGGTTCGACGACACCTCGCCCGGCGGCCTGTGGTTCGCGGGCTGGGACGGGACGGGGTCCCGTGTCGGGCACACCGGTCACCCCGAGGTCGTCCGCTGGTCGGGGCCTGCGACCCTCGGCGGGGCCTGCTACCAGCCCGGGCTGTCGCTCAGCCGCGACGGGCTGCTGGCCGCGACCGTACTCGACGCACCGGGCCGTCCGCCCGAGGCCGTCGTCGCCCGCACCGAGGGACCGGCTGCCTGGAACTGGACACCGGTCACCGCGCTCAACACCCCCGCGGACCCCGAACTCGCCGGTCTCCGTACCGAACAGACCCACTGGTCCGCGTCCGACGGCCGCACCGTACAGGGACTCGTCCTCTCCCGGGGCGACAGCACCGGCCCCCGCCCCCTCGCCGTCCTCGCGCACGGCGGTCCCGCCTGGCTCTGGTCCGCCGGGTACGCGCCGGGCGACGTGCTGGGGCTGGCGCCCGCCCTGGCCGCCGCCGGGTACCTGGTACTGCTGCCCAACCCCCGCGGGAGCAGCGGCCGCGGGCTCGAACACGCCCGCGCCGTGGTCGGCGACGTCGGCGGCGCCGACCTGGACGACGTGCTGTCCGGTGTGCGCCACCTGACCGACGCCGGTCTCGCCGACCCGGACCGCACCGCGGTTCTGGGCCACAGCTACGGCGGATTCCTCGCCGCCCAGGCCGCGGCACGCACCGATGCGTTCCGGGCCGCTGTCGTCGTCTCGGCGCCCACCGACTGGCTGAGCTTCACACACACCAGCAACATCGGCGGCGGCTACGACCGGACGTACGCGATCGGCGGCCCGGACGCCCCGCAGGAGCTGATCCGGCGCTCGCCGGTCTTCGCCCGCGGCGGCAGCGGCACGCCGACGCTCATCGTCCACGGCTCCGCGGACCGGGTCACACCGGTCGGGCAGGCCCAGGAGCTGTACCGGTCGCTGCTGCGCACCGGCCGCGCCCCCGTCGAGCTGTACGTGTACCCGGACGAGGGCCACGAGTTCACCGACGGCGGGCATCTCCTCGACGCCGCGGCCCGGGTCGAACAATGGCTCGCCACCCACCTGGCGCCGCGTGCCGCGGCCGCCCACCCGACCGCCGTGCCGGGGGACGCTTCCCCCGAGCCGATCCCCGGCACGGCCTTCCCGGCGGGGCCGGAGGACGTCACCCTCCTGACACCCTCCGGTCCCGCCATCCCCCGCCCGGCTTCCGCCGGCCCCGCCGGAGGCGAGCGATGACGGCCACCACCCGGTCGCGGCTGAGCGCCGCGCTCCCCGCCGGGCTCGTCGTGCGCCGCCTCGGCGGAACCCTGGGGCTGCTGTTCGTCCTGTCCGTCGCCGTGTTCGCCCTGCTCCAGGCCGCGCCGGGCGACCCCGCCCAGACGCTGCTGGGTCCGCGCAGCGCCACCCCCGAGGCTCTGGCGGCCGTCCGGGCCCGCCACCATCTCGACAGCCCGATGGCCGTGCAGTACTGGTACTGGCTGAGTGACGCCGTCCGGCTCGACCTCGGTACGTCGATCCGCACCGGCGAGAGCGTCGCCGCCGCACTGGGCGACCGCCTGCTGCTCACCGGGCAGCTGGTCGGCCTCGGCTTCACCGTGGCGCTGATCCTCGGGATTCCGCTGGGCGTCCTGGCCGGCCTGCGCAACCGGCGCGTCACCGACCGGGCCGTGCAGAGCCTCGGCGTGGTGGCGCTGTCCACCCCGGCGTTCGCGGGCGGACTGGTGCTCATCTACTTGTTCTCGCTGATGCTCGGCTGGTTCCCGGCGTACGGACCGGGCGAGGGCGCTGGCACGGACCGGCTGACGCACCTGGTGCTGCCCGCCCTGGCGCTCGGACTCGCCGTGACCGCCGTCCTGCTGAAACTGACCCGGGCGGCGGTGATCCGGGAACTCGGCCGGGAACACGTCACGTTCGCCCGCGCCCGGGGGGTGCGGGAGCGGGACATCCTGCTGCGGTACGTGCTGCGCGGCACCGTCGTCCCTGTCCTCACCGGCATCGGGCTGATCCTCGCCTACCTCCTGGCGGGAACGGTCATGGTGGAGCAGGTCTTCGCGCTGCCGGGGCTCGGCTCCCTGCTCGTCGACTCGGTCACCTTCCGGGACGTGCCGGTCGTCCAGGCCGAGGCGCTGCTCATCGCCGCCCTCGTCTGTCTGGCCAACCTGGTCACCGATCTCGTACAGCCGCTGCTGGATCCGCAGTTGCGGAGCGCACCGGCGGCCAGGACCCCGACCACGGCGAAGGTGTCCGCCTCCGCCCTGCCGTCCGGCGCCCATGAGGAGGAGAACGCGTGAAATCCCGTACCGTCCGCAGGTTCTCCCCGCTCACGGTGTGCTGCGCCGTCCTGCTGGTGCTGTTCGCACTGGCCGCGGCCGTCGGCCAGCTGGTCCTGCCGGACTGGGACGCCCAGGATCTCGCCACGGGCGCGGCCATGCCAGGTGGCGGGCATCTGCTCGGCACCGACGAACTCGGCCGCGACATCGCCCGGATGGTGGTCGCCGGTGCCCGGTCCACCCTGGCCGGTGCGGCCCTGGTAGCGGTCGGGTCGATGGTCATCGGCAACGTCCTCGGTCTGCTGGCCGGCTACCGCGGCGGCTGGATCGACACCGTCGTGCGACGCTGGGCCGACCTGCTGCTGGCGCTGCCCGCGCTCCTGGTGACGATCGTCGTGGCCGGGATCGGTGGGGGCGGCTACGCGCTCGCCGTCGGTGTGCTCGTCGTGCTGACGTCGCCCGCCGACATCCGCCTCGTCCGGTCCGCCGTGCTGGAGCAGCGGCACCGCGCGTACGTCGAGGCGGCACAGACCCTGGGCCTCTCCCCCTTCACGGTGATGACCCGGCACATCTGGCCCAATGTGCTGCCCGTCGTGGTGGCGAACACGCTGCTGAACTTCGCCGGGGCGATCGTGGCGCTGAGCTCCCTGTCCTTCCTCGGCCTCGGTGTCCCGCCGGGTGCCCCGGACTGGGGCCGGATGCTCTCCGAGAACCGCACCCTGCTGTACGACAACCCGTCCGCGGCCCTGGCTCCTGCCGTACTCATCGTCGCGGCGGCCGTGGCACTCAACCTCCTCGGCGACCGGCTGTTCGAGGCGTTCTCCGACCGTGGGAGGTCCTGATGACAGCGCGTGCGGCCATGGCCGGCCCTACCGCCACCGCTCCACCGGCCACCGGCCGCCTGCTGGCCGTCGACGGCCTCCGGGTGGCGGCGACGGCCGGGCCGGGCGGGCCGGTCCCGATCCTGGAGGGCATCTCGCTGGACGTGGGCCGGGGCGAGTGCATCGGCATCGTCGGCGAGTCCGGCAGCGGCAAGTCCCTGGCCATGCGGGCCGTGGCGGGGCTGCTGCCGTCCGGGACCGGGGTGACGGGTGGCTCCGTACGCATCGACGGCCGGGAGGTCCTCGGTCTTTCGCCGCGCGAACACCACGCGTTGCGGGGGCGGCGCGTCACGCTGCTGATGCAGGATCCGTTCACCATGCTCCATCCGCAGCTCACCTGCGGACGTCAGATCGCGGACGGTCTGCGCGACCTCGACGGCGGACGGAACCTGCGCCGGGCGAAGGCGGCCCGGCGCGCCGAAGTGGAGCGGCGGCTGGCCGAGGTCGGCCTCGGCCCCGATGTCGCCGACCGCTGTCCGCACGAACTGTCGGGCGGGATGCGTCAGCGCGTCGCGGCGGCCGCGGCGCTCGCGGGCGATCCCGAACTGCTGATCGCGGACGAGCCGACCACGGCGCTGGACGCCGCCAGCCAGGGTGCCGTACTGGATCTGCTGCGTGGCCTGCAGCGGAGCCGGCACATGGGGCTGGTCCTCATCACGCACGATCTGCGGGTCGCGTTCTCCGCCTGCGACCGGGTGTACGTGCTGTACGCGGGCCAGGTCCTGGAACACGGCAGCTCGCAGGAGCTGGAGTCCGGACCGCTGCATCCGTACACCGCGGGCCTGCTGGCCTCCGAACCGTCGGTGCACGAGCGGTTCGCGGAACTTCCGGCCATCCCCGGCTCCGTGCCCGCCCCGGGTTCCCGGGGACCGGGCTGCCCCTTCGCCGGCCGCTGTGCCCACGCGGACCCGGTGTGCCGCACCGAACCGGTCGAGCTGCTGCCGCCGGTGGGGGCCGGGACGGCGGACGGAACGGGCCGGTCGTCGGCCTGTGTGCGGCTGCCCGAGATCGGCGGCGCGCTCGTCGCACCATCGGCGCGCACGGTGGCGGAGCCGGCGGCGGTGCCCGGTCGGGGAACCGGCGGGGAACCGGCCCCGGACGCGGCGCTCGTGGCCACGTCCGTCGACCGCACGTTCCGCTCGTCGGCCGGGGACCACACCGCACTCCTCGATGTCAGCCTCACCGTTCCGCGCAACACGGTCGTCGCCCTGGTCGGCGAGTCCGGCTCGGGCAAGACGACGCTCGCCAGGATCGCGGTCGGCCTGGAGACCTTCGACCGGGGCGCGGTGTCCGTGGGCGGGATCACCCTGCCCCCGGGGCGTCGTCCCACCACGGCTGACCGGCGGCGTCTGGCGGAACAGGTACAGATCGTGTTCCAGGACCCGTACTCCTCGCTCAACCCGCTGCGCACCGTGGGCGCGACGCTGCGCGAGGCCCTGGCCGCCACCGCGGGCGGGCGCGGGCGGGGCGACGCGCCCGGGGTGGACGACCTGCTCGCACAGGTCGGGCTGCCCGGGGCGTACGCGTCGCGTCGTCCGGCCGCGCTCTCCGGAGGCGAGCGTCAACGGGTCGCCCTGGCACGCGCCCTGGCCGCCCGGCCCCGGCTGCTGATCTGCGACGAAGCGGTGGCGGCGCTCGATGTGTCGGTCCAGGCCCAGTTGCTCAACCTGCTGGTCACGCTTCAGCGCGAGGAGGGCTTCGCGGTGCTGTTCATCACCCACGACCTGGGCGTGGTGCGGCAGATCGCGGACCTGGTGGCCGTGATGCACCGGGGGCGGATCGTCGAGCAGGGGGTCGCCGCCCAGGTCCTGGACGACCCGCGGCACCCCTGGACCCGCCGCATGATCGACGCGGTTCCCGGGGACGCCGGAGACAGTCGTCACCCCTGACCGGACCGCGCCGGCGCGGGTAGAGTGTGCCGCTGACCTGCGCGTACCACCGAGAGCGAGGAGGAACGGTGTCCGAGACGACCACCGACGCCGGACCGCCCCCGGCCGCGCGCCCGCCGGAGGCGGGGAAGTCCGCCTCCGGTGTGCGGGCTTCCCTGGCCGGAAATCTCAACCGTCGTCGGCTCGCCAGGGGTTGGAGCCTGCGTGAGCTGTCGGCCGCGACCGGCGTCAGCAAGGGGCTGCTGTCCCAGATAGAGCGGGCGGAGGCCAATCCGACCGTTGACGTGCTGGTCCGGATCGCCGACGTGCTGGGCACCAACTGCACGGATCTGCTGCGCCAGCCGCTGCTGGAGCCGGAGATCATCCGGGCCTCCTCGCTGGACGAGCCCGAGGACGAGACCTCGGTCAGCCTGCTGTACTCCGGTCACGAGCAGGGCCGTCTGGAGATCTACCGGACCAGGCTCCACCCGCACGCGCAGAGCCAGGTCAGTTCGCACGGCGCGGATTCGGTGGAGTACGTGCTGGTGATGTCCGGTCAGGTGACGCTGGTGGTGAACGACGTTCCGTACCTCCTGGAGGCAGGGGACACCGCCCGTTTCTCGGCGCAGTGCAGCCACTACTACACCACCGAGGACTCCCCCGCGGTCACCCACACGGTCGTCGGATATCCGCGCGACTGACGACCCCGCCCAGGGCCGGGACCGCCTCGGCGCACCGTCGATTTCGACTCAACTACCGCCGGATACGCGTCGGCCCGTCCCCTGGCGGCCGCGGCTGTGGCACTCTGGTGATGACCGCCCCACCGGGCTCCCCCGTACCGGTGGGGCGGTTCTGCGTGCCGGGACGCCGAGCCCCGCCCAGGAGGCAGAAGGGCCGTCGGCTTCCGGCCATTGACGTCAAGTCACTGATCAAATTCCGTTTGTGCGCATGGGAACCACCTGACGGGGCAAGCGTCTACACCTGATGGCCTACCACCAGGGGAGCGTGACGAGATGACGACGCACACTGCGCGGACTGCCGGTGCGGAGCGAGCGGAGAGTGCACGGTCGGCACCGGCCGGCCAGGGAGCAGCCGTGCAGGCTCTCGCCGGGCAGGACGAACTCACGGGCACCGGGCCTGCCCCCATGGATCTCGGCGACCTGCCGTGGATCGAGGACGCGGGCAAGGTGGCGCCCGCCGACGCACGGGAACTCTCCCGGCTGTTCTTCGACCGCCTCCAGGTGCTGGAGGAGGGGACGCACGCCCATCAGTACGCGCGGAACACGCTCATCGAGATGAACCTCTCCCTCGTGCGTTTCGCCGCCGGCCGGTTCAGGAACCGGGGCAGCGGCGACATGGAGGACATCGTCCAGGTCGGCACGATCGGGCTGATCAAGGCCATCGACCGGTTCGACCTGTCCCGCGAGGTCGAGTTCACCTCCTTCGCGGTTCCGTACATCACGGGGGAGATCAAACGATTCTTCCGTGACACCAGCTGGGCGGTCCATGTTCCGCGCCGGCTCCAGGAGTTGCGGGTCGACATCGCCAAGACCAAGGAGGCCCTGGCCGGCGAGCTCGACCGCGACCCCACCGTTCCCGAGCTCGCCGAGCACCTGGGGCTGAGCGAGGACGAGATCACCGAGGGCATCGTGGCGGCCAACGGGTACACCGCGGGTTCGCTGGACATGCCGGCCGCCGCGGCCGACTCGGGGAACCACAGCACGACGGGGCGGACCTTCGCCGATGTGCTGGGCGGCCCGGATCCGGCCATGGAGACGGTCGAGAACCTGCACGCCCTGGCACCGCTGCTGGGCGATCTGGACAAGCGTGAGCGTCGCATCATCGACATGCGGTTCGGCCAGGAGATGACGCAGTCGCAGATCGGCGCCGAGCTCGGCATCTCGCAGATGCACGTCTCCCGGCTGATCAGCCGGATTCTGCACCGGCTCCGTGACGGGATGACCATCGAGGAATGAGCGTGACGTGTGGGCTCCGGGCCGCCTCGGCGGCCCGGAGCCCACACGTGTGTCCGGACGCAGTCCTCGCCGGGACCTGCCGTCGCGGCCGTCCGAACATTGCGGCCCGATGAAATCCACACCCCCGGGAGCACCACCGGCCCCCTCCCCCGGCCCGGCGAGCCGGATCTCCCCGGTGCCGCGTCCGCGCAGGTCGAAGCCGTGCCGGGGGCCCGCGCCGCGCTGCGCACGTCGGCCGGTCCGGTCCTCGTACGTTCCCGGCAGGTCCTGGGGCCCTGCGGGAGTGCGTTGACGCCCCGATGGGCCGCTGACACGCTCACCCGCATGCCCGCGAACCCGGCCTCCTCGCGGCGGCACATGGGTCCGGGACGCCGCGCACACCCGCGTCCCTGATCCCCTCTGCCGCCCCGCTCTCCTCTCGCCCCTGGAGTCGTCCATGAGATCCGTTCCGCCGTCCGAGGCCTCCTACGACCGGATGCGGCTGCGCCAGTGGGCGCGCGGTACCGCGCGCTCCGCGGGGATCGAGCGCCGTGATCTGCTGCGGCTGGTCGCGGCGGCTTCGGTGGCGGCCCCGCTCGCCGGGCTCGCCGCTCCCGCGCACGCGGCGTCCGCTGCCGCCGCCCCCGGCATCGTGAAGCCGCTGCCGCCCGAGGTGTTCACGGTGCGCGGCACCAACGCGGAGACGAACTTCGCCGCGCTGCGCTCGACCGGGCTGCTCACCCCGGCCGAGCGGTTCTTCGTACGCAACCACACGGTGACGCCGCGGATCGAGGCGGCCGGCTGGCGGCTCAGGGTGTGGGGCGACGGACTCGGCGGCCCCGCGGTGGAGTTCACGTACGACGAGCTGCGCGCGCTGCCGTCGGTGACCCGTACCGCGTTCGTCGAGTGCGCGGGCAACGCCCGCAGCTACTACACGGCACAGCAGGGGCAGCAGGTCAGCGGTACCGCCTGGACCCTGGGGGCGATCGGCACTGCGCGCTGGCGCGGAGTGCGGCTCGCCGACGTACTGCGCCGCGCGGGCATCACCCGGCACGCCGTCGACGTGCTGCCGCGGGGCCTCGACGACGAGGTGGTCAGCGACGGAATCAACCTCGGGCATGTGCGGCGGCCGCTGCCGGTGGCGAAGGCACTGGACGACGTGCTCCTCGCGTACGAGATGAACGGCGAACCGCTGCCGCCCGATCACGGCCATCCGGTGCGGCTGATCGTGCCGTCCTGGATCGGGATCGCGAACATCAAGTGGGTCGGCGACATCGAGGTGAGCGCCCGGCCCCTGGTCTCCCCGTGGAACACGGGCCTCTACCGGCTGTTCGGCCCCGGCTACCCGGCCGAGGGCAGTGCACCGCTGACCCGGCAGACGCTGAAGAGCGCCTTCGAGCTGGCACCGGATGCCGAGTTCCCCGCCCATCGTCGCCAGGTACTGACCGGACGGTCGTGGTCGGGCGGGGCGCCTGTGCGCACGGTCGAGATCAGCACGGACGGGGGAACGCGGTGGCGCCGGGCGCGGCTGCGTGACGAACCGCGGAGCGGCAGCTGGGTGCGCTGGTCGGCCGACTGGGTGCCCGGGGCACGTGGCCCGGCCGTCCTGCTGGCGCGGGCGACGGACCGGTCGGGCCGCGTCCAGCCGGACGTCACCGCGCACAACACACAGGGCTATCTGTTCGACGCGGTGGTCCGGCACCAGGTGCGGGTCGTCTGACGGGCACCGGCACCGGGCACGCGCGTGATCAGTCGCCGTCCTTCTCCGCGGGGCGCCCGGCGTAGTAGGTGGCGATCATGTCCTCCCCGCCGTGCCCGGCCGCCTCGGCGCGTTCGAAGCGGGCGGCCGACGCCTTCGTCAGGTCCAGCCGGACGCCGGAGTGTTCGGCGGCTTCGAGGATGAGGCGGGTGTCCTTGAGGGCCGTGGACAGGGCGAAGCTCGGGGTGAGGTCGCCGGAGAGGACGGCGGCGGATTTGCCGTGCAGGTAGGCGGAGTCGAGCGGCCCGCCCTTCATCACGTCCAGGAACGTCTGCGGGTCCACCCCGAGCCCCTCGGCGAGGTTGAGGCATTCCGCGACGCCGCCCACCATGTTGATCACCCAGGTGTTGACGACGAGCTTGAGCCGGGAGGCCGCTCCCGGCTCCTCGGCGACCCAGACGGTGCGCTGCCCGATCGCGTCGAGCGCCGGTCCGGTCACCTCGCGGGCGGCAGCGGGCCCGGAGACGAACACGGTCAGCGCGCCCTGCTCAGCGGGCTGCCTGGTGCCGGAGACCGGGGCGTCGAGGTAGACGAGGCCGAGGTCCGCCGCGCGCTGCGCCAGTTCGGCGGTGGCGTCAGGACCGACGGTGGAGCTCTGCAGGAGGACCTGGCCCCGGTGCACCCCGTCGGAGGCTGCGGTGAGCGCGGCGGCGACGGCGGTGCTGTCGTTGAGCGCGGTGAGGATGATGTCGGCGCCGCGTACGGCTTCCGCCGCGGTGTCCGCGACGGTGGCGCCGTCGGCGGCGAGCGGTACCGCCCTGGCGTGCGTACGGTTCCAGACGCGGACGTCGAGACCGGCCCTGAGCAGGCTCCTGGCCATACCCGAACCCATGATTCCGGTGCCGAGGACGGCGACGGCCGGCCGCTCGCGGACTGTGTCGGCTGCTGAGGTCATGAGTACTTTTCCCTTCGTCGGGCGCGCGGAGACCGGCCCGCGGCACTTCGGATGGTCAGGATTGCCGCAGCGCTCCTTCGAGAACCGCGGCGTGCACGGCCCTGGCGAGTCGTGCGCCCCAGCGGGAGCGGGGCCCCGCGAACGGTTCACCGGCTCCCGTGTCCGGGGAGGGGGCGGGTACGGCGACGCAGACGGAGTCGGTGGGCGTGCCGGAGCAGTCGAGTCCGGCGTCCAGGAGGGCCTGCACCTTGGCCTCGGTGGCGGTGGCGACGGCGTTGACGAGCGCGGCGTCGGTCAGCGGGGCGGGGAGTGTGACGACGATGTTGACCGTCCCCGGCGGCTGCGGTCCCCCGCGTCCCCCGGCCGCTGCCGCCGCCCAGCCCCGTACGCCGAGACCACAGGTGGCGGTCGCGGTGACGCCCTCGTCGGCGGCGACGGTGTACGCGGTGACGTCGGCGGCCGTCATCAGCCCGGCGCCGGGTCCGGTGAGGCGTTCGGCGGCCGCGATCTCGGCGAGGTGGCGGTCGGGGTCCATACGCGGATAGCCGCCGGGCACCTGCGCGTTGAGGATCCAGTCGCGCGGGCCGATGCCGCCGCCGAGTACCGCGCTGCTGCACACCCGCCACCCGGGTCCCAGCCGCCACACGAGGTGGTGCAGTTCCAGGCCGTCCTCGCGCCGGGCCAGCAGTTCACCGCGCTGTTCGGGCAGCCGGATACGTACGGAACGGATGGGATACCCCCGGTGGTGCGGCAGGACGGTGATCGGCGTGTGGTCCGTCGATCATAGGCACCGGGCCTGGCTCCCCCGGGGGCGCCATGCCCGGTGCCGGGGGTCAGGCCTCGCCGCGGGCCATGGAGATCAGCCGGTCCAGTACGGCCGCGTCGGCCCGGACGCCGTCGTGGGCGTAGGCGTCGGTGACCCAGGTCCGCAGTCCGCGTACGGCACCGGCGGTGGCCAGGGCCTGCTTCCGGTCGACGTACATGTCGTCGTGGTAGACGGCGGCCACGACGGGGACGTCGTTGGCGGCGAGCCGGTCCAGGTCGTACAGGGCCGGCCAGTCGGTACGGGCGGCGAGCGCCTCGGCGGCGGCCCGCAGCGGTACGAGCGCCGGGTCCTCCTCGAACTGCCAGGGGTAGACCATCTCACCGGTGAACCGGAGCGGGCCGCCGCCGGTGGCGTCGAAGGCCGGGAACTCCTGGCGGATCCGGTGTGCGGACCAGTCGGTGGGGCGCCCGCCCTGGGCGTAGATCGGCTCGTGGAGCGCGGCGTACAGGGGGCGTTCGGCGAAGGACACGGCGGCATCGACGCCGCGCAGGAAGGTGTCGGTGAGTTCCGGTCCGTCGGCGCCCTCGGTGAAGGCGGTCTCCAGGAGGTAGTGCAGCGAGTCGAACTTGGCCGCGGTGCCGAAGGTGATGCCGAGGCTCTGGAAGCGGCGCACGGTGAGGCGTTCTCCGGCCGGCATCCGGACGTCGTGCGTGTCCAGGTGCGCGGCGACGGCCTCGGCGAGGGCCTGGTCGCCGGGGTAGCGCGCGAAGTAGCGCTCGTTGTGGGCGAGGGTGCGGGCGTACGCGGCGCGGTAGACGTCGTCTGCGTGGCCGGTGAGCGTCGGCAGTCCGCCGGTGATGTACGCCTGGGTGAGGCCTTCGGGGGCGAGCGAGAGATAGGTGAGGGTGGAGAATCCGCCGAAGCTCTGGCCGAGGACACTCCACGGCTCCTCGCCCTGGAGGTGGCGGCGCAGGTGTTCGGCGTCGCGCACGATCGAGTCGGCGCGGAAGTGCGCGAGGTAGTCGGCGGCGGCCTCGGAGTCCGTGCCGAAGCGGGCCAGGGTGGCCCGGTCGGCGGGGGTGGAACGGCCGGTGCCCCGCTGGTCCAGGAGGACGACGCGGTAGTCGGCGAGGGCGCGGCGCAGCCAGGCACCCGCGGCGTTGGGGCGCTCGGCGCGGCCACCGGGGCCGCCCTGGAGCCAGAGCAGGCGGGGCAGGTCCTCGTGCTCGCGTCCCTCGGCGACGACCTCGCGGGCGAACAGACGGATGGCGGGGCCGTCCGGGGTGTGGTGGTCGAGCGGCACGTCGAGGGTGTGGTCGGTGCAGACCAGGCCGCCGTGGCGGTAGGAGACGGGGGCGGGGGTGGTCATGGGCGCTCCTTGCGCGTCTCGGTGCGGTTGACGGGTGCCGGGCGGGCCCGCACCGGGAAGGTGCGGGCCCGCCCGGTGGCCGGCTCAGTAGCCGGCGACGCCCAGGTCGCGGCAGATCCCGACGAGCTCGGGGTGCACGTAGCGCCCGTTCTCCTCGATGGCGACGCCGTCCAGGTAGATGGACGGGCCGAGGACGCTGCCGTCGGTGTGGGCGGCGGCGACCCACGGTTCGCCGCCGATCCAGGCGCCCTTGGTGCCGATGCCGAGTTCGACGCAGCCGAAGACGCGCTCGTCCTCGACGATGCGGCCGGTCGGGGCGAGGACGCCGGGGTTGAAGCCGAGCGACCAGTGCGCGATGCGGAACATGTTCGGGTCGTCGAAGGACTCCATCCAGCGGCGGAAGGTGTCCGCGTCGGCGTCGCCCTCGATCTTGGTGACGACACCCTTCTCGACGGTGCAGCGGACCGGGGAGCGCAGCAGGCCGAGCTCGTCCGGCGGCCACAGGGCGCCGTCGAAGACGAGGACACCGTCCTGGGTCTCTTCGAGGGGGTTCCAGGAGATCTGGCCGGAGAGCATCACGGTCTCGCCGGGCTTCTCGGCGGGCTTGCCTCGCAGGTTGATCGGCCGGTCGCCGTTGCGGCCGACGAGGTCGGTGCCGTTGGCGGAGGTGATCCGGACCTCGTCGGCGGCCTCCAGGAGGGCGACGAGTGCCTTGCCGAGGCGGATGACGCCCTGGAAGTCCGGTCGGCCGACGGTGGCGACCAGCATCTGGACGTCCATCGCGGTCAGGTTGGTGTAGCGGCAGCCGTTCGCCATCGCGGTGCGGAAGGCGTCGGAGTGCATCAGGTACGAGACGGCGAACTCGATCCACACGTCGGCGTCGGCGATGGCACCGGCGACGGGCCGGGGCGGCTCCATGGAGGCGCCGGGCAGCGTCTCGTACCAGACGACGACGGGGTGCGCTCCGGCAGCGGCGACCGCCTGGGCGGTGGCCTCGATCACGCGGCGGTCGCTGCTGGTGTCGCCGGTGAGGACGACATGCTCGCCGCGCTTGACCAGCATGACCTCCTCGACGAGCTTGCGGGCGGCCAGGGCGAGTTCGAAGCTGAGGTACTCGGGGCGCGGTTCGAGCCTGCTGTACATGTCCACGGGGTGGTTCTCCTTGCCATGCGGGTGGTGCTGAGTGGTGCGGGGTGTGGTTCAGGGGGCGGCAGCCGTCAGGTCTTGAGGATCTGGGCCGAGTCGCCGAGCGAGCTGCCCGCGATGAGTCCGGCGCCGACCAGGTTGAGTTCCTCGTCGGCGGCGGGACCGCGCAGCTTCCGGTAGCCGACCCGGACGACGAGGGCGCCGAGGACGAGCCAGCAGGCTTGCGGGGTGAGGATGAGCAGACCGGTGGCGAGCATGACGCCCATCTGCCGCCGGGTGCCGCCGAGCAGTTGGATGGCCGCGCCGGGAATGGCCCAGAGCAGCATGGTGCGTACCGCGTCCGGGTCGCTGAGCCCGCTCTTGATGGTGTCGGCGTACACCTTGGCGACGGGTGGGATGAGTCCCTGTCCGAAGTAGGAGCGCCAGGCGAGGGCGACGACGACGAGGGCGACGGCGAATCCGATGAGGGCGGCCATGAACTGCTGGCGGCGGCCTTCGCGCTCGAACGCGTCCCAGGGACGGTGCTCGCGCCGCAGCAGCCAGCCGGCCTTGAGGTCGTAGCCCATGTCGGCGAAGGCGGGGCCGGTGGCGGACACGTATCCGACCAGCAGGGCGAGCGGCACGGACGGGATGCCGATGGCGAGGCCCAGGATGAGGAAGATCAGGGTGACGGCGAAGGACGGGAACCAGCCGGACTGCATGGCGGCCAGGCCGACGATCAGTTCGTGGACCAGGGCCGCGAAGGCGGCGAACAGGACCCAGCCGACGATGCCGAGGGGGCTCATGTCCCCGATCAGGCCGCCGAGGACGGCGAGGACGACCGCTCCCCCGGTGAAGAGCGCGAAGCCGCGGATCAGGGAGGTCCGCAGGGCCCGTTCGTCGACGGTGTAGGCGGTGGTCGGGTCCGTGTCCTGGACGGTCGCGACGCTGGAGGCCTCCGCGGCGGCTTCCTTCCGCTTGCGTTCGCGTCGGCCTATGAGCAGGTGGACGGCCTGGCCGAGTGCGACGATCCCGGCGCCGACCATGACGCCGTGCGGGATGTAGCCGGCGCCGAGATCGGTGTGGAAGACGTCGGGGCTGTACTGGCGCAGCATCAGGCCGATGCCGAACATCATCAGCGCCCAGACGTTGCCGAGGAAGGCCACACCGGCGGCGGAGAGCGGCAGGCTGAAGAGCGTCCCGGCGAGTCCGACCGCGGTGCCGCCGGCCAGGATCAGGGCGCGGCGTCCTCCCCGGTCGCCGGCCTTGATCGTCTCGGCGGCGGCGGTGCCGGGCGGCCAGGCGGCGTCGGCCGGCAGCAGCCGGGAGCCGAAGGCCCGGTAGAGGACCCAGGCGTCCACGAGGAGGCCGATGAAGGCGCCGGCGAGCATCGGCCAGACCAGGTCCTCGCGGCCGAAGACGTACGGGACGGCTACGGAGGTGAGCAGCGCGTTCGCCGAGGCGAAGGTCGCGGCGGAGATGGCGCTCTGGGCCAGGTTCTGGCGGTGTACGGAACGCATCCGGCGCAGGAAGCCGAGGGGAATGCGTCCGATCAGCATGGCGACGAGTGCACCGACGACCGAGGTGTTGGCGGAGATTCCCAGCTTGGAGACGAGATCGATGCCGATGACGGCGCCGACGGCGGAGAGCACGACGAGGATGACCAGCAGGACGGGTTCCGTCGCCCTCGGATGCGACCGGGGCTCTTCGGGACCCGGCGGCGGCGGGGCAGGGTGCGGCGCGGAGACGTGGTGCGCCATGGGGCACCCCCTTCGGTGAGCAGGGCGGGGATCTCGGTGTGTCCCCGGTGGGTGGGCGGCCGGGCGGGGCCGGGGCAGGCCGGCGGCGCGGGAGGGCCGCGGTGGGGCGGGTTGGTTCGGGGCGCGCGGGCTCAGCCGCCGAGGGCGGCGGTGATCTCCGCCGCTCCGGCGCGTACCAGCGTCACGAGGGTGTCGGCGGCCCGCTCCACGCGGTGGGACGGGCCGATGACGGTGAGGGAGGCGGGGACGCCGTCCCCCTGGAAGACGGGGGCGGAGACCGCGGTCACCGCTTCGTCGTACTCGCCGTGGCTGATGCAGTAGCCGTCGGCGCGGACCTGCGCGTAGCAGGCGAGCAGGGCGTCCAGGTCCGTGATGGTGCGGTCGTTGAAGCGCGTCAGTCCGGTGGCGCCGAACATCTGCCGGATCTCGCGCTCGGGGTGGTACGCGAAGATCGTGTGCCCGGACGCTCCGGCGTGGCCGGGCATGACCGCGCCGATGATCGCGGTGTAGCGGACGGGCCCGGTGCCGTCGACGGCGGCTTCGCAGCGGTAGCTGCCGCCGTGCGGGACGTTGAGGACGATGCTCTCGCCGGTCTCGCGGAGCAGCCGGGCGAGTATCGGGCGGGAGATCGAGGACAGTACTCCGCTGTGCTCGCTGACCCGGGCCAGCCGGGACAGGGCGGGACCCGGGCGGTAGCGGCGGCTGTTGTCGTCGCAGAGCAGGAAGCCGCGCGCGCTCAGGGTGGTGAGCAGGCGCTGCACGACGGCCTTGTCCCAGCCGTGGTGGCGGGCCAGTTCGCTGACGCCCCATTCGGGGCGCTGCTCGGTGAACGTGAGCAGCACGAGCAGGGCCCGGTCCACGGTCTGCAGCACGGCGGGGGCCTGCTGTCCGGCCGGAGCCGGAGTGGTGGTGTCCGTGCCGTGCTCAGCCATGGGCCGGGCCTCCTTCGTCCACGTCATCGATCTTCCGGTGCGGAAATCGCAACGCCGTTGCGATTTCTGGCGAAAGGATGCGGGCACCCCCAGCGGGTGTCAAGGGTTTCCCGGAAATTCGCCCCCGGTGGGAACGGCCTGTTCAGAGGCGGTGGAGTGCGGGCGCCCGACGAGGGCGGGTCCGATGCCGGGTGAAGGCGGAGAACGCGGTCCGTTCCGGGTGCCGCACGGTGCGGCCGTTCCGCCCGGCCCTCCGGTGGGCGGGCCCACGTGACCTCCCCGCCCCCGTTCACTCGATTGGCCTAATCGGGCCGGCAGCCCCACAGCCGCATCGCACGGGGCCTGCACCGACGTGGGGCGGGTACGGCGGCCGGCGTCCGTCGGCCGGGCGGTTGCAGCGCCCATCCGGGTGAGGCGCGATGGAATCCGGACGCGCCTCCCCTGCTGGACCCACCCACAGGACGCGCCCGGGCGAGGAGGAATCGGTCATGGGAGCCGCTGACGGTTTCACGGATTCCGGAGAGCTCGACGGCCTGACGGTGTACGACACCGAGGGCGAGAAGATCGGCAACGTGGGGCGGGTGTATGTCGACGACAACACCGGCCGGCCGGACTGGATCACGGTGAAGACCGGCCTGTTCGGTATGAAGGAGAGTTTCGTGCCCCTCGCCGGAGCCCGTCGCGTGGGCTCCGACCTGCACATCTCGCATCCGAAGGACCGGGTGAAGGAAGCCCCCCGGGTGGACGCGGACGCCCATCTGTCCGTCTCCGAGGAGGAAGAGCTCTACCGGCACTACGGCCTGAGCCGGAATACCAAGGCCAACCTCGGTGACCGCGCCGGGGCCGCCGGCACCACGAGTGCCGACGCACCGACCACGACCGGCACGGGCACCATGGGCGCGGCCGGAGCCGGCGCGGCAGCCGGGGCCGGGGCCATGGGCGCCGCGGGCACGGGCCGCACGACCGACAGGACCACGTCGGCCGGCATGGCCGGTGCGGGCACCGGGACCGGCAGGCACCGCGACACCGAAACCTCGGGCACGTCCCGTCCGCTGGTCGGAGCCGGTGCGGGAGCGGAACGCTCCAGCGCCGACCTCAGCGGCAAGGAGGAACTGATCCGCTCCGAGGAACAGCTGCACATCGGCACCGAGGAGTACGAGAGCGGCAAGGCCCGTCTCCACAAGTACGTCGTCACCGAGAACGTCACCCGGACCGTGCCCGTCACGCACGAAGAGGTGCGCGTGGTCCGTGAACCGCTCCGTCCGGGCGACAAGGCGGCCGACCGGTCCGACATCACCGAGCAGGACGTGGAGGTCACCCTGCACGCCGAACGCGCCACGATGCGCAAGGAGACCGTGCCGGTCGAGCGGGTGCGGATGGAAACGAAGAAGGTGACCGAGCAGAAGGAAGTCTCCGCCGAGCTGCGCAAGGAGCAGATCGACTACGCGGACGGCACCAGCAAGAGCGGCAAGGACATGGGCGGCAAGGACACGGGCGGCGAGTTCGGCCAGGGCCGGCACCGCTGACCCCCGGCACACCGCGCCGGACGGCCGTACCGCACCGCGAGGGGCGGGCCCCGCACCGGGGTCCGCCCCTCGCGCTCCGCGGCGGGGGCAACCCCGCGGCGGAGCGCCTCAGACCGACGCGGACGCCGCGGGAACCTCGGGCCGCCCCGGACGAAAGCGCACCGAGGGCCGCCCCTGCGGTCCGTCCGGGGTCACGACGGCCCGTACCCGGTAGACGTCGGCGATGAGCTTCTCCGTGATCACTTCCGCCGGAGTGCCGCCCGCGACGGCCTTTCCCCCGTCCATCACCACGATCCGGTCGCAGAACATCGCGGCCAGATTGAGATCGTGCAGGGCGACGACAGCGGTGAGCGGCAACGCGGTGACCAGGGCCAGCAGTTCGAGCTGGTGCTGGATGTCCAGATGGTTGGTCGGTTCGTCCAGGAGCAGTTCGCGCGGCTGCTGGGCGAGCGCGCGGGCGATCTGGACGCGCTGGCGTTCACCGCCGGACAGCGTGTGCCAGGACTGGTCGCGGCGTTCCGCGAGACCGGTCCGCTCCAGAGCCTCGCGCACCGCCCTCTCGTCGGCCGCCGTCGGCGCCGACCAGGCACGGCGGTGCGGGATGCGGCCCAGGCGTACGACGTCCACGACGCTGAGCTCGACCTGGGTGACGGCGTGCTGGTCGACCACGGCAACGCGCCGGGCCACGGTGCGTCGGCCGACCGCGGTCAGCGGATCGCCGTCGAGGGTGACCAGGCCCGCGTCCGGGGCGAGGACCCCGGCCAGGATCCGCAGGAGGGTGGACTTCCCGGAGCCGTTCGGGCCGATCAGCCCGATGGTGGCGCCGGGCGGCGGTGCGAGCGAGACACCGTCCAGGATGAGGCGGCCGCCCGCCTCCCTGCTGACCCGGTCGGCCCGCAGGCCGCCGGGGACGGCCCGGGTCACGGGGTCCGCCGGGTGCGGTGGAGGACCAGCACGAAGGCGGGGACCCCGATCAGTGCGGTGACGACTCCCACCGGTACCTCCTGCGGATCGAGAACGGTCCGGGCGAGGGTGTCGACCCAGACCAGGAACACGGCCCCGGCGAGTGCGGTCACCGGCAGCAGTCTGCGGTGCCCGGAGCCGGTGAGCGCCCGGGCCGCGTGCGGCAGCACCAGCCCGACGAACCCGATGGCACCGGCGGAGCTCACGAGAGCGGCGGTCAGCAGTGCGGTCGTGCACAGCAGGACGATCCGGGTACGGCCGACGTGGACGCCGAGGGTGGCCGCCGCGTCCTGGCCGAAGGCGAAGGCGTCGAGCGTACGGGCGTGGCCGAGGCAGATCAGCAGGGTCACTGCGAGCACGGCGGAGCAGATCCACACATCGCTCCAGCCGACGCCGCCGAGCGAGCCCAGCAGCCAGAACAGCACGCCTCGGGTCTGTTCGGCGTCGGCGGCGGTCATCACGACGAAGGAGGTGAGCGCGGAGAAGAGCTGCATGGCCGCGACGCCGGACAGGACGACCCGGTCGGTGCTGCCGCCGAGGGTGTGGCTGAGCAGCATGACCAGGGCGAAGGAGCACAGGGCCCCGATGAACGCCCCGGCCGACAGGGAGACCGCTCCCCCGCCGACCCCGAGGACGACCACGACGACGGCGCCGGTCGAGGCTCCGGAGGAGACCCCGAGGACGAACGGGTCGGCGAGCGGGTTGCGCAGCAGCGACTGCATGACCGTGCCGCAGACCGCGAGCCCCGCGCCGCAGACGGCGGCGAGCAGGGTGCGCGGCATGCGCAGGTTCCAGATGATGCCGTCGCGGATCGGGCTGAGCCGCGACTCGCCCGCGCCGAGGTGGGAGGCGACCGCGGACCAGACGTCGGCGACGGAGATCCGGGCCGGGCCGATCGTGACGGCGACGGCGACGGACAGGGCGAGCAGCAGGAGCCCACCGGTCCACAGGAGGCCTTCGCGGATACCGCGGACGCGCCGGAGGCCGGGCCCGGTGCGCGCGGCCGTGTCCTCGCGCTGTACCGCGGCCTGTTCGGTGTCCGTCACCCCGCGAGCCCGAAGGTGCGCAGGGCTGCGGCCACGCGCTCCACGCCCTCGACGGTCCGGATGGTCGGGTTCATCGCCTGGCCGCTGAGCAGCACGTAGCGCTTGTGCCGGACGGCGTCCATGTTCTTCGTGACGGGGTTGGACTCCAGGAAGGCGATCTTCTTCGCGGCACTCTCGGCGGTCTGCGACTTGCGGGTCAGATCGCCGATGACCAGTACGTCCGGGTTGCGGTCGGCGACCGTCTCCCAGTTGATCTGCGGCCATTCCTCGTGAGTGTCGTCGAAGGCGTTCTTCGCGCCGAGTTCCCGGGTGATGATGCCGGGCGCACCGCAGCAGCCGGCCAGGTACGGGGCCTCGGAGTTGGCGAACCAGTACAGCAGCGAGGCCCCGGAGGCGTCGATGCCGCTCGTCGCCTTCCGTACCCGGGCGCGCAGCCCGGCGACGAGTTTCTCGCCGCGCTCGGGAACGCCGAACACCTGGGCCAGTTCGCGCACTTCGGCGTAGACGCTGTCCATGGTCAGGGCGCCGGTGCGGACTCCGTCGCCGTCCATGCTGTTGTCCTTGGCGGTGCAGTCGGCGGGCGAGACGTAGGTGGGGACGCCCAGCTTCTCGAACTGCTCGCGCGGTGCGACACCGCCCTTGGCGAGGGTCGATTCGAAGGAGGCGCTGACGAAGTCGGGCTCCCGGTCCAGGACCTTCTCCGACGAGGGGCGGTTGTCGGAGATCCTCGGGACGCCCGCGTTGGCCTTCTCCAGGCCCTTCAGCACCGGGTCGGTCCAGGTGGCCGTGGCGGCCAGCCGGTCGGCGAGACCGAGCGAGAGCAGGATCTCGGTCGATCCCTGGTCGACCGGTACGGCGCGCTTCGGCGCGGCGTCCACGGTGACGGTCCGTCCGCAGTTCCTCAGTGTGACCGGATAGCCGTCGGCCTTGCCGGACTTGGCTGCGGTGCTGTCCTTGCCGCCGCCGCAGGCCGTCAGCAGGATCAGGGCGGCGGTGAGCAGGGCGGCGGAGCGGGCGGGGCCGGCTATGGGCGGCACGGAGTACCTCGGCGTCTCTGGGCCCATGCGCGGGGCCCGTACGGAGTTCCGCGGCCCGGTGCCGGACCGCGGGTGCCAGCAGGTCTTCGGACTCGGGTTCATGCGGACGGGACGCCTTCCCGGGAAACCGTGGGTCTCCCAGTGGCCGTGGCCCCGCCCGTCCCCCTCACCGCTGCGCGTCAGTTCCGGATTCGCACCGGATTCCCTGACCCCTACGTGGAGTTCGACTGGCTCCGGGCACGCTACCACGAGCCTCCGCGCAGCTCAGCGGCGGTGCGGGGCGGTGCGGTGGCCGGGGCGGCGTGCCGCGCACCGCCCCGGCCACCCCACCGTTCCGGGGCGGCCCGGTACCGGTCACGCGTTGCGGTGAACCGATTCGTCACCGGGGGTGCGCGGACCGGTGGCTTCCGGGGCCGCGGCGATGTGCCAGGAGGCGCCCGGATCGTCGTAGGCGTCGGTGTAGCGGGCTCCGGTGATGGGCCAGTCGGCAAGCAGCTCACCGGGCAGCGCGAAGGACGCGGCCAGTTCCGGCAGATGGCCGCTGACCGCGGTGACGAGCTGTTCGGTGGCATCACTCAGTCCGTCTACCTGACCGGGGGTCAGGTGGCCGGCCGCGAGCAGGTCCCCGCTGTTGTGTGCGACCCAGCGCAGCGCGAACAGCCGGGCCAGTTCGTCCAGCCGCTCGCGGGCCTCGCCGCCGGGCAGCGCCGCGAGCGCGTTCTCGTACGCGTGGGCCGCCTGCCGGTACCCATGGGCCTCGACCCCCCGCAGCGCGGGCCCGGATGCCGCGTTCCAGCGCTCCAGCGGGCCACCGTCCGCCGCCCGCGCCATCCGTGCCGCCGCCCGGGCGAACCAGATGCGCTCCACCTCGTCCAGGAGGCGGCCGAGGAACCGGAGGTCGGCGAGGTCACCGCCCGTGGCGCCGGCGGCCGGTTCCTCCTGCGGGGCCCGTGACGCGTCGAGGAGGAGTCCGGCCGCCGCCCGGGAGTGAATGGCCAGGTTGTCACCCTCGGCGGTGATGGCGCCCTCGATCCCGGTGACGAGTTCGGTCATCCCGTTGTTCTCCAGCAGCCCCTGGGCGCCGCACCGCTCCCGGCATTCGACGATCACGGACCGGGCCTGCCAGGTGATCCACCCCTTGGCGATGTCGACCAGCCGCTCGTCCGCCTCCCGCTCCGCGGGCGGCCGGGCCGCCGCCTTCTCCCAACGGTCGAGTACGCGCCGGTGCAGCAGGCTCATCGCGAAGACGGTGGCCATGGCCTCGGCGAGCGGACCGTGGTGGCTGCGGTGGGCCACCACCGGCACCGGGGGCGCCGCGCGGCCCCCCGAGACGAAGCGATGGCCGCCGTAGCGGACGGCGACGGCCAGGGTGGTGCGGGCGGAGCCGACCGCGCTGGCGCTCATGCAGATCCGGCCGGTGGTGACCCGCCCGATCGAGGTGAGGAAGCGGCGCCTGCGTCCCTCGGTGCCGCTGCGGAACACCCCGTCGTCGCCGACCCGCCCCTGCGCGCCGCCGAGCAGTGCCCCGCGGTCCACGAAGACCTGGTCGAAGGAGGTCAGGCAGTGGTCGACCGGACTGCCCATCCGTGCGGGAAGCCGGCGCACCCGGATTCCGGGCAGGGCCCGGGACGCGTCCGTGAGCGGCACCAGCAGCAGGAAGACCCCCTGATCACGGCCGTCCACGATCAGGCGGGCAGCGACCAGACCCGACTTGGGGCCGCCGGCCGGACTGGTGTTGGGCATGAACTTCTGTGCGCCGGCGTGCGGGGTGTGCAGCACGAACCCGTCCCGTCCGCGGTCGTAGGTGGCGGTCGTCTCGATGGCGGCGGCGTCGTTGCCGTGCGCCACCTCCGTACAGAGGAAGGTGCCGATCCGTCGCAGCCCGAGGAAGTCCGACAGATCACGGGGGCGGTCGGCGTCGTGGTCCAGAAGGCTGCCCAGGAACAGGTTGTAGTGGATGCCCGCGACTGTGGCGAACGCCGGGTCCACCGGGGCGAGCCACTCGTGCAGTGCGGCCAGGGCGCGGGGGTCGGCGGCGGGCCGGGCGGCGCTGTCCAGTGCGCTGTTGAGCGTGCGCAGCCGCGCGTGGGCCAGGGCGAGGCGTTCGTCGGGCGTGGGGCCGGGAGGCGGCCAGAGCGGCCGGCGGAACGGCTCGGTGGCGACGAGCCGGCGCCAGAAGCCGTGCTCCCGGCGGGCGTCCGGACCCAGGAGCACGGTGCTGAGCGGACCGGTGACCGGCCCGGTCCCGGCTTCCGATGTGTGGGCACTGTCGAAAATGGTCTTCATAAAACCGGGAACGATCAGGAATCGTCCAGGACACTCCACGGGCCGGTGTCCGGACCGGACTCCCCGTCGCCCGACGAGGCCCGGCACGACGACGGCCCGGCGGCCGCCCCTCACCTGTTTGCAGCAATCCGCCGCGCTGTACGGGCGGACAGGACATCCCCTTGGTTCATGGAACGGCACCCCGATCAGCCCGCGGCACAGGACGAGCACGCCGAACTGGAAGCCCTGCGGGCCCGGGTGGCGCAGTTGGAGGAACGCGCCCCGGCTCGCTCACGGCTGCGTCTGCGTTCGTTCTTCGCGGTCCTGCTGATCCTGGTGGCGGCCGTGCTCACCCCGCTGAGCGTCCTGTCGAGCTGGGCGAGCGGCGTAGCCGGGGACACGGACCGCTATGTGGACATGATGGAGCCGCTGGCCTCCGACCCCGATGTGCAGGCGGCGGTGACCGCACGCGTCACCGCCGCCGTCATGACCCATCTGGACGTCGACGCGCTGCTGGCGGACGTCGCACCCGCCGACCGGCCCGTGGTGGACAAGGCCCTGGAGAAGCTCGGAGGCCCGCTCACCACGGGCGTCACGAACTTCGTGCACGGCACCGTGGAGCGCTTCGTCACCAGCGACGCCTTCGAACGGGTGTGGAGCGACCTCAACAGGCGCGCCCACGCCTCCGTCGTGAAGGCCCTGACCGGCGAGGGCGGTGGCGCGGTCAAGCTGGCCGGCGACACCGTGACCCTGGACCTCGCCCCGGTCATCGACCGGGTGAAGCAGCGCCTCGTCGACCGCGGTCTGACGGTCGCCGAGAAGATTCCCGAGATCCACACCGACTTCACCCTCCTCACCTCGGACTCGGTCGGCAAGGCCAAGAAGGGCTTCAGAGCCCTCGAACTCCTCGGCTTCTGGCTGCCCGTGTTCACGCTGGTGGTGGCGGCGGGCGGGGTGCTGCTGGCGGTGCGCCGCCGACGGGCGCTGGTCACAGCGGCGCTGGCCGTGGCGGTGGGGGCCGCGCTGCTCGGGCTCGGGCTGTGGGCAGGGCGCGCGTTCTACCTCGACAGCCTCCCCCCGGACGTCTCCCAGCCTGCGGCGGGGGCGGTGTTCGACACGCTGGCCGGCTATCTGCGCGCCGGGGTCCGGCTGGTGGTGACCGTCGGCGCGCTGGTGGCGCTCGCCGCCTGGCTCACGGGCAGCGGCCGCGCGGCGGGCCGGGTCATGGCGATGTGGAGCGGTGGCATCGGGGCCGTACGGGACGCGGCAGGATTCACCGGCGGCCCGGTCGGCCGGTGGGTGCACCGGGCGAGGCGGCCGCTGAACTGGACGGTGGTCGTGATGGCCGTCGCGGTGCTGCTGGCCTGGGACCGGCCGACGGGCCTGGTCACGGTGTGGATCGCCCTGTGTGCCCTGTTCGTCCTCGCGGTCGTCGAGTTCCTCGATGACGACAGCACTCCGCATCTGGCGGCGCCGGCGTAGCCCTGCTGCCGCGGGGCCGCCTTGTAATGCCCGAGTAACGGGCGATGGGTACAACGGTGCCGTGCCGGTGACAGCTGGGCGGTGAGGGATGGGCAGCATCTCCGGAGCCACCGACCCAGCGACTCCTCGTCGGCTCGATGGCGGTGCCGCCGTCCCCGTGGGGGGTGACGGTGGCACCGCCGCGTTCACGTCCGGCCCAGTGCCGCGTCCAGTTCCGCCTCGTCGGGCGGGTTGGCGCCCGCCCGGGCGACGGTGACGGCAGCGGAAGCCGCCGCGTGGCGCAGGACGTCCGTCACGGTGGCCCGGTCCAGTGCCCGCAGCCGCTCCCGGCCGGCCGGCCCGAGCAGTCCGTGCGCGGCCAGTGCGTGCAGGGTGCCGGACATGAACGCGTCCCCCGCCCCCACCGTGTCGACGACCTCGGCCGGCAGCGCCTCGACGGTCACCGGCCCGCCTGGCAGGACCGCGCAGGCCCCGTCGCCTCCCCGGGTGACGAGAACGACCGCCGGGCCCGAGGTGAGCCATCGCCCGGCGGCCTTCACCGGGTCCTCGCCCGGATACAGCCACTCCAGGTCCTCGTCGCTCGCCTTGACGACGTCGCTGAGCGCCACACAGAGCTCGGCCCTGCGCACGGCGGCCTCGTGGTCCCCCATCAGCCCCGGTCGCACATTGGGGTCGTAGCTGACCGTCGCGGCGGCCCGCAGCGACTCGACAGCGGCGAGGACCTCGGACGCGCCGGGTTCCGTGATCGCGGCGATCGAGCCGGTGTGCACATGGGCGGGCGTCCGCTCCAGGGATACCGGGCCGAGCGACCACGTGATCTCGAAGGCGTACGCGGCCCGCCCCGCGCCGTCCAGGGTCACGACGGCGGACGGGGTGGGAGCGGTGGAGCCGTCGGTACGGACGTCGACCCCGGCCGCGGTGAGGTGGTCACGGATCAGCCGCCCGTTCCCGTCCGCTCCGAGCTGGGTGAGCAGGGTCGCGGAGTGTCCGAGCCGGGCCAGGCCGTACGCGACGTTGGCCGGGCTGCCGCCCGGATGGACCCGGTCGGCCGTGCCGGGCTCCCGGACGATGTCGGCGACGCACTCGCCGATGACCAGCAGGTCGAGTCTGTCGGGCATGAGGGTGAGGTCTCCTGTTGTGCGGTGGCATGGGCGTCCGGGCGGACGGCACGGCGCCGCCTGCGAACGCGTCGACCCCGATCCTGCCCTGTGCGGACCGCTCCCGTGGCGCCGAGCCGCCGGCACGGGCGGTGCGGCCCGGCTACGCCTCCAGCGCCTCGGCCACGAGTGCGAGGAAGCGCGCATGGGCTCGCGCGCTGCACACCGGCTCGGGGTTCCAGGGGACCACCCGTACGGAATCCGCGGCCGACGCCCACGGACCGTCGCTCCGGAGCTCGTCGAGCGGGGTGGCGTGGGCCCGGATGTCGGCGAGCACGACGGCCGGTCTCAGGGCGGCGGCCTGCGCCCAGCCGACCGTGGACCAGTTGGCACCGGGGCCCTCGGCGGGTTCCACCAGGCCGACGCCGAGCTCGGCCAGCACCCGCAGCTCGGGCCACATACGGGGGCGGGCCAGATGCGCCTGCTCCTGGCCCGCCGGTGACAGGGCGAGGACCCTCGTCCGGTCCGGGCCCGAGGTGAGCGCGCGCAGCCGGTCCCTGGCCGCGTCCAGCTCCTGCGTGGCCGCCGCGGGCTCCTCGGCGCCGAGTGAACGCGCCAGCTCGGCGAACCGGTCACCGATCTCCGTCAGGGTGCGGGCCTGGCCCACGTCGATGACCACGACCGGAACGTGCCCCTCCAGGTGCTTGGCCGTCTCCGGATCGAGGCCGTAGACCTGACCGCCGCCGTAGCTGACGGCCACCACGAGGTCCGGTTCCCCGCTCAGCAGCCTGTCCACGTCCAGCGTGGCGCCCGCCCCGGCGTACGCGACGCCGTCCAGGGGCAGCGATCCGGTCTTCGCCGCGTCCGGCGCCGCGGGGTCGTCGTGCCCCGAGCCGAATATCCCGCTCGGGCGGATGCCGTGGTCCCATAAGGTCGCACCGGCCTGGACATAGGCGAGGACCCGTGTCGGGCGCCTCCCCGCGGTCGACACCTGTCCTCGGTCGTCGCAGAACTCCCACACGGTCCGCTCTCTCACGTCACACCTCTCGCCACTGGTTGCCCGCCCCCCGTAGCGGTCTCTTCCAGGACTACCTGCCCAGCGAACCCGGGCGGCACCCGCGGCTCCGGCGACGGACTACAGGTCCGCCGCCGTGGAGCGCACGAGGTAGGTGACGGGCCCGGGGTCCGGTATCTCGGTCTCGGCGAATCCGAGCCGGTCGTAGAACGCCCTGGCCCGGGTGTTGGACGTGAGCATGCACAGATGCACGCCCTTGACCCCCTTGGCGTCCAGGGCCGCGAGGAAGGCACGCATCAGCTCCCTCCCGTACCCCCTGCGCTGCCAGTCGGGCAGCAGGTCGATGTGCAAGTGGGCCGGGTAGGGCGCGAGTTCGGGAAGGACCATGCGCTCGGGGTCGTGCAGGAGGGCGATCATCTCGTCGCTGGGACTGCGCGGTGCCGCCTCCGGCCGCGGATAGCGGTCCTCGACCAGGGGCAGCCAGCGCCCGCGGAACTCCGTGACGAAGCGTGGGGTGTCGGCCGTTCCCAGGATGTAGCCGACCGCCCGGCCCGTTCCGTCGTCGATGACGAAGGCCAGGTCGGGTTCGAGGTGGGCGTACGGCGCGGCGAAGATCGACGGCATCAGCTCCGGGTCCGGGTACAGATGGCGGGAGTCACCGCCGTTGTCGGCGGTCCGGACGCAGATGTCGGCGAGCGCGTCGCGGTCACTGGATCGGTAGGCCCGCAGGCCGGGAAGCAGGGTCACCGCTTCATCCTGCCGACCCTGGGAGCGCTCCCACAAGAGCAGGGAACGTATTCAGCCGACGCTGTCGCCGGCATCGACGTCGCCTGCTCCGCCAGTCGTTCAGTCGTTGACGGCCGTCAGCAGCACCGCGGCGTCCTCCAGGGCGAGCAGTCCGTGCCGCTCCTGGGGGATCGGGTACAGCTGTCCCGCGACGAGTTCCACATCGCCCGACGCGGCCGTGAGCCGGACGGAGCCGCGCAGCACCTGGAGGGAGGCTGCGGGCGGGGCGTTGTGCTCGTCGAGGGCGCGGCCCGCGGCCAGCGCGATGACGGTCTGGCGCAGCGGATCCTCGTGGAGCAGCAGATGGGCGCTGCGGCCGTGCGGGGAGGTGCGGGCCGCGGCCAGGTGCTCGTCGGCCAGGGCGTTCAGATCGTTCGGTGCGTCCATACGCCCCACTGTGCCGCAGCCCCCGCTCCCCCGCGATCCTGCCGGACCCGGCCGTGCACCGTATACGGCCGGATCCTTCGAGGTGCGTCTTCGGCCGGACCGTCACACCCGCAGCCAGACCGCGGTGTCCTGCGGCAGCCTCCCCGTACGGTCGAGGGGGCCGCTGGCCAGCAGCACTGCGGTGTGCGGAGGCAGCTCGGCGGGTTCGGCGGCCAGGTTGACGACGCAGACGAGGCCTTCGGTCCGCGTGAAGGCGAGCACCTCGGGCGCCGTGTCCAGCCAGGTCAGTCTGTCTATTCCGGGCCGGCCCGCCGTCTCGAACCCCGGTTCGCTCCGGCGCAGCCGCAGGGCCTCGCGGTACAGGCTGAGCATGGAGTCCGGGTCGTCGCTCTGGAGGTCGGCCGCGTACGCGGACCAGCCGGCCGGCTGCGGCAGCCAGGGTGCGGTGGTGGCGCCGAATCCGGCGTGCGGCTCCCGCGCCGACCAGGGCAGCGGCACCCGGCAGCCGTCGCGTCCCGGGTCGGTGCCGCCCTTGCGGAAGTGCATCGGGTCCTGGATGCGGTCCAGGGGGATGTCGGCCTCCGGCAGCCCGAGCTCCTCGCCCTGGTAGAGGTAGGCCGCGCCGGGAAGGGCCAGCGAGAGGAGGGCGGCGGCGCGGGCCCGGCGGGTGCCGAGGGCGAGGTCGGTGGGGGTGCCGAAGGTCTTCGCCGCGAAGTCGAAGCCGGTCTCCGCGCGGCCGTAACGGGTCACGGTGCGTGTCACGTCGTGGTTGCACAGGACCCAGGTGGCCGGGGCGCCGACCGAGGCGTGCTCGGCGAGGGTGTCGTCGATCGCGGTCCGCAGGAGTGCGGAGTCCCACGGGCAGGCCAGGAAGTTGAAGTTGAACGCGGTGTGCAGTTCGTCGGGCCGCAGGTAGCGGGCGAACCGCTCGGTGTCCGGAAGCCACACCTCGCCGACGAACACACCGTCGTACTCGTCGGCTATGGCGCGCCAGGAGCGGTAGATGTCGTGCAGTTCGTCGCGGTCGACGAAGGGGTGCGGGTCCTGGCCCACGACGAAGTCGGGCAGTGCGGGGTCCTTGGCGAGCAGGGCGGCCGAGTCGATGCGTACGCCGGAGACACCGCGCTCGAACCAGAAGCGCAGCACGTCCTCGTGCTCCTGGCGGACCGCCGGGTGAGCCCAGTTGAGGTCGGGCTGCTGGGTGGCGAAGAGGTGGAGGTACCACTCCCCGTCGTCCAGCCGGGTCCAGGGTGTGCCGCCGAATTCGGAGACCCAGTCGTTGGGCGGGATCTCACCGTCCACGCCGCGGCCTGCGCGGAAGTGGAAGAGGTCGCGCTCGGGGCTGCCGGAGCCGGCTTCGAGGGCGGCCCGGAACCAGGCGTGCCGGTCGGACACGTGGTTCGGCACGATGTCGATGATGGTGCGGATCCCCAGCCCTCGGGCTTCGGCGATCAGCTTCTCGGCCTCGGCGAGGGTGCCGAACGCGGGATCGATGGTGCGGTAGTCGGCCACGTCGTAGCCGCCGTCGGCGAGCGGTGACAGGTACCAGGGGGTGAACCAGAGTGCGTCCACGCCCAGTTCGACGAGGTAGGGCAGCTTGGCCCGGACCCCCGCGAGGTCGCCGGTGCCGTCACCGTCGCCGTCGGCGAAGCTGCGTACATAGATCTGGTAGATGGCGGCGTCCCGCCACCAGTTCGCGGTGGCCTCGGACGGACGGTTGGCTGCCACGTGACGTTCCTTTCGGGCAGGTGGTACTCCGCCGCCGGCCCGGCGAGCGGGGCAGGATGGGAGGGCCGGCGGCGGAGTGCTGAGGGGAAGACGGCCGGACGGGGCCCCGGACGGGCGGGGCGCGGTCCTGGGAGGGGTGCTATCCCTTGAGGCCGCCCGCGGTCAGACCGCTCATGATGTTGCGCTGGAAAAGCAGGAAGATGAGCAGCGTCGGGATCGACGCGATGGTGAGCGCGGCGATGAGGACGTTCTCGGGTACGCCGCTGGCCAGTGAGTAGATACCCACGTTGAGCGTCTGCTTGCTGGGGTCGGGCAGGGTGAGCATCGGCCAGAGGAAGTCCTTCCACACCCCGACCACGGCGAAGATGGAGACGACACCGAGGATCGGCCGGGAGATCGGCAGGACGATCGAGCGCAGGGTGCGCAGGGGCGACGCGCCGTCGATGGAGGCGGCGTCGAGGAGTTCGCGCGGGATGGAGTCGAAGAACCGCTTCAGCAGGAAGATGTTGAAGGCGTTGGTGACCGAAGGCAGCCAGATCACCCAGGGCGAGTTGACCAGGTTGCGCTGGAAGATCGGCACGTCCAGCACCGTGAGGTACTGCGGGACGACCAGCACGGTGGCCGGGATCATCAGGGTGGCCAGCATCATGCCGAGAATGACCTTGCCGAACACCGGCCGCAGCTTCGAGAGCGAGTAGGCGGCCGCGACGTCGAAGATCAGCTGGAACGCGAGCGCGCCGAAGGCGTAGTACAGGGTGTTGAAGAGCAGCTTGGACAGGTCCATCACGGTCCAGGCCTGGCTGTAGTTCTCGGTGTGGAGCGAGCTGGGGAATGCGGTGGGCGGGCTCTGCACGACTTCCTGCGTGGTCTTGAGTCCGCCGGTGACCATCCAGTACAGCGGTCCGAGGAAGGCGACCGTGAACAGGATGATGACCAGGGTGAAGACGATCCAGTAGAAGGCCTTGCCGCGGGGCCTGCCGAGCTGGGCCGGCGAGATCAGGGTCCGCTGGCGCCCGACGTCGGCGGGGCGTGCCGCCCTGCGCCGGCCGGTCTTGCGTACGTCGCTCCCGGGCCGGGAGACAAGCGTGTTCGATGCCATGGTCGTGCTCCCGTCCTAGTCTTCGCTGCTGCGGCTCAGTCGTACGTACACCGCGGAGAATCCCGCGAGGACGACGAGCAGGACGAGGCCGAGTGCCGCCGCGCTGCCGTAGTTGTTGAAGTTGAAGGCGTACTGGTAGATGAGGTAGACGACGGTGGTGGTGGAGCCCTCGGGGCCGGCGCCGTTGGTGAGCAGGAACGGCTCGGTGAAGACCTGCATCGTCGCGATGACCTGCATGAGGAGCAGCAGGGAGAGGATGAGCCGGGTCTGCGGGATGGTGACGTGCCAGACCTTGCGCAGCAGTCCGGCGCCGTCGAGTTCGGCCGCCTCGTACAGCTCGCCGGGGATGCCCTGGAGGGCGGCCAGATAGATCAGGGTGGCGCCGCCCATGTTCATCCAGGTCGCCGCGATGACGACCGAGAGCATGGCCGTGTCGGTGTCCTGGAGCCACTGCTGGGCGGGCAGGTGGAAGACGTCCAGGATGCGGTTGAAGAGTCCGTATCCGGGGTCGTAGAAGTACTTGAAGAGCAGTACGGAGGCGACGGGCGGCAGCATCACCGGGAGGTAGACCAGCAGGCGCAGATAGCCCTGTCCGTGCCGGAACTCGTTGAGCACGACGGCGACGACGAACGGGACGACGAAACCGAGCAGCAGGGCCAGCACGGTGAACAGCAGGGTATTGCGCCAGGCCTGCCAGAACGCCGGGTCGTTGAAGACATAGGTCAGGTTGGACCAGCCGGCCCAGGTGGTCTTGCCGTCCTCGGTCTTCTGGAACGCCAGGATGAACTCCCGGACCATCGGATACCAGGAGAAGAGCGAGAAGCAGAGCACGGCTCCGATCAGGAACCCGTGTGCGGAGATGTTGCGGCGCACGGCACGCAGGAAGTCCTCGCGGGCGGAGTCCCGGCGGGCGGGGCGCGAATGTCCCGGGCCGGGCGTGGGCGCCTTGCGGGAGGACAGGGTAGGGGCCGACATGGTGTTTCTCCTATGTGCCGGTGAACTCAGGGGGGCCGGAGGCGGGGCCGGGTCCGCGTGACCCGGCCCCACGCGTCCGTTACTGGTTCGCCAGAACCTGGTTGACCTGCTGCTCCGCGGTGGAGAGCAGCTTGTCGATGTTCGCGTCCTTGTTGGTCAGCACACCCGACATGGCGTTGTCGAGGATCTTGTAGATCTCCTGCGCCTTCGGCGGTTCGGCCTTGCCCGGAACGGGGTTGTCCATGAAGGCCTTGAAGTTCTCGACGGGCATCGTCGCGTTCGCGGCGCGCGCGGCGTCGTCCTTGGTCTTGCTCTCACCCAGGAAGAAGTTCGGCTGCGGCAGCCCGACGGGGAGTTGGTCGGCCTTGGTGCGCGCCCAGTCGAACTGCCCCTTGCCGACCGTGAGGTTCTTGAAGTTGAGCCAGGCGATGCCGGCCTTGATCTGGTCGGGCGAACTGCCCTTCTTGATCAGGTAGTTGTTGCCTCCGAAGAGGGTGCCCTTGGCGCCGGGGATCGGGCCCAGGCCGAAGGTCTCGTACTTGGCGCCGAGCTGCTGCACCATGTAGGCGATGTCGTCGGGGGCGGCGAGGAACATACCGAGCTTGTCGCTGGCGATCTGCTTCTGGAGGTCGCCCCACTTCAGCAGCTGCGTCTTGCCCATGCTGTCGTCCTCCCAGCGCATGTCGTGCAGCTGCTGGAGGACCTGCTTGCCGGAGGCGTCGTTGAAGGCCGCCTTCTTGCCGGACGCGTCGACGATGTCACCGCCGAGGCCGAACTGGGTGGCGGCGAAGTGCCAGCCGCCGTTGTTGCCGGCGCTGTACTCGCCGTAGCCGGAGATGCCCTTGCCCAGGCCCGCGATCTTCTTGGCCGCGGTGCGGACCTCGTCCCAGGTGGCCGGCGGCTTGTTCGGGTCGAGACCGGCCTCGGTGAACAGCTTCCGGTTGATCATCAGACCCATGGTGTAGTTGCTGGTCGGCAGGCCGTAGAGCTTGCCGTCCTTGCGCGCCACGTCGACGACCTGGGTCTGTATGTCCTTGAGCGCGGGCACGGTCTTGTCCGTGACGTACGCGGAGATGTCCTCGGCACCATCGTTGTCCAGCACCTGCTGGAGGTCGCTGAAGTAGGCGTAGAAGACGTCGGGTTGCGACTTGCCCTTCAGCATGGCCGTGAAGCGGGGCGGCTCGTTGCACTGGCCGGGGGTGGACTTTCCGTTGATCTTGACGTTCGGGTAGGTCTTGTTGAACGTCTTGATGTCCTCGTTCCACTCGCGCAGCTCCGCGGCCTTGGCCGCCGGCGGCATGCAGTCGATCGAGATCGTCACCTTCGCCTTCGGGTCGAGCGGGGCGGACGGGTCGGACGATCCCTTGGACGCGCTGTTCGTGTCCTCGTCCTTGCTGCTGCTCGTTCCGCAGGAGGCGAGCGAGGTCAGGGCAAGTGCGGTGACAAGGGCAGCCGCGGAGGCACGGCTGATACGGCGTGTGCGGCGCAACCCAGCACTTCTCATCGATGGTCCCCTTTGGGCATGAGCGTGGATGGCCCTCGGCCGACTCTCTGCCGGGGCGAGGCACACTCAACCAGCGTCGACATGTGAACGCAATATCTCGCGCAGTTTTCGTAAAAGTTTGACAGTGCTCCGCACGCGGCGTGCGGGGCCCGGCGGGCGCGCAGCACGGAGCGCCGTCCGGCGGACCGGACGGCGCCCCTGGTTGCGGTGCCGGTTACGGGTTGATGTTGATCTTCATGGTGGACGTCGTGTTCTTCACGTCCAGGGCGTTGCCGCTGAGCTTCAGACCGTTGAAGGTCACCTCGCCGACAGCGGGCCCCTGGCCGGCCTCGGGCATCTCGTTGGCCCACAGTCCGAATCCGGACTTGGCGTCGTAGGCGTCACCGCTCTTGCGTGCGCCGGAGATCGAGATGTCGGTCAGGATCGTGTCCTTGATCGGGAACTGGGGCTGGCCTCCCACGTAGTTGGTCTGGAACATGATGCCGCTGTACGTCGGGTCGACGATGTCCACATGGTTGATGCGGATGCCCTGGAAGACCTTGGAGGCGGAGAACAGCCAGATGCCGGGGAAGGTCTGCGACCCCCAGAAATGGCCTCCGGAACGGAGTACGGAGACGTTCTCGACCGTGGTCGGACCGGTCCCGAAGCCGTTCATCGGGTAGCCGAAGTCCAGCGAACTGACCGTGATGCCGGAGTAGACCAGGGTGTCCGCGATGAGGATGTTGCGGAAGGTGTTGTCGTAGCCGCCGTAGACGGCGACGCCCGCAGCACGCCAGGTCAGCAGCGACGTGAGGTTCTCGTAGACGTTGTTCTTCATGTCCGCGCCGCCGGAGTCGATGGCGGAGAACAGCGCGAAGCTGTCGTCTCCGGTGGCCCGTGACTCGTTGTTCACGACGTGGTTGTCCGTCGAGCCGTTGGTCATGTTGATGCCGTCGGCGAACGTGTTCCGGATGCGGGAGTTCTTGATGGTGACGCCGTCGGTGTTCGCGCCCCAGTAGAGGCACACCTGGTGCTCGTTCCAGACGTTGTCGATGACGATGTCCGAGACGTTGGAGAAGTCGAACACCTTGCCGGGGCCGTCGATGCGCGAGGTGTAGTTGCCGAAGTACGCGAAGTTCGCGAACGTCGAGCCCTTGGCACTGGCCTCGGCGCGGAAGCCGTTGTCGGTGTTCTCCTGGGACGAGGGTGCGAAGAACCTGGTGTACCAGGGCCCCGCGCCGACGACCTTGACGGCCTTCCCGTAGACCTGGAACTTGCTCGCGGTCTGGTAGTCACCGGCCGGCAGGTAGACGCCCACCAGCTTGCCCGTGGTGTCCATCCGCACCTTGTCCAAGGCGTTCTGGACGTCCTGGTGAGTGAAACCGGCGGGAACGGCGTAGGCGGCCGCGTCCGGGTTCGGGATCTGCGTGGCCTGTTCCAGGCTGACGAAGTCGATCGCGTACGTGCTGGTGTTCGCGGCGTCCTTCTGCAGCCGGATCTTGCTGCCCGCCGGAACGGTCCTGCCCAACAGCATGTTCGCCTCGTCGTAGATGTGCCGCGGCGAACCCGAACCCGGGGAGTTGCCCGGACCGGTCTCGGCGCCGTACAGCCACGCGTACTTGGAGGTGAGGTCAATCGCCTTGAGGAAGGTGCCGTCCACGTAGACGTTCAGCTTGGAGTCGATGCCCCCGCCGCCCGCGGAGTCCGGGATGGAGAAGCGGGTCACCAGCGAGTTGGTGCTCGCCCTGGTGGTGAACTCGACGTAGTTGCCGGTGCTGTTGAGGGTGACGGCCTTACGGCCGGACGCCTCGCCCGCGACGTCGCCGACGGTCCTGTTCGGGCCGACGACCTGGGCGCCGCCGCCGGTGACACCGTCCTCCGCCTCGTACATGTCGTACGGCATGTTGGCACCGCGTCCGACGAAGAGCGAGCTGGTGGCGGTGTTGTTCTCGCGCTTCACCGGGAGTTCGTTCGTGTCGTCCGCGATGACCGTCCGCACGGAGTACGAGCCGTTGGCCGCGGTCCAGCTGCCCAGGCTCACCGGGGCGCTCGTCGCACCCGCGGCTATCGCCCCGGTGTAGGTGCCCGTGAGGGTCTTCACCGTGGCGCCCTTGGAGTCGAGCAGGGTCAGCGTGATGGCGTGGCCACCCGCCGCGGAGGCCACCGAGCCCTGGTTCTTGAGAGCGACGGAGAACGTGACGTTCTGACCGGCGGACGGGGCCGACGGGGAGGTGCTGACCCCCGTGGAGACCAGGTCCGAGCTGGCGACCGGCTTCACGACGAGACCGGTCGTGCTCGTGTAGGTGTTGTCGGTCTCGTTCTGCTCGATGATCTCGTTCGCCGGGTCGGCGACCGCGCTCAGTGCGTACGTGCCCGCGTCACGCGCTCCGATGCCGGCGCTGACCTGGGCGGAGGCCCCGCCCGCCAGCGCGCCCACGGACGCGGTGGCGACCTTGGAGCCGCCGAGCCGGAACTCGACCTTGCTCGCCGGTGCCGCGACCGAACCGCTGTTGCGCACCGTCGCGGTGAGCGTGACCGGGTCCGACTCGACGGGCGCGGCCGGAGCCGACGTCACCGAGCTGACCTGGAGGTTCGGATTGGGCGCCGGGGCACCCAGTACCTGGAACTCGGCTACCTGACCGGCGCCCGAGCCGGTGTTGGAGTTGAACTTCAGCTGGACGTCGGCGACCCGGCCGCTGACCGGAATGGTCACCGTGTTGCCGCTGCCCGGGCTGAACGCGTAGTCCTTCGCCGCGGCCAGGCTGGTGAACGCCGAGGCGCTCTGCTCCCGGCCGAGGACCTGGATGTTCTGGGTCCTGGCGCCCCAGCTGCTGTCCGGGTTCAGCTTGACGACGACGTTCTCGGTGTCGGCGTTGGCACCCAGCTTCACGGTCAACGTGTTGGGGTAGCTGCCCCCGGCGCCTTCCCAGTAGGTGGTCACGCTGTTGTCGTTGGCGTTCTCCGCGACGAACGTGTGGACCACGGACGAGGCGGTGATGGGCTTGCCGATCGCGAGGTTGGACGCCGTGCCCGTGCTGCCGTTGCGGGTGACGGTGTTGCTGTCGCCCGATACGTTGCCCGCCGCGTCCTTGGCCCGGACGGTGTAGGAGACGGTGGTGCCGGCGGACTGGGTGTCGGTGTAGGTGGTGACATCGCCGGCCACGCTCCTGCGCAGCACGTTGTTGGCGTAGATGTCGTACCCGGTGACGCCCTTGTTGTCGGTGGACGCCTGCCAGACCAGCTTGATCTGACCGGCGGTCGTCTCGGTGAAGCCCAGGTTCGCCGGTGCGGTCGGCGCCTGGGTGTCACCGGTGCCCCCGGTCCGGGTCACGGTGTTGCTGTTCCCGGAGACGTTGCCCGCCGCGTCCTTGGCGCGGACGTAGTACGACACGGTGGTGCCGGCCGGGCGGGTGTCGGTGAACGTGGTGACGTTGCCCGCCACGCTGGTGAGCAGTGCGTCGCCGGCGTAGATGTCGTAGCCGGTGACGGCCGTGTTGTCCGTCGACGCGTTCCAGGTCAGCCTGATCTGGCCGGTGGCCGGTTCGGTGTACGCCAGCTGCGAGGGTGCGGTGGGCGCCTGGGTGTCACCCGACTCGGGTCCGTAGACCTCCAGCTCGGAGACCTGGGCGCCCGGCTGGACGGAGTTGGCACTGACGAGCACGCGCACATAGCGGGTGGTGGTGGCGTCGAAGGAGATCGTCGCCGTCTCACCTGCCGTGGGGCTGAAGGTGTACGCCTGGGACTGTGTCACGTCGCTGAAGTCGGTGCCGTTGGTGCTGCTCTGGATCTTCAGCGTCTGACTGCGGGTCTCCCAGCCGTCCGGCAGCCGCAGGACCACCCGGTCGACCCGCACCGAGGACCCGAGGTCGGCCTGGATCCACTGGGGCAGGGCGCCGTTACGGCTCTCCCAGTAACTGCCCGCGTTGCCGTCGTTGGCGTGAGCGGCGATGTACGTCTCGGTGTAGCTGCTGGCCGTGAGCGTGCGGCCGGCCGCAAGGTTCACCGACGACTCCGCCGCCGCGCGCACCTCCAGCTCGGCGAGCTGGCCGTTCTCCGAAGCGGAGTTCGCGGTGATGTTCGCCCGTACGAACCGGGCGCGGGTGGCCGGGACGGCGATCGTCACCTTGTTGGAGCTGCCCGGTGCGAAGGTGTAGGCGGCCGAGGTCTTCAGTGTGGTGAAGCTCGTGCCGTCGGCACTGCCCTGGAGCGAGAGGGTCTGGCTGCGGCTCTTCCAGTCCTCGGGAAGCTTCAGGGTGACCTGGTCGATGCGGGTGACCTTGCCCAGATCGCTCTGCACCCACTGGGGAAGGGAACGGCCCGACCCTTCCCAGTACGTCGACTGTTGTCTGTCGGCGATGTTCCCGGCGTCCCTGCCGCTGCCCGCACTGCTCGCGGCCGTCCTGTGACCGGCGGCGATGTTCGGGCCGCCGGCGGCCGACGCGTTGAGCGCCGGCCAGCCGACCATCAGCAGGCTGGTGGTGAGGGTGGCGGAAAGGACCCGCCATCGGCGGTGTTGCGTTCTCATTTGTCCCCGATCTCATCGGCCTCGGCGCAGGGCGCGACCAAGGCGCGGCTCTGTCTGCGTGCCCGTTGGTCATGACTTTCTGCACCAACGGGAATGGACTTTTGCGTTTTGCGGTCAGAGAATTGCAGAGAAGTGACGCCTCGTCCACTGCTGTGACACAAGAAGGAGTCCGGGCCGACTCGCACATTCCGCCCTAACTCACCTGATGCGCGCGCTATTTGAGTGCTCAGCAATCAGGCGATGACCCGGTGGTTCCAACGCAAGCCTTTTGCGTATTTATGAAAGGCGCTGAAAGGTGCCAGCTCGCAGGGGAGGCGGGATGCAGCCCGACGCCCGGCCATGGTGCGTAGGGTCGGCCGTTCGTACACCCGAACTCTCGGGAATCCTGTGCTCGGTGACGGAGTCGGCGTGGGGCACGCGTCCCTGCTCCACGCCGGCACTGGACGGTTCCAAGCGATGCCACGGGTCAGCCCATCAGCACGCAGGCGGCCCTGCGCGGTCCGCCGGGCAGCGAAAGAGACACGCCGTGTCGTCGGAGACCTACCGCACGCCGCTCCGCACCCCCGGTGCCGCAGCCTTCTGCCTCACCGCCACCACCGGCCGCCCGGGCATCGCCATGACCGGTCCCGGCATCATCTGGCTCGTACACGACCGAACCGGCTCCTACGCCGCCGGACTCGTGACCAGCGGATTCGCCGTCGCGGAGTCCCCGACCGGGCCGCAACTCGCCACGCTGGTCGACCGATTCGGCCAGACCCGCGTGCTGCCACCTGTTCTCCTCGCCCACGCCATCTCCGTGGGCACCCTGCTGACCCTCGCCGAGAACACCAGCCCGCACGGGCTGCTGACAGCGGCCGGAGTGCTCATGGGCGCCACGATTCCGCAGCTCGGGGCTATGTCGGCCGCCCGCTGGTCAGCACTGCTGCGGGGTCGGCGCGCCGCATCGCCGCCCACCGCCTTCGCCCTGGAATCCCTCGGCAACGGGCTCTGCTGCCTGGCCGGGCCGGCCCTGATCACCGCGGTCGGAGCGAGCAGCGACCCGGCCCACGGCATGGCACTGGCCACGGCCTTGGTGATCGGCCGCGGACTCGCCCTCGCCACGCAGCGCGGCACAGCGCCCCCTACGTCCGGCGCCGCCGAACTCAGGGTCGCACGGCCGTCTCCCCGATCCTGGTGCTCTCCTCGGTGCTCACCACGGCGGCGGTGGTGGAGCGCGTTGCTCCCACCGGGCGTTCACGTGCCCGCCCGGTTCAGCCCGCCGGGCTCCAGCGGTATCTGACGTCCGGCTCGTTCTCCTCGTTGCGGCTGCCGTCGTCGAACCCGACGGGAGCGAACCCATGTCGCTCGTAGAAGGCCCGCGCACCGGAGTTGCGCCGGAAGGTGTACAGGGCGAGCCCTTGCGGGCTGCGCTCCCTGGCCTTCGCCAGCAGCAGTGTGCCGATCCCCCGGCGCAGCATGTCCGGTCGCAGATAGAGGTGTTCGAGCTCATCGCCGTCGAGCGAGACGAAACCGACCGGCTCCGGCGCTCCCCCGCCCTCCCGGACCTCGGCCACCCAGACGTCCGTGCCGGGCAGTACGACATGGGTCATCCAGCCAAGTGTCGCCTCGTCACTGTGCACCCTGGTCAGGTACGGCATGGCTGCGGCGCGCGCATCCAGAAAGAGGCGGGTGAGGCGGTCGGCGTCCTCGACGCGTGCCTCCCGCAGCTGTGCCGCGTCCGGGCGCGGGTGGCTGTCCGATGACATCCGGGGTCTCCTGTCCGAAGGGGCCGGGTGGCCCGGGAGTCCGCCGCAGCTCGTGAACGCGCTGAACCGGCCACCCTGTGATCGAACGTACGTCTACCCCTGTCCGGATCTCCATAGGATATCCGTGACCGCTCCGCCGTGACACGTCCTCACGGCTCCCGCCCGGCGAAGGAATCGACGTAACGGTGTACCAGCCCAACGTGTTCGCGTTCCCCGAGGACGGCCACCGGATCCCCGCCCCCCTCTTCCCGCCCGGCTCCCCCGCGCTGTGGCTGGTGGACGCGGAACGGCAGAGCGGGCACGCGCAGCGGCTCGCGCCGGGAATCCTGGATGCAGGCGAACTCGACAGAGCCGCACGCCTGGTCGTCGCGGCCGACCGCAGGTGCTACGTCGCCGCGCACGTGGCCCTGCGGCTGCTGCTCGGGGCGCGGCTGGGCGTCGCTCCGGACGCCGTGCGCCTCGGACGGGAGCCGTGCCCGTCCTGCGGCGGCCCGCACGGCCGCCCCGCGACCGACGGCGGTGTGCACTTCTCCCTGTCGCACACCCGTGGGGTGGCGTTGCTGGCGTTCGCGGACAGGCCCGTGGGTGCGGATGTCGAGCTCGTCCCGAAGCTCGAAACCGTGTCCGAGATAGCCGGTCAGCTGCATCCGGCGGAGACCCGCGAGCTGGCGGAGCTTCCCGGGGAGCAGCGTCCTGCCGCCTTCGCCCGGGTGTGGACCCGCAAGGAGGCCTATCTCAAGGGCGAGGGCATCGGCCTGGCCGACGGACTCGCGGCCGAACACGTGGGCACCGGTCCTCACCCCCGGCCGGGCCCCACGGGGTGGACGGTCACCGATGTCGGGGTCCCCGCCGGGTACGCGGCGGCGGTGGCGGTCCGCGCGGCGGGGCAGCCGCCCGCCCGTGAGGGCGAGCGGCGAAAATGACGGGGCGGGCAGATCGCACGGAACGACCGATACGGAGGAGTGGCAGATGCCGCAGACACGAGCCGGGCAGCAGGCACGCCCGGAGGACCTGACCGATGTGGCGCGGCTGGTGACGGCGTACTACACGCTGCACCCCGATCCCGCCGAACCGGGGCAGCGGGTCGCCTTCGGCACCTCGGGGCATCGCGGATCGTCGACGGCCACCGCGTTCAACGAGGACCACATCGCGGCGACGAGCCAGGCGATCAGTGAGTACCGGGCACAGCGGGGCACGGACGGGCCGCTCTTCCTCGGGGCCGACACCCACGCGCTGTCGGAACCCGCGCGGGTGACCGCCATCGAGGTGTTCGCCGCGAACGACGTGACCGTGCTCATCGACTCCGCGGACGGCTACACGCCGACCCCCGCGGTCTCGCACGCCATCCTCACGTACAACCGGGGCCGCGCCTCTCACCTCGCCGACGGGGTGGTGGTGACGCCCTCGCACAACCCGCCGGGGGACGGCGGGTTCAAGTACAACCCGCCGAACGGCGGCCCGGCCGGGTCCGAGGCGACCGGCTGGATCCAGGAACGGGCCAACGAGATCATCGCCGGCGGCCTCAAGGACGTGCGCCGCATGCCGTACGTCCGGGCGCTGGCAGCGGCTTCGACCGGTACGTACGACTTCCTGGGCAGCTATGTGGCGGACCTGCCGTCCGTGCTCGACCTGGACGCGGTGCGCGCGGCCGGCGTACGGATCGGCGCCGACCCGCTGGGCGGCGCGTCGGTCGCGTACTGGGGCCGCATCGCCGAGCAGCACCGGCTCGACCTGACCGTCGTCAATCCGCTCACCGACCCCACCTGGCGCTTCATGACGCTGGACTGGGACGGCAAGATCCGGATGGACTGCTCCTCGCCGTACGCGATGGCCTCGCTGATCGGGCAGCGCGACCGTTTCCAGATCGCCACCGGCAACGACGCCGACGCCGACCGGCACGGCATCGTCACCCCGGACGCGGGGCTGATGAACCCGAACCACTACCTCGCCGTGGCCATCAACTATCTGTACGCGCACCGGGACCAGTGGCCCGCTGGTGCGGGTATCGGCAAGACCCTCGTGTCGTCCGGCATGATCGACCGGGTCGCCGCCGGTCTCGGCCGGCAGCTGGTCGAGGTACCGGTCGGCTTCAAGTGGTTCGTGGACGGCCTGGCCGACGGGTCGCTCGGCTTCGGCGGCGAGGAGTCGGCCGGGGCCTCGTTCCTGCGCCGTGACGGATCGGTGTGGACGACGGACAAGGACGGCATCCTGCTGGCCCTGCTCGCCTCCGAGATCCTCGCGGTGACGGGCGATTCGCCGTCCCGGCACTATCAGGCGCTGACCGCCCGGTTCGGTGAGCCGGCCTACGCCCGGATCGACGCCCCCGCCGACCGCGATCAGAAGGCCGTGCTGGCACGCCTCTCCCCCGAGCAGGTCAGCGCCGACACCCTGGCGGGCGAACCGGTCACCGCCGTCCTGACCTCGGCGCCGGGCAACGGGGCCGCGATCGGCGGAATCAAGGTGACGACGGAGAACGCCTGGTTCGCGGCGCGCCCCTCGGGCACCGAGGACGTCTACAAGATCTACGCGGAGTCCTTCCGCGGCGCCGAGCACCTCGCCCGTGTCCAGGAGGAGGCGAAGGCCGTCGTCTCCGCAGCCCTGGAGGCCTGACGGAAGCCGTCTCCCCTCGCACGACCGGTGCGGGGGGAGACGGTCCGGCTCCTCCCCGCACGCCCCGCGCACCGCCGACTGGTCGGGCACATAACCGTACCGGTCGATAGAATTCGGGCATGGGAGAGCCGCCGGCCGCACCGACTGCACCCGAACTCGTACTCGAAACCGACGCAGGACCCACGGTGATGAGTCCGGGCCGGGAGTACCACGTCGGACGCGACCCCTTGAGCGACATCGTGATCGACGACGTCCGGGTCTCGTGGCACCACGCGGTGCTCAGGGCGCCGGACGGCCACTGGTCGATCGAGGACGAGGGCAGCACGAACGGCACCTACGCCGGTGGCCGGCGGATCCGTGAATCGGACGTCGGACCCGGCACCCTCCTGCGTTTCGGTCATCCGGAGGACGGCCCGCAGGCCGTGCTGAAGGCCAGGCCCGCGCCTGCGCCGACGCCCTCACCGGAACGTCCCTCCGCCGTCTCCGTGCCCGCCGCGACCGGCACCTTCCGCCGGCCGACCACCGTGAGGCCGCTGCCGTCCCGCACCGTCCGGATCGGCCGCGGATCCGGGAACGACCTGGTCGTCGACGACCTGAGCGTCTCCCGCCGCCACGCCGAACTGCTGGCCCATACGGACGGCACGTACGAGATCGTCGACCTCGGCTCGCACAACGGAACCTTCCTCAACGGTCAGCCGGCCGACCGCGCACCCGTCTCCCCCGGAGACATCGTCGGCATCGGCCACTCCGCCTTCTGCCTCGTCGGGGACACGCTGCAGGAGTTCGTCGACACCGGTGAGGTGTCGCTCGACGTCCAGGACCTGGCGGTCACCGTCGACAAGGGACGTAAGACGCTGCTCGACCACGTGGCCTTCCCGGTGGGCCAGAAGTGCCTCCTGGGGGTGGTGGGGCCCAGTGGTGCGGGCAAGTCCACGCTCCTGAACGCCCTGACCGGACTGCGCCCGGCCGACGAGGGGACCGTCCTCTACGACGGCCGCGATCTCTACCACGACTACGCCGAACTGCGCCAGCGCATCGGCCTGGTACCGCAGGACGACATCCTGCACGCCCAGTTGACCGTACGCCGAGCGCTCGGTTACGCGGCGGAGCTCCGTTTCCCGCAGGACACCGCCAAGTCCGAGCGTCAGGAACGCGTCACCGAGGTGGTGCGCGAGCTCGGACTCGAACAGCGCGCGGGCCAGCCGATCCACAGTCTCTCCGGAGGCCAGCGCAAACGGGTGAGCGTGGCCCTGGAGCTGCTGACCAAGCCGTCACTGCTCTTTCTCGACGAGCCGACGTCGGGGCTCGACCCCGGTATGGACCGCTCGGTCATGCACATGCTGCGCGGTCTCGCCGACGACGGCCGCACGGTCATCGTCGTCACGCACAGCGTCCTGAGCCTGGACGTGTGCGACCGGCTGCTGGTCCTCGCGCCGGGCGGGAGGATCGCCTACTACGGTCCGCCCGGGGACGCGCTGGCCTTCTTCGGATTCGCCGAGTGGCCGGAGGCGTTCGAGGCCTTCGAGAACGACCGCGACCGTCCCTGGGCCGAGGAGTTCGCCGCCTCCCCTTTCCACCGGCAGTACATCGCCAACGCCAGTTCGCAGCCCCGGCTGCCGCACGCCGCTGCCGCGGAGGTCGCCCCGCCGCCCAAGACCCGCAGCTGGGGTGCGCAACTGCGGACCCTCGTACGGCGGTACGCGGCCGCGCTCGGCGCCGACCGGACGTTCCTCGTCATCATGATCGCGCTGCCGTTCGTGATGGGCGCCATGACACGGGCCCTGGCCGGAAGCAAGCTGACCCAGGAGACGGCGATGAACGCGCTGCTCATCCTGTGTGTCGGCGGCGTCCTGACCGGCGCCGCCAACGCGGTCCGGGAACTGGTCAAGGAACGGGTGATCTACCAGCGGGAGAGAGCCGTCGGCCTGTCCAGATCCGCGTATCTGATGTCCAAGGTCGTGGTGCTGGGCACCATCACGGTGCTCCAGGCCGTCGTGCTGACCCTGGTCGGTCTCGTGGGCGTCGATCTCAACGCCCCGGGCGGTAAGGGGGTGCTGCTGCCGCCCCTGGCCGAAATCACCCTGACGGTGGCGCTGTTGTCCTTCACCGCGATGATGCTCGGCCTGCTGGTGTCCGCACTGGTACGCAAGGAGGAGGTCACCATGCCCCTCCTGGTGCTGCTCGCGATCGTCCAGGTCGTCTTCTGCGGCGCGCTGCTGAAGCTGCACGGGGTCCCCGGCATCGAGCAGTTGTCCTGGCTGATCCCCTCCCGCTGGGCGCTGGGCGCCATGGCGGGGACGATCGACCTGGCGAGGATCGTTCCCGGGAAGCTGACCGCGGACCCCCTGTTCGAGCACTCCGCCGGAATCTGGCTCCTCGACATGGGAATGCTGGTCGTGCTCTCCGTCGTCTTCGGATTCGCGGTGGCCCGGCTCCTGCGCCGGCACGAGCCGGCCATCATGCGGAAGTAGGGGCGGCCCATGGAGACCGAGGACTTCCGCCCCACCCACGTCGTTCCCCAGGACGGGCTGCCCGCCTGGGAGGCGCCCGACGTGTCCCGGCCCACCGAGCCCCTGGACCCGCTGCTTCCCGTGCAACTGCTCGACCGGCGCGGCGACTGGGGCCAGGTCCTGTGCGCCAACGGCTGGTCCGCCTGGGTCGACGGCCGGCTGCTCGTGTCCGTACCGCACGACCCGCCGCAGGCCGGTCAGCCGATGGCCCGCACGGCGGACCCGCGGCCGCTGCTCGCCCGCGTCCAGGAGTCGCTGGACCGTTTCCGCCGGGCATCCGAGGAACTCGTCGAAGGCCGCATCGACGGCGAGACCTTCCGCCGTCGCACCCAGGGGCTGCGGGCCGGAGTGGTCGTCGACGGCGAGGCCGTGTGGCTGTTCGACGCGGAGCACGAGCGCTGGGTGTACACGGACGGGACCCGGCTGACGACCTACGCGGCCGGGTCCGGCCCCGGCCGGACCCGGCCGAGCAGCGCCCCGGCGGGCGGAGCCGCGCCGGAGGCGACCCGGCTCGTCGACCCCGGCACGCATCCGCCCACCCGGCCGGGTGACGGGTGATGGCCCCCGCCACCGGCCCTCCCGGCGATTCCGCCCTGCCCACCGGGCGGCCCTCCGACCTGATCGGCAGGCAGATCGCCGACTACCTGGTGGAGGACGAGATCGGACGAGGTGGGATGGCCGTCGTCTACCGGGCCAAGGACCTGCGCCTGGACCGCACGGTCGCCCTCAAACTGCTCGCCCCGGAACTCGCGCGCAACGACACCTTCCGCAAGCGCTTCACCCATGAGTCGCGGGTGGCCGCCGCGATCGACCACCCGCACATCGTGCCGGTCTTCGAGGCGGGTGAGACCGAGGGCATCCTCTACATCGCCATGCGCTACGTCGCCGGCCAGGATCTGCGCGCCCTCATCGACCGGCAGGGGCCGCTCCCCCTCGGCACCGCGCTCCGGATCGCCGCCCAGGTGGCGTCCGCGCTCGATGCCGCCCACGATCACGACCTGGTGCACCGGGACGTCAAACCCGGCAACATCCTGGTCGCGGCGGGCACGGACAGCGACCATCCGGAGCATGTGTACCTCACGGACTTCGGCCTCACGAAGAAGTCGCTGTCCCTCACCGGGTTCACCTCCGTGGGCCAGTTCGTCGGAACACTCGACTACGTGGCACCCGAACAGATCTCGGGCCGTCCCGTGGACGGGCGCTGCGACGTCTACAGCCTGGCGTGCGTCGTGCACGAGACGATGGCCGGCGCGCCGCCGTTCCAGCGCGACGACGACATGGCGCTGTTGTGGGCCCATCAGTTCGACCCGCCGCCCGCGCTGACGGGGCTGCGCCCCGATCTTCCGGCCGGCATCGACGCGGTGCTGGCGAAGGCCCTGTCCAAGAGTCCGGACGACCGCTACGACTCGTGCCTCCAGTTCGTGGCCGCGCTGCGTGCCGCGGCACGGGGCGAGGTGGGGGGCGGTCATCCGCCGACGCAGGTGGACCGGAGGATCGGCGCCTGGCGGTCGGGACCCGAACCGCCGCCCGAACCGCCGCGGTGGGCGTCGCCGGTGTTCGGCGGCGGGAGGTCCTAGGGTCTTCCCGCATCCGCCTCGCCGCGCCGGTGGACGCGCAGGGCCAGCAGCCCGCCGAGGAAGCCGGTGACGAGCCCCCACAGCACGGCGATGCCCAGCGCGCCCCACAGCCGCGGTCGCAACAGCACCTCGCCGCCCAGCCCCCCGCCGAGGTCGCCGAGGCCGAGGAGGGACAGACCGTAGTGAGCCGAGATCCGGACGAGCAGGCACACGGCGAGCACGGTGAGGGCGAGCGCCACGGCCATGTGCACGGCATGCTGCCAGGGACGCATCCGGGCCGGTGAACGCGCTGCCGTCAGGAACGCGGCCGCCACGGTGAACAACGCGGCGGCGACGACACACCACCAGACGCGGCCGTCCTGCTCGGCGAGCGTGCCGACGTTCAGCGTGGAGAGGTCCGGTGTCCGCAGGACGGAGTCCAGCACCTGCGGCATCGGCAGTCCGAACGGCCCGTCCACCTTGCCTTCCCAGGAGGCCCCGAGGCCCAGGGTGAACACCAGCCAGACGAGGTTGGGCAGTCCGAGCAGGATCACCGCGAACGTCTCGGCGGGATGTCCCCGGGTCACCACGACGACGAGCGCGATGACCAGACCGACCAGCACGTAGGCGAGCAGCAGCGCCACCATCGCGTACGCGGCCGGGCGCACCGATTCCTGGAATCGCACCAGCCGTGCGGGGAGCGGCGCGCCGCGCGAGACGAGCAGGGCCAGGACGAGGACGCCGGCCAGCCAGAGCAGGCCGAGGACCAGAGTCAGCGGGATCTCGGCACGGAACCCGACCTGCGGCGACGCGTCGAGCACGTCGCCGATGACGCCGCCCGTCGGGTCGGCCGCCGGGACGTCGAAGGTCTGCCGGGCCAGGAGGGACAGCGCGACGAGCACCAGGAGCCACAGCACCGCGATCCGGCCCGCCCATCCGGCCAGTTCGCGAGTGGTGGCGACGGCCCGGTGCCGCAGGGGGCGGAGGAATCCGGCGGCGAGAACGAACGCGCCGACAAGGGTGACCGAGAGCGGCAGTGCCGAGATGTCCGCGTGCGTCCTGGCGAGTTCCCCCGCGTTCCCCGACAGGGCGACCGATCCGCCGGCCGCCATGACGACGACGGCCGCGACCACGCGGGGCAAGGAACCGCCGGGCAGTTCCGCGGCGCCCGCCGCCCACAGTCCGAGGGCGGCGGTGACGCCCATGACCAGCAGCCCGGCGAAAACGGCCAGCAGGGCGTCGCCCCAGCCGTGCGCGGCCCGCGTCCGCGTACGGTCCCGGCCGTCCGATCCCTGTGTGCTCACGGCCCCACGCTAGGCAGCCGCGAGATGCTCCGCCCCTCGGGTGGGCCGCCCGCGTCGGCTTGCGGGCCGCGCGGGTAGCGGGCACACAATGGCTGATACCCGAAGAATCCGGTACCGATCCTGGCGTGGGAAAGAAGAGCCGTGAGTGACCAGCCGCCGTCGTCCGGCCGCCCCACGGGGCCGCCGTCGGGACCGCTTTCGGGCCCTTCCCAGGAGGGCCCCGTCCCGCCGCCTCCCGAGCGCCCGTCCGGCCCGCCGGCGGGCCCGCCCTCCGGAGGCGGCCATGACGGACCTCCCGGCCCCGGCGGTCCGGGCGAGACCCCCGAGAGCCCGGGGCGCGGCCCCCGCACCCCTTGGTGGCGGTCGGTCCCGAAGGTGGCGACGATCGTGGTCGCGCTGGTGGCGGCAGTGGTGCTGGCCGTCGTCCTCACCCGGCCGGGCGGGTCGGACCAGGCGGGCGGGGAGGTGTTCCTCGAGGCGGCCGGATCGACCGGTCCCGATCCGTTCACCGGTTCGACAGCACGCAGCAGCGCCGGGAACGCGACGCCCACCGCCGTACCGAGTCCGGTGGCGAGCGCTTCCCGGACCCGGTCCAACATCACCCAGGGCGTGGACGGTTCGGCGCCCGGCCTGTACGGCGGCACCCGCAAGGTCGCCTCCTGCGACGTGGAGAAGCAGATCACCGCCCTTGCGGACCAGCCGGCCAAGAACAAGGCCTTCGCCTCGGTCGAGGGCATCGCCCCGTCCGGCGTCCCGGCGTATCTGCGCGCCCTCACTCCGGTCCAGTTGCGGCTCGACACCCGCGTGACCAACCACGGTTACGAGAACGGCGCCGCCACGAGCTACCAGGCGGTCCTCCAGGCCGGCACGGCGGTGATGATCGACGACCGCGGAGTGCCCAGGGTCCGGTGCGCCTGCGGCAACCCGCTGTTGCCGCCGGTCGCGCTGAAGGGAACCCCGGAGCAGAAAGGCGAGGCGTGGCCGGGCTACCGGGCCGGAGACGTCGTGGTGGTGGAGCCCGCCGCACGGCCGGTGAACGTGTTCGTCATGTTCGACCCCGGGACCGAGGGGTGGTTCGAGCGGGACGCGGGCGACACGGGTGACAGCGACAAGAAGACCGATCCGCCCGCCGACCCGGACGCCTCACGGTGTCCGCCGCGGTCCGGCGGCGGTTCGGCCGAGCCCTGCCCCTCGGATCCCTCCTCACGTGCCCCGTCGTCCGGGGAGCCGTCGTCGCCCTCGACGGAGCCCGGTGGGTCGACGGAGCCGCCCCCGCCGCCGCCTCCTTCGTCCGAGGAGCCGCCCCCGTCACCGCCGCCCTCCTCCGAGGAGCCCCCGCCGACATCGGAGTCGGCCCCGGAGCCCGTGACCCCGCAGACCGGGGAGTCCGAAGCCCCACCGCCCGCCCCGCCGGCGTCCGGTGACGGGACGGCGGACGGAACGGCGTAGGGCCCGGGTTCCGTCGGCCGGAGACCGAACCGCCCTCGGACGGGCATCGAGCCCCGCCGGCCGGAAACAGGAGAGCGCCAACCGCCCGTACGCTGCCACGATGCACCGCATGGATGCCGAGAACCTCAAGGGACTCCGAGTGGACAGGGCGGACACGGCGGACCGGGCGGCGTTGGCCGCGCTCGACCCTGTCGCGGAAGGGGGCGACCCCGCACGACGGGACGCCATCCGGCGCTGGTGCGAGCGTGGTGTGGTCCTCATGGCCCGGGACGCGTCAGGACCTGTGGGTTACTGCGTGCTGGAGTACACGTTCTTCGAGCAGGGCTTCGTCACCATGCTGATGGTCGCCCCGCGTGCCCGGCGGCGAGGCGTGGGAGCGCATCTCCTCACGGCGGTCGAGACCGCCTGCGCCACCGCGAAGCTGTTCACTTCGACCAACGTCTCCAACCACCCCATGCGGCAGTTGCTGCGACGCGCGCACTGGCACCCCAGCGGTGTGCTCCACGGTCTCGACGACGGAGATCCCGAACTCTTCTTCCGCTGCCCGGGCACTCGCACCGTCCGGGACGCGGGCGCGACTCCCTTCTCCGCCCCCTGACGTGGTCGCCCGGCGAGGAACTCGCCGTCCCGGGGAGCCGGCCGGCGGCTGCGGGTGGTCGCCTGCAGCCGCCTTCCCTTGAGCTCAGGAGGCCCGTGCCCGCGCGGCTAGGGCGTCGACACCGTGGGCCGGGGCGCGGTCGCCATCCCGCTCCCGATGAAGAAGCTCGGGTGGGGCGGCTGGTTGTACGCCGTGTTCTGCCAGGCCAGCGCCGTGCGGTAGGTGGTGTCGTGGAGCAGTGTGGTGATCTTCGTGCCGGTCTCGTACGGCGTGGAGTAGATCCGCAGAGCGGTGTTGTTCGTGGTCGCCCAGACCACTTCCTCACGCCAGTCGCCGAACAGGTCGCCCGAGATCGCGGGGGTCGCCTTGGTGCCGTTGTTCGAGTGGACCGACGCCCCGGTCAGCTGCCTGGTGTCGCCGGAGGTGCCGTACTTGTCGATGTGGGTCCCGTCGAGGAGTTCCCGGGTGGTGTCGCCGTCCCACCAGGACAGGAAGTTGGCGCTGGAGGGCTTACGGCTCGCGACGACGGCGCCTTTGGGGTTGCGTACCCCGTCGGCCGCCGACGACCACGACTCGGCACCGGCGCTGCCGGACCAGATGTCGTCGCTGACGCCGCGTCCGTTGTCGCCGGCGGCGGGCGTCGACCAGATGATCTGGCCGGTCCTGGCGTCCGCCATCCATGACGAGGGTTTCGAGCTGTCCTCGTCGACCTTGAATTCCTCGAGTCCTGATCGGGACGGGTCCAGGTCACCGACGTGCATGGCGTCGCCGTGGCCGTTCTTCGTGGTCCACAGGGCGTTGCCGTTGTCGTCGACGGCCATGGCTCCGTAGACGATCTCGTCCTTGCCGTCCGCGTCCACGTCGGCGACGGACAGCTGGTGGTTGCCCTGGCCGTCGTATCCCTTGCCGGAGTTGGTCGAACTGTTGGTGTCGAAGGTCCACCGCCGGGTGAACGCACCGCCCCGCCAGTCCCAGGCGGCGATCACCGTACGCGTGTAGTAGCCGCGGGCCATGATCAGCGAGGGCCTGGCGCCGTCGAGGTAGGCGGTGCCGGCCAGGAAGCGGTCGACGCGGTTGCCGTAGCTGTCGCCCCACGAGGAGACCGTGCCGCGCGCCGGGACGTAGTCGACGGTGCCCATGGCCGCGCCCGTCTGGCCGTTGAACATGGTCAGGTACTCGGGTCCGGACAGGATGTAGCCGGAGGAGTTGCGGTGGTCGGCCGACGCGCTGCCGATCACCGTTCCCTTGCCGTCGACGCTGCCGTCGGCGGTCTTCATCGCGACCTCGGCCTTGCCGTCGCCGTCGTAGTCGTACACCTGGAACTGGGTGTAGTGCGCGCCGGAGCGGATGTTGCGGCCCAGGTCGACGCGCCACAGCCGGGTGCCGTCGAGCTTGATCCCGTCGACGATCGTGTTGCCCGTGTAGCCGGACTGGGAGTTGTCCTTGGCGTTGGTGGGCTGCCACTTCAGTACGAAGTCGAGTGCGCCGTCGCCGTCGAGGTCGCCGACGGAGGCGTCGTTGGCCTCGTAGGTGTAGGCGACGCCGTCGGGGGTCGTGCCGCCGGCGGGCGGGCTGATGGGCACGTCCTTGTAGCCGCTGCGGAACTGGATCGCGTGCACGGAGTCGCTCTGCTCGACGCCGCCGACGATCGCCCGCACCGTGTAGTCCGCCGAGTTGGGGGCCCCGGCGTGGAAGTAGTTCGTCGAGCCGGTGACCGGTGCGGCGTTGACCTTCGTGCCGGCTCGGTAGACGTTGAAGGACACGTCGTCGGCGTCGGTGGCCAGCCAGCGCCAGCTGATCAGGTTGCCGGCGTCCGTGTGGACGCTGACGACGCCGCGGTCCAGCGCCTCCGCCTGGCGCGCGGTCGCGGCATGCGAGGTCTGACCGGTGACGATCAGGCCGGCGGCGGCCAGCACACCTGCGGTGACGGCGCCGATCAGGGTACGGGTGCGGCGGCCGCGGGGGGATCTGGGTTGCTCAGGAGCCACGGTGCGTGCCTTCCGGAGTGGGGGTGTCGGGTACCTCTCAGTCACCGCCGGGGCCGGAAAGGTTGCCGTCGGGGCGCACCGGATGTGTGCGGAGGTCCGGGCGGGCCGGCTTCACCCGTCTGCCGCAGTGCGGTGGCGGGCCGGGCGGGGTATGCGCAGGCTGTCGGCAGAGCTGCCGATTCGCAGGGGCGGCGGAGCCAGATGGGGGTGCGACGTGCCGGACGCCGGTGCACCGGTCCCGGGGACGCCCTCGGCCGAAGGGATGACGGACGCGCTCCTGGACACGCTGTTCAGCCAGTCCGCGGTGGGACTGCACGTGCTGGACACGGACTTGCGCGTGGAACGGGTCAACTCCCTGTCCGACGCGGTCGCGCCCGAGCGGATCGTGGGACTGCACTTCACCGGGGCGTACCGGGTCGACGACCCCGAAGGGGCGGAGGAACTGCTGCGCGGTGTGCTGGAGAGCGGTGTGCCGGTCCTGAACCACATGATCCGCGGGCAGCTCATGGGGGCGCCCGGACCCGACCGCAGTCTGATGGTCACGGTCCACCGCCTCGACGACCCTTCCGGCCGGCCGCTCGGACTGCTGGCGGCCGTCGTCGACGTCAGCGAACGGGAGAAGTCCCGCGACCGGGTGGACGCTCTGGCCGCGGTCCGCAGGAATGTGGGCCACTCCCTCGACATGGAGGCGATCTGCCAAGGGTTCGTGAGAGCACTCGTGCCCCGTTTCGCGGACTTCGCCGTGGTCGAGGTGGTGGACGACGTACTGCGTGGTTCACGCGCACCGCTCAGCCCGCTGGGATCCGATGTCCCGCTGCGCCGCGCGGCCCAGCTGGGGACCGACGGGGACACCCCGGTGGGCGTGACGCGGCGGTTGCCCGCGGGCACTCCGTACGCGCTCGCCGCCAGCGACCTGAGGCCCCGGCTCGTCCAGCTCGGCCCGGACACTCCTTGGCTGGACTCGGATCCGGTCGCCGGGCACATGGTCACGGCGATCGGTGCCCACTCCCTGATCGTGGCCCCGCTGAAGCTGCACGGGTCCTTCCTCGGCCTCGTGAGCATGTACCGCTGCCCCGGCTCCGAGCCGTTCGACGAGAGAGACCTCACCTTCGCCCTGACTGCGGCCGCCCATACGGCGCTGAGCATCGAGACCTCGCGGCGCTACGCGCGCGACCATGTGATCGCCTCGACCGTCCAGCGCCGGCTGCTGCCCCAGTACAACGGCACCCGGATCGCCGTCGAGACCGCACATGTGCTGCTTCCGGGGCGCAACAGCGGCTGCTGGTTCGACACCATCGGGCTGTCCGGTGCCCGGACCGCGCTGATCATCGGGAACGTCGCCGGGCACGGTCTCCAGACCGCCATCACCATGGGGCAACTGCGTACCGCGCTGCACGCCCTGGCCGGTCTCGACCTGGACCCCGACGAGGTACTGGCCCGCCTCAACGACACGGCCGACCGCCTCGCCCGGGAGCGCCGGTCGCTCCCGCCGGGTGACTCGCTGCACCGCCAGCCGCTGACGGCGACCTGCCTGTACGCCGTCTACGACCCCTTCACCCGGACCTGCACCGTGGCGCGGGCGGGGCATCCGGGGCCGGTCGCCGTCGATCCGGACGGGCGCCCGGTCGCCCTCGACGTGCCCGAGGGGCCGCCCCTGTTCTCGGACGACAGCGCCCCGTTCGCCACCGCGACGGTCGAACTCGCCGAGGGGAGTGTGCTGGCGTTCTTCACCGGTTCCCTGCTGTCCGACGATCAGTCCGTGACCAGGGTCCAGGACGCGCTCGCCTATCCGGACCGCCCCCTGCAGGAGCTGTGCGACGCCGTCGTGTACAACATCCCCGCCGAGACGCACCCGGACGGTGCCGCGCTCCTCCTCGCCAGAACGGGCGTCGTCCCGCCCGACCGGGTCGCCACCTGGGAGCTGGCGCACGACCGGACCACACCCGCCATGGCCCGGACCCTGGTCCGCGACCGGCTCGAGGGCTGGAACCTCGGCGAGGAGACGATCGAGGCGACCGAGCTGATCGTGAGCGAGCTGATCACCAACGCTGTCCGATACGGAACCCCGCCGCTGCATCTGCGGCTCCTGCTGGACCGCACCCTCACCTGCGAGGTCCACGACACGAGCCCGGTGGCCCCGCATCTGCGTCACGCCCGCACCGTCGACGAGGGCGGCCGCGGCCTGTTCATCGTCTCCCAGCTCGCCACGCACTGGGGCACCCGGTACAGCGTCGACGGGAAGGCCCTCTGGACCGAGCAGGAGGTCCCGCCCGACGACGTCTCCTGACGGGGCAACACCCGCCGCGAAAGGAGCCGCGGAAGGCTCCGGCTCGCAGCATCGCCCGGGGAGACGGGGCATGAGGGCACGGGCACGGGCAAGGAGGCCTTCCGCGGGGAGCCGCACCCTCTGCGTGCCGTCGCGTTCGTGCTCGCCGCCCTGTGCACGCTGGTCATGGCCCTGACCGCGACCGCGCGCTCCACCCTGCTCTCGCCGGCCTTCTACCAGCCGGTGCTCGACGACCAGGGGGCCGACGCCCGGCAAGATGGTCGACAGCGGCCGGCGGCTCGTGGTCTTCGCCGAGCAGGCCGACGGGCCGGCGCCCTGGTACCGCAACTTCCACCGGTACGGGATGGAGACGCCGTTCGCATTCCGCTCCCCCGCCGACATGACCTGCGTCCCGCACCTCGGCGACGCCGGCAAGCGGCTGTTCCTGCTGAACCACTTCATCACGGCCGCGGGCGGCAGCCGGCTGGACGCGGGGAAGGTCAACGCCCGTGACCGGGTGCTGGACCGGGCCCACCGGTGCGAGCGGGAGCGGGGAAGTCCGGTGAACTTCGTCGCCGTCGACCACACGACGATCGGCGATGTGCGCGGGGCGGTGGCGGCGCTCGACGAGGAGCGGGCGGCGGCTGCCGGCACCTCGTGACGGACAGGGGTGCGGCGCACCACGGAGGTCGGGCCGTGGTGCGCCGCGGTCAGGACGCCGGCGGCCGCCCCGGGTTCAGTGGGCGGCCGCCGACGGGTCAGTGGCGGCCGCCGTGGCGGTGACCCCAGGACTTGGAGTCGACCTTGTGGCCGTGCGCGTCACGCAGGGTCGCCGTGTCGCTGCTGTCCCAGACGTAGCGGCGCAGGTCCTGGTAGACGTCGGTGCGGGAGTCGCGGCCGACTCCGGTGTGCACACGCACCGAGGAGCGGCCGGGCAGCCGCAGGTCGAACCGGTAGGTACGGCGGCTCTCGTCACGAAGGGTCCAGCCGCGCAGGTTGACCGAGTGGCGGCTCGTGTTGGTGACGGTGACCCACTCGCCGTTCAGGCTGCGGTTCGAACCGTTGTCGCGGCCGGGGCTGTCGTACTGGATCTTGCCCAGAACGACGGCCGAGCGCGGGGCGTGACCGCGGCCGTGGCCGTGGTCATCGGCGACCGCCGGGAGAGCGGCGGCGGCCACCAGCGCGCCGGAAGCGAGAACAACAGCGGTGATCCGTCGTGCGGAACGGGACATGAAGACCCCTCAAGTGCAGGCCCGGGCCTTGCGGTCCGGGCGTTTTTCGGCCCCGGTGTAGTGCCGGGAAGGCATACTTTGACCGGGTTGCCCGGTGTCCGGTAGCCATCCGGGGCCGTGTTACGAGACGCGGACATTTCCGTCACACGCGGTTGTACGCGACATCCACCGAAACATCCGGGTACCTGTCAATCGCTGGCCGCTGCACCCACCCCCACGGCGCCGGGTTGACGGATGCCGGCACCCGAGCGGGTCCCCGCGGGACCGGGGCCCATGAGCTGCCGGTCCTGGCCCGGCATCCGTAACAGCGGCGTCACGGCCGGACCTGAACGCCCGTTCCGTTACCCCGGGAAAGCAGCACGAAGGTTCCCTCGAACACCGTCCGAAGATCCGGTCACGTCCGGCTCGTCCGTCATTCCCCGGCCGTGCGGGCAGGGCGGCCCGCGGTCCCGGCAGGGCGCCTCCCGGACCAGCCGAGCAGGACCACCGAGCAGACCGCGGCGAAGGCGCACCAGGTGGAGATGAATTCCAGCCGCCACAGCGCGGCGCAGACCGCGGCCCCGCCCGCGACCAGCACGCCGAGCCACACCAGCACCCGGTCACCGGACAGGAGCAGCGATCCGACGGTGGCCAGGAGGTAGCCCGCCACGAGCAGTTCGGGCCGCGGCAGGTCGAGGACGTACCCGAGCGTGTGGCCACGGATCTGCGCCGTCACCGGCCGGGTCGCCAGGCTGTACGCGAGCGCCGCCGAGGTCGCCGCCCCCACCACCACCGGCACCGCGAGTCCGCGCCGGGCCCGCGGCGGAGCCGAGCACAGCACGCCCAGCGGCACCCACAGCGCCAGGGCCGGCAGGGCGATGACCGCCCAGGCGACGGTGGCCGGCCCCGTTCCGCCGTCCGCGCGCCAGACCACGGACTCGATGATCTGGTGGGCCCCCAGGAGCAGCGGCAGCGCCGCGAGCGGAAGGTCACGGACCCGACGGGTGCGGAGCACGCAGGCGGCACCGATCGCCGCAATCGCCGTGCCCGCGACGAGGTCGGCGGTCGCACTCCAGCACATGGCGTCACCCTGGGGTTTCTCGTCCGTGGCGACCGGTCTCCGCCGCGGCCGCTCCCCCTGTCACGCTACGGCCCGCCCCGGTGGGTGCCGAACCATGACACTCCCACTTCTTGACCGGTCCATGCCGTTGACGTACCGTCACCGCTGTTCTCATACAAGAACTCGGTTCACCATACGGAACATCACGAGTCGTGGTTCCGATGGTCGAGGGATTGCCTACCACCGCACCAAACCACTCATTGGTGCCTGCGGAGGACACCGCAGGCGGTGAAAGGAATACCCAGTGCGTACCAGAAATCAGCATGCCAGACGCAGGGGCGGCCGGGCAGCCGCCTCGTTCGTCGCGATAGCGTCGCTCGTGCTCGCGGGGCTCACGGCGCTGTTCGCCACCGGCTCCGCGACGGCGGCCCCCGCAGCCGGCTCGTACAGCCTGTCGAACGCCGCGAGCGGACTGTGTCTGGAGGTTCCCGGCGCGGGAACCTCCGACGGCGTCCAGCTCGCCCAGCGGTCCTGCAGTGGTGCCGCGCACCAGACGTGGCAGCTCAAGAGCTCCGGCAGCGGCTACACGCTGACCGCCGCGCACAGCGCCAAGTGCGCCGGTGTCCGCGGCGCCTCGACGAGCGCGGGCAAGGCCGTGGAACAGCAGAGCTGTACCGGTGGGGCCGGCCAGGTGTGGACGCTGACCCAGGTCAGCGGCAGCACGTACCAGGTCGTCAACGCCAATGGCGGCAAGTGCCTGAACGTCAAGGACGGTTCGACCGCGGCCGGTGCCCTGGTCCAGCAGAACTCCTGCGACTCGGTGACCAGCAAGCGCTGGACGTTCACCGCGGCCGGATCGACGCCCACCGACCCGCCCACGGACCCGCCGACCGACCCCGGCTCCGCGCCCGCCTGGCCGACGGCCACCAGCAGCCAGGCCGTGACCTCGACGATGAAGGTCTCCGGCACCTACGACGGCAGCCTGAAGCGCTTCTACGGCAGCGGCGACCTGGGCAGTGACGGCCAGGACGAGGACCAGCCGGCCCTGATCGAGCTGGCCGACGGCGCCACGCTGCAAAACGTCATCCTCGGCTCCCCCGCCGCGGACGGCGTGCACTGCCTGGGCGCCTGCACGCTGAAGAACGTGTGGTGGGAGGACGTGGGCGAGGACGCCGCCACCTTCCTCGGCGGGTCCTCCTCGCTGGTGCGCACGATCGACGGCGGCGGCGCGAAGCTGGCGGACGACAAGGTGTTCCAGCACAACGGCGGAGGCACCCTGATCATCAAGAACTTCCAGGTCAGCGACTTCGGCAAGCTCTACCGCTCCTGTGGCAACTGCTCCACCCAGTACGGCCGCCACGTCCAGGTGCAGAACGTCTGGATCACCGCACCCGGCGACGGCCTCGTGGGGATCAACCCCAACTACGGCGACACGGCCCGCCTCTCCGGCGTGACGATCTACGACGACGGGGACCGTGACATCGACGTCTGCACCAAGTACAAGGGTGTGACCAGCGGCGAGCCCAGCAAGACGGGCACCGGCCCGGACAGTACGAACTGCCTGTACGCCACCTCCGACATCACCTATGTCGACTGATCACCGGTGACGCGCCGGGCCCGCCCGTCCCGGACACCGGGGCGGGCGGGTCCGCGGCGGTGACCTGCCGGCCCGGAGGCCGGCAAGTCCTCAGGCCGTCGCGTCCGACCAGGCGTACGGCGGTGGCACGGGCCCGTCCCCGGGTCCCGCGCCGGCCCGGCCCAGCTCACGGTCGGCCACACTCATCAGCTGACCCGCGACATCGCGCATCGCGCGGCTCGCCGCCAGTTCGTCACCGATGGTGGGCACGTCCGGGTCCTGCGGGCTGCATCGGGCGACCCCGTGGCCGGTGAGTTTCGCCGTACCGGTGTCCAGCACCGCCTCCGCCTTCGTCGTACCGTCGTCCTCCGACAGATCGACACGGACCGTCCACTCCATCGTGCGGTTCATCGTGCACCTCCCGGCCCGTACCGGCAGGCGGGCGCCCGCCGCCGTACGGCTCCGTTTCCAGCATCCACCCAACCGGCGCCGCACGCCCGTCACGGCTCGGCCTGCGAGGACGCCCGGACCGAAATAGGATGCAGGGACCACGCCCGCAGCTGCCGGGCCGGGCGCTTGCCCTCCGGGTCACCGGCGTCGACCTCATGGCTCGACCCGCCCCTGTGGTGCGGACGGCCATCACCTGCCCTGCGGAGCGGCCCATGAACCGGCGTCGTCCTCCCCGCCCGGCCAGTTCCGACGAACTGCTCACCACCCTCCAGGACCTCACCTCGCGGGCGCGCCGGGAGGTGGAGCTGCATCAGGCGCGGGTGGAGCTGGCCGAGGCGTTGCAGCGCGGAATGCTCCCAGCCACCCTTCCCGCGCTGCCCGGCCTGCAGACCGCCGCCCGGTACACCCCCGCGCGCAACGGCCTGGACATCGGCGGCGACTGGTACGACGGGTTCCTGCTGCCGGACGGTTCGCTGGCCTTCGCCATCGGGGACGTGCAGGGCCACGACGTCGAGGCTGCGGCCTTCATGGGCCAGATCCGGATCGCGATGCGCGCGCTGGCGGCCACGGCGGCCGATCCGGGCGAGGTGGTGGGCCGGACCAATGACCTCCTGCTGGGCGTCGACTCCGGTCTCCTGGCGACCTGCACCTTCGTCCGGCTCGATCCGCGGACCCGGGAACTGCAGAGTGCCCGTGCCGGTCATGTGGGCGCGGTGTGGGCCACGGCGGACGGGCGGTCGGGCGTCACGGAGGACGAGGGCGGTCTGCCCCTCGGGATCCAGAGCGGCGAGGAGTACCCGGTGACCACCCGGCGGCTCACAACGGACGGGGCCTTCGTGCTCCTCACCGACGGCGTGATCGAAGGGCCGTCGTACCCGATCGACGAGGGACTGGACGCCGTCGTACGGCTGGTGCGCTCGCGGGTCGGCGACGATGCGGACGAGCTGGCCGACGCGATCCTGGGGACGGCGGAACGTACCGGGCACGAGGACGACGCCGCCGTTCTCGTGCTGCGCCACGCGGCGATTCCCGCCGCCCCCGGATGAGGCCGGGAGAGCGGCGCGTGTCACGCAGCGGCCTCCTGTCACGGCCGGTGTCTCATGAGAACCGTGATCCACAGCGAGAAGAACCGGCTCAGGGCCATGGCTTTACTGCGCGTCCTGGCCGTCGCCGGTGCCTATTACGTGGCCGCGGACCTGGGCCTGCTCCGGCAGGTGACGGTCAACGGGGCGGTGGTCACGCCGCTGTGGCCGCCGACCGGAATCGCGCTGGGTGCCCTGCTGGTCATGGGGCTGCGCGTGTGGCCCGGGATCGCTCTCGGCTCCCTGCTCGTCATCGCCACGCTCAGCGGTTCGGTGTCGGCGTCCACCGCTCTCGTCGTGGCGGGCAACACGCTCGCGCCCGTCTGTGCCTTCCTGCTGCTGCGCGGTGTGGGTTTCCGTCCGGAACTGGCACGGCTGCGCGACGGTGTCGTCCTGGTGTTCCTGGGTGCGATGACCGGCATGGCCATCAGCGCGAGCGCGGGAACCCTGGTACTGCTGGCTGACGGAAAACTGCCCGCGAACGGGTTCTGGCCGGTCTGGGCCGCGTGGTGGGCCGGGGACGTCATGGGCGTCCTCGTGGTCACCCCGCTGCTGCTCGTCCTGCGGCGCCTGCGGATGCCGCGGCTCACCGACCGCTGGATGGAGGGAACCGCGCTGCTGGTCGTCGCGGTGCCGGGCACTCTGCTGGCCACCCGCAGCTCGTTGTCGATGCTCTACCTGGTGTTCCCGATCCTCATCTGGGCGGCGCTGCGCTTCCAGCTCCCGGGCAGCGCTCCGTGCGCCCTGCTGATCTCGGTCCTGGCGGTGGTCGCGGGGACGGACAGGGTGGGCCCGTTCACGGACCACACCATGCTCGAGGTCATGGTCAACCTCACGGTCCTGAACGGGGCCGTCTCGCTGACCGCGCTGCTGCTGGCCGCCCTCGTCGCCGAACAGCAGACCGTCCGGCACCGGATCGAGCGTGCCTGCGAGGAACTGGCCGACCTGGTGGACCAGCTCGCCCCGGGCCGATCGGCGGCCGCCTGGCCGTCCCGGTCGAGGGACGAACGCGAGAGCCGCTGATCCACCCGGGAGGCGGGCCGGGTCACGGCCGGAAGTGCCGGTCCAGGAAGTCGTTGCGGAACATGCCCTCGGGGTCGTAGCGGGTCATCAGCCGCTCGAAGTCCTCGTACCGCCCGTACAGCGCGCGCAGGACGCCGGGATCGGTGCCGAAGACCTTCCCCCAGTGCGGGCGGGCACCGAACGGAGCCAGCGCCTCCTCGATATCCGCGAGCACCGGTGCGACGGCCGCGCCGTCGGGGACCCAGGTGAAGTGGAAGGCCACCGAGTCCCGGCCGGACGCGGGACTCAGCCACAGGTCGTCGCCCGCCACGGTACGGATCTCGGAGATCTGGAGCAGCGGCGTGATCCGCTCGCGGAGCCGGGCCACGGCCTCGTACGCCGCTGCGGCGTCCTCCCGGGCCACGAAGTACTCGGACTGCAGCTCGTCGCCGTTGCTGGGGGTGAACTCCAGCCGGAAGTGCGGCAGCCGTCGGTGCCACGGCCCGGGGACACCCTGCTGACGGGTGCAGTTCCCGGCCGGCACCCCGGGGATCGGGTGGCGCGGGCCGTCGGCGAGCCGCGCGCCGAGCCATGCGGCCGGCGCCTGCTGCGTCCCCTCGTCCCCCACCCGCTGCTTGAGCCACACCTGTCCCACGGGGCCCGGCCGCCAGTCGGTGAAGACGCTGACGCTGTACGCGGCCGACATCACCTCGTCGAACCGGCCGGTCAGCACGGACTCGGGCAGGTCCTCGTAGACCCACTGCCGTACGTCGAAGGCGTCCACCAGGTCGAGGGTCAGCCGGGTCACCACGCCCAGGGCGCCCAGGGACACCACCGCACCCGGAAAGTCGTCGTCACCGCGCCGCAGGGTGGCCGTCCCGCCGTCCGCCGTCACCATGTCGAGGGACCGGACCGCCCCCGCGAGGGAGCGGTTCGCCACACCCGAACCGTGGGTTCCGGTCGCGCAGGCACCGGCCACCGAGATGTGCGGCAGCGAGCCCAGATTGTGCAGGGCGAAGCCGCTCCCGTTCAGCTCGGCGGCGAACTCACCGAACCGGAGCCCCGCGCTGACCGTGACCGCCCGCGCCTCCCGGTCGATGTCGACCACCCGCGGCAGTCCGGCCACGGACACGAGGTCCCCGGTGGTGTCGGCCACCGTGTTGAACGAGTGCCGGGTGCCCAGGGCGCGCACCGTGGTGGAGGCGGCGACCGTTTCCCGCAGCTCGGCCTCGGTACGGGGGATACACACCCGCCTCGCCCCGAACGTGATGTTGCCGGCCCAGTTCGTCTCCGCGGGAGTCACCGTGCGTTCCTCTTTCGCTCGTGCCGGGCGCTGTTCCCCGGCACCGCATTCTCCCAGACGGCAGCGCGTGTCACGGCGGCGAGCAGGGTGTCCCACCCAACCCTGCCGCCGCTGACGGCAGTTGGCGGGCAGTCGTACATATCCGCACACCATCCGATTCCGGTGCGTCCCAAATACCAACAGCCGCCCACAGAACCTGAGATCCAGTACGGAACGGGACGAGTTCCGGTGCGATCGGCCTGTCTGAACTTCACGGGAACTCCAGCGAAATGGCACGTGTGTGGATATCGTGCACCGAGCGAGGGCGCATCCGTCAGTCCACAGGATCGGCGGATGCGCCCCGTTTGTGGCAATGCAACTGTGACTGGGGGGTTCATGGGGCATGTCGAGCTACCCGAATCCGAAATATCAGGACCCGTGGGACTGGCGGGGGCGCCTCGTCCACGGACCGCATCGCACCGGCCTCGCCGCCAGGACTTCGACCGCCTGCGGCAGGGCCCGACCGTACAGCGCGACCGTTCCGACCGGCCCGGGCCGAAGAACAGACCCGGCCGGTATCTGCCACTCGTCATCGCCTTCGACCTCTTCGGCCTGGGGATTCCCGCCTGGCTCGTCCTGCGCACCGACGGACAGCCCAGGGCCCTGGCCGGCGCGGCGGCCGCCGCGATGGTGTGGTCCGGCGTGCGGGCCGTGCGCGGCCGGTACACGGCACGGGACACGGTCCGGCCTCCGGGCGCGCTGACCGCCACCGGCGACTGGCTGCTGCTCATCGGGCTGATGGCGGTGCTCTGGACCGCTGTCGACGGCACCATCGACCCGGCGACGGCCGTCGTGGCCCTGGTCCCGGGCCTGCTGGCGACGGCGGCGGCGTCCGGAGCGCGGCGGCTGCCGTGGTCCGGGCGGCGCAGGACGGCCCGCCGCGTCCTGGTGGTGGGCGAGGCCGCCGGGGTGGACCGGGCGGTGCGGCTGCTCGCCGCCCGGTCGGACCACGGCTACCTCGTGGTGGCCGCCGTGCCCGTCGGGACGACGGCCCTGACCTGCGAGGCACCGGTGCCGGGTCGGCTCGCGCCGCAGCCGGCCGACGACGACGCCTCGACGGTGCTGGGTGCGGCATTCGCCCACGAGGCGGACCTGGCGCTGGTGGTGCCGGGGCCGCAGCTCGCCGAGGAGCGGTTACGGCAGCTGTCTTGGGGGCTGCACGACGGCGGGCTCGACCTGTCGGTGCTCTCGCACCTCTCGGAGATCACCGAAAGCCGGGTCCGGCCCTCGTCGGCCGCAGGGCTGACCCTGCTCCACATAGTGCCGCCCCTGCGGCGCGGTCCGCAGCAGGCCCTCAAGGCCGCGGTGGACCGCACCGGCGCCGCGCTCGGCCTGATCGCACTGGCCCCGCTGCTGGTGGCGGTCGCCGTCTCGGTCCGGTTCACCTCGGCCGGGCCGGTCTTCCACCGGCAGATCCGTCAGGGGCAGCACAACCAGCCGTTCACCATGTGGAAGTTCCGCACGATGGTGGTGGACGCCGAACAGCACAAGGCGCGGCTGGTGACAGCGAACGAGAACGACGGCCCGATGTTCAAGATGCGCCGGGACCCCCGGGTGACCCGCATCGGCCGGCTGTTGCGCCGCTCGTCCCTCGACGAGCTGCCCCAGCTCTTCAACGTGCTGCGGGGTGACATGTCCCTGGTCGGCCCACGGCCGCCGTTGCCCGACGAGGTGTCGCGCTACGACGAGCGTGAGCTCAGGCGGCTCGCCGTCAGGCCGGGACTGACCGGGCTCTGGCAGGTCAGCGGGCGATCCGACCTGTCCTGGCAGGAAACCGTGTCACTCGACCTGTGGTACGTCGACAACTGGTCGGTGGCCACGGACGTGGGACTCATGGCCCGTACGCTGCGCGCCGTCACCGACGGCCGCGGGGCCTACTGAGGGCGGGCGGCACGCATGAGAGGGAAGAGAGCGGGCCGGGTGGAGGGCCGCACTGCCGCGGCCGTCCACCCGGCCCGGGCGCCCGGTGCCGGAGGCCGGTCAGGCCTGTGCGCCCTGCTGGTCCAGCCACCAGGCATAGGTCCGGGCGATTCCGTCACGCAGCGGGACGTGCGGCTTGAAGCCGAGGGAGGACAGCCGGGACACGTCCAGAAGCTTGCGCGGTGTGCCGTCCGGCTTGGCCGTGTCCCACTCGACCTGGCCCTGATACGACGTCACATCGGCGACTGTGGAAGCGAGTTCGCGGATCGTCAGGTCCTCGCCGGAGCCCACGTTGACGGGTGCGTCACCGTCGTACCGCTCCAGCAGCAGGACGCAGGCGGCGGCCAGGTCGTCGACGTGCAGGAACTCCCGGCGGGGGCTGCCCGAGCCCCAGAGCGTGACGGCCGGGGCGTCGCCCTGCCGTGCCTCGTGGAAGCGGCGGATCAGAGCGGGCAGGACGTGCGAGGTCTCCAGGTCGAAGTTGTCACCCGGTCCGTAGAGATTGGTGGGCATGGCGCTGATGTACGCGGCACCGTACTGACGGCGGTAGGACTGGACCTGCACGATTCCGGCGATCTTCGCGAGGGCGTAGGCCTCGTTGGTCGGCTCCAGCGGGCCGGTGAGCAGCGCGGACTCGGGTATGGGCTGCGGGGCCAGCTTGGGGTAGATGCAGGACGAGCCGAGGAAGAGCAGCCGCTCGGTCCCGGCGGTGTGCGCGCCCGCGATCACGCTCAGCTGGATGCGCAGGTTGTCCTCGATGAACTGCACGGGATACGTGCTGTTGGCCATGATTCCGCCGACCTTGGCGGCGGCCAGCACCACGGCGTCGGGGCGGGCGTCGCGCAGGAAGGCCCCGGTGCGCTCGGCGTCGCGCAGGTCGAGGAACTCGCGCCCGCGGGTGATCACTTCATGACCGTCGGCGGTCAGGCGCCGCACCAGCGCCGAGCCCACGAGACCGCGGTGGCCGGCGACGAACACACGGGCGCCGGGGCGTAGCAGGGACGGGACGGATTCCTGGGGAGGGCCGGGGAGATCAGTCGTCATGGCTCGGATTGTGCCAGCAGCTGTATGACGCGGTGACGTTTTACCGCAGATCGCTCAAACTCTGAAATTTCGGTGTTGCCCGTCCGCCTCTCAGGCGGCCGCAGAAGGGGGAGACATGGCGAAGACCGCGCTCATCACCGGCGTGACCGGACAGGACGGTTCGTACCTGTCCGAGCTGCTGCTCCAGAAGGGATACACGGTCCACGGACTCATACGCCGCTCGTCGAGTTTCAACACCGAGCGGATCGACCACATCTACCAGGGGCCGGAGGAGGAGAACCGCTCGTTCGTGCTGCACCACGCCGATCTCGCCGACGGGGTAGCCCTGGTGAACCTGCTGCGCGACATCCGCCCCGACGAGGTCTACAACCTCGGCGCGCAGTCGCACGTCCGGGTCTCCTTCGACGCCCCCCTGTACACGGGTGACGTCACCGGTCTCGGGACGATCCGGCTGCTGGAGGCCGTGCGGGCCAGCGGCATCGACACCCGGGTCTACCAGGCGTCCTCCTCGGAGATGTTCGGCGCCAATCCGCCGCCGCAGAACGAGCAGACCCCCTTCCATCCGCGCAGCCCGTACAGCGTCGCCAAGGTGTACTCGTACTGGGCGACCGTCAACTACCGCGAGGCGTACGGGATGTTCGCGGTCAACGGCATCCTGTTCAACCACGAGTCGCCCCGCCGCGGGGAGACCTTCGTGACCCGGAAGATCACTCGTGGCGTGGCCCGGATCAAGGCGGGACTGCAGACGCATCTGCATCTGGGCAACCTGGAGGCGGTGCGTGACTGGGGGTACGCCCCCGAGTACGTCGACGCGATGTGGCGGATGCTGCAGTGCGACACCCCGGACGACTACGTGGTGGCGACCGGTGAGGGTGTCAGCGTCCGGCAGTTCCTGGAGTACGCCTTCGAGCACGCCGGTCTCGACTGGCGCGAGCATGTCCGCTACGACGCGAAGTACGAGCGCCCCAGTGAGGTCGACGCGCTGATCGGGGACGCGTCCAAGGCCGCGGAGCTGCTGGGCTGGAAGCCTGCCGTGAAGTCGCAGGAGCTGGCCCGGATCATGGTCGACGCCGATGTCCGGCAGCTGGCCGATCAGCTCACCGGAGCAGCTGTGCGGGTGGACCGATGAGATATCCCGGACGTCTCAGACGCAGCCGCGGCGGTGTGTTCGCCGCCGTCCTCGCGCTCACGGGCGGGGTCCTGACCGCTTCCGCGGTGACCGCTCCCGCGGCCGCCGCGCTCACCGATCCGGTCGGCTTCACGGCCGACCACCTCGCCACGTACCAGACGAACGGCATCGTCTGGTCGCTCGCCGAGGCGAACGGGGTCGTCTACGCGGGCGGCACCTTCACCAACGTCCGCCCGGCGGGCTCCCCCGCAGGCAGCAACACCAGATCCGCCGTCAACTTCGCCGCGTTCGACGCGGCCACCGGGGCGCCCACCGGCTGTTCGCTCTCCTTCACCCGCTCCAGCGGCACCGCGACGGTACGGGCGCTCGCGGTCTCCCCCGACAAGTCCACGCTGTACGCGGGTGGTTACTTCAACGCGGTCAACGGGACGCCGGCCAACGGTCTTGTCGCCGTCAACACCGCCACCTGCACCCTGCGTCCGGGTTTCGCTCCGGACTTCGGGGCGACCGTGCGGGCACTCGACGTGGCCGCGAACGGCACCGTCTACGCGGGCGGCGACTTCCAGAGCGTCAACGGGCAGACCCGCCGCTTCTTCGGCGCGGTCACGGCCGCCGGTGCGCTGACGGCCTGGAACCCGGACGCCGATGATCCCGGACGGACGCTGAAGGTCACTCCGGACGGGCAGAGCGTGCTCATCGGCGGGGACTTCTTCACGGTGGGCGGGGCGAACTCGCACGCGCTCGCGGTGACCGCCGCCGGCACCGGGGCGCTGACCCGCGCTTATCCGAACAACTTCATCCCGTCGTCCGCCGTGATCAAGGACATCGTCACGGACTCCGTCTCCGGCGGCTGGTACGTGGGCGGCGAAGGGGCCGGCGGCGCCTCGTTCGACGGCAGGCTCGCGATGGATCTCACCACGTTCGACCAGCGCTGGCGGGACACCTGTCAGGGTGCCACGCAGGCGCTGCGGGTCTACCGGGGGGTGCTGTACGCGGGCAGCCACGTCCATGACTGTTCCACCATGGGCGGCTTCCCCAACCAGGTCCGCAAGCACCTGACCGCACAGGCCGTCGACGATCCGGCGATGCTCGGCTGGCTGCCGGACACCAACGACGGCATCGGTGAGCCGGTGGGGCCGCGCGCGCTGACCGTCTCGTCCCGCGGCGGACACGACTACCTGTGGGTGGGCGGCGAGTTCACCACGGTCAACGGGGTCGCCCAGCAGGCCCTGACCCGGTTCGCCGACTCGCCGGACACCGGGGCACCGTCCGCACCGGTGGTCAGCCTCTCCGCGCCGCGGGCCGGTGAGGTGCGGGTGAGCTGGCGTTCGAGCCTGGACCTGGACGACAGCCGGCTCACCTACCGGGTGTACCGCGACGGCGGCTCGACGCCGGTCCACACGACGACGGGTTCCTCGCTCTTCTTCAGCCGACCGCAGCTGACCTTCACCGACACGAACGTCGTGGCGGGCCGCGCCTACTCCTACCGGATCACCGCGAGCGACGGCACCAACACCAGCGCCCTCTCCGCCAACGCCTCGGTCACCGCGGCCGGTTCGGCGAGTCCGTACGCGGAGCGCGTGCTCGCCGACGGAGCGGAGCTCTACTGGCGTTACGACGAGGCGGGCGGCGCCTTCGCCTCGGACGCCTCGGACAACGACGACGGCGGGGTGTTCGTGAACACCCCGTCGTACCGTTCGACGCCGCCCGCCGTGACCGGCTCCACTGCGCTCACCCTCAACGGCACCGACGAGTACGTCTACAGCGACCAGCTGCATCACTACACCTCACCCACCCCGTACTCCATCGAGACGTGGTTCCGTACGAGCACGACCCGCGGCGGGCGCCTCGTCGGCTACGGCAGCAACATCGGTACCGCTCAGGGGCACACCAGCGGAATCTCCGACAAGATCCTGTATCTCACCGACAACGGGCGCCTCGCCTTCGGGGTCCAGGCCGGCAGCTCCAGCAGCCGCCCGACGATCACCTCCACCGCGTCCTACAACGACAACACCTGGCACCACGTGGTCGCCACCCAGGGCCCGTCCGGCATGCGGCTCTACGTGGACGGGGCGCAGGCCGGCACCAACGCCGCCACCGGCAACCGCTCGTACAACGGGTACTGGCGGGTCGGCGGGGACGCCATGGCCACGGCCTGGCCCAACCGTCCGACCAGCACCTACTTCGCGGGGCAGGTCGACGAGACCGCCGTCTATCCCTCCGCGCTGACCGCCGCCCAGGTGGCCGCGCACCACGATCTGGCGGACACCCCGCCCGGTCCCGGGGACACCACGCTCACGCTGACGCCGACGGAGGACGCGTACGTCAACGGGGTCGCCGCGAACACCACGTACAACGACAACCAGCTCGCCTCCCGGGGCACCACGCCGTACCTCGGCTACCTCCGTTTCGCCCTGCCCGCCGCCCCGGCCGGGCAGGAACTGACGAGTGCCCGGCTCACCTTCCGTACCTCGTCGGACTCCACGGCGGGCTCGGCCGAACCCCACACACTCGTGCCGGTCACCGGCGCGTGGACCGAGTCGGCGGTCACCTACAACACCCGCCCGTCACTCGCCCCGACGGTGCTGGGCACGATCTCCGGCGCAACCGCCGTCTCCACCGACTACTCGGTGGAGCTGAACGCGCCGGTACTGGGCGGGGCCCTGGGCTCCGCCTACTCACTCGCTCTGACCAGCAGCGGGACGGACAGTCTCCGCATCTGGTCCGGCGAAGTCGCAACCGCGGCCTACCGGCCGCAGCTCGTTCTCACCTTCGGAGCTGAATGATGAACGAAAGTACGGGGCGCAGACGCGGCGCCCACGGCCGCGCGCGTGCCGCGGCCGCCGCGCTCTGCCTGCTCGCCGGGGCCCTGAGCGCCGCTGCCGGGGGTTCCCCTGCAGCGGCCCTCACCCCACCGGTCTCGATCACGGCGGACGACCTGACCACCTGGCAGACCAACGGCATCGTCTGGTCGATGGCCGCCTCCGCCGACGGGGTGGTCTACGCGGGCGGCACCTTCTCCACCGTGAGGCCGCCGGACGCACCGGCCGGTACGTCCGAGCAGCCGGCGGTGAACTTCGCGGCGTTCGATGCCGCGAGCGGGGCGCCTACGGGATGCAGCCTGTCGTTCACCCTTTCCTCCGGTACGGCGACCGTGCGGTCCCTCGTCCTGTCCCCGGACGGCGACACCCTTTACGCGGGCGGCCAGTTCGGCGCGGTCAACGGGGTCGGGGTCAGCAACATCGCGGCCGTCGACACGGCCACGTGCACCCCGCGCGAGAACTTCAAGGTCGCTGTGTCCGCGACCGTGCGGGCGCTCGCCGTCACCGATGACACCGTCTATCTCGGCGGTGACTTCAACAGTGTCGCGGGGCAGACCCGCAACAAGTTCGCGGCCGTGACCACCGGCGCCCAGCTCAAGCCGTTCACCGCGAACACGGACGAGGTGGGCCGGGCCGTGGAGGTCACCCCCGACGGCTCGCACGTGGTGATCGGCGGGGACTTCTTCACCGTCAACGGGACGAACTCGCATGCGCTGGCCGTGGTCGACGCCACGACGGGCGCCCTGGACAAGAGCTATCCGGGGTTCATTCCGAACACCTCGACGGTGCAGGACCTGACGTCGGACGCCACCCAGTTCTACACCGCCAACGAAGGCACCGGGGGCGGTGTCTTCGACGGCCGGATCGCCCTCGACCTGGGCACGTTCTCCCAGGTCTGGCGCGACACGTGCCTGGGTGCCACGCAGGCACTGCTGGTGCACAACGGGGTGCTGTACAGCGGCAGTCACGCCCATGACTGCGCGTCCATGGGCGAGTTCCCCGACCAGCCGCGCAAGCACCTGCTGGCGCAGGCGGTCGACGACCCGAAGCTGCTGCCATGGTTCCCGGACACCAATGACGGGATCGGGGAGCCCGTCGGTCCGCGCGTGATGGCGCAGACGGACAAGGGCGGCCGTCACTATCTGTGGGTAGGCGGCGAGTTCACCACGGTCAACGGCTCGGCGCAGCAGGGGCTGACCCGGTTCGCCGACGGTCCCGACACGGGGGCGCCGTGGGTTCCCAACGCCAGTGTCTCCACGGTCCGCCCGGGCGAGGTGGACGTGAACTGGCAGACCAGCTTCGACACCGACGACGGGGAGCTGACCTACCGGATCTACAAGGACGGCGCGAGCACTCCTGTGCACACCGTCACGGGCTTCTCGGTGTTCTGGAACCGTCCCCAACTCACGTGGACGGACCGGACCGTGGCACCTGGTGAGACGCACACCTACCGGATCAGCGCGAGCGACGGCACCAACACCAGCGCCAAGTCGCCGGCGGTGACAGCGGTCGTGGCGTCCGCGTCGGAGGCGTATCCCGCCCGGGTGATCGCCGACGGTGCTTCGCTGTACTGGCGCTACGACGAGGCCACCTCGACGTTCGCCGCCGACGCCTCGGGCAATCTGAACAACGGCTTCCTGCGCAACGCGCCCTCCTACCGCCAGACTCCGGCGGCGATCTCCGGTCCGTCGACCGCCATCGGCTTCAACGGCACGGACGAGTACGCCTACAGCAACCGGAGGCACGCCCAGCCGGCCACTTTCTCCTTGGAGACCTGGATCAGGACGACGACCACCAGGGGAGGGAAGATCATCGGCTTCGGCAACCTGACCATGGAGAACAGCGGCCAGTACGACAAGCACGTCTACATGCGCAACGACGGGCGGCTGATGTTCGGGGTCTACAGCGGTGGCACCCGGACCGTGGCCACCTCCGCCGCGTACAACGACGGGGCCTGGCACCACGTGGTGGCCACCCAGGGCTCCGGCGGCATGGCGCTCTACGTCGACGGGCAGCTCCGCGCCTCCAACCCGCTGTACACCGGCAACGAGAGCTACCCGGGCTACTGGCGGGTCGGCGGGGACAATCTGGCGAGCTGGCCGAACCGCCCGACCAGTAACTTCTTCGCCGGGCAGATCGACGAGACGGCGGTCTATCCGACCGCGCTGAGCAGCTCGAAGGTCGCCGCCCACTACGCACTGAGGACGGGTGGATGAGGTATCCGTTCCTGGCCGGTGCCGCCGTCGTCGTCATGACGGCGGCGCTGGCCGCCTGCGGTTCGTCCTCCGGCGACACGGGCGGGGAGAAGCCGGCCGCAGCCGGCCCCGCGGCGTCGTCGGGGGTGGCCTCATCGGGGCCGGAGGCCGGATCCCGGAGTCCTTCCGCCACGGATCCGCAGGCTTCAGCGACCAGCGAGCAGCCGAAGATCCCCGCAGGCGAACTCACCCCGGCCACTGGCACGTTCACCAAGAAGCAGAAGGAGTACCTCGTCGACCGCGTGCCCAGGGGAATGGACCCCGCGGCCGTGCTCCAGACCGGCCAGGAGACCTGCGACCGGCTGACGTATCTCGTCAAGGTGGACCGGGACACGGCCGTCGGCGCCATCGTCACCGGTGAGATCGCCGACGCGAAGCCCGCCGTCGAGCACCTGTGCGTGCAGCACAAGGAGCTGGTGGAGCGGGCCTCCGGGGGGTACGCCGACGGCACGCACGAGGGCAAGGTGCTCCGTGCGGGGCGCTACCGCGACGTCTCCCCCACCATGACCTGCAGTTGGCAGGTCACCGGGGCGAACGGCAAGAACCTCGTGTCGGGGTCCTCCGACGACGGCGGGCGGACCGTGATCACGATCCCGGAGGCGGCCCGCGCCTTCACCTCCACAGGCTGCTACGCCTGGCTGCCCGAAGGAGACAACGGATGAGCAGACTGCCGATAGCCGTGGCGATCCCCACGAAGAACGAGGGGCTCAACATCGCCGAGGCGGTGAAGTCGGTCCTCGGCCACTTCGAGGCGGTCGTCGTCGTCGACTCGCACAGCACCGACGACACGGCGAAGATCGCCGCGGAGTGCGGGGCCGAGGTCGTGATGTACACCTGGGACGGCGGGCACCCCAGGAAGAAGCAGTGGTGTCTGGACCATGTCCGCACGGACCTGGACTGGATCCTGCTGCTCGACGGCGACGAACGGCTGAGTCCGGGCCTGCTGGCCGAACTGCGGCAGATCTTCGCCGATCCGGACGCGCCCCGGCCGGCCGCGTACGACATCCCGCTGGGGTACTGGTTCTCGGGGAAGCGGCTGCGGCACGGGTACACCATCCGCAAGCGCTCACTGACCGATCGCACCCGCAGCCGCTACCCGGAGGTGGGCGATCTCGACGCTCCGGGCATCGGCGAGGTGGAGGGGCACTACCAGCCGGTCGCGGAGAGCGCGGGATCCCTCCGCAATCCGATCGAGCACCAGGATCTCGATCCGGTGACCGCCTGGTTCGAGCGGCACAACAGGTACTCGGACTGGGAGGCGTGGCTGGAGCACCACCCCGACGTCAAGGAACAGGTGCGCAGGGTCAAGTCGCGGCAGGGGCAGCTGTTCCACAAGGCGCCGTTCAAACCGCTGGTGTCCTTCGCGTACATGTACGTGTACCGGCGGGGCTTCCTGGACGGGCGGGCGGGGCTCGACTTCGCCCTGGCGATGAGCTTCTACCGGTGGCAGATCGCGCTCAAGTCACGGGAGAATCCGTCTCCTTGACTCATCGGAGCTTCCGGCGGGCCACCACGTCCTCATAGGTCCGCCGGAGCGTCCGGGTCACGACGTCGATGGTGAAGTGTTCGTTGACCAACTCCCAGGCGGCCTTTCCCGCTGCGGCGTTGGCCTCGGGATCCAGCAGTTCCAGGACCGCCTGCGCGACCTTCCGCGCGTTGGCACCGTCCTCGCCCACCCGGCTGTCGATCACCCGGCCGGCTCCGGACCGGGCCACGTCCGGGCCGAGGCCGCAGGTCCGGGTGATGACCACCGGGGTGCCGACGGACATCGCTTCGAGGACCGAGACGCCGAGGGGTTCCTCGATCGAGGGCAGGACATACACATCGGCCTGCCGTCCTGCGGCCAGTACCTCTTCGTGGTCCAGCGCTCCGACGTGGTCGAGCGAGTCCCGCACACCCAGGCTGCCGGCCAGTCGCAGGGTGCCGGGGAGTGCGCCGGTGTCGGGCCCTGCCAGGACGAACCTCGCGTCCGGGTGTTTCGCCAGGACCGCGGGCATCGCGGCCACGAAGTCCTCCGGGCGCTTGCGCTCCTGGATCCGGGCGAGGAAGAGAACGGTCGGCGGGCGGGCCGGATCGCGGGCGGGCTTGAACTCCTGCGGGCGCACGCCGTTGACCAGGCGCACGGTCCTGGTGAGCGCGACGGGGGCGGCGACGGCGTTCACATCGGCGCGTTCGGCTTCGGTCAGATGGAGCACCGCGTCCGCGCCGCGCAGGACCTTCCGTACGCCCAGCAGGTCCGTCAACTGCGCCACCCGCTTCTCGGTGGGGTCCACCATGCCGTGTGTCTGCACGACGAGCGGGGTCCGGGTGGCCAGAGCGAGGAGCGCGGCGGGCAGCGTCACCAGGTCGCGCATCAGATGGACGTGTACGAGGTCGGCGCCGCGCATCATGCGGTGCGCGGCCCGCAGCAGGGCTCCCGAGGTGATCCCGCTGACCTCGAACATCGGCAGCAGGTGGCGGGCCTGGAAGAGGTGGACGGGCACGCCCTCCACCTCGCCGGGCAGGGGGCCCTCGAATCCGTCGCCCAGGGCCATGATCCGGGCGTCGTCGCCCCCGGCCCGCTGGACCTTCGACAGGTTCAGGGCCACCCGGGTCGGACCGCCGAACGCATGGTCCGGGGTGTGCAGTGTGACGATGTGCAGGATCTTCACCAGGGTTCCCCTCGACCTCGGCCGGCTGTTCACAGACTAGTCATCACATCACCTCAAGTGGGTTGATTCGCTAAGGTGTTCACAGGCGCGCAGGCTCACGGAACGGGGAGACGATGACGTCCGTGCACCAGGCACCGCCGTCCGCGCCCGTCCGGGGGGACGGCCCGCGCCATCCGGTCGAGCCGCCCGCCAGGCCGATGTCCTGGGCGATGCTCTCGCGGGCGATGGCCGTGCCGCTCATCCTGGGGCTGGTCTGCTTCCTGCCGGCCCTGATCGCCGCCCAGCCCGGGACCGGATCCCGGGACACGGCGTACTGGCTGCAGCTCGTGCTGACGTGTTACGCCGGCGCGCGGCTCTCGACCATGATCCTCTCCACCCGGCGGCGGCTGCTGCAGGGCGTCTTCTGGATGTTCGTGTACATCGCGATGGGAGTGGCTCCGTTCGCCCAGGCGGTCATCGGTCAGACGCCGACGCCGGTGGTCGGGCCGCGCGCCGATCTGGTCACGGCGATCGCCCTGATCCTGGTGGGGTGCGCCGCCTTCGACCTGGGGGCGCTGCTGGCATCCCGGCGTCCGCTGCGCCGGCGCACCACGGCCCGCGGGGGCCGCGGCCCGGCCACGGCCCATCCGGTCAGACTGCGGCTGCTGGTACTGCTCGCCTTCGCGGCGAGCGGCTACTACGTGCTGAAGCTCGGCGGGCCCGGCGTGTTCTTCTCCAGCAGGCAGGAGATCAGTGCCTCGGTGGCGGAGAGCGGCGTCGCGTCCGGGGAGTCCAATGTGGGCTCGGCGTTCCTGAAGGGCTTCGGCACGGTTCCGGCCCTGCTGGCGCTGCTGTTCTACACCCGTCGGCTGGTGACCTCGCGCCGGGCCCGGCGCTCGCCGTCCACCGTCCTGGTGTGGATCGCGCTGGCCGGGGTGAACCTGGTCGTGAACAACCCGATATCCAACGCCCGTTACTGGTTCCTGACGGTGCTGGTCTCGCTTCTGTTCACGGCGTTCCCGAGCAGCGCGGCGATGTACCGCTCGGTGCTGGCCATGGGGGTGGTCGGCGCCCTGGTGCTGTTCCCGTACGCGGACAGGTTCCGCTACGACGACTCCGGGTACCGGCCGGTCCAGTCGTCGTCGGTGTTCGAACCGCTGGCCACCAAGGACTACGACCAGACGGTGATGTTCGCCAACACCATCTCGTGGGTCGACACCCGCGGCCACACGTACGGCCGCCAACTCGCGGGCTCCGCGTTCTTCTTCGTGCCCCGGGCGGTGTGGAGCGGGAAGCCGGAGGACACCGGGGTGCGCGTCGGGCAGTGGATGGGGATGAACATGACGAACCTCTCCGCGCCACTGTGGACCGAGCTGTGGGTGGACTTCGGGGCACCGGGCCTGATCGGCGGGTTCGCCCTGATCGGTTACGCGACGGCTCGCACCGACCGCCGCTATGCGCGGGCGGTGTCGCGGGACGGTCCGGGGCCCGGCAGTGTCCTGGCGATCACGGCGCCACTGATCGCGGGATACACCTTCATCCTGTTGCGCGGTCCCCTGCTTCAGGCCGTCGGGAAGCTCGCCATCGCGGCGCTGTGCCTGGCCCTGATCACGAGTTTCACGGGCCGGAGCCGACGGCGGTCGCACTGACCGGGGCGTGACCGCGCTCGCCCCGTCGGGTCAGCCGCGCCACCCGGGTCCAGGTGGCGACCGCCTTGCAGACGGATCCCAGGCACAGGCCCCAGGCGGCGCCCATCACTCCGCCGGCCAGATAGCCGCCGGCGAGGAAGGCGACGGCGGCGAGGGAGAAGACGACCTGGATGGAGAGCGTGGTGCGCGGATCGAGCAGCCTGAGCGCCAGCAGTCCGCAGGTGCCGACGGCCATCGCCGCGTACTGGCTGCCGGTCGCCGGGAGCAGCGCCGCCGCCGTCGGCCAGGTGTCGCCGAGCAGATGACGGCCGGCCGATCCGGGGAGCAGGGCGAGGAAGGTGGCCCAGCCCGCGGCGGTGAGCGCCAGCACTGCGGCCAGGGCCGCGGTGGCCCGCACCCTGAGCCGATCGGTGGCGAGCCGCCCGAGGAGCGGGGGGCCGAATCCGGTGGCCGAGGTGTACAGCACGTTCAGCGGGCCGAAGAGCGTGGTGGCGCCGCGCAGGGCGCCGACGACGAGGGGATTGCCGACGGCGCCGAGCCCGAGCACGGAGAGCTGGCTGGTCGCGTTGCCCACGCCGAACTCGACGACGAACCGGCGGCCCAGGTGCCCCTTCCCCAGCAGGGGCCTCAGCCGGACCGGTGTACCCGCCGTCCTGCGGTGCAGCACGGCCGCGGACAGCAGGAAGGCGGGCAGGGCGGAGAGGCCCCAGACGATGACCAGCCGGGCCGCCGGGGTGCCGTGCGGCTGTACGGCCAGCGCGCCGAGGACGCAGACGAGCCGGAGCGTGTCGGAGGCCAGCGCCAGGTGCTGGGCCTGCAGTGTGGCGAAGGCGTAGCGGGCCGTGTCCTGCGCGAGGACGACCGGCAGTACGAGTCCGAGCATCGCCGCGGCGCGTGCCGTCTCCCCCGGTAGCAGCGCGCAGACCGCGGCGAGCAGGCCGCCGATGGCGGCCGAGACCAGCAGGGTGAAGCCGACCGCTGACCGGCAGGCACCACGGGTCCCGTCGCTCGCCGCCCCCCTGCGCAGCACCAGGGGCTGTCCGGTGTAGGCACCGGACACCCCCAGCAGTACGGAGAAGACGAGGTAGACGGCGGAGAAGCGGGCGAAGTCGGCGACGGTGGAGAGCCGGGCGGCCACCACCAGGACCAGGATGTTGGTGAGCGCCGCCACCCCTTGGTCCGCGACCGAGCAGGCGACGGCGGTGCGCGCCCTCATCTGTGTCCCGCGGTGCTGCTGTGGTCGCTGCCGCCGCCGCGCCCGCCGCTGTCGAGCGTGCGCAGGCCGAGTGTCTGGGTGGGATCGCCGGTGTGGGTGACGTCGTCCGCCCGGTCGGGGCCGTCCGTCTCCGCTTCGTCGTCGGAATCACGGCCGTCCGGGGGTACCGGCCGGCCGCGGCCGCGGCGTTTGGCCGCCTTCCGGCGGGCCCGGCGCTCCAGGCGCCCGTAACCGGGGTGGAGCAGGGTGCCGAGGACGGATCCGCCCGCGGCACCGATGATCTCGCGGATGCGCTCCAGGTCGCTGCGGTGCACCTCACGCGGGTCGCAGACCACGACGACACCCTCGACACGGTCGATGAGGGCGACGGCGTCGGCGTACGAGAGCACGGGCGGGGCGAGCACGATGACGACCGCTCCCGGCCGGCCGCCCTCGGCGAGGATGCGGCTGACGGGGGCGGAGGTCAGGGCACGCGGCACGTTGTCGGTGCGGCGGCCGGCGATGAGCGTGAAGGCCCCCGATCCGGGCACGTCCACGTTGGTGCGGCTGTCCGAGGGCCAGCCGCGCCCGTCGCGTTCGGCGGCCCAGCTGGGCCTGCCTGCGCGTCCCACCGCGCCGAGCGCCCCGGCCAGGGACGGGGCCCTCAGATCTGCCTCGACGAGCAGGACGTCGCGCCCCATCTCGGCGAAGGCGGCCGCGAGGTTGGCCGCCGCGGCCGTCGCCATGTCGTTGTCGCCGCGGGGCGCCGTGACGAGGATCCGGCGGCGCTCGGTGAACGAGGGGTCGTACGCGAGCCGGAAGGCCACCGCCCGGTACTCCTCGGCGAGTCTGCTGCCGCCGCGTCCGATGGCGAGCAGCGTTCCGGCCGCGGCACGTTCTCTGGGCAGGGTCCCGAGCAGCGGGGCGCCGAGCGAGCGGACGAGTTCCCTGGTGGAGCGCACGGCGGGATCGAAGACGAGCCGTACCCAGGACAGCAGCAGGCCGAGCGCGAGTCCGACGACGCCGCCGAGCCCGAGAAGCAGCGGCAGCCCGGCGCCACTGGGTTGCTCGGGTGCGACGGGCTTCTTGTTGAGATAGCCGGGTGTGGTGTCCAGAGCCCGCAACTCGGAGATCTTCTGGCTCAGTTCGGAGATGGAGACGATGAGGTTGGCCCGTGCGCTGGTGACGTCGTTGCCCACCGTGCCGGTCTCCTGCTCGGCCAGCCTGTCGCGCTGTTCGGTGAGCGGCTTCAGCTGGGCACGATAGCCGTCGACCATGTTGTCGATGCTGTTCTCGGTGCGTTCCCGGCGTATCTCCAGGTAGGCCTCGGCGAGCGCCTGGGCGCGGGCCTTCGCCTCTTCGGGGGTGCGGCCGGTGTAGGAGAACCTGAGGACCAGGGTGTTGGGCGGGTTGGTGACCTGGAGCCCGGAGAGCAGCGTCCCCACGTCGACGGCGTCGCCGGACTTGGTCAGCGAGCCGACGGCGACGGTGCCGACGGCGTCGCTGACCGCGGTCTGGCGCTCGGAGCCGATGTTGATGCCCTTGTCGGCCGAGGCACCGGCGGCGAAGGGGTCGGACGTGGCGGAGCGTACGGACACCTCACCGGTGGAGGTGTAGGTGTCCTCGCCGCCCAGGGCCAGCCAGCCGGCGCCGAGCAGTCCGACGACGACGCCGCACGCGAGCAGGGTGCGGTAGCGCAGGAGCTGGCGGAACTGGTCCCTCAGCAGCGCGGGTTCGTCCTGGTCCTCCAGGGCGCGGATCGGGTGGGTCATCGGCGGTCTCTCCCTTCGGCGTCCTGAAGGACCTCGGTGATCAGTGCGTCGAAGCGGGCGAGACCTGCTTCCCGGCCGAGATGGCGGGCTACGTACCGCGGCCCGTTGGAGCCGAGTTCGTCGGCGCAGGAGGGTTCCTCGACGAGTTTGCGGACCGCCGCGAGCACCGCGGCCGGGTCCTCCGGCGCGACGAGGAGCCCGGCGCCCGAGCGCTGCACCTCCTGGGCCGTGCCGCCCCCGTCGGCCACGGAGGCGATGACGGGGCGGCCGGAGACGAAGTACGAGGTGAGCTTGGAGGGCACGCTCATGTCGAGCACGGACGCGCGCTGGGTCACGGCGAGGACGTCGGCGGCGGCCAGGACGTCGGTGAACTCGTCCGCGCCGGCGGGCGGCAGGAAGTCGAGGTTGGGCAGGCCGGAAGCACGGGCCAGCAGGGCGTCGCGCTGATTGCCGTCCCCCATCAGGACGACGCGTATCTCCGGGGCGAGCCGCGCCGCGTCGACGAGGACCTCCAGTCCCTGTTTCAGCCCCATGTTGCCGGAGTGCAGGACCACGGGTGTGCCCTCGCGCCAGCCGAGGCGGGCCCTGGTCGTGGCGCGATCCGCCGAAGGGGCCTGTACGTGGGTCCAGTTCGGCACCAGCCTGATCCGTTCCGGGTCCACTCCGTAGGCGGTGACCCGGGGGACGAAGCTCTCGTGGATGACGCCGACCAGCGTGGCGGCCCCCAGCGCGTACCGCTCGGCCCGTGACGCCAGGGCGGCTGCCCTGCCCCCGCCCCGGATGCCGCTCTGCGCGGCGGCGGCGCCCATCAGGTCCTGCACGACGGGGATGTAGGGGATGCCGTGGCGGCGGGCCAGCCGGGCGCCGATGACGCCGCCGGCCAGGCTCGGCAGCTGGGCGATCACCGCGTCGGGCCGCAGCGCGGGCGGGGCGGCGAGACCGTGCGCGAGCACGCTCGCCTCGAAAGCGGCTCTGCGCAGGGCGCTCTGACGGGGCGGCACATAGTGTCTTCGCCGGTGGACGGTGACACCCGCGCGCTGCTCCTCGGCCCGCCACACCCCCCGGTAGGCCGCCTCTGTCCGCCAGGACGGGTAGTGCGGCATGCCGGTCAGCACATGGGTGTCGGCCCCGGAACGGGCCCAGTGCTCGGCGAGCTGGGCGGCGTACGGGCCGATGCCGGTGAGCTCGGGTGCGTAGTTCGTGGAGACCACCAGCAGACGGCGGCCGTCGAGCGGCTTGCGGTGCTCTTCTTCTGGCATCGGACGATCGCCTTCCCCCCGGAGCCACCTGTGTTCCCCCCAAGGAACAGCCCCAAAAGTGAGCTTATCCGTTCACGTGATGCGCAAGTGGTCTTCACAGTAAGGTCGTTGCACCATCAACACCGATACCGATATCCCACCGGACCGGATGCCATGTCCGGACACCATCCGATGGGACTCGGACATCACGTTCACACCGTGGGGGGAGAGAACGGATGGTGCACAGGGTCGGCTACGCGCCGGGGGTCTACGACCTGTTCCACATAGGCCACCTCAACATCCTGCGGCATGCCCGCAGTCAGTGCGACTACCTGGTAGCGGGGGTCGTCTCGGACGAGATGGCGGCGCTCGCCAAGGGGCACAAGCCCGTCATTCCGCTGCCGGAGCGGTTGGAGATCGTCCGGAGCGTGCGGTACGTGGACGCCGCCTTCGTCGAGACCGTCCCGGACAAGGTCGAGACCTGGCAACAGGTCAGGTTCGACGTCATCTTCAAGGGGGACGACTGGCGCGACACGGAGAAGGGCAAACGGCTGGAACGCGACTTCGCCGAGGTCGGTGTGGAGGTCGTCTACTTCCCGTACACCGTGCACACGTCCAGCACCCAGCTGCGCCGGGCGCTGGACACACTGGTCAGTCTGCCCGGAGCGCTCTCAGCTCCCTGAACCATTTACCGAGGAACGCCACGAGGAACAGCGCGTGCACGGCGGCGAGTACGGCGTATCCGGTCCGGAACGCCGTCTCGTCGCCGAGCAGCAGGAACACCAGGCAGAACACGCCGTAGTCGGCCGGCAGCAGCACCACGGCCCGCAGCCGGGAGACGGGCCCGGCCGGCGCTCCGCCGGAAGGTGCGGACCGGGCGGCGGCCTTGCCCAGCTGCTCGCGCAGCAGCCCGGCGCAGAACGTGAGCACCGCGACGAACAGGAAGCCGAGCGGCAGCAGCAGCCAGGCGTCGGATCCGGGACCGAAGTAGCGGTGGAACGAGATCAGTACGGCGGTGTGGACGAGGATCATCTTCGCGCAGTCGACGACATGGTCCAGCCATTCGCCGTCGGGGCCGCCGCGGCCGGTCAGCCGGGCGAGCTGACCGTCGGCCGAGTCGAGGGCGAACCCCACGGCGAGCCCCAGGTAGACCAGGACCGCCAGCCCCCAGGTGGGGCGTGCCAGAGCCACCGCCGCAATGGCGGCAAAGGTGAACGCCGCACTCACCAGGGTGACCTGATTGGGTGTCATGCCAAGTCGGTACGCAGCCGCCGCAAAGACCCGCCCGCCCGGCCGGTTCACGTACCGGGAGTAGAGCGACACCCCCTTGGCCGACTTCTGCGCCCCGCGCAGTTCACGCAGCACCGTGCCCGTGCTTTCCATACGCCCCCCAGCGTGTCGCCGTTCCCCACAGCTCCGGCGGCAACTCGGACCGCGCCGCCGGAGCCGCATCATGGCACGCGTGCCCCCTCACGGGGGCGGGATCTCCGGGACCCGGCCGGGAGGGGTGTCCTGCCGGATGCCCGTCAGGCGGTGGCGGTCCGGCACTCCGGGTGGCCCCAGCCATGGTCGTTCTTGGCGATCATGTCCTTGGCCGCGTACGGCTTTCCGCAGTGGCACCGCCCGGAGAACTTGGCGCGGATGGTCGCTCCGGCCCGGGCCGCGCTCCCCGCCTTCTTCGTCGCGGCGCCGGTCCGCCGTCCTTCCGTGGCACGGGAGGGTGCGGGAACCGGGAGGTCCGCGGAGCCCTGCGAGGTGCCCGCCGCGCGCTGCGCGACGGCCACTTCGCTGGCGGCCTGGTCGGCCAGGGCGTTCAGCGGGTCACCGTCCACCTGGTGGGCCGGCACGTAGACGAACTCCACGCTCCGGCCGGTCAGCAGGGAGTCGATGCGGGCCACCAGGTCGCGGTTGGCGACGGGCTTGCCCGCCGAGGTCTTCCAGCCGTTGCGCTTCCAGCCCGGCAGCCACTTGGTCACGGCGTTCATCGCGTACTGCGAGTCCATCCGGACTTCGAGCGCGACGGCCGGATCGAGTGACTCCAGCAGTTCCTGCAGGGCGGTGAGCTCGGCGACGTTGTTGGTGGCGGTGCCCAGCGGACCGGCCTCCCACCGCAGCGGCCTGCCCGCCGCGTCGGCCACCACATAGGCCCAGGCGGCCGGCCCCGGATTACCCTTCGACGCCCCGTCACACGCGGCGATCATGCGCTCGTTCATACCCCTGATCATGCCAGCGTCCGGAGGCCCGGATCACGCCGGTTCCGCTCCCGGTGTCCGCATCGCGTCGGCCCTGCGTCGTACCCGCCCCACCTGCCACTCTCACCGTACGTGACGCTTCGGGGTGCGCTGCTCACGCAGCGCTGCTTCCCTGAGGGGGCCCGCTCTTCCCTACCGTTCAAGGAGCGACGATGAGCGTTGCAGGAGAAACCGGCCGAGCCCAGCAGATGCGCGAGAAGGCCAGGCACATGACCGAGGCCGCGGAGCGCACGAGCGATCCGGAGCAGCGGCGCCGGCTCCAGGAGAAGGCCCGGAAGCTGCAGGAGCAGGGCGAGCAGCAGAGCGTCCGGAGCGGCAGCGACCGCCCCGTGTAGTCACCGCACACGCGGATGACGGGCTGCCACCCTTCCATGAGGGGGTGGCAGCCCGTCGGCATGCCCGCGCCGCGCCTGCCCCCGGACACCGAAGGCCCACCGGGAGAAAGCTGATCACCGCTCCCTACGATGGGTCCTCACCGAGGACGTCACGTCGTCGTCGCACAGGAGCAAGGGGCCTTGCATGAGCCGTCAGCCGGTCACCGTGGTCACAGGTGGCAGTCGCGGGATCGGAGCAGCCGTCTGCCTGCGTCTGGCGGCCGACGGTCATCACGTCGCCCTGGGCTACCGCTCCGACGCGGCTGCGGCCGAGGCCGTCGCCGCGGCCGCACGGGAGGTGGGCCGGCGCTGTGTGACGGTGCGGATGGACACGACCGACGAGGCCGGCGTCGACCTGCTCTTCGACACCGCGGCGGCCGAGCTCGGCCCGGTCACGGGTCTGGTCAACAACGCCGGGGTCGGCGGCCCGCTGGGCCCGCTGGCCGATGCCGACGCGGCCGGGCTCCGGCGCGCCCTCGACGTCAACGTCGTCGGCTACCTGCTCTGCGCGCGGCGTGCCGTGCGCGACATGAGCCGGTCGGGCGGCGGGGCCATCGTGAACATGTCGTCGGCGGCCGCCACGCTCGGCAGTCCGGGCGAGTACATCCACTACGCCGCGGCCAAGGCAGCCGTGGACACGATGACCATCGGGCTGTCCAAGGAGGTGGCGGAGGCGGGCATCCGCGTCAACGCGGTCGCCCCCGGCATCATCCGAACCGGTTTCCACGCGGACCCGGAGCGCCCCGACAAGGCTGCCGCCGGGATCCCCCTGGGCCGGCCGGGAGAGCCCGAGGAGATCGCCGGCGCCGTCGCTTGGCTGCTGTCCGAGGACGCCTCGTACGCCACCGGGGCGATCCTCAGGGTGGCGGGCGGTCGCTGATGTCCCGTTGTACCGTGCGGCGGTGACCGGTCCCGGCGGGCTTCCGCTGCTCTTCCTCGACGTCGACGGCCCCCTCGTCCCGTTCGGCCCGCGCGCCGGCGGGCACCCCGTCTTCCCGGGAGCGCCGGGTCCGCCGGAGGCCGGGGCGCATCCGCTGCTCGACAGGATCGACCCGGCGCTCGGGCCCCGGCTGGCCGCGCTCGCGTGCGAGCTGGTCTGGGCGACGACCTGGGCGGACGAGGCGAACGAGGTCGTCGCACCGCGTCTCGGGCTGCCGGATCTCCGCGTGGTCCCCTGGCCCGCTCCTTCGGACGAGGACGAGCGGGACACACGGGCGGGACTCCGCTGGAAGACGCGCACGCTCGTCGGCTGGGCCGCGGGGCGCGCCTTCGTCTGGGTGGACGACGAGATCACCGAGCGGGACCGGCTCTGGGTGGCGGCCCACCACGGCGGACCGGCCCTGCTCCACCATGTCGATCCCGGGCTCGGCCTGACCGAAGCCGACCTGCGGCTGCTCGACGTCTGGCTGCGCACGGTCTGAGGGCGCACGGTGTGCGGCCGCGTGTCCGGGTCACACCGGGGCGGTGCCGCGGACCAGCAGGAGCGTCACGTCCGCCGCCGCGACCACGGCCGCCGCGGCGAGCGGCGCTTTGCGCCAGGTCCGGGCAAGCAGGAGCCCCGCGAGAGCCGCGGGCGCCGCGACGGCGAGCGTGACCGCTCCCCAGGGCCCGGCCGGCCCGGCCGGGCCGAGGGCCAGGACCACCGAGGCCACCACGAGGGGAACCGGAAGCAGCAGCCCGGTGGCGGCGGGGCCCAGCCGGTGCGGGAGACCGCGCACACCGCTGCGCAGGTCGTCCTCGATGTCGGGCAGCACATCGCCCAGATGGGCCGCCAGGCCCAGCAGGGCGCCCGCCGTCACCGCCCACCACGTCGGCCCGGGGCGGCCGGGCAGGGCCAGCGCGGCCACGGCGGGCAGGGTGCCGAACCCGATGACGTAAGGAAGCCAGGACAGCGCTGTGGCCTTCAGCTTCAGGTTGTACGCCCAGGCGGCCGCCACCGCCGTCAGATGCACCGCGCCGGCGAGCAGGCCGCAGGCCAGGGAGAGGGGAACGCACAGCAGCGCGGCGGTGAACGCCGCCGCCCAGACCGTCCTGCGGCTCACCGAGCCCTCGGCCACGGGTTTGCCGGTGCGTCCGGCGGCGGCGTCCCGCCGGGCGTCGAAGGCGTCGTTGCACCAGCCTACGGAGAGCTGGCCGCTCAGCACGGCGGCGACGAGGACGGCGCACCGGACACCGTCGAGGCCGACGCCCACGCCCAGGGCGCCCGCGATCGCGGTCACGGCGACGACCGGCCCCGGATGGCAGGAGCGGGCCAGGCCCGCCGTACGGCGGAGCGGCAACGTGGTCGGAGCGTAGGCGCGAGAGGGGTCCTGAGTGCCCATCACGTGATCGTAGGTACTCCGGACACCGCAGACTGACAGCCGCACGGGTTGTCTGCGGTGTTCTGTCCCCGGTTCGGGGCAGGGATGGGCCATGACGCCTGACAAGCAGGGCCCGGGATGACCCGGATCGCAGCCGTGCACGGCACCCTGGCCCCGTACCGCCACACCCAGCGCGAGGTCACCGACATGGTGGCCCGTACCTGTCTGCCGCCGGGGGCCGACCGGCGGGTCCTGGACCGGCTGCACGAGAACGCCCGGGTGCGCAGCCGCACCATGGTGCTGCCGCTGGAGCGCTACGCGGAGCTGGACGGTTTCGGGGACGCCAACGACGTGTTCATCAAGGAGGCCGTGAACCTGGGCGCCGACGCGGTGCGCGGTGCGCTGCGGACGGCGGGGCTGCGGCCCGCCGACGTGGACCTGCTGATGTTCACCTCGGTGACCGGTGTGGCCGCTCCCTCCGTCGACGCCCGGCTCGTGGGGCGCCTCGGTCTGCGCCCGGACGTGAAACGGCTGCCGGTCTTCGGGCTCGGCTGTGTCGCCGGGGCCGCGGGGATCGCCCGCCTCCACGACTACCTGCTCGGCCGGCCCGACGACGTGGCGGTCCTGCTCTCGGTCGAGCTGTGCTCCCTCACCTTCCAGCGCGGCGACGCGTCGCCCGCCAATCTGGTGGCGACCGCGCTGTTCGGTGACGGCGCCGCCGCCGTGGTGGCGCTCGGCGAGGGCAGGGCTGCCCAGGCGGGTCCCGAGGTGGTGGCCACACGCAGCCGGATGTACCCCGACACCGGGCACGTCATGGGCTGGGACATCGGCGACTCGGGCTTCAAGGTGGTGCTCGATCCGGGCGTTCCCGATGTCGTGCGCCGCTATCTGGCGGACGACGTGGGCGACTTCCTGTCCGAGCACGGACTCAAGCCGAAGGACATCGCCCACTGGGTGTGCCACCCGGGCGGGCCCAAGGTGCTGGAGACCGTCACCGACGTCCTCTCGCTCCCCGACGGCGCGCTCGACGTCACCTGGCGTTCGCTGGCCGACGTGGGGAACCTGTCGTCGTCCTCGGTGCTCCACGTCCTGCGGGACACACTGGAGCAGCGGCGGCCCGAACCGGGTTCTCCCGGGCTGCTGATCGCCATGGGACCCGGATTCTGCTGCGAACTGGTGCTGCTGCGCTGGTAGGTCGGAGGACACATGATCTGGTACACGGCACTGGTGCTGGCGGTGGCGGGCGAGCGCCTCGCCGAACTCGCCGTCGCCCTGCGCAACACGCGCTGGGCGCTGGCCCGGGGCGGAACGGAGTCGGGCCGCGGTCACTATCCCGCGATGGTCGCCCTGCACACGGCGCTGCTGGCGGGGTGTCTGGCCGAGGCCGGACTGGCGGACCGGCCGTTCGTGCCGCTGCTCGGCTGGACGATGGTGGCCGTGGTGGTGGCCGCGCAGGTCCTGCGCTGGTGGTGCATCCGGACGCTCGGCCACCGGTGGAGCACCCGCGTCATCGTGGTGCCGGGGCTGCCGCTGGTGACGGGCGGCCCGTACCGTCTGCTGCGCCACCCCAACTACGTCGCCGTGGCCGCGGAGGGTCTCGCGCTGCCGCTGGTGCACGGCGCGTGGGTGACCGCGGTGGTCTTCACGGTGCTCAACGCGGCGCTCATGGCCGTACGGGTCCGGTGCGAGGAGGCGGCCCTCGCCTCCGCCGGGGGCGTGCCGGCGTGATCGATCTCCTCATCGCGGGCGGCGGCCCGGCCGGTCTGGCGGCGGCGATCCGGGCGGCCTCGCTCGGTATGGAGACCGTGGTGGTCGAACCCCGCGCCTCCCCCGTCGACAAGGCGTGCGGCGAGGGCATCATGCCCAGTGGGGTGGCGGCCCTGCGCTCCCTCGGCATCGAGGTGTCCGGCCACCCCCTGCGCGGGATCCGTTACGTGGACGGGGCGCGGAGCGCGGCGGCGGCGTTCCGCGGCCGGTCCGGGCTCGGGGTGCGCCGGACGGCACTGCACACCGCGTTGCACGCGCGTGCGGTGGAGCTCGGGATCCGGATCGTGCCGGGGAAGGCAGGGGAGGTTAGCCAGAGCGATGACCGGGTCGGGGTGTGCGGGCTCACCGCCCGATGGCTGATCGCCGCCGACGGGCTGCACTCGCCGGTCCGTCGTGGGCTCGGCCTGGACGGGCCCGGGAGCGCCGTGCGCCGTTACGGGCTGCGCCGGCACTACAACGTCGACCCGTGGACGGAGTTCGTGGAGGTGCACTGGTCCCGGCACGGTGAGGCGTACGTGACACCGCTCGGGGACGGCCTGGTGGGTGTGGCGGTGCTCAGCGGGAAGCGTCGTGCGTACGAGAGCCAGCTGGCGGACTTCCCCCGCCTGGCCGCCACGCTGCTGGGCCGGGAGGCCGGTGCCGTGCGCGGCGCCGGGCCCCTGCGCCGGCGGGCGCGCAGCCGGCGGGCGGGACGGGTGCTGCTGGTCGGCGACGCCGCGGGCTACGTGGACGCGCTGACCGGTGAGGGGGTCGCGCTGGCCGTGGCGACGGCCGGTGCGGCGGTGGACGCGCTCGCCGCGGGCCGTCCGCAGGACTACCCGGCCAACTGGGCCCGGCTGACCCGGCGTCATCGACTGCTCACAGCGGGTCTGTTGTCGGTGGCCCGCCGTCCCGCCACCGCCCGGTTGATCGTCCCGGCCGCGCATCGGGCTCCGGCCCTGTTCGGCGCCGCGGTGCGCGCACTGCAGTAGACGCCGCGCCGTACCGGGTTCCGCTCCGGTGCAGGCCACCGGCCCGGCGGGCTTCCTGGTGCTCCCCAACACCGCATGATCATCGGTAAGTTGCTGTGGCAGACTTCACCGCAGACACGGTTTCACCTCATCTGCAACGGAGCTCGCCATGACGGCAGGGACGTCCCAGCCCCCGATAGACACCAGCAGGCCGCAGTCGGCGCGCGTCTACGACGCGCTCCTCGGAGGCAAGGACAACTACCCCGTCGACCAGGCGGTGGCGGAGCAACTGCCCATCGAGGCGAAGATCGGCGCCCACCAGAACCGCGCGTTCATGAACCGCGCCACGGCGTGGCTGGCCGGGCAGGGTGTCGACCAGTTCCTCGACATCGGTACCGGCATTCCGACCGCGCCGAACCTCCACCAGATCGCCCAGGAGATCAACCCGGCCTCACGGGTGGTCTACTGCGACAACGACCCCATCGTCCTGCGGCACGCCGAGGCACTGCTGATCAGCCGGCCCGAGGGCGCCACCGACTACGTCCCGGCGGACGTCCGTGAACCCGGCACCATCATCGAGGCGGCCCACAAGGTCCTGGACTTCCGGCGCCCGGTGGCCCTGTCGATGCTCGGCCTGCTGCACTTCCTGCCCGATGACGTGGACCCGGTCGGCATCGTCCGGACCCTGACGGACGCGCTGTCCCCGGGCAGTTATGTGGTGCTGTCCCAGGGTGCGTCCGACGTCAATCCGGAGCGGGGGCAGCAGGGGGCCGACGAGTACGACAAGGGCGGCATCCGGCTGGCGCTGCGCACCCGGGCCGAGTTCGCCCGGTTCCTGGACGGGCTGGCCGTCACCGAGCCGGGCCTGGTCACGGCGCCCGAGTGGTTCCGCGACACGCCCGCGCCGGAGCCCGAGCACAGCGGGCTGTACGTGGCCGTCGCCCGCGTACCGTAGGTACACCCGGAGAGGAAGGGGATCCGCCATGGATTCGGACCGGCACCCCACCGCAGCGTCGGTGTTCGACGCTCTCGGTGCCGACTACGAGCAGGCGTTCGGCGGATCGGCCGCGCACCACGCCTCGTTGGGGTCCCTGCTGGAGCGGCTCGCTCCGGGCAGCCGGGTGCTGGACATCGGCTCCGGTACGGGACGGCCGACCGCGCAGAGCCTCGCCGACGCCGGCCACGAGGTGCTCGGCGTCGATGTCTCCCCCGTCATGGTGGACATCGCGTCCCGGCAGGTGCCCGGGGCGGAGTTCCGGTGCGCCGATGTGCGTGATCTGACTCTGGAGGACGGGAGTTTCGACGCGGTCTGCGTGTACTTCTCGCTCCTCCAGCTGTCCCGTGCGGAGCAGACCGACGTGCTGCGGCTGGCCGCCCGGGCGCTGCGGCCCGGCGGCCATCTGGCTGTCGCGACGGTGCCGCTGGACATGGAGGGCGTGAGCGGCACGTTCATGGACCAGGCGGTACGGGTGACCAGTTTCGGCGAGGAGGCGTTCACCGGGGTGGTGACGGCGGCCGGGTTCACGGTCCTGGCCCGGGAGAGCGTCCTGTTCACTCCGGACCATCCGACGGCCTTGCCCGAGCCCCAGCTGTTTCTCCTGGCGCGGCGGACCTGACGGAGTGGCGCCGCGGGGCGTGTTGCCCCGCGGCGCGGGACGTACCCGGAAAAGAATCTTCGCGGACGTGTCACGTTTTCCCGTCGGGGCGTTTCAGTGCAGTGCCGGACCGGCCACCGAGGCCGGTGAGAACACCCCGGCACCCGCCCGCTGAGGAGCTCCCCACATGTCCGTCGCCCACGTCGTCGTCACTCTCGTCGCTGCCGCCATGGCCGGCTACTCGGCCGGCGCCCTGCTGTTCCGCGCCCAATGGGTCGTCCAGGCCCTGACCGACTACAGCGTCCCGCGCTCCTGGTGGACGTGGCTCGGTGCGGCCAAGGCCGCCGGGGCCGTGGGTCTGGTCGCCGGGCTGTTCGTCCCTGCCGTCGGCGTCCTGGCCGGTTCCGGACTGGTGCTGTACTTCGCCGGTGCGGTCGTCACGGTGATCCGGGCCCGCTGGTACACGCACATCCCCTTCCCGCTGGTGTACGCGGCGCCGGTCGTCGGGGCCATGGTCCTCGGCCTCGCGGCCTGAACCCGGCGGCTCCCTGCCGGGGCGGCGCCCGGGCAGGGAGCCGGACGCCGCCGGGCGGGGCTGCCCGTGGCGGAGATGCCGAACCCCTCCCGAGGACATAGCGTCCAGGTGGCTCGTACCGCACGTCGGGAGGCGCTGATGCGGAAGACGGATCGCCCTCGGCCCAGCGCCTCCCGCGGGCCCGCGCAACGAGCGGCGGGCGAAGGTGGCGCAGCCGCCTCCCGGCACACGCCGGCGTTCACCCGTACGGCCGCACGTTGCGCGTCGGCCGTACTGCTCGCCGGCTCGCTCGTGCTCGCCGCCCCGGCCCCGTCGTCGTACGCGGGCGCTTCCCCCGCCCAGTCGTCCGGCAGCCGTGAGACGGTCGCCGAGGGGTGCGACGAGGGTCCCGCGGCATGCCACGGCGGCGTGAAGTGGCTGTACCGGTACAACTACTCGCTGGGTGTGCATCCGTTCACCAGTCCCCACGAGGTACGCCGGCAGCTCACCGACCACTTCTGGCTGTTCCCGGTGAGCGGCGCGTGTCCGGCCCGGATCCGGCCTGCGGACGAGTGCGATCTGCTGGGCGGAAACCCGGTCCGGGTGGAGGCCGTCGGCGCCACCCGGTTGCAGATCGCGACCCTTCCCGGTCACGACCTGGGCGACGGCCTGCACATCCGCTTCGCCTTCAGCCGCACGTTCGGCTTCCACTATCTGGCCGTGAGCGCCTGGCAGGACCGGCCGACCCGTTGCACGCGGAGCACCCCGTGCGCGGTGGCGAGCCGTGCGGGCGCCTGGGCGCTGTGGAAGGTGCTGTCCGCGACACTGGCGGTCACCGCGTACGCCGCCTGACCGGCCCCGCACCTCGCGTGGGAGCTGTGGGAGCTACAGGGCGTCGGCGCCGTCCCGCCCCTCCGCGGTGGCCGCCGCGTCGAGTGCGGAAGTGAGCCGGTCGAGGCGGTCGCGCAGTTCGCTGATCTCATCGAGGCCGAAGCCCGTCGCGGCGGCGATCCTGCGGGGTACGAGCAACGCCCGCTCACGCAGAGCGGTGCCCTCGTCCGTGAGCCGCACCTGCACCGAGCGCTCGTCCCGGGCGCTCCGCTCACGACGCACCAGGCCCGCCGCCTCCAGCCGCTTGAGCAGCGGCGACAGCGTGCCGGAGTCCAGCCGCAGGTGCTGGCCGAGCGCCTTCACCGGGAGCTCTCCGTGCTCCCAGAGCACCAGCATCACGAGGTACTGGGGATAGGTGAGCCCCAGATCCCTGAGAAGGACCCGGTAGACACTGCCGAAGGCGCGCGAGGCGGCGTTCAGGGAGAAGCAGATCTGCTTGTCGAGGCGGAGGTAGCCGGCCTCGGGCGGGTCCTGGCGGGCGGTGCTGGGCGTGGCGGTCATGGATTCAGCATAGCGCCGGACACCCCATTTGATTGTGCACAACTAAGTTGTGTGCTTCACTTCAGAGGCAGCGGCCGGAGCCGCCGCGGTACACCACCTTCGAGAGGAACCGGTTTCCATGGAATCGATCTACACCGCCGTCGCCACCGCCACCCACGGCCGTGACGGCCGCGCCGTCAGCTCCGACGGCAAGCTGGATCTGGAGCTCGCCATCCCCGTGGAGATGGGCGGAAACGGTGAGGGTACGAACCCTGAGCAGCTGTTCGCCGCCGGGTACGCCGCGTGCTTCGCCAGCGCCCTGGGCCTCGTGGGCCGTCAGGCCAAGGTCGATGTCACCGACGCCGCCGTGACGGGCGAGGTCGGCATCGGCAAGCAGGGCGAGGGTTTCGGGCTCGCGGTCACGCTGCGCGTGGAACTGCCCGCGTCGGTCGACGAGGCCACCGGTCGCAAGCTCGTCGAGCAGGCCCACCAGGTCTGCCCGTACTCGAACGCGACCCGCGGCAACATCCCGGTCGAGCTCGTCATCGAGTAGCCGAGCCGCCGGGCACCGCGTGCGCGGCGGTGGACGCGGGAGGAGCCCCCGGGCTCACCCGGGGAGCGAGAGCCGCCTGGACACGCGGATCGCTGACGACAGCAGCCCTTCACGGACCTGGTCGGACCGGTACATGCGGTCCGACCGGAAGGAGATGCCGAGGGACCCGATCTGATCGCCGCTGTACACGGGCACCGCGATACAGGTCGTACCCCGGGCGTACTCCTCGCGGTCCATCACCAGCGGCGCCGCCGACGAGGCGTCCAGCTGCCGGAGCAGCTCCTCCCGGTGCGTGATGGTCCTGGGTGTGAGCCCGGTCAGGGAGTGCCGCGACAGATACTCGGCCCTCGCCTCCCCGTCCAGCTCCCGCAGCACGCTCTTGCCGAGGGCGGTCGCATGCCCGGCATCCTCGAAGCCCACCCAGAGGTCCACCCGCGGAGTCCTGGCGCTGTCGACGATCTCCATCACACGGATCTCGCCCTCCTCGTACAGCGTCAGGTAGACAGCGGCCGAGAGATCGTTCCGCAGTGCGGTGAGCACGGGACGGACACGCTCGTGCAGCGCGCGGCCGTCGTGTACGGCGCCCGGCGCGGTCCCCGTGTCGGCGAGGACGTACGCGCCGTCGCCCAGGTCGGTCACGAACCCGTCCCGGGCCAGTCCGGGCAGCAGCTCGGACACCGTGACCGGGGGAAGCCCCGCTTCCCGGGCCAGCTGTTGCGCGGTGGCCCCGCTCCCGTGCGCCCCGACGGCCTCCAACAGGCGGAGAGCACGTCTGACGGCCGCGACAGGCTCAGGACCGGCTTGGTCAGCCATGTCCCCAAGCATCACCCCGGTACCCGGGAGTGGCAAGGCGTCCCCGCCGCGGGGCACCGGGAGCCCCCTCTGCGCGCGGCCCCGGCCGGCCCGCCCCGCCGCCCCCGGGTCAGCCCGTGACGATTCCGGCGACGAGGTTGATGGTGGTGGCGAGGATGCTGGCGCCGAAGACGTACGACAGCAGACAGTGCCTCAGGACGATCGCGCGGAGCGCGGTGTCCGACACGTTGGTGTCGGACACCTGATAGGTCATTCCGAGGTTGTAACTGAAGTAGAGAAAGTCGACGTAGCGCGGCGGGTCTTCGGAGTTGAAGTCGATCCCGCCCTTCGGCCCCCGGTGGTAGAGGTACGCGTAACGGGTGGCGTACATCAGATGGAGTGCGGCCCAGGCCATGAACACGCCGCACAGCGCGGTCGCGGCCGCGGCGTGGCTCAGGTCCGAGCGGCCGACCACGAGCAGCAGCACGATGCCGACCAGCCCGCACAGAGCCGCGGCGACGACGACGAGTTCCTCCGCGACCGGGCGGAACTCCTCCCGCCGGGCGTTGCGATGGGTGGTGGCGGGGTCCATGGGCCACAGAACGAGCCAGCCCGCCACGACGAACAGCGTCTCCGCCGCGGTGATGCCTGCGAGCAGACCCATCGGGTGGTTGGTCAGCATGCCGACGGCCACGCCGATCACCGCTCCGGCGAACGCCGAACCGGCGAGTCGGGGAACGGCTGACAGTGGCAGCAAACGCCTGGGGGACTTCAAGATCGACCCCCTGGCCGGCTCGATGAAGGTCTCGGACGTCCCGTGCGGTCACGGGCCGCCAGGACGCCGCGAAGATCGTCGTCCCGTGGCAGTACAACCCGATTCCGCAGCGGTCGCCACAGGGCACGACGGACCGCCGCCGAGTGCCGGAGCCCGGCGTGGCGAGGGTCCCACGGGTCGGATGGCAGGGGTGTACCCCCGGGCGTAGCCTGCCGGAAAACGTCGTTCTGCCAGCCACCCCACATGGTTGAAGGGTCGAGGAACTTGAGCGCCAACAGTGACAGCCAGGAACCCCGGGAGCCCGAGATCGGGCCAGCCCCGGACGCGAAGCCCGAGTTCCGCCCCTACCACCACCCCGCGGCGGGCTGGGGCGCGGCCAGGAGCGTGAGCCGCTTCCTCGTACGCGAGGGCGCGCTGGTGGACGGGCCGCGGGCGATCATGCGGATGAACCATGAGAACAAGGGCTTCGACTGCCCCGGATGTGCGTGGCCCGACGACACCAAGGGCCTGCATCTCGACATCTGTGAGAACGGCATCAAGCACGTCACCTGGGAGATGACCCGCAAGCGGGTCGGTCGCGAGTTCTTCGCCGCCCACTCGGTGACCGAGCTGTCCGGATGGAGCGACTACGACCTGGAGAACCAGGGCCGGCTGACCGAACCGATGGTCTACGACCCCGGGTCCGACCACTACGTCCCGATCAGCTGGAAGGACGCGTTCGAGCTGGCCGGGCGTGCCCTGCGCGAACTCGACAGCCCGGACCGGGCGTCCTTCTACACCTCGGGACGGCTCGGCAACGAGGCCACGTTCCTGTACCAGCTGATGGCCCGCGAGCTGGGCACGAACAACCTGCCGGACTGCTCGAACATGTGTCACGAGGCGAGCGGCCGTGCCCTTCAGGCCTCCCTGGGCACCGGCAAGGGAACCGTCGACCTCAAGGACTGGGAGTCCGCCGACGCACTGTTCATCCTGGGGGTCAACGCCGCCTCGAACGCCCCCAGGATGCTCACCGCCCTGGCCGAAGCCCACCGCCGCGGCGCCCAGATCGTGCACGTCAACCCACTGGTGGAGGCAGCGGCCACCCGCACCATCGTCCCGCACGACTTCACGGACATGGCCCTGTTCAAGCCCACCCGGACCAGCACCCTGAACCTGCAGCCTCGCATCGGCGGCGACATGGCGCTGCTGCGCGGCATGGCCAAGGCGATCCTGGAACAGTCGACGACCGATCCCAAGGCGCTGGACCAGGAGTTCATCGACCGGCACACCGCCGGATTCGAGGAGTACCGCACGGTGTGCGCAGCCACGCCGTGGGGGGAGATCGAGACCCAGTCCGGGCTGAGCCGCGCCGACATCCTGAAGGCGGCACGCGTGTACCGCGAGGCCGACCGTTCCATCGTCAGCTGGTGCCTCGGCCTCACCCAGCACGAGCACGGGGTGGACACCGTCCGGGAGGTGGTCAACCTGCTGCTGCTCCGCGGCAATCTGGGCAGGGAAGGGGCGGGCCCCTCCCCCGTACGAGGACACAGCAACGTCCAGGGCAACCGCACCTGCGGTATCGATCACCGCCCCACCGACGCGTTCCTGGACCGTCTCGGCGAGGTCTGCGGCATCGAGCCGCCCCGCGAGCACGGTCTGGACACCGTCCGCACCATCCGGGCGATGCACAGCGGCGACGTGAAGGTGTTCGTCGGCATGGGCGGCAACTTCGCCCTGGCCGCCCCCGACACCCCGTACACCTACGAGGCGCTGCGCGCCTGCGACCTCACCGTCCAGGTGAGCACCAAGTTGAACCGCAGCCATATCGTCCACGGCAGGCAGGCACTGATCCTCCCGTGCCTGGGGCGTACCGAGAAGGACCATCAGCGCAAGGGGATCCAGAGCACGTCCGTCGAGGACTCGATGAGCATGGTCCATCTGTCGATCGGCATGAAGCGGCCGGCCTCACCCCACCTGCTGTCCGAACCGGCCATCGTCGCCGGCCTGGCGCGCGCCGCTCTCCCCGGCAGTGCCACGCCGTGGCACTGGTACGTCGAGGACTACGACCGGATCCGGGACACGATGGCCCGGGCGCTCGACGGCTTCGAGGACTTCAACCGCCGGGTGCGCCTGCCCCTCGGCTTCCGGATCAAGCAGCCCGCCCGGGAACTGGTCTTCCGCACCCCGTCCGGGCGGGCCGAGTTCTCCGCCGCCGCGCTGCCGGACGTCGTCCCCGCCGCCGGCACCCTGGCCCTGGGGACCATGCGGTCCCACGACCAGTGGAACACCACCATCTACTCCGACAACGACCGCTACCGCGGCATCAAGAACCTGCGCACGCTCGTCTTCATGAACCGGGCCGACATGCGCGAGCGCGGCATCGACGACCTCGGCCCCGTCGACATCACGAGCACGGCCAAGGACGGCAGCCGACGGTCGCTCAACGGCTACCTCGCGATCCCCTACGACATCCCCCGCGGCTGTGCGGCCGGCTACATGCCGGAGATGAACGTGCTGTGCGCGCTCAGCGACTACAGCACCCAGAGCGACCAGCCGATCATGAAGCACGTCAAGGTCACCATCGGCCCCGCCGCCTGAGCGGGAGGCCGGCGGAGGGCCTCCGGCCGGCAGGAGTCGCCGCGCAGGCCCGCCGGCACCAGCACCGGCAGGCCTGCGCTCCGGTGCCGTCAGCCGCTGTAGACGCCGGCCTCCTGGAGCGAGTAGCCCCACTTGGTGCCGCGCTCCAGGCCGTGCATACGTACGTAGCGCGCTTGGACCGGGGTGAACCGCGCCGTGTCCAGGCCGCCGTCACCCGTGGCAGTGGACCACACCGTCTGCCAGTTCCTGCCGTCCTGCGACAGCTCGACGCGGTAGGCCTTCGCGTAGGCCGCCTCCCAGTCCAGGGTGACGCGCCCGACCGGCTTCGCTGATCCGAGGTCGATCTGCAGCCACTGGTCGTTCGTCCACTCGCTGGCCCAGCGAGTGCCCTCGTCTCCGTCCACGGCACGGCCGGGAGCGAAGCTGACGGCCGGGTTCCACCACTCCGACGTGGACGCCGAGGCGGCCGCGCCCGAGGCCAGATTCACCCCGGACGTGTGTTTCTCGGCGTTCCCCCAGGTACGCAGGTAGGACTCGGCGCCCGTGAAGAGGTCGTCCACGACCCCCTGGCCGCCGACGATGCGGATGTCCTCGATCCAGTCCGGGACCATGCCGTAGTGCGCCGCACCATCGGTGTTGAAGTCCCATGTGCGCTCGCCGGTGGTCTGCTTCTCGATCACCGAACCGCCGTCCGTGCTGCGGAAGGGGTACCGCACCGGGTCGGGGACGTCCCCGCCCCGCGGGGCCGGCCAGCCTCCGACACCGTTCATGTCGGTGCCGTAGCCGTAGCCGACCTGGTACTTCTCCCGCAGCGCGTCCGTACGTTCGGCCTCCGCGCTGAAGGCCGCGGAGCCGCTCATGTACTGGGCGGCGAACCCGCCGAGCTTGTAGAGCCGCTCGGTCCATCCCAGGTCCATCCAGCTGTGCGAGGAGATGGCGCCGGGGTACGACGCGGACTCGAGAACGTCGAAGGCCTGGTCCGCCGCCTTGACGCTCATGTGGTCGAGCTCCAGCATCATGTGACGCTTCATCATCCCGCGCACCGCGTACTCCCCCAGTCCGGTCAGTCCGCGGGTGTTGCACTGCGCGTCCGAGGCGTACGTGGGGACGGCCACCCCGCTCGGCAGCAGCTTCTGCGCCCCGGCCGCCACCGCGTTGCCGATGGGGTTGTCGTGCTGCGGGCCGCGGCAGGCCTCCGTCTTCCAGAAGGTGCCGGTCGACAGGAACTGGCCCACGTTGATCGCCGTACCGAGTGCGCCGGAGTCGTACCGCACCCCGCACAGGGCGTTGTCGAACTTGTGGCACAGGAACATGCTGCTCACGCCGAGTTCGCGCAGCTCGTCCAGGCCCCGGTCGATGTCCTCCTTGCTGCACTGCGCGATGTCCAGGATCTGCTTGCAGCCGAACGGTTCGGACGTCTCGACACCCAGGACCACAGCCAGCTTGCCCTGCTCGATGACCTCGCGGGCCTGGGCGCTGCTGGTGACGATCCGGAACCAGCCCTTGCCCGGGCCGCCGTACATCTTGTCGATGAAGGCCTGCATGTCGTACGACTTCTTCGCCTCCAGACGGATGGCAGTCATCTCGTCGCAGCTGCGGTCCTTGAAGAAGTAGACCGAGCAGATCACACCGTTGGTGACCAGGTCGTTGACCAGCACCCGCTGGCCGCCGCGCCAGGCCCGCTCGATACTGGCGTAGTAGTTCTGCTGGTGGGTCAGCGAGTCATGGGCGGGCCAGTCCTTGAAGGTGGGCCACCCGTCGGGGTCATGCCGGCCGTCGCCGCCCTTGGTGACGAAGTCGAAGACGGCGAGGGAGCCGTCGGGGTAGTGCTCGGGGCAGTCCTTGAGCGCGTCGGCGACGCCCTGCTCCGAGAACGGCTTGCCGCAGATCAGGCGGCCGCCGAAGCCCTCGTTGGACATGATGTGGTCGTGGGCGTCCACGAAGCCTTTCACGCGGCCCTGGGCGTCGGTGCCCTTGAAGGGCTCACCCGTGACGTTGATCTGCGCGTCGGGCGCGGGCCGCGCGGTCGGGTTCCACCAGCCGGCGTCGGGCTCCGCCGCGGAACTGGGCATCGGGCCGAGCACCAGGGACAGCACGGCGAGGAGCAGTGACACCACCGTGAGAGATCCGAATCTGCGGCGCGAAGGTTGAGCCATGGTCATCACTCGCTTCGATTGACATGCTCATTCACGTTACTGACGAGTTATCAGAATCACGACCACGGCCGGCGGAGTCAACGGTCCCGGCAGGGAAACATGAGAATTTCTCATCTTTGATGAACTCGCGCTCGGACAACGCACGGTGCCGACCGGACGAGTGTCGGGAGTCGCACGGCCGGACGGCCGGTCAGGCTCGTCCGTCCGTCGGGCCGTTCATCAGGCCACGCCGCGGACGCGGTTGACGAGGAGGCCGCCGACGAGGATGACCAGGGCGGCGGTGGCGTACAGGCCGGTGTATCCGCCGAGGTGGGTGATGATCGGCGCGGCGAGAGCGGGGGCGAGTACCTGCGGGCCGGAGTTGGCGATGTTGATGACGCCGAGGTCCTTGGCACGGTCGGTCGCCTCGGGCAGGACCTGGGTGACCAGGGCCTGGTCTACGGCGAGGTAGATGCCGTAACCCGCGCCGAGGACGGCCGCGGCGGCGAGGGCGGACGGCCAGGTGTGGAGCGCCGCGAGCAGCAGTGCCGCTGCGGCCATGACCAGCGAACAGAGGACGACGAAGACCTTGCGGCGCCCGAGGCGGTCGGACAGGACACCGGCCGGAACGGCCGTGAGCGCGGCGCAGAGGGTGTAGACCACCGTGAGGATCAGGACGCCTGTGCCGGGGTCGTCGAAGTGGACGGCGTCGGCGAGGAAGTAGAACAGGTACAGGGTGCCGAGGGCGTTGCCGAGGTTGATCAGGAAGCGGGTGAGCCAGGCCCAGGCGAAGTCGGGGTGCTGGCGGGGGCTCACCCAGAGCGAGCGGGCGAAGGTGCGGGCGTCGAAGGCGGGGCGCAGGGCCCGGGTCAGGGGCGGTTCGGAGTGGCGGAGCACGAAGGGCAGGGCGAGTGCGACGGTGAGCACGGCGAGGGTGACGTAGCCGGAGCGGACACCGGTGACGAGCAGTGTGGTGATCAGCGCGCCGAGGACGAGGCCGAAGGACTGCATGATGCCGGTCCAGCCGGAGACCTGGGCGCGCTGGGTGAGCGGCACACGGTCGGCGATCGGGGTGGTGACCCCGGCCAGCATCGCGTTCAGCCCTGCCTGTGCGAGGCACCAGCCGACGGCCACCCCGGCCACGGCGTGCTGGGTGGCGGTGATCGACAGCCCCGCCGCCCCGGCCAGGGCGCCGCCGAGGATCCAGGGCCGGCGGCGGCCGAACCTGCTCGTGGTGCGGTCCGACCACGCGCCGGCGAGCGGGTTGGCGAGCACCGCGACGAGTGCGCCGAGGCCGGTGACGAGCGAGAGGGCGTCGTTCTTGTCGTGCGGGTCGATGTGCTCCAGCTGGAGAGGCAGCAGGATCTGGATGGGGGTCATGAACGCCATGAAGACGGCCAGCGTGGCCAGCGAGAGGTCCACCGTCCACACGGCCTCGACCGGGACGGTGGGCTCGGCGAAGACGGCGGCGTCGTCCGCCGTGGAGGCATGGGACATGACGGGTCCGCCGCTCAGGACCGCTGGGAGGCGATGAGGTCGCGGTACCACTCGAAGCTCGCCCGGGGCGTGCGCTCTCGGGTGGTGAAGTCGACCTCGACCAGACCGAAGCGCTGGTGATAGCCCTCGGCCCACTCGAAGTTGTCGAGCAGCGACCAGGTGAAGTAGCCGCGCACGTCCACCCCGCGGGACACGGCACGGGCGATCGCGTCGATGTGCCCGGCGAGGTACTCGATGCGCGGCCGGTCGTGCAGTCCGGCCGGCTGCGAGCAGCCGTTCTCGGTGATCCACACCGGTGGAAGGTCGTTGCCGTAGCGGGCCTTGAGACCGGTGAGCAGCTCCGTGAGCCCATCGGGAACCACCGGCCAGCCGAACGCGGTCCGCTCGTACGGCTCCGCGGGCTCGGCCAGGTCGAAGGGCAGCGCGGCGGCCGGATCGGCCGGTGCGGTGACCCAGGTGGGGTTGTAGTAGTTGACACCCAGTCCGTCCAGCGGTGCGGCGATCGTGGCGAGATCGCCCTCGCGCACCACTCCTCCCCAGCTCGGATCGGTCATGCCGTAGGCCGACAGGTCGGGATAACTCCCCCGCAGCAGCGGATCGTTGAAGAGCCGGTTGTGCAGGGCGTCATAGGCGGAGGCGGCCGCCACGTCCTTGTCGTGCCGGGCGTCGTGGCGCAGGCGGACGGGCGTGCAGTTGTTGGCGATCAGTATCCGCCCGCCGGGAACGGCGGCTCGCAGCGCCGCGGTCGCCAGGCCGTGGCCGAGCAGTTGGTGGTGCGCGACGGGCAGCGCGTCCAGCATCAGTGCGCGGCCCGGGGCGTGGACGCCGAAGGCATAGCCGAAGGACATGTGGACGAAGGGCTCGTTGAGGGTGATCCACCGCTTGACCCGGTCGCCCAGCCGTTCCGCGACCACGGCCGCGTACTCGGCGAAACGATGGGCGGTCGTGCGGTTCAGCCATCCGCCCTCGTCCTCCAGTGCCTGCGGCAGGTCCCAGTGGAACAGGGTGGGTGTGGGCTCGATCCCGGCGTCGAGCAGCGCGTCGACCAGGCGGTCGTAGAAGTCGAGCCCGCGCGGCTCGACCTTGCCCGCACCGGTGGGCAGGATGCGCGGCCAGGAGACCGAGAAGCGGTACGCGTCGAGCCCGAGCCGGCGCATCAGCGTGACGTCCTCGTCGAACCTGTGGTGGTGGTCGCAGGCGATGTCGCCGGTGTGGCCGTCACGGACCGCCCCGGGGCGCCGCACGAAGGTGTCCCAGATGGAGGCCCCCTTGCCGTCCTCGTAGGCGGCGCCCTCGATCTGGTACGCGGCGGTCGAGGCGCCCCAGACGAAGCCGGCCGGCAGCCGGGGAGGTCGAGTGGCATCGGTGGAGCTCGTCGTCACTGGCGTCACCTTCATCGGTGGTGCGCGAGTCGCCCAGGTTCGGCCGCCCGCGCGGTGGCTCCGGAATCCTGCCGACGGTCGGCCTTCGCACCCCAACGGCAGCCCAGGGGGCGGCTGTTCGCGACCGGGGCGCGCCACCGAGGTGGGCCGCACCATAACATGAACTTTTGTTCATGTTCTATGGTCCGGGCGCGGCCGGGCTCTGGCCGGCGAGGAGAGCGGGGTGGGACGGGCCGATGACGGTCCGGGGCTCCCGTGCCACGACACGACGCCCAGGGTGCGGGCTGGTCAGCGGCGGAACCGGCCGGCCCGGAAGTCCGGAACCGCGGCCCGGGGCCCGGCGGGCCGCCGAGCGCCCCGGATCACCCTTCCGCGGCCGTCAGCCGGCCGCGCAGGTCCTCCCAGTAGGCGTTCAGCATCCGCTTGAGCTCGTCCACGGCCTCCAGGTCCGGCTCGCCGTCGCTCTTGAACACTTCGTGCAGCACGGCGTTGGCGGCCCACACCACCATCCGCGTCGCCCGTTGCGCCCGGTGACCGCCGGGCCCGCCGATGAGGTGCTCCACGATGCGCTGCAGCCCCTCGGCGATGTGCGCGTTGCTCGCCTCGTCGGCCCGCGCGAGCTCAGGGCTGAGGTGCCGCCCGGCCCACAGAGCCATGCCGCCCGTCTGGGACCGGACGAGCTCGGCGTAGACGCCGACCATCGTGCCGACCGGGTCGGACAGGTGGCCCTCGACCGTACGCTCGACGAGTTCGTCGATGGCGGCCTTGAAGGTGTCGAGGTACCTCCGGCCCAGGGCGTCCACGATGGCGCCCTTGTCAGCGTAGAACTGGTAGATGCTGCCGACCGGCGTACCCGCCTCCTCGGCGATCCGCCGCGTCGTCAGCGCCTCGTACCCCTCCTGGGACAGGATCCGGTCGGCCGCGGCGAGGATGGCCTCGACCCGGGCCCGGCTGCGTGCCTGCTGCGGCTGCCTCCGCAGCCGCGCCCTCGATGCCGGCTGCCGCTCGCCTGCTTCCGTCACCACGTGCCCCCGGTCGTCCGATCACGCGAACGTAGCACGCGGCCGCGGAGCGGGGGCCGGTCATGCTGCCGGCCGACGCGCTACTGGACGGCGTCGCTTCCAGCGGTGTCCGGCTCCTCCGCCACGCTCCCGGTCCCGTCCTTGCGCACCGCGCAGTGGAGCGAGCCGTCCCGCACATCGGCGACGATCGTGTCCCCCGGGTCGCTTTCGCCGCTCAGGAGCAGAGAGGCGATGCGGTTGTCGAGTTCCGCCTGGATGGTTCGTCGCAGCGGACGAGCGCCGAACTCGGGCTGATAGCCGTGGGCGACCACCGAACGCCATCGACATGTCAGCTCCGGACGGGCAAAGGGGTTCTTCCACTCGAACCCCACGTCCAGGGCTCCGCAAACGGAGTGGAAGCGCCCTCAGGTGCCCGCGCCGCGGGCGACCGGAAACCCCCGCCGGCGACGAGCGGGCAGGACGGCGGGATCGGCACCCGGACTCCCTTCGTTCAGGTTAGGCTAAGCTAACTTCTCGAACGGGGTGGGGCAGACATGACACCGGTCGTCACAGATCGCGTGAACCCGGACACGGATGCGTCGACCGGGCCGGCGAGGAGGCCCGCGGAACCACGGCCCCGTGTGGTCGTCGTCAAGTTCGGCGGCAACGCTATGGTGGACGCGAGCCTGCAACGCCTCTTCGCCCAGGACGTCGTGGAGCTGTGGCACGCCGGCCTTCACCCGGTCGTCGTGCACGGAGGCGGGCCCCAGATCAGTGCGATGCTCGACCGCCTCGGACTGGAGAGCCACTTCGAGGCGGGCCTGCGCGTGACGACGGCGGAAACCATGGATGTGGTGCGCATGGTGCTGTCCGGCCGCGTCCAGCGGGAACTGGTCGGCCAGATCAACGCCCATGGGCCCTTCGCCGTGGGCATGACCGGCGAGGACGCGCACACGATGACGGCGGTGCGACGGCCCGCCTATGTGGACGGCCGCCCGGTGGACATCGGTCTCGTCGGAGACATCGTGGACGTGAACCCCGGCATGGTGCGCACACTCCTGGCACGGGGCCATATCCCGGTGGTCTCCCCCGTGGCCCGCGGCGACGACGGGCAGGTCTACAACGTCAACGCCGACCTTGCCGCGTCCGCGCTGGCCGTGGCCCTCGGGGCGGAGCGGCTGGTCATGCTCACCGATGTGGAGGGACTGTACGCGGACTGGCCGCGCAGCACCGAGGTGATCAGGCATCTGACGGCCGACGCGCTGGCCGGGTTGTTGCCGGAGCTCGCGAGCGGGATGCTGCCGAAGATGGAGGGCTGTCTGCGGGCCGTCCGGGGCGGTGTGCGCAGGGCACAGGTGCTCGACGGCCGGGTGCCGCACGCGGTGCTGCGAGGCGTACTCGGCGAGAACGGTCCCGGCACCACCGTGGTGCCGGACACCGTCGTCGCACCCGGCACCGGCCCGGACCGCGACCTGAGCACCGTGTGACCGCCGGCGGCGGCCGCGATGCGGACCGCCACTCGGCGTCAGGGGCGCGGCGCCACCGCGCCGCGCCCTGACGCGGACGTTCTACACGGCCCTCGCGAGGATCCGGGCGTTGCGCCGCGGATCCAGCGACTCCGCCCAGGTCCGGGGCGCCAGACACGCGGCCGTCGAGGTGAATCCGTACCGCTGGAACAGCCGTCCGCCGCCGGTCGTCGCGGTGAACAGGGAACCGAGCGACCGCGCACGCGCCCTCGTCAGCGCGGAGCGCAGCAGCGCCGCTCCCACTCCGCACCCCTGCCGGTGCCCGGCCACACAGAAGTTGTACAGAACACCCGCGGGTGCGCCGGCCTCCGCCGGGCCGGCCGGGTACACGCGCAGACCCACACAGCCTTCCAGCCGGCCTGCGGGGCCCACGGCCACCAGGAAGTCGGCCGCGTGGGCGGCGTAGAGCGAGACAGGGCGCTCCCGCAGCGCGCCCGCACGGACGAAGGGCCCGGACAGGGCGGCGAGTTCACCGGCGTCCTCCGGACGCGCGAAGCGTACGGAGGACGCAGGCGCACGGAGCGCACGCGCCTCAAGGGCGGGACGCGGCAGGGTCGTGGTCAACGCATTCCTTCCGGGTTCCACGAACAGGCAGAACGGCCCGACGGCAGCACCCCGGCTGCGGGCCGGTGCTGGACCGCTCAGGCGTCCGCGGGGACGGTGAGGGAACGAGGCCGCAGATCCGTCCAGTTGGTCTCGACGAAGTCCAGGCACGCCTCCCGGGTGTTCTCTTCGAAGGCGATCGTCCAGCCTCCGGGCACGTCCACGAAGGACGGCCACAGCGAGTGCTGGCCCTCACCGTTCACCAGGACCAGGAACCGGCCGTCGGGGTCGTCGAACGGGTTGGTGCTCATGTGTCAGTACCTCCTCGGGTCCGACGGGCCGGTGACGGCCGCGCCGAGCGTGTGCTTCTGCCCGCCGGCGGGCCGGCGGTGCTCCCCGTAAGCGAGCCCGGAGAGCGAGTTCGAATGATGAGCCAGGGATATGGAAGGAGAAGTCCAACTTAGGTTAGGCTCCCCTAATCGATCAGAGCTTAGCCTTTCCTCTTCCCCTCTCACAAGGAGACGTTCATGCCCCCGGTGACCGAACGGATCCGCACCGAGAGCGACTTCGCCGGCTTCGGACTGACCGGTGCTCCCGGCACCGACGCGTTCTGGGCGGCTGCCCGCACGCCCGCGTCGGTACCCGCCGGCGACGGCGGCTGGGTATCGCTGTTCCTCTGGCGCGGCTCTCCGGCGACCGTCGACTTCGAGAGCTGGTCGGAGCCGGTCCCCCTGCGCCGGTGGCGCGACACCGACTGCTGGTACGCCGAAGTACCCATGCCCGAACGGCTCCGCGTGACCTACCGGTTCCTCGTGGAAGACACGCCGCACGCGGACCCGTTCAACCCGGCCGGCGCCAGCATGGACCGTTCCCTCGCCGCGACACCGGACGCCCCCGCCCAGCCGCACTGGCCCGTGGTCGGCGCCGACGACGTGCTCCCCGTACCGCACACCCGGCTCCGCTGGAACAGCGCACGGCTCGGCGGACGACGCACGGTGCGCGTCCACCCGGCCGGGGGCGGCGGACCGGTGGTGCTGCTGCTGGACGGGGACGACTGGCTGTACCTGCATCCGGCCATGGCCGCGTTCGACTCGGCCGTCGCCGAAGGCGAGATGCCGCCCGTCACGCTGGTCTTCCTGCCGGCCAAGGACCGGGCCGCCGAGTTCGCGGAGGGGTCCGGGCTGTGGGAGGCCGTCCGCGACGAACTGCTGCCGCTCGTCGCGGAGTCCGGAGTGACGGCGGACCTGGACCGGCTGGTGGTGGCCGGGCAGAGCCTCGGCGGGCTCAGCGCGGTGAACGCGGCACTGGACTTCCCGGAGCTGGTCAACCGGGTCGCCTGCCAGTCGGGGTCGTTCTGGTGGGCACCCGGGGCGCCGGACCTGGCGGACCCTCTCGGCGGCCCGGCCGGTGGCTCCGTGGCCGCACGGCTGCGCGAGCGCCCCGACCTGACCGGGCTGCGGGTCGCGTTCGACGTCGGGGAACACGAGACGCGGATGCTCCCCCACTGCCGGCCGGTCGAGACCCTGGCCGAAGAGGCGGGCGCGACGGTACGGGTGTCACGGTCGCCGTCCGGCCATGACCGGGCAGGCTGGCGGCACGCGCTGCTCAGGGATGTCGCCTGGGCCCTCGACGGGCCGCTTCACGCCCCCGGGACCACGCAGGCGGGCGCTTCCGCGGTCTCCTGACGGCCGTGCGGCAGAGTGGGGACGTACCCATGTACGAGACGATGCCGTGCCGCCTTCGGACCGGGCTGCTGCTGCGGCCCTGGGCCGAGTCGGACGCCGCCGGGTTCCGCTGCGCCCCGAACGGGAGAAGCCGCACACCCACGCGCCGGGGATGCCCGGCGGACAGGAAGCGTGCCTTTCCGCATTCCGGCGCCCGGTCCGGGGCGGCCCCTTCGGCGCAGCGGCCCCGGCCGTTCACCTCGCCACTGCCAGACAGTAGGCCTCGTCGGTGGCGAGGAGGTTGCGATGGGTGTCCTCGGCCGTGATGATCCCGTCGTCCAGGACGAGCACCCGGTCGGCCGCGTCCAGGACGGCCGGACTGCTGGAGATCACGACGGTGGTACGGCCCCGGCGCAGCTTCACGAGGTTGCGTGCGATCAGCTGCTCGGTGACCGCGTCGACGGCCGTGGTCGGATCGTGCAGAACGAGGACGTCGGTGTCGGCGGCCAGGGCGCGGGCCAGGGACAGCCGCTGGCGCTGTCCCCCGGACAGGTTCGCGCCGCGGTCGCGGATGGCGTAGTCCAGCCCGTCGCGGTGGAGCGCGACGACATCGGTCAGCATGGACGCCTCCACCGCTTCGGGAACCGTACGGCTGGTGCCCGCCGGGTCGATGTTCGTACGGAGGGTGCCCGCGAAGATCTCGCCGTCGTACGGGTTCACCAGCATGTGTTCACGGATGGCCTCGACCGACAGGTCCGCGATCTCCCGCCCGCTGATCCGGACCGTCCCGTCGTACTCCTGCGGCGGGACGTTCACCGCCAGGATCGACGCGAAGTCGGCTGCCGCGCGCGGCTGATAGGCGGTGATCGCCACGAACTCCCCGGCGGCGACCCGGAACTTCAGCTTGCGCAGCGTCCCGTACCGGACCCCGTCGATCTCCAGGTCCCCGCCCGCGGACGGGCGCTGCGGGCCCGGAGCCGCCACCGGCGGCGCCGCCAGCACCAGCGCCATCCGCTCGGCCGAGGCGCGCGCCATCATCACGTACTTCGGCATCTCCGAGAACATCTTCAGCGGTTCCATGATGAACTGCGCGAGGCCCACCGCCATGACGAGTTCCCCGATGGTGATCTGGCCGTCGAACGCCAGCCAGCCGGCCGTCAGGGTCACGGCGGCGGCCAGGACCGCGTTGAGTGCCTGTGCGGCGCCGGCGTACGCGCCGTTCACCCTGGCCACGGTGATCGCCTGGTGCTTCGCCTCCGCGCTGACCTTCCGGTAGGACACGAACGCCGCGTGGTTCCCGCCGAACCCGTGCAGCGGGCGCAGGCCGGTGATCAGGTCCGCGACCTTCGCACCGGCCCGCGCCACCCGGGCCTGCTGCTCCTGGGTACTGGCACCGATCCGCTTGGACATCACGCTGAGGATCGTCAGGATCACGACGGTTCCCATGATCACGAGCAGTCCGAGCCGGAGGTCCGCCAGGCCCAGCGCGACCGCCGCGACCACGACCGCGACCAGTGAGCTGATCAGCAGGGGCACCACTTCGATGATGTCGGCGGTGGAGTCGGCGTCCTCGGTGGCGATGGTCAGCACCTCGCCGGACTTCAGATCGGTGTTCCTGTCCACCGGCTGGAGTCCGCACTCCGCGACCTGCACCCGCCAGCGGTGTGCCTCCGTCGTGTTCGCCTTCTGCAATACGCGCATCCCGAACCGCCATGACAGCGACACGGTCGTGATGATCACGGCCAGCGCGCCGATCGACACCCCGAGGGAGCCGGGGCTCCGGTCCTGGAGGGTGTACTCGACGATCAGGCCGAGCGCGATGGGGAAGGCGGTCTCGCCGGCCTGGTACAGACCCATGAGGACCGTGCCCCAGGTCATGGCACCGAGGTTGCGGCGCAGCGCCGTCCGCAGGATGCCGGCTCCGTCGAGGGGCCGGTGGGGATCAGGAGTTCGCATCGAGGTGACCGGCAATCGCTTCGGGGGTTCGCAGGGTGAGCAGGTCGCGGATCGTGATGACTGGACCGTACTCCCGGCGGAGCAGCCCGATCAGGCGCACCGCCAGCATGGAGTGTCCGCCGAGGGCGACGAAGTCGCTGACCGCGCTGACCTCGTCGTCGTCCAGGTCCAGCGCCTCGGCGAAGAACTCGCACACCGTGACCTCGGTGTCCGTCTCCGGTGCGCGTTCGGCCACCGTCGTCAGCACACCCAGCGGCCTGGCCTCCGGGAGCGCCTTGGTGTCGGCCTTGCCGTTGACGGTCAGCGGGATGCGGTCGACCCGCGCGTAGTGCGTGGGGCGCAGGAAGTCGGGGAGGGCGGCGCCCACTTCGGCGGCGACGGATGCCAGATCGGAGCCGTCGAGCACCAGGTAGGCGGCCAGCCGGTACGCTCCGTCGACCTGTGGGTCGGGCTGGGCGACCGCGGCGGCGAACCGTACCGCCGGGTGCGCCGCGAACGCGGCCTCGACCTCTCCCGGCTCGACGCGGTGCCCGCGGATCTTGACCTGCTGGTCGGTCCGGCCCAGGTACGTCAGGTTGCCGTCGGGGCGACGGACTACCAGGTCCCCGGTGCGGTACATGCGCTCGCCCGGTTCCCCGAACGGGCAGGCCACGAACCGGTCCGCCGTCTGCGCGGGCTGCCCGAGGTAGCCGCGGGCGATGCCGACGCCCGACACGTACAGCTCGCCGGGCACACCGTCCGGCAGCGGCCGCAGCCACGGATCCAGCACGTACACCTCGGTGTTGTCGATGGCCACGCCGACCACCGGGTCCTCGCACTCGAAGGTGCCGACGCCGAGGGTGTTGATGGTGTACTCGGTGGGCCCGTACAGGTTGTAGCCGGCCGTGCCCTCGGTCTCCGCGAGCCGCCGCCACAGTGCCGGGGTGACGGCCTCCCCGCCCAGCAGAACGAGCGCGGGCCGGCGTCCGGGGGTGTCGAGCAGTCCCTCGGCCACCAGTTGCTGCGCGTAGGTCGGGGTCACGTTGACCACGTCGATCCCGTGCTCCAGGCAGTACTCGACCAGCCGGGGCGCGTCGCGGCGCAGTTCCTCGTCGCAGATGTGCACCTCGTGGCCGTCGGCGAGCCAGAGCAGTTCCTCCCACGACATGTCGAAGGCGAACGACACGGTGTGCGCGATCCTGAAGACGCGGTGCTCGTGCTCCGCCAGCACCGGTTCGAAGATGCGCCGCTGATGGTTGATCAGCATGTTGGTGAGTCCGGCGTACTCGGTCACCACACCCTTGGGCTTCCCGGTCGAACCGGAGGTGAAGATCGTGTACGCGGGGTGCCGCAGGCGGTCCGGATCCTCCGGCGCGAACGTGCGGAACGGTTCGGCTTCGGGCAGGGGACGGTCGAGCTCGATCAGCTCACCGGTCAGCCGGGGCGACACCGCGCCGACGGTGAGGATCACGTCCGGGCGGGCGGCTTCGACGATCGCGGCGATCCGCTCGTCCGGGTGGTCGAGCTCCAGCGGCACATAGGCGGCTCCGACGCGCAGTACGGCGAACAGCGCCACGATCGAGTCCAGGGAGCGCGGAATCGCGAGGGCCACGGTCCGCTCCGGTCCGATACCGCGGCCTGCCAGCACTCCGGCCACCGCACGGCTGCGGTCCCGGAGTTCGGCGAAGGTCATGGCCGAACCGTGGGCGACGAGGGCGATGCGCTGCGGGTCGCGGTCGGCCGCCCGGTCGAACCGGTCGACGACCGTGTCCGTGCCGACGTCCGTGCGGGGCGCCGGCTCGGGCAGGGTGCCCACGCCGGGCAGCGCACCGACCGGGCCGGCCGACCCGGCCAGGTCCTCCAGGACGCGCAGGTAGCCGTCCAGAAGTCGGCGGGCGCCCGCGGGGTCGTCGTCGCGGTGCTCCAGCTTGACGGTGAGCCGGTCGCCTGGCGTGACGACCCAGGTGAACGGGTAGTGGGTCGAGTCGTCGGCCCGCACCGAGGTGATGCCGTGCCGGGCGTTCATCTCGGCGAACGCGTCCAGGTCCAGGAAGTTCTGGAGCACGAACAGGTTGTCGAACAGGGTGTCGTGTCCGCTGGCCCGCTGGATCTCGCCGAGGCCCAGGTGCTCGTGCTCCATCGCCTCGACGCGGGCCGTCTGGACGGCCGTCAGGTACTCCCCGACCGTGTCGTCCGGCCGGGCCCGCGTCCACATGGGCACGGTGTTGAGCAGGACGCCGACGATGCCGGACAGGCCTTCGCCCTCGCGGCCGGAGACGGTCACGCCGAACACGGCGTCGCCGCGGCCGGTGTGCGCGCCCAGCAGGAGGCCGAACGCCCCGGTCAGCACCGAGTTCAGGGTGACGCCGTGCGTCTTGGCCGCCTGCCGCAGCAGACCGGACAGTTCGGCGGACATCGTGTGGACGAGCGCGCGCGGCAGTTCGTCCGTGACGGCCGGCTGCTCCCCGGCGAGCAGGGTGGGGCCGCTGAGGCCGTCGAGGTGGTCCGCCCAGAAGCGTTCCGCCACGGCGGGGTCCTTGGCGGCGAGCGCGCGGGCGTAGTCCTCGAAGCCGGGCGAGAGCGGGATCGCGGCCGGCGGTTCGCCCGCGAGGACGGCCCGGTAGGCGTCGAACAGGTCCCGCAGCAGGATCTCGCGGGACCAGCCGTCCCACAGCAGCAGGTGGTAGCTCAGCAGCAGGCCGTCGCGGTCACCGGGCAGACGTACCACGGTCAGCCGGACCAGCGGCGGCTCGCCCGGGTCGAATCCCGTGTCGCGGTCCCGGGCGCGCAGGGCGTCGGCCTCGGTCTCCGTCGCGACGGTGACCGTACGGACGCCGACGCGGCGGCCCGCCCTGAGGACCTGGACCGGGTTGCCGCGGTCGTCGGTGGTGAAGCCGGCGCCCACGACCGGGTGCCGGGCGATCACGTACGCCATCGCCTCGGCGAGCGCGTCGGTGTCCAGGCGGCGGTCGAAGACGAAGTAGCTCTGCGCGACGTAGTGTCCGGCCGTGCCCGCCATCTGGGCCTGGAAGTACAGGCCGCGCTGGAGCGGGGTGACCGGTGCGGTGCGCTCGGCCGTGATGGACGCCTCCGCGACGCGCTCCAGCGCGGTACGCCAGTGCCCGGTGATCTCGTCGGGGATGCCGTCGGCGAGGGTGAAGGCCGCGTGCAGGCTGCCCGTGGTGTCGTCGGTCCACGCGTTGACCTCGACGGCGTACGGACTGCCCTCGTCCGCGCCGGTGATGTGCGGTGCCCGGGACTCGCCGCTGCGGCCGAGGTAGTTGAACAGGACCTGCGGGCGGGCGGTCAGCAGCGGGGCCGTCTGCGGGTTGAGGTACCTGAGCCTGCCGTAGGCGACGTGACCGTCCTCGTCGGGCTGGCGTTCGGCTACTTCGCGCGCCGCCTCGACGGGGTCGGTGTGCGCCGTGAGCCGTACGGGCGCGATGGCGGTGAACCAGCCGACCGTGCGTGTGTAGTCGTGGTGTTCCCGGACAGGGACACGGCCGTGGCGCTCCAGGTCGACGGCGAGGTCGGTGGGGGCCGTCTGGACGTGGGTCAGTGCGGTGCGCAGTGCGCCGCACAGGAGCTCGGTGAGGCCGATCCCGAGTGCGGCGGGTGCGGTACGCGTCACCCGGTCGCTCACGTCGGGCGCGAGCACGACGGTGGTCTCGCGCGGGCCCTCGACGGAGGGCAGCAGCGCGGGCGCCCCCAGCGTGGTGATCCAGTCGCCCAGGCCGGTCACCTCGGCGCAGCGGGCGCCCGTCGCTTCGGCGTACTCGCCGTAGGAGGTGGTGGGCGGCGCCAGGGCCGCTCCGCTCAGGGCGGTGGCCAGGTCGTCGAGGAGGATCAGCCAGGACACCGCGTCGACGGCGAGGTGGTGCGCGGTGACCACGAGGGTCCGGCTCTCGGGTATCCAGGAGAAGGCGACGACCTCCCCCGACTCGGGGTTCAGGCGGCCTGCGGCCTCGTTCGCGGCGGCCGTCGTGTCGCCCCTCTCCACACGGACGACGGTGACCTCGCGGTGGGGTTCGGTGCGCAGGGCCCACACGCCGTGCTCCACGTCCAGCTTCAGCCGGAGGACGGGGTGCGCGGCCACGACGGCGTTCGCGGCGCGTTCGACATCGCCGAGCCCGGCGCCCTCGGGGACCACCAGCGACCTGGCCTGGGCGAACCGGGCGAGCGAGCCGCCCAGTTCCCGCCTGCGCATGATGATAGGTGTCGGGAGCAGCGGGCCGTCCTCACGGCGGCCGGGCCCGGCGGCCGGGGTCCGCGGTGTGCGCGAGTCCAGCTGCTCGGCGAGTGCGCGCGGGGTCTTGAACAGGAAGACGTCCCGCGGCGCGATGTGAAGTCCGAGGGCTCTGGCCCGGTTGATGACGGTGATGGCGAGGATGCTGTCGCCGCCCGCCATGAAGAAGTCGGTGTCGGCGTCCACGTCGGAGCCCGGCAGCGTCTCGCCGAAGACGCCGGTCAGGGCCGCGAGCGAGGCGCCTGTGGTGGCCGGTGGGACGACGGCCTGCGGGACTGGTTCCTGCGCGGACTGTGCGGACTGCGCGGCCAGGGCCTCGCGGTCCAGTTTGCCGTTGACCGTCAGCGGCAGCGCGTCGAGGAACCGCACCTGGCCCGGCACCATGTGCACGGGCAGCTTCGCCGCCAGGAGTCCGGTGAGGTCGCCGGGTGCCCGGCCCACGACATGCGCGACCAGGTGGTCGCCGCTGCCCGCCACGGTGACGGCCACGTCGACCACGGTGTCGAGCTCCCGGATCGCCGCCTCCACCTCGCCGGGCTCGATCCGGAACCCCTTGAGCTGCACCTGGCCGTCGGCCCGGCCGGCGAACTCCAGCTCGCCGTCGAGCGTCCGGCGGGCGAGGTCGCCCGTGTGGTACATGCGGGAGCCGTCGCCCGCGAACGGGTTCGCCACGAACCGGCCCGAGGTCAGTCCGGGCCTGCCGAGGTAGCCGAGGGAGACCTGGTCCCCCGCGACATAGATGGCACCCAGCTGGCCGGGCGGCACCGGCCGGAGCCGGTCGTCGAGGAGATAGGTGTCCAGACCGGGGATCGGACCGCCGATCGGGCTGACGTCCGCACCGAAGTCCTCGTCGGTGAGCACCCGGTGGGTGACGTGGACGGTGGTCTCCGTGATGCCGTACATGTTGACGAGCTCGGGCGAGCGGGTGCCGTACCGCTCGACCCAGCCGCGCAGCCGCGCGGGATCCAGGGCCTCGCCGCCGAAGATGATCCGGCGCAGTGCGGTAGCCGGTTCTCCGGCGTGCCGGTCCGCCTCGATGAACCGGTAGAACGCCGACGGGGTCTGGTTGAGCACGGTGACTCCGCGCTCACGGACCAGGCGGTGGAAGTCCACCGGGGAGCGGGTCAGCGCGTAGTCCGGCACGAGCAGCTCCGCGCCGTGCGCCAGCGCGCCCCACAGCTCCCAGACGGCGAAGTCGAAGGAGTACGAGTGGAACTGGACCCACACGTCCTGCGGGCCGAAGTCCATGTCGGGGCGGGTGTTCGCGAGCAGGGCCACGACGGAGGCGTGCGGGACGACGACGCCCTTGGGCCGGCCGGTGGATCCGGACGTGTAGATCACGTACGCGGGGTCCTGCGAGCGGGGGACCGCGGTCTGCGGCGCCGTCCCGTCCGCCTGCGGCAGTTCGTCCCCGAGCACGAGCACCCGGGCCGGCACTCCGGCACGTGCCAGCAGTCCGGTGAACCGGTCGCGCTGCTCACGGTCCACGAGAACGGCCTGCGGTGCGGCGTCGGCCAGGATGTACTCCAGCCGTTCGTCCGGGTATGCCAGGTCCAGCGGTACGTAGGCGCCGCCCGCGGTGACGATGGCGACCAGGGCGACGACCTGTTCCAGGGAACGCGGTACGGCGACGGCGACGCGTCCGCCCGGTCCGACGCCGGCCGCCCGCAGCGCCGCGGCCAGCTCGTCCTTCGCCGACGCCAGTTCGCCGTAGCTGAGCGACCTGCTGTCGCCGTCGAGGGCGCACTGGGTGACGGCGACCGCGGCCGGGTCGCGGAGGGCGGCGGCGTCGAACAACGCGCCCAGGGTCGTCGGTGTGAGCGCGGCGGGGCGGCGGCCGCCCTCGGCCACCGGCTCCCCGACCCGTGCGTCCGGCCGGGTGAGCAGACCGGTCAGCGTGCGGGTGAACGTACGCAGGATCTCCTCGGCGCCGGACTCCCGGAGCAGCGCACCGTCGTAGATCAGGTTGAACCGCGGACGGCCGTCGTGGGTGCGTTCCACCACCAGCGTCAACGGGTAGTGCGGGGCTCCTTCGTTGACGATGCCGCTGATGACCAGTTCGTCGTCGGGCCTGCGCAGCGCTGCCACGTCGGTCGCGACGTCGAACACGACCAGGGTGTCGAAGCGGGCACCGGCGCCGGTCAGCCTGCCGATCCGCGCGAGCGAGACGTGCTGGTGCGGCAGCACGGCGCTCTGGTGTTCCCGCACCGAGGCGAGCAGGCCGGCGCCCGTCGTCGTCGCGTCCCAGCGGGCACGTACGGGAATCGTGTTGATGAACAGGCCCACCATGTCGGCGATGCCGGGCACCTCAGCGTCGCGTCCGGACACGGTGGAGCCGAACACGACGTCGTTGCCGGGCAGGATGCCGCCGAGCGTCACCGCCCAGGCGCTGTGCACGGCCACGCTCAGGGGCACGCCGGCCGCCCGGGCCGCCGCGTCGATGTCGTCCGACGGCTCCACGGCCGTGTCGGCGAACCGGTCGGAAGGGATGTGCCCCTCGGCGACGAGTGAGGGGCCGGGCAGACCGGCGAGCTGCTCGCGCCAGACCCGGTCGCTCTCGTCGTCGTCCCGTCCGGCGAGCCAGTGCACGTAGTCGGGGAAGCCGCCGGTCCGGTACGCGGTCCCCGGCCGGTGGTACTCGGCCAGCAGTGTGCGGAGCATCGGCGGTACCGACCAGCCGTCGGCGATGATGTGGTGCACGGTCTGCACCAGCACATTGCGGCCGGCGCCGTCGCGGATGAGTGTGTAGCGCATCAGCGGGCCGGTGGCCAGGTCGAAGCCGGCGCGGCGGTCCCGCTCGGCGTGGTCGCGGATCTCTGCGTCGGTGATGCCCGGGCGGTCCAGCGTGGTGAAGGGCGCCTCGGCGCCGCTTTCGAGTACCGAGACGACCCGGCCGTCGGCGAGGGCCGTGAACCGGGCGGCCAGGTTGGGGTACAGCGTCAGCAGCCGGGTGGCCGCCGCCGCGAGCCGACCGGCGTCCACCTCGCCGTCCAGCGTGAGCAGTTGCTGCTCCACATAGCTGCCCGCCGAGTCGTCGTCGAAGACCGAGTGGAAGTACAGGCCCTCCTGCAACGGGGTCAGCGGCAGGATGTCGCACAGTCCGGGGCCGTCCAGGGCGTCGACATCGGACTGGGTGAGCGGCAGCGGGGCGAAGTCGCTGGGCGAGTGGCCGCCGTCCTCGAGCGCGGCCAGCCCGGCCAGGGCCTCCCGCAGGTACGCGCCCACGACGGTGATGTCCTCGTCGGTGAACACGCCGTCGGGCCAGGAGATCGTGGCGACGAGTTCGTAACCACCGGTGGCGTCCGGTTCGGCGATCAGGTTGAACTCCAGGGCGCGCTGCAGGCGCATCCTCGGGTCGCGCTTCTCGCCCAACTGCCCGGTGGTACCGGCGAGCTGCCAGTCCCCGGAGGAGTCCGAGTCGAAGCGGCCCAGGTAGTTGAACAGCACCTGGGGCGCGGGCGCTTCGAACCGGGCGTCGGCCAGGTACCGCAGGGCGCCGTAGGAGAGACCGTTGCCCGGGACACGGGCGAGGTCCTCCTTGACCGCCTTCAGTGCGGTGGCCAGGTACGCGGGTGAGGTGAGGTCGGCCGCGGCGCCCGGGTCGACGATCACCGGGAAGAGGGTGGTGAACCAGCCCACGGTCCGCGACAGTTCGGGTTCGAAGCCGGCGGCGTCCGCGACGAAGCGTCCCTCTCGGCCGTGGCCCTCCAGCTCGATGTGGGCGAACGTCTGGTCCTGGCCGAGGTCGCGGCGCCACCGGGCGAGGGCGACGGCGAGCGCGGTGAGCAGGACGTCGTTGACGCCCGCGTGGAACTTCGCGGGTATCTCGCCGAGGAGCGCCGCCGTGATCCCGGGTCCGACCGACACCGTCCGTTCCCGCTCGTGCGCCACGGTGTCGGCGCCGGACAGGGCGCGCCTGCCCAGGGGGCCGTCCGCGCCGGGCAGCGGACGCGCGAAGTGGGCGCGGTCGGCGTCGAACGCGCTGCCTGCGAGCAGCTCGGTCCAGCGCCGGAACGACGTGCCCACCGGGGGCAGCTCGACCGGTGCACCCGCGGCGGACTGCCGCCATGCCGTGGCCAGGTCCTCCATCAGGATTCGCCAGGAGACTCCGTCGACGACCACGTGGTGAACGACCACGACCAGTTCCCGCGCCTCGCGGCGCCAGACGGCCCGCAGCATGACTCCGCGGTCCGGGTCGAGCCCGCCGGTGGCCAGCTCGACGCAGGCGTCGAGCGGCAGGCCGCTCTCCTGCCACCCGGCGGCGGCCTCCCCCGCCTCCGGAATGTCGAAGCTCCAGCGCTCGCCGCGCACCAGCCTGGCCCGCAGCATGTCGTGCCGCCGGACCACGGCGGTGAGGATCTCGTCCAGGACTTCGGCGCTCAGTTCCGGCGGGGTGTTCAGCACCACCGACTGGACGAAGCCGTCGACCGCGTCCGTGACCTCGCCGAGCCACTGGACGACGGGTGAACCCACGACAGGCCCGGTCGCCACGTCGTCGTCCTGCGCCGCGCAGGCGTCCTCGCGGCTCGCGACCGCGGCGAGGGCGCCGACGACGCCGTGGGCGAAGATCTGCCGTGCGGTGACATGGAGCCCGGCGTCCCGCAGCGCGCTCAGCAGGGAGATCGCCAGGATGCTGTCCCCGCCGAGCCGGAAGAAGTCCTGGTCGACGCCGACCTCGTCCAGCCGCAGGACCGCGGCGACGGCGGCGCAGACCGCGCGTTCGTTCTCGGTGGTGGGCTGGACGACCGGGCCGGCCGAGGTCACCGGTTCCGGCAGCGCGGCCCGGTCGATCTTGCCGTTGGCGGTGAGCGGGAACTCCTTCATCACGACGGTGTGGGTGGGCACCATGTACTCGACCATGCGCGCGTCGGCCCATGCCCTGACCTCGTCGGCGTGCAGGTCCTCTTGTCCGGCGGCCGGGATCACGTACCCGACGAGGTAGCTGCCGCCCGCCGTGTTCTTCCTGGCGACGACACAGCTGTGCCGTACGCCGGGGTGTTCGGCGAGGCCGGCCTCGACGTCCTCGATCTCCAGGCGCATCCCCCGGATCTTGATCTGGTTGTCCGCCCGGCCCAGGAAGTCCAGTGAGCCGTCCGGGGCGAAGCGGGCGAGGTCGCCGGTCCGGTAGAGCCGGGAGCCGTCGGTGGCGAACGGGTTCGCCACGAAGCGGGATGCGGTCAGGCCGGGCGCGTTGACGTATCCGCGGCCCAGGAGGAAGCCGCCGACGTACAGTTCGCCGCCGGCCCCGACCGGGACCGGGCGCAGTTCGTCGTCCAGCACGTACAGCTGGGTGTTGGGGTTGGCCCTGCCGATCGATGTCGACAGGCGTTCCGCGGCGCCCCGGTAGATGACGTGCGAGACGCCGATGGTCGTCTCGGCGGGGCCGTAGCCGTGGTACATGGGGATGTCGAGGCGGGTGCGGAATCGCTCGTAGAGCTCGGGGGTCAGCACCTCGCCGCCGCACCACACATGGCGCAGGCTGTCCAGCCGTCCGGAGTCCCCCGCCATCTCCAGCAGGACGTCCAGCATGGACGACACCAGATAGGTGAAGGTGACGCGCTGCTCGGCGATCACGCTCAGCAGGTGGTGCGGGTCGCGTTCGCCGCCGGGCCTCAGGACCACCAGCCGGCCGCCGCACACCAGCGGCAGGAAGATCTCGTTGATCGAGATGTCGAAGGACAGCGGTGCCTTGAACAGGGACGCGTCGTCGTGGCCGAAGTGCAGGATCTCCTCGACCTGCCACAACAGGCGCTCACTGATCGCCTCGTGACGGATCATCGCACCCTTGGGCCGGCCGGTCGAGCCGGACGTGAAGATCACATAGGCCAGGGCGGGGCCGGGAACGGCGACGTCGGGCGCCTCGACGGGGTGGGAGGTGAACGCCCAGTCGTCGAGGTCGACGGCCACGGCCTCCGGCTCGTTCGGCTCGCGCTCGCCCGAGCCGTTGAGCTGGAGGACGGCCCGGGCGTCCTCGATGACGACCGCCCGGCGCGCGGCGGGCCACATCGGATCGAGCGGGACGAACGCGCATCCCGCCTGGAGCACACCGAGCAGCCCGACGACCATGTCGGCACTGCGGCCCAGGGAGATGCCCACGACCTGCTCGGCCGTGAGTCCGCGCTCGATCAGGTGGTGGGCCAACTGGCCTGCGTAGCCACCGACCTGACCGTACGTCAGTGATCGCTTCCCGTCGACGATCGCGACCGCGTCGGGTCGCTTCCTTACCTGCTCGTGGAACATCTCCACGATGGTCGGCCGGTCCCGGTCCGCCTCGGTGTCGTTCCACCGGACCAGGTCCTCGATCCGCGCCGCGAGGCCGGAGGGGCCGATGGTCCCGAGAGGCCGGTCGGGGAAGTCGGCGAGGTCGTCGAGGGCGAGCTGGGCATCGGCCAGCGAGACGCCTTCCGGGACGGCGATGGTGCGTCGCGCCGCGTCGACCTCCCATCCGGCTGCCCCGGAACCGCCGCTGGCGGCCCATCCGAGGACGTCGGCGAACAACGTGCCGGGGGCGAGGTCCATGCCGTCGGGGCTCTGTTGCCTCGCCCAGTGGGCCAGAGCGATGGCACACGCGGTGACAAGGGTCCCGTCGCCGTGATCACCGGTCCTCCGGCGCAGGCCGGCCAGGCCCTCTTCGGAAAGCAGTACGAGACGAGCGCCCGGTTCCATCATCGAAGACTCCGCTTCCCATCCGACGAGCTGTCCAACTTAGCCTAGCCTAATTAAGGTTTACCTAACTACCTTCGCGCCAGGCCTGCCACAGTCGCGCGTACCGGCCCCCCAGGGCCACCAGTTGCTCGTGCGTCCCCTGCTCCACCACGCGCCCCGCGTCCAGCACGGCGATCCGGTCCGCGGCCATCGCCTGGGTCAGCCGGTGCGCCACGAACAGCGTGGTCCGGCCGGCACACGCGGCGAGCACGCCGCGCTCCAGCTCCGCGGCGCCCTCGCTCCCGGCCTCCGCCGTCGACTCGTCCAGCACCACCACCGGCGAACCGGCCAACACCAGCCGGGCCAGGGCGATCTGGGCGACCTTGGTGACGTCGAGGCGTTCACCGCCCTCGCCGACCACCGTCCGCAACCCCTCCGGCAGCGCATCGGCCCACACGCCCGCACCGACCGTCCGCAGCGCCTCCGTCAACTCGGCATCGGTCGCCTCCGGCGCGGCAAGCCGCAGATCGCCGGCGAGCGGACCGGAGAACACGTGCGTCTCCTGAGTCAGGATGCTCACCAGCGCCCTGGCCCCGGCCTCGTCGAGATCCGCGAGATCGTTCGGCCCGATCCGCACCGAGCCGGACTGCGGCCTCCCGATGCCAGCGATCAGCGCGGCGAGGGTCGACTTGCCCGCGCCCGTCGCCCCGACCAGCGCGAGTGAACCACCGGCCGGAATCGTCAGGCTGACGTCCCTCAGGACCGGCTCCTCGGCGTCGGGATAGCTGAACGTCAGCCCCTCCACCGTCACCGGGTACGGAGCAGCGTCCGCGGGCGCCACGGTGGAGTCGCCCACCAGACGGTCCTGCGCGTCTTCCCCCAGCACCCCGACCAGCCGGGTCAGGCTCGCGCCCGACTTCTGTGCCTCGTCGAACGTGAACATGATGGCGCCGAGCGGCGTGAACAGCCGGTGGAACATCAGCGGGGCGGCCGAGACCTCGCCGAGGGTGGCGGCGTCACCTTCCAGCAGGGCGTACCCGACCAGGAGGATCAGGACCAGCCCGATGAACTCGGCGCGGTTCTCCCGGCCGACGAAGCGGCCGAAGAACCGGAACACCTCGATGCCGTACTCGCGCACCCGCCACGACTCGGCCGTGACCTTCTCGCGGAACGCACCCTCCAGGCGGTACGCCCGGACCGTGTCGATCCCGTTCAGACCGCTGATCAGCGCCTGGGCCCGGTCGGCCTGAGCCGCCCGCTGCTTGCGGTAGAGCGGCGCGGACCGGGGAAGGTACCAGCGCAGGGCCAGCGCGTACGCGGGGAGCGCACCGGCGCCCGCCAGGCCGAGCCGCCAGTCGAGACCGAACATGCCGGCCGTCGCGATGGCGACGAGCACGCCCGCCGAGAACACCGTGGGCACGGCGGACCGGATGCCCCGGGACAGCACGGCCACGTCGTCGCCCACCCGGGAGAGCACATCTCCCCGGCCGACCTGCTCGATCCTGGCGCTGGGCATCCCCAGCACCGCCCGGACGGCGCGTTCGCGCAGCCGGGCGAGCAGATCCGCGCCGAGCCGCCCGATCAGGTACGTCGACGCCGCGGTCGCCGCCGCCCCGAGAAGCGCGGCGGCGACCATCAGCACGCCGATCCGGACGAGGAGGGAACGGGGTTCGCCGTCGACCACCCCGTCGACCACCTGGCCGAGCAGGAGCACCGGGAGCACCTGGAGCGCGGCCCCGGCCACCGTGGTGAGCACGGTGGCCGAGGTCAGCCACGGAACCTCGCGGCAGTGCGCGGTGATCCACCGGGTCGCCTCACCTCCGGTGGCCGTGCGCAGCGTTGCCGGGGCGGCTCGGGTGCCTGTGGTGCTCACACGCGGGCCGGGGCGGGCCGGCCGTGGTTGCCGGACGACATCACTGCTCGGCCGACTTCACGAGCTCGTCGATCGCGTACGGCATCGACAGCAGCGTGCCCTGGGAGATGGCCGCACCGACCGCCGGACCCTCACTGTCGAGCAGGTACGACACCCGGCCGTCCTTGACCGCCTTCAGGTTGCTGAACAGCTCGGACTTCTTGAGGGCTTCCTGGTCGGCCTTGTCGTTGATCACGAAGATGCGGTCGACATCGACGAGGTCCATGCGCTCGGGCGAGAGCACCGTGTAGAACTTGCCGCCCGCGATCTTGTCGATCTCCGTCGCACCCTTGTAGCCGATGCCCGTCACCAGGCGTCCACGGACGTCGGTGGTGGTGAACGGCGCCACGGACTTCTCGTACCAGGACAGCGCGACACCGGTCTGCTTCGCGAACTCCGGGTGGGCCTTGGCGGCGGCGTCGAGCTTCGCCTGAATGCCCTTCACCATCGCGGCGCCCTCGGTCTCCTTGCCGAGCGCCTTGGCGATGTGGAGCGCGTTGTCCTGCCAGGGCGCGCTGAAGGGCTCCTTCTCCGCCTTGGTGCGGCCCACCGTCGGGGCGATCTTGGAGAGCTTGTCGTACGCGGCCTGGTCGACCTCCGAGTAGACCGCGACGATGAGGTCCGGCCGAAGGGCCGCGATCTTCTCGTAGTTGGGGCCCGCGTCACCGTTCTTCATGATGACCTCAGGGCGGGCGTCGCCCCACTTGTCCTTCACCCAGGGCCACTGGGTGTTGATGTCGGGGGACTTGCCGGCCGGGTTCGGGTACTGGTCGACCATGCCGACCGGCTTGATGCCGAACGCCAGGATGGTCTGGTCGTCCGTGTAGCCGACGGAGACGACCCGCTCGGGCGCCTTGGTGATCTTGGTGGATCCGAACGCGTGCTCCACGGTGACAGGGAACGCACCTGCTGCGGCCGGGGCCTTGTCGCTCGCCTTGTCCGTCTCGTCCTTCGAGTCGGAGCCGCAGCCCGCCAGGAGGCCGATGCCGAGTGCGGCGGCGGAGACCGTCGCCGCCAGCCGCTGCCAGGGCTTGGTGAGCGTCGTTCTGTGGAGGAGCATCCGGATTCCCTTGCTTTCGCACTGTCCAATGGGCCCCGTATAAGGGCAGCCAAACCTTACCCCGATGGAGTGAGGTAAGCCTAGCCTAACCTTTGCATTTCCTTTGTTCAAAACCTAGTTGAGCGATACATGCGTCCGCCCGATCGGCACGATGAGCGGACGGTCGCCGACCGGGTCGTCGATCACCATGGCCCGCAGACCGAACGCCTCCTCCAACAGCCCGGCGGTGATCACGTCGCGGGGGTGTCCCTGCGCCAGGATCGCGCCGTCGCGCATCACGATGAGGTTGTCGCTGTAGCGGGTGGCCAGGTTGAGGTCGTGCAGCACCATGACCACGGTGCATCCCGACTCGTGCAGGTCGTCGACCAGGTCGAGCACATCGATCGCGTGCGCCAGGTCCAGGTAGGTGGTCGGCTCGTCCAGCAGCAGCAGATCCGTGCCCTGGGCCAGCGTCATCGATATCCAGACGCGCTGGCGCTGTCCGCCGGACAGCGAGTCGACGGGACGGTCCGCCAGTTCGGACACCCCGGTCATGGCCAGTGCGGACGCCACCACATCGGCGTCGTCCGACGACCACTGCCGCAGCCAGCTCTGGTGCGGATGCCGCCCGCGGGCGACCAGGTCGGCCACCGTCAGCCCTTCCGGGGCGACGGGGGCCTGCGGCAGGAGGCCGAGCTTCTTCGCCACGTCCCTGGTCCTGAGACCGGCGATGTCCTCCCCGTCCAGGACGACCGCGCCCCTGACGGGCTTGAGCAGGCGGGTCAGCGTGCGCAACAGCGTGGATTTCCCACAGCCGTTGGGGCCGATGATCGTGGTGATCACGCCCGGCGGGATCGCGACGTCCAGTTCGTCGATGACGGTCCGTCCGCCGTACCCGACCGTGATGCCCCTGGCCGCCAGCCGGGCGGCGTCCGTGCCCACCGACTCGACCTCGGTGGTGGTTTGGTGAACGGCCACAGGCCCCCCATTCTCCGGGTAGTCCGACTCGTCTTTCATCTATCTGAGATTCGCCCGTACCAGCAGGTACACCAGGAAGGGTCCGCCGATCGCGGCGGTGACCACCCCGACCGGGAGGCCGATCGGCAGCGCCGAGCGCGCCACCAGGTCGGATCCCATCAGCAGCAGCGCACCGGTCAGTCCGGAAGCCACCATCGGCGGTGTCGGGCACCTCGCCAGACGCATCGCCACCTGCGGCGCCACCAGCGCGACGAACGGGACCGGGCCGGCCGCACTCACCGCGACCGCGGCCAGCAGAACCGCGCACAGCAGCAGAACGGCCCGCACCCTCGTGTACCGGACGCCGAGGCCCGCGGCGACCTCGTCACCGAGGTGCATCGGCTTGAACTGGAACGCGACGCAGGAGACGACGGCCATCAGGGCGAGCGAGCCCCACAGTGCCACCCGGACCTCGTCCCACGACCGGTTGTCCAGCGAGCCGACGAGCCACGCCTGGGCCCGCGCCACATCCCTGATGTCCGCCGAGACCAGCAGCCAGGTCGTGACCGCCTCCGTCATGGCGCTCACCGAAATGCCGATGAGGATCAGCCGGAAGCCGTCGATCCCCCGCCGCCACGCGAGGAAGTAGACCAGCAGCCCCGCTCCGAGGCCGCCGGCGAGCGCCGCCGCGGAGAGACCCACGGAGCTGACGACCGCCGCGGCGGTCCCGCCCGACACGGTCACCAGGAACACCGCGACCATGCTGGCGCCCCCGGTGATCCCGAGAACGTCCGGGCTGGCCAGCGGATTTCGTGCGACGGACTGGGTGATCGCCCCGGACACCCCGAGCGCGACCCCCACGACGAGTCCGGCCAGGGCCCGCGGCATCCGCAGGTCCATGACCACGAACTCGTCGACCTGCTCGCCCCGGCCGAGGAGCGTGGCGATCACCCGGGACAGGCCGATGGGGAAGTCCCCGACGCTGATGGAGAGGCAGAACACGAGGAAGCCCGCGGCCGCGAGCAGCAGTGTGACCAGCACGAGCCAGGGCCGCCATACGAACGACATCTGACCGACCCGCACGCCCGGCGCCGGCGCCGGCGAAGTCTTCGTCCCTGTCACGTTCATGCGCTCCTGAACTTTCCGCGCCAGACCAGACCCGCGAAGAACGGGGCGCCGAGAAGGGCGACGACGACACCCGCGTCCAACTCGCCCGGCCTTACCACCAGTCGGCCCACGATGTCGCAGACCAGGAGGACCACCGCGCCGAGGAGACCCGCGTACGGCACCAGCCAGCGGTAGTCGGGTCCGGTCAGATAGCGGGCCACATGAGCGACCATGAGCCCGAGGAAGGCGATGGGACCGCACGCCGCCGTCGCCGCGCCCGCCAGCAGCGTGATGGCGAGAATGCCGACCGTCCGGCTCAGCGCGATGTTCACGCCCAGTCCCCGGGCCACGTCGTCACCCAGGTTCAGCAGGTTGAGGGAAGGCAGCATGGTGAGCGCCAGCACCAGCCCGGCCGCGATGAACCCCGTGACCGGCCAGATCACTTCGAAGCCGACGCCGGCCACGGAGCCCGCGTTCCAGAACCGCAGCGCGTTCAGCGACTTCTGGTCCGACAGCGCGACCGCGGTCGTCATGGCCGCGAGGAACACCGTGATCCCCTGACCGGCCAGTGCCAGGGTCAGCGGATTGCCCGCCCCCCTGCCGATGCTCGCCAGCCCGAACACGACCACACCGGCGACCGCCGCCCCAAAAAAGGCGAACCAGACGTACTGGAACGGATCGCTGAACCCGAACACGGCGATCACCGACACCACCGCGAACGAGGCGCCCGCGTTCACGCCCAGCAGACCCGTGTCCGCGATCGGGTTGCGCGTGTAGCCCTGGATCAGCGAGCCGCCGACGCCCAGGGCGATGCCCGCCACCACGGCGAGCACCGTCCGGGGCACCCGCACGGTCTGCACGATGAGCCGGATCTCGGTGAGCCGCTGGTCGGACTCCGGCGCCGCGAACAGCCCGTGCCACACCTCTGCGGGACTCAACGCCCGCGCACCCACGGCCAGGGACACCGCTCCCGCGGCCACGAGGATCACCAGGAGCATGCCCAGCCCCACGACCCGCCTCCGGCGGGCCGTCGTCGTGCCCCTGGATGCGGGGCGCTCCACTGCAGTCGTGCTCATGTCGGCGTACGTTATCCCTTTGATCCACTCGGAGGCGTGGCGGTCCGGACCTTGGTGACCGTGCTAGGGCCTGTCGTCAAACTGCCGTCGTGGCCCGAAGGGCGGCAGCGCGGCGTCAGGTGCGTGGTCCCGGCGTGCCGGCTCCAAGTCCCTGCACTGGAGGTACCGGGGCCTGGGGCCGGTGCGGCGAGAGTGCGTGCATGGCGTCGCGCGGCAGACGGCGGTTTTGACGACAGGCCCTAGCGGGCCGAGCCGCCCGTGGCGCCGGCAACCGGTTCGGCGCAGCGGACCAGCAGCGAGTCCAGGATCTCTCCGACCCGTATCGCGGTGTTGGACAGTAGCGCCGACGTGATGCCGTGCGTGTGCTCGGTGCCGCCCTGGAGGTAGATGCCGCAGCGCAGGGCGGAGTCCGTCGCGATGCGGTAGTCGCGCTCGACGCGGAGCCGGCCCTGCTCGTCGCGCAGGCAGCGGTCCGCCACGTCGCCCAGCAGTCCGGTCGGGTCCGCGGGGCTGTAACCGGTGGCGAGCACGACCACGTCGGCGTCCAGGAGCGTCTCCTCGCCCGTGACGAGGGACCGCACGGTGGCACGGACATGGTCCGGCGTCTCCTTGACCTCTTCGAGGCGCGACACGTTGAGGAAGCGCAGCCGCTCGGCGCCGAGCACCTTCTCCTGGTACATCTGGCGGTAGAGGTCATCGATCAGATCGATGTCCACCACGGAGTAGTTGGTGTTGCCGTGGTAGTCCATGAGTCTGCGCTTGACGCCCTCGGGCGCGGCGAAGTACTCGTCGACCGCGCCGGGGTCGAAGATCTTGTTGGCGAAGCTGCTGTCGTCGGCGGGGCTGTAGCCGTAGCGGGAGAAGACCGCGCAGACCTCGGCCCCGGGGAAGCGCCGGTGCAGGTAGGCGACGTTCTCGGCGGCGCTCTGCCCGGCACCGACCACCACGAACCGTGAGGGCGAGGTGCCCTCCAACGTGTCGACCTTCGCCAGCAGTTCGGAGTTGTGCCAGACACGGTCGCCGCGTTCCACCCCCTCCGGCACGAGGGGACGCAGCCCGGTGCCGATGACGAGGTTGCGGGCCCGGTGCACGGTGAGCCCCTCGCCCGACCGGACCGTCACGTCCATGTACTCCACGGCACCGTCGACGAGGACGGGCGTGACGCCGACGACCTCGTGGTCGTAGGAGACCATGCTGTCGACCTGCGCGGCGGCCCACTCGAAGTAGTCGTGGAACTCCACCCGCAGCGGGAAGAGGTTCTTGTGGTTGATGAAGTCGATCAGCCGCCCCTTGCTCTGCAGGTAGCAGAGAAAGCTGAACTCGCTGGACGGGTTCCGGAGCGTCACCAGGTCCTTGAGGAACGAGACCTGCATGGTCGCGTCATCGATGAGCATGCCGCGGTGCCAGCCGAACTGCGGCTGCTGCTCGAAGAAGTGAGCGCTGAACGCCTCCTGGGTTCCGCCCCTTGCGTTGTGCTCACTGATCGCGATCGCCATGGCCACATTGGACGGCCCGAAGCCGATGCCAATGAGGTCGTGGACCGGTGGTGCGTCGCCAGGACGAACCTGTGACATGTCACTCCCATCGTGCGGGGAAGCCGCCTGTCAGGTGTGGGGAACGAGCGATAGACGGGCACGCCGAGGGAGCGACCCGGTGGAACTTAGGTGAGCCTAAGCTAATCCTGTGAAGCTGTCGATAGAGCGAATCCGGTCATTCGGGACCACCGGGGCCGGTCAACTCGTGCACCGTACCCGCCCATTGCAAGATTAGGTAAGGCTTGCTTTACTGACTTTCGCTCCATCCCTACGCTGAGGAGGAACCCCTATGCGGGTCGTCATGTTCGGTTACCAGACCTGGGGGCACCGCACCCTGCAAGCCCTCCTGGACTCCGAGCACGACGTGGTGCTGGTCGTGACCCACCCCAAGAGCGACCATGCGTACGAGAAGATCTGGAGCGACTCCGTCGCCGACCTCGCCGAAGAACACGGCGTTCCGGTACTGATCCGCAACCGCCCCGACGACGAGGAACTGTTCGAGCGCCTCAAGGAGGCCGAGCCGGACATCATCGTGGCCAACAACTGGCGGACCTGGATCCCTCCGCGCATCTTCGCCCTGCCCCGCCGCGGCACGCTGAACATCCACGACTCGCTGCTGCCGAAGTACGCCGGCTTCTCGCCGCTGATCTGGGCCCTGATCAACGGCGAGCGCGAAGTGGGCGTCACCGCGCACATGATGAACGACGAGCTCGACGCCGGCGACATCGTCCGGCAGGAGGCGGTTCCGGTCGGACCGGCGGACACCGCCACCGACCTGTTCCACAAGACCGTCGACCTCATCGCCCCGGTCACCACCGGTGCACTCGACCTCATCGCCGGCGGACAGACGGAGTTCACCAAGCAGGACCGTTCCCGGGCCAGCTTCTTCCACAAGCGCTCCGCCGAGGACATCCGCGTCGACTGGACCTGGCCGGCGCAGGACCTCGAACGCCTGGTGCGCGCCCAGTCCGAGCCGTACCCCAGCGCCTACGCCTTCCACCGGGGCAAGCGCCTGGAGATCCTCGCCGCCGTGGTGTCCCAGGGCCGCTACGGCGGAACGCCCGGCCGCATCTTCTATCGCGAGGGAGAGGGCGTGGTGATCGTCGCCGGCGCGGACGCCCGCACCGGCCGCAACCACGGCCTGGCCGTGACACGCGTGCGCACCGAGGAGGGCCGGGAGATGCCCGCGACGGAGTACTTCACCTCGATGGGCGGATACCTGACCAGCCGCCCCTGACCCACAGGGTCACGCGACCCCTGACACGGACCGCACCTGCCGCGAGCGGAGCCGTGGCGGAGATCCTCCGGGAGCCCGCCACGCTCTTCGCGCGGCGCCGGTCGTCCTGGCCGGCCCGCTCGACCGGCGGCTCAGTGAGCTGTCGCGACGAGGCGTCGCAGTGCGGCCAGGGCCGGTGGGCCCCAGCTGGGCTTGCCGCCCGGACGGCCGTGAACGCCCGCGTCCCCGATGAGGATGCCGCTGAGGGCCTGACGTACGGCCCAGCCGCGGGCCCGGCGCAGGGTCGCGGGGTCCGTGCTCCGCCCGTAGCTGTCGTGGAAGCGGTCGACCGCGTCGTCCGGCAGCAGCACCCAGGCGGCGGCGAGGTCGCAGGCCGGATCCCCGGAACAGAGATCACCGAAGTCGATCACGCCGCAGATGGTGCCGTCGGCGGTGAGGACGTTGGCCGGATGCAGGTCACCGTGGATCCAGAGCGGTGGGCCGCCCCACTCGGGCGCGGCGACGGCATCCTCCCAGACGGCACGGACGGCTTCCGGGTCGGGGATCAGCCCCTGGGCGACGGCCGAGGCGAGGGTGCCGATGAGGTCGTCGGAGAGACCGGACAGCGACCCGCCGCGCCCGAACCGGCCGACGGGCGCAGCGTCGGGGGCCGGAACATGCAGAGCCGTCAGAAATCCGGCCAGGGCGTCGGCCGCGTCCGCTGCCCGGACGGCGGGAGCGCGGTCGGCGGGCTCACCCGGCACCCATGTGGTGACGATCCAGGGCCGCCGGAACCTCTCGGAGGGCTCGCCCAGGCGCTGCGGCACGGGGATCCGGAGCGGAAGGCGTGGGGCGAGGACCGGCAGCCAGGCGTGCTCCTCCAGCAGCAGCGCGTCGGCCGACTGCGTCGCCCACGGCAGCCGGACGGCGAGGTCGTCGCCGAGCCGCCACAACTGGTTGTCCCAGCCACGCGCACCGAGCCGCACGGGCCGGTCGGCGAGATCGGGGTGCTGGTCGCGCAGCAGTGCCCGTACCAGCTCCGCCGTCATCTCGATCTCGGTGTTCCCGGTGTGCGTCATGCCGGCCAACGGTAGCCGGAACCTCCCGCCCGGCCGGCTCCGGGAGAGCGCCGAGTGGCGGGACCGCTCCTCATGAGCCGCCTCACGCGCCGCCTCTCGCGCTCGTCGGGGAGAGCCTCCGCCGCGTCTCCTCGGCGTCGGGGACCGAGACCGCCAGTCTGCTGAGCTGTGCGCTGCGGTGCAGTTCCACACACAGCACCGGGCCGCCCGACCGCACCAGTGTGAAGTCCTGGCCTTCGCGGTGTCTCCGGATGCCCGCGCACAGTCTGCCGGGAACGCAGGTGCCGCTCTCGCGTTCACCGCGCAGCGCGCGCCACCAGTCGGGCTCGACGTACACGTGGCGCAGAGCGGACAGGGGCACCCGCACCTCGCGGCGCCGGGCCGCCGCCTTCTCCCGCCACGACAGCCGTACGACGATGTCCGTGCCCTCGATCAGCACACGAGCCATGGGTCAGCCCTCCTGATCGGCTTCCGGTCCGTTCGGTGGCTCACTTGGCCAGTTCGACCCGGACCAGGGCCGCCGCCAGCCTCGGCAGGTCGTCGCCGGTGACGAGGCGGGCCAGCCCCTCGGGCGTCTTCGGCAGGTGCAGCTCCGCGGCGGCGTGACGGGCCCGGGTGTCGAACGCCGGGCGCAGCTCCGGCCACACGCCCTGTGCCTCCCGGCTGAAGATGTCCGCACCCACGGGCCCGATCCGGGGGAACTCCCGCAGCAGCCCGCGTATCCGCCCCGGATCGCCGTCCGCCTGCTCGCGCAGCCGCCGCAGATCCCCGCGGTACCGGTCCAGGAGGAGTTCCGCCCCGTCCCCGAGCGCGGTGGCCGTGCTCTCGTCGTAACGGCGGTAGTGCGCGCGGCCCAGGGCGTCCACCCGGTCCTGCCAGGAGGCATCCGCCATCGCGCGTGGTGTGCGCATCCCTGCCGCGGACAGCTCCCGGGCCGCGGACACCGCGATGCCCGCCTTGATGCGCACCGACAGCAACACACAGAGTGTCAGCAGCCGGTACAGCGGCGAGGGGGTGTTCCGGAGCCGGATTCCGGCTTCGTCGGCGTACGTACGCCCGTGCTCCTCCAGCAGACGCTCGGCTCCGGCCGGCCGGGACATGAGGCACGCACCTCCCGCGCATGACACACGATGGTGCGGCTCGGCCGGCGTCGTCCACCGCGTGTCGCAGTTCGTCGCCGCGCCGGCTCGTGTGCCGGGCCGCCGACCGGCCCTTCATTCTACTCGTCCGGGTGCGAGCGGGCCTTTGCACGCACCCGGTTCCGCCCCGAACGGCAGTGCGCCCGAGGTCACCCGAGCGCACGACCCGATGGGCGTTCGCATGGCGGCGGTGCCATGTTTCGGACGTAGGTCAGTGGCAACCCGGTTGTACGGCGACGCCGCATCTGCTTGCCGGTGCGGACCGTACGCCACTGGGCAGGGAACCCGACGAGTACCAGGAGGAGAGCGCCATGCCGGCAGGATCCAGCCGCAAGCGAGAGCGTCAGTACGAGCACGTGAAGGAGAGCGCCAAGGACCGCGGCGAGCCGGAGAAGCGCGCGAAGGAGATCGCCGCCCGCACCGTCAACAAGGAACGCGCCCGCTCGGGTGAGGCGAAGACATCGAGCAGGACGTCCACACAGGACCCGAAGTCGGCTTCCCAGCGCGGCGGCGAGCGCTCGCACAAGGGCGCCCAGGGCCGCACCAGGGACCAGTTGTACGAAGAGGCCAAGAAGAAGAACATCGAGGGCCGCTCGACGATGAACAAGGAGCAGCTCCGCAAAGCGGTCAGCCGCTGAACCTCCGGGCGTCGGCCGTCGGCTCGCGAAGTCAGCGGCCGGCCGCCCGCCGGGACGCCCTGGCGTCGGCCAGAACGCTCCGTGCCGCGGCCTCCCTTCGCCGGCCTTCCTCTTTGAGACGCTCATCGCCGAGCGCGGCGCCGTCCGACTTGAGCTTGGCCGCACTGGCCCTCATGGCCAGCGCGCGGACGAGTTCGGCTTGCCTTCCCATACGTCCTCCGCACCTCCCGGGTCGCACTTCACGGGTGTATCCGGACATTCACCCTGCGCGGAGGGTTCCCCTCATATACGGATTTAACCGGAATGACCGAACCCACTTCTCCCGTCGACGCCGTCCACACCTTCTTGGAGCTCTGGTCATCAGCCCCAGTCGTACGGGGTGGCGGCGAATCTGCGGGCCGTCTCCGACGCATGTCATCGCCGCCCCGCCGCTCGTCGTCGAGGAGGCGTGGGACGGCGCGTGAACCGGAACCGGTCCGGCCCCCGCTGACGGCTCACGGAGCCGGGCCGCCGCGGCCTCATCCACGTGTTCTGGAGACGCACTCCGTCACCACGGCCCGCAGGCTGCCCGTGCGGGCGAACGTGTCCCGCTGAGTCCGCGCCCCCGTCCCTCGCTCCATCACGCGCCGGACCGCGGCCTCGGCCGCGGCGCTGTCACCGCTGTCCTCCATCGCGTCGTGAACATGCGCAAGCAGCGCGCCCACCACATCGGACGCGGGCTCGGGGCGCATGGTCACGGGGTGGAGCAGCTTCCCCTCCAGGCCGGACCGGCCGGCCTGCCAGGTGGCCATGCGCAGCAGACCCACGCCGACGGGGTCGGGCGGTTCCCCCGCACGCCGGCTGCGTGCCGCCGTCTCCACCAGACCGCGTACCAGCGAAGCGAGCAGCACGGCATCGGCCGGATCCAGACACACGTCCGCGACCCTGACCTCGACGGTCGGATAGCGGTGCGAGAGCCTGGCGTCGAAGTAGATCATCCCCTCGTCGCGCAGGACGCCGGTGTCGACCAGTGCCTGAACCTGCTCGTGGTAGCGGCGCGCGGAGCCGAAGATCTCGACCGGGCCGGCCGAGGGCCAGCGCCCCCAGACCCTGCTCCGATAGCTGCCGTAAGCGGTGTCCTGCCCCTGCCAGAAGGGTGAGTTGGCGCTGAGCGCGAGCACGACCGGAAGCCACGGGCGCACCCGGTCCAGCACGCCGACGCCCTCCTCGTCCGACTCCACGGAAACGTGTACGTGGCATCCGCAGGTCAGCTGTTCCTGAGTGGTCACGCCGAATCTCTCGGCCAGCCAGCGGTAACGCTCCCCGCCCCCGATCGCGGGGCTGACCGGAAGGGGCGCGGTCGCGAGGGCGGCCACATCGGCACCGGCCCGGGCGGCACTCCCGGCGGCCTCGGCCCGCCAGCGCAGGATCTCCTCCGCGAGTTCACGCATGTCGCTGCGCGGCTCAGTGGCGAACTCCAGTTGCTGAAGATGGAGTTCGGACTCGAAGGCCGAGTCGCCCGCCGCCCGGTTCTCGGCCAGGGCCAGCACCGCCGTCGACAGCGCCCGGGGCTCACCGCTCCGCGCGTCGACGAGCAGCAGTTCCTCCTCCACTCCCACCGTCCGCACCATCGCGTCCTCTCAGCCGCACGCCGTCGGGCGCACCGTGTCGTCCGCGTGCGCACCGTGCCCGTGGCGCGCGTGCGGGCGCCCTCGCACCCGACGCCGTCCCCACGTCGCCCGTGGTCCCGTTCAAGCTTCCCGCACAACGTCGTCAGTCACCTCCCGGGCTCCGCCGCTCCGGCGCTGCGCCGTTCGAGCGGCGCGCGGTTGCGGGCTCCCCGGCACGGCCGCAGGCTGCCGGAGACCGGGTGGGCGCGGGAATGCCCCACCGCTACGCGGGGAACGCGGAGGCTCCGGTCCCGGAGAAGCGGGATCGAGGCACTGCGCACCGACACAGACAGGACGGACGAGGCTGATGACTGACCACGATGTGAGCAAGCGGAAGGTACTGGCCATCGTCACCAACTACGGCGTGGAGCAGGACGAACTCGTCGTTCCGGTGGACCACCTGCGCGGATGGGGAGCCCAGGTCGATATCGCGGCCATGAAGAAGGACCCCGTCCAGACCCTCGTCGGCGACAGGGAACCCGGCAGGACGCTGGACCCCGACCTCACCCTGGACGACGTCGATCCGGAGGCGTACGACCTTCTCCTCGTACCGGGCGGGACGCTGAACGCCGACACGCTGCGCACGCAGAGCTCCGCGGACCGGATCGTGCGCGCCTTCACCGGGTCCGGCCGCCCCGTCGCGGCCATCTGCCACGGCCCCTGGGTGCTGGTGGAGGCAGGAGCCGTCGCGGGCAAGCGGCTCACCTCCTACGCCTCGTTGCAGACCGACATCCGCAACGCGGGTGGCGACTGGGCCGATCTGCCGGTCGTCACGGACGATTCGGGCGGCTGGACGCTCATCACCTCACGGAACCCCGGCGATCTGGAGCCGTTCGTCCGGGAGATCGACGCGGCGCTCGCCGTCCCCGGCCCGTCCGGCACCTGACCGCCGGACGACCCACGGGACCGGCACCGGGAGGGTCCCGGAGTCGCCCCGGTTCGGGAGCGGCACGGAACCGGGAACGTGTTCGTGGCCTACACGGGTTCGGGAACGAAGGGGAGGAACTCGTCGGCGCCCGGCTGGATGACCCCGTAACTGCTCTCGGGCACCTCGTTCCATTCGCCGGGCAGCCCGCCCAATGGCTCCGAGACCACCATGCGGGTGCCGTCGGACACCTCCCTCAGGACGTCCAGGTCCGGCTGGAGTGCCTGCACGGTGTCCGCGCCCGCGCTGCAGAACAGCGACCTGGACGCGCGCATCGTCGAGTGGCGGAACGCCCACAGCCGTTCACCGTCGGACACCGCCACCGTCATCTGCAGGGGATGCTCCACCCCGTGCTCGTGGCCCAGCCGTTCGACCAGCCCGGCCATGCGTGCCACGGCACCCGGCACGTCCTGGTCGAGACCGAAGGTGATGGCCAGATAGAACATCACCTCCGAGTCGGTGGACCCTTCCAGGGCGGAGAACAACGCCGGATCCACGGCCAGGGAAAGGGCCCGCCGCAGGCGGTGGAAGTCGGCGACGGCTCCGTTGTGCATCCACATCCAGCGGCCGCGCCGGAACGGATGGCAGTTCGTCTGCTGGATCGCCGTTCCCGTGGACGCCCGGACATGCGCGAAGAACAGCGGCGACCGTACGTGGTCCGCGAGCTCCCGCAGATTGCGGTTGTTCCACGCGGGTCCGGTGTCCCTGATGACGGCGGGCGTGTCCCTTTCGGGCCCGTACCATCCGACTCCGAATCCGTCGCCGTTGGTCGTCTCGACGCCCAGGCGCGAGTGCAGGCTCTGATCGATCAGCGAATGCTCCGGTTTGTAGAGGAGGTCGCTGAGTACGACACTCGTGCCGGAGTAGGCCATCCATCTGCACATGAGCGGCGCCCTTTCCCGAGTGGACGTGCACAAACGGTCCCGGCGTACTGGGATCGCCGCCACGGTCCCGGCGCGCCCGGGTGTCGTCGTGCTGTCCACGCTACCGACTCGGTGCGGCGGTCGCCCCACCGCACGGCGGCCCGATCGCACGGGATGTCCGGCGTGACGGCCGGCCGGATCCGGTGGGCGGTGCGGAGCCGGGTCGGCAATCACCGGGCCGGTGCTGGCGGCGGAACGGGTCAGGCCCCGGTCGTAAGGCGCTCTTCCGCCGCCAGCACCGCATCGTGCACGCCGGTTCTGCCCAGCAGTACGCACAGCGTGTACGCGGCGTCGTCCAGTGCCTGCCGCGCTCGCATGTCGGACGGAGCGTCGGTCAGCCGGGACTGACAGCCGCGGAACTCCGCCAGGACCTCCGCGGTCCGGGCGCGGCTCGGCATCAGTCCGATGTACGCGGCCCGGGGCGGCAGGGCGCGAGCCGCCGCCACCGCCCGGTGCAGCGCCCGCTCGACACGCGCCGGCATCGCGACGCCACGTGCGTCGGCGGCCATGGCGGCGGCCACCTCCGCCGAGGTGACACCCGCCGCCTTCGCCGCCGCGCCGAGCACCCGCCCGGCGTCCCGCGCCGAGCACGGAATCGCCGCCATGACGGTGCCGACCGCCCACGCGGCCCTGGGCTCGTCGATGGGGGGCTGCGCTGCGGGAGCCGCCAGCTCGGGCGAGGTGTTCCCTCCGCCGGGCTCGGGGTTGCGCGGACTGCGGGCTGACATCATCAGGGCCGTTTCTCGACGAGGCGACGGAGAAGTTCCGCGACGGACGGGTTCCGCGACGACCGGGACGGGGACACGCCGGTCTTCGCCCGCCCCCGTGTGCTCATTTCCGAAACATGACACCCGGAACAGGAGTGCGCCTGTGGACCAGGCCGCTCGGGTGACCCTCCGCGGCCCGGGCGGCCCCGTCGACCGGCACAGCTCCGTGCGCGGTACGGGGAATGCGCGGTGTACGGGGCGCGGTCCGGGTGCGGCGGGGTTGCGGCCGTGTACACAGTTGCTGGGGAGGCCCGGCGGCCGGACCGCACGAGCCGGGGAGGTTCACGGCGGCCCGCCGGAAGGGGCAGCGCGTGTTCTCCCTTCGCTTCCGGCGTCCTCCACCGAGCGGACGACGGGTCGCAGTCGGGACCCCTGGTCAGCGTCCCTCACCACGCAAGGAGTCTTCGATGCCGGCCCTCGGAACGACGATGCCGGTGACCGGCGCGCCCTGCTGGGTGAGCCTGGTGACGCCCGACCCCCACACGGCCCGGTCGTTCTACGCGCGGGTGATGGGGTGGGAGTTCCGCGAGAGTTCCCTCGGACGCGACTTCTCGCTCGCCGTGGCGGACGGCGAGCCTGTCGCGGGCCTGGGCTACTGCCACGGTCGTGGCCTCGCCGCCCGCTGGACGCCGTACTTCGCCGTGACGGACGCCGACGAGACCGCGGACCGGGTCAGGGAACGGGGGGCCACACTCGCCGTCGGGCCCGCACGGCTGGGCGGAGGGCGTGCCGCCCTCGCGGCGGACCGCGACGGGGCCGCTTTCGGCTTCTGGGAGGGCCCGGCCCTGGCCTGGACCGTGGGGCTGGGCAGCGCTCCCGCACGCCTGGACCTCCTGACGCGTCATGCCTTCGAGGCGGCCATCTTCTACGCCGGGATCTTCGACTGGGCGAAGCCGAGCGGCGGCTGCACGGTGGACTACGCGCAGGACCACGTCATGGTGCAGGTGGCCGGACACACCGTCGCCACCTTGCGGGGCGGCGGCGTCGAATCCGCGCCGGACCCGAGGATGCGCCCGAGGTGGGTGGTGGACTTCCACGTGGAGGACAGCCGGGCGACCGCGGCGGCGGCCGATGCGGCCGGCGGGCAGTCCGCTCCGGCCCCTCCCCCGCTCGGCTGCTCGCAGGACACCTGCATCATCCGCGATCCCGGCGGCGCACTGTTCACCGTCTCGGGGACCGGCAGGGCCTGACGCCGGAGATCCGCTGAGCGGCGGGGCGCGTGAGCCGCCCGTTCGATCAGTGGCTGGTGAGCTCTCCGGAGAGCTTCCCGTGGAGGTGTGCGCTGGAATCGTTGAGGCCGATGATCTCGACGGTCTTGCCGCGCTGGGCGTACTTCGTCTCGATGGCATCGAGGGCGGCCACGGAGGAGGCGTCCCAGATGTGGGCGGCGGAGAGATCGATGACGACGCGCTGGGGGTCTCCCGCGTAGTCGAACCGGCCGACGAGATCGTTGGAGGAGGCGAAGAACAGTTCGCCGTTCACGGAGTAGACCACCGCACTGCCGTCGGGGTCGGTGACCGCGGTGACGTCCGCGAGGCGGGCGACGCGCCGGGCGAAGATGACCATCGCGGTGACGGTGCCGACGACGACGCCGATGGCGAGGTTGTGGGTGGCGACGACCACGATCACGGTGATGACCATGACGGCGATCTCACCGGCGGGCATCCGCCTGAGCGTCTTCGGGGCGATGGAGTGCCAGTCGAAGGTGGCGAACGACACCATGACCATGACGGCGACCAGGGCGGCCATCGGGATGTCGGACACCACCGGGCCGAAGACGATGCACAGCACCATCAGGAAGGAACCGGCGAGGAAGGTGGACAGCCGGGTGCGGGCGCCCGAGACCTTCACGTTGATCATCGTCTGGCCGATCATCGCGCAGCCGCCCATGCCGCCGAAGAACCCGGTGACGATGTTGGCGATGCCCTGCCCGATGGACTCGCGGGTCTTGGACGAGTGGGTGTCGGTGATGTCGTCGACCAGCTTCGCGGTCATCAGCGACTCCATCAGCCCGACCAGCGCCATCGCGAAGGCGTAGGGGGCGATCGTCGTGAGGGTGTCGAGGGTGAAGGGAACGTCCGGCAGCCCCGGCACCGGCAGCGAGGACGGCAGCTCCCCCTTGTCCCCCACGGTCGGCACGGCGATCCCCGCCGCGACCGTGATGACGGTGAGGATCACGATGGAGACCAGTGGGGCCGGAATCACCCGGGTGACCTTCGGGAAGAACACCATCAGCGCCAGGCCGCCGATGATCAGCGGGTACACGGCCCAGGGCACGTCGTGCATCTCGGGCACCTGCGCCATGAAGATCAGGATCGCCAGAGCGTTGACGAACCCGACCATCACCGAACGCGGCACGAACCGCATCAGCTTCGCCACTCCCAGGGCGCCGAGCACGACCTGGAAGACCCCCGCCAGGATGACGGCGGCGATCAGGTAACCCAGGCCGTGCTCACGGTTCAGCGGAGCGATCACGAGGGCGACGGCGCCCGTGGCGGCCGAGATCATGGCACGCCGGCCGCCGACGACCGAGATGACCACCGCCATGGTGAACGAGGCGAACAGGCCGATCGCCGGGTCGACGCCCGCGATGATCGAGAACGAGATGGCCTCGGGGATCAGCGCGAGTCCGACCACCAGACCGGCCAGGATCTCGGTACGCCAGACCTTCGGGTCGGACAGCCAGTCGGGCTTCAGGCCGCGCAGCACAGCGGCGGGCGTCATGACGGGAGAAAACAAGGAGGTGAGAACCTGTCGTGCTCGGGCAGACCCCGCCGGCAGGCCGGGGGCATGCGGGTAAAGCGCGAAGGGGCCGGGCCGGCACCCCGCGGACGGCCCTGGAGGGCCGGAGTTCGAGGGGGAGGGGCGGAGCGCGGGCGCACGGCCGGGTCACTCACGTCCGGGGAGCGGATGTCACGGCGGGCAGGCGGGGGCGCTCAGCACCATGGGCTCGCGCACGCTCACTCCTGCAGGAATCGGATCTGCGCCGGGTCGTCGTCGGCCCCGGAAACGATGGGTGGGAGCGGGTCGGTCGAGCGGTCCGCGCCGTCAGCAACTCTACCCTAACGTTAGAGTAGAGGTCGGTCGCGGTCGCGCATGATGCGGCCCGCCACGAGGAGAAGGGCCGGGACCACGGGCGTGGACGACAGGCACATGCAGATCGGCGAGGTCGCCACACGGACCGAACTGTCCCTGCGCACGATCCGCCATTACGAGGAGACGGGCCTCGTCGTTCCTTCCGCCCGCTCGCAGGGCGGATTCCGGCTCTACACCGAGAGTGACGTCCAACGGCTCATGGTCATCCGCCGCATGAAGCCGCTCGGTTTCACTCTCGACCAGATGCGTGACCTGCTCGACGCCACCGACCGCCTCGACGCGGGCGACGCGCTGGACGCCGGTGAACGCGAGGGGCTGCTGGACCGGGTACGCGCATACGAACGGGCCGCCGCGGAACAGGTCACCAGGCTCCGTATCCAGCTCTCCCGGGCCGAGGACTTCGCCGGCACCCTCCGTGCACGCCTGCCGCAGGACGCGCCGAACTGAGCCGACCGGACGGGCCCCGGCCCTCCGCAGGTGGCCGGCCCGGCGCACCGGGTGCCTGGTGGCTACGTGCCGGACTTCCCGTCCGGGACCGCGATGCCCACCGCTTCGAACGGGCCGGTCAGGGCCCGGAAGCGCTCGGGTCCCAGTTGCTCGCGCTTCCAGATGGCCTGGGCCGCGATGGTGGTCAGCGCGATCGCGGAACGCAGGCCCCCCGGCCGGCCGGAGCGCAGTTCCATGGCCCGGTCGCCGAAGGCGTCGCGCACGTGTCTTTTGAGGGCGCTGAACCGGGCCGCGGAAAGGGCGGGGGGCCGCAGGGCATCATCCGCACCCGCCGCCGTCGCCGCGGCGACCGACCGGCGGACCTCGTCCAGCGACTCCGCGGTCAGCCGCGAGGCGGCTGCCACGAAAGCCTCGACCTCACGCGGAAGCGTCGCCATCGTGTTCCCTTCACGTGGCGGACCGGCTCGCCAGGTACTCGGTCATGCCCTCGCCGGTGAGCGGATAGTAGTCGGAGAGCCTGGCGCCCTCGTCGAGGCGGCGACGGGCGAACGCCTCCCGGTCCTGGTGGAGCAGGGAGTCCTCGGCGAGCGGGATCGCGTTCTGCTGCGGCACGACGACGGCCCCGTCCTCGTCGGCGACGATCAGGTCGCCGGGGGTCACCAGTGAGCCGCCGACCCCGACGGGCACGTTGAACGCGGACGGGAACAGCTCGGTCTGCGAGGCGTAGTGGGGAGTGACACCGGTGCACCAGATGGGCACGCCGAGCGCGCGCACCCTGGCCGCGTCCCGCACCCGGCCGTCCACCACGATCCCGGCGCCGCCGCGCAGCTTGAAGTAGCGCACGAGCATGTCGCCGAGGCAGCCGGTGAAGTGACTGCCCTGGGCCGAGATGACCAGCACATCGCCCGGCTGGATGGATTCGAGCACGCCCCACAGCGGGGTCTTGCGCTCGATGTCCTCCTGCTCCGCGCCGTTGAAGACGTCTTCCCGCTGCGGGAGGAACTGCAGCGTCACGGCACCGCCGGTGACCTTGACGTCCGGTTCCCGGTGCAAGGGCACGGGGCCGTCGATGAACGTCCGGGTGATGCCCATCTGGTGGAGCTTCGCACAGGCCGTCGCCGCGCTCACGTCCTTGAGTGCGTCGACCATCTGCGGGGTGGGCCGTACATAGGCGGAGGTGTGGACGGGTGATCGCATCGACTCATACGCACCGGGCCTCCCCTCCGTCCCCTTGGTGAGGGTCTCCCCCGCCGACGCCGCTTCCTGATTCCCGATCGAGTGCATGCACGTGCCTCTCCGCGCGCTCGCCGCACGCAACGCCAGTGACATCATCGCCTATCGATGGTAGATAACAGCCAATCGATTAGTGCTGTCAATGCGTCAGGAGCCCTCCATGAACGGTGCGACCGCGGATCCCGCCGATCCCCCCGCTGCCACCGGGTGGTTCGAGGCCGCCCGCTTCGGCCTCTTCGTCCACTTCGGCCTGTACAGCCTGGCGGCGCGGCACGAGTGGGTGCGCAGCCGTGAGTCCATGTCGCAGCCGGAGTACGACCGTTACCTGCACCGGTTCGACCCGGACCTGTTCGACGCCCGCCAACTCGCGCGTACCGCCCGTGAGTCCGGGATGCGCTATGCGGTACTGACCGCCAAGCACCATGACGGGTTCTGCCTCTTCGATTCGGCACTGACCGACTACACGTCAGTGCGCGTGACCGGGCGCGACCTGGTCCGTGAGTTCGTCGACGCGATGCGCGCCGAAGGGCTGCGCGTCGGCCTGTACTACTCGCTGCTCGACTGGCACCACCCCGACTTCCCCGTCGACGAGCACCACCCGCTGCGCGACACGCCGGCCCGGCAGGAACCCCGCGACATGGAGCGCTACCGCGCCTACATGGAGGGCCAGATACGTGAACTCCTCACCGGGTACGGACCGATCGACACCCTGTTCTTCGACTTCACGTACCCGGAGAAGGGTCCTGAGGAGTGGGGGGCTGAGCATCTGCTCTCCACCGTGCGGGAGTTGCAACCAGGCATCCTCGTCAACGACAGGCTCGGCATTCCGGGCGACTACGTCACGCCCGAGCAGTACCAGCCCGACCGGCCGCTGGAGCGTGACGGCGAGCGTGTGACGTGGGAGGCCTGTCACACACTCAACGGCTCATGGGGCTACGACCGTGACAACCACGACTACAAGGACCCCGCGCTGCTGGTCCGCATGCTGGTGCAGTCCGTCGCCTGCGGCGGCAACCTCATTCTGAACGTCGGACCCAACGGCCGGGGCGCCCTGGATCCCCAGGCCCGCGCCACTCTCCGGGCCATCGGCGCATGGACGGAGCTGCACGCACGGTCCGTGCACGGCGCGGGGCCGAGCGATTTCGAGCCGCCCTCGCACGCCCTGTACACACAGTCCGGCGACCGCCTGTATCTGCACCTGCCGGCCTGGCCGCTCAAGCACCTTCACCTCCCCGGGCTGGCCGGGCGCGTGCGCTACGCCCAACTCCTGCACGACGGTTCGGAGATCCGCTTCCACGAGACGGACGGCGCACGGCACGAGCACAACAACCTCGCGCCGCCGAGCCAGCCGCCGGGGACGCTGACCCTCACCCTGCCCATCGCCCGGCCCGACGTACTGGTCCCGGTGATCGAGCTGGAGCTGGACGCGAGCACCGGAACCGAGAGGTTGCGGCAGCACCCTTGAAGAAGCCGGGAGCCGCCTCTAGCATCAACAATCGATAGACGATAGGCCTGTTGGAGGCGCGGGTCCGGCCCCGCCTCCACGGCATCGCACCGCCCCGCCGGGCGATCCGAGCCCGCGGACACCCGCACCCTCCTGCCGCCATTCCACCCAGGAATCCGCGGCTGGAAGCCAGCTATCGATTATTCACGACTACGCAACGGAGCGTGTCCCGATGAAAACAATGTGGCGCCGCGCTTGCGGGCTCGCCGTGGCTCCCCTGGTGATGGCGTCGGCCGTCGCCTGCGGTGGCGGGTCCGACCAGGCGTCGGAGGGCACGACCCTCCGCGTCATCGTGAACATCACCCCCAACCTGACGGAGAAGTACTGGAACGACCTCTTCGCCGGGTACGAGAAGGCTCACCCCGGCGTGAACATCAAGCTCGAACTGACCGGCACGATCTCGCCGGACGCGAAGCTGAGGCAGGACCTGGCAGCGGGCGATCCGCCGGACGTCGCGCAGCAGATCACGCCGACCCCCGACAACGCTTCGCTCTTCGCGGACCTGTCGGACCAGCCCTGGACCGCGAAGACACCGCTGACGGACCAGTACGCCCTCGACGGCAAGCACTACGTGGTGGGTGTGGGTGAGCAGATACAGTCGCTCGTCTTCTACAACAAGGCCGCCTTCGCGAAGGCGGGGCTCGACGCGGCGCAGATCAGGACGATGGATCAGTTCACGTCGGCCATGGGTGAGTTGAAGGACGCCGGTTACAAGCCGCTGCAGACTGCCGGGCAGTGGGTCACCGGGGCCCAGTTCTCGATGATGGCCGACGCGGGCGTGCTCACCGCCGATCCCCGGTGGACGGTCGAGCGCAACCAGGGCAAGGGCTCCTTCGCGGAGAGCGGCTACCTGCCCTACCTGGAGCACTACAAGAGCTGGATCGACGAGGACTATCTGGAGAAGAGCGCGCTCGGCCTCACCTACGCGGACGGCCAGACGGCGTTCCTGAACGGCAAGTCCGCGATGTACGTCATGGGCTCGTTCTTCGTGCCCGCCGCGGACGCCGCGAAGAAGAGTGACGACATCGGCGTGTTCCCCATGCCGACCGACGGGTCCTATCCGTCCGGCCAGTTCGGCAACATCTCGAACCCGTACGTCGTCGTGAACAAGTCGCGTCACAAGGCCGAGGCGATCGAGTTCGTGAAGTGGGCGACCACCGATCCGGAGGCAATCAAGAGCCAGCTCGCCTCCGACGGCAACCTGCGCGAAGGCTTCACCTACCCGATGTCCAGCCTCGGCACCTCCGTACAGCAGATCCTCGACAAGGCACCGTCGGTCATCGTGAAGTCCGGTGAGAGCCAGCCGATCACCGGCTTCAGCGACGAGCTCAACAAGCAGATCCAGTCCCTGTACACAGGCGCTTCCCCCGAGGACGTGGCCGGCGGATTGGACAAGTGGTGGAACTCGCAGAGCTGACCGCAGGGCCCGACCGGCAGGCGCGGCGTCGGGCGAGGCTGCGCGAGTCGGCCGTGTCCTTCGCGATGATGGGTCCGGCCGTCCTCCTGTACACGGTGATGACCGTCGTGCCGGTGGGTGTCGCGGTCTATCTCAGCCTGACCGACTGGGACGGCTTCTCCACCGCCGCGTTCATCGGGCTGGACAACTACAAGCACCTGTTCGACGACCCGAGTTCGTCGGACGCCTGGTACGTGACAGCGCTGATCGCCACAGCGGGCACCGTCCTCATGGTGGGCCTGGGGCTCGTGTACGCGCTGGCGCTCAAGGGCCGTTCGCGCACGAACTCCTTCTTCCGGGCCGTCGCCTACTTCCCGCACGTCATCAGCGCGCTGATCCTCGGCTATCTGTGGGCGGCGATCCTCGGCACCAACGGCGCCATCAACAACACGCTGGCCAAGTTCGGCATCGAACCGCTCGGGTTCCTCTTCGACGAGCAGTTCGCCCTGATCTCACTGATCGGCGTGATCGTGTGGGCGGGGTTCGGCTTCAACGTCGTTCTGTTCGTGGCCGCGCTGCAGACGGTGCCGGCCGAGCTGCTCGAGGCGGCGGCGATCGACGGCGCCTCCAAGCGGCAGATCAATCAGCGGATCGTGATCCCGATGATCGCGCCCGTGGTGACCGTGGCGACGGTGCTGAACCTGGTGGGACTCATCAGGGCCTACGACATCGTGGTCAGCCTCACCGGCGGCGGTCCGGCCGGGTCGACGCAGACCTTCACCTATCTCATTCTCGCCCGTTCGTTCGAGGGCACCAAAGTCGGATACGCGACCGCGCAGGCCGTGTTCCTGATGGTGGTCTCCGCGGTGCTCGCCCTCGTGGTGACGGCACTGCGCAACCGCCAGGACCAGGCCGCGACAGGAAGTTAGGAGCCGTTGGTGGTCGTACTGGAAGCAGAGGTCCGCGACAGGCCGAAGGCCGCGCCGGCCAAGGGCGCACAAGCGCGTGAACCGGAGCGCAAGGAGCCTCGCTCGCCCGCACGGTGGGCGCTGCTAGGTGTGCTCCTCGTCGTGATGATCGTGCCCGTCTACCTGCTTGTGGTGAACGCCTTCAAGTCGCAGCAGGACATCCTCGACAACCCCTTCTCGATCCCGCTGAGCGGGCTGACCTTCGAGCACATGTCAGCCGCGATCAGCAGCCCGCAGTTCAACGTCATCGACGGCTACGGCTTCACGCTGTTCCTCGTCGTGCTCGTCGACGTGCTGTGCATCCTGCTCGCCGGCCCCGCCGCGTACGCGATCGCGCGCAGCCTCAAGCGGCGAACCCAGCTGGTCCTGCTGTACTTCCTGGCCGGCACGTTCATCCCGGGCGCCGCTGTGATCATCCCGGTGATCTACGTGCTGCGCGAGATCGGGCTGGCCAACACCGTGACCGGCCTGGTCGCGCACGACGTGGCATCCACGCTGCCGGTGAGCATCTTCCTGTTCGTCGGCTTCATCCGCACCATTCCGGTGGACATCGACCATGCCGCCACGATCGACGGTGCGGGCCGCTTCCGGACGTTCTGGGCCATCGTCTTCCCGCTGATGCGCCCTGCGGTGGTCACCGTGCTCATCCTCAACTCGATAGGAATCTGGAACGACTTCATCTCACCGCAGATCCTGCTGAGCCCGTCGTCCGGGCACTACACGGTGACGACGGCGGTCTACGCCGGCATCAGCCAGTACTCGACCGATCTGACGAAGGTGTTCCCCAACCTTCTGCTCGCCATCGCGCCCGTCGTCATCTTCTTCATCTATATGCAGCGCCACATCATCAGCGGTCTCACCGTGGGCGCCGTGAAGGGCTGACCGGGGCCGGCGTGCCCCTTCCCGTCCGAACAAGAAACGAGAGCCGAGAAAGGACCACGCGTGCTGAGAAACCCGAACCGAGGGTCCCGTGGAGGACCGTGGACCGCGGCCGTCCTGTTCGCGTCGCTGGCCATGGTCGCGGTAGGACATCCCGCCGCAGCCCATCCGGTCACGTCCAGGGCGGGGCACACCTATTACGTCGCTCCGTCCGGCCAGGACACGGCGGACGGGAGGAGCGACAAAACCCCGTTCCGGCACATCCAGAAGTGCGCCGACGTGATGGTGCCGGGCGACACCTGCCTGGTCCTGTCCGGGACGTACGAGGAGACGGTCGTGCCGGCTCGTTCCGGCACCGCCGAACTGCCCCTCACCTATCGCGCCGCTCCGGGCGCGAAGGTGACGGTGAGCGGTGCCTCCCGGATCGGCGGCTTCGATCCTGTCACCGCCGCCGACGTCACCGAGATCGCCGCGACCGACCCGTTCGCCGCCGGCTCGCAGTTCAGCGACGCCGTGGCGGACGGGCACATCTACAGCACCAGCGCCGACCTCGGCCCGGACGTGACGACGGTGCAGGTCTTCACCGACCGGAAGATGGGCGTCGAGGCCCAGTGGCCCTATCCCGGCCTCGACCTGCTCGGTCCGTCGCTCCAGTACGCCGGTGCGGGCAGCGCGGACGCCACCGTCGCGGACGCCGATCTCACCCGCCCGGCAGGGTACTGGGACGGTGCGCGTGCCCTCACCGGCTACTGGTACGTGTCGGCCACGACCACGGTCAAGAGCTCCGCCGTCGGCTCCGTGACGCTGGACGCGGCGCCGCCGTGCGTCCACAAGGTCGTTCCCGAGGAGACCCGGTACGCGCTCTCCGGGAAGATCGGCGAACTCGCTCATCCGGGCGAGTGGTTCTACGACCCGGCGGCGAAGCGCCTGTACGTCTACAGCACCGACGACCCGGACACCCACACCGTCGAGGCCAAGCGGCGCACCCTCGGCTTCGACCTGACGGACACCTCTCACACGACGATCGACGGCATCGGCCTGTTCGCCACCACCATCACCACGGGCCCTTCCAGCACCGGTGTCACCCTGGACGGCATCGACGGCCGGTATCTCTCGCACTACACGGACATCACCCGGGGCGCGACGGACTGCGGCAGCACGGTGACACGGGGCGTCGGCGACAGCGGCATCGTCCTCGACGGCACCCGGAACAGGATCGTGAACAGTGATCTGTCGCTGAGCGCGGGGAACGGCATCGCGCTCCGCGGACAGAACAACACCGCCACCGACAACGTGATCCACGACGTCGACTACATGGGCACCTACGCGGCGGGCATCGCCGTACAGGGCAACAGCCAGACGGTCACGCACAACACGATCTCCCGGGTCGGCCGCAGCGGCATCAACCTCCAGTGGAACGAGGTCGCGGGCCTCACCCCGGGCAAGGACCTGATCGCGTACAACGACATCTCCGGCTACGCCCGTATGAGCCTGGACGTCGCCGCGATCTACACCTGCTGCAGTGCCTGGATGATGGGCACCTCCATCGACCACAACGTGCTCCACGACCCGGCTCCCGCCACCACCTCGACCACGTTCGGCATCTCGGGGGTCTACGCGGACAACGGCCAGAGCGACCTCGTGATCGCGAACAACGTGGGCTGGGGCAACCGGGAGGGCACGGTGATGCTCAACGGTCTGGGTACCGGATCGCACGACAACGGCGTCTACAACAACACCGGCGGTATGACGCTGTTCTACGTGAAGGAGCCGGGGCAGTCGACCGGAACCGAGATCTACAACAACGTCGGAACGATCCGGGGCCTGGCCGGCGCCACCGACGGCGGGCTGGTCCTCTCCCACAACCTTCCCGCGGAGACCGACCCGTTGTTCGTCGACGCGGCGAACCACGACTACCGGCTCACCGCCGGATCCCCCGCACGCGGTCAGGCGCTCGCGCTTTTGGGGATCAACGACGGCTCCACGGACGCGGTGCCGAGTCTGGGCGCCTACCAGTACGGGGCGCCCACGTGGACGGCGGGTGCCCGCCGGTAGCCCGCACCCGGCACGCACGGGGGCCCGGTCCGGAGGTTGCGGACCGGGCCCCGGCTGTTCGGTCAGGTCGGCTTCGGCGCGGTCTTCCCGGCCGTCGTCCGCTTCGTCGCCGCGGCCTTCTTGCGCGGCCGCTTCGTCTCCCGTGCGTCGGGAACGGGTCCCCGGCCGGCGGCGTGGTCGGCGAACGCCTGGGCCGCCTTGGCAGGCTCCCGGGACCTCAACAGGCCGACAAGGCGCCCGTGTTCTTCGGCCATGGCACGCCGGTCACCGTCGAAGAGCGGGTCGGAGATGGCCCGCAGGGTGCGCAGACTCGGCTCGATGACCTCCCACATGCGGGCCAGGAACGGATTGCCCGCGAACCGGCTCACCAGGGTGTGGAACTCGATGTCGGCGTCGCGGAAACTGCTGACGTCGTTCGTGGCGACCGCCTCGTGCATCCTCTCGACCTGCGCGTCGAGCTCGGCCAGCTGGTCCTCGGTGATGTGCTCGGCGGCGAGCTGTGCGGCCAGGCTCTCCAGTGGTTCGCGTACCTGACGTGCGTACTCCGCGTCCCGCGAGGAGATCTCGACGACGAAATGGCCGCGGCGCGGGACGTGCGTGAACAGGCCCTCACGGGCCAGCCTCTTGACGGCCTCTCGCACCGGGGCCTGGCTCACGCCGAGCCGCCGGGCGATCTCGGATTCGACCACGCGGTCGTTCGGTGCGAGATCCCCCTCGACGACGGCCTGGCGGAGCAGGTCGTACACCTGGTCCGAGATCAGGGTCTTGCGGAACCGGTCCTTGTTGGTGGCCAGCGTGGAGACGAACCCACCGGACGCATGTGATGCCATGAATTCCCAATCCTGCCCTGGGGCACGTCAGTTGCGACATAATACGCGCCCGTCCTCTCTCGATGGAGTCACACCGAGGTTTCCAGCTGATCGGCCAGCCACTCCAATTTGACTACCTCATGGGCGGCCCCGCCGCCTTCGTGGTCGTTGAACGGATAGACCCGTATCTGCTTGTCGGACTGATCCACGTTCGCTTGGGCGCCGTAATGGTTGAACGCCGCGTACACCGTGGAGGGCGGGCAGACGCGGTCCATCAGCCCGACCGAGAACAGGGTCGGCGCATTCGCCCTCCGGGCCAGGGCGGCCCCGTCGAAGTAGGACATGGTGCGGGCCACCGTGGCCGCGTGCTCCCGGTGCCGCTTCACGAACCGGGTGACCTCGTCGTACGGGGGCATGTCGGTGATCGTCGTGGCGCGCGGGAAGTGGCACAGGAACGGCACGTCCGGCATGACGGCCACGAGGTCCGGGACGAGGCCCGCGGCGGCGAGCGTGATGCCGCCGCCCTGACTGGTTCCGGTGACCACGACACGGGCCGGGTCGACGTCCGGGTGCGTGCGCGCCGCGGCCACGGCACGCACCGCGTCGGTGTAGAGGCGCCGGTAGTAGTAGCGGCGCGGGTCGAGGACGCCGCGGGTGAGGAAGCCGGGCGCCGCGATGTCACCGGTGGCCGGGTCGGCGTCGGGGGTCTCGGCGCCCTGGCCGCGGGTGTCCATGACGAAGTGCGCATAGCCCGCGTCCGCCCACAGGCGAGTCTCGTGGGGCGCTCCCCGCCCGGTGCCGTAGCCCAGGTACTCCACGACGGCCGGCAGCGGGCCCGTGCGGGTCACCGGCAGGTGGAGCCAGCCGCGCACGGGGTGACCGCCGTAGCCCGCGAAGGTCACATCGAAGGTGTCGATCGTGACGAGCCCGTTCGTCACCGGCTCGAACGAGACCGCGAGGCCGATGTCCTCGTGCCGGGCAAGGGTTTCCTGCCAGAAGACGTCGAAGTCGTCGGGCTCGGCGAGAGCCGGACGGTAACGCTCCAGCTCGTCCAGGGGAAGGTCGAATTGTGCCATGAGCATCTCCGCGGAGGTCGGGGCCTGCTCTCGGCGATGCCGAGTCGGCCGCTGATCATCGCCTATCGATCATCGAGGGAATCGAATCAGGGGCGTTCGAACACTGTCAACCGGGCGGACGGTCAGCTGTCGAGTCCGTACACGCGGACCGCCGTCGTCCGCAGGACGCGATCGCGCTGGTCGTCCGTCAGGTGCGCCAGGCCGAGCCTGGACGCCGCGAGCGAGTCGGCCCGGGAGCCCCGTGGCAGACAGATCGGCCAGTCCGAGCCGATGAGGCAGCGGTCCGGGCCCAAGGTGTCCACGACGTGCCGCACCATGTGTGCGACGCGCTGCGGAGGTGCGCCGTGCTGTTGGGTGAGCAGCCCGGAGATCTTCACCACCGCCCCCGTTCCCTCGGCTGCGCGCTCGACGTCGCGGTACCACTCCCCCACCTCGGGCGTGCGCGGGTCCGGGGGGTTGCCCAGGTGGTCGACGACGACCTTCAGGTCCGGATGCCGGGCGATGACGTCGGCCGCCGTCCTCAACGCCCCCTGATGCAGGTTGAGCTCGAGGACCGCCCCTTCTGCGGCCAGCACGGGGACGAGCGCGCGGGCCGCCCCGGGAGTGTCCGCCCAGGAGGTTCCGCCGAGCCGCATCCCGTTCGGACGCGAGGCACCCCACTCGTGCAGCAGGGCACGGAACGGGCCTGGCCCGTCAGCGCCGTGGACGTGCAGGTTGGCCACGTACCCGGCGACCAGGTCCGGGCGGCGCAGGCGCAGTTCGCGCAGCGCGCGCGTCTCTCCCGCGTCTCCGCGCGACGCTTCGACGAGGATCGCGCCGGCCAGTCCGAGACCCGCGCCCGAGCGCTCCAAGTCAGCCTCCCCGAAGGGGTGATGGTGCTCACTGCCGGGCTTGATCCACGGGAATCCCCCGGCCGGATCCCACAGGTGGACGTGGCAGTCGATCACGGTGCGCCTCCTCCTCGGGCTTGCGGGGCAGCTCCTGAGTATTGACACGTCGGCTCCCCGCCGGTGAGTCTAACCATCGGCTATCGATGGGCGATTATTCAATGCTTACGTGACGAGGGAGCAGGTGTTCTCGATGCTCGGGCCTGAGCGGACCGGCGGCACACATACAGGGGCGGAGGCACACGGGCCTCTGCTGAACGCGACCCTTACCGTTACCGACATCCCCCGATGGGCAGAGCTGGAACGGCAGTTGTTCGCCTTCCAGGACAAGGCCTGGCGGCTCTTCGCCGACCGCTACACCGAGGGCGACGGCCGCCTCGTCTTCCGTGACACGCTCGGCCGGGGGCTGGACGGCCGGGACGGGGTGGACGACTTCTACGAGCCGTTCTTCAACTGGCCGATGCTGTACCTGCTCGGCGGAGATGCGGATCTGCTGGCGGCCGCGCGGCGGCACTGGAGCGGTGTCACCGCGCAGCTCACCGACATGGGCATGCTCGTCGACGGCCTGGAGCGGGGCTACGACTGGTTCCACCAGGGCGAGGGACTGCTCCTCTTCTACGGCCTGTGCCTCGCCGACCCGGACGACAGGGAGCTGCGCAAACTCGCCCTGCGCTTCGCCGACTTCTACCTTCCCGGCGGGCCCAACTACGACCCGCGACACCGCGTGGTGCGCGCCCCGCACAACGGCTCGGCGGGTCCACGGTTCGGCTTCAGCGACGAGGAGCCCTACTTCCCGTGGAGCCCGGCCCTGCGCCCGTACGGTATGCCGCTGGACGGGGTCGACGACCTCGCGTCCTTCGATGACCTGGAGGCGTCCCCCGAGCGAGCCCGGGCGTACGGCCGGGCGATGTGGGAACGGATGGGCCGCGGTGACACGATCGTGAACCTCGCGGCCACGGGCCTCGCGACCCAGGCGTTTCTGCTCAGTGGCGAGCAGCGCTACGCGGACTGGGTGGCCGAGTACGTCGGCGCGTGGCAGGAGCGGCTCGACGGCCGTGCGGTCGTGCCCGACAACGCCGGCCTGAACGGTGTGGTGGGTGAGTACCTGGACGGCCGCTGGTACGGCGGCCACTACGGATGGTCCTGGCCGCACGGCCTCTCCCCCGTCGGCAGCGCCACCGTCATCGGCGCGGCCAACGCGACCCTTCTCACCGGGGACCGGGGCTTCCTGGACCTCGCGCGCAATCCGCTCGACGTCGTGATGTCCCACGCCGAGCAGCGCGGCGCGGCGGAGATGGGCACGCTGGGCGAGCGCTGGGAGCCGCACCTGCGCGCCATGACGGACGAACGCACCCTCATGGTTCCACAGCGGCACAACGACTCCGGCTGGTTCGACTACACCGTCATGCCGGGACAACTTCCTCTCGCGCTTTGGCACTTCAGCCGCGACGAGGCCGACCGGGAGCGGATCGAGCAGCTGCGGGAAGCGTCCCGCTGGGACTGGACGGCCGTGCACACGCAGCGGATCAAGGACGAGGCGGGCCATGAGGAGCCCTGGTACGAGTTCCTGCACGGGCGGAACCCGCACTATCCCGAGCGGATGCTGCGCAGCGCCCTGGCGAGCTGCGCCGAGCGCGTGGAGGCCATCGAGAACGACACCGTCGACCCGGCGGTCGGCCCGGACGCGCTGGACATCCACCACTGGCAGCACCTCAACCCCGTGGTGACCGAGGCCCTGTTGCAGCTGACGACCGGCTCTCCGCAGGTGCTCTACAACGGCGGACTGGCCCACCTGCACGTGCGCTACCACGACGCGGACGCCCGCCGCCCCGGCCTTCCGCCGGACGTCGCCGCGCTCGTCTCCGACATCCGCCCGGATCACACGGTGGTGGAGCTGGTGAACCTCGGCGGTGCGGCGCGTTCCCTGCTGGTGCAGGCGGGTTCGTTCGCCGAGCACCATGTCGCGGCCGTCCGCGTGGACGACGGCCCCGCCCAGCCGGTCGGCGGACCGTACGTCCGCGTAGGCCTGCCCGGGAACGCGCGGATCCGGCTGACCCTGACCATGACCCTGCGCGCGGGCCGCGCGGCCTGTGCCTCACCGTGGGAGACGGCATGACCGACCGACCGGCAGCCAACCGGCTGCCCTTCACCCTGCCCCGCCTCGGTCTGGGCACCGCTCCCCTGGGCGGTCTCTTCGAGGACGTCAGCGACGAGGAAGCCGCCGCGACCCTCAAGGCGGCGGCCGAGGGCGGAATGTCGTACGTCGACACCGCTCCCCGCTACGGACACGGCCTCGCCGAGCGGCGCCTGGGCCGGCTGCTCCCCTCCGCCGGGGGCGCCGCCCCGGTGATCTCCACCAAGACGGGCTGGCTGCTGCGCCCCCGGCCGGACGGCTCACCGGGCGAGGTGATCACCGACTGGACCGAGCGCGGCATCCGGGAATCCCTGGAGTCGAGCCTGGCCCGCCTGGGCCGCTCCAGCGTCGACATCCTGTATCTGCACGACCCTGACAACCACCCGGACGAGATCCGCCGCACGGCCTATCCGGCGGTGCGCAGACTGCGCGAGGAAGGCCTGGTCAAGGCCATCGGATTCGGCATGAACCACAGCGGTCCGCTCGCCTCGTACGTGGCGGAGTTCGAGGTCGATGTCGTACTCGTCGCGGGCCGTCTCTCGCTGCTCGACCACGAGGCGCTCACCGAGCTGCTGCCGCTGTGCGCCAGGACGGGCACCTCGGTGGTCGTCGGCGGTGTCTTCAACACCGGCCTGCTGGCCGACCCCGCGCCCGGGGCCATGTTCAACTACCGTCCTGCTCCCGCTGCGTCACTGGAGCGGGCCCGGCAGTGCCGGGCCCTGTGCGAGGCGTACGAGGTGCCGCTGACCGCGGCAGCGATCCAGTTCCCCCTGCTGCACGGTGCCGTGGACTCCGTCGTCCTCGGCTGCCGTTCGGCGGCGGAGGTCACGGCGAACGTGGCAGCTTCCCGCTTCCCGATTCCGGACGAGCTCTGGCAACGGCTCGCCGATGCGGGATTCGTCCCCGAACGGCTGCTGGAGGAGCGCGCCGGCTGACTCCGCCGTACCGGGGCGGCCCTCCGCGGAGCCCGCTCGGGCGCACGCACCCCGTGTGGCCGAGCGGCCCCGTGTGTGCGGCGGCGGCAACCGGGCACCTGGCCGATATTGGATGCACTGCGGCCACGCGGCACCCCCGCCGCCCGGGACGAGGAGGGAACCGCTGTGAGCAGCCCCGACGCATCGGAGGAGCCCGGAGACAGGGAGGGAACGGCAGCGCCGGGTGATTCCGGGATCGGTGTGGTCACCACGGCCGTCCCGGCGCGGCTGGACCGGCTGCCCTGGTCACGCTGGCACTGGATGATCGTCATCGGCCTCGGCACGGTGTGGATCCTCGACGGGCTGGAAGTGACGACGGTCGGCAACATCGCGAGCCGGCTGTCGGAAGAGGGCTCGGGCCTGGCCATCACGTCCGCCCAGGTCACCGGCCTGGCGGCGGCCCTCTACGTGGCGGGGGCCTGCTCGGGAGCACTGTTCTTCGGCTGGCTCACGGACCGGTACGGCCGTAAGAAGCTGTTCATGGTGACGCTCGCGGTCTATCTCGCCGCGACCGCGATGACCGCCCTGTCCTTCAGCGCGTGGTGGTTCTTCCTCTTCCGCTTCCTCACCGGCTTCGGCATCGGTGGGGAGTACGCGGCCATCAACTCGGCGATCGACGAACTGATCCCGTCGAAGTACCGGGGCCGGGTCGACCTCATCATCAACGGCAGCTACTGGCTGGGCGCGGTCGGCGGGGCGCTGCTGTCGATCGTCATGCTGAACACGGACTACTTCCCGAAGGACCTGGGCTGGCGGCTCACATTCGCCCTGGGCGTGGTCCTGGGCCTCGTGATCCTGCTCGTCCGGCGGCACGTGCCGGAGAGTCCGCGGTGGCAGTTCATCCACGGGCACGGCCAGGACGCCGACAAGCTCGTCGGATCGGTCGAACGGGAGATCGAGGAACAGCGTCACGAGAAGCTGCCGCCGCCGGCGGGTGAGATCACGATCCACGAGCGCAAGAGCATCGGCTTCGGCCTCATCGCGAAAACGGTCTTCCGGAGCTACCCCAAGCGCGCGGTGCTCGGGCTGTCCCTCTTCATCGGGCAGGCCTTCCTCTACAACGCGATCACCTTCGGCTTCGGCGCGATCCTCACCACGTTCTTCGACGTCGAGAGCGGTCAAACGGGTTACTACTTCGCGGTGATCGCTGCCGGGAACTTCGTCGGACCACTCGTACTCGGCAAGCTGTTCGACACGATCGGACGGCGCATCATGATCGCAGCCACCTACATCGTGCCGGGCATCCTGCTCTTCATCACGGCCTGGCTCTTCGACCGGGGTTCGCTCAATGCCACCACCCTGACCGCGTGCTGGTGCGTGGTGCTGTTCTTCGCCTCGGCGGGAGCGAGCAGCGCCTACCTGACCGTCTCCGAGGTCTTCCCGATGGAGACCAGGGCCATGGCCATCGCCTTCTTCTACGCGGTCGGTACGGCCGTCGGCGGGATCAGCGGCCCGCTCATCTTCGCCGACCTCACCGAGTCGGGCGTGCCGCGCGACACCGCCCTCGCCTTCTGCATCGGGGCGGGGCTGATGTGCGCGGCCGGCATCGTCGCGGCCTTCCTCGCCGTCGACGCCGAGCAGCGTTCCCTGGAGGACATCGCGAGGCCGCTCTCCCAGCTGGAGGAAACCGGCGGCGGCTCGAAGGGGTGAGCCAAGGCGTACCCGTTGCGTGGTGCGGTCGCGGGTTCCGGTCACCGTCCGGCCGTCCTCGCCTCAGGACGGGCTCCCGGTCGTCCCTTCCCGCAGCCGCCGGGTCGCCGTGGCCAGGCCCCGGGCGTGGCGCGCGAGTCCCGCCCACGGGTCCTCGTCGAGGCGGTCGCCGAGGTCGGTCACCGTCCAGCGGCGGGCTGTCAGGCCGGGGGTGTCCAGTTCGTCCCAGGCCAGCGGCACCGCGACGGGAGCGCCGGGCCGGGACCGGACGGCGAACGGCGCGACGACCGTCTGCGCGTAGCCGTTGCGGGCGACGTCCAGATAGAGCCGTCCTCCACGGGCGTCCTTACGGGGCTCCGTCGTCAACTCCTGCGCATGGCGTGCTGCCAGCGTCTCCGCGGCCGTGCGGGCGAACGTCAGCACGTCGTCCACGTCGTCCCGCCTGTTCAGCGGGACGACGACGTGCAGGCCACGTGATCCTGTCGTCATCAGGCCCGAGGGAAGGTCCAGCTCCTCCAGCAGTTCCCGCACCCGATGGGCCGCACGCCGTACGGGCTCGAAGTCGTCGGAGGGCGGGTCGAGATCGAAGACGAGGCGGTCGGGACGTCGCGGACGGTCGGCGCGGCTCAGCCAGCGGTGCGGGGTGATACACGCCTGGCTCGCGAGATAGACCAGGGTCGCGGTGTCGTCACACAGCACATGCGTGACCTCCCCACCCTTCTTGGCCACCGCCGCGCGCCGGATCCAGTCGGGGAAGTAGCCGGACACCTCCTTCTGGTAGAAGCGGTCTCCCTCGATGCCGTCCGGCATCCGCTCGAGCATCAGGGGACGGCCGCGCAACTCGGGCAGCATGCGCGGTGCCACCCGCCGGTAGTGCTCGACGAGATCGGCCTTGGTGATGCCGTCCTGCGGGAACAGCTCCTTCCCGGCCCGCTTCACGGCGATCCTGCGTCGCCCGACCCGGAGCTCAACAGTGGCGTTCACGCCACCGCCTCCTTCACACCGATGTGTCCACCGCTTTCCCGTCCAGCTTGCCCCGCGATGACAGGAGTCGCGAACGCCCCGGGCTCAGAACGTGAACTGATCGATGTTGGCCCGGTCGAAGACGGTCGGCTTCCCGAGCAGGACAACGCCGTCCTTCCCGATCGTGAACCTGCCCAGATCGCCTGCGGTGAAGGTCTCCCCCTCGGCACCCGTGATCCGGCCGGACTCCAGGGCGACGGCCGTATGGGCGGCGAGGGCGCCGAGCTTCGCCGGGTCCCAGAGCTCGAAGGCCTCGACGGTGCCGTTCTTGACGTAGGCGCGCATGTCGTTCGGGGTGCCCAGGCCGGTCAGCTTGACCTTGCCCCGGTACTTGGAGCCGGACAGGTACTGGGCGGCCGCCTTGATGCCGACCGTGGTGGGGGAAACGATCCCCTTCAGGCCGGGGTACTCCTGAAGCAGCCCCTGGGTCTGCTGGAAGGACTTCTGGGCGTCGTCGTCGCCGTAGGCGGTCTTGACCAGCTTGATGTCCTTGTACTCGGGCTTCTTCAGCTCGTCCTTCATGAAGGCGATCCAGGTGTTCTGGTTGGTGGCCGTCTGGGCCGCCGAGAGGATCGCGATCTCGCCCTTGCCCCCGATCTGCTTCGCCAGCAACTGGATCTGGGTACGGCCCAGGTCCTCGGCACTGGCCTGGGAGACGAACGCCTGACGGCAGCCGGTCTGCGTGTCGGAGTCGTACGTCACGACGCTGACGCCGTTCTTCATCGCCTGCTTCAGTGCCGTGCACAGGGCGCCCGGATCCTGTGCGGAGACGGCGATGGCGTCGACCTGCTGCTGGGTGAGGGTGTTGACGTACGAGACCTGTCCGGATGTGTCGGTGCCACTGCTGGTGCCGACCTCCTTGTACGTGGAGCCGAGCTGTTCCACGGCCTTCTTGCCGCCGCCGTCCGACGTGGTGAAGTAGGGATTGTTGACCTGCTTGGGCAGGAAGGCGACCGTAAGACCCTTCGTGATGGCCTTGTTCGGATCCGCCTTGCCGGTGGCAGCGGCCGGGCCGGCCTCCTTGTTCGCGGAGTCCTTGGTGGTGCCGGAGCAGGCGGTGGCACCGAGGGCGAGAACGGCGGTGACGGCGAGAGCTGCGGTCAGCCGGGCGCTTTTGGCGGTGGGGCCGTACATGACGGGTTCCTTTCGCTGCCGCGAGCGGCAGGGGCTGGCGTGCGGATGTCCGGACGGTGACGTGGTAGGTGCGGGTCGGTGCGGCTCCGCACTGGTGCGGCATCGGGAGCCTGCGGACCGGGCGGCGCCCGGCATTCAGGAGGTACGGGGCGGGGGCGGGACGACCGTGGCCCCGGTTCTCCTGCGGGCCCGGGACTCGGAGACCTGGCGGCCGACCCGGGGGGCGAGCACCGAGATCACCAGGAGGACGCCGGTGACCACGATCTGGGACTGGGCGGAGACGTTGATCAGGCTCATGACGTTCTGCAGTGTGCCGAGCAGCAGCACACCGGCGACGGCTCCGCCCAGGGTCCCCTTGCCGCCGTCGAAGTCGATGCCGCCGAGCAGCACCGCCGCGATGACGGACAGTTCGAGGCCGGTGGCGTTGTCGTAGCGGGCGCTCGCGTAGTGCAGCGCCCAGAAGACGCCGGTCAGCGAGGAGATCAGTCCGGTGGTCACGAACATGGACAGTCTGAGCCGCTTGACCCGGATGCCCGCGAACCTCGCCGCCTCCTCACTGGCGCCGGTCGCGAACAGCGAACGGCCGGTCGGTGTGGCGTGCAGGACCACGACGGCCACGGCGAGCAGCACGGTGAAGGGGACGGCGGCGTACGGGATGAAGGTGCCGCCTATCCGGCCCGCGCCGAAGTCGAGGTACTGGGTGGGGAAGTCGGTGACGGAGTCGGAGCCGAGGACGATCTGTGCGATACCGCGGTAGGCGGCCATGGTGCCGATGGTCACGGCGAGGGAGGGCAGTCCGAGCCGGGTGACCAGCACTCCGTTGATCAGACCGCAGACGACACCGAGCAGCAGGCACAGCGGAATGATCGCCTCGATCGTCATGCCGGCGTTCCACAGCGCGCCCATCACCGCCCCCGACAGGCCTGCTGTCGAGCCGACGGAGAGGTCGACCTCTCCGGAGACCACCAGCATGGTCATGGGCAGGGCGATCAGGGCGATCGGCAGGGTGTTGCCGATCAGGAACGAGAGGTTCAGCGCGTTGCCGAAGTTGTCGACGAAGGTGAACGAACAGATCAGGAGCGTCAGCAGCAGGGCGCCGACGGCGGTGTCCCAGCGGACCGCTCCCCCGAGGCGGGCGAGGGCCGGTTGCTGAACGGCGGGGGCCGTGGCCTTGGTGGTGGTGTCAGGCATGGCGGGCGCTCCTCGTCCGTGCGGCCTTCTTGCGCAGCGCCGCGGCCACCCGCAGGGCCAGGATCCGGTCGGCGGCTATGGCGAGCAGCAGCAGGAAGCCGTTGATCGCGGTGACCCAGACCGAGCTGACGCCGATGGCCGGGAGCACGCTGTTGATGGAGGTGAGCAGGAGGGCGCCGAGGGCGGCGCCGTATACGGTTCCGGAGCCGCCGGTGAAGGCGACTCCGCCGACGACGACGGCGCTGACCACGGTGAGCTCGTATCCGTTGCCGGTGGCGGAGTCGACGTTGCCGAAGCGGGCCAGATAGAGGGCTCCGGCGAGACCGGCGAGTGCGCCGCACAGGACGTACGCCGTCATGATCCGCGCCCGGACGGGAATGCCCGCGAGCCGGGCGGCCTCGGGGCTGGAGCCGAGGGCGTAGAGGTCGCGTCCGCTGTGGTAGCTGCGCAGGTAGTACGCGACGCCGGCCAGTACGGCGGTGGCGAGCAGGGCGAGGTAGGGCAGTACCCAGATCCCGTCGTGGCCGAAATCGACGAAGCCGGCGGGCAGTGCGTCGGCCGTGATCTGGCGCGAGCCGACCCAGATGGAGTCGATGCCACGGACGATGTAGAGGGTGCCCAGGGTGACGACGAGCGCGGGGACCTTGCCCAGGCTCACCAGGGCTCCGTTGAGGACGCCGAAGAGCGCGCCGAGACCGACGGCGACCAGGACGGCGACCAGTGGACTGCCGCCGTCCCGGAGATGGATGCCGGCGGCGAAGGCGCAGATGCCGAGGACGGAGCCGACCGAGAGGTCCACGTTGCGGGTGATCACCACGACTGCCTGGCCGGTGGCGACCAGGACGAGGATCGTCGCGTTCAGCAGCAGGTCCTTGACGCCCTGCTCGGACAGGAACGCGGTGTTGGAGAGCTGGGTCGCGCCGAGCATCAGGACGAGGACGAGGACGACGGCCAGTTCGCGGGCCTTGAACACCCTGTCCACGAGTCGCCGTGCGGCGTCGGGCGGGGGTGCGGGCTGCTGCCGCACCGGGTCTGCGGTCACGGTCATGCCGCGGTCCTTCCTCGGTCGGCGCGGCCGGTCGCCGCAGCCATCACCGCCTCCTCGGTCGCCTCGGATCCGGGGATCTCGGCGGTCAGCCTGCCTTCGTGCATCACCAGCACGCGGTCTGCCATGCCGAGGATCTCCGGCAGGTCGGAGGAGATCATCAGCACCGCGACTCCCTGTGCGGCCAACGAGGAGAGCAGCCGGTGCACTTCGGCTTTGGTCCCGACGTCGATGCCCCTGGTCGGCTCGTCCACGATCAGCACCTGCGGGGAGGTGGCCAGCCACTTGGCGAGGACGACCTTCTGCTGGTTGCCTCCGGAGAGCGTGCCGACGACGTGGGCGAGCCGCGCGTACTTGACCTGGAGCCTGACCGCCCAGTCCACCGCACGGTCGCGTTCGGCGGCGCGGTTCATCAGACCGGCGCGTGTGGTCGTGGCGAAGCCCGTGAGGCCGATGTTCCGCTCGATGGACATGTCCATCACCAGGCCCTGGGCCCGGCGGTCCTCGGGTACGAGGGCGAGGCCCGCGGCCATCGCCGCGCTCGGAGCGCCCGTGCGCAGCTTCCGGCCGAGGACCTCGACTTCACCGCCGTCGAACCGGTCGACGCCGAACACGGCGCGCGCCACTTCGCTGCGGCCCGCCCCGACCAGCCCCGCCAGGCCCACGATCTCGCCTCGCCGGACTTCGAAGGATACGTCCGTGAAGACACCCTCTCGGGTCAGCCTGCGTACTCCGAGGGCCACTTCACCGATCTCCGTGCGCTGCTTCGGGTAGAGCTCGTCCAGGTCGCGGCCGACCATCCGGCGTACGAGGTCGTCCTCGCTCAGCCCGTCGAGCGGTTCACTGGAGATCAGGGCGCCGTCGCGCAAGGTGGTGACACGCCGGCAGAGCGCGAAGATCTCCTCCAGACGGTGCGAGATGAACAGCACCGCCGCGCCTTGCGTGCGGAGCGTCCTGACGACGCCGAACAGCCGGGCGACCTCGCTGCCGGTGAGAGAGGCGGTCGGCTCGTCCATGATCAGGACGCGGGCGTCGAAGGAGAGAGCCTTGGCGATCTCGACCAGCTGCTGGTCGGCGATCGACAGCCCGCGCGCCGGCCGGTCCGGGTCGAGGTCGACGCCGAGGCGTTCGAACAGCTCCGTTGCGGCCCGCCGGACCGCACGGTGGTCCACCCGGCCGAAGGAGCGGCGGGGCTGACGGCCCACGAAGATGTTCTCCGCGACGGTCAGGTCGGGGAAGAGCGTCGGCTCCTGATAGATCACGGCGACGCCGGCGTCGCGGGCATCGGCCGGGCCGTGGAACCCCACGGGTCTGCCGTCCAGCAGGACGGTTCCCGTGTCGGGGCGGTGCACACCGGCGAGCACCTTGATCAGCGTCGACTTGCCGGCACCGTTCTCACCGGCCAGGGCATGGGCCTCTCCGGCGTACAGCCGCAGGGACACGCCGCGCAACGCCCTTACGGCACCGAAGGACTTGCTCACCCCCTCCAGCGCGAGTACCGGGGTCGTCTCCGGTTCGGGGTGCTTCATGGCTGTTCTCCCGTGCTTGTGGCGACCAGAGGGCTCGTCATGAAATGTTTCAGTGGAGTAGCCGGGAAGCTAGCCCCGCCCCGATCAACACGTCAAGAGGTGTTCCGCGTTGAACATCACGAAACGTCAGGAGGCCGGAGAAAACGTTGTCAGCCCACAGTGGACTGCCGGGGCGTACCCACGTGGACGGATCCGGACCGGCGACGACACGATCCGGCAACCGCACCCGCCGCCAGGCGAAAAGCCTTGACTCCTCATGCGTGGGCCGTTAATTTCACCACGCGGGATGAATCGATTCACCAACTGCCTGAGTTGCGAGCTGAGTTACGGCCTGAGTTACGGCCGCTCAAGGTGGGCAAGCCGATGCCGGCGAAGGCCCGGGTCCGGCGCCCGTAGGAACCCCGTCCGGAGGCGCGGCGTCACCGGACGAGACGTCCTGGGGCCTGTCGTCAAACTGCCGTCGTCGCCCGAAGGCCGGCAGCGCGGCGTCAGGTGCGTGCTCTCGGCGTGCCGGCTCCAGGTCCCGGTACTGGACGTACCGGGGCCTGGGGCCGGTGCGGCGAGAGTGCGTGCATGGCGTCGCGCGGCAGACGGCAGTCTGACGACAAAACCTAGGCGGGACCGCAGGGGAGCACGGGCAGTGCGGCCAGACGGCGGTGCAGATAGCCGCCGCCCCAGGTCAGTTCGTCCAACGGCACGGCTGGGGCAAGCCGCTGCCAGCGGCCGAGGAGGGTGGTCAGGGCGATCGTGAGCTCCAGCCGGGCCAGCGCCGATCCGGGGCAGTAGTGCGGGCCCAGACCGAAGGTCAGGTGGCGGCTCGCGGTGCTCCGGTCCGGATCCAGCGTTCCGGGGTCGGCATGGCAGCGGGGGTCGTGGTTGGCCGCCGCCACGGACAGCAGGACACCGCTGCCCGCCGGAACGACCGTGGACCCGAACCGGACATCCTCCAGCGCCACTCGCTTGGTACTGAAGGGCCCCGGAGTGTCCCAGCGCAGCAACTCGTCCACCGCGCGCGGGATCCGCCCGGGTTCCTCCCGCAGGGACCGCTGCACTTCGGGGTGGTCGAGCAATGCCACCACGCTCATACCGATCGCCTGCACGGTGCTGTCGAAACCGGCCAGCAGCAGCATCGCCAGGAGGGAGGCCACTTCGTCCTCGGTCGCACCGCCCTGCTCACGCCATGCGGCAAGTACGCGGGAGACGACATCATCACCCGGCGCGGCGGTACGGAGGGTCATCGTGGAGCGCACGAACGCGTCGATCCGGGCGACGCTCTCCTCGATCGTGGCGGCGGTGCGGCCCGCCTTGTCCGCGAGGCAGGCGACCGGTTCGTACAGTGCGGCCCGCTCCTCCTCCGGCACGTCGAAGACCTCGCACAGCGACCGGAAGGCGAGCGGGCGCGCGAAGGCGTCCATCAGCTCGACCGGGCCGTCACCGCGGGCCGCGTCGGCCGCGTGGAGGAGTTCGCCGGCGGTTCGCTCGATCCGCTCGCGGTGGGCGGCCATACGCGCCGGAGTCAGAGCCGGTGTCGCCAGGCGGCGGATCCGCGTGTGATCGGGCGGGTCGTAGTTGACCAGCGTCAGGTCGAGTGCGCGGCGGCGCACGCCGGGGTCGGGAACACTGCCGCCGCTCAACGAGAGCCGTGGGTCCCGGAATCCGGCCCGCACGTCCTCGGCCCGGGTCACCAGCCACACAGGCCGTCCGGCCGGCGTCCTGACGCGGGCCACGGGACAGGTCTCCCGGATGCCGGCCAGCGCCTCGGCCGGCCGCTTCAGAAAGCCGGCTCCGAGCGGCTGCGGCAGCGGCTGCTGCCCTGCCGACGCGGGCGCGGCAGCCGTGACGGCGGGTTCGGTGTCCATCCGGAGGCGTCCTCTCGCGGTCGCGGAGTGTGCTGGGGGCACCCTAGGAACGGCCGGTTGCCCGCCGGTTCGCGCCCGGTGGGATTGCGGTATGCCCGCGCCGCCGCCGCACCGGCTCACCCACGCGCCGACCAGGACGATTCACCGCGGGACAACCGGCTGCGAACCGGTCCCGAACCTCCTGCTCCTAGCTTCCTGGCGGTCGGCGCAGCGCCGTCGTCCGTCGTCCCGATCGCCCGTCGTATGGAGGACCAACATGGCCGAGAACGTCGAGCCCAACGAGACCCCCGCCGAGGACGCCCCCGAGGTCGTCGCACACGTCGAGGCACCTGTCGGCTGGTGCGGCATCCACCAGGAGGTGGCCGAGGAGCCCGAGGTCATCGCGCACTCCGAGGCGCCTGTCGGCTGGTGCGGTGTGCACCAGGAGGCGACCGAGACCGAGGAGCCCGAGGTGATCGCGCACTCCGAGGAGGGCGAGGACACCCCGTGGTGCGGCGTCCACCAGGAGCAGAACGCCTGATCCGGTCAACCGGCCGGTCCTCCCCGGCCGACCCGCTCATGCCACCACCCCGACCCGGAGGTTGCCGTGCCCGGTACGCAGTCTGTCGCCGTCCCCGCCGCCGGGGCCCGTCTGATCCAAGCCGACCGGGGGTGGTGGTTCCTCGGCGCCGGCGGATACGCGCTGATGCGGCCCGGCCAGGTGGGCCAGGACGGCACCCTGCGGCCCTCGGCGGAACGCTATCTGCGCGAGGCGGGTCTGTACGACGTACGGCCCTACACCTCGTACTCGCTCACCGTGCTGACCAGCACGGACTGCAACCTCGGTTGCGGCTACTGCTTCCAGAACACCGCGCAGGATCCCAAGGGCGGCAGCCGGCCGCCGCGGATCCAGCACGCCCGCCTGACGCCCGAAGCCGTGGGACAGGTACTGGACTTCACCCGCGAGCGCATGGACGCGGCGGGGATGGACCGGCTGGCGCTCCTGCTGTTCGGCGGTGAGCCGCTGCTCAACCCGCGGGGCTGCCGCGACCTGCTCACCCGAGCGCGGGAGCTGGGCCCGCTCACCGCGTCGATGACGTCCAACGGCACCCTGCTGACCCCGCTGATCGCCAAGGAGCTCAACGCGGCGGGTCTCGGTTCCGTCCAGGTGACCTTCGACGGCGACCGGGCCGACCACGACTCCATCCGGGTCAAGCGCTCCGGGGGCGGCACCTTCGACGTCATCGTCTCCAACATCGCGCGTGCCATCGAGAAGACCTCGCTGCGCTGGATGCTGCGGGTCAACGTCTCCCATCTCAACCGGCACGGCGTGGACGAGCTGGTCGAGCGCCTCGGAACCCGCCTCGATCCGGCCCGCTGCGGCATCCACTTCGCGCGGGTCGGCGACGTCGGCGTCGGTTACGCGAACAACCTCCTGCACGAGGAAGGCCTCGTCGGCGACTTCGTCCGCTGGCACGCCCGCGCGCTGGAACTCGGCTTTGCGGTGGCCCGTCCACGTGCCCATGTCCCCTGCCAGGCCTGCTCCTTCAGCGACGGACGTTACGGAGCGGTCATCAACGCCGATGGTGTCCTCGCCAGTTGCTGGGAGACCGCCGGCAAGCCCGGCATGGAGGTCGGCACCCTCACCGACGGCTATATGGCCGCCGAGCAGACGGAGGGCCGCTGGGTCAGCTGCCACGACCACTACCGGTACGACGAGGAGGCGGCGGTCCGCGCCACCTTCCAGGACCGGGTCGACGCCGGTGTCCTGGACTGCCTCAACGCCGTCGGACGGCTGGGATGAAGAGCGCCGGCATCCTGCGCACCAACCCCGACTTCCGCCGGTACTGGCTCAGCTCTACGCTGTCCACGCTCGGCTCCCAGCTGTCGTTGCTGGCCTTCCCGCTGCTCGTGCTGTCCATCGGCGGAAGCGCCGCCCAGGCCGGCACGGTGGCGACCTGTTCGATGGTGACCCGGACGCTGTTGCGCCTGCCCGCCGGCCAGTTCGCCGACCGGCTCGACCGGCGCATGATCATGGTCGGGACCGATCTGGTGCGGCTCGTGGCGCTCGCCAGCATTCCGCTGGCGTCGGGACTGGGAGAGCTCGGCCAGACGCATCTGCTCTGTGTGGCCATAGTGGAGGGCGCGGCCACCGCGCTCTTCTCCCCCGCGGCCACGATCGCCGTACGCGACGTGGTGCCGGAGAAGGATCTCACCGACGCGCTGAGCCGCAGCCAGACCGCCATGGCGTCGAGTTCGCTGATCGGACCGTTCCTCGGCGGCTGGCTGTTCACCCTGGACCCGATCCTCCCGTTCGCGGTCGACGCGGCCTCGTACGGGGTGTCCGCGCTGCTGCTGCTGCGGATGGGCACGCTGCCGTCCCAGAAGGTCCCGGACACCGAGCGCGACAACCGGCTCACCGCCGGGCTGCGGTGGCTCACGCACCAGCGGGCGCTGCTGGCCGCGCTGCTCTTCGCCGCGGGCATCAACATCGTCTCGGCGGCGGCCCAGACGACCATGGTCGTCTCCCTGCGCCAGAGCGGCGCCGGCGGGACGGCGATCGGAGCGGTGATGGCCTGCGCCGGCGTCGGGGGGCTGCTCGGCGCGGCCGCGGCGCCGTGGCTGATCAAGAGGAACCCGGCCGGCCGGATGTTCCTGCTCATCGGCACCGTCTGGGCACTCGGACTCGCCGTCTTCTCCGCGACCACGCAGCCCTGGGCGATCGGCCCGGTCCTGGTCGTGGTCGTCTTCTTCAGCCCTCCGGCCGGCATCGTGGTCGGCCGCGCCATCCTCGTACTGGCGCCCCGCGACCTCCTGGGCAGGGTCAGCACGGCGACCGGGCTGCTGATGGCCGGCCTCGCCTCCGCAGGACCGGTGATGGCGGGTGCGTTCGTGGACTCCATGGGCGGAAGCCGCACCTGGCTGGTCCTGGCCGGCGCCGCGGCGGTGGTCACCGTGGTCTCGTCGGTGCCGCTGCTGCGCGAGACCAGCCTGGACGCCACCGGCGACGGCGACCACGCAAGCGCGAAGGACCGCGACGACTCGGACACCGTCGGGCCTTCCGAGCGGCCGGCCGGCGAACCGCGGCCCGAACAGGCCGCCCCTGACGGCACGAAGCCCGTGGGACTGATCCCGGCACCTCCCGCACCGCCCCGGGCCACCGGCGGCAACTGACCCCGCTCTCCACCGTGACCGTCCTCCCAGGAGTGCCGCGATGACCGTGTCCCCGCCCCGTGACGCCGGGCCGACGCCGGCCCGGCCCGCCTACCCGGCCGCTCCCCGCAGCGGACCGGTGGAGCTCGTGCACGGACAGCCCGTGGCGGACCCCTACCGCTGGCTGGAGGATCCCGAGGACCCCGCCACCGTCGCGTGGAGCGCCGCCCAGGACCTGCTCCACGCGCGGGAGCTGGCGCGCTGGCCGGGCAGGGAGGCTCTCCGCGAGCAGATGGCGGCGCTGCTCGCCGGCGGTGGCAGCGGTCCACCGGTGGTGCGCGGCGGGCGCGCGTTCCATCTGCGCAGGGAACCGGGGCATGAACTGGCCGTGCTCGCCGTACGGGAGAACGGCAGGACCCGGGTGCTGCTCGACCCGCTGGAGGCCGACCCGTCGGGCACCACGGTGCTGGATGCGTGGGAGCCCTCGGGGGAGGGCGACCTGGTGGCCGTGCAGCTGTCCTGCGGCGGTACGGAGAACTCGGTGCTGCGGGTGCTCGACACGCGGACCGGCGAGGTGGTGGACGGGCCGGTGGACCGGGTCCGCCGCTCCCCCGTGGCGTGGCTGCCGGGCGGCCGGGCCTTCTACTACGTACGCCGGCTGCCGCCGCGGGAGCCCGGCGGTGCGGGCCGTCACCGCCGCGTGTATCTCCACGAGGTCGGCACCCCGGACGGCCGGGACACGGAGATCTTCGGCGCCGGGCGGCCGGAGACCCAGTACTACACCGTGGCCACTTCGCCCGATGGCCGGCTCCTGGTCATCGGCGCCAGTGAGGGCACCGCGCCGCGCACCGACCTGTGGACCGCCGACCTCACCGTGACCGGCGCGGACCGGCCCGCACTGCACCGCTTCCAGCACGGCACCGACGCGCACACCGCCGTCCGCCTCCGGCCGGGCCGCGGACCCCTGCTGCTCCGGACGACCGCCGGCGCCCCGCGGGGCCGGATCGCCGCGGCCCCTCGCGACGCCACGGACCCCGGTCGGTGGCGCACCCTGGTCGGCGAGCAACCCGGCACCGTGCTCCAGGACTTCGCGGTCCTGGACGGCCCGGCACTGGACCGGCCCCTGCTGCTGGTCTTACGGACCCGGCACGCGGTCGGCGAGATGACCCTGCACGACGCACGAACGGGCGCCCTCACGGGGACGGTGACCCTGCCGGGGACCGGATCGGTGTCCCGCCTGACCACACGTCATGAACCGGGGCACGAGGCTTGGTTCGCGTACACCGACCACCTCACCCCCAACGTCGTCCTGCACTACGACGCGGTCACCGGGCGCCTGCGCCCCTGGCCGGATGACGCGCCGGCCGGATGGCAGGCCGGCGGTGTGACCGTCACCCAGGAGGTCGTGCGTTCCCCCGACGGCACCGACGTGCGCATGTTCGTGATGTCACCCACGGGCCGTCCCGACCGGCCCCGCCCCACCGTCCTCACCGGGTACGGCGGCTTCGGCGCTTCGATGACCCCCGGCTTCACTCCGCAGGCGCTGCCGTGGGTGCGCGCGGGCGGCGTGTACGCGGTGGCCTGTGTGCGCGGCGGCGGCGAGGAGGGCGAGGAGTGGCACCGGGCCGGGCGGCGCGAGCACAAGCACAACACCTTCGACGACTTCGACGCCGCCGCGGACCATCTGCTCCATGCCGGATGGGCCGCGCCCGGCCGGCTCGGCGTCCTCGGCAGCTCCAACGGCGGCCTGCTCGCGGGCACCGCGCTGACCCGCCGTCCGCAGGCCTACGCGGCCGTCGTGTGCGCGGCGCCGCTGCTGGACATGGTGCGCTACGAGCTGTCGGGGATGGGGGCGAGCTGGCGCGACGAGTACGGCAGCGCCGAGGACCCCGACGCCTTCGCGCGGCTGCTGGCCTACTCCCCGTACCACCGGGTGCGCGAGGGCGCGCGCTACCCGGCCGTGCTGCTGGCCGTCTTCGACGGCGACACCCGCGTCGATCCCGCGCACGCCCGGAAGATGTGTGCCGCCCTGCAGTGGGCCGGCACGGGTGACGGGCCGGTGGTACTGCGCACCGAGCGCGGCGTCGGTCATGGCACGCGCGGTGCGTCACGCAGCGCCGGCCTGTACGCGGACGTGATGGCCTTCTTCGCCCGCTACCTGGGCCTCGACCTGACGGGGGACGTCCCGGTATGAACGTACTTCTGTGCCCGCTGAGCGACCCGGGCTACCTGTACCCGGCCCTCGCGGCCGGCCGGGAACTGCGCCGGCGCGGCCACACCGTCCATGTGCTCGCGGGGCAGCGGGCCGACGCGGCGGTCGACGCGGCGGGCCTGGCCCTGTCGGCCGTCACGGACCCCACTGCCCTGTCGGTGACCCACTGGACCGTCCGCGGCCCCGAGCAGCACACGGCGGTGGCGCGTGCGGTCCGGCGGCTGCGGCCCGACGTCCTGGTCACCTCCGTGCTCTGCCACGGCGCGTTGGTGGCCGCCGAGAGCGCCGGACTGCCGGTGGTGGTCCTGGGGCTGGCGGCGTACCTGTGGCCCTACCGCACCGGGCCGGCGGACGAGTGCGGTCGCGCGTGGCGGCTGACGGAGACCCTGAAGCACTACGCGTCGGTACGGGAGGCGGCCGGTCTCGCCCCGCGGCGCGACCGGTTCGCGGACACCCCGCTGCTCGGCACCGCCTTCCTGCTGCGCGGGCACCCCGCCCTGGAGGTACCCGGTGCCGAACTGCCCGGGAACGCGGGGCATGTGGGCCCCTGCTGGTGGGAGCCGAATCCCCGGGCCGCACAACCGCTGCCGGATTCCAAGCCCCTGGCCTACGTCCATCTGGGCCGTACCTTCGGCGGCACCAGCCTCTGGCCGCGGCTCAACGCGGCCTTCACCTCGGGCACCCACCGGGCCGTCGTGGAACTGGGGCGGTCGGGTGCCCCGGAGGCCGCAGCGGACGCCGACCTGATCGTGGGACGCCGCCGCTGGATGGGGCCGCTCGTGGAGCGGAGCGACCTCGTCCTGACCAATGCCACGTCCGCTCCCGTGCTGGCCGCGCTCCTGCACGGCAAGCCGCTGCTCGTCGCCCCCAACGGCTCGGAGCAGCAGGTCCTCGCCGCCGGCTGTCTGCGCGCGGGTGTGGCCCGCCGCCTCCCGGAGCCCGGTGCCGGTGCCGAGTCCCTGCGTGCCGCGGTCCATGACACCGCCCGCGACCTCGGGTTGCGTGCGCGCACGGAGGAGGTGGGCGGCCTGCTCGCCGACGGCAAGAGTGAGGCGCGTGCCGCCGACGCCGTGGAATCCGCGGCACGCTGACCCCGCGCCTCAGCTCCCGTGCGGCCCCTGCGGCGGCATCCCGTCGAGGAGCACGTCCCGCAGGGCCGTCACGAGCTCCAGGCTCCGCTCCTGCACCGCCGACGGTGTCGCGTCACCGCGCCGCTCGGCGACGACGGCGAGAGCGGCCGCGGCCTGGCGTGCGAAGAGGGCGAGCAGGTCGAGTTCGGAGAGGCTGGACCGGGACTGCTCGACGGGATCGAGCACTTCGAGCACACCGAGCACCCGGTCCCGGTGGGCGAGGGGCGCCGCCATCAGCGCGTCCGGGACGTACCCGGTCGACTGCGCGACGTCCCGGGCGAACATGCCCTGGTTGCGCAGGTCGTCCGCGACCATCGGCTCGCCGGAGACGAGCACCCAGCCCGCCAGCCCGCGGCCGGCGGGGAACCGGGAGCCCACGAGTGACTCCTCGCCCTCCCCGGCCACTGCCTGGAAGACCAGTTCGCCGGCTTCCTCGTCGTGCAGCAGGACGGAGCTGGCCGCGGCTCCGAAAATGGCCCGCGCGGTCTCGACGACGGACTGCAGCAGATCGCGCTCCGCGCTGCCGGCCCGTGTCGCGGGGCCCGCGCCGGTGGCGGGGACGAGGCCGTGGGACTGGCTCATGATTCACCTCGGGTTCCTGGTGCGCCGATCCGCACGTTCGCGGCGGAGAGGTACAGCGCGTGCTTGATCTGAAAAGGCGTCAACTTCGGTCTGCTGCCGAGCAGTCGCGCGCACATCCCGCTGATGAAGGGCGTGGCGAAGCTGTTCCCCGTGGTGCGGATGGTCCTGCCTCCCGTCCAGGCCACCTGCACGTTCTGGCCGGGCGCGAAGAACTCCACGGGCGGTGCGGGGTTGTAGAGGAAGAGCCCGGAGTCGTCCTCGCGGTGCGTACCGACGGAGATCACGGACGAGAACCGCCAGGGGAAGCTCTCCACCGGGGTGTTGTGGGCCGATGCCACCAGCGTGGTTCCGGTGAAGAACGCCTGGTCGGCCAGGGACCGCAGGGTTTCGAGGAACTTCGGGCGCGTCGTGGACAGGCTGAGGTTGACCACGTCGAAGCCCTGGTCGACGGCCCAGCGCAGTCCGGTGAGCAGGGCGTCGCCGCTGCCGGTGAAGCCCTCCCCCAGCACCCGCACGCTGTACAGGTCGCAGCCCGGCGCCACCCGGCGGACGATTCCGGCGCACGCCGTTCCGTGCCCGCATCCGTCACCGGTGCCGTCCGGCAGCGGACCGCTGTCGACGACGTGCAGGCTCCCGTCGGCGGCGGGTGCCACCTCGTAGGAGCCCTGCACGGGGCCGACCGAGGGGTGACCGCACTCCACCCCGGTGTCGACCACGCACACGCGTACGCCCGCGCCGTCCGACCATGCCGACGGGTCGGCGGGCGGGGTGTCCGCGAGCAGGGCGAGGTCCTCGGGAGTCCGGTCGCGCAGGCTCCAGGTGAGCCCTCCTGCCGTCCCGGTGGTCATGGGGTCCTTCCTTCCGGCCCGGCCCGGCGGCCGGTGCTCCGGGCCGCGGCCGCGCTGTCGTCGGCGAACGCGGCCGCGCGGTCCGCGCCGAGCCGGTGCCCCTTTGCGGCGAAGTGCTGCTGCGCCGTGCGGGCCGCCCGTGCCGCGTCACCGTGCAGGGCCAGCGCGCGCAGCGTGTGGGCGAGGTCGAGGGCCGCGGTACCGCGGACCACCGGGGAGTCCGTGTCGGCTGCCGCGGCGGTCGCCCGGCTCGCGCCCGCCCGCGCCGCGGCAGGCTGCCCGGTGAGGGCGAGGGCGCGGGCCCGCAGCCCCTCCGCGTCGGCTGACTCCGCCGGAGGCAGACCGGTCTCCTGGGGGTCCGGCAGGGCCAGCGCCGGTGCCGGATCCCCCCGGTCCAGCAGGATCCGGGCCCGTTCGCGGGCGATGCCGGGCAGTGCGCCCGTGGCACCGAGGTCACGGCCGGCGCGGGCGGCCTCGTCCAGCAGGGTGAGCCTGCGGTCCGGGGTGCCCGTCAGCGCCTCGACCTCGGCGGCGAACAGCGGGACGAACAGCGCGCTCTCGGCGTAGCCGAGGCCGTCGGCGAGCCGCGCCGCCTCGGCCAGCCTCTCCCGTGCTTCGTCATGGCGGCCCTGCAGGGCCAGGAGTACGGCCAGCGGGCAGGCCAGGGTGGCGCGGACGGTCGGCCGGCCGGCGCCGTGGTCGGTCAGCAGTTCCTCGCAGCGTGCGACGGCGCGCCCGACCGGGGTCGGGCCCCGCCACAGGGAGATGCCGACCGCGCCGAGCGCCAAGGCCCGTTCGGGTTCGGCGTCGGCGCGGCCGGCGTGGTCCAGGGCCTGCCGCAGCAGCGCCTCGGCCTCGGCGTGCCGTCCCTGCCGCTGCCGGTCCTGGGCGATACGGACGCAGGCACGTGCGATGCCCTGGTCGTCACCCGCCACCGTGAAGAGCGCGAGGGCCGCCTCGGCCACCTCGGTCGCGGCCCCGTGCCGGGGGTCCAGGGCCGTCAGCGCGAGCCGGGCGTGGGCGGCGCCCAGCCGGTCACCGGCCCGGTCCGCCGTGTCGAGCGCCCCCGCCAGCAGTTCCCTGCCGCGCACCGGCTCACCGCGGGCGACCTTCGTCTCGCCGAGCCGGCGGGCGGCCTCGGCGGCCGCGGGTTCGCCGGGAGCGGCCAGGTCCAGACCCTGCGTCAGGAGATCGTCGGCCCACGGCAGGTCGGAGCGCGCCAGCGCGGCCGCGCCGGCCCGGATGAGCAGGCCGGCGGCGCGCGTACGCAGCACGTCGGTGTCCGCGTCGCGCATCCCCAGTTCGGCGAGCAGACGGTGGGCCCGGGCCAGGTGGGTGCCGACTGCGGCGTCACCCGCCTCGTGCCGGAGGAGGACGCGGGCGGCGTGCTCGTGGCGCCGGGCGCGTACCTTCTTGGCCATCCCCCGGTAGGCGGTCTCCTGCACCAGGGCGCTGCCGAAGCGGAGTACGGAGCTCATGGCCAGGGTGCGGCCGCCGGGCTCGACGAGGCGCCGTCGTACGAGGCCGCGCAGCAGCCCCGCGGCGGATCCGGCGGGGCAGGAGTCCTCGGTGTCGGCGAGTTCCGTCAGGTCGGCGGGGCGGAACTCGCGCCCCAGGACGGCGGCCAGCTGGAGCAGGGTCCGCTCCTCGGGCGGCAGTGCGTCGATCCGGGCGCCGAGCAGGGCGTGCACGGTGAGCGGCAGGTCGTCGCACTGGGCCGCCACGGCTGTCAGGTGTTCCAGGTACAGCGGATTGCCCTCCGCGCGGTCGAGGGCGCCCTCCAGCACTCCCTGCCGGTGGGCCGCCACCTCGATCAGTTCACCGGCGAGCAGGGCGGCCTCCTCGCGGGTGAGCGGCGTGAGCATGAGCGAGGAGGAGCGCATCCGGCCGCTGCCCCATCCGGGGTGGGCCTCCAGCAACTCGGGACGCGCGGCGCACACCACGGCGACGGCCGAGCGGTCGAGCTCGTCCAGCAGCCGCTCCGCCATGTCGAGCAGCGGCGCGGACGCCCAGTGGCAGTCGTCCAGTACGAGCACCACGGGCCGCTCGCGGGACAGCCCGTCCAGCAGGCAGGCCAGCGCCATGAGGGTGTCGTCGGCCGACGGGCTGGGTGTGCCGTCAGCGAGCAGACCGCTCCGCAGCAGGCGCAGTGCCTGCTCGGCCTCGATCCGCTCGTGCACCGGCAGTCCTGCGAGCCCGGCGTCCTCCCCGACGGCCGCGAGTACCTGGCGTACCGCTTCGGCGAGGGGTGACAGGGTGCCGGTCTCGCCGTACGGGCGGCACCGGCCCTCGCCGTACGCCGGGCAGTCCCGCAGCCACTCACGCAGCAGGCGCGTCTTGCCGAGGCCCGCCTCGCCGTAGACGGTCACCAGGTGCGAACGGGGGTCCGCCGTCAGTTTGCGCAGCAGCAGGCGGAGTTCGGCCAGTTCCTGCTCGCGGCCGATGAACGGGGTGTCGAAGCGGCGGACCCGCTCCGGGTCGTCCTCGTGCAGACCGACCAGGCGGCGGGCCGGGACGGGGGCGTCGACGCCCTTGAGGGACAGCGCTCCGGCGGATTCGGTGACCGCCGAGGGTCCGGCGGCGCGCAGGGTGGCGGGCCCGATCAGGATCTCGCCCGGGCCGGCGTGCTGCTCCAGCCGGGCGCCGATGTTCACTACCTCTCCGGAGACCAGGGCCTGCCGGGCAGTGGGATCGACGCTCACGACGACCTCGCCCGTGTTCACACCGATGCGGACGGCGAGCCGCACCCCGTGCTCCCGCTCCAGTTCGGCGTTGAGTCCGTCGAGGCCGGTGATCATCCCGCGGGCGGCGGCCAGGGCCCGATGGGCGTCGTCCTCGTGGCGCGCGGGGACCCCGAAGACGGCCATCACGGCGTCCCCGATGAACTTCTCCACCGTTCCGCCGTGTTCCTCGATCCGGGCCCGCATCAGCGCGAAGTACCGGAGTGTGACCGTGCGCAGGGTCTCCGGGTCGAGCCGCCCCGACAGGGCGGTGGATCCGACGAGGTCGCAGAAGACCACGGTCACCACCCGGCGTTCCTCGGCCGTCGCGGAACCTGCCACGGCCACGCAGGCGGTTCCGCAGCCGGGGCAGAAGGCCGCACCGTCCGGTGGTGGCTCGGGGCACCGGGGGCACTTCATCCGTAGGGCCCCGGTCATCAGAACAGCGCTCCGCCGGCGATCTCGCTGTGCGCCTGCACCTCCGGCTCGGCCGCGTCCAGCCGCTCCTTCAGGCCCAGCAGCAGGGTCAGTTCCTCCGCGCTGAGGTCCTGGAGCACCTCGCGCTGCTCCGGTGACAGGCTGTGCAGCGGGAACCCGGCGTCCTCCAGTGTGCGGAGGCGGTCGCGATCGTGCGCGTGGTCAGTCATGAGCGCTCTCCGATACGTGGGGTGCCGTGGCGATGCGGTCGAACAGCTCGGCGAGGGCGGTGACCGTGTGCAGCGCGCTGACGGCGACGAGGGAGCGCCGCGCGGGGTCCAGCGGCAGCCGGCCGATGAGCCGGTCCAGGTCGGCGCTGTGCCCGTCGTCGAGGTCGGCGTGGAGGCGTACGGTCTCGAACGCGGCCTGTGGCAGTCCCGTCTCGCGTGCCAGCCGTCCGGCCAGACCGGGTGCCGGAGCGTTGCCCTCCAGTACGGCGATGTAGCCGAGCAGGGCCACGGGATGGCTGTGCTCGATCCAGTAGTACTGCGCTCCCACCAGGGCGGCGACATGGGCGGGCGGAACGGAACCGGTCAACTCGCTCGGCGCCGTCCCGGACGCCTCGGCGTCGGTGAGCAGCCAGTCGTCGTGGCCGCGTTCCTGCTCGGCGTGTTCCCGCAGATAGCGCGCGAGGGGCGGGGCCAGCGGGTCCTGCGGCAGCCTCTCGCACCGGGCTGCGGCCCGCTCCATCAGCGGCACCGAGGCGCGGATCACCTGGTGCATGGCGCGCAGGTAGTGCCGGTACCGGCCGGGGAGCCCTGCGTCGGAGCGCCACATGCGGGCGGCGGCGGACCTCAGCACGGGCTGCACCAGGGACAGTTCGAGTCGCAGGCTCGCCGCGGCAGACATGTTCACGCGGGAGCCTCCTCGTCGACGGGGCCGCCGAGCAGCACGAGCGGCGCGTACGGCTCGCTTCCGTACCGCCGCATCAGCACCTCGGCACCCGCATCGCGCTGGAGCCGGGCGCCGAGTGCGTCCATCGCGCCGGCCGCGGGGCGGGATCCGGTCCGTTCCGCGGCGGCCAGCGCCTGGGGCCGCCGCGCCAGGCCCCGGCAGTCCGCACAGGAGGCGACGCCTGCGGTACGGATGGTGCGCAGTACGGGTGAGTCCTGGCAGCGGCGCCGTATCCGCGACCAGTCGTCCGTGGCGATGTGTCCCAGGCGCAGATGCCCGGGCACCGGGCGGGTGTCCACCACGCCCTGGTTGCAGCAGGCGGTGACGGTGCCGTCGAAGGCGACCACCGGCCAGGCCGCCATCGCGCAGGGTGCCGGCTTCGCCCCGCTGCCGCCGGCCTGCGCGGTTCGCGCGGCCGCCCAGCCCGCTGCCCGGCCCACCGGCCGGACGTGATTGACCAGTACGGCCGCCCGGTCGCGGAACTCGGCCCGTATGGACGCGGTGACGTCCGCGAGATACGGGTCGTCCACCGAACGGCCCACCACGTGAAAACTCACGTCGATTCCGCTCTCCATGATGAGATGCACCGCGCGGAATGCCGCCGCCCGCGGAACTTCACGTTCGTGGAATACGTCGATGCTCGCCGAGAAGTGGTCGACATGGCCGAGGGCGCGCATGATGCGGTCGGGAACGCGCCCGTCGGCCGCGAAGAACATGCCGCTGAGCACGGAGGTGCGCGTCCCGGCCGAGGCGGCGAGCGCCGCGAGTTCGGCGACGAGCGCGGGCCGCAGCAGCGGCTCACCGCCCGTGAGCATGAGGACCTCGGGACGGTTGCCGGCGGTGAACCCGCCGACGAAGCCGCGCAGCGCCGCGGCCGGGGTGTCGTCTCCCTGTGGCCCCGACGATGTGGAGCAGTGGGCACAGCTCAGCGGGCACCGCCTGGTGAGGGTGGCGAGCAGCCCGGCAGCCGGAACCGGACGCAGCTCGATGATCTCCGCCAGTCGCATCGCGTCACCTCCGTCGGTCAGCGGGACAAGCGGCGCCAGGGTGCGCGGGAGCGGTTCGGTCGCGGTTGGCGCCGGGTTGGGCTCCGGTACGCGGCGCAGGGCCGGCCGGGTGTGCGGGGTACCGAACCCGGCCCGACGGTTCGTCCTGTTACATGCGCCTATGGCCGCTCTATCCCGGCGGGTGCGTTGCTGCATGCACCTTGAGCCATCCTCGACCCCATGGCCCCGCCTCCACCTTGTGACCATGCTGTGAAGAACGGAAGGAATTCCCTCGAATTCCCGACGTTTTCACGGCTCCTCGCGGATTCGCTCACCCCCCCGACCGCACCCCGGAGGCTTTCGTGCACGCAATTGCTCTCTCTTCCCCGAATTCCGACGACACCGGCTGGGGAAGGGGTTGAGGAAAATGACCGACACGTTCACCGAAATCCGCACCGGAGAGGCGGATCCCGGGATTCCGCGAGCACACGCGGGCAAGGCCGGTACCGGTGCCGGTGCCGCCCTGCTCCGCATCGACCTTCTCGGCCCCCTGCGAGCCTCCCGCGGCGGTCTGCCTCTGCCGCTCGGCCCGCTCAAGCAGCGTCTCGTCCTGGCGGTTCTCCTCACCCGTCCGAACACACCGGTGTCGCTGGAGGAACTGACCGATGCCCTGTGGCCGGACGATCCGCCCCGCACGGCCCGCAAGAACCTCCAGGTGTACGTCTCGAACCTCCGCCGGGTACTCGACCCCGGCGACCTCGGCCGACTCCGGCACGGCCCCGGCGGATACGTCCTGCACCTCACCGCGGACGAGTGCGACAGTCTGCAGTTCGACGAACTGGCCCGGCACGGCGATGCCGAGCTGCGCGCGGGTGCGCCGAACCGGGCCGCCCTCCTGTACCGCCGGGCCCTGGACCTGTGGCGGCATGCGCCCTTCAGCGATCTCGCGGCCCGAGCCGATGTGCTGCGCGCCGCCGTGGAACGGCAGCACACCCGCCGGCTGGCCGTGTACGAGGCATGGGCGGAGGCGCAGTTGGAGACCGGCGAGCCGGCCCCGGTCGCCGACACCGTGGACGAGATGGTGAGCCGGCACCCTCTGCGGGAACGGCTGCGGGCTGCCCAGATCACCGCGCTGCACCGGGTCGGCCGCAGAACGGAGGCGTTGGCCGCGTACGACGACTGCCGCCAGCAGCTCTCCCGGGAACTGGGGCTGGAGCCCGGTACGGCACTGCAGTCGGCCTACCGCTGTCTGCTGGAGAACGCCGCCCCGTCCCGGCCGCGCGGCGGCCCCACGGGGTCCCGGCTGCTGCCGCCGGACCTCGCCGACTTCACCGGGCGGGCGCGGGAACGGGAGGCCCTCAGCGCACAGCTGGGCTGCGAGGGCGGGCCTCCGGTGCTCCTCACCGGACCGGCCGGCATCGGCAAGACGGCACTCGCCGTGCAGGTCGCGCACCGCCTCGCCGCCCGCTACCCCGACGGTGTGGTCGCCACCCGGCTGTGCGCCGAGGACGGGTCCACCCGTCCGTGGTCCTCGGTGCTCGCGGAGCTGGCCCGTTCCCTGGGCTGCGCCGAACGGCTGCCCCCCGACCGGGAGGAGGCCGCCACCGTCTGGCGGTCCTGGCTGTCGGGGCGCCGGGTGCTGCTGCTCCTGGACGACGCACCCGACGCCGCCGCCCTCGGCCCGCTGCTGCCACCGTCCGGCCCCACCGCTGCGCTGGTCACCTCCCGGAGCCGGCTGCCCTGTCTGGAGTCAGCGCACCGGACCGAACTCCCGCCGCTGTCCGCCGATGAGGCGGTGCATCTGCTCGGCCGCATCATCGGCCGGACCCGGCTGGCCGCCGAGTACGGCGCCGCCGAACGTATCGTCGCCGCCACCGGGTTCCTCCCGCTCGCCCTGCGGGCCGGCGGAAACCGCCTCTCCGTGCTGCGCCACATGCCTCTCGGGCAGTACGCGGACCGCCTCGAGGACCCTTCGGAGGCGCTGGACGAGCTCTCGTCCGGCGGCCTCGGGGTCCGCGCCCGTCTCTCCGGTGCCTGGGCCCGGCTGCCCGGCCCCGCCCGTGTCACCCTCCGCGCCCTGGCCGCGCTGCCGGACCCCGCCTTCTCCCTCCCGGCCGCCGCCCGCGCCCTGGGCCTGGACGGACGGGAGACTCAGCGCGCCCTGGAGGGCCTGATCGACGTCGGCGTCCTGGCTCCGCCGTCCTGTCCGGAGGTGACCGCGCACCGGGGTGCGGACGCGGAGCCCGTGCGCTATGAACTCCCCTGGCTGACCCTGCTGTTCGCACGGGAGCAGGCGGCCGGGCCGGGAACACGGTGCTAGGACCGCGCCGGCCGGCCCACGCCGACGCCGCCGTATCCGCGCGTCCTCGACGGACCGGGCGCGGGGGAGCCTCCCGGCCGCCTCCGGCCCGACCGGCGGGAGTGGCACCGGCGCCGTCCGCGTCCGGTCGGGCGCGGACGGCCGCGGTGCGCGGTTCAGGCGCCGCCCGGGGCCGGGGCGGAGGACTGCACCCGGGCCAGATAGCCCGCCTGGAAGCGGCTGGCCGCACCCAACTGCTCCATGATCTCGGCGATGTGCTTGCGGCAGGTGCGCAGCGACATCCCCAGACGCCGGGCCACCATCTCGTCCTTCATGCCCTCCGCCAGCAGCCGCACGATGGCCTGCTTCACCTCGTCCCGCGCCGAACTCTCCGTCCAGGCCGGATGGTAGGGCTCGGCCAGCGACCAGGTGTGGTCGAAGGTGGCGCACAGGTACGCCACCGTGGACGGCTCGTGGATGACGATGGCCGCGTCCAGATCGTCCTGGTGCGGGATGAACACCGTCTCCCCGTCGAAGGCGACCATGCGGCCGAACAGTTCGCTCATCGTCCTGATCTCGGCGCCCTCGTCGGTCATCCGCCGGGCGTACTCCTGCGTGGGCAGATGGTAGCGGGCCGTGTGCTGGTACAGCGTGCGCATCCGCACGCCGCGGCGCAGCATGTCCCTGTCCTGGATGAACGCCTGCTCCAGCAGCGTCGGGGAACGGCCCCCTCCGGGGTGACAGGTGCGGACCTCCTGCCGGCACCTCATGGTCGCCTCCGTGATCATGCCCACGACCGTCTTCAGGTCCGTGACCTCCGTCAGCGGCGGCCGCCCCTGCCACCGGCGCCGGCTCTCCGCATAGAACGGCGTCAGAAGGGCCAACTCACCCCGGAGCTGGTCGATCTCGGCGAGCTGCCTGCGGAGCCCCGCCTCCTTCGGCGCGACCAGCGCGGCGATGGCCGCGTCCGGGGCCACCGGCACCAGCCGGTCGGAATCCTCGGGCAGATAGCGCAGCAGCAGCAGTCCGGTCAGGGTCGCCACCGCCGAAGCCGCACATCCCTCCGTCAGCCCCAGTGTCGCGCCCAGCGTCTTCGCGTCGCACGATCCCTGGTCGCTCACCCAGCGGAACACCCGGACGGCGTCCTCCGACAACTGCGTGCCCGACACCGTCCTGCCGACCGCCCCGCCAAGACCCGGTAACTGGCCGTCCTCACCCATGGCGCCCACCCCTCATCAGCCAGATGGCTCCGCCCCCGCCCGTACAGATGTCTATTGTTCAGATGCGCGGTAGATATTCCCAGACCCCCTGGAAGGAATCACCGTGGAACGCACCAAAGGGGCAATCACCCTGCTCCTGGGACTCCTCACACTGCTTCTCAGGGGCCGGGTCCGCGCCCGGCGGCAGCGTGCCGGTGGTGACGGGGGTACGGCCCGCGAGGTGCTCAACCAGCCTCCGCGACCGTTGCGCGGGGACGATGACGACACACCGGCGGTGCCCACACCCCACTGGTGACCGGCCGGCGCGATTGCCCCGCACCCGGCGGTTGTCGCGGGCGCCCGTTGCCCCGACGATGGGCAGGAGTGCCGCCACGGACGGGAGAGCGAGTTGACGGACCCCTGGGTCGCTCTGGCCGCCGACGCCAGCCCCGGCCGCCGAGTCCCAGCTCGCACTCGTCGCCCCGCGGTCCGCAGACCGAGCCGGGCGATGTCTTCATGGAGCACTACTGGCGAGATCGCTGGTATGCGATCAAGGAAGTGCGTTCGTCGGACGGCGCCCTCTAGGGTTGGTACTGCGACATCACCCGGCCGAGCGTCCTGGACGGCGGCGAGCTCCGCGTCGAGGACCTCGACCTGGACAGGCCCTGCCTCTCCGCTCCGCCCCTATCGCCAGGACCCACCGGGCGTGCCGCGTCCTCGGTACGGCCATGGCGAGGCCCGAGGACGCGGCACGCCCGGTCACGCCCGCGCTGCGCCCCGTGGGGTTTGATGTACGTCAGTCCGATTCCGGCGGAGAGTAAAGAGGCTGCGATGAGCGAACCGGCGAAGCCCGAGATCGAACGTCCGGAGGGTGATGCTCCGCAGGAACTGACCATCCGGGACCTCGTCGTCGGGGACGGGCCCGAGGCGAAGCCGGGCAGAGTGGTCCGCGTTCACTACGTCGGGGTCACCTTCGAGTCCGGAAGGGAGTTCGACACCTCCTGGGAGGGGGGCCGGCCGTTCAAGTTCGCCGTGGGTGGTGGCCGGGTCATCAAGGGCTGGGACCGGGGCATCAGGGGGATGAAGGCCGGCGGCCGGCGCGAGATCATCGTTCCCCCGCGCCTCGGCTACGGCAACCAGTCCCCCTCGCCGTTGATCCCGGCGGGTTCCACGCTCGTCTTCGTGGTGGACCTGCTCTCCGTGGCCTGAGGAAGGGCTGCTTCTCCCGTTCGCCGGTCAGACGCGTGGGCCGAGGAAGAGACCGCCACTCGCGTCGATGACCTGGCCGGTGACCCAACGAGCGGCGCCGGACGCGAGGAAGGCGACCACGTCGGCAACGTCATCGGGCCCGCCGAGCCGGTCCAGCGCCGTCTTGGCGGTGATCTGTTCGGTGAGGCCAGGCACGCCGAAGACGGCTCCGTTGGCCGGCGTCCTGGTTGCTCCCGGAGCGACGGCGTTCACCGTGATCCCCCGGGCCCCGAGCTGGTTGGCCAGCGTTCTGCTCATCGTCTCGACCGCGGCCTTCGTCATCGCGAAGGACGTCTGTGCCGAATGCGCCATCCGGGTCGCCACCGACGAGATCGTGATGATCCGGCCGCCTTCGGGCATCAGCTGCAGCGCGCTCGATGATGAAATACGGCGCTCGCACGTTGACCGCGAACAGATGGTCGAACTGCGCCCGGGTCGTCGTGCCGAGCGGGCCTGCCGGCGGGGCCGCCGCATTGTTGACAAGGACGTCGAGCGGCCGGCCAAGGCGTCCTCGACACCGGCGAAGAGCGTCTCGACGTCGTCGTCCACGCCCAGTTCGCCCGGCATCTGGACAGCCAGTACGTGCTGCAAGAGGCCGTCGTCGACGCGCTCGGGGAAGACACCACGGATGCCGACGCCGCGTTCCGCGCCCGGGCGGCCACCAGCGCCTGCCTGGCCGCGATGCACACGGCGCTGACACGCTGGGCCGAGGACGACGGACGGACGAACCTGCCGAACTGATCGCGCGGGCGCTCACCGCCTCGTTCGGCGACGTCGCCGGTGCCACCGACGAGAGGGAGTGAGGCGGCCGGGCGTGGAACGCCGGAAGCTGTCACCGCACTCGGCGCACGGCAGGAAGGCCCCCGTCGCACCCGCCCGTACACCGGCCGCCGGAACTATGGCTGTCCCACCGCATACGCCAGGCACATGTGGAATGCCACGTACGAGCAGACCGGCTCCGCTCGGCGCAAGGGCGCGGCGTTGAACCGGCGGCCTCGCGGCCGGCGCGGACACGAGCCTCGGCTTCCAGGGCCCGCCGGGCACGGGCGTCGCACCAACCAGTGAGCTGCACCCACTCCTGACACGGCAGGAGAGCAGCGGACGACCGAGCACGCCGAGTGGCACGCCCCGGCTCGGGTGACGAGTCCGGGACGTGCCGTACGCAGGGGGGCGGCTGTGTGCGCGAGACGGTGGGGCAGGCCACCGACGAGAAACCTCCCACCCGTCAGCGGCCGCCACCATATGCGCACGTGCGCCGGCTACGGCAGGCGTGGCAAACCCGCCGACCGTCACGTCAGGCTTTCGCCTGCATGTCGCGTCGCGCGGGGTTGCCCTGCTTCGCGGCCTTGGGGTCCTTCTCGTCGGCCTTGGCGCGCACTCCCTGCTCGATGCGCTCGCCGATCGACTTGTCGATGCGGGACCAGTAATCGAAGGCTCGTCGCAGAACGGGTTCGGTGACACCGTTGAGGAGGTGGCCGATGACATTGTCCACCAGACGATCGCGGGCCGCGTCGTCCAAGACCTCGCGCACCATCGTGCCTGCCTGACCCCAGTCGTCGTCCTCGGCGTGCGAGACGTAGGCGGCCCGCGTGATGTCCCCGTCGGCGTACCAGCTGGGCGGACTGCCGTAGCGGTCGGTGTCCGCCGCGGGGCCGCCCTTGGAGTTCGGCGCGTAGACAGGATCCGTGGTCTTGCGGTACGCCATCGCCCCGTCCTTCGAGTACGTGTTCACGGGGACGACCGGCGCGTTGACGGGAAGCTGCTGGTAGTTGGCGCCGATCCGGTACCGGTGCGCGTCCGCGTACGAGAACAGCCGGGCGAGCAGCATCCGGTCCGGGCTGGGGCCGATGCCGGGCACGAAGTTGTTCGGCTGGAAGGCCGCCTGCTCGATCTCGGCGTGGTTGTCCGTGGGGTTGCGGTCCAGCGTCATCCGGCCGACCTCGATCAGCGGATAGTCGCTGTGCGGCCACACCTTGGTCAGGTCGAACGGGTTGAACCGGTAGTCCGCTGCGTCCTCGTACGGCATGACCTGAACGTGCAGAGTCCAGCTCGGGTAGGCGCCGTCACGGATGTGCTCGAAGAGGTCCCGGGTGTGGTAGTCCGTGTCCGCCGAGGCCATCTGGTCGGCCTCGTCCTGGGTGAAGAACTCGATGCCCTGGTCCGTCTTGAAGTGGTACTTCACCCAGAAGCGCTCGCCCTGCGCGTTGATCCACATGTAGGTGTGCGAGGTGTAGCCGTTCATGTGGCGCCAGGTGCGCGGGATGCCGCGGTCGCCCATGAGCCAGGTGACCTGGTGGGCCGATTCGGGCGAGAGGGACCAGAAGTCCCACTGCATGTCGTGGTCGCGCAGGTTGTTGTCCGCGCGGCGCTTCTGGGACCGGATGAAGTGCTGGAACTTCATCGGATCCTTGACGAAGAAGACGGGGGTGTTGTTCCCCACCATGTCGTAGTTGCCCTCGCTGGTGTAAAACTTCACCGCGAAGCCCCGGGGGTCACGCCAGGTGTCCGGGCTGCCACGCTCGCCCGCGACCGTGGAGAAGCGGGTGACCAGGTCGGTCGTGGTGCCGGGCTGGAACACCGCGGCCTTGGTGAAGGCGCTGACATCGCCGGTTACTTCGAAGTGCCCGAAGGCGCCGCTGCCCTTGGCGTGCGGCTGCCGTTCAGGGATCCTCTCCCGGTTGAACTGCGCCATCTGTTCGATCAGATAGGCGTCCTGCAGCAGAATCGGGCCTCCCGGTCCGACAGTGAGCGAGTGTTCGTCGCTCTCCACCGGGGCCCCGGAATCAGTGGTGGTCGGCTCGGGTGAAGCGTCGGTCATCGGTCTGCCCTCCATCATGTTGGCTCTTGCTGGAACCGCTCACACGGTCACACCGGAACAGCGAGAAGAAGTCGCGTCAGTCCGACTAGCCCGGATTCAAGGGTGTCAAACCTGGATGAAGTATCACTTCTATTCGCCGGTGCCACCCCTCCGGTTCCCTTCCGGTTCCGCGGCAACCGCCCCGGCTGCGAGGCGTGTGCCCCGCCCGGCGGGGAGTGGCTCACGCAGTGTCGCCGGCCGACGACGGACGGCGCTTCCGGCCTCCTGCCGTTCGGCGCGGGAACCGCCTGCCCCCTGCGCCCACAGGGCCGGTCGCCGGGGTCCGGGAGCCCCGATGAGCTCCCTCGCCCGTCGGAGGTGGATCCGGGCCTGGCCGGCGGGTCCGCCCGCGCACTCCGGCATCCGCCCCGGAGCTCACTGCCCGGTTGCCCGGGGCGGGCACGCTCGGCCGAAGGAGTGCATCGGCCGCAGCCAGGGCCTGCCTGCCCGCCTGCCTGCCCGCCTGCCTGCCCGCCTGCCTGCCTGCCCGCCTGACGCGAGCTCGCCACCTCGGAGGTCCTCAAGGATCTGGCGCCTCGCCGGATCAGCGAGTGCACGGAAGACCCCCACCTCGCCCTGAGCTCGCCGCGCCCCAATTCAACATTTAACCGTCACGAGGTTCGGTGGACGGCTCCGATGCCGCGAAAAGTGCTCACAGGGGATCGAGAGATGCGCAAAGATGATTCAAAGTACCCTTGACCCAACAACTTTGAGCAAATAGCGTCTGGGCGTTCCGGTTTTAAAGGACCGCGTCCCCCGCGGCAGGGACAGCTCGTTCCCATGGCTCCTCCCGCGCGGTGAGGCTGCGACCCCCCACCCCAGGAAGGCTCCGCGTGCGCAGACGTTCCCTCCTCACGGCGGCTGCCGCCACGACGCTCGCGGCGGCCCCGCTCGCGTCCGGCTGCAGTTCCTCCTCGTCACCCTCGCCCTCCGCGGGCGGCGGCTCCCGGCGTGGCCATCTCACCTACGGCGTCTGGGACGTCTACCAAGTGCCGGCCATGAACCGGGCGGCGCGGGAGTTCGAGCGCACACGGCCGGGCGTCACCGTCGATGTACAACTCACCCCCAACGGGACGTACTGGACCAAACTGCGCACCGCGTGCACCGGCGGTGCCGCACCGGACGTCTTCTGGATGAACGGGCCCAACTTCGGCCTCTACGCCGATGCCGGGCAGCTTCTCCCGCTGGAGACCGAGGGGTCCGACGCCGTACTGCGCCCCGCCGACTTCCCGGCCGACCTGGTCTCCCTCTACCGCTGGAAGGGCACCCAGTACGGCGCCCCGAAGGACTTCGACACGGTCGCGTTGTGGTTCAACAAGGAGATCTTCGACCGGGCCAAGGCCGACTACCCGGACGCCTCCTGGACCTGGCAGGACCTGATCGCCACCGCCCAGCGGCTCACCGACCGCAAGCGCGGGATCTACGGCGTCGGGGCCCCGGTCCGCGCACAGGAGAACTACTACAACTCGATACCCCAGGCCGGCGGCTGGGTCATCTCCCAGGACAAGGAGCGCTCCGGCTACTCCGACGACCGCACGCGGGAGGGGCTGCAGCTGTGGATCGACCTGATCCACCGCTACCGCGCCGCCCCGTCCCTGCAGCAGATGACCGACACCGACCCCACCCAGATGTTCCAGTCGGGAACTCTGGCCATGACCTACGAGGCGTCCTACAACGCGGCGACGTTCTACGCCGACCCCGAGCTGCGGGCCAAGGTGGACGTCGCGCCGATGCCCAAGGGCCGCCGCCGTGCCACCGTCCTGCACGGCCTGGCCAACGTCGTCTACGCCAGGACCCCGCAGCCCGAGCTGGCCCGGGAGTTCGTACGGTTCCTCGGCGGGGAACGGGCCTCGCTGCTCCAGGGCAAGTACGGCACCGCCATCCCGGCCCGCAACGGCACCGCGAAGCCGTGGGCGGCCGGAATGCCGCGCTTCGACCTCCAGGTGCACCTGGACGCGCTCGACTACGCGGTGCCCTTCCCCGGCTCCGCCAACAGCGCCGCCTGGCAGCACAAGGAACAGATGTGGCTCGCCAAGGCGTGGAGCGGCGACGCGACCCTCAAGGGCGCCACCGGCTCCCTGACCGATGCGATGAACCAGTTGCTCGCCCAGGAGAGGAAGGGCCGGTCCTGATGAGCCTCGATGTGCGTACGCGATCCGCCGTACCGGCGCAGCGCTTTGGACCGGACGTCCTGGACCAGCGGGAGCTGCGCCGGCGCGAGCGCCGCTTCAGGAACCGGGACAAGTGGTGGGGCTACGCCCTGATCGCGCCGGCCGGCCTCGGCCTCGCGATCTTCTACCTGTGGCCGGTAGTGCAGACGCTCTACTACAGCTTCACCGAGTGGGGCGCCTTCGGCGGGACCACCTGGATCGGCCTGTCCAACTACCGCACGCTGGTGGGCGACCCGGAGTTCTGGCACTCGCTGGGCAACACGGGCATCTACACCGGGCTGGTGCTGCTCGGCATCCCGCTGTCGATGGCGCTCGCCGTGCTGCTCAACATCAAGGGCCTGCGCGGCACCGGTGTGTACCGCACGCTCTACTTCCTGCCGGTGGTCACGATGCCCGCCGCCGTCGCGGTGGTCTGGCGCTGGCTCTACAACGGCGACGCCGGCATCCTCAACCACGCACTGTCGTCGATCGGCATCGACGGCACCTACTGGGTGTCCGACCCGCACACCATCCGCTTCGCGGTGGCGGTCGTCGGCGTGTGGATGACCGTCGGCTACAACATGATCCTGCTGCTCGCCGGCCTCCAGAGCATCCCCGGCGACTACTACGAGGCGGCGGCACTCGACGGCGCGGGACGGGTGCGGCAGTTCTTCTCGGTCACCCTGCCGCTGCTGAGCCCCACCCTGTTCTTCACCACCGTGCTCTCGATCATCCAGTCCCTGCAGGTCTTCGACCTCGTGTACCTGATCATCGGCGCCAACACGACGAACTCGCTCCAGAACCCCGCCTACGGCGAGGGCCAGACCGTCGTGATGCTCTTCTTCCAGAAGGCGTTCTTCGACAACCAGCGCGGCTACGGCGCTGCCATCGTCTGCGTGCTGTTCGTCCTGATCATGGCGCTGACCACCGTCCAGTTCCGGTTGCAGAAGAGGTGGGTCCACTATGCGTGAGGCGACTGTGCGTGACGTTGCGCGTAATCCGGCGCGGCGGGCGAGCCGCGAAGGCAGGATGTGGCCCGCCCACGTCCTGCTCACCCTCGGCGCGGTCATCACCGTCTTCCCCCTGGTGTGGGAGCTGCTCACCTCCTTCAAGAGCTTCGGTGAGTCCGTGCAGGTGCCGCCGACGATCCTGCCCGCGCACTGGGACTGGTCGAACTACGGGAAGGTCTTCGACGGGATTCCCTTCGGCCGGCAGTTCATCAACACCGCCGTGATGGCGCTGCTGCGCACCGCGGCCCAGCTGCTGCTCTGCTCGATGGCGGCCTACGCCTTCGCCCGGATCCGCTTCCCCGGGCGCGGGGCGATCTTCCTGGCCTTCCTCGCCGTGCTGATGGTGCCCGGACAGCTCTTCCTGCTCCCGCAGTACCAGATCATGCAGAACCTCGGCTGGCTGGACTCCATGCAGGCCCTCGTGGTGCCCGGCATGTTCTCCGCCTTCGGCACCTTCCTGCTGCGCCAGTTCTTCATGGGGCTGCCGGAGGAGCTGGAGGAGGCGGCCCGACTGGACGGTGCCAATCCGTTCACCGTCTTCTGGCGCATCGCCCTGCCGCTGGCCCGCCCCGGGCTGCTGGCGTTGGGCATCCTCACGTTCCTGTGGTCCTGGAACGACCTGATGTGGCCGCTGATCGTGAACACCGACCCGGCCAAGATGCCGTTGTCGGCCGGCCTGGCCTCGCTCCAGGGCGCCCACCTGACCGAGTACCCGGTACTGATGGCCGGCTCCCTCCTGGCGACTCTCCCGGTGATCGTCGTGTTCGTCGCGATGCAGCGCCAGTTCATCCAGGGCATCGCCTTCTCAGGCATGAAGGGCTGAGCACGCCTGACCGACACGTCCATCCGTACCGAGGTCCGGCCGGCGAACTCCCCCTGTGCGGCTACGGGCGGCGCAGGGGGACGGAGCCACGGCGCCGGGTCAGCGGTTCACCGGCCGGGTGTCGGTGTCGAGGCCCCAGCTGCCGAGCAGCCGCATCGACTCCTCGGAGGCCGAGCCGGGCGCGGCATGGAAGGTGACCAGCGACATGTCCTGGTCGGCCGGCAGCTTCAGCGTCTCGTAGGACAGGGTGAGGTCGCCCACCAGCGGATGGTGCAGCCGCTTCGTGCCGTACCCCTTCTCCTGGACCGTGTGCGCGGCCCACAGCGTCCTGAACTCCTCGCTCTTCACCGAGAGTTCTCCCACCAGGGCCGAGAGCAGCGGATCGTCGGGCCAGCAGCCCGCACACAGCCGCAGCGCGCTCACCAGCTCGACGGCCTTGCACTCCCAGTCCACGTACAGATCTCGCGAGTGCGGGTCGAGGAACACGATCCGGGCCATGTTCCGCTCCTCGGGCGGCAGCGCGGTCTCGTCGCCGAGCAACGCCCGCGCCATCCGGTTCGACGCCAGGATCTCCATCCGCCGCCCCAGCACGTACGCGGGCACGCTGTCCATGGCGTCGATCAGGTACTGGAGCTCTGCCCGCAGCCGCTGCGGGCGGGCGGCGGCGGCACGCTTCTTCTTCGTCTTCGGGTTCGCCAGGTGCGTGAGGTGAGCATGCTCGGTGTCCGAGAGCCGCAGCGCACGGGCGATCGCGTCCAGCACCTCACCGGAGACGTTCCCGCTGTTCCCCTGCTCCAGACGTGTGTAGTAGGCCACGGACACGCCCGCGAGCTGGGCCAGCTCCTCGCGCCGCAGCCCCGGTACCCGCCGGGCCCGTCCCACATGGGGCAGACCTACGTCCTCGGGCTTGAGCCGGGCCCGCCGGATGCGGAGGAATTCGCTGAGTTCGGCGCGCTGGTCCATGTCTTCCAGTATCCGGGTACGGCGTGGTGCCCAGCGTAACCCTGCCAGTAGTACGCACAGCGGACGTAGGCACAGCGGGGACCTGGGCGTTTGTCGGGGTATGAGGCACAGTTGAAGAACCACCCCACCTTTGAGGAGATCATTCCCGGATGACTGTCACCACCGTCGCCGCATACGCCGTCCCCACCCCCAAGGCCCCGCTGGAGCGCACGACCGTGCCGCGCCGCCCGGTCGGCGAGCACGACGTCCTGATCGACATCAAGTACGCAGGGATCTGCCACTCGGACATCCACCAGGCCCGTAACGGCTGGGGCGAGGGCATCTTCCCGATGGTTCCCGGCCACGAGATCGCAGGCGTGGTCGCCGAGGTCGGTCCCGGCGTGACGAAGTTCGCCGTCGGCGACCGGGTCGGCGTCGGCTGCATGGTCGACTCGTGCCGCGCGTGCGAGAACTGCGAGGCCGGCCTTGAGCAGTACTGCTCCGAGGGCAACGTCGGCACGTACAACGCCATCGGCAAAGACGGCGAGCCCACCTACGGCGGGTACTCCACCCACGTGGTGGTCGACGAGAACTACACCCTGCGCATACCCGAGGGCATCGCCCTCGACGAGGCCGCTCCGCTGCTCTGCGCCGGCATCACCACGTATTCCCCGCTCGCCCACTGGAACGCCGGTCCCGGCAAGAAGGTCGCGATCGTCGGCCTTGGCGGTCTCGGGCACATGGGCGTCAAAATCGCGCACGCACTCGGCGCCGAGGTGACCGTGCTCAGCCAGACGCTGCGCAAGGAGGCCGACGGGCTGAAGCTGGGCGCGGACCACTACTTCGCGACCAGCGACCCGAAGACCTTCGAGCAGCTCAAGGGCTCGTTCGACCTGATCATCTCCACGGTCTCGGCGCCGCTGCCGCTGGACACGTACCTCGCGCTCCTCAAGACCGACGGCGCGATGGTCAACGTGGGGGCGCCGGAGGAGCCGGTCTCGCTGAACCTGTTCTCCGTCATCGGAGGCCGGAAGACCCTTGCGGGCTCCGGCATCGGCGGCATCCGTGAGACGCAGGAGATGCTCGACTTCTGCGCGCGGCACTCCCTCGGCGCCGAGATCGAACTGATCCGCGCCGACCAGATCAACGAGGCGTACGAGCGAGTGCTCGCCAGCGACGTGCGCTACCGCTTCGTGATCGACACGTCCACCATCTGACGTCCGATCGCCGATGTCCTCGCCGATGCCCGCCTTGTCGCGGATACCGACCAGCTGATCGCGGAAGGCACCGTTGTCCACCCGAAGGGCCGCAGCCGGCGCGGACCCGAAGGAGGCGTCCGCTGGGGGACTGGCTGGGGGCGTTGTCGACACGGGTGTACGGCGAGGATTTGGTCGTTGCGGCCCGGGGAGGGTCCCGGGCCGCTGGTAGGGAAGCGGCGGTTGACGGGGCTTGGATGTGGCCGCTGGGTTCATCCGGGGGCACCTGCGTATGGGTTGCAGTGCGGGGCCCGCCCGTGCGGGCCCCGTGCCACCAGAATGGCCGACTCCGCAGAAGCCCGCCCGTTCCGCCCCTGATGCCGAAGTTCAACGCTGCGTGGTCAGCACCGGGCACACGTGATCAGAGGGGCTGACGGGCGGTCTCAGGTCAGCACACCGAACCAGCACGGGAGCTGGCGCCAGAGCAATAAACCGTGCCTCACAGCGCAATCCTGACAGGCGCCTGCCGACCTGCAACACGGTGCTCGAAATCGATCAGGCCCTCTACGCGGTCGTCATGGAGGTCAACGTCCACGGGGTCTCCACCCGCGGCATCGATGACCTTGTCAAGGCGCGGAGGGGGTCCCCCCGCGCCGTTCGGGCTACGGGGAGGAAGTGCCGTAGCTGTCGTCGTGCGCCCGCCGAAGATTGCGGGACAGCCCTGAGCGCTGCGTCTCCGGCTCCGGGGCTCCGGCACCGACCACGGCGAGCCATGCCTCGGCGATCAGCCGGTGGCCCAGAGGGGTCGGGTGAACGCCGTCCCCGGCCAGTTCCCTGGCCGGCCGGTCCTGCGCCGCGCGGGGCAGGACGAGGTCGGCACGGACGATCTGGGCGCCGTTCCCCGTGGCGGCCCGCAGGACGGCGTCGGTCCTGGGCGCCAGGTCCTCGAACCAGCTCTCCTGATCCGGGGTGACCGGGAGCAGGAAAGGCGTGATGACGACCAGCCGTACGGGGAGCTGCCGGGCCGTGTCCGCGAGCAGCCGGTCGAGGCAGGCCTCGAACTCGTCGGCCGGGCTGGCGAGTCCGCTGTCGTGGAGCCGCCAGGTGTCGTTGATGCCGATCTTGACGGTGACCACGGTGGGCCGGTGGGCGATGACGTCGGCGGCCCAGCGGGATTCCAGGTCGTAGACGCGATTGCCGTTGATCCCCCGGTTGATGACGCGGGGGGCCGGTCCGTCGTGCGTCCGTTCGCGCAGGGTCTGCGCGATCTCGTTCACGTAGCCGTTGCCGAGGGACGTGGAATCCGCACGGTCGCGGCCGGCGTCGGTGATCGAGTCACCGATGAACAGGAGCGTGTCGTCGTCGTTGATATGCATGTCTGCCGTCCTGGCGTCTGGGTGGGGCGGGGCCGGGGCCGGGCTTTGTGTCGGGCCCGCGCCCCTGCAGTCAACTACGTCCGGCCGGAGACGGTTTGGCCCGCCGCCCGCCTCAAGGTCGCGGCCTCGCGTGTCAGCACCGCGGGGTCGTCGCCGGGCACGAACTCCAGGAGCGCCTCGATGCCCCGGCCGTCCAGCATCCCGAGGGCGGCGGTCCAGAGGTCCTCGCGGTCCTCCATCGGCAGCCGGGTGTTGCCCGGCCACCACGAGAAGGCGTGCACGGCGACGATCCGGTCGCCCAGTTCGGCGAGCCCCGAAAGCGCCTCCTCGTCGGGGGTGTCGAGCGGCGGCTGCCAGTACGTACGGACGTTGTCCGCGTCCACTTCGTCCAGCAGCCGCACGGTCGAGGCGACGGTGTCGGTGAGGGTCCCGCCGTGGAACTCCGTTGCGAGTCCGAGCCCGTGGTCCGCGGCGATCCGGGCCGCCGCCCGCAGACAGCGCACGGTGGCGTGCCGCTGCTCGGGCAACGCGTACTGCGAGCCGGTGGCGCCCGCCCAGACCCGGACCCTCTTTGCCCCGAGCAGCATCGCGGCCCGGGCGACGGCGGGGAATCCAGCCAGTTCGTCCGGGGTGGCGCGGAAGTACGAACCGTAGGAACAGCAGGCCAGCCCATAGCGGTCGGAGGCCTCCCGGACCGCACGGACAGTGCCGGGCTCCTCAGCGGGCGCGTGTACATCCGCTCCCCACTCGATCACCTCCAGGCCCGCGTGGGCGGCGCATCGTGCGACCTCGATCGCGGGCAACCGACGGTAGGTGACCGAGCAGAGGCCGAGCGCGGTCCTGCCGGCGTCCGGCCCGGCCGGCGGATGGGCCGGTGCGGCGCCCGCCGCACTCCGGGCCGGACGGACCGGGGCGGGGCCCGCCGTGCTCGGGCCACTCTGCTCGTTCATGGCACTGCCTTCCTGTGGTGGGCCTGCGGTGGTGTCGTGCGGCCCGCCCGGCCGGAGCGGGCGGACCGGTGCCGGCGGTGTCGTACGGTCCCAGTGGGACTGCTCAGGCGGCGTTCGGACCCACGTCCGCGGCCGTGAGCGGGCGCCGGAGCGCAGTCCCCGTCGCATACTCGTCGGCGCCGATGTCCCGGGTGCTGCCGCGCAGGTCCCCGTCGATGTCATCGGCCACGGCGACGCTGCCGAGTGTGGCAGCCCCGATCGCCGGGCTGGTCGACGTCAGCCGCATCACACCGTCCGTCCCCGGGGCGAGGCGGGGGTCGGCCCGGGTGAAGCCCCCAGTGGGGATGTTGCCGTTCGCGGCCGCGCCCCACAGCAGGTTGCTCTGCCAGGTGAAGCCGGAGTTGGCTCCCATCTCGACGAGGCTTCCCGCATCGCCGACCAGCAGGTTGTCGGCGACGACGACGTCCTGCGGCTCGTACGTCCGGGTCTCGCCGGAGAGCGTGCCGGTGTTGCCGATCAGGGAGTTGTGCACGATCACGGCGCGGTCGCAGGCATCGTTGCCCCGCCGCTCGTCCTCCGTCTCGCCGGCGTGGTGGTCCCGGGTCGTACCGCTGCCGACCACGAGGGCTCGGCCTGACAGCCCGCTGAGGTGGTTGTTGACGATCCTGTGGTCGTTGCCGTAGATCCGTACGCCGTCGGTGCCGCCGATCAGGTAGTTGCCCTCGACCGTGGAGCGGTTGCCGTGCCGCAGCACGATGCCACCGCGGCTGTCGCGGACGGTGTTGTACCGGATCGTGTTGTCCGAGGACTTCACGGAGATGGCCTCGGGGTCGCCGTCGCAGCGCTCGAACAGGTTGTACTCGACCACCGCGTGGGCGCCGGACAGGGCCCGGCCGCTGACGCCCAGGCGGATGGGCTCGCCACCGTTGGACCCGGTGAAGCTGTGGTCGGAGAAGTGGTTCCGGAAGATGTGGAGGTTCTGGGCCATGGCGGTCGCGCCGGGGCCGTCGACGACGATGAAGATGCCGGCCGTGCTCTTGTCGTGGAAGTGGTTGCGGTCGATCTTCGTGTCGTCCGCCCGTACGACGACCCAGTACGGATCGCCGCTGTCCGCGAACTGGAAGTCGTTGCGCGTCAGCCGGATCGACGAGCAGTCCGCCGGGATCTCCAGCGTGGTGCTCTGCCGGAAGGAGAAGCCGCTGAGGGTGATGTGGCTCGATCCACTGAGCGCGAAACCGCGTTCGCCGCGCAGCACGGCTCCGCCCCGGCTCCGGGAGACGATGGTGATGGGCGCGGCCTCGGTGCCGTTCTTGCCGGTGACGGTGAGGGCGCTCCCTGGGGGGACCGTGTAGGTGCCGTCGGCGACGACGATCCGGTCACCGGGTACGGCGGCGTTGATCGCGCTCTGTAGTGCGGCCAGGGAGGAGACCGGGATGTCGGCCGCCGACGCGCTCCCCGTCAGCGAGGTGGTGAGGGGGACGGCCGCGAGTGCGGCCACGGCGGTGCTTCTGAGAAACGTGCGTCGTTGCATGATGCCTCCTGCGTCGGGGGAACGGAACGGGCGTGGTTCAGGCTGCCTCGGGGCCGACGTCGGCCGGTGTCAGCGGTCCGCGCCTCGGTGCCCGGCGGGAGTGTTCGTCCGCGCCCACGTCCCTGGTCCGGCCACGCGGCTGACCGTCGATGTCATGGGTGACGGGTGGCCACCGGAGCGTGCCCGCGTCGATCACCGGGCTGTCGGCGGCCGGTCGGGCGATGCCGTGCGCGTCCGTCACCATCCGCGGGTCGATCCGGGCGCCTCCGCCGGCGGGCATGTTGCCGTCGTCGGCGGCGCCCCACAGGAAGTTGCCCGACCAGGTGAAGCGCACGGTGTCGGCCGTGTCGACCAGCCGGCCCGTGTCCGCGACGAACAGGTTGTCGGCGACGGTGACGTCCCGCGGCTCGTGCGGGCGGTGGCTCTCGCCGGAGAGGGTGCCGTTGTTGTTCACCAGGGTGTTGTAGGCGATGAGGACGCGGTCGGGGGCGTCGTTGCCGCGGCGCGTCTCGGCCGGCTCGCCGGGCAGGTGGTCGCGTTCCGAACCGCTGCCGATCACCAGGGCGCGCCCGGACAGGCCGGCGAGGTAGTTGTTGACGATCACATGGTCGTTGCCGTAGATCCGCACCCCTTCCGTGCCGTCGATGAGGTGGTTGGCCTCCACCCGGTTGCGGTTGCCGTGCCGCAGGACGATGCCGCCGGTGCTCTGACGGATGGTGTTGTGCCGGATGGTGTTGTCCGAGCTCTTCACCGAGATCGCCTCGGGGTCCCCGTTCGCGCGTTCGAACAGGTTGTACTCCACGACCGCGTGGGCACTGGACAGCGCCCGGGGGCTGACGCCGAGCCGGATCGGCTCGCCGCCGTTGGACCCGGCGAAGGTGTGGTCGGAGAAGTGGTTGCGGTACACGTGGACGCGCTGGGCCATGTCCTCCGTGCCGGCTCCCTCGATGCCGAGGTAGATGCCGAGCGTGCTCTTGCCGTGGAAGTGGTTGTGGTCGACCGTGCTGTCGTCGGCGCGCACCATGACGTAGTGCATGCCTTCGATGTCGGCCAGCTGGAAGTCGTTGCGGGTGAGTCTGATGTGCGAGCAGTCCGGGGGGACGTCCAGGGTGCTGCTCTGGCGGAAGGAGAAGCCGCTGAGTGTGATGTGGCTGGACGCTTCGATGACGAAACTGTGGGGGCCGTCCAGGACGACGCCGCCGCGGGTCCGGGCGGCGATGGTCACGGGTGCGCGCTCGGTGCCCTGCTTGTCGCGAATCGTGAGGGGGCGGTCCGGCGGGACGGTGTACGTGCCGTCGGCGACGACGATCCGGTCACCGGGCCGGGCGCGGTCGATGGCCGCCTGGAGCTCGTCCAGGTTACGGACGGTCGCTGGGACCGGGGCCGGGGTCGCACTTGCGGTCAGCGGTCCGCCGACGGGGACGGCGGCCAGCGCCGCCCCTGCTGCGGTGCCCATGAGGAACGTGCGGCGTTGCATGGTGCCTCCGTGAGTGTGGTGGACGGGCGGGCTCTGCGCGGCCGCGGGTCAGTCGTCGGCCGGGTCGGCCGCGGTCTCCAGGAACAGTTCGATGACGGGGACGGGGGTGTCGGGGCGCCGGACCGGAATCTGGAGCGTGAGCGTGCCGGAGGGCTGCCCTCCCATCTCGGTGTTGACCGCGGGCCGGCCCGGTTCGATGTGGACCGGAATGATCTCTGAGGCGTCGTTGAGCAGTTGGGCGTACCGCACCCGCCCTGCGAGGCCCGGCAGGTGCAGGTGACGCAGCGGCCACGCGAACAGGTAGACGTAGAGCCGGTCGCCGCGCTGCGTGTAGCGGCATTCCGTGGGTGCGGTGTACGGGGAGGGGCCGCAGCCGCGGATCGAGCGTTCGTGGAGTTGTGTCCACTGTCCGATCTCGCCGAGGACCTCGGTGTCGCGCGGGTCGAGGTCGCCGCGGCCGGTGGGGCCCACGTTGAGCAGGAGGTTGCCGCCCTTGGACACCCCGTCGACGAGCATCCGGATCAGCAGGTCGGCGCTCTTGCGGTCGAGGTTGTCGCGGTCGTAGCCCCAGCTGCCGTTGAGCGTCTGGCACGCCTCCCAGACGACGGGGCGCCCGTTCTCGGTCATGGGGCCGGAGGGCTGGTACTGCTCGGGGGTGATGAAGTCCCCGGGAAGCCCGGTCCGGTCGTTGACGAGGACGTGCGGCTGGAGTGCGCGGATCATCTCCAGGAGCTTCGGGGAGTCCCAGTCGTCGGGTCCCTTGCCGCCCCACCACGTGCGCCCGGCGTACGAGAAGTCGAAGAACAGGTAGTCGACGCGTCCGAACGACGTCAGCAGTTCCCGGACCTGGCCGTGCAGATAGCGCTGGTAGTCGTGGATGTCCCGGTCGGCGTGGGCGGCCTTGAACTCCTCGTCGTCGCGCTGCGGATGGGTGCCGTCGACGGGGAAGGAGGGGTGGTGCCAGTCGATCAGCGAGTAGTAGAGGCCGACCTTGAGCCCTTCGGCCCGGCACGCCTCGACGAACGGGCCGACGAGGTCGCGTCCGTACGGGGTGTTGGTGACCTTGTACGAGGTGAGGGCGCTGTCCCACAGGCAGAAGCCGTCGTGGTGCTTGGCGGTGAGCACGACATAGCGCATGCCGGCGGCCTTGGCCGCCCTGGCCCACTGGACGGGGTCGTACCGGTCGGGATCGAAGTGGTCGAAGTAGACCTGGTACTGCTCGTCGGTCAGCTTCTCCCGGTTCTTGACCCACTCGTGCCGTGCGGCGAGGGAGTACAGGCCCCAGTGGACGAACATGCCGAACCGGGCGGCGGTGAACCATGCCGTCTCCGGTGCTTCTTCGGGAACCGGGGTCGCGTGCGGGGTGGTGCCGGCGCTCGGGGTCATGGGGCATCGCTCTTTCTCGTACGCGGGTGTCGCCATACAGGTCTCGTGCACGGGGCGGGGAGGGACTCAGCCCTTCAACGCGCCGGAGGACAGGCCGCTCACGAAGGACCGCTGGAAGAACAGGAAGACGATCACGGAGGGCAGCAGCGCCAGCAGGGAGGCGGCCATCACCACTCCGGGGGTGACGGCGGGATCGATCCGCAGGGTCCGCAGCGCCAGCGGGAGCGTGTACGAGGAGGAGTCGGTGGAGACGAGGAGGGGCAGCAGGTACTGGTCCCAGATCATGGTGAAGCCGAACACCCCGATGACGCCGAGGGCGGGCTTGCACATCGGCAGGATGATCTGGGCGAAGATCCGCAGGTCTCCGGCGCCGTCGATGCGGGCGGCCTCTTCGAGTTCGCGGGGCACGTCCTTCATGAACTCGGTCATCACCAGGATGGAGAATCCCCAGGCGCCCAGTGGGACGATCATGCCGGCCAGGGTGCCGATCAGGTTGAAGTGGACGACCGGCAGGTCGGCGAGGATCAGGGACAGTGGCAGGGCCAGGATCTCCTCGGGCAGCATCAGCGTGGCCAGAATGGCGACGAGCACCAGCGCCATGCCGGGGAAGACCTTCCGAGCCAGCGCGTAGCCCGCGAGGACGGAGACAGCCACCTGGAGCAGCAACCCGAAACCGACCACGAAGAACGAGTTCAGCAGGTACGTGAGCACCCCCTGGTCGAAGGCGATCCTGAAGTTGTCCAGTGTGACGCCCGAGGGGATGACGCTGAGCTGGGTCGGGTCCTTGACGTGGCTGAAGGCGCTGACGAGCAGGGCCAGCAGGGGCCCCGCGAACACGATCAGGACCAGCAGATAGGTCACGGCCTTCAGGATCCGTCCGCCGACGCTCCGGCTCTCGGTCAGGCCCAGCGCGGTCTCGGTCTGCGTACTCACTTGCTCTCCCTCCGCCGCAGCAGTTGGACGACGACGGTCAGGATCAGGGTCGCGACGAACAGCAGGACCGCTCCCGCCGCTCCGACGCCGAGCCGGTTCTGCTCGAGTCCGAGTTTGTAGATGAGGGTCATGACGACCTCGGTGGAACCGTCGGGTCCGCCGTTGGTGAGCAGGAACACCTCGGTGAACACCCGCAGTCCGCGGATCGCGGCGAGGATGAACAGGATCGAGAAGACCGACCGCAGTCCGGGCACGGTCACGTGCCACACCCGTTGCCGCCTGTTCGCACCGTCTACCTTCGCCGCTTCGTACAGACCGCGGTCCACGCTCGTCAGACCGGCGAGAATGATCATCATGTCGTAAGGGGCGCCCCGCCAGATGCCGGTGAGCATGATGGAGGCCATCGAGGTGTCCGGGTCGTTGATGAAGCCCGACGGGCCCAGCCCCACCAGGCCGAGGAGGGAGTTGAGCATGCCGTCCTCGGTCGGGTGGTACATGATCCGCCACAGTTCGGCGACGACCGCGATGGGCACCACGACCGGGAGGAACGCCGCGGAACGCACGAATCCGAGCCGGCGGCTCTGTCCCTCCATCAGCAGGGCGAGAGCGAGGCCCAACGCCATCGAGCCGGCCGTCTGACCGGCGGCGAGGACGACGGTGTGCCACGCGGCTTCGCGGAATCCGTGGGACTGGAGCACCGTGGCGTAGTTCTCGGTGCCGACCCACTTGTTCCCCAGGTAGGGCTGAACCTCCTGGAAGGACATGGTCAGTGCGCTGGCCATGGGGATGAACTTGAAGTACAGGAAGAGGAGCAGAGCGGGAGCGAGGAACAGCCAGGGCGTCCACCACCGGCCCGATCTGCGGCTGCGTCCCGGACGTCCGGTGACCGCGCCACCCTTGCGCCCCGGTTTCCGGGGGGCGGAGCCGGCCGCCGGCAGGGCAGCCTGTTCCGCCTGGTCGAGACTCATGACGCGGCGATCCCCTGCTCCTTGAGGATGTCGGCGAGCTGCTTGTCGAGCTCGCCCAGCTTGGCCTCGGTGTTCAGGCCGCAGTCGGCCATGAGCGCGTTCACGGTGTCCGCCGTCGCCTGCCGCACCGGGGTCCAGTTCGGGATGGAGGGCGCGTAGCGTCCGGAGTCCTCGTACGCCTGGGCGTAGGTCTTCCAGCGAGGGTCTGTCCGCACCTGGGAGACGTCGACGGTCTTGTTGACGGGAAGCTGCACGGTGTAACCGGTGGCGCCCGCCATTCCCGTTTTCTGGCCCTCGGCGGAGACCGCGAAGCCGGCGAAGGCGTCCTGGCCCGCCTGGTTGTCGGAGCCGGCCATCAGGTAGACCGAGCCGCCCTCGGCGAGGACGGTGGCGTCCTTGGGCCCCTTGGGCATCGGCACGACCTCGTACTTGTCCTTGCCGAGGGTCTCGTCGAACCGGGGCAGCAGGTAGGGGCCGACGACGAACATGCCGGTCCTGCCCGCCTCGAACGTCTCGTTCGTCGGCGGGGTGTCCATGGTCACGGCGCCGGGCTGGATGGCCTTGTCCTTGCAGCCCAGGTCACGGAACCACTGCATGGCCTTGACCGACGCCTCGCTGGTCATCGCCGGCTTGTACGTGCCCTTGCCGGCCTCGGTGATGAAGTCGCCGCCCGCGGCCCAGAGGAAGTTGGAGAAGTACCAGGAGGCGTACCCGCGCTTGGTGGACAGCGGGGCGGCGAGGCCTGCGGTGTTCTTCTTGCCGTCGCCGTCGGGGTCCTGGGTGGTGAAGGCCTTGGCCATCGCGGCGAAGTCGTCCCAGTCCTGCGGGACGTCGAGCTTCAGCTTCTGCCGCCAGTCCTTACGGATGAGCAGCGCGGATGCCTGCGCCGAGTACGGCAGCCCGTACTGCTTGCCGTCGACGCTCTTCCCGGAGTCCAGCCCCTGGCCGATTATCTGCCCACTGTCCTTGATCCTGTCGAGATCGATCTCCCGGAGCAGTCCCTGGCTGTGCATGGCTCCTAGCTGCGTCACGTCGTTCATGACGATGTCGGGGAGATTCTTCTGGGCCGCCCGCTGCTGCAGCTTGGTCTCGAAGTCATCGAAGATGGCGGTGACCTCGACCTTGTAGCCCGTGGCCTTCTCGAAGGCGGCGGCGAGCTTGAGCGCGCCCTGCTCCCCCGGTCCGCCGGGTGTCGTCCTGGTCCAGAGCTCCAGCGGAGCCTTGGAGTTCTGCTTGGCGTCCACTCCTGCCGGCCCGGACGAACAGCTGGTGAGAACCAGTGCCGAGGCGAGAACACCGGCACCGACCCATCGTGATCTCTTCATGACAACTCCTGTTTCGCCGCATCACAGTTGGCCGGGAAAGCGCTTGCACGGACCGTAACGGGGCCTGAAGCAACGGTCAATAGTCCGATGAATACGAAACGCTTCACGCCGCCACTGAGCTAGACGCTCCTAAGCGCGCACCCATCTCGCCCTGAATCAGCCACACATGGGGGGTAGAAGTCTCTGGAACCGCCAAAATTGGACATCCGAGCTTCACGCGGATCCCCTCAGTGATCCGATGTATGGTCCGTGCGGGCCTCTGAGTCACGTAGTGAACAGGCCACACCAATCCGCGCCATCCAGTCAGACATTTATCCCCACGCCCGAGCAGGGGCCGCGGCCGTCATCCGGCTGCCGGTCCGCCTCCGGACAGGTAGGAGACCGACCCGACATGAACGAACCGACCGCCGCACCGACTGCCCTGCTGGTCATGGAGGAAGAACGCCGGGCGGACGTCTATCCGCCCGAGGTGCTGGCCGGGATCGACCGGCTCGTGCGCCGGAAGGAACCGCCCCTCACCCTGCAGGAACTCGCCGAGCGCCCCGAGGTGCTCAGCGGGATCGACATCCTGCTCACGGGCTGGGGCGCGCCCGTCCTCGACACCGCCTTCCTGTCGCATGCCGCCCGGCTCCAGGCCGTCCTCGTCGCGGCGGGTTCGGTCCGGCACCTGACCACTCCCGCCTTCTGGGCGCGCAACATCCCGATCGTTTCCGCCGCCGCGGCCAATGCCGTCCCGGTGGCGGAGTTCACCCTCGCCCACGTCCTCCTCGGACTGAAGCAGACCCATCGCATCGCGCGTGAGGTGGCGAGCAGCCGCCGCTTCCACCGCGATCCCGCCGTCCCGGGCGCCTACCGGTCACGGGTGGGACTGCTGGGGCTCGGCCACATCGGCCGGCTGGTCGCCGGCCACCTCGCCCGCTTCGACGTCGAGGTCCTCGCCACCGACCCCGTCGCGTCCCCGGAGACCACCCGGCAGACGGGCGTCCAACTGGTCTCCGCCGAGGAACTCTTCGCCACCTGCCACGTCGTCAGCCTCCACGCACCACTCCTGCCCGAGACCCGCGGCACCATCGGGGCACGGCTGCTGAACTCGATGGGGCCGGGCGCGACTCTGATCAACACCGCGCGGGGCGCGCTGATCGACGAGCCGGCCGCCGCACGTGTCCTGCGCGCCAGGCCGGACCTCACGGCCGTACTCGACGTCACGCATCCCGAACCCCCGGCCCACGATTCGCCGCTCTTCACCCTCCCCAACGTCATCCTGACGCCGCACCTGGGCGGCGCACTGGGCGCCGAACGCCACCGCCTCGGACAGCTCGTGCTCGACGAACTCCGCCGCTTCACCCGGGCCGAACCACTGCAGCACGCCATCGACCCCGCAAGCGCCGCATCACTGGCCTGACCTGACCCGACACTGCCGCGGCTCCCTTCGACCAGGGACTTCCGGTGTACGGACGTCCCGCAAGGCGGCCATGCTGTACCCAAGGACGAGGTCCGGGCAAGCCCGATCGGGGACCTTTTCGCAGGCATGCGGCCCAGGTGCGTCACGTCAGCGAAACGTCAGCGAAACGTGAGCAGGACGTCAGTCGGACGTAAGCGGAGAGAGTAATGATTGACCGCAGACGACGCGCTCGGCCTCCCGTTCACTCGGCGCGTTTTCTCCGACCCCACCACCACCGCGGATGAAGACTTCAAAACCTGCCGAGCACTGCCTACGGAACCTGCACGGGCGGTCGGCTGTGCCGTCACCGTTCAGATCGGTCAACGTCACGGCCGAGCCGAACCTGCCACCGGCCTCGGCCGCTCCCGGCACTCCGCCCGAACCCTGCACGAAGGTGACCGCGCCAGTCCCAGTGAGACCGGCGGCAGAACCGTGCAGCAGATACGCACGCCCCGCACCGCCCGGCGCACCAGCGAGCACATCGGCGTATCCGTCCCCGTCGCTGTCGCCCACGGCCAGCGATGTACCGGCTTCGCCGCCGCCACCGGGCAGGGCGAGATCGCCGGTCGCGGCACTGGTGTCGATGTTCCTGGCCGCACTGATCGGCGAGGACGGGCTGTGGAACTCGACGAACGGCAAGCGGCTCGCCCTCGACGCCGTGGACGTCATCGCACTGCTCGTTGCCGAACTCCTCGCGCCCGGCCGGGCCCGCCCCCGCTGCAGTGTGGGCGCCTTCTCGAGCCGCGCATCGGCCATCACACGCTTCGAGCTTCCGGGCGGCTGCCGATGTATCCGACGTCGTCCTGCCCTTCCGGTCGTCTCGCTCAGGGCTTCGGTCTGCTGTCGACCACAACCGGCAGCAGACCGAAGCCCGCCGAAAAGCGACTGACGGGCAATCCGACGAGCTCAAGGGGCCTCAGCTGATGGTGACAACCCGCTGTGCAGCCAGGCTTCGCGAGAACCGGCCGGCGTGGACTGTGTAGGAGCCGAGGGTGAGTTCCCAGGCGCCGGCAGTCCACACCGACAGGTGGCAGGCAGAAACGCTGAAGGTGATCCGAGTGCTGGCACCGGGAGCGAGCGTGACCTTGCGGAAGGGGCGTCACCCGATCATGCAGCAGTCCCGTCCCGTGAAGACGGGTGATGACGTGGGCTTTTAGTCAGCACCAAACCAGTACGGGAGTCAGCACCGCCCTCGCGAAACATACCGAACAGTGCAACTCGGACGACCCTCTCCCGCCCGCCCCGAAGCGGAAACGGGCTCGCCCCCCTCCCCGTAGCACCGGCCCGCACACCGGCAACCCGAACTATGGTGTCCCGCCACATACGCCCCTGACCTGCCCCTTCCTACGGTATGGCGACACGTCCCCGTCCCCGCCCACCGTCCGGAAGTGGTACCCATGGCCGCCCCCGCATCCGCTCCCCCACCCGCCTCCAACCTCCGTCGCATCGTCGCCGCCAGCCTCATCGGCACGACCATCGAGTGGTACGACTTCTTTCTGTACGGGTCAGCGGCCGCCCTGGTCTTCAACAAGCTGTTCTTCCCGGACTCCGAGCCGCTCGTCGGAACCCTGCTCTCCTTCCTCACGTACGCGGTCGGCTTCGCCGCCCGGCCGATCGGCGCACTGGTCTTCGGGCACTACGGCGACCGGCTCGGACGCAAGAAGCTGCTGGTGCTCAGCCTGCTGATGATGGGCGGGGCCACCTTCGCCATCGGGCTCCTGCCGACGCACGCCACGGTCGGGGTCGCCGCTCCGGTCCTGCTCACCGTCCTGCGGCTGGTGCAGGGCTTCGCCCTCGGCGGTGAGTGGGGCGGAGCCGTGCTGCTGGTGTCGGAGCACGGGGACGCGAAGCGCCGCGGGTTCTGGGCCTCGTGGCCGCAGACCGGTGCGCCGGCCGGGCAGCTGCTCGCCACCGGAGTGCTCTCCGCGCTCACCGCGCTCCTGTCGGACTCGGCCTTCGAGGCCTGGGGCTGGCGCATCCCGTTCCTGCTCTCCGGGGTACTGGTGATCATCGGTTTGTGGATTCGTCTGTCCGTCGACGAATCGCCGTTGTTCAAGGCCGCGCTGGCACAGGCCGAGGAGCGCAGGGCCGTCTCCGGGGCGACGGAGAAGATGCCGGTCGTGGCCGTGCTGCGCCACCACTGGCGCGACGTGCTGATCGCGATGGGCGCCAGGATGGCGGAGAACATCAGCTACTACGTCATCACGGCGTTCATCCTCGTCTACGCCACGACATCGGCCGAGCTGAGCAAGCAGACGGCGCTCAACGCCGTGCTCATCGCGTCGGCGATCCACTTCGCCGTCATCCCGCTGTGGGGTGCTCTGTCGGACCGGGTAGGACGCAGGCCGGTCTACCTGGTCGGCGCGGTCGGGGTGGGGCTCTGGATGTTCCCGTTCTTCGCGCTGATCGACAGCCGGAGCTTCGGGAGCCTGCTCCTCGCCGTCACGGTCGGGCTGTTCTTCCACGGGGCGATGTACGCGCCGCAGGCCGCCTTCTTCTCCGAGCTGTTCGCGACCCGGATGCGGTACTCGGGTGCGTCGATCGGTGCCCAGTTCTCGTCCGTCGCGGCCGGTGCCCCGGCGCCGCTCATCGCCACCGCGCTGCTCGCCGACTACGGCAGTTCGACACCGATCGCGCTGTACGTGATCGCCGCGGCGCTGATCACCGTGCTGGCCGTCGTCTGCGCCAAGGAGACCCGGCACCGGGACCTGGCGGACATGGACGCCGGTCCCGGGCGGGACGTGTCGGCGGAGCAGCCCGCGGATGCGGCACGCAGTGGTGCGTAGCGCCTGATCCGCGACGGTCCGGGGGCCGGGTGGCGTGCACCGCCGCCCGGCCCCCGCCTCACGTCTGCGGGGTGGAGGCCTCGAACCAGGTGGGTCCGTCGGTCATCGACTGCTTGATCCGGAAGAGCGCGAACTCCTGCAACGGGGGCAGCGCGTCGACGTGGAACCAGCCCACCTCCAGCGACTCGTCGTCGTTGACCCGGGCCGTCCCGCCGGTGGCCCGGCAGCGGAAGGTGACGTCCAGGTACTGGCAGCGGTCGCCGTTCTCGTACTGCACGGGGGGCAGTGCCTGGGTGAGCACCACCCGCTCCGCCACACAGTGCACGGCCGTCTCCTCGTACACCTCGCGCTCCGCCGTCGTCGCGGGCTGCTCCCCGGGCTCGCAGATGCCTCCGATCACCGACCACTTACCGGTGTCGGCGCGTCGCCCGAGCAGCACTCTGCCCTCGTCGTCGAAGACGACGGCGGTGACGCCGGGCAGCAGGAGCAGCTGTTGACCCGCCGTGGCACGGATCTCGCGGATGAAGTCAGGAATGGCCATGACCCGACCCTACGTGGCGTGCCTGCCTGCTCAGCGAGCCCGCCGGGCGCGCACCGCCCGCGTCGCCACCCAGCCGAGGCCGATCACCGAGAGCAGGGCCAGCAGGCCCTCGGGGAGCGGGCCCATCCGGGTCGCCGGGGTCAGTGAGGAACGCAGCGGCACCTCGTCCACCAGGGCGTCCGGTGTGAACATCTTGGTCTTCTGGACGATGGTGCCGTCCGGGCGGATCACCGCGCTGACACCGCTGGTGACCGGCACGACCACGGAGCGGCTGTGCTCGACCGCGCGTACCCGGGACATGGCGAGCTGCTGGTAGGTCATCTCGCTGCGGCCGAACGTGGCGTTGTTGCTGGGGACGGCGATCATCTGGGCGCCGTGCTCGACCGTGTCGCGCACGGCGTCGTCGAACGCGGCCTCGTAGCAGGTGACCAGTCCGACGGACGTGCCCGCCAGGTCGAAGACGCCGACCTTCTTGCCGGGGCCGAAGTCGCGCTGCACCCGGTCGACGTCCGAGCTGAAGACGCGGACGAAGGACCGCATCGGCATGTACTCGCCGAACGGCTGGATGTGGCGCTTGTCGTACGTGGCCACGGGGCCCTTGTCCGGGTCCCACTGGATGAGGGTGTTGCGCAGGTTGCCGGTGTCCGGCTCGACGACCGCGCCGACGACGGTCGGCACTCCGATCGCCTTCACCGCGTCGTCGATGACGATCCTCGCGTCGGCGTTGCGGTAGGGGTCGAGGTCGGAGGAGTTCTCCGGCCACAGCACGAAGTCGGGCTGCGGGACCTTGCCCGCCTTCACGTCCCGGGCGAGCTGCTCGGTGCGGTTGGCGTGGTTGTCCAGGACGGCGCGGCGCTGGGAGTTGAAGTCGAGGCCGAGCCTCGGCACGTTGCCCTGGATCGCGGCGACGGTCGCGGTGCCGTCCTCCGCCGAGTCGTCCACCAGCGGCAGCGACGCGAGGGCCGCGGCGACGGGAACGAGGACGGCGGCGGCGGTCGCGGCGGCGGCGAGCCGGGGCAGTTCGCCCGTCGTGCGGTGGATACGGAAGCGGCGGACCGCCTCGAAGAGGCCGAAGCCGCACAGCACCACGGCGAAGGACAGGAGCGGGGTGCCGCCCAGCGCCGCGAGCGGCAGGAACACGCTGTCGGCCTGCCCGAACGCGATCTTGCCCCAGGGGAAACCGCCGAACGGCACCCGGGCGCGGAGCGCCTCATCGAGCGTCCAGACCGCGGCCGCCCAGAGCGGCCAGCCGGCGAGCCGGGACACGGCGGAGATACCGATGCAGCCCACGGCGATGAACAGCGCCTCGGCCGCGGCGAGGGCCAGCCACGGCACCGGACCGACCTCTTCGCCCGTCCAGTGCAGCAGCGGCAGCATGAAGCCGAGTCCGGCAAGCAGGCCGAGGCCGAAGGCTGCGCGGAACCTGCGCTCGAACAGCACCCAGCCGAGCAGGGCGAAGCCGGGCAGGACCAGCCACCACAGCGGCCGGGGCGGGAAGCTCGCGTAGAGCAGCACCCCGGAGAGCACGGCGGCGGCGGGCCGTGCGAGGCGCGGCAGCAGGCGGCGGGCCCGGGGGGTGGAATCAGGCATCTGCGGGTCGCCGACCTGGGCGATGGTGGTGCTCACCCGGCGGAGTCTACGGTGGCGGACCGGGGACCGGGGAGCCCTGTCCCGGTGGCGGAACACGCGCTGCCGGATCGTTTCTCCGCATCTCGTGCACATATGACCGCCGTGGCCGTTAATCTGTGCGCCAGTCCCCCGCCGACCGGGCCGGATCCGGCCCTCGCGGACGGGACGGTCACAGGCCGGGGGACGGACGTGATGGCTGACGTGATGGCTGCACCTGCGGAGCGGGGGCCCGAGGGCGGCAATGCCTCGGACGCCGCCGGGGCACTGATCCTCGCCGCCTGTGCGATCTGGTCGCTGATCAGCGCGGCCGGACGCGAGACCCGGCCCGAAGGGGTGTTGCTCGCGCTGCTGGCCGTCGCGGCGGGTTTCGCCTGCGGGCGTATCTGCGGCACGCTGCTGCCGGTGGCCGCGGCGAGCGTCGCCGCCTTGGCCGCTCTCGTCATGACACTCCTCTGGCGCCATGGCATGCCCGGCGCCACGGCCACCGTGGAGACCGCGCCCGGGCACAGCGGCGCGTCCGCCGCACTGCTGGTCCTGGCGGCCGGAGCGGCCTGCTGCGCGGCGGCCGCGGCCCGGCGGGAATCGCTGCGGTTCACGCTTCGCCTGTTGGCTCTGGGCGCGGCCTGTGCCTCGCTGGGACTCGGCTCCGTCGCCGGGTTCGCGGCGGCGGCCGGCGTCCTGCTCTGTTCCCTGGCTGCGGCCAGGATGCGCAGCCGGCTGCTCGGTCTCGCGGGTCTTGCGCTGGCCGCCGGTCTGGCGGTCGGGGCGACGTGGGCGGTGGCCGAGGACGTTCTGCCCGACGGCCTCGCCGTCTCCCTGGAGGGCCCCCTGACCACCAACCGGGTACAGCTGTGGGAGGACGCGGCTCGGCTGGCGGACGAGCACCCGGTCCTCGGCATCGGCCCCGGCCGGTTCACCGAGCTGAGCCCCACCGCGCAGCAGACCCTCGGCTCGGACGGCAAGCCGCACTCGGCCGCGCTGCAGCAGGCCGCCGAGCAGGGGCTGGTGGGGGTGGTGCTGCTGGGAGCCGCCTTCGGCTGGCTGCTGTACGTACTGTGGCGCTCGCCGCGCAGCACGGCGGTCGTTCTGACCGCCGGGGCCGCGCTCACGGCACTGGCGGTGCTGGCGAGTGTCGGCAACGCGTTGAGCTTCACCCCGGTGACGGCGGGTGTGGGCCTGCTCGCGGGGCTGGCGTCGGCCAGGGGGCCGATCGGGCTGGGCGGCCACGGCGGCGACGATGTGCCCGCACATGAACCACAGGCCGACACGGCCGGGCGTTGAGGGCCCGCGGGCGGGTCAGGCCCCGGCCGGAGCGCCGGTGGACGGCAGGTGGAGGCGGTCGCGGATGAACCGGACGCCCGCCTCGGCGTCGTCGACCGTGACCGTGAAGGTCCTGCCGTCACCGAGCCTGAGCACCAGCCCCTCGCCCCGGCGCACGACCACGGCCGTGCCCTGCTCGGGGCGCCAGCGGTAGCCCCAGCCTCCCCACTGGCGGGGGGTGACCTGGGGGGCGAAATCCGCGCCCACCACATGGGTGAGCAGGATCCGGCGGCGCGGCAGGCCCATGTGGCCGCAGCGCACTTCGAGGGCGTCGCCGTCGACACGGACCGCCACGTTCACGAAGGCGAGGGTGCCGAACAGCATCAGCAGCCCGGCTGCCACGCAGCCGATCACCGACATCAGCAGCGGGGCGATGCCGGAGGTCCAGTTGGAGCTGACGGCGAGCTGGATGCCGAGCGCCAGGCAGGCGGCGCCGGCGGCCGCGAGCACCCACTGGGTCCGGTTGGTGGCCCGGCCGATCCAGACGGCGGTGTGGGTGTCGGCACCGGTTCGCGCCGGTTTCCGGGGGTGGTCCTCCATGCCAAGCAGCGTACTGAAGAATCCGCGCGGAGGGATGGGTCCAACGGCTCCCGTCGGGTCGCCGGACGGTCAGCGGGCGGTGCTGACGGTGGCGAGCCCGCGCCCTTCCGCGTAGGCCAGGGCGGCTTCCGGGAGCTCGGACGGGTGCCCGCCGAGGAGGACGACGAGCCCGCCGGAGGGTTCGGCCGACGGAGCGGGCTCGGCCCCGATCCGGCGCAGGGCCTGGGCGGCGACGGCGCCCGCGGAGCCGTGCAGGACGACAGGTGGCCGGCCGGGCCGCTGGACGGCGCCGCGGATGCGTTCGGCGACCAGCTCGTAGTGGGTGCAGCCCAGCACCACGGCCTGCACCTCGGGCGGGGTGAGCGCGGCGGCTGCGGCCAGGGCCTTCTCGATCCCGGCCTCGTCCGCGTACTGCACGGCGTCGGCCAGTCCGGGGCAGGGCACCTCGGTGACGGCCGCGGACCCGGCGAAGTCACGGATCAGTCCGCGCTGGTACCGGCTGCCTGTGGTGGCCGGGGTCGCCCAGATGGCGACCGGGCCGCCTGCCGCGGCGGCCGGCTTGATCGCGGGCACGGTGCCGATGACCGGCAGCGCGGGCTCCAGCTCGGCCCGGAGCGTGGCCAGCGCGTGCACGGAGGCCGTGTTGCAGGCGACGATCAGCGCGTCGGGCCGGTGCGCCGCGGCGGCCCGGGCGACGGCGAGGGCGCGTACCGTGACGTCCTCGGGCGTCCGGGGCCCCCAGGGCATGCTGCCGGGGTCGGAGGAGAGCACCAGATCGGCGTCCGGCCTCAGCCGGCGTACTGCGGCGGCGGCGGCGAGCAGGCCGATTCCGGAGTCCATGAGCGCGATCTTCACCCGGTCACCATAGTCGACCGCCCTTGCGGTCCCTGCTCAGTGGGGCAGACTTCGGCCAATGAGCGCCGTTGCCTGGATCGCCGTGGGTTCGCTTGTCGCGTGGGTGTGGCTGTTGCTGGGCCAGGGGTTCTTCTGGCGGACCGACCAGCGGCTGCCGAGCCGCGCGGCCCCGGCGCAGTGGCCTTCGGTCGCCATCGTCGTGCCCGCGCGTGACGAGGCCGACATGCTCCCGATGAGCCTGCCGTCGTTGCTGGCGCAGGACTACCCGGGCCACGCCGAGATCATCCTGGTGGACGACTGCAGCAAGGACGGCACCGGCGCGCTCGCCCGCGAGCTCTCCGTGCGGTGCGGGGGGCTGCCGGTCACCGTCGTGTCTCCCGGGGAGCCCGGACCCGGCTGGACGGGCAAGCTCTGGGCGCTCCGGCACGGGATCGCGCTGGCCCGGTCCCGGGAGCCCGAGTACCTGCTGCTCACGGACGCCGATATCGCGCACGAGCCGGACAGTCTTCGGGAGCTGGTGGCGGCAGCCGGGTCGGGCGGCTTCGATCTGGTCTCGCAGATGGCGCGGCTGCGGGTGGAGAGCGTCTGGGAGCGGCTGGTCGTGCCGGCCTTCGTCTACTTCTTCTCCCAGCTCTATCCGTTCCGGTGGGTGAACCGGGCGGGGGCGCGGACGGCGGCAGCGGCGGGCGGGTGTGTGCTGCTGCGGACCGAGGCCGCGGTGCGCGCGCGGGTGCCGGAGTCCATCCGGCAGGCGGTCATCGACGACGTGTCCCTGGCCCGGGCGGTGCAGGGCAGCGGCGGCCGGATCTGGCTGGGGCTGGCGGAGCGGGTGGACAGCGTGCGGCCGTATCCGCGCCTGGCCGACCTGTGGCGCATGGTCTCGCGGAGCGCGTACGCCCAGCTGCGGCACCATCCGCTGGTGCTGCTCGGTACGGTGCTCGGCCTCGCGGTCATCTACCTGGCGCCGCCCGTGACGCTCGTGGCGGGGCTGTCGGCCGGCGATGCCCCGGCCGCGTGGGCCGGGGGCGCGGCCTGGGCCGTGATGGCCGGGACGTACATGCCGGTGCTGGGGTACTACCGGCAGTCGCTGTGGCTCGCCCCTCTGCTGCCGTTCACCGCGCTGCTGTATCTGCTGATGACGGTCGATTCCGCGGTGCAGCACTACCGCGGCCGGGGTGCGGCCTGGAAGGGGCGTACGTACGCCCGTCCCGAGGCCGCACCGGATCAGTGACCGTAGACGTCCGGCGTCATTTGCGGCCGGGTGTCCAGTTCATACCCCAGCCGTACGCCTGGTCGATGGTGCGCTGCGGACTCACTCCGCGCTGCGGCACGAGGTAGCGGGCCTCGCGCTGCACCGTGAGGTCGCCCCCGTTGCTGGTGATGAGCGCGAGCGCGCAGACCGTCGAGGGAACGGTGCATTCGTCGAGCGAGAAGTCGATCGCGGCGCCGTGCTGCGGCTGGAGGGTGACGGTGGCGTGCAGGTCCGCGAAACTCCGGGCGCCCTCGTAGATGGTGACGAAGATCAGGAGTCGGCGGATCCTGGCCTTCTGGTCGAGGTTGATCGTCAGGTTCTCCCCGGAGGCCACGGCGCCCGTCCGGTCGTCGCCGTCGAGCTGGACGTACGGCGGCTGGTGGAAGGCGCCGAAGGCGTTTCCGAGCGCCTGCACCACTCCCTTGCGGCCGTCGGTGAGTTCGTAGAGGGCGCAGAGATCGAGGTCGAGATCCGCGTGGTGTGCGACGGCCCTGCCGAGTTTGCTGCCCCACCCCTTGAACTGCTTGCGCACTTCCCAGTTGAGATTGACGCGCATGGCTCCCGAGGTGCCGCCCTGCTTCGCGAGCGAGACGGAGGGCGCCTCCTTCGTGAGCGTCACCTTGGTGAGGCGGACCGGCTGGGCGACGGGCGGCGCCGGGGGCGCGGGAGGCACCGGCGGGGCCATCGGGGCGGCGAGCGTCGGCTGGGGGTACTGCGGCGGAGGCGGCGTGGCGGCAACTCGGGTTGCCGGACGGGGCGGTTGGGGTTGCAGGGGCGCTTGGGGCTGAGGCGCCCGTGCGGGCTGCTGCGGTTCGTCGACGGAGATCCCGAAGTCCGTGGCGAGTCCTTCGAGCCCGGTCCCGTACCCCTGACCCACGGCCCGGAACTTCCAGGCGCCCTGGCGCCGGTAGAGCTCGCCGAGGATGAAGGCGGTCTCGACCGTGGCGTCGGTGCTGTCGAAACGCGCCAGTTCCGCGCCGTTCGCCGCGTCCGTGATCCGTACGTAGAGGCCGCTCACCCGGCCGAAGGAACCGCCGTCCGCGGAGGCTGCCAGCACCACGCGGTCGACGGCGGGCTCGACCCTGGCCAGGTCGACGGCGAGCGTGTCGGTGGCCGCTCCGGCAGTGGTCCGCTTGCCCTCGTGCCGCACCGCTCCGGACGCGTGGGCCGGCTGGTTGTAGAAGACGAAGTCCGCGTCACTGCGCACCTTTCCGGACCCGAGGAGAAGGAGCGCCGAGGCGTCCACGTCCGGAGTCCCGGGGGCGGCGCGCCACCCCAGTTCGACGCGCACGGCCTGAGCCGCCACTGGAACGTTGGTTCCCTTTAGCATGGTCATGCCCGCCCCCATCGCGAGTCCGGCTGCCGAGACTTCTCCCGGTCAACCTAATGCCCGTCCCGTCACGAGGCCCACAGGGGTGCGGGAACGGACGCGTGGACCCGCAGGCAGCCCTCGTGAAACCACCTGACGGCGTGAAGCGGAACCCGGATCGAAATCGCCGGGGGCTGTCATTCCCCGACGGTCCCGTCGGCGAGTTCACGCAGAATGTCGATATGCCCGTTGTGCCGTGATGTCTCCTCGATCAGATGCATCAGGATCCATCCCAGGGTGACGTGGACGCCGTCCCTCACCGAGCGCTTGGCCGTGGCCGTCAGATCGGTCGCCGCGATCAATTCGCGGTAGCGCGCGCTCTGCTCCTCGTATTCCTCCAACAAGGTGGCGAGGGGAATCTCCGCGCCGATACGCATTTCTCGGTCGGGGTCCTCCTCCGTCCAGGGTCCGTGATCCTCCTCCCCGAGGAAGATGACCTGGACCCACCAGTACTCGACCCACCTCAGGTGGCTGAGGAGACCGCCCAGAGTCATGAGCGGCGATGCCGGAAGGGGCGCCTTCCCGGCGTCCTCCACGCCGGTGCACTTGGCGACCGCCGTGGCCCGCGCGTAGTCGAGAAAGGTCGCCAGCATGGTGCGCTCGTCCCAGGAGGACGGCATATCGGTACGTGCCATCAGGTGATGTTCGCACTGCGTGCGCCTGGGTGCGTGCATTCCTTTCATCAACGGCGATGCGGCGGCCATCGGTTCCGTGGCGGCCGGCACCGGGCCGGAACTCGTAACTGGCCGCCGGACAGCGGTGAATTGGCTTCGGAGCACCGCGGCTGCCCGACGGAACACGACCGACCGGGCCGAGGCGCGGTGCCACGGGCGGGCCGCCCCTCGGCCTCGTTCACGGACGACGGCCCGGGACAGGTTGTCCGCCATCGTCTCGATCGAGCTCAGCAGAGAGGCCGTGACCGCGAGGACGGTGATGATGACCCGAACCCCGACGATGGCCGACACCAAGCCCGCCGGGACGACGGCCCCGGCCACATCGCAGATCCAGAGCATCCGCCAGCGGTCGAGATAGTTGATCAGGGGGCCGGGGAACGGGCCGACGACAGATGGCCGGCGACCGTGACCATCGGCACCTCGACGGGGTCGCTGGAGACGGTGGCGGCGTACACGGACAGGGCAAATATCCGGACACCGCCACCCAGCCCGGAAATCGAGGTCCCGGTCCACAGCCATCAGAATCCTGCCCCGAAGCGGCGTTTCGGCACCGTAGCGGTGTCCGCGGTTCAGCCATCACGGGCGCCTCCCCTCTGAGGCACGTGAGCAGCAGAGACACGCCGATACCGGCAACCCCGCGCTGCGGGCAGCAGTCGGGGAATCCCCCACGGCGGCGGCCCGTGCGCCCGCCGGTCAGGGAGCCTCCTGACCGGCACCCGTCCGGCCACCGCCGGTCCCCGCGCACCGGAACCCGCACGCTCGCGGCAACTCCCGCCCCGCCTGATCCGGCGAGAGGCCCTGCGGGCTGTCCCGCAGTTCCTGGCGGGCGCACGACGACCGTATGCGGGCGTCTCTCCGCCTTGCGATGCACCGCATCCGACGCCGCGCGCTGATCCACCAGGAATCGCGGGACAGCCCTTAGGGTGCGCGCATGATCACCCCTGCCGCGCAGCACCTGCGGGTGCTGCCCTCCGAGTTCACCGTCGAACAACTGCCGGCCCGGCAGCTGCCGCCGGACAGTTCCTGGTACGTCCTGCACCGGGCGCCGGAAGGCCTGACCGTGGTGCGCGAGATACCGCCGGCCCCGGCGGCGGAGCCCGATGCACCCGGTGCTCCACAGCGCTGGGCCGGCCTCTACGGCGAGACGTCGCACGGCCTCGACCTGCCCGGCATGCTGGCGGCCGTGCTCGGCCCGCTCGCGGCAGCGGACGTCCCGGTCTTCGTCTCGTCGAGCTACCTCAGCGACCTGGTCCTGGTGCCCCGCGAGCGCCGCGCCGAAGCCTGTTCCGTACTGCGGGAGGCGGGCCACATCGTGACCGGGTGAGCGCCTCCGTCGCCGCCGGGCCCGGGATGTCAGGAGGGTTCCCGACTACGAGGCGTGTCCGCCAGCCCGCCCACCGCGACTGGAGCCCCCATGACCACCGCACCAGAAACCCGGCCCGCGGCGACGGGCGACCGGCCGGCGGACGACGAACGAGCTCATCCTCGCCGAGACCGAGCGGCCGTTCTCCCTGAACACCGGGCCGCTACGGCGTATGCGACTGCCGCCGCGTTCGCCCGAGGAGCACATCGCCGGCCTGACGATGCACCACATCATCACGGACGGGTGGTCGTCGGCCGGCCTCTTCCAGGAGCTCTCGCTCTGCTACGAGGCTTATGTGAGCGGCCGACGGCCCCAGTTGTAACCGGTCCTCTCTCCCGTACGTCAACTACGCAGTCCGGCAGTGCGAGTCGCTGCGGGGCAGGACGCCGACCGGACCGCCCGGCGCAGCCGTCCCGGCGCCGCGGCCCGCCGCGCGCAGGGCCGTCTCCACCGGGCGCGGGTGCAGCCGATGACGGGTGGCCCGGGGCGGGCGAGGTCCGACAGCCCGTCCGAGCCCCGCCGGCATCGGGACAGCGGCGCCGAAGCGCTGCCCGTAACCGAAGGATTCATGGGCGCGTTGGTTCGACGGGACTGCCCTCACCCGCCCCGCCTCACGAGTCGAGACCCGTCAGAAAGGCAGGAACTCCTTGCCGCACGCCCGGTCCATGAGCGAAGAGCTGCACCCAGGCCGCAGTGGGCAGGCGGTGAGCCCGGGATGGCTGCCGCCGGAGCAGTACGCCGAGACGGTGCTGAAGGCGACCGCGTTCGCGTGCATGTACTTCACCGACGAACACGACAACCCGCTGCAGCTGAAGGCGGTGTACTCGCGGACCCATCCGTGGCAGCTCGTCGGCGGAACGATGGATCCGGGCGAGCGGCCGTGGGAGACGGCCCTGAGGGAGTGCCGGGAGGAGACCGGGATCGTCTACGACGGACCCGCGGAACTCCTCGCGTCGGTGTTCGGCCAGCCAGGGGCGGAATGGCCCTACGCCACCATCGGCTTCGTCTTCGAGGGCGGCCGGCTCACCGACGAACAGATCAACTCCCTCGTCCTGGACCCGGCCGAACACGACCAGGCCCGCGTGCTTCCCCTGTCTGAATGGCGGGCGCTCATGCCGCGGCGGGATTTCGTCCGGCTGGACGCGGTGGCGCAAGCCCGTCGCACCGGAACGGCGGCCTACTTCGGTTCGTGGGACTGGGAGACGTGACAGCCGAAAGAAAGAGATCATGGGTTCGCGCCACTCCGGTGAGAGTTCGGACGCGACGTGGGGTTCCCCGGCGGTGCGGCCGAGCGCGTACGAACCGGGCTGAAGCGCAGGTGGGAGGTATCGCCGGGAGGAGTGCGGCGGCCTGTCCGCGACTGCCGTCGGCGCCCCCTGGCCGTCGCGGGGTTCCGGACACCCGGGGTCGAAGCCCCGCGCCGCGGCATGCACCGAGCGGATGTCGCCCTTTGTAGTGCAACCGCCACTTCTTGTTGACCTCAGCGGCTCTCCAACGGAAAAGCCTCCGCTGTTAACGGCGGCTTTAACGGCGTCTTGGCATGTCAGGCCGACAAAAGCAGCGTAAAACGGATAACCCCAAGATTGGGACTCCCCAATCAGCACATCGTGGGCTTAACTTAGGTGCCATGACCTCCCCCCGCTCCACCTACGGCGGCGGCTACTACGCCGCACCGTCGTTCCCCGACACTCCGATCTACGACTCCCTGGTCGCGGAGCGGGGCACGCCTCAGATCGCACCGATCCGAGTGCCCGCCGCGTACGACACCGGCAACAGCTACCTGCCGGCGCTCCCGTCGGCCCTGCCAGCCCTGCCCGCGGCACCCTCCCAGCCGAGTCCGTCGTACGGCTACCAACAGCCGATGGCGCAGCAGGGCTACGCGCCGATGCAGCCGGCGCAGCTCCAGCACGCGCCGGCGCCGTACATCCCGCAGCAGCCTTCCGCGGGCCGTGGCGGCTACCAGCAGGCGCCCCAGCAGTACCAGCAGCCGCAGCGGCCCGCGCCGAGTACCGGCTACGAGTCGATGCGCCCGGCCTCGCCGCGGCCCGCGCCCGCGCAGTCCCCGTACGAGGACCCGTACAACCGCCCGTACCAGGGCCGGGGCTACTAGGACGCACAGCGGCAGGTCACCGGGGAGTGGCTGGCAGGATGGAGGCATGCCCTCTCCCGAACTGAGTGCCGTCCACATCCACCCGGTCAAATCGCTGGCCGCGTGCACGGTGGACGAGGCCGCCGTCGAGCCATGGGGACTCGACGGCGACCGGCGCTGGATGCTGGTCGACACCGCGGGCAAGGTGGTCACACAACGTCAGCAGCCCCGTATGGCGCTGATCTCGGCGACCCCTGTGCCGGGAGGCGGAATCGTGCTGAGCGCGCCGGGGAGCGCGTCCTTGGCCGTGGAGGTTCCCGAGCCCCGGGAGATGACGGACGTAACTCTGCACCGCAGCCGGCTCGACGTCGTCGAGGCGGCGCCGAGTGCCCACGACTGGCTGGGTGCGTACCTCGGAACCGGGGTCAGGCTGGTCCATCTCGACGCGCCGGAGCGGCGCAGGCTCATCGACCCCGCGTACGCACGGCCGGGTGAGACCGTCAGCCTGGCCGACGGCTACCCTCTGCTGCTCACCACCCTCGCCTCGCTCGACGCGCTGAACTCGCTCGTCGCGGACGGCGACCACGCCGGTGAGGGGCCGGTGCCGATGGACCGCTTCCGGCCCAATGCCGTCGTCGCCGGCACGACGGCCTGGGCGGAGGACGCGTGGACGCGGCTCTCCATCGGCGAGGTGACGTTCCGCGTGGTCAAGCCGAGTGCCCGCTGTGTGATCACCACGACCGATCAGCACACCGCCCGCCGGGGCGTCGAACCCCTGCTCACCCTCGCCCGGCACCGCCGGTCCGGCAAGGAGTTGCGGTTCGGCCAGAATCTGATCCCGGACACGACGGGCGTCATCCGGGTCGGGGACCCGGTGCGCATTCTGGACTGACGGGCCTCGCACACCGGGAACTCAACGTGCCACGCGGCACGTTGACCGGGTGAGGTTGCTCTCTCTTCGACGCTCCAGCGCGCGGACAGCGCCGTATCGGGTTATGACGGATACGGAAGGGGGTGCAGGACTGTGCGAGCGCTCACGGGAGTCTGGCGTTGGCGGCACAATCCACTGCGCCGCGCCACGGACAGGCGCGAGGCGTGGGTGGCTCTGGTCGCGTTGCTGCTGCTCGTCGTGGCGGCGCCGGCGCTCGGCTGGTACTGCGGCTCGCGCGCCGACGACGCGCTGCAGGAGTCGGTGCGGGCCCAGCAGGCCGACCGCCGGCTCACCACCGCCGTCGTGGTGCGTCCGGCCGCCCGGCACGTCACGACCGACCCCGAGGTCGCCACGGACCGCGGGGCGCAGACCCCGGTGGTCGCCCGCTGGCACGCCCCGGACGGAACGGCTCGCAGCGCCACGGTGACGACCGCCTCGCGCGACACCGCCGCCGGCGCACAGGTGAGGATCTGGACGGACCTGGCGGGCAACCCCGCACCGCGCCCCATGGACGCGCCGACGGCCCACACCCATGCCGCACTGGCGGGTTTCGGCGCGGCGATGACGGCCGTCCTGCTGATCGAGGGCGGGCGGCGTCTGATCGTATGGCGCATGGTGCAACGGCGGTACGAGCGGCTCGACCGGGCATGGGCCGGGGCCGGTCCGGACTGGGGCAGGACGGGCACCGGCAGCTGAGGAGCTGCCCATCGGGTCAACTCCCGCCCTCCGCGCGCGCTACGGTGGACCGGCCCGCCCGTCACTCCTGCGGGGCAGGCCCCGGGTGACCGCTGCCGCGAGGCCGGTGACACGGGCTTCAGACACGCACGAGGTGGGGGCACAACAGCGCCATGGCACAGGGCACGGTCCAGGTGACGCACACCGGCACATCGCGGTGGCGGCGCCGCACAGGCGAGTACGCCTCCCTCACCGCGGCTCTGGAAGCGGCGGCGGACGGTGATGTGCTCACCGTCGCGCCGGGCACCTACCGGGAGAATCTGGTCATCGCCCGCGCGGTGACCCTGCGGGGACCCGAGGGCTCCGTCGGCTCCGTGCGGATCGCCCCCGTCGACGGTGTCCCGCTGACCCTGCGCGCCTCCGCCGTCGTCCAGGACCTGCACGTGGAGGGCCAGGACTCCGCGGCCCCGGCCCTGCTGGTCGAGGAGGGCGCCCCGGATCTTTCGGACCTGCGGATCGTGACCCGCTCGGCGGCCGGCATCGAGGTGCGCGGGGCGGCCCGGCCCACCGTGCGCCGCTGCACCGTCGACAATCCGGCCGGTGTCGGCATCGCCGTACTCGACGGGGCGGGCGGGGTGTTCGAGGAGTGCGAGATCGTCTCCGCCGGGCAGTCCGGTGTCTCGGTGCGCGACGGCGCGCACCCGAGGCTGGAGCGCTGCCGCGTCCATCACGCCTCGGGGGCAGGCCTGTCCGTCACCGGCGAGGGCAGCGGTCTGGAGGCCGTCGGCTGCGAGATCTACGAGATCAAGGGCAGCGGGATACAGGTGTCGGCCCGCGCCGCCGCCCATCTCACCGACTGCACGGTGCACCGCACCTCCGCCGACGGGGTCACGCTGGACACCGACGCGGTGCTCACGCTGGCCGACTGCGACATCCACGACATCCCTGAGAACGCGGTGGATCTGCGGTCGCGCTCCGTGCTCACCCTGACCCGCTCCACGGTGCGCCGCTTCGGCCGCAACGGGCTCTCCGTCTGGGACCCGGGCACCCGGGTCGACGCCAACCAGTGCGAGATCCACGACAGCACCGGCGACTACCCGGCGGTCTGGGTCAGTGACGGGGCCACGGTGATACTGGATTCGTGCCGCGTCCATGACGTGCCGGACGCCCTCTTCGTCCTCGACCGGGGCTCGCGCGCCGACGTCGTGGACAGCGATCTGTCCCAGGTCCGCAACACGGCGGTGTCGGTCAGCGACGGGGCCACCGCCCAGCTGGACGACTGCCGGATCCGGGAGGCGTCCACGGGCGCCTGGTTCCGCGACCACGGCAGCGGCGGCACCCTGAACAACTGCACCGTCGACGCGGTGCAGACCGGCGTGATCGTCACCAAGGGCGCCGATCCGACGATCGAGCGCTGCACCATCACCTCCCCCGCCGAAGCCGGCTTCTACGTGTCGGCCGAGGGGCGCGGTACCTTCCACAGCTGCCGGGTCACCGGCAGCGAGGGATACGGCTTCCACGTGATGGACGGCTGCCGTACGACGCTCACGCGCTGCCGCACGGAGCGGTGCGCCCGAGGCGGTTACGAGTTCGCGGAGGGCGGGGCACATGGTGACACCTCGGCCACCGGGCCGGTCGTGGAGGACTGCACCAGCGACGAGAGCGCTCTGCGTACCGCCACTCCCCCGCCGCCCGCCGTCCTGACGGCCACCCAGTCGGCCCCGGGACTGCTGCTGGGTGCGGTGCCCGCACCGCGCGCGGTGGAGCCCGTGGCGGCCGAGGTGCCGGCCGAGCCCGCGCGTACGTCCGGAGCGGTGCTCGGCGAACTGGACGCGCTGGTCGGCCTCGACAGCGTCAAGCGCGAGGTGCGCGCGCTCACCGACATGATCGAGGTGGGGCGCCGGCGTCAGCAGGCCGGGCTGAAGGCGGCCTCGGTCCGCCGCCATCTCGTCTTCACCGGCTCCCCCGGCACCGGCAAGACCACGGTGGCCCGGCTGTACGGCGAGATCCTGGCCTCCCTCGGAGTGCTGGAGCGGGGCCACCTGGTCGAGGTGTCCCGGGTCGACCTCGTCGGCGAGCACATCGGCTCGACCGCCATCCGCACCCAGGAGGCCTTCGAACGGGCCCGCGGCGGGGTGCTGTTCGTCGACGAGGCCTACGCCCTGTCGCCCGAGGACTCCGGCCGCGACTTCGGCCGGGAGGCCATCGACACCCTGGTGAAGCTGATGGAGGACCACCGGGACGCGGTGGTCGTCATCGTCGCCGGGTACACCCACGAGATGGAGCGGTTCCTCACCGTCAACCCCGGGGTGGCGTCCCGCTTCTCACGCACGATCACCTTCAGCGACTACGAGCCCGGTGAGCTCCTGCGGATCGTCGAGCAGCAGACCGAGGAGCAGGAGTACAGCCTGGCGTCCGGGACCGGGGAGGCGCTGCTGAAGTACTTCACCGAACTTCCCAAGGGGCCCGCCTTCGGTAACGGCCGCACGGCCCGCCAGACGTTCGAGTCGATGGTCGAACGGCACGCGGGCCGGGTCGCCCAACTCGCCGAGACGAGCACGGACGACCTCACTCTGCTGTTTCCGGAAGACCTTCCGGAACTCCCCTGACCGCTCTGCCGGACTGGCCCGCCTGGTGGGGCAGGACGGGGACGAGCCGTTCCAGGAGTGCGGCCCGCTCCTCGGCGAACACGGGGTCCGCCTGGTAGTCGGAGTGCCCCAGCACCGGCTCGGGGAGCGGGTGTTCGGGGGTGCGCCCGTAGACCAGCGGGTCCTTCAAGGGGCCCCGGTCCACTTCGGGCCCGGACTCCTCGCCGAGCCGGACCTCGCCGCCGATGGGGTCGGTGGCCCGCCACAGATTGCGCCAGCAGTGCACCGACCGGTGCAGCCCGTGCAGTTGGACGGGACCGAAGTAGGCCGGGAACCAGCGCCCGTAGAGGCGTTCGATCGGTGAGCCGTAGGTGAGCAGCGCGACCCGGCCGCGGGTCTCGGCCGGCAGCTGCCAGACGGCCGAGGCGGCGAGGACGCTGCCCTGGGAGTGGCCTGAGATGACGAGCCGACCGCGGGTGCGCGCGGTCCAGCCGGACATGCGTGAGGCCAGGTCGGGGACGGCCCGCTCGGCGTAGCACGGCGGGGCGAAGGGGTGTGCGGCGCGCGGCCAGAAGGTCCCCACGTCCCAGAGGATGCCGATGGTGCGGCGGGCCGAGGCGTCCCGGTAGGCGCGGCGCCCGCAGGCGACGAACACCAGGAAGCCGAAGCCGATCAGCCAGGAGCCGGTGGACTGTGCCGCCTCGGCCACCGATTCGACGAAGGGACTGCTGCCGTCCATCGCGAGGCCGGGTACCTGGCCGCTCGCCCAGGCGCCGCCGACCGCACCCGCACCGAGCAGCAACGTGGCCCCGGAGAGCAGGCCCAGCATGCCGGACGCCGAGTCGGTGAGCGCGGCCGTGGCCCGGATCCGGGCGATCTGCCTGGTCCGCGCGGGGTCGGTCCGCTCCTGTCCGTACTCCGCGTCGACCAGCGGCTCCAGCCGGCGGGCCGCACGGTACGTCCGCAGGCCGAGCACGAGGCCCGGGATCACCAGGAGCACCAGCAGCACCGGGATGACGGAGGCCTGCCAGCTGAGGAGCACCGGCGGTCCCTCTATGAGGGCGCTGCGGCCCATCCCGGGGCTGCCGGGGCCGTCGAGCCAGTCCGCGACACGCTGGGCCACACCACCGGTCATCACACCGCCGAGCGCACAGGCCAGCATCGCGACGGCGGGGCCGCCGAGCCCGCCCATCACGGTGCGCGGCTCGGGGCTGCGCCGGTACAGGTCCAGCGCCACGACGGCGAGAAGCACGACGAGCGCTCCCTGGGCGAGGGTGACGACGCGGAACATGACGTCGCCGGGAAGCGCTCCGGCGGAGACCCAGCCGGGGCGCGACCATGCGGCGTGCAGCGCGGCCAGCACGAGCAGAACGAGGGCGGTCGCGGGCAGGTACCTGACGATGGCGCGGTCGATCCGGTTGTCGAGGCGCCGTTCGCTCCGGCCGCGGCGGCAGACCACCCCGACCACCACGAGCGCGCCCGCCACGAGGGCCGCCTCGATCAGCAGGCCGAACACCTCGGGCACCGGCCCGGCTGCCGACCGGTCCCGGCGGATCGCCGCGCCCGTGACGAACGCGGTGACGGTGAGGAAGCCCGCGGCGGTGTGAGCGGCACGCAGGCGCGCGACGAGCCGGCGTCCGTACCAGAACCCGGGCCGTCCGAGCGCGGGCCGCACCACGGGGGCCGAGTCCGCTCCGGGAGCCGGCGGCGGTGCGTCGTCGTCCGGGTCGGTGCCGGTGAGCGGGCGCTGGGACTCGTACGCGCTCCAGGTCCGGTTGGACAGGTACCAGAGCAGCACCACCAGCGCCGTCGGCGCCAGGGCGGCGAGGGCGAGGCGGCGGCCCGGCTGGGACCACCAGCCGCCCTGCGCGGCGGAGAGGAACCCCAGCCACGACCGCTGGTCGGAGCATTCCGCTACGCCCGCGCACTGCCAGGCGGTCAGATCGAGCGCGACCTCGCAGACGGCGGCGGTCAGCAGGACGGTGAGGCTCAGCGCGACCAGCCGGACGAGCACGCCGTACAGCCGGATCGCCCGGGGGCGGCGCGTGGCGGCCGGGCGCATCCAGTGGGCGAGGTTGATCACCATGAACGGCAGGAGCAGGAGCCACAGCGCGCGGGAGCCGTTGCCGGACGTCAGGTTGGACCAGCAGTAGGCCTCGGGGATGGGCCGGTCCGCATAGCGCTCGGGGTGCGCCTCCGCGTCGACGTCGCCGGGGCGCCGGTAGATGGCGGCGGTGGCGTCACCGGTGACGCGGACCGTGCGCGGATCGACGAGCATCTCCTGGGGAGTGGCTCCGCCCACGCCGTGGACCAGCAGCTCCAGTGCGGGTCCTTCGCTCTGTGGGGCCTGGGGGGCAGGTGGCACGGGGGTGACTCGCTCTCGCAGGGGGACGCGGCTGACGGCCGGTCACCAGAGTGCTGGATGGGTCCGGGTGTCCGCACCGCTCTTACGGAATCTCCCCAGTGCGGCGGCCCGCGACACCGCGTGGCAGGATGAGCCGTCGACATGGACTGCCGCACGGCCAGAGGAAAGGACCGGGCACAGCGTTGAGCGAGAATCAGAATCTGCTCGCGGAGCAGCGGCGTGCGCTGATCCTCGACGAGGTGCGCAGACGCGGCGGGGTCAGGGTCAATGAGCTGACCCGGAAGCTGAATGTCTCCGACATGACCGTCCGCCGGGACCTGGACGCGCTGGCCCGCCAGGGAGTCATCGAGAAGGTGCACGGCGGCGCGGTGCCCGTGGTCGAGGCGAGTACGCACGAGCCCGGCTTCGAGGCGAAGTCGGCGCTGGAGCTGTCCGCCAAGGAGGACATCGCGCGGGCCGCCGCGGCGATGGCCGTGCCCGGCAGCGCCATCGCGCTCTCCGGCGGTACCACCACGTACGCCCTCGCCCAGCATCTGCTGGACGTACCGGACTTGACGGTGGTGACCAACTCGGTGCGGGTCGCCGACGTGTTCCATGCGGCGCAGCGTCCGGGCTCGCCCGGCTCGCGGCCGGGTGCCGCGACGGTGGTGCTCACCGGCGGGGTCCGGACCCCGTCCGACTCACTGGTCGGCCCCGTCGCCGACCGGGCTATCGCCTCGCTCCACTTCGATGTGCTCTTCCTCGGTGTGCACGGGATCTCGGTGGAGGGCGGACTGTCCACACCGAATCTGGCGGAGGCAGAGACCAACCGCCGCTTCGTCCAGTCGGCCCGGCGGGTGGTGGTGGTCGCGGACCACACCAAGTGGGGCACGGTGGGCCTGAGTTCCTTCGCCACACTGGAGCAGGTGCACACGTTCGTCACCGACGCGGGTCTGTCCGACGGCGCCCGTGAGGAGATCGAGGAGCATCTGCCGGGCCTCGTGGTGGCGGGCCGGGCGGCGGGCGGCGAACCGGCAGCGGACTGAGCACCGGATTCCGCTCCGCTCGCGCCGGGTCCGTGACGTCCTAGGATCGACGTGTGGCCGTCTTCCGGATCGAGCGTTTCACCCCTCTGCCCGCAGCCGAGTCCTGGCGCCGGGTGACGGACTGGGAGCGGCACGCCGCGCAGGTCCCACTGACGGCGATCACGGTTCCGACCGGGCTGCCGACCCGTATCGGGACGGTCTTCGTGGCCCGGACGGGGATCGGTCCGCTGGCCTTCGACGACCCGATGGAAGTGGTGCGGTGGTCGCCGCCGGCCGGCAGCCGGGCGGGAATGTGCCGACTGGAGAAGCGCGGCCGGGTGGTGCGGGGCCGGGCCTCGATCGATGTATATCCCACCCATGCCGGCTCCCATGTGGTGTGGGTGGAGGAACTCTGCCTCCGGCTGCTGCCGAGCTGGGGCGACCCCCTGATCGCCGGCGCGGGCCGGCGGATCTTCGGACGGGTCCTGGACTCCATGCTCGACCGGCCGGCACAGCCGAACGGCTGACCCCATGCGCCGCGCCCGCCCGGTCCGGGCACAGGCGTCATGGGCAGGTGATGTGACCGTCACACGATCGAGTCGTTTGTCGGTGTGACGGTTTCCGCCTACGGCTCAGAAGGCACCGAATCATGCCGATCCACCCACCGCGGCAGCGGTCCACCGGCAACAGCGAGCGCCCCGGCGTGCAGCAGGCCGAGTCCGCGCTCATGGAGCACTACCCCCGTCTCGTCCGGCTCGCCTATCTGGTGCTGCCGCCGTCCCTCGGCCGGCACCGCCGGGTGCTCGCCGCGCACGCGGCGGTGCAGCGCGCGCTGCCCGGCGTGCGTACGGTGCCCGAGGCCCCGGCCCTGTCGCGGGTCCCGGCCCAGACCCGTGGTGCCGGCCGCAGCCCGGCCCCGGACGGCACGGGCTCGGCGTACGCCTGGATGCGGCTGCGGGTGCTGCGCGCCGCGCTGGCGCACGAGCGGCGGCCGCGCTGGTGGCCGGGACGGCTCCCGGCACCCGCGGCCCTGCGCCCCTCGCTCCCGGCCGTCTGGGGTCTGCGGCTCTTCCCACAGGCCGGCGGTGCGGCCGAACTGGCTCTGGACCAGGCACTGTCGGCGGTTCCCGGAGCCGTACGGGCCGCGTTCGCGCTGCGGCTGCTGGAGGCGCTGGACGGCCCCGAGGCGCAGGCCCTGCTCACCCGGGCGGGCTCGCCGGACCCGGCGGGGGCGGTGCGGGCCGCGAGGCTGCTGGAGGACGCCGACCGGGCGGGGGCCGAGGAACTGCTGCGCTCCGGGGAGTTCGACCCGTGTGTGCTGCAGACGCGTCCCAGCGATCTGCTGCGGCGCAGGCACCGTATGCGGGCGGTGGCGGCGGTCGCGGCGCTCTGTGTGGTGGCCGGCGGTCTGGTCGCGCTGACGGAGCGGGGGGCGTCGGCCCCGGCGCCCGGCGGCGGCGCGCGGAGCACGTTCGCTCCCGCACTCGACCCGGCGGCGCTGCTGACTACCGCGGCCGAGGAGTGGGCGGACACCTCCCGCATCGACTTCACCGCCTGGCCGGCCCGCGGTGACCGGACCGAGGACCGGCCCCTGCTGAGCCGGGCACTGCGGGCCTGGGGGCACACCCCGGACAGCGTCGCCGTCTCGGCCACCCCCGGCACACTCGCGGTGCCGCCCGCACAGCCGCCGCAGCTGCTGTACGCGGGTGAGGTGGACGGCGCCGCCGTGGTGCTGTTGCACGACCGCGGTGTACGGGTGGTGCGTTACGCGGAACCACTGACCGGGTCCGCGCCGCCCGCACTGGACTTCGCGCGGACGGACGGCGCGGATGTGACGACGGGAGCCGCCCTGGTCGTCAGCCGCGGCGGGGACCGGGCCCGGTTCCTGATGGCTCCCTGGATCTCGCGGACCACGACGCGCGACCTGCTGGCGCCGGACAGCCCGGCGCGCACGCTGGAGGTGAACGGGGACGGGGTCACCGCGGCCGTGCCGCGACCGTCGCCCGGCGGACGCTGCGATTCCTGGCCGGTGCTCCAGTTGCGCTCCTCCGGACGCATCGTGGAGAACCACGCGTTCCTCCTCACCGACCTGGGCGACCTCGCCCCGGTCCACCTGACGTTCACGCCGGGTCCGGCCGCCGGTGCCGGGGCGCGGCAGCCGAGGGAGGCCACGAGCACCCCCGCACTGCTGGCCTGGGCCCGCACCGCATGTTCGCTGACGGCGCTGCGGGGCACCGGTGTCCGCGCGGTCAACAACTGGAACTTCGCCGAGCAGCGGCTTCCGGAGTCCGGAACCCCGGCCCAGTGGCTCTGCACCCGCGCCGACACCTGGCAGGGTCCCGGGCGGGTGCTGGTGCAGTTCCTGCCGCCCAGCTCCTCGCTCACCGGGCCGGGGACGGTGGTGGCGGACGAGCGCGACACGGCACGGTGCAGCCGGTTCGGACAGCACATTCTGGCGGGTACGCACTGGAAGGCGCCGTCCGGGCGTTGGTACGTGCTGGCGGCAGGAAGCCGTGCGGTGAGCCGGATCGAGGCCACTGGTGCCGTGCGGGACGCGGCGGCCGGGACGACGCTCGCGGTCCGGGCGCCGCGGGACGCGTCGGTGGAGCTGACGGCCCGGCTGAGGGAGGGCGGTTCGCTCGCCGCGGTGCGCTGACCTCGTCCTCGTGCCACGGCCCGATCCGGTTCCGTTGCACCTGGCGACTTCTGGCGGTCTGCCGGTTAGGGTGTGCGCGGCTCCATCCGCCGCCGATCGCACGGGAGGTGCGTTCCATGGCACGCCGACTCCGCTCCGTGGACCTCGACTTCGTGGAGTCCGCTCCGGTCAGACTGGTCTTCGCAGCCGAGGTGTCCGCACCGCCCGATGCCGTGTACCGGGCACTGGCCGACGACGTCGAGGGCTGGCCCTGCTGGTTCACCCAGGTCACCGCGGCGCTGCCGCTCGACGGCGGGGCGGGCCGCGAGGTGCGGTTGCGGGGCGGGATCGCGTTCCGGGAGACGGTCGTGGCGACCGACCCGGGTGAGCGGTACGCCTACCGGATCGACCAGTCCAACGCCCCAGGCCTGCAAGCCCTGTTGGAGGAGTGGCGGCTGACCCCGGCCGGGACCGGCACCCGAGTTCAGTGGACCTTCGCCGCCGACGGTTCGGCGCTGTTCCGGTTCACGTTGCGGCGGGCGCGGGGTGCGGTCGGCAGGTCGTTCCGGGACGCGGTGCGCAACCTGGACCGGCGGCTCTCGGCGGCTGCCGCCTAAGGGCTGTCCCGCAATTCCTGGTGGATCAGCGCGCGGCGTCAGATGCGGTGCATCGCAAGGCGGAGAGGCGCCCGCATACTGGATGTATTCGGGCGTTTCGACAACGGAGGGGGTCCCCCCGTGCCGTTGAGGCTACGGGGGAGAGGTGCCGTAGCTGTCGTCGTGCGCCCGCCAGGAATTGCGGGACAGCCCTTAGGGTTGCCGACCGGGTGCGGTGCGGGCCGGATCCTCCTCCTGTCGCGGCCAGTCGCCGGTGGCCAGGAAGTGGTCGATCGTCCGCGTGTACGGGGCGATGTCCAGGCCCTGGGCGGCCAGCCAGGTGTCGGAGTAGTACTTGTCTAGGTAGCGGTCGCCGGGGTCGCAGATCAGGGTGACGATGCTGCCGGTCCTGCCCTGCGCGACCATCTCGGCGACCAGCTTGAAGGCGCTCCACAGACCGGTACCGGTGGAGCCGCCCGCCTTGCGACCGATGGACCGCTCCAGGGCGCGCACGGCCGCGACGGTGGCCGCGTCCGGGACCTTCATCATGCGGTCGATGGCGCCCGGGACGAAGCTCGGCTCCATCCGCGGTCTGCCGATCCCCTCGATGCGGGAGCCGCAGTCGCTGGTGGCGTGCGGGTCGTGGTGCGTCCAGCCGTCGAAGAAGCAGGAGTTCTCCGGATCGGGGACGCAGATCCGGGTGTCGTGCTGCATGTAGTGCACGTACCGCGCGATGGTCGCGGAGGTGCCGCCCGTGCCCGCCGTGGCGACGATCCAGGCGGGCTCGGGGTACCGCTCCATCCTCAGCTGCTGGTAGATGGACTCCGCGATGTTGTTGTTGCCCCGCCAGTCCGTGGCCCGCTCGGCGTAGGTGAACTGGTCCATGTAGTGACCGCCGGTCTCCTCGGCGAGCCCGGCAGACTCCTCGTAGAGCTTGCGCGAGTCGTCCACGAAGTGGCAGCGGCCGCCGTGGAATTCGATGAGCCGGCACTTCTCGGGGCTGGTGGTGCGGGGCATCACGGCGATGAACGGGACGCCGATCAGCTTGGCGAAGTACGCCTCCGAGACGGCGGTCGAACCGCTCGACGCCTCGATCACGGGCTTGCCGGGGCGGATCCAGCCGTTGCAGAGCCCGTAGAGGAACAGCGACCGGGCCAGCCGGTGCTTGAGGCTGCCGGTGGGGTGGGTCGACTCGTCCTTGAGGTAGAGGTCGATGCCCCAGCTCTCGGGAAGCGGAAAGCGCAGCAGATGGGTGTCGGCGGAGCGGTTGGCGTCGGCCTGGACCTTGCGGACGGCCTCCTTGAGCCAGGCGCGGTACGCCAGGTCGGTGCGGTCGATGTCCACGGTCGCCACAGCGTCCGCGTCGTCTCTGTGCTCACTCGTGCCCATCAGTGCGCTTCTCCTCGTACGACCGGTCCCGGCGATCCCCACGATATGCCCCCCACCTGGGCAAACGTTGACTTTGATACTCCATAGCACTGCCTTGGCGACGCGGGCGGTCCCCGGCGGGCCAACGCGTCGGGAATGGGCCTTTGCGTCCCGTTCCGCCCTGGTGCACACGCCCCCGGATGTGCACACTCCTTGCAGGGGTGCGATGAAGGGGGCGAAGGGGCCGTGCGCGAAACGGAGTTCAGTGAGACGGGCGTGCGTATCGACCGGTGGGCGCGCTCGCTCACCCGGGCGGGACAGGTCACCGTCAAGGACGGCCGGGTGGCGCTGCTCACCAGCTACGGCCGGGAGATCGACAGTGCGCCGGTGGGCACGGTGAGCGCGGGCAGACCGTGGTTCGCCGGGGCGGACGCCACGGTGGCGCGGGTGAACGGGACGCGGTACCGGCTGACCATGCGGCGGCGCCCCGACAAGCCCGACGACGCCGCGCCCGCCCGCCGTTTCCTGGAGGCCGTACACCGGGCGGGCGGACGGCGGGGCTGACGGAACGGGGCCGCGAGGACACCGCGAGTTGCGGAGCCGTGGCCGCTGGGTGACATTGGAGACACATCACTCATGGTTCACCGGCGGTGACAATGTGATCCAGGCCGCCGGACCAGAACCAGCAGCCAGCCATCTGCTGGATCCGTTCCTTCGTCTTCTTCCGGACCTACTTCGGGGAGTCGCAGCCGTGATCAGCGAGCCAAGCAGGCACTGCACGGTGGAGCTCCAGGCCCTGCCGTCGCGGATCGGTCAGGTCCGCAGAATCATCTCGGCGCAGTTGCGCTACTGGCATCTCGATCCTCTGGTCGACCAGGCAGCACTCGGCGTCACTGAACTGCTGACCAATGTCCACCGGCATGCACAGCCGGACAAATCATGCACCGTCGAGGTCGAGTTGCTGCTCGAACGGCTGACGGTGTCCGTCCACGACCACGACCCACGGCTGCCGACCGTGCGCGAGGCCTGCGACTCCAGTACGTCGGGGCGCGGACTCGCACTGATTGCCGCGGTCAGCGAGAGCTGGGGCGTCCGTCCCCGGGGCGGTGCGGGAAAGGTGGTCTGGTTCACCCTCCCCACCCCCTCCCTGTTCGCCACGCAGCCACGGCACGCCCTGTACGGGGCGACGACCGACGGGCCGTTCGACCTGAGCGGTGTCAGCGCGCCGGAGGGCGTAACGCCCTCGGCGGCACGATCGGTGGTCGTCGGCTGACGCCGCAGGAGCGGGGCGCCTCTCGGGGCGCCCCGCTCCTGCCGTTCACCTGTGCCTAGTCGGTGGCGATGGCGCGGAGCACATCCAGCCGAGCCGCCCGCCCGGCCGGCCGCCAGCCGGCCAGGACACCCGCCGTGATGCCCACGAGGGCGAAGGCGAACGCGGTGCCGCCCGCGCCTTCGGACGCCTTGACCAGCACCCAGCCGAGGAAGCCGCCCAGCAGGAGACCGCCTGCCGTGCCGAAGGCGGCGACCAGGACGGATTCCCAGCGGACCATTCAGCGGACCATGGCCCGCACCTGCTTCCTGGTCTGTCCGACGGCCCGCAACAGGCCCAGTTCCCTGGTGCGTTCGTGGATGACCAGGGTGAGGGTGTTCGCGATGCCGAGCAGGGCGATCAGGACCGCCAGTGCCAGCCGTGCGTAGACCGGGGTGAGCATCATGTCGATGCCGCCGGCCGAGGACTGCGCGTACTCGCCGCGCGACTGCACCTCCGGGTTCCCGTACGCGGCGGCGGCCTTCTCGACCGCGGCCCTGCCGTCCGCCGTTGACACCCCGTCCTTGAAGGACACGGCGACCAGCGAGTCGGAGTCCTGGCCGCGGTGCGGGGCCCAGGCCTGCCGGGTGATGACGTAGTCGCCCGCCAGTCGGTGACGGACGGTGCGGCCGAGCAGCCGGAGCACCTCCTGGCCGGCGCGCGAGTCGAGGTTGCCGGTGGGTTCGTCGGCGAAGACCACGTCGGGGTCCCCTGCGAAGGCCCGGGCGACGGCGACGCGCTGTTGTCGGCCGCCGGAGAGTTCGCCGGGCCGGTGGTGCAGCCGGCCGCGCAGTCCGACGGTGTCGATGATCGCGTCCAGCCGGGCCCGGTCGGGGCGTTCCCCGCCAGGTCCATGGGGAGCGTGATGTTCTCGGCGACGGTGAGCGTCGGCAGGAGGTTGAAGGCCTGGAAGACGAAGCCGATGCGGCGCCAGCGCAGCAGGGTGAGCCTGCGGTCGTCGAGCGCGCCGAGGTCGGTGTCGCCGATGAAGGCCGTGCCGGAGGTGAGGGAGTCGAGTCCGGCGGCGCAGTGCATCAGCGTGGACTCGCCGGACCCGGAGGGCCCCATGATCACGGTGAAACGGCCGGCCGGGAAGCCGACGCTCACCCCGTCCGGGGCCCTGACCTGGGTGTCGCCCGTGCCGTAGACCTTCACCGCGTCGACGACACGGGCGGCGTTCGTGGTGACGGTGGCGGGAGCGGCGGTGCTCACGCCGCACCGCCCTTGCCGAGGGTGCCGAACTGCTCGTCGAGGACGGAGAGGCGGCGCCAGTACTCGTCCTCGTCGATCTCCCCGGCGGCGAAGCGCCGGCCGAGCAGGGTGATCGGTGAGGTCTCTGCGGGGCCGTTCCGCTCCGCGCGGACCTGCCAGGGGCCCCGCCGGCCGCGCCATACGGTGCGCCGCAGAACGGTGACGACGGTGATGACGACGGCTGCCCAGACGAGCTGGAACAGGAGGACCCACGGTCCGGGTCCGCCGTCGAAGGCCAGGGTGTTCATCTCGGTCAGCTCCTCGGTTCACGGTTCGGATGCACGCTTTCCGTCACCACCGAGCCTGTCTCCGCAGGGGGGTCCGCGTCGTCGTACGGCCAGCGGCAGTGCGCGTACCCCGCCGGGAGTAGACGGCGGTCCTGCGGCTGCTCCCGGCGGGCCGGGCACCGGACCTGGATTCTGTACCTACTGGTATGTACAGTGGGTTCATGAGCACTTCGGACCGTCTGATCGAAGCCACCAGGGAGCTCCTGTGGGAGCGCGGCTATGTGGGCACCAGCCCGAAGGCCATCCAGCAACACGCGGGCGCGGGCCAGGGCAGCATGTACCACCACTTCGCCGGCAAGCCGGATCTGGCACTGGCGGCCATCCGCCGCACGGCGCAGGAGCTGCGCGGGACCGCGGGCCGGGTGCTCGACGCACCCGGGTCGGCATACGAGCGGATCTCGGGCTATCTGCTGCGTGAGCGCGATGTGCTGCGCGGCTGCCCGGTCGGGCGGCTGACGATGGACCCGGAGGTCATCGCGAGCGACGAGTTGCGGGCGCCCGTGGACGAGACGATCGCCTGGCTCCGTGGCCGGCTCACCGAGATCGTCCAGGAGGGCCTGGACCGCGGCGAGTTCGACCGCCGCCTGGTGCCCGGGGACATCGCGGCGTCGATCGTCGCGACCGTGCAGGGCGGCTATGTGCTGGCCCGCGCCTCCGGCTCGACGGAGGCCTTCGACGCGGCCGCCCGAGGGCTGCTGTCGCTGCTCGCCCCTCGTACGGACGCCACCTGACGCCCCGTCGCACGCTACCCACCTCCGAGGAGCACCTCACCCATGCGCATCACCAGGAACCGGCCCGGCACACAGTCCGGGCCGGCCGGGCAGTTCAACGGATCCGTCTGGATCGACGAGATCGCCGCTCCCGGACCACCGTCCCGGCTGCGGCTGTTCAGCGTGCACTTCGCGCCGGGCGGACACACCGGCTGGCACACCCATCCGCACGGCCAGGTCCTCCACGTCACCGAGGGCGAAGGCCTGGTGCAGCACCGGGGCGGTCCGGTGGAGGCGATCCGGGCGGGCGACACGGTGTGGATCGAACCGGACGAGTGGCACTGGCACGGGGCCGCGCCACGCACCTTCATGACCCATCTCGCCCTCGTCGAGGCGGCCGAGGACGGCTCCACCATCCACTGGCACACCGATCCCGGCGTCCCCGAGTACCCGGCAGTCTGAGGAGCGCCCGATGCATGCGATGCAGTACGAGATCACTCTGCCCGCCGATTACGACATGGGCCTCATCCGCGACCGGGTGGCGACGCGGGGCCACCTCCTGGACGACTTCCCCGGGCTCGGCATCAAGGCGTACCTGATGCGGGAGCGCGGCGAGGACTCCCTCGTCAGCCAGTACGCGCCGCTCTACCTCTGGACCACGCCCGAAGGCATGAACTCCTTCCTCTGGGGGCCCGGGTTCCAGGGCATCGTGCAGGACTTCGGGCGCCCCGAGGTTCAGCACTGGACGGGCCTGTCGTACGAGGAGGGCCCGGCATCGGCCGCGCTCCCCCGTTCGGCCACCCGGCTCCGCTCGCCGATGCCACCGTCGGCCGCCCCGGCGGACGCGGTCGGCGCCGCCCTTGAGGAGAGCCGGCGGCTCGCGAAGGCGCCCGGCGCGGTCGCCACGGCGCTGGCAGCCGACCCCCGTCACTGGGAGCTGCTCCACTTCACGCTCTGGGAGCACCCCGCGCCGCAGGAGGCCGGCGACCGCTACGAGGTGCTCCATCTCAGCGGGCCGGAGCGCGAACGGCTCGGGACGGGACGCCAGTGGTAGCCGCCGTCCGCACCGTCCTCGGCGACATCCCCGCCGGCGAACTCGGCGTGTGCGACGCTCACGACCATCTCTTCCTGCGCAGCCCCGTGCTGCCGGGCCAGGAACTCGACGACCCCGCGGCGGCGGCCGACCGGCTGCGGGCCTTCGCCGGGTTCGGCGGGCGGTCCGTGGTGCAGTGGACGCCGTACGGCATGGGGCGCCGGGCCGACGTGCTGGCGCAGCTGTCCCGTTCGACGGGCACCCATGTGGTGGCGGCGACGGGTCTGCACCAGGCCGTGCACTACCCGGCCGCGCTGCTCGGCCGGGTCCGGGACGATCTCGCGACGCTGTTCGTCTCGGAGCTGACCGACGGGATCGGCACGACATCGGTGCGGGCGGGTCTGATCAAGGTCGCCGGCGCCTTCCACACGGTCGACGCCCACGCCCGGCTCACCATGACGGCGGCCGCCGAGGCACATCACCGTACGGGCGCGCCGATCGCCGTCCATCTGGAGCTGGGAACGGCCGCGCCGGACGTACTCGACCTGCTGTGCGGTGCGTTGGGCGTCCCGCCGCACCGCGTGATCCTCGGCCACCTCGGGCGGTCGCCCGACGGCGCGGCGCAGCGGGAGGTGGCGCGGGCCGGGGCGTTCCTCGCGTTCGACGGCCCGTCGCGGGCCCATCACGCGACGGACTGGCGGCTGCCCGAGGAGCTCGCGGCGCTCGCCGGGGCCGGGTTCGGCGGGCAGTTGCTGCTGGGCGGCGACACCACCGTGCCGGAGACCCCGGGCATGCCGCATCTGCTGCGGCGGCTGCGCCCCCGGCTGACCGAGGTGCTGGGAGCCGGGACCGTGGCGGACATGCTGGTCGCCAACCCGGCCCGGGCGTTCGCGTTCGAGGCGCCGGCAAAGGCCACCTGAGGGCGCGGGCCCGCGGCGGCCCTCGGCCCGTCCCGCCCTCAGGCGAGCGCGCCCAGCGGGTCGTCCAGCACCGGCTGCCAGGCCAGCTCCGCCGCGCCGACCAGGCTGTTGTGGTCGAGGGTGCAGGGCAGGATCGGCACACTGCCGCTGCGTCCCCACAGGCTGCGGTCGGCGACCACCGCGCGCAGCCGTTCCGGGTCGGCGTCCAGCAGGGCGCGGTGCAGACCGCCGAGGATGATGCGGTCCGGGTTGAGGATGTTGACGAGTCCGGCGAGCCCGAGGCCCAGGCGGTCGATCAGTTCCTCCGCGGCGTTGCGTACCGCCGTGTCCCCGTACTCGTTGCGCAGCAGGTCCCCGGACTGCTTGAGCAGCGACTCCTCGGGGCCGGGTGCGCGGCCGGCCGCGGTGAGGAAGGCGAGCGGGTCGGTCTCGACGTCGAGGCAGCCGCGGCCGCCGCAGTGGCAGGGGCGGCCCTCGGGGTTGACGGTGAGATGGCCCACCTCCAGGGCGAGCCCCGAACTTCCGGTGTGCAGGCGGCCGTCCAGGACGAGCGCACCGCCGACCCCGCGGTGGCCGGTGGCGACACACAGCAGATGCTGGGCCCCGCGTCCGGCTCCGTGTCGGTGCTCGGCGAGCGCCGCGAGGTTGACGTCGTTGCCGGTGAACGCCGGTCCGGTGATGCCCGCTTCGCGGACGCATGTGGCGAAGATCTCGCGGACCGGGGCACCGGCGGGCCAGGCGATGTGGAGCGGGTTGAGGGCGGTGCCCTCCGGCTCGGCGACGGCGGACGGCACCGCGAGGCCCGCCCCGACGCATCGCAGGCCACTGTCGCGCAGCAACCGTGCGCAGTCGTCCACGACTTCGCCGATGACCTGGGCGGGATCGGCGGTGATGGTGACGCAGCCGGGCGCGGTCGCGACGAGCCGGCCGCCGAGCCCGACCAGCGCGGCCCGGAATCCGTCCGAGTGCACCTGGGCGGCGAGGGCCACCGGCCCCGACTCGCGCACGGCCAGCCGGTGCGAGGGCCGGCCCTGCGAGCCCGCGGCCGAGCCGGGGCTGGAGTCGACCCGGATCAGGCCGAGCGCCTCCAGCTCCGCTGCGACCGCACCTGCGGTGGCACGGGTGACGCCCAGCTCGGAGGTGAGGACGGCTCGGGTGGGCGCGCGTCCGGTGTGGACCAGTTCCAGCGCGGGTCCGAGCGCGCTGCGGCCCCTCTCCAACTTCGTCCGGGTGGTGGTCACCTTGCCGTTCATGGGGGCGAGTCTCCCATGATCCGGAGGTGCCGCGGACGCCGCGGCACCCGTCTTCTCCACCGCGCCGCCCCGCTCCACGGCCCGGAGCCGCCGCGCCCGGCACGCCGCCCGGACCCGGTGGGCAACCGTCTTGCGCCCGCCGTCCGCGGGCCCCTATGCTGAGTTTGTGCCGCAACTAAACAAACTGCGGACGGCCTTGCCGGGGGGACCGGGCGGAAACACCGCCCCACCTCCGTCGACACGCCTCCGTACCGCGCTGACCGTGTTCTTCGCCCTCGACGGGTTCCTCTTCGCCGGCTGGGTGGTCCGCATCCCGGCCATCAAGCAGCAGACCGGCGCCTCGGCCTCCACCCTCGGCCTCGCACTTCTCGGCGTATCCGCCGGTGCCGTGATCACCATGATGCTCACCGGCCGGCTCTGCCGCCGTTTCGGCAGCCACCCGGTGGCCGTGGTCTGCGGCGTCCTGCTGCCGCTCAGCATCGCCCTGCCGGCCCAGACCCATTCGGCGCTCTCGCTCGGACTGGTCCTGCTGGTGTTCGGCGCCGCGTACGGCGGCATGAACGTGGCGATGAACAGCGCCGCGGTCGACCTGGTCGCCACTCTGCGGCGCCCCGTGATGCCCAGCTTCCACGCCGCCTTCAGCCTCGGCGGCATGATCGGGGCCGGACTGGGCGGTCTGGTCGCCGGAGGCCTCTCACCCTCCGCGCACCTGCTCTGCCTGACCGGAATCGGTCTGCTCGTCACCGCGTACTGGGGCCCGGTCCTGATGCGGTACCCCTCGCTGAAGCCCGCCCCCGCGGCGGCCGACGACGAGGAGGTCGGCCACCGTCCGACCGGACGGGTGCGCCGGGCGGTGCTCCTGTTCGGCGTGATCGCGCTCTGCACCGCGTACGGCGAGGGCGCCCTGGCCGACTGGGGCGCCCTCCACCTGGAGCAGGACCTGCACGCCCACCCCGGGGTGGCGGCAGCCGGATACTCGCTCTTCGCGCTCGCCATGACCGCGGGCCGGCTCACCGGTACGGCACTGCTCGAACGTCTCGGGCAGACCCGCACGCTGGTCGCGGGCGGTGGCACGGCGGCGGCCGGAATGGTGGTCGGCGCGCTCGCTCCGAACGCCTGGCTCGCCCTGCTCGGCTTCGCCATCACCGGACTCGGCCTGGCGAACATCTTCCCGGTGGCGGTCGGCAGGGCCGGCGAGCTGGCCGGCCCCGGCGGAGTGGCCGCGGCCTCGACGCTCGGCTACGGCGGCATGCTGCTCGGGCCGCCCTCGATCGGCTTCCTGGCCGACTGGTTCTCGCTGCCCGTGGCCCTGACCACGGTGGCGCTGCTGGCCCTGGCGGCGGCGGCACTGGGCTACGCCGCACGCAACGCGGCCACGCACGAGTGAGTAGGCGTACTCAGGCAGGAACGGTTCTCCCGCCGCAGGATGGAGGGGTAACGACCGCTCCCGCCGGCTGTCGCGGGTGAGGCCGGAAGCCATCGACGGGGAGCACGCCATGAACAAGCCGGTCCTGACCAAGCAGCACGTCCACACGCTCGCACGCCTCACGTTCGGCAACGCCGCGTCGCTGGTCTACCTGGGCGTGGTGGCGGCGACCGCGGTGTTCGTCACGGTGGACACGCTGTTCGTCACCCACGAGGACGCGTCGTTCGCCGGCGTGTGGCTCTTCTTCCTGGCGGCGCCGACCGTCTTCGTCTTCTTCGCCGGCGGTGCGATGCTGGGCGCGGATTCGGCCGCGCCCGACTGGTTGTTCTACCTGGCGCTGGTGGTGTCCGTGCTGGTGCAGTCGCTGGCGCTGGGATGGTTCACACGGCTGCTGCGCGGCGGTCGCGGCCGGGCCCGCCAGGGCCGTCCCCGGAGCACCTGAGCCCCTGGCACAATCCCTGCCATGAAGATCGCGGAGCACATACGATCCCTGGACGCCGAGGGCCGGTTGCTGGCGGAAGCGGCCCAGGAGGCGGGTACCGGCGCAGCGGTGCCGACCTGTCCCGGCTGGCAGGTGCGCGACCTGCTCAGGCACACCACGATGGTGCACACCTGGGCGGCCGCCTTCGTGACCGAGGGCCACACCTCGTACGTCCCCGATGCCGGGGAGCCCGACCTGGACGGCCCGGAGCTGCTCGACCGGTTCCGTGCGGGGCACCGCTCCCTGGTGGACGCGCTGGAGCGCGCGCCGCAGGACCTGGAGTGCTGGGCCTTCTTCGCCGCACCGTCACCCCTCGCCTTCTGGGCGAGGCGGCAGGCCCACGAGACGGCGATCCACCGGGTGGACGCCGAGTCCGCACGCGGCGGGCCCCTCTCCCCGGTGGCGCCGGACCACGCGGTCGACGGCGTCGACGAGCTGCTGCGCGGTTTCCACGCCCGTCCGAAGAGCAGGGTGCGCACCGAGACCCCGCGCACGCTGCGGCTACGGGCGACGGACACCGGCTCCGTATGGACCGTACGACTCTCCACCGAGCCACCGGCCACCGTGCGCGAGGAGGACGAGTCGCGCGTACTGCCGCCCGCGGACTGCGAGTTGAGCGCCACCGCCCAGGAGCTCTACCTCACCCTCTGGAACCGGCGGCCGCTCACCGCTCTCACGGTGACGGGCGACCCGGACCTCGCCCGGCTGTGGCGCGACAACTCCTCGGTCACCTGATCCTGAACCGGCGGGGACACGCAGCGGCGGGCTTGTCCGCCCGCGTCCGCACCTGTGACACTTCGGGCATGGGACACCGAAGCCAGGCGGAACGCGACGCCGTGACCGTCGAGACCGGCTTCGCCGTGCTGACCGGAGCCCTGCTGGCGGGGGCCGCGTTCGTCGTGGTCTGCGCCCCCGCACTCCTGATGGCCTCGGGTGGCGGCGTGGGCCCCGGGCTGCTCGTGACCGCGGCCGTCGTGGCGGGGCTGGTCTTCGTCGGACGCGTCGTCGACGTGCTGTGGCGGTTCGGCCGCCGCGCCACGGAGCGCGAGGTCGGCGGGCGCGTCCCGGTGCTGCCGGATCAGCCGAGCCAGCCCGGGCGCACCAGCCCCGACTCGTAGGCGAGTACGACGAGTTGGGCACGGTCACGGGCGCCGAGCTTCACCATGGTCCGGCTGACATGGGTCTTGGCGGTGAGCGGGCTGACAACGAGACGGCGGGCGATCTCGTCGTTGGACAGGCCGATGCCGACCAACGCCATCACCTCCCGCTCCCGGTCGGTGAGTTCGTTCAGAGCGGTCGCCGCGGCGGGTTCCTTGGAACGGGCCGCGAACTCGGCGATCAGGCGGCGTGTGACACCCGGCGACAGCAGCGCGTCCCCGCCGACCACCGCCCGGACCGCCCGCAGCAGCTCTTCCGGTTCGGTGTCCTTGACCAGGAAACCCGAGGCTCCGGAGCGGATCGCCTCGAAGACGTACTCGTCGAGTTCGAAGGTGGTGAGCATGACCACCTTCACCGCGTCGAACCCGGGGTCCCCGGTGATGGCGCGGGTCGCCGCGAGGCCGTCGAGGCGTGGCATCCGAATGTCCATCAGCACGGCGTCCGGCCGCAGTTCGCGCACCAGGCGGACGGCCTCCTCACCGTCGGCCGCCTCGCCCGCCACCTCGATGTCCGGCTGGGCGTCCAGCAGGGCCCGGAATCCCGCCCGGACCAGCAACTGGTCGTCGGCGAGCAGTACGCGAATCACGGTGTCTCCTTCTGGTGCGCCGGCCCGCCGGCCGGCAGCAGGAGTTCGGCCCGCACCCGGAAGCCGCCGTCGGGCCGGGTTCCGGCCTCGATCGTGCCACCCAGGGCCGCAGCCCGCTCCCGCATTCCGGCCAGCCCGTTGCCGCTGCCCCCGGCGTCCGTACCGGTGGCCGGACCCTCGTCGTCGACGCGGAGCGTGATGCGGCCCGGTCCATAGCCGACCCGGACCTCCGCGGTACGAGAACCGGAGTGCCGCACCACGTTGGTCAGTGCCTCCTGCACGATCCGGAACGCGGCGAGGTCCGCGCCGGGCGGTACGGCCCCGCGCTCACCGTCCGTCCCGACGGTGACGGTCAGCCCGGCGCTCGCGGCCTGTTCCACCAGTTCGGGTAGCCGGTCGAGTCCTGGGGCGGGGGCCCTGGGCGCGTCGCCGGGCGTGCGGAGGGTGTCCAGGACCTGTCGCACCTCGCCGAGCGCCTCCTTGCTGGCGTCCTTGATGGTGGTGAGCGCGGTGCGGGCCTGCTCGGGGTCGGTGTCGAGCAGGGCGAGACCGACACCCGCCTGGACGTTGATGACGGAGATGCTGTGCGCGAGGACGTCATGCAGTTCCCGGGCCATCCGCAGCCGCTCCTCGTCGGCCCGCCGCTTCGCCGCGCGCTCCCGCTCGGCCCGCTGCGCCGCCCACTGCTCACGGCGTACGCGGACGAACTCGGCGGCGGCGACGATGGCCACCACCCAGGCGGCGACGCCCAGCTCCTGCCCCCAGGGCGGCGCGGAGTCGTCCTCCGGAGGCAGCCAGCGGTAGAGCCAGTGCGCCACGACGAGGTGCCCCACCCACACCATGGCGACCGCCGACCACGCGGCCCGCCGGTGGCCGGCGACAACGGCGCTGAAGCAGCCCACGGCGACGGCCAGGAAGACCGGGCCGTACGGGTAGCCGGCGCCGAGATAGACCGTCGCCGCGGCCGACGCCCCGAAGACGGCCACGACGGGGTGGCGGTGGCGCAGCAGCAGTACCGCCACCGCGGCGAGGAGGAGCAGCCGGGCGAAGAGGTCGAGCGGGGCCTTGTCGTCCAGTTGGCCGCGGGCCGCGAACGTCGAGCCGGCCATGACGAAGACGCCGAGCAGGATCGTGGACGCCCAGGGCAGCCGGCCGGCGGACCGGCCCTGGGGGCCCGTCAGCCAGCGCGGTGGCTCTCCGTTGCTCCAGAAGTTCCACGGACCCGGGGAGCGGGTTGTCCGTTCGCGCGGGGAGCGGGTCGTCCGTCCGCCCGGGGTGCCGGTTGTCCGTTCGCCCGGCCCGCCGCGCGCCCAGGGCGGTCGACGCGGCGGCCCGCCTTGCCTCCCGGGGGGCCCGCCGCCTGTCTGTGCGCGCTGCTCTTCCATGCCGGCCACGCTAGACCGCGCGCCTGCGCCCCGGCGTCCGCCGGGCGTGGTGATCACCCGTACTCCCCCGGGAGTACGACGAACGGGGCCGGAGGTGACTGGGCGGGTGTGACTCTGCGGACGAGAGTGTGCGGACGAGACTCCGCGGATGCGGCCTAGGGCCGGCCGAGGAGCCCGACAGTGCGGGCCAGCTCCGTCACGGCCTGCCGGAAGAAGGCCTCGCGGGCTTCCACCACGCGATCGAACTGGCCGAAGATCTCGAAGGACAGCAGCCCGAAGAGCTGTGACCAGGCGGCGACGAGCGGCGCGGCGACCGCCGGGGGAAGCCCGGGGGCGAGGTCGGCGGCGATCCGCTCGGCCTCGGGACGCAGCTCCTCGGCGAGCGGCGGCAGCCCGACCCCCGCCTCGCGGTGCGCGTCCTCGACGATGGCGATGAGGACGAGGCCGACCCTGGACGCGGGACCGATGGTGGCCTGCGGCGCGGTGTAGCCGGGCACGGGCGAGCCGTAGATCAGCGCGTACTCGTGAGGGTGGGCGATAGCCCAGTCCCGTACGGCGCACGCGACGGCGACCCAGCGGGCGAGGTGGACGCCGGCCCGGGCGGGCGCCGGAGTCTCCGCGACGGCGGTCCGGTGGGCACGCTCGGCGGCCTGGCCCACGGAGTCGTACGCATCGACGATCAAGGCGGTGAGCAGTTCGTCACGGCTGGGGAAGTAGCGGTAGAGCGCCGAGGACACCATGCCGAGTTCACGTGCCACGGCACGCAGGGAGAGTTTCGCCGCCCCCTCGGCCGCGAGCTGTTTTCTCGCCTCGTCCTTGATGGCGGCGGTGACCTCGATGCGGGCCCGTTCCCTGGCTCCCCGAATAGCACTCATGACGGCCAGTCTGCCACAAAACGGAGCATCGCCCAATAACGAGAGCACCGCTCTTGCTTTTGGGCGCAAGTTCCGTGCACACTGATCTCAAGCGAGAGCACCGCTCTCTCAAACTGTGGGGGTCCTCATGTCGCAGCCGTACTACCTTCAGGGCAGCCCGTTCACCGTCCGGATGAACGGCCTCATCGGCTGGCTGGCACGACACGGGGTGAGCCTGCTCGGTTCGCAGGAACTGTCGGTGCGGGGGCGCAAGAGCGGGCAGTTGCAGCGCATCCCCGTGAACCTGCACACCCACGAGGGCGTGCAGTACCTCGTCTCCGCGCGGGGGCATTCGCAGTGGGTGCGCAACATGCGGGCCGCGGGCGGCGGCGAGCTGCGGGTAGGCCGCAGGACCCGCCCCTTCACCGCGGTGGAGATCGCGGACGACGAGCAGAAGATGACCGTCGTCCGCGCCTACCTGGAGCGCTGGGGCTGGGAGGTCAACCAGTACTTCCAGGGCATCACGGCCAAGTCCGCGGACAGCGAACTGCTGGCGGCCTGCCCGGACCACCCCGTCTTCCGGATCACCGTCGAGAACTGACCCGGGGCTGTGCGGCGACGGGTGACGGGCCGTGGCGGCCCACCGGGCCCCCTGGCGCGCACGTGCCACGGCCGGATCGCCGTATCCGCCCGATCCGGCCGGAGCACCGACCCGGCCGGGCCCCGGTGCGGCAGCGGTGCCTAACGGTCCATCGCCGACAGCGCGCGCTGCGCCAGCGGGTGCGAACGGACCAGTTCGGCCAGCGAGGTCGTCCCGCGGGTGATGCCCGCGAACGCGTTCCACGCCGGGCGGAAGCCCGTCAGCACCGCGTGCAGCAGGCCCGGGCGACGCTCGAAGAGCTTCAGCATGCGACGTCCCACGCTCATCTCGACGCCGAGCCCGGCCTTGATGGCGAACGCGTAGTTGAGCGCCTGGCGGCGCGCGTCCACCGCGTCGTGCGACTCCGCCACCCGCACCGCCCATTCACCGGCCAGGCGTCCCGAACGCAGCGCGAACGAGATGCCCTCACGGGTCCACGGCTCCAGCAGGCCTGCTGCGTCCCCGCACACGAGCACCCGGCCGCGCGAGAGCGGCGAGTCGTCGCTGCGGCAGCGCGTCAGATGGCCGGAGGAGATCTTCGGCTCGAACCCGGCCAGGCCGAGTCGCGCGATGAAGTCCTCCAGGTACCGCTTGGTGCCTCCGCCGTCACCGCGCGCCGAGATCACACCCACCGTCAGGGTGTCCCCCTTGGGGAAGACCCAGCCGTAACTCCCCGGCATGGGGCCCCAGTCGATCAGGACCCGGCCCGCCCAGTCCTCCGCGACCGTCTCCGGCACGGGGATCTCGGCCTCGAGTCCGAGGTCCACCTGGTCGAGCTTCACCCCGACATGTGCTCCTATCCGCCCGGCGCTGCCGTCCGCGCCCACGACCGCACGGGCCAGGACGGTCTCGCCGCCGGACAGTACGACCGCGACCGTACGCCGGTCGGGCACGGCGGCACCGTGCTGCTCGACCCGGGACACCGTTGCCCCGGTACGGAGCTCGGCACCGGCCTTCTGTGCCTCCTCGACCAGTCCCGCGTCGAACTCGGGGCGGTTGATGAGGCCGAAGAGCATGCGCCTGGAGCGGCGGGTGCGTGCCAGCCTGCCGTTCAGCGAGAACGTGACCGCGTGGATCCGGTCCCGCAGCGGCAGTTCGAAACCGGGCGGCAGCGAATCGCGTGAATACCCGATGATGCCGCCGCCGCACGTCTTGTAGCGGGGCAGTTCCGCCTTCTCCAGGAGCAGTACCCGACGGCCGGCGACCGCCGCCGCGTATGCCGCGGAGGCTCCCGCCGGTCCGGCGCCGACTACGACGACGTCCCACACGGACGACTCTTCGTGCTCATGTCCGGCGTCTGCGTTCTCGCTGCTCACGATGTGCTTCTGCTCCCGATCCGACCAGTGGCCCCAACTGCTTCCGGCATCCTACGGCGCGCTGCGGCCGGACCCTGCTGTGGGAGGATCTGCCGAGCCTCCGTCGTAGCTGCAATGCCGCACTCCTGGCCTTGCGGCTACCCGGATACGTACACATAACGTCGCACCTACGAGGAGCGTGCCCATGACCGCCCATCCGATTTCCGAGACCGTCGCCTCACTGATGCCCCGTGCCAAGGCGGAGCTGACCGAGCTGGTGGCCTTCCAGTCGGTGGCGGATCCCGCGGTGTTCCCGAAGAGCGAGTGCGAGGCGGCCGCCGCCTGGGTCGCCGACGCGCTGCACGCCGAGGGATTCCAGGACGTCGACCTGCTCGACACCCCGGACGGCACCCAGTCCGTCTACGGCTTCCTGCCCGGCCCGGCCGGAGCACCGACCGTGCTGCTCTACGCGCACTACGACGTGCAGCCGCCGCTCGACGAGTCCGCCTGGATCTCCCCGCCCTTCGAGCTGACGGAACGTGACGGGCGCTGGTTCGGCCGGGGCGCGGCCGACTGCAAGGGCGGCTTCGTCATGCACCTCCTCGCGTTGCGCGCCCTGAAGGCGAACGGCGGAGTCCCGGTCTCGGTCAAGGTGATCGCGGAGGGCTCGGAGGAGCAGGGCACCGGGGGCCTGGAACAGTACGCGCAGGCGCACCCGGAGTTGCTCGCCGCGGACACCGTGGTGATCGGCGATACCGGGAACTTCCGCGTCGGGCTGCCGACCGTCACCTCGACGCTGCGCGGGATGACGATGCTGCGGGTGCGGCTCGACACGCTTGAGGGGAACCTGCACTCCGGCCAGTTCGGCGGCGCCGCGCCCGACGCCCTGGCCGCGATGATCCAGCTGCTCGCGTCGCTGCGCGCCGAGGACGGCACGACGACCGTCGACGGACTCACGACGGACGCGGAGTGGGACGGTCTGCAGTACCCGGAGAAGGAGTTCCGCCAGGACGCCAAGGTTCTCGACGGGGTCGAACTGATCAGCACGGGTACGGTCGCCGACCGGATCTGGGCGCGGCCCGCGGTCACGGTCATCGGGATCGACTGCCCCGCCGTGGTCGGGGCGACGCCCTCGGTCCAGGCGAGCGCGCGTGCGCAGATCAGTCTGCGGGTTCCGCCGGGCACGGACGCCGGTGAGGCGACGAAGCTGCTGACCGCACACCTGCGGGCACACGCCCCGTGGGGGGCGAGGGTGTCGGTCGAGCAGGTCGGCCAGGGACAGCCGTTCCGCGCGGACATCACGAGCCCGGCGTACACCGCGATGGCCGAGGCCATGCGGATCGCGTACCCCGGCCAGGAGATGCAGTCCTCGGGCATGGGCGGCTCGATCCCGCTCTGCAACGCGCTGTCGGAGCTGTACCCGGAGGCGGAGATCCTGCTGATCGGGCTGAGCGAGCCCGAGGCACAGATCCACGCGGTGAACGAGAGCGTGTCCCCCGAGGAGCTGGAGCGGCTCTCGGTCGCCGAGGCGCTGTTCCTGCAGAACTACGCCGCCTCCAAGAAGGCCTGAACCGCCCGGTGGCGGCCGGCCGGAGCGGGCGGGCCCCGTTCCGGCCGGCCGCCGCGCGCAGGGCGGAGCCCGCTCGGCCGCTACGCGCTGAGCGAAGCTCGCCCAGAGCGTAGATCCGCACGGCAGGCGCCCGCTCCTGCGTACGTTCGGGGGCATGGACATCGTCGAGGTGCTTCCCCAGTTGCATATGTTCCGGTTCCCGATCGGCCAGGCGTACCTCTGGCGCGACGGGACGGAACTGACCCTGATCGACGCGGGTGATGTGAACGCCGCATCCGCCGTCGAGGACGGGGTGCGTGGGCTCGGTCACGACCCCGCCCGCATCGCCCGGATCGTGATCACGCACGGCCATCGCGACCACTTCGGCGCGGCCCAGGAGCTCGCCGACCGCCACGGCGCCGAGATCCTGGCCCACCGGCTCGACGCGCCGGTGATCCGGGGCGAGGAGGAGATCGGCGATCCCGTGCTGCTCGACTGGGAACGCCCGCTGTACGAGCACGGGCTGACCGTGCCCGTCGCTCCGCCGACCCGGGTCGACACCGAGGTGTCCGACGGCGCGGTGCTGCCGTTCGGCGGCGGAGCACGGGTAATCCACTCCCCCGGCCACACCCCGGGATCGATCGGCCTCCATCTGCCGGAACACGAGGTGCTGTTCACGGGCGACTGCGTGGCCGGCGTGGAGCGGGTGATGCTCGGCGTTTTCAACATCGACCGCGAGCAGGCCATGGCCTCGTTCCGGCGGCTGGCCGCGCTCGAGTCGGCCACGGTCTGCTTCGGTCACGGCGGGCCCCTCACCAAGGACGCCGTCGCGGTCATGCGTGCCTCAGCCGACCGGGACTCCGGCCTCCAGATTGAGCACGGCTGAGCGCTCGCGGGCGCGCAGTGCCCAGCGCAGCCGTTCGAACCGGGTGGGGGGCAGCAAGGTGGCCGCCTCCTCCTCGGTGACGAACCGCCAGCCACGCAGTTCGGATCCGGGAAGCAGCAGCCGCTGGGCGTCCGCGCCCAGCAGCGTTCCCCCGTCGAAGAGCAGCCGCAGTCCTCCGTAGCCGGGCGGCTGGGGCGCCTCCCAGTCGACGACGAGAAGCTTGGGCGTCCGTGCGAGGTGAATCCCTATCTCCTCGGCCACCTCTCTGATCCCTGCCTGCGCCGGTGCCTCGCCCGCCTCCACCACGCCCCCGGGGAACTCCCAGCCGGGCTTGTACGTGGGGTCGACGAGCAGCACCCGGTCGTGTTCGTCGAAGAGCAGTACGCCCGCCGCGACGGTCTCCGCCGTGGGGTCGGGTGTCTGGACGATCTCGCAGGCCGGGGCCGCCCCGGTGCGCACCGCCTCGGCGATGTGCTCGGCCGTCTCACGGGGTGTCAGTGCGCTGTTGTCGATGATGTGGGCGTCCCGCGTGATCCAGTCGAGCGCCGAACGGTAGGTCTCGATGCGGTCGTACGCCCATTGTCCGGTCCCGTCGGTCCTCACCGGATCTTCTGGGAACTCCGCCCGGTGGGCGATCCGTTGACGCAGGATCGTTTCCTCAGGTGAGAGCAGTACATGACGCACGGCGATGCGTCTGGAAGCGAGCCCTCCGAATATCTCGTCGCGATACTCCTGTCTCAGCAGCGTCATCGGCACCACCAGGACCCCACCGACCTCGGCGATCAGCGCTGCCGCTGTGTCCACCACCAGACGCCGCCAGATCGGCAGGTCCTGGAAGTCGCTCACTTCGGCGAACTTCTTCTGCGGCAGCAGGGATCCCAGCCCCGTGCCGGTCAGTTCCGGATCGTAGAAGGTGCTGTTCGGGATCAGATCGATCAGTTCACGCGCGGCGCTGGTCTTGCCCGCGCCGAACGCACCGTTGATCCAGACGATCACGGTTCCCCCTCTTCCGTAGCCCCCAGTGGCTTGCCCGCAACACCCTGCCGTGAAAACACGACTGTGGCGATGACGATGCGCGAACGCAACAGTGCGGGCCCACCGTCGTCGCCGTGACGGCCGGGCGCCGTCCGGCCGTAACGGCGATGACGGGACCGTCGTTGGAGCGGTCAGCAGAACGAACGACAGGGGGCGGACCGTGCGTCGCACCGTACTTGAGCAGTTTCCCGCCGGGGGCCCGCGGGGCAGCTGGCCCGCGGAGGAGTTCGCCGCGGCCCGTCGTGGCGAGGGCGTGGCGGCGGAGGTCGTCATGGATCTGGAACAGGACGCGTTCCTGGTGGTCGTGCCGCAGCAGTCCTCGGACCGGGGCCGCTGACCGCCGGCGGCCCCGGGAGGAAGCGGCCCGGCTCAGGCCGGTCCGACCGGTCGGCGGGTGGCACTCCGCGCCGGTTCCGCACCGCCCTCGGCCCGTCGGGACCACTCCTCGCCACAGAGCCATCGCGGGATGCTAAGGCGTGTCACCCCGCCAGTCCCACTTGCCCGGATCCTCCGCCCGCGGCCCGTACTCGGCCCGGCCGCCCGCCCCATAGGCACCGATCTCGGTGATCAGGGCGGAGCCGTCCGCCAGTGCCACCTTCGTCCAGCCGGTCACGTCCAGCAGCAGGCCGTCGAGCGGGCCGCCCACCAGCTCCCGGTAGATCCGCCCCGGCCGGGGGCCCGGATCCGGGTCGTCGTGATCGGCGCCGTACACCCGTCGCCGCATGATCTCGTCCATACCCGCAGGATCGCATCGACCACTGACAACGTGCTCGGCCTGTGGGCCCCTGTGACTCGATCGGAGGCACGCGCGCCCGTCCGGACCTTGATCCGTCGACGCCGTACCGGTTCGGCCGGCGGAGGTCCGAAACCGATGACGACCGAACCGGTGGGCGGCGCTTTCCGCAGGCACCGGGCCGTGCGGGCCTACGGCCGTGGACTGGTTGCGAGGAGTACCCGTGCCACGGCAACCGCATCGGGGCGCCCCTCATCCGCCCGGTGGAGTCGTCTTCCCGCCGCCACTCCGGCTTCGGCGCGTCGCGACTTTCCGGCCGATGTCCCCGCATCTGCGCCGATGAGCTCGCTCGTACGCGGTGGAGTGGATCGCGACCCTCCACGCCGACGACCGTCATCGCGTGGAGCGGGGACCGGGCTTCGCGGCGCCGGAAACTCTGATGCGTGAGCCGCACGGTCGCTCCTAGGATGCGGCCGCGAGAACGTCGAGGCGCCATGGCGTCCATCAGAGAATCGGAGATACCCGGGATATGACCAGCCAGTTGTTCGCGCTCTGCTTCAACGCGACCCGGCCGTCCGGCCTGGCGCGGTTCTGGTCCGGGGTTCTGGGCTGGGAGTTGGCTGCCGGTCCGGATGACGGGGTCGCGCTGCTGCCCCCTGATCCCGCCGGGTTCCGCATCCGCTTCCTGCCGGGCCAGGAACCGAAGACCGGCCAGAACCGGGCGCACTTCGACCTGACGAGTGCCACCCCGGAGGATCAACGGCAGACGGTGGACCGGGCGCTGGAACTCGGCGCCGAGCACATCGACGTGGGGCAGCTCCCGGAGGACGGACATGTGGTGCTCGCCGATCCGGACGGCAACGAGTTCTGCGTGATCGAGGCCGGCAACAAGTTCCTCGCCGGCACCGGTGTCATCGGAGCGCTGGCCTGTGACGGAACGCAGGAGGTCGGCTACTTCTGGAGCAAGGCCCTGCGGTGGCCGCTGGTCTGGGACCAGGACCAGGAGACCGCGATCCAGTCACCGCACGGCGGCACGAAGCTCACCTGGGGTGGCCCGCCGGTGGCGCCGAAGGCGGGCACGAACAGGCTGTACTTCGAGCTGGCGCTTCCCGCGGACGCCGACGGGGATGCGGAGATCGACCGTCTGATCTCGCTCGGCGCGACGCGCGACGCCGTCGGCGAAGGCGCGGATGAAGGCGGCAGGGTGCTGATGCTCGATCCCGACGGCAACGAGTTCGCCGTACGAAGGCCTTGTTAGCGGAGGCTGTTGCCGCACGGTCGGTGCCGCATGGGCGTTCGCCCCGAATCGCGCGGTCCGGCTCAGCCGTCCGCCACGTACCGGCTCAACCGGTACGTGGTCGGGTGCGTCAGGCGCCCGCACAGCGTGTCGATCCGGATCGTCGCCTCGTCGACCCGCGCCTGCCGCAGGCTGTGCAACCGAGCGCGAAGCTCGGCCGGGTCCCGGGTCTCGAAGACCACTTCCCACTGCCCCAGGTCCGGCGCCGTGCGAGCGGCGATCCGCTGCCTCTCGGCTTCCTGCCGCCGCCTCCTCTTCCCCTGTCCCGGCACCGGCCCAGAATCGCAGGCCGGTGCCGGCGACAGCAAGAGCAGGCTGAAGAGCGAGCGCACGTCCCCGCGAGGTGACGGCCCGGAAGGAACGGCACACAGAAGACGGACTCCACTCCATCCCCACATCTTGGTCACAACTTCATCACCACCGGAACATCACGCTCCCCCGCCGCACACGGCACGGCTAGCGTCGCCTCTCCACGCACTCTCAGGGGGACGTATGTCGCACAACCCGCCACCCAGTCAGCCGCCATGGGGTCAGCCACCACGGCCCACCGGCCCCGACCCGTTCACGGGTCCGACGCCACCCGCGCGCCGACCTGGCTGGACCAGGAAGCGGATCATCATCCCCGCGGCGATCGTCCTGCTCTTCATAGGCGTCGGGATCGGCGCGGCGGACGACGGCGCCGAGACCGAGAAGGCCGTCACGGCCACGGCCACCGCGGCCCCCACGGTGACCGTCACAGCGACTGCGACCGCACCGGCCGAACCCGGGCCCGCGGTCACGGAGACCGTCACGGCCAAGCCCAAGCCGGTACCCACCGTCACGAAAACTGTGACGGTCGAGGTAACCGCCGCAGCCGGTTCCGGCACCTCCGGCGGCTCCGGGTCGGACGACGACAGCGGCGGGGCGACGTACTACGCCAACTGTTCGGCCGTCCGGGCCGCCGGTGCCGCGCCCATTCGCACGGGAGACCCCGGCTACGGGTCGCATCTCGACCGCGACGGTGACGGCGTCGCCTGCGAATAGGGCAGGGCCAGGTGCCGTCGGGGCTCACGGCACGGTCAGAACGATCTTTCCGAAAGCCTGGTGACTGCGCATCCGGTTCGCGGCCTCGTGGGCCCGGTCGAACGCGTGGACACTGTCGACGACCGGTCGGATGCGGTGGTCCGCGACGGCGGGCATCACCGCTTCGACCGCGGCGGCGACGACGCGTCCGAGAGCTTCGGGCCGGCTGAAACCGAAGGAGACACCCCGTACATGGAGGTGCCGGTAGGACAGGGCGTCGAGGTCGATGGTGGCCTGCGGCCCGTCCAAGCGGCCGATGTTCACGACGTGGCCGTCCACGCGCGTGGCGGGCAGGCAACCGGCGAAGATCTGCCCGCCGACGTGGTCCAGGACCACGTCGGCGCCTTCGCCACCGGTGGCATCCAGGACTGCCTGCGTCAGGTCATGGCCGTCCGTGACGACGACCGAGTCGGCTCCTGACTGCCTCAGAAGGGCTTCCTTGGCCGGTGACCGGGTGGTGGCGATGACGTGTGCGGCTCCCGTCGCCTTCGCCATCTGGACGCCGATCAGCCCGATGCCGGACGTGGCACCCGTGATCAGGACGCTCCGACCGCTGCGGAAGCGGGCGCGGGTGAGCGCGCCGTGTTCGGTGAGCAGGCCGGTGGGCAGGGCGCTCGCCTCGTCGTAGCCGAGGCTTTCGGGGATCGGCATGATGTGCCGGTGGTCGGCCAGGACGTACTGGGCGAAGGCGCCCTGGGTGGTGCCCATGACGCGGTCCCCGATGTGGACGCCGTCGGCGCCGGGGCCGGTGGCGGCGATGTCACCGGCGAACTCGTAGCCGGCCAGGTACTCCTGCCGACGGACGGTGCCCGGGGCCGGGGAACCGTCCAGCTGCTGCACGTCGGCGTTGTTGAGGGCCACGGCGCGGGCGCGTACCAGGACCTGGCCGGGGCCGGGCTCCGGCACGGGGACCTCACGGGACTGCCACTGGGGTGCGGTACCGCCGAAGAGCGCGGTCATCATCGCAGACATGTCTCGTCCTCCGGATACGAGGCGGCACGCCCTTCCCAGGTGCACGTGGCGTGCGAGAGGGGCGGGCCGGGTCGGTCAGTTGTCGGCGAGGGCGGTTTCGTACTGCTCGTCCGTGACGGGCTCCAGCCAGGTGGTGCCGTCGCCGTTGCCGTCCCCGACCACCAGGGCGATGTGGGCCATGAGGTGGGTGTCGGTCGCACCGTGCCAGTGCTCCTCGCCGGCCGGGCACTTGAGGATCTCGCCGGCGCTGACGCGCGCGACGCTGCCGTCACGGGTGCCGACCAGGCCGACTCCGTCGGTGATGTACAGGACTTGGCCGTTGGCGTGGGAGTGCCAGTTGGTGCGTGCGCCGGGGGTGAAGCGCACCAGGCCCGCCGCCAGGCGGGCGGGCTCGGCCGGGCCCTCGATCATGTTGAGGTAGACGTCGCCGGTGAACCGCGCGGCGGGGCCCTTCATGGTGGGGGTGGACGTGATGTGTTCCATGGCTCTTTTCCTTGATCGTCTCTGATCGTCTCCGGTGGGGGTAACCCCTGGCCCGTCAGGGCCGCTGCTCAGGCGGCGGTGTCGTGGGCCAGGTCGCCACCCAGTTCGCGCGAGGCCTCGGCCTCCGCGAGGAGGTCCTTCGCCTTGGCGGCGACCGTTTCGATGGCGTCTGCGCCGGCGACGAAGCGGGCCGGGGGCTGTGCCTGGCCGGCGAGCGTCAGCAGGGCGTCGGCGAGCTTCGCGGGGTCGCCGGCCTGCTGTCCGTTCATGGACTCCCAGACCTTCCTGGTGGCCGCCGTGCGCTCGGCGTAGTCGTCGACCGACAGCTCCGCCCAGGTGGTGGAGGTGTCCACCAGCAGTTCGGTGCGGAAGAAGCCCGGCTCGACGATCGTCGTACGGATGCCGAACGGCTCCACATCATGGCGCAGCGACTCCATGAAGCCCTCGACGCCGAACTTCGCGGCCGCGTAGGCGACGCAGAACTCCAGGCCGACCACGCCGGCCAGGGAGGAGATCGTGATGATGTGGCCGTCGCGCCGGGCCCTCATGACGGGCAGCACGGCACGGGTGACGTTCATCGGGCCGAACAGGTTCGTCTCGATCTGGGCGCGCATCTGCGCGGGCGAGATCTCCTCGAAGTATCCGGCGTAGAAGTTGGCGGCGTTGTTGATCAGGACGTCGATGCGGCCGAAGCGCTCGACGGCGGCCTCCGCGGCACGCCGGGCGGCAGCCGGGTCGGTGATGTCCAGCGGGGCGGCGAGCAGGCTGTCCCGCTCGCCACCGAGGGCGTCCAGGACGCCCTCGGGGTCGCGGCCGGTGGCCACGACCCGGTGGCCGGCGGCGAGGGCGCGCCGGGCGATGTCCGCGCCGAGACCGCGCCCGGCACCGGTGATCAGGAATACCTTGCTCACGAGGGGATGCTCCGTTCGGAAAATGAGGGGTTTCGGAGATACGGGGGTCAGCCGGCGTTGCGTGCGTCGGCGATCTTCTTGAGCTGGTTGACCGCGGTCATGGCGTTGGGCCAGCCCGCGTAGAAGGCGAGGTGGGTGATCGCCTCGGACAGCTCCTCCACGCTCAGGCCGTTGTCCAGGGCGACTTCGAGGTGGTAGCCGAGCTGCTCGCTCCGGTAGAGCGCGGCGAGCACGCTCACGGTGACCAGGCTGCGGTCGCGCGGAGACAGGCCCGGCCGCTCCCACACGTCCGCGAAGAGGACCTCGTCGGTGACCTCGACGAGCTTCGGCGCGATGGCGGCCAGCTCCTGGGGCGCGGACTGCTTCGGCATGGGGAACGACTCCTCGATCTGAACGGGATGAATACGCATGAACCAGTCTCCGAGGGAGACGGTCCTGCTGGACGGCTCCGCGTGGGCACCCCTTCGGGTGCCGCAGTCCGCAGTCGCTGCCGATATCGAGGAAACCGCAGATCACAGGGGTTGGGGAGGGCCTGGCGTCACAGGTACTGACAGGACCCCCCACGTGTGCGCCGTCCGGCTTAGCCTGGAATGCGTGAGTACCGAGAGCGACATCCGCGCATTCCTGGCCTCCCGCCGCGCCAAGATCACGCCCCAGCAGGCCGGACTGCCCGCCTACGGCGGCAACCGCCGGGTGCCGGGTCTGCGCCGCGAAGAAGTCGCCCTGCTCGCCGGCGTCAGCATCGACTACTACGTCCGCCTGGAACGCGGCCACATCGCCGGCGCCTCCGAAGAAGTCCTCGACGCCCTCGCGAACGCCCTGCAACTGGACGACGCCGAACGCGCCCATCTCTACGACCTGGCCCGCGCCGCCGCCAAACGCCCGGCCCGCCGCACCAAGCGCGCCCGCGGACCCCTCCCGGACAGCGTTCTGCGCGTGCTGGAATCCATGACCGACTCACCGGCCTTCATTCGCAACGGCCGCCTGGACATCCTCGCCACCAACCCGTTGGGCCGGGCCCTGTACGCACCCCTGTACGCCGACGACGCCCCGGAGCCCGTCAACATCGCCCGCTACCAGTTTCTGCACCCCCGGGGCCGCGACTTCTTCCCCGACTGGGACGAGTCCCTGAACACCACCGTCTCCCTGCTGCGCACCGAGGCCGGACGCGCCCCTCACGACAGCGACCTCACCGGACTGATCGGCGAACTCGTCACCCGCAGCGACGAGTTCCGCACCGCCTGGGCCAAGCACAACGTGCGCCTGCACCACAGCGGCCGCAAGTCCTTCCACCACCCCCACGTCGGCAGGATCACCCTCGACTTCGACGCCATGGACCTGCCCGCCCGGCCCGGCCTCACCCTCACGGCCTACACGGCCGCCCCCGGCACCCGCGACCACGATGCCCTGCGCCTCCTCGCCAGCTGGGCCGTCACCGAGAGCCACGACGTGGTCACCGGCACAGACCCCTCCGGTCGCCGGCAGAAGCGGTAACCCGGATCCGGACCGCCACGCCGTGAGGCCGGAGACGGACCCACATCATCTCCATGATTTGGTCACAACTCCGTCACCAGCGGAACGTATCGCTCCTCCTGCCCTGTTCGCGCCGCTACGGTCGGGCCTCCACGAACGACACCTAGGGGGACATATGTCGAATCAGCAACCGCAACAGCCCGGCTGGGGTCAGCAACCGCAACAGCCGGGGTGGGGCCAGCAGCCGCCCGCCCCGAAGAAGAAGACCGGCAAGATGATCGGGCTCGGATGCCTCGGCATCATCGTGCTCCTCGTCATCATCGGCATCATCGCCGCGATCGCTTCTTCAGGCGGGGACGATGAGACCTCGTCACCCTCTGGGACGCCCACCGTCACCGAGAGTTCCGCCAAGACGGGGAAAGCGAAGGAGCCCGCCGATTCCGGTCCCGTGGTCGTCACTGCCGAGAAGGCCACCTTCAAGAAGAGCGTCCTCGCAGACACCGACAACTACACGAGTGTCCAGGTGACCATCAAGAACAACGGGGACGAGGACATCGACGTCAATCCACTGTACTTCACGATCACCGACACGGCCGGCAGCAAGCACACCTCGGAACTCGGCGTCGACGAGGACCAGATGGGCACGGTGAAGCTCGCGCCCGGAGAGAACGTGACCGGGACCATCACGGGGAAGGGCAAGTTCGACGCCAAGTACGTGACCTACACCGAGGGCCTGATCGGCGACAGCGTCCGCGGCGACGTCTCCTGACACACGCACACGCCCGGGCAGCCAACCCGCTTCCCGCTCTTCCCGCCCGCATGAGGGAAGAGGAGGTCGCCCCCTGTCCCTCGCTCGACCCCAGCGTGAGCCCCGCGATGAAGTGCCGCTGGAGCAGCAGGAAAAAGGCCGACAAGGCCGGGGGGTGTGGCGCGGTGACTCCCCCGCCCGAGGTGAGCGGTCGGGGGCTCCCCGGCCACGTGGGTCGCCGCCGACGTCACTCGGCGCCCTGGCTGCCGCCTTCCGCTTCCTCCCACCAGCGGACGGCGGCGCGCCGGGACACGACGGTGTAGATGAAGTCGGCTCCGTGCACCCGCTCCATGTCCAACGCCAGCCGTTCCAAAGCCTCGGCGGCACCGGCCGCGTCCCCCGCCCTGCCGCGCAGGTTGGCCAGGTTGTGCCGAGTGGTGAGGACCTGGGGGTGGTCCTCACCCAGCGCCCGCACCCGCTCGGCGAGCAGCTGCTCGGAGATCTCTACCGCGCCCGCCAGGTCCCCGGTCTCGCTCAGGTAGTGGGCCCGGTGCCGGAGCGCCACGGTATCGGGGTGTTCTTCGCGCAGCGCCCGGTCCCGCTTGTCCAGTTCCCTCTCCGCCTGCCTGAAGGGGTTATCCAGCACTCTCTTCACCGGCACCGCGACAAGCACGGCCCCCACCGCCGCGACCGCACCCGTGATCATCCATCTCCACGACACGTCAGGCACGCCTCCTTCGCTCCACGCCGTCCGGCACCCATCGCGCGGTCTCAGCAGTGATGGAGCCGCCACCTCCAGGGACGCCCCAACAGCCCGCGTCAGTTGCGCCGGGCCCACCGCGGAGGCCGGCCAAGCCGCCCCGAGTCCCACCCGGCCAGGCCTCGGAGCAGGAACTACCTGCCGTCAACTTCGGTGGCAACGGTCAAGGTTCAGGAGCGCTGGACATCGGTCATGCAGATCCTCCTCCACTCGGCGCATGTCCCGTCTCGTGGTGGTCGGCGCCGGAAGTCATTCGGAGGTTGATCAGGCGGCCAGGACAGCGGAGGACTCTTGTTGTCGGTCGGTGAGCGTGTGTCGGTCGAGCCGGGCCGGCAGATCGTCCAGGTCGGAGGTGGTGGACTTCCACTGGAACGGCTGAGCCGTGGCGTTATAGCGGTCTTCGAATCCTCGGAGCCGGTCCCTGACCTGGTCGAGGTCGGTGAAGTCGCTGGGTGCCACGACTTTGCGTTGCACAATGGAGAAGAAGATCTCGATCTGGTTCACCCAGGAGGCGTGGACCGGGGTGTGGACCAGGACGGGGTTGGGGAACCTGGAAGCCAGTCGGTCGATGGCCTTCTTGCCGTGGTGCGAGGAGCCGTTGTCGACGATCCAGAAGACACGTTTCGCGCTGACGTAGGGCTCCTGCGTCATGACCTGTTCGACCAGGGCCATGAACGGCACGATGCCGGTGGTGGCCTCGCAGCGGCCGAAGACTCTCGCCTGGTGGACGTCGTAGGCGGCCAAGTAGGCCACGGCACCGCCGCAGCCGTACTCGTGGTTGACGCGCATCGCCCTGGTCCGGCCTGGGGCCCGGGGCCAGGGTCGGGCGGCATCGGCAGCGGGCCTGGATCGAGGTCTTCTCGTCGCTGGACAGGGCGTACTCGTTGCTTCGACCTCTGCACGACTCGGACGCTCCGGAGGACACCGACGAGGGGAGTTCGGATGGGTGCGAGGGGGTCAGGAGGCCGGCGTGGCCAGGTAGTCGCCGTGCTCCAGGTCATCGAGAAGCGTCGGATGGGTGGGAGACCAGCCGAGCAGATCCTGTGTGTGAGCGCTGGAGACGGGCGCGTCGAAGCCGTAGACCCTGGCCATGAACGGGCTGGCGTAGTGCCCGGCGGCCTCGTCGGGGGTCAGCGAGACGGTCGGCAGGCCCAGGCCCCGGGCGATGGTCTGCGCGATGCTCCTCATGGTGACGCCGCTTTCGGCGACTCCGTGCAGCACGCTGCCCGCGGGGGCCTGCTCCAGGGCCAGGCGAAACAGGACCGCGGCGTCGAGCCGGTGCACGGCGGGCCACCGGTTGCCGCCGTCGCCGACGTAGGCCGAGACGCCGGTCTTTCGTGCCGTGGCAATGAGCATGGGGATGAAGCCGTGGTCTTCGGGACCGTGGACGGTGGGAGCGAGCCGGATCACGCTCGCGCGTACCCCCCGGGCGGCGATGTCCAGACATGCTCGCTCGCCCGCGATGCGGAAGGCGGCGATCCCGGCCGCGTCGGGTTCGTCCCGCTCGGTGGTCTCCCGGCCGGCGGGCATGACCAGTGTGCCCGAGGTGACCACGAGCGGCTTGCCCGAGTGTTCCAACGGCTGGCCGAGGGCCTCGATCGCGGTCCGGTCGCGCCTCATCATGTCGTCGAGGTCGGAGAAGTCCCCGCCGTAGGCCATGTGCAGGACGCCGTCGGCGGCTTCGGCACCACGGCGCAGGCTGTCGTGGTCGTCCAGGGAGCCGCGGTGCGGCGCGGCGCCCAGCGACTCCAGTCGGGCGGCGGCGGCATCCGAGCGCGCCAGAGCAGTGACGTCGTGGCCGGCCGCGACTAGCTCGGCGACCACGGCAGGGCCGGTCTGGCCGGAACCACCAGTGACGAAGATATGCATGGAACGCTCTCTCTGTGGGTGTGTGCGCCGGGACCGATGCGGGCCGGGCGGAATGGCTTGCCTTCGAGGGCGGAGACCTTGATCGCCTCAACGGCGGTCGGACCGAAAGGTCGCAGTCAACGACAGCCGGCGCCACGTAGTGCCAGTCACTGACTTTAAGTAGCGCCAGTCACTGGCGTCAAGGAGTGTCAGTCACTGGCGTATGCGGTATCTTCGAGGGGTGCCACGAAGCGGAGTAGAAGCGCGCCGCCGCCTTGGGCAGGCGGCTCTGGAGCTGTACCGCGAGCGCGGGTTCGATCAGACCACCACGGCTGAGATCGCCGCCCGGGCCGGCGTCAACGAGCGCACGTTCTTCCGGCACTTCCCGGACAAGCGCGAGGTCCTCTTCGACGGCGAAGCCGACCTGCACCTCGCACTGATCCAGGAGGTCGCCGACGCCCCCGACGGTCTGCAGCCACTCGGCATCCTGCTGTGCGCCTTCCGGAAGGCCGGACGCATCCTTGAGGACAACCGCCCGTTCTCCGAGCCACGGCTAGCGGTCATCGCCGCAACCCCAACCCTCCGAGAACGCGACCTGGCCAAGGCAGCAGCCCTCACCGAAGCCCTCGCGGAAGCCCTACGCCAGCGCCATGTCCCTGACCGGCTGGCCGGCCTGGCCGCACAAACCGGCTGGGCCACCTTCCACCACGCCGCCCAAGCCTGGATCGACGACCCCTCGCAGAGCTTGGACACACATCTCCTCCAAGCCTTCGACGACCTCTACGCCCTCTGCGCGACCGTCCCACCAGAGCAGGCACGACCTGAAAGCTGATGCCGCTCCGCCTGCGACCACCTATCGCCACGAGCAAGCGGGTTCCCAGCCCTCGACGAAAGCGGCAACCCCCGGGCTTCACCCTCTACCTCGCCAGCAACTACAGGTACGACGACACCGTCCCCCGCGGGCAGCTTCTCCGGTGGCCCGAAGAAAGCATTGGAGTGCGCCCGCAGCCTCTACTCGCCATCCCCGGAATCCGGCCAACCCCATGCCAACCCCGGCTCCAAGGTCAACCCCGAAGGACTTCCGGTGCCGACCACCAAGGAACTGATCCCCCTTGAAGGGATCTGGTCCGATTCACCTTGGGTCTCAGGTGAATCGGACCGCCCCTGTCAATCCGGCTTTCATCCCCTGGCGCCGGCGACTGCCGAGCTGTCCATGTAGTCGCGGGCCCGCGCGATCAGTCCGCTGTGGATGTGGAGTATCAAGAGACCGGGGACGGTGAAGTCAATGCGCCTGGTCGGCAGCGTCCCCACCACGACGTGCTCGGCGATGATCACTTCCGGATCGGCGGTCTCGTAGGCCGCGATCTTCCTGACCTCCTTCGGACGAGAGCGTGGAGGGGCAGGGGACGCGGGAGCTGACGCTGGACGCGCCAGGTCGAGCCGGCTGAGACGGCAGCGGGTACGGCGTTCGCGGAGCGCGGTCGGGAAGTCCACAGCCCTGTGGTAACGGCCGGGGCGGAAGTCTGGCTATTCCCTGAAGGGAATTGTGGGCACCATCGCCGACCGGGAGCCTCTGAGGCATGGACATCGGCGTACTCCTCCCGACCGGAAAAGCCCAGTGGGGCGCGGGCGACGACCCCCGGGATCTGATCGCCTTCGGCATCCGGGCCGAACGGTCGGGCTTCTCTTCGCTCTTCGTCAACGACTCCCTGATCAGCCCGCGTATCGAGGCGCTCACGATGCTGGCAGCGCTCGCCCCGGCGACGGAGCGCGTGACGCTGGGAACCGGTGCGCTGCTGGCGTTCCTACGCCGTCCGATCCAGGTCGCGCAGTCGCTGGCGTCGATCGACCTGCTGTCCGGCGGCCGACTCACGGTGGCGGTGGGCGCCGGTTTCCCCGGTCGTTTCGGACGGCCCTTCTACACGCTGTCCGAGGTACCGTGGGAGCGCCGCTTCGCCCGGCTTGATGAGACCGTCGCGCTCTGGCGCGGCCTGTGGACCGGCGCCACCTCCTTCCACGGCGAGATCCTCCAGTTCGACGACATCCCGCCCGCGACCCTGCCCTTCCGCGCAGGCGGACCACCGATCTGGCTCGGCGGGGCATACCCGGCCGCGCTGGCCCGCACCGGCCGACTGTACGACGGCTGGCTCCCCTACCCGCCCGACCCGGCCGACTACGAGTCCGGTCTGCTGGACGTACGGAAGGCGACGGCCGAGGCTGGGCGCCCTGCCGACGACGTCACCCCGGCCCTGTTCGTGTCCGTACGGGTCGACGACTGCGTCGAGAACGGCCGCAGGGCGCTCGACGACTACGCACGGGCCGCGTACGGCATGCCGCTGGAGGAACTGGAGAAGATCCAGGCAGTCGTCACCGGCTCCGCCGAGCAGGTTCTCGACGGCCTCGGCCGGTACGTCGCCGCCGGCGCCCGCCACCTCGTCATCCGCCTCGCCGCGCTCGACCTCCGCTCACAGTACGACCAACTCGAGCGCACCGCCGCCCTGATCCCCGATCTCCAGGCATCGGCGGTTCACGCCTCGTCGGCATTCACTGCCCTGAGCGCGGGCGTGCCGTCCCGGCCGAGCAACGTCGGCCTACTCGATGACCAGAAGTCGATCACTGGGGAAGGTACGCCCTTCGCCTCCGACCCGAGGCCGATCCACGAGTCCTGAGCGTTGCTCCCGCTTCGACGAGCCAACTTGAGCGCTCAGAAGCCAACTGGAACGTTCAGTCGAACCACGTCGACCGGAGCGGCCGGCCACACACCCGGCAGGACACCGGCCCTCTCGTCGCGGCCTTCACGCCGCCTCCTGCCCGTATGCGTCGAATTCCCGGTTCGTCGACCGGACGTGGCCGCAGCCGGCGCACGGATACAGGTGGCCGATCCGGTTGTCACGGACGTGCTCGGCGACCGGGTTCACCTGCTGCTCGGGGCAGTTGGGGCCGTCGCCGTTCACCTGCCGCTCCCTTCCCAGAGGCGGTACTGGGCGGGGAGGCCGGTGTCGCGGAAGTATTCGCAGGTCATACGTCACCCCTTGCTGGACCCCAGCGTGAGCCCCGCGATGAAGTGCCGCTGGAGCAGCAGGAAAACCACTAGGGTCGGGAGCGCGACGATCACCGAGCCGGCGGCAAGCAGGTTGTAGTCGGTGAAGAACTGGCCGCGCAGGTTGTTCAGCGCCGAGGTGACCGGAAGTTTGTCGCCGTCGGAGATGAAGACCAGCGCCCAGAGGAAGTCGTTGTACATCCAGGTGAACTGGAGCGTCCCCAGGGCGGCGAGTGCGGGACGGCACAGGGGCAGGGTGATCCGCCAGTACTGGGTCCAGACGCCGGCGCCGTCCACGACGGCCGCCTCCAGGATCTCCTGCGGGAGGGTCCGCATGAAGTTGGCGAGGACGAAGACGCAGAAGCCGAGCTGGAATCCGACCTGCACCAGGATGACGGCCCAGTAGGAGTCGAACATCGTCATCGAGTCGGACATCCAGTAGGGCAGCGGGATGCGGTTGAAGACGACGTACAGCGGTGTGACGATCACCTGTTGCGGAAGGAGGTTCCCCGCGGTGAAGAGCATCAGCAGGACGAGCCCGCCGCGCATCTTCAGCCGGGCGAGCGCGAACGCCACGAACGAGGCGAGGAACAGGGTGATCAGGACCCCGGGCACTGCGATGATCATGGTGTTGACGAAGTACTTCGTCATGCCGGAGTCGGTGAACGCCTGCCGGTAGTAGTCCAGCGAGAGATGGCGGGGCAGCGAGAAGTAGCCGTGCTCCGAGGTCTCGTCGTAGGGCCTGAGCGAGGCGTACACGGCGAGCAGCAGTGGGGCGAGGAAGGCGAGCGAGACCGTCATCAGGAAGGCGTGCACGCCGAGCCGGCCGGGGCGGATCCGGCGCCGGGACGTGGCGGGGACGGGCTGCGCCGGGCGGGCGTCGGCTGCTTGCGTGGTCATCGGTGCTTCTCCCCTCGGATCTCCTGGACCAGATACGTCACGACGAATCCCAGGGAGACGACCAGCAGGACGACGGCGATGGCGGAGCCGAACCCGATCCGGCTGGCCTCGCCGATGATGTTGTCGGTGACGAGCACCGAGAGCAGCTCCAGGCCGTTGCGGCCGTGGTTGACCGCGTAGACGATGTCGAAGGCGCGCAGCGACTCGATGACGGTGATGACACCGACGATGATGTTGACCGGGCGCAGTGTCGGAAAGACGATGCGGAAGAAGGTCTGGGTCTCGCTCGCCCCGTCGATCGCGGCGGCCTCCTTGAGAGAGGTGTCCACGGCCTTGAGTCCGGCGAGGTAGAGGATCATCACATAGCCGGTGTGCCGCCAGGCGGCCGCGAGCAGGACCATCCAGATGTTGAGGTCGGGATCGCCCAGCCAGTCGGTCGGTGAGGCGGTGTCGCCGACGATCGCGTTGAGCGCTCCCTGGTCGCGGGAGAAGACCAGTTGCGCGATAAACCCGACCACGGCGAGGGAGAGCACGACGGGCATGTACAGGGTCGACTGGTAGAAGCGGCTGAAGCGCACGCCCTTGTCGATGAGCACGGCGAGGAGCAGCCCGAACGGCGTGGCGACCAGGCCGAGGAAGGCGAGCCAGAGCAGGTTGTGGCGGGCGGCGGGCCAGAACTGCGGGTAGTTCGTGAACAGGTTCGTGTAGTTGCGGGTGCCGACCCACTCGATGTCGCCGATGCCGTCCCAGCTCGTGAAGGAGAGGACGACGGAGGCGAGGGTCGGCCCCCACACGATGGCGATGTCGAGCAGGACGGGTATGCCGAGCAGGGCGCCGAGCACGACGAGGTCGCGACGGGTGAACCGTCGCGAGCCCCGTCGTCCGGTGCGCCGCCCCGAGATGAACGACACGGTCGGTACTCCCGGTTCAGTCCGAGGCGAAGATGGTCTTCTTCTGCCGTTCGATGTCGTTGACCAGGCCGTCCACGTCGTTCGGACTGCTGATGAACTTCTGGATCGCCTGGATCATGACCGTGGAGGCGAAGTCCGGACGGGTGTCACGGTCCAGGAACTGGGAGATCTGCTTCGCCCCCGACACCATGTCGACGGCCTTCTTCTGGATGGCGGAGTACTGGGAGGTGTCCGCCCGGTCGTTGACCGCGATGTTGTTCGGGTCGCTCTTGAGGTAGATGTCCTCGGCCTTGCCGGTGGCGAGCCACTTGAGCAGGTCCTTGGCGCTCTCCAGGCTCTTCTCGTTCTTGAGGCTCTTCGACTTCTTCGCCAGCAGGAACCCGTCGATCGGAGCCTCGACGGCGTCCTGCCCGTGCTCCGGATTGATGACGGGGAAGGGGAAGAAGTCGAGGTCGTCCTGCTCCGCCTTGGGGAACTGGGCGCCGGGGTGCGGCAGTCCGAAGACCGCCATGCCCGCGTCCCGCTTCTGGAGGCTGGTGGCCGCCTCCTGCCAGGTGCGGCCGTTGGCGCCCTGCTGGCAGTACGGGAGCAGTCGCCGCCAGGTGTCGAAGACCTCCCTGACGCGCTTGTCCGTCCAGGCTTCCTCGCCGGCCATCAGGCTCTTGTGGAATTCGTATCCGTTGGTCCGCATGTTGATGTAGTCGAAGGTGCCCATCGCGGGCCAGCCGTCCTTGTCGCAGAACGCGATGGGGTCGAGCTTGTCCCTCTTCATCTGCTTGGCCAGGGCCACGTACTCGTCGAGCGTCTTGGGCGCCTGGTAGCCCCGTTCGGTGAAGAGGCTCTTCCGGTGGAACACGGCCCACGGGTAGTAGTAGTACGGCGTGAGGTACTGCTTGCCGTCCTCACCGGTGGACTGGGCCTTCAGAGCGTCCGAGAATCCCTCGTAGCCCTCCCAGTTGTCGCTGATGTCGTACAGCAGCCCCTTCTTGGCGAAGAACTGCATGCGGTATCCGGCGAACCACATGAAGACGTCGTCGGGCTTTCCCTGCAGATAGCGGTTGATGTTCTCCTGAAAGGTGTTGTGATCAACGGTGTTGACGTTCACCTTTCGGCCGTCCGACTGGCCGGCGTAGGCCTTGAAGGCGTCGGCGAAGGCCTTCTTCGGAATGGGGTCGGACGCATTCGAGCCCAGGGTGATGGTCTTGCCGTCACCGCCGGGCCCGCCTCCGCACGCGGTGAGCAGTGCGGGAAGCGCGACCGCGCCGGCACCGACTGCGGCGCCGCGTAGCAGAGTTCGCCGGGACATCCGATGTCCCATGACACTGCCGGGCAGATCTGACCTGTCGTACGAGTGCGCCATGACCCCCTCCTCCGGAAGGCAACCCAACACAACCGAACGTGCGCTTGGATCTCACCCCCAACGAGCAGTGGCGTCAAGGGTTTTGACGAGATACCGAACAACCGGCACCACCCCTCTTCCAACAGACTTCAACACGCTCTAACGTAATCGCTCGTCTTGGCGTGCACATGCCGCCACTCGATTCGGCACGAGTACGGAGGAACGTAACGATGCGTCATCTTCCAAGCCGTACAACCCGCACGAGCCGCCACAGAGTCATCGGAGCGCTGACCGCGGGCCTCCTGTGTGCGGCGGGAGTCACCGTTCCCGCCGCCGCACAGTCTCCGGAACCCGCCCCGGCGCCGACGGCCGGCGCACGGTCCGGGGGCGGCCTCGCGCTCACTCCGCCCATGGGTTTCAACAATTGGAACTCGACCCATTGCAGGGCCGAGTTCAACGAGGAGATGGTCAAAGGGATCGCCGACATCTTCGTCGAGAAGGGGCTCAAGGAGGCGGGCTACGAGTTCGTCAACCTGGACGACTGCTGGGCGAAGCCGCAGCGTAATGCGGACGGCAAGCTGGAAGCGGATCCGGTGCGGTTCCCGAACGGCATCGCGGCCGTTGCGGACTACGTCCACTCGAAGGGGCTCAAGCTCGGCATCTACACCAGCGCGGGCACCAAGACCTGCGACAGCGTCGGCCTTCCCGGCGCGCTGGGTCACGAGTACAGCGACGCGCGGCAGTTCGCGGACTGGGGCGTCGACTACCTCAAGTACGACAACTGCAACAACCAGGGCGTGGACGCGAAAGAGCGCTATACGACGATGCGGGACGCGCTGGCCGCCACCGGTCGCCCGATCGTCTACAGCATTTGCGAATGGGGCCAGAACAAGCCCTGGGAATGGGCCGCCGAACTCGGCAACCTCTGGCGCACCACGGGCGACATCAACGACAGCTGGAGCAGCATGCTGTCGATCATGAAGCAGAACCTGCCGCTCGCCGCGGCCGCGGGTCCCGGCCACTGGAACGACCCCGACATGCTGGAGGTCGGCAACGGCGGGATGACCGACACGGAGTACCGCACCCACTTCTCCATGTGGTCGGTGATGGCCGCGCCGCTGCTGATCGGTTCCGACCTGCGCACGGCGACGCCCGAGACGTACCGGATCCTCTCCAACCAGGAGGTCATCGCCGTCGACCAGGACCCGCTGGGCAAGCAGGGCGTCGTGCTCTCCTCCGAAGGCGGCCGGTGGGTCGTCGCCAAGGAGATGCGGGACGGCAGCCGGGCGGTGGCGCTGTTCAACGAGACCGGGAGCGCGCAGCGGATCTCGACCACGGCCGCGGCGGCGGGGCTTCCGCGGGCCGACGCGTACACCGTGCGCGATCTGTGGGCGCACACCACGCGCAACACCGCGGGCGGCCTCTCCGCCACGGTGCCGGCCCACGGCACGGTGATGCTGCGCGTGGCCGCCGACCGCCACTGGGCGGCGTACCCGCCCGCGGTGGAACTGGCCCTGGACGGAAGCCCGCTGGTGGAGGCGGGTCGCACGGCACGGCTGACGACGACGGTCACCGATCTGGGCCGGACCCCCGCCGTGCAGGCGTCGGCCGCGCTCAACGGGCCGTCCGGCTGGCGGATCGCGGCCGACTCCGCTACCACCGCGCCGGCCCTGCCGACGGGAGGGGCACTGACCACCCGCTGGCGGGTGACGGCTCCGCCGGGCACGGCCACCGGGACCTACGATCTGACGCTCACCGCACGGTACCGCTCGCCCACCGGGCAGCGGGTACGGTCCGCCGTGCCGTTCCAGGCACATGTGGTGGTGGCGCCACCGGCCGGCGGCGGCTACCTCAGCGATCTGCCGCAGCTCACCGCGTCCAACGGCTACGGACCGGTGGAGAAGGACGCCAGCAACGGCGAGAGCGCGACGGGTGACGGGCATCCGCTGACCCTCGGCGGTGAGGTGTACGCCAAGGGGCTGGGGGTGCATGCGGCCAGTGCCGTCGAGTACTACACCGGCGGCGCGTGCGCCACGGTGACGGCGCACGTCGGGGTCGACGACGAGAAGGGCGCCAAGGGAAGCGTGGCCTTCGAGATCTGGGCGGACGGCACGAAGGCGGCATCGACCGGGGTCCTGACCAACGCCATGGCGGCGCAGCCCGTCTCGGCGGACGTCAGCGGTGCCCAGGTCGTCCGTCTGGTGGTCACCGACGGGGGCGACGGCGTCGACTCCGACCACGGAGACTGGGCGGACCTCCGCATCACCTGCTGAGGCCGCCGGGGAGCAGAGCGATTCCGAGGACCGGGTGGCGACGTTCTGCGCCGCCACCCGGAGACCGCCCTGGGGGGCCTTTGGTCCGGATCACGCCGGGCTCGCGGGGTCCGGCCTGATCCAAAGACGAAAGGCGCCTACACCGATACCGCCCCGTCCGCGCCCACGCGCGCGGCGAAGGCCGCTGCCGCCGCACCCACCAGGCCCGCGTCGTTGCCCATGACCGCCGGCGCCACGGTCAGCTTCTGCACGAACGACAGCGTCGCGTACCGCCGCAGGGCGCTGCGCAGCGGGGCGAACAGCACCTCGCCGGCACCGGCCACGCCGCCGCCGATCACCGCGATGTCGATCTCGACCAGGGTGGCCGTCGCGGCGATGCCCGCGGCCAGCGCCTGTGCGGCCCGCTCGAACGAGGCCACCGCGACCGGGTCCCCCGCCCTGGCCGCAGCCGCGACCGCGGCAGCGGTCGCGTCACCGTCGGGGCCGGGCCGCCAGCCGCCTTCCAGGGCGCGGCGGGCGATGTTGGGGCCGCTCGCGATGCGCTCGACGCAGCCGCGCGCCCCGCACGGGCACGGGTCGCCGTCGAGGTCGACGCTGATGTGCCCGATGTGGCCCGCGTTGCCGCTCGGGCCGGGGTGGAGGGCGCCGCCGAGGACGAGCCCGCCGCCGACGCCGGTCGACACGACCATGCACAGCGCGTTGTCGTGGCCACGGGCCGCGCCAAGCCAGTGTTCGGCCGCGGCGATCGCCACGCCGTCGCAGACCAGCTCGACGGGGAGACCTCCGGTCTCCGCCCTCACCCGTTCCACCAGCGCAAAGTCCCGCCACCCGGGTACGTTCACCGGACTGACCGTGCCTGCGGCGGCGTCCACCGGACCGGCGCTGCCGATGCCCAGAGCGGTTACCCGGCCCCACAGGGGCGACGCGGACAGCTCGGCCAGCACCTCGGCCACCGCCGCCATCACCGTCTCGCTGTCCTCGCGGGCGGGCGTCGGACGCTGCACCCGGACGCGGAGCGTGCCGTCGCCGTCCACCAACGCCCCGGCGATCTTGGTGCCGCCGATGTCCAGCGCGGCGACGAGGTCGGTATGCATCGGTGTGGGCTCCGTGGGTGAGGTGGTGGGACCTGCGACTTCAGTAAATAGTCTGCATAGTCTCCATTCCTCTGACAACGTTGTCCAGGGCCTATGCTCGACGCCACAGCCTCCGGCCTCCTCCGCGGCACCCGCCGCGGCGCTTCCGGACAGCCCGTACCCGACGACAGGACAGCGCATCGTGGCCGAGACCACCCGTCACCCCGAGCCCCGCTACGGCAATCGGCCGACCATGAAGGACGTGGCGGCCCGTGCCGGAGTGGGCCTCAAGACGGTCTCGCGCGTGGTCAACAGCGAGCCGGGGGTCACGCCCGACACCGAGCGCCGGGTCCAGGAGGCCATCGACGCGCTGGGCTTCCGCCGCAACGACAGCGCGCGGGTGCTGCGCAAGGGCCGCACCGCGTCGATCGGCCTGGTCCTGGAGGACCTGGCGGACCCGTTCTACGGCCCGCTGAGCCGCGCCGTGGAAGAGGTGGCCCGGGCGCACGGCGCCCTGCTCATCAACGGCTCCAGCGCCGAGGACCCGGAGCGTGAGGAGGAGCTCGTGCTCGCGCTGTGCGCGCGACGGGTCGACGGACTCATCGTGATTCCGGCCGGGGACGACCACCGCTACCTGGAGCCGGAGATCAAGGCGGGCATAGCGACGGTCTTCGTGGACCGTCCGGCGGGCCGGATCGAGGCCGACATGGTGCTCTCGGACAGTTTCGGGGGCGCCCGTGAGGGTGTCGCCCATCTGATCGCGCACGGCCACCGCCGCATCGGGTTCATCGGTGACCAGCCGCGGATCCACACGGCCACCGAGCGCCTGCGCGGCTACCACACCGCCATGGCCGATGCCGGGATAACGGTCGAGGACTCCTGGGTCTCGCTCGGCTCCACGGAGCCCGAACGGGTCCGGCCGGCCGCCGAGACCATGCTCTCCGGCCCCGAACCCGTCACCGCGCTCTTCGCGGGCAACAACCGCGTGACGGTGACGGCGGTACGCGTCCTGGCCGGCCGGGAACGACCGGTCGCCCTGGTCGGGTTCGACGACATCGAGCTCGCGGACCTGCTCGGCATCACCGTGATCTCCCAGGACGCGGCGGCCGTCGGGCGCACCGCGGCCGAGCACCTCTTCCGGAGGCTCGACGGCGCCGACCACAGCCCGGCACGCGTCGAGCTCCCGACGAGGCTGATCCCGCGCGGTTCGGGGGAGCTGCGCCCGGCCTGAGAGGCTGCCGCGCGGACTACGGCGTGGTCACCGTCAGTCCGCCACGCCGCGGGGAGGCGAAGGCGTCCAGGTCCGCGCGGGTCAGTCCGGTCAGCCGGGCCACCTCCGCGGTGTCCAGGGCGCCGCAGTCGATGCCCCGCAGCAGGTAGCCGCTGAGCGCCTTGGCGGTGGCGGGTTCGTCCATCACGTCGCCGCCCGCCTTCGCGACGTAGGCGGCGAGCCGGGCCGCGGCCTGCTCCAGGCCTTCGCGGTAGAAGGTGTAGACGGCCGCGTAACGGGTCGGGAGGTGACCCGGGTGCATGTCCCAGCCCTGGTAGTAGGCGCGGGCCAGGGCGCGCCGGGTGAGCCCGTAGTGGAGCCGCCAGGCCTCGTGGACCTGAGGGGTGGGGCCGACGGGCAGGACGTTGGTGGAGCCGTCGGAGACGCGCACTCCGGTGCCCGCGGCGGCCACCTGCATCACGGCCTTCGCGTGGTCGGCCGCGGGATGGTCGCTCGCCTGGTAGGCCGCGCTCACCCCGACGCAGGCGCTGTAGTCGAACGTGCCGTAGTGCAGGCCCGTCGCCCGGCCCTGCGCGGCATCGATCATGCGGGCGACGGCGGCGGTGCCGTCGGCGGCGAGGATCGACTGGCTGGTCTCGATCTGGATCTCGAAGCCGAGCCGCCCGGAGGGCAGGGCGTGCGCCTTCTCGAAGGCTTCGAGAAGCTGGACGAAGGCGGTGACCTGTTCGGGGTACGTCACCTTCGGCAGCGTCAGCACGAGCCCTTCGGGGAGGCCGCCCGCCTCCATCAGGCCCGTGAGGAAGACGTCCGTGGTGCGGATGCCGCGGCCGCGCACACCGGCTTCCATGCACTTCATCCGGATGCCCATGTACGGCGCCGCCGTGTCCTTCGCGTACGCCTCGGAGATCAGCCGGGCCGCGCGCGCCGCGGCCTCGTCCTCCTCGGTGTCGGACCGGGGGCCGTAGCCGTCCTCGAAGTCGATGCGCAGGTCCTCGACGGGCTCGCGGGTCAGCTTGGCACGTACGCGGTCGTGGACCGGCCCGGCGAGCGCCTCCGGGATGCCGAGCACCGCGGCGAACGAGGCGGCGTCGGGGGCGTGCTCGTCGAGCGCCTCCAGCGCCCGGTCGCCCCAGGAACGGATGGTGTCCGCGGTGAAGGTGTCCCCGGGTACGTAGACCGTGTGGACGGGCTGGCGCGTTCCGGGATCGCCCGGGTAGCGGCGGGCGAGTTCGGCGTCGACCGCCGTGAGGGAGGCGCTGATCCCGTCGCTGACCGCACCGGCGAGGCTCGTCGCCACCTTCTCCTGCTGACCCATTTTCGCACCCTCCACGCTCTCGTCGTTTCCGCTTCCCGGAATCAACAATCCGTATAGTGAAGTTATAAGGCTGTCGTACCTGCGTCAATGGTGATCGGAAACGGCCCGGGGCCGCGCGGTGGGTTTCACCGTGCGGCCCCGGGCCGTTGTCCGTGCGTGCCGGTCGGGGGCTCAGCCCTTGCGGGCGGTGATCTCGTCGGTGAGCTGCGGGACGACGTTGAAGAGGTCGCCGACGACGCCGTAGTCGACGAGGTCGAAGATCGGGGCCTCGGCGTCCTTGTTGATCGCGACGATGGTCTTGGAGGTCTGCATGCCGGCCCGGTGCTGGATCGCGCCGGAGATGCCCGAGGCGATGTAGAGCTGCGGGGAGACGGACTTGCCGGTCTGGCCGACCTGGTTGGTGTGCGGGTACCAGCCCGCGTCGACCGCGGCGCGCGAGGCACCGACCGCGGCACCCAGCGAGTCGGCGAGTGCCTCGATGACGTGGAAGTTCTCCGCGCCGTTGACACCGCGCCCGCCGGAGACGACGATCGCGGCCTCGGTCAGCTCCGGGCGGCCGGTCGACTCGCGCGGGGTGCGGGAGACGACCTTGGTGCCGGTGGCCTGCGCCGAGAAGGACACCGCGAGGGCCTCGACGGCACCGGCTGCCGGAGCCGGCTCGACGGGGGCCGAGTTCGGCTTGACCGTGACGACCGGGATGCCCCTGGAGACACGGGACTTGGTGGTGTACGAGGCGGCGAACGCGGACTGGGTGGCCACCGGGCCCTGGTCGCCGGCTTCCAGGTCGACGGCGTCGGTGATGATGCCGGAGCCGATCCGGACCGCGAGACGGGCCGCGATCTCCTTGGCCTCCGCGGAGGAGGGCAGCAGCACCGCGGCCGGCGACACCGCGTCGAAGGCGGCCTGCAGCGCGTCGACCTTCGGGACGACGAGGTAGTCGGCGAACTCGGAGGCGTCCGCGGTCAGGACCCTGACCGCACCGTGCTCGGCGAGCGTGGCGGCGGTGTCCGCGGCACCGCTGCCCAGGGCCACGGCGACGGGCTCGCCGATGCGGCGGGCGAGCGTCAGCAGCTCCAGGGTGGGCTTGCGGACGGCACCGTCCACGTGGTCGACATAGACGAGAACTTCAGCCATGGGACTTCAATCTCCTGCGTGTACGAGGGAGTGCGGGGGCGGTGGGACAACAGCCGGGGCTCAGATGAACTTCTGGCCCGCCAGGAACCCGGCCAGGGCCTTGCCGCCCTCGCCCTCGTCCTTGACGATCGTGCCCGCGGTGCGGGCCGGACGCGCGGCCGCGGAATCCACCGCGGTCCAGGAACCGCCCAGACCCACCTCGTCCGCGTCGATCCCCAGATCATCCAGATCCAGCGACTCGACCGGCTTCTTCTTCGCCGCCATGATCCCCTTGAACGACGGGTAACGGGCCTCACCCGACTGGTCGGTCACCGACACCACCGCGGGCAACGACGCCTCCAGCTGCTCGGACGCCGTGTCACCGTCCCGGCGGCCGCGCACGACACCACCCTCCACGGAAACCTCGGACAGCAGCGTCACCTGCGGCACACCCAGCCGCTCGGCCAGCAGCGCCGGAACCACACCCATCGTGCCGTCCGTCGACGCCATCCCCGAGATCACCAGGTCGTAACCCGTCTTCTCGACCGCCTTCGCCAGCACCAACGACGTACCGATCGCGTCCGTACCGTGCAGATCGTCGTCCTCGACGTGAACGGCCTTGTCCGCACCCATCGACAACGCCTTGCGCAACGCGTCCTTGGCATCCTCCGGACCCACCGTCAACACGGTGACCTCCGCATCGTCCGCCGCGTCCGCGATCTGCAACGCCTGCTCGACCGCGTACTCATCCAGCTCCGACAGCAGACCGTCGACATCCTCACGATCCAACGTCAGGTCATCGGCGAAATGCCGGTCACCGGTCGCGTCGGGCACGTACTTCACACAGACAACGATCCTCAAGCTCACGCCGGCTCTCCTACTGCATCGTCATTTCCGGGCTGCCTTGTTGCACGCAGCATAGGCGCCTGATGGGGCGATTTCCGGTCGGGGCGACCGGCGCTCCGACCGTAATATTACTCGTCAGTACACCCATTGGGCGCCCATTAAGCAAGCGCTTGGCACTGTGATCTGGCCTACGCCGGCCAGTCCGGCGCCACCGGATGATCTCAGTCTCGCAGAGCCGTGAACCTGCCCTGGTGATAGACGAGCGGCCTGCCGCCCCCCGCCGGATCCCCGACGACCGCCTGGGCGATCACGATCCGGTGGTCCCCCGCCGGGATCCGTGCCACGACCCGGCAGACGAGCCAGGCGAGCACGCCGTCCAGCACCGGGACGCCTTCCGGTCCGCTGCGCCAATCGGTGGACGGGCCGAACCGGTCGGCGCCGCTGCGCGCGAAGGTGGCGGCCAGCTCCCGTTGATGCTCGCCGAGTATGTGCACGCCGATGTGGTCGGCTTCCGCGACGACCGGCCAGCTGGAGGACGAGGTGCCGACACCGAAGGAGATGAGCGGCGGGTCGGCGGCAACGGAGTTGAGCGAGGTGGCGGTGAAACCGACCGGCCGTTCTCCGGCCGCGGTGATCACCGCGACTCCGGCGGCGTGCTGCCGGAACACGGAACGCAGGAGGTCCGGGGATGCCGTCCGGTGGGTGCCGGTCTCGGGAGATGCCGTCATGGAGATGTCCTTCTGCGCGTCGGGTGTGCGGGGCCGTGGATGCTCAGGCATCCGGACAGCGCGCACTCGCGTTGCGGGCGAGGTCGACATGGACCCGGCCGTAGAGAAGGAGTTCTGGCGGCATAACGTCAGACTGACGATGCGCGGCGGGTGGAGTCAAGGCCGTCCCACAAGGTGGGAGAAGCATCACGGTCCGTCACATCGCCTGCCCCAGGGCGGCGACGACATCGGCGGTGCGCGGCTGCCCGACGGCCCGGCGGACCACCAGTCCGGAGGCGTCGAGGACCAGGACGGTCGGGGTCCGGCTGATGCCGAGCGCGCGTACGAGAGTGAGATGCGCCTCGGCATCGATCTCCACATGCGCGACGCCCTCGACCATGCCCGCCACCTCCGCGAGAGTGCGGCGGGTGGCCCGGCATGGCTGACAGAACGCGCTGGAGAACTGGACGAGCGTGGCCCTCTCCCCCAATTCCACGCCGAGTTGGGCGGCATCGAGCCGCTCCTCACGCGTCCGCACATCCACCTTCGGCCTCCTGTCAGAGCTCTACGCAAAGGGTCAGCACCCGCAGCCGCCGGGACATTCCCCGACGTTCCACGTGACGAGAATCTCGCGCCCCGCGCCCGACGGGACTGGCCACCACGACGCGCATGGGGCACGATCGGCCCAATGCCGAAAACCTACGGCTGCGTAACTTCCGCCGGGAGAACCCTCCCCAGGCGCTGAAGAAGGGTCTTCTCCAGATGGCAGAACTCGTCTATCGGCCGGTCATCGGCGCCGCTCGTACGTTTTTCAAGGCGCTCGACCTGAAGATCGACACTCAGGGTTCGGAGCACATCCCGAAGACCGGCGGCGCGGTTCTGGTGAGCAACCACATCAGCTATCTGGACTTCATCTTCACCGGGCTCGCGGCGCTGCCGCAGAAGCGGCTGGTGCGGTTCATGGCCAAGGAATCGGTGTTCCGGCACAAGGTCTCGGGCCCCCTGATGCGCGGCATGAAGCACATTCCCGTCGACCGCAAGCAGGGCGAGGACGCGTATGCGCACGCGCTGGCCTCGCTGCGTTCCGGCGAGATCGTCGGGGTGTTCCCCGAGGCGACGATCTCGGAGTCCTTCACACTGAAGAGCTTCAAGTCGGGCGCTGCGCGCCTGGCCCAGGAGGCCGGCGTTCCCCTCATCCCGATGGCACTGTGGGGCACCCAGCGCCTGTGGACCAAGGGGCGTCCGCGCAACTTCAGGCGCAGCCACATCCCGGTGACGATCCGGGTCGGTGAGCCACTGGAGGCCCCGACCGACCAGTACGCGGGTGCGATCACCCGGCGGCTGCGGGAGCGCGTGCAGGAGCTGCTCGAGGCCGCCCAGCGCGCCTACCCGGTGCGCCCGAAGGACGCGAGCGACACCTGGTGGGTGCCCTCGCACCTCGGGGGTACGGCTCCGACGGCGGCCGAGGTCCGCGAGCGCAGCTGAATCACTCGCTGGGGCCCGGCGGCGGAAACGTCACTCCCGAGCACGGACGGCGGTCCCCGCTCCCGGCCGGGGCCGCACCGGGCATCCGGTGGGGCCGGCGGTCAGAGCGCCGTCGGCAGCGCACGCCAGAGTTCGGAGCGGTCGGCGGAGGTGCGCAGACCGCGCAGCACGGCCGGGTGCGGCGCCGCGTAGAGCGTCGGGTAGTCGACTTCGCCGAGCTCGGGCCGGACGGGCCAGGCCAGCCTCTCCTCTTCCAGCGAGAACTGCGCGTCCACGCCGGGCTTGTTGCCCCGCGGATCCTGCCGGTACCAGCGGTTTTGGCCGGGGAGCCGGAGTGCGATCAGCCCGTGCACCACCCCGGGCTCCCCGTCGTCGTCGGCGAGTCCCTGGTAGCAGAGCGCGGCCGGGATGCCCTCGGCGCGCAGCAGGGCGGCCAGGGCGTGCGCTTTGGCGTGGCAGATGCCGTTGCGGGTGGCGAGGACGTCCGAGGCGCGCCAGGTGACGCGCGTGTCGCCCGAGTCGACGGAGTGCGGGACGGTGTCACGTACCAAACAGTACGCCGCCTCCGCGTATGAGTATGCGCCCGTGGTCGCGGAGCGCAGCCGTGCGGCCGTGTCGCGGACCAGCGGGTGTTCATGGTCGATCGCGTCATCGGCGACGAGGTAGGCAGAGATGTCGGGAACCTGCTGGGTGAGCTCCATGGCCGCCGAGCGTAGGGAAGCGGCCGACCGGAGTCAATAGATTTCCGATCGACCGCATATCCATACAGCCGCTATCGTGCAGCCATCTCTTCCTTGAGGGCGAGGACGAACGCGTCGACATCGTCCTCCGTGGTGTCGAAGGCGCACATCCAGCGCACATCGCCCGCCTTCTCGTCCCAGAAGTAGAAACGGAAGCGCTTCTGCAGCCGCTCGCTCACCTCGTGCGGCAGCCGCGCGAAGACGGCGTTGGCCTGGACGGGATAGAGGATCTCCACGCCGTCCACGGCCCGGACGCCCTCGGCGAGCCGCTGGGCCATGCTGTTGGCGTGCCGGGCGTTGCGCAGCCACAGATCGCCGGCGAGCAGCGCCTCCAGCTGGACGGACACGAAGCGCATCTTGGAGGCGAGCTGCATCGACAGCTTGCGCAGATGCTTCATCGCCCGGACGGCGTCGGGGTTCAGCACCACGACGGCCTCGCCGAAGATGGCCCCGTTCTTCGTCCCTCCGAAGGAGAGCACGTCGACGCCGACGGTATTGGTGAACGTACGCATCGGTACGTCCAGGGAGGCCGCGGCGTTGGCTATGCGGGCGCCGTCGAGGTGGACCTTCATGCCGTGCCCGTGGGCGTGCTCGCAGATCGCCCGGATCTCGTCGGGTGTGTAGACCGTGCCCAGCTCGGTGTTCTGGGTGATCGAGACGACCTGCGGCATGGCACGGTGCTCGTCGTCCCAGCCGTACGCCTGCCGGTCGATGAGCTCCGGCGTGAGCTTGCCGTCCTCGGTGGGGACGGTGAGCAGCTTGAGGCCGCCGACCCGCTCCGGCGCGCCGCCCTCGTCCACGTTGATGTGGGCGGACTCGGCGCAGATGACCGCGCCCCAGCGATCGGTCATGGCCTGGAGCGAGACCACGTTGGCGCCGGTTCCGTTGAAGACCGGAAAGGCCTCGGCGGTGGGGCCGAAGTGGCTGTGCATCACGCGCTGGAGGTGACCGGTGTAGTCGTCCTCGCCGTAGGCGATCTGATGGCCGCCGTTGGCGAGGGCGAGGGCCGCGAGGATCTCCGGGTGGGTCCCCGCGTAGTTGTCACTGGCGAATCCGCGTACCTGCGGGTCGTGATGACGACGCGCGTCGGTCCTTACGGTTGCGGGGTCAGCCACAGGCGCTTTCCGTTCACTTCCGGGGCGGGCCGGTCCCAGACGCCGGCGATGGCATCGGCCAGCTCCTTGACGTCGGTGAAGCCCGCGAACTTCGCATTCGGGCGCTCGGCGCGCATCGCGTCGTGCACCAGTGCCTTCACGACCAGGATCGCAGCAGCGCTCTGCGGGCCCTCCTCGCCCCCCGCCTTGCGGAAGGAGTCCGCGAGCGCGAGGGTCCAGGCCTCCGCCGCCGCCTTCGACGCCGCGTAGGCGGCGTTGCCCGCGGTGGGGTTGCTCGCGCCGGCCGCGCTGATCAGGAGGTAACGGCCGCGGTCGCTGCGCTGGAGACCGTCCTGGAAGGCCAGGGAGGTGCTCTGGACGGTGCGGATCAGCAGCTTCTCCAGCAGCGTCCAGTCGGCGAGGTCGGTGTCGGCGAACGTCTTGCTGCCGCGCCAGCCGCCCACGAGGTGGACCAGCCCGTCGATCCTGCCGAACTCCTTCTCGGTCTTGTCGGCCCAGTCGCGGGCGGCGTCGAGATCGAGCAGGTCCACGGTGTCGCCGGTGACGGTGGCGCCGCCGTGGGCGTAGCGCGCCGCGTCCACCGCCTCGGCGAGCCGGGTGGCGTTCGCGTCCGACGCGACGACGACCGCACCCGCCTCGGCGAGCCGGAGGAGGGTCGCCCGGCCGGCCGGTCCGGCCGCCCCCGCGACCGCGACGACAGCGCCTTCGAGCGCACCGCTCCCGCTGCCCTTGCCGTTTCCGTTCATGGCCACCGCCTCCTCATGACGTGCGCTCACGCGGCCGCCTGCCCGGCGCCCGCGGCGGTGATCCCCTTGGTGGAGGCGATCACGTTCTTCAGTTTCTTGGAGAGCGCCTCATAGAACATGCTCAGGGGAAACTCGTCCGGAAGCACGTCGTCGACCAGCTTGCGGGGCGGCTGGGAGAGGTCCAGCGCGTCGGGACCCTTGGCCCAGCGGGATCCGGGGTGCGGCGCGAGATACGTCGCGACCAGGTCGTACGCGGCGAACCAGTGGACGAGCTTGGGGCGGTCGATGCCGTCCCGGTACAGCTTCTCGATCTCGGCGCAGAGCTGGTTGGTGACCTGCGGGGCCCGCTCCCAGTCGATCTTCAGGGTGTTGTCCGTCCAGCGCACGACGTCGTGCTTGTGGAGGTACGCGAAGAGCAGCTGACCGCCGAGACCGTCGTAGTTGCGCACGCGCTCGCCGGTGACCGGGAAGCGGAACATCCGGTCGAACAGCACGGCGTACTGCACGTCGCGGCCGTGGGCGTTGCCCTCGGATTCCAGCTTCACGGCCTCCTTGAAGGCGGTGAGGTCGCAGCGCAGCTCTTCGAGCCCGTACATCCAGAACGGCTGGCGCTGCTTGATCATGAACGGGTCGAACGGCAGGTCGCCGTGGCTGTGGGTGCGGTCGTGGACCATGTCCCAGAGCACGAAGGCCTGCTCGCAGCGCTGCTGGTCGCCGACCATCTCGCGGATGTCCTCGGGCAGCTCGACGCCCAGGAGCTCGACGGAGGCCTCGGTGACGCGGCGGAAGCGGGCGGCCTCACGGTCGCAGAAGATGCCGCCCCAGCTGAAGCGCTCGGGGGCCTCGCGCACGGCGATGGTCTCCGGGAAGAGCACGGCGGAGTTGGTGTCGTACCCGGAGGTGAAGTCCTCGAAGGTGATGCCGCAGAACAACGGGTTGTCGTAGCGGGTCGCCTCCAGATCGGCGAGCCACTCGGGCCAGACCATCCGGAGCACGACCGCTTCGAGATTGCGGTCCGGATTGCCGTTCTGCGTGTACATCGCGAAGACGGCGAGGTGCTGAAGCCCGTCCAGGCGGTCCTTGGCGGGCTGGAACGCCAGCAGCGAGTCGAGGAAGTCGGGGACGCCGAATCCGTCGGCGGCCCAGCGACGCAGGTCCATGACAAGGGCACGGTGGTACGCGGCGTCGTGCGGGAGCAGCGGTGAGAGCTGCTCGACCGCGGTGACCACCCGTTCCAGGGCCGTCTCGGCGGCCGTCGGCGCGGGCGCGCCCTCGGCCTCGAAGTCGATGGAGCCGTCCTTCGACTGCCAGGGGCGGATCTCCTCCACAGCATTCTTGAGCGCGGGCCAGGCCGGGTGCTCGACCACCCGCTGGGCGGAAGCTATGTCGCCGGCGGCGACGTCGTGCACAAGAATTTCCGTCATAACACTTCCTCCACGGGAGAACCTCGCGTCAAGCAACCGTATCTGTGTGCGGTTCCCCGAGACAAGTGGGGGCATGAAAATTATCCTGCCGACCCCCCATGGTCACCGCGATTTTTCCTGCGAGCCAACGCTCCGGCGCATTCTTCGGTGGACGGACGGGCCTCACGGCAGAGCGGCTGGCAGGGACAGCGTGGGCGAGCCGACTTCCTTCGCACGCCTGCCCGGCAAGCCCGCGAAGGACACGCCCACGCATGAGTGACGCTGCTCGCGGTGGGCGGACCACTGCCGGTAGGACGGACAGCATCCGCCCCTCGTCCGCACTCGGGAGAACCCGCGCGTGAGCATCCGTGCCGTCCTGGTCGCCGCCCTCATCACCGGATTCCTGCTCGGCGCCGCCGACGTACAGGGACATGGAGCCACTCCGCCGCACACGGCTGCCCGGCACTCCGGGACGGGCCACCGGGCAGCCGGATTCACGGTCATGCCGTAGCCCCGGGTGGGTAGGCACACGGGGAGAAGCCGTCGACGGAAGCGAGAGTCCCTTGTCTTTTCTCACCATCGGCCACCGCGGGGTGATGGGTGTCGAGCCGGAGAACACGCTGCGGTCGTTCATCCACGCCGAACAGGCCGGGATGGACCTCATCGAGCTGGACCTGCATCTGAGCAAGGACGGTGCCCTCGCTGTCATGCATGACGCCGAGGTGGACCGGACGACCGACGGCAAGGGACCCATCGCCGACAAGACCCTGTCGGAGCTGCGCGAACTCGACGCCGGGCAGGGGGAGCGGGTGCCGGTCTTCGAGGAGGTCCTGGACGCCGTGCGCTCCCCGCTGCAGGCGGAGATCAAGGACGTGGCAGCCGCCCGCACACTGGCGGAGGTGATGCGGCGGCGCGATCTCGTGGACCGGGTCGAGGTGATCTCGTTCCACGACGAGGCCATCGCCGAGATCGCCCAGCTGGTGCCGGGGGTACGCACGGCCCTCGTGGCCAGCCGCTGGGGCAACGACGTGGTGGACCGCGCGAAGGCGGTGGGCGCCACCCGGCTGGTGCTCAACGTCCGGCGCATCACGCTGGAACTGGTCGAGAGGGCCCACGCCGAGGGGCTGACGGTGGTCGGCTGGGTGGTCAACACCCAGGATCATCTGCGGCTGGCCCGCGGACTCGGGCTCGACGGCGCGACCACCGACTTCCCGGAGATCCGCCGCGCGGGCCGTTTCACCGCGTAGCCCGGCGGGCCCTCAGGCCGGCCCGACGGACACCCCCAGCGTGCGTGCCGGACACCGCCGGGCAGGCGGGACTTTCAACGAACGCCCTGGAGCAGGTCCTTGACCAGCAGCTCGAAGGCGAGGTCGTCGCGCTGCGGAATGCCGAAGCGCTCGTCGCCGTACGGGAACGGGCTCAGCTTCCCCGTACGGCGATAGCCGCGGCGCTCGTACCAGGCGATCAGGTCATCACGCACCGAGATCACGGTCATGTGCATCTCGCGCGCACCCCAGCTCTCCCGTACGGTGCGTTCGGCCTCAGCGATGATCAGCTTGCCGAGTCCCGCGCCCTGGAGCGAGGGACGGACCGCGAACATTCCGAAGTAGGCCGCCTCACCCCGGTGTTCGAGCTGGCAGCAGGCAACCGGCTCGCCGTCGCGTTCCACGACCAGCAGGCGGCTGCCGGGGGCCCGCACCACGTCGCGGACGCCCTGGGGGTCGGTGCGCTGCCCCTCCAGGATGTCCGCCTCCGTGGTCCACCCCGCCCGGCTGGAATCGCCGCGGTAGGCGGACTGGATCAGCTCCACGAGCGCGGGCACGTCCGTGTCGGTCGCGTCGCGGAAGGTCAGCTGACCGGGGGTGCGGTGCGGGGCGGTGTCCATGGGGAGGCTCTCCGTTTCGCTGCTGTGGCTGTGCGGCAGCAGCGTAACTCCCGGGTCCGGATCCCTGTTCCGGACCATGGCCCGTGCGCCGGGCGGCCGGGGCCGGGCGGGCCCGCGCCGGATCCCTCGCGTTTCACCCCCGTCGCGCGCTCCCCCTTTGCCCCAGTGCGCCGCGTACGGGCGTCGGGCCACGGGCATCGTCTGGACGACGGCGATGTCGTTCGCCCAGGGGGAGGTTCCGCTGTGCACGGACCTGCGATGTCCGGCTGGCTGCTGATGGCGTTGTGCGCGGCGACCGGCGCGTACTGCCTGTTGCGGGCTCACGCCAGGACCGGCGAGGAGCGCAGGGCGGCACGCGCGGAGGCGCTGATGGGCTTCGGCATGGCCGCGATGGCGGTGCCGGCGGCCGTCGCCGCGCCGCCCGCGTGGGGATGGCTGCTGTACGCCGTGCTGTTCGGCATCGCCGCGTTGCGCGCGCTCTGGTTCTCCCGCCGCAGCGGTCACCATCTGCACCACCTGGTCGGCTCGTCGGCGATGGTCTACATGTCCGTCGTGATGGCGGGGCCCGGCGCGGCGGCCCACGGCTCCCACGCATCCCACGCCATGGCCGTCGCCGGGGGCGTTCCGCTGCTGACCGGACTGCTCCTCGCCTACTACGCCGCCTACGTGCTGCGCTCCGGAGCCCGGCTGATACCGGTGACGGCGGCGACGGCCGGGGGCGGCGCCGCGGCCGGCGGACCACCGACGGAAGGCTGGGGTGCGCGGCCGGAACTGGCGCTGGCCTGCCGGCTGACCATGGGAATAGCCATGTTCGCCATGCTGCTCACCCTGTGAGACAGGAAGTCCAGCAAACCGTGGCGTACGTCACTTGCCGAGCGCAGCCATACCCGTGCGTGCCGTACCGCTCATAGGCTGACGCCATGTTGGTCTCCCTCGTGCTGCTGCTGCTCGGTGCACTGGCCGCCGTCGTGACCCCGCGGCTGATGGCCCGGGCCGAGTGGCCCGAGCGCGAGCCCGTGGTCGCGCTGTGGGTGTGGCAGTGCGTGGTGGCCGGGGTACTGCTGTCCTTCGCGCTGTCCATGACGTTCAGTGCTGCCGCGGCCTGGCAGGCGGTGCGCGGCCATGTGTTCGCGCCTGCCCCGCACGCGGTCGTGGAGGCCTATGCGCTCGCGGCCTACGGACCGTGGTCGGCGGTGATGGCCGTGCTGCTGGCCCTCGGCGGGGTGTGGACGGCCGCGATGCTGACCCGGGAGATCCGCCGTGTCCGCCTGGAGCGCAGGCGGCGGCGGGCCGAACTCCTGGAGCGTTCACCGCTGCTGCCCGGCGAGGAGCCGGGCAGCGGCCGGCTGGTGGTCCTGGAAGGGGAACGCCCCGATGCCTGGTGGCTGCCGGGCACGGCGCCCCGGCTCGTCGTCACCACCGCCGCGCTGGGCCGTTTGAAAGGCCGTCAGCTCGACGCGGTGCTCGCCCACGAGCAGGGGCACGCGAACGCCCGCCACGACTGGCTGCTGAACTGCTCGACGGCGCTGGCATCCGGCTTCCCGCAGGTTCCGGTGTTCGCGGCCTTCCGCGGCGAAATGCACCGGCTCGTCGAACTGGCCGCGGACGACACCGCCTCCCGGCGGTTCGGCCGGCTGACGATCGCCCTGGCACTGGTCGAACTCAACGAGGACCGTGGGGTGTTCGGCCCCTGCCCGACGCCGGACGCGCAGATGCCGCTACGGGTGAACCGGCTGCTGTCACCCGCGGGCCGGCTCACGACGGGCCGCCGGCTGCGGCTCACCGCGGCGGCCACGCTCCTGCCGGCGATTCCGCTTCTGGTCGCGTTCGTTCCGGCGCTCAGCGCACTGGGATAGGCGGCCCGGGCTCCTGCCGCAGCCCGTCCGGCCGCGACCGCCCCCGGCACCCGCCGCGCAGTCCGGCCGCGACCGCCCCCCGGCACCTTCCGCGCCATCCCGCCGCGCCGGGATGGCCCTGTGCCCCGCCCGTCGGCGAGGATCCCCTCATGCACTCCCCGCTCCTCTCCCCCGCGCCCCGCACCCGCACCCCGTCGCCGGCACCGTGGGCGGGAGCCGTCTGCGGGGCTCTCGCGCTGGTGCTGCTGACCCTGGTCGCCGTGCGGTGGTCCCCGCTGACGCGCCTGGACCGTGACATCGCCGAAGCCCTGCACCGGCGGGCGGTGACGGAGCCCGGCCTCGTCCACCTGAACCGGATCCTGACGGACTGGCTGTGGGACCCGTGGACGATGCGTGCGCTGATCGCCGTCGCCGTGGTCTTCCTGTGGCAGCGCGGGGCCCGGGTGCTCGCCGCCTGGGTGGCGGTGACGACCCTGGTCTCCAGCATTCTCCAGCAGGGCATGAAGGCCGCCGTCGGCCGCGAGCGCCCCCGGTGGCCCGATCCGGTGGACTCCGCCCATTACGCGTCGTTCCCCTCCGGACACGCGATGACGGCCATGGTGAGCTGCGGTCTGCTGCTGTGGCTGCTGCACCGGTCCGGCTGCCGCCCATGGATCCGGCGCGCGGCCCTGGCCGCCGCGGGGGTCTCGGTACTCGGCGTCGGCCTCACCCGGCTCTACCTGGGCGTGCACTGGCCGTCCGACGTATTGGGCGGCTGGCTGCTCGGCGCGGCCCTGACCGCCTTCGCGACGGCCGGGTACGACCGCTACGCAGCCCACCACCGCACGAACAAAGGCTGACGGACAGGGACTGAACGGGCGCTCCCACCCCGCCCCCGCCTCCGAACAGGCGTGCTTGCCCCGGCCGCACCGCCTCGGCAAGGATCGGGGCCATGCCGATCAAGGGTGCTCTCTTCGACTTCTCCGGGACGCTGTTCCGGATCGAATCCGTCCGTTCCTGGCTCGCCGCCACCCTCGCGGAGCGGGGGGTGAGCGTGGACGAGGCCGATTTCGAACGGTACGCGCAGGAGCTGGAGGTCTCCGGCGCACTGCCGGGCGGCCCGCCGCCGCGGCAGGTGCCCGGCAGTCTGGCGGCGGCCTGGGCCCGTCGTGACGAGAGCGCGGACCGGCACCGCGAGGCGTACACGGGCCTGGCCCGCGAGGTGGAGCTGCCGGATCCGGGCCTCTACGACGCCCTGTACGACCGCCACCGGACCCCGGACGCCTGGCGTCCGTATCCGGACGCCGCGGAGGTGCTCGCCTCGCTGCGTGACCGGGGTGTCGCGATCGGCGTGGTCAGCAACATCGGGTGGGACCTGAGGCCGGTCTTCCGGGCGCACGGCCTGGACCCCTACGTGGACGCGTATGTGCTGTCCTTCGAGCACGGCGTCCAGAAACCGGACGCACGCCTCTTCCACACAGCCTGCACACTTCTGGGACATCATCCGACCGATGTGGTGATGGTCGGCGACGACCGGCACGCGGACGCCGGGGCGTCCGCACTGGGGTGCGAGGTGCGATTCGTCCAGCATCGGCCGGTCGAGGAGCGGCCGAACGGACTGCGGGAGCTCGGACTGGCCGCCGAGGTTGCCTGAGAGACATGTGAGAGATGTCCCTGACGCGCCATGGGTCGGATTGTCACATCGGGGCCTTAGCCTGGTACGTATGTCCCCGACTCCGTGCCCGTCCGGTTCCGTGCGTCCCGCCGCAGAGGTGAATGAAGACATTCGCGACCTGTGGCAGCGTTCGGGCGGATGCCTGTCCCCGGAGGACGAGGAGGAGTACCAGCGGCTGCTGGTCGAGTGGGCTGCGGCCACCGGCGGCGGCACCAGGTCCGCCGCCTGACCCGCCCGTGGGCCGACGGCCCGCATGAGCGGCGCACGCCTTCCTGATCTGCCGCCGGGACGGGTTTCCGGTTCCGCTGTGCGGCCGCCCTCGGCACGTCGCACTCTGGAGGCATGACTTCTGCGCCGATCGTGATCTTCCGGCCGTCCCCCACCGGTGGGCGGCGCGTCACCGTGCAGCGCGACGGGCGGGTCCAGATACTCGGCCTCGCGCACTCGGATCACGATGTGATCGTGTTTCTGGAGGGTGCCGGGCTCGACGACCCCGAGCGGATCCTGGACAGCCCCGAGTGGGTCGAGTGGCGGGGCGGCCGGGCGCACCGGTACGAGGCGGCCTGAGACGTCTGATTCCGGCGATCCCCTGCGTCGCCGGAACCAGCCGGTCACCCCGGCCGGATGACGGTCCGGGGACCGCGTGACGGACTGCGCGTATCACGCCTGCCGGTGCGGGGGTACAGCATGTCCCGGCGCGGCGGATCGGTCAATGAACTTACGGGCCGCGAAACGCCGGTCCCGCCCGGGAAGCCCGGACGGGACCGGCGGGATCAGCGAGCGCGGTGGCTCAGCGGTCGAAGTAGTCCGGCTGCGTCTGGACGTTGAGTTCGTCCGTACGCACCCGCTTCGCCGGGTCGGTCCGCCGGTCGTCGATCTTCAGGACGTCGAAGCCCTTGGCGATGTCGTTGGAGTAGATGTAGCCGTTGTAGTAGTACGCCGACCACGGGCCGGCCGTGGTGACCTCGTCGGTGCTGACGGGGCCGCGCTCGAAGAAGCCGATCTCCTTCGGGTGGGAGGAGTCGGTGAAGTCCCACACCGAGACGCCGCCCTGGTACCAGGCCTGGACCATCAGGTCGCGGCCCTTGACCGGGATGATCGAACCGTTGTGGGCGACGCAGACCTCCGTGTCGGCCTGCGGGCGGTCGATCTTGAAGTAGCTGCGGAAGACGAGCTTGCGGTGGTCGCCCTTGCCGACGATGTCGTAGATGCCGTCGGCGCCGCGCTTGGGGCCGATCTCCTCGTTGCAGGTGGCCGCTCCGCCGCCGCCGAGCTCGTCGGTGAAGACGACCTTGTCGGCCCGCTGGTTGAACGTCGCGGAGTGCCAGAACGCGAAGTTCACGTTGTCCTGCACCCGGTCGATGATCTTCGGGTTCTCCGGGTCCTTGATGGAGAACAGCAGGCCGTCACCCATGCAGGCACCGGCCGCCAGGTCCTTGGACGGCAGCACGGTGATGTCGTGGCAGCCCGTGGTCTTGGAGACGCCCGGGTTGGCGGGGGCGCCCGGGTTGCCGCCGTCCGGGAAGAGGACCGGGAAGTTCACGATGCGGGCGTCCTCGGGCGAGTTGCGCGGCACCTTGATGACGGAGATCCCGTCGTGCGGCGGCTGGCAGTCCGGGAACGTCTCGTTCGGCGAGTACGAGGACACGTACACGTAGACGTTCTTGCGCTCGGGAACCAGCGTGTGGGTGTGCGATCCGCACGCGGTCTCGACGGCGGCGACGTACTTCGGGTTGCGCTTGTCGCTGATGTCGAAGACCTTCATGCCCTCCCAGGAGGACTTCTCCGTGGCGGGCTGGGTGGTGCTGGTGCACGAGTTGTCGCTGCGCGAGGAGTCCGTGGACAGGAACAGCAGGTTCCCGGAGACGGAGATGTCGTTCTGCGATCCGGGACACAGGACCTGGGCGACCGTGCGGGGCACCTTCGGGTTGCTGATGTCGAAGATGCGGAAGCCGTCGTAGTTTCCGGCGAAGGCGTACTTCCCCTGGAAGGCCAGGTCCGTGTTCAGCCCCTGGAGCGCGTCCTTGGGGACATTGGCGAGGTGGCTGATGTTGCGGCTGTGGACGATCTCGTCCACGCCGGGTATCTCACCGCTTCGGATCGCGGCAGTCGCCTCCGCCTCCTGGGTCGCGGAGACATCGGTTCGGCTCGCGGCCGCGTCACCGGGATCGGGTGTCGCGGCCGCGGGCCCGGCCATCAGCAGAGTGGCGAAGAGCCCGGCGGCGGCTGCCGCCACGCCCAGACGTCTGCGCCGCACCGGGGTGGTGTGCAACGAGGTCACTGCGTCCTCCCATGGATCCATAAGTAGTTGACCGGTTCACGGACTCCGGCAGTATCGTCCCTGCCATGGACATCTCAACAGATGGCAACAGAGACGTAATGAAAGTTTTTGATCAAAGCTGTGCGTTGACGTGCTAGGACAGAGCGCAACCAGTCCTGTGCCAACGGAGGTCGCTTTGTTGATTCGTCGTCAGACCTTGCGGTTCCGCCGGCTCGTGCTCGGCGCGGCCGTCGCGGCAGCCGTGCTCACGTCGGCCGGCTGCGACGCGGACGGTGGTGACGACGGCGCGAAGTCCGGAGCACACAAGGCCGGTTCGGTCGTGGCACCCGGGAAACCGGGCGAGCCCGCGCGGACGCTGTCCCCCTCGGAGGCCGTCAAGGAGGCCGGGGTCGACACTCCGAACTCGGCGGACGTCCGGTACGTGCAGCTGATGATCCAGCACCACACGCAGGCGCTGGAGTTGACCGCACTGGTCCCCACCCGCTCCCGTTCGGCCACGGTCGAGCGGCTCGCCGAACGCATCACCGCCGCCCAGCAGCCCGAGATCGGCGCGATGGAGGGATGGCTCAGCCGTCACGGCCTGTCCGGGCAGTCAGGGAAGCACGATCATGGCGCGATGCCCGGCATGGCCACCGCCGGCCAGCTGGAGCAGCTCAGGGCCGCGAAGGGCACGGCCTTCGATCAGTTGTTCCTCAGGCTCATGATCACGCACCATCAGGGGGCCGTCACCATGGCGACCGACGTCCTCTCCGAGGGGAACAACGTGCAGGTCGAGGAGATGGCGGGGGATGTCGTGGCTCAGCAGACCACCGAGATCAACCGGATGCGCGCACTCTCCGCCTGACGACGGACAGTGACCGGCGCACACGATATGGCCCGAAGAGCATGGGGCGCGCCTCTCCCCCACCGGGTCCGCCGGTGCGATGCTGGAGACACCCTCAGGGAAGAGGTGCGCCGTGCTTCGTGTCGCCGTCGTCGGCTCGGGCCCCAGCGGGGTCTACACCGCTCAGGCCCTGGTGACCCAGACCCTGCTGCCCGATGTGCGGGTGCACGTCCTGGACCGGCTGCCCTGTCCGTACGGGCTGGTGCGGTACGGCGTCGCCCCGGACCACGAGAAGATCAAGTCACTGCAGCAGAGCCTGCGCGCGGTCCTGGAACACGAACGCGTCACCTTCGTCGGCAATGTGGCCGTGGGCGGCGGGGACGGCGTGCCGCCCGGGAGGCTGGGCGAGCTCTACGACGCGGTGGTCTACTGCGTGGGAGCGGCTACGGACCGTCCGCTGGGCATCCCCGGCGAGGACCTCCCCGGCAGTCACTCGGCGACCGAGTTCGTCTCCTGGTACAGCGCCCACCCCGATGCGGCGACGGACCTCTTCGCGCTGCGGGCCCGTTCGGCCGTGGTGATCGGCGTCGGCAACGTGGCCGTCGACGTGGCGCGGATCCTGGCACGGGGCGCCGATGAGCTGCGGCCGACCGACGTGCCGCAGCCCGCGCTCGGCGTGCTGGCCGGCAGCCGGGTCCGCGAGGTGCACATGGCGGGCAGACGGGGCCCCTCCCAGGCGCGGTTCACCACCAAGGAGCTCCGCGAACTCGGCTCGCTCCCCGGGGCCCGGGTGGTCGTGGACCCGGCGGAGCTCGCCCTGGACCCGGCGTACGGCGATGCGGGGCCGGGCACCCCGCCGCTGCCGGCGCTGGTCCGGCGGAACCTCGACGTCCTGCGCGGATGGGCGTCCGCTCCGCCCCGGACGGGCGACAGCCGCCATCGGACCATCGGGCTGCGGTTCTTCCTGCGCCCGGTCGAGCTGCTGGAGCGGGACGGACGGGTGGCCGGAGTCCGGTTCGCCCGTACCGCCCCGGACGGAAACGGCGGGGTGCGCGACACCGGTACGTACGAGGAGATCCGTGCCGAACTCGTGCTGCGGGCGGTCGGCTACCGGGGCATGCCCCTGCCCGGGCTGCCGTTCGACGCGGCGCACGGCACGGTGCCGCACCGGGCCGGCCGGGTGCTGCGCGACGGGGTGCCGTCGCCCGGGGAGTACGTGGCGGGGTGGATCAAGCGCGGTCCGACCGGGGTCATCGGGTCGAACCGCTCGTGCGCGAAGGAGACCGTCGCGTCGCTGATCGAGGACGCGCCCCTCCTGGCCGGACGCACGTCGTCCCCGGACCCGCTGGCCGTGCTCCGGTCCTGGGGGCTGCGGCCGGTGGAGTGGGACGGCTGGCTGTCGATCGAGCGGGCGGAGGCGACGCTGGGCCGGTCGCTCGGCCGGGGGCCGGTCAAGATCCCGGACTGGCCCGGTCTCATGGGGGCGGCACACGGCGACGGCCCGGTGTGACGGTCTGACCGTCGTGACCGGCGCGAAGGATCCCCGACGCGGCCGTGGTCAGCCCTCGTGGAGGCGGCCCGCCTGGAGGTTCGCCGCTTCGAGCACGCGGTCCAGCAGGCCGGGAAAGAGCGCCTCCAGGTCCTCGCGACGGAGCCCGTTCATCTTGGCCGTTCCGCGGTAGATCTGCTGGACGATGCCGCTCTCCCGGAGCACCCGGAAGTGATGCGTACTGGTGGACTTCGTCACCGGGAGATCGAACCGGGAGCAGGTGAGCTCACCGTCGGCGGCGGCCAGTTCGCGGACCACGCACAGGCGCACCGGGTCCGAGAGCGCGTGCAGGACCGACTCGAGCCTGATCTCCTCGCGCGCGGGATGGGCCAGCGTACGGGCGCCGGCTGCCGGGTCTGTGGCGGTGGCAGGGGTCACGGTCGCTCCGCATCGTCGCATCGTCCGGGAATCCCCATGATACGAGACCCGTCGTAGTACAACTCATTAGGACAGGATCCGGCCTGAAGGATGGGTAGCGTGGCGTTGTAGCCGGGCACGGGCCCGACAGCCTCAGGAGGCGCAGCCGGATGACGGACACCCTGGACACCCCGGAGAACGCGCGTCCCTTCGCGCGGATCGCCCAGCTCGAGTCATGGCTGGAGAAGCACCACGCCGACCGGACCGGGCTCTGGCTGAAGATCGCCAAGCGGGACTCCGGGGTGGAGTCGGTGAGCGCGGCCGAGGTCATCGACTCCGTGCTCTGCTTCGGCTGGATCGACGGGCAGCGCAAGTCCTTCGACGCGGTGTACTACCTCCAGCGGATCACGCCCCGCCGTCGCCGGAGTGCGTGGTCGCTGATCAACGTGGAGAAGGTCGAGGCGCTGACCGAGGCCGGGCGGATGCGCCCGGCAGGCCTCGCCGAGGTCGAGGCCGCCCGTTCCGACGGGCGGTGGGCGGTGGCGTACCCGTCGCAGAGCAGGGCCACCGTCCCGGACGACCTCGCCGCGGCCCTGGACGCCGACGAGCCGGCGCGGGTGTTCTTCGATCGGCTCAGCAGGTCGGACCGCTATCTGGTGCTCCTGCGTCTCATGACGGCCACGACCCCCGAAGTCAGGGCGGCCCGCCTCCAGAAGGCGGTGGCCTCCATGGCGGCGGGCCGCAAGGTCCACTGATGCCCGGTCAGCCGCTCAGCAGCTCCGGGTCCTTGGCCAGCGCGGCGAGGCGGCCGCCCGGGTCGGCGACCAGCCTGCGCGTCGTCAGGTCGAGGATGCCGGCCACTCCCGTGATCTCCGCGGCCACCGTGCCGTCCTCCTTGAGGATCTGCTGGGCGATGGTGAACGTCTTGCCCTGCCCGTAGTCGAACCGGCAGGACACCCGTACCCGTTCCCCGCCGCGCAGTTCCCTGCGGAACTTGACCGTGACCTCCAGCGCGACCGGCCCCACTCCGTCGGCCAGCAGCTTCTCCTGGGGCAGCCCGGCGGCCCGCAGCAGCTCCCAGCGCGCGTGTTCCGCGTACTGGAGGTACACCGCCTGGTTGAGGTGTCCCTGCGTGTCGAGCTCGTAGCCCCGTACGGTCACGTCCACGAAAAAGGTCATGGACGTCGCAACAGCCGGGCCCGTTCCCGCATTCCCGTCGGCCCGCCCCCTGGCGCGTCGGTCAGTCCGTCGCCGCGGTGAGGTGCGGGAACCTCAGCTCGGTGCGGCTGGAGAAGACGTCGTCCGGACGCAGGACGGTGCTGGGGTGGCCGGGCCGGTTGGGCGAGTCGGGCAGGTGCTGGGTCTCCAGACAGACGGCGCTGTGGCGCTCGTGGTGCCCGCCGCCGGGGGCGGGCAGGGTGCCGTCCAGCTGGTTGGCGGTGTAGACCTGGATGCCCGGTTCGGTCGTCCACACCTCCATGATCCGCTCGGCGCCGGGCGCGGTGAGCCGGGCGGCGCGGCGCAGGCCGGCCGGTGTGCCGGGGTCGTTGAGGACCCAGCAGTGGTCGAAGCCGCCGGCCCGGCGCAGTTGCTCGTCCGGGAGCGCGATGCGGTCCGCGATGCGGTGCGGGGCGGTGAGGTCGAACGGCGTCGCGCGCACCGCCGCGGCGGGGCCTTCCGGGATGCCCTCGCCGTCGACGGGCAGGTAGTGGTCGGCGTCCACCTGGAGGGTGTGCCCGAGGATGTCGCCCCGTGCGGTGAGGTCGAAGTACGCGTGGTTGGTGAGGTTGACGACGGTGGGGCGGTCCGTGCCGGCGGTGTAGTCGAGGGCGAGGGTGCCCGCCGTGTCGAGCGTGTACGTCACGGCGACGTCGAGCGCGCCGGGGAAGCCCATGTCGCCGTCGGGGCTGTGCAGGGTGAGCCGGAGCGTCGCCGCGGTTTCGGTGGCCTCGCCCGCGGCCTCCCAGACGCGGGTGTGGAAGCCGTCCGGGCCACCGTGCAGGGCGTGGCCCCGGTCGGTGGCCGGGATCCGGTACGACGCCCCGTCGAGGACGAAGCGGCCGTGCGCGATGCGGTTGGCGAAGCGGCCGATGAGGGCTCCGAAGAACGGGTTCTTGCCCGTGTAGTCGTCCAGGGAGACCAGGGACCGCACGACCGACGCGGAGGCTCCCCGGGTGTCCGGCACGGTGAGGCGGTGCAGGATGCCGCCGTAGCTGAGGATCTCCGCCCGGACTCCGGTGCCGGAGTCGAGCGTCCAGACGTCGACGTCCGTGTGCCCGTGGGCGCCGAACGGTTTGCGGTTCACGGTGGGGCGAGGCATCAGAGATCCTTGGGACGAGCGGACGGCCCGGCGGGACGAGGACGGCGGGCCTGGACACAATCGCCGGACTCCCCCGGCGATGCGGGGGGTCCGGTGCCGGATCTACGGTCCGGCGGCCGGCTCGGCGGCCGTCCGGGGAACGGTCGATTCGCGGACGACGAGCCGGTAGCCGGGCCGGGGCCGCCGAGGTTCGGACACCGGGTCGCCGGAGAGCCGTTCGACGAGGCTGTCGACGGCGAGCCGGGCGATCGCGCCCTTGTCGGGGGCCACCGTGGTGAGCGTGGTGGCCCCGTAGAGGCTCTCCTCGATGTTGTCGAACCCGACGACGGCCACGTCCTCGGGGATGCGCAGCCCTCGTTCGGACAGGGTGCGCATCGCCCCGATGGCGATGAGGTCGTTGTACGCGAACACGGCGTCGGGCCGCTCACCGCGGTCCAGGAGGGCGGCCATGCCGGTGGCCCCGTCCTCGCGGCCGTATCCGTCGGTGACCACGACGAGCGACTCGTCGGCCTCGATACCGGCGGCGGCGAGCTCCTCGCGCCAGCCGCGCAGCCGCAGATGGGCCGGCTGGCGTTCGCGGCCGGTGCGCGAGCCGAGGAAGGCGATCCTGCGGTGGCCGTGGTCGATGAGGTGACGCACGGCCTCGCGGGACGCCGCCACGTTGTCGATGGCGATGTGGTCGTACGGGGCCTCGTACTCGCGCTCGCCGAGCAGCACCAGGGGCGCGGTCTCGGTGCGCGCCATCAGGTCCTCGGTCTCCAGATGGATCGGGCTCAGAATGAGGCCGTCGATCACATGGGACCGGAATCCCTGGCTGACCAGGAGCTCCTTCTCCCGCAGGCCGCCGGTGTGGTCGACCAGCACGGTGTAGTCGTGCCGGGCGGCCGCGTCGACGACCTCGCCGGCCAGCTCCGCGAAGTACGGGTTGCCGAACTCGGGGACGGCGAGGGCGATGATGCCGGTGCGGCCCTTGCGCAGATGGCGTGCGGTGAGGTTCGGCCGGTAGCCGAGCTCGTCGATGGCCTGCTGCACCTTGGCCCGCATCTTCGGTGTGACGTGCTGATAGTTGTTCACCACGTTCGACACGGTCTTGATGGACACGCCCGCCCGTTGTGCAACGTCCTTGAGGCTGACGCCCACGGCACTCCCTGAATCGACTGGTCGCGCGTTGACGCGCGGTGGCCCGGCTCTGCCGGTTCGGCTCGAACGGTGCCGGGGCCCGCTGGCCCCGGCACCGGTTCAGGTGGTTCTGCGGCTGCGCGCCAGATAGCGCTGGGCCACGACGACAACGATAAGGAACCCGCCGCTGACGACGGACTGGTACGAGGAGTTCAGCTCGCCGATCTGGTTGATCAGGTTCTGGATGACGGCCAGCAGCAGGACGCCCCAGAGGGTGCCGCTGATCGATCCGGCGCCGCCGATCAGGAGGGTGCCGCCGATGACGACGGCGGAGATCGCGTCGAGCTCCATGCCCACGCCGACGATGGTGACGCCGGAGGAGAGCCTGGCGGCACTGAGCGCACCGGCGAATCCGGCCAGCAGTCCGCTGAGCGTGTAGACGAGCATCTTGGTCCGGGCGACGGGCAGACCCATCAGCATGGCCGCGTCGCTGCTGCCGCCGACCGCGAAGAGCGTCTGTCCGAACGAGGTGCGCTGGAGGACCAGTCCACCGATGCCGAACAGCGCCAGGGCGATCAGGATCGGGTAGCCGAAGCCCCAGATGCTGCCCTGTCCGAGTTCGGCGAACGCGGAGCCCTTGGGGATCAGGTAGGTGGTGGCGCCCTCGTCGGTGATCGCGAGGAGCAGACCGCGCGCCCCCAGCAGGGTGGCGAGCGTGACGATGAACGGTGCCATCCCGGCACGGGCCACCAGGAAGCCGTTGAGCAGTCCGATCGCACCGCACACGACGAGCGGGACGAACAGGGCGGCGAGGAAGCCCCACTGGGACGCCCAGGCGGCGAGGACACCGCCCAGGGCGAAGACGGAGCCGACGGACAGGTCGATTCCGCCGGTGATGATGACCATCGTCATACCGAGGGCGACCACGGCACCGAAGGAGGCCTGGACGGTCACACCCCGGGCGTTGTCCAGGGTGCCGAACGTCGGGTACACGAAGGACGCGACGACGACGACCGTGAGCAGGACGACGAGCGCGCCCTGGCGCTGGAGGAGTTCGGCGACGCGTTGCCCGGCGGCGGAGCCCGGTGTGCTGCCACCGGCCACGGTGGGGGTCTTGCGCGGGGCCGGGGCCTGGACCACGGGGGCGGGTGAGGTTTCGTTCATCGGGACCGACGCTCCCGGGCGACGTAGACGGCGGCGATGATGATGGCCGCCTGGGCGATCTGTGCGGTGGAGTCGGGCAGGTCGTGCTTGACGAGGGTGGCGCGCAGCAGCTGCATCAGCAGGGCGCCGGCGACCGTCCCGAGGACCCGGATGGAGCCTCCGTTGAGCGGGGTGCCCCCGACGACGACCGCGGTGATGGCGGACAGTTCCATGAGGGTGCCGAGCGAGGAGGGGTCGCTGGCGGTGAGCCTGGCCGTGGCGAGGATGCCGGCCAGGGCGGCGAGGACCCCGCAGAGCACGTACACACCGATGAGCACGCGGCGCACGGGCAGTCCGGCGAGCGCGGCTGCGGACCGGTTGCCGCCGATGGCCACGACCTGGCGGCCGAACGTGGTGCGCTGGACCAGGAAGGCGACTGCGGCCGCGAGGACCGCGGCGATGAGGACGACCAGCGGGATGCCGAGGAAGGACCCGGTGCCGAGCGACAGCAGGTCGGGGTTGACGATCTGCTTGAGCTGACCGTCCGCCATGACCAGGGCCAGGCCCCGGCCGCCGACGAACAGGGCGAGGGTGGCGACGATCGGCTGCAGTCCTACGAGCGAGACCAGCGAGCCGTTGATCGCTCCGACGACGGCACCGGCCAGCAGCGCCATGACGAGGGCGGGCACCAGCCCGTACCCGAGGTAGAGCGGCAGCAGCGCGGTGGCCAGCGCCATGGTCGAGCCGACGGAGAGGTCGACGCCCTCGGTGCCGATCACGAGCGCCATGCCGAGGGCGACGATGACGATGGGGGCGACCTGGACGAGCTGGGTGCGGAGGTTGTCCGCGGTCATGAAGTGCTCGGTGAACAGGGCGTTGAAGAGGAGGACGACCGCGACGGCGAGGTAGACGCCGTACTCCTGGTACCAGGCGGGGTCGCGCAGCCGGGCCAGCGGCCGGGCTGCGGGGGTGGAGAGTGCGGCCTGGGTCATCGGGGGTCCTCCTTGGCGGCCGGGGCCTTCCCTGCGGGCGCAGGCGAGTGGTCGGCGAGCACTTCGAGCAGATGGCTCTCGGCCACCTCGTCGCCCGACAGTTCGCCCGCGACCGCGCCGCCGCGCAGGACGACGATGCGGTCGGCGCCCTCGATGAGTTCCTCGATGTCGGAGGAGATGAGCAGGACGGCGAGGCCCTCGCGGGCGAGGTCGTCGATGAGGCTCTGGACCTCGGCCTTGGCACCGACGTCGATGCCGCGGGTGGGTTCGTCGAGCAGCAGGACCTTGGGCTCCAGGCAGAGCCAGCGGGCCAGCAGGACCTTCTGCTGGTTGCCGCCGGAGAGCTCGCCGACCTTCTGCTCGGGGCTCGCGGCCTTGATCCGCAGCCGCTTCATGAAGATGTCGACGATGCGGTCCTGCTTGGCGCGCGAGACGATGCCGGCGCGGGAGAGACGGGGCATCGCGGCCAGCACGATGTTCTCGCGGACCGAGAGGCCGGGCACGATGCCTTCGGCCTTGCGGTCCTCGGGCAGCAGGCTGATGCCCGCCCGGATGGCGCCGGCGGAGGTGAGGCGGCGCAGGGTGCGGCCGCCGATGCCGAGTTCGCCGGAGTCCAGGCTCAGTGCGCCGGCCAGGGCCTTCGCGGTCTCGCTGCGGCCGGAGCCGAGGAGCCCGCCGAGGCCCAGCACCTCACCCGCGTACAACGACAGGGATATGTCGTGGAGCTGGTGGTCGCGGGAGAGGCCGGTCGCGGTGAGAACGGGGGTGCGGGAGGCGTCGTGGCCCTCGGAACCGAAGCTGGTGACGCCGTCGCGGCGGACCTCGGCCATGTCGCGGCCGAGCATCATCGAGACGAGCTGCATGCGGTCGAGGTCGGCGAGGTCCCCGGTGTGGATGTGCCGTCCGTCGCGGAGCACGGTGACGCGGTCGCAGATCCGGTAGAGCTCGTCCATGCGGTGGCTGACGTAGAGCACGGCGATGCCCCGTGCGCGCAGGTCCTCGATGACCCGGAAGAGGGTCTCGACCTCGCGCGGCTCCAGCGAGGAGGTGGGTTCGTCCATGATGACGACCTGGGCGTTGACCGAGACGGCGCGGGCCAGCGCGACCATCTGCTGGGTGCCGATGCCCAGGGTGTGCAGGGGCCTCTTCGGGTCGACGCGTACGCCGAAGCCGTCGAGGAGTTCGGTGGTCTCGCGGTGCATCCGGGCGAAGTCGATCAGGCCGAACCGGTTCTTGGGCTCACGGCCGAGGAAGATGTTGCGCGCCACGCTCATCAGCGGGACGAGGTTCACCTCCTGGTAGATCGTGGAGATGCCGGCCTGCTGCGCCTCGAACGGCCGGGCGAAGGCGATCTGTTCGCCGGCCAGCCGCAGTTCGCCCTCGTCGGGGCGGTAGACGCCGGTCAGCACCTTGATCAGGGTGGACTTGCCTGCTCCGTTCTCCCCCACGAGTGCGTGGGTCTCCCCGGCGCGCAGGGTGAAGGAGACTCCGTCGAGGGCGACGACGCCCGGGAAACGCTTGCTCACCGAGCGGGCTTCGAGGACGGACGCGGCCGACGCGGAGTCCGGTGACACGCCGGCGGCCGGCGCGGGCGCCTTCCTCACGTCGACGGCCGGTGCGGACGCCTCCTTCGCGTCGGCGGCCGGTGCGGATGCCTCCTTCGCGTCGGCGGCCGGTGCGGATGCCTCCTTCGCGTCGGCGGCCGGCTGCGGCGGCTGCGGTACTGCTTCGGGTGGTGCCATGGCTGTTCTTGGCCTTCCGCTCTTCCAAGGGTGTGGGCCCGGGGCCGCCGTGACGGGTTGCGGCGTCACGGCGGCGGGTGGTCGGCGGGTCCGGTACGGGCCGGGGGCCGCGTACGGATCGGTACGCGGCCGGGCCGGCCGGTGGGCCCGCCGGCGCTACGGGCGGCTGGGGCGAGCCCCGGTCAGAACGCGCCGCCGAGCGAGGCCTTGGCGTTGGACTCGTCGTAGGCGCGGTCGGTGATGATGACGTTCTCCGGGATCGCCTCGCCGGCGTAGAACTTCTGGGCGGTCGCGAAGGCCAGCGGGCCGAAGCGCGGGTTCGACTCGATGACGGCGTTGTACTCGCCGTTGACCAGGGCCTGGACGGCGTTGCGGGTGCCGTCGACGGAGACGATCTTGACGTCCTTGCCGGGCTTCTTGCCCGCGGCCTTCAGCGCGGTGACCGCGCCGAGGCCCATCTCGTCGTTCTCCGCGTAGACGGCGGTGATGTCGGGCTTGGACTGGATCAGCTGCTCCATGACCTGCTGGCCCTTGTCGCGGGCGAACTCGCCGGTCTGCTGGGCGACGATCTCCAGACCGGGGGCCTTGGCCTTCAGCTGGTCGACGAAGCCCTTGGTGCGGTCGGTGGTGACGTTGTTGCCCGAGGCGCCGAGGAGGATGGCGACCTTGCCCTTGCCACCCGTCGTCTTGATCATCGCGTCCGCCGCGCGCTTGCCCTGCTCCACGAAGTCGGAGCCGAGGAACGCCACATAGTCCTTGCAGGCGGTGGCGTTGACCTTGCGGTCGATGGTGAGGACCGGGACCTTCTTGGCGGCGGCGGCCTTGAGCGCCGGCTCCAGGCCGTCGGAGTTCAGCGGGGCGACGATGAGGAACTGGGCGCCCTGCGACAGCATGTCCTGGATGTCGCTGATCTGCTTGGACAGCTGCGACTGGGCGTTGGTGGTCAGCAGCTTCTTGACGCCGATCTTCTTCGCCTCGTCCTTGATGGACTGGGTCTCGGCGATACGGAACGGATTGGCTTCCTTCTCCGACTGGGAGAAGCCGACCACGGCGTTCTTCAGGTCCAGCTTCGGCGCGCCGTAGGTCTGCAGCGAGCAGCCCGAACCGGAGGAGGACTCCGGGGTCTTGGCCGCCTGGGCGCCCTGGCTGCTGTCGGTGGTCGCGGTGTCCGAGCTCTCCGACTTGGAGCAGCCGGAGGCGGCCAGCGTGGCGGTGGCGGCGAGGAGGCAGGCCACGGCGAGGGTACGGGTTCGACGCTGGATCATCATGCGCGGGAGCTCCTTGGCGGGATGACGGCACGCCGATGGGCGTGCGGTCGGGCATGGCGGGACGATGCATCGGCTGCCACTCGGCGGCTGATGTCACTGCATCCCTCACGACCCCGCCAGGTCCTGTCGTCACACTCCCGCCGTCGCCCGAAGGGCGGGGCAGGCGGGAGTGTGACGACAGGGGCTAGCTGGACGAACTGTGGTCGTGAGAGTCTGCGCGGCCTCTCGGCGGCTCGGTTTACAACGTTATATAGGCGCCGTGGCACGGGCGGCAAGAGCGTGGTCGATGCGTTTCCAAAATGTGTCGGAGTCTCCCGGCACGGATGGACGACTCCCACCGCACCGGTTGCCGCCGCACCCCTGGACAGCGGCCCGGCACCGTGCTGTCATACCGCCGGTACCCAATTTTCCAACGTTGCAAGCATGTTGCCGCGTCACCCCTCCGGTCGCGACGGCGTGCCTTGCCGTGCGCGCGTCCGGGGTCCGCACCCGGGCCCGGTGGGCGGCCTGGCGAGGCCCCGCAGTGTCCGGCAAGTCCCGCAGTGTCATGTGCCGTTTCCGAGCCGGTGCCCCGCACGGCCGGCCGAGAGCAGGAGCCCTCCATGCCCCTGAACCGCAGACAACTCATGGCCGGTGCGCTGGCCACCGTGGCCGCCACCACGGCCGCGTCCGGCCGCTGGGCCTCCACCGCGACCGCGGCCGGACACCGGGTGAAGCCGGCCCACGGCGGCCACTACTCCCCCAACGCGGCACCGCTGCACCCGACCGCCTTCCTGAAGCTCCCGCCCGGCAGGGTCACCGCCCGCGGCTGGCTGGCCGGACAGCTGAAGCTCCAGCTGGACGGATTGTGCGGCCGCTACGAGGAGTTCTCGCACTTCCTCGACTTCACCACCACCGGCTGGGTCCGCCCCGAACTCGGCGGCTGGGAGGAAGTCCCGTACTGGCTGCGCGGATACACCGACCTCGCGATCGTGACCGGCGACGCCAAGGCCCTGGCTGCCGTGCGCCGCTGGTTCGACGCGATCCTCACCACCCAGCAGCCCGACGGCTTCTTCGGCCCGAAGGCGCTGCGTACGTCCCTGAACGGCGGCCCGGACTTCTGGCCCTTCCTGCCGCTGATCCAGGCCCTGCGCTCCTGGCAGGAGTACGCGGGCGACACCCGGGTCATCCCCTTCCTCAGCCGGTTCTTCCGCTACATGAACGCCCAGGGGCCCGGCGCCTTCAACACCAGCTGGATCGCCCTGCGCTGGGGCGACGGCCTGGACAGCGTCTTCTGGCTCTTCAACCGCACCGGCGACACCTTCCTCCTCGACCTCGCCGACAAGATCCACGCGAACGGCGCCGACTGGGGCGACAACCTGGTCAACCCGCACAACGTGAACATCGCCCAGGGCTTCCGCGAGCCCGCCCAGTACGCGCTGCGCAGCGGCTCGGCCGACGACACCCGGAACACGTACGGGACGTACGGCAAGGCCATGGACCAGTACGGGCAGTTCCCCGGCGGCGGCTTCGCCGGGGACGAGAACGCACGGCCCGGGCACGGCGACCCCCGGCAGGGCTTCGAGACGTGCGGGATCGTCGAGTTCATGGCCAGCCACCAGCTGCTGACCCGGATCACCGGCGACCCGCTGTGGGCCGATCGCTGCGAGGAACTGGCGTTCAACTCGCTGCCCGCCTCGCTCGACCCGTCCGGCAGGGCGGTCCACTACATCACCAGCGCCAACAGCGTGGACCTGGACAACGTGCCGAAGAACGGCCGGCAGTTCCAGAACGGCTTCGCCATGCAGGCGTTCCTGCCCGGCGTCGACCAGTACCGCTGCTGCCCGCACAACTACGGCATGGGCTGGCCGTACTTCGTCGAGGAGCTGTGGCTCGCCACCCCGGACGGGGGTCTGGCCGCCGCGATGTACGCGGGCTGCGAGGTCACCGCGAAGGTCGCGGACGGCACCGAGGTCACCTTCACCGAGGAGACCGGCTACCCCTTCACGGACACGGTCACTCTGACGCTGAAGGCGCCGAAGCGGCTGTCGTTCCCCTTGGTGCTGCGCGTCCCCGCCTGGTGCGACAGCCCGGAGATCCAGGTCAACGGGCGTCCGGTCGACGCCCCCGCAGGACCGGCGTTCACCCGCGTCGACCGCACGTGGGCCGACGGAGACCGGGTGACCCTCCGCTTCCCGCAGAAGACCACGGTCCGCACCTGGGAGCACAACCACGGTGCCGTGAGCGTGGACCGCGGCCCGCTCACGTACTCCTTGCGTATCGACGAGGAGTACGAGCGCATCGGCGGCACCGAACAGTTCCCGGAGTACGCGGTGCACGCCACGACTCCGTGGAACTACGGGCTCGTCCTCGACGAACGGAGGCCGGCGGCCTCGCTGCGCCACCACAGCGCCCACCATGTCAAGGACACCAACCCCTTCACGCTCGACGGCACCCCGCTGACCATGACGGCGATGGCCCGGCGGATCCCGGAGTGGACGGCGGACGGCGAGCACGTCGTCGCCCCGCTCCAGGACGGTCCGGCCGGCAGCTCCCAGCCGGTGGAGGAGATCACGCTCGTCCCGATGGGGGCGGCGCGGCTGCGCATCACCTCGTTCCCCACCACCGATCCGGGCGCGGAGCCCTGGCTCTCCGACGGCTGGTACCGCATCCGCAACCGCCACTCCGGCAAGGTCCTCGGCGTCGACACCATGTCCACGGCCAACAGCGCCCATGTCGTCCAGTTCGGCGACACGGGCACCGACGACCACGACTGGCAGCTGGTACCGGAGGGCGACGGCTGGTACCGCATCCGCAACCGCCACTCCGGCAAGGTCCTCGGCGTGGACAACATGTCCATGGCCGACAGCGCCCATGTCGTGCAGTTCGACGACAACGGGACCGACGACCACCTCTGGCAGCTGGTCCCCGACGGCGACGGCTGGTACCGCATCCGCAACCGCCACTCCGGCAAGGTCCTCGGCGTCGACACCATGTCCACCGCCGACAGCGCCCATGTCGTCCAGTTCGACGACAACGGGACCGACGACCACCTCTGGCAGCTGGTCCGGCCCTCCTGACTGTTCCACGCCATCCCGCACCGCTCCCCGCGCCACCCGGCGCGGGGAGTTTCCCGTACCGGAACAGAACCTGACGAAGGAGACGAGACCATGAGTCGTTTACGTGTGCCCGGCCGGAGGCCGTGGTGGAGACGGGCGGTCGTCACGACCGGACTGCTGGCGCTGGTGTCCTCGGCGCTGGTGGGAGTCGGAACGGCCCCCGCCGGTGCCGCCTCCTGGGCGCCCAAGCCGTCCCCGATGACGACGCCGTGGACCGGCCAGGTCCCCGTCGACACACCGCTGCCCGAGTACCCGCGCCCGCAGCTGACGCGCCCCGACTGGGCCAACCTCAACGGCATCTGGGACTTCGCGGTGACCGGCCGGGACGCCGGGCAGCCGGCGTCGTTCCCCGATCAGATCCGGGTGCCGTTCGTCGCGGAGTCCGCGCTCTCCGGCATCCAGCGGAAGATCACCGAGAACGACAAGCTCTGGTACAAGCGCACCTTCGCCGTGCCGTCGAACTGGAACGGCCGCCGGGTCGAGCTGAACTTCGGCGCCTCCGACTGGCAGACCACGGTATGGGTCAACGGCACCCAGGTCGGCGCGCACAAGGGCGGGTACGACTCGTTCGCGTACGACATCACCCCGCAGCTCAACGGGGGGACGAACACCGTCGTGGTGTCCGTGTACGACCCGACGCAGACGGGCGGCCAGGCCGTCGGCAAGCAGCGCATCAATGACGTCCAGCCGCACAGCGGCGGCGGCATCTTCTACACCGCGGCCTCCGGAATCTGGCAGACCGTATGGCTGGAGCCGGTCGCGGCGGCCCACATCACCCGGCTCGACATGACGCCGAACCTGGGCGACAGCACCCTGCGGGTGAAGGTGCAGGGCGCGTCCGCGGCCGGACGCAGCGCCCGGGTCACCGTCTCCAGCGGCGGGAACGTCGTCGGCACGGCTACCGGAACCGTCGGCTCCGAGGTCTCCGTCCCGGTGCCGAACCCGCATCTGTGGACTCCGGAGGACCCGTTCCTGTACGACGTGAAGGCGGAGCTTCTCGACGGCTCGGCGGTCACGGACTCGGCCGGCAGTTACGCGGGCATGCGGTCGATCGCCGTGGCGAAGGTCGACGGTGTACTGCGTCCCGTCCTCAACGGGAAGTTCGTCTTCCAGACCGGCACCCTGGACCAGGGCTACTGGCCGGACGGCATCTACACCGCACCGACCGACGCCGCCCTGAAGTCGGACCTCCAGGCGCACAAGGACCTCGGCTTCAACATGGTCCGCAAGCACATCAAGGTCGAACCGCAGCGCTGGTTCTACTGGGCGGACAGGCTGGGCCTGCTGGTCTGGCAGGACATGCCGGCCATGGACACCGGCAAGAGCCCCGACTCCGCGGCCCGCACCCAGTGGGAGTCCGAGTTCCACGCGATCATCGACCAGCACCGCAGCTCGCCCTCCCTGGTGATGTGGGTCGACCAGAACGAGGGCTGGGGGCAGTACGACCAGGCCAGGATCGCCAACGAGGTGAAGGCGTACGACCCGTCCCGGCTGGTCAACAACATGAGCGGGGTCAACTGCTGCGGTTCGGTGGACGGCGGCAACGGGGACGTGGTCGACAACCACATCTACGTCGGCCCCGGCAACACCGCGCCGACCGCGACGAGAGCCGCGGTCCTCGGTGAGTTCGGCGGCCTCGGCTACAAGGTCCCGGGGCACGAGTGGTTCCCCGGCGGCGGCTTCAGTTACGAGGACCAGGCGAGCGTCTCCGCGCTGAACAACCGGTTCGTCGGGCTGCTCGACAGCATCCGTGTCGGCCAGCTGCCCTCGGGCCTCTCCGCCTCCGTGTACACGGAGATCACCGATGTGGAGAACGAGGCGAACGGGCTGCTCACCTACGACCGCCAGGTCGTCAAGGTGGACACCGCGCGCGTGAGGGCCGCCAACCAGGCCCTCATCAACGCCTCGCGCAATCCGGCCCCGCCGGTGACCCTGCCCACCGGGCAGTACAAGTCGCTCCGGGTCACGACCCCCGGGCACACCACTAAGTACCTGCGCCATCAGGACGCGCTCGCCTTCACCGCGGTCGTCGACGGGGCGAGCAGCACGCTGCTGAAGAACGACGCCACCTGGAAGATCGTCGCCGGGCTCGCCAACAGCAACTGCTACTCGCTCGAGTCCCGCAACTATCCCGGCGAGTACCTCCGGCACCGTGACTTCCGGGTGCGGAGGGACGCCAACGACGGCTCGGCGCTCTTCAAGGCCGACGCCACCTGGTGTGCGGTCGGCGGTACGGGAGGCGTGCGGCTGTCCAGCGCCAATCTGCCCGGCAGCTATCTGCGGCACATCGACTCGGAGGTGTGGCTGGCCACACCGGGCGGCGGGCACGCCTGGGACAACCCGGCCACGTTCACGGAGGACACCACCTGGGCGGTGGAGGCGCCCTGGGCGCCGTGATCTGACTCCGCCCGCCGCCTCCCTGTACGGGCCACGGCCCGGATGCGACGCCGACCGCGTCGTGTCCGGGCCGTCGGCCGTCTACCGCGTCCCCGCGCCCGGGGAGACGTATGTGTGCAACCGCGCCGTCCGGCCGTCTGCCGTCGTCCAGTCACCGGAGCGGCTGCCCGCATGGCGCCACCCGGCACGTTCGTAGAGGGCCACGGCGGCCTCGCCGCCGGCCTCCACCTCCAGGACCGCCCGCAGTCCGTCGTCCGCCGCAGCCGTCGTCACGGTGGCGAGCAGGGCACTCGCCACGCCGCGCCGGCGCGCCGACGCCGTCGCGAACAGCCGGGCCACCGAGGCCAGTTCCTCCGGCGGAAGACCCACGTCGGCCGCCAGTACACCGTCCGTACGGGTCAGGAGCACATGACCCACGACGTCCGGGCCGTCCACCGCCACCCAGGCGCCGAGCATGCCGTCCGGTGTCAGCCAGCCTCCCGGATCGGCCGGCCACTCGGCCGGGTAGCGGTCCGCGTCGTGCACCGTGGCCAGCGCCTCGACACACGCCTTCAGGTCGTCGTCGCGGCGGTGGCGGATCTCCGGCTCTCCCATCCCCTGATCCTCACACGGCGGCGCCCCGGCAGGTTCGCCGGGGCGGGGGCATGCCGCTGCCTGCCGCCGCACGGATGCGGCAACAGGCAGCGTTCAGTGGTTCATTGACTCAGTCGTTCAGCGATTCAGTCGTTCTGGTGTCCAGGGGTTCGCGAACACCCGGGGTCACGGCTGCACGGTGTCGTGCAGCGCGCTCACCTCGTCCGCGGTCAGGGCCTTGTCGTACACCGCGACCTGGTCGACGGACCCGTTCCAGAAGTCGGTGTTGTCGCCCGACCACTTGGCGCGGCCCACGGACAGGGCGCCGGTGCTGACATCGGCGGTCCCCGCTGCCGAGGTCGCGGCGAGCTTGCCGTCGACGTACAGCTTGATCTCGTCACCGCTGCGGACACCGACCACGTGGTACCACCGGCCGAGCTCGGGCGTCATCTCCAGCCGGGCGCGGTGGGCGCCCGGGGTGGAGAAGGCGAAGCCGCCCTGACCGTACTGGAGGTAGAACGGGTTCTCCTGGCGCCGGCCGTCCTGGCTGACGATGGTGGCGTAGTTGCCGGGCAGGGCGTCGAGCGATGCCCAGGCCGACACGGTGTAGTCACCGGCGGTGTCGACGACCGGGCCGTCGGTCTGCGCGTACTGCCCCTCGCCGTTGAACTTCAGTGCGGAGCCCTGCACGCCGGGCGCCCAGGACGTTCCCTCGGCGAGCGTGAGGTCCTTGCGGTTCGGCCCGCTGTCAGCGGCCTCGGTGCCCTTGTTCTCGTCGAGGGACCAGGCGCCGCCGCCCTTGATCTCGTCCCGCTCACCGGCGGCGGCGCCGGCGGCGATGACCTCCTGGTTGATCTTGCGCACCGGGGCCGGGTCGACCTTGATCTCACGGCGGTCGTACGTCCAGAGGCCGTTGAGCTCGTTCTCCAGGTCGGTCACCTGGGTGTAGATGGAGCCGGAGAGTTCGGCGCCGGCCGCTTCCAGGTAGTACTTGCGGGTGTTCTCGACGTACTTGGCGGTCAGCGCGGCCTTGTCGGCGACACCGCTGTAGATCGCGGTGGGCGCACCGGGCCACATGTGTCCGGGCGACCGCAGGGTGAAGCCGCCGTGCTCACCGTCCATGGCCGCACGGTTGTCGTCCGGGAAGGCCGGGTCGGTGTTGTTGTAGTCGTGGTGGTCGATGATGTCGCCCTTGCCCGAATCACCCTTGGAGTTGCAGCAGTTGACACCGCTGTGGGCGTTCACGACACGGGAGGGGTCGGCGGCCTGGACCTTCTCCGTGATCTTTCCGGTCTCGGTGCGGTCCCATTCGCCCCAGCCTTCGTTGAAGACGATCCAGGCGCCGATCGACGGGTAGTTGTGCAGCTGCTTCATCATCTCGGCGCCCTGGTCGAGGAAGGCCTTCTGGCCCTTCTCGCCGGTGATGTTGCCGGAGACGAAGTCCTGCCAGACCAGCAGTCCGAGCTGGTCGGCGTGGTAGTACCAGCGGGCCGGCTCGACCTTGATGTGCTTGCGCACCGAGTTGAAGCCGAGGTCCTTCTGCGCCTTCAGGTCGAAGAGCAGGGCGGAGTCGCTGGGTGCCGTGTTCAGGCCGTCCGGGTAGAAGCCCTGGTCGAGCTGGGCGAGAGAGAAGAACGGCTTCCCGTTGAGGACCAGCTTCTGGTAGCCGCCGACCTTCGCGACGCCGAAGGACCGCATGCCGAAGTAGCTGTCGACGGTGTCCTTGGAACGGCCGTCGTCGAGGGTGACCTTCAGGTCGTAGAGGTACGGGTCGTCGGGCGTCCACAGGTGCTGCTTCGCGACCGGCAGGCTCAGCTCGCGGTTGGCCGGGCCGGTGACCCTGCCGACGACCTTGCCCTTCTTGTCACGGGCGACCGCGGTGATCCGGGCGGACTTCGAGGCGTCCTCGGAGTTGACCGTGAGGGCGAGCCGGCCCTTGTCGATGTCGGGGGTGGCCGTCAGGGAGTCGACCGCGGCCGGGGCGACGGGCTCCATCCACACGGTCTGCCAGATGCCGGACGAGGCGGTGTAGAAGATTCCGCCGGGGTTGGCCGACTGCTTGCCCGTGGGCTGGTCGGCGCCGGTGGTGTCGGTGACCGCGACGACGATCTCCTGCGGGCCGCTGCCCTTGACCGCGTCGGTGATGTCGGCGCTGAAGGCGGTGTAGCCGCCGGTGTGCTCGGCGACCTGCTTGCCGTTGACCCAGACGCGGGCCTCGTAGTCGACGGCGCCGAAGTTGAGCTTCAGCCGGTTGGCCTTGCCGCTCTTGTCGCCCTTGCCGCCCTTCACCGACCAGTTCTTCGGAACGGTGACGAGCTTCCGGTAGAACATGTGGTCTTCGTGGCGCTCAAGACCGGAGAGCTGCGACTCGACGGGGTACGGGACGGTGATCCGCTCCTCCAGCTTCTTCCCGAAGACGGGCTGCTCGCCCGCGGCGGCTCCGGCGAACTCCCAGGACCCGTTGAGGTTCTTCCAGTCGTCGCGGACCTGCTGCGGCCGGGGGTATTCGGGCAGCGGGTGGTCGCGGTCGACCTTGTCGCCGAAGGCCGTGGTCAGCCGGTGCGTGGACAGGTTCCCGGCGCTGCGGCTGATCTGCGGAACACTCTCGCCGCCCACCCGGAGGCCCGATTCGCCGTCGTAGGCGACCCGGACCTGCTGGCCCTTCAGGACGGGCGCGGTGAGGGTGACGGTCAGCGCGTGGGGGTTGCCGGGCGTGCGGGCGACGGACTTCACCGGCATCGGCGAGGTGTCCGCCTCGATCCTGAGGTGATCCTTCAGCGTGGCGAAGTCGCTGACCTCGTCCTCGAACACCGCCTGGAGCTTCAGGCCGTCGTCGGCGACGCTCAGGCCGACCGGGTAGACCTCGAAGTCGGCCGGCGGGGTGAACGCGGACTCGGGCACGATCTGCCGGGCCAGCGTCGCACTGGACCAGCGCAGGAACATGTTGGCGCCACCCGTGTCCTGGAACATCTCCAGCTTGAACGTGTGGGGCTCACCGGCCTTCAGCGCGACCGGCTTGCTGGTCTGCTCGTTGTCCCAGTCCGGCTCCCAGTGGTCGATGACCACCTCGCCGTCGATGAAGAGCCGGAAGCCGTTGTCGCCGCTCGCGGCGAAGGTGTAGTCGCCGTCCTCGGGAGCCGTGATGTTGCCGGTCCAGCGGGCGGTGGTGTTCTCGGTCCGGCCGGTGGTGGACTCGAACGTTCCGGTGAGGCCCGGGAAGTTGATCTGCGGCTCCAGGGCGACACCGCCGAGCGTGTCGAAGTCCCGCGCACCGGGCGCGGACATGCTGTAGTACTCGCCCTTCAGCCCGTGTACGGCCGTCGCCGGGTCACCGGCCGCGAAGGTGGCCGGCGTGGCGGAGGCGGCCGTGGCCGGGGTGGCCGCCGCGGCCGGGACCAGCGTGGCACCGACGGGTATCAGAAGTGCGGCGGCGCAGGCCACCGTCCTCAACACAGTGCGGGATCGGGGCATTTGTCGTCTCAAGGCGTCGTCCTGTCGAGAGGGCTGAAGTGCCTCGAACCTGTGAGGCACAGCACATAATCGAACATTGAGCCACAGCACCAAACGCAAAACAACAGTCGTGCACGGAGAATTTTCAACGATATAAATCGAGCGGGTCCGCGGGCCGACGCCTGCGCCGGATCCCCGCGTACGGGACGCGGAGATCCGGCGCGGCGTCACGCCGCGGCTACCGCGGCAGCCCCGAAGGGTCCGTGGCCCAGGACGTGTCGGCCTGCCCGGACAGCCGGTAGTCCAGCTTCCCTCCCCCGGTCAGCAGGCTCGCGTCCGTCCACGACCGGTCGTGGGCGCGGCCATTGACCGTCACCGCGTCGACGTACGGATGAGCCGCGTCGGCCGCCGGCGCGGTGATCGTGATGTCCCTGCCGTGCGGCCGGTCGATGACCGCCTTCGGGAACAGCGGGGCGCCCAGCAGAAGTTCGCCGCCACCCGGGGTCTGCGGGTACAGACCCAGCGCGGAGAAGACGTACCAGGCGGACATGGTGCCGAGGTCGTCGTTTCCGGGCAGGCCCCGCGGCCCCGTCCCGTAGACCGTGTTCAGGATCTCGCGCACCGTCTCCTGGGTCTTCCACGGCTGCCCGAGGGCGTTGTAGAGCCAGGGGGCGTGGATGCCGGGTTCGTTGGTCGGGTCGTAGCGGACCGCGTCGCCGCCCTTGACCGACCAGGAGCCGTCCGCCTTGTGGAAGAACCCGTCCAGGCGCCGCACCGCGACGTCCCGGCCTCCCATCGCCTCGGCGAGGCCCTGGACGTCCTGTGGAACCATCCAGGTGTACGTGGCACTGGTGCCCTGCGCGAAGCCGCGGTCGCTGCCCGGGCCGAACGGCGTGACCCAGGAGCCGTCGACGTTGCGCGCCTGGATGTAGCCGGTGGTGCCGGCGCCGTCCGTGGCGTCGGGGTTGTACACGTTGCGCCACCAGCCGCCGCGCTCCTTGAACGCCGCGGCCTCCTCGTCACGCCCGAGCAGTTCCGCCCAGCGTCCGAGCGCGGCGTCGGCGACCGCGTCCTCCAGCGTCTCGGCGGCGCCGCCCCAGCAGTGGCAGACGTCCTGCGGCGCGTAGTGGGACTCCAGGTACTGGGCCAGATTGGGCCGCTGACCGGTGCACTGGCCCGGGCAGCCGGCGTCCGAGAGCCCGTCGTCGACGGGAACGGTCGCCTGGCGCGCCAGCGACTCGTACGCGCCCTGGTAGTCGAAGTTCCGCACCCCCATGGCGTAGAACGTGGCGAGGGTGGCCGCGGTGGGGTCGCCGGTCATGACGTGGGTGGCACCGTTGATGTGCACCCAGCGGTCCCACACCCCGCCGTTCTGCCGGGCGAAGTTGTACAGGGACTGGGCGAAGTCCCCGGCGATCTCCGGTTTGAGGAGGGCCAGCAGTTGTATCTGGGCCCGGTACTGGTCCCAGCCGGAGAAGTTGCTGTACTGCGCCCCCTGCCCGCGCTCGATCCGGTGGGCCTCCCCGTCCATGCCGGGGTAGCGGCCGTCGGTGTCGCTGATGAGGTTGGGCTGCATCAGGGAGTGGTACAGCGCGGTGTAGAACGTGGTCCGCTGGGCCTCGGTCCCGCCGCCCGTGCGCACGGAGTCCAGCTCCCGGTCCCACGTCCGGCTCGCGGCGGCCGCGACATCGTCCACGGCCGCGTGCGGGGCGATCTCCTTCCGCAGGTTGGCCTCGGCTCCCGCCTGGCTGACGTAGGAGATGCCGATCCGCATGTGGACATCGTTGTCGGCGCTGGTGTCGAAGCCGACCCAGCCGCCCGATCCGCGGCCCGCCCGGTCCGCACCCGTGGCGTACCCCTCACCGCCGCTGCCCTCGGTCGAGCCGGGGGCGAGCGTGCCGTCCTTCCAGGTGCCGGTGGAGGAGAAGGCGCGGTCGAACGAGGCCGTGAAGTAGAGGCGGTAGTAGCTCTTGCGGTTGTTGGTGCCGCCGTTGGCGCGCCGCCCGCAGAAGGCGCCGGTGAGCACGGAGCCCGTGACCTTGCGGTGCGCGGTGTCGATCCGGACCTGGGCGTCCTCGCTGCCGTTCAGCGAATTGGAGACCCGGAAGAGGAGGTTGGCCGGCTTGCCGGCCGGGAACGCGAAGTCGGCCACGCCGGCGCGGCGGCTCACCGCGAGGTCGGCGGTGGCGCCGGAGTCGAGACCGAGGGTGTAGCGGCCCGGGACTGCGCGCTCGTTGTCGTGCGAGAAGTCCGCGGCGTAGACGGCGTCCTTGGTGTCGGCGGACGGTGACGACGTGACGTCCCCGACGAAGGGCATGATCGGGATGTCACCGGCCGCTCCGGGGTTGCATCCGGCGCCGTTGACGTGGGTGAGGCTCAGTCCGCGCAGTCGCGTGGCGCCGTACTCGTAGCCGTTCGCCGCGCCGGTGCTGGTCTGGTCGCCCGTGGTGCTCGTCGGCGACCAGGCGATCATGCCGTACGGGAGGGTGGCGCCGGGAAAGGTGTTGCCGCCGTTGGCGCTGCCGATCAGCGGGTCCACGTAGGCGGTCGGGCGGGTGACGGGCGCGGCGGCCTCTGCGGCGGGGGGCAGCACGGCGGCGGCCAGGGCGCCGGTGACGACCAGGGCGGCTGTTCGCGCGGCGAGGCGCCGGGGCGCGGTCAGCGGTCTGGGGGGCATGTCGCGTACCTTCCAGGGAGTCGGACAACGTTGTCAGCGACCGGCTTGCGGCCGTGACCACGTGATCGATGCGCGGCCGAGCGTAGATCCCCGTGGCGCGGGAGGGAATGCCTGAGCCGTCATCCCGGATGAATGCGCGGTGAACGGATGCCGCGATCCGGACGGCGGGTACGCAATCGCCCTGTTCGCGCTCCGGCCCGCCGTCTGGAGACGGCGGGCCGGAGCGCGAACAGGGCGGAGCGGATGCGGTCAGATCGCGTACGCGTACTGCTCGGGGGCGTGTGCCCGGCCGTTCAGTTCGCGCGCCGCGTGCTGCGCCCAGGAGGGGCTGCGCAGCAGTTCGCGCCCGAGGAGCACGGCGTCCGCACTGCCTTCGGTGAGGATCTTCTCGGCGTGCTGCGGGTCGGTGATCAACCCGACGGCCGCGACGGGCAGCGAGGTCTCCCGCTTCACGCGCTCGGCGAAGGGAACCTGATAGCCGGGGCCGGTCGCGATCCGTGCACGGGGGGCGTTTCCGCCGGTGGAGACGTCCAGCAGGTCGACACCGTGCGCCCGGAGTTCCCCGGCCAGCCGTACGGTCTCGTCGGCGGTCCAGCCCTCGCGCTCGTCCTCGGCGTTCTCGGTGAGCCAGTCCGTGGCGGAGATCCGGAAGAAGACGGGCAGTTCCTCGGGCCACACCTCCCGGACCGCGTCGACGACCTGGAGGGCGAAGCGGACGCGGTTCTCGTAGCTGCCGCCGTACGCGTCGGTGCGGTGGTTGCTGTGCGGCGACAGGAACTGGCCGACGAGGTAGCCGTGAGCGCCGTGCACCTCGGCGACCTGGAAGCCCGCTTCGAGGGCGCGGCGCGCGGCCTCACGGAAGTCCGCGACGACCGCCTGGATCTCGTCCACGGTCAGCTCGTGCGGCACCGGGTGGCCGGTGTCGAAGGGAAGCGGACTGGGAGCGACGGGGGTCCAGCCGTGCGCGTCGGGCCCGACGGGTCCGCCGCCGGCCCAGGGGGCCGCGACGGAGGCCTTGCGGCCGGCGTGGGCGAGCTGGATCCCGATGACCGACCCCTGGCCCTTGACGAAGTCCGTGATGCGGCGGAAGGCGGCGGCCTGGGTGTCGTTCCAGATGCCCAGGTCGGCCGGACTGATGCGCCCCTCGGGGCTGACGGCCGTCGCCTCGGTGAGGATCAGTCCGGTGCCGCCGGTGGCGCGGGCGGCGAGATGCGCGAAGTGCCAGTCGGTGGGCACACCCGTTTCGGGCCCCTCCACCGCGGCGCAGTACTGGCACATGGGTGCCATCCATGCCCGATTGGGCACGACAAGCGACCTCAGGGTGAAGGGTTCGAAAAGGGCACTCACGACGGACTCCGTTTCGCCGGGTACGGAAGGATCGCTAGTACGATACATCCCGTACTACGACGTCCGTCAAATTACGACGCCTCTCGTACAAGTCGGCGGAACGGAGCCCGGCGCGGCGCGTCCCGACGCCTCTCGTACAAGGCGACGGAACGGAGCCCGGCGCGGCGCGCGTCAGGTCAGCGGGTACGACGTGCGGCCGGACGCCTCGTCGATCTCGTCGTGGGCCTTGGTCAACAGCTTCATCGCCAGTTCGTTGAGTGCGCGGGCCCCCGCGATCTCCTCGCCCACCCTGGGCTGTTCGGAGTCGGAGGGGTGGCGGCTGGCATAGCCGTGGGCACGGACCTCGCTCCCGTCGGAGAGCCGCACCAGCGCGGCCGCACGGGTGCGGTGGGTGTCTTCCTCGAATTCCAGCTCGATGTGCCATCCGACAGCCGTCTGTGTCATGGCGCTCACCTCCGGAGCCTCCCCTCCAGGGTGCGCCTCGCCCCGCGGCTGTGCGCGGCGGGGCGGGGCCTCGGACCGGCTTACCGCCCGCGGCGGCGCAGCGTGATGCGGGCGTCGGCGTCGTACAACTGGTTCCAGCTGCGTCCGGCGCCCGACTTCCAGGTGATGTGGGCGGTGGCCCCGTCGGTCCGGACGGATTCCACGGTCATGGCGCGGTCGCCGTCGCGTACGTCCCCGCGGCGCAGTTCGTCCGCCCTGACGGTGACCGGGTCCGCCGACCCCGCCCTCTCGGCCTCGTCCGCCGCGAGGCCGAGAGCGGTGGCCAGTTCCCGGGCCCGGACCGGGGTGCAGATGAGCGAGAGCTCTCCCGACGGTGTGCCGACCCTGATCTCGACGTCCTCACCGGCCGGGGCCGCCTCCAGGCGGCCGGCCGGCGCGCCGGTGTCGTCGTTGCCGCTCGTCATTGGCTCTGCTCTCCCTTGTCCGGACCCCGGGCTCCTCAGCGCAGCCGGAGGCTCTCCGGCGGGCCCAGGTAGCTGGGCTTGAGGCCGCCGGTGTCGACCACCAGGTTCTGCAGCACCACCGTCGGGTCGACCATCCAGAATTTCAGCACATGCACTCCGGCGGCGGCGATGTGGTGCTCCGTGCTGGTGACATTGACGTTGTCGGAGGTGTTGCGGGCCCACTGCGCGTTCATGGTCCCGTCATCGGCCCCCGTCACCTTCGTGACGTTCACCGACTGCGGTGCGGCGTCGTCGAAGGAGACCGCGTACGTCAGCCCGTCGGTCGGCAGCGGGTTGTTGCGGGGCGACAGATAGGCGTGGACGGTGACCGGGCCGGTGGTGAACAGGCTGACGCGGTACTCCAGCCGGGGGCTGCCGCCACCGGGGATCTGCCGGGCCGCGGTGACCGGGAGGGGTTCCATCCCGGCGCCGGTCCGTCCGATGTCCGGGATGCGCTGCCAGCTGATGCCGCCGCCGTCGACGGCCCGGCTGTAGTGGTCTGCCTCGATGGAGACGTACCCGTTGGCCTCGACGAAGCCGTCGAGGCGCGAGCGGGACAGTGCGGGACGGTCGACGACCGCCTTGACGACGACCTCGGCCCCGTCCGGCCCGCTGATCGTGACCGGCACCTCGGTGACCCCCTTCGGGGCCCTGGCCCAGTCGACGCGCAGGGTGATCCGGTCCTGCTGTCCGACGCGGCCCCGGACCCGGTCCGCGATCAGCCAGGAGACACCGGTGCGCACGCGGTAGTCGAACGGGGCGCGGCCCCGGTTGAACACCTCGATGTACTGGGCGGGCTGGCTCTGGTACGGGCTGAAGACCGGGAGCACGGCCGGGCCCTGCTCGTGCGGCCACCACGCGGCCGAGCCGTCGACGGCCACGCCCATCTCGGCTCCGGCCGGCAGCTCGATGCGCCGGACCGCCGGGAAGAGGACGTCCTTGAGCGCGACGTTGTTGATCTCGGGCTGCTGCCAGGGGGCGTTCGGGCCGTACCGGGCCACGTCGCCGTAGTCGATGTGCGGCTGGGTCTGGAAGCCCTGCCATTTGCCGTCGGCGATCCGGGTGTTGAAGCGGTCGGCCAGGGCCAGGTCGTCGGCGAGCCGGGCCTCGGCGGCGGCCGCCAGATCGTTGGTGCGGGCCCGGCCCTGGGCCGCGTAGTGCAGGTTGGTGAACTCCGCCTCGCGCAGGGCGTACAGATTGGCGGTGGCCCGCACCTCGTAGCCGACCAGTTCGTACCAGGCGTCCTGGGCGGCGGCCGGCAGCCGGCGTCCGACCCGCTCGGCCTCCGCGCCGAGCTGTCGCCATTCCTCCGTGACGCGCTCCAGTTCGCGGTAGTCGACGATGCTGAACGGGGTCGCCTCGTCGTCGTACACGATCGCCGAGCTGTCCCGGGACGGGTCCTTGGCCGGGTCGAGGGTGATCTTCCGGTTGAGGAGTTCGGGCTTGCGCCGTGACTGGAGCCGGGCGTAGGCACGCAGGACGGCGGCGATCGCGGCGGCCTGCTTCTCGCCGAAGTTCTGCCGGGCGTAGCACTCCTCCCACTCGGGCAGCCGGTCCAGGTTCCACCGCTCCGGGTTCCAGGCGTACTCCAGGAAGAACTGCGTGGGCAGTTCGTTGCCCTTGAGGTCGCCCACGTTGGTGATCCACAGTCCGTCGTTCCCGTAGGCGACGGACTGGTGGAGCTGGTCCCACATGTTGGGCAGGGAGGCGGTGTCCACCCACTTGTAGTTGCGCCCGACCCCGACGTAGTCGAAGTGGTAGTAGAGCCCGTAGCCGCCCTCGCGGGCATCGTTCTTCAGGTCGGGCAGCTTGCGGATGTTGGCCCAGTTGTCGTCGGTGAGCACCACCGTGACGTCGTCGGGCACCCGCAGTCCGCGGTCCCAGTAGTGCTGGACCTCCTTGTAGAGCGTCCAGACCTGCGGAATGGTGGTGACGTCCTTGCCGGAGATCTCGCCCAGGAGCTTCCGCTGGGTGGCGATGATCTCGGTCATCAGCTCGATGCCGTCGCCGTCGGGCAGGCTGACGTCGCCGTTGCCGCGCATGCCGAGGGTGACGACACCCTCGAAGTCCTCGTCCTTCATCCGGCGGATGCCGTCGGCCCAGTAGGCCTTGATCGCCTCGGCGTTGCGGCGGAAGGACCACTCGCCGGTGCCGCCGTACGGGTCGTGGCCGGGGGTGGTGATGTTGCCCGCGCTGTCGCGTACCGCCGCGACCGCGTGGCGGTTCCACTCCTCGATGCCGCGCATCATGGGGGCCTCGTGCGAGGTGCCCATGACGACGCCGTACGCCTTGGCGGTGGCGTGGTTGAGCGGATCGTCCTCGGCGAACGCGCGCCCCCAGACGGCGGGCCAGAGGTAGTTGGCCTTGAGGCGCAGCATGACCTCGAAGATCCTGGCGTAGAAGTCGGCGTTGAAGCCGCCCTCGAAGCCGGGTGCCTTGCCGGGGCCGAAGTAGGCGGGGGCCCAGGTGCCGAGCGCCGGGTTCTCGTCGTTGATGAAGAAGCCTCGGTACTTGACGGCGGGGGTGCCCTGGGTGTGGCTGCCGGGCAGTACGTGGATCTCGTCCCGGTGTACGGGAGTGACGTCGTCCCACCAGTACCAGGGCGAGACACCGATACCGCGCGAGACGTCGTACGTGCCGAATATCGTGCCGCGCTGGTCGCTGCCGGCGATCACGAACGCCCGGTCGACGCCGGGCAGCGGCTGATCGACGACGGTCTGGAGGCTGGTCTCCCACTTGCCCCGGATCGCGGAGACGTCGAGCTTGCCCCGGGCGACGAGTCCGTCGATCAGCGGGCTGCGGCCCACGGTGCCGATGATGGTGATCTCGCGGCCCTGGGGCGCCGCGCCGTGCGAGAGGGCGGGGCGGGCGCCGGTGACCCGTTCGATGTCGCTCTGGAGGTCTCCGGCCACCCGGACGACGCCGGCCCAGTCGCGGTCGCTGACCAGGATCGGGGCCGCGCGCCCGTTCCTGACGAGGGGGAAGCTGCCGCGCCGGGGCGTGAACGAGATGTACGCGCCGGGGTCGGTCGGCCGCGCCGCCGGGCCGTGACCGTTCGCGGACGCCTCGGCGGACAGGCCGAGCAGGGAGCCGAGAGGGGTCGCGGTGAGTGCGGTGAGCCCCAGCCCGAGCCCCAGCACCGCTCTGCGGCCTGCGTACTGCGGGACGTTGTCGTCCATACTGCTCTCCTATTTGTTCATATTCTTGACAAATTGGGTGGTTGGGTGCCCGGAACGGTTGTCCGGTACGGGGCCGGCCCGGGTCAGCCGGCGGAGCCGGGCACCACGGGCTGCGCCTGCGCGGCCGTGGCCGGCTCCTCGTCGCCGTCCGGGCCCGAGACCGCCGCGACGATCGCGTCGGCCGTCGCGTCGGGTTCGGGGGCGATCAGCCCGACGACGACGTACACGACCAGCGAGGTCACCAGCGGGGTGACGATGACGAGGGTCTGGTCGGTGCTGTCGAGCACGAACTTCACCAGGACGTAGCCGGTCAGCCCGAGCGCCCAGGAGGACAGCGCCGCCCGCGGACCGCACCGGCGGAACAGCGGCAGCAGACCGAGCAGCATGGGGATGGAGATCGGGCCCATCACGGCGGCGACCAGGCCCACGATGATCCCCAGCACCCCGCCGAAGTGATCGGCCTCGATGGCGACGACCATGCTGATGGTGATGAAGACGACCGTGCAGACCCGGGCGATGAGCAGCCCCGCCGCCGGGGGCAGGTTCCTGGCGCCGCGCACGAGCGCCGGGATGATGTCGCGGGTGACGACGGCGGAGACCGCGTTGGCGTCGGACGACGCCATGGCCATCGTGTGGGAGAACATCCCCGCCAGGGTCAGCCCCACCAGGCCCGCCGGCAGATACGACTCCGCCATCAGCGCGTAGACCTTCTGCGGATCGGTGATGTCCGGCAGGAGTACGGCCGCGGCCAGCGGCGGGAACAGCAGGACCGCGGGCCACACCACGTACAGCACGGCGGAGAGCCCGGCCGAACGCCGGGCGGCCTTCGGGGTGTCGGTGGCCATGTAACGCTGGGCCAGGTTCCACATGCCGCCGTTGTACTCGAAGAGCTTCACGACGACGTAGGCGCCGAGGAAGGTGGCGGTGTACGGACCGACGAGCGGGTGGCCGTGCCCCTCCGGCAGCCGGTGCCAGATGGTGCCGAGGCCGGATATGCCGTCGCCGAGCCGGTCGAGCACGACCCAGACCATGGCCAGCGCCGCGACGCCCTGGATGACGAACTGGCCGAAGTCGGTGAGCGCGTCGGCCCACAGCCCGCCGACGGTGCAGTACAGCAGGGTGACCACGCCGGTGATCAGGATGCCGGCCGTCATGGACATCCCGGTGAACACGTTGAGCAGGACCGCTACCGACGCCCATTTCGCGGCGACGTCGAAGACCTTGAGCAGGGCGCCGCTCCAGGCGAGCGCCTGCTGGGTGGGGACGTTGTACCGCTTGGCCAGGTACTCCAGCGGCGAGGCGACGGCGTACCGCTGCCGCAGCCGGTTCCAGCGCGGGGCGAAGAGCCAGGCGCCGACGCCGGTGCCGAGGGCGAGCGGCAGGAACGCCCAGACGTAGACGGTGATTCCGTAGCTGTAGGCGATGGCCGCGTAGGCGACGAACACGGCGGCGCTGTAGCCGGACATGTGGTGGGAGATGCCGGACAGCCACCAGGGCATCCGGCCGCCACCGGTGAAGTAGTCGCTGACGTCACCGACGCGCTTGTGCGACCAGAGACCGATGAGCAGCATCACCAGGAAGTAGCCGCCCAGGGCGGCCCAGTCGAGAGGGGCCATGAGAGATCCTCGATGTCCTGTGAAGGGGGACGGAGCTGGGGCCGCGGAGCCGACGGCGGGGTTCCGCGGCGGGGGTCACCAGCGCGGTGACTTCTTCTCGTAGTCCGGGTCGATCCGCCGCATGTAGCCGGTGTCGTCCCGGTTGCGCAGACCGCAGGCGAGGTACTGCTCGTGCAGCCGGGCCAGTGCGTCACGGTCGAGCTCCACACCCAGCCCCGGCCCCTGGGGGACCCGGACCGACCCGTCGATGAATTCGAGCACGCCGGGCTCGACGACCTCCTCCGTCTTCCACGGCCAGTGCGTGTCACAGGCGTAGGTGAGGTGGGGCGTGGCGGCTGCCAGGTGGGTCATCGCGGCCAGGCTGATGCCGAGATGGGAGTTGGAGTGCATGGACAGCCCCATGCCGAAGGTGTCGCAGATGCCGGAGAGCTGTTTCGAGCGGTGCAGGCCGCCCCAGTAGTGATGGTCGGAGAGCACCACCTGTACGGCGCCCCGCCGTACGGCCGGCGCCAGGTGCTCGAAGGCGACGACGCACATGTTGGTGGCGAGCGGTATCGGGGTCTGCCGCGCCACCTCCGCCATGCCCGCGAGTCCGGCGGTGGGGTCCTCCAGGTATTCGAGGACACCCTCCAGCCGGCGGGCCACCGCGACCGAAGTCGGCACGCTCCAGGCCGCGTTGGGATCGAGCCGGAGCGGGACCCCCGGGAAGGCCTCGCGCAGGGCGAGGACCGCCTCGATCTCCTCCTCGGGCGGCCGGACACCTCCCTTGAGCTTGACGGCGGTGAATCCGTATTCGGTGATCATGCGCCGCGCCTGGGCCACGACGGCGTCCGGATCCAGCGCCGCGCCCCAGTCGTCGGGTTCCCCGCCGGGGTGCCCGGCCCACTTGTAGAAGAGGTAGGCGCTGAACGGGACGGAGTCCCGCACGGCGCCGCCCAGCAGATCGCTGACCGGACGGCCCGCGGCCTTCCCCTGGAGGTCCAGACAGGCGACCTCGAACGGGGAGAAGACCCGGTCGACGGCGCTGCTGGTGGTGATCATCCCGGTCAGTCCCGAACCGCCGGTGCCGTCGTCCCCGGCGAGGGCCTCGGCGACCTTGCGGTGCATGGCGCCGAGTGCGTACACGTCCATCCCGGTGAGGGCGTCCGCGGCCGCCCGCAGGCGGCGCAGATGCCCCTCGTCGGCGTAGGTCTCGCCGAGCCCGACGAGTCCTTCGCCGGTGTCGACCTCGACGATCGCCCGCAGCGCGTACGGTTCGTGCACGCCCACGGCGTTCAGCAGAGCCGGGTCCCGGAAGGCCACCGGGGTGATGCTCACTCCGGTGATCCGGAGGCTGTTCGTCATGCCGATGCCCTTCCGGTGAGCGGTCAGTCCCGGCCGGCGGCGAGCTTCAGGTCCTGGGTCAGGGCCTTGTACGCGGGCTTGGCCGTGTAGTTCTCGTCGAAGAGGTTGGCCGCACCCTCGCCCTCGAAGGTGTCGGGCACCCAGGAGTACGTGTCGGTGAAGCCCCACACGGTGAAGTCGGTGCAGTGGCGGGTGAGCAGGCAGCCGCGCAGCAGCACGTCGTACCCCTCCGCCTGCGCCTCCTGCTTGGTGCTGTCGGAGGGCATCGGGATGCGGACGTCGGCCTCGGTGATCGCGGTCTCCAGACCGAGGTCCTCGAACCGCTTCATGTTGTCGGCGATGTCGTGCGGGGCGTTGTACTGGACGGAGAGGTGGCCCTGGATCCCGACGCCGTCGATCGGTACGTGCCGCTTGCGCAGCTCGACGACCAGGTCGTGGAGCGCCGTGCTCTTCGCGTTGACGCCTTCGATGTTGTAGTCGTTGATGAACAGCTTGGCCTTGGGGTCGGCCTGGTGGGCCCAGCGGAAGGCGTCCGCGATGTAGCCGGGGCCGAGCTTCCGCAGCCAGATGCTGTCGCGCAGGGTGCCGTCGTCGTTGAAGGCCTCGTTGACGACGTCCCACTGCCAGATCCGGCCCTTGAAGTGGCCGGCCTCGTCGGTGATGTGCTTGCGCAGGATGGCGCGCAGCTCGTCGGCGCTGAAGTCGCCCTCGGTGAGCCAGGCCGGCAGTTGGTTGTGCCAGAGCAGGGTGTGGCCGCGCACCAGCTGTCCGTTGGCTCTGGCGAAGTCGACCAGTTCGTCGGCCGCGGCCCAGTCGTAGGTGCCCCGCTCCTTCTCGACGACCTCCCACTTCATGACGTTCTCCGGGGTGACCGAGGTGAACTCGCTCGCCGCCTTGGCCCGGTAGGGCGCGTCCGCGGCCAGGGCCGCCATGTCGACCGCGGTACCGATGCGCAGGTCGGCCCGCTTGCCGAGACCGCCCAGGGTGTCGGCGGCGGGGGGCTTCGGCTTCCCGTGGGAGCCGGAGTGCTCGGGGGCCGCCGAGGCGCTGAGGGTGAAGGAGGAGACGAGCAGGGCCGCGGCGGCGGTGCCGATCATGGTGGCCCGGGTTGTCTTGCGCATGACATATCCCTTTTCGGTGGGTGCGGCTCCCCCGGAACCTGGATGCCGGGATCGACGCACGTTCGATGAAGATGCTTCGAAAGTTTCGTGAACCTCCCCGCAGTCGGCGGAGAGACCGCTCGGTGGCGGGGAGGTTCACGAAGGGGATGGTGCGGATCCGAGGGCCGGGCCGGTCAGTGCGCGGCCGGCTCCGGTACGGGGGCGGGCTCGACCGAGGTGCCGCAGACGAGCTGTCGCCGGTGGTCGACGACGCGCTCGGGGCCGGTGAGCCGGAGCCGCAGGGTGCGGCGGACGTCGGCCTCGTCGCTGGAGGCGGCGACCCGCAGTTCCAGCTCGCCGGGCTCGACGACGCGACGGCCTCCGATCCCGGTGAAGGACGCCAGGTCCGCGTGGAAGCGGAACCGGACCCTGGCCGCCGCGCCGGCGGCGAGCGGGACCCTGGCGTAGCCGATCAGCCGCGCCTGCGGCCGGGTGGTCTGGGCCACCGGGTCGTGGAGGTAGAGCTGCACCACTTCGGCCCCGTCCTGCTCCCCGGTGTTGCGGACGGTGACCTCGACGTCGGCGGAGCCGTCGGTGGGGATCTCCTCCGGGGCGGGATCGCCCTGCTCCCAGTCGAAGGTCGTGTACGACAGGCCGTGCCCGAAGGCGTAGAGCGGTGTCGGGTCCAGGTTGCTCACCCCGCTCAACAGCCCCAGCGGCGGCTGCAGATACGTCCACGGCTGACCGCCCGGCCCCTGCGGAACGCTCACCGGCAGCCGGCCCGAGGGGTTGACCCGGCCGGAGAGCACCCCGGCCAGCGCCGGACCGCCCTCCTCGCCCGGGAAGAAGGCCTGCACGATCGCCGCCGTCCGGTCCGCCCAGCGTCCCAGCGCGTACGGGCGGCCCGTCAGCAGCATCAGGACCACCGGCGTTCCGGCCGCCAGCAGGGCGTCGAGGAGTTCGCCCTGCACGCCGGGCAGCGCGAGATCGGTCGCGTCGCAGCCCTCGCCGGAGGTGCCGCGGCCGAAGAGACCGGCCCGGTCGCCGAGCACGACCACGCAGACATCGGAGTCCCGGGCCAGCCGGACGGCCTCCTCGATCCCGGAGGTGTCCGTGCCGTCCACCTCGCAGCCGGCGGCGAAGTCCACCCCGGCGCCGGGGAACTCCCCGCGCAGCGACTCCAGCACCGTCGGCACGTCGATGCCCCTCTCGAACTCGGGGTGCGAGACGCCGACGTGGCTGGGGAAGGAGTAGCAGCCGAGCATGGCCAGCGCGTCGTCCGCGCGGGGCCCGACCACGGCGATGCGCCCGGCGTTCCGCAGCGGCAGCGTGCCGCCGGGGTTGGCGAGCAGCACACAGGCCTGTTCGGCGAGCTCCCGGGCCAGGGCCCGGTTCTCCGGCGGGTCGAGGTCGACGGTGTCACGGGCCTTCTCGGGGTCCGCGCCCTTCAGCGCGGTGGGCAGGGGCGACCAGTCCGGGTCGAGCAGGCCGAGCTCGCACTTCTGGAGCAGGACGCGGTGCAGGGCGCGGTCGACGAGCGCCTCGTCCACCGTCCCGTCCCGGACGGCGGCGACGAGGACGTCGCCGTAGCTCCGGACGGTGGGCAGTTCCACGTCGACGCCGGCGCGCAGGGCGAGGCGGGCGGCGTCGGCACGGTCGGCGGCGACCCTGTGCAGGGTCTCCAGGAAGCCGATGCCGAAGTAGTCGGCGACGACGGTCCCGGTGAACCCCCAGGTGTCGCGCAGGAGCACGGTGAGCAGGGCCGGGTCGGCGGCCGCGGGCACTCCGTCGATCTCGGCGTACGAGTGCATCACCGAACGCGCCCCGCCCTCCCGCAGGGCCATCTCGAACGGCGGCAGGATCACGTCCGCCACCTCACGGGCCCCGGCCCGCACCGGCGCGAGGTTGCGGGCACCGGCGGAGGCCGCGTATCCGGCGAAGTGCTTGAGCGTGGAGATGATTCCGGCCGACTCCAGCCCCCGCACGTAGGCGGTGCCGATGGTGGCCACCAGATAGGGGTCCTCCCCGATGGTCTCCTCGACCCGGCCCCACCGCAGGTCGCGCACCACGTCCAGGACGGGCGCCAGCCCCTGGTGGACCCCGACGGCCCGCATGTCGGCGCCGATCCGCCGGGCCATCTCGGTGACCAGGTCCGGGTTCCAGGCCGCGCCCCAGGACAACGGGACGGGGTAGGCGGTCGCGCCCCAGGCGGTGAAGCCGGCCAGGCACTCCTCGTGGGCGAGGGCGGGGATGCCGAAGCGGCCGGCCCCGGCGATCCGTTCCTGGGCACGTGCCAGGGCGAGGGCACCGACGCCGGGGTCGACGGGAGCGGTGCCGAACGGCCGGGTGAGCTGGCCGAGACCGCGGGTCGTCAGGTCGTCCCAGTCGACCGGATCGACCATGTCGTTCTGGTGCGGGGCGACCCCGTCGCCCTCGGCGTCGGCGCCCACCCAGATTCCGTACAGCTGGGCGGCCTTCTCCTCCAGGGTCATCCGGGGGACCAGGTCGGCCACCCGGACCTCGGGGGCGAGGGAGGGGTCGCGCCAGGGGCCGTCGACGGGCGGGGCGGCTCCGGTGCCGCGGGCGTGCGGGACAGCGGGGATTGCCATGGGGGCAGGGTTCCTCTCGTGAGTGCGGTGGTACGGGCGGCGTGGAGTACTACTTGCCGCCCACCCCCATCAGTCCGTTGACCAGTGCCTTGCGTGCCACGAGGTACACGGCGAAGATCGGCACGACGGAGAGCACGATCGCGGCCAGCACGGCAGGGATGTTCATCCCGAACTGGGACATGAAGTTGAAGAGGCCCAGCGTCAGGACGCGGTTCTCCTCCGACTGGGTCAGGATCAGCGGGAACAGGAAGCCGTTCCACGCCTGGAGGGCCGTGTAGATCGCCACGGTGCTGATGCCGCCCTTGGACATCGGGATCGCCAGCTGCCACAGCATTCGCAGGGGCGTCGCGCCGTCGAGGGCCATCGCCTCGTACATCTCCTCGGAGACGTCACGCATGGTGCCGCTCAGGATCAGCACCGCCACCGGCATCGCGAACGCCGCGGTCGGCAGGATGATCGCCGGCAGGCTGTCGTACAGACCCAGCTTGCTGATCAGCAGGTACAGCGGCACGATCACCGCCTGCGCGGGGATCGCGACGCCTAGCAGGAAGGTCCGGAAGGCGAGCGAGGAGAGCCGGCTGCGGGTGCGTACCGCGACATAGGCGACCGGCACCGCGAGCAGCAGGACGATGGCGACGGTGGCCACCGCGACGATCGCCGTGTTGGTGAGCATCGTGGAGAAGCCGCTGTCCAGCACGGTGCGGTAGTTCTCGAGCGTGGGGTTGGTCGGGACGGCCAGCGGGTCGCCGTTGAGCGCTTCGTCCTGGTGCATGAGCGACGAGGAGATCAGCGTGTAGAGCGGGACGACCACGATCAGCAGCCAGACCAGTGAGCCCAGGCCGGCCAGGGGGTTGCCCCACTTCCTGCGGCGCCGGGCGGCGGCCGCCCGGCTCCGGCTCACGGGCGACGTGGGGCGTGCCACGGGGCGGGTGTCGATTGACATCGCGTCACATACCTTCCCGGGTGGACCGCATGTTCCCGAAGCCGCTGAAGCGGACCAGGATCAGCGACAGGGCGGTGGCCACCACGACCAGGGCCGTGGCGATCGCCGCGGCGTAGCCGAGGTCGTAGGTCTGGAAACCGGTCCGGTACATGAGGTACGGGAGCACGGTGGTGTCCGTGCCGGGGCCGCCCCTGGTCATGATCAGTACGGTGTCGAAGTAGGTCAGCGAGCCGACGATCATCAGGACCGAGGAGGTCGTGATGGTGTGGCGCAGCTGCGGCAGGGTGATGTGGAAGAACTGGCGGAGCATGCCCGCTCCGTCGATCTCCGCCGCCTGGTAGAGGACCTGCGGGATCTGCCGGGTGCCGCCCTGGTAGATCAGGGTGTGGAAGGGCATGAACTGCCAGCCGCCGACGAACGCCACGGTGAGCAGGGCCCCGGTCGAGGAGCCCATGATGTTCGGGTCGATGCCGAACCACGGGCCGATCGTCCTGATGACGCCGAAGTTGGGGTCGAGCAGCGCGTGGAACAGCATCGCGATGGCGGTGGTGGAGAGCAGCAGCGGAATGAAGAAGACCGCCGAGAGCACGGCCCGGCTGCGCTGTCTGCCCGCTGCCCAGACACCGAGGAGCAGGGCCACGGGGGTCTGGAACAGCCAGCTGACCGACGTGAGCAGCAGGCTGAGCCAGGCGGCCTGACGGAACTCCGGATCCTTGAACAGCCGGGTCCAGTTGCCCATGCCGATGGGGGTCGGGGCGTTCAGCCCGTCCCAGCGGCAGAAGGAGAGATAGACGGCGATCGCCAGGGGGACGATCGCGAAGAGGGCGAAGAAGACGATGCCGGGCACGGCCCAGGCCACCGAGGGGCGGCCGACGTTACCGGCGGCCGCCTTCTTTCCTCCGCGCACCTTTTTGTACGAAGAGACGTGGGACATTGTTACTTGACGGCCTTCATCGCGGCGACGAACTGCTCGGGCGTGGACTTGCCGGCGAACAACTTGCTGATCTCGGTGAGCAGCGGGGTGGCGACACCGGACTCCAGCGCCTGGTCCCACGAGAGGGTGAAGCTCGGCGCCTTCTGGACCATGTCGTACTGGTCCTTCGCGAACTGCGGGTTGGGCGATCCGCTCAGCATGGAGGCGGCGTTGGACGTGGTGGGTACGTCACCGTTGTCGACCAGGGCCTGGGCATAGCTCTTGGACGCCATGGTCTTGAGGAAGGCTATGGCGGCCTCCTTGTGCTTGGTGCGGGAGTTGATCGACCAGTAGTTGGTGGGGTTGCCGACCACGTTGGCCGGGTCACCGACACCGCCGGCCACGGTCGGGAAGTTGGCCCATGCGAGGTCGTTCTTGGCGAACTCCGGTGCCTTGCCGAGCTGGGTCGAGTACTCCCATGAACCCATCAGGTGCATGGCCGCCTTGCCCTTGCTGAGCAGGGTGGGGGCTGCGCCGCTGCCGTAGTCGACGGAGTTGAAGTTCTTGCCGAAGGCTCCGCCGTCGACCAGTTCCTTCACGGTCTGGGCCGACTTGAGGACCGCGGGGTCGCCCCAGGCGGACGCGTCCCCGCTCTGGATCTTGTTGAAGACCTCGGGGCCGCCGATCCGGTCGAGCAGGTACTCCAGCCACATCAGCTCGGGCCACTTCTCCTGGCCGCCGAGCGCGAAGGGGGTGATGCCCTTGTCCTTGAACGTGGTGATGGCGTGCTGGAGTTCCTCCCAGGTCTTGGGGGCCTCCAGCTTGTTCTCGGCGAAGAGCTTCTTGTTGTAGAAGAGCATCACGGGCTGCATGCCGCGCATCGGCACCCCGTAGATCTTTCCGTCCAGGCTGCCCGCCTCGATGATGGACGGGAGGAAGCCGTCCTTGAGGGTGGCGTCGTTCTTCACGGTCGAGGTCAGGTCGACCAGCTGGCCGGCGTCGCGGTAGGGCTTGATGGAGCCGCTGCCCCAGTTGTAGAAGATGTCCGGGGCGCTGGGCGAGCCCATGGCGCTGCGGAGCTTGTTGACGTACTCCGTGCCCGGGACCGGGATCAGCTTGACCTTGACCTTCGAGGTCTTGTTGAACTCCTCGACCGCCGCCTGCTGGACCTTGACCGCGTCGTCGCCGTAGACGTACGCGGTGAGGGTGCCACCGTCACCACCGCTGCCGCCGTTCGACCCGCAGCCCGCCAGCACGCCCGCCATGACCATGGCCGCACCGGCCGCGGTCCATCTCGCCGCACGCGTACTCTGAGTGAAAATTCCCGACCCCATGACCGCACCTCTGTCGAATGTTTCGGCCCTGCTTGCGAATGTTGCCGGAACCGTACGGTCGTGTTTCGGGCCAGTCAAGAGGTCCGGTCGAGGGAATTTTCCTTGGGGGCCACCCCCTCCCTCCTGGCGGCGGGCAGTTACGATTCCCTGTATGAGCCCCGCAAACGTCCAGTCACATCAGGAGAATGCGCCTGCCGGCGAGTCGTCGGACGGCACCGCCACCCTGGCGGAAATCGCCCGTGCGGCCGGAGTCTCGGCTCCGACAGTTTCGAAGGTGCTGAACGGACGGGCCGATGTCGCCCCCGGCACACGCACCAAGGTCGAGGAGCTGTTGCTGCTGCACGGCTACCGCCGCAGACGCGGCTCCACGACGCAGTCGCAGTTGATCGATCTGGTCTTCCACGAGCTGGACAGCGCGTGGGCCATGGAGGTCGTGCGCGGCGTGGAGAACGTCGCGCGCGAGGAGGGGCTGAGTCTGGTCCTGTCGGAGAGCGCGGGCCGCCTCACCCCCGGGCAGACCTGGGTGGACGGCGTGCTGGCCCGCCGGCCGGTCGGGGTGATCCTGGTCCTGTCGGACCTCACCGCCGCCCAGCGTGCGCAGCTCACCAGCCGGAACATCCCGTACGCGGTGGTCGACCCGGCCGGCGACCCCGGCGACGACGTCCCGTCGGTCGGGACGACGAACTGGCAGGGCGGGCTCGCCGCCACCCGCCACCTCACCGGGCTCGGTCACCGCAGGATCGGGGTGATCAGCGGCCCGTCGCGCATGATGTGCAGCCGCGCCCGGGTGGACGGCTACCGTGCCGCCCTGGAGACGGCGGGCCTGCCGATCGACCCCGCCCTGGTCCGCGAGGGCGAGTTCCAGCACGAGGCCGGATACACCACGGGCATGGAGCTGCTGAGCATGGCGGACCGGCCGACCGCCATCTTCGCCGGGAACGACCTTCAGGCGCTCGGTGTGTACGAGGCCGCGCGCGAGCTCGGACTGCGCATCCCCGAGGACCTCAGCGTGGTCGGCTTCGACGACCTGCCGCTCACCCGGTGGATCGGGCCGCCGCTGACCACGGTGCGCCAGCCGCTCATAGAGATGGCGGAGACCGCGGCCCGGCTGGTCCTCGACCTCGGCCGGGGCCGGCAGCCCGCGACCACCCGCGTCGACCTGGCCACCAACCTGGTCGTACGCAGCAGCACGGCGGCCCCCGGACGTTGATCAACTCGGTTGCGGCCCCGTTCGGGCGTCGGTAGCGTCGCGCGGCATGAAGACCCCTGTCCTGCGGACGCAGCGGTTGCTGCTGGAGCCGTACGCACCCACCGACGAGGAGGACTTCGTCGCGCTCTTCCAGGACACCCGGGTGGGGCGCTGGATGGGCGACGGCGTGGACGAGGAGGCCGAGGACCGGGCGCTCTTCGGCCGGCTCTTCACGAAGGTGTACGCACAGGACCTGTTCGGCGTCTGGGTGGTGCGGCACGACGGGCGGGCGGTCGGGCACGCGGAGATCAAGCCGTCCCCCACCCCCGGTGTGGACGGCCACGAGATCGTCTACGCGGTGACCCCCACGGCGTGGGGGCAGGGGCTGGGCACCGAGATCGCCGAGACGCTGGTCGCCCATGGCTTCGGCACCCTCGGCCTGGCCGAGGTGCACGCGACGGTGGACGCCGCCAACGAGGCGTCGCTGGCCCTGCTGAACCGGATCGGCTTCCGTCACGTCCGCGACCTCACCGAGGACGACGGAAGCACGACCCGCCTCCTCACCCGTCCCAGGGTGCCCGGCCAGGGGCACTGAGGGTCGGGGGCGCTGAGGGTCCGGGCTTCCGAAACCCGTCGCCGGCCGCGAATGCGGCGGTGTCCGGAGCTGTCCTGCGCGCCACTGTCAGTGGCTGGGTGCAGACTGGCGCGTATCCGGCACAACGGCGTTTCGGGAGGTTCGGTCATGACCGATGTTCTGCTCACCGTCGGCACCCGCAAGGGGCTCTTCATCGGCCGCAGGAGCGGCGGATCATGGGAGTTCGGCGATCCGCATTTCAATGCACAGGCGATCTACTCCATCGCCATCGACAAGCGCGGTGACGTTCCCCGGCTGTTGGTGGGCGGCGACAGCGCGCACTGGGGTCCGTCCGTCTTCCACTCCGACGACCTGGGCGCGAGCTGGGTCGAGCCGGCGCAACCGGCGGTGAAGTTCCCGGAGTTCACCGGAACGTCGCTGGAGCGGGTCTGGCAGCTGCACCCGGCGGGCTCCGAGGCGCCCGATGTCGTGTACGCGGGCACCGAACCGGCCGCACTGTTCCGCTCGCAGGACAGGGGCGAGTCGTTCGAGCTGGTGCGCCCGCTCTGGGAGCATCCGACGCGCTCGAAGTGGGTGCCGGGCGGCGGCGGCGAGGGACTGCACACGGTACTGACGGACGAGCGGGACCCACGGTCGGTCACGGTCGCCGTCTCCACCGCCGGGGTGTTCAGGACGGCGGACGGCGGCGAGAGCTGGACCCCGGCGAACAGGGGGGTGTCGGCGGTCTTCCTGCCCGATCCCGACCCGGAGTTCGGCCAGTGCGTCCACAAGGTCAGCCGGGACGCCGTCGATCCCGACCGGCTCTATCTCCAGAACCACTGGGGTGTGTTCCGCAGCGACGACGCCGGGGGCAGCTGGACGGACATCGGCGCGGGTCTGCCCTCCGACTTCGGCTTCGCGGTGGCGGCGCACCCGCACCGCGCCGACACGGCGTACCTCTTCCCGATCAACGCCGACGCCGACCGGGTGCCGGCCGACCACCGCTGCCGCGTCTTCCGGACCACCGATGCGGGCGACAGCTGGGAGCCCCTGTCCTCGGGGCTCCCCGACGGCGCGCATTACGGCACGGTGCTGCGCGACGCGCTCTGTACGGACGACGCCGATCCGGCCGGCGTGTACTTCGGCAACCGCAACGGAGAGGTGTACGCGAGCGCGGACGACGGGGACAGCTGGCAGCAGCTCGCCTCGCACCTGCCTGACGTCCTGTGCGTCCGGGCGGCCACGATCGGCGGATGACCGGGACCGGGGAGCATCGTGCCGCCGGCGCGCCCGGATCCGGTGGGACCGGGCCACGCGTCGGCGGCGGATGCAGGAGCTAGGGGAGGCGCCAGTCCACCGGCTGCGCGCCCTGGCGCGCCAGGAGTTCATTGGCCCTGCTGAAGGGACGCGACCCGAAGAAGCCGGCGTCCGCCGACCGGGGGGACGGATGGGCGGACTCGATCGCCGGGAAGTCCCCAAGCGACGGCCGGAGATTGCGGGCGTCGCGGCCCCACAGGATGGACACCAGCGGGGTGCCCCGTGCGACCAGCGCCCGGATCGCCTGCTCGGTGACCTCTTCCCAGCCCTTGCCCCGGTGGGCGCCGGGGTTGCGGGGCGCAGCCGTCAGCGCCCTGTTCAGCAGCAGCACACCCTGCCGCGTCCATGGGGTCAGATCGCCGTTCGACGGGCGCGGCAGCCCCAGGTCCGTGTGCAGCTCGCGGTAGATGTTCTCCAGGCTCCCCGGAAGCTGACGGACCTCGGGAGCCACCGCGAAGCTCAGCCCGATGGCCATCCCCGGTGTGGGGTAGGGGTCCTGACCGACGATCAGCACACGTACCTCGTCAAAGGGCTGCTGGAACGCGCGCAGCACGTTCGCCCCCGACGGCAGATACGTACGGCCTGCCGCGACCTCGGCCCGCAGGAAGTCCCCCATCTCGGCAATGCGTCCCGCCACGGGGGCCAACGCCCGAGCCCAGCCGGGCTCCACAACTTCGTTCAACGGTCGCGCTGTCACAGGCTCACCCTACCGGCGTAACGACCGGTGTCCCGCCCCTCCCCCACCTGCGGTGGCCGTGCGGCACGGGGGCGGTCCGCCGCGACGCCTCCGGCTCGTCGCGGAGGGCCTGGAGATAGGCTGCCGCCGTCATTTCTCTGCCGATGGGAGCCGCTCCATGGAGTCACACGGGCATGCGGCCGGGGAGTACGTCCTCGGCGTCGACTCGGGCGGTTCCGGGCTGAGGGTGGCGCTGGGCACCGTGGCCGGGGAAGGCCCCCCGGCCACGTCGGTGTGCGCCGAACCGGTGCGGACCGGCCCCGCCGGCATCGACGCCGCCCACCTCCTCGATCAGCTGCTGCCCGCCGTCCGGCATCTGCTCGCCCGGCACGGCGGAGGTGACCGGATCGCCACCGCCGCGATCGGGGCGGCCGGCATGGCCACACTGGGCGACCAACTGCGCGCCGAACTGCCCGAGGCCCTGGCGGACGCGTTCGGCCTGCGGCAGCTGGCGCTGGCCGCCGACGCGGTGACCGCGTACGCCGGGGCGGTCGGCCAGCGGCCCGGCGCGGTCGTGGCGGCCGGTACCGGCCTGATCGCGCTGGGAACGGATCTCACGCAGTGGCGAAGGGCCGACGGCTGGGGCCATCTGCTGGGCGACAGCGGGGGCGGCGCCTGGATCGGGCGGGCCGGACTCGACGCGGCGATGCGCGCCCACGACGGACGGCGCGGGGGCTCCCCGGCACTGCTGGCGAGACTGGAGGCGGTGTTCGGCCCGGCAACCGAACTGCCCGGCCTGCTCTATCCGCGTACCGACCGGCCCGCGGTCCTGGCCTCGTTCGCGCCCGAGGTGGCCGCGTGCGCGGCGCACGACCCTGTCGCCGAAGGCATCCTCCGTGACGCCGCCGGGCACATCGCGGAGGCCGCCGCCGCGGTGTGCCCGAAGGCGGGTACGGAGGGCGCGGAGTGCGAAGTGGCGCTGACCGGTGGCTTGTTCCGGATGGGCGAGCCGCTGCTCGTACCGCTGCGCGAGGAGCTGGCGCGACAGCTGCCGCAGGCACGAGCGGTCCCCGGTTCGGGTGATCCGCTGATCGGTTCGCTGCGCATCGCGCAGGCGCTCGCCACCGACGGGCTTCGGCTGCCGCTCCATCCCACGCTGCTCCGGGTCACCGTGTCCCCGCAGGAATCCGGCACCTCCCGGGGGGCGACAGAGCAGGGCAGTCGACCGGTAAGCCACTGATCGGATAAATGCGGACAGACAACGCTCGACCGGCCCCTCCCCGAGCAGCGGGGTACCCAAAACCAGTAGCATGCGGCGCCATGAGCACCCCCACTGGGCCCGCTTCCGGCCTGCCTGTACGAATGCCGCGACCTCGCCAGTCCGGACGGCACCGCCGCCCGGAGCCCGTGGTCGCACCTGAGGGCGCTGCCGCGCTCGTTCTCGCCGTTCCCGGTACCCCCTCCCCGGCCAGCCGCAGTCTGGCCGAAGAGGTCATCAGCATCGCCCGTTCCGAGCTGCCCGGTCTGAACGCCCTGATCGGTTACCTCGACGGCGACGACGCCGAGTACCCCACCCTTGCCTCCGTTCTCGCGCACGCGGCCGCCGAGCGCGTCGCGCGCTTCGAGCAGGCGCAGGCCGTCGGCCGTGAGGTCGCCGAGCCCGAGGGCCCGGCCGCCGTCGTGGTGCCGCTGCTCGCGGGACCCGACAACACGCTGGTCCAGCGGATACGCCGCGCGATCGAGGACAGCCGGGCTCCGGCCGAGCTGACCGATGTGCTCGGCCCGCACCCGCTGCTCGCCGAGGCCCTGCACGTACGCCTCTCCGAGGCCGGCCTGGCCCGCGCGGACCGCGCGAGGCTGTTCACCGTGGCCACGGCCGCCGACGGCATCGTGCTGGCCACTGTGGGCGGTGAGGAGGCCGTGCAGGCGGCGGGGATCACCGGCATGCTGCTGGCCGCGCGGCTCGCGGTCCCGGTGATGGCCGCAGCGCTCGACGTCGAGGGCTCGGTCGCCTCGATCGCCGACCAGCTGAAGGGCTCCGGCTCGCTGCAGCTGGCCGTGGCGCCCTACCTGGTCGGCCCCGAGGTGGCCGACGGGATGCTGGACGCCGCACTCAAGGAGGCCGGCTGCGCGAGTGCCGAGCCGCTCGGCGCGTACCCGGCGATCGGCAAGCTGGTGCTGTCGATGTACATGTCCTCGCTCGGCATCGCTCCGGCGGTGGCGCAGGGGGCTCAGGCCCACTGATCCGGGCCGGGGGCCGGGTGTGCTGTCCGTCGCGGGAGCGGGACGGACAGCACACCCGGCCCGCCCGTGACACAGGTACGCCCCGGGAGCCGCTGCGGCTCCCGGGGCGTACGCCGTTTCTCAGCTCCTCAGCTCCTCAGCTCCTCAGCTCCTCAGCCGAAGATCACGCAGGAGGCCGCAGGGACCTTCAGGGACCCTTCCTGGGCCGGGACACCGGTCTCCTGGTCCACGGCGAACCAGCTGACGTCCCCCGACCTCTCGTTGGCGGCGTACAACCGCCGTCCGGCCGGGTCGAGGGCGAGGTCGCGCGGCCAGTGCCCGCCACAGCTCACGGTCGTGACCAGGGACACCTGCTCGCCCGTGGCATCGAGGGCGAGCACCGAGATGCTGTCGTGGCCCCGGTTGGCCACCCAGAGGAACCGGCCGTCGTGCGCGACGACGGCCTCGGACGGATAGCTCGCCGGGCCGGCGCCACCGCTCGCCCCTTCGGGCAGTACGGGCGTCTCGCCGAGAGCCTCCAGGACCCCGGCGGCCGGATCCCACCGGCACACCGTGACCGTGGGCTCCAGCTCGTTCAGCACATAGGCGTGGCCGCCCGCGGGGTGGAACGCGAGATGGCGGGGGCCGGTACCGGGCCGCAGCGCCGTCTCGCCGTGCGGCCGCAGCTGCCCGGTGTCCGGGTCGAGCACACAGATCCGTACGGAGTCGGTGCCGAGGTCGACGCCGAGCACCCAGTTCCCCGAGGGGTCGGGAAGGACCTGATGCGCGTGCGGCCCCTCCTGGCGTTCGACGACCGGACCGCTGCCCTCGTGCGCGAGTACACAGGAGGCCGCACCGAGCGAACCGTCGGCGAGCACGGGCAGGGTGGTGACGCTGCCGGAGCCGTAGTTCGCGGTGACCACATGGCCGCCCGCGAGCGCGAGATGCGTGGGGCCGTCGCCGTCCACCGGGCGGAGCTCCCCCAGGGGCCTCGGGACATCGTGGCCGGCGTCGAGGGCCGCTGCCGCACCCTTCTCCGTCTCGCTCACCGCGTAGAGGACCGGGCCTTCGGGGCCCCGGCCGAGCGCGAGGTACGAGGGATCGGGTACGGCGTCCGTCGTGCCGAGGACGGTGAGCGCCCCGGTCTCCTCGTCCACGGCGGCGACGGTGATCCCGTGCCCGCCCGCCGAGGTGAACGACCCGATGAATGCCCGTCCGGCACCGTTGCTGCTGTCCACCGCACTGCCTCTCTCCGCCGACTGATCGCGACGACGACGGCCGCCGCGATCTTCCGCGGCGACCGTAGCAGTGCCGCCATTTGGTCTGGACCAGGGGTGCGGACTCGGGGGTACGGAGCCGGGCCCGGGATCAGGCCGGGAGGAGAGGCGCGCGCGGCGTGGCGTGCAGGGGCGCCGCCAGTTCGGCGAGCGCGCGCTCCAGGCTGTGCAGGTGGGCGAGGGCGGGTTCGGCGACCGCCGTGTGCGCGGGGACGCCCCCGGTCACCGCGGCGCGGGCCGGACGCTCGGACGCGGTGAGCGCCTCCACGGCGCTCTCGACGCGCCAGCAGGCCGCGGCGAGCCGGGCGTCGTGGGAGGCTTCCGGGTCCGCCGCCACGGAGGCCAGTCCGCGCACTTCCCGCGCACAGTCGTCGAGCAGGGCCAGCACGTGCCGTGCCCGTCGCTTGCGGGCCCTCATCGGGTTGAGCGGGTGCACCAGCGGCGCGAGCGACAGGCGCACCCGGCCGAGGATCGCCTCCAGTTCACCGACGCGCCGCGGCGGGTCGGCGTCCTCGCTCCCCGCGAGCTGCGCGGCGGCCTCCGCCGTGCAGGTGTGCACGCACCGCAGCGCGCGCTCCACCCACGCCTCGGTCACCGCGTGCGTGGTGACCGGCAGCACGAACAGCACCGCCAGTACGGCACCGAGTGCCCCGACCCCCGTCTCGGTCACCCGCAGCATGAGCAGATCCGCGTCGAGCACACCGAGCAGCCCGTACAGCATGCTCGCCATCACGGTCACGGCCAGCATCATCCAGGTGTAGGAGACGGCGGCGGAGTAGAAGATCCCGAAGACGCCGATCGCCACGACCACGGCGGCCACGACCGGCTCGTGGTGCAGCGGAACGGCCACGGCGAAGCCCAGACCGATCCCGAGCACCGTCCCCAGGAATCGCCGGAACCCGCGCACGACGGTCTCGCCCCGTGAGGTCGTGGCCACGAACACCCACCAGGTGGCGCCGACCGCCCAGTACCAACGCTGATCGGAGAGCACCTGCCCCACGGCGAGTGCGAAGCCCGAGCCCAGCGTGGCCTGTACGGCCTGCCGTGTCGTGATCCTCGCCAGCCCTGCTCCCCCGGTGGGCGGGGCGACCGCCACGGGTGCCGGGAGCCGGCGTTCGTAGCACCACACCCCGAACCGCACCACCGACGACGCGACGAGTGACAGCAGCACGGCCACGTACAGCTCGGGCAGCTGTCCGGGAACGGTGTGCAGGAACTGGGCGGAGAAGTAGGCCATGAAGCCGAACACACCCAGCGAGTGTCCGCGAGGCCCCCAGCGCCGCGCGTACACCCCCGCTCCCACGACTGCGAGGAACGCCAGGTCGCGCGCGAGGGGCACATCGTGCAGCACGGCCGCGAGCGTGAGCACCGGGAGGCCGACGACGGGGAGGAGCGCGGTCGTGGCCGCCTGTCCCCGCACCGTCGGATCCGTCACCGTGAACAGGGCGAGCAGCGCGGCCAGGCCACCGGTGATGGCCGCCGCCAGCGAGTGCCCGGCCGACCCGCACAGCGCCACGGCGAGCCCGATACCCAGCACGGCCCGGGACGCGAACCGCAGCCGGATCCGCCCCGGATCGTGTGCGACGAACGCCCTCTTCAGCACGTAGCCCCGCCCCTTTCGCGCATGGATCAGCGCAGACATGAAAAAGGCGCCACAGAGATCCCGGAGGGACCCGCAGCGCCATTGATAGAGCTATTGCAGCACCTGAAGAGCTAATGGTTCAACTTGGGCCAGCACCTATGGGCCAATGGCTCATGATCCCCCTTCCTTGCCGGGCCACAGCAGAGCCAACGGACCAGCCTGCCGCGACGCCCTCACTCAGGCGGCGTTTCCCGGGGGACGGGCCGAGAGCCGCGCGAGAGCGCCCAGGACATCGTGGAAACCGACAGCCGCGCCCTGATCCGGCCCGATCCCGGCCGAAGGCCCTACTGCCCGGCCGTGTCGTCGGGCCAGATGCCTATGTGATCGGCTTCCAGCTCCAGCATCACCCGGTCACGCATGCCCAGGGCATCGGTGTGATCGGCGGGCAGCTGAAGGCGGCCCGCGCGGTCCAGCATCGCGTACTCCCTGGCCACCACCGATTCCTGGCCCGTCGTCGCGTCGACCTCCGTGCGCCGCAGGGTCTCCGTGGAGGTGCGACCGTCACGAATGGCCACCGTGCGGCTGACCTCGGAGGCCACCGACTGGTCGTGGGTGACGATCAGGATCGTCGTGCCGAGCTCCTGGTTCGCCATACGCAGCGCGGCGAAGACCTGCTCGGCCGTCTGGGAGTCGAGCTCTCCCGTCGGCTCGTCGGCGAGCAGCACCGACGGTTCGTTCGCCAGTGCCACCGCGATGGAGACACGTTGCTGCTGGCCACCGGACATCTGGTGCGGACGGCGGTCGCGGCAGTCGGCCACCTCCAGCAGTGAGAGCAGCGATTCGGCGCGCGCGGCCCGTTCGGCCTTCTTCCTCGTACGGCCGGCCAGTTGCATCGGCAGCGTCACGTTCTGCACTGCGCTCAGATACGGCAGGAGGTTGCGCGCCGTCTGCTGCCAGACGAAACCCACCACTTCGCGCCGGTAGCGCAGCCGGTCCTTCGCGCTCATGGTCAGCAGATCGCACCCGGCCACCTTCGCGGCGCCCGCCGTCGGCTCGTCCAGACCCGCCAGGACGTTCATCAGCGTCGACTTGCCGCTGCCGGACGCCCCGACCAGGGCTATCAGCTCCCCCTCACGGACCAGCAGGTCGAGCCCTTGCAGCGCCTGCACCTCGACTCCGTCCGTGGAGAAGATGCGGACCAGTCGGTCGCAGGTGATCAGCGCGTCGTGGCCGTACTCCGGCCGGTCGCGCCGGGCCGCCGCCCGGCGCTCCAGTTCGCCGAGGGTGATTCCTGTGGAGGACTCGGTCATCGCGTGTCTCCTACCCTGAGTTCGGTCGTTGTCGTACGGCGGGTGATCACCCAGGCCTGCGCGGCGGCCACCGCCGACGCGATCGCCACCACGCCGAGCGCGGGCAGCAGCAGACTCACCGGATCGACGCGCAGCTGTACCCGGCCGAGTGACGCCGCGTGCCCGGCCAGGGCGAGCCGGTCGAGATCGATTCCGGGGGCCAGCAGCAGGATCGCCGCCCAGCCGACCAGCGCACCGCCCACGGCGGCCAGCAGAGCCTGCGGGAGGTTCTCCAGAACCAGCAGCCGGCGCCCCTGCCGGCGGGTCAGGCCCATGGTGCGCAGCCGGGCCAGCATCGCGGTCCGCTCGGCGGAGGTCTGGAGCAGTGAGAGCACCAGCGCGAGTACCGCGTACCCGGCTCCCGCCGCCGCGGCCACCGCGTAGATCCGTTCGGCACCGCTCTGCACGGGTGACGTCGTGAACCTGTCCCGTTCGGCGGAGCGCAGCTTCACGGTGGCGGAGCCCGCTGCGCGGGCCGCCGACTCGAGGTCGGCGCCCGCGACGGAGGGCCCGGATATCAGCAGCGTGGATGCGGGGTGCCTGCCCGGCAGACCTGCCGCGTCGACCACCAGGAAGTCGCCGTCGGTGGCGGCGGGAGTGGTGGTGCGCACCATGTCCACGCGGACCGAGAACGGGGCGCCCGCCTCGCCGATCTCCGTCGTCCCGCCGCGCAGCCGCTCGGCGACGGCGGGGGAGGCGAGCGCGGGCAGCACTCCGGCGGATTTCCGCAGTTCGGTGGCCCGGAACGGACCGAAGCCGGTGCGGCCGGCGAGACGCGCGTACGAATCGGGGTCGACGGCGAGCAGCGTGACGCGGTCGAGCCGGCCGTCCCGCAGGTCCAGGTCGAACTCCCGGTAGACGGGCGCGACATCGCTCACCCCGGCCATCTTCCGTACCGTCCCCGCCAGCTTGTCCGGCAGGCCCTGAGGCGCATCGATCCGGGCATCGGCACCGACCGCGGCCAAGGACGCCCGGTCCCGGGCATCGGCGACACCGGAGAGGACCGAGCCGCCGAACGCCACCGTCGTCAGGGCCACGAGCAGTGCAAGCAGCGGAAGCACGGTGGTGGCGGAGGAGGAGCGGCCCGCACGGGCGAGGGACAGAAAGCCGACCGCGCCGCGCCGTCGCGCCATCGGCAGCGCCGCGAGCCGCAGAGGCAGCGGAAACAGCCGTACGAGCAGCAGCGCGGCGATCACACCCACCAGGACCGGGGCGGCGCTGATCAGTGCGTCCGCGTCACCGTCCGAGGTGCCCCGGCGCCGCAGTGCGGTGACCGCTGCCACGGCCAGCACCAGCAGCGTCAGTTCGGCCACGGTCCGGCGGCGCGACGGCCTGGCGCGTACAAGGTCGTCCCGGTCACTGTGCAGGCGCGGCCGCCGGTGCAGGAACGCCGCTCTCAGCGGCAGCGTGGCGCAGGCGAACAGCGCGACGGCGGCCGAGGCGAGCAGCGCCGGAAGCGTCCGGCCCTCGGGAACGACGACGAGCGCGAGCGCGCAGCCGAGTGCCGCGCCGGCCGGCACGGGAACGGCGACCTCGGCGAGCAGCCGCCCCGCGATGCCGCGGACCGACCCGCCCCGCGAGCGGAGCAGCGACAACTCGCTGTGCCGGCGCGAGGCGGCCAGGCCTCCGGTCATCAGCAGGACGACGCCCACGACGCTGCCGACGCCGAAGGCCGCGACGGCGACCACCGGGTTGATCGCGGCACGGATGCCGTCGAACTCGATGAGGACGTCGTCCAGGCCGGTGCTGACCTCCAGCTGCGGCGCGACCTCGGTGCGCAGCGTGCTCAGCAGCGGGCCCTGTTCGAGGGAGGCGATCGTCTGCCTGATCCGGGGCAGGTCGGCGCTGTCCATCCCGGCCGGGTCGGGAGCCACGCGCCAGTAGGCCTCGGGGCCCATGGACAGCAGGACGGGTGCCGCTTCGGGGGCCAGCAGCAGTGCGCCGTGCCAGTACGGCAGCGGGGGCTGATCCGGCGTGTGCAGGAACGTCGGCGTGCGCAGCACGGGCTCGACGGACCAGTAGCTCTGCCGCGGCCGCAGCGGTTCGACGATGCCGGTGACGCGCACGGCGAGGGGCGCGCCGTCGGCCCGCGGCACATGGACGGTCGAGCCGGCCTTGATGCGCAGCGCCCGGGCAGTGGCGGAGGTGACCGCTGCCTCGACGGTTCCGGTGGCCAGGTCGACGGACCCCGCGGTCGCCCTGGGCAGCCGTCCCGAGGCCAGCGTGGAGTGCTCGGCGACCGCGGTCTGGGCGGAGAGGGTGAATACCGGCCGGCCGCCGTTCAGCTCGGGCAGCCACGCGTCGGTGGCCTCCACCGGCTTGAGGGTGCGTGCTCCGTAGGCGGACTGGCCGGTGTCGACACGCAGGGACTTCGGCAGGGCGGCCAGGATCTGCTGGTAGTTCTCGGTCAGCCGACGGGCCTCCAGCGCATTGAAGATCTTTTCCCGTGCACCGTCCACGTCCTGCCACGGATCGCTGCTGAGCTGGATGACGCTTCCGTCCGGTGTGGTGGCGCTCACCTCGTGGCGCAGGCCCCGGCTTTCGTACGCGGCCACCGCGCCAGGGAACGCCGCGGCGAGGAACGAGGTGACGAGGACGAGGAGCAGCAGGGCGACGGCGGGCCCCGGCGCCGTACGCAGCCGGGTGCGGACCCAGGGCGCAGTGGCCTTCATATCACTCGCCTCCCTGGACACGCAGCGCCGCGGCGGGATCGCCCCGGCGCATCGCCAGCGCCGCCACGATGAGCACGGGTGCGGCGGCGACTCCCGCGACCAGCAGCGCCACGCGCCCGAGCGGCAGTTCCACCAGCACACTCGGAGCAGGCTGTGTGGCCTGTCCGGTCAGCACGATCAGCGGTACGACGGCACGGGTGAGCACCGCGCCGAGGGCCAGCCCGATCAGCAGCCCGAGTCCGATCAGCAGTGACTGCTCGACGGCGAGCAGCCGGGCCAGTTGGCGCCGCGGCGCGCCGAGCGCCCGGAGCACCGCGAACTCCGTCGCGCGTTCCCGCAGCGTTCCCACCGCGCCCACCGCGAAGCCGACCGCGGCCAGCGCCGCGGCGACGAGAGCCACCGCGAGCAGCGCCGACTGCGGGCCCGCGCCGAGCGGATCGTCGTGCAGGTCCTCGGCGATCTCGTCGCGCACCTGGATCTGGGTCGGGTCGATCTCGGCCCTGTCGCGCAGGGCCGCCGCGACCTGGTCCGCGGCCCCGCGCTCGGTGAACAGCCACCATTCGGTGGGCGGGAACGCCGAGTCGGGACGGGTGGCGAGCACCCGGTTGACGGCTCGCAGATCGATCAGCAGCGCGCCGCCGTCGGTCGCGGGCGTGGCGGCCGGGTCGACGGCGCCCGCACCGGGCCCGGTGGTCGGGATTCCGCGGAGGGCGCCCACGATCTTCACCTTGACGGGGCCTCCGGGCATCGGGATGTCGATCACGGATCCGGTCTTCGCACCACTGGACTCGAGGAAGCGGTCGGTGGCGAGCGCGGCGGGCAGGGCCGGTTCCGCACGCTTGGCCGTGACCCGGACGGTGACCGTGCGCTTCGGGCCCCATTGGTCCTCGAACACCACTTTGCCCGTGTGGTAGGAGACGTCCAGGGGTGTCCGGGACGACGAGCCCACGGCGGTGATCGCGGGGCCTCGCTCACCCAAGGACGAGTCGGGCTCGATGCTCACCGTGGCCTTCGCCCCCCATGCCAGGTCCTTCGGCACGGTGACCCCGCGGGTGGCGCCGTCCGCGGTGACCGAGCGCATCCCGCCGATCGTGAGCCGCTTGGCGGCGATCCGGTCCGGGTAGCCCGCCTCGTCGAACTCCACGCCGGTCAGCGCCAGCGGACCCGCCGGCCTTCCCGCCGGGGCGTCCGCCGCCTTGGCGAGGTCGACGGTCAACGCGTGCGGCTTGCCGTCCGGCGCGAGTGCGTCCGACTCCAGCCGGTAGGGCACTCCGAAGCGGTCCTCGAAGGTGAGCGTGATGGTCGTGCCCTCTCCCGCGTGCGGGCCGCCCTCGGCGGCGCGCAGGGTGACATCGAGGACGAGACGCACCGTGTCATCGGGCAGCACCACACCCGTGGGTGCGGTCTTCCCCGGGCGCAGGGTCCTCAGCAGCTTGCCCGGGTCGGTGTCGGCCAGGTCGTCCCGCAGCCGTAGTTCCGTGCCTGCGAGCCCGGTGTCGAGCGCGAGTACGGTGGCCTGGCGTCCGCCCGAGAGACCGAGACCGGTACGGGCGGCCGGCACCGCTGCCCGTACGCCCGGCATCCCGTCGTACACACCGCCCTGGCCGAAGCGGGGGGTGCCGCTGCCCAGGACGCGTACCGGGGCGCCGGCCCGGAAGTCCGCCTGGTCGTCCTGCGAGCGGTCCCAGGACGCGCCCTGGCCGATCGCCAGCATGCCCATGGCGACAGCGAGCACCAGCAGCAGCACCGGTCCCGCGCCGCGCAGTGGTCTGCGGCTGATCTGCCAGCCCGCCAGCGGGACGGTCAGGCCCCGGCCCGCGGTCGCCCGCCGCTCGGCGAGCTTCGCCGTCGGCGGCAGCAGGCGCAGGGTGAGGACGGTCCCGGCCAGCAGCGCCAGCGCCGGCGCCACGACGAGCAGCGGGTCGATGCCCAGCTCGCCCTCGCGGTCGCCGCTGAGGGCACCGCCGCCCGAGGTACTCCGGTCCAGCTGCCAGAACGCGACGGCGGCGACGGCCACGAGCGCGATGTCCGCGCCCGTCCGCAGCGGGGCGGGCAGCGTGCGGACGCGCCCGCGTGCCGCCACTGCGGCGGTGAGCGCCGGGGCCACCACGGCCGCTGCACAGGCCAGCGCCGCCACCACGCCGACCAGCCAGACCTCCGCGGTCGGACCTGTGTCGACGCGCAGCCCGATTCTGGCCAGCAGCCCCTGGCCGGCGAGCAACCGGGTGAGCGGACCCGCCAGCAGCGGCGCGCACACGGCGGCGGGCAGCGCGAGCAGCAGCGCCTCCAGTGCGGAGAGCGCGGCGAGACGGCCACGCGACGCGCCGCGGGCCAGCAGTACCTGCGTTTCGCCCGCGCGTTCCGTGCTCAGCAGCCGGGCCACCAGTAGCAGCGTGTACGCGGCGAGCAGCACCAGCTGCAGCGAGATGATCAGCAGGGTCGCCCTGGACACGAGCAGCGCCCGCTCCAGCGCGCCGAGGACGTCGGGCAGCGAGGTACGCGTAGTGACGCCGCTCTCCAGCCCCGGCCGGGCGGCGACGAGCTTCTGGCTGTTCTTCGCGGCCGTGCGCAGTGAGTCGATCCGGTCGGCGCCGAACGTGCTGAAGTCGGCCGTGGCCAGCCAGGAGGCACCACCGTGCGTGATCCGGTCGGACCCGAAGGCCGCGGTGTCGGTCAGCAGCGGCCCGTACGTCAGGAACGAGTCCCTGTGCACACCGCGCCCGCCCAGCTCGTCCAGCTGCCAGTACGGATCGTTCCGGTCGACGGGACGGTAGACGCCGGTGACGCGTATGCGCACCGCGGGGCCACCGAGCCGGTCGGTGAGGGTCAGTATCCGCGGCCCCGGCAGCAGTTTCAGCTGCATCGCGGCGACCTCGGGCACGGCGACGCCGACCACGTCGCCCTGCCCCGCCGACGGCCAGGCGCCCTTCGACAGGCGGACCCGCGAGCGGTCCGCCAGGGCGAACGTGGTGAGGTCGGGTTCGCCCTCGCGGGCGGCCGGTGACTGCAGACCGCGCGGCAGCGCGTACGGGCCCGAGCGTTCGAACTGCCGCAGGGTCACCGGCAGCCCGTCGAAGGACTGCCGGGCCCCGCGCCGGACCTGTGCGGCCGCGACACGGTCCGCCTCGGGACTCTCCGCCTTGATGATCAGCGAGGCGGCGGCCGCGTCCCTGGTCTGCAGGGCGTGACGCAGTCCGGCGTCCCCGACGGAACCCGAGAACGCGGCGAGGGTGGCCAGAACGGCGGTGGTCAACAGGACGGCCAGCAGCGCCGCCGTGACCAGCAACCGGTGTGCGCGGACGCGCAGAAACACAAATCCCGTCACCGGTCTCCCCCGAAACGCCTTACGCACCCCCGAAAACTCTTTCGAAGAGAATGTTTACAGAGACGGAGTCCGGAGAACACCGCTCGCACCCATGACTTGATCGAATTGTGACCGGATTTCGGTGCGTGAACACCGAAATGCGGCGCTCCGCCGTGCGTCAGGCGTGCTCGACGATATGGCCGTCATTGAGTTCGAGCACCCGGTCGGCCAGGCCCAGCAGCTGGGCGTCGTGCGTGGCGACCAGCGCCGTCACGCCTTCGGCCCGCACCACGGCACGCAGCAGCTCCATCACCGCGAGCCCGGTCTCCGCATCCAGCTGGCCCGTCGGTTCGTCGGCGATCAGCAGGGCGGGCCGGTTGGCTAGTGCGCGGGCGATCGCGACACGTTGCTGCTGGCCGCCGGAGAGCTCACCGGGCCGCTGCTCCGCGTGGTCGGCCAGGCCGACCAGCGCGAGGAGCAGCTCGACCCTCTCGTCGCGCTCCTTCGGGTCGGTTCTGCGCAGGCGCATCGGCACACCGACGTTCTCGGCGGCTGTCAGGATCGGGATCAGACCGAAGGACTGGAAGATGAATCCGATCCGGTCGCGGCGCAGCTCCAGCAGGCCGTCCTCACCGAGGTCCGCCAGATCGGTGCCGCCCACGGTGACGCGGCCCTCGTCGGGGGCGTCGAACCCGCCGACCAGGTTGAGGAGTGTCGTCTTGCCGGAGCCCGACCTGCCCTTGAGCGCGACCAGTTCACCGTGCGCCACGTCGAAGGAGACGCCGCGCAGGGCGTGGACGGCGGCGCCTCCGGAGCCGTAGGAACGGTGCAGGTTCTCCACCCGCACCATGGGTTCCCCGTCCCTGTCCACCACGACGGAGGTGCCGGAGTGCGCGCTGGTGTCTTGTGTCATGAAGGGTCCCCCGTACGGAATCGGTCCGGCCAAGTATGTGCAGGGGCATGCGCCCGGGCAATGGCGGGTGGCCCCGGGGCCCCCGCCTCGTCGCGGGGCCTGCTCGGCCCCGGCACGGGCGTGCCCGCCGCGCGGGAGCCACTCGCCCGGGCGAGACTACCCACGTGGGACGGGCAGACGACGAGGCAGGAGAGGCGGCGGAATGACGGCGTCCGCGAGCGATGACCTTCTGGGCGACTTTCTGGCCGACCCGGCAAATTCCGCCCTCGGCCTGGCCACGGCCGTGGACCGCTGCACCAAGGCCCTCGGTCTGCAGCATTCGGTGGTCTATCTGACCGATGTGCAGCAGCGCTTCCTGGTCCCGCTGACGGACCACGGCCCCGACCTCGCCATGGACGATTCACTGGCGGGCTGGGCGTACCGCACCCAGTCGTTGCGGGTGGAGGAAACGGACATGGGCGGCCTGACCGCGTGGCTGCCCCTGGTGGACGGCGCGGAACGCCTGGGCGTCGTGGCGGTGCTGTCCCCGGCGCTCGACGCCGTGCTGCTCCGCCGCGCCCGGATCCTCGCCTCCCTCCTGGCCATGATGATCACCTCGAAGCGGTCCTACAAGGACTCGTTCGTGGCCCGGACCCGGATGCAGCGCATGGAGTTGCCCGCCGAGATGCTCCGGGCGTTCCTGCCGCCCCGCACGATCGGTACGGCACACGTCGTATCCACGGCTGTCCTGGAACCGGCGTACGAGATCGCGGGGGACGGCTTCGACCACGCCCTCACGGCTACGACCCTGCACGCGTCGATCCTCGACTCGATGGGGCACGACCTGGCCTCGGGCCTCGCCACCTCGGTCACCCTGGCCGCCTGCCGCAGCGCGCGCCGTACGGGATCCGATCTCCCCCAGCTCGTCGAAAGCGTGGACGCGGCACTCACCCGGTGGCTTCCCGAACAGTTCTGTACGGGGATCCTGGCCCAACTGGATCTGGCCTCCGGCGTACTGCGCTGGAGCAACTGCGGTCATCCGGCACCGCTGCTCATCCGGAACCGCGCCCTGGTCCCGCACGCGATGGAGATGGAGGCGGACCCGCCCATGGGCTTCCCCTCCGCTTTCGCGTCCGAACCGCGCAAGGTCCACCGGATCGCCCTGGAACAGGGGGACCGCGTGCTCATGTACACGGACGGCGCCACCGAATCCCGGATGCGCAACGGAACGGAGTTCGGCCTCGAACGATTCGTCGACTACGTCGTACGCGCTGCGGCGGCCGGAGAACTCGCGCCGGAGACCTTGCGCCGGCTCATCCATTCCCTCCTGGACTCAGAGGACAGCGGCCTCCGGGACGACGCGACGATTCTGATGTTCGAATGGAAAAGCCCGCAGTCGTGAGCCGGGCAGGACGCCCCGCCGCCCCTTCTCCCCTCGGGCCGGGCCGCGTGATTCCGGCAGCGGTCCGCTCCGCACCGGCTGCTCCTGACGGTATGGACACACCGAGTTGACATCACTACGCTCACCCTTGGTCTAGACCGCAGAACTCTCCGGACATCACCCCGCATCTCCAGGAGCGACGTATGCGCAGAAAGATCACTTCCTTACTGACCGGGCTCGGCCTGGCCGGTGTGGCACTGTTCGCCACATCCGGCAGCGCGCAGAGCCACGGCTACACCGACTCGCCGATCAGCCGTCAGCAACTCTGCGGGATCGGCACCGTCAAGCACTGCGGCCAGATCCAGTGGGAGCCGCCGAGCGTCGAGGGGTCCAAGGGATTCCCCACCCGCGGGCCGGCCGACGGCCACATCTGCTCGGGCGGCATCGGCCGCTTCTCGGAACTCGACGACCCGCGGGGCGGCGCCTGGCCCGCCACCCAGGTCTCCGCCGGACAGAACTACACCTTCCGCTGGCGGATCGAGGCCCGGCACGCAACGACCGACTTCCGGTACTACATCACCCGGGACGGCTACGACCCGTCCCAGCCGCTCACCCGGGCCGACCTCGAACCGCAGCCGTTCCTCACCGTTCCCTTCGGCGGCAGGCAGCCGGGCTCGACCGTGACCCACTCGGGTGTGCTGCCGCAGAAGTCCGGCAAACACCTGATCCTCGGCGTCTGGACGATCTCGGACACGGGCAACGCGTTCTACGCCTGCTCCGACGTGAACTTCTGACGCCCCACCGCCCCCGGCCCCGTGCCCGCCGGCATGAGGGGCCGGGGGCGGACCTCCGGCGCTGCGGACCGGCAGTGCGCCATTGGTACAGTCGCTGCCCCGGACGACGTACCAGGGAAAGGCCGGCGGACCATGGCGGTGGACGCGCTCGACACCCGGATCCTGCGGCTTCTCATCGAGCAGCCGCAGACGAGCGTGCGCGAGTACGCGCGGATCCTGTCGATCGCCCGGGGCACTCTCCAGGCCCGTATCGACCGCCTCGAACGGGACGGTGTGATCACCGGCAGCGGCCCGTTCCTCTCCCCCGCCGCCCTCGGCCACCCGGTGCTCGCCTTCGTGCACCTGGAGGTGACGCAGGGGCATCTCGACGACGTCGGCGAGGCGCTTGCCGCGGTGCCCGAGATCATCGAGGCGTTCTCCACCACGGGCGGCGGCGATCTGCTGACCCGGGTGGTGGCGCGGGACAACGGTCACCTGGAGGACGTGATCCAGCGGCTGATCCAGCTGCCGGGCGTCGTCAGGACCCGGACCGAGGTGGCGCTGCGCGAACGGGTGCCGCACCGCTTGCTGCCGCTGGTCGAGTCGGTGGGCCGGACGGCTTCGCCCGGACGCGGCCAGAGCCCGCCCGAAGCCGGTCCGCCGGAACGGACCTGACCGCCCGGCTGAGACCATGGCTGCCATGAACTCATCACGAGCAGGCGCTCCTTCGGTCATCTTCGACCTGGACGGCACCCTGGTGGACAGTGAGCCGAACGCCTACGAGTCGATGCGGCTGCTCCTCGGACAGCACGGCGTGCCCGACTTCACCTGGGAGCAGAACGCCCGCTTCATCGGGATCAGCAACCTGGAGGCGCTGACGGTCCTGCGCACCGAGTACGGCATCGCCGCGTCCGCCGACGAGCTGGTGGCCGGTCAGGACGCGATCTATCTGGAGCTGGCGCGGAAGTCGACCGAAGTCTTCCCCAGGATGCGGGAGTTCGTCGAGCTGCTGCACGACCGGGGTATCGCCGTGGCCGTGGCGTCGGGCTCGTCGCCGGCCGGGATCGAGGCCGTGCTGGCGAGCACCGGCCTGGACGCCTTCTTCACCACGTACGTCTCCGCCGACGAGGTGCCACGCGGGAAGCCGGAGCCGGACGTGTTCCTGGAGGCCGCCCGGCGCCTGGGCGCCGCGCCCGCCGACTGTGTGGTGGTGGAGGACGCGGTACCCGGTGCGCGGGCAGCGCACGCGGCGGGGATGCGCTGCATCGCGGTCCCCTACCTGCCGGCGTGCGCCACCGATCCGGCGTTCGCCGCGACGGGGCTGCTCTTCCCCGGCGGGCAGGACGAGTTCACCGCTCAGGCCGCGTACGCCTGGCTGTTCGCGGCAACCGCACCGGCGCCGAGCGGGCCCGGTCCGGCTTCCTGAGCCCGGCTGCGGGGCGGGTCTGCCGGGCCGTCACGGCCGGGGCGGCCGGGGCGGAGTGACGGCCGGTCGCCCCGAGCTCCCGCGCCGGATATCCTGATCTTGCCGCGTGCCCCCACCCCGTCCCTCGTTCCCGGCGAGGTCGCCGCCGCGGCAGCCGGAGCGGTACTCGGCCCGAGCTGTTCGAGACACGCGAGCTATTCGAGATAGGTGTGCACAGGTGCTGGTTGCTGGGCGGTACCGATTGATATCCGCCATCGGCCGTGGCGGAATGGGTGAGGTCTGGCGGGCCACGGACGAGGTCCTCGGCCGGTCCGTCGCCGTGAAGCTGCTGCTGGGCGAACACGCCGACGAGTCGGCGACCGCGCGGTTCCGGCTGGAGGCCCAGACCGCCGCCCGGCTGAGTCATCCGCATCTGGTGGCCGTCTTCGACTTCGGGTCCTGGGAGGACCGGCTCTTCCTGGTCATGGAACTCGTCGAGGGCAGGAGCCTCTCCGACCTGCTCCTGTCGCAGGAGCGGCTGGGTCCGGAACAGGTCGCCCGGATCGCCGGCCAGGCGGCCGCCGGGCTGGCGGCGGCCCATCGGCAGGGCATCGTCCACCGGGACATCAAGCCGGGGAACCTCATGCTGGACGCCGAGGGCTCCGTCAAGATCGGCGACTTCGGCATCGCCCAGTTCGTCGACGACCCCTCGGCCGCCCTCACCACGACGGGGCACATCGTCGGCACGAGCCTCTACCTCGCACCGGAACGGGCCCTCGGCCACACCGCCGGTGCCGCCTCGGACATGTACTCCCTCGGCTGCGTCATCTACCAACTGCTGCTCGGCCAGCCGCCGTTCCGCTCGGACACCCCGACCGCGACCCTGTACCAGCACGTGGACACGCCTCCCGTGCCGCTACGACAGCGGGGCGTGGACATGTCCGCGGCCTTCGACTCGTACCTGCTGGGCCTGCTCGCGAAGCAGCCGGAGGACCGGCCCACCGCACAGCAGGTCGCCGACTGGTTCCACAGCGAGGCCTGGCGGGGTCAGGCGGAACCCCTGCCGCGGCACCGGCCCGCTCCTCCGCGAGCCCCGGCCGCCGCCCACGCGCCGACGCCCTCGCCGGTCGCTCAGCGCCCGGGTGCGGACCCCGGCGCTCCGACGACGTACCGGCTGCCCCAGGCGCACGGCCGGGGGCGGCGGGCGGCGGCCCGGCCCCGGAACGGCCGGCGGCGCAGCACCCGCGAAGCCATCAGACGCCGGCCCAGAGTGGCCAGCGCCATCGCGGGGACGGTGGCCTTCCTCGCCGCCGTCTACCTGGGCATGAGTCTGTTCTCCCCCGATTCCAGCTCGGCCACGACCCCGGAGGACGCCACCACGACGAGCGGGCCGCCCTCCCCCGGGCCCGGCCGCTGATATCTCGTCACCAGCGGTCGTGGACCGCCGCGCGGATCCTGCGGTCGTACAGGTCGCGCACCGCGTCGAGCGTGCTCTGCGGCAGCGGTTCCAGCGCCGCCGCGGCCGCGTTGGCCCGGGCCTGCTCCACCGAACGGGCCCCGGGGATGACGCTGGTGACACCGGGCTGCTGAATGATCCAGCGCAGCGCCGTCTGCGCGGGCGTCGCCCCCTCGGGAGCGAGTCCGGCGAACTCGGCCGCCGCGGCAAGCCCGGTGCCGTACTCGATCCCGGAGAAGGTCTCGCCCTGGTCGAACGCCTCTCCGTGCCGGTTGTAGGCGCGATGGTCCTCGGGTGCGAAGACGGTGTCCGCGGTGTACTTCCCGGACAGCAGCCCGGAGGCGAGCGGCACCCGGGCGACGATGCCGACCCCGGCCGCGCGCGCGGCCGGCAGGACCTCGTCCAGCGGCTTGAGGCGGAGCGGGTTGAGGATGATCTGCACGCTCGCGACACCGGGCCGGGCGATGGCCGTCAGCGCCTCGGCACACGTTTCGACGCTCACCCCGTAGGCGGCGATCCGCTGCTCGGCAACGAGCGTGTCCAGGGCGTCATAGACCTCGTCCGAGGAGTAGACGGCCGTGGGCGGGCAGTGCAGCTGCACGAGGTCGAGGGTGTCGACCCCGAGGTTGGCCCGTGAGCGGTCGTTCCAGGTACGGAAGTTGTCCAGGACGTAGTTCTCCGGCACCTGATCGGCGCGACGGCCCATCTTGGTCGCCACCAGGACGCCCGCGTCGGGGCGCTCCTTCAGATAGCGCCCGATGAGCTGTTCGCTGCGTCCGTCCCCGTACACGTCCGCGGTGTCGAAGAAGGTGACGCCCGCCCCGACGGCGGCGTCGAGAACGTCGAAGGCATCGGCCTCGCGCACCTCGCCCCAGTCCCCGCCGAGCTGCCATGTGCCCTGCCCTACGACCGATACGTTCCGTCCGGTCCTGCCCAGTTCTCGCTGCTCCATGGCCATCATGCTACGTCCGCCGGGTGACCGGTCCGGGACTCCGCCGCAGCGGCCGGAGGCACCGGGGCGGGGCGCCTCGCTCCCCGCCCCGGCCGGCGGTCAGCCGGCGTCCTGCCCCAGGGCGGTGAGCCGGCGGGCCTCCTCGTCGGTGAGCCGCAGGGCGCCCGCCGCCACGTTGGCCTCCAGATGAGCGGGGTTGCCCGTGCCCGGGATGGCCAGGACATGCGGGCCCCTGCGCAGCGTCCAGGCGAGCCTGACCTGGGCGGGGGACGCGTCGTGGGCCCGGGCGATGTCGAGCAGTACCCCGTGCTCCGCGCCGAGGTCCGCACCGGCCTCGCGGCCTCCGGCGGCGATCGCGTAGAACGGCACGAAGGCGATGCCGAGTTCGCCGCAGGCGCGAAGGATGTCCTCGGAGTCCGCACGCCGTTCGCCGATGCCGTACCTGTTCTGCACACAGACGACGGGCGCGATGGCCCGGGCTTCCGCGATCTGGTCGGGCCAGACGTTGGAGAGACCCAGATGCCGGATGAGCCCCTCCTTCCGCAGCTCGGCCAGCGCACCGAAATGCTCGCTGATCGGTGCGGGTCCGTTCACCCTCAGGTTGACCACGTCGAGGTGGTCGCGGCCGAGCTGGCGGATGTTCTCCTGGACCTGTCCCCGCAGTTGCTCGGGCCTGGCCCACTCGGGCCAGTCGCCGCCAGGTCCGCGGCTGGGGCCGACCTTGGTGGTGATGACCAGATCATCGCCGTACGGAGCCAGTGCCCGGTTGATCAGCTCGTTGGCGGAGCGCAGGGGCGAGAAGTAGAAGGCCGCCGTGTCGATGTGATTCACGCCGAGCTCGACGGCGCGGCGCAGCACGGAAATCGCCCGGTCCCGGTCGTGCGGACCGCGGTCGTCACTGAACGCGGCACCGTTCTGCGTCAGGCGCATGGCGCCGAAGCCGATCCGGTTGACGGTCAGATCGCCGAGCTGCCAGGTGCCGGCAGCCGCTGCGTCGGGGGTTTCCGAGGTCAAGGGTGATGCCTTCCATGAAACGGTGAACTGACGTGAGACAAGTGACGACACGCCAGAAAGCTTGTGTAATTCACTGGTTCATGATAACGTGGCGCCAACACGTCTGTCGTTATCATCACTTAGTGCGTGTGCAGGATAGATCCACGCCATCGTCCTGTCCAGCCCCCTCCGGGCCCCGCACCCCTCGACAGCCCTCCCTGCCGCTTCGTCATCGCCGCTTCCTGTGCGCTGCCTGTGCGATCGCACCATGACGACTTGACCAGACTTGCCAAGCCTCCTCCGCACGCCCGCAGTTCGTTGACGATGTCATGCCCACGTGTGAGTGTTCGGTCGCCCGATCACGGACACCACCTGGGCGGACGGCCCGTACCGACGGCAGGGACGGGTACGTCTCCCCACGCCGCTGCCCGTGACCGAGGTCCCCACGAACCGAGGAGCCTCGATGAAACGCAGACCGATGACGGCCGGGACAACCCTGGCCGTCCTCGCCGGAATGCTGGTCGCCACGAGTGGCCAGTCAGCTTCTGCAGAACCGTCTCCGCCGCCCGCCCCGACCGCGCTGTCGACCGCCGTGTCGGCCGCCGACCGGGCGGCGGCCAGTGGTCTCGACGCCCTGGCCAAGGGGCCCGACGAGCGGTACGAGCGGCAGATGGTGACCCCCTGGGTCAACGGGCTCTACTCCATCGCCTACGAACGCACCTACCGCGGACTGCCGGTCGTCGGCGGTGACGCCGTCGTGGTGGCCGACTCCGAGGGACGCGTCCGCGGATCCCAGTCGGCGGTCTCCCGGCGCATCAACGTGCCGGTCACCGCGACCGTCTCCGCCAAGGCCGCCGAGGCCACGTCACGCGGGGAACTGCGCACGGTGGAGCGGGTCGACAGCCACCGGCTGGTCGTCCGGGCCACGGGCACGAAGTCCCGGCTGGCCTGGGAGACCGTGCTCACCGGCCGGACCGCGAAGGCGCCGAGCCGGCTGCACGTCTTCGTCGACGCGGGCACCGGCAAGGTGCTCGACAGCTACGACGACGTCAAGGCCGGCACCGGCAACAGCCAGTGGAACGGACCGTCCCCGCTGTCCATCAACACCACCTCCTCGGGCGGCAGTTACTCGCTCCGCGACCCGGCCCGCCCCGGTCTGAGCTGCGCCGACTACAGCACCGGGGGCGTCTTCACCAAGTCGAGCAACTCCTGGGGGACGGGCAGCGCCTCCAGCAAGGAGACCGGCTGCGTCGACGTCATGTGGGCGGCCCAGCACGAATGGGACATGCTGCGCGACTGGCTCGGACGCAACGGCCACGACGGGAACGGCCGCAGCTGGCCGGTCAAGGTCGGGCTGGGCGACGTGAACGCCTACTGGGACGGCTCCACCGTCTCCATCGGCCACAACAACGCCAACCAGTGGATCGCGGCCATGGACGTCGTGGGCCATGAGTTCGGCCACGGCATCGACCAGTACACCCCCGGCGGCGCCAACAACGAGTCCGGTCTCGGCGAGGCCACCGGCGACATCATGGGCGCGCTGACCGAGGCGTACACCAACGAGCCCGCACCGTACGACGATCCGGACTACACCGTCGGCGAGAAGATCAACCTGGTGGGCAACGGGCCGATCCGGATCATGTACAACCCCGGGCAGATCGGCGACCCGAACTGCTACAGCTCCTCCATACCCAGCACCGAGGAGCACGCGGCGGCCGGCCCCCTGAACCACTGGTTCTATCTGCTGGCCGAGGGATCGAGCCCCGGTGGCGGCAAGCCTTCCAGCCCCACCTGCAACAACTCCTCGGTCACCGGCGTGGGCATCCAGAGCGCCGGAAAGGTCTTCTACGGCGGCATGCTGCTCAAGACCAGCGGCATGACGTACAAGCGCTACCGCACTGCCACACTGACCTCGGCCAAGAACCTCGACGCCACCTGCGTGCTGTTCAACCGGGCGAAGGCGGCCTGGGACGCGGTGAGCGTCCCTGCCCAGAGCGGCGATCCGACGTGTGCCCCGAGCGGCAACAACGACTTCTCCCTGTCGCTCGACCCGGCCTCCGGCTCGGTGAAACAGGGCAACTCGGTGACGGCCACGGTCAGGACCACCGTGTCCTCCGGCAGCGCGCAGACGGTGAACCTGTCGGCGACCGGACAGCCGAGCGGTGTCACCGTCTCCTTCAGCCCGTCCTCGGTGCAGTCCGGCGCGAACTCGGCCATGACCGTGTCGACCACGTCGGCCGCGGCACCCGGTACGTACACCCTCACCGTAAAGGGTGCGGGCACCCAGGACCACACCGCGCAGTACACCCTGACCATCGGTGACGGCGGGAACCCGGGCGGCACGGCCCCCGACATCAGCGTCGCCAACGTGCAGACGCATCTGACCCAGTTCAACACCCTCGCCTCGCAGAACGGCGGCAACCGGCGTGCCGGCAGCGGTGGTTACACCGCCTCGCTCGCCTATGTGAAGGGCAAGCTCCAGGCGGCCGGCTACACCGTCAGCGAGCAGACCTGCACCACCTGCACCTACCGCGGGAACAACCTGATCGCGGACTGGCCGGGCGGACCGGCCGACCGGACCGTGATGTTCGGTGCCCACCTCGACGGCGTGGCCGCCGGCCCCGGCATCAACGACAACGGCTCCGGTTCCGCCACGCTGCTGGAGAACGCTCTCGCCCTGGCCCAGCAGAACCCGACGATGACCAAGCATGTGCGCTTCGCCTGGTGGAACGGCGAGGAGCAGGGCCTTGAAGGCTCCGAGTACTACGTCGGCCAGCTCTCCGCCGCCCAGCGGTCGGCCATCTCCGCGTACTACAACTTCGACATGGTCGCCTCCACCAACGGCGGCTACTTCATCAACAACCTCAACTCCGCCGCGTCGGCCCCGATGAAGGAGTACTGGACCTCGCTCGGCCTCGCCCCGGAGGAGAACGTCGAGGGCCAGGGCCGTTCCGACGACTACTCGTTCCAGCAGGGCGGCATCGCCACCTCGGGTTACGCGACCGGCGCCAGTGCCACCAAGTCGTCCGCCCAGGCCACCAAGTGGGGCGGCACCGCGGGCCGTTCGTACGATCCGTGCTACCACCAGTCGTGCGACACGACGGCGAACATCAACGCGACCGCGCTCAACCGCAGCGCGGACGGGATCGCCTACACGGTGTGGAAGACGGCCGTCGGCACCACCGCGCCGGCCGACGACTTCTCCGTCTCGGTGAACCCGGTGTCCGGCAGTGTCCAGCCGGGCGCCTCCGTCACCGCGACCGTGTCCACGGCCACCACCGGCGGATCCGCGCAGAGTGTGCGGCTCACGGCCTCCGGTGCGCCGAGCGGGGTCACCGTCTCGTTCGCCCCGTCCTCCGTGCAGTCGGGCTCCTCGTCCACGATGACCGTATCCGCCGGAGCGCAGGTCACCGCGGGTACGTACACCCTCACCGTGACCGGGACGGGCACCGCCACCCACACCACTACGTACTCGCTGGTCGTCGGGGGCGGCGGAACCTGTCAGGCGCGGCAGGTCGTCGCCAACGGCGGCTTCGAGAACGGCACCACGCCGTGGACCCAGACGGACGGGGTCATCAACAACCGGACCTCCGAGAAGCCAGCGCACAGCGGTTCGTACCAGGCGTGGTTCGGCGGCTGGGGCAGCACCCACAGCGACACCGCCACGCAGTCGGTGACCGTTCCGACGGGCTGCTCGACGTACCGGCTGTCGTTCTATCTGAGGACCGACACCGACGAATCGGCGGGTGACGCGACCGCGTACGACACGTTCACCGTGAAACTGGGCTCCCGGACACTGGCGACGTACTCGAACCTCGACGCGAGCGGCGGCTATGTCCAGCAGTCCTTCGACGTCGGCTCCGCCGCGGGGCAGACGGTGACGCTGGGGTTCACCAGTAAGGAGGACGCCTACCTCCAGACCAGCTTCGTCCTGGATGACGTGGCGCTGGACGTGAGCTGATCCACCGACGGGGGAACCGGGGGGCGGGGCGTGATCCACACGCCCCGCCCCCGCGTGTCAGCGGACCACCGCCGCCAGCCTCCTGACGAAGTCGTCGGTCTCCGGGCGGCGGCCCCGGGCCGCCAGCCTCGCGTGGAGTCCGCGCAGTTCCTGGCCGAGCAGCGTCGCCGGATTGATCTCGGTGGTGTCCAGGACCGGGCCCGCCACGGACTGAGCCGCCGCCGGGTCACCGGCGCACGCATGGGCGTCGGCCATCCGGGCCAGGAACAGCATCCGCGCCGAATGCATGCCGGGCGGCAGCAGCCCGAGCGCGGTGCCGGCCGCCCCGACGGCGCGGAGCGCGAACCGGCGGTCACCGGTGGCCGCGGCGAGATCGCGCAGCGCGCCGGCCGCACCCGACTCCACCCGCAGACGCACGGAGGCTACGGAGAGCCAGGGCGCCTCCGCCTCGTCGCGCTCGCCGGCGCGGTCCATCTGTGACCAGGCCCGGTCGATGTGCCGGAGCGTCCTGGCGGCGTCGCCGCGGACGGCGTGTCCGCGCGCCTGGTACAGATCGCTCATGGCGCCCGCCCAGTGCCGGCCCGCGGCGGCCTCTCCGATCGCCCCGCCGTAGACGAGCGCCGACGGGCCGTCACCTTCCAGCCGGGCCAGGGTGCTCATGTCGCTGAGTGCCGCGACCTGGGTGCCGACGCGGCCGGCGATGGCGGCCCACTGCAGTGAGCGGTCGAGCCAGGCCATCGCGGTCCCGTTGCGGCCCCACAGCAGCCGCAGACATCCGGCCGACTGCGCGTACTCGGCTGCCAGCGGGGCCAGTTGGGCCTGGTACGACGCGGCGGGGAGCGCCATCCAGCGGAGCATCGCGTGCAGCGTGCCCTCGACCACGGCGGTCGCCCCGGGCCAGGCCCGTTCCTCGTCGGCGCGCAGACAGACCGCGAGCAGGGCGGTGAGCGCATGCACGGTGTCGTTGTCCAGGGCGGGGCCTGACCGTGCGTCGGGGCCCAGCGCGCAGAAGGCCGCGTGCAGTTCGATGACGTCCGCGAGGACGGGGACCGAGCAGCCGTCGCGGCCGTGCAGCGGACAGACGAGTCCGTAGGCGGGCAGGCTCGCGGGCAGGACGGTACCCGGCGGAAGCACCGCGCGCAGTGCCCCGCCGGCGGGCTCCCCGGGCAACGGACCGCTGCGCACGGGCGCCGCTGCGCGCGGTACGCCTCCCGCACGCTCCTGCTCCTCGGCCGTCTCACAGGCGGACACCAACTCCCCCTGCGCCATCAGCAGTTCGTCCAGCCGCCGGGCCAGCGGCAACGGCGTCCGCCGGCTCCCGTGCTCCAGTTTGCTGATGGCGGTGTGGTCGTATCCGACCCGGGCGCCCACCTGGGCCTGGGTGAACCCGGCCCGTCCCCGCCACCGGCGTAACCGGACTCCGAACGACTGCCACGCCTCCGCGGTACGGGCGTCCGCCGGAACAGGACCCATTGCCTCGTTCACCCGGAACTCCGTCGCGCCTGGTCAGCGGCGCCACGCGTGCCACGCTCACGGCTCATGACCCGGAGGATAGCGAGCAGCCGGGTCCGCTGTCCCCCAGGTGCCGCCAAGATGTCCGGTAACAGGCCCAGCGGTTGCCGGCACACGCCGCTCCCGGCCCCTCCCCCGGACCCTCTGCCGCCGTCGGCCACGAGAGCAACACCACGACGCTCCAGCCGCATTGAGCATGCCCACAACATCATCACCTGAATCAACGATCCATCAGAGCCCTTGCCACCACGACGTCAAGGGGTAGCCAATCGGGGCAATCATGAGGTAACAGTCGTCAATTCTTGTTCTCAACAGCGCCCGGACAACGACGTGTTGCACACCTATTGACGCGTGGTGACGCAAGGGAGAAGTATCCCCATCGGCCGGAGAGAGCGCTCTCCGGCTTCGTGTCGTGCACCCGCTACCGCGACTCAGGAGACAAGCCCCCATGTACGCACCCCCCTTGTTCCACAGACCCGCGCCCTCGACCGGAAGAAGACGCGCCGGTGTGCTGACCGCCGTCGCCGGTCTCGTCGTGTCGCTGCTGGCCTTCGTGCCGTCCAGCCCGGCGAGCGCGGCGCCCTCGTTGCTCTCGCAGGGCAGGACGGTGACCGCTTCCAGCCAGGAGAACTACGGCACCCCCGCCACGTCCGCCGTGGACGGCGACAACGGCACCCGCTGGTCGAGCGCGGCCGCCGACCCCCAGTGGATCAAGGTCGACCTGGGCTCCACCGCCTCGGTCAGCCAGATCGCGCTGAAGTGGGAGACCGCCTACGCCAAGGGCTACCGGATCGAGTTCTCCACCAACGACAGCACCTGGAGCACCGCCTACTCGACCACCACGAGCGCCGGCGGCACCGAGACGCTCAACGTCTCCGGCAACGCCCGCTACGTCCGACTGACCGGCACCACCAGGGCCACCCAGTACGGGTACTCGCTCTGGGAGTTCCAGGTGTTCGGCACCACCGGCGGCGGAGGCGGCCCGCAGATCCCGGGCGGCGGCGACCTCGGCCCGAACGTCCTGGTCTTCGACCCGTCGACGCCGAACATCCAGGCCAAGGTCGACGAGATCTTCAAGCAGCAGGAGTCGGCACAGTTCGGCACCGGCCGCTACGCGCTGATGTTCAAGCCGGGCACGTACAACAACATCAACGCCCAGATCGGCTTCTACACCCAGATCGCCGGTCTCGGGCTCAAGCCGGACGACACCACGTTCAACGGTGATGTGACCGTGGACGCGGGCTGGTTCAACGGCAACGCCACCCAGAACTTCTGGCGCTCGGCCGAGAACCTCGCACTCAACCCCGTGAGCGGCACCGACCGTTGGGCCGTCTCGCAGGCCGCGCCCTTCCGTCGCATGCACGTCAAGGGCGGACTGAACCTCGCGCCGAACGGCTACGGCTGGGCGAGCGGCGGGTACATCGCCGACAGCAAGATCGACGGCCAGGTCGGCCCGTACTCGCAGCAGCAGTGGTACACCCGCGACAGCTCGATCGGCAGCTGGGGCAACGGCGTCTGGAACATGACGTTCTCCGGCGTCGAGGGCGCACCCGCCCAGAGCTTCCCGAACCCCCCGTACACCACCCTCGACACCACCCCGGTCTCCCGCGAGAAGCCGTTCCTCTACCTGGACGGCAACGACTACAAGGTCTTCGTCCCCGCCAAGCGCACCAACGCGCGCGGCGTCTCGTGGAACGGCACACCTCAGGGCGATTCCATCCCGCTGAGCCAGTTCTACGTGGTCAAGCCGGGGGCCTCCGCCGCCACGATCAACGCGGCGGTGCAGCAGGGCCTCCATCTGCTGTTCACGCCCGGGATCTACCACGTCGACCAGACGATCAACATCGACCGCGCCAACACGGTCGTGCTGGGTCTGGGTCTGGCCACGATCATTCCGGACAACGGGGTCACGGCCATCAAGGTCGGTGACGTGGACGGCGTGAAGCTCGCCGGGCTGCTCGTCGACGCCGGTCCGCAGAACTCGCAGGTGCTCGTCCAGGTCGGCCCCGACGGCGCCTCCGCCGACCACGCTGCCAACCCGACCACCGTCCAGGACGTCTTCGTCCGGGTCGGCGGCGCGGGGGCCGGCAAGGCCACGACCGGCATGGTCATCAACAACGACGACACGATCATCGACCACACCTGGCTGTGGCGCGCGGACCACGGTGACGGGGTCGGCTGGGAGACCAACCGGGCCGACTACGGCCTCCAGGTCAACGGCGACGACGTCCTGGCGACCGGTCTGTTCGTGGAGCACTTCAACAAGTACGACGTCCGCTGGTCCGGCGAGAGGGGGAAGACGATCTTCTTCCAGAACGAGAAGGCGTACGACGCCCCGAACCAGGCCGCCATCCAGAACGGTGCCACCAAGGGTTATGCGGCCTACAAGGTGGACGACTCCGTCACCACCCACGAAGGCTGGGGTCTGGGCAGCTACTGCTACTTCAACGTCGACCCCACCATCCGCCAGGACCACGGATTCCAGGCACCGGTGAAGCCCGGCGTGAAGTTCCACGACCTGCTCGTCGTCTCCCTCGGCGGCCAGGGCCAGTACGAACACGTCATCAACAACACCGGATCACCCACCTCCGGCACCTCGACCGTTCCCTCGAACGTGGTGTCCTTCCCCTGACGCCACGCGTGAGGTGATCCGACCGTCCCGCGGGGCCCGGCAGTCTCTGCCGGGCCCCGTCGGCCTATCCCTGTCCGGGCGGCGGCCCGTCGAGCGACTGCTCGGACCAGATGACCTTGCCGCGCTCGGTGTAGCGGGTGCCCCAGCGCTCGGCGAACTGGGCGACGAGGAACAGCCCGCGGCCGCCCTCGTCCGTCGTCGCGGCGTAGCGCAGGTGCGGGGAGGTGCTGCTGCAGTCCGACACCTCGCAGATCAGCGCCCGGTCGTAGAGCAGCCGCACGCTGATCGGCTCGGAGCCGTACCGGATGGCGTTGGTGACGAGTTCGCTCAGGATCAGTTCGGTGACGAACCCCTCCTCGTCCAGGCCCCGGTCGGTGAGCCAGCGGATGGCCTCCTTGCGCACACCGGCGACGGCCGCGGGGTCCGGGTCCACCTGCCACTGGACGCGGCGGGCCGGGTCCAGGGTGCGGGTGCGCGCCACCAGCAGGGCGACGTCGTCGCCCGGGCGGCTGGGCAGAAGGGCCTCCAGCACGTCGTCGCAGGTCTCCTCCGGTGTGCGTTCGGGGCCGGCCAGAGCGCTCCGCAGCTGTTCCAGACCGTCGTCGATGTCCCGGCCGCGACGCTCGATCAGACCGTCCGTGTACAGCACCAGGCGGCTGCCCTCGGGCACCTCCAGCTCGGTCGCCTCGAAGGGCATGCCACCGATGCCGAGCGGCAGACCGGCGGGGATCTCGGGGAACTCCACGGTGCCGTCGGGCAGGACGAGGGCGGGTCCGGGGTGGCCGGCCCGGGCCACCGAGCAGCGTCCGGAGACCGCGTCGTAGATCGCGTACAGACAGGTGGCCCCGGTGATCCCCCCGCCGCCGGCCTCCTCGTCCTGGTCCATCCGGACGACGAGTTCGTCGAGGTGGCCGAGGAGTTCGTCCGGCGGCAGGTCCAGCGTGGAGAAGTTGTGCACCGTGGTGCGCAGCCGGCCCATGGTGGCCGCTGCGTGCAGACCGTGCCCGACGACGTCGCCGACGACGAGTGCGACCCGGGCGCCGGACAGCGGGATCACGTCGAACCAGTCCCCGCCCACTCCCGCCTGCGCCGGCAGATAGCGGTAGGCGACGTCCAGCGCGTTCTGCTCCGGAAGGCCGCTGGGGAGCAGACTGCGCTGGAGGGTCACGGCCATCTCGTGCTCGCGGGTGTAGCGGCGGGCGTTGTCGACGCTGACCGCCGCCCGGGCCACCAGTTCCTCGGCGAAGGACAGGTCCTCGGTGTCGAAAGGAGCCTCGTTCTGCGCGCGCCAGAAGTTCGCCATGCCGAGGATGACCCCGCGCGCGTGCAGGGGCACGGAGAGCAGCGAGTGGAATCCGTATTCCAGGATCCGTGCCGCCTGGTCGGGGTCGGGCAGGCGCCACTGCTGGGAGGCGGCGAGATCGGGCACGACCCAGGTGTGGCCACTGCTGCTGCCGATGCCTTCGGCGCTGGTCGGTACGAAGCCGATCACGCGGCCCAGCGGGTAGAGGGGATGGTCGGCGCCGACACCACTCACGGCGGTGCGGCGCATGTCCATCACCTCCCCGGAGGGCGCTTCCGGTTCCTCTCCGCGCAGTACGGAGTCGGCGAGGTCGACCGTCGCGCAGTCGGCGAATCCGGGCGCGGCGACCTCCGCCAGTTCCTGCGCGGTCGTGGTGACGTCGAGCGTCGTCCCGATGCGGGCTCCCGCCCGGTACAGGAGCAGCAGCCGTTCGCGTACGGTCTGCGCCCGGCCGGTGACGGCCTGCAGTTCCGTGGTGTCCCGCAGGGTGGCGACCGTACCGGGCGGTCCGCCTCGTTCGCCGGTGGGGCGGAGGTTGACGGCCAGCAGCCGGTTCCCCGCGGGCCTCAGTTCGTCCGTGGCCACCCGGCCGGAGGCCAGCAGCTCCGCGGTGCGGGGGTCCAGCCCCAGCTCCGTCACGGCGCGGCCCTCGGCGTCGGAGGGAAGCCCCAGGAGACGGCGGGCCTCGTCGTTGGCCAGGGCCAGCCGGCCGTCGGCGTCGAGGATGAGGACGCCTTCGCGGACGGCGTGGAGCACCGCGTCGTGGTGTTCGTACATCCGGGTCATCTCGGCGGGTCCGAGGCCGTGCGTCTGCCGGCCCAGACGTCGGCTGACCAGGCCCGCGCCCCCGGCCGTGAGGGCGAGAGCGACCACTGCGGCGCCGAGAGCGAGCGGGAGACTCGGATAGGCGAGTCTGTTGATGGTGTCGACCTTGATGCCGACGGACACCAGGCCGGCGGACGTGCCGTCGCGCCGTTCCACGGGCACCACCGAGCTGACCGCGAGGCCTCGGCTCGCATTGACGGTACGTGTGATGGCGTCGCCCTCCAGCGCCTCCTTGTACGGGCCGAGGATGCGCTTGCCGATCAGCGCGATGTCGGGGTGGGTGTAGCGGATGCCGTTGGTCCCGGCCACGACGACGTACTCGACGCCCGTGCTGCGCCGGACCTCCTCGGCGCGGGGCTGCAGGATGGCCGTGGGATCCCTGCTGTCCAGGGCCGCCGCGACTCCGGGTGCGTGGGCGAAGGTCTCCGCGACGCTCAGCGACCGGGTCCGGGCCTCCTTCATGCTGTCCCGTCTGCCCTGCACCACCAGGGCGACGACGGCCGCCACGACGAGCAGCGTCACGATTCCCAGCATGAGGACGAACACCTGGCCGGCCACGGTGTGGACGCTGAAGAGGGTGCGCAGCCTGCGGAGCGGTGAGGGCCGCCGGGTGCCCGGGCCGGAGGGCGCGGGCTCGTCACCGCCCGGGCGTCCGTCATCGTGTCGATGCGGCTGCCGGGCGGAGTGGCGAAACCGCGTCCCGAACCGACCTGTACCACCCACATCTTCAGGTTTAACACGATTCGCCGGGGCCGCCCCTCGGGGCCCTGGCGTCGTTGGTGACCGCTGGACGTGTGAACGGCGCACCGTCAGGGCATATGACGGATTACCGACAGGAGGTGGTGTCAGTGGGCCGCATCAGGATCGTCCGACGCCCCCAGCTTCCGTCCCGGCCGCCGCCGCTCGATCTGCGCACGCCGTCCGGGCGCCCGCTGCCGTACTGACTCCTTTACCTTCCTCCCCCACTCATCCGTCGTTCTCGGGGCCGCACGCCGTGCGGCCCCGAGGCGCGTTCCGGAGCGGTCCGCCGGAGGGCCGGCCGCCCGCGCGCCGTGTGCGCGCCTGCGGGGGCGTTGACCGCCCTGCCGCGCAGTGGCGCGAACCGGCAGGATGTCGGTGTACAGGGTCGCCGTCCGCGGGCGGTGCCGGCCGTACCAGGAAAGGGTTCCCATGCGGGAAGCGCACGCAGACCAGTCCGCTCCGTCCGCTTCGGACGAGGGCTCCGCCCCCGGCCCGTCCGAGGAGGCGCAGGTGATCGTGGTGGGTGCGGGGCCGGCCGGGTCGTCCGCCGCCTTCCACCTTGCGAGAGCGGGCGTCGACGTGCTGCTGCTGGAGAAGTCCGTGTTCCCGCGGGAGAAGGTGTGCGGGGACGGCCTGACCCCGCGCGCGGTGCACCAGCTCATCCGGATGGGCGTCGACATCAAGGCCCCCGGCTGGATCCGGTCCCGCGGGATGCGCTGGGTGGCCGGCGAACGGCAGGTGCAGATCGACTGGCCGGCGCTGGGCGGCTACCCGGATTTCGGTCTCACGCGCAGCCGGCACGACTTCGACGACATCCTGGCCCGTCACGCGGTGGCCGCCGGGGCCCGGCTGCGCACCGGTGTGAAGGTGACGGATCCCGTGACCGACCGGGCCGGCCGGGTCACCGGGGTCACGGCGGTGTCCGGTGCGGGAGATCCGGTGGTGCACCGGGCCCCGGTCGTCATCGCCGCGGACGGGGCCTCGGCGCGGCTCGCGCTCGCGATGGGGCTGCGGCGGGACACGAAGCGGCAGATCGCCACGGCGGCCCGCCGTTACTACCGCAGTCCCGAGCGTTCCCGCGAGGAGTACCTGGAGCTCTGGGCCGACCTCCGGTTCCCGCGGAGCGAGCGCTATCTGCCGGGGTACGGCTGGATCTTCCCGATGGGTGACGGCCGCGTCAACGTGGGTCTCGGCGCCATCCCCCACCGCCGCCACGGCAAGGCCGACCTCCGGGCCACCCTGGACCGGTGGCTGGCCCGGACACCCGAGGCGTGGGGGCTGCGCGAGGAGAACGCGGAGGGGCCGGTCCGCAGCGCCGCCCTGCCGCTGGGCTTCAACCGTCATCCGCTGTACACCAAGGGGCTTCTCCTGGTCGGCGACTCGGGCGGCATGATCAGTCCCTGGAACGGTGAGGGCATCGGCCAGGCACTGGAGGCCGGGGAGGTCGCGGCCGAGACTGCGGCACTCGCGCTGGCCCTGCCTGCGGGCCCCGGGCGGGAGAGGGCGCTGCATCACTATCCGGTGGAGATGAACCGCCGCTGGGGCAGCTACTACCGGCTCGGCAACACGGCCGCCGACCTGGTCTTCAGCCGGTCGGGTTTCCAGCCCGTGCTCAACCGTTACGTGATGGGCTCGCCGTTCCTCCTCAACACGCTGGCCCGGCTGCTCACCAACCTCACGGACAAGCCCTCGCGCGATGTGATCGACCATGTCCTGAACACCGCGGTGCGCCTCGTTCCCGCCCCGCACGCCCGCCGGCGCTGACCGGTTCTGCCCCCTCACCGCCCTGGGACCGTCAGCGTTCGTACGGGTCCGGGCCAGGAGCCCCGAGCAGTTGTCGCCCCCATGTCATCTCCGCCTCGCTGAGCGGGACTTCGGGGCGCAGCCGTTCGGGGTGGCCGGGGGGCGGCCCGGCGGGGGCCTCGTCGGTGGTCCCGTTGTCCGGCGCGGGGCCCGGCGGGATGTAGATCCATATCTGGCCGAAGGCGACCAGCGCGCCGACGCAGGATCTCAGGTATCGGGTGAGGAGGGTGCGCATCCCCCCAGCCTGCCCAGCGCCGCCAAAGGCGCACCAAAGCCGGCGGGCCACAGCGGATTTCGGCCAATCGGCATACGTACGCAGTTTCCCCGATGTGCGGACAGGTGCGCGGCCTCGACAGTGACGGGAGCCGGAAACACGAAAGTACGTTCCCCTACCACCCGAGGTATCGATGCGCTACGAACTGCTCGGCCCCCTTCGCGTCTCCCACGACGGACGCGGATACTCCCTGAGCGCGCCCAAGATGGAGATGACACTGGCCACCCTGCTCGTCGGTGCCGGCCGGGTCACCACGAAGGAACAGATCATCGAGGAGCTCTGGGGGTCGGGACCGCCCCGGCGCGCATCGGCCGCCGTCCACGTCTATCTCTCACAGCTGCGGAAGTTCCTCACCGCCGCCGGGGACGACAGCGGCCGCGCCGTGATCACCAAGCCCTCCGGCTATCTCCTGCGGCTGGACGGGGCCGGTTACGACGTCGACGACTTCCGCGCGGCGATGCGGGAAGGCCGCTTCCTCCAGCAGTCCGGCCGCTACGAGGCCGCCCTCGACGCCTTCGGCCGGGCGCTCTCCCTCGTACGCGGCACGGTCCTCGACGGTACGCCCGAGGGCCCGGTGCTCAGCCGCTTCACCACCTGGGTGGAGGAGGAGCGGCTCGCGTGCCTGGAACTGTCCGTCGAGGCCAGTACGGCACTCGGCCGGCACCGCGAGGTCATCAGCCTGCTCAACACCCTCACCGCGGAGTACCCGTTGCGCGAGTCCTTCTACCGCCAGCTGATGCTGGTGCTGTACCGCTCGGAGCGGCAGGCGGAGGCGCTTCAGGTGTACCGCTCGGCGCAGCGTGTCCTGCGATCCGAACTGGGCCTGGAACCCTGCCGGTCACTGCGCCGGCTGCATCAGGCGATCCTCACCTCGGACCGGCTCCTCGACCTCCCCGTGGCGAGCTGACGGTGGCCCCGGAACGGCAGGACACCTGGCTGCGCCGCTACCACGAAACGGACGCTCCGGCCGAGCTCATCTGCTTTCCGCACGCCGGCGGCTCCGCCGGCTACTGGCACGCCCTGTCCGCCGTCGCCCTCCCCGTTCTGGGTGTGCGCGCCGTCCAGTACCCGGGCAGACAGGACCGGTACCGGGAACCGGCCGTCCGGGACCTGCACCGGCTCGCCGGCCTGATCGCCGAGGCCCTGGGCGACGGTCCGCCGCCGGCCGGGCCACGGATCTTCCTGGGGCACAGCATGGGCGCCTCCCTCGCTCATGAAGTCGCCCTGCGGCTGGCGGGGGCGCCGGACCGCGGTCCGGCGGCGCTCCTCGTGTCCGGCCGCCGGGCGCCGTCCCGCACGGTGACCCGCGCGGAACGGCTCGACACCGACACGGCGCTGATCGCCAAGGTCCGCTCACTGGGCGGCACCGCGCCCGCCGTGCTGGACGACCCCGACCTGCTCGACCTGGTCCTGCCGGCGCTGCGCGGCGACTACGCGGCACTCTCGGCCTACGTGCCGAGCGCGGGCGTCGCCCTGGCGTGCCCGGTCGTGGCCCTCACCGGGGACGACGACCCGGAGGCGCCGGTGGCGGATGTACGCGCATGGCGCGACCACACCACCGGCCCCTTCGAGCTGCGGGTCTTCCCGGGCGGGCACTTCTTCCTGAGCGACCACCTGCCGGCCGTCGTGGAGCTCGCCGCCGCCCTGACGGCCGCTGCCCCGGCGGCCCGGCGGTGAGGCCGTCGTGAGCGGGGCGGGCGGGCCGGAGGAAGTGCGGTGATCGCCGCCCTGCTGCCGCCGGGGGCGGTGGGTGCCGAGGTGTACGACGATCCGCCGGAGGCCCGGCTCCATCCGGCGGAGGAGGCCGCCATCGCCCGGGCCGTGGAGACGCGCCGCAGGGAGTTCACCACGGTGCGCCACTGCGCCCGCACGGCGCTGAGCGAACTGGGCCGCGGATACGAGCCGTTGGTGCCGGGGCACCGGGGCGCGCCCGGCTGGCCGGCCGGTGTGGTCGGCAGCATGACGCACTGTTCCGGCTTCCGGGCAGCCGCAGTGGCCCGGTCAACGGTGCTGGCGTCGCTGGGCATCGACGCCGAACCCGACCTTCCGCTGATGCCCGGCATGCTCGCCTCGGTCTCCCTTCCGGCGGAGCGTGAACGCGTGGCCGGACTGATGACGCACCGGCCCGGCGTGGCCTGGGACCGGCTGCTGTTCAGTGCCAAGGAGGCGGTCTACAAGGCGTGGTTCCCGCTGACCGGGCTGCTGCTCGACTTCCCGGAGGCGGAGATCCTGATCGATCCCGGGGGTACGTTCCGTGCGGTGCTCCTGGTGCCCGGCCCCGTGGTCGGGGGCCGGGCGATCGGGGTCTTCCACGGACGGTGGGCGGCCGCCGGCGGGCTGCTGGCCACCGCGATCGGGGTGCCTCAGCCGGCCAGGGCCATCAGCCGGACCAGCGCGGCCCGGGAGTTCACGCCCAACTTGCTGTAAATATGGGTCAGATGGACGTCAACTGTGCGCGGGCTCACTCGTAGCCGCCCCGCGATGTCCTTCGTCTTCAGCCCCTCACCGGCGAGTTCGGCGACCTCCCGCTCCCGCAGGGTCAGCTCGTCGAGCCCGCTGCTCTCCCGACGGTCGGTCAGCCGGACTGCCGACCTTGCCAGTTCACGGGCGCGGGCGCCCGATGGGCTGGAGTCACCGAACAGTCTCTGCGCCTCGCCGTAGCACCGGGCGGCCTCTGCGGTCAGTGCCCGGCCCATGAGCGCGTGGCCGCGGGCCAGCAAAGCGTGGCCGCTCTGCTCGACCAGCCCGACGGCGGACGCGGACGCGGCCGCCCGTTCGGCCCAGGCGTCCAGGGTGTCCGCGTCGGCCTGCGTCTGCACGGCCGCCGCGGCCAGGAGTTCGTAGTTGCGGGCCGCGAACACGGCGACGGGCTCGGAGACCCGCCAGGCCTCCCGCTCGGGAAGCAGCAGGGCCAGTGCGGTGTCCGCCTCGCCCGAGGCGAGCGAGGCCTCGGCGAGGAGCAGGGCGTTGAGCGGTGTCCGGGGCTCCGGAGCGGCCCGGTCGAAGGACCCTGTCGTGGCGGGGCGCGGGGAGGTCCGGCCCAGCTGCGCCCAGGCGGCGGCGGTGATCGCGTCCGACAGGGCGACGTGGTCCCTCCGGCCCATCGCGCGGGCGGCGGCGCTGCCTTCCCGGACAGCGCCCAGAGCGTCGGCCAGTCGGCCGCTCTGGTAGTGCACATAGCCGAGCGTGTCGAGCAGAGGAGGCAGGAAGTGCACGTCGCCGCGGGCGCGTACGGCGGTCAGCGCCCGCTCCGCATGACCGTACGCCGGTCCGTACCAGCCCATCAGAGCCTCGGCCCAGCTGAGGACCAGCAGATGACCGGCCTCCTGGTTCCCGGCCTGCCGTCCCGAGTCCACTTCGTCCAGGGCCTGGGCGGCGGCGTCCAGGGACATCTCGGCCGCGCACATGTCGCCGTCGAGCACGGCGCACAGCCCGGCGAGGCCGAGGGCCCCTCCGGCGGTGACCGGGTCGGCACGGTCCGTGCCGTGCACGAGCACCTCGACGTCGGTGCGGGCCGGGACCTGGCCGGCGAGCACCTTGCCGAGCTGCTGACCGACCCGCAGGAGCAGGCCGGCGGCGGGCGAAGCGGCTTGCGCGGCGGGGAGTTCGGCGGCCAGCAGTGCCTGAGCCTCCTCGTCGTGGCCGAGCGCCGCGAGCACGGCCGCGAGGAAGGCGACGGCGCGGGCGCGGAGCTGGGGCGACCGGCCGTCGGGTCCTGCGAGCACATCGGCCAGAAGCGCGACGATCCGCTCGGCGTCGCCCTCGGCGGCCAGGGCGCGGACCACCTGCTTCCACAGTTCGCTGCCGGCGGGACCGGTGCCGCCGGCGTCACCGGCCCTGCGGCCCAGCCGCAGCGCCGACGTCAGCCAGTGGGCCGCTTCCGCCGGCCTGCCCGCCTGCACGCAGGCGCGCGCCGCGCCGGCCAGGACCTCTCCGTCGGCCGGCCGCATCCCGGATCCGGCGCGCTCGATGTGCGGGGCGATGTCGAGGGCCGGGAGGCCCAGCCGGACGAAGCGGTCCCGGGCCCGGCGGTGTGCTCCCGAACGCCAGCAGGCGTCGGCGTCGGCATAGAGGCATCCTCTGAGCAGCGGGTGCCGGAAGGCCAGCACGCCGGGCTCCGCCGTCGAGCGGACCAGGTCACGGCGGCGCAGCTCGGAGAGCGCCCGGCAGGCCTCGTCCCGGGACGTCTCGGCCACCTCGGCGACGGCGTCGATGTCGAAGACGCTGCCGAGCACCGCCGCCGCGTGCACCACCCTGCGGGGCACTGCGGGGAGGAGCTCCGTCTCGGCGAGCAGCCGGGCGCCGAGCGAGCTGGACGTCCAGAGGTCGAGGGCGTCCCCGGCCGGCGATCCGGCCTCGGCCAGGGCGGTGAGGTAGAGCGGGTTGCCTCCGCTGTGCGCGTACAGGCGGGGCAGTTCCGGAGCATCGGCGCACAGGCCCAGTACCTCGGCGCACCGCTGTGCGGGCAGGGCCCCGAGGGTGACGGTCTCGACGGCGCCCAGCTCGCCGCCCTGCTGGAGGACGGCACGCAGGGCGACGGGGGCCTGCCGGGGCCGATGCGCGACGACGACCATCAGGCCGCAGTCGACGGGCCAGCGGATCAGGGTCTCCACGAGCCGTGCCGAGCCGGCGTCGGCCCAGTGGAAGTCGTCGAGGACGAGCAGCGTGCCGCCGGCGGACGCGGCGGGTCCGGCCGTGAGGAGTCGTCGCACTCCCGCGAAGTACGGGGAGCGCCAGACGGACTGCTCGGCGCCGGGCGGGACGTCCGTGAGCGTTTCGACGAGCGCCGCCGTCGCGGTGGCGCCTGCTCCCGCCTCCGCGCCTGCGCCCTGCCAGGCGGTCAGCGCCTGCACGAGAGGGTGGAAGGGGACCTGCGCCTCCGCCTCGGAGCAGCGGCCGTGGAGGACGGCGAGCCCCTGTCCCCTGGCCTCCCGGGCCAGCGCGGTGAGCAGTCTGGTCTTTCCGGTTCCGGGGTCGCCCGTCAGTTCCACGAGGGCCGGCCTGCCGTCGCGGGCTGCCCGGACGAGCTCGGTCAGCCGCGCCAGCTCGGTGGTGCGGACGGTGGTGACGGTGTTCGGCCCGGTGATGGTGGTGATGCCCATGTCGCAGGTCCCCTTCCCCCGGTCTGCTTTCCCGCGCTCTCGACGCTGAGAGACACCCAACAGCTGTGGCCCTCGCCAGGGTAGGCGCGGGCGACGGGATGAATCGTTCTGTAACAGAACCTTCATGGACCGCCGCCGGAGCGCGCGGCCGCCGGCCTTAGGAGAGCTTTAGACGGCCCCGGCAGCCTGGCGATCGTCCGAACCCCAGCGATCCGTAGCCCAGTCGGTCCAGTTGAGGAGCCGCCCGTGCCCACGCCCCGGGACCTGTCCGTCCATCGCGCCGTGCGGCGCCTGCCCGTCGGAGACCGCTCCGAGGTACTCGTCGATCTGCACGAGGGCGAACTGATCGTGCGTCAGCTGGACCTGGTCGTCGCCGGGACCGGCGGACATCTGCGGCTGGTCCGCGAGTACCGCAGCCATTCCCCGGCGGAGCGGGGATTCGGCCCCGGCTGGTCGTACTCCGCGGGCGCCGGCCTCGCACCGGACACCGAGGGCGAACCGGTGACCTTCACGGACGCCCGGGGCCGGGTGGTGACGCTCCACCGTGACTCCGGCGGCCTGGTGTCGAAGATCGTCGATCCGCTGGGGGCCGGGGCGGCGTCGTTCGCTTACGACCGCTCGGGCCGGCTGGCGCGGCACACCGGGCCCGACGGGGCCACCACTGCCTTCCTCTGGGACGCGGACGGGCGGCTGGTGGGCATCACCGACGCGCTCGGCGACGTCGTGGGGATCGCCTATGACGGGATGTCCGCGGTCGCGGAGGTCTCCTGGACCGGCCCCCGGGGCAGGGCGCGCACGGCATTCGACTACGGGCCGGACCGTACCCTCGTCACCGGGCCGACGGGTCTGCGGACCGGCTACGTCTTCGATACGGAGGGCCGGCCCACAGCTGTCGACGACGCTGCGGGTCACGTCCGCCGCCTCACGCGGGACGCGGCCGGCCGGCCGGTCTCCTTCACCAATGCGGCGGGTGCGACGCTCACCCGTACCTACGACGAACGGGGGCGCCCGGCATCGCTCCGGCTGCCGACCGGCGCCCGTTCCCAGGTCTCGTACGCCTCACAGGCCGGCGGGGGCACGCTCACCTCCCTGCGCGATCCGCTGGGCAACGAACTCCTGCTGGAGTACGACGGGTCGGGCAGGCTCGTCCGTACGCGTGCCGCCGGCCGGGCGAAGGACGTGGACACCCGCGGCTACGACCCGGTCCACGGCGGGCTCGCCGAGATCGCCGATGGCAACGGTGCCGTGACCCGGTTCGGGTACGACGAGGCCGGTGACCTCGTTTCCGTCACCCCGCCCGCCCCGCTCGGCCGCACGGTCTTCGGGTACGACGGGCTGTCCCGGATCACGTCGGTGACCGGTGGGGCCGGTCACCGCATCGGCTGCCGGTACGACCCGGCCGGGCGGCTGACCGAGGTCACCGACGAGAACGCCGGGCACACGCTGCTGGTGCTCACCCGTGACGCGCTCGGCCGGGTGGTCCGCAAGGCCGGGCCCGGCTGGTCCTACGCGTTCGACTGGGTCAGGACGGCACGAGGCGACCGTCCGACGACGGCCGCGCGGACCGGGGAGACGGGTTCCGGCCCTGAGCGGATCGACGCGGAGTACGACTCCGAAGGTGCGCTGACCTCGTTCACCACGCCGGGCGGCACCACCCGTTACGCCCTGGACGGCGCGGGCCGCACCGAGTCCGTCACCACTCCGGCGGGCCGCACCGCACGGTTCGTACGCGACGCGGACGGACGTCCGGTGCGGATCGAACTGGGCGCGGCCGTCCAGGAGATCCGCTACGACGCCTCCGGGCGCAGGACCGCCCTGACGGTGCGCGGACCGGGGGGCGGGACCCTGTTGTCGGCGGAGTACGGCTACAGCTCGGGCGGTGGCGCCGACAGCGACGTGCTGCGCTCCTCGGCGATCGACGGTGAGTTCACCGGCTTCGCCTACGACGGGCTCAAGCGCCTCGTGCGCGCCGGTGACACCGAGTTCGCCTACGACGACGCCCATCATCTGCGCCGGCTGGGAACGACGGAGTTCACCCTGAACGACGCCGGCCAGGTGGTGCGCTTCGGTGACACGGCGTTCGCCTACGACGGCGCGGGCAACTTCACCGAGGAGACCGACCCGACCGGCTCGTTCCGCTACAGCTCCACCCATCAGACCCTGACGGGCGTGTTCGGCGGCGTCCAGGTGGTGGACGTGCGCTACGACGGGCTGGGCCAGGAGACTCCGCGGCGCATCACGGAGACCACCGTCGACGGAAGGACGGTCGTCCATGTGCTGACGCACTCCTTCCTGGGCGTCGTGCGGACGACGGACGACGGGGTACCGGCCGACTACGTCCGCACGCCCGACGGCACCCTCCTCGCCGTCCTCACGGCCACGGGCCGCCACTACTGGGCGGTGACCGACCAGCAGGGTTCCGTGCTCGCGCTGATCGACGAGGAGGGCGCCGTCGCCGCCCGCTACCGCTACACCCCGCACGGGGCGGTCACGGCGTCGGGCGACGCGGCGGCGGCGAACCCGTTCCGCTACCGGGGCGCGTACCAACTGCTGCGCAGCGCGCACCTCCTGGACCACCACCTCTACAACGGGTACTGGGGGCGCTTCACCCAGCCCGACCCCACCGGCGCGCAGTACGCGCCCTACACGTTCGCCGACAACGACCCGGTGAACAGCGGGACATGGACCCGGCACGCGTTCTGGACCGTCCTGGCCCGCCCGCACCTGCCGACCCCGGAGGTGTTCTTCCCCTCCCCCGGCGCACCGGACGAGGCGGAAGCCGCCGCGGTCGAGGCCCTCACCGGCCCGGGCGCGTTCCCCGTCACCCCACCCCTGATCGCCTGGGCGCCACCGTCCGGGGATGTCCGAACCCTTCATCGAGAGGAACCGTCAGATGGCTGACCAGATCGTGCTGCGCGTCCCGAGGGAAGTCGTGGTCAAGGTGGTCGACGACGTCGAGGTCGCCGACCCGAGCACCGGCCAGACCGGCACGTTCGACGACGAACTGTACGACGAGGACGGAAAGTTGATCGGCACCTCGCACGGCTCGTTCCGGATCGAGTACGTCCGGCCGGGCGACGGCGGACTGCTGACCTACTACACCGAGGACATCACCCTCGACGACGGCACCATTCACGCCGAGGGGTGGGCGGACTTCAACGACGTGCGCACCAGCGAGTGGGTGCACTATCCCGCGACCGGGACCAGTGGCCGTTACGAGGGCCTGCGCGGCTTCCGCACCTGGCGGATGACCGGAGTCCGGGCCTCCGCCGAGGCGCGGATCCTGCTGTCCGACTGAGTCCGGTCCGAACGAGCGAGGAAGGACCCTCATGACGGGTCGGGACGTGTACATAAGGTCGGCGGCCTCCGCGCTTCCCGGCCCGCCACTGGACAACGCCGCACTGGCGGAGCGGTTCGGCATGGACGCGCTGTGGCAGCAGTGGGTGGATGTCTTCATCGGCACCGCATCGCGCCACCTGGCCCTGGATCTGGACTCGGGGAAGCTCACCGTGTCGCTGGCGGACCTGGCCGAGGAGGCCGGCCGCACGGCACTGGACCGGGCGGGTCTGGCCCCGGGGCAGGTGGACGCGGTGGTGCTGGGCACCGCCACGCCTGACCGGCTGATGCCGGCGACCGTCAACGTGGTCGCGGACCGGCTGGGTATCGACGGCGTACGGAGCTTCCAGCTCCAGTCGGGTTGCTCCGGCGCCGTGCAGGCACTCGATGTCGCCCAGCAGCTGCTGCGTGGCGGGAGCGCCCGTACCGTGCTGGTGCTCGGCGGCGACGTGATCGCCCGGTTCTACGACCTGGACACCGATCTGCGCGCCACGGCCCCTGCCGAACTGGTCAACTACGTCCTGTTCGGGGACGCGGCGGGCGCCGCTGTGGTCTCCACCGAGCCGGGGCCGGGCGCCGTGTCCGTACGGGCGCTGTTCACCCGGCTGGTGGGGCTGGGCAGGGAGCCCGGCGCGGTCCTCGAGTGGTTCGGCCCCGCCGACCGGGACAGTGACCGGCCGGCGGCCACCGAGGACTACAAGGCCATCGAGAAGCACGTGCCGGTCATGGCCGGCGAGGTACTGGACGAGGTGCTGGACGGCCTGGGCTGGGCCCGCGAGGACGTGGACCTGCTGCTGCCTCCCCAGCTGTCCGGCCGGATGACCCGGCTGATCACCGAGGGGCTCGGTCTGCCGGACGCCGAGGCCGTCTCCTGCGTCGACGACGCGGGCAACTGCGGCAACGCCATCGTCTTCCTCCAGCTGGAGCGGGCACTCGCCCGGCTGGCCGGCGGCCGGCGGGCGGTGGGCATCTCCATCGAGTCCAGCAAGTGGCTCAAGGCGGGCTTCGCCCTGGAAGGGAACTGACACCGTGACCGAGACCACCGCGGGCCTGCGGGAGATCACGGCCGAGGACTACCCCGCCGTGCGGGGCCTGGTGGCCGGCCTGGAGGGGGACGCGCTCGTCCGGGCGGGCAGGGCCCTGGCCCGGCTGGACACCGGCAAGGTGCTCGCCGCCCACCCCGGCACCCCCGCGCCGCTGATCGCGGTGACCGGGCACGGCACCCTGTCCGCCCTGGTGCCCTCGCTCACCGGCGAGCTGGCCCGGCACGGGCTGCTGGCGCGGGTGCGGCTCTCCGACTTCGACAGCTGGGTCTTCGACCTCGCGGATCCGGGCAGCGACCTCTACGCCGCCGCCCCCTCGCTGGTCCTCTGTGTCCTCGACCCGGCGCTCGTGGCCGACGAACTGCCGCTGCCCTGGCGGGTGGAGGACGTGGAGCGGGTCCTGGACGAGAAGACGGCGCTGGTCGAGCGGGCCGCGGAGGTGTTCGCCGCGACGGCCCGGGGCGCCACACTCGTCCTCAACACGCTCCCGCTGCCCCGCTCGCTGACCGCGCAGCTCGTCGACCTCGGCTCACGGGCCAGGCTCGGGGCCGTGTGGCGGGAGGCCAACGCCCGTCTGCTGCGTCTGGTGGAGACCCGGCCCAAGGTGGTCACGGTGGATCTCGACCCGCTGCTGGCGGAGGGGGTGGCCGCCCATGACGTACGGCAGAGCGTGTACGCCAAGGCGCATCTGTCCGACGGGCTGCTGGCCGGCTACGCCCGCGAGATCGGCCATCTGGCACGGCAGTCGGCGGGCGGGGCGAAGAAGGTACTCGCCCTGGACCTGGACGACACCGTGTGGGGCGGTGTGCTCGGTGAGGCGGGCCCCGGGGGAATCGAGGTGGCGGGAAGCTATCGCGGGGAGGCGTTCCGGCGCCTCCAGGCGGTGGCGAAGCAACTGGGCTCCCAGGGGGTGCTGCTGGCCGTCGTCAGCAAGAACGACCGGGAACCGGTCCTGAAGACGCTGCGCGAGCATCCTGAGCTCACGTTGCGCGAAGAGGACTTCGTGCAGGTGCGGGCCAACTGGCGTCCCAAACACGAGAACCTCGCCGAGCTGGCGGCCGACCTCAATCTGGGCACGGACAGCTTCGTCTTCGTCGACGACAGCTCCTTCGAGTGCGGACTCGTCCGACGCGAGCTGCCCGGCGTCGCGGTGCTCCAGGTGGACCGGGAGCCCGCGCTCCATGTCGAACGGCTGCTGCGGGACGGCTGGTTCGACGTGCGGGCCCTCACCGCGGAGGACCGGGCGCGGCCGGCCCGCTACCGCGAGGAGCGGGCCCGGCAGGACTTCCTGCACACCTTCGAGTCACTCGACGGCTATCTGCGGGAGCTGGACATCTCCGTGACGCTCGCGCCCGTGGACGCGGCCGGGCTCGACCGGGTCTCCCAGCTCACGCTGCGTACCAATCAGTTCAACCTCACCACCCGTCGGCTGCAGCCCGCCGAGGTGCGGGCGTTGCACGAAGACCCGGCGGTGCGGGTGCTCGCGGTCGAGTCGTCCGACCGGTTCGGGGACAACGGCGTGGTCGGCGTGGTGCTGCTGCGGCGCGAGGCCGGGGTGCTTCACATCGAGAACTTCCTGTTGAGCTGCCGGGTGTTCTCGCGCGGCATCGAGCAGGCCGTGCTCGGCGCGGTGGTGGGGCACGCCTTCGACGGCGGTGCCACCGAGGTGCGGGCCGCGTATGCGCGGACCGCCCGTAACGGCAAGGTGGCGGACTTCTATCCGCGGGCGGGGTTCGAGACGGTCCGCGAGGACGCGGACTCGGCCGACTTCCGGCTCGTGTCCCGGCCGGCCTCCGCAGCCGTCGATCACATCCGTCTGACCGCCCGTTTCGAAAGGACTTCCAGTGAAGACCGTCGATGATTTCGTCACGCTGCTGCGGGACGAACTCGCCCTGCCCGTCACCGCCGATGACCTCGGCCGGGAGCTGGACACCGTGGAGTCCTGGGACTCGGTGCATCTGCTGGCGCTGTGCACGGTCCTGGAGCGCGAGACGGGGCGCTCGCTGCCACTGGCCGATGTCCTGGAGGCGGCCAGCCTGAAGGACGTGTATCTGCTGGCGGTCGCGCCGTGACCACCCCCGATAACGGTGAGCCGCTCCCCCGCCAGCGCAGGCACACGCTGTTCTTCCTGGAGGTGATCCGGGACTTCTCGCCCGTGTTCCTCGACACCGAGGTCGACATGAGCGGAGTGCTCGCCCACCGCGCGGCGGCGGTGGAGAGCGAGGGGGTGCGGTACGCGACCACCGCGTACGTACTGCGGGCCGCCGGCCGGGTGCTGGCCGAGCACCCGGACGCCAACGCGGCGGTGCGCGGCGGGCCCCGCCGGCTGAGGATCGCGCACTATCCGTTCGTCAACGGCAAGGTGGCCCTGGACCGCACCCTGGACGGGCGCCGGGTGGTGCTCGGCACGATCGTGCCCCACGTCCATGAGTCCGGGCTGCCCGCCATCCAGGAGCATCTGGAGCGCGTCCGGAACGGCGACCCGGAGAACCTGCCCGAATTCGACGGGGTGCGGAAGCTGCACCGGGCCCCCTGGGCCGAGGGCCGCAGGGCCTTCCGCGCCGCGGCGGACTCGCTCGCCCTGCGGCCCCACCTCAACGGCACCTTCGCGGTCACCTCGCTGGGCCACCGCGCGGTCGACTCCTTCCATTCGGTGGGCGGCACCACGACCACGTTCGGGGTCGGCCGGGTCCTGGAGCGGCCCGTCGTGCGGGAGGGCCGGATCGTGGTGGCTCCGGTGCTGCGGCTCAGCCTGGCCTTCGACCACCGGGTCATCGACGGCGCCGAGGCCGCGGACGTACTGACCGAGGTCAAGAAGGCGCTCGAAAGCGTATGAACGACATCGCGGAACTGAAGAACTTCGTCGTCGCCCACACCCGTTCGCAGGGGTTGCCGCCCGCGCACTACGATCCGCTGCTCTCCCGGATCGACGACGACGAGAACGGCACCCCGGGGTCCTGGGTGCACGAGTGGAGCGCCGAGGGAGCCCGGCTGGCGGCCGAGGGCAGGCCGCTGGACGCCTCCGTGCACTACAACATGGCCAGGTTCCCGTTCGTGGACGGTTCGGCGCGGCAGGAGGCGCTGGAGCGGTGCACCGACGCGTTCGACACCTGGCGGTCGGACTTCCCGGCCGTGCAGCGGCTGGACGTCGACCTCGCGGGCGGCCGGATCCGCTGCTGGACGGCGGGGCTCGACGCGTCGGACCCCAAGCCGTTGCTGGTGATGACCGGCGGCATCGTCTCCGTCAAGGAGCAGTGGGCGCCGGTGCTGCTCCAGCTCGGGGCGCTGGGATTCGCCGGGGTGGTCACCGAGATGCCGGGCGTGGGCGAGAACTCCCTGCTGTACGGGGCCGACAGCTGGCAGATGTTATCCGCCGTCCTGGACGCGGTCGGCGACCGGGCCGACACCTCTCGCACGTACGCCCTGGCGCTCAGCTTCAGCGGGCATCTGGCCCTGCGGGCCGCCCTGTACGACTCACGGATCAGCGGGGTCGTCGGCGCGGGGGCGCCGCTGCACGACTTCTTCACGGACTCCGCGTGGCAGCGCACGGTGCCCCGGATCACCACGGAGACGCTGGCCCATCTCACCCGGTCGAAGCCCGACGAGGTCTACGGGCTGATCCGGGACTGGGCGCTGACGCCCGGGGAACTGGCGGCCCTGCGGATTCCGGTGGCGCATGTGACGAGCCTGCGGGACGAGATCATTCCGCCGGGTGATGCCCGGCTGCTGCGGGAGCGGGTGCGCGGGGTCCGGCTGCTGGCTCACGACGATGTGCACGGATCGCCGCTGCACTTCGCGCAGACCCGCCTGTGGACACTGCTGTCGGTGCTGCGGATGCGCGGCGGGTTCGGCGAGCAACGGACGGCCCTGACCAGGGAGTTCGCCCGGCTGCGCTACGGCAGGCAGAACCGGGCGTGACCGGGACGAGGCACCCTCGGCGGCACCGCCCGGTGTCCGCGCGAGGTGCTCGGCCCGCTCAGCCGCCGGCCTTGCCCGGGCCGTCGGCCTGTTCCGTTCCGAAGGCACGCAGGAAGGTGTCGACCCCGGCGGTCACGACCTTCGCGACGTCCGCCGGGTCGAGGGGCCGGGTGCCCAGCGCGCTCATCCCGGGCAGTTCCTCGTAGACCAGCGCGATGAACTGGTTGGCCGCCCTGACCGGGTCCTCGACCCGCAGGTGGCCGGCGTTCGCGAGGCGGGCGAGCCGGCCCGCCAGCGCCTCGGTGAACTGGTTGGGCCCGCTGGCCCGCACCGCGTCGAAGAGGTCCGGGAAGCGCACGGCCTCCGCGTACAGCAGCCGGCGCACGGATTCGGACTGCTCGTCGCAGTAGCAGTCGACGAGCTTGGTGGCGAGGTCCTCCAGGCCCGGGCGCAGCTGGTCCGGATCGGTCGGGAAGGCGGTGAGGACGTCAAGGGTCTTGGCGTTGGACCGGGCGGCGGTCTCCGTCATCACATGCCGGAACAGCTTCTCCTTCGACCCCAGGTGGTTGTAGATCGTCGGCTTGGACACCCCGGCCTCGGCGGCGATCACGTCGAGGCTCGCCTGTGCGTATCCGACCTGCGCGAAGACCCGCAGGGCGGCCTCCACGATCGCCCGGCGCTTGTCCAGCCGCCCTCGGTCCACCGGGGCCTGGGCCGTCTGTTCGTTCTCGCCAACGCTCATGAGGCCATGCTACCGTGCCAGCCACAGAATTTTACTACCCAGTAAAATTTTCTGGGTAGAGTGGTTAAAAGGAGTTGCCGTGTCTGAAACAAAGGCGGCCGGGAGCGGGCCTGCCCGGCTCGATGCCGCTCTGCTCACGCTCGTCGGCGTCATGGTGCTCGGCGGGATGATGTCCTACCTGGACGCGACGATCGTCAACGTCGGGATCAGCACGCTGGGCGGTGAGTTCCACGCGACGCTGGCCACCATCGAATGGGTGACCACCGGCTATCTGCTCGCGGTCGCCCTGGCGATCCCGCTGGCCGGCTGGGCCGTGGTCCGGTTCGGCGCCAAACGCATGTGGCTGCTGGGCCTCTCGGTCTTCCTGATCGGCTCGACCCTGTGCGCCTTCGCCTGGAACGCGGAGAGCCTGATCGCCTTCCGCATCGTCCAGGGCTTCGGCGGCGGCATGGTCGACCCGATCATGATGACCGTCGTCGCGGGCGCCGCGGGGCCCGCCAGGATCGGCCGGGTCATGGGCCTGGTCTCCGTTCCGATCACGCTCGGCCCGGTGCTCGGCCCCGTCATCGGCGGGCTGCTGCTGGACAACTTCTCCTGGGAGTGGATGTTCCTGGTCAACATCCCCTTCGCGCTCGCCGCGATCGTGCTGGCGATCCGGGTGCTGCCGGCCGATCCGCCGCCGAGCGGTGAGCCGGTGCCGTTCGACGCCCTGGGTGTCGCGCTGCTCTCCCCCGGCTTCGCCGCGCTCGTCTACGCCCTGTCCCAGGCCGGCGGCGACGGCTTCGGAAGCACCAAGGTGATTCTCGGACTGGCCGTCGGTGTCGCGCTGTTCGTCGCGTACGCCGTGCACGCCCTGCGCACCACCGTCACCCCGCTGCTCGATCTGCGGCTGTTCGGCAACAAGGGCTTCAGCGCCAGCGTGACCACCATGTTCCTGCTCGGCGGCGGTCTCTTCTCGCTCCTGTTCCTGCTGCCGCTGTACTACCAGCAGGTGCACGGCCACAGCATCCTCGAATCCGGCCTGCTGCTCGCCCCGCTGGGCCTCGGCACCCTGATCGGCATGCCGATCGCCGGCAACCTCGCGGACAAGGTCGGCGCCCGCCGGCTGGTGCCCACCGGCGCGCTGCTCATCGGTCTCGGCGCCCTGGTCTTCACGGGCTCGGACTCCGGCACCTCGCAGATCGCGCTGACCGCCGCCCAGTTCGCCGCCGGCTTCGGCATGGGCCTGGTGGGCGCGCCCACCATGGGCTCGGTCTACAAGACGGTGCCGGGCGAGGCGGTCGCCGGCGCCACCGGTGCGGTGTTCATCCTCAACCAGATCGGGGCCTCGCTCGGCATCGCGGTGGTGGCTCTGATCCTCCAGGGCGGCGGTTCCCACGCGGTCCCCACCGCCGACTCCTTCGCCAACGCGTTCTGGTGGCCGGTCGCCGCCGCCGTCGTGGTCTTCGCCGCGGGTCTGCTGCTGCCGGGCAGGCCCGCGGCGGAAGCATCCGCGGACGAGACCCCGGCCGGGTCGGCCGAGCCGGAGCCGGTCAACGACCACGCCTGAGCCGCGCGCCCCGGCACGGGGCGCGCGGCGCACCTCCGTTCCTCCCGCACGTGCATGTCCGTCCAGCCCGCGCCGCCGGACCCCGGTCCGGCGGCGCGCTCCTTCCGGAGGTCTCCATGAGCCGACCCCTCGGCATCCCCCTGTCCGTGCTCGACGTGGTGCCCGTCTTCGAGGGCGGCTCCGCGACCCAGGCGCTGCGCGACACCGTCGCCCTGGCTCCGCGCGTCGAGGAACTCGGCTATCTGCGCTACTGGGTGGCCGAGCACCACAGCACCCCGAGCCTCGCCACCTCGGCACCCGCCATCCTCGCCGGACGCCTCGCCGCCGCCACGACCACGCTGCGGGTCGGCTCCGGGGGCGTACTGCTGCCCAACCACGCCCCTCTGGTGGTCGCTGAGCAGTTCGGCACCCTGGAAGCCCTCCACCCCGGCCGCGTCGACCTGGGTCTGGGCCGTGCCCCCGGCACGGACCCGCACACCGCCCGGGCACTGCGCCGGGCGCCCGAGCGGGGCGGGGACGACTTCTTCCGCCAGGTCGCCGAACTGAGCGGCTACTTCGCGCCCGGCGACCCCTCCTCCCCGATCACCGCCGTGCCGGCGGCCGACGGCAGGCCGGACCTGTGGATGCTCGGCTCCAGCCCGGCCAGCGCCGAGCTCGCCGGATCGCTGGGACTGCCGTACGCCTTCGCCCACCAGATCAACCCGCATGCCACGGCCTTCGCACTGGACCGCTACCGCGAGGCCTTCCGGCCCTCGCCCCATCTGGACCGGCCGCGCACCCTGATCTCCGCGCTGACCACCGTCGCCGACACGGACCGGGACGCCCGAGAGGTCGCCGCGCCCTATCTGCTCGGCAAGATAAAGATGCGTACGGTACGGCGCTTCGACGCGTTCCCCTCCGCGCGGACGGCGGCCGGCCACGCGTACGCGGAGGCGGAGCTGCAGTTCCTGGAGGAGCTGGCTGAGCGCCAGCTGATCGGCGCACCGGACACCGTGCGCGACAAGCTGGCCGAGCTGGTGGAGCGCACCGGGGCCGACGAGCTGATGGCGCTGACCGTCGTCCCCGGCCAGGAGGAGCGGCTGCGCTCGTTCGAACTGCTGGCACAGGCGGCCCGGGAGGTCCGTCCCGGCTCCTCCGAGGGCGTTTCAGCCCGGCTTTAGACGTACTCGCGACAGTACGTCCGGCACCCCTCACCTCGTTTCCCTGTCCCGGAGTCCCCATATGCACCCGCGCCGTACCCCTCGAAGAGCCGCTCTGCTGTCCGTCCTGCTGCTCGCCGCCACCGCCGCATGCAGCTCCGACGGCGGCTCCGCCCCCGCCGCGCAGGCGAAGCCCCGGAGCGGCGGCAGCCTCACCTACGCGGCGCAGCAGGAACCGGACTGCTGGGACCCGCACACCAGCGCGCAGGACGTGACCGCCTTCGTCCAGCGGCCGGTCTTCGACTCGCTCGTCTACCAGACCCCGGACGGTGAGCTGGAGCCGTGGCTGGCGAAGTCGTGGAAGACGTCGGAGGGGGGCCGGACGTACACCTTCGACCTGCGCGAGGACGTCACCTTCCACGACGGGAAGCACCTGGACGCGGCGGCGGTGAAGGCCAACTTCGACCACATCACCGCGAAGGCGACCCAGTCGCAGTACGCGGCGGGGCTCCTCGGTCCCTACGCGGGCACGACCGTGAAGGGGACGTACGAGGTCGAGGTCCGTTTCAGCCGGCCGTACGCGCCGTTCCTCCAGGCAGCGAGCACCACGTATCTGGGGATAGCCTCACCCGCCTCCCTGAAGGCGGGGGCCGACAAGCTCTGCGCGGGTACGGACTCCGTCGGCTCCGGACCCTTCAGGGCGGGCACCTACACCCGGGGCCAGAAGCGCGGCTACACCAGGAACGCCGCCTACGCGTGGGCGCCGAAGGACGCCGGTCACAGCGGGCCCGCCCGCCTGGACTCCTTCACCGTGCGCTTCATCACCGAGGACGCCACCCGGGTAGGGGCACTGACTTCCGGCCAGGTCGACGCGGCGGCGGCCGTTCCGGCCAACCAGATCGCGGCGGTCCGCAGGAACGCGCGGCTGGACGTCGTCGGCAAGGACGTCCCCGGCGCGGTCGACACGTTCTACCTCAACACCAGGAGCCCGCTGTTCTCCGACGCCCGGGTGCGCAAGGCGTTCCAGCGGTCCATCGATCTGGACGCCCTGGTGAAGTCGGTGTTCCAGGGCACCGGCACCCGCGCCTGGAGCACCCTCTCCCCCGCGACCCCGCACAGCTACGACTCCGCGCTGGAGAAGAGCTGGCCCTACGACCGGGCGCTCGCCGGCCGGCTGCTGGACCAGTCGGGCTGGACGGGCCGCGACTCCGAGGGCTACCGGACGAAGAACGGCAAGCGGCTCACCGTGGTCGCCCCGGTCTACGGCACGGCCTCGGTGTTCTCCCAGGCCGTGCAGGGTGATCTGAAGAAGGCCGGGATCCATTTGAACCTTGCCGCTTCCACCGACGCCACCGCGGTCTCCGCCCAGTTGGACGAGGGCCGCTACGACGTGGTCGAAACGTCCTGGGCGCGGGGCGACGGCGACATCCTCAGCAGCTTCTTCCTCTCCACCGAGTCGTCGGCGGGCGGCGGCCACAACTTCGCCAGGGTCGCCGACCCGCAGGTCGACACCTGGCTGAAGAAGGCACAGGGAGCCACGGCCCCGGACGAGCGTGCCGCGTACTACGCGCAGGTGCAGAAGTGGACGATCGACCGGGCGGCGGTGGTCCCCGCCTATGTCCAGAAGGCGTCGGTCGGTGTGAACAAGAAGGTGCACGGGCTGCGGCTCTCGCTGTCGGCGTGGCCCGAGTTCTACGGCGCCTGGGTCGAGGCCGGCTGATGGCGGTCCCGCACATACCCGCCGCGATCCGGGCCGTCACGGCCCGGGTCGGGGCGGCCGTCCTCGTTGTCTGGGGAGCCGCCACCTGCGCCTTCCTGGCGCTTCGGCTGATCCCCGGCGATCCGGTCAGTGCCATCGTCGGTTCGAACGCGCTGGTCGGCGCGGAGCAGCGCGAGGAGATACGCCACCACTACGGTCTCGACCGGCCGCTCGCCGTCCAGTACGGCGCGTATCTCAGGAAGCTGGTCTCCGGCGAGCTGGGCGACTCCTACCAGTTGCAGCAGTCGGTCTCCTCACTTCTCGCCGACCAGATCGGCGCGACCGCCCAACTCGCCCTGTGGTCCTCGCTGGTGGCGGTGGTCCTGGCGGCCGCCGTGACCGTGCTGACCTCCGGGCGCTCCCGGTGGCCGCGCCGCGTGTCGACGGCGGTGGAGCTGATCGTGGTGTCCACGCCCTCGTTCTGGCTCGGCATCATGCTGCTGACGGTGTTCTCGTTCCGGCTGGGCTGGCTGCCCGTCTCCGACAGTGGGGACGCCCGCTCGCTGGTCCTTCCGGTGATCACGCTGGCGCTGCCGATCGCGGCGGTGCTCACGCAGGTGATGCGGGAGGGGCTGCTCGCCGCTCTGGAGCAGCCGTTCAGTCTCACCGCCCGGTCGCGGGGGCTCGCCGAGCACACGGTGCGCTCGCACCACGCGCTGCGCCATGCCGCGCTGCCGGCGCTCACCCTCACCGGCTGGTTCACCGGGACCCTGCTCGGCGGGGCCGTGGTGGTGGAGAACGTGTTCGCCCGCTCGGGCATCGGGCGGATCACCCTGCAGGCGGTGAGCGACCGCGATCTGCCGGTGGTACAGGGCGTGGTGGCTCTGTCGGCTGTGGTGTTCGTGCTGGTCGGCGCGGTGGTGGAAGTGCTGTACGCGGTCGTGGATCCCCGGCTGCGCAAGGGAACGGGGGTGGCCGCCGCATGAGCGTGGAACAGGCCGTACGGGCCGGGGTACCGGTCGCGGCGGCCGGCAGGGTCCGCAGGCGCCGGGTTCGGCCGGGGGTGCTGGCCGCCGCCGTGCTGCTGGGGCTCATCCTGCTGGCCGCACTGGCGCCCTCGCTGCTGGCGGCCGGCAGTCCGACCGACACGGACCCGGTGCACGCACTCCAAGCACCGGGCGGGTCCCACTGGTTCGGTACGGATCAGCTGGGCCGTGACGTCTTCACCCGGGTGGTGCACGGCACCCGGTACTCGCTGGCCATCGGGGCCGCGGCGACGGGCGCCGGAGTCGGGCTCGCGGTGGTGTGGGGGCTGGCCGCCGCGCTGTCCGGCCGGTTCGGTGACGCCGTGCTGATGCGTGCCGCCGACGCGCTGCTGGCGCTGCCGGGGCTGCTGCTCGCCCTGATGGTGGTCCTCATCGCGGGCAAGGGGGTGCTGGGCACCACGATCGCCGTCGCGGTGGGGACCGCACCGGGGTTCGCCCGGGTGGTGCGGGCCCAGGCGCTGGTCGTCAGGCGGTCGGGCTATGTGGAGTCCGCGGTGGCGCTGGGTGTTCCGCGTCCGCTGATCGTGCTGCGCCATGTGCTGCCCAACACGCTGGGGCCGCTGCTGGTGCTGGCGACGGTCACGCTCGGGGCGTCCATCTCGACCGGGGCGGCGCTGAGTTATCTGGGACTCGGCGCCCAGCCGCCGACGCCCGAGTGGGGCGCGATGCTCACGGAGGGCCAGGGGTTCCTCGACCAGGCCTGGTGGATCGCGCTCTTCCCGGGCCTGCTGCTGGTCGGCACGGTCCTCGCGGTCACCGTCGTGGGCCGCCACGCACAGGCACGAGCCGAAGGACGGGCCGCCTCATGACCACCGCATCCTCCCGGGGTACGGCCCCGGACTCCACGCGGACACGGGCCGGTGTGCCCGTCGAGGAGGCGGCCCCGCTGCTCGACGTGGCCGGGCTGAACGTACGGTTCGGCACCGGGCCCGGCCAGGTGCATGCCGTGCGGGACGCGTCGTTCACCCTCGCCGGGGGCCGGTGCCTGGCCGTCGTCGGTGAGTCCGGGTCGGGCAAGAGCGCGCTGGCCCGCAGTCTGCTGGGGCTCGCCGGGCCGACCGCCGAGGTGTCGGCCGACCGGCTGCGCATTACGGGCCGGGAGGCCCGGGAGTTCGGCCCCCGGCAGTGGCGTGCGGTACGGGGCCGGCGCGTCGGGCTGGTCGCTCAGGACGCGCTCGTCGCCATGGACCCGCTGCGGCCCGTCGGCAAGGAGATCGCGGAACCGCTGCTGACACATCGGGTCGTCCCGCGCAAGGAGGCCGGGGACCGCGTCCTCGCCCTGCTGGAGCGGGTCGGTGTGCCCGAGCCCGCCGAACGGGCCCGGGCCCATGTCCACCAGTTGTCGGGAGGGCTGAGGCAGCGGGCCCTGATCGCCTCTGCGATCGCGGCCGAGCCCGGTGTCCTGATCGCGGACGAGCCGACGACCGCGCTGGACGCCTCGGTGCAGTCGCGGATTCTCGCGCTGCTCGGCGAGCTGAAGCGGGGCGGCACCGGTCTCCTCCTGATCAGCCACGACCTGGCCGTGGTGGAGGCGCTCGCCGACGAGGTCGCCGTGATGAAGGACGGCCGGATCGTGGAGTCCGGACCGGTCGCCAGAGTGCTGGAGTCACCGGAACACCCGTACACCAAGGCGTTGCTGGCGGCCATCCCGGGCAGTCGTCCCCGAGTGGCCCGAGCCGCGGTGGCCCCGGACGACACCGAGCCACTCCTCGATGTCTCCCGTGCCACCAAGGTGTTCAGGGGTGCGCGCGGCAGCCGCCGGACCGCGGTCGACGAGGTGTCGTTCGCGCTGCGGCCGGGGGAAACCCTGGGCCTGGTCGGCGAGTCCGGCTCGGGGAAGTCCACCCTGGCCCGCATGGTCCTCGGTCTGGTGGCGCCGGACAGCGGCGCGGTGCGGCTGGCCGGAACCCCGTGGAGCTCCCTGCGAGAACGCGAACGCAGGCAGGGGCGCCACACCCTGCAACTCGTGCCGCAGGATCCGCTCAGCGCCTTCGATCCGCGCTGGAGCGTGGCCCGGATCGTGGGCGAGGCCCTGGCCACGGCCGGCGTCGGGCGTGCGGAGCGGCAGGCCCGCACCGTACGGCTGCTGGAGCAGGTCGGTCTGTCGGCGCAGTACCTGGAGCGCCGGCCGTTGGCCCTGTCCGGCGGGCAGCGGCAAAGGGTCGCCCTCGCGCGAGCCCTGGCGCCCTCGCCACGGCTGCTGGTGTGCGACGAACCGGTCTCGGCTCTCGATGTGTCCGTCCAGGCACAAGTGCTGGACCTTCTGAGGCAGTTGCAGGAGGACCTCGGCCTCGCGACGCTCTTCATCTCGCACGATCTCGCGGTCGTCCGGGAGATCTGCGCCCGGGTGCTGGTGATGAAGGACGGCCGGATCGTGGAGTCCGGACCGGTCGACGAGGTGTTCGCGAAGCCCGCCCATCCGTACACCCGGGCCTTGCTGGAGGCGGTGCCACGGCGTGCGCGTACCGCACAAGAGCGGCTTTAGAACCGGCCAACACGCGACTGCGAGCCTCGACGGGCCAGTTTCGGACAAGTCGGAGGTCATCAGCCATGCCAGGCTCCCCAGCACCGTCCACCCCGCCGCCACCCGTCCCGGACCTGCCGCGGGCCGCCAGGCTGCCGTCCCTCACGGGGATGCGCTTCCTGGCGGCCCTGCTGGTCTTCGCGTTCCACACCACCTTCCAGACCCGGTTCTTCGAGGGCAGGCTGGGCGACACGCTGGGCGACACGTTCGCCAACGCGGGCTTCTACGGGGTCACGTTCTTCTTCGTCCTCAGCGGCTTCGTCCTGACCTGGTCGGCGCGGCCCGCGGAGGGCGCGCCCCGCGTCTGGCGGCGCAGACTGGTGAAGATCTTCCCCAACCACCTGGTCACCTTCGTGGCCGCCGCCGCCCTGATGGCGGCCGCCTCCGAGGTGTTCACCACGAAGGGCGTCCTGGCCAACCTCTTCCTCGTGCAGGCGTGGATACCCGAGATCCAGGTCCCGAACACGATGAACGCCGTCAGCTGGTCGCTGTCGTGCGAGCTGTTCTTCTATCTCGCCTTCCCGTTCCTGCTGCCCTTCCTGGAGCGGCTGACGGCTCGCCGGCTGTGGACGCTCGCCGGTGTGCTCGGCGCACTCACCGTCCTGGTGCCGGCCGTCAGCGGCTGGGCCGTGGCCGGTACCCCGCTGCCGTTCATCGACGACGGCTCGCTGTCCTTCGAGCAGATCTGGTCCGTCTACTTCTTCCCGCCGGTCCGCGCCATCGAGTTCGTGCTCGGCATGATCGCCGCCCGGCTGGTGCTGACCGGCGCGATCCCCCGCGTCGCGCTGCTGCCCGCCGCCGCGATCGCCGTGGGCGGTTACGTCCTCAACGCGTCGGTGCCGTATCTGTACGGTGTCGCGGGCACCGGCGCCCTGTGGCTCACCCCGCTGGTCGTCGCCGCCGCGCAGGCCGATGTCCGGCAGACCGCTTCGCCCTTCCGGGGGCGGGTGCTGGTGCGGCTCGGCGAGCTCTCGTTCGCGTTCTACATGGTGCACGGGCTGGTGGTGACGTACGGCCACAAGTGGCTCGTCGCCGGCGAGGAGCTGTCCGGTGCCGCGGCGGCCGCCCTGCTGATCGCCGCCCTGCTGGCCGCCCTGGCCCTGGCCCACGCCCTGTTCACCTGGGTCGAGGCCCCCGCCGTACGGCGGTTCAGCGCTCCGCGCGCGAAGAATCCGGCAGCGTCCGAAGCGGCTCCACCGGCCGCACCGGCACCTGCCGTCGTTCCGCTCACTGTCCTGGAGGCCGGGGAATGACCGAGATCAGTACTGCTCCCTCGACTGAGGGCCAGGAGCTGCCCGCGTATCCGCAGGCGCGCGGCTGCCCCTTCCAGCCGCCCGCCGGCTACGACACGTACCGCGAGCAGGGACCGGTCTCGTTGGTCGAGCTGTACAACGGGCGCCGGGTCTGGGCGGTGAGCGGGCACGCGGAGGCCCGTCAGGTCCTGCTCGACGCGGCCACCTACTCCTCGGACCGGGTCCATCCGCACTACCCGGCCACCGCTCCCCGTTTCGAGTCGGCGCGCAAGGTCCGCAACTTCATCGGCATGGACCCGCCGGAACACACCGTCCAGCGGCGCATGCTGCTGACCAACTTCACGGTCCGCAAGGTCCAGGCGCTGCGGCCCGGTATCCAGCGGCTCGTGGACGAACTGATCGACGCGATCGAGGCCAAGGGCCCGGTCGCCGATCTGGTTCCGGACTTCGCTCTGCCTGTGCCGTCCGTCGTCATCTGCGAGCTCCTCGGCGTCCCCTACGCCGACCACGGCTTCTTCGAGCAGCAGTCCCGGCGGGTCGTCACCGGGACGACGAGTCTGGAGGACAGCGCCGACGCCTTCGCGCAGCTCGCCTCGTACCTCGACGGGCTGATCCGGCGCAAGGAGGAGGAACCGGGCGACGGGCTGCTCGACACCCTGATCGCCGAGCAGCTCTCCACCGGTGCGCTCACCCGCCGCGATCTGGTCGACATCGCGCTGCTGCTGCTGGTCGCCGGACACGAGACCACGGCGAGCGCGATCGCGCTCGGCGTCCTCACCCTGCTGGAGAACCCGGAGCAGCTCGCGGCCCTGCGCGCCGACGAGTCGCTGCTGCCGGGCGCGGTCGAGGAACTGCTGCGGTACATGGCGATCGCGGACGGCGTCGCCCGGTTCGCGACAGTCGACACGGAGCTCGGCGGGCACCGGGTCCGGGCGGGTGACGGGGTGATCGTCGTGATCTCGTCGGCCAACCGGGACGACGAGGCGTTCCCCGCAGCAGACGCCTTCGACGTCGGGCGCGGCGCCCGCCACCACATCTCCTTCGGACATGGCGTCCATCAGTGCATCGGCCAGAACCTGGCCCGTGCCGAGATGGAGATCGCCCTGTCCACACTCTTCCGCCGGCTGCCGGGGCTGCGCCTCGCCGAACCCTCCGGGCAGCTGCCGGTCAAGGAACCGGGCGGTGTCCAGGGCATCTGGCGCCTGCCTGTCACATGGTGATCAGAAGGGAACCGGAAGCCATGCACATCAAGGCCGATACACAGCGGTGTCTGGGCGCGGGTCAGTGCGTCCTGTCCGCCCCCGACCGCTTCGACCAGTCCGACGAGGGCACGGTCCTCGTCCTGGAGGACCGGGTGGACGGCGCGGCCGAGGAGGCGAGGCTGCGGGACACCGTGGCGCTCTGTCCCTCGCAGGCCATCGCTCTGGAGGCCTGAGCATGCCGGTGACGGGACGGCTGGCCGACGCGGTCGCGGACCATCGGGCGGGTCCGCGACCGCTGCGCGAGCTCCCGGCGGTGCCGGGGGTCGAGGTGACGGAGCGATGGGTGCCCGGGCCGCCCGGTTCGCCGGAGGTTCGGGTGCGGGTGTACCGACCGGCCGGGGCGGGGTCCGCGCTGCCCGCGGTGCTGTGGATCCATGGCGGGGGCTTCGTCCTCGGCAATGTGGACTCGGTTCACCACTCGGCGGCCCAGGCGGCGTCGTTCGCCTCGGCGGTGGTCGTGGCGGTGGCGTACCGGCTGGCGCCGGAGGATCCGTTTCCCGCCGGGCTCGACGACTGCTGGGCCGCACTGGAGTGGACCGCCGGGAACGCGAAGGAGCTCGGGGCGGATCCGGCGCGGCTCGCGGTGGCCGGGGCCAGTTCCGGGGGCTGTCTCGCCGCCGGGCTGACCCTGCTCGCCCGGGACCGGGGCGGGCCCGGGCTGGTCTTCCAGCACCTGAGCACTCCGGTGCTCGACAACCGGCTGGAGACGGGCTCGATGACCGCGTACGTGGACACGCCGGTCTGGAACCGCCGGCTGGCGCAGGAGAGCTGGGAGCTCTATCTGGGCACGGACCGGGTCGGGACTCCCGTGTACGCGTCCCCGGCACGGGCCGGGGACCTTGGCGGGCTGCCCCCGGCGTATCTCTCCACCGCGGGTCTCGATCCGCTGCGCGACGAGGGGCTGCTGTACGGGCTCCGCCTGGCGCAGGCCGGGGTGCCGGTCGAGCTGCACAACTTCCCCGGGGCGTACCACGCGTTCGGCGGGTCGGCGGGTACACCGGACCCGGACGAGCAGCACCGCATCGCGCTGGAGCACCTGACGGCGCTGCGGCGCGGGCTGCACGCGGCCGGGGAACGCGCGGACGGCTCCGGGGCGATTTAGAACGCACAAAGGCCGCCGTTAGCGCGGCTGGGGAGGGTGGGTCTCGCCGGGTCGTTCTCGACGAGGGAGTACGTCACAGATCATGCGTAGCGCCCACTCCGCACCTATCGCCGTCATCGGTCTCGCCTGCCGCCTCCCCGGGGCACCCGATCCCGCCGCCTTCTGGCAGTTGCTCAGCCGCGGGGAGGACGCCGTCGGGGAGGCTCCCGCGGGCCGCCGGTCCGCAGGGGCCCCCGCCCGCGGCGGCTTCCTCGACGAGGTGGACCGGTTCGACGCCGGATTCTTCGGTGTCCCGCCCCGTGAGGCGGCGGCGATGGACCCCCAGCAGCGGCTGCTGCTGGAGCTGGGCTGGGAGGCACTGGAGGAGGCCGGGATCGTCCCCGGTGTGCTCGCCGGAAGCCGTACCGCCGTCTTCGCCGGCGCCATCTGGGACGACTACGCGGCCCTCCACCACCGCAGGGGCGGGACGGGCGGGGACCGGTACTCCATGACGGGGCTGCACCGCGGCATCCTCGCCAACCGGCTCTCGTACGTGCTCGGTCTCACCGGTCCGAGCCTGACGGTGGACACGGCCCAGTCCTCGTCGCTGGTCGCGGTCCATCTCGCCTGCGAGAGCCTGCGCAGCGGTGAGTCCGATCTCGCCGTCGTCGGCGGTGCGAATCTGATCCTCTCCCCCGGCAGCAGCGCGGACAGCGCAAAGTTCGGGGCCCTGTCACCCGACGGCCGCTGCTTCACGTTCGACGCGCGCGCCAACGGCTATGTACGCGGCGAGGGCGGTGTCGCCGTCGTCCTCAAGCCGCTGGACCGGGCCCGGGCCGACGGTGACCGGGTGCACTGCGTGATCCTGGGCAGCGCGGTCAACAACGACGGCGCGTCCGAAGGGCTCACCGTCCCTGACCGGGGTGCGCAAGAAGCGGTGCTGCGCGAGGCGTACACCCGCGCGGGTGTCACGGCCGGTGAGGTCCAGTACGTCGAGCTGCACGGCACGGGCACACCGGTGGGCGACCCGGTGGAGGCCGCCGCGCTGGGTGCGGCGCTCGGCACCGGCCGGCCCGCCGACGCGCCGCTCCAGGTGGGGTCGGCGAAGACGAACGTCGGGCATCTGGAGGGCGCGGCCGGTCTGGTGGGGCTGCTGAAAGCCGCGCTGTCCGTTTCCCGGCGCCGGATCCCGGCCAGCCTCAACTTCGATGTGCCCAACCCGGAGATCCCGCTGGCGGACCTGGGCCTTCGGGTCCGGACCGAGGAGGGTCCCTGGCCCCGGGAGGAGCTTCCACTGATCGCGGGGGTCAGCTCCTTCGGGATGGGCGGGACCAACTGCCATGTGGTGGTGGCGGATGCGGCGGGCACGAAGGCCGGTGCGGCGGCCGGAGGCTCCGGCTCCGGTGAAGCCGTGGATGCGGCGGAGACCGGCTCCGGTACGGCGGCCGGCGGCTTCGGGGAAGCCGTGGATGCGGCGGAAACCGCTGCCGGTACGGCAACCGTCAGCACCGGGGAAGCCGTGGATGCGGCGGAGACCCCTGACGGAACGGCAACCGGAGACACCGGGGAAGCCCGAGACGCGGCAGAAACCCCTCCCGGAACGGCAACCGGAGACACCGAAGCGGTGGATCCGCCGGCGGCCGATGCGCCTCGGCCGCCCGTCCCCTGGCTGCTCAGCGCCCGCGACGGCCGGGCCCTGCGCGGTCAGGCCGCCCGGCTCCGCGACCACCTCACGGCCGCCGGCCCCGACGCGTCGCCCCTCGACATTGCGTACTCCCTCGCCACCACCCGCACCCTCTTCGACGAGCGGGCCGTCGCGGTGACGGCCGACCGGGATGCGCTGCTGCGCGCGGTCGAGGCCCTGGCGGAGGACCGGGACGACCCCGCTCTCGTACGCGGCCGCGCGAACACGCAGTCCCTCACGGCCTTCCTCTTCACCGGGCAGGGCAGTCAGCGCGCCGGGATGGGACGCGAACTCTACCTCGCGTACAAGGAGTTCGCCGAGGCCTTCGACCGCGTCTGCGCGGCCTTCGCCCCGCATCTGGACCGCCCGCTGGGGGACATCGTCCTCGCGGCGGAAGGATCGCCCGAGGCTGCGCTGCTGGACGAGACGCGGTATACGCAGCCCGCGCTCTTCGCGGTCGGGACAGCACTCTTCCGGCTGGTGGAGCACCTGGGCCTGCGACCGGACCGGCTCGCCGGGCATTCGATCGGCGAGCTGACCGCCGCCCATGTGGCCGGAGTCCTCTCGCTCGACGATGCCGCGCGTCTGGTCGCCGCCCGGGGCCGGCTGATGCAGGAGCTTCCGGCGGGCGGCGCGATGGCCGCGGTGGAGGCGACCGAGCAGGAGGTGATCCCGCATCTCACCGACCGGGTCTCGATCGCCGCCGTCAACGGTCCGCGCGCGGTCGTCGTCTCGGGCGACGAGCCCGATGTCCTGCGGATCAAGGACGCCTTCGCCTCCCAGGGGCGCCGCACCCGGCGGTTGACGGTCAGCCATGCCTTTCATTCGCCGCTGATGGACCCGGTCCTCGACGCGTTCCGGCGGATCGCCGGGGAGCTGCAGTTCCGTGCGCCGAGGATTCCGGTCGTCTCGAACGTCACGGGTGACTTCGCGACCGCCGAGGAACTCGCCTCACCCGAGTACTGGACACGGCACATCCGCGACGCCGTCCGCTTCCATGACGGACTGCGCACGTTGCGGGACGACGGTGTGGGTGTCTTCGTCGAGCTGGGCCCGGACGCCGTCCTGACCGCCCTGGCCCGTGCGTCACTCGGTGACGGACAGCCCGCGCCACTGTCGGTCCTGCGGCGCGGGCGGCCCGAGCCGGAGACCCTGACGACCGCACTGGCCCAGGCGCACGTACGCGGTGCCCGGGTGGACTGGGCGGACGCACTCGCGGCACGGGGCGGCAGGACCGTCCCGCTGCCGACGTACGCATTCCAGCGGGACCGGCACTGGCTGGACGGCCCGGTCGCGGCGCCGGACGCGGCGGTGCCGGTACGGGAGGACGAACCCGCGCCCGCACAAGGTGCGGTGTCCGGCACGGACCTGCTGGATCTGGTCCGGACGCAGGTCGCGATCGTGCTGGGACATGTCACCGGCGACGCGGTCGATCCCGGCCATACGTTCAAGGACCTCGGATTCGACTCACTGGCCGGGGTGGAACTGCGCGACCGGCTCCGGACCGCGACCGGACTCCCGCTGCCCTCGGCCCTGGTCTACAACCACCCGACGCCGGAGGCCGTGGTCCGGCTGTTGCGCGAACGGCTCGACGGGTCTGCGGGGAGGGCCGGCCTGCCGGCCGGCCGCACGGATACGGCGTCCCAGGCGGACGAGCCGATCGCCATCGTGGGCATGGCATGCCGCTACCCGGGCGGGGTGGCCTCGCCCGAGGACCTGTGGAACCTGGTCGCCGGGGGCACGGATGCCATCGGCCCGTTCCCCACGGACCGGGGCTGGGACCTGGAAGCGCTGTACGACCCGGACCCGGATCGGCCCGGCACCTCCTACGTCCGGGAGGGCGGATTCCTCTACGGGGCCGGTGAGTTCGACGCCGCGCTCTTCGGAATCAGTCCGCGCGAGGCGGCGGCGATGGACCCGCAGCAGAGGCTGCTGCTCACCACGGCGTGGGAGGCCTTCGAACGGGCCGGCATCGCACCCGACAGTCTGCGCGGCAGCGCGTCCGGTGTGTTCATCGGTGCGACCGCCCAGGACTACGGGCCCCGCCTGCACGAACCGGCCGAGGGCCTGGACGGCTATCTACTCACCGGCAGCACGGCGAGTGTCGCCTCGGGGCGGGTCGCGTACACCTTCGGCCTTGAGGGCCCGGCGGTGACGGTCGACACGGCCTGCTCCTCGTCCCTGGTGGCACTGCATCTGGCGGCCCAGGCGCTGCGGCAGGGCGAATGCGATCTGGCACTCGCCGGTGGAGTGACCGTGATGCCGACACCGGGAATGTTCCTGGAGTTCAGCCGGCAGCGCGGCCTCGCGTCGGACGCACGCTGCAAGGCCTTCGCCGCAGGCGCCGACGGCACCGCCTGGTCGGAGGGGGCAGGACTGCTGCTCGTGGAGCGGCTGTCGGATGCCCGGCGCAACGGTCATCGGGTGCTGGCGGTCGTACGGGGCTCCGCCGTCAACCAGGACGGTGCGAGCAACGGCCTCACCGCACCCAACGGCCCCTCGCAGGAGCGGGTGATCCGTCAGGCCCTGGCCCATGCCGGTCTCGGCACATCCGATGTGGACGCGATGGAGGCGCACGGGACCGGGACACGTCTCGGCGACCCGATCGAGGCCGATGCCCTGCTGGCCACGTACGGCCAGGATCGGCCGGCCGAACAGCCGCTGCTGCTTGGTTCGTTGAAGTCGAACATCGGGCATACCCAGGCGGCGGCCGGGGTCGGCGGCATCATCAAGATGGTCGAGGCCATGCGCCACGGTCTGCTGCCCCGCACGCTGCACGTGGACGCGCCGTCGCCGCATGTGGACTGGGAGGCGGGTGCGGTGCGCCTGCTGGTCGAGGACGTGCCCTGGCCGGAGCGCGACCGGCCGCGCCGGGCGGCCGTGTCGTCCTTCGGGATCAGCGGGACCAACGCCCACGTCATCCTGGAACACGCCCCGGACCCAATCGATTCGGTCCCGGCGACACCCGAACCCGGGCACTTCGAGCCGGTGTTGTGGCCGCTTTCCGCTCAGAGCACCGACTCACTGCGCGAGCAGGGGGCACGGCTGCGTACGTATGTCGTGGAACACCCGGAGGTCGAACCCCAGCAGCTCGCTTCGGCGTTGTACCGGGGGCGCGCTGCCCTTGGGCATCGTGGGGTGGTGCTGGCGGGTGACCGGGACCAGGCCATCGACGCCCTGACCGCACTCGCCACCGACCAGGAACACCCAGCACTCGTACGAGCCACCGCCGCACCCACACCCCGCATCGCCTACCTCTTCACCGGCCAGGGCAGCCAACGCCCCCAGATGGGCCAGACACTCTACGAAACTCACCCCGCATACGCCTCCGCACTCGACGACGTCTGCGACGCACTCGACCCCCACCTCCAACATCCCCTGCGCGACATCATGTTCGCCACCCCAGACACCCTCAACGCAGAGCTCCTCAACGAAACCCGCTACACCCAACCCGCACTCTTCGCCCTCGAAACAGCCCTCCACCACCTCCTCGAACACCACGGCGTCACCCCCCACTACCTCACCGGCCACTCCATCGGCGAACTCACCGCCGCCCACATCGCCGGCATCCTCACCCTCGAAGACGCCGCACTCCTCATCGCCACCCGCGCCCAACTCATGCAATCCGCCCCACCCGGCGGAGCCATGACCGCCATCGAAGCCACCGAAGAACAGATACAGCCCTACCTCAACGCACACATCGCCCTCGCCGCCGTCAACAGCCCCACCTCCCTCGTCATCTCAGGCGACACCGACGCCATCCAACACGCCACCCACACACTCCAACGAAACGGCCACCGCACCCACCCCCTCACCGTCAGCCACGCCTTCCACTCCCACCACATGGACCCCATCCTCAACCAATTCCACGAAACAGCCCAAACCCTCACCTACCACCAACCCCACACCCCCCTCATCACCAACGGCGACCCCACCACCCCCCACCACTGGACCAACCAAATACGCAACACCGTCCGCCACCACAACAACATCACCACCCTCACCACCAAAAACATCACCACCTACCTCGAACTCGGCCCCGACGCATCCCTCACCACCCACACACCCCACACCACCCCCCTCCTCCGCAAAAACCACAACGAAAACCACACCTACCAAACCGCCCTCGCCACCACCCACGCACAAGGCACCCCCACCACCCCACCCACACCCCACACCAACACCCACCCCCACCTCCCCACCTACCCCTTCCAACCCACCCACTACTGGCGGGTGGCCAGGGGTGCCCCGGCCGGTCCGGAGTCGCTCGGCCTCGCGGCCACGGGCCACCCCTTCCTCGGCGCGTCGGGTGAACTCGCGGAACAGGGTGGTTCGGTGTTCAGCGGCCGGCTGTCGCAGGACGCCCACCCCTGGCTCGCGGACCACGAGATCCTCGGCCGCACGCTTCTGCCCGGAACCGCCTTCGTGGACCTCGCGCTCGCCGTCGGCGAGGCCGTGGACGCGCCGAGGGTGGCGGAACTGACGCTGGAGGCGCCGCTCCTGCCTCCCGCCACCGGTTTCCTGCTGCTCCAGCTGACCGTCGGCCCAGCCGGTGCGGACGGCGACCGCTCCCTCAGCATCCACACGCGCCCGGACCCGTCGAGTGACTGGACCCGGCACGCCACGGGCACACTGACTCCGCCCACGGCCGCCCGGCCGGTCGCGGACGACAGCACCTGGCCCCCGCGCGGCGCCGAGGCCCTCGATGTCGGGACGCTGTACGAACGGCTCGGCCGGCTGGGGTACGCCTACGGGCCCGCCTTCCGTGCCGTGCGAGCCACGTGGCGCGACGGCGACGACCTCATCGCCGAACTCACGCTTCCGGATGAGCTGTTGGACCAGGCGACGGACTTCCCGATCCACCCGGCCCTGCTCGACGCGGCCCTGCATCCACTGGTCGGCCGCGAGGCGCAGGAGGGTGCGGGGCTGCCCGTACCCTTCGCCTGGTCGGGCATCGAACTCTTCGCCACCGGCGCCACCTCTGTGCGCGCCCGCTGGTCGTCGGGGCGGCTCTCGGTCACCGACCCGGCCGGCAACACCGTCCTGTCCGCCGACTCGCTCACCCTGCTGCCGGTCGACGCGGCGGCGCTCGGCACACCGGGCAGCCGCACGCCAGTCCCGCACCGCATCGACTGGACACCCGTCACCCACGAGGCCTCCGCACGGTCGCGACCGGTGCACGTGGACACGCTCGGGGACCTCACGCCGGACGCACCCGTGCCCGAAGTCGTCGCCGTAAGTGTTCCGCAGGGGCGCGGCGCGGCCGCACACGCTCTGGCGCTGGTACGGGAGTGGCTGGAGCAGGACCGCTTCGCCGATGCACGGCTGCTGTTCGCCACCCGGGGTGCGCTGGCCGCGGTGGAGGGCGACGCCGCGCCCGATCCCTGGTCGGCCGCCGCGTGGGGGCTGGTCCGGTCGGCGCAGTCGGAGCACCCCGGCCGGTTCGCCCTGGCGGACGTCGACGGGGATGCACCGGACCTCGCCCTGCTGTCGGAGGCATCGCACGACGAACCCCAACTCGCCTTGCGCGGAACCTCATTGTTCGCTCCGCGGCTCACCCGCGGCGCTGCCCCCCGGTCCGCGCCCGAAGGCCGTGACTACGGCCGCCGCACCGTCCTGCTTACCGGCGGGACCGGCGGGCTCGGCCGGCTCGTCGCCCGGCATCTCGTGGACCACCACGGGGCTCGGCATCTGCTGCTGCTGAGCCGGAGCGGAGAACGCGCCGAAGGCGCGGCCGAGTTGGCCCGCGACCTCGCCGGGGCCGGGGCCGAGGTGCGGTTCGCGGCCGGGGACGCGGCCTCGCGCGAGGACCTTGCCGGGGCGCTCGCCTCGATCCCGTCCGCGCATCCCCTGGGGGCCGTCTTCCATCTGACCGGTGTCCTCGACGACGTGACGATCGGGAGCCTCACGCCGGAGCGGCTGGAGGCCGTGCTCCGCACGAAGGCCGATGCGGCCTCATACCTGCACGAACTGACGGCCGATGCCGAGCTGGACGACTTCGTCCTGTTCTCCTCCGTCGTCGGCGTCACCGGCAACGCCGGACAGGCCAACTACGCGGCCGCCAACGCCTACTTGGATGCCCTCGCACACCACCGCCATGCCCTGGGCCTCCCCGCCACCTCACTTGCCTGGGGCCTCTGGGACCAGCCCGACGGGATGAGCGGAGGCCTGGGAGCGCCGGAACTGGCCCGCTGGTCACGGTCGGGGCTCGCTCCGCTGTCCGTCAGCGACGGTCTGGCGCTGCTGGACGCGGCCCTCGACGGCGGGGACCCGGCACCGGTCCTCGTAAGGATCGACGCCGCCGCCCTGCGGTCGAGGGCGGAACAAGGCGCCCTGCCCTCGCTGCTGCGCGGCCTGGTCCGTACGCGGCGCCCCCGCGCCTCGGCCGCGTCGGCCGATGTCTCCGGCACCGGCTCGTGGGCGCTGCGCACCGCCGGCCTCCCGGAGGCGGAACGGCAGCGCACGGTAACCGAGTTGGTCCGGACGACGGTGGCCATGGTGCTCGGTCACACCACACCGGCGGCCCTGGACGACTCCCGCGCCTTCCGGGATCTGGGCTTCGACTCCCTCGCGGGGGTCGATCTGCGTAACCGGCTCGCCGCGGCCACCGGCCTGAGGATCTCCGCCACGGCCGTCTTCGACCATCCCACCCCCCGGTCCCTGGCCGCCCATGTGCTGACCCTGCTGCCCGGGGGCCCCGCCGCGACCCCCGGCGTCCTGGTCACCGGAGCGCGGCCCACCGACCAGGACGATCCGATCGTGATCGTCGGCATGGCCTGCCGCTACCCGGGCGGTGTGGCCTCGCCCGACGATCTGTGGGACCTCGTCGCATCGGCGCAGGACGCCATCGGAGGCTTCCCCACCGACCGGGGCTGGGACCTGGCGAACCTCTACGACCCGGACCCGGATCACCTCGGTACGTCGTACTCCCGCCAGGGCGGATTCCTGTACGGGGCAGGGCAGTTCGACGCCGAGTTCTTCGGGATCAGCCCGCGCGAGGCCCTTGCGGCCGATCCGCAGCAGCGGCTGCTCCTGGAAACGGCGTGGGAGACGTTCGAGCGGGCCGGAATCGACCCCGGCACCGTGCGGGGCAGCCGAACGGGGGTCTTCGCCGGGGTCATGTACAACGACTACGGGTCGAGGTTCCTCAAGGCCCCGCAGGATCTGGAGGGCTATCTCCTCACGGGCAACACATCGAGCGTGATCTCGGGGCGGGTCGCCTACACCTTCGGTCTCGAAGGGCCCGCGGTGACCGTGGACACGGCGTGCTCCTCCTCCCTGGTCGCCCTCCATCTGGCCGCCCAGGCGCTGCGGCAGGGCGAATGCGACCTGGCACTCGCCGGCGGCGTCACCGTGATGGCCCGCCCCGACACGTTCGTCGAGTTCAGCCGGCAGCGCGGGCTCTCCCCCGACGGCCGGTGCAAGTCCTTCTCCGCCTCGGCCGACGGCACGGGCTGGTCGGAGGGGGTGGGGCTGCTGCTCGTGGAGCGGCTGTCCGATGCCCGGCGCAACGGTCATCAGGTGCTCGCGGTCGTACGGGGCTCCGCCGTCAACCAGGACGGCGCGAGCAACGGCCTCACCGCACCCAACGGCCCCTCGCAGGAGCGCGTCATCCGCCAGGCCCTGGCCGGCGCGGGCCTGCGGGCCTCGGAGGTCGACGCGGTCGAGGCGCACGGAACGGGGACGAAGCTCGGCGACCCGATCGAGGCCCAGGCTCTCCTTGCCACCTACGGGCAGGAACGGCAGGACGACGAGCCGCTGCTGCTGGGTTCACTGAAGTCGAACATCGGGCACGCCCAGGCGGCGGCCGGGGTCGGCGGCATCATCAAGATGGTCGAGGCCATGCGCCACGGCGTGCTCCCCCGCACCCTGCACGTGGACACCCCGTCCCCGCACATCGACTGGGAGGCGGGGGCCGTCAGGCTTCTGACGCAGGAGACGGACTGGCCGGACCATGACCGGCCGCGCCGGGCCGCCGTGTCGTCCTTCGGGATCAGCGGGACCAACGCCCACGTCATCCTGGAACAGGCACCCGAGCTACAGGAATCCGCTCCCGACACCGACGACAGCACACCCGTGCTGTGGCCGCTGTCCGCGCACAGCCCGGCCGCCCTGCGCAGCCAGGCGGCACGGCTCGCCACCTTCGTACGGGAACGGCCGGACTCGGCGGTGGCGATCAGCCGAACCCTGACGACCGGACGCGCTGCCCTGGAACACCGTGGGGTGGTGTTGGCGGGTGACCGGGACCAGGCCCTCGACGCCCTGACCGCACTCGCGGCGAACGAGGAACACCCGGCACTCGTACGAGGAACCGCCGCACCCACACCCCGCATCGCCTACCTCCTCACCGGCCAGGGCAGCCAACGCCCCCGAATGGGCCACACCCTCTACACCACCCACCCCGCCTTCGCCGCCGCACTCGACGATGCCTGCGACGCACTCGACCCACACCTCGAACACCCCCTGCGCGACATCATGTTCGCCACCCCAGACACCCCCGAAGCAGCACTGCTCAACGAAACCCGCTACACCCAACCCGCACTCTTCGCCCTCGAAACAGCCCTCCACCACCTCCTCAAACACCACGGCGTCACCCCCCACTACCTCACCGGCCACTCCATCGGCGAACTCACCGCCGCCCACATCGCCGGCATCCTCACCCTCGAAGACGCCGCACTCCTCATCACCACCCGCGCCCAACTCATGCAATCCGCCCCACCCGGCGGAGCCATGACCGCCATCGAAGCCACCGAAGAACAGATACAGCCCTACCTCAACGCACACATCGCCCTCGCCGCCGTCAACAGCCCCACCTCCCTCGTCATCTCAGGCGACACCGACGCCATCCAACACGCCACCCACACACTCCAACGAAACGGCCACCGCACCCACCCCCTCACCGTCAGCCACGCCTTCCACTCCCACCACATGGACCCCATCCTCAACCAATTCCACGAAACGGCCCAAACCCTCACCTACCACCAACCCCACACCCCCCTCATCACCAACGGCGACCCCACCACCCCCCACCACTGGACCAACCAAATACGCAACACCGTCCGCCACCACAACAACATCACCACCCTCACCACCAAAAACATCACCACCTACCTCGAACTCGGCCCCGACGCATCCCTCACCACCCACACACCCCACACCACCCCCCTCCTCCGCAAAAACCACAACGAAAACCACACCTACCAAACCGCCCTCGCCACCACCCACGCACAAGGCACCCCCACCACCCCACCCACACCCCACACCAACACCCACCCCCACCTCCCCACCTACCCCTTCCAACCCACCCACTACTGGTTGGACGCAACAGCGGCCGACTCGACCGCCGCAACCGACTCGCTGCTCGCCCCGGCCGTCGAGCTGGCCGAGGACGACGGCCTGCTCTTCACCGGTGAGGTGGGCACGGCCCTGCTTCCCTGGCTCGCCGACCATGCGATGGGCGGAGCGCCGCTCGTACCGGCGGCGCTCTTCGTCGAACTGGCGCTGCGGGCAGGCGAGAAGGCGGATGCCCCGGTCGTTGACGAGCTGACGCTCGAAGCTCCGCTCGCGCTGCCGGCCGACGGCTCGGCAGTGTCTCTTCAGCTCACGGTCGGTGCGCCCGACAGCACGGGCCGACCGTTCAGCCTGCATGCCCGGCCCGCCGACGGTTCGCCGTGGGTGCGGCACGCCTCCGGCCGGCTGGCTCCGGCGGACCACGAGGTTCCCGCACCGGAAACCGAGTGGCCTCCGGCCGACGCGGTCCCCACGGACGTCGCCGAGGTCTACGAACGGCTGGAGCGGCTGGGCTACGGCTACGGTCCGGACTTCCGCAACCTGCGGAACGCCTGGGCCGTCGGGGACACCCTTTTCGCCGATGCCGCCCTGCCGGAGGAACTGCGCGACTCCGCCGGGGAGTTCGCCCTGCATCCCGCGCTGCTCGACGCGGCGCTGCACCTCCTGCCCCTGCGCGAGGGGGGTACGGAGCTGAAGCTTCCCTTCTCCTGGTCCGGTGTCCGCCTCCACGCCACCGGTGCCGACTCGGTGCGGATCCGGCTGGAGCCGGCCGGCGGGGACTCCATGTCCCTCTCGCTGACCGACTCGGGCGGGGACCCGGTCGCCTCCGTGGACGCGGTCCATCTGCTGCCCGCGCCCGCCGTGACAGCGGCCCCGACGGCCCCCACCCCCACCGACCCGCTGTACGCGGTGAAGTGGACGGAAGCGGGGGCTCACCGCGGGCGCGCCGGTGACGGGCTGCCCGCGCCCGAGATCGTACGGATCGACTCCGGCCTTTCCGTGGCCGAGGCGACCCACCGGGCCCTGGCGCTCGTCCAGGAGTGGCTGGTGGCTGAGCGGCCCACGGGCTCCAGGCTCGCCGTCGTCACCTCGAACGCCGTCGCGGCCGGGCCGGGCGAGGCCGTCGCCGGTCTCCCCGCCGCTGCGGTGTGGGGTCTGCTCCGCACCGCCCAGTCCGAACACCCCGGCACCTTCGTCCTCGTCGACTCCGACGACAGCGCGGCGAGCGAACGGGCCCTGGCCGGTGCACTGACAGCGGACGAACCCCAACTCGCCCTGCGCGAAGGCCGGGCGCTCGTGCCCCGGCTGGCGCGGATCACACCGCACGGCCCGAACACCGCGTCCCCGTCCCTCTCGGTCGCCGGCCCGGACGGAGCGGGCACCGTGCTGCTGACCGGAGCCACCGGGGCGCTCGGCGCCACGATCGCCGAGCGACTCATCACCCACCACGGAGTCCGGCATCTGCTCCTCGCCGGTCGGCGCGGCCCGACGGCCCCCGGCGCGCCGGAACTGCTCGCGCACCTCGCGGAGCTCGGGGCCACCGTTACCCTCGTGGCCTGCGACACCACCGACCGGGCCGCCGTCACCCGCCTGCTCACCGGCATCCCCGCCGCACACCCCCTGAGTGCGGTCGTACACGCGGCCGGAGTCCTCGACGACGGTGTACTGGAGGACCTCACCCCGGACCGCCTCGACACGGTCCTGCGGCCTAAGGCGGACGCGGCCCTGCTGCTGCACGAGCTGACCGTCGAGCTCGGCCTGGAACCAGCCGCCTTCGTTCTCTTCTCCTCGGTCACCGGCGTCACCGGCACGGCCGGCCAGGCCAACTACGCGGCGGCCAACACCTACCTGGACGCCCTCGCCCAGCACCGCCACGCCCTGGGTCTGCCCGCCACCTCGGTCGCCTGGGGCCTCTGGGACCAGCCCGACGGGATGGGGTCGGGGCTGGGCACCTCCGATCTCGTCCGGCTCGCCCGTTCCGGCATCGCCCCGCTTCCCGCCGAGAACGCTGTGCGGCTCTTCGACGACGCGCTCGGCTCCCGGCTCCCGCTGCTCGTCGCCTCCCGCTTCACCACCGCCACCCTGGGCGAGGGAGGCGTGCCGGTCCCCGCACCGCTGCGGTCGCTGACGGCAACGCGGCCCCGCCGCGCGGCCAACTCCGCCGCCACGGCGTCCGGCCCGGCCTTCGCCGACCAGGTGGCCGGCCTCTCGCACGAGGACGCGGAACGGAAGCTGCTGGAGCTGGTGCGCGCCGCCACGGCCACCGTGCTGGGCCACGCGGACGCGGCGGCGGTGCCCGGCGGCCGCGCCTTCACCGACCTCGGTTTCGATTCGCTGGCAGCCGTCGACCTGCGGAACCGGCTCGGTACGGCCACCGGTCTGCGCCTGCCCACCACCCTGGTCTTCGACCACCCGACCCCGCGGGCGCTCGCCGCCCGGCTGCGTACCGAACTCGTCGGATCCACGGCCGCGGCAGCCCCGGTCACGGCGGCTGCCGATGCCACCGACGACGACCCGATCGCCATCGTCTCCATGGCCTGCCGCTTCCCCGGCGGAGTCACCACGCCCGAGGAGCTGTGGCGCCTGGTCAGCGACGGGACCGATGCCGTCTCCGGCTTCCCCACCGACCGGGGCTGGGACCTGGACGCCCTCTACGACCCGGACGCCTCCCGCCCCGGCACCTCGTACGCCAGGGAGGGCGGATTCCTGCACGCGGCCGCCGACTTCGACCCGGAGTTCTTCGGGATGAGCCCGCGCGAGGCCCTCACCACGGACCCGCAGCAGCGGCTGCTGCTGGAGACGGCCTGGGAGGCGTTCGAGCGGGCCGGAGTCGACCCGGCCGGGCTGCGCGGCTCCCGTACCGGGGTGTTCGCCGGGGTGATGTACAACGACTACGGGGCCCGGCTGCACCAGTCGCCGAACGCCCCCGGCGAGGTCGAGGGGTACCTGGTCAGCGGAAGCGCGGGCAGTGTGGCCTCCGGCCGGGTCTCGTACACCTTCGGTCTCGAAGGGCCCGCGGTGACCGTGGACACGGCGTGCTCCTCGTCCCTGGTCGCCCTCCATCTGGCCGCCCAGGCGCTGCGGCAGGGCGAATGCGACCTGGCGCTCGCCGGCGGGGTCACCGTGATGGCCGGGCCCGCGACCTTCGTCGAGTTCAGCCGGCAGCGGGGGCTCTCCGCCGACGGGCGGTGCAAGCCGTTCGCGGAGGCCGCCGACGGCACCGGGTGGGGAGAGGGCGTCGGGCTGCTGCTCGTGGAGCGGCTCTCGGACGCCCGGCGCCACGGCCACGAGGTGCTGGCCCTGCTCCGGGGCTCCGCCGTCAACCAGGACGGCGCGAGCAACGGCCTCACCGCACCCAACGGCCCCTCGCAGCAGCGGGTCATCCGCCAGGCGCTGGACCGGGCCGGTCTGGCCGCCAGGGACGTCGACGCCGTCGAGGCGCACGGGACCGGGACCCGGCTCGGGGACCCGATCGAGGCCCAGGCGCTGCTGGCCGTCTACGGGCAGGACCGGCAGGACGGCACGCCGCTGCTGCTGGGCTCGGTGAAGTCCAACATCGGGCACACCCAGGCCGCGGCGGGCGTCGCGGGCGTCATCAAGACCGTGCTCTCCATGCGGCACGGGACCCTCCCCAGGAGCCTGCACATCGACCGGCCGACCTCACAGGTCGACTGGTCGGAAGGCGGCGTCGCGCTGCTCACCGAAACGGCCTCCTGGCCGGAGCACGGGCGGCCCCGGCGAGCGGGCGTGTCGTCCTTCGGGATCAGCGGGACCAACGCCCACGTCATCCTGGAGGCGCCGGCGGACACCCCGGCCGCCCCCGAGACCCCGCCCGCCACGGAGGCTCCTGGCACCGGCACCGGCACCGGAGCCGACGGCCCGCTCCTCCCGTGGCTGGTGTCCGGGCACACGCCCGGTGCGCTGAGGGCGCGGGCGGCGCAACTGGCCGACGTGCTCGAACGGCGGCCCGCGCCGCACCCGGCGGACGTCCCGGCGGCTCTGGCCGCGGGTCCCGGTCCCTTCGAGCACCGCGCCTCCTTCGTCGCGGCCGGCCGGGAGGAAGTCCTGCGCGCGCTGGCCTCCGTCGCGTCGGGCGAGAACCGCGGGGTCCTGGCGCCCGAGGGGGTGCGGACCGCCTTCCTCTTCACCGGTCAGGGGAGCCAGCGCGCCGGTGCGGGACGGGAACTGTACGCGGCGCACGGTGTGTTCGCCGACGCCTTCGACGAGGTGTGCGCGGCGCTCGACCCACGCGTCGGCCGCTCGCTGCGCGAGATCATGTTTGCCGACGAGGGCACGCCCGAGGCGGCCCTGCTGAACGAGACGCGCTACACCCAGCCCGCGCTGTTCGCCCTGGAGACGGCGCTGTTCCGGCTGGTGGAGCACTTCGGGGTGCGTCCCGACGCGTTGCTCGGGCACTCCATCGGGTCGGTGGCCGCCGCGCACGCGGCGGGTGTGCTGTCGCTGGGCGACGCGGCGACGCTGGTGGCGGCGCGGGGGCGGCTGATGCAGGGTTTGCCTGCCGGGGGCGCCATGCTGGCCGTGGCGCTCGACGAGGAGTCGGTGACGCGGCTGCTGACCGGTCTCGACGACCGTGCGGGCATCGCGGCGCTCAACGGGCCCCGCGCCACCGTGGTGTCGGGCGAGGCCGGAGCGGTGGACGAGATCGCCGCCCGGGCGGCCGGAACGGGCGCGAGGACCCGCAGGCTCACCGTGAGCCACGCCTTCCACTCGCCGCTGATGGAACCGGTCCTCGCGGAGTTCCGTGAGGTGGTGTCGGGGCTGGACTTCCGGACGCCGGCCCTCACCGTGATCTCCGACCTCACCGGACAGGCCGTCGATGCCGACGACTTCGCCTCCGCCGACCACTGGGTACGGCACGTCCGCGAGGCGGTCCGGTTCGCCGACGGCGTCCGCACGCTCAAGGACCTGGGCATCGGGACGTTCCTGGAGCTCGGCCCGGACGCGGTGCTCACGACCATGGCCGCCGACTCGCACCCGGAGGCGGTACTGGTGCCGCTGCTGCGCCGCGACCGCTCCGAACTGCGCTCGCTGCCGGAAGCGCTCGGCGCGCTGCACGCCGCCGGTGCCACCGTCGGCCGGACCCTGTACGGGGTGGCGGACGGCCGCAGGCGCGTCGAGCTGCCGACGTATCCGTTCCAGCGCGAGCGGTACTGGCTGGACCGCCCGGCCGCTCCTTCCGGGACGGCCGGGGTGGAGCAGGCGGGTCTCGGGGCCACGGACCATCCGTTGCTCGGGGCCGCCGTGGAACTCGCCGGCGGTAACGGCACGGTCCACTCGGGGCTGCTCTCCCTGGACAGCCATCCGTGGCTGGCCGACCACGCGGTGCTCGGCACGGTGGTCCTGCCGGGAGCCGCGCTGCTCGAACTCGCCCTGTACGCGGGCCGGGAGACCGGTGCCGCCGTGGTCGACGAACTGACCCTCAGTGATCCGCTGCTGCTCCCGGAAACGGGATCCGCGCGGGTGCAGGTGAGCGTCGGGGCGGCTGGGGCGGACGGCCGCCGGACGGTCACGGTCCACTCGCGGCCGGATGCCGGGCACGGGGACGGGGCGGCCGGCGAGCCGTGGACGGTGCATGCCTCGGGGGTTCTCGCTCCGGACACGGCCGCACCGCCGGAGCCGGAGAAGGGTGCCTGGCCGCCGGCCGGGGCGGAACCTGTCGAGGTCGGTGGCGCCTATGCCGAACTGGCCGCCCTGGGCTACACCTACGGCCCCGCCTTCCAGGGGCTGCGGGCCGCATGGCGCGACCCGGCCGACGGAACCTGGTTCGCCGAGGTCGGACCGGCCGAAGCGGACGACGGCCACCTCCTGTCGCCGTCCCTCCTCGACTCCGCCCTGCACCCGCTCGCGCTCGCGGGCCCCGGGCCGTCGGGCGGACTTCCGGTCCCGTTCTCCTGGAACGGGGTGCGGGTGTACCCGACGCGGACCGGATCGGTGCGCGTACGGCTGTCTCCGGCCGGGCCCGACACCACCGCACTGCTACTGACCGACGAGGCAGGAGCTCCGGTGCTGTCCGTGGCGTCCCTGGTCGTACGGGAGGCCGATCCGGCACGGTTCGCTCGGGCCCGCCGGGACGGGGACGGCCTGTACCGGGTGGAGTGGACGACGTCGCCCGCCCCCGAGAAGCAGGCCGCCGCGGTCGGCCTCGACGAGGCGCTCAGGATCGCGGACGCGGAGGGCGAGTTCCTCGGCGATGCCGTACTGGACGGGGAGGAAACTTCCCTGCCCGGCCTCGCGCGGGTGCTGCGCGACTGGCTGGCCGAGCCCCGCTTCGGCGGGGCCCGGCTGGTCGTCACGACGACCGGCGCGATCGGCGTCCGCGACGGCGAACCGGTGCCGGGGCTCGACCGGTCGGCCTGGTGGGGACTGGTGCGTACGGCCCAGACCGAGCATCCCGGGCGGTTCGTCCTGCTGGACACGGACGGGACGGACGCGTCGGCCCTGGTCCGGGACGCGGCCCTCGGCACGGAGGAACCGCAGATCGCCCTCCGGGAAGGCGAAGTGCTGGTGCCCCGCCTGGCCGCTGTCCCGGTCGCCGAGGAGAGGCGTACGGCCCTGCCGGACGCGGGGCGGGGCACGGTGCTGCTGACCGGTGCCACGGGTGCGCTCGGCCGGCTGGTCGCCGAACGGCTCATCACCCACCACGGGGTCCGGCGCCTGCATCTGACCGGCCGCCGGGGCCCGGACGCGCCCGGAGCCCGGCAGCTCGTGGCCGACCTCACCGGTCTCGGAGCCGACGTCACGCTCACCGCCTGCGACCTCGCCGACCGGGCCGCACTCACGAAACTCCTCGACTCCCTTCCCGACCGGCATCCGCTGACCGCTGTCGTCCATGCGGCGGGGGTCACGGCGGACGCCACGCTGGAGGCGCTCACGGATGACGCCTTCGCGACGGTTCTCCGGCCGAAGGCGGACGCCGCCCTGCTGCTGCACGAACTGACCATGGCGCGGGGGACCGAACTGGACGCCTTCGTCCTGTTCTCCTCGGTCGCGGGGGTCATCGGCAACGCCGGGCAGGCCAACTACGCCGCCGCCAACACGTACGTGGACGCGCTGGCCCAGCACCGCCACGCGCTCGGACTGCCGGCGCTCTCCCTCGCCTGGGGGCTGTGGGAGCAGCCCGGCGGCATGGGCGGGGCCCTGGGCGGCGCCGATCTGGCCAGGATCGCGCGTACCGGCATCGCGCCACTGACCGCGGAGGAGGGGCTCGCGCTGTTCGACTCGGCGCTGGCTTCGGGACTCACCACCGCCGTACCGGCACGGCTGGACACCTCGGCGCTGCGCAGGCTCGGTGACCCGGACCGCGTGCCGCCACTGTTGCGGACCCTGGTCGGTCTGCCGGCCCGGCGGTCCGCGCAGGCGGCCGGAGCAAGCGGCGGTCCCGTCGTCGACGTGGACGGCGACGCCCCGTGGGTCCGCAAGCTCGCCGGGGCCGCCGAGGCGGATCGGCCGCGCCTCGTGCTGGATCTGGTGCGGGCGGCGGTGGCCGAGATCCTCGGCCACCCGCCGAACCGTCCGGTTCCCGCCGACCGGGGTCTGCTCGACCTCGGCCTCGATTCACTGGCCGCCGTCGAACTGCGCAACCGCCTCGCCGCCGAGACCGGGCTGAGGCTGCCCGCCACCCTGCTCTTCGACCGTCCGACCGCGACCGCGCTCGCCGCCCATCTCCACGGGGAGCTGACCGACCGGCTGCCCGGCGGGGCGGCATCGGCGCTGGCCCGCATCGACGAGCTGGAGACCGCCGTCGACGGGGCCGCGCTCGGCGCGGAGGCCCGCGAGCGGATCACCGCCCGACTGGCCTCCCTGCAGGCCAGGCTCACGGCAGCCGGGGGCACCCCCTCAACTGTCTTGGACACCGACACCACCGCCACCCCCCAGCTGGACCAGGCGTCCGACGACGAGCTCTTCCAGCTCATCGACGGACAGCTCGGATCCGAATGAACCGTACGACGAGGAGAGTTGACGTCGCATGACGAACGAGGCCAGGCTCCGCGACTACCTCAAGCGCGTGACCAATGACCTGCTCCAGACCCGGCAACGGCTGACCGAGGTCGAGGCGGAGCGGCACGAACCGATCGCGATCGTCGGCATGTCGTGCCGCTACCCGGGCGGGGTGCGCTCCCCCGAGGAACTGTGGGAGGTCGTCGCTTCGGGCACCGACGCGATCTCCCCGTTCCCGGAGAACCGGGGGTGGGACACCGCCGCGCTCTACGACCCCGACCCCGAGCGGACCGGCCGGAGCTATGCGCGGGAAGGCGGATTCCTGCACGAGGCGGACCGCTTCGACCCGGCGTTCTTCGGAATCAGCCCGCGGGAGGCGACAGCCATCGACCCGCAGCAACGGCTGCTGCTGGAAAGCGCCTGGGAGGCGTTCGAGCGGGCCGGCATCGACCCGGACACGCTGCGCGGCTCCCGCACCGGGGTGTTCGCCGGGGTGATGTACGGCGATTACGGCGGGCGGATCCGCCGGGCCCCGGACGGCCTGGAGGGGTACATCGGGACCGGCAGCGCCGGGTCCGTGGCGTCCGGCCGGCTCTCGTACACCTTCGGGCTCGAAGGCCCGGCGGTGACGGTGGACACGGCGTGCTCGTCCTCGCTGGTCGCCCTGCATCTGGCCGTGCAGTCGCTGCGGCGCGGCGAGTGCGATCTCGCACTGGCGGGCGGGGCGACGATCATCGCGACGCCCGGCCTGTTCGTCGAGTTCAGCCGGCAGCGCGGGCTGTCCCCCGACGGCCGCTGCAAGGCGTTCGCGGCGTCGGCGGACGGCACGGGGTGGGGCGAGGGCGTGGGGCTGCTCCTGGTGGAGCGGCTGTCGGACGCCCGCCGCAACGGACACCGGGTGCTCGCGGTCGTACGGGGCTCCGCCGTCAACCAGGACGGCACGAGCGGCCAGTTGTCCGCGCCCAACGGCCCCTCGCAGCAGCGGGTGATCCGCCAGGCCCTGGCCGACGCCGGGCTCACGACCTCCGATGTGGACGCCATGGAGGCGCACGGCACGGGGACGACGCTGGGCGACCCGATTGAGGCACAGGCACTGCTCGCCACGTACGGGCAGGACCGGCCGGCCGAACAGCCTTTGTGGCTGGGGTCGTTGAAGTCGAACATCGGGCACACCCAGGCCGCGGCCGGGGTCGGCGGCATCATCAAGATGGTGCAGGCCATGCGGCACGGGCTGCTCCCGAAGACCCTGCACGTGGACGAGCCGTCACCGCACGTCGACTGGGACGCCGGAGCCGTACGCCTGCTCACCGAGGACGAGCCCTGGCCCGAGCACGGCGGGCCGCGCCGGGCCGCCGTCTCGTCGTTCGGGATCAGCGGAACGAACGCACACGTCATCCTGGAGGCGCCCACGGCGGAGGCCGCCGACAGCGAGGGTGCGGCGTCGGCCGCACCTTCGGGCACGGTGCCGTGGCTGCTGTCCGCGCACGCCCCGGAAGCGCTCAAGGAGCAGGCGGCGCGGCTGCGTTCGTATGTGGAGGACCGGCCCACTCCGGACTCGACTGCGGTCGGCGGAGTGCTGGCCCGGGGCCGGGCCGCGCTCGCCCATCGGGCGGTCGTCGTCGCCGGGAGCCACGAGGAACTCGTGCCGGCGCTCGACTCGCTGGCCAGGGGTGTGCCGTCGGCCCATGTGGTGGAGGGCGTGGTATCCGATCACGGGAAGACCGTGTTCGTGTTTCCGGGCCAGGGCTCGCAGTGGGAGGGCATGGCCCGCGAACTCCTCGCGACTTCACCCGTCTTCACCGAACACCTCACCGCAGCCGCCGAAGCACTCCAACCCCACACCGGCTGGAACCTCCTCGACGTCCTCCACGGCCTGCCCGACACACCACCCATCGACCGCGTCGACGTCATCCAACCCGCACTCTTCGCCGTCATGACCTCCCTCGCCAGACTCTGGCAACACCACGGCATCCACCCCGACGCCGTCATCGGCCACTCCCAAGGCGAAATCGCCGCCGCCCACATCGCCGGCGCCCTCACCCTCAACGACGCCGCACAAATAGCAGCCCTCCGCTCCCACACCCTCCTCCAACTCGCCGGAACCGGCGCCATGGCCTCACTCCCCCTCACCCACCAACAAACCACCACCCTCCTCACCCCCCACCCCGACCTCCACATCGCCGCCCACAACGGACCCACCACCACCGTCATCGCAGGCAACCCCCACACCCTCAACACCCTCATCACCACCCTCAACAACCAAAACATCCGAGCCCGCACCATCCCCGTCGACTACGCCTCCCACACCCCCCACGTCCAACCCCTCCAAAACACCCTCCACACCCTCCTCCACCACATCACCCCCCAACCCACCACCACCGCCTTCTACTCCACACTCCACGCCCGCCCCATCGACACCACCGAACTCACCGGCGACTACTGGTACGAGAACCTCAGCAACCCCGTCCAACTGCACCCCACCGTCGAGAAGCTGCTGGAGGACGGCCACTCGGTCTTCGTGGAGGTCAGCCCCCACCCCGTCCTCACCACCGCCCTCCAGGACACCGCCGACACCACCGACACCACCGCCCTCATCACCGGCACCCTCCGCCGCAACGAAGGCACCCTGAACCGCTTCCACCTCTCCCTCGCCCACCTCCACACCCACGGCATCCCCGTCAACTGGACACCGGCTGTTCCGGAGGCAGGGGACGACGCCCCGTACGACCTGCCGACCTACCCCTTCCAGCACCGGAGCTACTGGCTGGAGGACGCGGCGACCGACGGGGATCCGGAGAGCCTCGGGCTGCACACGACGCAGCACCCCCTGCTGACGGCCGCTACCACGCTCGCCCAGGACGACGCGCTGCTGCTCACGGGCCGGATCTCGCTGCGCACCCACCCCTGGCTCGCCGACCACGCCCTCGAGGGAACGGCGGTCCTTCCGGCTGCGGCTGTCCTTGAACTGGCCCTGGAGGCAGGCAAGTTGCTGGGCGGTCTGCCGGTGGCCGAGCTGACGCTCGACGCTCCGGTGGTGTTCCCCGCCACCGGTGGCGTGGACGTGCAGATGACCGCCGGGCCCCCGCGCGGCGACGGTCGTCGCGATCTGACCCTGCACACCCGGGCGTACGACGACGCGGGCGACGACAGCGCCCTGCACCGCGCGTGGACCAGTCATGTCACGGGTCTGCTCGGTGCCGCCGAGTCCGCCTCCGAGTCCGCGCCCGGCTCCCTCACATCCTGGCCGCCCACCGGTGCGACCGCCGTCGATGTCGGGGAGGTGTACGAGCGGCTGGTCACGCTGGGCCACGAGCTCGGCCCCGCGCTCCAGGGGCTCACACGGTTGTGGCGCCGGGGCGACGAGCTGTACGCCGAGGTGTCCGCGCCGGAGGGAGTCGCGGCCGACACCGGACGGTACGGGCTGCATCCTGCGCTGCTCACGGCCTCGGTGCAGGCGCTCCTCACCCAGGGCGACGAGCTGCTCGAACCGGCCGTCTGGAACGGCGTGAGCCTGTACGCGGTCGGCGCGGGCGGTCTGCGGGTGCGCGTCTCACCGCGCGGGAAGGGTTTCGCCGTCCTGCTCGCCGATCCGGCCGGCGCCCCGGTGGCCTCCGTCGAATCGGTCGTCCTGCGGCCGCTGCCCGCCGGGGCCCTGGACCGGGCGGACCGGGTCCGTCACGACTGGCTGCTCCGCACCGACTGGACGGCGGTGGCCGCACCGGGCGAGGTCGACTCCTCGCCGTACCCGAGCTGGACCTCGTCCGCCGAACCCGAGGCCGGGCTGCGGGACGCCTTCGGCGACGCCGGCCATGTCCCGTACGATCCGGCACCGGGCGAGGGCGCGGCCCCCGGCCTCGTCCTGCTGCACGCGCCGTCCGCGAGCGAACTGCTGCCCGCACTGCGGACCTGGACCGCCGACGAGGCGAACAGCGCCACCCGGCTGGCGGTCCTCACCCGCCACGCCGTCACCACCGGCCCCGACGACGTGCAGGATCTGGTCCCCTCTCCCGTCTGGGGCCTGATCCGGGTGGCCCAGGCGGAGAACCCGGGGCGGATCACCCTCGTCGATCTCGACGCCGAAGCTTCCTCGCTGGGCGCGCTGCCGGCGGCTCTCGCGGCCGGTGAGCCACAACTGGCCCTTCGCGACGGCGAGATACGTGTCCCGAGGCTCCTCGCGTCCGGATCGCAGGACGCCGGTGAGCTGCCGGTCCTGCCCGAGGACGCGACGGTCGTGGTCTCCGGCGGCGGCGACCTCGCCGCAGTCGCGGCGGTCCACGCCGTCAGCGTCCTCGGCGCGCGGCACCTGCTTCTGCTGTCCCCCGGTGCGGGGCTGGCGGACCGGCTGGCCGGTCTGGGTGCGGAGGTCGTGGTGGCGGACGGTAACGCGGCCGACCGCGATTTCCTGGCCGGGGCACTGGCCGCGCTGCCGGCCTCGCACCCGGTGGGCGCCGTCCTCCACGCACCGCCCGCCCCCGATCGCACGGTCCTGCTCTCGACCGCGCCCGAGGAGTTCGGCGCCCGGCTCCAGGCCGCCGGTGCGGCGGCCTGGAATCTCCACGAGCTCACCCTCGGTCTCGACCTGGCCGCGTTCGTACTGCTCGCCCCCGACGCGTCGTCCGCACTCGGCGGCACCGGCCGCGCGGGCGCCGCCGCGGTCGGCACCTACCTCGACGCGCTGGCACAGCACCGGGTGTCACTCGGACTGCCGGGCGTCTCCCTCTCCTGGGGACCCCGGGATGCCGTGCCGGACTCCTCCTTCCACGGGCTCGTCCGCTTCGACGAGGACCAGGTGACCGCCGGTCTGGAGTTGGCACTGCGCTCGACGAACCGGCCCGCTCTGCTCGCCGCGCGGCTGGACCGGGCGGCCCTGGGAGCACAGGCCGGGACCGGTCTGCTGCCCCCGGTGCTGCGTTCGCTGGTCCGCACGGTCCGTACCGCCGCGGGGGCGGACGCCGCCGCGGCGGGCACCCTCGTCTCGGCCCTGGTGGGTCTGTCCGGGCCGGAACAGCTTCGGTTGCTCGGCGAGCTGGTCGGTGAGCAGGTGGCAGGGGTGCTGAGGCACTCCGCCGGGGACACGGTCGACGCGTCCCGCGCGTTCAAGGACCTCGGTTTCGACTCCCTGACGGCCGTGGAACTGCGCAACCGGCTGAACACGGCGACGGGGCTCCGGCTGCCCGCCACCCTCGTCTTCGACCACCCCTCGCCGGCCGCGCTCGCGGCCCATCTGCGGGACCTGCTGCTGGGCGACGGTGCGGGCACCGACACGGTGGTACCCACCGGACGCACCCCGGTGCAGGACGGCGAACCCATCGCGATCGTGTCGATGGCCTGCCGCTACCCCGGCGGGGTGCGCACCCCTGAGGACCTGTGGCAGGTGGTGGCGTCGGAGAGCGATGTCATCTCCCCGTTCCCGACCGACCGGGGCTGGGACCTGGACCGGCTGTTCGATCCCGATCCGGCGCACCCGGGCACGTCGTACGCCCGGGAGGGCGGGTTCCTGCACGACGCGGACCAGTTCGACCCGGCCTTCTTCGGGATCAGCCCGCGGGAGGCGACGAGCATGGACCCGCAGCAGCGGCTGCTGCTGGAGAGCGCCTGGGAGGCGTTCGAGCGGGCCGGTATCGATCCGACGTCGTTGCACGGCTCGCGGACCGGAGTGTTCGCGGGGGTCGTGTACACGGACTACGGGTCCCGGGTGAAGCTCCCCGCCGATATGGAGGGGTACCTCGGCATCGGCAGTGCGGGCAGCATCGCCTCGGGGCGGATCGCCTACACCCTCGGGCTCGAAGGCCCGGCGGTGACGGTGGACACGGCGTGCTCGTCCTCGCTGGTCGCCCTGCATCTGGCCGTGCAGTCGCTGCGCCGGGGCGAATGCGATCTCGCCCTGGCCGGCGGGGCGACGGTGCTCGCCAACCCCGACATCTTCATCGGATTCAGCAGGCAGCGCGGCCTGGCCCCCGACGCCCGGTGCAAGGTCTTCGCGGCCGGCGCGGACGGTACGGCCTTCGGCGAGGGGGTCGGGCTGCTCCTGGTCGAGCGGCTGTCCGACGCCCGCCGCAACGGACACGAGGTTCTCGCCGTCGTCCGGGGCACCGCCACCAACCAGGACGGGGCGAGCAACGGCCTCACCGCCCCCAACGGTCCTTCGCAGCAGCGGGTCATCCGTCAGGCCCTGGCCGACGCCGGGCTCACGACCTCCGATGTGGACGCCATGGAGGCGCACGGCACGGGGACGACTCTGGGCGACCCGATCGAGGCACAGGCGCTGCTCGCCACGTACGGGCAGGACCGGCCGGCCGAACAGCCGTTGTGGCTCGGGTCGTTGAAGTCGAACATCGGGCACACCCAGGCCGCCGCCGGGGTCGGCGGCATCATCAAGATGGTGCAGGCCATGCGGCACGGGCTACTCCCGAAGACCCTGCACGTGGACGAGCCGTCACCGCACGTCGACTGGGACGCCGGTGCCGTACGCCTGCTCACCGAGGCCAGGGAGTGGCTCCCGAACGGCCGTCCGCGTCGGGCCGGTGTCTCCGGGTTCGGGATGAGTGGCACCAACGCACACGTCGTGCTGGAGGAGGCGCCGGACGACGTGACCGTGAACGAGCCGTCGGTGACCGGTGCGGCTTCGCCACCGTGGCTGCTGTACGGCCACAATGCCGAGGCGCTCGCCACGAACGCCGGGCAGTTGCGCCGCCACCTCCAGGAGCACCCGGAGGCCGACCCGGGCCCGGCCGCGAAGGCGCTGGCGACGGGCCGGGCCGGGCTCGCCCATCGCGCGGTCGTCGTCGCGCAGAACCGGGGACGGCTGCTGGAGAACCTCGCCGGGCTGGAGCGGGGCACGGTCGGTTCGGATGCGGTACGCGGGACGGTCACGGCTACCGGGAAGACCGTGTTCGTGTTTCCGGGCCAGGGCTCGCAGTGGGAGGGCATGGCCCGCGAACTCCTCGCCACCTCACCCGTCTTCACCGAACACCTCACCGCAGCCGCCGAAGCACTCCAACCCCACACCGGCTGGAACCTCCTCGACGTCCTCCACGGCCTGCCCGACACCCCACCCATCGACCGCGTCGACGTCATCCAACCCGCACTCTTCGCCGTCATGACCTCCCTCGCCAAACTCTGGCAACACCACGGCATCCACCCCGACGCCGTCATCGGCCACTCCCAAGGCGAAATCGCCGCCGCCCACATCGCCGGCGCCCTCACCCTCAACGACGCCGCACAAATAGCAGCCCTCCGCTCCCACACCCTCCTCCAACTCGCCGGCACCGGCGCCATGGCCTCACTCCCCCTCACCCACCAACAAACCACCACCCTCCTCACCCCCCACCCCGACCTCCACATCGCCGCCCACAACGGACCCACCACCACCGTCATCGCAGGCAACCCCCACACCCTCAACACCCTCATCACCACCCTCAACAACCAAAACATCCGAGCCCGCACCATCCCCGTCGACTACGCCTCCCACACCCCCCACGTCCAACCCCTCCAAAACACCCTCCACACCCTCCTCCACCACATCACCCCCCAACCCACCACCACCGCCTTCTACTCCACACTCCACGCCCGCCCCATCGACACCACCGAACTCACCGGCGACTACTGGTACGAGAACCTCAGCAACCCCGTCCTCTTCGAACCGGCCGTCCGCGCCCTCCTCGATGCGGAGCACTCGGTCTTCGTGGAGGTCAGCCCCCACCCCGTCCTCACCACCGCCCTCCAGGACACCGCCGACACCACCGACACCCCCGCCCTCATCACCGGCACCCTCCGCCGCAACGAAGGCACCCTGAACCGCTTCCACCTCTCCCTCGCCCACCTCCACACCCACGGCATCCCCGTCAACTGGACACCGGCCCTGCCCACCGTGGCGGGCCGCGCCACCGATCTGCCGACCTATCCCTTCCAGCGTCGGCGCTACTGGCTGGAGGGGCCCGCCGCCCACAGCGACGCCGGAAGCCTCGGGGTGGACTCCGCCGACCATCCGTTCCTGGCCGCGTCGACCACGCTCGCCCAGGGGGAGACCGTGCTGCTCACCGGGCGCGTCTCCCTGCGCACCCACCCCTGGCTCGCCGACCACGCCGTGAGCGGGACCCCCCTGCTCCCGGCCACCGCCCAGCTGGAGCTCGCACTCCAGGCAGGCAGGCACGTCGGCGCCGACGCGGTGGACGAACTGACGCTGGAAGCACCGCTGTTCGTGCCGGAGCGCGGCGGTGTGCGGATCCAGGTGGCGGTGGAGGCGCCGGACGCCGAGGGACGGCGGCAGCTGACCGTCCACGCGCGGCCCGACGGTCCGCCAGACGATGTGCTGGGCGAAGCACCGGGGTGGACCCGTCATGCCACCGGCGTCCTCGCCCCGGCCGACGCCACTCCCCACGCAGCCGGAGAGGACGACGGAGCGGTCTGGCCGCCGGACGGGGCCGCCGCACTCGACACCGACGGGCTCTACGCGGAACTCGCCGCGCTGGGGTACGAGTACGGCCCCGCCTTCCGTAATCTGACCGCCGCCTGGCGGTCGGGCGACACCGTGTACGGCGAGGTGTCGCTCGCACCCGAACTCCACGCGGAGGCAGCCCGGTTCGTACTGCACCCGGCGCTCCTCGACTCGGCCCTCCACACGCTGGGGCTGGGTGATTTCCTCGGCGAGGGCATCCGGCTGCCGTTCTCCTGGTCCGGGGCGGCGCTGCGGGCCACCGGAGCCACGTCCCTGCGGGTGACGGCCGCCCCCGGTGACGGGGGGCGGGACACGGTCCGGGTCTCGGTCGCCGACCCTACGGGCGCGGCCGTGCTGGATGTGGAGACCCTCACCCTGCGGCCGGTGTCGCCGGGGCAGCTGCCCGCCGCGCCGGGGCCGTCCGCCGCCGACTCCCTCTACGCCCTGGAGTGGACGGAGCTCGGCGAGCCGGCCCCGTCCGCGGAGAACACGGCCGCGTTCGAAATGCTGGACGCCACCGCCCCGTTCGAGGGGCCGGCACCGGTCGCGGCCGGTGCGGCCGTGGAGTGGCTGCTCGGCCGGCTGCGGGACCACATGGCCGACGAGGAACGGTCGGAGGCACGTCTCGTCGTCCTCACCCGCCGGGCCGTGGCGGTCCGGGCCGGTGATCCGGTCGACCTGGCGGCCGCCCCGCTGTGGGGGCTCGCGCGGTCGGCCGCCACCGAGAATCCCGGCCGCATCACCCTGGTGGACCTCGACGGCGAGCAGTCCTCCCAGGAGGTGCTGGCGGCGGCCGTCGCCACCGACGAGCCTCAGCTGGCGTTGCGTGACGGCCGGATCCTGGTGCCGAGGCTGCGCAGGTCGGAAGCCGGGGCCGTGACCGTCGTCCCGCCCGAGGGTGTGGCCGGCTGGCGGCTGGAGACCCCGGGAGGTTCACCGGACGATCTGTATGCCGCCGCCCATCCGGCAGCGGAGGCACCGCTGTCCGATGGCCAGGTGCGGATCGAGGTGCGGGCCGCCGGGCTCAACTTCCGCGATGTGCTGACCGCTCTGGGCATGGTGCCGGTCGGCGCTCCGCTCGGGACGGAGGTCGCGGGCACGGTCGTCGAGACCGGTCCCGGGGTCGACGGGTTCGAGGCCGGCGACCGGGTGTTCGGCCTGGCCCCGGGTGCGGTGGGGCCGCTGGCCGTCGCCGACCGGCGGCTGATCGCCCGTATGCCGCGCGGCTGGTCGTACGCGGAGGCGGCGGGGGTGCCCGCGGTGTTCACCACGGCCTACTACGGACTGGTCGAGCTGGCCGGGCTCCGCAGGGGCGAGCGGGTACTGATCCACTCCGGGGCCGGCGGGGTCGGCATGGCGGCACTCCAGGTGGCCCGCCATCTCGGGGCCGAGGTGTTCGCTACGGCCAGCCCCGGTAAGTGGGGCGCGCTGCGGGCACTCGGTCTCGACGCGGACCACATCGCCTCCTCCCGTACGACCGGGTTCGAGCAGCAGGTCCTGGACGTGACCGGCCGCGCAGGCGCCGCGCCCGCGCCGGGGGTCGATGTCGTCCTCAACTCGTTGACCGGGGAGTTCATCGACGCCTCACTGCGGCTGCTGTCCTCCGGGGGGCGGTTCGTCGAGATGGGAATCGCCGACCTGCGGGCCCCGGAGGACATCGCGGCGGTCCGGCCCGGTGTCGCGTACCAGCCGTTCGAGCTGCTGGACATGGACCCGGACCGGGTCGGGGACGTACTGACACGGGTCCTCGCCCTGTTCGAGCAGGGTGTGCTGTCTCCGCTCCCGGTCACCACCTGGGATGTGGGCCGGGCGCCCGACGCCTTCCGGCACTTCGGGCAGGCCCGTCAGGTGGGCAAGGTGGTGCTGACGCTGCCGCCGCGTACAGCGCCGGAGGGGACGGTCCTGATCACCGGTGGCACCGGCACCCTGGGGTCCGCCCTCGCCCGGCACCTGGTGATCGGGCACGGTGTGCGCCACCTGCTGCTCACGGGCCGGCGCGGGCCCGACGCCCCGGGTGCGCCCGAACTCCGTTCAGAATTGGAGGAGCTGGGGGCCACGGTACGGATCGCCGCCTGCGATGTGGCCGACCGGGAGTCGCTCGCCGGGCTGCTGGCCTCCGTACCGCCCGGGCAGCCGCTGACGGGTGTGGTGCACGCGGCCGGAGTCCTGGATGACGGGGTGCTCACCTCGTTGACCCCGGAGAAGGTCCGTGCGGTGCTGCGGCCCAAGGCGGACGCGGCCTGGAACCTGCACGAGCTGACCCGGGACCTGGACCTGTCCCTGTTCGTGCTGTTCTCCTCCGCCTCGGGGCTGCTCGGGGGCGCGGGGCAGGGCAACTACGCGGCGGCCAACGTGTTCCTGGACGCGCTGGCCGGCCACCGGCGGGCGCGCGGACTGCCCGCGGTGTCCCTCGCGTGGGGCATGTGGGAGGCGGCCAGCGGTATGACCGGGCATCTGGCCGGCGCCGACCGGGCCCGGATCGCGCGGGGCGGGCTCGTCCCGATGTCGGTGCCCGAGGGACTGGCGTTGTTCGACGCCGCCCTGGCCGACGGCCGCCCGCTGCTCGTACCGGCGCCCCTCGACGGTGCGGGGCTGCGGGCGCTCGCCGAAGCCGGACCCGGGACCGGTGGGGTGCCGGCCGTGCTGCGGTCGCTGGTCAGGGCACCCGCCGTGCGGCGGGCGGCGAGCGGCGCGCGCGTACCCGCCTCGTCGGCGGCGCAGGGGCTTACGGCGTTGCGCGGTCCCGAGCGTACGCAGGCGCTGCTCACGCTGGTACGTGAGCAGGTGGCGGCCGTACTCGGCCATCTGACGGCCGACGACATCACCGCCGACCGGGCGTTCAAGGAGATCGGATTCGACTCGCTGACGGCGGTCGAGCTGCGCAACCGGATCTCGGCGGCCACCGGGCTGCGGCTGCCCACCACGACGGTGTTCGACTTCCCCACCCCCACGGCGCTCGCCGAGCGGCTGTCCGCGCTGCTGGCCCCGGACGAGCGGACGGACGCCGGCGAACTGGAGCGGCTGCTGGAGGCCGTGACGGTGGACAGCGAGGGGTTCCACGAGCTCAGGGAGCGGCTGCAGGCAGCACTGTGGCGGTGGGACGAACAGGCGGCGCAACCCGCCGGCGGGGCCGGACGGACACCGGACGGCGATCTGGACGCGGCGACGGACGAGGAACTGTTCCGCGCGCTCGACGAGGAACTGGGTGCGTCGTGACAGGCCATTTCAGCGTACGAGAGGGCGATGGCGATGAGTAACGAGGACAGGCTCCGCGACTACCTGAAACGGAGCACGGCCGATCTCAGGCAGGCCCGGCGCAGGATCAAGGAGCTGGAGGACAAGGAGCACGAGCCGGTCGCGATCGTGGCGATGGGCTGCCGGTTCCCGGGCGGAGCCGACTCGCCGGAGGCGCTGTGGCGGCTGGTGGCAGACGAGACGGACGCGGTGTCCGGCTTCCCCGAGGACCGCGGCTGGGACACGGAGCGGCTCTACGACCCGGATCCGGACCGGGCCGGCACCACCTACACCCGCGAGGGCGGCTTCCTGGAGGGCGCCGGCGCGTTCGACGCACCGTTCTTCGGCATGGGCCCGCGGGAGGCCGTCGCGACCGACCCCCAGCACCGGCAGCTCCTGGAGGTGGCCTGGGAGACCCTGGAGCGCGCCGGCATCGCCCCGGACTCCCTGCGCGGCAGCCGTACGGGCGTCTTCGCCGGGGTGGTGTCGCAGGCGTACGTGCCGCCGCCGGACCGGCTGCCCGAGGGGTTCGAGGGGCATCTGATGACGGGCAACGCGACAAGTGTCGCCTCGGGCCGGATCGCCTACCACCTCGGTCTGGAGGGCCCGGCCGTCACGCTCGACACCGCGTGCTCGTCCTCGCTGGTGGCCATGCACCTGGCGGCCCAGTCGCTGCGGCGCGGTGAGAGCGATCTCGCGCTGGCGGGCGGCGTCACCGTGATGGCCACCCCGCTGCTCCTGGTCGAGTTCAGCCGGCAGCGCGGGCTGGCCCCCGACGCCCGCTGCAAGGCGTTCGACGCGGCGGCCGACGGCACCGGGTTCTCGGAGGGGGTCGGCCTCGTCCTGCTGGAACGGCTCTCCGACGCCCGCCGCAACGGACGCCGCGTCCTCGCGGTGCTGCGCGGTTCCGCGGTCAACCAGGACGGGGCGAGCAACGGCCTCACCGCCCCCAACGGCCCGACGCAGGTCCGGGTCATCCAGCAGGCGCTGGCCTCCGCCCGGCTCGCCCCGCAGCAGGTGGACGCGGTGGAGGCGCACGGCACCGGTACCCGGCTCGGCGACCCGATCGAGGCGCAGGCGCTGCTCGCCGCCTACGGCCAGGGCCGTCCGGAGGGTGAGCCGCTTCTCCTGGGTTCGCTCAAGTCGAACATCGGCCACACCCAGGCGGCGGCCGGGGTGGCCGGTGTCATCAAGATGGTGCAGTCGATGCGCCACGGGGTGCTGCCGCGCACCCTGCACGTGACGGAGCCGACCCCGCATGTCGACTGGTCGTCGGGTGCCGTCGAACTGCTCACCGAGGCCGTCGAGTGGCCCGACCGGGGCCGGCCGCGCCGGGCCGGTGTCTCGTCCTTCGGGATCAGCGGCACCAACGCACACGTCATCCTGGAACAGGCCGACGCCGGGGACGAGGCGGAGGGAACGCAGGAGGGGGCCCCCGCCGAAGGGGCCCCGGTCACCCTCCTGCCGGAGCCCCCGGCTCCCTGGCCGCTGTCGGCCCATACGGAATCGGCGCTACGGGCCCAGGCCGGCCGGCTGCACGCCCATCTGGTCGCGACACCGGGTGTGCGGGCCCACGACGTGGGCCGGACGCTGGCCCTGGGGCGTACGCCGCTTCGCCATCGCGCGGTGGTCCTGCCGGGCGACCGCACCGGCCAGCTGGCGGCCCTGGCCGCACTGGCGTCGGGCGGCAGGCCTGCCCGGGCGGTGTACGGCAGTGCGGCCGCACCCCCCGCCACCGCCTACCTCTTCACCGGGCAGGGCAGTCAACGCCCGCGCATGGGAGCAGAGCTGTACGAACTCCGGCCGGCGTTCGCCAAGGCTCTCGACGAGGTGTGCGACGCCTTCGAACCGGTTCTGCCTCGCCCGCTGAAAGGCCTGCTGTTCGCGGCGGAGGGCAGTCCGGAAGCGGCGCTGCTGGAGCGGACCGAGTACGCCCAGCCCGCGCTGTTCGCCGTCGAGACCGCCTTGTTCCGCCTCCTGGAGCAGTCGCTTCCGGCTCCGGTCCAGGTCGCCGGGCACTCGATCGGCGGGCTCGCCGCCGTGCACGCGGCGGGGGTGCTGTCGCTGGAGGACGCCTGTGTCCTGGTCGCCGCGCGGGGCCGGCTGATGCAGTCCATGCCCGGCGGGGGCGCGATGGTGGCGTGCGAGGCATCGGAGGGGGAGGTGCGCGAGGCTCTCGCCGGGTACGGGGGAAGGGTGGGCGTGGCCGCGGTCAACGGTCCGCTGTCGACGGTCGTCTCGGGAGACGCGGACGCGGTGGCGGAGGTGGCCGACGCGTTCCGGGAGCGGGGCCGCAGGACGCACCGCCTCCGGGTGAGTCACGCGTTCCACTCCCACCATATGGACGGAGCGCTGGACGGGGTGCGTGCGGTGGTGGCCCGGCTGCGCTTCCACGAACCCAGGATTCCCGTCGTCTCCGATCTGACCGGGAGCTTCACCGGTCTCGACGAGCTGCGGCAACCGGACTACTGGGCACGGCAGTTGCGCTCACCGGTGCGGTTCGGAGACGCGGTGGTCACGCTGGCGGGTGCGGGGGCGACGGCGTTCGTGGAGGTCGGCCCCGACGCGGCGCTCACCCCGTTGGTGGCCGCCTGCCTGCCCGGGACCGCGCCCCTGGTCGTCCCGGCGCAGGTGCGCGACCGCCGGGGCGAGGAGACGTTCGCGGCGGCGCTCTCCGCCCTCCATGCCGCGGGCAGCGCCGTGCGCTGGGAGACCTGGTACGGGGAACAGGCGGCGCCCCCGGCCGAGTTGCCGACCTATCCGTTCGAGCACACCCACCACTGGTGGCCGGCTCCGGCGGGCGGCGCGCCGAAGGCGAGGCGCGCGCCGGAGCCAGAGGAGCTGGCCCCGGAGGAGGGAGGGTCGCTGCTGGATCTCGTACGGCTCCACGCGGCGCATGTGCTCGGTCACGAGTCACCGGAGTCGATCGCGGCCGAGGACAACTTCCTGGAGATCGGCTTCTCGTCGTTCACCGCGCTGGAGGTCCGTAACCGGCTCTGCGAGGCGACCGGGCTGCTGCTGCCACCGGTGCTGCTCTTCGATCATCCGACACCGTCCGCCGTCGCCGGATTCATCCGGGACGAGCTGGCCGCGGCGTAGACCGGGCGCGACGACGGGAGCCGGGCCCCTGTGCGCAGGGCCCGGCTCCCGTCGTCGTACGGCGGACGTCACCAGGTGACCGGCAGCCGGAACACCCCCTGCACGGAGCCGCCCGGCTTGACGCCCAGTGCGTCGAGGGGCTCGGTGAGCCGCAACGTCGGTATGCGGGTGGCGAGTTCATGGAGGGCGATCTCCAGCTCGGCCCGGGCGAGGTTCTGGCCGATGCACTGGTGGACGCCGTAGCCGAAGGCGAGGTGGTGGCGGGTGCCGCGCCGGACGTCGAGGGTGTCGGGGTCGGTGAAGACGCGCGGTGAGCGGTTGGCCGCCGCGTTCGGCAGGTAGACGCCGTCGCCCTCCTTGACGACGACTCCGCCGATCTCGATGTCGGCGGCCGCGACCCGCTGGAGCTCGTCGGCGACCGAGAGGAAGCGCAGCAGCTCCTCGACCGCTCCGGACGCGACGCCCGGGTCGCTGCGCAACTCGGCGAGCTGCTCGGGGTGTTCGAGCAGGGTGAGCACGCTCAGCCCGATCATGTTCGCGGTCGTCTCGTGGCCGGCGACCAGCAGGAACATCGCGATGGAGGCCAGCTCCAGCCGTTCCAGCTGCCCGGTGGCCAGCCGCTCGACGATCAGTTCGTCGAGCAGCCCCTCCCCCGGCTTCGTCTCCTTGGCCGCGATGAGTTCACGGAAGTAGCCGACCAGGGCCGCACTGGCGTCGGACGCCTCCTGCGCCGTGCTGGTCGCCTGCACCATCCGGCTCGTCTGCTGCTCGAAGAAGTCGTGGTCGGAGTAGGGAACGCCGAGGAGTTCGCAGATGACGGTGGAGGGAACCGGCAGCGCGAACTCGGGCACGAGGTCCGCGGTGGTTCTCCCGTCGGCGAGCAGCGCGTCGATCTTCTCCCCGACGACGCGCCGGATGGCGGGCCGCAGGGAGTTGACTCGCTTCACGGTGAAGCTGGGGATCAGCATGCGCCGCTGGATGTCGTGCTCCGGCGGATCCATGCCCACCAGCGCGGTCAGCTTGGCGGCGGCCATGCGCGGGACGAGCACCGGGAAGTCGGGGCGGGTCCGGTCGGAGGAGAGCCGGGGATCGACGAGCAGCCGGCGGGTCTCCTCGTATCCGGTGACCACCCAGGCGACGCGGCCGTCGTACAGCCGCACGCGCGCGAGCGGACCTTCCCTGCGCAGTTCCTCGTACCCGGCCGGCGGGTGGTAGGGGCAGCCGCGCGTCATCGGGAACTCGGGCAGCCCCACGGTCTCGGTCGTCACGGTGTCGATGCTCATGCGGCCCCCAGGCACTCGGTTCACAGCCGGGTCTCCGGTGTGAACCGGCATTGTCGGGAGGACCGGTTAAGAGGTTCTAAAGCCGCCTGCCGCGGGGTACCTCCCCGTCGGCCCATCGGGCGGCGAGGAGCAGGGCGATGTCGTCGGGCCGGTCCGCCGCCTGTCGGGCACGGCCGATCACATGGTCCGCCGTGTCGTCCAGGGGCGCCGGGCCGTATTCGGCGATGATGCCGCGCAGCCGCTCAACTCCCACGTCGATGTCCGTGCCCGACTCCTCGACCATGCCGTCGGTGTACAGGACGAGCATCGCGCCGGGTTCGAGGTGCAGTTCGGTGACGGGGTAGGACGCCTGGGCGTCGACGCCGAGCACGATGCCGCCGGGCAGGTCCATGACCTCGGCCGTGCCGTCGGCGCGGCGGAGCACGGGCTGCGGGTGGCCGGCCCGGACGGCCTGCGTGAGGCCGGTGGCGGGGTCCATGAGGATGTAGCAGCAGCTGGCGAACTGGCCGGGGTCGAGATCGATGAGCAGCCGGTTGGTGCCGCTCACCACCGCCTGGGGATCGTGCCTGCTGAGTGCGAAGGCGCGTACCGCGCTTCGGAGTTGGCCCATGGTCGCCGCGGCTGCGACACCGTGTCCCTGTACGTCCCCGATGACCAGGGCGAGCTTTCCGTCGGTCTCGATGACGTCGTACCAGTCACCGCCGACGTCCATGTCCTGGGTGCCGGCGAGGTACCGGCCCGCGGTGTCGACTCCGTCCACGACGGGGAGCCCGTGGGGGAGCAGGACGTTCTGCAGGCCGCGGGCCAGGGCGGCCTCGGTGTCGTAGCGCTGGGCCCGTTCCAGTGCCTGGGCGATGAGGCCGGCGAGGGCCGTCAGGACCGTGCGTTCCTCCGGGCTGAAGCCGCGCGGCTGGTCGAAGCCGAGGATGCAGGAGCCGACGTGCCGTCCGGAGGCGATCAGCGGCAGGAAGGCGCGCGCCCCGACGTCCGTCTCCATCGGGATACCGGGGTACGCGGCGGCCAGGCGCTGCATGGATTCGAAGAAGATGGGACGCCCGGTGGTCAGCGTCTCGACACCGGGGATGCGGGCGCCCAGGTCCACGCCGTCGAACCGGTCCAGGAAGCCGTGGGGGAAGCCGGTCTCCCACTCCAGGTAGAGGTGGCGCTCCTTCAGCAGGTAGATCGCGAGCTGGCGGCCACCGAAGGCGGGCAGCAGCTCCTCGGTGACCACGGCGGACACCTGCCGGGCGGTGACCGCCTCGGTGAGGGCGATGGCCAGGGCGACCGGCCGGTAGAGCGCGGCGGAGCGGTCGGCCGGGGAACCGAGGCCCAGCCCGGGCGATACGACGGAGCCCGGCGCGTAGACCGGCTGCTCGGTGGGGGTCAGCACGGCGGTGACGCCGTCGTGGCCGGGGTACAGGGAGACGGAGAGCCAGGGCGGAGGCGTGCGGCGGGCGAGGAAGTGGACCGGGGCGTCGGAGAGCATCGCGGCGCGGTAGTGGTCCTCGTAGGCAGGGTTCGCGAACCAGGGAAGGGCCTCCCAGAGCACCCGTCCCACCAGCTCCGACCGGGGGTGGTCGAGGATCTCCTCGGCCAGGTGGTTGATGTAGGTGATCCGGGCGAAGCGGTCGAGGGAGAAGATGCCGCGCGGCAGCCGGTCGGCCGCCTCGGCGACGACCGGGCCGATGCCGAGGTCCACCAGGAATCCGGTCAGGTGCGTCGACGCGGCGGAGTCCGCACCCCTGTCCCGGCGGCCGGAGACCTCCAGCAGGTGCGAGCGTCCGTCGGGGCCGCGCAGCCGCATCCTGCGGACGACGGGGCCCCCCGAGTCCGCGGCCTGGCGGGCCAGGGCCCACAGCCCGTACACGTCCTCCGGAGCCAGCCGGGCCGCCAGCGCGTCGATGGTGCCGGGGAACCGATGCCGTCCCGTGCCGAGAATGGCGACCAGCTCGTCGTCGGCGCCGACGACTCCGCTCTCCAGGTCCCAGTCGAAGCGTCCGATCCGAACGGGGGGCGAGGTGCCCGCCGGCAGCTGGACGGGCAGTGGTTCCTCGTCCCACTCCACGGCTGTCCCCGCGGACTCCAGAGCGGCCAGCGCCCCACCGAGCCCTTCGGCGATGCCCCGCAGTCTGCGCCGGTCGGTGCTCCCCACCGGTTTCCCGGGGGTCGCCGCGCGCAGCACGACCAGGACGCCGACCGGCTTGCCGCGACTGACTACCGGTACGTACAGCGAGCCGAAGGGGAAGGGCAGGCCCGCCATCAACTGGGGGAAGCGGCGCATCGCCTCCTCCGCGTCGGCGAGGTGCACGGGCTGTCCCGACCGGAACGCCTCGGCCACCGGGAACGGCCGGTTCACATGCATCCGCCACCAGGGACGGAACAGGGGGCCCGGCAGTCCTGCCAGTACCGCGAGCCGCAGGAGCCCGGGGGTGAGGGAGCGCAGATAGACACCGCCCGCCTGGCCGCCGGCGGATTCGATCGCGTTCACGACAGCCTGGGAGAGCACCAGCGACAGCTCGTCCGGCGCCCGGCCGGTGCTGAGCCTCCCGGACACACCACTGCCCTGGCTCAGGGGCTTGCGCCGGACCGCGCCGTACCAGGTCACACAGCCAGCATGCTCCTCAGCCACCGTTGCGCGCACTTCGGAGCGTCCGGCGCGGGCTACCGAAATGCACCCTCCGTCCTTGTATGCAACTCTGAAGTCAGCCCATCGTCCGACATCCGCGAGGAGGCACGATCATGGGCAAGAAGCAGAGCCGGCAGAACCGCGGCGCCCGTACCGGAGGCCATGAGCACTCCACGGCCTCGGAGGCCAAGGAGCAGACGAGTACGGCGCCCGCCCCCGATGCGGTGAAGGCGATCTCGGAGCAGGTCTCCCACAAGCGCGAGCGGAAGTTCGGCCACAACTGACCTCTCGGCGCGCCGGGCCGCCGCGCGCGCCTCAGGAGCGGCAGCCACCGTCCCCACGGAGACTGCCGCTCCTCGGGCGCGCCTGCCCGGCGATCCGCCTTCGACGCACAGCGCAGGGCCTGCGCCCGCTGAACGGGCGCAGGCCCTGCGGAGGGTTCGGCGCCCCTACTGTTCGCCGGTGGGCGGACGGCGGCCACCGAACTCGTCATTGAGCTTCTGCTGGGCGGAATCGACCTGGCCGCCGTACTTGCCGCCGGTCTTCTTGTCGACGAAGTCGCCACCCTTCTCGACTCCCTGGCGGGTCTGGTCGGGATGCCCCTTCATCAGGCCCTTGATCTTGTCGAGCATGCTCATGACTTTCCTCCTCATGGAACGCTGACCCTCCCAGCATCCATGCGATGCCCCGGCGCCGCATCCGGGACGACAGCGGCCGGCGACGGCCCCCGGCGCCGGGGGCGGACACGCGCGGGCCCGGGGAAATTACCCATAGGTATGTAGTGACTTCTCACGCGAGCGCCAGTAGAACTCGTTCCCATTCGATCGAGAGTGAGGAACGTCACATGACGGATTCGAGCTTACCCCACAAGAGATCGAGCGAGGTCTCCCGTCGCGGATTCATGGCTAGAACAGGTTTCATTCTGGGAGCCGCAGCCCTCTCCGGCCACGCCACCACCGCCCAGGCGCGCACCACCGGAACAGCGGCGGTGATCGGCAGCGGGGACCATGTCCCGGTTCTGGTCATCGGCACCGGGTACGGGGGTTCCGTCGCCGCCCTGCGGCTCGCCCGCGCAGGGGTCCACGTCCATCTGGTCGAGATGGGGATGGCCTGGGACACCCCCGGGGCGGACGGCAAGATCTTCGCCAACACGACGAGTCCCGACGGACGTTCGTACTGGCTCCGCACCAAGTCCAAGCAGCCCCTCAGCAACTTCCTCGGCTTCCCCATCGACCGGGCGATCCCCCGCTACACCGGCATCCTGGACGCCGAGGACTTCAGCGGCATCACGGTGTACCAGGGGCGCGGCGTCGGGGGCGGGTCACTGGTCAACGGCGGCATGGCGGTGACGCCCAAGCGCGAGAACTTCGGCGCCGTCCTCCCCTCCGTCAACGCCGACGAGATGTACGCCACCTACTACCCGCGCGCCAACGCCGGGCTCGGGGTCGGCACCGTCGACCCGGCGTGGTTCGACAGCGTGGACTGCTACAAGTACGCCCGCGTCGGCCGCAAGCACGCGCAACGCTCGGGCTTCCCGTTCGTCTTCGTGCCCGACGTGTACGACTGGGACTACATGGAGCAGGAGGCGGCCGGCACCGTACCCAAGTCGGCGCTGGACGGTGAGATCCTTTACGGCAACAACTACGGCAAGAAGTCGCTGCAGAAGACCTACCTCGCCCAGGCCAAAGCCACCGGGAACGTCACCATCTCACCGCTGCACCAGGTGACTTCGGTCGCTCCGGCGACGGGTGGCGGCTACACGGTCGTCATCGACGAGCTCCGCACCGACGGGAGCGTCGCGACCACCAAGACGGTCACGGCGGACAAGGTGTTCTTCGCCGCGGGCAGTGTCGGCACGAGCAAGCTGCTGACCCGGCTGAAGGCCACGGGCGCTCTGTCCGGTCTGAACGACGAGATCGGCAAGGGCTGGGGCGACAACGGCAACGTCATGTGCGGCCGCGCCAATCACGTGTGGGACGCGACCGGCGCGGTCCAGTCGAGCATCCCGTGCGGCGGTATCGACAACTGGGCCGCCGGAGGCGCGTTCGCCGAGGTCGCGCCGCTGCCGACCGGGATCGAGACGTTCGCCTCGTTCTATCTGTCGATCACGAAGAACCCGAACCGTGCCCAGTTCTCCTGGAACGCGGCCACGGGCAAGGTCGACCTGAACTGGCAGACCGCCTGGAAGCAGCCCTCCATCAACATGGCGAAGACGATCTTCGACAAGATCAACGCCAGGGAGGGGACCATCTACCGGACCGACCTCTTCGGCGTCTACAAGATCTGGGGCGACCACCTCACCTACCATCCGCTCGGCGGCGCCGTCCTCGACCGGGCCACCGACAACTACGGCCGTCTGCACGGCTACGCGGGCCTCTACGTCATCGACGGCTCGCTGATCCCGGGCAACACCAGCGTCAATCCGTTCGTCACCATCACGGCGCTCGCCGAACGGAACATCGAGAAGATCATCGCCACCGATCTGTGACGGCGGGTCCCCACGCGCGAACCTTCCGGTAGGAGGCGACGGACCGGCCTCCTACCGGATGTGCGCGCCGTGGCAGGGCCCGCCGGCTGTTCCTCAGTGGCCCGGCAGTACGCACACCGCGTCGAGGCCCAGCACATGGTTGAGCCGGCCGAACGCCAGCCAGGAACCGATGCTCATGCTCAGCTCGACGATCTCGTGCTGGCTGTAGTGCGCGGTCATCCGGGCCCAGAACGCGTCGTCCAGGCCGTGGTGGTCCAGGGCGTACCGCTCGGCGTACTCGGCCGCCAGCCGGGTCCGGTCGTCGAAGGCCTCGGTGGTGCGCCATTCGTCCACCGCACCGGCGAACTCCTCCTCGACCTTCTGCCCGTCGCGTTCGGTGCGCCAGTCCAGGCAGAAGAGACAGCCGTTGATCTGTGCGATGCGGAGCCTGGCGGCCTCGAACTCACGGAGTCCGAGCGTGGTGTGCTCGTACACCGACAGCGAGAAGTTCGCGGCGGCCATGCCGATGCCGGGGACCATGTCGCCCCACACGTAGCCGATCGGCTCCTGGCCCTCGGGGATGTCGATGATCATGACTGCTTCCTTCCGAGTCGGCCGGCTGCGGGACGCAGGGGGACGTCGAGCGCGTCGTAGAGTCCGGGTTCCGCCTCCACCAGCCAGTCGATGGCGTTCACCAGCCGGCCGACCGCGGTGGCGTTGCCGCCCGCCGAGCGGTTCTCGCCCTCGTCGGTGGCCTCGACGGTCACCTCGATGCGCGGGCGTCCCTCGATGATCACCCGGTGGGCACCGGCACCGTCGGGCGGCGAGGGCCAGTCCGGAGCGCACGACGGATGGATGCGGGTGATGTGCTCGATGACGATGCGGGGTTCGCCCTCGACGATGCCCTGGACCTCGAAGCGGACCGCTCCCTGGGTGCCGGCCCCGAACTCTCCCATCGTCCTGGTCGTGACGGTGGTTTCGAGAGCCCGCCGGGCCATGGTCTCGCGGATGTCGTCGAGTTCCACGCCCAGGGCCCGGGCCATCAGCCGTATCTGACCGCCCCACACCATGGTCGGAACGGAGTCCGCGAGCATGAGGGGCTCGTACTCCATGGGGTGTCCCATGCCGATCAGGTGGCGGACCGAGTCGGGCTGGTCGTACGTGGAGTAGTCGAAGATCTCCTGGCAGCGGATCGCGTCGATTGTCGTGCCGAGCCCGCTCATCAGCAGGGGCAGTACGTCGTTGCCCCAGCCGGGGTCCACGCCGGAGACGAAGAGCGATCCGCCACCGCCGGCCACGGCGGCCAGCACCGGTTCGCGCAGCTCGGGCGGGGCGCCGCGCTGGTCGTAGAGCGCGTACAGCGCCGGGGTGACGACGACGGCACCCCCGGCCACCGCCCTGGTGATGTCGGCCAGTGCCTCGTCGGGGCGGATGTCGCCGGAGGCCGCGTACACGACCGCCCGGGGGCTCGTGGCGAGCACCGCTTCGACGTCGTCGGTCGCCGCGACGCCCAGATCGCGGTCCAGCCCGGCCAGGGCGCCCGCGTCGCGGCCCACCTTGCCGGGGTCGTGGACGAGTACGTGCGCGAGTTTCAGGGCCGGATTGGCCTCGACGGCGCGGATGGCCGCACGGCCGACATTGCCGGTTCCCCAGACCACCGTGGAAATCATGCGGCGGAGGGTAGCGCGCGGGATGAAAGGTTCATAGTGGCATCGCACACCGGGTTGGGAGCGTACGGGGACAGGCCCGAGAAGCCCGTCCCCGCCCCGCTGTCCGGGCTGTTACCCGCCGATCGCGGTCCCGTAGCCGGCGCCCGTCTCCGTACCTCCGAACGTTCCCGCGTCGAACGTCCACGAGCCGGCGGCCGTCACGCCGCCGGAACCGGCAGGGAACGCCCAGACGATGCCGTCCCCGGCGTTCTCTCCGGGCGCCGCGGTCAGCAGACCGGACCGCCCGTCGTCGTCGGGGTCGGTCAGCCGCGCCTGGCCGCCCCAGCGGTCACTCTTCTCGGGAACGCCCGGCACGTTCACCGAGTCCTGGTCCCAGGAGGCAGCACCGGTGGCGGTCAGCCCGCCGGCCGCGCCGCGCAGCACCCACACGGCCCCCGCGTCGGCGACCGTTCCGACGTCCTCGCCGGGGGCGCCGACGGCCACGTCCGCGTACCCGTCGCCGTCGGTGTCAGCGACGGAGAGGCCGGCGCCCCAGCCGTCGCCGGCCTCCGGGCCACCGGGGACACCGGGGGTGTCCTGCGTCCACCACACGGGCGGGGTGCCCGGGCCCTCGGCGCCGACCGGCCCGTCGCCGGCGCTGCCGTAGTACACGCCGACCACACCGCCGGTCATCGACGCGCCGCCGTCGTCGGGGCTGTGCGGCTCCCCGGTCACGAGGTCGTCGTAGCCGTCGTGGTCGATGTCGCCGGAGGCGACGGCCGGGCCGCCGCGCAGGTCGTGGTCGTAGCGGAGGCCCTGGACCTCGCCGAGGAGCAGCGCGGACCAGCCGTGTCCCGGCTCCTCGCCGACGGTGACGCCGGAGATGACGAGGTCGGCGAGACCGTTCCCGTCGTAGTCGCCGGTGGTCAGGGCGCGGGGCGCGATCTCGCGCCCGGGGGTGCCGGGGACGTGGCTGCTGCTCGACGTGGCGTTCCGGCGGGTTCCCGGGGCGTACTGGAACAGGGTGAAGTCGGCGCGGTCGGTCACGGCCAGCTGGTCGCCGGGTATGTCGGGGCTGAAGTGCGCGGCGGCGAGTGCGCTGCCGAACCCGGCGCCGACGGCGGGTTCTCCGGCCTGCAGCCAGTCGCTGCCCGATCCGGAGAGCCCCTGCGCGGAGCCCCACAGGACGACGATGCCGCCCGCGTCGGTCACCGGTTCGACGTTCTCGCCGGGGAGGCCCACGACGGCGTCGTCGTACCCGTCCCCGTCCAGGTCGCCCGTGGTCAGGGCGGCGCCGAACCCGTCCCCGGCCTCGGCGCCGCCCGGTACCCCGGTGGTGTTCTGGCTGAGGAGGGCGCCCCGGGCGGTGTCGATGCCGCCCGGCCCGCCGTACTGCACGGTGACGTAGCCGGCGCCCTTCTTGCCGCCGATGGTCCCGCCGGGCGCGCCGATGAGCACGTCCTCGTAGCCGTCACCGTTGAAGTCGGTGTGATGGTCGTCCGCGTGCGTTCCGCCGGGAGTGCCGGCAGCGGCAAAGGGCGCGGCGGCGGCGGCTCCTGCCATCAGGAGGAATGAGGCCGCGACAACGGCGGCCGGTCGGTAGGTGCGCACGAGCGGCTCCTCGGTTCAAGGATGACCGGGCGGGACCGGGGGGATGCCGGGAAGAGCCCGTTAGCCTCCTGGCGCCCTGTTGGACCGGCTCTGCGGCACAAGGGTTGTACGGCATCGCGAAAGGGGTGGAAGAGAGCTGTCCAGCTCTCTTCCACCCCTTTTCACGGCTCGGCGCGAGGGCGGTACCTCAGTGGATCAGTAGGCCCCGAAGACGTTGTCGATCGAGCCGTACGTCGCGGCGGCGTAGTTGCACGCGGCGGTGATGTTGGCGACGGGGTCCAGGATGTCCAGCGAGGTGCCGGGCACGTGGTAGGCGTCGAACGTGGGCTGGATGACCTGGAGCAGGCCCTTGGACGGGGTGCCGGCGACGGCGTTCGAGTCCCAGTTGTTGACGATCTGCGGGTTGCCCGAGGACTCGCGCAGGATGTTGCGGTGAATGCTGTCGTAGCTGCCGGGGATCCCGTGCTCGGCCATGACGGCGAGGGACTCCTTGATCCAGCCGTCGAGGTCGTCGGTGTACGCCGTCGCGCTCTGCGCGGGGGCGGTCTCGACGGTCTCGGCGGTCTGCTCGGCGACGGGGGTCGCCGTCCGCTGGGATCGGTCGGCGCGGTCGGTGCTCTCGGCACGGTCGGCCGACGGCTGCGCGGCGCTGCCGGAGGTGTTCTCCGACTTGAATTCGGACTTGGTCGCGGCCTTGGGGGCGGTGGCCGTGGACTTGGCGCCGATGGTCAGCTTCAGGCCCGGGTGAATCAGGTCGGGGTTGCCGCCGACCACGCTCCGGTTGTCCTTGTAGAGCTGCGCCCAGCCGCCGTCGAGGGAATGCCCGCGGGCGATCTTGGAAAGCGAATCGCCGGAGACCACGGAATAGGTGGTGGACTTGGCCTGCTGTACGGCAATTCCCTTGCCGGCAACGGAAACCGGGGCTGCGGCCTTTTCCGCGACGACCGACTGGACCGGTGCGGCGGAAGCCGATCCGGCAGCGATCAGGGGGAGCGCGAGAACCGCGCCGCCCGCACTCACGGCAATGAGACCGCGGGTCAGGGGGGTGGACTTGGAACGACGGTGCTGACCCTTGATGGGCATGGCGCTTTTCCTCTCCGCCGCCTGCGAGGTGAGCTGTCGGGTTCGGACTGGAGATGTCCGGCCGCACATGGCGACTTCACCCCTAGCCGCTCCGGATTCCCGGAACGGCGGCAAACCTGGGTCCCCCGCTCCTGCCGCACGTGAGTGGTCGGGTTACCGGACGGCGGCAGGATTCGGCGTTCCATCCGGATTGACGGTGACCGTAAGCGAGAAAGACCGGGCGAAACAAGCCCGGAATTCCTGATCACAATTGATCCGCAAGATCAATAAAAGGAAATGTGCGACGCCCGTCACATCCGGGCGGGTCAACTTTCTTGGGGCGTCAGGGAACCGAAGCGTCTGGTTCCGCGTCAGGAGCGGGAAACGTGACGCTGACCACTGCGCCCGAAAAGGGTGATTTGCCCTCCGTCGGAGAGTCACACCCCCGGAAACATGACCACGGTGGTCATTCTTGACCATTCCGACGAATCGGTGAATTAGGACATCAGGGGGCGGGGGTCGGCTGCACGGCGACGCCGGCACGGCTGCGCGGCACCACGACCGGTGAGCCGTCGCCCGGGGCCGCGAGTATGTCCGCGTCGAGCGCGTACAACTCCTTCACCAGCGCTTCGTCGACCGTCTCCCGGGGTGCGCCCGTGGCGATGACGCGGCCGCCCTTCATGGCGACGAGCAGGTCGGCGTAGCGGGCCGCGGCGGCGAGGTCGTGCTGGACCATGACGACGGTGCGGCCGGTGGCCGCGACCTCGCGGACGAGTTCCAGGACCTCGACGGCATGCCCGAGGTCGAGGGCACTCGTCGGTTCGTCGAGCAGGACGACCGGGGTCTGCTGGGCCAGCACCATCGCGAGCCAGCAGCGCTGGCGCTGCCCGCCGGACAGCCGGTCGATGCGCTCCCCGGCCAGCGCGGTGGTCCCGGTGGCGTCGAGTGCCTCGCGTACCGCCCGCTCGTCCTCGCGCGACCACTGGCGCAGCAGCCCCTGATGCGGGCTGCGGCCGTAGCGCACCAGCCCGGCCACCGTGACCGCTTCGGGGGCGCGTGGTGACTGCGGCAGCAGCGCGACATGGTGGGCGGCCCTGCGTCGGCCGGTCTCCCAGATGTCCGTGCCGCCGATGAGGACCGTGCCGGACTCGGGGCGGTGGAGCCGGGCGACGGTCCGCAGCAGGGTCGACTTCCCGCAGCCGTTGGGTCCCACGATCGCGACGACCTGCCCGGCGGGGACAGTGAGGTCGACGTTCTCGACGACGGGTCGGCCCGGATATCCGGCGTGCAGGCCACGGACTTCGAGGCCCGCCTTCGTACCGGTCGGATTCTCGGTCATGTGCGGCTCACGCCTTTCCGGCGGCCGGGTCTGGCCGCAGCAGTACCCACAGGAGGAAGGGACCGCCCAGGACGCTGGTGACGACCCCGACGGGCAGTTCGACCGGCGCGGCGACACGTCCGATCGCATCGGCCGCGGCGATCAGCGCGGCTCCGGTCAGCGCCGAGGCGGTGACCGGGACGCGGGTGGGACCGGTCAGCCGCTGAGCGAGGATCGGCGCCGCCAGCGCGACGAAGGCGATGGGGCCGCCGACGCCGACCGCCGTGCCCGCCAGCAGGACGGCGAGGACGAGTGCGACGGTGCGGACCCGTCGCAGGTCGACGCCGAGGGAGCTCGCCACCTCGTCGCCGAAGCGCAGCAGTTGCAGCCGGTGCCCGGCGGCCAGCGAGAGCGGGACGAGGAACAGCAGGACCACCGCCAACGGCATCCCGGCGTCCCAGTCGCGTCCGTTGAGGCTGCCCACGGCCCAGAGGAACACGCCGCCCGCCGTGTTGTCGTTCTCGCGCGACATGATCAGGTCGCTGACCGCGCCGATGAAGGTGGAGATGCCGATCCCGGTCACCAGCAGCCGGTATCCGGCGCTCCCCGCTCCTCCCGCGCACAGGACGACGAGGACGGCGGCGGCCACGGCTCCGATCGGGCCGAGCCACCAGTTGCCGACCATGCCGGTGGCGGATCCCGCGGCCGCGGCGACCACGGCAGCGGTGGCGCCGTCGTTGACCCCGACCAGGTCGGGTGTGGCCAGCCGGTTGCCGGCCAGGGTCTGGGTGAGACAGCCCGCGATGCCGAGGGCGGCACCGACCAGCAGACCGGTGAAGACCCGGGGAAGCCGGAAGTCGCGCACGATCATGACGGTTCCGGCATCGCCGGTTCCGAGGAGTCCCGAAAGGGTCTGCGAGAGGGTCATTCCGGTCGAACTCGCCATCACCGCCAGGGTGATGAGGAGGACCAGCAGCGGAAGGAGCAGCGCGGCGGCGAGCGCGCTGCGCCTCGGGAGGAGCCAGGAGAGCGTCCCCGTGCGGAGCACGACGCTGTCGGGCGGGGTCACGTCCGCCGGGCGGGTTCCGTGGTGGACAGCCGGGGTCACGTCCGTCACGCCGGAACTCCCGCCATGGGCAGTGGGGGTCACGTCCGTCACGCCGGAACTCCCGCCGCGGACAGTCGCGAGGAGCGGGCGATCCACACGAGCAGGGGGCCGCCGACGAAGGCGAGCAGCACGCTGACCGGGGTCTCCCAGGGCCGGATCACGATCCGCGCGAGGATGTCCGCGACGATCATGATGTCGGCCGCGATGAGGGCGGACAGGACGAGGGCGGCGGTCATCCGTGCCCCGGCCAGAGCCCGCGCGGCGTAGGGCGCGAACAGTCCGAGGAAGGCGATGGGGCCGGCCACGGCCACCGCGCAGCCGGCGAGCAGCGAGACGGCCGCGGCGACGACGAGCCGGATCCGGCCGGGATGGTGGCCCAGCGAGCGGGCGCCGTCGTCCCCGAGCCCGAGCGCGGCCAGCGGGCGAGCGCAGCCGAGTGCGGTGAGCAGGCCCACCGCGATCAGGGGCATGAGCGGTGCGAGGTCGGAGAGTTCGATGCCGGCGAGCGAACCGATCGTCCAGTAGCGGTACGTGTCGAAGGTCGACTGGGTGCCCAGCAGGACGTACGAGGTGAGGCCGTGGAAGGTGGCACCGAGCGCCGATCCGGCCAGGACGAGCCGCAGCGGGGAGCCCCCGCCGCGTCCGGACGCGGCGAACAGGAGGACGGCCGCGCTCGCGACCATGCCTCCGGCCAGGGCCCACACCAGCAAGGAGGCGGGTGAGTCCGCGCCGAAGAAGGTGAGCCCCAGCACCACGGCGAAGGCGGCTCCGGAGTTGACACCGAGCAGCCCCGTCTCGGCGAGCGGGTTGCGGGTGGCGGCCTGCAGGAGGCAGCCGGCCGTTCCCAGACAGGCCCCGACCAGGACCGCGGCGAGTGTGCGCGGCAGGCGTACGTCCACGACGGCCAGGCGCAGTTGCGCGTCGGCCCGTGCGGCCGGGTCGCCGACGAGGTAGTCCCAGGCGCCGCCCGCCGAACTCGACCCGGTGCCGATGAGCAGGGACAGCAGGACGAGGAGGGGCAGCAGGAGCAGGAGACCGGTGGCCGCCCACACGGCAGTGCGCCCTTCCCGTGGTGGGGTTCCGGTGGGGTGGGACCCGGTTCCGGGCCGTCCCCCTTGCACGATCGACATATGGTTAGCCTAACCTAAGTAAGCCGGGCGGCCGGCGGTGGGCCCCAGGGGCTCCCCCTGCCCTGAAACGGCGTCAATCGCCCCGCCTCGCCCCTCTTCGGTGCGGCGGAGCGCGCCGCCCGGACCGATCTCACCACTCGAACAAAACGGAGATTCCAGGCCATGGCCCCGAATTCAACCTTCGCTTCCCGCGGCCTCGTCCGCCCCTCGGTGGCGGCCTCACTGATCGGCATCTGTGCCCTGGCGTTGACCGCCTGCGGCTCGTCCGAGGCGTCGGACGGCGCCGCCGGCCCGGACTCCTCCTCGGCCGCGAAGACGAATCAGGTGACGGACGCGACCGGAACGTCGGTGAAGGTCCCCGCGGCGCCCGAACGCGTCGTGGCCCTCAGCGAGATGGACCTGGACGCGGCTCTCGCGCTGGGCGTGAAGCCGGTGGGCCTGACCGCCGGCCGCGGTCAGAAGGGTGCCCCCGGCTACCTCGCCGACCAGGCGAAGGGCATCCCCGTGGTGGGTGCGGTCACCGGGCCGGACATCGAGAAGGTCGTCCAGGCCAAGCCGGATGTGATCCTCGCCGGCCAGCTTGCCGACGAGCAGGTCCTCCAGCAGTTGCGCAAGATCGCTCCCACGGTCGTCACGATCGACGGCACCAAGGACTGGAAGAAGGCGCTGACGCTCACCGGCAAGGCGCTCGGCCGGGACAACAACGCCAAGGCGTTCCTCGCCGACTACGCCACCCGGGCCGCCGCCCTCAAGAAGGACCTGGGTGCGGAGGCGGACAAGAGCGTGTCCGTCGCCCGCTATTCGGCCAAGGGCTCGGCCGTCATGCAGCAGGGCGTGTTCATCAGCGACGTCCTCAACGACCTGGGGTTCACCCGTCCCGGTATCCAGAACGAGAAGGGCGAGGGCCACTCCACGCCGATCAGCGACGAGAACCTCAAGGAGATCGACGGCGACTGGCTCTTCATCGGCACCCTCACCTCCACCGGATCGGACCAGGACCTCGTGGCCGAGCTGTCCAAGAAGCCCGCCTACAAGCAGCTCAAGGCCGTGAGCGGTGGGCGGTCGACCGTGATCGACGGCACGAAGTGGACGAGCCTGGGCGGCGCGCAGGCGGCCGTCTCCGTGCTCGACGACATCCGCAAGGCCATGGTCAAGTGAATCCCGCCCCGGAACTCACCGGCCGGCTCGCCCTCGTGACGGGGGCGGGCCGTGGGATCGGCGCGGCGGTGGTGCACGCCCTCGTCGAACGCGGTGCACGTGTCCTGGCCACCGACGTCGCCTCCGACGGCATCACCGCCCTCGCCCGTGAGTACGGCGAGCGGGTGGCGGCCCGCACGCTCGACGTCACGGACGCCACAGCCGTCGAGGCGCTCGTCGCGGAGGCCGAGGACACGCTCGGCCCCCTGGACATCGCGGTCAACGTAGCCGGTGTGCTGCGGTGTTCGCCGGTCGCCGAGCTGACGGACGACGACTGGGCGGCCACCTTCGCCGTCAACACCGACGGGGTGTTCCACGTCTCGCGGTCCGTATCGCGCCGGATGGCCGGACGTGCAACGGGCAGCATCGTCACCGTCGCGTCCAACGCCGCGGGCATCCCCCGCACGAACATGGCCGCGTACGCGGCGTCGAAGGCCGCGGCTGTCATGTTCACCAAGTGCCTCGGCCTCGAACTGGCCCCCCTGGGCATCCGCTGCAACACCGTGTCGCCGGGCTCGACCCTCACCGACATGCAGCGCGGCATGTGGCCGGCCGGAGACTCCAGGGACGAACAGGCCGCCGCCCAGCGGGTCATCGACGGGGACGGGGCGAGCTACCGCACCGGCATACCGCTCGGCCGGATCGCCGACCCGGCCGACATCGCCGAGGCCGTCGCCTTCCTCGTGTCCGACCGGGCCCGCCACATCACCCTGCACGACCTCTACGTCGACGGCGGCGCCACGCTGCGGGCCTGAGGGCGTGTTCCGAGTCCCGCCCGCCAGAACCCTCCGACAGCGGATCGCAGCCCTCCCCCACTGGAGACAGGAAGACATGTCCGCCTCACTGCGCGTACCCACCGCCCCGCACCGGGCCGCCCCCCGCACCTCCCCTCCCCCCTCGCCCTCACCCGGCGACGCGACCGCGCTGCTCGACGCCTACCGGCCCGGCACGGACCGGTTCCTCGCCTCCTCGCGCCAGACCCTGCTCGCTTCCGGCACCACCGCCGAAGTGCCGCACGATTCGCGTCCGTTGAGCGCCCGCGTACGTGAAGTGCTCGATACCCGGCGGCGTGCCGGGGACCCGGCGCCGATCGTCGTGGGCGCGCTGCCCTTCAGCCCGGACGCCCCGCCCTCGCTGGCGGTCCCGCAGTCCGTGCGCCGGGCGTCGGCGCTGTGCGAGGACCCGCTCATCGCACTCCCCGGCCCCGCTACGGAACCCGGCACCTGGCAGACCCGCGAGGTCCCGGCCGCCGCCGACTACGCCGCGTCGGTGGCAGCGGCGGTGCGGCGGATGCGTGCCGGGGAGTTCGACAAGGTCGTCCTCGCCCGCACCCTGGAGCTGACATCCTCCCGCGACCTCGATCTGCCCGCCATGCTGCGCCGGCTCGCGCAGCACGATCCGAAGGGCTACACGTTCGCGGTCCCCAGCGGGCCCGGCCGCACCCTCGTCGGAGCCAGTCCCGAACTTCTGGTGGCCCGTTCCGGCAACGTGCTCACGGCCAACCCGCTGGCCGGGTCCGCGCCGCGCAGCAACGACCTGGCCGAGGACGTCCGGCGTGCGGCCACGTTGCTGGAGTCCCCCAAGGACCTGCACGAGCACGCCGTGGTCGTCGCCGCCGTCCGGGAGGCCCTGGCCCCGTTCTGCGTGAGCCTCGACGTGCCCGAACGCCCCACCCTCGTACGGACGGCAGCCATGTGGCACCTGTCGACGACCGTCACCGGCAGGCTCGCGGACCCCGCCACGTCCTCCCTCGACCTCGCCTCGGCGCTGCACCCCACACCGGCGGTGTGCGGCACCCCGACCGACACGGCCCGCGCCGTCATCGCGGAGTCGGAACCCTTCGAGCGCGGTGCCTACACCGGCATGGTCGGCTGGCAGGACGTGGACGGGGACGGCGAGTGGGTCGTGACGATCCGCTGCGCGGAGGCCGAGGGCCGCTCGCTGCGGCTGTTCGCCGGCGCCGGTGTGGTGGCCGCCTCCTCGCCCGAGGCGGAGACCGCGGAGACCGGCGCCAAGTTCCGCACCTTCCTCAGCGCCGTGGGCGCCGCGCTGTGAGCGCGGCCCCGCAGAGCGACGCGCCGACCTGGCCCGCGGGCTTCGCCGAGCGCTACCGTGCGGCCGGTCACTGGCGCGGTGAGACGTTCACGGGAGTGCTCCGGGCACGCGCCGCCGCCCACGCCGACCGGGTGGCGGTCATCGACCCCGCGGACGGGCGCCGCACCCGGACGTACGGTGAACTGGACGAGCGCGCGGCCCGGCTGGCGGCGGGGTTCGCGGCACGGGGCATCGTCAAGGGCGACCGGGTCGTCGTCCAGCTGCCGAACGTCGCCGAGTTCATCGAGGTCGTCTTCGCGCTCTTCCGGATCGGTGCACTGCCCGTCTTCGCCCTGCCCGCCCACCGGGAGACGGAGATCGGCTACTTCTGCTCGTTCACCGAGGCCGTCGCCTATGTGATCCCGGACCGGCACGCCGGCTTCGACCACCGGGAACTGGCGACCGCGGTGCGGGAGCGGACCCCCGGCCTGCGGCACGTGTTCGTCGTCGGTGACCCCGGCGAGCACACCGCACTGTCCGACGTGCCGTGCGAGGATTCCACTCCGCTCGACGGGCCCGAGCCGCACGACCTGGCCTTCCTCCAGCTGTCGGGAGGCACGACGGGAGTGCCCAAACTCATCCCGCGTACGCACGACGACTACATCTACTCGCTCCGCGGCTCCAACGAGATCTGCGGTGTCGACGAGGACACCCGCTTCCTCGTCGTGCTGCCGGCCGCGCACAACTTCCCGATGAGTTCGCCGGGCTGGCTCGGTGCGCTGTACGCGGGCGGCACGGTCGTCCTGTGTCCGCGGCCCGACCCGGCGACGGCCTTCCCGCTCGTGGAGCGGGAGCGGGTCACCATGACGGGAATGGTGCCGCCGCTCGCCCTGGTGTGGACCGAGGCCGCGGCGGACGCGGAGCACGACCTGTCCAGCCTGGACCTGGTCCTCGTCGGAGGCGCCAAGTACAGCGAGGCGGCCGCCCGGCGGCTGGAGCCCGCGCTCGGCTGCCGGCTCATGCAGGTCTTCGGGATGGCCGAGGGCCTCGTCAACTACACCCGGCTGGACGACGACCCGGAGACGGTGGTCACCACACAGGGCCGGCCGATCTCCGAGGACGACGAGATCCGGATCGTGGACGACGCCGGACAGGACGTTGCCGAGGGCGGCTACGGGCATCTGCTGACCCGTGGCCCGTACACGATCCGCGGCTACTGGCGCGCCCCCGAGCACAACAGGACGGCCTTCACCGAGGACGGCTTCTACCGTACGGGCGATATCGTGCGCCGCGCCCCGGACGGAAGTCTCGTGGTCGAGGGACGGGCGAAGGACCAGATCAACCGGGGCGGCGAGAAGGTCGCGCCGGAGGAGATCGAGAACATTATCCTCGCCCATCCCGCCGTGCACGACGTGTCGGTGGTCGGCGTCGAGGACCCGTTCCTCGGTGAGCGCACCCTCGCGTACGTGATCCTGCGCGCGGACGCCCCGGCGCTGAGGCCGGTCGCCGTGAAACGGCATGTGCGCGAGCGCGGAGTCGCCGCGTACAAGGTTCCCGACCTGGTCGAGTTCGTCGACGTCTTCCCGCAGACCGGAATCGGCAAGGTCAGCAAGAAGGGACTGCGCTCCGGGACCGGTCCCCCACCTGGCTCCGCCCCCGCCGAACAGCACCGAGTCCGCACCGCGCGGCACTGAAAGGCCCTCCCCATGGCACTTCCCGCCATCGCCCCCTATCCCCTGCCCGGCGCGGACGACCTCCCCGCGAACCGGGTCGCGTGGACCGTCGACCCGGCGCGCGCCGTGCTCCTCGTCCACGACCTCCAGAACCACTTCCTCGGTGCGTACCGCTCCGGCGAACAGCCACTGACCGGCATGCTCGGCAACACGGCCCGCATCATCGGGGAATGCCGCTCCGCCGGCGTCCCGGTGGTCTACTCGGCGCAGCGCGGCGGTCAGACCGCCGCGGAGCGCGGTCTTCAGCTCGACTTCTGGGGGCCCGGCGCGGCCGACGACGCCGAGGCCCTCGCCATGCCGGAGTCCGTCGCACCGGCTGCCGGTGAAACGGTTCTCACCAAGTGGAAGTACAGCGCGTTCGTCCGTACCGAACTCGACTCCCTGATCCGGGAGTCGGGCCGCGACCAGCTCGTGATCACCGGTGTGTACGCGCACATCGGCGTGCTGATGAGTGCCGCCGACGCCTGGATGCGGGACATCCAGGCGTTCGTCGTGGCCGACGCGGTCGCCGACTTCTCGCGCGAGGACCACGACATGGCGCTGCGCTGGGCGGCGGGCCGCTGCGCGGTCGTGACCACCACCGACACCCTTCTGAAGGAGATCTGAGCACCATGGCCCTCACCCTGGAGCAGATCCGCAAGGACATCGCCGAGTCCCTGGGCGAGGACCCCGCGGACATCCCCCTCGACGAGAACCTGCTCGACCACGGGCTCGACTCGGTCCGCATCATGGCACTGCTCGGCGGGTGGCGCCGCGATCACGACGTGCGCGCCGACTTCGCCGATCTCGCCGAACAGCCCTCCGTCGAGGCCTGGGCCCCGCTGCTGGGGGTCTCATGACGGTCCTGCTCACCGACACCGTCGGCACCTCACCGGACGGGCCGGACACCGTACTGCCGCTGACCGCCGCCCAGTCGGGCATGTGGTACGCGCAGTCGCTCGATCCGCTCAGTCCGGCTCAGAACACGGCGGAGTGCCTGGAGATCGACGGACCGCTCGACCAGGAGCTGTTCGCCGACGCTCTGCGGCAGGTCATGGCGGAGACGGACGCGCTGCGCGTCCGCGTCGAGGACGGGCCGGAAGGACCGCGGCAGACCGTCACGGCCTCGGCGGAACTGCCGCTCGCCGTGCACGATCTGCGGGACGTGCCCGACGCGGACGGGGAGGCGGAGGCGTGGATGCGCGCCGACCTCGCCGAACCCTGCGATCTCGCGGCCGGCCCGTTGTTCCGCCACGCGCTGTTCCGGGTCGGCCAGGAGCGGTGGCTCTGGTACCAGCGGATCCATCACCTCGTCATGGACGGTTTCGGCTACTCGCTGCTCGTCCGGCGTACGGCGGAGGTGTACTCGGCGCTCGTCCGGGGCCAGGACCCCGGGCCCCGGACGTTCGGGACGCTCACCGGCCTCGTCGCGCAGGACGCGGAGTACCGTTCGTCGGAGGCGTTCGCGGCGGACCGCGCCCACTGGTCCGACGCCTTCGCCGACCGGCCTGAGGCGCCCCGGCTGGCGGGTCGCGGCGCGCTGCCGTCGCGTACGTTCCTGCGCCGCACCGCCCACCTCGGCCCCGAGGCCACCGACCGGATGCGGGAGCTCGCCACGCAACTCCGGGCCACCTGGCCGGAGGTACTGATCGCCGCGCAGGCCCTCTACACCTCACGGGCGACCGCCCGCTCCGAGGTCGTGCTCGGGCTGCCCATGATGGGCCGGGTGGGATCGGTGGCCCTGCGCGTGCCGGGCATGGTGATGAACGTGCTGCCGCTCCGGCTGACCGTCACGCCCGGCGCGAGTTTCGCGGAACTGGTGCGCCAGGTCGTGCTGGGTGTCCGCGCGGTCCGCCGCCATCAGCGCTACCGCTACGAGGACATCCGCCGCGACCTGCGGCTGCTCGGCGAGAACCGGGGACTGGTGGGTCCCCTCGTCAACGTGATGCCCTTCGACTACGACGTCGGCTTCGCGGGTACGCCGGCCCGGGCCCGTAACCTGTCCGCGGGCCCGGTCGACGACCTGACCGTCAACATCTACGACCGCGCGGACGGCCGCGGGCTGCGCATCGACCACGACGGCAACCCGGCCCTGTACGACGAGGACGCCCTCGCCGCCCATCAGGAGCGCTTCCTGCACCTCGTGGAGCGGCTGAGCGCCGAGGACCCGCACGCGGCGCTCGCGGCGCACGGCATCGCGACGCCTGCCGAACACGCGCTGGTCGTCGAGCAGTTCAACCGTACGGACCGCGAACCGCCGCCGACGACACTCATCGGCCCGATCGAGGCACAGGCCGCCCGCACCCCGGACGCGACCGCGCTGGTCCACGGGGACGTCTCCCTCACCTATGCGGAGCTGAACACCCGCGCCAACCGCCTGGCCCGCCACCTGCGGACCCTCGGCGCCCGGCCGGGTGCCGTGGTGGCGGTGGCGGTGCCGCGTTCGGTGGAGCTGATCGTCTCGCTGCTCGCGGTACTGAAGGCGGGGGCCGCCTATCTGCCGCTCGACCCGGAGTACCCGGCGGAGCGCATCACGTACATGCTGCGGGACGCGGCTCCCGTCTGTGTGATCACCGACCGTGCGGACCGTCTCACCGACGACGCGACGACGGCCCGGGTCGTCCTGGACGGCCTCGACGTCTCCGGGTACCCGTGGTGCGATCCGTCGCGCCCGCTGACACCCGCGCATCCGGCGTACGTCATCTACACCTCGGGGTCCACCGGACGTCCGAAGGGCGTCGTCGTCTCGCACGGGGCGATCGACAACCGGTTGCGCTGGATGCAGGACGCCTACGGGCTGACGACGCAGGACCGGGTGCTGCAGAAGACGCCTTCGTCGTTCGACGTGTCCGTGTGGGAGTTCTTCTGGCCGCTGCGCGAGGGCGCGGCGCTGGTCGTCGCGGAACCCGGCGGTCACAAGGACCCCGCCTATCTGGCCCGGCTGATCAACGAACAGGCCGTCACCACCTGTCACTTCGTACCGTCGATGCTCCAGGTCTTCCTCGCGGAGGCGGATCCCGGTGCGTGCGCCGGACTGCGCCGGGTCTTCTGCAGCGGGGAAGCCCTGCCCCGGGAGACCGCGCACGCCTTCGGGCGCGCTCTGTCGCACGTCGGGCTGCACAACCTGTACGGGCCGACGGAAGCGGCCGTGGACGTCAGCTTCCACGCGTGCGCGCCGCACGACAGCGGCCCCGTGCCCATCGGGCAGCCCGTGTGGAACACCAGGCTGTACGTGCTCGACGCCGCGTTGCGGCCCTGCCCGCCGGGGGTTCCCGGCGAGCTGTACCTGGCGGGCCGGCAGCTCGCCGACGGATATCTGAACCGGCCGGACCTGACCGCCGGCCGCTTCGTCGCCGACCCCTTCGCCGGATCGGCCCGGCGGATGTACCGCACGGGGGACCTGGCGCGCTGGACGGAGCAGGGTGAGGTCGAGTACCTCGGACGCACGGACCACCAGGTCAAGCTGCGCGGGCAGCGCGTCGAACTCGGTGAGATCGAGGCGGCGCTGGCGGCCCGGCCGCGGGTGGACGGGGCCTGCGCCCTGGTGCGCGAGGACCGGCCGGGCGACCAGCGCCTCGTCGGTTACGTGACGGGAGGCGCCGATCCCGCCGATGTGCGGGCGGCGCTGGCCCGGGAGCTCCCGGAGCACATGGTGCCGTCGGCGGTGGTGGCGCTCGATGCGTTCCCGCTCAGCCCCAACGGAAAGCTGGACCGCCGCGCACTGCCCGCCCCCGTCTTCACCGGCGGAGGCGGCCACCGGGTGATGAGCGCCCGTGAGGAGGCACTTGCGCTGCTGTTCGCGGAGGTGCTCGGAGCAGCCGTGGTGGGGCCCGACGACGCGTTCTTCGACCTGGGCGGAACCTCGCTGCTCGCGGTCCGGCTCGTGGCACGGGTGCGGGAGGAGTTCGGTGCCGAGCTGACGATCGGTTCGCTGTTCGAGGCGTCCACCCCGGCCGCGCTCGCCGCCCGGATCGACGGCGCGGGGCCGGCCGCCGAGGATGCCCTGGACGTCGTCCTGCGGCTGCGCGGGGGCAGCGCGAGGGCCCCGTTGTTCGCCATCCATCCGGCGGGCGGCATCGCCTGGTGCTACGCCGGGCTGGCGGCGCGGCTGGGCCCGGACCAGCCGGTGTACGGCATCCAGGCCCGCGGCCTGGTCCGTGACGAACCGCTGCCGCGGACACTTGAGGAGGAGGCGGCCGACTACGTCCGGCGCATCCGGGAGGTGCAGGGGCACGGCCCGTACCGGCTGCTGGGCTGGTCGGTGGGCGGGGTGCTCGCGCACACGGTCGCGGTGCTGCTCCAGGAGTGCGGCGAGGAGGTCGAACTCCTGGCGCTGCTCGACGCGTTCCCGGCCGAGCAGTGGCGGGAGCGGCCGGCACCGGAGGAGGGCGACGCCCTGACCGCGGTGTTGCGGATGGCGGGATTCGAGCGCACCGGCGAACGTACCCGCGAGGACGTGCTGGCCACGCTGCGCCGGGCGGGCAGTCCGCTCGCCGGACTCGAGGACCGGACGCTGTCGAAGATCGTCGACATCGTGCCCAACCACGCCCGCATGATGCGTGAGCATGTGCACCGCCGGTACGAGGGCGACCTGCTGTTCTTCACCGCGGCGGCGCCGCGGGCGGAGGACTGGCTGACCCGTGAGGCGTGGCGCGCGCATGTGTCGGGCGCCGTCGTGAACCACGATCTGGACTGCACCCACCCGCAGTTGATGCAGGAACGCTTCCTCGACACCATCGGAGAGGCTCTCGCTGCCCGGCTGAAGGAGCTGGACGCCTAGGGCCTCTCGTTTGGATCATGCCGGGCTCGCGGGGTCCGGCCTGATCCAAACGAAAGGCCCTAGGCGTAGGAGGTCATGACGTTGGTGACGCCGCCTGGTAGTTGTGCTGCCGGTGGTTGTTTTCCGAACGCGGTGTGGGGTCGGTGGTAGTTGTAGTGGACATTCCAGCGGCCAAGGAGTTGGGCGCGTTGGGCCTCCGATGTCCACGTCCGGGCGTAGAGGAACTCTTCGGCCAGGATGCGGTTGTATCGCTCGACCTTGCCGTTGTGCCGTGGGGTGTATGGGGCGATGCGTTGGTGTCTGGCGCCAAGGAGAGCCCAGGAGAAACTCTCGGCGCGGTAGCAGGCGCCGTTGTCTGTCACGATGCGTTCGATGCGTGTGATCCCATGTGCTGCGAGCCAGGCCCGGGCACGATGGAGGAAGGCAATCGCCGTCGTGGCCTTCTCGTCGGGCAGTGCTTCGCTGGAGGCGAGCCGGCTGTACCCGTCGACGGCCGAGTGCAGGTAGACATAGCCACCGCGCTCGGTTTTCTTCTTCCGCCGGTCCACGGCTTTCGCCTGGTCGCTGCCGCGTCCGTGCGCACGCCAGCCTCCGCCGTCGGGGATGCGGCCTACCTTTTTCACATCGACGTGGATCATGTGGCCGGGCCGTCGGGCGTGGATTTTCCGCGACTGTCGGTTGGCTTCACCGTCGGGGTCGATGAATCGGCGTCGGTTGAGGCCGATCTCGGCCAGGTGCCTGTTCACGGTTCTTCGGGCGATTGGCGTGCCGGCCTGGGACAGCTCGGAGGCGATCCTGGCCGCGGACCACTTGTGGGTGCGGCGCAGTTCTTCTGTGAGGCTGAGGATCTGGGACGGTGTCGCGGTGGGCTGATGGTGAGGTGCGGAGGAGCGGTCCTCAAGCCCGAGTTCGCCGTTTCGCCGGTATCGGTTGACCCACTTCGATGCACATGCCCGGGAGATCCCCATCTCGGCTGCTACGTGGGCGATGGGCCTCGTACTGCATCGCTCGACGAGGCGACGCCGTCCCTCAACGGTGAGAGGTGCATTCTTGTGCGTCACGCAGCGGAACCAGGCGCAGAGGTTCGCCGTGACCGGTCTCGCCCGGCGATAGCCTCAGCGACCTCTTGGATAGCGCCGCGAAGAAGGTCACCGTAGGGATCCTGAGGAAGGCTGGGTGCGTGCGTCTTGGCCGCGTTGATGTGCTCGGTGGCAGCTTCGAAGGAGCCGAGTCGACGGTAGTTGTCGGCGAGGTTGAGGTGCAGGGAGGGGTAGAAGCCAGCGATGTGGAGGCCGGCGTGATGCTCCTGGACGCGCTGTTCGGTCACGGCGTCGGCGGCGTCCAGGGCCCGGATGTCCCAGGCGAGGGCCTGGGCCGGATCTTCGTGGAAATCTGCCAGGTAGTGGGCGAGCGAGCAGCGGTGCAGCGGGTCACCGGTGACACCGATCGCAGACCACAGCTCCAGCAGTTTCTGGCGGGCGGAGGCATTGTTACCGGCTCGGCCCTCGGCGACGGCGTGGCCTATTGCTGCCATGGTCGGGTCGGGGCTGGCGGGTGCGGTGGTCATGGAGTGTTCCTCATCGTTCTTCTCGGGCGGAGTGGTCGGACTTGATGGGCATGGCCAGGGTGGTGAGATCGCCGCGGTCGGCGGATCGGATCGCGACGGGCTGGTCGTGTCCCCGTAGGTCGAGCAATACGTCGGGTCCGATCGCCGTGCTCACGGCGGGATAGAGCGTGGTCAGCTCGAACCAGATCCGGAGGGCCTGGCCCGCCACGGTGGCGGGGAGTGGGATGTCGGGGTGTCCTTCGTCCGCTGACATGACGCTCACTCCGTGGTCAGCGACATGCAGCCCGATGCGCTCGCCGGGGTGCTCTTCCAGGGCTCGCAGGAGCAAATCCTTCGAGACCGTCGCACGCGTCGTGACCTCGCCTAGTGACACGAGCATCAGCCGATAGTCGGGAAACTCCTCGGGCAGCAACCGACAGTGCCGGTCCTCTCGGTTGGCCGCGCGGAACCAGATCCCGTTCGAGACCGCTTCCAGTCGCACCAGTGGGCTGCGGCGAATCTGGGCGGCCGCAGCGCGCAGTTCGTCGGCATTGACCGTGCCGGCCCACGTCTGGCTCGGTGGTTCAGCCGGTACCAGGGTTCGAGTGGAGAGCCGGTATCGGTCCGTCGCGGTCAGGGTGACCGCCTCACGACCTGCCTCGATGCGCAGGCCGGCGAGTGCCGGCCTCCCGGACCCGTGCGCGGCCGCGGTCAGGACCTGCTCGACCGCATCCGCCAGCACGGGACCCTTCACCACCGCAATGGGAAGACCTGGCGCATTGCCGAGCGCAGACTTGATGACAGCAGCCTTCTGCTGCACGGCTGCCGCATCCCCAACGACCTTTGCGACATGCTCATCGAGAAGCCGGGAAGCCTCGTCGGCCCCGGAACCAAGTACAGCCTCGACAGCGGCCAGGGGCATAGCCAGCTCGCGAAGCTGACGCACCGCGGTCGCCTGAGCCACCTGGTCAGTGCTGTAGTAGCGGTAGCCCGAGACCGGGTCGACCTCGGCAGGGGGCAGCAACCCGGAGTCGGCATAGAACCGCAACGCGCTGGAGGTCAGACCACTGCGTTGGGCAAAGGCCCCGATCGGCATCAGCTCATCATTTGGCACCGCGCCATCATCAAGCTTCAACCAACTCGAAGGTCAACACCGACGAGCAGCGACACCAACCTCACGGCCAGCAACATCTAGGGCATGGACGCCCGACGCCCGCCCCCTTCGTCGCGGTCAGACGGAGGGGGCGCCCGGGTTCAGGAGGTCCACGAGGCCGTCCGCGAGTTCCGTACGCCAGCAGAGGTAGTCGTGGCCACCGTTGAACTCCCGGTAGGAGGCGTCCTCGTAGCCCGCGGAGGCCAGTGCGTCGCGCAGTCGCCGGGCGGCGGGCAGGGCCACCCACTCCTGCTCCCCGAAGGAGAGCCAGAACCGGACCGGCAGACGCGGGGATTCGGCGATCCGGGCGGTGAGCCACTCGGCGTCCGGTCCGTCCGGCCACCAGAACGAGCCGGACTGCGCAAGGACGTTGCCGAAGCGGCCGGGCGCGGTGAGGGCGGCGTAGGCGGCGGTGAGCCCGCCCAGGCTCTGTCCCGCGACGACCGTGCGTGCGGGATCGGCCGTGACCGGGAGGCGGGCAGCCGTCCAGGGCAGCAGTTCGCCGTCGAGGAACGCGACGAAGTCCCTGCTGCAGGCGAGGTCCGTCCAGCGGGTGGCCACGTCGACGGACTCCGGCAGCAGGGCCACCAGCGGGGGGATACGCCCGTCGGCGATCAGGTTGTCCAGGAGATGGGCGAGTCCGAGATGCGGCTGCCAGTGCTCTCCGTCCAGGAGGACGAGCACCGGCAGATCCGTCGCCCCGGGCACGCCGGCCGGCCGGTACGTCCAGACGCGCCGGTTCCCGCCGAGCCTCTCGGAGGGGACCTCGTGCACCGACACGCTGCCCCGGCGGGCATCCGGCCGCGGCAGCCAGTCCAGGGCGCTCGGGGCCGCCGGGAGTTCGGCGTAGGAGACCGGGTCGCCACCCCAGCGGCGGGGCAGCGAAAGGTGGTTCAGCGGATCGGGACGGCGCCGGGTGCGCAGCAGGCGCCAGTAGTCGGCGGCCTCCGGTCCGGGGCCGTCGCCCTCGTCCACGTAGAAGTCGTACGTGCCCCGCCAGTCGTGCCGCAGTCTCAGCGTCCAGTGCCACACGTCGGTGCCGGGGGCGTACTCCATCAGGTTGCCCTCGGGATCCCGCGGGTCGCCGAGCTTGTTGGGCAGCACCTGGACGGCTCGGGTGCCAGGAGCTCCGCGCCACAGGAACGTCACGGCCACATGGTCGTCGCTACCGAGCGGGTCCGGTCCGACGAGCGGCGTGCCGGAGCCGGCCACCCGGGCCCAGAACTGCTCGGTGCCGTCCGGGTCCGGGAGCGCGCAGACGGGTTCCGCGAGGCGGGTCAGCGGATCCGGCCGTGCCGTCCGGGGCGGTCGCTGGGGGGCGTCCAGGGGCGGGACGGACGTGATCATGGGAGTGGCTCCGAAGGACGAGGCGATCAACTTAGGGTCACCTTACCTTTCGGGTGGCGCGGATCCCGCCGCGGGCGCACCCGCTCACGGCCCCTCTCGATCGCTTTCTCATTTTCTTAGGTTAGGCTCACCTAACTTGAAACCCAACGCGGGTTTCGTGCGCCTTCGTTGCCCCGCGCACCTCTCCCCCGCCCCTCCCCTCATACTCTCCGCCTGCCAGGAGCAGCCCACCATGAACCCCGACAGACCCTCCCGCACCCCCATGCCCGCGGTCGCGCCCCGCACCTCCCGGTCCAGAGTCGGCCGCATGGCCGCGCTGGCCGCCGGCGCGACGCTCGGCCTCGGCGCCCTGACCGTCCCGCTGGCCACGGCGAACAGCGACGGTGCGCCCACGGGGAGCCCGCTCGCCCTCGTGGCCGACACGACCGCGCCCACGGTCGTCCTGGGCGCGACCGCCGTGAAGCCGGGCGGCGAGGTGCCGTTCACGGCATCAGGCTTCCCCGCGGGAGCCACACTCAGCGTCAAGTTCGACGACAAGACGCTCCTGAAGCAGTTCCCCGTCGGCGAGGACGGCAGCGTCACAGGCGCCGTGACCGTGCCCGCCGACGCGGCGGTGGGCGGCGAGCACTGGCTGCGGTTCCTGGCACCGCAGACCAGCGTCAGGAGCGAGAACCTGACAGTGACGGGCGACGCACCGTCACCGACGCCCACACCGACCCCCACGCCGACGTCGAAGCCCACCCCGAAGCCCACGGCGACCGCGACGTCTCCGGTCCCGCAGCCCGGGGTCCGACTGGGAAGCTCCGAGGTCACGGCGGGCGGCAAGGTCTCCTTCACCCTCTCGGGGTTCGCCAAGGGCCAGAACGTCACGGTCAAGCTCGACGACAGCGAGATCATCGGACAGTGGACCGCCGCGGTGAACGCCGCGGGCACGTTCTCCGGCACCGTCACCCTGCCGAAGTCGACCACGGGCGGCGCCCACTGGCTGCGCTTCCTCGCCCCGAACCCGTCCACGAGCCTGCGCGCCGGTCTCACGGTGAAGGCCGCGGACACGGCCGGCACCGGCGGCTCGGGCACCGGCGGCGGATCCGGCGGGGGCGGGACCGCGGAGACCGCGGGCACGAGCGGGGGGTCCGGCACGGCGGGCGGCTCCGGCAGCAGCGCCGGCGCGTCCGCCTCGATCACCGCGGGATCCCGCGTCGCCGCCGGCGGCAGGGTCACCTTCCGGGTGTCCGGCTTCCCTGCCGGCGAACAACTCACCGTCAAGCTCGACGACTCCGAGATCATCGGGCAGTGGCCGGACGGCATCGGCGCCGACGGCACCCTCTCCGCCACCGTCACGATCCCGTCGTCCGCGACGAAGGGCGCCCACTGGCTGCGCTTCCTCGCCCCCAACCCGTCGACGAGCATCCGGGCGGACTTCACCGTCACCGCAGGCACCTCCGCAGATGTCTCGGCCACGGGGGCCTCCGGCTCGACGGCCGCCCCGGTTCCTGCGGCGTCGGGCACACCGGCAACGGCCTCCAACTCGCGCGGCGCCCGGGCCCAGATCGCCGCCGACCAGGTTCAGGCCGGCGGAAAGCTGCACTTCACGGTCACGAAGTTCCCGGCGGGCAGGACGGTCACCATCAAGCTCGACGACGACGCGATCCTGGGCCAGTGGAAGACCGACGCGAAGGGCTCGTACGAGGGCGATGTGACCGTCCCGGCCGAAGTCCCGTCAGGGGCCCACTGGTTGCGCTTCCTCGCACCGGATCCCGCCACCACGCTCAAGGTCGACTTCGAGGTGACCGGGGCGGACGGAGCGCCGGGCAGCGCCCCTACGGCGGCCGTGGCCGCACCGGACGCCGCACCCCTCACCACCACCGCCGCGTCCATGGAGAGTTCCGTCTCCTACGCGACCATCGCCTGGTCGGCGGCGGCTGCGGCTGCGGGAGGAGCGGCCGGCGCCGCAGGCACCACGCTTTTCGTGGTCCGCCGTCGGCGCCCCTCCTCCGACCAGCGCTGACCCACCCGAACCTCCCCCGCACTCGGTCGAGTTGTTAGCCACGTCACACACCTGAAAGAGCGTTACTTAGGTAAGCCTAAGCTAAGTTTCAGGAGTACAGATCGCCATGAATCACCTTCAGGGAGATGACCCCAGCATGACTTCACCCACCCGCAGCCTGCGTCGCACCGGAACCTGTGCGGCCATCGCCGTCGTGCTCGCCGCAGGCAGCACCGCGGCACTGACGGGCACCGCGTCCGCTCAGACCCGGCCGGCCGCTCCGGCGGTCACCACCGCGCCGGTCACGAACGGGCTCTACCAGTCCTCCTACTCGGAGCGGAACCACGTCCTGTGGACCACCTCGTCGGTGGGGCGTCCCCCGGTGACGAACTCCGCCCTGACGAAGGTGGACCCGCTGACCCTGAAGGTGAAGGCGACCTACGCGCCGCCGGTCACCGACGCGGCCACCGGCGCCGTCGAGGCGGTCTACGGTGTGGCGGTCGACGACGAGCACAACACCGTCTGGACCACCAACACCCGCAACAACTCGGTCGCCGTGTACAGCCAGCGCACCGGCGAACACCTCGCCACGCTCCCGAACGTGACCCACGCCCGCGAGATCCTCGTCGACGAACGCCACGACACCGTGTGGGCCAGCGGGTTCGGTGACGGCACGCTCGTCGCCTTCGACAGCCGCACCCTGAAGGAGAAGAAGCGCGTCACGGTCGAGGGATCGGGCCCGACCGGCCTGGCCCTGGACGAGAAGTCCGGCACGGTCTACGCCGCCGACCTCACCAACGACCAGATCATCCAGGTCACCACGGGCTCCGCCGCCCCGCGGCTCATCCCGGCCGGTGACGGCCCCATCTCCGTCTCCCTGTCCAAGAACGGCCGCACCGCCTACACCGCCAACCAGACCGGCGGGGACGTCTCGGTCGTGGACCTGCGCAAGGGCCTCGTCACCAAGTCCGTCGCCACCGGTGCGGGCCCGCTGTCCGTCGCCACCGACACCCGCACGGGCAACGTGCTGGTGGTCAACCGCACGGACGCCACCGTCTCCGTCGTCAGCCCGCGCAAGGGCGCTGTCGTGGAGACCGTGGCCGTCGGCGCCAACCCCAACCACGTCGAGATCGCCGGCGGCTCCGCGTACGTCGTCGACAAGTCCGGTGCGGGCGCCGACGGCAAGGACCAGGTGCACCGCATCCGCCTCGCACGCTGACCGTCCCCCACCCGCCGAAGAGGTCCGGCCCACCGCGCGACGCGGTGGGCCGGACCTCTTCGGTTCCCGGACCCCCGCCTCAGCCGCTGTGGCGCGGCCGGGCGATCACGTACCGGCGCTCAGGGGCAGGAGGTGGGGGCGCTTGGCGGTGCGCCCGTCCCCCGATGACCGGCCGCGCAGACGGCGTCCGAGCCATGGGCCGAGGAACGCGGCGGCCCAGCGCAGTTCGGCTCCGGCGGACTGCCAGCCGGTGGGGAGCACTTGGGGTGGCAACGGGTGCGTCCAGCTGTCGTCGCTCCGGGGCAGGTCGATGGCCTGGGCGACGGCCGCGGCGATCCGCGCGTGGCCGAGTGGGCTGGCGTGGAGCCGGTCGACGCTCCACAGGCGTCGGTCGGTGGCGACGGGGTGAGGGGCGATTTCGGCGACGGCGACCCCGTGGCGGGCTGCCGCGGCGCGGATGAGGGTGTTGAGCTCCGACACCCGGGCCCTGACGGGCCGGGCGACGGGCGCGATCTTCCCCACGTCGGGAATGGTCAGCGTCGCCACCTGCGCCCCGGCGGCAGTGAGCGCGGCGAACATCTCCTCCAGGTGCCCGGCCACCTCCGCGACGTCGACCCGCGGCCGCAGCAGATCGTTGACCCCGGCCACGACGGTGGCCAGGTCGGGGCGCAGCGCGAGCGCCGGTTCCAGCTGTTCGGCGCGGACCTGACCGGCGACCCGTCCCCGCACGGCCAGATTGGCGTACTGGAGACCGGGGCTGACGGTGGCGAGGTGCTCGGCGAGCCGGTCGGCCCAGCCGCGCAGCCCGACGATGTCGTCCCCGTCGCCGACCCCTTCGGTCTGGCTGTCGCCCAGCGCGACATAACGCAGGTACTCACCGCCCGGCATGAGCCGCCTGCCTCTCCCGCAGCACGGCCGCGATCCGCAGGCACCAGTCCCGGTGGCCCTGCTCGAAGGCCACGCCGCGCAGACACGTCAGGTACGGTCCGACGCGTTCGCCGTGGCGGAGGAACTCCTCCTCGTCCGCTTCCCCGCGCATCTGCCGCAGCAGGTCGTCGAGGAGCGCGATCTTCGCGTCCGCCGCGGCCACTCGCTCATCGAGTTGCCCGATGACCTGTGCGGTACCGATGCGATCGGCGGACTGAACCTTGACGAGCAGGTCGTCGCGGATGAACGACGGCTTGGACGTGGTCGCGGCGAACTTCTCCAGTTCGTCGCGGCCTGCGTCGGTGACCCGGAAGACACGCTTGTTGGGCCGGGTCTCCTGGACCACCTGCCGACCCTCGACCAGGCCTTCCTTCTCCAGTCTGGCCAGCTCGGTGTACAGCTGCTGGGGCAGCGCGTGCCAGAAGTTCGCGACGCCGACGTCGAACGCCTTCGCCAGTTGGTATCCGCTGAACTCGCCGTCCAGCAGCGCCGCCAGCACGGCATGTCGCAAGGCCATCGAAGCAGCCCCTCCCTCTCCTCACCGGTCGGCCCGGTGGCACCGGCCACCGTCCATCATACTCAAGGATATGACTACTCAAGCCCTTGAGTACAAGCGACGGCACCGTCGCACCACGGCGGCGGGAACGGCTGCGATCCGGGGGAGGGGCTGCGACCTACGATGCCGCGGGCGTCACTGCGTGACTTCCGTACGGGCGCGTGATGATTTCCATTCCATGACCTGCGGGATCCATGAAATACAGCCCGCGCCCGCCGTGATGGAAATTGATCTCGCCCGGCTTCTTGAGATGCGGATCGGCGTAGAACGTGATTCCCGCGTCCTGAATACGCCGCAGCGCGACATCGAACTCGGCGTCCCCGACGAGGAACGCGTAGTGCTGCGGGGCGATCGACTCGGACGGAATGGTGGCGAAGTCCAGCGTGACGCCGTTGCCGAGCAGGACCGGAATGAACGGCCCCCACTCCGCGCCTACCTCGAGATCCAGAAGATGAGCCAGAAACTCGGCGGATTCCCGGTTGGACCGGGCGTGGACGATCGTGTGATTCAACTCGACAGACAAAGCGGAATGCCTCCGAAGGCATCTCCCGGACACCTCCATGCCTCACCCGGCCGGTGACCGACACGCGATGTCCGCTGCGATCATAAGAGCGGCCCCAACCGCCTGTCGAGTCATATCGACCGGGCACACCCCTCAGGGCCTACGCGCGATCCGCATCCGGTTCGGCGGCGTCACCCGAAGCGGCTTCGGGTTTCGTGTAGAGGACCTCACGGGCCTGCTCCGCAGCGCGCGTTATGCCTTCGTTCACGAAGTCGAGGAAGCGGGCGATGCTCTCGAGGCGGGCGGCGGCCGGAGTGCCGGGGCCCAGGACGCCCACGCCCTGCCGTGCGGTCTCGACGAGTTGGGCGGTGGACCGGGCACTGGCCATCATCGACTGGTACCAGACGTCGTCATCGACGATGTAGCGCTCGCGCCGGCGCTCGTCGCGCTCCCGGCGAACCAGGCCCTGGCTTTCGAGGAACGTGATCGCCTTGGAGATGGACGCCGGGCTGACCTGAAGGCGCCGGACGAGTTCCGCCGCGGTGAGGCTGCCCGAGTCGGTGGTGTAGAGGCAGACCAGCACCCGGGACATCATCTTGTTGGACAGACCCGACTGCATGAGGACGGTGGTGAACACCTCCTCGTACGCGCGCACCGCCTCGGCGTCACGCCCATGCGGCTGCGGAGGCGCCTGCGGCCCCCCGGGCGCGGGCTGTCTGCGCTGGTGCGTGCGGCGTTCGGTGGCACGGTGCGCGAGGTCGGCGCGGTAGGCGGTGGGGCCGCCGTTACGCATCACCTCGCGCGTGATCGTCGACGTAGGGCGGTCGAGGCGTCGGGCGATCTCCGCGTACGGAAGACCGTCCGCGAGCCCGAGCGCGATCTGCTGCCGCTCCTGCTGGGTGAGCCTGCCTCCCGGCATCGCGACCCCCTCCTTGGTCCCTCGTGGGCGCTGACGCCCCGATCATAGCGTTCGCGTTCAGCCCATTGCAACGAACGACGGAAGGCGTGTTGCGTTAGCAGTGAGACCATTGCAACGATTTCACGCATCTGACCTGCCTTGATGTCATCACAACGCAACAGCATCGTTGTGTGATCAGTGAACGCAACGTAGCGTTTCTGTCATCGGAAACAACGAGCCGAAGGAAAGCATCATGCAGAAGTACGACACCCCCGCCCCCGTCTCCGCCATCCTGGACATCCCCGCCGGACGCGTCCGGTTCATCGCCGCCGACCGGCCCGACACCACGGTCGAGATCCTGCCCGCGGACGCCTCGAAGGGCCGCGACACGAAGGCCGCGGAACAGACCATCGTCGAGTACGCCGACGGCGTTCTGCGGATCGAGTCCGCACCGGCCAGGAACCGGCTCGTCGGCAACGCCGGTGCCGTCGAGGTGACCATCCAACTGCCCGCCGGCTCCGGCGTCGAGGCGAAGACGGCCGACGTCGAGCTCCGGGGCGTCGGACGCCTGGGCGATGTCACCCTCGACTGCGCACAGGGCTCGGTCAAGCTCGACGAATCCGCGAGCGTCCGCCTCACGCTTCTCGCCGGCGACGTCTCGGTCGGCCGGCTGGGCGGCCCTGCGGAGATCCGCGTCCAGAAGGGCGACATTCACGTCGCGGAGGCCGTGCACGGCACGGTCGAACTGCGCACCGAGTACGGCCACATCTCCGTCGGCGCCGCCCGCGGTGTCTCCGCCTCCCTGGACGCGGGTACCGCCTTCGGCCGGATCGAGAACGCACTGAGGAACGCCGACGGCGCCGCCGTCCTGAACATCCACGCGACCACCAGCCACGGTGACATCGTCGCCCGCAGCCTCTAGAAGGAGCACCCGTCATGAGTCACCCGACCATCTCGGCGAACGGGATGCGCAAGTCCTACGGGGACAAGGTCGTCCTCGACGGGATCGATCTGGCCGTCCCCGCAGGCACCGTGTTCGCGCTGCTCGGACCGAACGGCGCGGGCAAGACCACCGCGGTGAAGATCCTCTCCACACTCGTCACCGCCGACGCCGGCGACCTGCACGTCGACGGCCACGACCTGACCACCGACCCGCAAGCGGTACGCGCGGCGATCGGCGTCACCGGACAGTTCTCCGCCGTCGACGGCCTGATCACCGGCGAGGAGAACATGCTCCTCATGGCCGACCTGCACCACCTGCCCAGACAGGAAGGACGACGGGTCGCCGCCGAACTTCTGGAACGCTTCGACCTGACCGACGCGGCGAAGAAGCCCGCCTCCACCTACTCCGGCGGCATGAAACGCCGCCTCGACATCGCCATGACCCTCGTCGGCAACCCCCGGATCATCTTCCTCGACGAACCGACCACCGGCCTCGACCCCCGCTCCCGCCACACCATGTGGGGCATCATCCGCACCCTCGTCACCAGCGGCGTCACCGTCTTCCTCACCACCCAGTACCTCGAAGAAGCCGACGAACTCGCCGACCGCATCGCCGTACTGAACAACGGAAAGATCGCCGCCGAAGGCACCGCCGACGAACTCAAGCGCCTCATTCCCGGCGGCCACGTCCGCCTCCGCTTCACCGACCCCACCGCCTACCGCACCGCAGCATCCACCCTCGGCGAACGCGCAGCCACCCGGGACGACGACGCACTCGCGCTACAGATCCCCAGCGACGGCACCCAGCGCGAACTGCGCTCCATCCTCGACCGCCTCGACGCCGCCGGCATCGAGGCGGACGAACTCACCGTCCACACCCCCGACCTCGACGACGTGTTCTTCGCCCTCACCGCCCCGGCCGGAATCCCCGAGCAGACCAAGGAGACTTCCCGATGAGCGCCCTCGCCCTCGCCGTCCGCGACTCGAACACCATGCTCCGCCGCAACCTCCTGCACGCCCGCCGCTACCCCTCCCTCACCCTCAACCTCCTGCTCACCCCGATCATGCTGCTCCTGCTCTTCGTCTACATCTTCGGCGACGTCATGAGCGCCGGCATCGGCGGCAACGCCAACCGCGCCGACTACATCGCCTACATCGTCCCCGGCCTCCTCCTCATGACCATCGGCTCCACCACCATCGGCACCGCCGTCTCCGTCTCCAACGACATGACCGAAGGCATCATCGCCCGCTTCCGCACCATGGCCATCCACCGCGGATCCGTCCTCGTCGGACACGTCGTCGGCAGCGTCCTCCAATGCATCGCCAGCGTCATCCTCGTCGGCGCCGTCGCCCTCGCCATCGGCTTCCGCTCCACCGACGCCACCCCCCTCGAATGGCTCGCCGCCCTCGGACTCCTCGTCCTCTTCGCCACCGCGTTCACCTGGATCGCCGTCGGCATGGGCCTCATCAGCCCCAACGCCGAAGCCGCCAGCAACAACGCACTCCCCATGATCCTGCTCCCCCTCCTCTCCAGCGCCTTCATCCCCGTCGACACCATGCCCGCCTGGTTCCGCCCCATCGCCGAATACCAGCCCTTCACCCCCGCCATCGAAACCCTCCGCGGCCTCCTCCTCGGCACCGAGATCGGCCACAACGGCTGGCTCACCCTCGCCTGGTGCCTCGCCCTCACCGTCCTCGGCTACCTCTGGTCCACCGCCAAGTTCAACAACGACCCGAAGTAACCGAACCACCGTCATGCCCGCACAGAAACCCCCGCACCCCGTCCCGCCTCCAGGGCGGCGCACCACCCGCAGCGACAAGAAATCCCCGGTCCGCAATTGCGGACCGGGGATTTTCCCGAGTATATTGAGTGTTTCTGTGCGCCCACAGAAAAGGCCCCACACGGGGGGCCACTAAGAAACACCATATCCGTCAGGGAGCAATGTTGTCAACTCGGGAAAGCGTCGAATTGCAGAAGGAGCAGGAATTCATCGACCGGCTCTACGACCGCGTCGACGCGGTGCGCGGAGTCGCCGCCCAGCACGTCGAGGACGCGCTGACGCCGGTCGGCACCGGACTGCAGGCCCGTCTCGAGCGTGATGTGCTCGTCGCCGAACGCTCCGGGCTGCTGGCGGCCCTGAACGCCGTGGACGGCTCGCTGTGTTTCGGCCGTATCGACCTCTCCGACGGCGCCGCGCACCATATCGGCCGCATCGGGATCCGCGAGGACGACACCGCGCACACGCCGCTGCTCATCGACTGGCGCGCACCGGTCGCCCGCCCCTTCTACCTCGCCACCGGTCACACCCCCATGGGGCTGCGCCGGCGCAGACACATCACCACCGAGGGCCGCGACGTCACCGAGCTGCACGACGAGATCCTCGATGTCGGGGACCGGCAGCGCACCGGGTTCGAGGACCCGAGCGGTGACACCGTGCTGCTGGCCGCCGTGAACTCCGCCCGCACCGGGCGCATGGGCGACATCGTGCGGACCATCCAGGCGGAGCAGGACCGCATCATCCGCGCACCGCACCGCGGTGTGCTCGTCGTCGAGGGCGGTCCCGGTACCGGAAAGACGGCGGTGGCGCTGCACCGGGCGGCGTTCCTGCTGTACGAACACCGTGAGCTGCTCGCCAAGCGCGCCGTCCTGATCGTGGGCCCCAATCCGGCGTTCCTCAGCTACATCGGTGAGGTGCTTCCCGCGCTCGGCGAGACCGGGGTGCTGCTCGCCACGCAGGCCGAGCTGTTCCCCGGGGTCCACGCCGACGGCACGGACAGCCCCCGCGCCGCCACGGTCAAGGGCGGTGAGCCGATGGCGGAGGCTCTCGCCATGGCCGTGCGCGACCGGCAGTTGCTGCCCGAGCCCGGTGCGGCGATCGTCATCGCACACGACGACGGGGACCTGATCCTCGACTGGGAGATCGCCTACGAGGCCCGGCAGGCGGCCCGCGACACCCTGCTTCCGCACAATCTCGCCCGCCCGCACTTCGCGTTCCGGATCATCGACGCCCTCACCGCCCAGCTCACGGAGCGCATCGGGGCCGATCCGTACGGCGGGCCCAACTTCCTCGGGCCCGACGACATCGCCCAGCTCGGCAAGGCGGTCGCCGTCAGCGGTGCGGTGCACAGCGCCATCGACGAGCTGTGGCCGCCGCTCAGCCCGGAGGCGTTCCTCACCGAGTACCTGGCCGACCCCGTCCACGTACCCGCCGAGGACGCCGCGGCGATCCGGCGTGCGCCCGACGGTGCGCGGTGGACCCCTGCCGACGTTCCGCTGCTGGACGAGGCCGCGGAGCTCCTGGGGGCCGACGACAGCGCCGAGCGGGCGGCCGCGGAGGCCGAGCGCCAGGAGCGGATCGCCTACGCGCAGGGCGTGCTGGAGCTGTCGCGGGGCTCGGAGTCGTTCGAGTTCGAGGACGAGGAGTCCGAGGTCCTCGCCGCCCACGACATCATCGACGCGGAGCGGATGGCGGAGCGCCAGGAGGAGGCCGATCACCGCAGTGCGGCCGAGCGTGCCGCCGCCGACCGGACCTGGGCGTTCGGGCACATCATCGTCGACGAGGCGCAGGAGCTGTCGCCGATGACGTGGCGCCTGCTGATGCGCCGCTCGCCGACCCGCTCGATGACCCTGGTCGGCGACCCCGCGCAGACCTCGGAGGAAGCGGGTGTCGGGTCGTGGCAGAAGATCCTGGAGCCGTACGTCGGTGACCGCTTCGAGCACGTCGCTCTGAAGGTCAACTACCGTACGCCCGCCGAGATCATGGAGCTGGCCGCCCGGGTGCTGCGCGCCCACGACCCGTCGTTCGCGCCGCCCGCCTCGGTGCGGTCCACGGGTGAACTGCCGTGGCTGCGGGACTCCGGTGACGATCTGGCGGGCGCGGTGGCCCGGGCGGTCCTGGAGCTGACGCCCGAGGAGGGGCGCCTCGCGGTGATCGCGCCGCGGGCGCTCCACGAGGAGATCAGCGTTCCGCTGACCGGAGTCACCGCCGGCGCCGAACCCGACCTCACGCACACGGTGGTGCTGCTCGACCCGCGGCAGGCGAAGGGGCTGGAGTTCGACCATGTACTGGTCGTGGAGCCCGCCCTGTTCGGGACGAGTGATCTGTACGTGGCACTGACCCGGGCCACGCAGCGTCTCGGCATCATCCACCGGGAGGAGCTGCCCGAGGCGCTGCGGTGAGCCCCGTCCGCCCGCCGGACGCGTCGCGCCCTACACCTGGCTCCCGGCCTCGCGCCGGAGCTGCGCCGTGAGGTGGTGCCGCAGCCGGTGGCCGACTGCCGCGAGGTCGTGGACGAAGTCGAGCGTGCCGTCGTCCGCCAGGGTGTACCGGCGGCGGCTTGCCTCGACGTCCTTGGCGGTGGGGGTGACCGCGACCTGGTGGGTGGTGAGGTCTACCGAGCCACCGTCCGCGCGGCCGGTCAGGATCTCCGCGATGCCGGTGGGCTGGGTGATCAGCGCCTCCACCCGGCCGTCCGGCTGCATCCGCCACCAGCCGCTCTCCCGCGCGGCCGGCCGCAGGGGCAGCCCGTCCGCGTCCAGCAGCCAGGCCCGCGCCTCGTAGTGGAGGAAGGGTCGCCCGTCATGGCTGAAGGTGACCTCCTGCGCGTACGCGAAGTCTTCGGCGAGGGTCGGGTACCCGCCGCGGCCCCGGCCCGTCCAGCTGCCCAGGAATCCGAGCAGCGGCTCAAGCAGCGGGTGTGGCGCGGGGGTTGCGTCCGGCCGGAAGGCGTCGGGGTACGGGGGTGTCCTTGCGGGGTCGAACATGAGGTGAGCTCCTGGATCGGTGCCGGTGCCGGTTGGCAGCCTAAGGGCTGTCCCGCAATTCCTGGCGGGCGCACGACGACAGCTACGGCACCTCTCCCCCGTAGCCTCAACGGCACGGGGGGACCCCCTCCGTTGTCGAAACACCCGAATACATCCAGTATGCGGGCGCCTCTCCGCCTTGCGATGCACCGCATCTGACGCCGCGCGCTGATCCACCAGGAATTGCGGGACAGCCCTTAGGTCCTTTCGTCGGGATCATGCCGGAACCCCGAGCCCGGCATGATCCGGACGAAAGGACCTGGGGCCGGGGCGCGGGTCACCGCCCCGTGACACAGGTCCGGGCCGGCCCCGTGGAGAGGCCGGCCCGGACACGCGCTCAGACGAGGTCGAACCGGTCCAGGTTCATGACCTTGTCCCAGGCGGCCACGAAGTCCTTCACGAACTCCTCCTTCGCGTCGTCGCTCGCGTAGACCTCGGCGACCGCGCGCAGCTCGGAGTTGGACCCGAAGACGAGGTCGGCCCGGCTGCCGGTCCACTTGACCTTGCCCGAGGCGTCGCGGGCCTCGAACGTGCTCGCGTCGTCGGACGTGGCCTTCCACGCCGTGCCCAGGTCGAGCAGGTTGACGAAGAAGTCGTTCGTCAACTGCCCGGGGGTCTCGGTGAGGACGCCGAGCGAGGACTGCTGGTGGTTGGCGCCCAGCACGCGCAGACCGCCGACGAGGACCGTGAGCTCGGGTGCGCTCAGGTTCAGCAGGTTCGCGCGGTCGAGCAGCAGGTACTCGGCGGGCAGCCGGCTGCCCTTGCCGAGGTAGTTGCGGAATCCGTCGGCCTTCGGCTCCAGCTCGACGAACGACTCCACGTCGGTCTGCTCCTGCGACGCGTCCACGCGGCCCGCGGTGAAGGGGACCTCGACGCCGAAGCCGGCGTCCTTGGCCGCCTTCTCGACGCCCGCCGCACCGGCGAGCACGATCAGGTCGGCGAGGGAGACCTGCTTGTCGCCCTGCGCGCCGGAGTTGAAGGACTCCTGGATGCCCTGGAGGGTACGCAGCACGCCCGCGAGCCGGTCGGGCTCGTTGACCTCCCAGCCGTTCTGCGGTTCGAGGCGGATGCGGGCGCCGTTGGCACCGCCGCGCTTGTCGCTGCCGCGGAACGACGAGGCGGACGCCCACGCGGTGGAGACGAGTTCGGACACCGACAGGTCCGTGGCGAGGATCCGCTCCTTGAGGGAGGCGATGTCCGCCGCGTCGACGAGTTCGTGCGTCCGGGCGGGCAGCGGGTCCTGCCACACCAGGGTCTCCGTCGGAACCTCCGGGCCGAGGTAGCGGACGACCGGGCCCATGTCACGGTGGGTCAGCTTGAACCACGCGCGGGCGAAGGCGTCGGCGAACTGGTCCGGGTTCTGGTGGAAGCGCCGCGAGATCTCCTCGTACGCCGGGTCGAGCCGGAGCGAGAGGTCGGTCGTCAGCATCGTCGGCGCATGGGTCTTCGACGCGTCGTGCGCGTCGGGGACCGTACCGGCGCCGGCGCCGTCCTTCGGCCGCCACTGGTGGGCGCCCGCCGGGCTCTTGAACAGCTCCCACTCGTAGCCGAAGAGGATGTCGAAGAAGCTGTTGTCCCAGGTGGTCGGGGTGTCGGTCCAGATGCCCTCCAGACCGCTGGTGATCGTGTCGGCGCCCTTGCCGGTGCCGTACGTGCTCTTCCAGCCGAGACCCTGCTGCTCCATGGGAGCGGCCTCGGGGTCGTCGCCGACGTTGTCCGCCGGTCCCGCACCGTGGGTCTTGCCGAAGGTGTGACCGCCCGCGATCAGGGCGACCGTCTCCTCGTCGTTCATCGCCATGCGGCGGAACGTCTCACGGATGTCGCGGGCTGCGGCGATCGGGTCCGGAGTGCCGTTGGGGCCTTCGGGGTTGACGTAGATGAGGCCCATCTGCACCGCGCCGAGAGGGTTCTCGAGCTCCCGGTCGCCGGTGTAGCGCTCGTCGCCCAGCCAGGTGGTCTCGGGGCCCCAGTAGACGTCCTCGTCGGGCTCCCACACATCGGCGCGGCCGCCGCCGAAGCCGAAGGTCTCCAGGCCCATCGTCTCCAGGGCGACGTTCCCGGTCAGGACGATGAGGTCGGCCCACGAGAGGTTCTTGCCGTACTTCTTCTTGACCGGCCACAGCAGTCGGCGGGCCTTGTCCAGGCTCGCGTTGTCCGGCCAGCTGTTGAGCGGGGCGAAGCGCTGCTGCCCGGCTCCGGCGCCGCCGCGTCCGTCGCTGATCCGGTAGGTGCCGGCGCTGTGCCAGGCCATCCGGACCATGAACGGGCCGTAGTTGCCGAAGTCGGCGGGCCACCAGTCCTGCGACGTCGTCAGCACCTCGGCGATGTCACGCTTCACCGCCGGGAGGTCGAGGCTCTTGAACGCCTCGGCGTAGTCGAACTCCTCACCGAGCGGATTGGACACGGCGGGGTTCTTGGCGAGGATCTTCAGGTTGAGCCGCTCCGGCCACCACTGGCGGTTCCCGCCCCCCTGGGTCGGGTGCGGCGCGCGGCCGTGCGCGACCGGGCAGCCGCCGGCCCCCTCTGCCTTCGGATCGGTGACGATCGCGTCGTGGTTCTCAGTCATGGAAATCCTTCCGGACGGGGCGGATCACGGTGCTGAGGAACAACGGACTGCGGGAAGGCCGGGTCCGGATTCGGGGGCGAAGGGCCCCGTCTCCTGAAGTCACGTACTTTTCCGCGCTGCTGTCCTGTCCCTTGGCTATCGACCGGAACCGATCCTACGATGGACATAGTCCAAGTCAATACGAACGACAGGCGTGTACGGATCCAATCGTCGGACAACGCACAGTTAGGCTGGTGGGCATGAGTGACCTGCTGCAACGGCTTCGCGCACGTGGCTGGCGGATGACAGCTCAACGCCGGGTGGTCGCCGAGGTACTCGCCGGTGAACACGTGCACTTCACCGCGGACGAGGTCCTCGCACGCGCCACCTCCCGGCTGCCGGAGATTTCCCGCGCCACCGTCTACAACACCCTCGGTGAGCTGGTCTCGATCGGCGAGGTGATCGAGGTGGCCACCGACGGCCGTGCCAAGCGCTACGACCCGAACGCCCACCACCCCCACCAGCACCTGGTCTGCTCCGGCTGCGGCGCCATCCGGGACGTCCACCCCTCCGGCGACCTGCTCGCCGAGCTGCCGGAGTCCGAACGGTTCGGCTTCACCGTCTCCGAGGCCGAGGTGACCTACCGCGGTCTGTGCCCGGACTGCGGACCCGGCTGATCGGCGCGTACCGGCGATCGTCCCGGCGTAGGCTTCACCCACCATGAACGCGGCGGGGGCGGAGCGCATGACGGCTGAGTCAGTACTGAGGTGGGGGTCGACCCTCGATTCCGTCGTGGTGTACGCGCAGGGCGCGCTCTGCAGTCGGCTGGCCCGGGGCGCCGTGCCCTCCGACGGCCACGTGCGGGTGACGGGCCTGCCCCGCTCCCTGGATCCCGGCTCGCTGCGGGTCCGGGTCCTGGGAGCCTCCGGGGTACGTGTCACCGAGGCCCGCGTCGACGTCGAGGCCGAGCTGCCCCGCCCGGACGCGCCGGACACCTTGCGGCGCGAGTACAAGCGGCTGCGCGACGCGTGTGCCGCGGCGCAGGCGCGCCGGGACCGGCAGTTGAGCGTGATCAAGGAGGTCAAGGCTCTCCATCCGGTGCCGCCCGGCCGCAAGCGCGATGACCCGCACCGACGCACCCCGGCCGACGCGTGGCTGGAGCTCGCCGATTTCGTCGACGAGCGGCTGACGGGACTGCACCTGCGCCTCGTCGAGCTGGAGGAGGCGGTGCGCGGCGCCGAGCACGACCTCATGGTCGCCACGGACCGGCTGGAGCGCGCGTCCACGGACGCGCCGTCGGAGCACGTGGAGACCACGGTCTGCGCGGCCCTGACCCTCGACGGCCCCTCCGACGCGGGCGAAGTGGAACTGGAGCTGGAGTACGGGGTGCCGGGCGCTGTCTGGGTGCCGGCGTACCGCCTCACCCACCGGCAGGGCGACGGCAGCGGGAATCTGGTCCTGCGCGCCTCGGTCGCCCAGCGGACCGGCGAGGACTGGACCGGCGTACGCATCGCCCTGGCCACCGCGGACCTCCGGCGCCGCACCGATCTGCCGAGGCTCCGTTCGGTCCGGATCGGACGCAGCCAGCCCGCCCCCGCGCCGTCCGGCTGGCGCGAACCCCCGGCCGGGCTCGGCGACCTGTTCTCGGGATACGACGCGGCAGGCCCCGCACCCGTCCGGGCGGGTGAGGCCGCGGTCGCCGGCGGCTGGTCGGGCTCCGAGGACGATTCCGTGTCCGGTCCTCTCGCTCCGCCGCCCGCACCGCAGGGTTACGGTGCTCCGCCACCGCCGCCGACCGGCGTGGGCGGCGCTCCCCCGGGGCCCTTCGGCGGCGCGATGCCCGCCCCCGCGCAGCCGGGCGGGGCGCAGCCGCGCACCAGGTCGCGCTCTGCCGGCAGGTCCCGCGCGGAGGCACCCGCCGCGATGGCTCCCCCCGCGCCCGGGATGGCCGCGCCTGCGCCCCCCCGTGCCGGTGGCCGGTCCGCCGGAGCCGAGCAGCGCCGAACTCGACTACGCCGCCCTGGCCCTCGCCGGGCCGGACGAACAGGGCGGTCGCCGGGGCCTGTTGTTCCCAGGCTCCCCCTTCGACCCGGTCGCGGCCGAGTACCGCCGCCGCGCCGAGGCGGCGGCCATGCTGCCGCTGCCCGGGCACGCCGTGCGTCCCCGCGAGTCGGCGGGTTCCTTCGACCACCGTTTCGACGCCGCCGCACGCGCCGACGTTCCGTCGGACGGCACCTGGCACACCGTCACCGTCGGCGAGATCCCTGTCGGTCTGCGCACCGAGTACCTCTGCGTGCCGTCCGTGGAGCCGGTCGTGTACGGCACGCTGGTGCTCTCCAACGCCACCGACCAGGCGCTGCTGGCCGGCCCGGTGGAGGTTGTAGCCGACGACGAGTTCCTGCTGACCGCCGCACTGCCCACGCTGGCACCCGGCGGTGAGCGCCGGGTGGGGCTCGGGCCGGCCGAGGGCATCCGGGTGACGCGGCGTACGAACCTGCACGAGTCGACCGCGGGCCTGCGCAACAACACCACGGTGCTCGACCACCGCGTCCACGTGGAGCTCGCCAACCGGCTGTCGCGGCCTGTCACCGTGGAGGTGCGCGAGCGGGTTCCGGTCTCCTCCGAACCGGATGTCAGGATCGAGGAGCGGGCCGACTGGACGGTGCCCGAGGAGGGCGAAGGGCCCGACAGCCATGCGCCCGGCACCCGGGTCTGGCGACTGGACCTGCCCGCCGGCACCACCGCCGCTCTCGACGGCGGCTATGCCATCCGTATCCCGGCCGGCAAGGCCCTGGCCGGCGGAAACCGCAGGAGCTGACACACCTCATGTCCACGGCCCCGAAGCCGATCGCTCTCCCTGTCACCGCTGTCACGTGTCTGGAGGACCGTGCCCACATCGAGCGCTCCACCGTGCTCGACCTGGAGGCCGGGATCCAGCGGCTGCGTCTCGGGCCGGTCAGTGCGCTGGCCGTCGACAGGACGCTCCATGCCGAGCTGACCTCCGATCACCCCGCGACCGTGCTCGACGTGCGGATCGTCCGCGACTGGACGCCGCGCGAGCCGTCGCCTCCCACGGAGGACGACTCCGCGCTGCGCCACCGCGTGCACACCCTCGAAGAGGAGCAGCGGGAGCTGGGACAGCGGCGCGACCGGCTGAACGCCCGCCTCGACCTGCTCGGGCGCCTCGCCGGCGACCTGCTGCGGGAGGTCGGCGAGGGCGCGGGGTTCGGGGAGACGGAGCGGCCCCGCTGGACCCGCGAGCTGGACCGGGTGGACGCCGAACGCGACGTACACGCCGAGCAACTCCGGTCCGTGCAGGTGCGGCTGACCGCTCTCGCGGCCGAACTCGAGGACGTCCAGCTGGCGCTGAACCTGTCGGAGGAGGAACCGGCCGAGCTGGTCGGCCACATCGAGCTGACGGTGAAGACGGCCGCCGCCGGCCCCGTGGGGCTGCGTCTGAGCCATCTCACCCCGTGCGCGCTGTGGCGGCCCGCCTACCGGGCGGTGCTCGACGGGGACGGTCTGACGCTGGAGACCGACGCGATGGTCTGGCAGCGTACCGGTGAGGACTGGTCCGGGGTACGGCTGGCCCTGTCGACGGCGCGTTCGGCGCTGGCCACCGATCCGCCCCGGCTGGACGAGGACCGGCTGACGCTCAAGGACCGCTCCGCCGCGGAGCGCCGCACGGTCGAGGTCGAACTGCGCGAGGAGGAGATCGGGACCCTCGGGCCGGCGACGGTGCTCGGCCTGCCCGGCGTGGACGACGGCGGCGAGGCGCGGGTGCTGAGGTCCCCGGCACCGGTCTCGGTCCCCGGGGACGGCGCGGCCCACCGGGTGCGGCTGTCCGCCTTCACCGCACCCGCACCGAGCGAGTACGCCTGCTCACCGGAGTTGTCCCCCCTGGTCACCCAGGTGGTGAGGTTCGACAACCGGTCCGGCCACGCGCTGCTCGCCGGGCCCGTGGACCTCGTCCGCGGCAGCGGGTTCAGCGGCCGCGGCACGCTGGACTTCACCGCCCCGGGCTCCCCCGCCGAGCTGGCCTTCGGCAGCTGCGACGACTACCGGGTGGTCCGGGACACCGAGGAGTCCCGCGACGTCGCGGGCCTCACCCAGCGGACGGTGGTCACGCGCACGGTCCGGCTGCACCTGTCCCGGTTCTCCGCCCCCGGCGAGCACGGCGACCGGGTGGTGGCCGTCCGGGAACGCGTCCCCGTCTCCGAGGTCTCGGCGGTGGAGGTACGCCTGCGCAAGGACGCGTGCTCCCCGGCGCCGGACGCGGTCGACGCCGAGGGCATCGCCCGCTGGGACGTCGCGCTCCCGCCGGGTGGTCGTCGCACGGTCACGCTGGTGTACGAGTTGTCGGCGAGCGGCAAGGTCAGCGGTCTCTGACGCCGGGCGGCGGGTCAGTAGTACTGGGCCATGCAGAATTCGTGGTCCTCGGGATCGGCCATGACGACGACCACGCCCTCGTCGTACTCGTGCCGCTCTCCGGTGAACCTGCCGCCGAGGGCGACGACCTGGGCCATGCCCTGCTCGATGTCGTCGACCGCGATGTCGAGGTGCAGGCGTACCTTGCCCCGCTTCGGTTCCGCCACCGGCTGGAAGACGAGGCGGGGCTGCGGGTCGTCGCGGTGGCCGAGATAGATCCAGCCCGGCTCGGACGGCCCCTGCGGGCGGTCCAGCAGCGCGCTCCAGAAGCCCGCCACGCGTTCCACGTCGACGCAGTCGACCGTCACTCCGGCCCATCGGTTCGTCATACCCTCAGCTCCCTCCCGTCGGGCGGTACTCCAGCAGAAGGGCTTCCCCCTCGCTCGACACGCGCCGGAAGCCCGCCTTCTCCCAGGCACGCACGGCACGGACGTTCGTCACTTCCGGATCAACCGTCACCCGCTGCCATTCCAGGGTTCCACACACATGGTTCGTGAGTGCACGGGCCGCGTCCGGTCCCAGGCCGCGACCGCGCGCGCCGGCGACCAGCACCAGGTCGAGACCGCCTCCGGCCGAGCCGTCGTACCAGTACTGCGCGTAGCCCACGGGCTCTCCCTGCGCGAGCACCAGGAACGACTCGACCTCCGGGCGCCGACGCCCCAGGTACTTGGCAGCCACTTCCTCGCGCGACACCGGCGCCCCGCCCCAGTGCTCCACGAAACCTGGATCGGCGAACCAGCCGGCCAGCAGACGCAGGTCGTCCTCGGACGTGGGAACGAGCCGTGTCAGCTCTCCATTGACGACAGGTCCTCGATGCATCAAATCCCCCTCGCTCCCTCCCTGTTCTACCTGTTCTGCCGGCCGTGATCCACCCGGCGCGCCCGGTTGGGATCCTCGTCGGGACTCCCCCACAAGCAGGACCAGCAGACGCCCCGCCGACACACACGGTGACCGCGCCGGCCAGCAGCAGCACGCCCGGAATCGCATGCTGCGCCGCGATGCCGGCGCCGAACAGCAGGAGTGCGCCGACGAGCGCCGCACCGGTGAGGTCCACGGAGGCTCCGCGCCTGAGGCGGCGGGCGATCTGCGGAGCCGCCGGCGCGACGAAGGCGACGGGGCCCGCCGCGGCGGTCACCGCGGCTGTCGCGGCCACGGTAAGAACGACCAGCCCCGTCGGCCGGGCGGGGCGGGGAGCCGCCTTCAGCCGGCTGTCCGCGGAAGCTCGCGTGAGATCATCCGTCCATGAGCAGCGACCTGGAAGTAACCGCTCTGGCGATCAATGTCATGATCCCGCAGGCCCTCCGCTGGACGGACACGCGGCGCGGTGAGGCGTTCACGCTGACCACCCTCAACGTCCGGCTTCTCCCGGACGGCCGCCTGGCCGCGAAGGCGTACGGCCGGCCGGTGGCCGGCGGCCGGGGCGCGTACGTGTCCTTCCCCGTCCCCGACGACCCCGAACTGGCGGCTCTGATCGCCGACGCCGCCGGCCGTGCGGGGGTGTTGTGGGCCGCCCATCGCGGGCTCGGGTGAGCCCGGTCCGACGCGTCCCGCCCGTCTGAGGTCAGCCCGCCTCCGGCGGATTCTGCGCGTCGAAGGCGAAGAGGGTGTTCTTCGCCGCGGCCACGACCACCGCACGACCCGCGACGGTGACGCGCGGGCTCGCGCCCTGCCCACCCGTCAGGCCGTCGGCCTGCGGGTCCGTCGTCCACAGGATCTTTCCGCCCTTCGGCGCCAGGGCGACCACCCGGCCGGATGCCGAGCTGAAATACAGTGCGCCGGCTCCCGCCGCAGGGCCCGCGGCACCCTCCACACCCGTCTGCCGGGACCACTTCTTCCGGCCTGTCGCGGGGTCGAGCGCCGTGACGAGTCCGGTCTGCCCGCTCACGTACAGGGTGCCGTCCGCTATTCCGGGCGCTCCCGCGTAGGTCCTGGCCAGTCGGGAGTACGTCACCTTCCGCGAGACCGGATCGACCCGCGCCACCCCGTCGTAGCCGGTCGTCTCCGTTCCCTCCCTGTGCTCCTGGAGAAGTACGAGCCTGCCGCCGGCGACGCCCACCGGCACGGCGGGGCCATCGACCGCGAGGGGGCTGCCCAGGGCCCCCGAGGCGCGGTCGAGCGCGTACAGGGTGGGGTGGCGCACCTCCAGGGCATTGATCTCGTCATCCGTCGCGCACATCGCGAACAGCCGTGGGCCCACCGGAACGGGGGCACACCGCGTACCCCCGGGGAACGCCGTCGTCCAGGTGACCTCACCGCTGCGCGCGTCCCGGGCCTCGAAGCGGGAGTCGGAGGCGTCGACGGTCACCACCGCGGAGCCGATCACGGCGGCGTCCTGTGTCCGGCCGGTGACCGCCGTCGACTGGGCGCCGGACGGCACGGACCACAGCTCCCGGCCGCTGTCCGCGTCGAGGGCCACCACCTCGGTGGAAGGATCCTGCGGAGCGTCCTGAGCGGCGAAGCGGTAGCCGAGCACCGTGTCGTCGGTGACGCCCACCAGGTGCATGCCCTGGACGGGGACCCCCGGGCTCTTCGCCGTCCACCGCGACGAGCCGTCCACGGCACTGACGCGGGTCGCGACGACACCGCCGCCCCCGCAGAACAGCGCGTCCCCGCGCGCGACGCATCGCAGTTCGTCGGGAATGTCCTCGCTCCCGGCCTGCACGGTCCTGTGCCACGGCTTGAAGCCGTCCGGCAGCGCGGCACCCGGCGCCGCGACGCCGTTGCCCTTCTCGCCGCCGCTGCTCGCCCCGGAGTCGCCCGTCTTCAGTGCGGCGGCTCCCCCGCCGATCGCCGCCACCGCGACCGCCGCCGCGAGCACGGGCCGCCACCGGCTGCGCAGCCGGCGCCCGATGGCGGTGCTCCCGTTGCCGGAACCGGCCGGGGCGGTCGGGTCCGGGGTGGGCCGCGTCGAGAAGTGATGCTGGGTTTTCATGTCCCGGGTGCGGCCGGCGCCCGTCCGGTGCGTGCCGGTCCCGCCCAGATCGCCCGGCAGGTCGCGCAGCAGCACGAGGAGTTCGTCCGCCGACGGGCGGCCCTCGGGCTCCTTGTCCAGGCACGGCTCGACGACCGCGCGCAACGCCACCGGCACGGCGTCCAGCGAGGGTTCCTCGTGTACCACCTGATAGGCGGTCATGTACGGGCTGTCCGAGTCGAAGGGCCCGTGACCGGTCGCCGCGTACACCAGCAGGGTCCCCAGCGAGAAGACGTCGGACCGCGGTCCCACACCACGCGGCGCCTGCAACTGCTCCGGCGACATGAAGGGCGGTGTACCGATGACCCGCCCCGTCATCGTGAGCGTCTGCTGGTCCACGGCGCGCGAGATGCCGAAGTCGATGACGCGCGGGCCCTCGGGCGAGAGCACGACGTTCGAGGGCTTCAGGTCACGGTGGACGACTCCGACCCGGTGGATGTCGCGGAGCGCCTCCGCCAGCCCGATGGCGAGCCTCCGCAGCTCGTCTCCGTCCAGCGGGCCGTGCGCCGCGATGTACTGGGCGAGCGTGTGCCCCTCGATATAGGTCGTGGCCATCCACGGCTGCTCGGCGTCGGGGGCGGCGTCGACCACGGCGGCGGTGAACGCGCCGCTCACCCGCCTCGCGGCCGCCACCTCCTGACGGAAGCGCACGCGGAACTCGTCGTCTCCCGCGTACTGCTGGTGGATCAGCTTGATCGCAACCGGCCGCCCCGAACTCGTACGGGCCAGAAAGACCGTGCCCATGCCGCCCGAACCGAGCCGCGCCTCGAGCGGATAGCCGCCGATCTCGGCCGGGTCACCTGCGCGCAGCGACACTCTTCCCGTCCTCCCGTCCCCCGTGAACCACTGGCTGCACGGGCGTGCGTATCTGTCCTGCACACAAACTAGTCGCAGGGCGGTACGGCGGAGCGAAGCGGGTGACGAACCGGGAGCCCGGAGCTGCGCCCGCATGCCCCGGGCTCCCCGGCCTCTTCCTCAGGAGGCGTCCTGCCTGGCGGGCTTCAACCGGTCGCCCTCCGGCATCGCGGCCCTCAGCAGCTCCGCGGAACGGATGGTGCGGGTGCCCCGCGAGACCCCGAGCCGTACCCGGGCGCCGGTCGCGATGCCCTGGGAGGCCGCGGGCAGCGCCCAGGCGGTCGTCAGGTCCGTGTCCCCCTCGTCCAGGACCAGGAAGCGGGCCGCACCCTTCCCCTTGCGCGACTCCATCCGCAGCACCTCACCGGTGATCATGTCGGGTTCCCTGCGCTCCAGGCAGGCGAGTACCACGAAGTACGCAGCCAGCGCGCCGAGGACCACCATCGCCGCCAACTCAGCGGGCACAGGCCCCTCCTGGGCTGCCGCTTCGCTGAACCAGCCGTGCTCGCTCTGCTCGAAGTTGCCGGGCATCATCGCCAGGAACGCCACCAGCAGCGTCCAACGGCTGAACTTGCCGGCCACCACGAGCCCGAGCAGTGCGCTGACGACCCAGCCGGCACTCAGCACGAGTCCCGGCCGGCGCCACGGGTGCTCGCCGTACGCCTCGAAGCCGACCGACCAGTCGGGCTGCCGCAGCACGGCGAAGACACAGAGGCCCGCCACGACCACGCCCGCCCCGGCCGCCAGGTCCAGGAGGCGGACCGTCGAGCGGCCGAACCCGGGCCGCAGCCGCGGGTAGCGGATCCGCACCGGGCGCCAGGTCCCTCCGTACGAGGACCAGACGCGTCGCCGGTCTCCCGAGTCGAAGCCGAGGAGCCGGCTGGTGAGCGTGGTGACGCCGAGCGCGGTCCCGTAGGCGAGATAGCGGTCCCAGACGGTCACGGCTGCGGGCGGCAGCCGGGCGAAGTCCTCGTGCGCGGTCAGCCAGGACCGCAGTCCGGCCCAGTGCCCGGCGCGTTCCAGTCCTCTGGGTGTCGCCCGCTCCCCCAAGGATCTGCCCAGCAGGAACATCAGCGGGAGCGCCGGCGCCACACCGACGGCGAGCGCGGCACGCAGGTTGTGACCTCCCATGACCGCGGCCACGGTGAACAGCGCACCGGGCACGAACGCGCAGAACATCAGAGCCCTGACGAGCCACGGCGCGAACCGGAACCGGGACAGGCCGCGCAGCCGGGCCTCGCCGATGATCTCCTTGCGCAGCTCGGCGTTCCACGCGGCGGCGCGCTTGACGTCACGGAAGGCGATCGCCCCGATCGGCGCGGCGCCGTTCGCGGCGCGGGCGCTGACGCGGTCCAGTACGCGCCGCTCGTAGGGCAGCAGCATCGGTGCCGCCCGGCCGGCCTCGGTGACGTGAACGCTGCTGCGGGCCGGGTCGTCGCCCGGCTGCCGCAGCTCGACGAGCCCGCGGGCCGCGAGGTCCAGCAGGGTGGCCGCGGCGGCGTGCTCCACGCCCCGCCAGCCGTTGCCGAGGAGGCTGACCACGGCCGGCGACTCGGGCTCGTCCCCGAGCTCCTGGCTCGCGGGCCCCGGTGTGACCACGCCGTCGCGGGTGACGGCCAGCGCGATTCCGAAGACGACGAGCCAGAGCACGATCAGGGCGGCGCCGCCCCAGTAGAGCTGTTCGATGTGTGTCACGCGAATCTCACCTGGACCGGGTCCTGCGGCGCACCGGCGGCCTCGAAGTACTCCCGCAGCCCGTGCGCTCCGCCCAGCCCGGCCACGATGTTCCCCGGGAAACTCTCCAGGGCGGTGTGGTAGCTCTGCACGGCGCTGTTGTAGAACTGCCGCGCGTACGCGATCTTGTCCTCCGCCGAGCTCAGCTCGGCCTGCACCGCGCTGAAGTGCTGATCGGCCTTGAGGTCGGGATAGCTCTCCCCGAGCGCGAACAGCTTCCCCAGCGTCGCGGTGAGCGCGTCCTCGGCGGCCGCCCGGTCCGTCGCCCCGAGCTCGCCGCTGACGGCCGCCCCGCGCGCGGCGGTGACCGCTTCGAAGGTTCCGCGCTCGTGGGCGGCGTAGCCGCGCGCCCCCTCGACGAGATTCGGTATCAGGTCGTGGCGCCGCTTCAACTGCACGTCGATCTGCGCCCACGAAGCCTGCGTCTGATTCCGCAGCCGGACGAGCCGGTTGTAGGTCCGGACGACCCACCACACGCCCACGACCAGCAATACCGCAACAATCGCACCCACGATGACACCCACGGCGTCGCCCCCAGAGGCCCTCAAGGATCTGGCCCCCCTGGCCGATCGACGTGATCATATTCCGGCCGTCAAGGCCCGGCGGCCGGGGGCGCCCGCCTCCGGACAGGCCGCCCTCACACGGTCAGCCAGCCCCGTAGTGCCGCCTGCACCCCGGCCTGGAACCGGGTCTCCGCGTTCAGGGCCTGCATCAGGCGGGTGATGCGGCGGCGGACCGTGTGCACATGGATGTCGAGGCGCCGGGCCATCGCCTCGTCCTTCAGGCCGGACGCGAGCATGGTCAGCAGTTCCCGGTCCTCGTCCGTGATCCGGTCGTGCGTGACGGACCCGATGGGGACGGCCCGCTCCCAGACCGCCTCGAACAGCGGCACCAGCGCGTTGCTCAGGAGCGAGTCGCTCACCACCAGGGCCGAGGCCGTCGGGTCCGCCGCGTCGGTCGGCGGCAGCAGGGTCACCCGCCGGTCCACGGTGATGAGTTTCGTCGGCAGATCCGTTCCCACCCGTATCTGGACGCCCTGACGGGCCAGATCGCCCAGGCCACGGGCGCGCCCCTGGAAGCTCAGCCCTTCGCGGTCCACCGCGACGCGCACCCGTACTCCGCGCCGGACGGGTTCGGCCACGTCGAGGGGTGCGGGCATTCCGTCCGGCTGACTGGCCGCGTAGGGCGGCCGGTCCAGCAGTGCCACCTCCTCGCTCGCCGACACCACGAGCGAGGCCACTCGCGCGGCGATGGCCGCGCCGCCCCGGACCGTCTCGATACCGGTGGCGCGGGGGGTGTTCACGGAGCTCAGCAACTGGGCGGCGATCCGGTCGACGGATCCGGTCAGCTCCTCCAACTCGGCTGACCTGTGGAGGAGTTCGGCCTGCCGCAGATGAATCAGGTTACGCAGCGCGGTGGCGGGGGCCACGGCGGCGGGCAGCCCCGACGGTTCTCGGGCCGGGTGCGTGAAGTGGTGCTCGGCCAGTTGGTCGAGCGCGTGCGTGACCCGGCGCACGGTCAGCCCGAGGGACTGCGCCAGCGCGGTACGGGAGGCGTGTTCGGGTACGTCGAGCAGCGCTTCGTACACCCGGAGTTCGTCCGCTCCGAGCCCGAGCGCCTGCCATTGCGTGTCCCACCCAGTCAGCCCCACTGGCCGAATTCTCACCTGTCAATGCAGGCCACACAAGTGTGGACGTCCACAAGTGCACACCCGGAACGCATTGTTCACACCCCTGTTCCGGTACTTGCATGTCCATATCCGATATCCGTTCATGCAGTAGTGGCACCGGAGGGGCACCGTGCGGAGTTCATCGCGCAAGAGATCAGCCAGAGCAGGACAGGGATCCGGCAGCATGATCGTCGGCCAGGGCATCGCCGCAGTGCTGGCCGCCGCGGGCCTGTTGGTGACGGCGATACCGGCCGCCCACGCGGACACCGCCCCCGCGTCCGCCACGTCCGAGGTGACGCCGGGCGCGGAGACCGAGACTCCGTCGCTCGTCACCGACCTGAACGAGCCGGTGGCCGCCACCGGCAGCGCCGCCGACGCCGCCCGCGGCCACCTGAAGTCGAAGAAGAGCCGCTACCACATCGCCGACCCGGCGGGGGACCTGAAGGTCGTCGACACCCAGGCCGAGGGCGGGCGCGAGACGGTGCGCCTCCAGCAGAAGTACAAGGGTGTCACGGTCATGGGCGGCGAGTACGTCGTCCGGATGGAAAAGAAGTCCGGCAAGCGGGCCGTCACCGGCACCTCCGGCAAGTTCTTCACCGAGCTGAAGCTGGACACGGTCGCCCCGAAGGTCTCCGAGAAGACGGCGATCGAGCGGGCCGTCAGCGCGGTCACCACCCGGTTCGGCGGCGGCCTCCTGCGCGCCCCGGCCAAGGGCGAGAAGAAGGCCGCGGCGGAGTTCACCGGCACGGCCGGCGCCGTCACGATCCTCCCGCAGGGCACCGGCGTGCTCACCCGGCACATCACCGTCACGGGCACCAACCCGGCCGACGGCTCGCCGGTGCAGCAGGAGGTGTACATCGACGCGCACTCCGGCTTCCCGGTGATGCAGTACAGCGGCATCAAGACCTTCGGCGCCACGGGCACGGGCACCGGCGCGACGGAAGGCGTCGCGGCCCCCGCCGACGCCTCCACCGCGGCCGGCGACCAGCTCGTCGTCAAGGGCAGCGGCGTCCGCTACAACGGCCAGAAGGTCGACATCAATCTGTACAAGGACACCAAGGGTCTCCTGCAGATGATCGACTACAGCAAGCGGGACGCGGACGACTCCATATACGCGGGCCCCATGATCGCCACGTACGACGCCCGCGGCCGTGAGGCGTCCAGCGCCTCCGGTGTCTGGCCCACCGGCGTCAAGTACTTCCAGCCCGCCACCCCGGATCTCGGCGAGGAGTACACCGACTCCGGCGCCGTGGACGCCCACTGGGCGGCCGGCAAGGTCTACGACTACTACAAGAACCACTTCGGCCGGGAGGGCCTCGACGGCAAGGACGGCTACATCTACTCCCTGGTCGGTGTCGTCCAGCGGGGCCAGCCGTACAACAACGCCTTCTGGGACGGCCAGAAGATGGTGTACGGCCAGGGCGGCGGTGACTTCCGCACCTTCTCCGCGGACACCGACGTCGTCGGCCACGAGATGACGCACGGCGTCGTCGAGCACACCGCGAACCTGGTCTACGCGGGCCAGTCCGGCGCCATGAACGAGGCCATCGCCGACTACTTCGGCAACGCCATCGACCTGGAGGCCAACGGCCAGTCGATGGACGACCCGGACGCCGGTCTCCTCGGCGAGGACCTGTGCACCACCGCGGGCCCCCGCGAGTGCGCCCTGCGCGACCTGAACGACGGCGCCACCACGTCGAAGAACTTCATCGGCGTCACCTACAGCGGTGACAACGGCGGCGTGCACCTCAACTCCACCATCTTCTCCGGCGCGCTGTGGGACCTGCGTGAGGACCTCGGCGGCGAACTCGCCGACCAGATCGTCTACCGCGCCCTGTCCGCGTACATGACCCCTCTCGACGGCTTCACCGAGGGCCGCGCCGCGGTCATCGCCGCCGCGAAGGAGCTGGGCGCCACCAAGGCCCAGCTGGCGATCGTCAAGCGGTCCTTCGACGCGCACGGCATCGTCCCCGGCTGGGAGAAGGCCCTCGGCGTCGACACCGACACGCTCATCTCCAAGGTCAACGTCGCCAGCACCGGCGTGGGCGCGGCAGGCGGCAAGTACGCCGTCTCCCGCTCCAACGAGGACGGCAGCGAGCCGTACTCGGTGTGGCTGGGCAACACCTCCGGCAAGGGCCAGCCGCAGCTGGTGAGCGCCAACAACGGCGACTACAACGTCTACGCCAACACCGACGGCAAGACGGTGGTGTGGGCCGACTACAGCAGCCAGGGCATCTTCATCATGGCGCGCCCGGTCGGCGGCGGCCTCGCCAAGAGGGTCGACGGCATCGGCAGCGACGTCACCGGCCTCGTCGTGGACGGCGACTGGGTCGCGTACACCGCCCTCAACCCGCAGTACGGTGTCACGAACGTCCGCTACGTCAACATGAAGACCGGCGAGACCGGTCTGGTCGACGGCGGCCGTCCGTACAACATCTCGGGCCTGGCCTCCATCAAGGACGGCAAGATCGCCTACGCCAAGGTGGCCCCCGACGCGAACGGCAACATGAAGGTCGGCGTCGAGGTCTTCGACACAGCGACCCACACCAAAACAACGATGCCCGCCTCCGACGACACCATGGGCATCGGCCAGACCGCGATCACCGACGACGGTGTCTTCTGGATCGAGGACGACGACGCCACCGACACCGGCAAGGCCGCGGTGCGCCGCGCGAACCTCGACGGCTCGAACCCGGTCACCGTCACCCCGGAAGCGGGCGAAGGCTCCCTCTACGCCTACTCGCTGACGGCCTCGGACGACGCGGTCAGCATCTCGACCGTCCCGCCGGCCACCTCGTGGGCCAACGACACGATGATGAAGCTGTACCAGGTCGCCCCCGACGGCAAGGGCGGCGCGCAGCGCATGTCCTGCAACCGTGGCGAGCAGGTGTTCGGCGCCGCTGACGAGGGCCAGCGGGTCCTGTGGTTCGACGGCACCACCGGCTACACGAACCTCGTGAAGCGCGACCGCCCGGCGGGCCGTTGCTGATCGAGGACTGACACCGACGGGAGAGGCGGCCGGGCTTTGGGGAGCCCGGCCGCCTCTCCCGTGCCCGGCCGGGAGCGTGCCGCCGTCGGCCGCTGCTCCGTCGCCCGCGCCTGCGCCTGATCCGTTCGGAGTAGCCCTGCTGGCAGGGGAGTGACGCTGCGGCAAGGCTGGCGGACAGGGCCGCCGACGGGCCGCCCCAGTCTGCCGCGAGGGAGCGCACCATGACCGGGAACACGCAGTCCAAGCCTGCCCAGTCCTCGATCAGCCGGGCCAACGAGGAGATCCTGGCCCGATTCCCGTTCGATGACACCCAGGACATGGACGACGCCCGGCGCGGGTTCATGGGAACGGCGGAGAGCAGCGAGATCAGTACGGCCGACGGCACGTCCGTCTGGAACCTCGATGCTTACGGATTCCTGGCGCAGGACTGCCCGCCCACCGCCAATCCGAGCCTGTGGCGGCAGAGCCGGCTGGTCGCCGACCATGGACTGTTCGAGGTCGTGGAGGGCATCTACCAGATCCGCGGATTCGACCTGTCGAACATGACGGTCGTCGAGGGCGAGCGCGGCGTCCTGGTGATCGACCCGCTGATCTCCTCGGAGACCGCCGCCGCGGCCCTGGCGCTCTACCGCAGCCATCGTGGCGACCGTCCGGTCACCGCCGTGCTGTACACGCACAGTCATGTCGACCACTTCGGTGGAGTGAAGGGCGTGCTCACCGAGGAGGAGGTCGCCGGGGGCGTGCCCGTGATCGCGCCGGAGGGCTTCCTGGAACACGCGGTCAGCGAGAACGTGTACGCGGGCACGGCGATGGCCCGGCGCGCCGCCTACATGTACGGGGCCGCCCTGCCCAAGGGCCCGCAGGGACAGATCGGTGCGGGACTGGGGCAGACGACCTCGACGGGATCGGTCGGCCTGATCCCTCCGACGCTCGACATCACCCGCACCGGGCAGACGGAGACCGTCGACGGCATCCGTATGGTCTTCCAGCTCACGCCCGGCACCGAGGCCCCCTCCGAGCTGAACATCCACTTCCCCGACCACTCGGCACTCTGCCTCGCCGAGAACGCGACCCACAACCTGCACAACCTGCTGACCCTCCGGGGTGCGGAGGTCCGCGACCCGCGGGTCTGGGCCATGTACCTGACCGAGGCGGTCACCCTGTTCGGCGACTCCACGGACGTCGCCTTCGCCTCCCACCACTGGCCCGTGTGGGGGCGGGAGAAGGCGCAGGCCTTCCTCACCGAACAACGCGACCTGTACGCCTACCTGCACGACCAGACGCTGCGGATGATCAACCAGGGAATGACACCCCTGGAGATCGCCGAGGCGATGGACATGCCGCCGGCGCTGGAGCGGGCCTGGCACACCCACGGCTACTACGGCTCCGTCAGCCACAACACCAAGGCCATCTACCAGCGCTACATGGGCTGGTTCGACGGGAACCCGGCCCATCTGTGGGAGCACCCGCCCGTCGAGGCCTCGAAGCGGTATGTGGACTTCATGGGGGGCGCCGACGAGGTGGTGCGCCGGGCGCGTGACGCGTTCGCCGGAGGCGACTTCCGCTGGGTCGCGCAGGTCGTGAACCATGTCGTCTTCGCCGACCCGACCCATGCGGAGGCCCTCGCCCTGCAGGCGGACGCGCTGGAGCAGCTGGGGTACGGCAGCGAGAACGGCACCTGGCGCAACTTCTACCTGACAGGTGCTCTGGAACTCCGCCGGGGCCCGGTCGGGTCGCCGACCACCACCGCGTCCGCCGACTTCCTCCGCGCGCTGTCGCTGGACCAGCTCTTCGACGCCCTGTCCATCCGGGTCGACGGTCCCCGCAGCTGGGACGCGGACATCAGCGTGCGCTGGAACGTGACGGGCGGGGAGCCCGTCACCCTGCGGCTGCGCAACGGCGTGCTCACCCACATCGCCGGGACCGGACCGGCCGTCTCCTCGCCCGACGTGGAGGTGGCTCTGGACGAGGCGGCGCTGCGTGGCGTCCTGCTGGGCAGCCTCCCCCCGTCGGAACTCGCCGGGCGCGCCACCATCACCGGGGACGCGGCGAAGATCACCGAACTCCTCGGCCACCTCAGCCCCCCGGACCCGGACTTCACCATCGTCACTCCCTGATCCGACCGGCTACGGCGGCGCGGTCCGGCACGGGCCGGTCCGCGCCCGCCCGGTCCCTGAGCCGCTTCGGCAAGGAGATCCGCCATGGCATCCGTGGACGCCGCCACCCTCCGCCGGATGAGCGACGCGCTCTTCATCGAGCGGGGTCTGCGCAGCCCAGGCTCGACCCGCTTCTGGGGGCTGCTCGTCCTGGCGTCGGTCATCGCGAGCGCGGGCGTGGTCGGTGACTCGACGGCGACCGTCATCGGGGCGATGATCGTGGCTCCGCTGATGACTCCGATCCTGGGCAGCGCACTGGCGCTGGTCCTCGCCGACCGGTCGCAGGTGGTGCGGTGCGTCCTGCTGGTGTTCGGCGGTGCGCTGGCCGTGGTGGCGGTCGGCATGCTGCTGGGCTGGATCGCCGCCCCGCCGGACAGTTTCGCCTCCAACAGTCAGGTCACGTCCCGGATCAGTCCGCGTCTGATCGACCTGCTCGCCGCGCTGGCCACCGGCACCGTGGGCGCCTTCGCGCTCGTGCGCGCGGACATCTCGGACACCCTGCCGGGTGTGGCGATCGCCATCTCCCTGGTGCCCCCGCTGGCCGTGACCGGGCTCCTGCTCACGGTGGGCCGCTATCACGACGCCGGCGAGTCCACGCTGCTGTTCGCGACGAACGTGGCGGCGATCGTGGCGACCGGCACGGTCGTCTTCCTCGTCTTCGGCGTACGGGGCGTGGCGCAGGAGTCGGGCTTCGCCGTGGGGCGGTTCCACGGAGGTTCGCTGGCGGCCGTGGTGGGGCTCATGCTCCTGATCGCCGTGCCGCTGACCACCGGGACGATCAGTGTCGCCAGGGACCGCTCCCTGGCCGCCGACGCCCGCCCGGTCGCGGAGAAGTGGGCGGCCACCGGGAACTGGCAGATCGCCGCCGTGGAGGGCCGCAACGGCGTCGTGGTCATCGGCGTACTCGGGCTGCCGCCCCAGCCCGCGCCCACCGCGCTGCGTGCCGCCCTCGACCGCAACGGCATGCGGGACGCGGACCTCGAACTCCATCTGGTGGGCGGCCGCACCCACTGGTGCCCGGCGGACACCGACACCTGCACCGTGCGGGACTCGGCCATCGGCTGACCTGGGCTCACGAGGCTCACGGGGGCTCAGTCGGTGCTGCCCGGCGCCCCGCCCCGGGCCCTGCCGGCTCAGGGTGCTCGGCTACAGTGGCGCCCCCATGAACACGCAGCAAACGCCCCCCACCACCGGTCACCGTGTCGCCCCTTTGCTGCGTCTGCACCTTTTCGGCCGTTTCCGCGTATCGCGTGACGGTTGTCCCGAACCGACCGGCCGGTGGCCGCGGCTGACGGCCCAGGCACTGGTCAAGCTGCTCGCTCTCACTCCGGGCCACCGGCTGCACCGTGAGCAGATCATGGACCTCTGCTGGCCGGACACCGATCCGCATGCCGCCGCCGGCAATCTCCGCGTGGCGCTGCACGCGGCGCGGCGCGCGCTGGAGCCGGAGCTCGCCCCGCGCGCCGCGTCCTCGTACCTCGTGTCGGACGGGGCCATGCTCTCCCTCGACCCGGCCACCGTATGGGTCGACACGGACCATGCCGAGGAGGCCGCCGAGTCCGCGCTGGCCTCGCACGACCCCGCTGCGCTCAAGGACGCACTGGCCCTGTTCACGGGCGAGCTGCTGCCGGAGGACCGGTACCTCTCGTGGACGGAACCGCGGCGGGCACGGCTCACCGCCCTGACGAACGAGATGCACCTGGGGCTGGCCTCGGCCCACCTGGAGCGGGGCGCTCTGCAGGAGGCGACGGCGACGGCGGAGCACGTCCTGCGGTCCAGCCCGGCCGAGGAGGCGGCGCACCGGATCCTCATCGACGCCTACATACGCCAGGGCCTGCGACGGCGTGCGGTGGGCCAGTACCACCTGTGCCGTGAGGCGCTGGCGGCCGAACTGGGCGTCCCGCCCGGTCCGGAGACGGAGCGGCTGCACCGGGTCGCCCTGGCCACCACACGTAAGCCGGGCCCGGCCCGGGTGGCCCTGCCCGCACCCCTGCAGAGCCCGGACGTGGCCCCCTTGCGCGGCCGCGACGAACTGCTGCACCAGCTCCTCACCACCGGGGGGCCGCCGGTCCGCGTACTGACCGGCGAGGCAGGTGTGGGCAAGACCCGGCTGGTGGCCGAGGCCGCGCGGCTCGCCGCCGCCGCCGGATCCGCGGTGCTGTGGGGCGCCGGCCACGACGCGGAGGGGCACACCCCTTACGGCGTCTTCGCGGAGGCGCTCGACGGCTGGCTGGCCGAGCGGGACGTGACCGAACGTGCCCGCGTGGGCTCGGAGTATCCGGAACTGGCGGCCTTCCTGCCGTCGCTGGGGCAGGTACGGTCCCTCGGCGACCGCAGCCCCGAGGAGGAACGCGACCGGCTGTTCCGCGCAACGACCGGCCTTCTCACCGAACTCGCCACTGTTCAGCCGGTGCTGCTGGTCCTGGACGACCTGCACGCCGCGGACTCCGGCTCGTACCAACTGCTGAGCCACCTGGCCCGGCACGCCTCACGTCCCGGATTCCCGTTGCGCGTCCTGGTGACGTACCGGGCCGAGGAGCTCGCCGACTCCGGTCCCCGGGTCGTGGATCTCACGGCGCTGCTGCGGCAGCCGCAGGTCGCGCACGCGATCGTCCAGCGCCTCGACCGGGAAGCGTGCCTGGCGGTGGCGCGGGATGCCGCACCCTCGGCTCCCGGGGCAGGGACGGACAGCCCGGAGCGGTGGGACCGGGTGTGGGAACTGTCGCTGGGAAACCCGCTGTTCGCCGGTGAGCTCGCCCGGAACCTGGGCGCCGACGGCGCCGAGGGCGGGGCGCCGGACGGGGTGCGGCAACTGGTGGCGGAGAAGCTCGCCCGTCTCGACGGGAACACGCGCCGCGTGGTGGAGGCACTGTCCGTCGGCGGCGCCGAGACCGCACTGTCCGAGCTGCTCGACGTGGCCGCCGACGGCCTGCACCCGCCCCTGTCCGGGGCTGCGGCGATCACCGCTCTGGACGAGGCCATCGGCGCCGCACTCATCGAGGAGCGGACCGTCGTCGTGACCGGACGGCACGAGACCGGCATCGCCTTCCGGCACCCGCTGGTCCGCCTCACCTGTTACGAGCGGCTGTCCGCCGTCCGCCGCCGGCACCTGCACGGCGCCTTCGCGCAGGCGGTGCGCCGGCGCCGCCCCGACGCCGTCGACACGCTCGCCTCGCATTTCGCGCGCGCCGACGACGTCCGCGCGGCCGAGTACCTGCGCCTGGCGGCGGAACGGGCCGCTGCCCTGTACGCGAACGACACGGCCGACCGCTACTACCGGGATCTCATAGCCCGGCTCGATGTCGACGCGGGCCGCGCCCGGCTCGCGCACGCCCAGGTGCTGCGCAGCATGGGCCACTTCGAGCAGGCCGTCGGAGCCCTGCGCCCGGCGCTGGCTGAGTTCGAACGGCTGGACGACCACGACAATCGCGTCCTCGCGGCGGCGCTGCTGGCGGAGATGCTGGTCAGAACGGGGTCCCCCGCACCCGGCCTCGCCATCCTGCGGCAGCATCCCGTGACGGAGGAGACCTCTCCCGAACCGACGGCGGGTCACTTCCTGACGCTGTCCGTCATCCTCAGCACCCAGGGCCATTACGACGACGGGTGCGCCGCCGCCGAACGCGCCCTGGCAGCGGCGGACGAGGTGCCCGGTCACTCCAGTCACGGCCTCAAGGCCCGCGCCTTCGTCCTTCAGGCGAGCAATCTGGGGCTCGCGGGCCACTTCGACCTGGCGCGCGCCGCGGGCGACAGGGCGTTGGCGCCGGCCGAGGCCTACGGAGACCCGACACTGCTCGGATCGGTCCTGTCGATGCTGCGGGAGAACGCGCGCCGGGCCGGCCGTCTACGCGAGGCGATCGACCGGGGAGAGCGCGCCCTCGGCCTCGCCGAACGGTCCGGCGGCCCGGCGGCCGCCGCCTTCGAGCGGGCGAACCTCGCGGAACTCCGGCTGCTCCTGGAAGAGCCCGAACAGGCCCGTGCTCTCGCCGAGGCCGCGGTCGCGGGCGCGGAACCGGCCGAGGCCTGGTGCCTTCCGTACGCGCTCGCGGCGCTGGCCCGCACCCGGTGGGCCCTGAACGAGGCGGCCGCCGCCGAGGTCCTCCTGGACCGCGCCGAGTCGGTCGCCACCACGCTCGGGGACCGCCGGGCGAGCCACGCGGTGCATACCGCACGTGCGGAACTCGCCTTGCACATGGGACGTCCGGAGGCAGTGCTGCGGATCCTGGACCGTTTCGGCGACGAGGCACCCGTGCTGACGGCCTGGGGGGAGCTCCTATGCGGCCGTGCCGAATCCGCCCGGCAGCTCGCCCTGGCCGAGGTGTCGCGGGCGGAACGCACCGGTGAGCATCTTGCCGAGGTGGAGGCCCGGGTCGCACTCGGCGCCTCCTTGACCGTGCTGGCCGGGGAAGCCGAGGGGGCCGGGGAACTGGACCGGGCCGAGTCGATGGCCGAGATCCTTCCCTACCCGGCCGGGACGCGCCGAGCCGCCTGGGCGCGCGACCTGTTGCGCGACGCAGGCCGCGGCTGAAAGGCGCCCGCGGGAGGCACTGCTGACGGGCGGACTGTTGGTCCCTGGTTGCCCGGCCATGGCCGGGCAACCACTGTAATGCCCGAGTAACGGCGTCTGTCTAATGTCCGAGCTCCCCCGTTCCATTCCTGGAGGAGCTCCCCCGATGCATCTGTCCCCACCGCCGTGGCGTAGCCGCGCCGTCTGGGCGGCGGCCGCCTTCACGGTGACCGCGCTGCTGTCCGCACCGCTTCCCGCGGCTGCCGCAGCCGACGCCGCGCCGTCCCCCAAGGTCGACTCCGCGCTCCTGAACGCCGTTGACGGCGGCGGCCAGGCCTCCTTCTTCGTCGTCCTCAAGGACCAGGCGGACCTGTCCGCAGCCAAGAAGAAGAACGCCCACGCCGCAAAGGCGAAGTCCGCGTACAGCGAGCTGCGCGCCCACGCGAGGACCAGCCAGAAGTCGCTGAACACCTTCCTCGACAAGAAGAAGGTCGGTCACCAGGACTACTGGATCGCCAACGCCGTCCAGGTCACCGGCGACCAGGCCCTGGTCGACCAGCTGGCGAAGCGGTCGGATGTCGCCCGCATCGTCAAGGAGCAGACCTACAAGCTCGACGAGACGGAGAGCAACGTCTCCGCGGCGCCGGACAGCACGGTTGCTGACGACGGCACCCCGGAGTGGGGTGTGAAGGACATCAAGGCCGACCAGGTGTGGTCGCAGTACGAGGACCGCGGTGAGGGCATCGTCATCGCGAACGTCGACTCCGGCGTCCAGTACAACCACCCGGATCTCGTCGCGAACTACCGGGGCAACAACGGCGACGGGTCCTTCTCCCACGACTACAACTTCTACGACCCGTCGGGCAACTGCCCCTCGGACGGCACCCCCTGCGACAACAACGGCCACGGCACCCACACCATGGGCACCATGGTCGGCAAGGGCGGCGTCGGTGTCGCACCGAACGCCAAGTGGATCGCCGCAAAGGGCTGCGAGAGCAACGAGTGCTCCGACGAGTACCTCCTCAAGGCCGGTCAGTGGATCCTCGCCCCGACCGACCACACCGGGCAGAACCCCCGCCCGGAGCTGGCACCGAACATCGTGAACAACTCCTGGGGCGGCGGTGACACCACCTTCTACCAGGACATCGTCGAGGCCTGGAACTCCGCCGGGATCTTCGAGGCGTTCGCCGCGGGCAACGACGGTGACGGAGCGACCTGCTCCACCGCGCACGCCCCCGGCTCGCAGGCGCCGTCCTACGGTGTCGGCGCCTACGACGTGAACGGCGAGATAGCCAACTTCTCCGGCTTCGGACCCTCGCTCGTCGACAACTCGATGAAGCCGAACATCTCCGCGCCCGGCGTCGACGTCCGTTCCACCTGGCCCGGTTCGTCGTACATGGTCGAGTCCGGTACGTCGATGGCGACCCCGCACGTCGCCGGCGCCGTCGCCCTCCTGTGGTCGGCCGCCCCGTCCCTGATCGGGAAGATCGACGAGACCCGCGCGCTCCTCAACCAGGGCGCGTCCGACGTCGATGACACGCACTGCGGCGGCACCGCCGGCATGAACAACGTGTGGGGCGAGGGCAAGCTCGACATCCTCTCCTCCATCGACAAGGCCCCGCACATCGCGGCGACCATCACCGGCACCGCCACCGACAAGGCCACGGGCACCGCGCTGGCCGGTGTCACCGTCAGCGCCACCACCGGTGGCACCACCCGCTCGGTGACCACCACCGACAACGGCACCTACCGGCTGACGCTGGCCGCGGGCACCTACGACTTCTCGTTCAGCGGCTACGGCTACTCCACCGACACCCTCAACGGTGTCACCGTCGCCGAGAGCCAGGCCCTGACCCAGGACATCGCCCTGGACGCCGTGCCGCTGCACGCCGTGACCGGCACCGTCCTGGACGTCACCGGCAAGCCGCTCGCCCAGGCCACCGTCACCGTCGAGGGCACCCCCGTCCCGGCCGTCAAGACGGACACGGCCGGGCACTTCACCCTCCCGAAGGTCTCCGAGGGCGCGTTCACCCTCACGACCACACCGGCCGTCCCGGTGCTGTGCAACGGCGTGGACAACACCAAGCTCACCATCGACGCCGACAAGACGATGAACGTGCGCCTCCCGGCCCGTTCCGACGCCTCGGGCAACAGCTGCACCCCGGCCACGTACTCCTGGACCGCCGGCTCGACGAAGGTCGCCCTGTCCGGTGACGAGGACGCGAAGAACGTCACGCTGCCCTTCCCCGTGAAGTTCTACGGCGTTTCCTACAACAGCGCCGCCGTCACCACGAACGGCCTGATCAACTTCCTGGCCCCGCGCGTCGGCGACTACGTCAACACCGCCCTGCCCGCCGCCGCGAAGCCCGACGGCATCGTCGCCCCGCTCTGGGACGACCTGATGCTCGACAAGAAGTCCAGCGTGCAGACCGCCACGACCGGCAAGACCGGCAAGCGCACCTTCGCGGTCGTCTGGAACAACATGCTGTTCGCGGACGGCGGCACGAACCGCGCCACGTTCGAGGCCGTCTTCGACGAGGCCACCGGCGCGATCACGTTCCAGTACAAGACCGTCCCGGGCAATGGTGGCAAGGCCACCGTCGGCATCGAGAACCAGACCGGCACCGACGCCCTCCAGTACTCCTTCAACCAGACGGTACTGACGAACGGTTCCGCCATCCGCATCGCGCAGGGAGCCAAGTAATGAGAACCCACACCTCAAGGCGCGCCCTGCGCCTCGCCTCCACCCTCGTGGCCGCCGGGCTCGCCCTCACCGCGGCCCCGCACGCCCTCGCCGCGACCGGCGACGACGGCTCCGCGATGAAGCTCACCAGCGCACAGGCGGACAAGCTCGCCTCGCACATGGGCGTCGACGTCTACGGCGACAACCTCAAGTCCATCAACACCGGTGACAACACGACCGGTGACAGCGACGGCGGCGCCGATGCCCCCGTCTCCGGGCTCGACGCGGCCGGAACCGATGCCTCCGCTCCGGTCACGTTCACCAACACCTCCGCCCTGGAGGGTGTGCGCGGTATCGGTGCGACGATTCCCGCGGGTTCGGACGGCAGCTACTTCACCGTTCACAGCCTCGGCAACGTCCAGCTCCACAAGGCCGACGGCACCACCGCCTGGGCCCGCAGCAACGCTTCGCTCTACACCGACTGGCAGGCCAAGCCGCTCCGCGTGTGGCAGGTCGAGCCCTACCCGGCGCACATCATGATGGGCTACAACGCGGTCAGCCCGTCAACGCCCACCTCCGACCAGGGCTTCGACACCGGCGACCTGACCGGCGACGGCACCCCCGACCTCGTCTTCTCCGCGAGCGTCGGCTCCGCGCCCTACCGGCCGATCACCTCGCCCGGCTCGTCGCTGCCCACGGGTACGTTCGTGACCGTCCTGGACGGCAAGACCGGCAAGATGCTCTGGTCGAAGCTGTACTCGTACGCCACCTCGGTCAAACTCGTCGACGGCACACTGCTCGTCGCCAACGCACCGACCTACAACATCAACGCCCCCGCGGGCGAGACGGCCACCCTCAACGGCACCCGTTTCTCCTACGCCGACGGCGCGCTGACGCCCACCACCACGTGGACGTACGACACCAAGAGCACCGAGGCGACCTGGGGTGCGCTGGAGTCCGCCGGCGCCGGCAAGGCCGCGGTCTCCTGGGACCTGCAGAAGACCTCCACGACGCCGAGCAGCAGTCGCACCCTCGTTCTCGATGTGACGGACGGGTCCGTCGGCTGGCACACCGACAGCACCCTCTACAGCCGCCAGCTGCACCTGGACACCACGCGCAACCGGCTGGTCGCTCTGGAACAGGCCGACCCCACCGACGGCGTCCGCTACGAGATCGTCTCCTACGCCGTGGGCACCGGCGCCCGCGCCACCCTCGACAACCGTTCCAACGCCGTCCCGACCGCCATGACCATCGGCGACCTCAAGGGCACCAGGAAGACCGAGTACGCGGTCGCGGAATCCACCTTCGACTCCAACCTCTACGTCAACGCGAGCACCGTCCGCGTCCTCGATGGCACCACCCCCGACACCGCCCTGTGGTCACACACCACCAAGCGGAACGCCGACAACCCCGAGGACGGTGCCAGCACCTGGCGTCTGGACATCGCGGACGGCAGCCTGGCCGCCTCCTCGCAGAACGACACCGGCATGGACACCGCCGAGAACGCCGGCGGTGGCGGCAGGGCCGACCTGACGGTGTTCAACGCCAAGGGCGCCGTGCGCTGGGAGCACCGGGACAACACCGCGTCGCCGATGTTCCAGCAGGTCTTCGGTGACAAGAGCGGACAGCACGTCCGGGTCATCGACCAGGAACAGAACGTCCGCACCTTCGACCTCGCGAAGGGCGCCGAGCAGAACCTGACGCCGCTCCAGGGCGACCTGTCGTTCGCCCAGGCCCTCGACGTCGACGGTGACAAGAAGCAGGACGTCGTCACCGGCGGGACCTCGCACGGCGTCTGGGCCTACGCCGGCGGCTCGCTGCTGACCGGCAAGCCGAAGAAGCTGTGGCAGGCCACCGTCACCGGCCAGGTCCACGCCATCGAGACCGGCGACGTCACCGGCGACAGCAAGCCCGAGATCATCGTGGCCGCCGACACCGCCACCGTCGTCCTCGACGCGCGCACCGGCAAGACCCTCACCACCATCGAAGGCGGCAACAGCGACGGCACCTTCGTCCGCTCCGTCACCGTCGCCGACGTCAACGGCAAGGGCAAGGACGAGATCCTCGTCCCGACCGACGCCCTGCGCGTCTACAACGGCAACGGCAAGAAGCTGTGGCAGTACGCGGCCCCCGCCGATGCCGGAGACGTCGTCTTCTCCGACACCACCACCGCCGACGGACGCGTCTACACCCAGTACGGCAGCGTCAACGCCCTGAACCTCGACTCCTCCGCTCAGGACGGTGTCGCGCTCAACGGCAAGAACGGCGATGTCCGCTGGACCGCCTCTCCCAAGGCCCCGGCCCAGGCCGTCGATGGAGAACTCCACGGCGCCCTGCTCGACCACGCCGTCTTCGCATCCCCGAAGATCCCGTACGCGGACGGTCACGCGGTCGTCTACACGTGGCTCGTGCAGTCCGAGCCCGACTTCGACTCGACCTCGGCCGCGTCCGCACACGTGGTCGTCGAGATCCGCGACGGGCGGACCGGGGAACTGCTTCGCCAGGAGATCACCGGCAGCCCCTGGTCGCACGGCAACTTCTTCACCGGTGACGACAGCGACGGCCTCCTCGCCACCAGCTTCGGCACCATCCGCGTCTTCGGCGCCGACGGCCAGGACGGCAAGGGCTCGGTGTCCGCGCCGCTGCGCACCACCCAGTTCATCACCGGCCCCGGCGGACGGAAGCTGCTGGCCGGTGGCGTCGAAGGCGGTGTGGGGGCGTGGGACCCCGCGCTCCTCACCAGCGGGGACGCCTTCAGCAGCGCCCTCGGCAGCGGCAACGTCTCGGGCGGCCGCAACTACCTCGCCGTCGACCTCGACGGCGACGGAGCGGAGGAGATGATCTCCCTCAACTCCAACGCCACCGGCTACGACCGGATGTCGGAGGAGCTGGGCGGGCGCGTCCTCAGCCCGGACAACAACATCCACCAGATGACGACGTTCAAGCTGTCCTGACCCCACCCGGCTGATCGCCGGGACCGCACACCGAGAACCCCCTGGGTCACGCCCAGGGGGTTCTCGGCGTGCGAGCCGGATGCAGCAGGCCGCACGTCACCCCCTACCCACACATCGCATCGCCGACTAGATTATTTCGGAACTCCTATCCATATTCTGGAACTCCCATGAGAAGAGGCGCCGTGGACACGGTCACCTTTCTGACCATCGGTCAGGCCCCCCGCCCGGACCTGTCCGAAGCCATCGAGGCGCACCTGCCGGGGACCGCACGTGTACGGCACGCCGGCGTGCTCGACGGTCTGACCCGCCCGGAGACCGAGCTCCGCTTCGGGGCGACGGAAGGACGCGCGACCCTTCTGAGCCGACTGGCCGACGGAAGTCCCGTGACCTTGGACGCGGACACCGTCGGCGCCGCGCTGCAGGCCCGTATCGATCAGGTGGAGGAGGCCGGCGCCGACGTCGTGGTCCTCCTGTGCACCGGCGAGTTCCCCGGCCTGCGGACCCGGCGGGCGCGGCTCGTCGAGCCGGACGCCCTCGTCACGGGATACGTCGGCACCGTCCTGCGGGGCAGCCGGGTCGGCTTCGTCGTACCGCTGCCCGAGCAGGTGCCCGAGGCGCGGGAGAAGTGGCGGGCCGTCGTTCCGGCCCCCGCGTTCACCACGGCCTCGCCGTACGCCGACAACGACGCGGCCCTGCTCGCGGCGGCCTGCACCCATCTCGAGGCCGGGGCGGACGTCCTGATGCTCGACTGCATGGGGTACGGGGCACGGCACCGCCGGTCACTGCGCGCGGCCGGGCTCACCGTGCCGATCCTGACGCCGGGCGCGGTGGTGGGCGCCGCCCTCGGGCCCCTGCTGGTCTGAGGGCGCCTCAGCGGCCGGCGTCGGCCTCGACGTACCGCAGCCAGTACGGGTCGCCGATGCGCTTGCCGACGCGCAGGGCGGCGTCCCGTACCGACCGGCCGAAGCGGGCCGCGTTCCCGTCGTGCAGCTCGGGCGCGGGCAGCGCGACTCCGATGCCGAAGATCTGCCCCGTGTCGCTGTCGAGTACGGCCGCGGAGACGCCGGCGACGTTCGGAACGTACTCGCCGCGCGAGGACTCCCAGCCGTCGGCACGCACCCTGGCCAGGCAGGAGGTCAGTTCACCGGGGGTGCGCGGCGCCGAGCCCGTGCTCTGTTCCAGGCGGGCGTCGACGAGGCGCAGCACCTGCGCGTCGTCCAGGCGGGCGAGCAGCGCCCGCCCCATGGAGCTGGCGTAGGCGGGGGCCCGGGTGCCGGCCGGGGTGTACGCCTGGAGAGCTCCGGTCGTCCCGAGCCGCATGTGGAGCACGAGCGACTCCGGCCCGTCGAGTACGTCCACGTATCCGGTGTAGCCGATGTCGGCGACCAGCCTGGCCAGCTCCTCCTCCAGGAGGGAGGCCGTGCTGCGCGAGGCGCGGAAGTGGTACGAAGCCTCCATGACGAGGACGCCGGGGCGGTAGGCGCGGCTCGTCGGGTCGCGGTCGAGGAAGCCGTAGTCGGCCATCATGCTGAGCGTCCGCGAGACGGAGCTCTTGGGCAGGTCGAGCGCCCCCGCGACATCCGTCACGGTCAGATCGCGCTGCAGACGCGCCATCAACCGCAGGACATCGCGCGCGTTGGCGAGTGTGCTCACCGTTCTCCCGCCTCCCCCGAGCTCCCCCGAGTCGTGTCGTCCGATCGTAAAGGGCGCCCGGGCGTGCTCCCGACCGCCCCTCGTCCGTGACTCCGAACCGCCCACATTCCGAGAATCCCGGCTCAGCCCTTGACGGCGGAATGAGCCGTATGGATGATCCAAGGAGATCCAGATATTCAGATCCTGTTCCATATTTTAGAACTTCCCCAGGCGACTGACAAGGCGCCCACCCGCACGGGAGCACCGAAGACCCATGAGCACTGACGCCTCTCCCCAGGCCGATACCTCGCACCCCGCGAGTGAGGGCCCGCGCCATCCCCGCGCCCTCGCCCCCGGCAATCTGATCCTCACCGTGGTGCTCAGCGTGTTCGGGGCGATCGTGGGCGTACAGCTGCTCGCCACGCTCGGCGTCACCCCGAGCACCTCGCTGATCGGCGCCCTGGCCGCGATGACGCTGGCCCGCGTGCCGCTCGTCATGTTCCGCGGCTTTCGCTCGGTGCATGCCCAGAACCTCGCGCAGACCAGCATCTCCTCGGCCACGTTCGGCGCCGCGAACAGCCTGTTCCTGCCGATCGGGATCCCGTTCCTGTTCGGGATGGACGACATGATCATCCCGATGCTGATCGGGGTCGCCGCCGCGATGCTCGTCGATGCCTGGCTGCTCTACCGGATGTACGACACCCCGGCCTTCCCCGCGAAGAACCCCTGGCCGCCGGGGCTCGCCGCCGCCCAGGCCATCAAGGCGGGCGACGAGGGCGGCCGGCGTGCCAAGGTCCTCGGCCTCGGTCTGCTGACCGGTCTGGTCGGCGCCGCGTTCACGCTGCCGATGTCGGCGTTCGGCGTGGCCCTGATCGGTGGGTTCGGTGCCATGGCCGCCTTCGGCGTCGGCCTGCTGTTCAACCAGTACGCCGACCCGCTGTTCGGCCTCGACCTGAACGGGATGTACCTGCCTCACGGCATGATGATGGGCGCGGGCCTGGTCGCCCTGGTCCAGGTCGGCCGCACCATCGTCAAGGTCCGGCGCGCCCCGGCGGACGACGCCCGCGCGACCGGACCGGCCGGCGCGCCGGAAGGCGCCCGCCGCCTGGGGCGCTCCATGCGGCTGGGCTTCGGTGCCTACCTCGTGATCTCGGTCCTGCTGGCGTTCGGTACCGGTGCCGCCACGCACATGAGCCCGGGCATGCTGATCGGCTTCCTGCTGTACGCCTCCGTCGCCGCGTTCCTGCACGAACTGCTCGTCGGCATCGCGTCGATGCACTCCGGCTGGTTCCCCGCCTTCGCGATCGCCCTGATCACGCTGCTGCTCGGCATCCTCATCGGCTTCCCGCCCGAGGCGCTCGTCGTGCTGTCCGGCTTCACCGCCGCGACCGGTCCGGCCTTCGCCGACATGGGCTACGACCTGAAGGCGGGCTATCTGCTGCGCGGCGAGAACGCCGACCCGGCCTTCGAGCTGGAGGGCCGCCGTCAGCAGCTGATCGCCGCGATGATCGGCTTCGGCGTCGCCATCGTCGTCGTGCTGGTCTCGTACCGGATGTTCTTCGACAACGGGCAGACCGCCCCGATCGACGCCGCGTACGTCGCCGCGATCAAGGCGGGCCCGTCCGCGGAGACCGCCCGGGACCTCGCCCTGTGGGCGATCCCCGGCGCGGTCGTGCAGCTGATCGGCGGCTCGAAGCGCCAGCTCGGCATCCTGCTGGCGACCGGGCTGCTGATCACCACACCGATGGCCGGCTGGATGGTCGCCGCCGGCATCGCCGTCCGCGTCCTCGCTCCCCGCGTCCTCGGCCCGAAGGCCAAGGACGACCTGGAGGTCTTCGCCGGCGGCGCGATCGCCGGTGACGCCCTCTACTCGTTCGGCAACGGCGTGTTCAAGGCCGCCAAGTAGGCCAGTGGGCCCAGCAGCCGGACAGCCCGTACGTCCTCTCGCACCCCTGTACAGAACCACCCTGGGAGAACCCCGTGAAGCGACAGTTGACCCATGACGACATCCGCGCGGCCGTGTACGGCGGTGCCGTACTGGGCGGAGGCGGCGGCGGATTCGTCGAGCGGGGTCTGCGCACCGCCGAACTGGCCCTCCAGATCGGCATACCGGAGCTGTGGTCGGCCGACGAGTTCGCGGCCGACGACCTGACCGCGACGGTGGCCCTGGTCGGCGCCCCCGCGGCGCCCGACCCGCAGGTGCTGCCCACGCACCTGCTGCGCGCCCTGGAACTGCTCCGCCGTGACCTGCCGCGCCCGCTCGTCGCGATTCACACGAACGAGAACGGAGCCGAGACCACCATCAACGGCTGGTTCCACTCCGCGATGACCGGCCTCCCCGTCATCGACCTGGCCTGCAACGGCCGCGCCCACCCCTCCAGCGTGATGGGCGCGATGGGCCTGCACCAGGAGGAGGGCTACCTCTCCTCCCAGGGCTACGCGGGCGGCAAGCCGTACGCCTACGTCGAGGGCTCGGTCTCCGGCCGTCTGGACGCCACGTCGAACGTGGTCCGGCGCGCCTCCGTGGAGGCGGGCGGCTGGGTGGGCGTGGCCCGCAACCCCGTAGAGGTCGGCTACGCGGTGCGCAACGGCGCGCCGGGCGCGATCGGTTCCGCCATCGAACTCGGCCGCCGCTTCCTGGCGGGTGGCGTGCTCGGCGCCGCCCAGCATCTCGGCGGCGAGATCGCCGTGACCGGCACGGTGCGCGAGTACCGCTGCGAGCAGCGGGAGGGCCTGGACGTCGGCGTCGCGGTCCTGGACGACGCGGCGCGCACCACCCTGTACATCGTCAACGAGTACATGGCGCTCGATGTCGACGGTGTCCGCCGGGCCTCGTTCCCCGATCTGATCACGACGTTCGACGAGGACGGGCAGCCGCTCGCGTCGGCGCACGTCGAGGTCGGCAAGCAGGTCAGCGTCCTGGTCGCCCCGGCCGAGAACCTCCTGCTCTCCCGGACGATGTACATGCCCGATGTGTACGCGCCGGTGGAGGAGCTGCTCGGTATCGAGTTCGCCCCGGCCGCACGGGTCCTCGCCGATGCCTGAGCAGGCCCCGGCCGGTGTCGCCGAGGCCGGTTCCGTACGGGAGTTCTGTGACGCCCAGTGGGAGACGGATGTGCTCCCCCTCGTCCGGCAGCACATCCGCGTCCCGGCGGTCAGCCCCGCGTACGACCCCGACTGGGAGGCCCACGGCCACCTCGACCGGGCCGTCGACGCGGCGGCCGCGTGGCTGCGGAACGTACCGCTGCCCGGCCTGCGGGTGGAGGTCCTGCGCGCGCCCGGACGCACGCCGCTGGTCTTCTTCGAGGTACCGGGCGAGGGCGCGCCCGCGCAGGAGACCGTCCTGTTCTACGGGCACCTCGACAAGCAGCCCGAGGGCGACGGGTGGACCGAGGGCCGCACCGCTTGGCAACCGGTGGACGACGGCCCCCGGTTGTACGGCCGCGGGGGCGCCGACGACGGGTACGCGCTGCCCGCATCGGTGACCGCGGTGCGGGCGCTGGCCGAGCAGGGCGCGGCCCGGCCGCGCTGCGTCGGCGTGTTCGAGGCCGGTGAGGAGTCCGGCAGCCCCGACCTCGACCACTGGTTCGCCCTGCTCGCGCCGCGCATCGGCGAGGTGGGCCTGGTGGTCTGCCTGGACTCCGGTGCGGGCGACTACGAACGGTTGTGGCTGGTCACGTCGTTGCGTGGGGCCTGCGGCGGGACGCTCGACGTGCGGGTACTCGGCGACGGCGCGCACTCCGGGGACGCGGGCGGTGTGGTGCCGTCGTCGTTCCGGGTGCTGCGGCGGTTGCTGGACCGGCTGGAGGACGGCGCGACGGGTGCGCTGCGCCCGGACGTCCTGCACTGCGAGGTGCCGGACGAGCGCCGCGCCCAGACACGTGAGGCGGCGGCGCTGCTGGGCGAGCAGGTCTGGGGCCGCTTCGACTGGTACGGGAACGCGTCCCCGGTGACGCGCGATCCCGAGGAGCTTCTCCTCAACCGGGCCTGGCGCCCCAGTCTGGAGATCACGGGAGCGGACGGGATTCCTCCGGTGGCGTCGGCGGGCAACGTGCTGCGTCCGCACACGCGTGTGAAGGTCTCGCTGCGGCTGCCGCCCACGGTGGACAGCGCGGCGGCCCTCGCGGAGGTCGGCCGGATCCTCGAGGCGGACCCGCCGTACGGCACGTCGGTCCGGTTCACGCCCGACCGGGTCGTCGCCGACGGCTGGCACGCACCCGCCGAACAGCCGTGGCTCCGGGCGGCGCTGTCGGCGGCGAGCCGGTCCTGCTTCGACGGGGCGGATGTCGCCCGGATCGGTCAGGGCGGCACGATTCCCCTGATGGGGAAGCTGACCCGGCAGTTCCCCGAGGCGCAGTTCCTGGCCTGCGGTGTGCTGGGCCCGGGAGCGAACGCCCACGGCCCGAACGAGTCCCTCCATGTGCCTTACGCGCGGCGCCTCACGTCGAGCCTGTCGCTGATCCTCAACGACTACGCCCTCCGGGCCCGGCATGGGTGAGCCCGCCCGCACGGACTGAACAACGCGCGGGAACGGAAGACCCCACGCCGCAGGGCCCGCCCCGGAATGTTTCCGGGGCGGGCCCGTTCGCGGCTGTGGACGGGCTGGATCAGCTCGTCAGGTCGGGGCGCTGGGTCACCCGGATCGAGTTGACCAGCGTCGTGCCGGTGACCGCCTTGAAGCCCACCTCCAGCCGGCCGTCGGTGACCTTGACCGTGAACGTCCTGGACAGCTCGGTCCGGGCGCCGCCCGACTCCAGGCGGACGTCCACGTCCGCGACCTTCTCCACACCTTCGGCTGTCACGTCGAAGACACGCTGTCCCGGCTTCACTCCCGCCGGCTCGGCGAAGCCCAGCTCCACCTGGTAGACGCCGTTCGGCACGGCACCGAAGCGGTACTCGCTGACTCCCTCCCGGCCCGAGCGCAGCAGTTGCTGCTCCTGGGAGCTGTCGGCACCCGCGATGTCCTTACGGGTGTAGGTGAGGACGGTGCTGTCACCCACGTATCCGAACGAGCCCTCCGCGTACGGCCGGTCCTGGGTCCAGGTGTCGCCGAGTGCGTCCAGGGACGCGGTGTCCGCGCCCACGTCCACACCCTTCTGGTACGCCGGTACGACCAGCTTCAGCGGCAGCGAGAGCGACGGTGTGCGGGCGCTCTCCGATGTCAGCACGAGGGTGCCCGAGTACACCGTGCCGGGCTTGGCCGCGGCCGTGTCGAAGGTCAGCGTCACCTGCTGCCGCGCGCCGGCACCCAGCGTGCCGGACGCCGGGGCGACCTTCAGCCAGGCGGCGCCGGACTTCTCCGCGACGGTGTATGTGGCGGACGAGCCGCCGTTGGTGAGGGTCAGGGTGCGCCGGCGCTGCTCGCCCGCCGGAACGACCAGCTGCCACCCGGAACCGTTGTCGGCCCGCACCGCTCCCGTGGTCAGGGCGGATTCGGTGCGCAGCGCGGACAGGCTGCCCAGTTCGGCCGTGCGGGTCGCGGTGGCGTAGTGCGGCGCCGTGATCGTGACCTTGTGGTCGGCTGCCGCGTCCACCGGGACCTGCGTCAGGTACGCGCCGTCGGGACGGGTGGTCGCCGTGCCGACGCTCGTCCCGTCGCGGGTGACGGTGACGGTGGCGCCGGCGACCGGCTTGCCGTCGTTGGCGTCGGTCACCGTGCCGGAGACGACGGCGTGACCCTCGGGCCGGAACCGGATCGCCATGCCGTCGCGGACGGAGAGCTCGTCGTACGAGTACTGCAGCGCGTCCGTGCCGTCGTGGTTCTCCGCGCCGATGGTGGCGCCGGTGCCCTGCTCGAAGGCTTTCCCGCCGGCGTCGATGCCCTTGTAGTGGAAGGAGTACGTGCCGTCCTCGCCGATCACCGCCGCGAAGCCGATGCGCCGGGTCGTGTCGCGGGCGATGAGCATGTCGCGCCACTCGACGACGTACTCACGGTGCGGGGCGGTGCCCCGCACCGACGTGTAGATGCCGGACGAGGAGTCCATGGCGAGCTGGTCCCAGAACGGTGAGAGCGCGCCGTTGGCCGGGGACTTGTTCGGCAACGGGCTGTTGTCGAGCAGTGAGAGGTAGCCGAAGATCACCTGTCCGTCGCGGGTGATCCATCCCTTGTCGTACGTGTGGCCGTACAGGGCGACGGGGAACGGCGCGGTCACCGCGGAGTAGGCCCCCGACGGCGTAGAGAGATCGACCTTCGTCTCGCCGGTCGGGTACTCAGCGGACACCTGGCGGCAGGTGGTGCCGAAGGCGTCGGTGCGGGTGGCGAGGGCGACGTCCTTGGTGGCCGTGCCCGTGGCGACGTCGGTCACGATGCCGATGGTGGCCGCGCAGTGGTTCAGCGGGGTCAGGCTGATCCGGTAACCGCCGCCCACGGGCAGCGTCAGCTTGTAGCTGCCGTCGGCCGCGGTCGCGGCGCGGACCGGGGTGCCCTGCACCTTGATCGCGACGTCGGCCTCGATGCCGGAGTCGCTGCGCACGGTGCCGGTCAGGGTGCCGGTGGGTGCGGTGGCGAGCGCCGTGTCGTGGGTGGCGGAGCCGCCGTCGGTGACGGTGAGTCCGGCGATGTCGGTGACGTAGCCGAACTTGGTGACGGACACCGTGTACGCACCGGAGACCAGCCGCGGGAAGGCGTACGTGCCGTCCTTCTTCGTGGTCAGGGTGGCGTGCGTGGGACCGGCCACGGAGACCTCGACGTCGGCGGCCCGTTCGCCGCCGATGGTGACGGTGCCGGTGAGGGCGCCGACGTGGTCGCGCGGGGCCGCGTTCACGGCGGCGTACGCGTCGAGCCGGCCTTCGCCGTAGACGTTGTTGAAGGCCGCGGTGCCGCCGCAGGTGGTGTCGTCGACGTCGATCGCGGACTTGTTCAGCGCCGCTTCGGTGGCGGTGATGTCACCGCGCAGCGCCGGGGCGGCCGACCAGAGCAGGGCGACGGTGGCCGCGGTGTGCGGTGAGGCCATCGACGTGCCCGACTTGGCCGCGTAGCCGCCACCGGGGGTGGCGGAGCGGACGTTGACGCCGGGGGCGGCGATGTTCGGCTTGACGGTGCCGTCGACGCCGGGTCCGCGCGAGGAGAACGAGGCGATCTTGTTGTTGTTGTCGAAGGCGCCCGAGGCGTACGTGTTCGTGTAGGCGCCCGGGGAGCCGGCCGTGTCGCAGTACGATCCCGCGTTGCCGTTGGAGAAGGCCGGGAAGATCCCGGCGTCCCGCCACGACTGCACCATCGCCTGGTACCAGGTGTCCAGGCTGTCGGAGCCCCATGAGTTGTTGATGACGTCGGGGGCGCGATCGGGGCGCGGGTTCTCCCCGTCGGCGTCGGTCGGCGCGAGCATCCACTGCCCTGCGGCGAGCAGCGCGTCGCGCGGACAGCCCTGCGGGGTGCAGGCCTTGGCCGCCATCCAGCGTGCGCCGGGCGCGACGCCTATGGAGTTGCCGGCGCCGTCGTCACCGACCATGGTGCCCATCGTGTGGGTGCCGTGCCCCAGGTCGTCGCAGGGCTGTGCCGCACCGCAGGTGTGGGTCGCGTCGAACCAGTTGTAGGCGTGGTCGTACGCGCCGTCGGTCTTCAGGCCGCGGTAGGCGGCGGCGAGGGCGGGGTGCTGGTAGTCGACGCCGGTGTCGATGCTGCCGATGACCGTGCCCTCACCGCGTACCCCGTACTCGTTCCACACCTTCGGGGCGTTGATGCGGTCGATGTTCCACTCGATGCCGTCGACCTTGGCCTCGTTGGTGCCGTTGGCCGCGGGCGGGAGCGGGACGGTGTCGTCGGCCTCGATCGACGCGACGTCGGAGCGGGCGGCGATCTTCGCGGCCAGGGCCTTGCTGCCGGTGACCTTGACGGTGTTGCTGATCCAGTACGACGTGTAGGTCGCGTCGGCCTGCTTCAGCAGCGCCGTGAGTCCTCGCTGCGAGGTCTTGGCGTACGCGGTCTTCGCCTTCAGGACAGCACGGCCCCGGCCGGTCTTGGTCGGCGCCTTCTTCGCGGCCGAGGTGTCGGCCTGGGAGGCGAGCTGCACCCAGAAGGAGACCTTGTCGTGCTGGGTGAAGTCCTTGAGCAGGGCGCTGTCCGCCTTGCTCTGCAGGGTGGTCGGCGGGACCGGTTCGGTGGCGACGGCCGGCAGGGCGCCCAGGAGGGGGGCACCGAGGGTCGTGGCGAGCACGGTGGTGAGCAGTCCTCGCCACCGGGGTGTTCTGTGTCGGTTCACGTCTGCTTTCCTCATGGGGATCAGCTGCTCAGGTCGGGACGCTGGGTGACGCGGATGGCGTTGACGAGGGTCTTCTCGGCGCCGGTGGCGACCAGCCGGACGTTCAGCTGGCCGTCGGTGACGGTGACCGTGAAGGACTTGGCGAGCGCCCGGTAGCTGCCGCCGGTCTCGGCGACGATGTCGAGGTCGGGCAGGCGGACGGAGCCCTCGGCGAGGACGTCGGTGAGGCGCTGTCCGGCCGTGACCTTGCCGAGCTCCGCGAAGTCCAGCTCGACCTGGTAGGTGCCGTTCGGCACCTGGTCGAAGCGGTACTCGAGAGCGCCCTCGCGGGCGGTGCGCAGCAGCCTGTCGTCGGTGGTGTCCTCGATGGCGTTGGTGGTGCTCACCTTCGTGGACCGGCCGACGAAGCCGTACGAGCCGGCCGTGTACTTCTGGTCCGGGGTCCAGGTGTCGGCGGCGGAGTCGGTGTACGCCTTGGCCCCGCCGGCCTCGATCGCCGTGCGGTAGGCGGGCACGGACACGGTCACCGGAATCCTGATCTCCGGGGCGCGTCCGCTGTCGGAGGCGACGACGACGGTGCCCTTGAGGGCGGTGCCGGGTGCCACGCCGTGCGTGTCGAAGGTCAGGACGACCTTCTGCTCATCGCCCTTGGCCAGCTGCCCCTGTGCGGGTGCGGCGCTGAACCAGGAGGCACCACTCGTCTCGGTGACCGTGTAGCCGGTTTCGGAGGCGGAGTTGGCGAGGGTGAGGGTGCGCTGACGGCTCTCCTCGGCGGGCACGACCAAGGTCGTCGCGGTGGCCGGGGTGGCGGTGACCTTTCCGGTGGTCAGCGCGGTGGAGAACTGTTCCGTGGAGCCCGTGGCGAGGGCGACGGTACGCGTACCCGCGCCGTAGTGCGCGGCGGTGACGGTGACGTCGTAGTCGGTCTTGTCGCCGGTCACCGGCGTCTGCACCAGGTAGGTTCCGTCGGACTCCGTGGTGCCGGTGGCTACGGGCTCGCCGTCACGCGAGACGGTGACGGTGGCTCCGGCGAGCGCCTTGGCGTCGTTGCCGTCGGTGACGGTGCCGGTCAGGGCGGCGCTGCGGGTGGGCCGGAACTCGACGGCGAGGCCGTCGCTCACGGACGCCTCGTTGTACGAGTACTCCAGCGCGTCGGTGCCGTCCGCGTTCTCGGCCCCGATGGTGGCGCCCAGGCCCTTCGCGTAGTCGCCGCCGGTGGGGTTGCGGTAGTGGAAGGAGTACGTGCCGTCCTCACCGAGCACCACGGAGAAGTCGAGCCTCTGCGTGCGCGCGGTGGACGTCACCGCGTTGCGCCACTCCACGACGATCTCGCGGTGCGGGGCGGTGCCGCGGGCCGACCAGTAGATGTCGCCGCCGTCGTTGGCCAGCTGAAGATTGTCCCAGAACGGGTAGAGCGAGCCGTTGGGGAGTCCCGGATAGGGGACGGTCCGGTTGGCGCTGAGGCTGCTGGACGTCTCGAAACTGAGGTAGCCCTCGATGTTCGCGGCGGCCTGCCGGTACGTCTTGCCGTACAGCGCCACCGGGAAGGGGAACTTGACCGTGGTCGAGCCGTCGTAGTCGCTGCTGGTGCTGAGCTTGGTGGCGCCGGAGGGGAACGCGGTGTCGTGCGTGGTCCGGCAGACGGTGCCGAACCGGTCGCCGCGGTTGGGCAGGGTGAGGTCCTTGCCGGCCTCGCCCGCGACGACCTGGACGCCGAACGAACCGATCGTGGCGCAGCGGGAGACCGGGGTGATCGTCAACTGGTAGGCACCGGCCGGGAGCCGGAGCGCGTACGTACCGTCGGCCGCCGTCGTGGTGGTGGTGTCGGCGGGGGCACCCGCCACCACGATCTTCGCGCCGGCCTCGGGGCCGGACAGCGTGGTCACGGTGCCGGTGAGCGTGCCGATGGGCGCGAGGGCGAGGGCCAGGTCGCGGGTGGCGGTGCCGCCCTCGGTGACGGTGGCGGTCGATTCGGCGGTCGTGTAGCCGAACTTGGTGACCTCGACCTTGTAATCGCCGACCATGAGCTTCGGCAGGCTGTACGTGCCGTCGGCGCGGGTTTCAGCGAGGGCGTTCATCGGGCCGTCGAGTTCCACGGTGGCGCCGGCCAGCGGTGCGCCGTCGGTGGTGACGTTGCCGGTGAGGCCGCCGAGCGGGCCGCGGGGGACGGATGCGACGGCCTCGTAGGCGTCGAGCCGGCCCTCACCGTAGACGTTGTTGTTCTCGGCGCTGCCGCCGCACGTGGTGTCGTCCACGTCGTGGGCGGTGCGGTCGAGGAGGCGTTCGGTGGCCGCGACGTCGCCCCGGATCGCCGGGGACGCCGCCCACATCAGGGCGACGGTGGCGGCGGTGTGGGGTGAGGCCATCGACGTACCGGACATGACGGCGTAGCCGCCGCCGGGGGCGGCCGAACGGACGTCGACGCCCGGGGCTGCGATGTCGGGCTTGACGGCGCCGTCCTCGCCCGTGCCCCGGGACGAGAAGGACGCGATGTCGCCGGCGCTGTCGAAGGCGCCGGTGGCGTAGCTGTTGGTGTAGGCGCCCGGGGAACCTGCGGTGGCGCAGTCGGGGCCGGCGTTGCCGTTGGAGAACGCCGGGAAGATCCCCGCGTCGGTCCACGCCTGGACCATGTCCTTGTACCAGGTGTCGATGACGTCGGCACCCCAGGAGTTGTTGACGACGTCGGGGGCCAGGTCCGGGCGCGGGTTCTGGCCGTTGCGGTCGGTGGGCGCGAGGATCCACTGGCCGGCGGCCATCAGCGCGTCCTGCTCGCAGCCGAGCGGGGTGCACGCCCTGGCCGCGATCCACTGGGCGCCCGGCGCGACACCGATCTTGTTGCCGTCGCGGTCGTCCCCGACCATGGTGCCCATGGTGTGGGTGCCGTGCCCGTGGTCGTCGCAGGGGGCGTCACCCGAGCAGCTCGCGGTGGCGTCGAACCAGTTGTACTCGTGCTGGTACGTGCCGTCGGCCTTGAGACCGCGGTACTTGTTCATCAGCGTCGAGTGCTGGTAGTCGACGCCGGTGTCGATGTTGGCGACGACGGTGCCGCTTCCGTTGATGCCCAACTCGTCCCAGACCTTGGGCACGTTGATGCTGTCGAGGTTCCACTCGACTCCGTTGACCGTCGGTTCCTGCTCGGCGGGCAGTTCCTCGGGCAGCTGGAGGAGCTTGTCGGCCGCGATGGAGGCGACCTCCGGGCGGGCGGCGATCTTCTCGGCGAGTGACTTGTCGCCCGTGACCTTGAGGGTGTTGCTGATCCAGTACGAGGTGGAGTGCGCACCCGCCTTCTTCACCAGAGCCTCGATGCCGGCCTGGGTGGTGGCGGCGTGCCGCTTCTTGGCCGCGATGAGGGCCTTGTCCCGGCCCACCCGGGTCTTCGCCCCCTTCGCGGCCGAGGTGTCGGCCTTGGAGCCGAGCTGCACCCAGAACGTCGTGGTCGCTTTCTTGTCCAGCTGCCGGACCACCTCGGTGTCGGCCTTGCCCAGCAGCTGGGACGCGGGCGTCGGGGCCGGGTCCGCGGAGGCGGGCACCGCTGCGAGGAGCGGCACCCCCATGGCCAGGGTGAGCGCGGCGGCCATCAGGCCTTGCCGTCGCGCGAGTTGCTGTCTCACGTACGCACTCTCTTTCCAAAGGGTTCTCTTGCGGGGCCGGCACGGGTGCGGACCGGGCCCGGAGGCCGGTCCGCACCGCACCGGGGTTCGGGGTCAGCCCAGGTCGGGCCGGTGGGTGACGCGGATGGAGTTGACGAGCGGCTGGTCGGAGGGGCTCGCGAACCGCAGGTTGAGCTGTCCGTCGCCGACGTGGACGGTGAACGTCCGGGCCAGTGCGCGGTAGGTGCCGCCCGCCTCCAGGGCGATGTCGACGTCCGGGAGTTCCTGGACGCCTTCGGCGAGGACGTCGAACACCCGCTTGCCGGGCCGGGTGTTGCTCAGCTCGGCGAATCCGAGCTCCACCTGGTACGCGCCGTCCGGGAGACCGTCGAAGCGGTACTCGTAGGCGCCCTTCGCGGCGCTGGAGTACAGCGCCTGGTCGTCGGTGCCGGCGATGGACCTACGTGTGGTGACGGTTCCGGTGCGGCCGAGATATCCGTACGAGCCCTCGGTGTAGGCCCGGTCCGGGGTCCAGAGGTCACCGGCCGAGTCGGCCACCGGTCCCCCGGCACCGGACCCGGTGTCGATCGCGGTGCGGTAGGCGGGCACGGCGACGGTGACGGGGATGTCGATGGCCGGCGCACGGCCGCTCTCGGACGCCACCCGCAGGGTGCCGCGCAGAACGGAGCCGGGCGTGGCGCCCGAGGCGTCGAAGGTGACGGTCACCTTCTGTGGGGCGTCGGTGGCGAGCAGGCCGGCGGCCGGGTCGGCCTTCAGCCAGCCGGCACCGTCCTTCTCCGCGACGGTGAAGTCGGCGGCGAGTCCGGAGTTGGCGAGGGTGAAGGTGCGGGTGCGGTGTTCCCCCGCCGGGACGACGAGCTGCCAGCCGTCGTCGGGCGAGGCCGTCACCCGGCCGGTGCGCAGCGCGCTGTCGGCGCGCGAGACGTCGCCGCCACCGAGCGTCGCCGTGCGGGTGACGGCCTCGTAGTGGGGTGCGTCGACGCGGATCTCGTACGCGCCCGCGTCCTTGGCCGGGACCTGTACGAGGTACTGGCCGTCGGCGCCCGAGGTGCCGGTGCCCACCGTCGCCCCGTCGCGGCTGACGGTCACGCCGGCTCCGGCGAGGGCCTTGCCGTCGTTGGCGTCGGTGACCGCGCCGGCGAGGGACGCGGTCTTCCCGGGCCGGAAGGAGATGGTCATGCCGTCGCGCAGGGCGGTTTCGTTGCAGGAGTACTGGAAGGCGTCGGTGCCGTCGTGGTTCTCGGCTCCGACGGTGGCGCTGGAGCCGCGTTCGGCGGCGCCGTCCTCGATGTCCTTGTAGTGGAAGGTGTAGCCGCCGTCCTCGTTCATGACGGCTGCGAAGCTCACACGCTGGGGCTTGTTGTCGCTCAGGATCATGTTGCGCCACTCGACGACGAGTTCACGATGCGGCGCGGTGCCCCGGAACGCGGTGTAGACGCCGGAGGAGGAGTCCATCAGGAAGTTGTCCCAGAACGGGTAGAGAGCGCCGTTCGGGGAGCCGGTGAACGGCAGTTCCTCATTGATGTTGGTCGTGCTGCCGGGTCCGAGGGCGAGGACGCCCTCGACGGTGATGTTGGCCGCGGTGTACGTGTGGCCGTACAGGGCTACGGGGAAGGGCAGTTCGACGGGGGCGCTGCCCGATGCCCCGCTGAGCGGCAGCTTGGTCTCACCGGTCGGGTACGGGACGCCCGCCACGACCTGGCACGTGGTGCCGAAGCCGTCCGTGCGTACGGGCAGGTCGAGGTCCTTGCTGCTCGTGCCGTCCCCGACGGTGATCTGGAAGGCAACGGCCTTGGCGCACTTGTCGCCGGGGGTGACCGCCACCTGATGGGTTCCCAGCGGCAGTTCGAGCGTGTACGTGCCGTCGTCGCCCGTCGTCAGTGAGACGGGCGTGCCGGAGACCTCCAGCTTCGCACCCGCCTCGGGGCCTCCCTTGACGCGCACGGTGCCGGTCACCGTTCCGGTGGGCGCGGTCTTCAGGTCGGCGTTCCGGGTCACCGTGCCGTTGGCGACGACGGTGACGACGGCTGTGTCGGTGAGGTAGCCGTACAGCGAGACGGACACGGTGTAGTCGCCGGCCATCGTCCTGCCGAGGGCGTAGGTGCCGTCGTCGGCGGTGCGGACGCTCGCCTGCATGGGGCCGTCCAGACGCACCGTCGCCCCGGCGAGGGGCTGGCCGTCGGCGGTGACGGTGCCGGTCAGCGCGCCGAGCGGGCCGCGCGGGGTCGACATGACGGCCGCGTAGGCGTCCAGCTTGCCCTCGCCCCAGACGTTGTTGTTGGCCGCGGTCCCGCCGCACGTCGGGTCGAACGTGTCGACGGCGGTGCTGTCGAGCAGACGTTCCGTCTCATCGACGTTGCCGCGGATGTCGGGCGAGGCGGACCACATCAGGGCGACGGTCGCGGCGGTGTGCGGGGCGGCCATCGACGTGCCGTTGAGGGACTGGTACCCACCGCCCGGCCAGGCGGAGCGGATGTCGACGCCGGGTGCGGCCAGGTCGGGCTTGATGCCGCTTCCCTCACCGGCGCCGCGCGAGGAGAAGTCGGCGATGTCCCCGTTGCTGTCGAAGGCACCGGAGGAGTAGGCGTTGTCGTAGCCGCCGGGCGACCCGGTCGTCACACAGTTCGGGCCGGCGTTGCCGTTGGAGAACGAGGCGAAGATGCCGGCGTCGCGCCACGCCTGGACGGTGGCCTTGTACCAGAGGTCGAGTGCGGTGGTGCCCCAGGAGTTGTTGACGACGTCCGGGGCCAGGTCGGGCCGGGGATCGGCGCCTGTCAGGTCGGTCGGGGCGAGGATCCACTGTCCGGCGGCGAGCAGCGCGTCGCGCGGGCAGGCGTTGTTCTCACAGGCCTTGGCGGCGATCCAGGTCGCTCCGGGGGCGACACCGACGGCGTTGCCGGTGCCGTCGTCGCCGGCCATGGTGCCCATGGTGTGGGTGCCGTGCCCGTCGTTGTCGCACGGGCTGTCGCCGGTGCAGTCGTCCGAGGGGTCGAACCAGTTGTAGGCGTGGTCGTACGTGCCGTCGGCGCGGTGGCCCCGGTAGCTTCCGGCCAGGGCGGGGTGACGGTAGTCGACTCCGGAGTCGATGTTGGCGACGACGATGCCCTCGCCGTGCTTGCCGAGGTCGTTCCAGACCTTGGGGGCGCCGATCCGGTCGACGTTCCATTCCACGCCCTCGACGGTGTTCACCCGGCCGCCGGTGGTGGAGTGCGGGAGGACGAGCGGTTCGTCCTCCTCGATCGCGGTGACTTCGGGGCGCGCGGCGATCTTCCGGGCGAGGTCCTTGTCGCCGGTCACCTTGAGCGTGTTGGCGATCCAGTACGACGTGTAGGGCGCGCCGGCCTTCTTGAGCAGGGACACGACTGCGGCCTGACTCCGGCCGGCTTCGGCCTTCTTGGCCGCGATGACGGCGCGGCCCCGGTCGGCCTTCTTCTTCTCCTTGCGCGCGGCGGTGGTGTCGGCCTGCTCGCCGAGCTGGACCCAGAAGGTGACCGGATCCTTGGCGTCGAGCTGCACGCGCACCGAACTGTCGGTCTTCTGTGCGTACGGGCTCGGCTCGGGCGGGGCGGCCGCCGACGCGGGCAGCGCCCCCATCAGTGGCAGGCTCATGACACCCGAGAGCAGGGCTGCGACGACGGCGCGCCGTCGTAGGGGGACTTGCCTCAACACGCACTCTCCTTCACAGGAAATCCGCACGAGGGCCGCGGCGTGATCGCGCGGTGGTGACCACACAGCAGTATGGGAGTGGCACAACGCGTCACCGGGCTTGCAGGGCTGGCGAGTTGGCGACATGGCGCGCACTCGCCAACCGACCGTCCGGACGGGCATGGATATGCCGCCAGAACGTCGGGTGCCCCCGGACGCGGCGGCGTCCGGGGGCACCCGACGGGGCGGGCCGCTCCCGTCATTTCACGGCGTACGCCCGGGTGATGGTCTGCTGCACCGAGTTGCCGTCGGCGTCCTCGGCGCCGATGCGCAACGACACGAAGCCGGAGCCCTTGGGGTGGTGGGTGGAGACGGTGAACCGGCCGTCGGCACCGCCGGTCACCCCCGCCCTGTGCCAGGTCGTTCCGTCGTCGTACGAGACGTCCGCCGTCAGCGTCCTGGCCCGCACGGGGCCTGCGGTGCCGGGCTCCTCCGTACGCACGGCGAAGCTGAACTTCCCGCCTGCGGGAGCACGGTTGAGCAGGTCCAGCGGCAGGTCGTAGTAGAGCTGCAGCAGTGGAAGCGGCGCGGTGCCGGAGGCCGGACGGGCCGAGGTGAACCGCCACTCCGAGTGCGTGTTCGTGGACAGCTTCCAGTACTCGGCGGTGCGGGCACTGTCCATGACCAGGGTGTACTCGGTCGGCTCGGCGTACGGAGCGGGGAACGAGCCGGTGGCAGTAATGCGTTTCGCCAGCACCTCACCGTGCGCGGAGAGCTGGGTGGTGAACTTGTCGGTGACGTAGGAGTAGACGCCGTCGTGCCCTGCCTGGGAGTCGGTCCAGGGAGTGATGGCCAGGTTCATCTGGGTGGCGCCGCGTACCGGAACGTACTCGGGGTCGTTCTCGGGAACGGCCGGCCGGGCCACCTGCTTGAGCCAGTCCTCCTTGACGACCTGGCCGGGGCTGTAGTCGGTCATCGGGCCGCTGTAGTGGCTGCCCCATTCCTTGTCCAGATAGACGAGGTGACGCCACGTCACTCCGTTCGCCGACACCCACTCGGTGCGGTGGATCGGCGCGGGCAGGGGTCGCGGCGTGGTCCAGGAGGTGGCGATCACCTGGCCCGGCCGGTAGGCCCAACGCAGGTCCTGGGCGGCGGGGTGCCCGGTCTGGGAGTGGTAGTCGGCCTCGACCCGGGCCGTGGTGGTCGTGTCGACCTTGAGCGTGGTGTCGTCGGGGATCTGCCCGTCCCACGGGAACAGCAGGTCGTAGGCGTACCGGCTGTCGGCCTCCGCGGCGATCAGCAGGACCTGGTGTCCGGACGCGGCCTGCTGGGCCAGTGTCCGCCCGGGATCGGCGTCGAGCGTGAGAGCGGGCACCGGCAGGGTGGCCGTACCCGCCGAGGCGAGGTACCGGCCGGGCTCGGTGGTGTAGAGGATCACCGCCTTGGCTCCGGCCTTCGCCGCCGCCGTGACCTGGTCGGTGAGCGAGAGGTCCGCCGAGGCGCGGACCAGCGCGATCCTGCCGGACAGCTTCACTCCGGTGAGGTCGGCCGGCGAGGCGGTGCCGACCGGGACGACCCGGCGCAGCGAGATGCCGTCCAGCTTCGGTGAGCCGACCACGTACTCCGGGCTGCGCACGGCTCCGTGTCCGACCGCGTCGATGCGGATCTCGGGGCTGTACATCACCCGCTGGGTGAACAGGGTGAAGCTCTCGCGGGTGGTCTTCTCGGTCGGCAGCGCGTACACGTGGTCCACGTACTGGTCGAGCTGCGCGATCTGCGCCGCCGAGCGAGATCCGCTGGAGCGTTCGTACCCCACCATCAGGCCGCGGTGCTCGGCCGGGGTCGGTGTCTTGACCTTGATCTCCTTCGCGGCGGTGCCGTCGAGGGTGACCGTGCGGTCGCTGTCGACGACCATCTGAGGGTCACCGGCCAGCGTGAAGTCGACGACCTGCTTGCCCGCCTCGTCGAACCCGGCGAGGAAGCCCATCAGGCTGTACGTGCCCGGCTTCACGCGGAAGACCACGTCACCCTTGGCGTTGAGGGGAAGCGTGGAGAGGGCGCCGGTGTCCAGGTTGTAGAGGCTCACGTCGCTGTTGCGGTAGGCGAGCTGCCCGGCGTGGTTGACGGCGTGCACGGTGAGGGCGACCACCCGGTCCTCCTTCACCAGACCGAACTCGGTGTGCACGGTGGCCGATCCGTCGCGCGCCTGGGCGGCCAGCGTCCCGCTGATCCGGCCGCTCGGTCCGGCCGCGGGATCTGCGGTGAGGCCGACCTCGGCGGTGCCGTGCGCCGGCACGGTGACGGTGTCGGCGGAAGGGGTCACCATGCCGGCGGGCAGCGGGGTGCCGAGGCCGTTGTCACCGCGTACGGACAGGTCGAGGATCTGCGCGATGTCACCGTCGTTGCGGTAGGTCACGGTGCGGGCGACCGGCTCGTTCGCCGCGCCGTACTTGAAGAAGCCGAAACCGACGGAACCGGTCGCGAAGAGCGTCCGGTCCGTAGTCCGGCCGATGTCCACCCGACCCGCACCCTGCTCGTACCCCGTGGCCCCCGCCACGGACTCGGAGGTCGACATCAGGGCGTCCTTCAGCCGCTGCGGCGACCAGTCGGGGTGCTGCTGGGCGAGGATCGCCGCCGCGCCCGACACGTGCGGGGTGGCCATGGAGGTGCCGCTGAGCGCCGTGTAGTGGTCGTCGACGGTCTGGCCCTTGGAGGTACCGGCGGCGCGGGCGGCGACGATGCCGACGCCGGGCGCGGCGATGTCGGGCTTGAGCGAGCCGTTGGTGAGCGGACCCCGGCTGGAGAACGACGCGGTGGCGTCGTTGTGGTCGACGGCCGCGACGGCCAGGGCGGAGGGGGCGGCGGCGGGGTTGGCGACGGTGTTCGGCGCGGGTCCGTCGTTGCCGGCCGCGATGACGAACAGCGCCCCGGTCTCCGCGGTGAGGCGTTCGACGGCCAGGCTGGACGGATCGTCCCCGTTGCCGGGGCCGCTGCCCAGGCTCATGCTGATCACCTTGGCACCGGTGTGCGCGGCCCACTCCATGGCGCCGATGACGGCCGACGTGCTCCCCTGGCCGTTCTTGTCGAGCACCTTGCCGATGACGAGCTGTGCGCCGGGGGCGACGCCCTTGTACTTCCCGCCGGAGGCTGCGCCGCTGCCGACGACGGTGTCGGCGACATGGGTGCCGTGGCCGTTGTTGTCGACCACCGACGCGGTGTCGCCCTCGGTGGTGAAGTTGCGGGACTCGACGACCTTGCCGCTCAGGTCGGGATGGGTCGCGTCGATGCCGCTGTCGAGCACGGCGACCTTCACGCCCTTGCCGTCGTAGCCGGCCTGCCAGGCGGCCGGGGCACCGATCTGCGGGACACTCCGGTCGAGGGAGGCCGTCACCTTGGCATCGAGCCAGATCCGGGTCATCCCCCCGTCGAGCGCGGTCTTCGCGTCCTTGCTTCCGGGTCGCACCGCCTCGTCCCAGAACGTCCGGGCCCGCTTCTTGTGCGTACGGAGCGCTGTGCCGCCGACGCTTGTCAGCGTGCGGGTGCGCGCGGCGCCGTCGGGCACGGCGGCACGGGCCGCGCGGGCACCGGAGCCGTAGGAGACGATCAATGGCAGGTCGGCGGAGCGCGCGTCGTCGTACCCCTGCTCGACCAGGGCGCTGACGTTGAACAGCCGCGCGTCGACCTTGCCCGCGTCGACCAGCTCCTGCGCCTGTTCGGGGATGACGAACAGGCCGTCGGACGATTCGCTGATGAACGCGTTGTGGCGGACGGTGCCGCCCTCGGCGGGGACGATCATCGCCGAGCGGCGGCCGTCCGGCCACTGGGTCAGACGCACCACGTCACCGGTGAGGAGCGTGACCTGGTGCTCCGTGGGCTGCGCTGCTGGGCCGGGGCTTTCGGGGACGGACGGGGCGGCCACGCCTGGTGTCTGGCCGAGGCCGCTCACGCTCAGGGCGAGGGCGGCGGCCGCCGCCAGTAGGGGGAACCGTCTGGATCCGGGCACGCGGGGCTCCTTGTCGACACGGGGGAAGTGCAGGGAGATCCCCGGAGCCTCGCGGATGCCCGCGCGCCACGACAAGGCGTACCGGTGGCGAGTGTGCGACAGCGTGCGTGCTGTCGGCGCTTCGCCATCCGGCGGATGCGACCGGCCGTCACATCCAGTTGTTGCGCATGGCGTACCAGCCGAGCTGGAGCCGGGACGTCACCGACGCCAGGTCCATCAGCGCCCGCAGTCTGCGCTGGACGGTGCGCGGCGAGGTGCCCAGTTGCTTGGCGGTGGCCGCGTCCGTGAGGCCGGAAAGCATCAGCTGGAGGATCTGCCGGTCGACCGGGGCGAGTTCGGCGACCTCGCGCAGATACGGACGGGAGTGCCGCCAGGCCGTCGCGAACAGCTCGGTGACCAGCATGGTGAGCGGCTGCCGCAGCAGCACCGCGCGCTCCGGGCTGAGCTGGACCATGCCGGCCTCACCGTCGGCGATGGCCAGTTTCAGCAGGGGGCTGTCGATCACCCGGACCTGCTCACCTCGGCGCACCCGCTCCTCCAGGGCGGCCACCGCGGCCGGTTCGGCGAGGAAGTCGCGGTCGACCAGGAGCTGGTAGGTGACCCCGGGGACCGAGTCGACCCCGGGCGGCGCAGCGTCCGCCGGCGACGTCAAGGTCCTCGGGACCGGTGTGACGGTGTTCAGTCCGGTCAGGAACGCCTGGAACGTGTGCCGGGCGCCGGTCTCCAGCTCCAGGATCCTGCGCCCCTGGGCCACCGGGCCGTCGACGGTCTCCACGTACACCAGACCGTCGTCCGCGGGCCGGGCGCGGACGAGGCCGGCCACGGCCGACTCGGCGCGCCGCAGGTCCTCCCCCAACTGCCGGAAGACGGCCTGCAGCCTCTCCTCCGTGTCCGTCGGCGTGTCGTCGTGCGCGGGTTCGCGGGCGGGCGGACGAGACGCGCGCTCCGGCACCTCAGTGGTCCTCGCGGGATTTCCGGGATCGAGCGGGGGCGTGGGCGTGGACATGGGCCTCAGTCTCGCCGACGGCCACGGCCGCCCGCCGGGGCCCGGAGCCGCTCGGCGGAAGGGTGGAAGGGCTCGTTCACCTTGGGATTACTGGCCGTTGAGCGGGGCGCCGCTGTCAGGGAAGCGACGATGGCGAAAGTACGTCATGTCGTATCCTCGCCACGCCCGCGAACGTGAAAGCGGGCCGGCTCCCCGGAAGGCGCCGGCCCGCTCGGGGTCCCGTCTAGCCGAGGGACTTGTTGACCTCGAAGGCCCGGGTGACGGTCTGCTTCACCGAGCTGCCGTCACTCGCGGCGACCGTGGCGCGCAGGGTCGCGTACGAGGCACGGAGGGGTGCGATCAGGTAGGCGTGTGCCGGCGAACCGTGCCCGGTGGCCACCACCTTGACGGTGTGCCAGGTGACCCCGTCGTCCCAGCTGACCTCCAGTCGGGTGGGGCCGACGGTGGCCTCGGCGGCGCCCGGGGCGCGCTGGACGGCCAGGTCCACCCGCGTCAGGGCGAGGAACCGGGCTCCGCCGGACTCGTCGAGACCGTGCGGGGTGAAGCGGACGGCCATCAGCGGCAGGACGGTGCCGGCCCCTGCGTCGGTGTCCGAGTCGAAGGCCCACTGCGCCTGCACCCGGGTGGACAGCGCGGCATAGGCCTGGTCACGGGTGAGGTCCGCGTCCAGGGTGTACCGGCCCGGACCGGCCGGGGCCGCGACGGACTTGGCGCTGCCGACGGCACTCCACTGACTCACCTGCTGCCCGTCCTTGGCGAGCTTGAGCGTTCCCGTCGCGCCCCAGTCGGAGCCGCCGCGGGTGCCGTCGCCGTCGACGAACCACGGTGTTCCGGCCCAGACCACGGTGTCGTCGACCCGGTAGGCGGCCACGGCGGGGAGCGCCGGTCCGACCACCGCGGCCGCGAAGTCCAGGCGTCGCAGGGCGTGCGGGCCGAAGGTCTGTGCCGAGGTCGCGATCGACTGACGGCCGGCGATCGTGGCCCGGTCCAGCCACTCACCGGCTGTGCGGTAGTCGCGCACGATCGAGGGGAAGCGGACCTGTTGGTCGATGAAGAGCGGCAGCAGGGCGTCGTCGTCCGGCGTGGCCCCGGTGGTACCGGCGGCAGGGGCGCCCTGGGCGTTGAGGTGGACGCGTACGTCGGTCAGGTCACGGCGGTGGACCGAGAAGGCGGGGCCGGCCGGCACACCGTCGTTCCAGGTCCGTGCCACGTGGTAGAAGAACGGGCTGGGTGCCTGCGTGGAGGCGTCCTTGGACGCGAACACGGCGAACGTACGGTACTTGGCGTCCGCCTCGGCGAACGGCGTCGCGTACAGGGACTGTCCGGCACGCTCGCCGGTGGTGACCACGCTCAGCGTGTACATCCCAGTGCCGGCGGGCAGCGCGAGCGCGGCCTGTACGGCCGTGGCACGGGCGGCCGGGTCGTGGACGTCGACGGTGACCGGGACGGCGGTGCGGGCGTCGAGGTCGACCGTGGTGTCATCGAGCGGTGTGACGGAGGTGGCGGCCATGGTGGTGGTGCGCTCCGTGCCGGTGCCGCTGGTGATCGTCATGCCGATCCAGTACTGGGCCTCGGGCACCGTCACCGTTCCGGTGCCCGCGGTGATGCGGACCGGGTAGCGGTCGCCGGTCCAGCGGTTGACCACCAGGGCGGTGCCGGTCGCCGGCGTGCCGTCGCGCTGCTCCGCGTGAAGCGTCACCTGGTGACTGGGCACGGGGCTGTCGACGGCGAGGATCGTGCGGGTGACGGACTTGCCGTCCTGCGAAGCGGTGAGGACCGCGGACCACGGACCGTGCGGCAGCAGGGCGGCGCGGGTGGTGACGGTCGCGGTCGCGGTGCCGTGCGCGGGAACGGTGACCTGGTCGCGGTCCACCGAGAACTGCCCGGCGTTGCCCGGCTGGGCGGTGGGCGAGAGCGGCTTCTCGATGGCCAGGTCGAGCGTCGTGGCGCTGTCACCGTTGTTGGTGAAGGTGACGGTGTGCTCGGTGTCCTTGCCTGCGCCGTCGGACCAGCCGGCCGTCGTCGTCAGGTTGGCCGGGGAGGCGAGGACCGTCTGACGGGCGGCGCGGCCCACGTCGACCCGACCGGTGCCCTGCTGGTAGGGCGAGCGCCTGGTGTTCGGCTCGGCGCTGTTCATGAGCGCCGTCTTGATCTGCTCGCCGTTCCAGTCGGGGTGCGCCTGGGCGACGAGCGCGGCGGAGCCCGCCACGTGCGGGGTCGCCATCGACGTACCGCTCTTGGAGGTGTGGCCGCCGCCCATCTTCGCAGCGACGATACTGACGCCGGGTGCCGTGATGTCGGGCTTGACCGCGTTGTCGCTGGGGCGCGGGCCTCGGCTGGAGAACGCGGCGAGTTCGTCGTCGGCGTCGACCGCGCCGACGGCGAGGGTGGCGTTGGCGATGGCGGGCGCCCCGACCGTGCCGGTGCCGTACTCGCCGTCATTGCCGGCGGCGACGACGAACAGCGTGCCGCTGCTCGCCGACAGGTCGTTGATGGCCGCGATGGCGGGGTCCGTCTCGTCGGCCGGCCCGCCCAGGCTCATGTTGACGACCTTGGCGTGGACGGTGTTGACGGCCCAGTCGATGCCGGCCAGAACCGCCGAGGTCGGGCAGGAGCCGGTGTTGTCACAGACCTTGCCCACGGCCAGCGACGCGTCCGGGGCCACGCCGCGGTAGGTGCTGTCGACGCCGGCGATGGTGGAGGCCACATGGGTTCCGTGGCCGTTGTCGTCCTCGGCGGTGTCGCCGCCGAGGAAGTTGGCCGAGACGCTCACCCGGCCCGCCAGGTCCGGGTGGTCGGAGTCGTAGCCGCTGTCGAGGACGGCGACGGTGACGCCCTTGCCGGTGTATCCGTCGGACCATGCCTGTGGGGCGTTGATCTGCGGGACGCTCTTGTCCAGGGCGACGTGCATCCGGCCGTCGAGCCAGAGCTTGTTCGCGCCGCCGGCCAGCGAGCGGCCGGTGCCGGCGGTGAGGCGCTCCCAGGTGGCGGCGGCGTCCGTGCGGCCGTGCGGGTCGAGCGAGGTCAGGCCCAGGCGGGGGATCGTGTGGCCGGGACGGGCCGCGCTGCCGGCCGCCTTGCGGGCCTGCTTCGCCGCACCGGTTCCCTTGGCGTGCTGGACGATCATGCCCACGCCACCGTCGGCGGTGGTGCCCTTCGTGCCGTAGCCGGCCTCCAGCAGCGCCTTGACGTCGAAGAGGCGGGGGTCGAGCCGGCCGGCGGCGAGCAGCGGATCGGCGTCCGCGGGGATGACGCTGACGTCGTCCGCTCCCACGGAACTGGTGGTGAAGGAGACGCCCTCACGGCCGGGCGCCGGGCTGACCGTGGCCGAGCGGATGGCGGTGCCGGAGCGTTCGACCGTGACGGTGTCGCCGGTGGGCAGCGGCACCGTGAAGGTCGAGGGCACGGCCGGTCGGCCCGTGGTGTCCTGGCCGGGCGGGCCGGCCGCTTGCGCGACGGTGACGGGTATGAGTGTCGCTGCCACCAGACCGGCGGCCGCGACGATGGATCTGACCTGCATGAAAGGAACTCCCAAGGTTCACTGAGCGTGGATTCGTCGCATCCTCGCAGCGCAGTGGGGCTTCAACGGAGCTCTCAGGGTGGCGACTTGACGACGCGTCGTAGACCCGCCACCGCTCCGGGGCACACGAAAGGGCCGGGCCGTCGTGTGACGGCCCGGCCCGGTGACGTACGGCCGGATCAGTCCTTGCGGTACGGCACGTTCCGCTCGACGAGGCGCAGCGGTGCGCCCCGGGCCAGATCGTAGGCGGCGTGGTCCTCTGAGTCCGAGGACGCCCCGGCCCTCGCCGGCGAGCTGCCGGGCGGTGTACTCCGCGACCTCGTCCGGGCCAATGGCGAGGGGGTGCCGCCGTCCTGAGCCGATGTCCGTACGCCGCGGGGCCGTCCCGGAACGGGCGGCCCCGCGGGCCTGTCCAGCGGATCTTCGCGGGACAGGCCCCAGGCGTGTCTCAGCGGACCTCGTAGGCGCGGACCATCGTCTGGCCGACCCGCGCACCCTGCCCGTCGGCGAGCGTGACGCGCAGATGGACGAAGGTGCCGGCGGGGACGTCGCCGGGCACGACCGCCTGCCAGGTCCCGTGCGACCGCTTCATCTGTGCCGGGTGCCAGTCGGTGACCGCCTCCGTGGTGGTCTGACTGCCGTAGGCGTACTCGACGCGGGCGTCCCTCAGGGCCACCGGACCGTCCGCACCGTCCACGACCGCCCCGAGGCCGATCGTCGTCGCCTCGCCCGCCGGGCGGGAGTTGCGCAGATCGGACGGCAGGTCGAGCACCGGGACGAGAAGGCGCTGGGCGCCCTGGTCGGCGGCGCCGGAGCGGAAGTTCCACTCCGTGCTGTAGGCCAGCCCGGTGCGGTCGATGCCGGTGGCGGGCCGCTGCCACGACTGGCGGAACGTCACGTCGGCCTGCTCCCGGGGCAGCTCGTAGATGCCCGAGACCTGGGCCTGCGGCTCGCCGTTCACGAGCAGCTGACGGGTGCCGGAGTCGAGCCGGGCGATGGTGGAGTCGTGACCCCCGGCGTCGCCGAACGGGGCGATGGTGAAGGTGAGCCGGTTGCTGTTACGGGTCATCAGCGCGGGGCTGTAGGTGTTGCGCACGGGGCCGTACGGCGACTTGTACCAGTTCGCCGTGGACGCGCCCTGCCGCACCGCGCGCGGTCCGTCGTACGCGGTCCCGCTGGTCGTGCCGAGGTCCCGGCGCATCAGCGTGGTCCAGGTCAGCCCCTCGCTGCCGGACGGCGTGAAGTACTCGGTGCGCTGCTGCGGGGCGTGCAGCGGCAGCGTCGTGCCACCGGCCCACACCGCCGCCATGCCGGGCAGTCCCACCTTCACATCGGACCAGTACGTCGTGTCGCCCGTGGCCTGCTGCACGTGGTAGCGGGCGTCGGTGACGGCGAGCTTGCTGTCACGGACCCGCTGGATGCCCGGGCGGATCGCGTCCTTCGAGGTGTACGCCAGGTTGTAGACGTACGGGCTGTTCGCGGTCGCGGTGCCGGACCAGCTCACCTTCGCCGAACCCGCCTGACCGGCCTCCGCCTTCAGCGTGAGGGCGTCGTCCCAGGTGATGGTGGCCTGCGGAAGGCCCCCCTCGGGACCGGTTATCTGGAAGCGGCCCTTGCTGTCGGGGACCGCGGCCAGCACACCGGCGGCTCCGGCCTTCCTGGCAGCGGTGTCCCACAGGTAGGCGTTGCCGCCGCCCGTCCCGGCGTCGACCAGGGCGACCTTGCCCTTCAGGTCCTGGGCCGCGAAGTTGGCGTCCGTGCCCTTGCCGATCGCGACGACCTCGGCGGAGCCCCGGCCGTCGAACTCGGTGGCCTTCTGCACCGGCAGCGAGTCCAGGACCCGTCCGCCACCCGTGGTGAACCGGGCCTGCGGCGCGGTCTGCCGTACGGAGGCGAGGAAGGTGGCCTTGTCGGCATGCCGGACCGGCTGGGCGTAGATCTCCTTGACGTATGACGGAACGGCGGTCGCGTAACCGGCGAGCATCCGGCCGGTGTCGTCCAGACCGTAGGTCAGGCCGATCGCGAAGCCGTTGGGCCGGCTCGCCCGGTCGGTGTCCCACGCGACCCGCTCGGCGTCGCGGGCGTCCAGGGTGACGGTGGTGTCGCCGGAGACGGTGAGCTCCGGCCGGTAGAGCTGGGAGACCGAGGCCACGCTGCCGATGTCGCCCGGCTCGTCCCTGGTCATGATCATCCCGCTGAGGGAGTAGCTGCCGAGCGGCACCCGGATCGTGGTGCTGCCGGCGGTCGGGTAGCCGATCGTGTACCGCCGAGCGCTGTCGCGGTGGTCGTCGAACAGCTGGAATGTCGAGAGGGACGACGCCGGGTCGCCGTGCCGGTCGAAGCCCTTGACCGTCAGGTCGGCCGACGGCACCTCCAGGTGCACGCCGAACGGAACGGTGACGCGCACGCCGTGCGCGCCCGTGCCGACGAGGCGGCCGGTGAGGGTGCCGTAGTCGGCGGCGTCGAGCTTCGCCGCGGGGTCGATACGCACCGGGACGTCGGCGGTGCCGTTCGCGGGGACGGTGACCCGGGTGCGGGCGGCCGAGGCGAAGCCGCGGACGCGGGAGCCGTCGTCGCCGCGGACGTCGCCGACGGCGACGGTGAGCGTGACGTCCTTGTCCGTGACGTTGGTCAGCGTGACCGCACGGTCGACCGCGTCGAGTCCGGCCTGCGGGTACGCGAAGTCGCCCAGCAGCGGATTGGGGTCGCCGACGACGGCCTGGGTGGTCGCCCGGGCCACGTCCATCGGCCCGGCGCCCTGGTCGAGGACGGGGGCGTCGGTGCCCTTCGCCGACGAGGTGAGCAGCGCCTTGAGGCGGGCGGGGGCCAGGCCGGGGTGCTGCTGGAGCAGGAGCGCGGCGCCGCCGGCGACGTGCGGGGTGGCCATGGAGGTACCGGACATCGACTGGTACGCCTGGGCGTCACGGCCGCCCGCGCGGGCCGCGACGACGTCGACGCCCTGGGAGGCGATGTCGGGCTTGGCGTTGATCCCGTCGGCGGAGGGTCCACGGCTGGAGAAGGACGCCGTCTCGTTCTTGCGGTCGACGGCGCCGACGGTGAGGGCTCCGGGGGCGCAGCCCGGCGTGGAGACGGTGCCGCGCAGCGAGGCGTTGCCCGCCGCGATGACGAACAGGGCCTTGCCGCTGAGCCGCTGGACGGCTTCGACGTCCGGCCCGGTGCAGCTGGTGGAGCCGTCGGCGCCGAGGGACATGGAGACGATCTGGGCACCTTCGGCGACGGCCCACTCCATGCCGTCGACGATGCCGCTGAGGGTGCCGGAGCCGTCGTCGCCGAGCACCTTGCCGACGAGGAGGTCCGCGCCCGGGGCCATGCCCGCGTACCGGCCGGCGGAGGCGGCGCCCGTTCCGGCGATCGTGGACGCGGTGTGGGTGCCGTGGCCGGTGCGGTCCTGGGCGTCCTGGTTGAGGACGAACACCTTGGTCTGCTTGATCCGGCCCGCGAGGTCGGGGTGGCCGGCGTCCACACCGGTGTCCAGGACGGCAACCTTGACGCCGGCCCCGTCGAGCCCCGCCTTGTGCGCGGTGGCGGCTCCGGTGAGGGGGACGGTCGGGGTACCGAGTGCGTCGACGGCGTTCCCCCGGACCTTGGCGTCGAGCCAGATCCTGGTGACGCCGCCGGCCGCACGGGCCGAGTCCTTCGCCGGGGCCAGGTTCTTCCAGGCGTCGGCGGCCGACGTCTTGGTGACGGCCAGTCCGGCGCCGCCGATGGAGTCGAGCGCGGCGGTCGTCCTGACGCCGGGGCGGGCGGTGCGGGGCACGCGGCCCCCGGCGTACTCCACGATCACCGGCATGGTGGCGGAGTGGGCGTCGTCGTAGCCGTCGGCGACGAGCCGGCCGATGTCGAAGAGGCGCACGTCGACGAGTCCGGCGTCGACGAGCTTCTCGACGCCCTGCGGGAACACGTAGGTGCGGTTGCCGTCCTGCCACACGGCGGCGGGGTGGTCGGTGCCGTCCACGGGGCGGGGCGATGCCGAGAGGACCCGGCCGTCGTGGCCGACCCGGGCGTCGACGACGTCACCGGTGACGAGGGTGACGGTCACGGTGCGGGCGGTGTCGGTGCCGCTGCCTGTGACGGGTGCGGTGGCGGCGGGTCCGGCCTGGGCCGCGGGCATGCCGACGCCCAGCAGGGCAACGGCCGCGAGCCCGGCGGCGGTGGTCCGCCATGGTCTGATGCGTCTCACAGGGAACAACTCCTGGTCGAAAGGGCGCTGAACCAGAAGCGTCACCAATTCCGTTGCCTCATGGGGGCGTTCGGGCTGGCGAGAGGCCGCCATGGCGTAATCACGACAGGGCGGGCACCGCGGACCCGCACGCCGCTGACGTGCCACGACGGGGGTCCCTGGCCGGTTGTGTACGGGAGCGGCGAGAATGGGCGCATGTCGCCCGTCCCAGGAACACCCTCCCAGCGGCCCGCCGACTCCGCGTCGTCCGGTCCTGCCCTGCGCGCGTCGCTCACCGAGTTGCAGGACCATCTGCGGGGCGCGGACGCCGCGCTGGCCCGGCTGCTCGGACAGTGGGGATCCGGCGCCGGCGGGAGCGACGACCATATCGTCCGGGTCCTGGAGAGCCGGGAGGAACAGGCACGGCGCGTCTACGACATCGAGTACGCCGCCCGCACCACGTTGTGGGGCTTCCAGTCGGGGGCGAACACGGTGGCGCCCGTACCGACGACCCTGCCGGACGGACCGGACGGACCGGACGGACCGGACGGTCGGCGGACAGACGGAAGTGGACCGCCGATGCGCAAGGACGGCAATCCGGACGCGTCGTACCGCATCGTCGTGGACCGCGACTTCCTCTCCGAGCCGGCCGCGCTGCGCGCGCTGGACCTGCGGGTGGAACGGGGCCACCAAGTCCGGGTCGTCGACCAGCCGTTGATCAAACTGCTCATCGCGGACGGTGAGACGGCCATGGTCCAAGTGGAGCCGGGGCGGTCGCTGGAGCTGCGGCCGCCGCTCGTCGTGCTGGCGATCGAGCTGTTCGAGTCGGTGTGGCGCCGCTCGCGCCCGTATTTGCGCGAGGACGGCGACCTGAGTCCCACCGACCGCCGCATTCTGCAGCTGATGCTGTCCGGACTCACGGACGCGGCGACGGCCCATCAGCTGGGCACGTCGCCGCGTACGGTGCAGCGCCGGGTCCGGGCGCTGATGGATCTGGCCGCCGTGGCGTCACGCGTCCAGCTGGGCTGGTACGCGATGCGCAACAACTGGGTGTGAGCCCCCGTTGCGACGGCCGTCCGTCTACATCAGGTCCAGGTAGTCCTCCAGCGACTTGCCGCGCAGGCGCTTGACCGGGTCGGTGTACCGGTCGGACCTGCTGTTCTGCGCCAGGTAGTTGTCCTTCACCCAGGCGAGGTCCTTGGCTCCGACGGTGCCGTCGTGGTCGATGTCGGCGGCGCGGTCGGCCGTCCCGCGCGCCGCGTACACGGCGGCCGCGTCCCGGACGTCGACGACGTCGTCGCCGTTCACGTCACCTGCGACGAGGGCGGCCGCCGAACTGGCGGTGTTGCCGGCCACACCCCAGGTGCCGTCCAGGCCGAGGTCGATGTCCTCGGTCCACGTGAAGTGGCCGGGCACCGCCACCCGGAACCGGTACGGCTTGTCGGACGGGGTCAGCCCGCTGACGGAGATCCGGCCGGTCTTGTCCAGGGCCACCTCACGGACGGTGCCGTCGGGTGCGGTGAGGGTCGCCTCGATGCCGTCGGCGGTGTGGTCGCGGACGTTGTCGAACGCGCCTTCCCGGGTCAGCAGGGCCTGGACGGCCGGGCGGGCGACGAAGGTCGAGGTCGGGTTGAGCATCCGCACCGCACCGTAGAACAGGATGTTCAGGTTCGTCTTGGTGCCCGCCGTGTCGACGGCCGAGGTGCTGCCCGTGCTCAGGCCGGCGTTCGCCGTCACCGTGCCACCGGTCACCTCGTACGTCACCTTCACCAACGGCATCGAATCGCCGCTGAGGCCCGCGCTGTCGGCGACATCGAAGGAGAGCGTGCTGTACGACGACGATCCGGCCGACACGTCGGTGCGCCGGATCGTGGAGGGGCCGTGGGCCTTCAGTTCTGCGGTCGGTTCGATGGAGACGAGCTTGACGTTCCGGTCGTCGTAGCGGATCTGCGAGGTGAACGTCTTCCAGTTCTTCAGGTCGTGGGCGGTCAGCGTGTACGTGACACGGTCCCCGGCCCGCGCCGAGGACGCGCTCGCGTCGCCGACCACGTAGGGCGTGCCCTTCCTCATGATGTTGATCTGGCGGATGCCGCTGATGTTGCCCGCCGCGTCCGTGGGCCACAGCTTGAGATGCGTGACGGGCGGGCCGACGGGGGTCTTGACCTGCCCGTCCACGGCCCCGTCGGACGCCACCGGCAAGCTGCCCTCGGGTGCGTTCGGGCTGTAGAGCGAGTAGTACAGGCGGTTGTCGCTCTGGCCGATGTCGAGGCCCGCGGCGTGGATGTCGTCGGCCTGGGCGTCCAGCAGGGTGCCGGTCACGGGGAACGTCGTGGCGTCGGCGGGCTGTTCGACGACGGTGGGGTGGGCCGGGTCCCAGGCTCCGTAGGCGTCCTGGTACGAGGGAAGTTCCGAGTCCACGTACACGTCACGCAGTTCGCTGTCGGTGCCGCCGGCGGCGTCCGTGCCGACGATGCGCAGCTTGTAGTGGCCGTCGTCGATGAAGCGGCCGCGCGGGTCGAACGGGGTGGCCTTGTCACCGGTCGACGGGAAGTACCAGGGGCCCACCGTCGCCGGGCCGTAGAGGACGCCTTCGGTGAGACCGACGGTGTTGATGCCTCCGACGTAGCCGAGGTCCTTGCCGTCGGCGTCGGTGAGGAAGATGTCGATGCTGCGCAGCTGTCCGGCCATCCGCAGGTTGAAGGTGGCCGCGCCGGCCCCGACGGCTCCCTCATCGGAACCTCGCCCGGTCGACATGACGGACTTGGTCATGTCGACCTCCTCGAACCCGGACTCGGCGACCCTCATGCCGAACGGGACGTGCAGCGCGGGCAGCCCGTTGCCGCTCCGCGGTGTCAGCGTGACCGTGCCCTCGTAGTAGCCGGCCGGGGCTCCGGCGGGCACGCGCAGGGCGGCGGCGACGGACTTCTTGCCGTGGGCTCCGACCTTGATCCGGTCACTGGTGGTCAGGGTGATGTGCGCGGCGTCTGCGTCCGCGGAAGCGCCGGAGCCTCGGTTGAAGGCCGTGCGCACGTCGTACGTGACGGGCCTGCCGCTGTCGTTGACCACGCGCAGGGTGCGCTTGAGGTTCGTGGCACGCCCCACCGGCAGCACACCGAGGTCCAACGCGCCGGTGACGGAGTCGACTTCGGTCTGCGAGCCGTCGACCGTGACGTGCGGGACGGTCTCCGGCACCTGTACGGCGGTGGTGGCGTGCACGGCCGCGTACGGGTCGACCGCTCCGGCACCGGCCTCGAACACGCTGACGTCGCCGGGCAGGGCGGTGGCCGTGTTCATCAACGCCGTCTTGATGGCGTCGGGGCTCAGCCTGCGATCGTGCTGGAGCATCAGCGCGGCGGTGCCGGCGACGTACGGCGCGGCCATCGAGGTGCCGCTGAGACGGGCGTACGCGTACGTGTAGTCGCCGCCGGCCGGGTCGACGATGTCGGCCGGGACGGACGACAGGACACTGACGCCGGGCGCGGTGACCTCGGGCTTGATGGCGGCGCTGCCGTAGACCGGGCCGCGCGAACTGAAGTCGGCCAGCGATCCGTCGCCGAGCCGGAAGGTTCCGGCCGGCGTGAACGAGACGCCGGCACCGGCCGCCATCAGTGCGGCGCCGTCCGCCGCGGTCAGTGAGAACGCCGGGACGTAGTTCGGGTTCTCACCGATGTAGAACGGGATGTGCCCTTCGGCGGCGTTGTCGTTGACGAGGAGAACGGCCGCGGCGCCCTTGTCCTGTGCGCGCCGCACCTTCTCGTCCAGCGGAATGCCGCCGCGCCGGACGAGGGCGGCCTGGCCCGTGACGTCCTTGCCGGTGTAGCCGGCGGCCGTGCCGGTGCCGACGTCGACGACGTCGAGGGAGCCGTCCGCCAGCTTGTCCAGGGCCTCGCCGTAGGGCTGGGCGAGCAGCCGGCCCTCCGCCGTCACCGATCCGGCGCTCAGCTTGTACGCGGGCAGGGTCAGCGGTTCGGAGTGGGCGCCGACCGTCAGCGGGAGGGCGGCGGCGGCCGGCGTGGCGACGGTGCCCGCGTTGGGGCCGCTGTTGCCGGCGGCGATGACGGTGGTGACGCCCGCGAGGACCAGGTTGTCGGCGGCTATGGACTGCGGGCTGAGCGGGTCGTTGATGGCGGCGCCCAGCGACATGTTGACGACGTCCATGCCGTCGTCGGCCGCCTTGTCCATGGCGGCGAGGATGTTGCTGGTACTGCCGCTGCCGTAGGGGCCGAGGACGCGGTAGGCGTGGACGGAGGCGCCGGGGGCGACGCCGTGCGCGGCCCGCTCCTTCGCGTCGGCGCCCTGGCCGGCGATGATGCCGGCGACATGGGTGCCGTGCTCCGTGTAGTACGTGGAACCCTGGTTGCTCTCGGCCCGGCCGGACGCCTTCCAGTCCTCGTACGTGGTCTCCATCGGGTCGGCGTCGTCGTCGACGAAGTCGTAGCCGCCCTCGTACACGCCCTTGAGGTCGGGGTGCCGGTAGTCGATCCCGGTGTCGATGATGCCGACCTTGACGCCCTTGCCGGTGATGCCCTCGGCGTGCAGGCGGGCCACGCCGTCCTCGGCGCCGGCTGCCTCCGGGCCGCCGGATCCCGTCGCCTCCGGGTCGGCGAGCGCCTTCACCGTGCTGTCGGGCCACACCGAGGCGACCTCCGCGTGGTCGAGCAGCTCGGCGACCCGGTCACCGGGCAGGCTGAGGCTGACCCCGTCGAAGCTGTGGGTGTAACTGTGGTGCGGCCTGGGCGCCGGGGACTGCTTGCCGGACTTCCCCGCGGTCGCCCGCTTCTCGGGGAACATGTCCTTCAGCACGTCACGGAACGCGCTCTGCGCCTCGGTCACCGCGGTGCGCGCGTCCGTCTCGCTGAGGCTGCGCCCCTGCGCGGCGGCCAGCAGACGGGCGGTCCGGGCGGGCGGTGTCCGCAGTTGCACGATGACGTCGACGGGGTCGGCGGACTTCAGCGCCGCCTTGTCCGTGACGTGGAGTCCGCCCAGGTCCAGCGTCGCCATCCGGTGCAACGCCTCTCGCTCCTGGCCGTCCAGGGAGGCGAGCACACCGACGGCGCTCGGGGTCGTGCCCGGGCCGGGTGCGGCGACGGCCACGGGCGCCGTACCCGCCACGGCGGCGAGGACGGCAGCCGCCATCACCAGGGACAGGCGTCTTTGTTCCGGGACATGCGTCATATGTGCCTTGCTCCACTCTGGACTGCGCCGGTGACGTTCGCTCGATCATCGGCGCGTGGCGGAGCAGGACGGAAGGGCACCCGGTGGCGCATTCACGACGTGTCGTCAAACCGCCATCACGAAGGCCCGTCGGACGACCGGGCGTCCGTCCAACGACGGGCGTCCTCAAGTGCGGTCGCCAGGGGGCCGAACAGTTCGGGAGCGGCCGGGACGATCCCGTTCTCGCCGAGCCGGTCGGCGATCCCGGTCCGTTCCAGGAGGCGTACGAGCGAGGGGTCGACGCCGCAGAGGATCAGTCGTCCGCCGTGGTCGGCGAGGCCCTTCGCGTACCGGTCGAGGAGTTTGAGCATCGCGGAGGACGGCACGTCGGGGACCGTCCGTACGACGAGGATCAGCACCGCTCCCCGGGCCCCGTCCGTGGCCGGGAGCCGGCTCTCGATCCGGGGCAGTTCGGCGAAGAAGGACGAGCCGGAGTAGTAGAGGACGGTGACCGTGCCGGGGTCCAGGGCGGAGGGCGGCTCGCCGGTCTCCCAGCGGTCCCGGTCCTTGCGTACGAGGGCGAGGAGCCTGGCCTGCCGGGCGGACTGGGCGCAGTACAGCAGCAACGACAGTACGGCTCCGAGGACGATGGCCTGCTGGAGCGGGAGCTGGGTGGTGGCGAGGAAGGTCAGCACCATGGCTCCGGCCGACATCCATGACGTACGCAGGACGAGCAGGATGTCGTGGCGCTTGCCCCAGATGAGTTCGCCGCCCACGACCAGGATCAGACCGCCGATGACCGGCATGGGGATGCGCTCGGCGAGCGAGCCGCACAGCAGCACCACCAGGGCGAGGAAGACGCCGGAGATGATGCCGGCCCACCGGGTGCGGGCACCCGCGGACACCGCGACGCCCGTGCGGGACATCGAACCGCCCGAGGGCAGCGCCTGGAACAGACCTCCGGCGAGGTTGGCGTACCCCTGGGAGCGGAAGTCCCCGTTGATGTCGGAGCGTGAACCGTCCGGGTTGGGCATCGACGGCGCGATTCCGGCCGCCTGGGCGAGGCCGACGAGGGCGACCGAGACCGCGCCCCAGGCCAGGTCGGGGACGGCCGACAGGTCGGGCGCGGTGAAGGAGGGCAGGGCGCCGGGAATCGAGGCGATGTCCTTCACCGTCTCGATGTCCGTGCCCAGCAGGCCCGCGCCCACACTGACCGCGACCATCGCGATGAGCAGCGCGACCGGTTCCAGTCTTCGCACGGCTCGGGCGAGGGCCCAGACGGCGATGGTGGCGAGCGCGGTGAGGGTGGCGGCGAGCTGCCAGTCGGCGATGTGCCACAGCCAGTCGCCGAGCTGGACGAGCCGGTTGTCTCCGTGGGGCTCGTAGCCGGTGGCGTCCTTCAGGACGCCGGTGATGATCTGGAGCGCGATGCCGGTGGAGAAGCCGGTCATGACGGCGTTGGAGACGAAGCTCATCACCGCGCCGAGCCGCAGTACCCCCATGAGCAGCATCACCGCACCGACCATGACCGTCAACAGCGCGATGTTGCCGGCGTCCTTCGGGTCGAGTCCGGCGTCCGACAGCACGCTCTGCGAAGTCAGTGCGATCGCGCTGGTCAGCGTCGTGACCATGAGGACCGTGCGGGACGTCAGTGAGCCGACGATCGCCGGCACCACACCCGCGTACAGACCGGCCACCGGGTTGAATCCGGCGATGGCCGCGTAGGCCATGCCCTCCGGAATCGAGAAGAGCCCGGTCACCGCGCCCGAGCTGACGTCGGAGGGCGTCGGTCTGCCCAGGCGTGCCCTGCGGAGCGGCGCCGTCCACCGTCCGGGCATCTGGCCCACCCCCTTTCCCGGATACGGAGCCCGCCGCGCATCACGGCACGGCGGGCTCACGGACAGCTGGGAGGGAGGTCAGCCGGCGAAGACCTCGCGCAGCTTGGCCTCCTTCTCGCCGTCCAGGTTCGACTGGATCAGTTCGGAGTGGCCGGAGGGGAAGGCGGCCCGGACGCGGTCGACCACGGCGTCCTGCGAGAGGAGGAAGAGCGCCGACGTACCGGGGGTGACCTTCGACTTGACCGAGTCGATGAAGTCGTCGTCGATGCCGACGTCGGCCATCTTCCCGCCGAGCGCGCCGGCGGCGGCACCGACGGCGGCCCCGAGCAGCGGCATGAAGAAGATCAGGCCGAACAGCATGCCCCAGAAGGTGCCCGAGAGCGCTCCGAGACCGGCGAGGTTGCTCAGCTGCTTCGTCTTCGGCTTCGTCGCGTCCGCGGGCCAGCTGACCGTGGCCGCGTCGACCACCTTGATCAGCTCCTGCTTCTGCAACTCCAGGAGGGTGCTCTCGACACCGGCGGCACCTTCGGGCGAGTCGAATTTCCAGACGGTCAGCGTGGCCATGAATCCTCCGCGGGATGCGAGCAGACAAAGACGCCGGTAGGGCGCCGGACACCGACCATTCAAAACTGAACAGACGAACCACGCATCTCAGGAACAGGCGGCATTCCACACCTGGCAGCCCGTTCACTCGTTCGGCTCCCGCCATGGCGCCGCGGCCCGTAATGCCCGTGAGGATCAGCACAACCTCGCACCAACGGCCGTACGGAAGAGGACGGACGACCAGATGACACAAGAGGACGCTCATGGGTGACGCCATCGGTCAGATGCTGACCTCCGCCGTCGGTATCGCCATCAGCCCCCTGCCGCTCATCGCGGTGATCCTCATGCTCGCCACCCCGAAGGGCCGGGCCAACGGCCTGGCGTTCACCGCCGGATGGATCGTCTCCGTCGCGGCCGTGGTCACCGTGGTGGTCCTCGCCGGCTCGGGCGCGGACGCGTCGGGCGACGACGGACCGGCCACCTGGACACTCTGGCTCAAGCTCGCTCTCGGTGTGCTCTTCCTTCTGTTCGCCGCCAAGCAGTGGAAGGACAGACCGCGTGCGGGGCGCGACGCCGCCACACCGGGCTGGATGAAGGCCATCGACACCTTCAGCCCGGGCAAGGCCGGCGGCCTCGCCGTCGTCCTGGTGGTGGCCAACCCGAAGAACCTCGTTCTGGCGGTCGGCGGCGCCGTCTCCATCGCGAGTTCCACCGCCGGCGCGGGCGGCAAGACCGTCGCCGCCGTCCTCATGGTCCTGATCGCCTCGCTCTGCGCACTCGTCCCGCTCGGCGTCTACCTCGCCGGTGGCTCCAAGGCCACGGAGGTGCTCGGCGGGTGGAAGGAATGGATGGCCCGGCACAACAGCGCGATCATGACCACCCTCCTGGTGGTTCTGGGCGTGAAGTACATCGGCGACGCCCTCAGCGGTCTCACCTCCTGACTCTCTCTCCCGAGGAGACCCCTTCATGAGCAGTATGGAAACTTCGGCAGACCTGCCCAGACCGCGCGTGGCCGCGGCCCGGCCGGCGACACCGGCCATGACCTGGGTGACGCTCGCCTTCATGACCACCGCTTCGGTGGCGAGTCTGCGGGCCGCGCCGACCATGGCCGTCTACGGCCTGGCCTGCGTCTTCCTCTACCTCCTGCCCGCGATCCTGTTCCTCCTGCCGACAGCGCTCGTCTCCGCCGAGCTCGCCTCGGGCTGGAGCGGCGGCGTCTACCGGTGGGTGAGCGAGGGGCTGTCGAAACCGCTCGGATTCCTCGCCGTGTGGTGCCAGTTCGCGATGACGATCTTCTACTACCCGAGCCTGCTCGCGTTCGTCGCGTCGACCATCGCGTTCATCATCGACCCGGCACTCGCCTCCAACGGTCCCTACACCGCCATCGTCATCATGGTCCTGTACTGGACCGGCGTCTGGATCTCCTCGCGCGGCACCAAAGCACTCGCAGGGCTGGCCAGTTGGGGCCTGATCATCGGCACGCTGATCCCCGGCACCGTGCTGGTGGTCCTCGGCATGGTCTTCCTCGGCGAGGGCAACGCCTCGGCCGCCCCGATGGACTCGGCGAACCTGCTCCCGCAGTGGACGGGCCTGGCCAGCCTGGTCCTGATCGTCAACAACTTCCTGTCGTACTCGGGCATGGAGATGAACGCCGTCCACGTCTCCTCGCTCAGGAACCCGGCCAAGGAGTACCCGAAGTCGATGTTCCTGGCCATGGGAATGGTGCTGCTGATCTTCATCCTTCCCGCGCTCGCGATCAGCTGGGTCGTCCCCGCAGACCAACTCAGCCTGACGGCGGGCGTGATGCAGGCGTTCGACGCGTTCTTCTCCTTCTTCCACATCGGCTGGCTGACCCCGATCGCCGCCGTCGCCCTCGTGGCCGCCTCGCTCGGCGGCATGCTCACCTGGCTCGCAGGGCCTTCCAAGGGGCTGCTGGAGATCTCCCGCAGCGAGGGGTACCTCCCGCCGTTCCTGCAGAAGCTCAACAAGAACGGCATCCAGCAGAACATCCTCGTCACCCAGGGCATCGTCACCACGATCATCGCCCTCATGTACGCGCTGATCCCGAACGTCTCCAACGTGTACTGGATCTTCTCCACCATCACCACGCAGGTCTACCTCATCGTGTACCTGCTGATGTTCGTGGCCGCGTTGCGGCTCCGGAAGCTGCAGCCCGACCACCCCCGCGGTTACCGGGCACCCGCCCTGGGCCTGCTGTGCGTCGTGGGCTGGCTGGCCTCCGCCGCCGCCCTGCTCATCGGGTTCGTACCCCCGTCCCAGTTCGGCAACGGCAGCACCTGGGCCTATGTCGGCATCATCGGGGGCGGGCTGGTCATCCTCGGCCTGATCGTCCCGTGGGCCTTCCTCAGACTGCGCAAACCCGGCTGGAAGACCGCCGAGGCGGCCACGACGGAGGGCGACGTGTCATGAGCCCCACCCGATTCGCCTCCGAACACAAGTGGATCTACTGGGGCGCCATCGCCCTCCTCCTCGCCCTCGCGATCGTCGGCCTCCTCCGCTACGAGAACGTCTCGACCTCCAGCAAGTCAGCCGCCAAGGCGAACCAGCTCCAGGACGAGCTGGTCGCCGCCGGCTACCCCTCCCCGGACACCGACACCGTCGAGCAGGTGCTCGGCACGGACGGGGGCCCCGTGTGCGAGAAGCCCGGGGGCGCGCTGGCCAAGGCCCTGTGGAAGATCCACCTGTCCAACGGCGCCACCGGCCCCGGCATGCGGCCCGTCATCGCTGACACCAAGGCCGTCGAGGTGGAGCGGATCGTCCTGACGGTCTACTGCCCCGACAAGGTCGATGACTTCGACAAGGCCCTGGACAGCCTCAAGACCGACACGACCGTACGACGCTGAGGGAGCCCCCGTGAGGGACACAGAACTCGCCGCCCGCATCGCCGCACTGATGCCCCGTGCCCGGCACGACCTGGCGGAACTCGTCGCCATCCCCTCCGTCGCCGACCCCCGCCAGTACCCGGCCGAGGAGTGCCGCAGGGCCGCCCGGTGGGTCGCGGAGGCCTTCACCGATGCCGGCCTCCAGGACGTACGCCTCGTGGAGACCCCGGACGGCAGCCAGGCCGTACTCGGACACCGTCCGCCGCCGCCCGGAGCGCCGACCGTGCTCCTCTACTGCCACTACGACGTGCAGCCCCCGCTCGACGAGGACGCCTGGCGTACCCCGCCCTTCCGGCTGACCGAGCGCGACGGACGCTGGTACGGCCGCGGCGCCGCCGACTGCAAGGGCAACATCGTCATGCACCTCACCGCCCTGCGCGCCCTCGGCGACGACCTGCCCGTCGGGATCGGGTTCGTCGCCGAGGGATCCGAGGAACAGGGCACGGGAGGCCTCGAACAGTACGTCGCCCAGCACCCCGAGGAGTTCCGGGCCGACGCACTCCTGGTCTGCGACACGGGCAACGCCGCCGTCGGCACCGGTACCGCGACCATCTCCCTGCGCGGGCTGGCGAACGTCGTCGTCACCGTGGAGACCCTGAAGGGCGAGATCCACTCCGGTATGTTCGGCGGCCCCGCCCCCGACGCCCTCGCCGCGCTCATCCAGACGCTCTCGACGCTGCGCGATCCCGGGACCGGCGCCACCCGCGTCGACGGCCTGGGCTGCCGGGGCGCCTGGGACGGAGTCGGCTACGACGAGGAACAGTTCCGCAGCGACGCAGGCGTCCTCGACGAGGTCCGGCTCACCGGCACCGGCAGCGTCGCCGACCGGCTCTGGGCCCGTCCGGCGGTCACCGTCCTCGGCATCGACTGCCCGCCCGTCGTCGGCTCCTCCGCCTCCATCCCGCCGTCCGCCCGCGCCCGCGTCTCCCTGCGCGTCCCGCCCGGGACCGACGCCGGGACCGCCGTGGCCGCGCTGACCGCCCATCTCCGCGCGGCCGCTCCCTGGGGCGCCCGGGTCACCGTCGAGACCGAGAGCGCCGGTTCCGCCTTCCACGCCGCCACCGACGGGCCCGCGTACGCGACCCTCGACCGGGCCATGACCGAGGTCTACGGCACGCCCATGGCGTACCTCGGGCAGGGCGGCTCCATCCCGCTGTGCAACGTCCTCGCCGAACAGTTCCCGCACGCCGAGATCATCCTCATGGGCGTCGAGGAACCGCGGTGCCTCATCCACGCCCCCAACGAGAGCGTCGACCCGGCCGAGATCGAGCACATGGCCCACGTCGAAGCCCTGTTCCTCCGTCACTACGGAGCCACCCGGGACCAGTGACCACGGCTCCCGGTGCGGGGCGGGCCGCCGCACCGGGAGCCGTCCTCAGGCCAGGCGCAGCCGCACCAGGGCCGACAGGCGGTCGACGGCCACGATCAGGACCAGCACCACCAGGATGTGCGTCAGCATCTCGTCGAACTGGAACAGTTTGATCGACTGGTTGATCAGGAACCCGATGCCGCCCGCGCCGACCAGGCCGAGCACCAGCGAGGACCGGACGTTGACGTCGAGCCGGTACAGCAGCAGCCCGATCATCTGAGGGGTCACGGTCGGCAGCAGGGCATGCGCGGCCACCTGGATCCGGCCCGCTCCCGCCGAGCGCAGGGCCTGTACGGGGCCGGGATCGGCATCCTCCAGCGCCTCCGCCCACAACTTGCCCATCACACCGACGTTGTGGAGCAGCAACGCCAGCACGCCCGGGAACGGGCCGAGACCGACGGCGGTGACGAAGATCAGGGCGAAGACCACGTCGGGCACGGCGCGCAGGAACGACAGCAGGGAGCGCGCCGCCTGGTAGACGCCTGCCGAGGGGGCGGTACCGCGCGCCGCGAGCAGGGCCAGGAGAAGCGAGAACGGGACGGACAGAGTGGTGCCGAGCAGCCCGATCCACAGGGTGACGAGGGCGCCGTTGAGGCTGGGTTCCAGTACGTCCCAGCTCAGGTCCGGCGGGATCGCGTCAGCCAGGAAGTCCGCGATGCCGCCCCAGCCCTCGGCCAGCGCGCCGAAGGACATGTCGGTGGTGTTCCACGCGATGACGTGGACGGCGAGCACCACGGCGGCGAGCACGGCTGCGAGAGCGGTGGCCCGCGGCCGGGCGGGCTTGGCGGGGACGGGAAGCCTCCGCACCTCATCGAGATCGATCATGAGACGGCCTCCATGACCGCGGGCCGGTAGAGGGCATCGACGTCCTGGCCGGGCGGGCCGTCGAGGATCACGCGGCCGCCCCGCAGGCCGACCACGCGGTCGGCGTGCCGCGCGGCGAGCGAGGGCTGGTGCAGGACCGCCAGGACGGCGAGGCCCGCGTCGTGGGCGAGTTCGGCGAGCAGCGCGAGCACCTGCTCGGACGCGGCCGGGTCCAGCGCGGACACCGGTTCGTCGGCCAGCAGGACGCGGGGGCGCTGGCACAGGGCACGGGCCACCGCGACGCGCTGCTGCTGGCCGCCGGAGAGCCGGCCGGCACGTTCGTGCGCACGGTCGGCGAGTCCCACCCGGTCCAGGCAGGCCATCGCCTCCTCGCGCAGGGCGCGCGGGAACAGGGCGGGAACCAGCGAGTGGCGCAGCGACAGCCGGCCGAGGGCGCCGGCGCACACGTTCTCCAGGACGCTGCGCCGGCGCACGAGGTGGATGTGCTGGAAGACCACGGCGATGTCCAGCGGCCCGCACGGCTTCCCGTCGATGCCGACGCTGCCCGCCGCCATCGGTTCCAGACCGGCCGCGGCGCGCAACAGGGTCGACTTGCCGGAGCCGTTGGCCCCGAGCACGGCGAGCAGTTCGCCCCGGGCGACGTCGACGTCCACCCCGTGCAGCACCTGCCGCTCTCCGTACCGCACGGTGATCCCGGACAGGGCGAGCATCAGACGTCCTTCTCGGTCAGGTTCAGGGTGGCGGCGAGGTCGAACAGCGGCTGGTATGTCGACTTGTCCACGGCGACCAGCGGCGCGGGCGGGTCGACGTCGAGGAGGGCGCCGATCTCGCCGACCTTGTCCGGCGGCAGCTTCAGCAGGGCGTCGGTGACGGCCTTCTTGAACGCGGCGTCGAGGTCTCCACGGACGGTGATCGGGTCGTTGGGGATCGGGTCGGAGCTCCACACCTTGCGGAACCCGGCCGGGTCGAAGGTGCCGGCGGCGGTGGCGCTCGCCAGTTGCTGGGAGTTGATCTCGGCTGCGTCGACCGTTCCCTTGGCGAGGGCCAGCAGCGCCTCCGGGTGACCGCCGGCGTAGTTGACCTTGACGTCGTCCTTCTTCAGGCCGGCGTCGAGCATCGCCTGACGGGGCAGGGCGTCGCCGGAGGTGGATCCGACGGAGGCCAGGGCGAGGGAGTGACCCTTGAGACCGGCGACCGACGTGACGGCGGAGTCCTTCGGCACCCAGATGCCGGCGGTGTAGCTGGACACCTTGCCCGTGCCGTCCCCGAACGAGGCGACGGCCTCCGCCTTGGCCCGCCCGCTGGCGAAGACGTAACCGAGGGGACCGAACATGGCTATGTCGAGCTTGCCGTTCTCCATGGCGAGAACCTCGGCGGAGTAGTCCTCGGTGATGGTCAGCTCCACCTCGCAGTCCAGGCTCTCGCCAAGGGCGTCGGCGAGGACCTCGGCGGCCGGGGTGAGCTTGGCGGGGTCCTCGAAGGGCTCCACACCGAAGCGGACCTTGCCGCCGGGGCAGGTGGCGGACTCGGCGGCGTCCGAACTGCCGCCGCAGGCGGTCAGGGACAGCGCCGCGACGACGGCGAGCGCGGTGGCAAGGGTGAAAGGACGGACGGACACGGTGAACTCCGGGTTCGGGGGCAGCACGGGGGAAATGACGCGGCAGGCGGTACGAACGGGGTGGGGGGACTCGCTCGCCGGGGCGGCTGTGGCCAACGTGTCAGGCACAGCCGCCCCGGTCAACGCTTGTATGGACAGGTCGCCAACTGTTCATCTGTGAGTCGGCAACGGGTCGTCCGGCCGGGAGAAGGAGGCGGGACGACGGGGGTTCAGCGGTGGCCGGAGGGCCTGGGGTAGGAGGTGTGACCGAGTTCGCCCGCGGTGCGGGTCACCTCGAAGAGGCGCTCGCCGTCGCGGTTGATCCAGGTGGCCGTGAGGGTCGGCATGTCGAGCGTCGTATCGGCGACCAGCTTGAGGAAGACGTGCGGCTCGACGGCACTGTGCACCAGGTGGGGGCTGGGCACGTTGAGACTCGGGATGGTGCTGTCGTGCAGGGGGCTGACGATGAACTGCCACAGGTCGTAGCCCACACGGGGGCCGTAGCTCAGCGCCCTGGAGACATGGATGTCGCCGCCGATCAGGAAGCAGCCCGGAATCCGCTCCTGCGCGATGAAGTCGTAGATCGCCTCCCGCTCGTAGGAGTAGGTGGCCCAGTCGTCCTTCTCGGCGTTCTGCTTGTCGTCCCAGATCATGCCGGTGGCGATGGCCTTGAACGGAGCCGTGCTCCTGCGGAGCCTCTTGCGGAGCCAGTCCCACTGCACCGTGCCCAGACAGGTCAGCTGGGTGCTGTCGGCCCAGCTCGGCGCGGTGCGGCTGAACCAGCGCGGGTCGAGCAGGAAGACCTCGATCGGGCCACGACGGAAGGATGTATAGACACCCTCACCGTCCGTTCGCCGGGTGAGGATGTTCCCGTCCGCGGTCTGCCCGAAGGTGGGGTTGGCGCGGTAGTTGACGAAGGCCGTGCGGTTCTGGCGCTTGCTCTTGTAGTCGCCGTGGAAGTCGTTGCCCCCGAAGTCGTGGTCGTCCCAGGTGGCCCAGACGGGCATGGAGCTGATCATCCGGGAGATCTCGGGCTGGACCAGGAACGTACGGTGCTTCTGCCGTGCCACCGCGAGGTCGGCGCTGTCGACGTACGGGGTGTCCCCCAGCATGACGAAGCTGTCGCAGCCCTCCTCCATGATCTTCGTCCACACGTGGTCGGGGACCGACGATCCGCACGAGCCCATCCCCATGGTGACGACGGACGGCTTGTCCGGCGGGGGCGAGGTGGTGAACGAGCCGGTCATCGGCGTGAAGCCGGCCGCCTCCTTGACCGGGGTCAGGACGAACTCGTACGCCGTGTCCGGGGCAAGACCCCGCAGTTGGGCGATGAGCGTGTGGTCGTTCTCGGGCTCGACTCGGGTGGTGACGGTGCGCCAGGCTCTGTCGCCGTGCCGGCCGAGCTTCCGGTACGCGCAGTTCCAGCGGGCGTGCAGCGAGGGGTCCAGGCCGGGGCGGGCCCAGATGCGGGCGCTGCCGGCTTCGGTATGGCCGACCATGGGCCCGACCGGCTGCTCCGGCGGCATCGGCGTCGGGACGACGGCGGGTGCGGTACCGGTACGCACCGACGCGACGTACTCGGACAGCGCGGCGAAGAACGCCGCGCTGTCCGCCACCGCCTCGGCCGGCTGGACCGCCGCACCGGCACTGTTACGGATCTTGTCCAGGGTCAGGCTGGTCACGAGGAACCGTCCCGCGCCGAACTGGCCCTCCAGGAGTGCGGGCGGAAACCCGGAGGCGGCGCACGCCATCAGCACCCGCATCGAACTCCACCGCTGGACCGTCTCGTAGCTCACCCGCGGACTGGCGTTCCGGCCGGTGAACAGCCGGCCGTTGCTGACACGCTGGCCCTTGACGAGCGGATGGCCGGCATCGACCGGGTAGACCGTGTCGTAGTCGGCGTCCGTCCGCACGGCGGACACACCGGTCGGCAGATAGGCCACCGAGGCGCCGTACTGGTCGGACTGCGCCAGATCCAGGACGACCCCGCGGCCCGCGACGAACCGCCGCAGGGATTCGGCCTGGTCGGCCACGTACTCGACGTAGTCACCGCTGTTGTTCGTGAACGTGCCGAAGGCGATCAGGTCGACCGGCCGCGGCTGTTCGTCGGCCGGGAGCGCCAGATCGAGCGGAACGACCTCGAAGCCGGCCTGCCCCAGCAGTTCGGCCAGTCCCAGGGCCTTGATCCAGGGGTCTTCGTACTCCAGGACGGCGGCGCGCAGCGGGGCTTCGGCACTCCGTGCGGCGCCCGGCGCGGCGCCTGCGGCGAACGCCGGTGCGGCGGCACCGACCGTGAGAGCGGCCGCGACGCCGCCGGTCAGTATCTTCCGTCTGTCCATGCCGTTGTCCGGCATCTCTTCTCCTTCGGAACGCGGCCTTCGGTCCGCCCTGCGCGGATACGAGGACCGAATGGTGAGGGGCCCGGCTGAGGGCACGTATGCAGACGCTGGCAGAGTGCGCGACGAAGGACAATGACTTGTATCTACAAGTCACTCCGAGTTCATGCATGTCTCCGGGGCGGCACACGGTGTTCACCCACCCCCGGAGCACGTTCTCCGCGCCCGGCTGCCTCGCGGGCAGGGCAGGGGTCAGCCCAGAGCCGGCAGAACGGCCTGCCGCGGGGCATCCGCCCCCTGGGCGGCCCGCACGGCCGCACCGAGATCGCCCAGCGCGTACGCCCCTTCCACCAGGCCGGCGAAGGGGTGCGCGGCATGACGGGCGGCAAGGAACGCGACGGCCGACTGGAGGTCCGCGGGACGGTAGTTGTGCACACCGGTGACCGTGCGCAGCCCCCGTACCAGCCACTCGGGGTCTACGGGCACGGCGTCCGCGGGAGAGACCGAGCCCGCCAGCACGGCGACGCCCCCGACATCGAGGGCCGACAGGCACGCCGCCACACCCTCCGTACGCCCCGACAGCTCCAGAGCGACGTCGAAGAGGCCGGGAGGTTCGTTCACGTCCCGCACCCGGGCGGCTCCGAACTGTCCGGCCCGCACCCGCCGGGCCGGGGACGGATCGACAGCGGTCACACGGGCGCCCCCCAGGGCGGCCATCGCCACCGCGGTCAGACCGAGCATGCCCGCCCCGGTGACCAGCACCTCACGCCCTTCCAGTGGACCGGCGGCGGCCAGGACGGCGGCGACGGTGGCGGTGGCGCAGGAGGCCGGGGCGGCGACCGCGTCGGGCAGCCCGTCGGGTACGGCGACGATGGCGGTCCCCGGCAGCAGCAGGCAGTGGGTGGCGAACCCGCCGGTCAGGGGGGCCCGTTCGTCGAGCGGCTCGTGCCCGTACTTGCGCAGACCCTGGCACTTCTGCGGGTTGCCGCGCAGACAGCGCCGGCAGGTTCCGCAGGAGGCGGTGACCGACCACACCACGCGCAGCCCCGGCACCACCGGCGTGCCGTCCACGCACGAGGGCGCCCCGGGCCCCACCGCCAGCACGGTCCCCACCTGTTCGTGTCCCAGCACCGCGGGGACCGGGGACGGCCGCCGCCCGTGCACGGTGTGCAGGTCGCTGCCGCACACGGTGGCCAGATCGATGCGCACGAGCACCTCCCCCGCTCCGGGCGACCGCGGGGTCGTGGCGGTCACCAACGTGAAGGGCCGGTCGACCCCGTCCCAGCGGGCGTAGCGAACGGCGACGAGTTCATCGGAGGCGGTCCCAGACATGGCGTCAAACCCAATCCGTCATGATTGCTTGCATACGAGTAAGCAACATGTATAGACATCTCTGAGCGGCCGGGACGAAACTCTGGGTGAACAGCGGATGCAGAATCGCTCTTCGGCCCGGCCCGCAGGGCCGTCCCTGCCGTCTGCCGCCCCCGCCCCTCCGGCCGAACAGCACGTGCGAGGCGGGCAGTTGGTGTCGGTTCCGCCCGAAGCGCACCGGCACGGAAGCGCCGGGGCGGACCGCGCGGCCAGGTGACCGACGGCCGGAGGCTCATCGAGAGGCATCTGTAGAGTCAAGTCCATGGCAACACCTCTGCACCGGACCATCGCAGCCGAACTCCGCCACCGGGTTCGTTCCGGGAACCTCCAGGTCGGCGAGTCGTTGCCGTCCGAATCCCAGTTGTGCGAGGAGTTCTCGGCATCACGAGGCCCGGTCCGGCAGGCGCTCGCCACCCTGCGCGACGAGGGGCTCATCGGCGGCGGCCAGGGCAAGCGGACGGTGGTGCTGGACACGGTCCCCACCCAGCCGTTCGAGTCCTTCCTGTCCTTCACCCACCGTGCGGAACTGACCGGACACACCCCCGGCCAGAGACTGCAGGAGATCGCCCTGCGGCGCCCCGAACCGGAGATCGCCGCCGCGCTGGAGATCAACGCGGACGACCTCGCGGTCCAGCTCATCAGGCTGCGCCTGCTCGACGGACGCCCGGCGATGCTGGAACGCATGACGTACGTCGAGTCGGTCGGCCGCCCGTTGATCTCCGCCGATCTGGACGCCGGCTCCATCTACGCCCTGCTCACCGAGCAGGGCGTGGACCTGCACTCGGCCCGGCACACGTTCGACGCCGTACCCGCCAACAGCCTGGACGCAGAGCTCCTGGACGTCCCCGAGGGCTACCCGCTCCTGAGGGAACGACGCCTGACGACCGATTCCCACGGCACCCCCGTCGAATGGTCCGAGGACCGCTACCGCTCGGACACCGCGACGGTGACGGTGACCAACACCCGCAGCTCCCGCAGCGCCATGCTCTGAGCGCGACGGGCCGTTTCCCGTGCGGAGGGACCTCGGCCGTCGTACTCGGCGCACCGGCGGCGAATGCTCTCGACGCTGCTGGGCGCGCTGGAGCTGAAGTGCAACAACACCTCCTACGTGGTCTCCTCCGGTGATTGCTGCGCGGTTCAGGGCCTGCAGCGCCGATACTCCGGCCAGCGGCAGCGCTGCGGCATCCGCCAGCGGAAGTGTGGTTGGTGCGGCCGCCAGCAGCCGGGCGGGCAGAGCGACTTGCTCGGCCCAGGTACCGCGGCCGGTGGCGATCTGTGCGGACATGGCGATCACCTGGTCCCCGGGGCGGTAGCGCCGGGGTGGTCGGCGGCGGTGACGACTCCGGCCGGATCCCACCCCAGGGTGGCGGGGAGTTCGGGCCCGATCTCCCCTGCGCGGGCTTTCCGGCCCACCGGGTTCAGACTGCTGGCGACGGTACGGATCAGTACTTCGCCGGCTCCTGGAGTGGGCTGGGGGGCCTCCCGGACGGACAGGACTTCGGGCCCGCCATGCGCGCGATCCGGATCGCGCGCATGGCGACCTCCTTGACGAGGCGGGTGGACGGGAATCAGGCGGCGATCGGAGCTTCGTGTTCGGCATCGTTCGCCGACGTCCGTGTCCGGGGCAGGACGAGATAGGTGAGGGCCAATCCGATCAGGCTCAGCACCGCGCCCGCCAGGCCGGTCCACCGCAGAGCGCCGGCGGCGACGATCGCGCCGCCGATGACCGAGCCCGCTGCGGCCCCGAGGTTGAAGGCGCCCACGTTGACGGAGACCGCCAAATTGGGGGCGGCGCCCGCGTGGTGCAGGATCAGTCCCTGCAGCGGGGCGATGGTCGCGGTGGCGAGCAGGCCGAGTACCAGGACCGCGGCCACCGCGGTGGGCTGCCACACCACGGCGAACGGGACGAGCAGGAGCGTCCCGGCCAGCCCGCCGAAGACCCCGCGTACGGTGGCGCTCATCGACTTGTCGGTCAGCTTTCCGGCTGTGAGGTTGCCGAGGAAGCTGCCCGCGCCGTAGGCGAGCAGCAGACCGGAGACCGCCGTGGCGGAGAAGCCGGAGACGCGGGTCAGCAGCGGGCCGATGTAGGTGAACACCGTGGCGACGCCGGAGAAGCCCACTGCGGTGGTGGCGATGGCGAGCATGACCGGCCGGCGTGCCACCACGCGTATCTCGTCGCGCAGTCGCGTGGACGGTGCCTCCTGCCGGGGCAGTACGGCGACAAGCAGCATGGTGCCCACCAGGGACAGAACGGTCAGCACGGCGAACGGAGCCCGCCATCCGGCGCCCTGCCCGAGCAGTGCCCCCAGGGGTACTCCGAGGAGCGTGGCCACGGTGAATCCGGAGGCGACGGTGGCGATGGCCGAGCCCGTTTTCTCGGCCGGGACCACCCGGGCCGCCGTCACCAGCGCCAGGGCCAGGAACGCGGCGTGACTGAGCGAGGAGACCACGCGGCCCACCAGGAGCAGGCCGAACGACGGGGCCACGGAGCTGATCGCACTGCCCGACGCGAACAGCAGCATCAGGCCGATGGCGAGCCCCTTGCGCGGCAGACGCGAGGTCAGCAGGGCCATGAGTGGCCCTCCGATCACGACTCCGAGCGCGTACGCGGTCACCGCTTGTCCGGCGGTGCCCACAGAGACATCCAGATCAGCGCCGACCTGGGGCAACAGCCCGGCGATCAGGTACTCCGAAGTACCCACGACAAAGACGCTCGCGCACAACGCGGCGAGCGTCGCGAAACCCTTGTTCACCTTCATGCCGCAGACGTTAAAGTCTCACATCGGTATGAGAGTCAAGTCGAACGGGCAAAGTCCGCGCGACCATCAGGAGGTCCATGTGCGCATCGGTGAGCTGTCCCGGCGGACCGGCGTGGCCGTGCACCTGCTGCGCTACTACGAGGAACAGGGTCTGCTCCACCCGCAGCGGCGCCCCAGCGGATACCGGGAGTACGTCGAAGAGGACGTTGCCATCGTCCGCCGCATCCGCAGCCTGCTGGCCGCGGGCCTGGGCACCTCAACGATCACCACAGTCCTGCCGTGCCTGCGGGACACCGGCGACCGCCTCGTCCCCACCTGCTCGGACTTGCTCGCCGACCTCCACCAGGAGCGCGACCGCATCGCTCGGGTCATCAGCGACCTTCAGACCTCCATGGACGCACTCAATGACGTCATCGCTGCGGCCCCGGCCGACGTCACCCGCCGGGCACTGGCCTCATTCGACACTCGTTCCCACTCAGAAGTGGAAGCAGGCACGTTCTGAGAAATACAGCATCCGGGGTCATGACGGGTCCTCAAACCGCACCCACGACTACAGCGGTCCAGGACGCCTGCTGTTCGGGTCCTTCGCCGCGATGGCCGAGCACGAGAAGACCCAGGCCTACCCGGAGGCCATCGAGACGGCGCACGCCGACTTCGCCGCCCTCCAGCAGCGCGACCGCAGCCCCGCGTAGTTGCCCAGCACTACATGACGGGTGGCGGCAGCTGCACGGGAACGCGGCCAGGAAGTCGGGCTGACGGTTCCGGCAGCCCGACGCGCCGGGAAACCTGCCGTCAGGTCCCGTAGGTGATCTGCACGTCCTTGAAGCCCAGGGAGTGCAGGAGGCCCTCCAGCATCCTGGTGGTGTTGGCCTCGGCCCTCGTGGTCAGTCCGCTCTCCTTGGCCGCGTCGCCGATGTGTGAGACCGCGAGCTTCTGTACGGCGTGTTCGCTGTTGGGGTTGTCCGAGAACACGTCTCCGAGGCGGTCGAGCAGGCCGCGTTGTTTGGAGACGGCGTAGGAGTGGTCGGCGTCCAGGGCGGGCTTGCCGAGCTGCGCGTGCGGGAGCCGCAGGGTGGCAGACGTGCGGTCGTCGTTCACAGTCACACCGTTCCCGCCGACGTTGCCGAGGTCGACGTACGCCTCCACCGTGCCCGCACCCACGTAGAGCGTGCGGGAGCCGCGTACGGCGTCCGGCAGATACTTGGCGTCCTTCTCCAGGTCGACGACCACCTGGAAGTTTCCGGAGGCGGCGTCGAAACGGCTCATGTCCTTGATGGACTTGAGGACAGCGGGGCCCGAGCGGTCGGTCGTCTCGGTACCGAACAGATCCTTGATGCCCGGCAGTACGGCCAGCCTGATCCCGGCGAACAGCACCGCCATCACCAGCACGAAGGCGGTCACCACCTTCGCCCAGGCGGGCATGCGTCCGGGAAGACGTCTGAGGGGAGTCGTCATCCGATGGCCCTCCTTTCCTGTACTCCGGATGCCCCCGGAAACCCTTACGAGACAGGTGAGTTGAGGAACATACGAAGAAGCACGCGGATGCGGGGCGGCACGACGGCCGGCGCGGCCCCGTCCTTCGGCCCAGGCCCGAACGAGGTCAAGCGGCCCCGCGGGCGTGATGGACCGCACCAATCCGGGGAACCCTTTCTCGCGTCGCATCGCGGCCCCCGACGAAAGGACCCGGCCATGACCGCCCGACCGACCACGCTCGATTCCCGCACCGATCTGCTCCAGATCTTCGAGCTCGCCCAGCAGCTCCGTGTGGACTCGGTTCGCTCCAGCACGTCCGCAGGATCCGGGCACCCCACCTCCAGCCTCTCGGCGGCGGATCTGATGGCCGTGCTGCTCAGCCGCCATCTCCACTACGACTGGTCCGCGCCGGACAACCCCGCCGGCGACCACCTCATCTTCTCCAAGGGGCATGCTTCACCTCTCCTGTACGCCATGTTCAAGGCAGCCGGAGTCATCAGTGACGAGGAGCTGATGACCACGTACCGCAGGTTCGGCCACCGCCTCCAGGGCCACCCCACCCCGGTTCTGCCCTGGGTCGACGTGGCCACCGGCTCCCTGGGCCAGGGCATCGCCTACGGCGTCGGCGTCGCGCTGGCGGGCCGCGACCTGGAGAAGCAGCCCTACCGGGTGTGGGTGCTCTGCGGGGACAGCGAGATGAGCGAGGGTTCCGTCTGGGAGGCACTCGACAAGGCGGGCCGGCACCAGCTGGCCAACTTCACCGTGATCGTCGACGTCAACAGGCTCGGTCAGAGCGGGCCCACCGAGCTCCAGTGGGACACGGCCGCGTACGCGCGTCGTGCCGAGGCGTTCGGCTGCCGAGCCCTCGTGGTCGACGGCCACGACCTCGAAGAGGTCGACCGGGCCCTGACCACCGCCGCCGATGGGCAGGCACCCACCGTCGTCGTCGCCAGGACCGTGAAGGGCCGGGGCGTCAGCGAGGTCGCCGACCAGGAGAACTGGCACGGCAAACCGCTGCCCGAGGATCTGGCCGAGCGCGCCGTGGCAGAACTCGGCGGCGTACGCGACCTGCGGGTGCGTGGCCCCCGGCCACCCGAGGCCACCGCCGTCGCGTCCCCCTCGGCGGGCCCGGTGGAGCTGCCTCGCTACGACGTCGGGGACGAGGTCGCCACCCGGGTCGCCTTCGGCAAGGCGCTGGCCGCTCTGGGCGCCCGCCCGGAAGTGGTCGCCCTGGACGCCGAGGTCGGCAACTCGACGCACGCCGAGGACTTCCAGAAGGCCCATCCGGAGCGGTACTTCCAGGTCTACATCGCCGAACAGCAGATGATCGCCACCGCTGTCGGTATGGCCGTCCGCGGCTACCGCCCCTACGCCACCACCTTCGCCGCCTTCCTCACCCGGGCGCACGACTTCATCCGGATGGCCGCCGTCTCCGGGATCACCATGGCCCTGTGCGGAACGCACAGCGGCGTGGAGATCGGTGCCGACGGCCCCTCCCAGATGGGCGTCGAGGACCTGGCGATGATGCGCGCGATCCTCGGGTCCACCGTCCTGTATCCGTCCGACGCGACCTCGGCAGCCGCCCTGACGGCCGCCATGGCGGACATCGAAGGCATCTCGTACCTGCGCACCACGCGAGGCGCCTACCCGGTGCTGTACGCCGGGGACGAGACCTTCGCGCCGGGAGGATCGAAGACGCTGCGCGGGGGCGGTGACGACGACCGGGTCACCCTGATCGGTGCCGGTGTCACCCTGCACGAGTGTCTGGCCGCCGCCGACGCGCTCGCTGCCGACGGGATCCGGGCCCGCGTCATCGACCTGTACTCGGTCAAGCCCCTCGACGCCGACGCCCTGGCCCGCGCCGCCTCGGACACCGGCGCTCTGGTCGTCGCCGAGGACCACCATCCCGAAGGCGGCATCGGTGAAGCGGTCCTCTCGGCCCTGGCCGCGTCCGGCAGTCACCCCGCCTTCGCCCACCTTGCCGTCGCGAGCCTGCCGGGTTCGGGCACCCCCGGCGAACTCCTCGATGCGGCCGGCATCTCCCGCTCCCACATCGCCGACTCCGCCCGCGCCCTGATCGAGCGTCGCTGAAGCAGCCGTCGGGTGCTCCCGGGAAGCGGATGCGTGCGGCCACGTCCCAGGGGCACAGTGGGGGTATGACGACGTCGCTCGGTGCCATGGTCCTCGGCACTCCCGATCCACCCGTGCTGGCCGATTTCTACCGTGCCCTGCTGGGATGGCAGGAGGTGGAACGGGAGCCCGGGTGGGTCCGGCTGAGGGCGCCTGAACAGGAGCGCCCCGGACTCAGCTTCCAGAGGGAGGCCGACCACACACCACCGGTCTGGCCGCCACGTCCGGGGACCCAGCAGATGCAAGCGCATCTGGACCTCCAGGTCGACGACCTGGAGACGGAGACCGCGCGAGCCTGCGCGCTGGGCGCGACGGTGGAGGACCATCAGCCCCAGGAAGACGTGCGGGTCATGCGCGACCCTCACGGTCACCTCTTCTGTCTCTTCCTTCCCGGCGCCTGAAGCCCGCACCCTCCGCGTCCGGCACCCACGTGGCTGCGCGACGGCAGGGACGACTGCTGCGCTGTCAGTCGGCTGAAGTATCGTTCCCGCCACCACACGCCGACTCGGAGGACCAAGAGAATTGACCCGCCTGTCCGCCTTCCCGCTGCCCTTTCGCACGTCCCGTTCCCTGTCGTTCGCGACACCCCGGACACTGCGGGAACTCCAGATGATGCAGTGCAGCTCACACCTTCGGGCGAAGCCGCGATGGTTCGACAAGATGAACGATGCCGGCATCGTCGCCAAGTGGACGCGGGAAGCGGTCGCCCAGGGGCTCACCGAAGCGCAGGTCGCCTATGTGCTGGCCGAACTCGTGCACTACGCGGCCCTGCGGGACGGAACGACCGGCATCGAGGTGTCCGCCGTCGACGGGGTGTGGCAGTCGGACACACTGGTCGACGACGAGCTCGGATCCCGGCTGCGCGAGGCGGTTCGGGTTCTGGAAGAGGTCCCCGAAGCCGAACGGGACTGGCATCCAGGATCCGACGGCCAGGTCCTGGATCTGGTTCATCCCTCACTGTTCTGTCTGGTGAGAGAGGTGAGCGGCGCGCCCGGGCGGGCATGGTCCAACCCGACGGATCGCTATGCCGCGTACGAGTTCTCGGACGCGTTCCAGTGGCTGCCCACGGACGTCGACGTCAGTGCGGACGGCGACGTCGCGTTCCGTTCGTACGTCAACAACGTTCATCCCGAGGCTCATCACGAACTCGCTTCCGTCCTGCCGGACTTGTTCGCGCGCGTCCGCCCTCTGTTCGAGAGGGTGCTCACCGACCTGCGTCATCCGCGGCCCCTGCGGATCGAGGCCGATCCCTATGGGTGGTACGACTCGGAGCCGGAGTATCCGGACCAGTCCTCCTACAGTGACGACGCGGCCTACGAAGAGGCCCTCGGCGCATGGGAGGAGGCCCAGGAGGACTGGTGGGAGAACCGCCGCCCGGTCGTTCCGGACGCCCCGGCCTTCGTCGCGCCGGAGGTGCCCGACGACTCCGCCCGGGTCGACCTGCGCGGCCGCCGTCTCCAGGTCATCGTCAAGCTCGCCACGCTTCACCTCACCCCGGACAAGCCCGAGTACCCCGGTGGTTCCTGGCATGTCGAGGGGATGCTGAACGAGCGGATCGTGTCGACCGGCATCTACTACTGGGACAGCGAGAACATCACCGAAAGCCGGCTGAGCTTCCGGGCGGCACTCGATGACCCGCGGTACGAGCAGAACGACGACAACGGCCTGCGGGAGGTCTACGGCCTGGAGGACGAGGACGCGCTGAACCAGGCGCTGGGGTCGGCAGCGACACCGGCGGGCCGCTGTCTGGCGTTCCCGAACATCCTGCAACACCGCGTCGGATCGTTCCGCCTCACGGACCCGACCCGCGCGGGACATCGCAAGATTCTCGCGTTCTTCCTCGTCGACCCGTCGGAAAAGATCGTCTCGACATCCGATGTGCCACCGCAACAACCGTGGTCCGCCACCTCGACCATGACACTTGAACAGGCCAAGGGCTTTCGCGAACAGCTCATGCGGGAGCGCAAGTTCTTCGTCGACGAGCACAACGAGCAGCTCTACGAACGAGAGTTCTCCCTCTGCGAGCACTGAACCCCACCGTGCCGCTCCGGGCTGCCGATGGTCACGGCGCCCCGGAAGCGGTCCGGCGAAAGGGTCGACATCGTGTCGAGCGACGCGTCGGGGACCGGCAGGAGGTGGGCGTCGACCCAGGTGTCCCCCGTCGCCGCGTTGGCCCACGGATCCTCGATCACGACGGCGCCGGGGACGACGCCGTGGCAGAGCACCCAGTGCGGCACGTCGAACCCCTGCATGTCGGCGAGCGAGAGCAGGAGCAGCACGTGCTCCCGTCGGCCGATCGCGTCCCGGATCGCGGTCATGGAGAGGTGGCCCGGGTCGATCGGCACACCGGTCCGCGCGGCGTCCGTACGCGACGCGCGCTGGAGCAGGGCACGCCATTCCTGTTCCTTCTCCGGGTGATGGCCGATCAGGACGGGCCGTTCCGTGTCGAGGTGGACCTGTACGGGGGTCGACGGCCATGCCCGGCGCACGGCGACACCCAGTCCGACCGGTTCGCAGGCGAGGAAGTTGTTCGCGTCGCGCCACAACGTCAGTTCCGCCTGCCGGTCGAGGGCCTCCCGCGGCAGCGTTCCCGCGTGCGCCTGCGCGACGAGGGCGGTGACGGCGCCGCACGTGAAGTGCGTGGTCTGCCCGTAGTACGGGGGTTCGGCGACAACACCGTCGCTCAGCCAGCGGACATAGCCGGAAACGGGTCCGTCCGCGCCCTCCGACTGCGCGAGCGGAGGGCTCAGGGGGGCGAAGCCGGCGGCGGCGGCGTCGTCGGGGTCTGCCGTCCAGCCTTCCCACTTGACCTGCGCGAGATGTCGGTGACGTGCGTGGGCGACCACTGCCGCGACGGCTGCCCGCACATCGCCGACGGCATCGACGATCTTCAGATAGGCCGTGTTCGGGCGTGCCGTCACGAGCGCAGCAGCGGTCCACTCCTCACCGTCGTCGCTCGGAACGGCGACGATGTGCGGGGCGTGAGCCGAGCGGTCGGCCGTCTGCCAGCGCTCCGGCACCCGGTGGTTCCCGAGCCGCCTCGACAAGGCCGGCGACTCGTCGGCCACGAACGGGACGACGACGCTCTTCACGGACGTTTCCTGCGGGGACGGCATTGCGGTGCTCCTGGCGGGACGGCGGGGAAGGGGTGGAAGAGGATGGGGCGTTCACCGGCGGGTGTACGGCTGGGCGGACCCGTCGGCCGGTGTCACGCGCGGGACTGCCGGAGCACCCAGACGAAGTACGGGGCACCGACCAGGGCGATCATGAGGCCCGCCGGTACCTGGGACGGGGCGACGACGGTGCGGCCGAGGGCGTCGGCCACACAGACCAGCAGTCCGCCGAGCAGCATCGCGACCGGGATCGACCGCCCGTGCCGGGCGCCCACCAGTGACCGGGCGAGGTGCGGAGCGACCAGCCCCACGAAGCCGACGACGCCGACGGCGGCCACGCTGAGTGCCGCGAGCACCGCGGCGATCGCCAGCGCCGCGAAGCGCACACGCACCGGCCTGATGCCGACGATGCGCGGGGTGTCCTCGTCGACGGCGAGCAGGTCCAGCCGGTTGCGCATGGCGAGCAGCACGGGGAGTGCGAGCGCCAGGGCCACCGCGACGGGTACGACGTCGGGGAACGTGCGCCCGTAGGTCGTGCCGGAGAGCCAGGTGAAGATCCGGGGCGTGTTCCACGGGTCGGCGCGCAGCAGGAGGAAGGTGGTGACGGAGCTGAGGCCGTACCCGCAGCCGATGCCGATCAGCACGAACCGGTCGGGCAGGAAGCCGCCGCGCCAGGACAGCAGGGCGATCAGCCCGAACGTGGCGAGCCCCGTCACGACGGCCGCCACGATGAGCAGCGGACGCCCACCGGACAGCCCCGAAGTGACGATGACCACGGCGCCCAGCCCGGCGCCCGCCGTGATGCCCAGCACACCCGGTTCCGCCAGCGGATTGCGTACCGCGCCCTGTACGACGCAGCCGGCCAGTCCGAGTGCCGCACCGGCGAGGATCGCGGCGACCACGCGCGGGACCCGGTCGTCGAGCGCCTGCCCGATCAGGTCGGGGGCGGTGCCCTGGATCCAGAGCGCGATGTCTCCCGTCCGCAGCCAGAGGCTTCCGGCCAGGACCGCTACGCCGGCTGCCACGACCAGGAGGACGACCGCGGCGGCCAGGACGAGGAGGTACGCGCGGCGCGACCGTGCGGCGACCCGTGCGTGCGGTGGCTGCCGGAGCTGTCCCGTGTCACGGAGACGCAGTGCGAGGACCACGATCACGACGGAACCGAGCAGTGCGGTCGGCACGCCGGTGGGGATGGAGGCGGCCCCGTCCGCGCCCTGCACCGCACGCAGCGTGGCGTCCGCGAGCAGGATGAGCAGCGCGCCGAGCAGTCCGGCCGCGGGCACCAGGAACAGGTGGCGGCGCAGCGCCCGGACCCGTCCCGCGATCAGCCGGGCGAACACAGGGGCCCCGAGGCCGACGAAGGCGATCGGGCCCGCGAGGGTCACTGCCGTGCCGGTCAGGACCACCGCGCAGATCACGGCGATCACGCGGGTCGCCCGGATCGGCACACCGAGGGTGGACGCGGCGTCGTCGCCGAGGTTCATCACGTCGAGCCGCCGGGAGAGTGCCAGGGCGACACACAGCACCACGACCACGATCGGGAGGGCGCGCACGGACGCGTCGATGTTCATCTGGGCGAGCGAACCGCTCCCCCAGGCGAACAGACCGGTGGTGTTCTCCTTGAACAGGATGAGGACCATCGCGGTCGCCGAGTCCAGGGCCATGGCTATCGCCGACCCGGCGAGGATGAGGCGGGTACCCGAGGTGCCCGCTGCCCGGCCCGCGAGGAGCAGCACGAGTGCCGCGGCGGCCAGACCACCGGCGAAGGCGACGGCGCCCGACGCCCAGAGGGGGACGGTGAGTCCGAAGGCGGCGACGAGCGAGAGCGTGAAGTAGGACCCGGCGGTGACCGCGAGGGTGTCCGGGGAGGCGAGCGTGTTGTGGGTGACGGACTGCAGCAGCGTGCCGGCCGATCCGAGGGCGACGCCCACCGCCACGCCCGCGAGCAGGCGCGGCAGGCGCGAGCCGACGAGGATCTCACCGATCGGCGCTCCGCCGGTGTTCTCCCGTTCCCCGGTGAAGTACCTCACCAGGTCGCCGACGCCGACCCCTGACGTTCCCTGCGTCAGGTGCCACATGCCCACCAGGACGGTCAGGACGAACAGGGCTGCCAGGACGGCCGCCCCGGTGGGACCGCCGCCGCGCTCGGCGCGCGGCAGCGCTTCCCTCCGGGACACCGTTGTCTGTGAGGTGCTCACTTGCTCACTTCTTGTCGAGTACGTCGACGTAGGCGTCGATCGCCTGCTCGCAGGAGAGCGGGCCGCCCGCGCCCCACACGCCCGACGGGAACGCGTGCGCGCGGCCTTCCTTCACGGCCGGGATGGTCTTCCAGAGCGGGTTCTTGGCCAGCGCGGCGACGTACCCGCCGGCCCCTTCGTCGTTGGCGTAGAAGAAGTTGGCGTCGCCCACCGCGGTGAGTCCCTCGACGTCGGTCTGCGCGAGACCGTAGGAGGGGTCGACGCCTCCGTCGCCGTGGGCCTTGTTGACGTCGTCGGTCCACACGGGGTTCATGCCGAGCTCTTCACCGATCTGGGTGAACAGGGCGCCCTTGCCGTAGGGACGGACGGTGAGGTTGCCGCCCTCCAGCCATCCGTCGAAGAAGAGGAAGTCGTTCGTCGGCAGATCGGCGTCGGTGACCTGCTTCTTCGCCGTCGCGAGGTGGGCGTCGAACTCATCCAGCACCTGGTCGGCGCGCTCGGTGCGCCCCGTCGCCTTGCCGATCATGCTGAACACGTTCTTCATGTTCCCGATCGGGTCCTTCGGGTCCGCCCCCAGCGTGGCCATCACGGGGACACCTCGCTTCTCCAGCTTCACGAGGGTCTCGTCGTCGGCCTTGAACGCCTCCACGACGATGAGGTCGGGCTTCGCCGCGTAGAGGGTGTCGAGGTCGGGCTCCTCACGGGTGCCGATGTCGGTCACTCCGCCGGGCAGCTTCTCCGCGCTGACCCAGGTGCTGTATCCCTTGGCGTCGGAGACCGCGGTGGGGGTGACGCACAGGGTCAGCGCGTCCTCGACCTGCTGCCACTCCAGAACGGCGATCCGCTTGGCGGGCTTGTCCAGCTTCACCTGCCGGCCGACGCCGTCCGTGAAGGAGACCGGCTTCGTCGAGGTGGCCGTGGTGTCGTCGGCGCAGCTCGCCGACGCGGGCGCCGCGTCGGCGCTGCTGCCGGCGGCGGCGTCGGTCTTGTCGACGGCCGTCGTGCCGCAAGCCGTTGCGGCGAGGACGATGAGCCCCGCGGAGGCTGACGCCGCGAGGCGATGGGCACGGTTCATGAACGTTCCTCTTTCTTACGATGAGTCGCGGCGGCGGATGATGCGCCGCCGCGTCCGAGGGGGCGGCGTGTGTCCGGCCGCCTCGGGCGGGGATTTCGGGCAGGTCGGGGCCGGGCCGGTTCACCCGGGACGGTGCCCGGCCGCTCCGGACGCGATGGGCCCGGGGGTTCGGACGGGGACGGGCCCGGTGTTCTCGGGCAGGGACGGGCCCGGTGGTTTCAGACGGGATGGCGTCCGATCGGGTCGATACGGAGACGGCCCGTGCGGGGGTCGGTGCCGACCTCGACACGGATGTCGTAGACCTCGCCGATGTTCTGCGCGGTGAGGACATCGGCGGGTGCTCCCACCGCGTGCACATGGCCGGAGCGCATCAGGACCAACGTGTCCGCGACGCGTGACGCGTGGTCGAGGTCGTGCAGCACGATGCCGACGGCGATGCCGTGCCTCTCGACGAGATCGCGCACCAGGTCGAGGGTCTCGATCTGGTAGCGCAGGTCCAGGTGGTTGGTCGGTTCGTCGAGCAGCACGACGCCGGTGTCCTGGGCCAGGCACGCCGCGAGCCAGACTCGCTGCATCTCACCGCCGGAGAGTTCTCCGACCGGCCGGTCGGCCATGTCCCGTACGCCGGTGACGCCCATGGCCCGGTCGACGGCGCTCCGGTCCTCGGCCGTCAGTCCGGCGAAGCCTCGCCGGTACGGGTGGCGTCCGAAGGCCACGACTTCCGTGACCGTCAGTCCTTGGGGCGCGGGCCTCGACTGGGAGAACAGCGTGACCTCGCGGGCGAACTGGCGGGCGCTGAGCAGTGAGGCGTCGCGCTCGTCCGCTCCGCCGGGAGCGCCGAGCGTCATCCGGCCGCCGTCCACCCGGTGCAGACGTGAGAGCGCGCGGAGCACGGTGGACTTCCCGCTGCCGTTGGGCCCCACCAGAGCGGTCGCACGGCCTGGTTCCAGGGCGATCGAGACGCCGTGGACGACCGGCTTTCCGCCGTAGCTCAGCACCAGGCCGTGCCCGTTGAGCGCGGCCACCGGGGCGTCGGGGCCGGCCGCGGGAGCCGCGGCTTGCCGGAAGGGGCTTGTGAACATCGATGCGTCCGGAGTTTCGAAGGGGCGAGGACTGCGGCACCCCCCGTCCGGTCTTCACGAGCCGGACAGCGAACTCTTCCGCGTACGGGCAGCACCGTTCGCGGCAAGCAACAACTAAGGGTTACCTAACTCCGAGAAGGTTATATTCCGCTTGCCGTGTCGACAACCAGGTGTTCTGGACACGCGATACGGGATTCCGGACATTTCACGAGGAGATAGCGGTCGCCGTATCGAAGAAGGCGCCCGGCGTCGTACCCATGACCCGGCGGAAAGCGACGATGAAGGAGCTGGGCTGCGCGTAGCCCAGCGTCTCGGAAACCGTCATCACATCGAAACCCTCGGAGAGGAGCATCAGGGCCCGATGGACCCGCAGCATCTGCCGCCACTGGGCGAAGGAGAGACCTGTCGCCTGGCGGAACGCGCGGGTGATCGTGCGTTCGCTGGCCCCCAGCAGCCGGGCCCACTCCTCCAGTGAGCGGCCGTCGGCAGGATCGCCCAGCAGGGCTTCGGCTATCGCGTCGATCCGGGGATCACCCGGCAGCTGCAGGGCGAACTGGCGCGCCGACGGCTGGATCACGTCGAACACCACCGACTCGGCCCGCGCCCTGGCCGGTGCGTCGAGATCCGTGCGGGACAGGTGGGCAAGCAGCGACTCGAGCAACGGCGTCATCTCGATCGCCTTCGGCTCCTCGAACGCGAACGGCGTGCGGTCGGGGGCGAAGAGGGCATCGTGAAACTCCGCACCCGCCGTCGCCCGGCCACCGTGAACCACTCCCGCGGGCATCCACAGCCCGTTGCCCTCGAACACGGTGAAGATGCGGTCCCCCACGTGGGACGTCAGCGTTCCCCCGCGTACCCAGACGAGCTCGTGCAGCGGATGCGCGTGCGGCTCCCACTCCGTGGGAACGCGCGGAATCCGGAACCCGGCGCTGATGGCGAAGGGGCCCGCTCCCTGATCCGGACGCTCCGGGGCCGGCGCCCTGCGCACCACGGTGCCCGCCTCGCGCCGCCACATCCCGGGCATCGCTTCACCACAGGACGATCGGACCATGCGGCCGAGTCTATCCCCGGCCTGTGGTCCCTCCCCGGCCCGCGGCCCCTGCCCGCCCGGCGGGCACGGCCGTCAGGACGTCGCGTACGCCCTCACCGGCGGTGGACACTGACGGCATAACCGCCGCCTGCGTAGGGGGCGGCATCCCAGGTGGCGAACCGGTCGACGAGGGTGAGGCCGGCCGCGGCGCACCAGTCGTCGTAGTCCGACAGCGTGAGGCTGGGCAGCACCGGCAGGTGGGCTTCGTCCAGGCCGAAGCCTGCGACCAGCAGGCCGCCCGGACGCAGTGCCGCGGACAGGCGCTCCACCACCACGCTCTCGGTGCCGGGGGCGAGCAACGGGAAGATGTTGCCCGCAGCGACGACAAGGTCGAAGCCCCCGGCGATGCCCAGCGCGTCCGGCTCGAACCCGGCCAGGTCGGCCTCGAACCAGGGCAGTCCGGGCGCCTGTTCACGCGCCACGGCCAGCATCGACGCGTCAAGATCCACCCCGACGCAGTCGTACCCGAGTTCCGCGAGCCGGATCATGACACGTCCGGTACCGCACCCGGCGTCCAGCACCCGCGCTCCGACGGGCACGAGGGCGGCACAGAACCGCGCCTCACCGTGCACGTTCTTGCCACTACGGGCCAGGGCCGCGAACCGTGCGGCGTAGTCCTCTCCGGACGCTCTCCCGGCCATGTCCGACCAACGACTCATGGGGCCAACTATAAGGAGCCCGCCCGACCGCGCGAAGCAGAGGCCTGACCCACAGCGCCGAAGGAGCGGCGGGGCCCGACGAGGAGGTCTTCCGGGAAGCCAACCCCGCGTGAGCATGGACCGGGAACCGCGTACCTCCCCGACACGGTCGTCAAGCCCGAACCGACACCCGGAGACCTCGCCTTCGACCGGGCGGCAACGGCCTCCTCGTCGGAGACACCGAGCCTGGTGCCGTCGAACGCGGTGGACGGCACCCCCAGCACGCGCTGGGCGAGCCAGTACACCGACGGTCAGTGGCTCAGCGTCGACCTCGGCAGCCGTCAGCCGTTCTCGAAGGTCAACCTCGACTGGGAGTCCGCCTACGGCAAGGACTACGACATCCAGGTCTCCGACGACGGAACGACGTGGCGGACCGTGGCTCAGCGCCGCGGCCTGGCCGCGGCCGGTCCCGACACGCTGGCCTTCCCTGCCACCACGGCTCGCCATGTCCGCATGCAGGGCATCACCCGCGCCACCGGCTACGGCTACTCCCTCTACTCCTTCGAGGTCCTGGCCTGAGTCGCACGGCCGGCCCTCGCTCTCTCGGCGCGCTCGGCGCGGCCACCCCCCGCACAGCGGGCTACGGGGCCGGATGCACGGAGTGGCGGCCGGGCAGGCTACTTTGCTCGGATGAGTCTCCTTGATGATGTGGCCGAGCGCGACGGCTGGCGATGCTGGGTGTGTGACGAACCGGTCGACCCCGACGAGTCGGTGAACGACCCGCGGGGGCCCAGCGTCGACAGCCGGACCGCCGACCGGAAGGCCAAGGTCGCCGAGCGGCTCGCGCACCGCGGATGCAACACCCGCAAGGGCGCGGTCAAGGTGACCATCGCCTGGCCGGACCACGTGTACGTGGTCGAACCCGCGCCGCTGATCACCGTGGCCGGGAGGCTGGAGCGCAAGGGGGGCCGCGAGATGGTGGGCCGTTGTCCGACCAGGCGGGACGCCCAGGAGGCGGCGGACTGGCTGGTGGACCGGTTCTCCCGGCTGGTGCCGGGGCTGCCCGTGACGGCCGACATCGAGCCGGGCGGCGGCCAGTTCCTCGTCATCCTGGCCACCGGCCGCCGCTGACCACATGGCGGCACGCCTACCCCGTGCTGGAGGCGTGCGGCCCACGGACTCCTCCTGGTGTCAGGAACGGGCCATGAGGGCGGCGAGAGCAGCGCGGGTGGCGACGCCTGTCTTGCGGAACACCCGCGAGAGGTGGGTCTCGACGGTACGCGGACTGAGGTAGAGCCTGGTGGCGATCGCCTGGTTGGTGAGCCCCTCGGTCACCAGTGCGGCGACCTCCCGTTCGCGTGCCGTCAAGGAGGCCAGCCACGGCGGGGCGGTGGAGGACGTGCGGGGTTCGGACGGCCGCGTCATCTCCGCCAGGCCGGCCAGCAGGCCCGCGCCTCCTCCGGTGGCCAGCCGGTGGCCCTGCTCCCACATGGCCGCACCGCGCGCTCCGAACCCGGCAGCCGTCATCGCCGGGGCCGCGAGCAGCAGCGACCGCGCCTCCCAGAACGCCGCACCGGATCGTGCGCACAGCGCCGCTGCCTCGGAGAGCAGCTTCGCCGCCCCGGCGGGGTCTCCCCCGTGCAGTGCGAGCTGTGCCGCACTCCGCATCGCGGAGGCGCGCTGCACGGGCAGGCCGAGCCGCTCCGCTTCGTCGCGGGCCCGCTCGGCCCATCCGGACGCCGAGTCGACGTCGCCGGTGGAGAGGGCCGCCGTGACGAGAAGTTCCGACAGGAGAGGGCGCATCGAGGGTTGGAGGCCGCGCAGGTCGTCGCCGCCGGCCCGGAGGAGGGCGTCCCGGGCGCGGTGCGGATCGCCGCCGGTGAGCGCGGCGTAGCCGAGCATGCACCACGCCATGGAGGCCCGCCAGTTGTCGCTCGGCCCCATGGTCGCTACGGCCTCCTCGGCGGCCGCCAGTGCCTCCGGGTCGCCGGGGGCGGACGCCGCGATGCGCACCTGGGCCTTGTTGGCCAGGACGAAGGCAAGGAGCTCGCTGCTGCCGATGGCGCGGGCGACGTCCTCGGCCTCGTCGGCGAGTTCGCAGGCCGACGGCAGCCGGCAGGTCTGGATGCGTACGTGTGCCTTGCACAGCAGCAGGAGCGGCAGGAGGTAGACCTGCCCGCTGCGCCGGGCGATCCCGAGACCCCGGTCGGCATGGCGCTCGGCATCGGCGAAACGGCCGAGGAACGCCTCCGCCCAGCCCAGTCTGCCCAGCGGTTCGCACAGCGCCGTGAGGTCGTCGTCGGGCAGACCGTCGAGCAACCCGGCGGCCTGCGCGGCGTACGCGCTCGCCGCGGCCACACCGCCCTCGTAGGCCTCTCCGAACGCCGCGACCGCCAGTGCCCCCGCCTCGCCGAGTTCGTTGCCGAGGGCCCGGGCATCCGCGAGGGTCCGTGCGACCTCGCCCCGCATCTGCGGATAGGAGACGTTGTGCGGTGCGGACGAGCTCAGTTCGAGACCGATCGACACCCGGTCGGACGGCGACGGTTCCGGTTGCCTGCTCAGCTCGCGGCGCAGGAGCGCGATCGCCTCGGGATATCGTCCGAGGTGCCGCTCCGTCAGGGCGCACAGCACGACCGCCGACGTCCTGACGCCGGTCTCGTCGGGACCGGCCGTGCTGATCACCTGGTGCAACAGGTCGCGGCTCTCCCGCAGCCCACCGGCGACACCGAGTGCGCGTGCGCGCCGCAGCATCAGATCGCGCCGCTCGGCGCCGCGTTCGACCGTGTCGGGCAGCAGCCGTAGTGCGGCCCCGAGCCAGTGTGCGCAGCTCGTCGGAGCCGTCGCCGCGGTCTGCTCGGCCGCCTCCCTCAGTACGGCGTACGCCTGCGGGTCCCACGTGGTCACCGACCGTTCGATGTGCCGGGCCTGTTCGACGGCCGGCGCGCCGGTGCGGGACAGCTCGACGGCGGCGGCACGATGGATCTCGACGCGCCGACGGGCGGCGGTGGACTCGTGGACCAGGGTCCGGATCAACGGGTGGCGCAGCACCATTCGGCCGCCCGGCCCCGGCCGCACGAGGTCGCGTCGCGCCAGACTGTCCAGATCGTCGTCGAGCTCGGCATCAGTACGTCCGGTCGCCCTGCGGATCACCCGGGGCACGGCGTGATCGCCGAGCACGGCGATCGCCTCCAGGGTCCGGTGTTGCGACGGGGTCAGCGGGGCCAGTTCGTTCAGCAGCAGCGCCCCGAGTCCGGTGGGCTGTTCGCCGAGGCTGTTCCCGGCGGAGGCCGGGGAGGAGGACGTACGGCGACGCGCGGCGTCCTCGCGGTGCGCGTGCAGGAGGGAGAGGAAGTAGAGGGGATTGCCCTCTCCTTCGGCGTACAGCCGCGCGGCCCGGTCGCGCGGCAGATCAGGGGCGAGCCCTGCGATGCATTCCTCTTCCGCGAGCGGCGCCAGACCGATCCGGAGCACCGCGTCGGTGTCCGCTTCGCGGGTGAGCGACGCGGTGAGTGCGGTCGGAGTCTGCCGGTCGCGGCGGGCGACGACGAGGACGACCGGGCCGGGTACGGGATGCCGGACGAGATGGTCCAGGAGCTCCAGTGACGCCGGGTCCGCCCAGTGCACGTCGTCCAGAGCCACCACCAGGCCGCCGGCCCCGCCGAGCTGTGCCAACAACGCTGCCACCGACCGGTGGAGACCGAACCGGTCGGCGGCGGGCCGCACCGGCCCCGGGGACGGCTCGGTACCACGGCCGCCACGGAAACGGGAGACCGCGTCCAGCAGGCCCGCTGTGTGCGGCGGGCGGTCGGCCAGATCGGCGAACGCGTCGGCGAACGGATGGAAGGGGAGGTGCCGCTCGTACTCGGCCGCCCGGCCGCGCAGTACGGTCACCCCGCGTCGTCGTGCCCGCCGGCAGAGCTCCGCCATCAACCGGCTCTTGCCGATCCCCGCCGCGCCGGTGATGTCGACGAAGGGCGGGGCCCCGTGCCCCAGCCGGTCGATCACCGAGTCGAGCAGCCCCAGTTCGGCCGTGCGGCCGACGAGGGGACTCCCGCTTCCGTGACGCCTGGCAGCATCATCCGATGCTCCCCCGCGCGCGCTCTCTCCACCGAACTCCACGGCATTGTCTACCACGTTGAGCGCAGGACTGTTCGGGAGTCGTCGTACAGATGCCGCCTCCAGTACCTCCGCCGAAGGGGCGGGGCCCCGCATCACCCTCCTCCTCAGCCGGACAGGGCCAGGGCGATCGAGACGAGGACGCCCACCAGGACCCCGAGGACGACCGCGGCGATCTCGGCGACGATGAAGACGAGGACGTAGTCACCGTGGTGGCTCCACCTGGCATCCCGCGCGCAGGCGCGGAACGACAGTGACAGGGCGAGAAACGGGGCGAGGATGGCGCCGGTGACCGTGACCCACGTACCCAGCGCGTAGCCCGACAGCTCGTGGGCTCTGCCTCGCGCCATCCGCACCTCAACGGTGCTGCCGGGCTCGTGCGGCCCGGCGGCCTTGTCCAGCGTGACCTGACGCCGGGGCTCCCCCGCCGCACGCGGCCTGTACGTGCCTCGGCAGTTGGTGCCGCCCTGATTTCCCTGCGCGTCGGTGGCCTCGTAGCAGGAGCTGATCGTCAGGACGCCGTCCACGGGGCCGAACCCCAGGACGGCCGCCAGGTGGGCCGCCGGGAAGAGCCAGATCAACCACCCCGCGGCAGCGAGACTGACCACCGCTCCGGTCAGGCCCACTCTCCGCTGCCAGGTCCCCGCCGCTCGCGCCACACCGCATGCCCTCCTCGAAGGCGGCCGTCACACGGGCCGCCCGTGCTGGGTCCGGCTCCCCGACCGACACGACCCTCCCACCCGTCACGGTGCCGCGAGTCCGTGGTTTCCCTGACGTGCCCTACGTAATTCGGGACGTGTGCGGCCGGCCGCCGTTTACGTAGCGAAGTACGTGGTTCCACCGACGCCACCGGCGAGCGGCCCCTGCGAGCATCGGCCCTCGTGCCGCAGCGCGGCCCCGCGCCCGTCGCTGTCGGCATGCGGATGATTCGCCCATCGAACAAGAGGTGCTCTCGTGTCCCGCCGCGTCCCCGTTTCGCCCCTGCTCGGAGTGGTTCTGGCGCTGTCCCTCGCCGGCTGCGGATCCACTGCGGACAAGGACCAGGACGTCCCGGGCCCGACGTCCGCGGGCAGTGCGCCGAAGGGTCGCGCGGCCGATGGGAGCGCTTCCGGGGACTGCCCCGACAAGCACGCGGTGACCGTGCAGGACGACAAGTTCGGGGGGACGGCGGACATCGATCTGTGTGCGAGGCCCGAAGTGCACCGCACCGCTGTCCGCGCGGCCTGGGTCAGCGTCTACAGCCACCCCACCGTGAGCCCGCCCCTCAACATCATGCCGGTCTCCTGCACGGGCGAGTCCGAGGAGAGCTGCAAGGTGGTCAAGGTCGGTGATCGCGACCTGTGCAACCAGGCCAAGCCCGACTGCCACCCGCGGCGCGGCGAAGAGGTGCCCGTGCTCTGTTCCTCCGTGGACCAGCTGAACTCCGACAGGCTGTACTACGGCGTACTCCTCGACAGCAAGCGCCTGCTGGCCATGGGGACGGACCACGACCGTAGTTACACCAAGGTCTTCACCGACAAGGGAGACATCGCCGTGGGCTATGTGGACGCCCAGGACTTGGAGAAGGTGCAGGGCGAACTGCCCGCCTGCGACGGCACTCTGCTCCACGGTTCGGGAGCGCGCACGCTCGGGCAGATACAGGGTCTTCCCCTCGACTGATCACTCAGGGACGCATGACGATCTTCCCCACATGCCCCCTGCGGGACAGTTCCTCCTGCGCCTGAGCGGCCTGGTCCAGCGGGAAGGCCGCGGCGATGACGGGCTGAACCTCCGCCCGCCGGGCCAGGTCCATGAGAAGGTCGAAGTGTGCCGGCGTGTGCATCGCGGAGCCGATGACCTGGGCGTTGTGCAGGTAGAGCCGGCGCACGTCAAAGGTCACGCCGTATCCACCCAGTGCGCCGGCGATGACCCACCGGCCCCCTTCGCGCAGCAGCGGAAGCCCCTCGCTCACCGGCCACGACGTCGAGTGCCACGTCGATTCCCTCCGGGGCGACGGCTCGGATCTGCTCGGCGATGTCCCCTGCGCGGTCGACGACTTCGTGCGCGCCCGCTTCGCGCACCGCGTCGATCTTCGGCCCGCTGCTGATGGCGATCACCCTCGCGCCGCGCGCGCGGGCGATCTGGACCAGCGCGAGGCCGACACCGCCGGACGCTCCCGAGACCAGGGCGGTCTCTCCCTGCCGCAGCCGGCCTCGCTCGATCATGCCCAGCGCTGTGCCGTAGGCGGTCGGCAAAGCCGCGAGCTGGTCGTCCGTGAGCGGGGATTCCGTCACGTCGTGCACGCGCTTCGCCGGCGCCGTCACGTACTCGGCGTATCCGCCGTCTCGCTCGCTCCCCATCAGGCCCACCGGGTTGGCGTCCGGCCCCTCGGTGTCGTAGATCGCGGGGTCGACGACCACGCGGCGTCCGACGAGGCCCCCCTGCACTCCGGCCCCGACGGCCACGACCCGCCCGGCCACATCGGCGCCCTGGATGCGCGGGAAGCCGATCGGGCCCCGCCAGCCCGACAGCGCCTTCGGGTCGTCCGGACGGCCGTAGGCGCCCTGCCGGGTCCACAGGTCGGTGTTGTTCAGCGCTACCGCACTGACCTGGACCAGCACCTCCCCTGCTCCAAGCGCGGGGACGGCGACCGTCGCCGGCTCAAGGACCTCCGGTCCTCCGTGCCTGATGATGCGCACCGCTCGCATGGAATCGGACACACTCATCGCTTGAACCTCCAGACAGGTATACTGATCTGTGAACCTCTCCCACCGTACACCGATCAGTGAAGGAATCCGTGATGCAGGAAGAGCGGCCCCTGACGCCGGCCGGCCGGCGCATCATGACGGCCGCCGACGAGTTGTTCTACAACCGCGGCATCACGGCGGTCGGCGTGGATCTGATCGCTGAGCACTCAGGCGTAACCAAGCGGACCCTGTACAACCAGTTCGGCTCGAAGGACCACCTCGTGGCGACCTATCTCACGGAACGCGACCAGCGCTGGCGGTCGCTCGTCCAGGCCTCCGTGGACGCCGCCGACACTCCCACCGAGGCCGTCACCGCACCGTTCGAGGCCCTGCGGACCTGGACCGGGACCCACTCCCGCGGATGTGCCTTCATCAACGCACTGGCCGAACTCCCGGACCCCACGCATCCCGCCCACCGCATCGCCGCGAACCAGAAGCTCTGGCTGCTGGACCTGTTCAGGGAACTCGCCGTCGCGGCGGGCTGCCCACACCCGGCCACCCTCGCCACCCAACTCCTCGTGCTGCACGAGGGCGCTGTCGCCACGCAGCCCCTCTCGCTCGACACCCTTCCCGAGAGCACCGCGCTGGCACGAGTCCTGGTCCGATCCGGCACATCACCCCACCCGTAGCCGCTCGCCCGACAAGACGCCGCCGCCCACCGAGGCCGGGCACTTCCGGCGCGGTCCGGCGCGCACCCCGTCCCGCTTCCTTCTGTTTGGTACCTTTCACTGGACACGAAAATCGATCGGATGTTCGCTTTCTGGATCTCCGACACGTCCGTTGTCGGCAGCAGACGCCCGCGTTCTCCGACGTGTGGCGCGGCCACTAATCGGACCGGGTGAAGCTCATGGCAGGAACCGACCAGGAGAAGGCGCTGGACACCGCGCTCGCACAGATCGAGCGGAAGTTCGGCAAGGGCGCGGTGATGCGCCTCGGTGAGCGGCCGAACGAGCCCATCGAGGTGATTCCCACCGGGTCCACCGCGCTGGACGTGGCGCTCGGCGTCGGCGGTCTGCCGCGCGGCCGCGTGGTGGAGGTGTACGGGCCGGAGTCCTCCGGCAAGACGACGCTGACGCTGCACGCCGTGGCGAACGCGCAGAAGGCCGGCGGCCAGGTGGCCTTCATCGACGCGGAGCACGCGCTCGACCCGGAGTACGCCAAGAAACTCGGCGTCGACACCGACAACCTCATCCTGTCCCAGCCTGACAACGGTGAGCAGGCCCTCGAGATCGTGGACATCCTGATCCGCTCCGGCGCGCTCGACCTGATCGTCATCGACTCCGTCGCGGCGCTCGTGCCGCGCGCGGAGATCGAGGGCTCGATGGGCGACTCCCACATGGGTCTGCAGGCCCGTCTGATGAGCCAGGCGCTGCGGAAGATCACCAGCGCGCTCAACCAGTCCAAGACCACAGCGATCTTCATCAACCAGCTCCGCGAGAAGATCGGTGTGATGTTCGGCTCGCCGGAGACCACGACCGGTGGCCGGGCGCTGAAGTTCTACGCCTCGGTGCGTCTGGACATCCGGCGTATCGAGACGCTCAAGGACGGTACCGACGCGGTCGGTAACCGCACCCGCGTCAAGGTCGTCAAGAACAAGGTCGCGCCGCCGTTCAAGCAGGCCGAGTTCGACATCCTCTACGGCCAGGGCATCAGCCGTGAGGGCGGACTGATCGACATGGGCGTGGAACACGGCTTCGTCCGCAAGGCCGGCGCCTGGTACACGTACCAGGGCGACCAGCTCGGCCAGGGCAAGGAGAACGCCCGCAACTTCCTCAAGGACAACCCCGACCTCGCCGACGAGATCGAGAAGAAGATCCTCGAAAAGCTCGGAATCGGAGTACCTGCGAACCCCGCTGTCGCCGAGAACACAGTCGGCGTCCCCGTCCTGGATGCCGCCCGGACCTCGGCGGGGAACGCCGCCTGACAGCGTGGGTGCGGCACAGGCTCCTGAGATCGCGACGTGATTCCCTCCGGTCCGCTTTCACCCGGAGCTCAGCCGAAGCCCCCACCGTGCCGAGGCTTCGACGCACCCGGTGGTGCGAAGCACGCGGTGACGGTCTTGCCCGACGCCTGCGGATGCGTGGTCCAGCCGTCGGCGAGCGCGTCGACGATGGCCAGTCCGCGCCCCCCGGTCGTCGTGAGGTCTTCGGACTGCTGGGCAGGGGGAACGGGGTCGGAATCGTGGACACTCACGTGCAGGCAGTGGCTGTCCCAGGTGAGCACCAACTGGGCGTCGCTGTGCGCGTGCACGTGCGCGTTGGTGATCAGCTCGGAGACACTGAGCAGTATCGCGTCCACCGTCTCGGGCGCGTTCTCGGTCCACTTCAGGGACAGCAGGTGCTCCCGCGTCCACCGACGGCCGGCCCGCACCCCTTGCGACACCGGAAACGATTGCGCCCATCCCACCGCTCGCAGCGACATGTCCTCGGCCATGGCCCCTCCTTTCCTTCTCCGCTCTCCGTCCCTCTCCTACCCCCGGCTCCGCAGCACACCCCGGAACCCGGCGCACGGCACGGCCGGTGTCCCGAAGCCGGAGCGGAAGCAGAGTCTGCCCTCGGAATATCAGGGCACACGCAGTGCACACCTTCGAGAGGAGCACCCCATGCTCGGCATAGCCGCAGCCGTCCTGTTCGTCATCGCCTTCCTGATCAACGCAGCAGACATCACCACCAACGATGTCCTCTCCTCCGTGAACCTCATGCTCCTGGGCCTGACGCTTCTCGCCCTGCACGTCGCGGGGGTCGGATCCGGCCGCCGCACCTCCCGCAGACGCTGACGGTGCCGCCGGGGGTCCGGCGCGGGAGACCGTTCAGCAGGGAGAGGCCTCGTTGAACGGGCCGGCGTACTGAGCCGTGAGGTGACGCCGGAAGCACTGCGGACCTGAGCCCTCAGCCCGGACCGGCGACCAGTGCGTCGCCGAGCGGGGTACGCCGGTAGAGCACCGACCGTCCGGACCGGGCGCGGACGAGCAGCCCCGCGCCTCGCAGGATGGCGAGGTGGTCGCCCACCGCGCCGGGCGCCATGGCAAGGCCTCGGGCGAGGTGGCTGGTACTGGCCGGGGCATCCAGCGCCAACAACAGCCGGGCCCGGGCCCGGCCGACCAGAGCGGTCAGGGCGTCCGGCTGGGGGGCGGCCTCCTGGTCGCCCCCCAGGACGGCGGTGCCGCGGGCCGCATAGACCAAGGTCCTGGGCCAGGGCTCTTCCAGGTGGGCGGCGACATTCCCGACGAAGACCGAAGGGATCAGCAGGAGCCCGTCGCCGGCGAGGCGGACTGTTCCGATCTGGGGAAAGTGGCCGATCTCGATACCGCCGGCCTGCCAGGCGATGCTCGGGTGCAGGCTCTCGATGGTCGTGACCCATCCGTGTTCGCCGATCACACCCACCCGGTGCACGACGTCGCGCTCACAGATCGCGCGCAGTTGCGGCCAGTCCGGGGCGAGCAGTTCCTGCCACGCCCGGTCCATCGCCCCGGCGATCCTGGAGACGGCGTCCGTCGAGTCAAGCACTGCGCGTACGCGGGGGTCACGGGCGGACGGGCCGGTCGCGTTGGTGGCGATTTCGTGGCGGGCCGCTTCCAGCGGTGTGGCCCGGATCATGGCCAGGTCGTCCGCCCAGCTCTGGTTGAGGCCGCGCGGGGGCGGGGCGACGAAGTCCGGTCCTGATCGCGGGGTGTGCAGGGCGAGGACGGCGTTCAGTTCGCTCTCGCGACGAAGCCGTTCAAAGGCCGGCAGAAGCCGGGTGGCCCAGGCTCGCGGCAGCGGCCTGTCCTGGCCGGCGAGTGAGCGCAGCACGAAGCAGAGGTCCATCGCGGGCGACAGTGCGAAGCGGCTGCGCAGCAGGTCCTCGACGGAGACTTCGAAGCGCAGCACCCTGCGAGGCTACCGCGAGGCGTCCGTTCCGATTCGTCGAGCGACGAATCATTGGTGAGTGGCGCGGGCGCGCGGCGAGGCTGGGCGTCATGACCCCGACCGTCGAACCCGCGCAGGGCAACCGCCGTGCCACCTACCGGGAGGTGCTGGCCGAGCCACGGTTCCGGCTGCTCTTCTCGACCCGCACCGTCGCGATCACTGCGGACGCGCTGCGGATCACCACGTTCTCGGTGCTGGTCTTCTCGGCCACCGGCTCCGCGCCGCTGAGCGCCCTGGCCTTCGGCATCGGCTTTCTCCCCCAGTTGTTCGCCCCGCGCGCTCATCGCCGGCGGCTACGCCCTGGAGTGCGCCGCCGCCCTGCTGCTCGCCCTGGTGCGGATGCCGATCGCGGCAGGCCTCGGTGTCGTGGCGCTGGTCGCCCTCGCCACACCGGTGTTCAGCGGCGCGTCGAGTCGGCTGGTCGCGCAGTCGCTGGAGGGCGACGCCTATGTACTGGGCCGTTCGCTGAACAACATCGCCGCTTCCGGCGCGCAGTTGTTCGGTCTGGCGCTGGGAGGTGCGGCTGTCGCGGTACTCGGCCCACACCGGGCGCTCGCGGTGAGCGCCGCCCTCTACCTCGGCTGCGCGCTCGCTGTCCACATCCGGCTGCCCCGGCTGCAGACGGGAGATCCCGGCGGTGCCCGGGGCGATGGCGGGGCCGTCCGGGCAAGCCTGCACGGTGCCGGCCTGCTGCTGCGCCAACACACCGTACGGCGACTGATGCTGGCCCAGTGGCTGCCGCCCGCCTTCGTAGCGGGCGCGGAAGGCCTGATCGTCGCCTACGCGGGAGAACGCCACTTCGAGCCCGGCAGTTACGCGGTGCTGATGGGCTGTCTTCCGGTCGGCATGCTGGCCGGTGACCTGCTGGTGGGCCGACTCCTGCGGCCACCCACCCGGGAGCGGCTGGTGGTCCCGTTGACTGCGCTGACGGGACTGCCTCTGGTCGGCTTCGCTGCCGAGCCCGGAGTGGGCGTCTCGTCCTGTCTGCTGCTGCTCTGCGGCTGCGGATTCGCCTACGGGCTCGGCCTGCAACGACCGTTCCTGGACGCCGTGCCACAGGATGGCCAGGGCCAGGCCTTCGGTCTGCTCGGCTCCGGCAACATGACGCTGCAGGGCGTCGGGCCGGCCTGCTTCGGCTCGGTGGCCGCAGGCATCGGAGCGGGCGGCGCAATGGCCCTGGCCGGCGGCGCGGCGGCGCTCGCCGCCGGCTGGATCCTCACCTGGCACCGGCCCACCTGCCCGGTCCCCGGCCCGGACTGCTCAACAGGATCAGCGAACGGCACCGAACAGCATGCGTGCGGTTCTCCTGAGCGGTAGCCGTCGCACTTCGGGCGGGCCCCGCACCGTCACACACCCACCCCCGCTCCCCCGCACGCCGTCCCACGAAGCTGCGGTTCAGCCGCGCGCCCGAATGCCGCGAGAAGCTCCACGTCATGCACCGGGGTCCCGTGCCTCCAACCGGGTGATCTCTGAACCACCGACCGCTCACACCGGAAAGGCACCCGGGACACGTGCGGGGCACCTCCGGTGACGACACTTCCTTCGCAGGTCAAACCCCTATGGCGGCATGAGATACATAAGGAGGTGTACCGCTGGAGGCCCCGCCGTCCAGCGATTCCGGGGGTATCGGCAGCGGCGGCCGCCCCTCTGCCCCAGCCGCGCACGTCCCAGAGACGCAGTACGGTCCCGCCATGGCACCCAAGATCAGCCTTACTCTCGACTGCAAGGACGCAAAGACCCTCAGCGACTTCTGGAAATCGACTCTGGGATACATCGACGAGCCGCCGCCCGCTCCTTTCAGGACCCGCGAGGAGTGGCACGCGAGTTTCGACCTGTCCGAGGACGACTCGGCGGATGACGGGGCGTGGCTCTGCGATCCCGACGGGGTGGGACCTCGGCTCTCCATCATCAAGGTTCCCGAGTCGAAGACGGCGAAGAACCGATTGCATATGGACGTCCGGGTGCCGGGACACGGCAGCCCCGATGAGCGGTGGGAGAGGATCAGGGCGGAGTCCGAGCGGCTGGTGAAGGCAGGCGGAACCGTTCTGGAGGAGTTCGACGGGCACCATTTCGTGATGGCCGACCCGGAAGGCAACGAGTTCTGCGTGGCTGCGGCTTCGACATGACGAAGGGCAGGGGGTGAACGTCGCGCTCCGCAGAACACGGCGTTCACCGCCGTGGTCGGCGGTGACGAAGACTCCCCTTGTCGAGTCGGTCCACCTCGCATCGCCCCGTGCCGCGCTCGGCCTTCGCCTGCTTCACCCAGCCGCGAAGCCCCTCCGCACGCGCGCCGCGTTCCCGGGCGGCCCCCGTCGTAGGGGCCGGACGACGACGCGGCCGGCCTGCCCTCCCCCGTGTGTCACCTCTCTCCCCGGCTTCCGGCCAGCGCGGAGCCCGGCTCCCGGAGTTCGTCGAAGCGGGTGACGTTCTCCGACATGTCGTCCGGGACCCGCCTGCGCCGCCCGGAGGTGACGTCCGGGGTGCCGATGTCCAGGATGCCGAGGAGACGTTCAGGGCTTCGCAGGCCGAGGAACTCCCCGACCACGGGGCTGGTGGCGAGCCGACCGGTCCGCCATACGCTGCCGTAGTCCCTGGCGTGCAGGAGCAGCATCAGCGAGTGCGCCACGCAGCTGGCGGCCGCCAGTTGTTCCCACTCCGGGACCGGGTGCGTGCGGGGAACGAAGACCAGCGCCGCGGACAGCGGTGCTCGCTGGTACTTGTTCCTCAGCCGTTCCGTCTCCGCCGCGTCGGCGCCCGTCTCCGCCGCGATGGCCAGTCCGAGTTCGGCGCGCTCGTCACCGCGCAGCAGGATCCAGCGCCAGGGCCGGAGCCGGCCGTGGTCGGGGGCGAGGCTCGCTCCCCTGAGCAGGTACGTGAACTCCGCGTCGTCCGGTGCGGGCGCGTGGAGGATGTGCTCACTGCGGCGTGTCAGCACCGCGGTCATGACGTCCATGGGCGAATTCCTTTCTCTGTCCGTACCCGACCCGCCTCGCGCCGGAGCGCTGCCGGGGCCGGGACCCGCTCGTAGTGGACGAGTTCGAGCAGGAGTTCCGCGGGTTCCGGCAGGTACATGAAGGCCACGCTCATGCCGGGCCGGGCCCCGCGGCAGGGTTCGGCGTCGAGCGCGAGGAGCCCTTGGCCGCGCAGCCTGCGCGTCTCGTGGGCGAGGTCGTCCACGACCAGGGCGAGGTGGTAGAGGCCGGGCCCCTGCTCGTCGAGGCGCCCGTCGACCGCGGAGTCGGGGCCGGCCGGGGAGACCAGCTCGATCTCCGTCCCCGAGGGGCATCCCGGCAGGCTCCAGAACTCGCAGGCGACCCGGTAGGCGTCGGCGGTGCCGTGATCGGTCCTGGTCAGGCCGAGCGCGGCGAGTTGCGCGCCGGCCTTCGCGGGATCGGACGTGGCCAGCCCGACGTGGTCGATCCCGAGGATCATGACGGGGCTCCTCGTCCCGCGGCGGCGGTCACCCGGAGGGGGTGGCCCGGGCCGCGAGGTGGCGGGAGATCTCGGCGGCCAGTTCCCCGACCGTCTCGATCCTCAAGTAGTGGCGCAGGTCGAGCCGGACCTCGTAGGTCTGCTCGATGTTGGCGAGCAGGCGCACGGCCACCATGCTGCCCCAGCGGCCGAGCCCCGCGAACCGCGAGTCGGCGTCGATCTCGTCCACCGGGTGCCGGGCGACGCGGGCGACGAGGGCGGGCAGGGTGGTCATCACGTCAGGCATGGTCGAGTGCCTCCTTGGGCGCGAGGGTGATCCAGTCGGGGGTGAGAGCAGGCAGCTCGTCGAGCCGTGCCAGGTAGCGCAGGGTGACGTTCCCGTCAGAGTTCCGGTCGCGGCAGGAGAGGCCGGCCTCGGGGTAGAAGGACGCCCCGGGCCCGTTGCGATCCGTCGGTGTGAAGTCCGCCTCCAACAGGACGGCTCCCTCCGCCCGGGCTCGGTCGGCGACGTACTGGAGCACGGCCCGTTCGACGCCCCGGGAGAGCACCCGGCAGCTCAGGACCATGTTCCGCACCGTCCAGCGTTCGGTTCCCCGGTCCAGCCACACCCCGCCGACCACGCCCTCGGCGCCGAAGCGGTCGGTCACCTCCACGGTGAGCACGGCGTGGTCGGCCGAGCCGGCCATCCGGCGGGAGAGCCCCTCGCCGTGGGCCGTGCCGGTCATGTTGAACTGGTTGGTGCGTCCTTCCAGCTGGACCAGGCGGGGCAGGGTGAACTCGTCGGCCGGGCCCACCAGGACCTGGATGCCCAGGCCCCTGAGGTACTCGTCGACCGAGCCCTGCGCGTCGCCGAACCGGCGCCTCGCACGCCGTCTCCGATAGAGCGTGGTGCGCTCGGTGTCGGTGGCGGTGGTACCCAACTGGGCGAAACGGGCCGGGTCGAGGACCTTGGAGGAGTGGCCCGCGGGGTCGCCGTCCAGGTGGACGACGTCCACCTGCGGCAGCGAGCCGCGGACCAGACCGCACTCGAAGGCACTGTCGTCGGCGAACGCGAACGCGTCGAGTCCCAGGGAGAGTTCCTCTGCCAGCGCGGCGATGCGGGTGTCCTTGGGCTGCCAGTCGGCGAGTACGGCGACGAAGTCGTCCGGCCGCAGCACCATGTCCGGATGGCCGGCGAGCACCTGGTCCACCATGCCTGCGTCGTTCTTGGTGCACACGGCGAGCAGTACTCCCTGGCGCCGCAGGGCGAGGGCGCGGCGCTGGAGGTCGGTGTAGCAGTCGCCCGGGTACATACTGCCCAGTTCGATGCCGGCCGGGCCGTCGTCGCCGACGACGCCTCCCCACAGGGTGTTGTCCAGGTCCAGCACCAGGACCTTGCGGCCGAGGCCGGTGACGGCGCGGGCGAACGCCGCCGCCTCCCGGGCGCAGACGAGTTCGACGTGCGGTGTCCACGCCATCCGGCCGAAGCGGTAGCGCCGTTCGTCCCGCAGCGGGCCCGGGGCGTCGGCGAGCGCCGCCTCCAGGTCGAAGGCGTACACCCCGGCGTGTTCCTCGCCCGCCCGCAGCAGCACCGTGTTCGCCTCGCGCCAGATCCGGCCGAGCGCGGCCCTGGAGCGGTAGCCGATCACGCTGTCCCGGTCGGCGCGGGGCAGCGGCACGGTGTGCAGCAGGACGGCGGAGCCGGTGCGCTCGGCGAAGGCGGCCGCTGCCGCGCCGGCGGCGGCGGCCTGTTCGACGAGGGCGTCGCGCACCCCGTCCAGGCCGGACGGGTCCCAGTCGACGGGGAGCAGTGAGCCGGAGTCCCGGAGGCAGAGCGTCACCTCGGGCCGGAAGGCGGCCAGTGCGGACGCCGGGTCGGTGAGCTGGTCGCCGAGCCGGTCGTAGGGGCAGAGGTGGATCTCGGCGTCGAGCCCGGAAGCCAGCAGCGCGGTGCGCAGCAGCGGCACCACTCCGTCGGCGGTGAAGGTGGCGGCGACGGCGATCCGCAGGGGCGCGGTACGGCGCGGCGCGGCGCGGGAGACCCGCGCCGCGGTGACACCTTCCAGCAGGAGACCCGCCTCGCACAGCAGCAACGGGTCGTCGGTGCGGGCGAGTCGCTGCCCGAGGTCCGGGTCGGTCGCCTCAGATGACAGCAGCAGGGCGTCGACGCGTTCGAGCAGGTCGTCGGCGGGCGCGGGACCGAACGGATCGGGGCCGGTCATGACGCGCCGGCCGACCACCGGGGCTGCTCCAGAATCTCGACCAGGACACAGGCGTAGGTGAATCCCATGCCGATGCCGCACAGGGCGACCAGGTCGCCCGGGCCGACCTCGCCGGTCTCCAGGAGGTGGGTGAGGCCGGCGATCTGGTCCGCTGCTCCGATGTGGCCGACCCTGCGGCCCCACTCCCAGGTGGTCTTCTCCTCCTCGATCCCGAACATCTCCCTGAACTCGACGTCGTCCAGGGTGCGGCCGACGTTGGTGAGCACCCACCGGTCGATGTCGCCCGCCTCGAGCCCGGCGTCGGCCAGGGCGACGGAGACGCTCTCCTGCTGCCGTTCGGTGAGCGACTGGACGATCTTGAGCAGGAGTTCGCCGTTGTCGACGAGGTAGTCGTCGCGCCGGGACCGCAGGTCGACCGGAGTGTCCCCCGAGCCCTCCTCCTCGAAGGGACTGTTGCCGAGATAGACCGCGCCGTAGGTGCCGTCGCTGATCACCGCCGTCGACAGCAGCCGGGCCACCCCGCCGGCCCGGGAGAGCACCAGGCCGGTGCCGCCGTCGCCGAACACGACTCCCTTGTCCGAGCTGTACCGGTCGAAGGCGGGCAGGGCGAAGACGTCGCTGGTGGTGAGCAGCGCGGACGCCGTGTCGGAGCAGTTGGCGAGGTAGGCCGCCGCGACCTCCACGGCGGCGAGCCCGCCGTTGGAGTACTGCTTGATCTCGACCGCGGCGGCGCTGCCGCCGACGGTGCGGCCCTGGACGTAGGAGGCCGGGGCGAAGTGGTCGAGGCCCTGGTAGTTGCAGCTGGAGTGGACGACCAGGGCGATGTCGTCGGCCGCCGTGGAGCGGTCCATCACCAGGCTGCCCGCCTTCACGGCGAGTTCCACCGCGGGCCCTTCGTCGACGACGCTGATGGACAGGAAGCCGCCTGCGGCGGCCTCGTCGGCGTCGTAGCGGCCCTCCGCCACGGCGTCCGCCGTCTGCTCACGACGGCCGAGCACGGCCGCGCAGGCATTGACATAGATTCCGTTCCACCTCATGGGACGCGGTCTCCTTCCGAGTTGTCGTCCCCGGCTCCCCGTCCGGTCCGTGCCGGGCGGGTCCGTGGCCGCGGGTCTCGCCTGATTCCGCTCAGCGGTCGGTCACCGCGCGGTCTGCCTCTCGCTCTCTTCGGCGGTCGCCCTCCCGCCGGTCCGCATGCCGCCCACCGGACAGCCACCGGTGCCCGGCCCGCTGAGCGGTTCGAGGACATCGGACCGCGGTGTCAGGTCGAAGGCCCGCTCGATGAAGGACTGCTGTTCCGCGGTCATGTCGCGCGCCATGTCGGCGGCGGCCAGCTCTCGGTTGGCCTCGTCGGATTCCTGCGACAGCTTGAACCTGCCGGTCAGTTCGTGGATGTCGACCTCGAAGCCGATGACGTGGCCGATGAGCTGGTCGATCCGCTCGTCGTCGGGGCGCAGCCGGTAGGAGCCGGGCTCCGGTTCCGCCTGTTCGCACAGGCCGTCGAAGACCCGCATCAGCTCGTCCCGGGAGGAGAACAGCCTGGCGTGACCGTGCACGTGGACGGACATCGAGTTCCAGGTGGGCAGCTTGTCCGCTTTCAACGCGTCCGGCGAGAGGTACGAGTTGGGGCCGTGGAAGACGATGGTGACCGGGCGGTCGCTCAGGAGTTCCACCTGGGGGTTGGACCGGTCGAGGTGGCCGATGAGCATGCCGTGCTCGCCGCCCCGGTCGCGGTCCACCACGAGCGGGACGTGGGTCACCAGGACACGGGCGTCCCGGTCGGCGGAGATGACCGTGGCGAAGTTGAACCGCTCCATGACGGACCGGATCCGCTCGGGGTCCTTCTCCACGTACTGGCTCGGCGGGTAGAGGCCGACGGCCACCGGGTGCGCGGCGGGCAGCCGGCCGCGGATGTCGTCGAAGATCTGCTGCGACCTGAAGGGCAGCAGCGACAGCAGTGTGTCGCCGATGCCGTACGCGGACTCCGCGTACCCCTGCACGTAGAAGCCGGCGGTGAACCGCTCGTCGGTGCGCACCCGGCAGTCGGCCGAGACGAGCAGTTCGCCCGAGTCGTCGTGCCGCAGCAGCGGGGAGAGGTCTCCGAAGACCGCGGTGTTCAGCTGCCGGGTGTAGCCGGTGGCGAGGACCAGGCCGTCGCAGCTCGTCGTCCGGTCGGGACCGCCCGTCCGGTCGCGCACCTCGACGCTCAGCCGGCCGGCGTCCTCGACGACCCGGGTGACGTCCGAGGCACGGTGCACCACCAGCCGGGGGGTGCCCCGGACCTCGTCGGCGTAGGTGAGGTCGTAGAGATCGTCCAGGTAACCCGCCTCCACCGCACCGTAGTTGGTGTTACGCAGTTCGCTCCGGAGCACGGCCCGCCGACGGGCCTCGGCGGCGTAGAACTCCCCGGCGTTGTGCTGGTAGAACTGCTCGTTCACGAACGGGTTGTTGTCGGTGGCCCGCAGCGCGTATCCGGGGACGAAGAGGTGGACCCGCGCGTTCGGGTAGTGGTTGAGCATATGGGCGGTGATCTCGGCGGCGCTCTGGCCGTCGCCCACCACCCCGAGGTCGAGAGCGGCTTCGTGGTCCGGGAACCGCTCGGGGAAGCCGGACAGGAACGCGCTGGAGTGGATGACCGACGACGCGTCGCATATCTGCCCCGGCGCTCCACGGCGCGGGGTGCCGCCGCCGGCGTGGACGACGTTGCGTGCGTAGAGGTCGTGGACCTCACCGGACCGCGCGTCACGCACCCGGACGCGCAGCAGGTCCAGCGTCTCCGAGTCCGGTCCCGCCACCGGAACGACCGCGACCACCTCGGACTCGTACCTGACGACATGGCCGAAGTGCTCGGAGACCCAGCTCAGGTAGTCCTGGTACTCCAGTCGGGTCGGCCGGTTCGCCCCGACGTTGATGAACTTCTCGAGCCTGCCCTTGGCCTTCAGATAGGAGAGGAAGGTGTAGGGGCTGGCCAGGTTCCGCAGGGAGACCAGGTCCTTGAGGTAGGAGATCTGCATCCTGGCGCCCTCGAGCAGCATGCCCGGATGCCAGCGGACGCCGGTGTTGCGCTCCAGGAAGAGGCAGCTTCGCCCGGGGTCGAGTTCCTCGGCCGCGATCGCCAGGGCCAGGTTGGAGGGCCCGAAGCCCACGCCGATCAGGTCGTACGGATCGGCCGGGCGGGTTCCCCGGCGGGGCTCGGATGCGATCTCGGTGGCCGGCCGGCCGTTCACGGAAGGGGAAACGGCTCCTGTCTCGATTGGCATGCTCACAGCACTCCTATGGTCCGGGTCTCGGTGAACGCCGCGACGGCCGCCACGGTGGGGTCCTCGAAGAACCTCTGCGGCGGGACCTCGACGCCCACCTCGTCCCGTACGCGGGCGACGAGCCGGATGACGAGGAGCGAGTGACCGCCGAGATCGAAGAAGTTGTCGTGTATGCCGACACGTTCGAGGTGCAGGACTTCCTGCCAGATGATGACGAGGGCCTCCTCGGCCGGGGTGCGCGGGGCGGTGTACTCCCGGGCCGGCCCGGTGCTTCCGGGCCGCGGCAGCGCGGCCCGGTCGACCTTGCCGTTCGGCGTACGGGGCAGGGCGTCGACAACCACCAGCGCGGACGGAACCATGTATCCCGGCAACGCCGCACGCAACGCCCGGTCGACGGCGGCGAGAAACCCGGCTTCCTCCCACCCGGCACCCGGACCGGGGACGAGGTGGGCAACGAGAGTGCCGCCGGACGGACCGGTCTCATCCACCGTGACCACCGCCTCACCGACCAGACCCGAACGATCGAGAACCGCCTCGATCTCACCCAGCTCGATCCGGAAACCACGCACCTTCACCTGATGGTCGACCCGGCCCCGGAACTCCAGCTCACCCTCCGGACTCCACCGCGCCAGATCCCCCGTGCGATACAACCGGCTGCCCGCCGGACCGAACGGACTCGGCACAAACCGCTCCGCCGTCAAACCCGGCCGGCCCAGATAACCCCGCGCCTGACCCGCACCACCCAGATACACCTCCCCCACCACACCCACCGGCACCAACTCACCCCACCGGTCACACACAAAGGCCTGCGTACCGGCAATCGGCCGGCCCACCGTGATCCGCCCACCATCACCGACCTCGCACCACGTCGAATACGTCGTGTCCTCCGTCGGACCGTACAAATTGAAAACCCGCACCCCCGCATCCACCCCACGCACCGCATCCACCACCGAAGAACGCAACACCTCCCCCGCCACATTCACCGCACCCACACCCGACGGAAAACCCGACGACGCCACCAACGCCTCCACCGCGGACGGCACCGAATTAATCAACGAAGGAACCGGCACCACCTCACGCTCCACCAACTCCAGCACATCACGCACCACCACCACCGACCCACCCACAGCCAACGGCGCAAACACCTCAAAAACCGAAAGATCAAAACACATCGAAGTCGACGCCAGCACCCGCGACAACAACCCACCACTCACACCACCGAAAACACCGACCGCCCACTCCACGAACGACACCGCATTACCATGCGACAACACCACACCCTTCGGCACACCCGTAGAACCCGACGTATAAATGCAATACGCCGCACTCCCCGAAAACACCTCCACACCAGGCCCCACAACCGACCCCGAACGAAACACCCCCTCATCCACACACACCACCCCCACACCCTCAGAAACCAACCCCTCAACCACCCCCAACACCGACGAATCACACACCACCACACCCACACCACTGTCCACCGCCATATGACGCAACCTCGCCTCCGGATAACCAGGATCCAAAGGCACATAACCACCCCCCGCCTTCAACACCGCCAACATCCCCACCACCATCCCCACCCCACGAGGCACACACAAACCAACCAGACAATCAACCCCCACCCCCCACTCCACCAACCTCAAAGCAACCGCATTCGCCCAACCATCCAACTCCCCATAACTCACACCCACCCCATCACACACCACCGCCACCGCAGACCGACACTCCACCACCCGCCGCTCAAACAACTCATGCAAACCCACAACCCCACCACCAACCACACCACCACCCCCACCGAACAACTCCAACTCACCCCGCGCCACACCATCAAGAACCCCCACCTCATGAACCCCCACACCCACATCACCCACCACCCCCTCCAACAACACCACAAACAAACCCACCAACCGCTCCACAGAACCCCGGTCAAACAAATCCGAAGAGAACTCGATCTCCCCCTCCAGCCCGTTTCCGGGACCGGTCTCGGAAAGGAAGAAGGCCAGATCGAACTTGGCGGTCCTGGAGTCGTGCTCGTAGAAGCCGATGTCCAGGCCGGGGAGGGTGATGTCGCGGTTGCCGAAGCCGGGCACCGACGTGCCGGGCTCGGACTTGGACCCATGCGTCGTGGTGTAGCTGTAGGTCACCTGGAAGAGGGGGTGCCGGGAGAGGTCGCGGACGGGCTGGATCTCCTCGACCAGCTTCTCGAACGGCAGGTCGCGGTGTGCGTCGGCCCGCAGCATGGACTCGCGGACCTGGAGGAGTTGGGACTCGAAGGTGTCCCCGGGGGACAGACGGGAGCGCAGGACCAGGGTGTTGACGAAGAGGCCGATGAGGTTCTCGGTCTCCAGCCGGTCCCGGTTGCCGACCGCGTACCCGACGCAGAAGTCGTCCTGGCCGCTGTGGCGGTGCAGCAGGATGTTGAAGGCGGTGGCGACGGTCATGAAGACGGTGGCGTCGTACGCGCGGCTGATCTCGCGCAACGCGTCGCTGAGTTCGGGGGTGAGGGCGAACGAGACCGTGCCGCCGCTGTGGCTCGGCGTCGACGGCCGGGGGCGGTCGACGGGCAGATCCAGCGCGTGCTCGGCGCCGTCGAGGTAGCTGCGCCAGAAGGCAAGGTGTTCCTCGACCTCCCGGTCCTCGAGCATGCGGTTCTGCCAGCGGGCGAAGTCGGTGTACTGGACGGGCAGTTCGGGCAGGATCGCCGGCCTGTCCTCGACGAAGGCGCCGTAGAGGGCGGACAGCTCGGTGAGCAGCACCTCAAGTGACCAGTCGTCGCCGAGGATGTGGTGCATGCTGACCATCAGGATGTGCCGACGGGGGGCCGTCCGGACCAGTCCGATCCTGGTCAGGGGTCCGTTGGCCAGGTCGAACGGCAGATCGGCCTCCGCGGCGACCGCCTCGTCGCCGCCGCGCTGCGGATCCGGGGCCGTGGAGACGTCGATCAGGGGCAGCGGCCGGTGGACGAAGTCCCGCACCACCGGCTCCGGTGTACCGCCCCGCTCGGGGAAGACCGTCCTGAGTACCTGGTGCCGGCGGATGATCTCGTTGAGCGCGCGCTCCAGGGCGTCCGGGTCCAGTTCGCCGTCGAGCCGCCAGGCCGCCGCGATGTTGTAGAGGCTGCTGTCCGGGTTCATCCGGTGCAGGAACCACATGCGCTGCTGCGCGTACGAGGCGACCAGCGGCTCGCCTACCGAACCCGCGGTCAGCACGTCCTCGCTGACCCGGCCTGCCTCCTCCACCGTCTTGGCCAGTTCGGCGACGGTGGGTGCGTTGAAGACGTCACGGAGCCGCACGTCCGCCTGGAGAACCCGGCGTATGCGGGCGACGAGCTGGGTGACGAGGAGCGAGTGACCGCCGAGATCGATGAAGTTGTCGTGTATGCCGACACGTTCGAGGTGCAGGACTTCCTGCCAGATGATGACGAGGGCCTCCTCGGCCGGGGTGCGCGGGGCGGTGTACTCCCGGGCCGGCCCGGTGCTTCCGGGCCGCGGCAGCGCGGCCCGGTCGACCTTGCCGTTCGGCGTACGGGGCAGGGCGTCGACAACCACCAGCGCGGACGGAACCATGTATCCCGGCAACGCCGCACGCAACGCCCGGTCGACGGCGGCGAGAAACCCGGCTTCCTCCCACCCGGCACCCGGACCGGGGACGAGGTGGGCAACGAGAGTGCCGCCGGACGGACCGGTCTCATCCACCGTGACCACCGCCTCACCGACCAGACCCGAACGATCGAGAACCGCCTCGATCTCACCCAGCTCGATCCGGAAACCACGCACCTTCACCTGATGGTCGACCCGGCCCCGGAACTCCAGCTCACCCTCCGGACTCCACCGCGCCAGATCCCCCGTGCGATACAACCGGCTGCCCGCCGGACCGAACGGACTCGGCACAAACCGCTCCGCCGTCAAACCCGGCCGGCCCAGATAACCCCGCGCCTGACCCGCACCACCCAGATACACCTCCCCCACCACACCCACCGGCACCAACTCACCCCACCGGTCACACACAAAGGCCTGCGTACCGGCAATCGGCCGGCCCACCGTGATCCGCCCACCATCACCGACCTCGCACCACGTCGAATACGTCGTGTCCTCCGTCGGACCGTACAAATTGAAAACCCGCACCCCCGCATCCACCCCACGCACCGCATCCACCACCGAAGAACGCAACACCTCCCCCGCCACATTCACCGCACCCACACCCGACGGAAAACCCGACGACGCCACCAACGCCTCCACCGCGGACGGCACCGAATTAATCAACGAAGGAACCGGCACCACCTCACGCTCCACCAACTCCAGCACATCACGCACCACCACCACCGACCCACCCACAGCCAACGGCGCAAACACCTCAAAAACCGAAAGATCAAAACACATCGAAGTCGACGCCAGCACCCGCGACAACAACCCACCACTCACACCACCGAAAACACCGACCGCCCACTCCACGAACGACACCGCATTACCATGCGACAACACCACACCCTTCGGCACACCCGTAGAACCCGACGTATAAATGCAATACGCCGCACTCCCCGAAAACACCTCCACACCAGGCCCCACAACCGACCCCGAACGAAACACCCCCTCATCCACACACACCACCCCCACACCCTCAGAAACCAACCCCTCAACCACCCCCAACACCGACGAATCACACACCACCACACCCACACCACTGTCCACCGCCATATGACGCAACCTCGCCTCCGGATAACCAGGATCCAAAGGCACATAACCACCCCCCGCCTTCAACACCGCCAACATCCCCACCACCATCCCCACCCCACGAGGCACACACAAACCAACCAGACAATCAACCCCCACCCCCCACTCCACCAACCTCAAAGCAACCGCATTCGCCCAACCATCCAACTCCCCATAACTCACACCCACCCCATCACACACCACCGCCACCGCAGACCGACACTCCACCACCCGCCGCTCAAACAACTCATGCAAACCCACAACCCCACCACCAACCACACCACCACCCCCACCGAACAACTCCAACTCACCCCGCGCCACACCATCAAGAACCCCCACCTCATGAACCCCCACACCCACATCACCCACCACCCCCTCCAACAACACCACAAACAAACCCACCAACCGCTCCACAGAACCCCGGTCAAACAAATCCGAAGAGAATTCAAATCCGCCTTCGATTCTGCCCGAAGGGGTTTCGGAGAGCAGTAGGGAGAGGTCGAACTTGGCGGTGCTCTCCGTCAGGTCCACGCGCTCGAGGTCGAGGTCGCCCATGGTGAGCTCGCTCTCCGCGAGATAGGTGAAGAGCACCTGGAACAAGGGCTGATGACTGGCCCGGCCGCCGGGAGCGACTTCCTGGACCAGACGCCCGAAGGGGAGGTCCCGGTGCTCGTAGGCGTCGATCAGGTTGTCCCGGACCTGGCGTACGAACTGTTCGAAGGTGGGCCGGCCGGAGAGGTCGGAGCGGAGCACGAGGGTGTTCAGGAAGAAGCCGACCAATTGCTCGGCATCGGGGTGGTTGCGCCCGTCGACGGGCAGGCCGACGCTGATGTCGTCCTCGCCGCACCAGCGCGACAGCAGGGTCTGGAAGGCCGCGAGCAGCACCATGAAGGTGGTCGCGTCGTTCCGGCGCCCGAGTGCGGTCAGGGACTCGACCAGGGGTGCGGGCAGGGTGAAGCGCACCACTTCGCCCCGGAAACCGGGGGTCGCGGCACGGGTGCGGTCGAAGGGCATGTCCAGGGTGGCGGGGGCCCCTTCGAGGCGGCCGGTCCAGTAGCCGAGGAGTTCACGCAGTCGCTCGCCGCGCAGGGTCTCGCGCTGCCTGAGGGCGTAGTCGGCGTACTGGGCCACGGGCGCGGGCAGCGGTGACGGCTCGCCCCGGCGGAACGCGTCGTAGAGGACTCCGAGTTCACGGAAGAGGATGTCGAAGGAGGTCCCGTCGATCATGATGTGGTGGGCCGTCACGGCGAGGACGTGCTCCTGCCCGCCGGTTCGCACGAGCTGGAGCGACATGGGGCACCGGGCCGCCAGGTCGAGGTGGGCCGCGGCGGCCGTGCGCAGCACCGCGCGCAGCGCCTCGTCGCGCTCGCCGACCGGTACTCCGGTCAGATCGTGCCGCTGCAGGACCGGGGTGGTGGCAGGTTCGACCACCTGCCGGGGAACCCCGTCGACGTCGGCGTAGTGGGTACGCAGCACCTCGTGGCGGCGGACCAGATCGGTCAGCGCCTCCAGCAGGGCGGCCTCGTCCAGGGCGCCGCGCAGGCGCACGGCCGACTGCTCGTGGTAGGCGGCCCCGGTCTCACCGGTCCGGTGGAGGAACCAGAGGCCCTCCTGGCCGAGGGAGAGCGGCACTTCGGCAGGGCGCTCCGGCCTGGCGAGACCGGCCGCGGCGGCCGGTCGCACCCGGGGAGCGGTTCCGGACCCCGCCGCGCCGTCGGCCGGCTCCGTCCGCAGCAGCTCGGTGATCTCCTCCTTGGCCGCCCGCAGCGCGGCCATCCGCCCGGTGCTCAGCCCTTCGTCCGACCGGTACCGCAGACGGTCACCGTGCACCCAGAGCCGCACGCCGTCCGCGCGCAGTTCGTCGAGCAGTCGGCGGGCGTCGGTCTTCGGCGGCGATCCAGTCATGGCAGAGCCCTTTCTGGCACGCGGAACCGGCCGGCTGGAGCGGGCGGCCGAGGAACGTCCGGGCGGCGATCGGCTGGTGGCACCCGGAATGCCGGGTGGTCCGCCCCGTTCCGGAAGTGAGGGAAAGGCGGGTGAATTCCCCGCTGAAATTGTCTTTCGGCGTCATGGCGACGGCGGGCCGTAACTGCAACTCCGCCCACCGTAAGCAGCGCCCATGAGCCCGTCAATCATGTGCTTCCACGACCCCCCGGGCGGCATTCCAACTGAGGATTCTCCTCAGTTGAACACCTGCTTTTCCCGGCCCGCGCGCGAGTTCCCGGCGGGTGCGTTCCGCCGGACGTGCGCCGGGTGACCGGCCGGGCCACCCTGGGCCGGTACGGGACGCGCGCCGCCCGGCGCCGTCCGGACCCGCGACAGGGGACGTGATCGGTCATGATCGACCAGCTGCTGCACGACCTCCGCAGCAACAACGTGCGCATCTGGGCGAAGGAGGGCCGCCTGCACTTCGACGCGCCGAAGGACGCGATGACCCCCGAGATGCTGGCTCTGCTGAGCGGCGCGAAGGAGGAGATCCTGCGACGCCTGGAGGAGGGGCCCGGGGAGCGCCGGGCCGGTTGGGAGGAGACGCCCGGCGAGGAGCCGGGGCCCGGGGGCGGGGTCCGGCTGCATCGGCTCACGGCCGCCGCCGACGGACTCGTGGTCTTCGTTCTGCCGGCGGCGGGCGCCGGGCCGTCCTTCTTCCGTCCCTGGGCCGCGGACGCGCCGGCGGGCGTGGAGGTTGTGCTGGTCCACACGCCGGGCCGTGAGGAGCTGATCCGCGACCGGCCCTACCGCGGCGTGGCCCCTCTCGCCGACGCGATCGCCGCGGCGGTCGACGGCTACGGGGACCGTCCGTTCGCCGTCTTCGGGCACAGCGCGGGAGCCCTGATCGCGCATCAGGTGCTGCGCAGGGTGCGATCGGATGCGGCACGGCTCCTGGTGACGGCGGCGTCCACGCCCCCCGACCGGGTGGTGGGAGAGGTCGCGGCCATGACCGACGACGATCTGCTGGCCGCGATGGCGGCCTGGGGCGGCACACCGGACCAGGTCCTCGACGACCCGCTCAGCCGGAGCGGGTTCCTGCCGTGTCTGCGCGCCGATCTGGAGGTCGTCGAGTCCTGCGCCAGGGCGGAGGGCGACATCGAGCCCATCGATGTGCCCGTCCTCGCCCTGGCGGGTTCCGAGGACACCTTCGCCCCGCTGTCCGAGAGCCTGCGCTGGGCCCGGTGGAGCACCGCCGGCTTCCGGGCGCATCTCGTTCCGGGCGGCCACTTCTTCCCCGCCACGGAGGGGGCAGAGATCCTGGCCCTGGTCCAGCGGCACGCCGGCGCGCCCGCCCCCCGGGGCGCCTGACGACGTCCTGGGCCCGCCCCGTGCGGAGCCGGCCCAGGACGTCCGGCCGTCGTGCGTGACCGGGCCGGGAACCGTTACGGGCCCCGGCCCGGTCGCTGTTCTCCGTCGGCTCAGAGCTCGTCGAAGACCAGGCTCTCTGAGGTGATCCGGCGCAGCCGCCGGGCGAGGCCCGCGGCGTTCTCGCCGCGCAGCAGCGTCAGATGGTTGCCGGGGATCTTGTCCCGCACCAGGTCCTCGACCACGCTCCGCCAGGCTCCCTCGTCCTCGTCGGGCGTGGGGAGGACGCTGGTCACCGGTATCGGCTCGGCGGCCCGCAGGAGGTGGACGCGGCCCGCATAGGGCTCGGGCCGGTGGGCCAGGAGCGCCCGTCGGTTCCGCTCGGTGACCCGCTCCAGGTCCTCGTCGAGCGAGGCCAGGTCGACGCCCTCCGCGGCGCCGATGTCCAGATCCTCGATCGCCCGGCGGGTCCGCTCCTGTTCGGCGGGGGTGGCGCAGGCGGCCGGCGGGGGCCAGCTGTCCAGCATGACCGTCGCGTCCACGGGGGCCGAACGGCGCTCGGCCTCACGGGCCATCTCCAGAGCGATGGACCCGCCCATGGACCAGCCCACCAGGAAGACCGGGCTGAGTCCGCGTACCGGCTCCAGTTCGTCCAGGTACCGCAGGGCCAGTTCCTCCACGGACGAGGCACCGGGGGTGTCGGGCCCCGGTGCCTGCAGCGCGTGGACCGAGAAGTCCTCGCCGAGGTACTCGGCGAGTTCACGGAAGGGCATCACGGATCCGCTCGCCGCGTGGACGAAGACCAGGGTGGGTGCCCCGGCCCGGGGGGCGAGCGGTACCAGGGAGCCGCCTGCGGCGGCCTGCGGGTCGCGCACGCGGGCTGTGAGGCCCCTGACCGTGGGGGCGGCGAAGATCTCTGCCACGCCCAGTTCCGTCCCGAACTCCTCGGTGCAGGCCGCGATCAGCCGGAAGACCAGCAGCGAATGGCCGCCCATGCTGAAGAAGCTGTCCGTGACGGCGAGCTGGTCGACGCCGAGGATCCGCCGGAAGATGGCGGCCATCCGCTCCTCCATCTCGTCGGCGTAGGAGGAGGCGGCGTCGTCGGCCGGCGCGCCGGAGGCGCGGGCCCGGCCGGGCCAGTGGGCGAGCAGCGCCTCCCGGTCGGGCTTGCCGTTGACGTTGGTGACGATGGCGTCGACGACCTGGATGGACGTGGGGACCATGTACCTGGGCAGCATGCGCGCTGCCTGTTGCCCGGTCACCGCGGGGTCGAGCTCGATGCCGTCCTCGGGGACCACGAAGGCGACCAGGTGCTGGTCCTCGCCCTCGGTGACCACCAGCACCACGCACTGGTCGACGCCCTCCTGCTCGGCCAGGACGGCTTCCAGTTCGGACGGCTCGATGCGCATGCCGCGGATCTTGACCTGGTCGCCGATGCGGCCGAGGTGTTCGAGGACGCCGTCGTCGCGGTAGCGGCACACGTCGCCGCTGCGGTACATGCGCGATCCGGGCGCACCGTAGGGGTCCGGCAGGAAGCGCTCCGCGGTCAGCGCGGGGCGGTTGAAGTAGCCCTGGGCGAGTCCGACCTCGGCCGCGATGAAGGCCTCGCCCGGCACTCCGACGGGTACCACGTCGAGGTTCTCGTCCAGGACGTGCAGCCGGAAGTTGTCCGAGGGGCGCCCGAGCGGGACGACCGGGTTGCCCGGGTCGCGGGGCACGATCATGTCGGTGACCCGGCCGGCCTCGGTCGGTCCGTAGCCGTTGACCAGTTCGGCGCCCAGCCCGGCGTGGCAGGCGTCGCGCAGCCGGGGGGTGACCGGCTCGCCGCCGGAGATCATCCAGCGCAGCGACGAGCACCGGCGCTCGCCCAGTTCGTCGAGGAAGACCTGGAGCTGGGTGGGGATCACATAGGCGGTGGTGACCTGGTACTCGTCGATCATGCGGGCCAGGTAGTGGACGTCCCACTGCTCGCCCGGGCGGCAGACGGCGACCCGGGCGCCCACGTAGAGCGGCCAGCAGATCTCCCAGAGGGAGACGTCGAAACCGTACGAGGTCTTCAACAGGGCGGTCTCGCCGGGACGGTAGGGGTAGCGCCGCTGCATCCAGAGGATGTCCGCGACGGATCCGGCGGCGTCCGAGGCGACGGCCTTGGGGCGGCCGGTGGAACCCGAGGTGTAGAGCAGGTGGGAGACCTGATGCGGCACAGCCCGGTCGGGGTCGGTGGTGGGCCTGCCGGCCCAGGGCGCGGGGTCGTCCAGGGAGATCACCGGCCAGGGGCCCTCAGGGACGCGGTCGCGGGCGGAGTCGGCGGTGAGCACCGCACTCGGAGCGGTGTCCTCCAGCATGAAACGGATCCTGGCGTCCGGGAGTTCGGGATCGAGCGGCACATAGGTGCCGCCGGCCTTGGCCACCGCGTAGATGGCGGTGACCATGGCGAAGCCGCGGTGCATGCACAGGGCGACCCTGGTGCCGGGACCGACGCCGCGTGCGGCGAGGTGATGAGCCAACCGGTTGGCCTCGGCGTTGAGTTCGCCGTAGGTCAGGGTTCCCTCGTCGCCGATCAGTGCGGTGGCGTCCGGGCGCAGGCGCACCTGCTCCTCGAACGGCTCGGCGAGGGACCGGTAGGTGTGCGTGGGGCGTTCGTAGGCGTTGAGACCGTGCACGATGCGGTCCCGCTCGCCGTCGGTGATCAGCGGGTGGCTCGTCGTCTCGGCCCCGGGCTCGCGGAGCAGCCCTCCGAGCAGGTGCGCGTACATGGTGGAGAAACGGTTCACGGTCGCCTTGTCGAACAGGTCCGCCGAGCACTCCATGAGCCCGCTGAGTCCCTGCGCCGTCTCGGTGAGGACGAGGGCCATGTCCCACTTGGCGGTGCCGTACTCGGCGAGGCCGCTCGGGTCGGTCTCGAACCCGTCGACGTCCAGCGGGTCGGCGGCCTGGAGCGAGAACTGGGCCTGGAACACCGGGTCGACGCCGAGATCGCGGGGTACGTCCAGGCGGGCGACGATGTCGTCGTAGGGGACGTACTGCTGGTCCTGGGCCTCCAGCACGGTCCGGTGGACGGCCTGGACGGCGGCGCTGAAGGTGGTCCGCTCGGCGAGTTCGGTGCGCAGGGCGACGGACTTGACGAAGCAGCCGAAGATCTTCTCCGAGAACGGCTGGTCGCGGCCGGCGAAGACGCCGCCGACGACCAGGTCGCGCTGGCCGCTGAGCCGTCCGAGGAAGACGTGGTAGGCGGCGAGAAAGACGACGTAGAGCGTGGTGTCGTGCTCCCGCGCCACCCGTTCCGCCTCGGCCAGCACCTGCCGGGAGACGCGGACCGGGACGCTGTGCCCCGCGCGGGTGGATGCCTTCGGCCTCGGCCGGTCCGCCGGCAGGTTGAGGATGGGCAGCGGGCCGCGCAGCTTCTCGGTCCAGTACGCCAGTTCCTCCTCGGCGCGCCGCTCGTCGTGGTTGTCGTGCAGCCAGGCCGCGTAGTCGAGGAAGTCGGGGCCCCCGTGGTCCTCGGGGGCCTTTCCGGAGAGCAGCCCGGTGAGCTCCCCCATGAGCTGGATCCAGGACCAGTGGTCGGCGATGACATGGTGGAAGCCGAGGACGAAGGCGGCCCGGCCCCCCGGCAGCCGGATGACCGAGAACCGCCACAGCGGCGGCTTCTCCGGCCTCAGCACCTCGCGCGAGCACTCGTTGGCGATGTCGGTGGCCCGCCGCTCGGCCTCGCCCTCCGGATACCCGGTGAGGTCGAACCAGGTCACCTCGGGGTCGTAGGCGCCGCAGTCCTCCTGCACGGGTTCGCCGTCCACCTCGAACAGCCGCAGGCGCAGGGCCACATGACGCTCCACCAGGACGCGCAGCGCGTCCCGGAGCCGGTCCTCGTCCGGGATCCGGTCGACGTGCACGAGGTCGAAGACGTTGTACTCGTTGCTCGCCGCGTAGAGCCGGGAGAAGAACCAGATCCGGCGCTGGGCCGGAGTGAGCGGGACCCGGGTGCCGGGGGGAACCCGGGGGATCCGGGTGCTCACCGCGTCGGCGGTCTCCCTTGCCAGCAGCTGCCTCAGCAGCAGGTCCTGGGTGGAGTCGGTGGTGGTCATCGCGCCTGATTCCCCTTCAGTTCGGCCAGCAGACCCGCCGCGTCGTCCTCCGACATCGCGTCGATCATCTCGCGCAGCAGGCGGTTCACGGTGTCGGCCATCTCGCTGACCGTCGGCCCGGCGAAGAAGTCCCGCACCGTGAACTTGATGTGGAAGGTGGCGTTGATCCGGTTGAGGATCTGCAGCGACTTCAGCGAGTTGCCGCCCAGGTTGAAGAAGTTGTCCTCGCGGCCCGGCCGGTCGATGCGGAGCACGCCCTGCCACAGCTCGGCGATCCGCTCCTCCAGCGCGGTCAGCGGCGGCTCCGATACGGTGCGCCGCGCCGCCCGGTCGGCCGCGGTCGGGGCGGGCAGGCCGCGCCGGTCGAGCTTCCCGGACGATCCCAGCGGCAGGGCGTCGAGGGCGACGTACACACTCGGCAGCATGTAGCCGGGCAGGTGCGCCTCGGCGTGCGCGGCCAGGGCCTCGACGCCGGAGCGGTCGCCCACCACGTACGCGACGATCTCCGCCTCCCCCTCCTCGTCCGGCCGTGCGACGACCGCACAGTCGGCGCCCCCCTGGGAGAGGACGGACTCCACCTCGCCGGTCTCCACCCGGCAGCCGCGGATCTTGATCTGTTCGTCGGCCCGGCCCCGGTAGGTGAGCAGCCCGTCCTCGTCCAACGCGGCGAGGTCCCCGGTCCGGTACAGCCGCTCGCCCGGCTGTACCGGGTAGGGGTGGGGCACGAAGCGTTCCGCCGTGGTGCCCGGGCGGCCCAGGTAGCCGCGGGCCAGCCCGCCGATCCCGGCGACGCAGAGTTCGCCGGTCACGCCGGGCGGGACAGGCCGGAGCGCCTCGTCGAGGACGAACAGACGGTAGATGCCGATCTGCCGGCCCAGCGGCACATGTCCGTCACCGGCGAAGGCCCGCCCCTCCCAGGCGGCGACCTCCGAGGTCTCCGTCTGGCCGTACAGGTTGTGGCACTCGGCGGAGGTGTGCCCGGCGAACCGTTCGAGGAGTCGTGCCGGCATCGCCTCGCCGGAGAGCTGGACCCAGCGCAGGGAGGGGTATTCGGCCTCGGGCGGCGCGTGGCGCAGGTAGGCGTCCAGCATCGAGGGCACGAAGTGGGTGAAGACGGTGTTCTCGGTGGCGAGCAGTCCGCTCAGGTGGACCACGTCCGACTCCGCCTGCGGGTCGGCCAGCAGGAGCGTGGCGCCCGCGCTGAGCGGTCCGACGATCTCCCAGACGGCCACGTCGAAGATCAGGGGCGTCTTGTGAACGACCCGGTCGCCGGCGCCGAGCCGGTAGCGGCGGCCCAGCCACTCCAGGCGCACGGCCGCCGTCCGGTGGTCGAGCACCACGCCCTTGGGCTGCCCGGTCGACCCGGACGTGTAGTAGACGTACGCGGTGTTCTCCATCCGCACGCCGGGCGCGGCGGGGGTGTCGGCGCCGCCCTCGGCCGGCACCGTGGTGAGCGGGACCCGCTGCCCGGCGAGCCGGGTGCTGAACCGCTCCTGGGTGACGATGGTGGTGAGCTGGGCGTCGCCGGCGATGAACGCCACCCGCTTGTCCGGCATCCGCGGGTCGAGCGGCACCATGGCGGCCCCGGTCTTCCAGATGGCCAGCAGCGCGACGATCAGGTCGACCGAGCGTTCGACGAGGACGCCGGCGGTGCGCTCGGGGCCGAGGCCCTGGGCGATCAGCCGGTGGGCAAGGAGATTGGCCCGCCGGTCGAGCTCCCCGTATCCGATCGACGTGGTACCCGACTCGACGGCGGTGAGTTCCGGCCGGGTGCGGGCGATCTCCTCGAACGCCGCGTGCACGGGGCGCAGTCCCGGGTAGGTCTCGAAGCCGTTGTTGATCGCCGCGACCGTGCGGTCGAGCCGGCCGGCCGGGAGCATCTCGAGTGCTTCGAGCCTCGTGCCGGGGTGGGCGGCGGCGTGGGCCAGCAGGGTGGTGAAGGACTCCGCCCATCCCCGGGCCGCGCTCTCGACGGCCTCGGCGGTGTCGTACTCCAGGACTCCGGTCCAGGTGTCCTCGGCGTGCGCCAGGCGGAACGAGACGCCTGCCGCCGCGCCCGTCACCCGCAGCGGCAGTTCCTGTGCCGCGGCGCCACCGTGCGGGGCTTCCCCGGCCGTCCGCCCTGGGGCGGGGGCCGGCGGGACGAACTGGACGCGCAGGGCGGGGGCCTCGGGGTCCCCTCGTCCGGCGAGCACCTCGGCGAGCGGCAGGTCCGCCTGCTGCCGGGCCTCCTCAAGGGTGGTGTGGGCCAGTTCCAGGAGTTCGCCGAAGCGCATGCCCCGTTCGACCGGAACCAGCAGGGGCACCGTGTTGACGAAGTTCCCGACAGCGTCGGGCCCGGCGTTCGCGCCGCCCGGGGCGGCATCGCTCCGCACGGGGAAGCCGACGAGGGTCTGCTCCTCCCGGACGTAGCGGTGGAGCGTGGCCAGGAACGCGGCGAGCAGCACCGAGTCGGCCGCGGTCGCCGAGCGCCGCGCCAGTTCCTCCACCGCGTCGCGGACCTCGGCCGGCACCGTGAAGGCGACCGCGCCGCGCCCGCCCGGCCTGTCGGCCTGTTCGGGACTCTCGATGCCGAAGCGGGGCAGGGGCAGGTGGGTGTCCAGCCGGCTCTTCCAGTAGGCGCGCTGCCGCTCGGCGGAGCCGGGGACGCGCGGCGCGCGTGACGGGCCGGCGGCGGGCGCCTCGGGCAGGGTTCCGCCCGCGCACAGCGTGAGGAACTCGTCCCACAGAACGGTCATCGACGACTCGTCGCAGACCGCGAGCGGCGCGGCCAGGGTGAGCAGGATGTCCTGGCCGATCCGTAGCCGGCAGCCGCGCAGGAGCGGACCCGCCGTGAGGTCCCACCTCGCCCCGGCGTGTGCCTCGGCACGCTCCAGGGCCTCCTCCTGCGTACCGGCGTCCTCCTCGTGGGCCCGGACGGGAGACCGGTCGCCGTCGGCGCGCAGTGCCGGGTGCCGGTCCACCAGGGTCCGGAGCGCGCTGTCGACGTGTTCGGCCGGTATCGCGCCCGCGAGCCGCACGGCACGAGCGACCGTGCCCTCCGAGGCCGCGGCGGGGCGCCAGTCGGGCAGTGTGCGGGGGCCCTGCCGGGTCGCGGCTGCCGACGGGTGTGTCTGACGATGGTCAAGGTCCACGGACACCATGTACTCCAGCTCTGTCGTAGTCGGCCGGACGGAATGCCGGGGGCGCGTGCCGTCAGCGGCGGGTGAGCACCAGCGGGACTGTCCGGTAGCCGCGGAAGAAGTTCGATTCCAGACGCCGGGGCACTCCGGCGAGTTCGGCGTCGGCGACCTGCTCGGCCAGTGCCTGGACGATCGCCCCGACCTCGATCCGGGCCAGCGCCGCGGCGATGCAGTAGTGAGCGCCGTGCCCGAACGCCAGGTGCCGGCTGCCGTTGCGGTCGAAGCGCAGTTCCTCGGGCCGGTCGAAGACGTCCTCGTCCCGGTTGGCCGACCGCAGCCAGAGCGTGACGTAGTCGCCCCGGCGCATCGTGACGCCGCCGATCTCGGTGTCCTCCAGCAGGACCCGCATCACATGGCTGACCGGGGCCTCGAAGCGGAGCAGTTCCTCGGTGGCGCCGGCCACGTCGGTGCGGCCCTCGCGCAGTCCCTGCCAGGCCTCCCGGTGGGTGACCATGGACAGTGCGGCGGCGCCCGAGGTGTGCCGGGTGGTCTCGTTGCCGCCCGCGATCAGATCGTGACAGTTCATCACGGCGATCTCGCGCTGCATGGGCTTGCCGTACATGGTGGCGTTGGCCAGTACGGTCGCCACGTCCTCACCGGGGTTGCGGCGCTTCTCCCGGATCAAGCGGTCCGTGTAGCCGAACAGCTCCGCGTGCGCCGCGAGTTGGGAGTTCGAGGTGGCGTAGCCGGAGCCACTGAACGCCGACCTGGTGAGCCGTAGAACATGGTCGCGGTCACTCTCCGGGACGCCGAGCAGGTCGCAGATGACGATGGCGGGCAGCGGAGCGGCGACGGCGTCGACGAAGTCCACCGGGCTCTCGTCGATCGCCTTGGAGACCAGGGCGCGGGCGATGTCGAGCGTGCTCTCCGTCAGCTTCCGCATGAGTCCCGGGGTGAAGGCGGCGCCGAGGGCCCGCCGCATCTCGCCGTGCGCGGGGGCGTCCGTCACCAGCAGTGACATGCCCCCGGCCGCCGGGCCCGCCAGGGTGTCCGACTTCTTCTCGCCGAGGTGCATGCCCATCTCGGACGAGAACCTGCCGCCCTGCCGGTAGACCTCTTCGATGTGCCGGTAGCGGGTCACGGCCCAGTGGTCCCGCAGGCCGTGGGAGCGCACGGGCTTCCCGGCGGCGCGCAGGGTCCGCCACACCTGCTCGGGGAGCTCGCTCGCGTAGAGCTTCTCGTCGGTCAGGTCGACCTGGAGGGCCCGGTCGAGGAGGTCGTAGTCGGTGTTGTCCGTCACGGCGGTCTCTCCCTTCGGGTGCTCAGCGCGCGACGGGCGCGGAGAAGGGGCGGGAGAGCACGTCCAGGGGACGCGGGTCCCGGTTGGCGAGCCACTCGGGACGAGGTTCGGGAACCGGCCGCAGCGGATTATGCACGCTGTTGTAGCGGATGAAGATGACCGTGCGCGGGCGGCCGGACAGGTTGGGAGGGGAGCAGTGCAGCAGCCGGCCGTCGAAGACGCACACCGTGCCCGGTTTCCCGCGGACCGACTCCAGGCCGTAGGTGTCCGCCAGTTCACCCAGCGCCTCCGGGGTGATCTTGTGGCGGAAGTCGGCGTTGAGCGTGTTCTCCCAGCCGCCCCGTACGGTCTCCGTCTGCCGGTCGAGCGAGAGCCGGTGCGAGCCCGGCATGACGAAGACCGGCCCGTTGAACTCGTTGACCTCGTCGAGGAAGACGGCGACGTTGAGGGCCCTCGGCTCGGCCATGCCGTCGTCGCGCTCCCAGTAGAGGTAGTCCTGGTGCCAGTCCCAGACGTCGCCCACGAAGGGTGCCTTGGGATTCAGCTGGGTCTGGTGGATGTAGACGTCGCCGTCGAGGAGGGTGCGCGCGGGTTCGAGGGTGCGGGCGTCACGGGTGAACCGCTCGAAGGCGTCGCTGTGGTGGTGGACGGCGTAGACCGACCGCACCTGGGTGCCGTCGCTCTCCATGATGCGCTGCGGGATGTCCAGTCCGGCGAGCCTGCGGGCCTCGGAGAGCAGGAGCTCGGTCTCGGCCGCGTCGAACCGGTCGGGCAGCAGGAGGTAGCCGCGTTCCCGGTAGATCTCCACGTCCTGGGGGGTCAGCATGTCGGCCGCCTTTCGCCGGGGGCTGGGTCGGTGGGTCGGCTGGGGGACGCGTCGTCCATCAGCCGGTCGGGGGTCTCGCCCGAGCGGCCGGGCGCCTCGTGCAGGAGGCGGGTCAGCAGTTCGGCGAAGCCCGCCACGGTCGGCTCGTCGAAGATGTCCAGGGGGAAGCTGACGGAGCCCTCAAGTCCCGTCGGCGCGTCGTCGGGCCCGAACGTCTCGGCGACGTCGAAGCAGAGGTCGAACTTGGCGATGCCGGTGTCGACCTGCTGGAACCGCGTGTCGAGACCGGCCAGGACGGGTGGCAGCGCGGGCCGCACCTGGAAGGCGAGCATGACCTGGACGAGCGGGGCGTGGGCCAGCGTCCTGACCGGGCGCACCATGTCGACGACCTGCTCGAAGGGGAGTTCCTGGTGGGCGAAGGCCGCGAGGTCGGTCTCCCTGGCCCGCTCGACCAGCGTGTCGAAGGTCGGGGCGCCGTCCGTACGTACCCGCAGTACGACGGTGTTGGCGAAGAAGCCGACCAGGTCGTCGAGGGCGCGGTCGGAGCGGCCCGCGACCACCGCGCCGACGGCGATGTCGGGCCCCGCGCCGAGCCGGTCCAGGACTGCGGTCACCGCCGCGTGCACCACGGTGAACACGGTGGTGCGGCGGCTCCTGGCGAAGGCCGCGAGCCGGGCGTGGGCGTCTGCCGGCAGGGCGAGCGGGACGGCGCCGCCCCGCACGCTGCGGACCTCGGGCCTGGGCCGGTCGGTGGGCACCTCAATGACCTCCGGCATGCCCGCGAGTGCCGTGGCCCAGTAGGCGGACTGGCGTTTGACCAGGGTGTAGGGGTCCCGGTCCGGGTCGAGCAGCTCGCGCTGCCAGAGCGCGTAGTCGGCGTACTGCACACCGAGCGGGGCCGGTACGGCGGCCGGTACGGCCTGCCCCGTACGGAAGTTGAAGGCAGCGGCCAGGTCCCGCCAGAACGGGGCGATGGACGCCCCGTCGCACGCCACGTGGTGCACGACCACCAGCAGGACGTGGGTCTCGTCCCGCTGGTCGGTGACGCGCAGCAGACGGGCCCGGATCGGCAGGTCCTCGGCCAGGTCGAAGGGCTGCCCGAGCTTCTCCCGCAGGGCCGGCCGGAGTTCGTCCTCGGTGACCTCGCTCAGCGGCAGACCGATCCCGGCGTCCGCGGGATCGGTCACCTTCTGCCGGGGCTCACCGTCGGCGGAGACGGTCAGCACGGTACGCAGTGCCTCGTGGCGCGCGACCACGTCGTTCAGCGCCGCCTCCAGGACCGGCCGGTCGAGCCGTCCGGTGAGCCGCAGGGCGAACAGTTCGTTGTAGCGGGGGCTCGGGCCCTCCAACTGGTCGACCAGCCACAGGTTCTGCTGGGCGTAGGAGGCCTTCACCTCGGCCGGCCGGGGCACCACGGGGTGAAGCTCGGGACGTTCCTCGCCCGTGGTGGTGAGCGCGTCGGCCCACTGGGACACGGTCGGCCGCCGCAGGATGACGTCCACGCCCAGGGCGAGGCCGAGGTCCGCGCGGACCCGGGCCGCGAGTTCCGAGCCGAGCAGCGAATTGCCGCCCAGCTCGAAGAAGTTGTCGTCCACCCCGACCTGCCCGCACTGGAGCACCTGCTCCGCGATCCGGCACAGGGCGTGCTCCTGCGCGGTCTCGGGCAGTCTGCTCGACACGACATGCGGGGCGGGCAGGCCGATCCGGTCCAGTTTGCCGTTGGGGTTCACCGGCAACGCGTCCAACAGGGTGAAGGTGGCGGGGATCATCGGCGAAGGCACCGTACGGGCGAGCAGCGCCCGGGTGGCGGCGACGATGTCGACGGCGCCCGGCGCGGGCACCAGATAGGCGTCGAGCCGCTGCCGGCTGCCCGTGCCCGCGGCGACCACCGCGACGTCCAGGACCTGCGGCGTCTGCCGGATCGCCGCCTCCACCTCGCCGAGTTCCACCCGCATACCGCGGATCTTGAGCTGGTGGTCGGTGCGGCCGAGGAACTCAAGACGGCTGTCGGCCCGCCACCGGACCACGTCGCCGCTGCGGTACATGCGGCTTCCCGGCGGTCCGAACGGGTTGGGAAGGAAGCGTCCGGCGGTCTGCGCGGGGCGACGATGGTAGCCGCGGGCCAGGCAGACACCGGCGATGTACAGCTCACCGGGCACACCGGGCGGCACCAGCGCAAGGTCCTCGTCGAGGACGTAGAGCTGCGTGTTCCAGACGGCCTCGCCGATGGGGGTGTTCTCCGGCCAGTCGGCCACGTCCTCGGGCATCAGGAGGGCGGTGGCCGCGTGGGTCTCGGTGGGGCCGTAGAGGTTGTAGAGGCGCCGGGGCCGCGCGGCGTGGAAGTTCTTCGCGGTCTCGCTCAGCACCAGCGGTTCGCCACCCTGGGCGATCTGCCGCAGTTCCGGCAGGTCGACGCCCTGGGCGACGGCTGCCCGGTACATGGCCTCGATCATCACCGTGGGGGCGTACAGGTCGGTGATGCCGTGTTCCCTGAGCCAGTGCACGAACTCCGCCGGGTCGCGGCGCAGTTCCTCCGGCGGGACGACCAGGGTGCCGCCCGCGAGCAGGGTGCCGAGGAATTCCTGGATGGTCGGGTCGAAGCCGAGCGCCGCGAAGTGGGCGGTGATGTGGCCGGGGCCCGCGGGCAGGTGACACATGTTCCAGGCGATGAGGTTCACGATCGCCCCGGCGCCCATCGATATGCCCTTGGGTGTGCCGGTCGAGCCGGAGGTGTAGAGCAGGTAGACCGGGCTGTCCCCGGTGAGTCCGGCGACCTGCGGTGCGGTGTCCTGCTGCCGGTCGATCTCCGGGTCGGTGTCCACCTCCAGGCGGGCCGCGGCCGGGATGTCCTCGGGCACGAGGTGCCGGGTCGCGGAGTCGGTGACGACGAGTGCCGGGTCGGCGTCGGCGAGCATCGTCCGCAGTCGTGCGTCCGGGAGCCCGGGGTCGGCCGGCATGTAGACCGCTCCGGCCTTCAGCACGGCGAGGAACGCGATGATCAGCTCGTCGGAGCGGGGCAGCAGGACGGCCACGACCTGTTCGGGTCCCACGCCGCGGGCGCCGAGGGTCCTCGCGAGCCGGTTGGCCCGCGCGTTGAGCTCCGCGTAGGTCCAGGCCGCCCGGTCGCGGCGGACCGCCACGGTGTCGGGGGTGCGCGCGACCTGCTCCTCGAACCACTCGCCGAAGCTGGTGCCGGGCAGTTCCCTGGCGGTGTCGTTGACGGTGTGCAGCAGGTAGTGGCGCTGGTCCTCGTCGAGGATGTCGAGCCGGTGCACCGGCTCGTCGGGCTCGGCAATGGCCGCGGTGAGCAGCCGGTCGAGGTTGCGCAGGATCCGGTGGGCGGTGTCGGGCTCGAAGAGTTGTTGGGCGTAGTGCAGGCGGGCCTGGCCCTCCTCGCCGACGCCGAACCAGAGTTCCGCCTCGGGCCGCGGCGCCGTGTCCGTGGTGGAGACGCCCACCTGGAACAGGGGCCGGTCAGCGGTCAGCCGGGCCCGGTTGACCGCCTCCCGGATCTCCTGGAGGGCTACGGCGCGGTGCTGTCGTGCCTCGGCCCGCCGGGCGCCCACCCGTGCCAGCAGCTCGCGGAAGGAGGGGCGGCCCGACACGTCGATCCGGAGAACCGCGTCTCCGTCACCGGTGGCCCCGTCGCCGGTGCCCGTCACCGCCAGCGGTACGTCGGTGCCCGCACCGAGACGGTGGACGAGCGCGGCGACGGCGGCTTCGTGGATGGCGGCGACGGGTACGCCCGCGGAGCACGCAAACGCGGCGACGTCCGCCCCTGTCCGCGGCTGCGGCGTGTGCTCCGCGCGGGCGAGGACTCCGTCGGGTACCGCGGGGCGCGGCCGGTCGGTGGGCAGGTCGTGCTGCTCCGCGAGACCGGCGAACGTCGTGAGCCAGTAGTCGAGCGAGGCCGCTTCCGCCGGTGCGGTGCGGTTGCCGTTCATGAGCACTCTCCACGTGTCCGCAGGGATTCCGACAGCCGGCCGGCGGGCCGGTGCCCGGGCCGGCAGCGGTCAGCTGACCAGCACTGCCTTGAGAGCCGAGCCGTTCGCCACGTCTCGCAGGGCGGAAGCCGAGTCCTCCAACGGGTAGGTGGTCACCAGACGGGCCAGGTCGAACCGCCCGGCCAGTTCGGGCAGGAGGCCGATGTAGCGGGCGAGGTGGGCACCGGTGAACGCCCACGACCCGATGACGTCCAGCTGCCGGTGGACGATCTGGTGCGGGTTGATCAGGGCGTCACCGCTGTCGGTGTACTGGCCGACCACCAGGTAGGAGCCGCCCCTCCGGGCGAGCCGGAGTCCCTGGCCGACGGCGGCGGGCACCCCGGCGCATTCGATGACCAGGTCCGCTCCGCGCCCGCCCGTCAGTGCGAGGACCTCGGCGAGCGCGGCCTCCTGGTCCGCCGCGTCGACGACGTCCACGTGGTCGGTGCCGATGCCGAGGTCGGCGGCCAGACCCAGCCGTTTGGCGGGGCCGCCGGCCAGGATCACCCGCCGGGCGCCGCCGAGTTGGGCCAGTGCGGCGGCGGCGAGACCCACGGGGCCGCTGCCCTGGACGATGACGGTCTCGCCGAGCCGCACCGGCCTTCGTTCGAAGGCGTGCGCCATGGTCGGGCCCGCGCAGGCGAGCGACATGGCGGTGAGCGGTTCGATGCCGTCCGGAAGCCTGATCACGGTGGTTCCGGCGGCCAGTTCGATGTGTTCGGCCCAGGAGCCCGCGAGCGAGGCGTCGTCCGTGACCGGCCGGTTCACGCCGTAGGTCCTGCGCCGCTCGCACAGGGTGGGTTCCAGGTGGGCGGAGCAGGGTACGCAGGTCCCGCACGCGATCGACGAGGCCCACATGACCCGGTCGCCCACCGCGAGCGGGGTCCCGTGGGTGTCGTGGCCGACGCCGGCGCCGAGCTCGTGCACGGTGCCGAGGCCCTCGTGCCCGAGGACCAGCGGGACGGGCACGTCCAGATGCCCCTGCTGGAGGTGGAGGTCTGTGCCGCAGACCCCGCCGTAGCGGGAGGCGACGACCATGCCGCCGGGTGGCGCCGTCGGCAGGGGGAACTCCCGGATCGCGAGGGGTGCGCCGAATCCTTCGAGCACGACGGCCCGGCTGGTCCTGTCGGTCATCGGATCAGGTCTCCGTCCGAGATGGTCCGGGACTCGTCGTCGGACCGGAGGGCCCGGGTGTCACGGCCCACGAGGTAGTCGGGGCGTACCTGCCGCGTCAGGGGAGGCTGGTTGCGGACGTCGTTGTACGTGGCGATCAGCAGACGCCGGGGCAGCGGCGACATGTTGGTGGCGGAGCCGTGCACGAGCTGCGGGTGGAAGAGCACCACGGAGCCGGCCGGCCCCTTCGCGCTCTCCATCCCGTGCCGGGCGACGAGTTCGCGCATCTCGTCGCGGCCGAGCGCGATCTCGTGGGGGTCGACGTGTTCCCCGGAGAGAGTGGCTTCGCTCCGGAACCGGGAATCGCTCCCGCCCCGCCGGTGCGACCCCGGCAGGAAGATGACCGGCCCGTTGTGCTCGGTGGCGTCGTCCAGGAAGAGCGCGACATTGAGCAGCCGGGGCTCGGGAAGGTCGTCCGCGGCCCGCCAGGCGATGAAGTCCTCGTGCCACGACCAGCCGCCGCCGCTGAAGGCCGGCTTGCTATTGATCTTGAACTGGTACATGTACACGTCCGGGCTGACCAACTGGCGGGCCGGCCCGAGCATCCGGGGCGAGCGGATCAGCGAGTCGAACGCGGGCTGCCTCTGGTGCGAGGCGTAGACGGCCCTGAGCTCGCCGGTTCCGTCCTCCTGGACACGGTGCGGGCCGGGCTCCTGGGCGTCGCGGGCGAAGGCCGTCCGGAGCGACTCGATCTCCTCGGCGTCGAACAGGGCGCGCAGAACGACGAAACCCCGCTCCTGATATGCGCTCACCTGACCAGAGGTCAGTCTCACTTCAGCCTCCGTCCGACGGAAAAAATCTTGGCCTTCCGGGTATTCATCGACCCATCCTCCGGAATTCGGCGCCGAAAAGACATTACGCGAAACGGTCCACGGGAAACAGTCACCCCTGAACACGGAAAAGAGCAGCGTTCTTCCAATCCCGCCCCAAGGGCTGTCCCGCAATTCCTGGCGGGCAAAGCGCCGGATTCATCCGTAAACTTTTCCGGCACGACGGGAATTTCCGTCAGCGCGACGTGACGGTGACGGGCAGCCGGTCGAGGCCGCCGGTGATGTAGGACGGAATCCTCCGGGGTGGGCCGGCGAGTGCGATCTCGGTGCGCTCGTCCACGAGCTCGTCGAGCAGCGCGGAGATCATCAGCCTGGCGAGCGGGGCTCCTATGCAGAAGTGGCCGCCGCCTCCGAAGCTGGCGTGCCGGTTGGGGTGGCGGTCCAGCCGGAACTCCATCGGCCGCTCGAAGACGCTCTCGTCCCGGTTGAGCGAGGGAAGCCAGACGCTGACCGCCTGGCCCGCGCGAATGGGCACCCCGGCGACCTCCGTGTCGATGCGTGCCGTGCGCATGATGTGGTTCACCGGCGCCGACCAGCGGAGCATCTCCTCGACCGCGCGCCGCCGGCTGATCTCCCCGCGGCGCAACGCCTCGGCCTGCTCCGGGGCGTCCAGCAGGGCGAGCAGACCCGCGCCGGTGACCTGCCTGGTCGTCTCCCCCGCGGCCACCACCAGGTTGTCGCAGGTGAGGATGATCTCCTCGTCGCTGATGTCCAGCCCGTCGGCCTGGGCCCGGGCGAAGGCCGAGACCACGTCGTCACCCGGCCTGGTCCGGCGCTCCTCCAGGACCTCGGCGTAGTACTGCAGGACCTCCAGGTGGGCCTGCTGCGCCGTGCTGCCGTCGATGTCCACGATGTTGTCGGCGGCCGCGCTGGTGTACGAGGCGATGCGGTCCACGTCGTCCGGCGCCACGCCGAGCAGTTCGGCGGTCACGGCCAGCGGGAACCTGGCCGCCACGTCGTTGACGAAGTCGCGGGGCCCCGCGTCGGTGACCGAGTCCATCAGCCGGTGCGCGACCGCCTTGGCCCGCTCCTCGATGGAGCGGGAGGCCCGCGGTGTGAAGAGCTGGGCCAGCACCCCGCGCAGCACCCCGTGCCGTGGCGGGTCGGTGAGGGTCATCATCCGGCCGCCGCCGGGGAACGGGTCGGAGAGGTTGGGGCGCAGGAAGGTGCCCCGGGTCGAGCTGAAGCGCTGGAAGTCGGTCAGGACGTCGAGCCCCTCCGGGTAGGTCGTCACCGCCCAGAAGCCCTCGTGGCCCGGCTCGTCGTGCCACGAGACCGGGCACTCGCGGCGCAGCCGGGCCCAGACCGCGTGCGGGTCCCCGTGCGCGTAGAGGGCGGGGTCCGTCAGCGCGAGGCCCGGATCCGTCAGCGCGAACTGCTGAACCACCACGAGGCACTCCTTCGTTCGGGCATGGGCGACGCAGGGAGACTGCCGGGGGTGCCGGACCGCGACTGCGGTCCGGCAGCTGTGTCATTCGGCCTCGTCGGGCAGGTCGTGGACGCGCCGGAGCGGGGACCAGAACAGGAAGAGCACGCTCAGGAAGCCGCCGACGACCGCGAACCAGAGGGTGGGGCGGACCCCGATCAGGGTGCCCATGCCGCCGGCCGCCATCGCGCCGACCGGCCGGATGCCGTAGCTGATGGCCATCTGCGCGCCCTGCATCCGGGACCTGAGCCGGTCCGGGGTGATCGCCTGCTGGAGCGTGGCACCGGTGATGTCGAACAGCATCAGGCCGAGGGCGGAGACGAACTCACCGATCACCAGCATGGTGACGACGAGCCACTTGGGGCCGTGCGCCAACGGCGTCATGACGAGCGCGGCGGGAAAGATCAGACAGCCGATGAGGTACGTGGTGCCGAGTCCCAGGCGCGCGGAGAACTTGCTGGTGAGGGCGGAACCGATCAGCGCGCCCACCGCGCCGACGCTGACCACGGCGCCCACCAGGCCGGCGGAGAGGCCCAGGTCACGCGCGGCGAAGAGGATCAGCAGCGTGGAGTAGACGGTGTAGAAGAAGTTCAGGGCAGTGCCGGAGAGGAACTTGGCGCGCAGCACGGCCGTCCTGCCCAGGAAGCGCAGCGCCTCGCGGATGCCGCGCCGGGACTCGGTCTCCTTCTCCTTCTTGGGCTCCTCTGCCGAGATGTTGCGCAGCATCACCGTGGCGACGAGGAAGGAGAAGACGTCGAGGAGCAGTGCGAAGGGCGCGGAGAAGATCTGTACGACGACGCCGCCGACGCTGGGCCCGGCGACGAACGAGAAGGAGTAGCTGGCCCTGCTCAGCGAGGTGGCGCTCAGGTACTGCTCGCGAGGGACCAGGGAGGCGAAGAGACCGGGCACGGCGACGCTGAACACCACCGCCAGGGTGCCGATCACGAAGGAGACGGCGTACAGGTGGAAGAGCGTCAGCGAGTCGGTGTAGTAGGCGAGCGGGACGGTGGCCACGGCGACCGCGCTGGCCAGGTTCGCGGCGATCATCGTGGCCCGGCGCCGGCCGCGCCGGTCCACCCACGCGCCGGCGTGCAGGGAGAACAGCAGCAGCGGCAGCTGCTGCAGCGTCATGAGGATTCCCATGTCCGCCACCGAGGCGTCGAGCGCCATCACCGCGATCAGGGGCAGGACAACGGAGGTGACCTGGTCCCCCATGTAGGAGATGGTCTGCGCGGTCCAGAAATTGCGGAAATTCTTCTGCCGCAGCACAGCGGGAATTCTGTCTGCCAAACGCGGCGGCGAGACAACACTCAACGTCTGAACCGTCCTTGCTCTGATGGTCGATGGACAATTCCGCAGCACGGAAAAGGGACTTCCACGCCGGCCGGGCAAGTCAACAACAAAGGCGGTCGGCCAACAAGCGGCGGTGAACGGGCCGAGCCATGAGGCGAGTGGTTCCGGCCTGATGTCCGGGATCGCGGGCCGGAATCCACCGGCGGCACACCCGGCAGGGCTCACCACAGGTCGAGCAGGCGCCTCCGGACGACCGCGGGGCCTGCCACATGGACCCGGTCCCCGGCGAGGGCCACCGAGAGGCGGCCGCCGCGTTCGGACAGTTGCAGAGCCGACATCGTCTCCTTGCCGAGGCGCCGGGCCCAGTACGGCGCCAGCTTGCAGTGCGCCGACACACATACCTGGTCCTCGTCGACCCCGAGGGCCGGGAAGAACGTGCGGGACACGAAGTCCACGCCGTCCTTCCCGCCGCGGGCCGTCACCACGTGCCCGCGGCAGTCGATCGCCGCGAGCGCCTCGAAGTCGGGTTTCAGACCGGCGACCTCGTCCACCGACCCGACCTCGACGAGGATGTCGTCCTCGGCCCGCTCGCACGACGTCAGCTGCACCCCGAGCGCCTCCTGGAGACCGGGGGGCGGCGCTACGGGCGCGGTGTGCATCACCGGCAGGTCGATGGCGAACTCGTCGCCTGTGCGGTGGGTGTAGAGCGGTCCCGCCCCGGTCTCGAAGACCAGCGGGAGACCGTCGTCCACCCCGCCCACCTCGTGCAGGTAGCAGGCGCTCGCCACGGTGGCGTGACCGCAGATGTTGAGCTCCTTGCCCGGTGTGAACCACCGCACCCGGTAGTGCCCCTCCGCCAGGGGATGCAGGAAGGCCAGGGTCGGCAGCCCCGCCGAACGGGCGGCCTCCTGCATCCGCCCGGCCGGGGGAAGACCGTCGGGGCAGAGCACCACGCCGGCCGGGTTTCCCCGGAACTCGGCGTCGGCGAAGGCGTCAACCAACCAGGTCTCCATCACGGGGCACCTCGCTCATCGTCCGGAACATGCGGTCCACGGCCTGGAACATGCCCCACACCTCGGTGTACGGAGGCCCGTGTTCACCGCTGTCGATGTCGCGCCGGCGCGCGTAGGCCGCGGTGGTCCAGGAGTCGGTCGTCGGATAGCGGTGGTGGTAGTCGTGGTTCGGCAGGTCACCCACGATGACCATGAGCCTGCTGGGCAGGTGGTAGAAGAGGGTGCTCAGCACCCAGCCGGCCCACGCGGCCGAGGCCCGCCCGGGCGGCAGGCCCCGCCCGGGCACCGGCGAGCCGCAGAACCGGGCCGAGGTCGCGGGCACCGTGTAGAAGCGGTTGTCGTAGTCGGGGTTGGCGGGGGTCAGCCACGCGTGTTCGCCGAGGCGGTCGAGGAGCGCGCTGATCTGCGAGAAGAAGATCACCGGCAGCACGAAGGCGAGCAGCAGCACCGAGGTGCCGTGCGGCAGCCAGAAGGGCAGGGAGAGCCAGAACCCCGTCCAGAGGACGAAGCCGGCCCGCCGCCAGGTTCCGGTCACCAGGTTGGAACGCAACCGCCCGCCGACGGTGACGGCGTAGAAGCGCGGCGAGACGACGACGACGAGCGCCCTGCGCCACAGTCGGCCCCGTGTCATCGACGGCAGGAACCCGAACCGGAAGAGGAACTGCACCGGCGGATCCTGCACGGTGGCGAAGACCGACCGCCGGTGGTGGTTGTCGAAGTGCTCCTCCTTGAACTCCTGGAACGTGTTGTAGATGTTCAGCACGGTGACCAGTTCGCCGAAGAACCGGTCCCACGCCTGGTTCCCGGAGAACTTGCGGTGCAGGGCCTGGTGCGCGATGACCAGGATCATCGTGCGGGCGCCCTGCAGCGTCAGGACCCAGCCCGCCACCAGCGCGAGCCCCCACAGGTCGAACCGTGCCGACACGGCGGCCGAGGACAGGGCGAGCCCGCCGAGGAAGGTCACCAGGGTGACCGCGGTGTAGCTCGCCCAGGTGTGCCGGATCAGGGGCTTCTGGTGGGGCAGCGCCACTCCCGTCGCCCAGGTCCAGAAGTTCTGGGTCCACCCCGGGAACCGCAGGTACGACGCGCGCACGTCACTCATCGCGGCGCCTGTCCGACGGAGCCGCCACACCCGTCTCCACGCTCAGGCGGTCGAAGAAGGCCGTCCAGCAGTCCCACATCTCCTCCGCCGCCTTCAGCACGGTCAGCTCGTCCTCCGGGGAGAAACCGTCGAGCAGCGCGTGGTTGGCCTCCTCGACGTGCTCGGGCTCCTGGGCGACATGGATCTCCACCCACGCGTTCCGGGCGGTGCCCGACTCCCGGGTGACGGCCTCTCCGATGCTGGACACCATCAGCAGGTCCGTCACCTCGGTCGCGAAAATGCCGCCGAGGGCACCGAACCGCTCGCCGGAGAGCCGCTCGTAGCAGGCGATCAGGTCGGCGGTCTCCGGGAAGGGCGCGGATCCGGTGACCTTCTCCCGGTCGTAGCCGGCCTTCTCCATGCTGCGTGCGTAGATCACCTCGTGGGCGCCGCGGGCCGAGCCTGCTCCGGCCTCCTGGCTGAGGATGCGGGTGATGGCGCTCTTGGACTCGATGTCGGGCAGCACCGATACGCAGCGTGCCAGGAAGGTCGTGAAGTAGTGCAGCGGGTGCCACCACTGGCCCAGGTAGGTCTCCACCTGCTCGTGGGTCAGCGTCGTGGAGTGGACCTGCTTGAAGAAGTCGTGGTCGGCGAAGCGCGCGTGCACCCCGTTGTCGGCCAGCCGGCCGGCCAAGGAGGTGACAGTGCTTTCGGTCGTCATGATGAGCCTCCGTCGGGGGGGGTCTACGCGGAACGTTCCATCAGGAAGAAGCGCTGTTCCTCCTGGATCTTCGAGCGCACCTCGGCGTCGGGACACCGGCGTCCGATCTCCGTCAGCGTGCGCCAGACGAAGTCGTCACCGCCGTCCCTGCGGTAGTGCTTCTTGATGACAAGGCCGAAGACGTCGCGGTAGTTCTCGAGATCGACGACGTCGCCCAGCCGGTACAGCGCCTCGAGTTCGTCGTCCGTCACCGAGGGCCGCTTGCTGATCCGGTCCTCCGGGATCCGGCCGGTGGGCTCCAGCGGGAACTTCACGACGTCCGCCGCGGCGGCGGCGTCCGTGAAGTCGAGGATCAGATGGGTGCGGCTCCGGGGCGTCAGGGCGGCCGCTCCGTGCACCTTCGACGCATCGAAGAACCAGACGTCGCCGACGGCCATGCGGTACACCACGTTGTCCTCGGTGAACAGGGCGCCCTCGTTGGTGTCCAGCGGGATGTGCATGCGGTGGGCGTTGCGCGCACCCTCCGGGATCTCGTCGAGCTCCAGCAGGTCGCGGTGCGGGATGGTGACGCTGTTGGTCATCTCGGCGATGCGCGCGAAGTTCAGGTTCTCCAGGTGGAAGTTGCGCTCCACCACCTGCCTCAGGTACGGCAGTTGCTCGCCGAAGGCGGTGACCGATGACTTCCGCGAGTGGTCGTAGTTGGTGATCAGCCCGTCGCCGCCCTCACCGCCGGTGGCGAACAGCATCAGGCTCTTCCAGAGACCTCCGCAGAGGTAGTCGCTGTAGGCCTCGGAGAAGCGGAAGGTGGCCGCCCGCGCGAGATCCTCGGCGACCGCCGCGGAATCCATCTCGACTCGTCCGGCCAGCTGTGTGTCGACCATCAGGCACTCCTCGGACGCGTGGTGAACGGTTCGTCCCAGGCGTTGGTCGTCCTCATGGTGTTGAGGCCTTGGTCGTCCTGCCCCGAGAGGAGGACGCAGCCGTGCCGGGACAGATCGAAGTGGTGGCCGAATTCGTCGAACTCGGTCATGCCGCCGTAGACCCGGACCGTGGGCGGGACCACCCGGACCGAGAAGCCCATCCGCTGCCGGCGGCTGCTGTTGGGGTTGGAACCGTGGATGCAGCGCGCTGTGAAGAGCACCACCTCGCCGGGGGCCATCTCGTGGTGGACGGCCTCCTCCTGGTCGGGGTCCCAGTCCTTGTCCGTCCGCAGTTCCCCGTAGTCGTAGCCGAAGAAGGTGTTGTCCTTCCCGGTTCCGTTCCAGGTGATCGGCGCGGTCTCGTCGTACTTCCAGGAGCGGTGGCTGCCCGGAATCATCTTCAGGCAGCCGTTCTCCTTGGTCGCCTCGGTGAACGCCACCCAGGCGGTGAGTTCCATGGGAACTCCCTCGGTGCGCACACCGGGCTCCAGCATCCCCTTCTCGGCCTCGCCGATGGCGTAGGTCTCGACCTGGTGCCAGCCGGTTCCGGAGTCGCCGGGGTTCTTGGGGAAGAACTCGGTGCGCCAGCACAGCACATCGGGTCCGATGACACTCTGCATCCGTTCCACGATGGCGGGTTCGCTGATCAGCGTCCTGAGGCCGGGAACGTCCAGGTGCCGGTCGTAGTTGACCGGGTTGTCGAAGACGGCCCGGCTCTTGTTCGCGGGGTCGAGCAGATAGGCTCGCTGCTCCTTCCACCACGCCGTCATGACGTCGGGGTCCCACAGTTTGAAGGGCCCCATGAAGCCCTTTTCGTCGAACTGGCGGCGTTCTGCCTCAAGATCCATCGCTGTCGTTCTCCTTCCCGATGTTTTCCAGAACCGTGTCGATCGCCTCGGCGAGCACGGTGACGTGCGGCGCGGCGAGGATGCCGGTGTGATCGCCCGGCACCTCGTGCACGCGCACGGTGCCGCCGACGACTCCACGCAGCCCGGCCTCCAGCCGAGCGCGCGTCCCGGGCCCGGTGGCCCCGGCCTGGAACAGGTCCGCGTCGCCCGCGTACGGACGTGCGGTGTGCGCCGCCAGCGCTCCCATGCTCTGGCGGGCCATCGCCAGGCTGCGGCGCAGGTGAACGGCCTTGACGCCGGCAGCGGGAGCTCCGCCCATCAGCCCGACCCAGTCCCGGTCGGAGGAGAACTCCGCGATGTCGACCGAGTCCTCTCCGTCCGCGGCGCGCCGGTCGACTTCATCGAGCACCTGGCCGAGCAGCGCCTCGTACGGCGTGTCGGCCGGTGCGACCCCGCTCAGCGGGTCGAGCACCGGGTTGGCGTCGATCAGGCCGAGGAAGGCCACGTCCTGGCCCGACTCCCGCAACAGCGTGGCCACTTCGAGCGCGAGCACCCCACCGAAGGACCAACCGGCCAGCAGGTACGGCCCCTCGGGCTGTACGACCCGCAGCTGCTCGCAGTGGGCGCGGGCCATCTCCGCGAGGGAGGGCTCATGGCCCGGCTCGGCCGGCCCCGCCGCCCAGCGGACGCCGAGCACCCGCACCGGTGACTCCATGCGCCGGGCCAGCTCCCGGTAGGTGAGCAGTTCACCGCCGAGCGGGTGGAAGAGGTAGAGCACGTTGCCCGCGGATCCGGGCTTGAGCGTGATGAGTTCGGACGCCGGCCTGCGCGCCGGTGAGGTCGCGGGCTCGATCGCCAGGAACTCGGCGAGCTCCTCGACGGTGGTGTTCCGCAGGATCACCGAGAGCTCGACCTCCCGGCCGGCCAGTTGGCTGAGTTCGGTGACCACCCAGGCGGCGAGCAGCGAGTCGCCACCGACGTCGAAGAAGTCCTCGTCGCGCTCGAACTCGTCGTGGCCGAGGACTCGTTGCCATACGGCGGCCACCGCGTCGGCGATCGTGTCACCGTCCGGCTCCGTCTCACCCGGGTCCGCGGACCCGGGCAGCAGCACCTCGGCCAGCTTCGCGCGGTCCGCCTTGCCCGTGGAGCTCAGCGGCATGGCGTCGATGAAGGCGAACCGCGCCGGCACCATGTATCCGGGCAGCGACTGCTTCAGCGAGGCGGAGAGCCGGGAGACCGACGGCGGTGCTCCCTCCTCCGCCACCACATAGGCGACCAGCGCGCTGATCCCGTCGGCGAGCGTGCGCACCCCGACCGCCGCCTCCCGTACACCCGGGCAGCGGGACAGGGCGAGTTCCACCTCGGCGGGTTCGATCCGGTAGCCGCGGACCTTCATCTGGTCGTCGGCCCGGCCGAGGAAGTGCAGCAGGCCGCCGCTGTCCAGCTGCGCGAGGTCACCGGTGCGGTACATCCGGGCGCCGGGTTCGGGGCTGAAGGGGTCCGGCAGGAATCGGTCGGCGGTCTGGGCGGCCGCGTTCAGGTAGCCGCGTGCGAGGGCCGCGCCCCCGACGTGGATCTCACCGGGCTCGCCCGGTGCGACCGGGGTGAGGTCGGAACCGAGCAGGTAGACGTCGGCCTCGTCGACGTTCCGCCCGATCGGCGGCGTCCGTGGCCAGGTCCTGCGGTCCTCATCCAGGGTGAGGCTGGTGACCAGGTGGGTCTCGGTGGGGCCGTAGTGGTTGTCGAGGCGGCAGTGCGGCAGCGCGCCGAAGAACTCGGCGATCGCGTCCGTGATCACCAGCCTTTCCCCGGCGGTCACCACCTGCCTGAGCGAACTGGGCACCCGGCCCGTACGCCGTGCGGCCTGGGCCAGTTGGCTGAGCGCCACGTACGGGAGGAAGACCCGCTCGATGCCCTCCTTCTCAAGGACGGCGAGGAGTTGTCCGGGGTCGCGCCTGGCCTCCTCGGACACCAGGCACAGATGTCCGCCCGTGCCGAGCGTGCCGAGCACCTCCTGGAAGGTGACGTCGAAGCCGGTCGAGGTGAAACTCACTGTCGACAGGCCCGCCGGACCGTCGGCCGCCTGCCAGCGGATCAGACGGTTCAGCCCCCGGTGCGTCATGGCCACGCCCTTGGGCCGCCCGGTGGATCCCGACGTGCTCATGACGTACGCCAGATTGTCCGGGTTCAGGGCCGCCGCGGGCTTCGGATCTCCGGTCGGCGCCGGGCCCGCCAGGTCACGCGGGTGCGCGATCCGGCTGATCCGGCGGCTCACCTCCGTGGGTGTCTCCCGGTCGGTGAGCAGCACCGGCGCGCCGAGGTCCTCGAGGATCGCGGCGAACCGCTCGGGCGGGCAGGAGTCGTCGATCGGCGCGTAGACGCCGCCCGCCTCCAGGATCGCCAGCATCGTGACGACGAGGTCGGGCGATCGCTCCAGCCTGACGGCCACCGGGACCTCAGGCCCCACGCCCCACTCCCGCAGCGCGGCGGCGAGGCTTTCCCACCTCTCGAGGAGTTCCCGGTAGGTCACCCGTGAACCGGCGCCATCCGTCAGGGCGACCGCGTCCGGTCGGGCCAGTGCGCTCTCGCGCACCAGGGAGTGCACGAACGCGCCGGTGTCCCGCACGGCGCTCGGCTTGTGCGAAGAACTTGTCTGTTCCATGCGAAGAACTCCGACCGCTGTCGTCTATTCGATGCCGGAAATACTCACCGTGAGATGAAGGAATTCAGGGATTCCCGTTCTCGGCCGCAGCCATGGCGGCGCGCAGACTCGCCGGGCGCATATCGGTCCAGAGCTCTCCGATCCGGCTCAGGCAGTTCTCCTTGCCGGCGGGCCCTTCCACCGATTCCCAGCCCGCCGGCACCGGCTTGTCGCTGCGCCAGATCGAATACTGCTCCTCATGGTTGCGGACGACGAAATAGAGCTCGTCCTGACTCATGTGCGACACATCCTCGCTCACGGTTCCTCCAGTGCCTGGGCGCCTGCGAACGGATAGCGGGCCGTACTTCGGCACGCCGTGACGGCGCGAGCCGTCATTCTCGGTGTGCGGGCGGAACAGCGGATACCTCACGTACCCGGGTAGGAAATCCCGGACCGTCTCCGCGGTATCGGCCGGGTACATCGGACAATCGAGGTCCCGCTCATGTAAAGAAGGTGTTCAACCGGAGAATGTCCTCAGTCGAACAGGACCCGGGACGGACATCCGGAACACACCGACAAATGGTTACCCGGCCACCGGGTAAACATCAAGGCACCGCTTTCCTTGAGCGGAAATCACCCGGCGGACCGCCGGCCCCGGGCCGGACACGGTCCGGTGACGGCCTCACCGCGGGCCGGCCATTAGGCTCCCAGGATGAGCGGATCCTTCAACGGATGGACGGAACGGGCGTTTGAAGTGCTGCTGCGCCTGGAGGGAGATCCCCCGCGCGAGGTACGCGAGGCGCTCCGCAAGGAGAGGGAACTGCTCGTGCGGCAGCCCATGATCGCGCTCCTGAACGACGTGGCCGACGCCGTCCCCTCCCTCGACGACTTCTCCGTCTGGGGTTTCCGCCAGGAGTCCTGGTGGTGGCGGCATCAGGGCGCGGTGATCCGGACCGCCCGCCAGGTAGAGATCGGGCTCCGCTTCGACCTCGACGGCCTGCACCTCAAGGCCGGCTGGCACTACCCGGACCCGGGGCAGGTCCCACGCTACCGGGCGGCGGTCGCCGCAGCGGGCAGCGGCGTCCGGCTGGCCGAGCTGGTGGAGACCCTGCGGACCCGGGGATACGACGTCACCGGCGACCTCATGAAACGCATGCCACACGGCCTGCCCGCCGACCATCCCCGCGCCTGTCTGCTGCGGCACCGCTCGCTGCTGGCCGCTCGACCGCTCGCCGGGGACGACGTCGTGCTCACCCGTGCGACCGTCGACCATGTGATCGAAGCGGCGAACGAGCTGGCTCCCCTGCTCTCCTGGCTCGGCCACCATGTGGCGGCATCGGCCGGCGCACACACCTGACGCCTGTCCGGATGCCGATGCTCGCGCCGGCCGGAGCCGTTCGCCAACGGAAGGTGAGAACGCTTCGCCTGCGGCAGCTCTGCGGCGCAGGTCAGTGGGTACTCGCCGGTCGAGGCCGGTGCCGCGGAGCCGCCCGCGCGGGGCCCCGTTGCTCACAACAGCCGTCCACGGACACGGCATTCTTCCGAACCGGACCGGCCGACGGCATCACCCGCCCCGCCCAGTTGATCCACCGGCCATGTGTGCCGGAGTCGGTGCCCGCCCGGTACGACAGCCGGGGCGAAGAGCCGAGGAGGGGACACGGGATGCCAAGTTTCGCGCAGAGTAACGGAATCAACGGACCGAGGACAGCCAGGGGCGGCTCTGCTCCCTCACTTCCGCACCGGCGACCGACCCTTCTCGGCGCCGCCGCTGGGAGATAGGAACGGCGTCGTCAATCACCGCCTCGCGGTACGGCACGCAGCGGCCTGTGCGGACGACCACCAGAACTCCGGGCGGGCGAAGCCGGGTTCGGCAGCGTCCTCGGCGTCGGGCGAGCGCGTGGTGCGGGGCGCGCGGACCGTGACCCGACAGCGCCCCCGGGGATCAACGGCGGCCCGGCCGTCCGCCGGTGACGACCGGCATCGCGGCCCATACCGGCCGGAGCGTCGAGCGGACCGGCTTCGTCAGGAGGGGGTCCGCCAACAGAGCTCGCCGGCAGTCAGGTTGAGAGGACGAGCGCGCCTCACCCAACGGCACCGGGCCCCGCGCTTCGCGACACCGAGGCCGTCACGCGATCAGCGGCCACTCCGAAGAAGCTCACTCCGAGTACTGGCAGAAAACCTTACCAACTCGTCGCGCGGACGTCGTTATTGAGGGCACCGTTGCAGCCCCTAGTGAGCCTTGTTACTCTCGATCCGCTTCGACCGCCTGTCTTCATCCCCCCACCATCAGACTGGGCGTTCGTCTCACTTCCCCGGCTCCGCACGGCACTTATCGTGTCACCGAGCACCATTGCTTCCTTTGGTGTTCCCTTTTCTGATCAGCGCGCGCCCTGTGGTTGCCAGTATCGAAACCCCCACCGATACACGACTGACGGAACGGACCGTAGATGTTCAATGCGTACGCCGCGTCCTCTCAGCGCAGCTCCCCGCTCGAAGAAGGCACCACCGGCCGACTGGAGTTGACCCGCTCCGCTCCACCGGAGGCGAAGACTCCGCAGACGGGCACCGTCGAACTCGTTCCCACGAGTGTCCTCCTGCCCGCCGACTCCCCCCGGACGGCAGGCCTGGACGAGGACCATGTCCGAGCACTCGCCGATGTTCTGGAGAGTCTCCCACCGCTGCTGGTGGACCGGAATTCACTTCGGGTCATCGACGGAATGCACCGGCTCCTGGCCGCGCGCCTCAAAGGAATCGGGCACGTTCGCGTGCAGTTCTACGAAGGCGATTCCGACCAGGCTTTCCTGCATTCCGTCCGGCTCAACGTCCAGCACGGTATGCCCCTGACGAGAGCTGACCGGCGAGCGGCCGCGGAGCGCATTTTCCGTACGCATCCGCAATTGTCCGACCGAGCCATCGCAGCGATCGCCGGACTCGCCACCAAGACGGTGGCAGGTCTGCGGCTGAAGATGGTCGACTGTTCCGCATCCGACGTACGGGTCGGCCAGGACGGCAGGCGCCGGCCGGTGAACAACGCGGACGGCCGACTGGCGGCGAGCCAGGTCATAGCCCTCCGTCCGGAGGCCTCGCTGCGTCAGATCGCCCGTGAGGCGGGCATCTCGGTCGGCACGGCGCACGACGTCCGGGAGCGGATCAGGCAGGGCAAGGACCCGCTGCCCGACAGCGTGCGCGAGAGGGCACTCGGGACAGCACCCGCCGCGCCGGCCGACCCGCCCGCTCCGGCCCCGCGCGCCACCGGCCGTACGGTCGCCCAGGACAGGGAGGAGGTGCAGGAGGTGCTCCAGCGGCTGCGCCAGGACCCGTCCCTGCGCTACACCGAGTCCGGCAGGTCGCTGCTGCGCTGGCTCGGCACCAGCACGGTGATCCCGGCCGAACTCCCGGTTCCGCTGAAGCAGATGCCCGCCCACTGCGCCGTGAGCGTAAGCCGGCTGGCCCGATCCTGCGCCGCGGCCTGGCTGGAGCTCGCCCTCCGTCTGGAGAGCGGCAACTCCCGCTGACGCGCGAGGGCGGCACCTGCCTCGGCGCCGCCCGGCGGCGGATCCGGCCGACCGGATCCGTGTGCCCACCCGGCGGCCATCCTGTGACGCGAGGTCACGACCCACCCGAAGCCCGGCTCCGCTCCCGGGGGACCCCGTCGCGCCCAGCAGGTCCGCCTCTCCGAAAAGCCGCGCCCCATTGATCGACCACGTCTCTCTTCCCGGTGGGCACCGACCGCCGGCCGACCGGTTCGGGTGGACGCTCATGACCGCTTCGCAGACGGTGTACCTCCTCCTCGACATGGCGCTGATCCTCGGTCTGGCTCGCGCGATGGGAGCCCTGGCCCGCCGATTCGGCCAGCCCGCGGTCATCGGCGAGATCCTCGCCGGTGTGATGCTGGGACCCACCCTCCTGGGCGAGGAGCTCTCCGGGCTGTTCTTCCCGGACGACATCCGGTTCCTGCTCAGCGCGCTCGCCGCAGTGGGTGTCGCGCTCTTCATGTTCCTCGTCGGCATGGAACTGAACCTCGGCCTGCTCCGCGGCACGGGGCGGGCCACGCTCTGGACGTCCCTGTGCTCGACACTGCTGCCGCTCGGGCTCGGCGCCGCGCTGGCCTGGCCGTTGATGTCCTCGCACCACGAGGGCGACCCAGTCGGATTCGTCCTGTTCTTCGCGGTGGCCATGGCCGTGACGGCCTTCCCCGTACTGGCCCGGATCATCGCCGACCGCGGACTCGCGGCGACCAGGCTCGGGACGACCGCGCTGGCCTGCGCGGCGATCGCGGACCTGATGGCCTGGGCGCTGCTCGCCGTGGTCGTCGCCGTCGCCACCGGCGGGCAGATGCAGTGGCGGCTGGCGCTGCTGATCCCCTATGTCGTGCTGATGGTCACCGTCGTACGTCCCCTGCTCCGCAGGGCGAGCGCGCTGGGTCCGCCGGAACCCGGTGGGCCCGCGGTGAGCCGGAACTTCGTGGCTCTGGTCCTGGGTGGGCTGCTGCTCTCGGCGGCCTGCACGGAGTGGCTGGGCATGCACTACATCTTCGGAGCCTTCCTGTTCGGCGCCGTGATGCCGCGCGGCACGGCCGGAAAGCTGCACGGCGGTGTACTGGACCGGATCGAGCCCCTGTGCGGACTGCTCCTTCTGCCCGTGTACTTCGTGCTGTCCGGGCTCAAGGTAGACCTGTCCCGGCTCAGCGTGTCGGACCTCGGCGAACTCGCCGCGATCATGGCCGTGGCGATCGGCGGCAAGTTTCTCGGTGCCTACGCCGGCGCACGGATGGGCGGTCTCGACGGCCGCCGGTCGGCGGCCCTCGGCGCCCTGCTGAACACCCGTGGGCTCACCGAGCTGGTGGTCCTCGGTGTGGGCCTGGAGATCGGCGCGCTGGACAACCGGCTCTACTCGCTGATGGTGGTGATGGCGGTGACCACCACCGCGCTCACCGGCCCCCTGCTCAGCTTCATCCTTCCCCAGCCGTCCGCCGGTCCTCCCTGGATCACGACCGAAGCCGGTCCGGGAGCCGATCCGGCGCAGCAGGACGCCGAGGCCACGGCACACATGCCGCCCCGGCACGGCTCACGCTGACGGTGCACCCCTGCCCGGGGACCGGCTCCTGGGTGGACACCCGCTTCTCCGATTCGAGCACGCAGGTTACGGAGAAATCGCGGCCGCCCCGGGCGGTCTCGCTCAGCCCAGAAAGCTCAACCGCACCTGCCGGACCGCATTGTCGACGTTGGTGTCCACCAGACTCCGTTAAAGCAACCCAGGCTATCCGGTTGCTGCGCACACCGGGCCCGTCTTCTGTGGCCATCCTCTCGGGATGGCAGGGTGTCACGCAGAATTGCACCTCGCCCGGATCCCGCAGGCCGGGCCTGCCCGTACGAACTGGTTGTCGGCGAACTCACTCCTTCTGGTAGCGGCGGTCTCCCCACCGTCACGCCTCTCCCGCTGCGCGGTTACGTAGGAGCACTCATTGAGCCGAGTCCGGGGATCGACGGACCGCAGGAGACAGGTGACGGACATGCGAACTGAGGCCACCAAGAGGGTCGAGCTGATCTTCTCCCTCTTCGACGCCAACGGCAACGGAGTCCTCGACTCCGACGACTTCGACCTCATGACGGGACGTGTTCTGGAAGCGGCGGTCGCATCGGACGACGACGCCAAGAAGGCCATCCGGGCCGCGTTCCGTCGTTACTGGACCACGCTGGCCACGGAGCTGGACGCCAACGGCGACGGTGTGATCTCCGTCGACGAGTTCCGTCCGTTCGTGCTCGATCCCGAGCGCTTCGGCCCCACGATCGCCGAGTTCGCCGAGGCACTCGCTGTACTCGGCGACCCTGACGGGGACGGCCTGATCGAGCGCCCGCTCTTCGTATCGCTGATGACGGCGATCGGCTTCGCGGAGGCGAACATCCACGCGCTGTTCGACGCCTTCGGCCCGGACGCCGAGGACCGCATCACCGTGACCACGTGGGCCAGGGGCATCGAGGACTATTACGCGCCGGACATGGGCGGAATTCCGGCTGACCAGCTGGTGACTGCCCGGGCCGTCTGACACGGCCCGGACCTGGGCGTTCCGTGGCGGCGCGAGCCGTCCCGGAACGCCGCCGGTCAGCACGCCCCGGCTCGCCCCCACGCGCGCGGGCGCCGGCCCCCGTGCGGTCACGGCGGTGCCCGGCCCGTGCGGACGTCATCCTGAGCTGACGTCAGGGCCGGGCTTGTGCGCGAAGACCCACCGGTTCCCCTCCAACGCGTCGTTCGGCTCGGGAAGGGGACCACGTCCCAGCAGGCGGGTGAAGTCGAAAGGCGTGTGCATCGAGGTGGACCACCCCTTGGCCGCCAGATGACCCGCGGAGTCGGGGCGCGGCCCCCTGTCGAAGAGGTCGAGCAGATCGATGCCGATCTGTTCCCGCGTCGCCGTGTAGATCGGGCTGTCGCGGTACGCCAGCAGGTCCTTCTCCAGCTTGGCCTCGAATGCCAGGGCGCTGCCCCCGGTGGTGAGCCGGTCCACCGTGTCGATGAGGTACGTCTCGGCGGGGCCCGGCAGGTAGAAGAGCAGTCCTTCGGCCAGCCAGACGCTCGGGGCGGCCGGGTCGAAGCCGACAGAGGTCAGCGCGGTGACCCAGTCGGCGCGCAGGTCGACCGGTACCGGGACCCGCTTCGTCTTCGGTGCGGCCGACAGGTCCGTAAGCACCTGTTGCTTGAAGGCCAGCACGCCCTCCCTGTCGATCTCGAAGACGACGCAGTCGGCCGGCAGGTCCAGCCGGAAGGCGCGCGTGTCCAATCCCGCACCCAGCAGGACCACTTGGCGGACGCCCGTACCGACCGACCGGTGGAGGAATTCGTCGAGGACTCTGGTCCGCAGACCGAAGTAGCGGGCGAACCTCCCCCACAACGGGTTGTCGTCCCCGTCCGGGACCTGTTGGATGCTCACCGGCCAGTCCGTGCACGCGGGGGCAGCGCGCACGAAGTGCTCCGCGTAGACGTCCCGGGCCAGGCTGTCGTGGCGGTGGGTCTCGATCGCCCGCGCGGCGGCGACCAGGAGAGCGGTCAGTCCCACGCCCGCGTCCACGCCTTCCGCGCCGGTCCGCCGCGTCGCCGTTGTGGTCGTCTCCCCTTCTGTGAGAGCGAAGAACGTGGAAGGGTCGCTGGTGGGATGGCGAGGGTCTCCGGTGGTGGACGTTTCACTCATCGGTCTCTTCTTTCCGGCAGCAGGACGGGCTTGATCACGCGTCCGGCGTCACAGTCGCGTTCGGCCTTGTTGATGTCGGCCAATGGGTAAGTGCGGATCAGTTGGTCGAAGGGGAAGCGGCCGTCCTGCCACAGACCGATCAGCCGGGGTATCAGCAGTTCGGGTACGGCGTCCCCCTCGCAGATGTGCCGGATGCTGCGGCCCCCGTCGAGCGTGCCCGGTTCGAGCGGCAGGGCGGTGTGAAGGCGTGCCACGAGGCCAAGGGTGCCGGTGGGGCGCAGCGCGCGGATCGCGTCGTTGATAAGCGGGGCGGAGGCCGTGGTGTCCAAGGCGTACTGCGCGCCGCCGTCGGTGTGCCGTCGGATGCGCTCGGCCAGTCCGGCCGTCACGGCAGGCAGCGGGACCGCTCCGAACCGCTCGGCCAGGTCCAGACGCCCCGGATGCCGGTCGACGGCCACGGTCCGTACGCCGGCGGCGCCGGCCGCCATCACCGCGGCCAGCCCCACCGCTCCCGCGCCGAGTACGACGAGGGTGTCACCAGGACCGGCCCGGAAGGTGTTCAGCACGGCTCCGGCGCCGGTGAGGGCGCCGCAGCCGAGCGGACCTAGCAGTTCGAGCGGCAGGGCGGGGTCGACCCGGACGGCGTTGCGCGCCGGGACGAGGGCGTATTCGGCGAAGGAGGACTGGCCGAACCACCGGAAAGCCAGCGCTCCTCCGGCGGTGTCGGTGAGCCGGGAGGCGTCCTCCTCGCGTCCCCCGAAGAGGTTGAGTGAGGCGAAGGAGTCGCAGTAGGCGGGGGCGGCGCCGCGGCAGTTCCGGCAGCCTCCGCAGGAATCGAAGCTCAGCACGACGTGGTCACCGACGCCGATCGCGCTGTCCGGGCCATCGCCCGACGCCACCACGACTCCGGCACCCTCGTGGCCGAGGACCGCCGGCAGCGGGGTGCGGCCGGCTGATCGCCGGACCGCGAGATCGGTCCGACACATTCCGCATCCCGCGATCTCGACGAGGATCTCACCGGCGGCCGGGCCGGTCCTCAGGACGACTTCCTCGATCGCGAACGGGGTCTCGTACGAGCGCAGTACCGCGGCTCGGAACCTCATCGCTCTTCCTCCTGCGGCCGGTGCACGACGAACGGACGGAGGTTGGCGTAGAGACCCCACGGTCCACCCGCGACACCGACCCCGCTGTCCTTGACGCCTGCGAAGGGCTGGGCGAGGGAGAGTTCGGCGTGGTGGTTGATCCAGGCCGTGCCGCATTCGAGCCGGTCGGCTGTCGCCGCCGCCCGGTCGAGATCGGTACCCCACACGGAGCCGCCCAGCCCGAAGCCGGTGCCGTTGGCCGCTTCGACGGCTTCGTCGAGATTTCGGTACGGCAGCACCGGCAGGACCGGTCCGAACTGTTCCTCGGTCACCACCGGGTCGTCGGGAGGGACGTCCGTGAGGATCGTGGGAGCGAAGAAGTAGCCCGGTCCGTCGAGCCGGTGACCGCCGGTCGCCGCCCGGGCTCCGGCCTCCAGGGCCCGTTGCGTGACCCGCTCGACCCGGGCCAGCTGGGAGGCGTTGTTGACCGGCCCGAGCCGGGTGGCCGGGTCCAGGCCGGGTCCGACGACGACGGACTTCGCGCGGTGGGCGAGGGCCTCGACCACCTCGGCGTGGAGCCGGGCCGGTGCGTAGACGCGTTTGACCGCCATGCAGACCTGCCCGCAGTTGCGGAAGGCGGCCCAGAACAGCCGGTCCGCGATCCGGTCCACATCGACGTCGTCCAGGAGGACGGCCGCGTCGTTGCCGCCCAGTTCCAGGGTGACACGGGCGAGGGATGCCGCCGCAGCTGCGGCGACGGCCCGCCCGGTCGGCACCGAGCCGGTGAAGGTGACGTGGCGGATACCCGGGTGGGAGACGAGGTGGGCACCGAGGGGTTCCCGGCCGGTGACGACGGTCAAGACGTCCTCGGGCAGGGCTGTGGCGAGAACGTCACCGAGCAGCCGGGTGGCGAGGGGGGTGTACGGGGACGGTTTGAGGACCACGGTGTTGCCGGCCGCGAGTGCGGGCGCGAACTTCGCCGACGCGAGCTGGAGGGGGAAGTTCCACGGCACGACCGCGGCAACGGGTCCGAGAGGGCGCCAGCGGATCTCGCTGTGTACGGGTCGGCCGTCGTCGATCCGGCGGGTGCGGGGAGCCAGATCGGCGTAGTACCGCAGCCGGGCCGCCGTACGGGCGACCTCGGCGTACGACTCGGCCAGGGGCTTGCCCTGTTCCCGGGTGAGCAGCGGAGCGAGGTCGTCTCCGGCAGCCTCCACGGCGTCGGCGGCGGCGTTCAGCCCAGTGGTGCGGGCGGCCGGGTCGGCGCGCCATCCGGTCCAGGCGCGCCGCGCCCGGTCGATCGCGCCGTCCAGCTCGTCCGGCTGCTGGTCGGGGGTCTCGTCGAAGGTCTCCCCGGTGGCCGGGTCGATGACAGTGAGGTGTGGGGCACGGTGTCGGTGTCCGGGGGCACGGCCGGCATCCGGTGTCGGCATCCCGGTGGTCAGTTCAGGGCCGGAACGTCGGCGGCGTACTCCCCGGCCTGCCGGTCCATCTCCGCCCGGAAGGCGGCCACGAGGTGCGGCTGGATCCGTCCGGCATTGCGGTCACCGCCCGAGCAGACCGCTCCCCGCACGCCCACGATGTCCGTGCCGATACGGGTCAGCGGACCGAGGTCGGCCTGCTTGACGCTGCCCGCGAGGGCGGCGAGCAGACCGGACGCGTGGGCGCGGCGGACGAACTCAGCGCAGACTTCCGGCGGAACGTGGTCGAACAGCCGCGTCCCGTCCTTGATCGCGGTGTCCAGCATCGCCGCGTCGGCACCGGCGCGGGCTGCGATGTCGGGCAGGGCGAGCGGATTGACGCAGCCGACGCGGTGGGCGTCGGCGTAGCCCGAGGCGACGACGAGCGCGTCCGGTCGGTGTTCCTTCACCGCCCTGACAACCGCCTGCATGACCTCGACGCCCTGCTCGGGAGTCGTGCATCCGTACAGGCCCACCTTGATGTACGTGGCGCCGGAGACGGCCGCTCCGAGCGCGGCCTGCGCCACGGTGCCCGGCTTGTACGGCACGTCGCCCACGGTGGCGGAAACCGGTTTGTCCGCCGGTACCGCGTCGCGGATCTCCCGGATGACCCAAGGGAAGTTGGCGCCGAGAGAGCCCTCATCGGGCTTCTTGACGTCGACGATGTCGAGGTGCTCCGCCGCCTTCGCGCAGGCGAGCGCTTCCTCGACGCCGTCCGGGGAGATGAGAAGCAACACCGTGAACTCCTTCCGCCGCGAGTCCGCCCGGCCGGGGGACGGGGAACTGCGGATCACCTGGTTCATGTGCGGTGTGCTCATCATTTCCATTGCCCGCGCGCACCGGTAGGGCGTGCGGAGTCCCCGGAGCGGCGCGTGTACGCACGCGCATGACTCCGTGTGCACCGGCGCGAAACAGAGCCTGTTGAGCCGTGCTGGAACCAACCGCACCCATGGGCGCGCCCCTGCGCACTTAGACCGTGTCCTATGTGGGTTTGGCTCGTTGGGTCGGTCATGGGGCGGGGTACGTGGAGTTGGATTGTTCCGGACGGGCTGTGGGAGATCGCCGAACCGCTGATCCCGCCGTCGAAGGTGCGGCCGCAGGGCGGCGGGACGCAGGACACGCCTGATGAGACGCTGTTCGCCGCGATCATCTACGTCCTGGTCAGTGGATGCGCCTGGCGGGCCCTGCCACCGTGCTTCGGGATATCGAAGTCGACAGCCCACCGCAGGTTCCTGATCTGGTCAAGAGCCAGTGTCTGGGGACGGCTCCACGAGGAGATCTTGCACCGCTTGGACGACGCCGGCCTGCTCGACCTCTCCCGGTCCGCGCTCGACTCCGCTCGCGTGCGGGCCAAGAGGGGGCGAACTCACAGGTCCGAGCCCCGTGGACCGAGGCAAGCCGGGCTCCAAGATGCACGTCCTGTCGGACGCGAACGGACTGCCCCTCCTCGTCGGCCTCTCAGCGGCGAACACCCACGACAGCCTCGCTCCTGGCTCACCGGCTACCGCCGCCTCAACCACCGATACGAACGCCACCCCCGCAACTACCTGGCCTTCCTCGGACTCGCCGCCACGCTCTGCTACTACAAACGACTCGCTCGACTCACCACATAGGACACGGTCTTAAAGGCGTCGGCCGGAATGACCAAGGAGTACAAGCAGTCCCAGCCACCGCCCCGACGCGAAGTGGGACCGCGACGATGCCATGGGACCGCGACGATGCCTACAACTTCGCCCTTACCAGGAACGGCGGGCTCATCGGCATGTGCTCGACATACCGCGGCGCCGAACCCCAAGGCTGACGACATGGGGTAGCGGCTGCACCCTGCCGTCACGCCGACCGCCTCTGGTGCGTGCACCGGCGGCGCTTGTCAGGAAGCACCTGGGTGATGCCCTGACCGTCACAGTGCTCCAGCAGGGGAACGGTGACGCGTCGGCTGGTGTCCAGGGCGCGACTCGCCGTTCCCACGGTGAACGGTTGGTCGAGTTCGCTCAGCCGGTCGGCCGCCAGTCGGAGCGCGTCCGGCAGCAGCACCACGTGCTCCGCGAGCCGCAGTACCGCTCCGTGGCGCACCGCCGCGGCGAGCTCACGGCGGCCGAAGCCGAGTTCCAGGAGCCGCTGGGCGTTGGGGGCGGCGAAGGGCCGCCCGTCGAGTTCAGCGGTGAGCCGGCGTACCGCGTCCGCCACAGGGGCAGGCTGTGCCGTGGGCCCGGCGGTCACGCGCCCGCGGCTCATCCGCAGGGGCGGCGTGACCAGTGCCTCAACGAGGGAGACCGCCGGCAGCCCCAGACGATGTCGGGCGGCCTCCACCGGTATGCCGTCCTCGGTGGGCCGCTCGGAGAGGTACGCCGCCACCAGTTCGGCCAGCCGGGCGCGCAGGGTGGTCCAGTGTGCAGGGTCGGCGAGCCAGTCCCCCACGACAGGCGCGGTGTGGACTGCCACCCCCATCGCGGTCAACTGCCCCCGCCTGACCAGAAGTCGGCGCCCCAGCTCGGCGGCCTCGGCCGGTGCGCCGTGGGCGTCGACCAGCTCGGCGGCCCGCCGTGCCGCCGCGCCGCGGCGCCGCAGTTCCGGTGGCTGGGGGTCGAGCACCGTAAGACCGGCGAGCACCCGTCGCAGGCCGGGATGGCGCAGCACCGCGCGGTCGCCGATGCGCAGCGGCAGTGGTTCCGGCAGGGTCAGGCGGACGATGTCCGGACCGAGCGGCCGTACGCGCACGGGCACCGCCGCCGAGCCGATGTGAGCGACAGCGGTGCGGGGCAGTTCTGCGGCAGGTGTTCCGCCGTGTACGCGCACGTCGCAACTCAGGCAGGGGAGGAAACTGTCGGGTGTGAGGAGGGCGTCACCACGGCCCGTCGACTCCTTGTCAAGGCCTCGGAGGTTGACGGCGACGCGGGCGGTGGCCCGCACCAGGGTGGTCTCCTCGCCGAGGGCCTGCAGCCCTCTGACGCGCACGGGGCTGCCGGAGCGTGCGGTCACCAGGACGTCGCCCCTGCGGATCCGCCCCGCCCCGAGGGTGCCGGTGACCACCAGCCCGCTGCCGCGCACGGTGAAGGACCGGTCGATCCACAGCCGCACCGGGGATTCGGCGTCCCCGTCCGGAAGCCGCGCGACCAGCCGGTCGAGGGCGGCGCGCAGCTCGGCGATTCCCGCGCCGGTGCGGGCGCTGACGGCCGCGGCCTCGACGCTGCCGAGAGTGCTGGACCGGATCCGGTCCCGTGCCTGCACCGTGGCCGGACCGGGGTCGGCCATGTCGCAGCGGGTGATGACGAGCAGTCCGTGCCGTACGCCGAGGGCGTCCACGGCGGCGAGGTGTTCGGCGGACTGGGGCTTCCAGCCCTCGTCGGCGGCGACGACGAACAACACCGCGGGCACGGGTCCCACGCCGGCCAGCATGGTGGGCACGAACCTCTCGTGTCCCGGGACGTCGACGAACGCCAGCCGTTCGCCCGATGGCAGATCCGTCCATGCGAAGCCCAGGTCGATGGTCAGGCCACGGCGCCGCTCCTCCGCCAGCCGGTCGGGGTGGGTGCCGGTCAGCGCGTGGATCAGTGTGCTTTTGCCGTGGTCGACATGCCCGGCCGTCGCGATGACCCGCATGATCAGCGCCCCGCCGCGCGCAGCACCGCGGCGAGGATGTCGCTGTCGGACTCCTGCGGTACGCACCGGAGGTCCAGCAGCAGCCGGCCGCGCACCACCCGCCCGAGCACGGCCGGTTCACCGGTGCGCAGAGGTTCTGCCAGGTCGTCGGGGAGACTGAGCGCACAGGAAGGCAGAACGACCCCGGGCGCCCCGCCTCCTCCGACCACCGCCTCGTGGGGTACGACGCGCGCGTCCAGCCCTCGGCGGCCGGCATCCTCGGCCATGCGCAGCGTGCGGCTGCGCAGCTGCTGCAGCGGCATGTGCACGGCTGTGTGCACGGGAGGTTCGGAACCGCGCAGTGTCGCTTCCAGCGCGGCCAGGGTGAACTTGTCCACGCGCAGGGCTCGGGCCAGCGGATGGCGGCGCATCCGTTCCACGACGGCGGCCGCGCCGAGGACCAGCCCGGTCTGCGGCCCGCCGAGCAATTTGTCCCCGCTGGCGGTGACCAGGGTGGCCCCGTCGCGCAGGGCCGTGGCCGCGTCGGGCTCGTCCGGCAGCACAGGGTCGGGAGCGAGGAGGCCGGAGCCGATGTCGATGACGACGGGAAGGCCGAGGGACGCCAGTTCCTCGGTTTCCACTCCCCCGGTGAAGCCGCTCACCGTGAAGTTCGACGGGTGGACCTTGAGAATGAAACCTGTGTCCGGGCCCGCGGCGTCCGCGTAGTCGCCGAGACGGGTCCGGTTGGTGGTGCCGACCTCGCGTATCCGTGCGCCGCAGGAAACCAGCAGTTCGGGTATCCGGAATCCGTCGCCGATCTCGACGAACTCGCCCCGGCTGAGCAGGATGTCGCGCCCCGGGGCCAGCGTCACCGCCGCCAGGGCCAGGGCGGCGGCGCCGTTGTTGACCACGTGCACCGCCTCCGCGGCCGGCACCGCTTCCCGCAGGGCGGCCATGGCGCCGCGGCCACGTGGCGCCCGTCTGCCGGTGCTCAGGTCCAGCTCGACGTCCGTGTATCCACCTGCCGCCGCCATGGCCTCCAGCGCGGGCCGCGACAGCGGGGCCCGTCCCAGATTGGTGTGCAGTACGACGCCGGTGGCGTTGTGCACGGGGCTCAGTCCGCCTGTGTGCGCGGGGAGCGCGGCAAGTGCGGCGTGGACCGCGTCGCCCGGGCCGATCCGTCCTTCGCGTACGAGTTGTTGGGCGGTGCCGACCGCGGCCTTGACGAGGGGCCTGCCCAGCCGTACGGACGCCTCGCTCAGCCGGGGGTCGCCGAGGAGCACCGTGGTGCTCGGCACCTGCCTCCGGATGTCCGCAGGCGGCTCGTCCGTCCTGTCCGCCACCCGTGCCACCCCGATCGAAGTCAGCGGAGGCGGACGGGAATCGAACCCGCCTGGCCCGGTTCCCGGACCACACCGATTTTGAAGATCGGGAGGGGCACCAGCCCACCCAACGCCTCCGGAGCAAGATTGTGGTCCCCGCACACTGCTGGGGCAAGAGGTGAAATGATCTCCTTATGAAGCCAGTTGGCCCCGTCTCCGTACCGGCCGCGCCTGTGCGGCTGACCCAGTTCGCACACGGAGGCGGCTGCGCCTGCAAGATTCCTCCGGGGGAACTGGAGGCGATGGTCGCGGGACTGCTGCCGCCCGGGAATCCCGGGCAGGCCCTCGGCGGCAACAAGAACCGGCTGCTGGTCGGACTCGACGACGGTGACGACGCCGCCGTGGTGCTCACCGGTGACGGCACGGCCCTGGTGTCGACGGCCGACTTCTTCACACCCGTCGTCGACGACGCCCGCGACTGGGGCCGGATCGCCGCGGCCAACGCCCTGTCCGACGTCTACGCGATGGGCGGCCGGCCCGTCGTCGGGCTCAACCTGCTGGGCTGGCCCCGTGACGTACTGCCCGCGGAGCTGGCCCGGGAGGTCCTGGCGGGAGCGCTCGAAGTGGCCCGCGAAGCCGGCTGCTTCGTCGGCGGCGGCCACAGCATCGACAGCCCGGAACCGCTCTACGGAATGGCCGTGACGGGCCTGGTGGATCCGGACCGGCTGCTGCGCAACGACGCCGGCCGGCCGGGCGTGCCGCTGACCCTGACCAAACCGCTGGGCGTCGGCATACTCAACAACCGCCACAAACGGACCGGCGAGGTCTTCGCACACGCCGTCGCCACCATGACAATGCTCAACGACAGGGCAGCCGCGGCTGCCCTGGAGGTCGGCGCCGTGTGCGCCACCGATGTGACCGGATTCGGGCTGCTCGGCCATCTGCACAAGCTGGCCAGGGCCAGCGGCGTCACGGCCGTGGTGAACGCCGCCGCCGTCCCCGTGCTCGACGGCGCCCGGGAGTCCCTGCGGGCCGGGTACGTCAGCGGCGGCACCCGGCGCAACCTCGACTGGGTACGCCCGCACCTTGACGCGGGACGGGCGAGCCAGGACGAGCTGCACCTGCTTGCCGACGCACAGACCTCCGGCGGGCTGCTGATCGCCGGGGAGGTACCCGGACATCTGGTCATCGGGGAACTGGTTCCCGCCGTGGCCGGCACCACACTGGTGATCCGCTGAGCGCTGCGGACGGCCGCGGGTTCGCGGGCGAGGCCCGGGTCCCGCGGCCGGGCCGCTACCGGTAGCGGATGTGCAGGTGGTTGTCGTGGTTGGCGTAGCTCGTGGTCAGCCCTTCCGAGATCAGCTGCGGGTCGTTGAAGAAGATCAGCTGGACGTGGCCGGGGGCCTTGGCACGGATCTCCTGCACGAGCCTGCGGGTGGCCGCCCGGTCGTACGTGCTCGACTGCCAGGTGATGCGCCCCGCGGTGCACTGCGCCGAGTCGGTGTGGGCGGGCCACACGTCGATGTCCATCCCGACTTCGTGGCTGCCGTGGCCGGGAATGTCCCCGCCGTGCTCGAAGCCGGCGTCGCCCACCGGCAGTCTGCCGTTCCCTGTGGCGGCGAAGGTGGCGGCGGCGGCCTCCAACTGGCCGACGGAGCCGGCTGTCGCCCAGTGGGCACCCGTGTTGCCGTCGGGGCTCTGTGCGCACATCGTGCTGCCGCCGAAGTTGATGTTCTCGTAGTGCCACAGCAGGTTCTGCCAGGTGGTCGGTCCGACGACGCCGTCCGCGCTGATCCCCGCATGGGACTGGAAGGCACGGACGGCGGTGCCGGTGGCGGGTCCGAATGCCCCGTCGGCCGAGAGTCCGGCGCCCCGCTTGGCGTTGAGCAGCGACTGGAGGGCTGCCACCGCCGGCCCGTTGTCACCCTGGCGGACGGTGATGGCGAGGGCGCCCCAGGTAGCGGGCCCCACAACGCCGTCCGCGGTCAGGCCTTTGGACTGCTGGAAGCCCACCACGGCGCTCTGCGTGCCCGAGCCGAAGGCGCCGTCCACCGCCACGGAGCGGCCGTGCGCGGCAAGCAGGTGCTGCAGCGCGACGACGTCGGAACCCCGGTTGCCGTTGCTGGTCAGCGGGAACGCCGCCTGCGGGAAGGCCTGCGCGGGGACGCCAAGCCCGAGGAACAGGCCCGTCAGAGCGGTGAACAGCGTGATGATGCGTGCGAGTCGTCTCACGGTCTCTGCCTCACATTCCTGTTCATTCGCCCGCTCACTTTCCGGACTGGAGGGCGCCCCAGGTGGCGGGGCCGACGATGCCGTCCGCGCCCAGCCCGCGCGAGGACTGGTAGTCGCGTACGGCCTGGGCGGTGCCCGAGCCGAAGACGCCGTCGATGGCCACCGTCCGGCCGAGCGCGGCGGTCAGGGCGCGCTGGAGCCGGGTGACGGCCTCGCCCGTCGAGCCGCTCTGGACGGTCGGGGTGGATCCGCGGGACAGCAGGGCCGTCCAGGTCTTCGCGCCGACCACACCGTCCGCCGTGAGCCCCTTGCCGGACTGGAAGTTCCGGGCGGCGGCGGTCGTGTCGGGCCCGAAGATCCCGTCGGGGGTGCCCGGGTCGAATCCGGCGGCCTTGAGCAGGCACTGGGCGGCCTTGACCCGGTCTCCGGTCGATCCGCTCCGGACGGTGGTGTACGCGGTGAAGTCGAGGTTCGCCCCGCTGCAGCTGGGAGTGGGCGCGGAGCCGTTGCCCACGTCCAGGTAGTCGCGGTCGATGTTGATCGAGTAGCCGCCGTAGGACTCGGTGACCTCGCCCGCGTACTGGTGGATCCGCTGGTGGCCGGACCAGTAGGAGGACGGAACGTAGGAACCGGTGTTGGTGTCGGCGGCGCCGTTCCACCACGCGTAGAAGAGATGGTCGACGCGTGTGTAGGCACCGTTGCCGTACTCGGCGGCGGCGTCCTTGATGCCGGAGGCGGCGCTGGAGTAGAAGCCCGACAGATAGCCGCTGCTGTGCAGCCGTTCGGTCCAGCCGGACAGGTACGACAGCACGGACGCCTTGCAGGAGGCCGTGGAGGTGTACGCCTCGATGTCGCTGTAGATGGCGCTGCCCGCCGGGATGCCGAGGTTCGACGCGGCGGTGATGGCACCGGCGGCCGCGGTGACGCCCTGGGACTTGGCCGTGGCCGGGTCGGTGGACATCTTCAGCGAGTAGCTGGTGCAGGGTGCCTGTCGGCCGACGTCGATGGGGAACAGACGCCATCCGTTGGCGGTCTGGCTGGTCACCCAGCTCGCCGTCAGATTCGGCTGGGCGCAGCCGCGGAAGGATCCGCTGATGTAGACGCCGACCGCGCTGTACGGCGAACTCGCCTGCCAGGCGTTCATCGCGGCCTGCGAGGGCGCGGCGCAGGCGTCGAAGCCCTTGCCCTGGTAACTGCCGGGTTGCGGTCCGGCCGCGGCCAGGGAGGTGGCGTCGGAGCGCTGGGCCGCGTGGGGCAGCGCGATGCGCTCGGCGCCCTCGGTGAGCTCGGCGGAGGCGAGAACGCCGCGTACGAGGTTCTCCGTCTCCGCTGTGTGGGCGGCTGTCACGAGGACGCCGGCGTCCTCGACGGCGATCTGGATGGTGTCGTTGCTGGAAGCGGCGGACGGGGCGATGGCCTTGCCGCGCTGGGTCCGTGCGGTCGCCGCCGTCGCCTGACCGGCGGAGCGGGCAGTGATGGGCTCCACGACGATGCCCGCCGAACGGCCGACGACTCCGGCGGGGCAGTCGTTCTGCTCGGCGGGCTCACCCAGGTAGACGACGGGTCTGTCGAACCGGAGGCAGGCACGCGGGTTCTCGGCCAGATCGACCACCTGCCAGTCGGCGGGCACCTCGATGCGGTAGCCGTGGTAGGTGACGCTCCGCAGGCTCTCGGGCTGGGAATCTGCCTGGGCGGGAACGGGGGCGGCGAACGCGCCGGTACCGGCGAGCACCGCCAGCAGGGCAGTTCCGGCGCGGGCGCGCCAGGGGATCCGGGAGGACATCGGTTCACTCCTACTCGAATGCGGGGGGAGAGTGAGGGGCAGCGGCTCAGCAGGTCTGCTCCGGTCCGTCCACGGCGGTGCCTGCCCGTGGACGAACCGGAGCCTGATCGGCCGCGCACCCCGCGGCCGGTACGGGCCCGCCTTCCCCGGGCCGGAGTCCGGCCCGGGGAAGGCGGGCTGCTGTGCGGGTGCGGTGGCGACGTGCCGGTCAGACCCCGCAGTTGGGGGCTGACCAGGAGCGGCTGGTGCTGCCGTCCACGTGGGTGTGGTCGTTGTGGTTCGGGTAGCCGGGGCCGTAGATGCCGCCGAAGCCGTGCGAGCGAGCCCGCTGGGCGAGTGCGCAGAACGACGGGCTGCCGATCAGGTCGGCGGCGTCACCGTAGAGGTGCCGGCTGTTCGAGACACCGCCCGCCGCATTGTTGCAGGCCGTGGAGCGGAATCCGCTGGACACGACGATGGGCACGTCACCCATCACGTGCCGCAGGGCCTCCAGCTTCCACATCGTGCGCAGGCCGTTGGACTTGGCCGTCGCGGCACTCACCGCGCCACCGGACCAGTCGGCGTTGCAGTTGTTCAGCTCTGCGTAGGTGAAGTGGATGGGGGTGCAGTCCGGGTCCTGCAGTGCGTAGATCTTGCTGAACGTCTGGGAACCCGCGATGCCGTCCGCTCCGAGTCCGTACGCCTGCTGGAACTTGATGACCGCGGCCTTGGTCCGCGGGCCGAAGTTGCCGTCGACGGAGAGGATCTCGCCGTAGTCGACATGCCCGGCCACCCGGATCTGCAGCTGGGTCACGTCGGCTCCCGACATGCCTTCGGACAGGGTGCGGCCCCAGCTGTAGCACTCGTCGGCCTGGGCAGGGGCAGCGGTGGCCAGCACACCCCCTACCGTCGCAGCCATGATCATGACAAACGCTAGGGCGAGTTGGATCGTACGCCTCAACATGGCGCCTCCGTTGTGAGTCCTTCCCGATTCCCGCTAGAGGGTTGAGGCGAGTCTGGCCTCCCCCTGCATGACGTGTCCACACCATCACCATCTGCCACAGGACCAGACCTACGGCACAACCGGCCTGCAGACGCCACCTGGCGCGATGAGGTGCTCGGCTCCTGGCCGAGGCAGGGCGAAGCCACTACTGCCAGACCCCCCAGGCGGCAGCGGCGATCAGCACGGAGCACACGACGGTCATGCCGCTCAGCCGCTCCGCGAGTCGGTCGTCCCAACACTCCCCGTCTCCGGAGAGCCTGCGCAGGGCCGGGGTGAGTGCCCGGCCGGCTCCGAAGCCGAGTCCGGCGGCCAGGGCGGGCGCGTAGGAGCCCCCGGACAGCAGCACCGCTACCGCCATCGCGTACGGCGCACTCGCCGAGACGTAGGTGCGCACGCCCGTGCCGAGCTCGAAGCCGAACTGCAGCGCTCCGCGCGCAAGATGACGCCGCAGGACGTCCTGCGGTATCTGCCGGGCGTTCTGCGGCAGCCGCAGCGACAGCTTGCCCGCGTCACGCAACGCGGCGAGCAACGCGACAGCCACGATCAGCCCTTGCCGCACGCCGGCCGGAACCGGCGTGAAGAGGCCGGACACGAGCCACAGCACCCCGGCCGAAAGCGCCCCTCCGGCCAGCAGGCCGCAGGTGAACACGCCGAGGACCAGCGCCTGTCTGTACGTTGCCCGCCAACCTGGCGAGGCCAGCGCGAAAGCGCTGTTACGCGTTCAAACGGAGCCGGAGAGCGAGTAGCCGGCCAGACCACCGGTGATCGCCCAGGTCAGCACGGGGGCATGGAGGACGGCGGCGATCACCGCGATCCCCAGGGCCGCCACGGGCAGAACGGGGTCGGTGAGCAGCGCCCGTACGGCACCGGCGCCGCTCGGCCGGTCCGCGGGACGGACGGACTCGCCCACCTAGACCGTCCCGGTCAGTGTGAGCCAGGTGTTCGGGCCGACCACTCCGTCGGCGGTCAGGCCGTGCAGGGACTGGAACGAGACGACGGCCTGCCGGGTGAGCGAACCGAAGTTGCCGTCGACGGTCAAAGCGGAACCGTGCTTGTTGAGCTGCCGCTGCGCGCCCCGTACGGCATCGTTCACGTCTCCTTGACGCACGGTGACCACCAGGACCGGCCAGGTCGCCGCGCTGACGCTGCCCGTGGGGCTGAGTCCGTTCGCCGACTGGAACGCCTCGACCTGCGCCTCGGTGTCCGTACCGAAGATGCCGTCGACATCCGTGGGATGCCCGTGGTGGGTGAGCAGATGCTGGATGGTGAAGACGTCGGGCCCGGTGGCTCCACTGCCGATGGTCGGCCAGGTGACGGAGCCGGGGCAGTCGCAGTCGGTGGTCCAGCGGCAGATGGACTTCACCCAGCCGGAGCCGGTGTTGCGGTACCCGTCGTGGCACCGCCTCTCGATACCGCAGCCGCAACTGCCGCAAGCCGCGCTGTAGCGCCACAGCCAGCCGTCGTAGGTACCGGCGTAGCACTGGTTGGGCCGCAGGGTCCAGGTGACTCCGTCCGTCCGGTGGAAGCCGGTGTTCGTCCCCGAGGTCACGCACGCGTCGGCATAGATGGTGCTGGGCCCGCAGCCCGGGGAGCAGTTGTGGTCCTCGGCGTAACTCGGGCATGCACCGGTCCAGATGTCGTATCCGTCGGCGTACGCCTCCCGGGCAGCGGAGAACACTCCCAGCGCGGCGAAGCCCGCGGCGGTCGCCGCCTGCAGCACGGTGCGCCTGGACGGCGCGAAGGAGGGAAGGGCCCCGCGCCCGGTCCGGGAGCGGCGGCCACCGCTCCCGGAGCGGCGCAGCGTGGGCACGTCATGCAGTGAAGTCACGGCCGGCTCCTCGGCGTTGCGGGTGCGATGTCGTCGAGCAGCCGCAGCAGCGCGGTGGGTGAACCGAGCGGCTCGGAACGCACGATGCGGAGTTCCGGATCGATGGCCACCGCGTAGGGGGTGGCGGGGATGTCGTAGGCCGTGAACAGCTCCGGACGGTGGTCCCTGACCGGGACGGCGCCCTCGCCGGCCTGCGGCCCGGCGCCCGCGTAGAGCCCGAGCACCTGCGGGGCGGCCGCGTCGCTCTGGCGGACCGTCCAGGCACCGGCCTCGGCGAGCACTTGGCCGCAGGTACGGCAGTCCGCGTCGAGGAAGAGCAGCAGCGCGGCGCGGCCCGGTGTCAGGAGGCCGTCGAGTCCTGCAGGATCGGGCCGGGCCGCATCGAGGCCGGGAGCCTGTGCGCCGGGGGCGATGCCCACTCGCCCAGGGCGGTGCGGCTGCGTTCGTGACAGCTGGTGCACCTGTCTGATGAGCCCCGATACGACCAGCGCGAGCAGCGCGATCGCCGCCCACGAGGCAATCAGGGCGCTGGTGGTGAAGTCCATCGCGTTGGCACTCCTTCGGCGGTCCGGTGCACGGTGGTCTTGTCCTGCTGGTGAGCAGTGGCCCTGGTCGGCAGGTGGACGGACGCTGTGGTCGGCTCGTGCATGGCAGCGGGCAGGTACCACAGCAGCGTCGCGCAGGCGGGAGCTGCGAGCACCAGCGTGATCAGCTCCGCCGTGGAGAGCCGCACGGGGCCGGCCCCGACGACGCCGGCGCCGCTCATCGCGAGCACGGCGAGGGCCGCGGCCCGCCGGGTCACCCAGCGGCTCAGGGGCACATCCTGGCCGGAACAGCCGCACGGCCCCCCTCGGCCGAGAGCGAGGACGTGCCGCGTGTAGGCGGCGTAGAGCCCGAAGAGGGCGGCCCCCGCAACGAGCACGGTCTGCAGCCCCCGCTGGTGCCCCGTAAGGAGCGCGGCCGTGCCGGCCACCCCCAGGACACCCTCCGCGACCGGCAGCCCGACGGCCGCCGACCGGCGGAGCCGCGGACCCAGTACACCGTGCGCCCACAGCGCGTCGCCCAGGGCAGCCGGACTGGCGGCATGGGAGCCCGCACCCATGAGCAGGGTCAGGATGACGAGGGAGGCGGTCAGCCCGCCGTAGAAGCCGATCACCGGCGGATCACCCGGCATGCCGCAGCGTGAGTCGCCCGACGAGTTCGGGCACCCTCTCGACGGGAGTCGACGCCAGTGGCACCACCGTGGCCCAGATCGCGGTGGAGGAGAGCACGAAGAACGGGCTGCCGTCGGAGAGCGTGTCGCGGAAAAGCTCGCCGGACGCGACCGCCACCCCCTTCCAAGGCGGGAGCTGGGCGGTGTGCTCCTTCGTGCGCCGCGACAGCTCCAGCAGCCCGAGGCCGGGTACCTCCTTGATCAGCGTCGCGGGACGCGCGAAGGCGCTTCCGGCCGAGGGATCCGGCTGGAGGGTGAGCCCGTACTCGCTCTCCCCGATACGCACCGACCGGAGCAGCCCGAGCACCTCGGCCACGCCCATGCCGTACAACCGGGTCACGAGTGAATGGCGCTCGCCACGCCACACGACGAGCGACGGCCGCTCCACGAGCCCCGAGCGCGGCTCGCGCTCGACCGACCGGAAGATGCGCAGCGCGCCCTTCTGGAAGGTGAGCTCGGATTCGGGTGACCCGGTACCCAGGGAGGCGGCGACATCGTCCCCCAGAGAGGCCGGGCCGGCAGTGAATTCGACCAGCCGGCCACCGGCCAGGACCTCGACAGCCGAAGTGCACGGCGCCTGGAGGTCGATGTCGCCCTCCAAGTGGTACGTCCCACCATCGAGTGCGCGATGAGTGACGAACGATGCGGCCATGTGCATCCTCCCGGGGGCAGGGGGTCTGATGTGACACCGCAGCCGCTGAGGAAGCTAGACATAAGTCATGCCCCTGTCAATCTCTTGGGGTCGCCCAGAGCCGGATCAGCCACTACGCGCGTCACGTTCCCCACCACTCATCCGGCGCTTGACCTGGGCCAGCGGTCCGCGGGAAGCGTTGGCGGTCCGTGTGACGGACTTGAACAGCCGGCGAACGGTCGAACTGCTGGGGCTGCGGCGCCTCAGACGGCGGCCCGTGTGCCGGAGACTCCGGCCGCAGCGGTCGGCAGGCACGCCCCGCATCGGGCAGGAGATCCCTCTCGACCGGCGGACCCGCGCGTGCAGAGCGATCGCCGTGAACGCGCCCGATTCGGCAGCGAGAAGGGCATCTGCTGGGGTGGGCGCGCGCGAATGGCAGCCCGATCACTCGCTTACGTTCAAGGTCGCACAGTCCGCAACGCCCAGATCGGACAGCACCGCCCGCAGCCGCTCACCTCTCGGACCGGATCGACGAGACGCGCAACTTCTCGGACTCGGCCGACGTGGTCGACCGCCATGGACACGGCACCCACGTCGCCTCCACCATCGCCGGTTCCGGCGCGGCATCGGGCGGGAAGTACAAGGGTGTCGCCCCCGGCGCGAAACTACTCATCGGCAAGGTCTCGGCGACAACGGCTCCGGGACCGAGCCCGGGGTGCTCGCAGGCATGGAGTGGGCCGCGCACAGCGGCGCCAAGGCCGTCAGCATGAGTCTCGGGGCGGACACCTACACCGACGGCACCGCCCCGATGAGTCAGGCCGTCAACACGCTGACGAAGGACACCGGCACCCTCTTCGTGATCGCCGCGGGCAACACCGGCCCCGACGCGGGCAGCATCGACACGCCCGGCGCAGCCGACGCGGCCCTGACCGTGGCGGCGGTCGACGACCAGGACGAGATCGCCTCGTTCTCCAGCCGGGGCCCGCGCTTCGGTGACGGGGCCATGAAGCCGGACATCGCCGCCCCGGGCGTGAACATCGTGGCCGCCCGCGCAGCAGGCACCACCATGGGCACTCCGGCCTGGCGAGCATCTTCTTCTCGTCCCGCATTTCGTAACCGGTGTTCAGGCAGTCGACGACGTTGCGGCCAAGCCGGTCCACCGCTGCGGCGACCAGGCCCGTCGTAAGCAACCCTCTCGTCACGGAGCCAGGGGCCCGGCTTCGGGCGGGTCACCGGTCATAGGAACGCTCGATCGTATGCAGGTCCGTACCGTGCAAGGTTCTCTCCGTTCGCGCACGCGTGGCACGGAGAATCGGCGGCACGACCCTGGGAGCGATATTGATCAGCCCAGGAAGCTCAGCCGCACCTGCCGGTCCGCATTGTCGACGTTCGTGTCCACCAGGCACACCGACTGCCAGGTCCCCAGCTCCAGGCGCCCCCCGACCACGGGCAGCGTCGCGTGCGGCGGGACGAACGCCGGGAGCACGTGGTCGCGGCCGTGGCCCGGGCTGCCGTGGCGGTGTTGCCAGCGGTCGTCCGCGGGAAGCAGGGCGTGCAGGGCGCTGAGGAGGTCGTCGTCGCTGCCCGCGCCGGTCTCCAGTACCGCGATCCCGGCGGTCGCGTGAGGCACGAAGATGTTGAGCAGGCCGTCGCGGCCCGCGGCCGTCCGGGTGAGGAACTGTTCGCAGTCGGACGTCAGGTCGGTGACGGTCTCCGTCGTGCCCGTGGTGATGTGCAGGACGCTGGTCGTGAACGCAGAGGACATGTGCACATTGTCCTGCCCGCACCGCGGGATTGCGCGACCACGTACCGGGGCGGGGCCGGTCGGACGAGCCGGAGGCGGCCGCGGGAAGATCCGCGCCGTCGATGCGGTTGGTAGAAGCGTGAACAATCTCGGGACGCGCCCAGTGGATGTCGTGGTGATCGGAGCCGGGCAGGCAGGCCTGTCCAGCGCCTACCACCTGCGTCGCAGCGGTCTGGCACCGGACCGCGACTTCGTGGTCCTCGACCATGCCCCGCGTCCCGGCGGTGCCTGGCAGTTCCGCTGGCCCTCGTTGACGTACGGCAAGGTGCACGGCATGCACGCCCTGCCCGGCATGGAGCTGACGGGTGCCGACGACAGCCGGCCCTCGTCCGAGGTGATCGGGGAGTACTTCGACACCTATGAGCGCACCTTCGGCCTGCGGGTGCACCGGCCCGTCGAGGTGAGCGCCGTGCGTGAGGGTGCGGGCGGGCGGCTGCTCGTCGAGACGTCCGAGGGGACGTACACGACGCGCGCCCTGATCAATGCCACCGGCACCTGGGACCGGCCGTTCTGGCCGCGCTACCCGGGGCAGGAGACCTTCCGTGGGCGGCAGTTGCACACGGCGGACTACCCGGGGCCGGCCGGGTTCGCCGGGCAGCGCGTGGTCGTCGTGGGCGGTGGGGCCTCCGGGACACAGCACCTGATGGAGATCGCCGAGGTGGCGGCGGACACCTACTGGGTGACGCGGCGGCCGCCGGTGTTCCGGGAGGGTCCGTTCGGTGCCGATCAGGGCCGGGCGGCCGTGGCCATGGTGGAGGAACGGGTGCGGCGCGGGCTGCCGCCGCAGAGTGTCGTGAGCGTCACCGGGCTGCCGGTCACCGACGCGGTCCGGCGGGCCCGCGAGTCGGGTGTACTCGACCGGCTGCCCATGTTCGACCGGATCACGCCGGACGGCGTGGCCTGGGACGACGGCCGCACCGTAGAGGCGGACGTCATCCTCTGGGCGACGGGCTTCCGGGCCGCCGTCGACCACCTCGCCCCGCTGAGGCTCCGTGAGCCCGGCGGCGGGATCCGGGTCGAAGGGACGCAGGCCGCGCGCGACGAGCGCGTCCATCTCGTCGGGTACGGGCCGTCCGCCAGCACCATCGGCGCGAACCGGGCCGGCCGAGCCGCCGTGCGCGGGATCGGCCGGCTGCTGGAGCGCGCCGAGCCCGCTGCGGAGAGGGCCGTGTCCGTGTCCGCGTGAGAACGGTTCAACCGGTGCCCGCGCTGCGGCGGTTGCGGTTGAACTCGGCCACGTTGCGCTGCTGCTCCGCGTAGTCGTCGGTGAAGCGGGTGTCGCCGGGCGTGACCGTGACGAAGTACAGCCAGGGGCCGGGGGTGGGGCTGATCGCTGCCACCATCGCCTGCTCACCGGGGTTGCCGATGGGAGTGGGCGGGAGTCCCTTGTGTGCGTAGCTGTTGTACGGGCTGTCGATCTTCGTGTCGCCCGTGGTGGTGTCCAGAGTGCTGCGGTTCAGCGCGTAGTTGAGCGTGGAGTCCATCTGGAGGGGCATGCCGCGGTCGAGCCGGTTGTGGATGACCCGGGCCACCTTCCCCATATCGGGCGCGGTGTCCGCCTCGGCCTGGACCACGCTGGCGATCGTCACCGTCTGGTACACGGTGACGTTGTTGCGCTGTGCTCCGGCCGTGATGTGGTCCGCGCCGAAGCGGCTCCGTGCCGTGTCGACCATGTAGCGCAGCAGGCTCTGCGGGGTCGTGGCGGAGGTGACGGGGTACGTCGCCGGGAAGAGATAGCCCTCGGGGTTGCCCTTCGCCTCGGCCGGCAGCGGCAGGTCCGCCGTCGCGACGGCCTTCTCCGTGGTGCCGGCGGGTTCGCCCAGGGCCTTGTCCGCGGCCGCGTACACCTGCGAGGCCCGCCATCCCTCCGGAATCACCAGGGAACGAGCCTGCTCGGCGGTCTTCGGCTCTCTGGTCAGCAACGGTACGAGGACGGCGGCGGCCACCCCGAGTACGAGAACGGCTCCGACGAGCAGCAGCAGACGACCCCGCCGGGTGGGGCGGATCCTGCGGTGGGGACGGGTGTCCGGGGACTCGTTCACCATGCGGGCACGCTATCCCGCGCGGATCGCGCCGTCGGTACCTCGTCCGTGACGACACGCGGCGCGCACCACGCAACACGAACACACGAACAGGGGATCGGGTGTTCGCTGGAACGCGTGATCGTATCGGCATTCGTTGCTCAACTGCCTGACGGCGGTTGATGATTACAGGGCGCAAGCGACGGGCTGCAGACCGCGACTGTGCTGTCCCAGAGATTCACCATGCACAAGGAGAAACACCCGATGAACCTGATCACCAACCTGCTGGCCGGCGTCGTCCACTTCGTGGGTTGGCTCATCTGACCATTGCTCCACCCGGCGCCGTCGTTCCCCGTCCCACGGGAGCGGCGGCGCCGTCGCGTGCGGCCCGACGCCCCTGGGAGAGCCCTCACGGCCGTTCCCCGTCCGCGGCCCGGTCAGCCCGCCACGGGGGCGGCGAGCCGGGTGTCGTCCCTGCGGACCAGGGCCGCGTACCGCCCGTCCTGTCGCAGCAGTTCCTCGTGGCTGCCGCGCTCGGCAGTGCGGCCGGCGTCGAGGACGACGATCTGATCGGCATCGCGCACGGTGGAGAGCCGGTGAGCGATGGTGATCGTCGTACGGCCGGCGGAGAGCGCGTCGATCGCCTCCTGTACGGCGAATTCGGTGCGGGTGTCGAGGGCGCTCGTCGCCTCGTCGAGGATCAGCACCGGCGGATCGCGCAGGATCGTGCGGGCAATGGCCAGGCGCTGCTTCTCGCCTCCCGAGAACCGGTAGCCGCGTTCACCGACGAGGGTGTCGTAGCCGTCGGGCAGGGAGGCGATGTGGTCGTGGATCTGTGCGGCACGGGCCGCCGCCTCGATCTCCTCGCCGGTCGCGTCCGGCTTGGCGAAGCGCAGGTTCTCGGCGACCGAGGCGTGGAAGAGGTACGTCTCCTGGGAGACCACGCCCACGGCCCTGGCGAGGGTGTCGAAGTCCAGTTCGCGCACGTCGACCCCGTCGAGCGTGACACGGCCGCCGGTGACGTCGTAGAGCCTCGGCACGAGATAGCTGAGGGTGGACTTGCCGGAGCCGGTGGGACCGACGACGGCCAGGCTGGCTCCGGCGGGCACGGTCACATCGACGCCGCTGAGGGTCGGACCGCTCTTCTCGTCGTAGCTGAAGTCGACGTTCTCGAAACGGATCTCACCGCGGATCTTCTCCAGGCGCACCGGCTTCTCCGGCTCGGTGATGTCCACCGTGAGGTCGAGGTATTCGAAGATGCGCTGGAAGAGGGCGAGGGACGTCTGCATCTGCACCCCGGTGGAGAGCAGGCTCACGGCGGGCCGGAAGAGGCCCTGCTGGAGCGAGACGAAGGCCACCAGCGTTCCGATCGAGACGTCCGGACCACCGGACTGCAGGGCGATGCCGGCGGCCCAGTAGATGACGGCCGGCATGGCGGCCATCACGATGCCGATCGTCGACATCCGCCAGCGTCCGGCCATGCTGGAGCGCACTTCGAGGTCGACCAGGCGCTCGGACTCCTCGGCGAATCCCTTCGTCAGCGAGTCCGAGCGGCCCATCGTGCGGCCGAGCAGGATGCCGCTGACGGAGAGCGATTCGGTGACGGTGGCCGCCATGGCGGCCATCTGCTTCTGGCGCTGGGTGGTGATCTTCTTCCGCTCGCGGCCGACCCGTCGGCTGATCCAGACGAAGACCGGCAGCAGGAGCAGCGAGACGACGGTCAGCCGCCAGTCGAGCGCCAGCATGGCCACGACCGTGGCGATGACCGCGGTGAGGTTGGAGACCAGGGAGGTCGCCGTCGAGGTGACGGTGGCCTGCATGCCGCCGATGTCGTTGGCGATCCGGGACTGGACCTCACCCGTGCGGGTCTTCGTGAAGAAGGCGAGCGGCATCCGCTGGAGCTGCGTGTAGACGGCGGTGCGCAGGTCGTGCATGACCCGCTGGCCGACCGTGGTGGAGATGAGGGTCTGGAGCACGCCGAAGACGCTGTTCATCACCGCGGTGAGGATCATGCCGAGGGCGAGCAGCGAGAGCAGTCCGGTCCGCCCCTGGGGGATGGCGGTGTCCAGGATCTCGCGCAGCAGGAACGGAGAGGCGACCGACACCAGCGACGAGGCGCCGACGAGCAGCCCGACCACGGCGAGGCGGCCGCGGTAGGGATGGAAGAGGCGAAGGATGCGGCGCAGCTCGGCAGGCGGCTGGGCGGCTTCCCGGGGCGGGGGTGTCCACGTGGGTTCGTCGGGTTTCATGGGCTCCTTCGTCAGGCGTGCGACAACAGGGAAGGGCGGGCGCGGGGGCTTGCGACAGCGAGCGCGTCCACAGCGTGGCAGGGCGGTGGCCGGGTGGCCGCCGGCAGGCCCGGGGCCCGGACCTCGCGGCCCTTGGCGGTCGGACAGATGAGAGCATAGCTCATTGTTACCTACACTCACAATGAACAAGGTCCTGATATTGTTCCCGTCATGGACACCCCCGACCCCGACGGCGTGCTCGCCGAACAGCTGCTGCGGCTGACCCGCAGGCTCCAGCGCATTCAGAGCCGTCAGCTGGAACCGATCGGCATCACCCCCGCGCAGTTCCGGCTGCTGCGCACCGTCGCGCACTACGACGGCCCCCCACGGATGGCGGATCTCGCGAAGCGGCTCGACGTCGTCCCCCGCGCCGTGACCACGCTGGTCGACGGGCTGGAGGCCAGTGGCCGGGTGCGCCGGACACCCGATCCGGACAGCCGCCGGGTGGTCCGGATCGAGATCACGGACGAGGGCATCGCCACGCTGCGGTCGCTGCGCAACGCGCGCCGGGCCGCCGCAGAGGAGATCCTGGCTCCACTGACCGCCGATCAGCGTGAGGTGCTCGGCGGTCTGCTGACCGCTCTGGTCAACGGAATGCCGGAGCGCAGCTGCTGACCGGGCGCGAAGCGTCGCGCCGAGCCGCCGAGGGGATCTGGACATGCCACTGCTCGAACCGAACCCGGAATCCCTGCGCCCCGGGGTGGCGCGCCCTCCGTCCCACGACCGGGTTCCCGACGCGCAGGCACCCGGCACCCCCGAGCCGCTGCGGGACGATCTGACCGCCCTCCTGGGCCCGCAGAAGGTGCTCTGGAAGATCTCCGACCTGGTGCGGTACGCCTCCGACGCCAGTCCCTACCGGTTCGTTCCCCAGGTCGTCGTCGTTCCGGAGGACATCGACGACATCTCCGCGATCCTTTCGTACGCCCACGGCAAGGGCCGCAACGTCGTGTTCCGGGCCGCGGGCACCAGCCTGAACGGCCAGGCGCAGGGCGAGGACATCCTCGTGGACGTACGCCACCACTGGGCGGGCATCGAGGTCCTGGACGAGGGCGCGCGGGCCCGGATCCGCCCGGGGACCACGGTCATGCGGGCGAACGCCACCCTCGCCCGGCACGGCCGGCTCCTGGGGCCCGACCCGGCGAGCGCGATCGCCTGCACGATCGGCGGCGTGGTCGCCAACAACGCCTCCGGGATGACCGCAGGGACCACCCGGAATTCGTACCGCACCGTCTCCTCCCTCACCGTCGTGCTGCCCAGCGGCACGGTGGTGGACACCGGCGATCCGGCGGCGGACGAGGACCTGGCGCACGCGGAGCCGCGGCTCTGCGAGGGGCTGCTCGCCCTGAAGGCGGAGATCGAGGCCGACGCCGCGCTCACCGCCCGGATCCGCGCCAAGTACGAGATCAAGAACACCAACGGCTACCGGCTGGACGCCTTCCTGGACGGATCGACGCCGGTCGAGATCCTCCGCGGTCTCATGGTCGGTTCGGAAGGGACCTTCGGATTCATCTCCGAGGTCGTTTTCGACACGCTGCCGCTGGACCGCAGGATCTCCACCGCGCTGCTCTTCTTCCCCTCCCTGACCGCGGCCGCGGCAGCCGTCCCGCTGTTCAACGAAGCCGGCGCCATCGCCGTGGAGCTGATGGACGGCAACACCCTGCGCGCCTCGGTCAGCGTCAAGGGGGTGCCCGCCGACTGGGCCGGGCTGCCGAAGGAGACCGCGGCCCTGCTGGTGGAGTTCCGCGCTCCCGACGAGGCGGGCCAGGAGGCGTACGAGGAGGAGGCGGCCGGGGTCGTACGGCAGCTGGAGCTGGTCCGTCCGGTCACCTCGGTGACCAACGAGTTCACCCGGGACGCCCGGACCATCTCCGGCTACTGGAAGGCCCGTAAGGCCTTCGTCACCGCCGTCGGCGGCTCCCGCCCGTCCGGTACGACGCTGATCACGGAGGACTTCGCGGTCCCGCCCTCCCGGCTTGCCGATGCCTGCGAGGCGTTGCTGGGGCTCCAGGCGGAGCACGGTTTCGATGCCGCTGTCGCGGGCCACGCGGCCCATGGCAATCTGCACTTCCTGCTGGCGTTCGACGCGGCGAAGCAGTCCGACGTCGACCGGTACGCCGGCTTCATGGAGGACTTCTGCCGGCTGACCGTGGAACGGTTCGACGGATCGCTCAAGGCGGAGCACGCCACGGGCCGCAACATCGCGCCCTTCCTGGAGCTCGAATGGGGGCCGCGCGCGACCGAGTTGATGTGGCGTACGAAGCAGGTCATCGACCCCGATGGCGTCCTGGCCCCCCGGATCGTCCTGGACCGCGACCCGAAGGCCCATCTCCGCGGGCTGAAGACCATTCCCAAGGTCGAGGCGGTGGCCGACCCCTGCATCGAATGCGGATTCTGCGAACCCACCTGCCCCAGCCACGACCTGACCACCTCACCGCGCCAGCGCATCGTGCTGCGCCGCGAGATGATGCGGCAGCCGGGCGGTTCACCCGTGGAAGCGGGACTGCTCGACGCCTACGGATACGACGCCGTAGACACCTGCGCGGGCGACTCCACGTGCAAGCTCGCCTGCCCCGTCGGCATCGACACGGGCGCCATGATGAAGGACTTCCGCCACCAACGGCACTCCCCGCGCGAGGAGCGGATCGCCGCACTCACCGCGAAGAACTTCCGTGTGGTGGAAGCGGCGGCCCGGCTGGCGATCGCCGCGTCCGACAGGATCGACGACCGGCTGCTCCAGGGGGTCACCGGACTCGCCCGCAAAGCCGTCCGCCCCGATCTGGTACCCGAATGGCTTCCGGAGATCCCGGGCGCGGCAGCCCGGAAGCTGCCCCGTACCTCCAGGGTGGGGGCGAGCGCGGTCTACTACCCGGCCTGCGTCAACCGCATCTTCGGCGGCCCGCAGGGGCATCGTGGCCCGTCGCTGCCGCAGGCCGTGGTCCTCGTCTCGGCCCGTGCCGGCAAGCCCGTCTGGATTCCGGAGGATGTCGCGGGCACCTGCTGCGCGACGATCTGGCACTCCAAGGGGTACGACTCCGGGAACGCGGTGATGGCCAACCGGATCGTCGAGGCCGCCTGGGGCTGGACCGCCGGCGGAAAGCTGCCCCTGGTCGTCGACGCCTCCTCGTGCACGCTGGGCATCGCCCACGAGGTGGTGCCGTATCTGACCGAGGACAACCGGAAGCTGCACCGGGAACTGACGGTGGTCGACTCACTGGTCTGGGCTGCCGACGAGCTCCTGCCCGAGCTGACGGTGCTGAGGAAGTCCGGTTCGGCGGTTCTGCACCCGACGTGCTCGATGGAGCATCTCGACGACGTCGCCCAGTTGCGCACGGTAGCGGAGGCCTGCGCGGAGGAGGTCGTGATCCCGGACGACGCCGCGTGCTGCGGCTTCGCGGGCGACCGGGGCATGCTGCACAAGGAACTGACGGCTTCGGCCACCGCGAAGGAGGCCGCCGAGGTGAACACCCGGGAGTACGACACCTATCTGTGTGCGAACCGCATGTGCGAGATCGGCATGGACCGGGCGACGGGGCGTTCGTACCACTCGGCGCTGATGGAGCTGGAGCGGGCGACCCGCCCCGGGCCCGTGTGAGCGCCGGGCGGCGGCCGCTCAGGCCTTGAGGTCCGCTCGGTCACCCATCACCACGACCGGGTTCTGCTTCGGGTCGAGGGTGTGCAGCAGCTTCACCATGGCCGCCTTCGGCAGGCTCACGCAGGCGGATGTGCCGCTGCCGTGGTCCATGTGCAGCCAGATACTGCCGCCCTTGGACTGGCCCTGCGGGCGTGTCGGGTCGTTGGGGGCGGTGCCCTTGACGCGGTTGTAGTCGATGGCGATGACGTAGTCGAAGTCGTGCCAGTACGGCTTGGCCCAGTAGCGGGGCGCCTGGATGGCGGCCGACTCGGTGTACGGGAGCAGGGCGCCCGGGTCGGGCAGTGCGCCGCCCGCGTCGGTGAGGGTGAAGACGCCGACCGGGGAGCGTTTGTCGTCCTCGTGGTGGTCGGTGGTCCAGCCCTTGCGGCCGTTGTGGGCCTTCCAGCCGGCGGCCTTGTCCCAGGTGGAGCCGGTCCGGGTGTACAGCACGACCGTGGAGTCCGCGGAGTTCTTGCCCGCGCCGTACACGGCGACGACCTGGCGGGAGTCGTCCGGGATCTGTGACTGAAGCCGGTCGCCCACGTCAGGGATGCGTTTCAGGCCCGTGGTCTGCTCCTCGGCCCCGTCCTTGCGGGCATCGGCCGACCGCGCGTCCGCCTTCTTCGGTTCCTGTCCGTCGCCGCACGACGTCAGGGTCGTGAACAGGACACCGCAGGCGGCCGCCGAGGCCACCACTCGTACCGCACCGGCTATACGCATCCGTCCATGCTCGCACCATCCGGAGCCCGAGCCGTCCTCGTCTGCGGCTTCGGGCCAATGCGTGCCCAATCTTTACCCCCGTGGACCGGCCCGCCCTAAAAGGGTTTGCCTCGGCTCCTGCGGGGAGCGAGGCTTGGACGGTTTGGTCCCCCCACACGCCTCCCCCACGTGTTTCTGGAGATCCTCGCGGATCTCAGCTCCTTCCGATCTTTGGGACGTCATGCACATTCGCGATCTTCCGTACTCGGATCCCGGCGATCCCGACGTCCGGTCGGGCCCTCGCTTCCTGCTCTGGATCGGCCGCAACCAGATCCGCGGACAGCTCAAGTCCATGGCCTGGGGTCTGCTGCACCAGTGCTCCCTCGCGGGGCTGCCGCTCGCCGTGGGGTTCGCCGTCCAGTCGGTCGTCGACCGGTCCGGCGGACGGCTGGCGCTGGCGGGCGGCACGATCGCGGTGCTCGGTGTGCTGATCGCGGTGGGCGACACGATGCTCCACCGGACCGCCGTCACCAACTGGATCACCGCTGCCGCCCGGGTCCAGCAACTGCTGGCCCGCAAGACCGCGGAGCTCGGCTCGGCGCTGACACGCAGGGTCGCCGCAGGCGAGGTCGTCGCGGTGTCCACCGGCGACGTGGAGAAGATCGGCTGGTTCGTCGAGGCGCTCTCCCGCTTCGCCGCGGCCGCCGCGGCCCTCGTCATCATCTGTGTCGGGCTCGTCCTCTATCTGCCCTCGCTCGGCGTGCTCGTGGCGCTCGCCATGCCGCTGCTCGCCCTGGCCGTACTGCCGCTCCTCCCCCGCGCCACCCGCCGCGCCGACGTCCAGCGCGAGAAGGCCGGGAAGGCCACCGAGCTGGCCTCGGACACGGTGGCCGGACTGCGCGTGCTGCGCGGAATCGGCGGCGAGGAGCTGTTCCTCGGCCGCTACCGGCGCGCCTCCCAGGAGGTCCGCAAGGCTGCGGTGCGCAGTGCGCGGATGTGGTCGCTGATCTCGGCGATCCAGGTACTCCTGCCGGGCGTGCTGCTGATCTCGCTGGTCACCTACGGGGCGGCGCTGGCCCGGGACGGGCAGATCGACGTCGGCCAGCTCGTCACGGTGTACAGCGCGGCGACGCTGATGCTTTTCCCGTTGCGGCACTTCGAGGAGATCGCCATGGCGTACTCCTTCTCCCGGCCGTCCGCCCAGCGTGCGGTCCGGGTCCTCTCGCTGAGCCGGGTCGCACGGCCGTCCACCGTCGATGCCGCTCCGACCGGTGACCTGTACGACCCGGTCACGGGTCTGCTGGCTCAGGAGGGCCTGTTCACCGCGGTGGTCTGCGGCGACCCGGACGAGGCGGGCCGCCTCGCGGACCGGCTCGGCGGACATGCCCAGCCGGCCGTGGCGAAGGAGGGCGAGGCCGAGGAGGCCGCGGCTCCCGACGTGCCGTCGGTCCTGCTCGGAGGCGTACCCCTGGACGAACTGGAGCTGGATGCGGCCCGGACCGCCGTTCTGGTCCAGGACAAGGACCCGGTGCTGCTCTCCGGAACGCTGCGGGAACTGCTGGACGTGCCGTCGTCCGGGCGGGTGGCCGCCGTCGACGCGCTGGCTGCCGCGCAGTGCGGCGACGTCCTGGACGCGCTGGCCCAGGCGTCCGTCGACGCCGAAGGCGACCCCATGAACACCCGGATCACCGAGCGCGGCCGGTCGCTGTCCGGCGGCCAGCGGCAGCGGCTCGCCCTGGCGCGGTCGCTGGTGACCGACCCGGAGGCGCTGGTGCTCGACGAGCCGACGTCCGCCGTCGACTCGCACACCGAGGCGCGGGTCGCCGAGGGCGTCAAGGCGCTGCGCAAGGACCGTACGACGGTGGCGTTCGCCTCGTCACCGTTGCTGCTCGACCTGGCGGACCGGGTCGCGCTGGTCCACGGCGGCACCGTGGTGGCGGTCGGCACCCATCGTGAACTGCTGCGTGACGAACCGCTCTACCGCGCGGTCGTCACCCGGGAGACCGAGGACGAGCTCGCCGCGTCGGCACCGGCCATGAACGAGGGCATCGACACGATCGCCACGATCGAGGAAATCGAGGAGAGGGCATGATCGGCCTCGCACCACCGTCGTACGACCCGGCCGCCCCGGAGTCGGCGACGACCCTGCCGGTCGGCACCCCCACGACCGTACGCGCCTACGTCCGGGAGCTGATGCGGCGCCACCGGCGGCCGTTCGTCGTGGTCACGGCGCTCAACTGCGTGGCGGTGGTCTCGTCGATCGTGGGCCCGTACCTGCTGGGCGGACTGGTCGAGGACCTGTCCGACGGGGTCACCGACCTTCATCTGGAGCGCACCGCCGCGGTGTTCGCGCTGGCGCTGGTCATCCAGACCGTGGTCACCAGGATGATGCGGCTGCGCAGCGCGATGCTGGGCGAGGAGATGCTGGCCGATCTGCGTGAGGACTTCCTCGTGCGGTCGGTCCGGCTGCCGCCGGGCGTGCTGGAGCGGGCCGGTACGGGAGACCTGCTGTCCCGGATCACCACGGACATCGACCGGCTCGCCAACGCCATGCGCGAGGCGGTGCCGCAACTGGCCATCGGTGTGGTGTGGGCGGGGCTGCTGCTCGCCGCGCTGGCCGTCACCGCTCCCCCGCTGGCGCTCTCGGTGCTCGTCGCGCTGCCGGTGCTGATCATCGGCTGTCGCTGGTACTTCCGCCGGGCCCCGTCGGCGTACCGCTCGGAGGCGGCCGGTTACGCGGCGGTCGCGGCGATGCTCGCGGAGACGGTCGATGCCGGACGGACCGTGGAGGCGCACCGGCTGGGCGCGCGGCGGGTTGCCATGTCGGACCGGCGGATCAAGGAGTGGACGGCTTGGGAGCGGTACACACTGTTCCTGCGGTCGGTGCTCTTCCCCGTCATCAACGCCACGTACGTGACGATTCTCGGCGCGGTCCTGATGCTCGGCGGCTGGTTCGTCATCGAGGGGTGGCTCACCGTCGGTCAGCTGACGACGGGTGCGCTGCTCGCGCAGATGATGGTCGATCCGATCGGCCTGATCCTGCGCTGGTACGACGAGTTGCAGGTCGCCCAGGTATCGCTGGCCCGGCTGGTGGGGGTCCGGGAGATCGAGCCGGACGCCGGGGACGCGGGCGTGGCGCCGGACGGCCGTGAGGTGCGTGCCGACGAGGTGCACTTCGGCTACCGGGCCGGTCTCGACGTGCTGCACAAGGTGTCGCTGGATGTGGCTCCGGGCACGCGGATGGCGCTGGTGGGTCCGTCCGGTGCGGGCAAGTCCACGCTGGGCCGGCTGCTGGCCGGGATCTATGCCCCGCGGACCGGCGAAGTGACGCTGGGTGGTGCGGAGTTGTCGCAGATGACGGCGGAGCGTGTCCGCACGCATGTGGCCCTGGTCAATCAGGAGCACCATGTGTTCGTCGGCTCGCTGCGGGACAACCTGCGCCTCGCCCGTACCGGCGCCGGGGACGCGGAGCTGTGGGCCTCGCTGGCCGCGGTCGACGCGGACGGCTGGGCGAGGGCCCTCGACGAGGGGCTGGACTCCGAGGTCGGGTCGGGCGGCCTGGTGCTCACCCCGGCTCAGGCGCAGCAGATCGCGCTGGCGCGGCTGGTGCTGGCCGATCCGCACACGCTGGTCCTGGACGAGGCGACGTCGCTGCTCGATCCGCGCGCGGCCCGTCATCTGGAGCGTTCGCTGGCCCGGGTGCTGGACGGGCGTACGGTCGTGGCGATCGCCCACCGGCTGCACACGGCGCACGACGCGGACGTGATCGCCGTCGTCGAGCAGGGCCGGATCAGCGAGCTGGGCAGCCATGACGAGCTGGTGGCGGCGGGCGGTGCGTACGCGGCGCTGTGGCGGTCCTGGCACGGCTGACCGGACCGCACTCGAGGCACACGGCGGGCGGGCTCGTTCCTGAGCCCGCCCGCCGTGTGTCGTTCCGGAGGTTGTCGCCGTCAGCCGGGTCGCCGCACCGTGACCGGGCCGCCGCCCGCGGGTGTGACCGCTTCGGCCGTGGCGCTGCCGGGAGCGGACTGCGCGGCGGCCTTCACCGTGGCGGCGGACGAGGTGCGCGGCCGGAGCAGGACCGCGGACACCAGGGCGGCGAGCAGCGTCAGCGCCGCGGCGACGATCAGGCAGAGCCGGAGTCCGTCGAGGAAGGCGTCTCCCACCGCGCCCAGGGCCTGACCGGTCTGCGCGCCCAGGTTCATCCGGGCGACCGCGCCGAGGCCTCCCTCGCGGGCGGTCTCCACGATGTTCTGACGGCCGGCTCCGGAGATCCCCGCGTCCGCGAGGTGGGCGGGGAAGGTGTTCAGGGCGCGGGAGGTGAGGAGGGCGCCGAGAACGGCGGGGCCCAGCGCGCCCCCGATCTGGCGGAAGGCGTTGTTGCCGGCCGCTGCCATGCCGGCCAGGTGCTGGGGGACGGAGGCGACCGCCGTGGCCGTCATGGGCGTCAGGATGCCGCCCATCCCGATCCCCAGCAGGGCCAGCCGCCAGGCGATGGAGACGAACGACGTGTCCGCGTCGAGGGTGGTCATCGAGAGCAGCGCGCCGGAGACGACGAGCAGCCCGGCAGTGATCAGGGTGCGGGCGGGAACCCGGTGCATGAGGCGGGAGACGGGACCGCCGACGACGATGGAGGCGGCGGTGACCACGAGCAGGCGCCAGGCGGCCTGAAGGGTGTCGAGCTGTTGCACCAGGCCGAAGTAGAGGCTCAGCAGGAAGAAGAAGCCGATGAGGCCCAGGAAGGTGATCATCGCGACCAGGGTGGTGGCCGTGAACGCCGGGCTGCGGAACAGGGCCAGGTCCAGCATCGGGCTGTCGCTGCGCCGCTCGGCCACGACGAAGGCCACCGCGCCGGCCACGGCGACGAACAGCGCCACCAGGACCGGCGCGTCGGTGAAGGAACCGGCACCGCCCTCGATCACGCCGTACACCAGGGCGGTGATCGCGACCGCGGCGGTGATCTGGCCCGGCCAGTCGAGCCGTCGCCCCTGCGGGGCACGCGAGTCGGTCAGCAGCCGCGCGGCGAAGACCGTCGCGACGAGTGAGACGGGAATGACCAGGAGGTAGATCCACCGCCAGTCCGTGTGCTCCAGGACCAGTCCGGCGATCAGCGGGCCGACGGCCAGCGCCATCAGGAGCGAGGTGGCCCACAGGCCGATGAACTTGCCGCGCTCCCGGTGGTCGGGCACCGCGTGGCTGATCAGGGCCAGGGTCGTGGGGAGCAGTGCGGCGGCGCCGAGTCCGGCGAGTGCCTGGCCGGCCCAGAGCACCTCGACCGACGGGGCCGCCAGCGCGACGGCGGCACCGGCGGCGGAGAACAACAGGCCTGCCTGGAAGACCTTCTTGCGCCCGTGGACGTCGCCGACCACTCCGGCGGTCAGGATGAACGCGGCCATGGGCAGAACGAACGCGTCCTGGACCCAGGACAGTTGGGCCGTCGACGCGTCGAGCGCCGCCTGGATGGCGGGCAGGCTCACGGCGACGGTGGTCACCGGCAAGTAGGCGACGAAGACGCCCAGGCAGGCCATGACGAGCGTGGCCGCCCGCCGGTCGGGCCGGCTGCTCGCCGCGGGTGTGACGTTCAAGGAAGTACTCCTTTGCGACGCGGTGCGCCGCGGTTGATGTCCTGTCCGGGGCGAGGGCCGGCCTGACGTCTTCCGGCCCTCGCGCCCCGTACCGGGAACGGTGCCGGATCGGACCCCAGCATCGGCGACACGAGGCGGAATCAACGAAGCAGGCGGGGTTCACGAGGACAAACCTCCATCCATGCGCGCCGCCGTGCCACACTTCCACCGTGATCGACGACGTGGACATGAGAATCCTCCGCACGCTCCATCGCGCGCCGCGCGCCCCGTTCCGGCTCATCGGTGAGGTGAGCGGGGTGTCGGAACAGACGGCGGCCCGCCGCTATCAGGCCCTGCGCCGGGCGGGCGTGATGCGGGTCGTGGGCCTGGTCGATCCGGCCGTACACGGTGAGGCGCAGTGGGTGGCCCGTATCCGCTGCCGTCCCGACCGGGTCGCTCCCCTCGCCGACACGCTGGCCCGGCGCCCCGACATCGCCTACGTGGGCATCGCCTCGGGCGGCTCGGAGATCATCTGTGTCATCCGCTCACCGCTCCACGCCCCGCGCGCGGACATGCTGCTCCAGCAGCTTCCCCGGTCCACGGCCGTTCTCGACGTGAGCATCGATCTGCTCATCCATCCGTTCGGCGACCCGGACACGGCCGGCTGGACCGGCTACGGCGGACACCTCACCGCCGAGCAGGAACAGCGACTGGCGGCCCGCCCGCCCGCCGCCCCGGACGGCCCGCTGCTCCCCCTCACCGCGCAGGACGGTCCGCTGCTCGACGCCCTCGCCGAGGACGGCCGTACCTCGCACACACAGCTGGCCGAAGCCACCGGCTGGTCCAAGGGCCGAGTCGCCCGCCGGCTGGAGTCCCTGGAGACGTCCGGCACCCTCTCGTACGACATCGACCTGCTGCCGGAGCATCTCGGCTTCCATCTCAACGCCACCCTCTGGCTGCGGGTCGCCCCCGCCCGGCTGGAGGGCACCGGGAACGAGATCGCCCGTCACGAAGAGGTCGCGTTCGCCGGTGCCACCAGCGGCGACCACAACATGATGGCCATCGTCATCTGCCGCGACGCCGAAGAGTTCTACCGCTATCTGACCACGCGCCTCGCCGCCACCCCCGGCGTCGACGCCTACGGGGTGAGCATCCGGGTGCGCCGCCTCAAGCAGGCCGCCTCCCTCATCTCGCACGGCCGTCTGGTCCCTCCCGCGCCCGTGTAGCCGCGGGGCGGACCGCCGGCCGTCAGATGAAGTTCATGGCGGCGGCCCCGCCCACTCCCCCGAGCACCATGAACACCGGCATCAGCACCTTCAGCTCCACCCAGCTGCCGGCCCTGAACCGCATGGCCTTGGGCGGGCCGATCGGGTACCAGCGCTTGCGGCCGACCGGGATCGGCCACAGGATCGGGCAGCCGGAGACGGTCAGCGCGTCGCCGATGTCGTGGACGAGGGCGCCGAGCACGATGGGCAGACCGAGCCAGAGGTATTCCTGGCCGGGGGCGTTGAAGAGCCAGTCCGATCCGTTGCCCGGCTTGTCCAGGACACCGGCGAGAATCCATGCGCTGGTCGCGCCGAGCAGCCACACCAGGACGTCGCTGGACATCCGGGCGGCCCGCCAGAGCAGTCCTTCGACGGCGAGCACCAGGTGGACGAAGAGGATCGCCAGCACCGCCCACCGGCCGCCGGTGATCGCCGCCGCGGAGGCGCCGGCACCGATCAGGACCGCCCACAGCCAGGTGTGGGTGAGTGTCCGGTGGCCGCCGTTGCGGTTCGAGTCGCCCCGCAGCTTGGTGGCCTTGTAGACGGCGTGCGAGAGCTTGTCGACGATCTCGCACAGGCCGCGCGAGATCGGTCCGAAGGCGCGCGAGATGGTCGCCGACTTGTGGTCGAGGTCCGGGGCGAGCGCCGCGCCCGCGGTGATCAGCGCGCCGACGACCAGGACGGGCCACGGCATGGCGTGGCCCGCGGCAGCCGCCGCCGCGCCCACCCCCAGCCAGGCCGCTGCCCCTGACAGAGAGTGTGCCGGTCCCATCATGGCTGTTTCCGCCCCCGTACGTGTCGTGAGGTGCGCCAGGCATCGCCTGTGCGCATGTTCCGGCCATCATCGTTGTGGTGCGGCCGAGTTGAGTGGGCAGCGTATCGTCCGTGATCTTCGTACCGTCGTCCGGTTCCCTCATCGGGGTGGAAGACAGGCAAGATGGGGGCGTGACCCTTATCGATCAGCTGCCCCCGACCGACGACCCCGACGCCCTCTTCGAGGCTTTCTCGTCATGGACCGAGACGCAGGGGATCACTCTCTATCCTGCTCAGGAGGAGGCGCTGATCGAGGTGGTCTCCGGGGCCAACGTGATCCTTTCCACGCCCACCGGGTCCGGAAAGAGCCTGGTCGCGGCGGGTGCGCACTTCACCGCGCTGGCCCAGGACAAGGTCACCTTCTACACCGCTCCGATCAAGGCGCTGGTCTCGGAGAAGTTCTTCGACCTGTGCAAGCTGTTCGGCACGGAGAACGTCGGCATGCTCACCGGAGACGCCTCGGTCAACGCCGACGCCCCGGTGATCTGCTGCACCGCCGAGGTGCTGGCGTCCATCGCGTTGCGTGACGGGAAGTACGCGGACATCGGCCAGGTCGTCATGGACGAGTTCCACTTCTACGCGGAGCAGGACCGCGGCTGGGCGTGGCAGATCCCGATCCTGGAGCTGCCGCAGGCCCAGTTCGTCCTGATGTCGGCCACGCTCGGTGACGTCCGGATGTTCGAGGAGGACCTGACCCGCCGCACCGGCCGCCCCACCTCCGTGGTGCGCTCGGCGACCCGGCCGGTCCCGCTCAGCTACGAGTACCGGCTGACGCCGATCACCGAGACGATCACCGAACTCCTGGACACCCGGCAGTCACCGGTCTACATCGTGCACTTCACTCAGGCAGCGGCCGTCGAGCGGGCGCAGTCGCTGATGAGCATCAACATGTGCACCAAGGAGGAGAAGGAGAAGATCGCCGATCTCATCGGCAACTTCCGCTTCACCACCAAGTTCGGCCAGAACCTCTCCCGTTACGTACGCCACGGCATCGGTGTGCACCACGCGGGCATGCTCCCGAAGTACCGGCGGCTGGTCGAGAAGCTCGCCCAGGCGGGGCTCCTGAAGGTCATCTGCGGTACGGACACGCTCGGCGTCGGCGTCAACGTACCCATCCGCACGGTGCTGTTCACCGCCCTCACCAAGTACGACGGTACCCGGGTACGGACCCTGCGGGCCCGTGAGTTCCACCAGATCGCGGGCCGGGCCGGCCGGGCGGGCTTCGACACGGCGGGCTTCGTCGTGGCGCAGGCCCCCGAGCACGTCGTGGAGAACGAGAAGGCGGTCAAGAAGGCCGGCGACGACCCGAAGAAGAAGCGCAAGGTCGTCCGCAAGAAGGCCCCCGAGGGCTTCGTCGCCTGGTCCGAGACCACCTTCGACAAGCTGATCCAGTCCGACCCGGAGCCGCTTACCTCCCGTTTCCGGGTCACGCACACGATGCTGCTCTCGGTGATCGCGCGTCCCGGCAACGCCTTCGAGGCGATGCGCCATCTGCTGGAGGACAACCACGAGCCCCGCAAGGCGCAGCTGCGCCACATCCGCCGGGCGATCGCGATCTACCGGTCGCTGCTGGACGGCGGCGTGGTGGAGCGGCTGGACAAGCCCGACGCGGAGGGCCGCATCGTGCGGCTCACCGTCGATCTCCAGCAGGACTTCGCGCTGAACCAGCCGCTGTCCACGTTCGCGCTCGCCGCGTTCGAGCTGCTGGACGCCGACTCGCCCTCGTACGCACTGGACATGGTCTCGGTGGTGGAGTCGACGCTCGACGACCCGCGCCAGATCCTCGCCGCGCAGCAGAACAAGGCGCGTGGCGAGGCGGTCGGGCAGATGAAGGCCGACGGCATCGAGTACGAGGAGCGGATGGAGCTCCTCCAGGACGTCACGTACCCGAAGCCGCTGAGCGAACTGCTGTGGCACGCCTACGACGTCTACCGCCAGAGCCACCCGTGGGTGAGCGACCACCCGGTGTCGCCGAAGTCGGTGATCCGCGACATGTACGAACGCGCCATGACGTTCACGGAGTTCACCTCGAACTACGAGCTGGCCCGCACCGAGGGCATCGTGCTGCGGTATCTCGCGAGCGCCTACAAGGCGCTGGAGCACACCATCCCGGACGACATCAAGTCCGAGGACCTGGAGGACCTCATCGCGTGGCTCGGTGAGATGGTCCGTCAGGTCGACTCCAGCCTCCTCGACGAGTGGGAGCAGCTCGCCAACCCGGAGGTGGAGACGGCGGAGCAGGCACAGGAGCGCGCCGACGAGGTCAAGCCGGTCACGGCCAACGCACGCGCCTTCCGGGTGCTGGTGCGCAACGCGATGTTCCGCCGGGTCGAGCTGGCCGCGCTGGACCGGGTCCGCGACCTGGGCGAGCTGGACGGGGACGCGGGCTGGGACGAGGACGCGTGGGGCGAGGCGATGGACGCGTACTGGGACGAGTACGAGGAGCTGGGCACCGGTCCGGACGCCCGCGGACCGAAGCTGCTGAAGATCGACGAGGATGCCGAGCACGGCCTGTGGCGCGTCCGGCAGACGTTCGCCGACCCGAACGGCGACCATGACTGGGGCATCAGTGCCGAGGTCGACCTGGCCGCGTCCGACGAGGAGGGCCGGGCGATCGTCCGGGTCACCTCCGTGGGCCAGTTGTGAGCGCGCCCGTACCGGTGGCGCCGCTGCGAGAGTGGAGAAGAACCGCATGACGAACCCCGCCGAGCGCCTGGTCGACCTGCTCGACCTGGAGCGGATCGAGGTCAACATCTTCCGCGGCCGCAGTCCCGAGGAGTCCCTGCAGCGGGTCTTCGGCGGGCAGGTGGCAGGGCAGGCGCTGGTGGCGGCGGGCCGCACCACGGACGGGGACCGGCCGGTGCATTCGCTGCACGCCTACTTCCTGCGGCCGGGCCGTCCCGGAGTGCCGATCGTCTACGAGGTCGAGCGCGTCCGGGACGGCCGGTCGTTCACCACCCGCCGGGTGACGGCCGTGCAGCAGGGCCGGACGATCTTCAATCTGACGGCGTCGTTCCACCGCCCGGAGGAGGCCGGTTTCGAGCACCAGTTGCCGCCGGCCCGTGTGGTGCCCGATCCCGACGAGCTGCCGACGGTCGCCGACGAGGTGCGCGAGCACCTGGGCGGACTGCCGGTGGCGCTGGAACGGATGGCGCGCCGCCAGCCGTTCGACATCCGCTACGTCGACCGGCTGCGCTGGACGCAGGAGGAGATCAAGGACGCGGACCCGCGCAGCGCGGTGTGGATGCGTGCCGTCGGCCCGCTCGGTGACGATCAGCTGGTGCACACCTGTGCGCTGACGTACGCGAGCGACATGACGCTGCTGGACGCGGTACGCATCCCGGTGGAGCCGCTGTGGGGGCCGCGCGGCTTCGACATGGCGTCGCTGGACCACGCGATGTGGTTCCACCGGCCGTTCCGGGCCGACGAGTGGTTCCTGTACGACCAGGAGTCGCCGGTGGCGACCGGCGGGCGAGGTCTGGCGCGCGGCAGGATCTACGACCGCGAGGGCAATCTGCTGGTGTCGGTGGTACAGGAAGGGCTGTTCCGGCGGCTGGGCGAGCAGCGGTCCTGACGGATCGGCCGGCCGGCGTCTCAGACACCCGGCAGCGGGTCCTGCTCGACCTCGTGCCTGCGGGTGCGGATGTCCGGCGGAGCCGGGTGCAGTTTGGCGTCGCAGGCGGGACCGAGACCGGTGCGGCGTGAGGCCGTGCCGGTGAGCGGGCGCCCGCTCATGCGGCAGCGAACCGGGCGGCGGCCGGTGGCCGCGGCGGTGCCGGGCAGCGGTTCGGGGGCGGGTTCCGGTGACTCCACGCGTCGATCATCCCAGGGTTCCGGGGGCTCCACGCGTCGCTCGTCCCCGGTCCCCGTCTACCCTTCGACTTCCGGTCTCGCACAACGGAGGAGTCGCACGTGACCCACGCCCTGAAAGTGATGGCCCTTCCCACGGACGCGAACGCCGGCGGCGTGGCCCGGCCGGGCGTCGCCGAAGGCTTCGGCCACGTCGTGATCGACACGTCCCAGGGCCACTTCCACGTGGTCGCGTACCTGGAGCGCGAGCTGCCGCCGGGCGGCATACCCGCGTATCTCGCGGCGCGGAAGGACGGTGCCCGTTCCTTCGTGCTCTGGGCCGAACCGGAGCGCCGTACCAGGCTGGCCACGCTCACCACCACCTCGGCGGGCAACGGCGTCTCGGAGTACCGGGTGTGGGGCGGGCAGGGCGAGCCTCTCGGCACGTTCACGCGGGAGAAGGCCCTGTCCGGCAAGGGGCTGCGCACACGCTGGACCGTCACCCCGGCCGGCGGCCCGGAGGCCGTCGGGTACAAGGGCCGGATCTTCTGGTGGTACGTGTGGTGGCCGCTGTTCCCCCTGTGGGTGCTCATCGGCGTGGCGAGCGTCTTCAGCGGCGGCGGCGACGTGCCGCGCGGGCCGCGGCGCATCGTCTGGCGGGCCGGTCGGGAAGCGCCTCTGGAGTACCGCTCCGACGACCGGGTCGTCGTGCACGCCCCGTGGGCCGACCAGCGGCTGGCGGCCGCGCTCACCGCGGTGGTCCGCTCGTTCGACAGCTGGATCGGCACGCCGTGGGACGACAAGAAGAAGTGACGGCCGGCCGGCCGGACCTCGTGCCGCACCCCTCGCGCCGTTAGGCCATTGGATGGATACCGCGGCCCCCTGCCCTCGGTGGGCGCGCGCCTGACCGCCCTGCCGCGCCCCCGCCGCGGAAGGTGGTCGCGCGCGGTGTTCCGCGGGCCGCGACCGCAGCCCACGGCACCGGAGGGATGTCGTCCGAGGAGGCGCTTTTATGACGGCCGATCAGGTGCTCGTGGGTCTGGGACTGATCGTGGTGCTCGCAGTCGCCTCGCAGCTGCTGGCGAACCGGCTGCGCATCCCGGCACTGCTCGTCCTGCTGCCGGTCGGGTTCACCGCCGGGGCCCTGATCGACCCCGTCGACCCCGAACGGCTCCTGGGGGCCGCCTTCTCCCCGCTGGTGTCCCTGGCGGTGGCGGTGATCCTGTACGACGCCGGGCTGGGCCTGGACCTCAAGCGGCTCAAGGGCCACACACGGCGGGTCGTGCACCGGCTGCTCGTGCTCGGGACGGTGCTCACCGTGGTGTCCGCCGCGCTGTTCGCCGCACCGGTCCTGGACATGTCGATGGGGGCGGCGGTGATGCTCGCCTCGATCCTCGTCGTCTCCGGGCCGACCGTCGTCGGGCCGCTGCTCGGCTTCGTCCGGCCCACGGAGCGGCTGCAGCGCATCCTCATCTGGGAGGGCTCGCTGATCGATCCGGTGGGCGGCATCCTGGGGGCGCTCGTCTTCCACGGGGTTCTCGTGGGAGAACGGCCGGGGTTCGCCCGCCAGGTGGGCGAGTTCGCGGCCAGTACGGCGGTGGGCGCCGCCGGCGGGGCGATCGGCGCCGGCGTGCTGTGGCTGCTGCTCCGGCGGGTGCGGCTCAGTGAGGAACTGGCCACCTCGGCACAGCTCGCCGCCGTGGTCGGTATGGCGACGGCCTGTGACGCGCTGCGCGACGACACGGGCCTGATCTCCGCCGTCGTGATGGGAATGGCCATGGCCAATCTGCCGGGCCTGGACCTCCCCGCGCGCCGGCCCTTCCTCGACACACTCGTCTCACTGATCATCGGGCTGCTGTTCGTCTCCATCTCGGCCACGGTCACCCCGTCGTCGCTGCGGCACGTGGTGCTGCCGTCACTCGCGCTGGTCGGCCTGCTCGTCCTGGTGACCAGACCGCTGGTGGCGCACCTGGCGACGCTGCGTACCGATGTGCCGCCCGGGGAACGGTGGTTCATCGGCTGGATGGCTCCGCGCGGCATCGTCGCCGCGGCGACGGCGTCCACGTTCTCGGCCGAGCTGATCGACAAGGGCGTCACGGGCGCCGAACGCATCCTGCCCGCCACCTTCGTCGTGATCGTCGCCACCGTGATGCTGTACGGCCTGACGGCGTTCCCGGTCGCCCGGCGGCTCGGGGTGCTGCGTCCCGCCCGGTCCAGGCCACTGCTCGTCGGCGGCGCGCCCTGGGCGGTCGACCTGGCGTGCGCGCTGCGCACGGCGGGGCTGGACGTCCTGATGTGGGCCGGCGCGGAGAGCGAGCGGGAGCGGATCGCGGAGGCCGGGCTGACGCTGGCCCCCGGCGAACTGCTCGCCGCGGCCACCGGGGCCGGTGCGGAGCTCGAAGGAATCACCGGAGTGCTGCTGCTCACGGACGAGGACGACTTCAACGCCCTCGCCTCGACGACCCTGCGCGAGAGCGTCGACGGCTCGGTCCACCGGCTCGCCTCACCGTCGGCGAGTCACGGGGTGGTCGCGCCGTACACGGGCGGTGAGTCGCTTTTCGGTGAAGGCCTCACCGGGCCCGAGCTCGCCCGCCGGTACGAGGCGGGTGCCCGCGTGGTGGTGCGGCCCGCCGACAGCGCGGTTCCGGACCGCCATGCGCTGCTGTTCGTGGTGAGTCCGGACAAGCGGCTCACCCCGGTCACCGGCAGCCGGTCGCCCGCTCCGGGCGCGGGCGACACCGTCATCCTGCTCGGTCCGCCCGCGGGCGTGCTCACCGGCTGACCGCCGCGGCACGGCAGGACCGCGTGACCCGTACCGATCGACCCCGCACGAGGATTCCCGAGCCGAGGAGACAACGAGCATGTCGGCCGAAACCGCCGGAACACCCGCCGCCCCGCAACCCGACCCCGCTGCCCTGATCCGGACCCGGGGCTATGCGGTCCTGCTGGTGATCGTGGCCGTCCTGGGAGTCCCGATCTCGGCGGGGGCCTTCGGCTTCCTCGCGCTCGTCTCCGAACTGCAGTCCCTCACGTACGACGACCTGCCGAAGGCCCTCGGCTTCGCGGCAGCGCCGTCGTGGTGGCCCGTGCCGCTGGTCGGTGTGGCAGGGCTGCTGACGGGGCTGGCCATCCGCTTTCTCCCGGGGGACGGCGGGCACAAGCCGGCCGAGGGGCTGGTGAGCACCGGTGCGCCCTCGGCCGCGCAGCTGCCCGGCATCGCGCTCGCGGCCATCGCGTCGCTCTCCCTCGGAGCGGTGCTCGGCCCCGAGGCACCGCTCATCGCGCTGGGCGGCGGTGCGGCGGTGTACGCGGTGCGGCTGATCAAGCCGGACATCGATCCGGGGGCGAGCGCGGTGGTGGGGGCCGCGGGCAGCTTCGCGGCCGTCAGCGCCCTGCTGGGCTCGCCGCTCCTCGGCGCGTTCCTGTTGATGGAGGCGTCGGGGCTGGCCGGGCTGATGCTCGGGGTGGCTCTCGTGCCGGGGCTCCTGGCGGCCGGGATCGGTGCGCTGATCTTCACCGGCCTGGGCTCGTGGACGGGGCTCGGCACCTACTCCCTGGCGCTGCACGAGGTGCCGCCGGCCGACAGCCCCACCGCCGCCGAGTTCGGCTGGGCCGTCGTCCTCGGGCTGGGTGCCGCGTTCGTGGGGGCGGGAATCCAGCGGCTGGCGCTGTTCCTTCAGCCGCGGGTGGAGCGGCGCAGGGTGGTGGCCACGGTGGTCATGGGCCTGGCGGTCGGCGTGCTCGCCCACCTGTACGCCGAGATCACCGGGAACTCCACCTCGCAGGTGCTGTACTCGGGCGAGCACGCGCTGGATCCGCTGCTCGCCGACAGCGCCCGGTACTCGGCGGCCACCCTGGTGGTGCTCATCGTCTGCAAGTGCCTGGCCTACTGTGCCTCCCTGAGCGCCTTCCGGGGCGGTCCCATCTTCCCGGCCATGTTCGCCGGTGCGGCGGGCGGCCTCGCGCTCTCCCATCTCCCGGGGCTGAACCCGACCTCGGGGTTCGCCATGGGGATCGGGGCGATGTGCGTGGCGATGCTGAAGCTCCCGATGACGTCGGTGCTGCTGGCCACGCTGTTGCTGGGGTCCCAGGGACTCACCGTGATGCCGCTCGTGATCGTCTCGGTGGTCGTCTCCTACGTCGTCACGCTCAGGATCACTCCCCCGCCGGCCGCGTTCACCACGAAGCCGCCCGCGCCGTAGCGACGTCGCCGGCGGCTGCGGCTCGTTGTCTCTCAGACCCGCTCACGCTCCCCGCCGGCGCAGAGCGCCCAGATGATGAAGATGTCCAGCGCGATGAGCACGATGGACCACAACGGGTAGTGCGGCAGCCAGAGGAAGTTGGCGAGTGCGCCGAGTCCGGCGAGGACGATGCCGACGGCACGGGCCCAGGCTGCCCCGGTGAACAGGGCGCAGCCGGCGAGAACGATGACGATGCCGAGAATGAGGTGGATCCAGCCCCAGCCGGTCAGGTTGAACTGGAACACGTAGTTGCTGGTGGTGACGAAGACGTCGTCCTTGGCGATGGCGGCGATTCCCTGGAAGATCGCCATGGCCCCACCGAAGATCATCAGGATGGCGGCGAAGGCGGTCCAGCCCGTCCGGAACGGGTGGGCGGAATCCGCGGCGGCGCCCCGCGCCGTCCCTGGCTGGTTGCTGGTACTGGCCATGTGGGCCTCCTCGGGTAGCGGAATCACCCGGCAGGACCGAAGCGCCCGGCCGGGCGTCCCCAGGGACAAGCCTGGCACGGCGGCGCGCTACCGGCAGCGCAGGGAAGCCCGGCGCTGTTGCCGGGCCCTCCACCGGCCCTCTCCATATCGAGATAGGATCTCCGTTATGAGAAACGAAGCCGGGGCCGTGGAGGCCGGGCTCGCGGTGCGTCTGGGCGAGCTGCGGATGGAGCGGGGCTGGTCGCTGGACGAGCTGGCCCGGCGCAGCGGGCTCAGCCGCTCGACGCTTTCGCGGCTCGAACGCGGCGAGCTGAGCCCGACGGCCGCCCAGCTCGGCCGGCTGTGCAGCGTTCATGAGCGGACCATGTCCCGGTTGCTGCTGGAGGTGGAGGCGCAGCCGCCGCAGCTGGTGCCCGCAGGCCGGCAGGCGGTGTGGCGTGACGAGTCGACGGGTTTCGTCCGCCGGTCCGTCTCGCCTCCGCACGCGGGCCTGCGCGCGGAGGTGATCGAGGGCCTCCTCGACGCGGGTGCCGTGATCGCGTACGAGAACCCGCCGGTCCCCGGTCTGGAGCAGCACATCTGGGTTCTGGAGGGGACGCTGGAGGTCACCGTCGACGCCACCGCGCACACGGTCGGCCCGGGCGACTGTCTCCGGTTCAGGCTGCGCGGCCCCTCGCGTTTCCACTGTCCGGGCCCGGAGCGGGTCCGCTACGCACTGATGATCGTCGCACCGTGAAAGGACCTGCCGCATGACCGAGATCGTTCCGGTGTCCGGACCCGAACTGGTCACGTACGCCGATGAGCTGGCCGCTCTCCTCGTGGAGACGGTCGACGGCGGATCGTCCGTGGGCTTCCTCGCCCCGCTCGACCGGGGAGCCGCCGCGTGCTGGTGGCGTGAGCGCGCCGGGTCCGTGGAAGCGGGGAAGCACCAGGTCTGGATCGCCCGGGACGGTGAGCGGATCGCGGGCACCATCGGCCTGGCCCGCGCGCCGCTGCCGAACGCCCGTCATCGCGCGGAGGTCGCCAAGCTGATGGTCCGTCCGTCGGCACGGGGCCAGGGGCTCGGCAGGCGCCTGCTGGACGCGGCGGAGCGCTCGGCGGCGGAGGACGGCGTCACGCTGATGGTCCTGGACACGGAGAGCGGCAGCCCGGCCGAGCGGCTCTACCGCTCGGCCGGCTGGACGGAGTGCGGCTCCGTCCCCGACTACGCCGCCGACCCGGCGGGTGTCCTGAAGCCGACCACCTTCTACTACAAAGCGGTCGGCCGGGACGGTGCGGGGTCCGTTCAGGCGGTGAACCCCTCGACGTCCTTGTAGGCGACGCCGTCCTTCATGACGACGAGGATGTTCGCGGGGTCCCCGAGAGCCCGGATGTCGTCGAGCGGGTTGGAACGGGCGATCACGACGTCGGCGCGCTTGCCGGGCTCCAGCGTGCCGATCTCGGCGGCGAGGCCGAGGAGTTCGGCCGCTTCGGCGGTCCCGGCCCGCAGTGCGCCCATGGGAGTCATGCCGCAGTCGACGAGATGGCCGAGCTCACGCAGGTTGGTGCCGTGCTCGGCGATGCCGCAGTCGGTGCCCATCGCGATCCGCACCCCCCGCTCGATGGCGCGCGGGATGTGCCGGCGGGCGACGTCCTGCCAGTGCTTCTTCTTCGCGTACGCCCAGGGCGCCGCCTTCCCGGGGTCCGGGTCGGTCTGGGCGGTGGTGAGCGTCGGTACGAGGAAGGTGCCCCGCTCCAGCATCAGGCCGATGGCCTCGTCGTCGATCTCGTAGCCGTGCTCGACACTGGCGACACCGCCGCGGACGGCGTTGAGGATCCCGCCCCGGCCCTGGGCGTGGGCGGCGACCTTCTTGCCGCGGTGTCCGGCGGCGATCTCCGTGATCGTCCGGATCTCGTCCTCCAGGAATCCGTCGTCGTCGGGCTGGTCGGTCGGGCTCCACACGCCGCCGGTCGCCGCGATCTTGACGCAGTCGGCGCCCTGGCGCAGCACCTCGCGGACGGCCCTGCGGCACTCGGCGGGTCCGTCGGCCAGCCGGCCCATGGCGTTCTCGTTGGGGCGGTGGTCGTTGCCGGGCCGGAAGTCGCCGTGCCCGCCGGTCGGGCTGAGCATGGAGACGGCGACCTGGAGGCGGGGGCCGACGAGCAGACCCGATTCGACGGCTCGCCGGTGTCCGGCATCCGCGCCGCCCAGGTCCCGGGCCGTGGTGACGCCGGCTTCGAGGGTCTGCCTCATCCGGGGTCCGGCCAGGAACGTGAGCAGGCTGTGCGGCAGGGTCGCGATCTCGGCGTGACTCATCGCCGTTCCGGGCGCGGCCATGTGGACGTGGCAGTCGATGAAGCCCGGAAGGATCGTGTTGCCGCGTACGTCGATCCGCCGGGTGGCGGCCGTCGTCGTGGGACTGTCCCCGGTCCGGCCCGCCCAGCGGACGCGCCCGTCCTCGATGAGGACCGCTCCGTCGCGGACTGGGTCACCCCCGGTGCCGTCGATGAGCAGGCCGTTGTGCAGGAGTACGGATGTGGTGGGGGCGGGCATGGCGCTGTTCCTTCCCTGGAGAGGGTGCGGGGGCGGGGCGGAGGTTCAGTTGGCGGACTTCGCGGGGCGGGCCACGACCGCCGCAGCGGCGGCGACGAGAACCGAGACCGTGGCGCAGCACCACCACACGGTGGTGTAGGCGTCGATCGTCGGGACCTCGGTGCCCTGGAAGGTGAGGGCGGTGAGGATGGCCGCGAAGACGGCCCCCGCGACGGAACCGCCCACGGTCTTGGCGGTGTTGTAGATACCGGTGGCGATGGCGGTGCGTTCGTGCGGGCTGGAGTCGACGATCAGGACGGGCATCGCGCTGAGGGCGAGTCCGACGCCCGTGCCGACGATGATGTTGACGACGACGAACTGCCAGGGCTCGTCGTGGGCCGCGATCAGGAACAGATAGCCGATCGCCATGAGGCCGCCGCTGAGCCCGAGGGTGCCGCGTCCGCCGATGAGCTTGAACAGGCGGGAGGCGCAGAGCGAGGCGATGAACGCCATGACGCCGGACGGCAGCATCAGCCAGGCGATGCCGAGGGCGTCGTAGCCGAAGCCGTAGCCGACCTTGTCGGCGGGTGAGGACACGAAGAGCACCAGCGCGGTCTGGGCCCCGAAGAGGGCGGTGCCGAGCAGGAAGCTCGCCGCGTAGACGGGGAGCAGGGTGCGCTGCACGGTGAGGCGGATGTCGACGATCGGCTCGGCGACGCGGAGTTCGACCAGGACCCAGACGGTGAGGGTGATCGCGGCGACGGCGAACAGGCCGAGGGTGGCCGCGTCGGTCCAGCCCCACTTGGGTCCCTGGGAGATGCCGAGCAGCAGTGTGGCGAGTCCGATACTGAGGAGTCCGGCCCCGGCCCAGTCGACCCGGCCCTGGGCCCGGGTCTTGGATTCGGGCACCAGGAAGAAGACGACTCCGGCGCACAGGACGGTGGCAGCGGCCGGGATCCACAGGACGCCGTGCACGGAGGAGATGGCCTCCCGGAGCAGTCCGGCGACGACCATGCCGGCGCTGGCGCCGAAGGTCAGCGCGCCGACGAGCATCGCGATGGCACTGCGGGCGCCGGAGGCGTCGAGCCGGTCGCGGACCAGACCGATCTCCAGGGGCAGGAGCGCGGCGAGCGGTCCCTGCAGCACCCGGCCGACCAGCAGCACCTCGAAGGAGGGTGCCCAGGCGACGAGGACGGAACCGACGGCGAGGCAGAGGACGGCGATGCGCAGGAGCCGTCGGTGGCCGTACATGTCGCCGAGCCTGCCGAACAGCGGTACGGAGACGGCGGCGGCGAGCAGCTGTGCCGCGTTGACCCAGTTGAGGTCTCCCGCACCGACGCCGAGAACGGAGCCGAGTTCGGGCAGCAGGGTCGGCATCATCCCCTGGATGATGCCGCTGGTCAGTTCGACGAAGACCAGGAATCCGACGACCGCGGCGACGCGGGTGGCGCCGAGGCCGGGCGCGCCGGTGCCCGTGGTGGGCTGGATACGCGACATGGGTTCTCCACTTGGGCACGGCCGCGCGCAGGGGCGCGGCAGATGGTGGCGGGACAGGGGGACTTCGGGGCGGCGCACCTGGGATCGGTGCGCCCGGGGCGGGCCGGCGTCAGGCGGTGGGCTGCCGGACGGCGGTGAGGAGTGACCCGGCCACGGCCCGTACGACGGCCAGATCGGCCGGGTCCGGGGTGATGCCGAGGGCGGCGAGCAGCGCTCCGGCGTCGGTGGAGCCGTCGCCCGGGGTGGCGGCGGACGGTGCGGGCGACGCGGGGCCCGTTCCGGTTTCCGGGTCCTGGAGCGGGGCGGGCCGTCGCCGGGGGTCGGGCGTGGCCCGGCGCAGATGCCAGGTGGTGGCCGACTGGTAGGCCTCGCCCGCGGCGATCAGGGTGTGCTCGCTGCGGGGGCGGCCGGCCAGTTGGAGGGAGAGGGGCAGTCCGGCCGGGCCGGTGCCCATGGGCAGCGCGAGGGCCGGGAATCCGGTGGGGTTCCAGACGGCGGTGAGGTTGAGTTCCTCGCCGGGTGCGGCCTCCTGCGCGTACGGTCGCGCGGGGGCCGGCCAGGTCGGGGTGGCTATCAGGTCGACGCCGCCGGGTCCGTCCATGCGCTCCAACAGCGCCGCGGTGAGCCGTTCGCGGGTGTACTGGGCGCGGAGGTAGAGGTGGGCGGGGAGAAGCCCGCCCGCGGCGGCCAGCCGGCGGAAGCTCCGGCCGTGCCCGTCCCAGTCGGCGGCGAGCCGCTCACCGTGCACGGCGAACGCTTCGGCGAGCATGGTCACGGCGTTGACCGCGAGCAGGCCGCCGAACTCTGGGAGCTGGAACTCCGTTGTCTCTGCCCCGAGTTCACGCAGCGTCCGCACGGCCTCCTGGAACGCGTCACGGCACGCCGCCGTGATGCCTGGCGTGTCGAGCAGCCCGTACGGGATGCCGATACGCAGTCCGCGCACCCCGGCGCCCGCCGCGGGGGCGGGCCGCGGCAAGCCGGTCAGCGCGTCGAGGAGGAGTCCGCAGTCGCGTGCGCTGACGGCCATGGGGCCGAGGACGTCCTGCGAGGGGCTGAGCGGGACGCAGCCGTCGACCGGCAACAGCCCGAAGGTGGTCTTGAGGCCGGTGGTGCCACAGAGGGCGGCGGGCAGCCGGACGCTGCCGGAGGTGTCGCTGCCGAGGGCCCCGAGGAAAAGTCCGGAGGCGATGCCGGCGCCGTTGCCCGTACTCGATCCGCCGGTCCAGCGCTCGGGGTCCCAGGGGTTGCGGGGCACCGGGAAGGAGTGGGAGGGATCGGGGCGGCCCATGGCGTACTCGGTCATGGTGGTCTTGCCGAGGACGACGGCCCCGGCGCCGCGCAGCCGGGCGACGGCCGGCGCGTCGAGGCCACGCCACCAGCGCGGGTCATGGGCCGGGCTCTGCACGGTGGACGGTCCCTCGACGGTGGCGAGGTTGTCCTTCACCGCGAGGGGCAGCCCGTGCAGTGGACCGCGTTCGGCGGCGGGCAGGGAGTCGGCCGCACGGGCCGCGGCCAGCGCCTGCTCCGGGAAGCGGGTCACGTACACACCGAGCAGCGGATCGAGCACCTCGGCGTCGGCGAGGGCGGCGGTGACGAGTTCCGCGCTGCCGACGGCGCCCGACCGCAGGGCTGACGCGGCGTCGGCGAGGGTGGCGAAAGGCTGCTGCACGCGGCGCCTCCGGAATCGGTAAGTGGCTGGATCTGATGGAGTACGGCGATGCTAATCTCCGCTCAAGAAACGCCCCTGGATTGCTGATATCTGTCATGGGTGATGATCAAATGCAGTTCCTTCCCATCCCATCCCCCGGTTCGGACTCTCGATGACTGAAACTCTGCCCTCACTGAGCGAGCTGGATCTGGCCCTGGTCAACGCCCTGCAGATCAATCCGAGGGCGACCTGGACCGAGCTGGCGAAGGCGTTGGACATCGACGCCGCGACCGTGGCGCGGCGCTGGGAGAGGCTGCGGGCGGCGGGCCACGCCTGGGTGACGGCGTACCCGTACGGCGGCTCGGGTGCCGGGGCGCTGATCGAGATCGACTGCGCGCCGGGGCAGGCCGGGGCGGTCGCGGAGATCCTGTCGGCGGACCCGCACGCGGTGACCGTGGAGCACGCGGCGGGCGGGCGCGACCTGCTGATCACCGCGATGGCCACCAGCTTCGGCGCGCTCTCGGGCTACATCGTGGACCGGCTCGGCACGATCGCGGGCATCACGGCGACCCGGGCGCATCTGGTCACCCGCAGTTACACGGAAGGCAGTGTGTGGCGGCTGACGAGCCTGAGCCGCTCCCAGCAGGAGGTGCTGGCCGCGTCCCGCAGGTCGGCGCTGGGCGACGGTCAGCACCTTCCCGAGTACGCCGAACTCGTCACGGCGATGGGCGAGAACGGGCGCATGTCCCTCAGCGAGCTCGCCGAAGCGCTCGGCATCTCGGTGAACACGGCGAGCCGCCGGCTGAACCGGCTGCTGGAGGCGGGCCGTCTGGTCATCCGCTGCGACCTGGCGCGTTCCCTGTCCGGCTCACCGGTCGCGGTGACCTTCTTCGGCACCGTGGCCGCCGAGCATCTCGACTCCACGGCAAGGGAGTTGGCCAAGCTTCCGGAGATCAGGCAATGCCTGGGACTGGCCGGTCCGCAGAATCTCATCGCGACCGTCTGGGTCTCGTCGCTGGTGGACGCGCAGGCCCTGGAGGTACGGCTCGCCGCGGCCCTCCCGCATCTGCGGATCGCCGACCGCGCGGTAGCGCTGCGCGCGGTGAAGCTGATGGGCCGGCTGCTGGATCCGGACGGCCGGGCGGTCGGGTTCGTGCCGATGAACCTCTGGGAGTGACAATTGCCGAAGAAGACACCGACGAGGAGACATCCATGACGCTGCACGACATCCCGCTCCACACCCTGACCGGCGAGCCGACCACGCTGGGCGCCTACAGCGGCCAGGCGGTCCTGCTGGTGAACGTCGCCTCCAAGTGCGGGCTGACCCCGCAGTACGCCGGCCTGGAACGGCTCCAGAAGGAGTACGGGGACCGGGGCTTCACCGTGCTCGGCGTGCCGTGCAACCAGTTCGGCGGCCAGGAGCCCGGGAGTTCGGAGGAGATCCGGACGTTCTGCTCGACGACGTACGGCGTGAGCTTCCCGCTGCTGGCGAAGACCGACGTCAACGGCGCCGGCCGGCACCCGCTCTACGCGGAACTCACCCAGCTCGCGGACGCGGACGGCGAGGCCGGTGACATCCAGTGGAACTTCGAGAAGTTCCTCATCTCCCCCGCGGGCGAGCCGGTCGCCCGGATCCGCCCCCGCACGGAGCCCGAGGCCCCCGAGGTCGTCGCGGCCATCGAGGCCCAGCTCCCCGCCTGAGCGCCGGCCCGGCACGACTCGGCCCCCGTTCCTGTCGCGCGGACAGGGACGGGGGCCGGTTCACCGGGGGCCCGGGCGGAGCATCAGCGGATGGGCATACCGGACAGCGTGCGGGCGATCACCAGGCGCTGGATCTCGCTCGTTCCCTCGAAGATCGTGTAGATCGCGGCGTCGCGGTGCATGCGCTCCACCGGGTACTCACGGGTGAACCCGTTGCCGCCGAGGATCTGGACCGCCTGAGCGGTGACCTTCTTGGCGGTCTCGCTCGCGTACAGCTTGGACATGGACCCCTCGGCCGACTCGAACGGCTTGCCGGTGGTCGCCATCCACGAGGCGCGCCAGACCAGCAGGCGCGCCGCGTCGATCTGCGTACGCATGTCGGCGAGCTGGAAGGCGATGCCCTGGTTGTCGATGATCGGGCGGCCGAACTGGGTCCGGGTCTTCGCGTAGTCCAGCGCGACCTCGTACGCGGCACGGGCGGTGCCGACGGCCATCGCGCCGACGGCCGGGCGGGACGCCTCGAACGTGGCCATCGCGGCGTTCTTCACGCGCTCGCCGCCGCCGGAGGCCGCACGCTCGCGGGCCCGGGCGAGGCGCTGGTCCAGCTTCTCCTTGCCGCCGAGCAGGCAGTGGCCCGGGACGCGCACGTCCTCCAGGACGACCTCGGCGGTGTGCGAGGCGCGGATGCCGTGCTTCTTGAACTTCTGGCCCTGCGAGAGGCCCGCGGTGTCCGGCGGCACGATGAAGGAGGCGTGGCCCTTGGAGCCGAGCTCGGCGTCCACGACCGCGACCACGACGTGGACGTTGGCGATGCCGCCGTTGGTCGCCCAGGTCTTGGTGCCGTTGAGCACCCATTCGTCCTTGGCCTGGTCGTACACGGCGCGCGTACGCATCGAGCCGACGTCGGAGCCGGCGTCGGGCTCGGAGGAGCAGAAGGCGGCGACCTTCACATCGTTCGCGTCGCCGTACATCTGCGGGATCCAGGTGCCGATCTGCTCCTCGGTCCCGTTGGCGAGGACGCCGACGGCCGCCAGGCCCGTACCGACGATCGACAGACCGATGCCCGCGTCGCCCCAGAACAGCTCTTCCATCGCCATCGGGATGCCGAGGCCCGTCGGGTCGAAGAACTGCTGCGCGTAGAAGTCGAGGGAGTAGATTCCGACCTTGGCGGCCTCCTGGATGACGGGCCAGGGCGTTTCCTCACGTTCGTCCCACTCCGAAGCGGCCGGACGGATCACGTCCGCGGCGAAGCCGTGAAGCCAGTCACGGACCTGCTTCTGGTCGTCGTTGAGATCGAGCGTGAACTCGGCCATGTTCCCCTCCACGTACTGCCGTCAAAACCGTTCGTTACTTGCGGTAACAACAGTCTGTTACCGACAAGTAGCCTCTGTCAACCGCCCGGGCGGCGATCCACACACCGCTGGGCAGGGTGTTACGTTGCGCAGGCAGGACGGACATGCACGGTCAGGGGTGGGAGAAACGACATGGAGACCACACGACAGGCCGAGCGCCAGCGGTCCGCGGCCGAACGCCGCCGCCGTGAGCTGCTCGAGGCCGCCGACCGCGTGGTGCTCAGGGACGGCCCCGGGGCCTCGATGAACGCCATCGCGGCAGAGGCCGGCATCACCAAGCCCATCCTCTACCGGCACTTCGGCGACAAGGGCGGCCTCTACCGTGCCCTCGCCAAGCGGCACACCGACGCGCTGCTGAGCGCCCTGCGGGCCGCGCTCGACGCCCCCGCCGACCGCCGCGCCCGCGTCGAGGCGACGCTCGACACCTACCTCGCGGCGATCGAGGCCCGCCCGCAGGTCTACCGCTTCCTGATGCACCCGTCCGACGACGCGGCGCACTCGCCCGAGCAGGGCTTCGACGTGGGAAGGCACTCCGCCCCGCTGCTGCGCCGGCTCGGCGAGGAGCTCGCCACCGTCATCGCGGAGCGGGTGGACCTCGGCCCCGACAGCCAGGAGATGGCCCGGATATGGGGCCACGGCATCGTCGGCATGATGCACGCGGCGGGCGACTGGTGGCTGGGTGAACGCCCCTGCTCGCGCGAGCAGTTGGTGCGGAGTCTCGCCGATCTGCTCTGGGGCAGGCTGGCCGCGGCGGGCGACCGCCCCGGTGGTCCCGGGTTCTGACGCCGGCAGCCCTCAGCCGGTGCGTCCCCAGGGCGCCCGGCGGGACGCCCGCAGCGCGCGTGCCTTGCGCAGCCCGGTCAGCCGGTCCGTGTAGACGGCTCCTTCGAGATGGTCGCACTCGTGCTGGAGGCAACGGGCGAAGAAGCCCGTCCCGCTGATCCGCACCGGCTCCCCGTCGGCCGTCACACCCTCGACCACGGCCTGGTCGAAGCGTGGCGTGCCGGCCTCGATGCCCGGGAGCGACAGGCAGCCCTCGGGGCCGCGCACGGTGATGCCGTCGGCCACGACGAGCGTGGGGTTGACCACGTGTCCGAGATGACGGACGTCCTCGTCGTCGGGGCAGTCGAAGACGAACACCCGGAGCGGCACGCCGACCTGGTTGGCTGCGAGACCGACGCCCTGCGCCTCGTACATCGTGGCGAACATGTCCTCGATCAGCCGGGCGAGCGACGGACCGAAGTCCGTGACCGGCTCGCAGGGGGCGTGGAGCACCGGGTCGCCGAGCAGGCTCATGGTCCGGACGAGGCCGGAACTGCCGGGGATGGGGCGGTTTCGCATGACGGCCATCGTACGTTCCGCGGGAACGCCCGCTGCCGGCCGCGGCCGGCCTTCAGGATCTCGGACTCACGGCGGACGAGGACGCGGTGTACCGGGCGCTGACAGCGCTGCCTCCGCCCGGCTGCGAGGAGCGGGCCGACGCGGTCCGCCCGCCGGAACAGCGGACCGGCACCGCGCCGGTGCTGGTCGTCGTGGAGGGGCTCCACGCCGTCGTACCGTGCTGCCCCGCGGCCACCAGCTCGTACGGGCCCGTGGCCGGGGTGTGTGCCCGGCCGGCGCGGGAGTCGACCTGCGCCGGCCGGGTGCCGCCCCGGTGGAGCGAGGCCCGGGCCGTTCCACCGAACCCGGGGTGGCCCGCGTCGCCGCCCGACAGCATCGGGATGTTCCGGATCAGCGTGCAGGATCGGCCCAACCGGCGCGGAGGCCCCTTGCACAGCCTTGGCCCGCGTCGTATCTCCGACGTGGCGGAAACCTGACGGGCGGACGCCACGGGGCGGCGTACCGATGATCCCCCGGACTCCGGCCTCGGGGGTCCCCGGCGTGAAATGACGAGGTGACATTGCTCCTGATCCCGCACAACCGCCCTGAGCTGTATGTTTGCAAGACAAATGAAGTGGTGTTAGTTCGCGCGTGTCTCGTTCCACGGGAACTCCACGGTCCGGACGGTGCCGCCGTGCCTCCGCCACGCCGGACATCGATAGGCTGGGCGCGGACCGATGCAAGGAGGATCTAGGACGATGGCAGGCAACACGGAGCCGTTGTCGCCGCGGGCCAAGCTGGCCGTGACGGCGGGCAAGGCCGCTGCGGCGGTGTCGCGAGCGGCCGGGCGAGGCAGCGGATCGGTGATCGGCGGCCGGGTGGCGCTCAAGCTCGACCCCGACCTGCTGGGGCGGCTGGCGCAGCACCTGGACGTGATCCTCGTGTCGGCGACGAACGGCAAGACGACCACGACCCGGCTGATCGCCGAGGCACTGCGGGCCGCGGGCCCGGTCGTGTCGAACGCGCTGGGCGCCAACATGCCCGCCGGCATCACCTCGGCCCTGGCCGGTGGCTCGGACGCGCAGTACGGCGTGATCGAGGTCGACGAGAAGTACCTCGCCGGCGTCGCCCGCGACACGACGCCCAAGGTGATCGCGCTGCTCAACCTCTCGCGCGACCAGCTGGACCGGGCCGCCGAGACCCGGATGCTGGCCGAGAAGTGGCGGGAGGGGCTGTCCGGCTCGAAGGCCGTGATCGTGGCCAACGCCGACGACCCGCTGATCGTCTGGGCGGCCTCCTCCTCTCCCAACGTGGTGTGGGTCGCGGCCGGCCAGGCCTGGAAGGACGACGCCTGGTCCTGCCCGTCCTGCGGCGGCGTCATGCAGCGCCCCGGCGACGACTGGTTCTGCGGCGAGTGCGGCTTCCGCCGCCCGCCGCCCAGCTGGGTCCTGCACGGTGACTACGTGCTCGACCCGCACGGGTCGGCGTGGCCGATCCACCTCCAGCTGCCCGGCCGCGCCAACAAGGCCAACGCCACCAGCTCGGCCGCCGTGGCCGCCGTGTTCGGGGTGCCGCCGCAGGTCGCCCTGGAGCGGATGTACCAGGTGCAGGCCGTCGCGGGCCGCTACGACGTGGTCACCTTCCTCGGCCGCGAACTCCGGCTCCTGCTGGCGAAGAACCCGGCGGGCTGGCTGGAGACGTTCTCCCTGATCGACCCGCCGCCCACCCCGGTGATCCTTTCCGTGAACGCCCGCGGCGCGGACGGTACGGACACCTCGTGGCTGTGGGACGTGGACTACACCCAGCTCGCGGGCCACCCGATCTTCGTGCTCGGCGACCGGAAGCTGGACCTCGCGGTCCGCCTCGAAGTGGCCGGTCTCGACTTCCGGGTCTGCGAGAACCTCGACGAGGCCGTCCAGCAGGCACCGCCCGGACGCATCGAGGTCATCGCCAACTACACCGCCTTCCAGGATCTGCGCCGTCGTGTCGGCAACTGACCCCGGCCCCGGGCCCCTCAGGAGAGGACGAAGCATGAGCAACAACAGCCTGCGGCTGGTGTGGGTCTACCCGGACCTGCTGAGCACCTACGGCGACCAGGGCAACGCCCTCGTCGTGGAGCGCCGGGCCCGTCAGCGCGGCCTCGACGTGTCGCGCGTCGACGTGCGCAGCGACCAGCCGGTCCCCACGTCCGGGGACATCTATCTGATCGGCGGCGGTGAGGACCGGCCGCAGCGGCTCGCTGCGGAGCGGCTGCGCCGCGACGGCGGCCTCAGCCGGGCCGCGTCCAACGGCGCGATCATCTTCTCGGTCTGCGCGGGCTACCAGATCCTCGGCCACGAGTTCGTCAACGACCTCGGTGAGCGCGAGCAGGGTCTCGGGCTGCTCGACGTGGTCTCCACCCGCGGCGAGGGAGCCCGGTGCGTCGGCGACGTACTCGGGGACATCGACCCGCGCCTCGGGCTGCCGCCGCTGACCGGCTTCGAGAACCACCAGGGCGTCACCCATCTCGGGCCGACGGCACGCCCGTTCGCCCAGGTGCGGTTCGGCCGGGGCAACGGCACGGGCGACGGGACCGAGGGCGCGTACAACGACACCGTCTTCGGCACGTACATGCACGGGCCCGTGATGGCGCGCAACCCGCTGATCGCGGATCTGCTGCTGAAGCTGGCCCTCGATGTGAACGCGCTGCCGCCCACCGACGACCGCTGGTACGAGGCGCTGCGCGCCGAGCGGATCGCCGCGGCGACACAGCCCGCCTGATGAGGGTTATTTCGCTCAGCTGAGCGGAGTCCAGCAGGCGGACGCCCGGTTCGGTCCCGCCACCCTGCGCCGGTAGGGTGGCGGGGATCCAACCGGACGACGTGGTCCGGTCGTCGGCCCACGTTGCAAAGGTTTCCCGGGCAATGCGAATTGGTGTGCTCACCTCCGGCGGCGACTGCCCCGGCCTCAATGCCGTCATCCGTTCCGTCGTCCACCGCGCTGTGGTCGACCACGGCGACGAGGTCATCGGCTTCCACGACGGGTGGCGGGGCCTCCTCGAGTGCGACTACCGCAAGCTCGACCTCGACGCGGTCGGCGGCATCCTCGCCCGCGGCGGCACGATCCTCGGCTCCTCCCGGGTCCAGCCCGCGCATCTGCGCGGCGGTGTCGAGACGGCCAGGGGCCATGTCGCGGACCTCGGCCTCGACGCGATCATCCCGATCGGCGGCGAGGGCACGCTGAAGGCGGCCAACCTGCTGTCCGAGGCGGGGCTGCCGATCGTCGGCGTACCGAAGACGATCGACAACGACATCGCGTCCACCGACGTGACCTTCGGTTTCGACACCGCTGTCGGCGTGGCGACCGAGGCCCTCGACCGGCTGAAGACCACCGCGGAGTCCCACCAGCGCGTCATGATCGTCGAGGTCATGGGACGCCACACCGGCTGGATCGCCCTCCACTCCGGCATGGCGGCCGGTGCGCACGCCATCGTCGTTCCCGAGCGGCCCTTCGACATCGACGAACTCACCGAGCTGGTCGGCCGGCGCTTCTCGGCCGGCAAGAAGTTCGCGATCGTCGTGGTCGCCGAGGGCGCGAAGCCGCGTGAGGGCTCCATGGAGTTCGAATCGGGCGTCAAGGACGTCTACGGTCACGAGCGCTTCGCCGGTGTGGCGACGCAGCTCTCCATCGAGCTGGAGCAGCGCCTGGGCAAGGAGGCGCGCCCGGTGATCCTCGGCCACGTACAGCGCGGCGGCACACCGACCGCGTACGACCGCGTCCTCGCGACCCGCTTCGGCTGGCACGCGGTGGAGGCGGCGCACCGCGGCGAGTTCGGCATGATGACGGCCCTGCGCGGCACGGACATCACGATGGTGCCCCTCGCGGACGCCGTGGAGACCCTGAAGACGGTCCCCGCCGAGCGCTACTCCGAGGCCGAGTGCGTGCTCTGAGACACACCACCGTCTGAGAACCGCCCCCGGCCGCAGTTGCGGCCGGGGGCGGTTCTACTCTGGTCGGGACAACCGGCACGAAACAGGGACGTCCCGACGTTCCCATCGGGAGTGAACAGATGGATCACAGCGGGCACGGCATGAACATGGATCTGCCGCCGTTCACGCTGGGACGCGGGCTCCAGTTCTCCGCGGACCCGTTCTTCCTGATCGGCTGCGTCCTCGCAGTGGTCCTTTACGCGTACGCGGTGCTGCGGTTGCGCAGACGCGGGGACGGCTGGCCGGTCAGCCGGACCGTCTTCTTCGTCGTCGGGGTGCTGACCATCGCGCTGGTGATGTGCACCCGGCTCAACGACTACGGCATGGTCATGTTCAGCGTGCACATGGTGCAGCACATGGTGATCAGCATGCTGTCGCCGATCCTGCTGCTGCTCGGCGCGCCCGTGACCCTCGCACTGCGTGCCCTGCCGGTGGCAGGACGTGACAGGACGGGACCCCGCGAGCTGCTTCTGATGCTGCTGCACAGCCGCTACATGAAGATCATCACGCATCCCGCGTTCACCATCCCGCTCTTCATCGCCAGCCTGTACGCCCTGTACTTCACACCGCTCTTCGACTTCCTGATGGGCTCGACGGCCGGGCACCTCGCGATGATGGTGCACTTCCTGGCGGTCGGTCTGGTCTTCTTCTGGCCGATCATGGGCATCGACCCGGGGCCGCACCGCCCGGGCTATCTGATGAGGATGCTGGAGCTGTTCGCCGGGATGCCGTTCCACGCCTTCTTCGGCATCGCGCTGATGATGGCGAGCGAGCCGATGGTGAAGGTCTACGAGAACCCCCCGGCCTCGCTCGGCATCGACGCCCTGTCCGACCAGAACGCGGCGGGCGGCATCGCGTGGGCGTTCAGCGAGATCCCCTCGGTGCTGGTCCTGGTGGCCCTGGTGTTCCAGTGGTACCGCTCGGAACAGCGGACGGCGAAGCGTTCGGACCGTGCCGCTGACCGGGACGGCGACCAGGAGCTCCAGGCGTACAACGCCTATCTCGCCTCCTTGCAGGCGCGCGGACAGTAGCGGTGGAGGGCACTTCGGGGTGACGATGGCATCCACAGCCTCGAGGAGGGTGCGCGCATGTCCGGATCCACGAAGGCAATGGGAGTGCTCACCGTAGGTGCCCTGGTGGCAGTCACCGCGTACACGGTGGCGCTGGGGAGCAATGGCTGGCTCTGGTTCGGCTGGGTGGTGCTGGGGCTGATCACGATGGGAATGGTCGCCACCCGCGAGACCTGAGCCGGACAAAGGCGGGGCCCGGCCCTCCGGTACACCCGGACGGTGCGGGCCCATGGCCTTGCCAGGGCGCCTGCCCAGGGCGGGCGCTCCCCCGCTGCGCGCGAACGGGTACGCAGGGCACCGTGACCGACAGGATGCGGCAATCCGCACAGTGACGGCGGCCGAAGACAAGGCGCTCGGCACAGCGGACGTGAATCCAGGGCAAACAGCCACCTTCGGGGCCCCTGCCCGGCTGGGCTCGAATCCGTACATCCGCACCCTCCGCCAGGCGACGGACGACTCCCCCGCGACGCCCTGAGGGCCCTTTCCTCACGCCCTGCCGGGCCGGCTCCCGGGGCCGGGACGCCGCCCGGCGTACACCATCGCGTACGCGCGAGGACGGCGTACTGCCCGCCCCCACACCCTCCGCGGCTCGGCGCGGTTGTCACTCTCCGCACCATGCCGTACATGATTGAACTATCCACATGGGCGCCGGCATCCCTCGCGGGGACTCCTGCGGCGAGCCGCCACCGTCGGCGTTCATACAGCTGTCCAGCGGCTTTGCCGTCCACACCCGAGGGGCAGCCGACCGCGGCAGCGCCTGGCGCGCGCTCTCACCCCTGGAGCCCGAGCCCTCCGCCCGTCACCCACCGTGCGCACCGGTCAGCAGCACCCACGGACCCCGACCCGCCGCTCGCGCGCAATCGCGAACGGGCCGCGTCCGGCTCGCCCGCGACATGAGCCACGCCCGGAACGGGGCGTTCACGCGCCGTCGGAAACACCCCGGCCGAGGGGCATCGCAGGCACCTCGCGAGGCGGTCAACCCCACCTCCCCCGGCATCCGTTCGAGGAGTGGCCGAGTTAACGCGCTCGTAAGGCAGTTGTGATTTAAGTCTTGACAGGTGCCTATCACCACGCCACCTTGGGAGCGCTCCCACAATCAAGACTTGCACACTCCACTCCCCTCCCTTCTCCCCCAACACCGGGTGGCGAAAGGGGTGTTACGGGGCGCAGCCGCGCCCCCCGTAACACTCCATGCCGCCCGGCCGAGGAAGGCCTTTGTCATGAGCTTGGTGAAGCGCTGTAGACACAGCCGCACCGGAGGGCTCCCGACCCTCCTGGTCGGAGCCCTGGCCCTCGTCACCACCCTGACGGGCGGACCGGCGACCGCGGCCGAGCAGGGCACCTTGCACGAACTCGCCACCGCCCAGGGCAAGTACTTCGGTTCCGCCACCGACAACCCGGAGCTGCCCGATGCCGCCTACGCGGCCGTCCTGGGCTCCGAGTTCGGTCAGATCACTCCCGGCAACTCCATGAAGTGGGACACCACCGAGCCGGCACAGGGCCAGTTCAACTTCGCCAAGGGCGATGTGATCACCGACTTCGCCCAGCAGCACGGCCAGACCGTGCGCGGCCACACCCTCGTCTGGCACAGCCAGCTGCCCGGCTGGGTCGGCGCACTGCCCCCGGCCCAGGTCGAGGCCGCCATGACGAACCACGTCACCGAGGAGGCGACGCACTACCGCGGCGCGGTCTCCGCGTGGGACGTGGTGAACGAGCCGTTCAACGAAGACGGGACCTTCCGCACGAGTCCCTTCTACACCGCCCTGGGCAGCGACTACATCGCCACCGCTCTGCGCGCCGCCCACGCCGCCGACCCGGACGCCAAGCTGTACGTCAACGACTACAACATCGAGGGGCTCGGCGCGAAGAGCGACGCCATGTACGCCCTGGTGAGCGAGCTGCTCGCCGAGGGTGTGCCGCTCGACGGGGTCGGCATGCAGGCGCATCTGGCCGTACAGTACGGCTTCCCCTACCAGATGCAGGCGAACATGCAGCGGTTCGCCGACCTCGGCCTCGACGTGGCCGTCACCGAACTCGACGTGCGCATGCAGCTGCCCGCCGACAGCGCCAAGACGGCCACGCAGTCCTCGTACTACCGTCAGGTGACCGAAGCCTGCCTGGCGGTCGAACGCTGCGTCGGCATCACCGTCTGGGACTACACGGACAAGTACTCCTGGGTCCCGAGCACGTTCCCGGGCCAGGGCGCGGCCAACCTGTACGACGAGAACCTGCTGCCGAAGCCCGCCTACTCCGCCGTGCGCACCGCCCTGGGCGGCGACGACGGCGGTGAGGGCGGCGGACCCGGCGCACTCAAGGCCCAGTACCGCAGCAGCGACTCCTCCGCGGGCGACAACCAGATCAAGCCGGGCCTCCAACTCGTGAACACCGGCGACACCGCGGCCGACCTCTCGGACGTGACGGTCCGTTACTGGTTCACTTCCGACAACGGAGCTTCCACGTACGGCACTTGGTGCGACTGGTCCCCGATCGGCTGCTCCACCGTGACCCACCGCGTCGCAGCCGCGAGCACCCCGAAGGCAGGCGCCGACCACTACCTCGAAGTCGGCTTCACCGGCGGCAGTCTGGCGCCGGGCGCCACCACCGGAGAGATCCAGCTGCGCCTGAGCAAGACGGACTGGTCGAACTTCGACGAGTCGGACGACTACAGCCACGGATCCGGCGCCTCGTACGCGGACGCCGACAGGATCGCCGTGTACGTCGGCGGCGAGCTGGTCTGGGGCATCGAGCCCTGACCGTCGGCCGCGCCGGCCGCCTCCTCCCACCGCCTTCCGCTCCCCCCCGCATCACCCCGCGCCTTCCCCGCGCGTCTCCCCGCTCCCACCCCCGTCCCCCCTTTTTCGTCCCCTCTCCCCAACGACACCCGCCAATGGAGGATTTGTGTCGATATCACGTAGAACATTCAGCAGCGCCCTGGGCGGCAGCCTGCTCGCCGTGGGTCTGGTACAGGGCACCGCCGTCGCCAAGCCCGCGTCCGCCGCCGGCACCGGCGCCCGTGCGGCCGCGGCCGACGACCCGTACACCCAGGCCTTCCTCACCCAGTACGGCAAGATCAAGGCGTCCGCCAACGGCTACTTCAGCCCGGACGGCCTGCCGTACCACTCGGTCGAGACCCTGATGGTCGAGGCACCCGACCACGGTCACCAGACCACGTCGGAGGCCGTCAGTTTCTGGATGTGGCTGGAGGCCGCCTACGGACGGGTGACCGGCGACTGGGCCCCCTTCAACGCGGCCTGGGCGGTGGCCGAGAAGACCATCATTCCCCAGCACGCCGACCAGTCCACCGCCGACTCCTACAACCCGTCGGCCCCCGCGACCTACGCCCCGGAGCACCCGCTGCCCAGCGGCTACCCCTCCGCGCTGGACCCCGCGGTCAAGGTCGGCACGGACCCGCTCGCCACCGAACTCGCCTCGTCCTACGGGACGATGGACGTCTACGGCATGCACTGGCTGATGGACCTGGACAACGTGTACGGCTACGGCAACAAGCCCGGCACCGGCGGCGAGTCCGGGCCGGGTGCCGGGGCCTCCTACATCAACACCTACCAGCGCGGCGCGCAGGAGTCGGTGTGGGAGACCGTCCCGCAGCCCACCACCGACCTCTTCAACTACGGTGGCCCCAATGGGTATCTGGACCTGTTCGTCGACGACGCCAGTTACGCCAAGCAGTGGAAGTACACCAACGCGCCGGACGCCGACGCCCGCGCGGTGCAGGCTGCCTACTGGGCGTTCCAATGGGCCTCGGCCCAGGGCAAGGCGAGCGAGGTCTCGGCCTCGGTCGCGAAGGCCGCCAAGATGGGCGACTACCTCCGCTACGCCATGTTCGACAAGTACTTCAAGCGGGTCGGCGACTGCACCGACCCCACCTCGTGCCCCGCCGCCACGGGCCGGGACTCCCAGCACTACCTGCTGTCCTGGTACTACGCCTGGGGCGGCGCGGCGGCCGGCAGCGGCGGCGGCTGGGCCTGGCGCATCGGTGACGGCGCCTCCCACCAGGGCTACCAGAACCCGCTCGCGGCCTGGGCCCTGTCCAACGTACCGTCACTGACCCCCAAGTCCGCGACGGCCAGGTCCGACTGGTCCAAGAGCCTGACCCGGCAGCTGGAGTTCCTGACCTGGCTGCAGTCGAGCGAGGGCGCGTTCGCGGGCGGCTGCACCAACAGCTGGGAGGGCAGCTACAGCGAGCCGCCGGCCGGCACGCCCACCTTCTACGGCATGGCGTACGACTGGCAGCCGGTCTACCACGACCCGCCGAGCAACAACTGGTTCGGCTTCCAGGCCTGGGGCATGGAGCGCCTCGCCGCGTACTACCACGAGACGGGCAACGCGTCCGCCGAGGCGGTGCTGTCCAAGTGGGTCGCCTGGGCCTCGTCCGAGACGACGGTGGGCGCCGACGGCAGCTTCCGCTTCCCGTCCACGCTCAAGTGGACGGGCCAGCCCGACACCTGGGACGCGGCGTCGCCCGGGGACAACGCGGGTCTGCACGTCTCGGTCGTGGACTACGCCAACGACGTCGGTGTGGGCGCCGCGTACGTCAAGACGCTCACGTACTACGCCGCCAAGTCGGGCGACGAGGACGCCGGGGCGCTGGCCAAGGCGCTGCTGGACGCCATGGCGCTGAACGCCACGGACAAGGGCATCTCGGTGCCGGAGACCAGGAAGGACTACAACCGCTTCAACGACGAGGTGTACATCCCGGCCGGCTGGTCGGGCACGATGCCGAACGGCGACACCATCGAGCCGGGTTCGACCTTCCTCGACATCCGCAGCTGGTACAAGGACGACCCGGACTGGCCGAAGGTACAGGCCTACCTGGACGGCGGCGCGGCCCCCACCTTCACGTACCACCGGTTCTGGGCGCAGGCCGCGCTCGCACTGGCCTTCGCGATCTACGCGGAGCTGCTGGTGGAGGGCGGCGGCGAGCCGGGCGGCGACACCGAGCCGCCGACGGCTCCGGCCGGCCTGGCCGTGACGGCGACGACGAGCAACAGCGTGTCGCTCTCCTGGTCCGCCTCCACCGACAACGTCGCCGTGACCGGCTACGACGTCTACCGCAACGGGGTCCTGGCGGGCAACGCCACCACCCGGACGTTCACGGACACGGACCTCGCCGCGGGAACCGAGTACAACTACGCGGTCGCGGCACGGGACGCGGGCGGCAACACCTCGACGCTGTCGGCCGCGGTCACCGCCACCACGAAGACGGGCGGCTCGACCGGCACCGGTGCGGTCAAGATCCAGTACAAGAACACCGACTCGTCCACCGGCGACAACCAGATCAGGCTGGGGCTGCAGGTACTGAACACCGGCAGTGCCCCGATCGACCTGTCGACGGTGAAGGTGCGCTACTGGTTCACCTCCGACGGCGGGCCGAGCACCTTCGGCACGTACTGCGACTACGCCGCACTCGGCTCGTCCAACATCACGCACTCGGTCGTCGCCGTGTCCAGCCCGAAGACGGGTGCCGACCGCTATCTGGAGGTCGGCTTCACCGGCGGTGCCGGCACGCTGGCCGCGGGTGCGTCGACGGGTGAGCTCCAGCTGCGGCTCAACAAGAGCGACTGGTCCAACTTCAACGAGAGCAACGACTACAGCCGGGCCACCAACACCGCGTACGCCGACTCCTCCAAGGTCGGGGCCTACGTCGCCGGCACCCTCGCCTGGGGTGTGGAGCCGTGACCGGCCCGAGACTGCCGGCGCTGGCGGGGGCGGCCGCGGCCCTCGTACTCGCCGCCGCGTCGATGCTCACCGGAGCCCCCGCCGCATCGGCGGCCCCGGTCACCGACTGCACCCAGTGGGGCACCACCGAACTGCAGGGCGGGGAGTACCTGTACCAGCAGAACGAGTGGAACTCCGAGGCCGAGCAGTGCGTCAGCGTCGACCCGGACACGGGCGCCTGGAGCGTCACCAAGTCCTCCTTCAGCCTTCCGACGAACGGTGCCCCGGCGACGTACCCCTCCAGTTACAAGGGCTGTCACTGGGGGGCGTGCACGACGGACAGCGGGCTGCCGCTACGCGTCGACGAGCTGGGCAGCGTGACGGCCGACTGGTCGACCACCCAGGTCGGCTCCGGCGCGTACAACGTGTCGATGGACATCTGGTTCAACTCGGCGCCGGTCACCGACGACCAGCCGGACGGCACAGAGGTGATGATCTGGATGAACCACCGCGGGGGCGTCCAGCCGATCGGATCACGCACCGCGACGGTGCAGCTGGACGGCCGGAACTGGGACGTGTGGACCGGGCCCGGCGCCTCGGGCTGGAAGGTGATCTCGTACGTCCTGCAGGGCGGCGCCACCGAGCTCGCCGACTTCGATGTGAAGGGCCTGATCGACGACGGCGTGGGCCGCGGGTCGATCAACCCGGCGCACTACCTCATCGACGCCGAGGCCGGGTTCGAGATCTGGCAGGGCGGACAGGGCCTCGGGATGAACGGGTTCGCCTTCGAGGCGAGCGCGGAGTCCGGTGGCGGCGGCACGGACACCCAGGCACCGACGGTGCCGGCCGGGGTGACCGTGACCGGCACGACCGACCGTTCCGTCTCGCTGTCCTGGACTCCGGCGACGGATGACACCGGTGTCACCGGGTACGACGTCTACCGCGACGGGGTGAAGGCGGGCTCCACCGCATCCGCCTCGTTCACCGACACCGGGCTCGCCGCCTCGTCCTCGCACAGCTACACCGTGCGGGCCAGGGACGCGGCCGGGAACACCTCCGCGGCCTCGGCGGCGGTCGGCGCGACCACCGCGGCAGGAGGCGGCGGAAGCACCGGTGCGCTCAAGGTGCAGTACAGGAACAACGACGCATCGCCCGGCGACAACCAGATCAGGCCCGGCCTCCAGCTGGTCAACACCGGCACCACGGCGGTGGACCTGAGCAAGGTCGCCCTGCGCTACTGGTTCAGCGGTGAGTCCGGCTCCGCCTCGTACGGCACCTCGTGCGACTACGCGGTCATCGGCTGCGGCGCGGTCACGCACCGCGTGGCGCAGGCCGGTTCGGCCGGGGCCGGCGCTGACCACTACCTGGAGGTCGGCTTCACCGGCGGCAGCCTGGCCCCCGGAGCCTCCACCGGGGAGATGCAGCTCCGGTTCAACAAGGCCGACTGGTCCTCCTTCGACGAGACCGACGACTACAGCCGGGCCGCCAACACGGCCTTCGCCGACGCCTCGAAGGTCGGGGTGTACGTCAACGGCGCCCTGTCCGCAGGCACCGCCCCGTGACCGGCCGGCCGCCCCACGAACTCCCGATGGCGGGCTATCCATTCACCCCGCTGTGCCCGCCATCGGGGAACCACCAGCGTCCTCACCGACGCACCACCCGGCTCGCCGTCTCCGCAGACGGCGTCCCGGAGCAACACCCCCACAAGCCGTCTGCGGGAGTTTCCGCAGGCGTACGAGAGGAGCACGGAGCCGCAATGAGTACCAGAGGCACGATCATGCACGGGCTACGCCGGAGGCTTGCCGCAACCTCCGCCCTGGCCATGGGCGCAGCACTGATGGTGGCGATACCCACCCCCGCCTCCGCAGCGGCGCGGGTCGACAACCCCTATGTGGGCGCCACGGCATACGTGAACCCGGACTGGTCCGCCAAGGCGGCGGCCGAACCGGGCGGCGCCGCCATCGCTGACACTCCGGCCTTCGTCTGGATGGACCGCATCGCGGCCATCGAGGGTTCGGCGACCGCGATGAGCCTGCGCGAGCACCTGGACACCGCGCTGGACCAGGGCGCGGACCTGTTCCAGGTCGTCATCTACGACCTGCCGGGGCGCGACTGTGCGGCACTGGCGTCGAACGGTGAGCTCGGTCCCACCGAGCTGGACCGGTACAAGAACGAGTACATCGACCCGATTTCCGACATCCTCGCCGATCCGGCCTACGCGAGCCTGCGGATCGTCACCATCATCGAGCCCGACTCGCTGCCCAACATCGTCACCAACGCGGGCGGCACCGCCGGTTCCACCGATGCGTGCGCGACGATGAAGGCGAACGGCAACTACGAGAAGGGTGTCGGCTACGCCCTGCACACCCTCGGCGCCATCCCGAACGTCTACAACTACATCGACGCCGCCCACCACGGCTGGCTGGGCTGGGACAGCAACATGGCGCCGGCCGCCGCGGAGTTCAAGAAGGCCGCCACGTCCGAGGGCGCCACGGTCAACGACGTGGCCGGCTTCATCGTGAACACGGCCAACTACTCGGCTCTCAAGGAGCCGAACTTCAAGATCACCGACTCGGTGAACGGCACCACGGTGCGCCAGTCCAAGTGGGTCGACTGGAACTACTACAACGATGAGCTGACGTTCGCCCAGGCGCTGCGCACGCTGCTGGTGAGCCAGGGCTTCAACTCCAACATCGGCATGCTGATCGACACGGCCCGCAACGGCTGGGGCGGCTCCGCACGGCCCACCGGCCCCGGTCCGCTGACCAGCGTGGACGACTACGTCAACGGCGGCCGGGTCGACCGTCGCATCCACGCCGGCAACTGGTGCAACCAGACGGGCGCCGGAATCGGCGAGCGTCCCACCGCGGCCCCCGAGGCCGGCATCGACGCGTACGTGTGGGCCAAGCCCCCGGGCGAGTCGGACGGCAACAGCGCCCCCATCGACAACGATGAGGGCAAGGGCTTCGACCGGATGTGCGACCCGACGTACGAGGGCAACGGCCGCAACGGCAACAGCATGACCGGCGCCCTGCCGAACTCCCCGCTCGCGGGTCACTGGTTCTCCGCGCAGTTCCAGGAGCTCGTGAAGAACGCCTACCCGCCGATCGACGGCGGTGGCAACCCGGGCGGTGGCGACGACACCCAGGCGCCGACCGCGCCGACCGGTGTGACCGTGACGGCGAAGACCAGTGGCAGCGTCTCGCTGTCCTGGACGGCGTCCACCGACAACACCGGGGTGACCGGCTACGACGTGTTCCGCGGCGGTGTGAAGGTGGGCTCGTCCACCACGACCTCGTACACGGACTCGGGTCTGTCGGCGTCGACCGCGTACAGCTACACGGTCAAGGCCAAGGACGCGGCCGGTAACGTCTCGGCGGCCTCCTCGGCTCTGTCCGCCACCACCTCCGCGGGCGGCGGCACCGGAACGGGCACGCTGAAGGTCCAGTACAAGAACACCGACTCCTCCGCGACCGACAACCAGATCCGGATGGGTCTGCAGCTCGTCAACACCGGCAGCACCGCGGTGGACCTGTCGACCGTGAAGCTGCGCTACTGGTTCACTCCGGAGGCCGGGGCCTCCACCTTCGGCACCTCGTGCGACTGGGCGGTCATCGGCTGCGGCACCCTGACGCACAGCGTGAAGACCGCCGGTTCGGCGGCCGGCGCCAGCCACTACCTGGAGGTCGGCTTCGGCAGCGGCACCCTGGCGGCGGGCGCGTCCACGGGTGAGATGCAGCTGCGGCTGAACAAGAGCGACTGGTCCAACTTCAACGAGGCGGACGACTACAGCCGCTCGACCGTGACGAGCTACGCCGACGCGTCCAAGGTCGGCCTGTACGTCACCGGCGCGCTCTCCTGGGGCACCGCGCCCTGACCCCGCCGTCCTGGCCCCGTCCCCGCCCTGACGCGGTGACGGGGTCCGGACCCGGGAATCCCAACGGACCCGCCCCCTGCCGGAGAACCGGCAGGGGGCGGTGTCATGCGCCGGGGCGTTCAGAGCGCGGCGGGCACCGTGATGCCGGCCGCGTCGGCGGCCGCGGTCAGCTGCTGCCAGACCCCCGGAGCGACCGCGATTCCGTTCTCACCGCGCTGGGCGGCCGTGGCGGCGCTGCGTTCGCCGGGGTAGAAGACCCCGTCCGCTCCGTCCGCCGCCGGCAGTTCCTTGAGGGTGCCCAGGGTGGCGTCCACGGAGGCGAGGAAGGCCTCCGGGTCTCCGAAGGCCGCCGGGTCGATCGCCACCAGGAGCGCGTTCTGCCGGTGCTTGCGGCCCTGGGGGTCGTCCGAGTGGAAGGCCGAGAAGATCGGCGCGCCGACGAGCACGCCGGTGATCAGCTCGAACGCGAGGGACATGCCGGAGCCTTTGGCGCCACCGAGCGGCAGCGGCATGACCGCCTCGGCCGGGTCGGTGGTGGGCGTGCCGTCGGCGGTGGCCGCAGCTCCTACGGGCAGGGGCGTGCCGCTCGCCTTCGCCTGGCGGATCTTGCCCAGCGCGATGGTGGCGGTGGCCATGTCGAGGAGCAGCGGGGCGTGGTCGGCCGCGGGTACGGCGATGGCGAGGGGGCTGGTGGCCACGGCCGCGCCCTTGACCCCGGTGTAGCCCATGTTGGGCATCCCGGAGACGAAGCCGATGCCGACCAGGCCCTGTTCGGCGATCCTGGACACGTAGTAGCCGATGGCTCCGGTGTGCACGGTACCGCGCACGCCGACGGAGGCGATGCCGGTGGTCCGGGCCCGGTTCACGGCTTCCAGGGCCGCGGCGGTGAGGGCGACCGGTCCGGGGGCGCGGTCGGCGTCCAGGACGGCGGCGCCCGGCGTGGTGGACTCGACGCTCAGCTCGGGCCGGGCGTTGGCGACGCCCTTGGCCAGGAGCTCCAGGTAGGCGGGGACGCGGGCGATGCCGTGGGAGTCGACGCCGCGCTGCGCGGCCCAGACGAACACGTCAGCGGTGGTACGGGCGTGCTCGGGGCCGAGGCCGCCGGTCTCCAGGAGGGCGGCGCAGAAGGTGCGCAGGTCCCCGGCGGGAACCAGGGTCTTCCCCGTCCCGGTGGTCGCTGTTTCGGTCATGGGTGGTTCTCCTGGGAAGTCAGCGGGTGACGAGGACGTCGACGACGGCGGTGGTGCCGTCGGCCACGGCCTTGAGGGCGCGTTCGAGGGCGGGGCCGAGTGCGCCGGGCGTGTCGACGGTCTCGGTGTGCATGCCGAACGGTTCGGCGAAGGCGGCGAGCCGGGGCAGCCGGTGCAGGTCGGTGCCCAGCCACTCGCCCGTCTCCGCGGCGGCGCCCTCGGGGTAGAACCGGCGGTGGTTGAGGTTCATCGACTTGTAGACACGGTTGTTGAACACCACGATCAGCACGGGCACGTCGTACGCCTTCGAGGCGTCGTACGACGGGATGACCGGGTTGTAGGTGAAGGCGCCGTCGCCGATGGTGAGGACGACGGGCCGGTCGGGGGCGGCGAGTTTGACGCCCAGCGCGACCGCCATTCCCTGGCCGAGTCCGCCCTGCACATAGAAGTACGAGTCGGGGGCGTCGGTGAGCAGATGGCGCCTGACGGTGCGGCTGTGGGTGATGGTCTCGTCGACGACGACCGCGTCGCGGCCGTCGAGCAGGGTGCGCAGGGTCGCCGCCACCAGCACCGGATCGATGCCTTCGGCCTCCTGCGCCCTGCTCTCGGCGAGGGCTGCCGCGGCCCGCTCGGCGGCGTGGCGCTCGTCCTGGGCCGCGCGTCGCAGAGCGACGGCCGGCCCGTCGAGGTCCTTCGCCCTCCTGGCGAGCTGGCGCAGCGTGTTCGTCACGTTGCCTTCCAGATAGCGGTCGGCGAAGAGCACCTGGTAGACGACGTGCGGGCGCTGCGGCACCTCGTCGATCACGACGATCTTCGCCTTCGAGGGGCGGCGGCTCGGCGGGTAGAAGGGGACCCGGCAGTTGACCAGCAGGATGAGGTCGGCCTCGTCCATCCACGGCCCGATGTCACTGCCGGCGTGCAGCGGATGGGTGCGGGGGAAGTTGGCGCAGACCGCGGAGTCGGGTTCGACGACCGGGATGTTCCATGCCTCGGCGAAGGCCAGCAGTGCCTCGAATCCGCCCGCCTCGCGACCCGCGGTCTCGGTGACGATCACGGGGCTGACCGCCTCGCGGATCATCCGCGCGACCGGATCGACGTCCTCCGGCGAGCTGTGTGTCGAGCCCGGCGGGACGACGGGCTTGGCCTCGCGCCCGTCCCACTCCTCCAGCAGCACTTCCAGCGGGATGTTGAGGTAGGCGGGGCCGGCCGGGGCTCGCCGGGCGAGCTCGGCGGCCCGGGTGATCATCGTGGGCAGGGTGTGCACACTGGCGGCCTCGTTGGACCACTTGGTGAACGGCTGGGCCACGGTGTGCGGTCCGCCCACGATCGACAGATTGCGGTACCACTGGCCGCCGGGGTCCTGGCCCGCCCCGTCCCCGTACGTGGTCGACTCCGAGGAGCTGACCACCATCGGGACCCCGGCGAGCAGTGCCCCGTGGACGGCCATCGATCCCTGGAGGAGGCCGGGGGCCGCGTGCAGCAGCACGGCCTGCGGCCGCCGCTTGACGAGGCCGTATCCGGTGGCCATGCCGACCGCCACGGTCTCGTGGGTGAGGTCGAGGTAGTGGGGGCAGGCGATCTGGTCGCGGTGGCGGCGGGCCAGGGACTCCCACACCGGGGCCCACTCGGACCCCGATGAACAGAAGATGTAGTCGGCGCCGACGGCGGTACAGGCCGAGACGAAGGCATCCCCGCCGTCGGCGCCTGGCGTGTTCGTGGTGTCCGTCATCTCGTGTGTCCTCAGCCCTCGATCGGCCAGTCGAGGACCTCGGCGATGCCGCGGCCCATCATCCATTCAAGCTCCTCGGGCGTGAAGTCCCAGTGCTTGGTGAACTGCTCGATCGTGTCGGTGTAGCTGATGCCGTGGCCGAGGAGCCGGGTGATGTCCGTGCCGTAGAAGCAGCGCTGCGGTCCCATCCGGTCGACCATCGCGCGCACGTACTGCTCGATGTTGCCGTTCGGGAAGGGCTGCGTCGAGTAGCCCGGCAGTGCGGAGAGCTTGACGTAGATGTTCGGGTGCTGGTGCAGGTCGGCGGTCTCCTGGACCCAGTACCCGATGGCGTCGTCGACGCAGCGGGCCATGATGCCCATGTGGTCGATGATGATCTTCAGGTCGGGGTGCCGGCCGGCGATCTCGCCGAGCTCCTTCTTCCAGATCGGAGCGTGCACCATCGTGGGGGTCCTCAGCTCCTCGGCGATCGGCCAGTACCAGTCGTTGGTGCCGTCGATCATCCAGTTGCGGTCCTGCGGCCGGTGGAAGGTGAGCCGTGTTCCCTTGATGTGCGGGTTCTGGGCGAAGTCCTTCAGCATGGCCGTGCCCTCTTCGGGCTTGTTCTGCGGGATGCGGGCCATGATCCCGAAGCGGTCCGGGTGGGCCTCGCACGCCTCCAGGGCGTAGTCGATCCGGTCGCCCTCCCAGGACGGCGGGAGGATCAGTGCCCGGTTGACGCCGGCCTCGTCCATCAGCTCGAGGGCCTCCTCGTAGCTGAAGGCCTCCTCACGGTGGCCGTTGAGGCGGATACGCTCGCGGGCGCCGGGGACCCAGGGGCGGTCCGGGGTCTCTTCCTTCCAGATGTGGATCTGGGTGTCGACGACGAACATGGCGTTGCCTCTTTCGTTCCGAGGGGTGGTGGGGTGCTACGGATGAGACGTTAGGCGGCCGGGGCGGCTCTGCCGATATCCACGCGCGCAAGCTGTTGTTGCATGAATAGCCGCAGTACAGAAGCGAGTTCAGGCTGCGGAACCGTCACCGAAGACGTGGTCCGTGATGTGCTCGGCGATCGCCATCGAGGACGTCGCCGCGGGCGACGGCGCGTTGCGGACGACGGTCACCGCGCCGACCCGGTGGATACGGAAGTCGTCGACGAGCGACCCGTCGCGGCCCAGTGCCTGGGCCCGCACCCCGGCGCCGCCGCGCCGGACGTCCCCGGCGCCGATCCCCGGTACGTACCGCTTCGCCGCCGTCATGTACGCGCGGGACGACAGCGAGCCGCGCATCTCCTTGATGCCGGTGCGCCAGTGCTGCCGGGCCAGGTGCCAGGTGCCCGGGAAGGCGGCGATGCGCAGGAGTTCGCGGACGTCCACCTGGGTGCGGCGGTATCCCTCGCGGGCGAGGGCGAGGACGGCGTTGGGGCCGACCTCCACCTCGCCGGTGACCCGCCGGGTGAAGTGGACACCGAGGAACGGGTAGCGCGGATCGGGTACGGGATAGATCAGCCCGCGCACCATGTGGGACTTGTCGGGGCTCACCGTCATGTACTCGCCGCGGAACGGGATGATCCGGGGTTCGGCCCCGTCGTCGGCGAGTTCGGCGACGGTGTCGCTGTGCAGTCCCGCGCACAGCACCAGACGGTCCACGGTGACGGTGTCGTCGCCGGACGCCACTTCCAGGCCGCCGCGGTCGAGGCGGGTGACGCGGGTGACGGGGAAGCCGAGGCGCACCTCGCCGCCGGCCGCGACGATGTCGTCGGCGAAGGCGCGGGCGATGGCGACGTAGTCCGTGACCGCGGTGCGCGGGGAGTGGATCGCCGCCCTGCCCACCGCGTGCGGTTCGATGTCGCGGATCTCGCCGGCCGTCACCTTGCGCACGCCGGGCACGTCGTTCGCCCGGGCGTTGGCGTAGAGGTCGTCCAGGCGGGTCAGTTCGTCGTCGCCGACGGCGACGACGAGCTTGCCGGACTCCTCGTAGGGCAGCGATCTGTCCTGGCAGTACTCGCGCAGCAGCGTGGCACCGCGGGTGCAGAGCCGGGCCTTCAGGCTGCCCGGCGTGTAGTAGATCCCGGCGTGGACGACACCGGAGTTGTGGCCGGTCTGGTGGGCGGCGACGCCGGATTCCTTCTCCAGGACCACGACGCGGGTGCCGGGGCGGCGCAGGGCGATCTCCCGGGCGGTGGCAAGGCCCACGATGCCTGCGCCTACTACGCCGATCGTCTCGTCAGCCATCGGCCCCTCCTCATTCTGTTCGGCCGTGCGGATGGTTCGGACGTCATGCGCCGAAGTGGATCGCGACGGTCTTGACGCGGGTGTAGAAGCGAAGGGCTTCGGCGCCCTGCTCCTTGAAGGGCGAGCCGGAGTCCCGGAACCCGCCGAAGGGGTGGTGGACGTCCCAGCCGGGTGTGGTGAGGTTGACGGCGATCTGCCCGCACTCGGCCCGGTCCGCGAAGCGGTGCGCGGCGCCCAGGTCCCGGGTGAAGACGGCGGCGGCAAGACCGAACGCGGAGTCGTTCACCGCGTCGACGGCCTCGTCGAACGAGTCGACGGCGCGCAGCGCGAGAACCGGGCCGAACACCTCGTCGCGCCAGATGTCCATGGCGGGTGTCACGTCCGCGAGGACCGTGGGGCGCACGAAGCAGCCGTGTTCGGGCAGTTCCTCCCCCGCGCCTTCCGCTCCGGCGATCACGGTCGCGCCCTGCCCGACCGCTCCCGCGACCGCCGCGAGCACGGCGTCGCGCTGACGGGCACCGGACAGCGGACCCATCGTCGTCCCGTCGGCGAGGCCGGGGCCGGTACGCAGGGCGGCGACCTCGTCGAGGAGCAGCTTGGTGAACTCCAGGTACACCTCCCGCTGCACGATCACCCGGCTGGTGGCGGTGCACCGCTGGCCGGCCTGGCCGAAGGAGGCCGCGGCGACGGTCCTCGCGGCCTTCTGCAGATCGGCGTCGGAGAGGACGACCGAGGCGTTCTTGCCGCCCAGTTCGCCCTGGAAGCGGATGTTGCGGACGGCGAACCGCTCACGCAGCCGGTCGCCGACCGCGTTGCCGCCGGTGAAGGTGACCGCGGCGATGCGCGGGTCGCCCAGGAGCGCCTCGCTGATCTCGGCGGTACGGCCGGTGATGACGTTCAGTACGCCGGCGGGCAGCCCCGCGTCGTGCAGGGCGCGGGCCAGGTGGAGCCCGGAGACGGGGGTCTCGGTCGCGGGCTTGAGGACGGCCGCGTTGCCGGCGGCCAGCGCGGGCGCCAGCTTGCGGGCCGGGGTGATCAGCGGGTCGTTCCACGGGGTGATGGCCAGGACGACGCCGAGCGGCTCCTGGTGGGCGCTGGTGCGGGTGTCGGGCCGGACGTCGTGGAGGAGCGTGCCGTAGCCGCCGCGGCCCACGAGCAGTCCGTAGTACTCCAGGAAGTCGGCGGCCTTGAGTGCCTCGCCGCGCGCTTCGGCGCGGGTCTTGCCGTTCTCGGTGGCGATGTCGGCGGCGATCTCCTCGACGCGCTCCCGCAGCAGTCCGGCCGCGCGGCCCAGCACCGCGCTCCGCTCCAGGGGGCTGGTGCGCCGCCACAGCACGGCGCCCGCCTCCGCGGCGTCGTAGGCGCGGGTGACGTCCTCGGGACGCAGCGCGGGGACGCGGAACGCGGGGGCGCGCAGGTCGGCGGGGTCGTGCACGTCGATCCACTCGCCGGAGGCCTCCCACTGACCGCCCAGGAGGGTTTCCACGGTACGCATCACAATCACTTCTCTCGTTCGCCGCGATGCGGGCGTCGCGGTCGCGGATCCGGTTTCGGGGAACCGGATGTACGACACACCATCGGAGGGCGGCACGGACAGAGCCGGGGCGGCAGTCATTGGTTGCGCGCCGCGAGGGCCGCGGCCTGCGTGATCCGTGCTGGAATCGGCTGGCCGGAGCGCAGTCGCGCACCCCGCAGGACCCGAGGAGAGACACCCATGGCGTACGCCGTCTTCGCCCACTACCGCTGCGCGCCCGCCGACGAGGCGACGGTGCGGGACGCGCTGCTGAAGATGCGCGAGCACACCCGCGACGAGCCCGCGAACCGGGAGTACGAGGTGCACGCACAGGAGGACGTCCCGGGCGGCTTCGTGCTGTACGAGGTGTACGCGGACCGGGCGGGTTTCGACGCGCACGCCGCCACGGACCATTTCGCGGAGCTCATCGTCAAGACGGTGCGTCCGCTGCTGACGGACCGGACGGTGACGTTCGCCGAGCGTCTCTGAGCGAGCGGTCAGGTGAGGGCCGGGAAGCGCTGCGGTGCTTCCCGGCCCTGCGGCGTACGGTCAGAACTCGTTGCCCCAGCAGTAGCGGGCCAGCGTCTCGACCAGGACCAGTTTGCGGCGCTGCTCCTCCGTGGTCAGCAGCGGGCCGCCGGCGGTGTCGGCGAAGCCGCGGGAGGGCGAAAGGGCCATGTCCTCCAGGTCCTTGACCTCGGCGGCCGCGTCGATCCGCGTCAGCACCGTGTCCAGTTCCTCGATCGCGGCGACCTGGGGGTCGACGACGCCCAGACAGGCGTCCCGGTCCTCGGGCAGTGCGGCCAGGAGGTCGAGTTCGCCCGCCGTGCCCCGGTCGAACGGCAGCACCCAGCGGTCCGCCGGCACGGCCGTGTAGAGGCGCTCGGCCGCGGCCCGGTCCACCTGTCCGGGGGCGGTCCAGCCCGGGCAGATACCCACGCGTACGCCTTCGGGACGCTCCCCCGGCGCTACCGCCAGGGCCTCCACCGCCAGCGCGTCCTCGAAGGAGAGCGCGGTGGGTGCGGTGGCCCCGGACGCGGTGTGGGCGAGCAGCAACGGGTTGTTGAGCTGGATGAGCTTCACCCCGCGGGCGACCAGCAGAGCGATCTCGCGGTGGATGATCTCGGCCAGCGCCTCACCGAGCTCCCGGGCCGAGGCAGGGCCGCCGGCGCCGGTGAGGCGCGGGTCGAAGCAGGTGGCGGCGAGATAGGCCGGTGAGGGAAGCGACACCTTGGGCGCGATCACCGTCAGCTCGGCGAACCGCGCCGTGCCGTCGGCCATCGGCGGACCGTCCGCCTTCGGAGGGGCCTCCGCCACCCAGCGGGCCAGGCCGTCGGTCTCCTCGCCGGTGCGCCGGAACCCGGAGACGCGGTCGAGCACGACGCTGCGGAAGTCCTCGCGCGGGAAGTCCCCGTCGGTGACCACCGTGGTGCGCAGCCTGCGCTGGAACGTCACCGCTTCCTCGACCGCCGCGCGTTCGGCCTCCTGGAGTGCGTCGGCCCCGGTCTCACCCCGTGCGTACTGTTCGCGGGCGGTCAGCAGGGCCGCGGGGCGGACCAGGCTGCCGTGGTGGTCGATGCGGTAGTTGAACGTGTCCGCCATGACTCACTCCTTACCGGTGGGCTTGCCGGGGACGCCCCAGGCGGGGAACTCCAGCTCGTATCCGAGGGTTTCGAGGATCTCGTCCGCGATCTGCTGGTCCTCGTCGGCGGTGCCGCCGGCGACGCCGAGGCCGCCGATGGTCACGCCGTCCTTCTTGACGGTGACGCTGCCGTCGGCGGCCATGATCGGCATGGCCGCGCCGGGCAGCTGGGAGAGCTGGGAGAAGAAGACCGGCTGGCTCTCCTGCCACTTCTTCAGCATCTTTCCCGGCCGCTGCATCACGGCCGCGGTGTACGCCTTGGCCCGGGCGATGTCCGGGGTGAGCGGCCTGGCGCCGTCCGAGCGGCGGATGGTGACCGGGAACCCGCCGGCGTCCACGACGGCGACGCTCACGGCCTTCCCGAGCGCCCGGGCGCGCTCGATGACGGCGTCGGCGATCGCATCGGCGGCGTCGAGGCCGATGCTGCTCATGCTGCTTCCTTCGGGCTGGTCATGCTGATTCCTTCGGTGCGGTGAGGGTGCGGCGCAGACGGGCGACGGCCGCGTTGTACTGCGCGGGCGTCTCCCAGTACATGGAGTGCGGGGCGCCGGGGACGATCTCCAGATGGGAGCCGGGGAGCAGTTCGTGGGCGCGGGTGACGGTCTTCACGCTGAGGACCGCGTCCTTCTCGCCGGCCAGGAAGGCGACCTTCACGCCGGAGTCCCGGATGTCGTCCAGGCTCGGTCCGTCGGTGTCAAGGTTGCGCAGGTCCGCCATCTTGGCGACGTTGAAGGTGCCCATCTGCTGGAAGAGGAAGGTGAGGTCGGCCCGTTCCTGCTGGAACCTCTTGGTGAGCAGCCGGTCGATCACGGGCAGTTTGACGGCCTCGGCGCGGTCGGCGGCGGCCAGCTCGGTGAGTTCCGGGTGGCTGATGCCGCCCAGGGAGTGGCCGAGCACGGCGGCGGACACCCGGTCGGGGCGCTGGAGGGCGCCGCGCAGGGCGGCGACGGAACCGATGGACTGGCCGACGACCATGACATCGGTCAGCTGCTCGGCGTCCAGGACGGCGACGACGTCGCCGGGGAAGTCCTGGCCGTCGAACTCGGGCATGGACGAGTCGGACTTGCCGAAACCGCGCAGGTCGACGGTGACGACCGTGAACTCGTCACGGAGCGCGGCCACTTGCTGCCACCAGGCGGCGTGATGGCCGCCCGATCCGTGCACGAAGAGGATCGCGGGGCCGCTGCCGTGGCGTTCGTAGTAGATGGAGGTGCCGTCGGAATCGGCGTAAGGCATGGGACATCTCCTCGCAAGAACCGGTCAGTTGGGGCGCTTGCCGTGGAAGACCAGCTCGATCATGGTGTGGTCGGGGTCGTGGATGTAGCAGAACTTGGACTGGTTCTCCGGGCGTTCGATCGGGCGGGTGTGCCGGATACCCAGTTCCTTCAGGTGCGCCATGAAGTCGTCCCAGTCGTCGACCTCGACGGCGAAGTGGTACGGCGCCATCCGTTCCATCTCCTCGACCGGGGTGAAGTGCAGGTCGAAGTTGCCCCGGGTCATCAGCACCACGCGGGTGTTGGACTTGGGCATGATCCGCTTCATCCCGAAGACCCTGGCGTACCACTCCGCGGTCCGGTCGGGGTCGGTGGTGGGGAAGTTGACGTGGTGGATGTAGCGGGGTTCCCTGCTCATGGCTCGTTTCCTTTCGGTGGCTGCGCGTGGCGGATCGGGGGTGCCGGCTCCTCGTGCACGGGGTTGGCCAGGACGCCGATGCCGCTGATCTCGACCTCGACGGTGTTGCCCGGTTCCAGTCCGCAGGTGGACTCGGCACCCATCCACAGGACGTCGCCGGGCTGCAGGGTGAGGTAGCGGGTCATCTCGACGATGTAGTCGTACGGGTCGAACACCATGCCGCCTGTCGGGAAGGAGGCCCGCACCCGGCCGTCGACCCGCAGGGTCGTCGTCTGGGCGAGCGCGTCCACGTCCGTCTCGATCCACGGCCCCATCGGTTTGAAGGAGTCGGCGTTCTTGCTGCGCCAGAAGGTGCGGTCCTCGTGCTGCCAGGTGCGGGCGCTGACGTCGTTGCCGATCGTCCAGCCGAAGACGGCGTCCCTGGCCTCCTCATGCGTGGCGTGGCGCAGGGTGCGGCCGATCACGGCGACGAGTTCGGGTTCGGCCTCGAATCTGCCGGTCACCTCCCGCGGCTTCACGATGGGCGAGAGGTGCCCGGTCAGCGCGTTGTTGGCGCGGTACCCGATCTCCGGCCGCTCGGGCATGACCGCCGCGGTGTTGCCCTGTGCGCGGGCGTGCTCGATGTGGCGGGTGTAGTTCAGCCCGACGGCGTAGAAGACGGGCGGGACGACGGGCGGCAGCCACACGGCGTCGGCCATGGCCACGGTCCCTATGACGGTGGGCCGCCCGGCCAGCGGTGACTCGGACAGCAGCTCGACGTGTTCGTCGTGGACGCGGCCCCACACCGCCATCCCGCCGGCCGCGACACGTGTGTATCTCATGGTGTTCAGCCGGCGAGCAGGTGGGAGACGCGCTTGGTGACGAGGTAGCCGTCCAGTCCCTCCGGGCCGCCCTCGCGCCCGTAGCCGCTGTCCTTCATTCCGCCGGAAGGGGCCTCGTGGACGGAGCCACCGCAGTGGTTGACCGACACGATGCCCGCCTGGAGGCCACTCGCCAGGCGTTCCGCGGTGGCCGCGGACTCGGTGAATCCGTAGGCGGCGAGCCCGTACGGAAGGGAGTTGGCCTGTGCCAGCGCCTCGTCCAGTTCCGTGAAGGAGACGATGGGGGCGATCGGGCCGAAGGGCTCCTCGGTCATCACGAGTGCGTCGGCGGGGACATCGGTCAGGACGGTGGGCGGGTAGAAGTAGCCCGGCCCCTCGATGCGCCCGCCGCCGAGGGCGACGGTCGCGCCACGGGTCACGGCGTCGGCGGTGAGGCGTTCCATCGCCGCCAGCCTGCGTTCGTTGGCGAGCGGCCCCATGGTGGTCGCCGCGTCGAGCCCGTCGCCGACCCGCACGCTCTCGGCGGCCTTCACGAACGCCGCGGTGAACTCCTCGACGAGGCTCTCGTGGACGAGGAACCGGCTCGGCGACGTGCACACCTGCCCGGCGTTGGCGAATTTCGCGCCGGCTGCGCGGCGGGCCGCGACGGCCGGATCGGCGTCGGCGCAGACGATGACCGGGGCGTGCCCGCCGAGCTCCATCAGCGAGGGCTTCATCCGTGCGCCGGCGTCGGCGGCGAGCAGCTTGCCGACGGGTACCGAGCCGGTGAAGGCGACCAGCCGGATGACCGGGTGGGCGATGAGCCGCGCGGAGACCTCCGCCGGCTCGCCGAAGACGAGGTTGAGGGCGCCTGCCGGGACACCGGCGTCCTCGAAGCAGCGCACCAGCGCGCAGGCCGTCCCGGGAGTTTCCTCCGAGGCCTTGATGACGATCGAGCAGCCCGCGGCGAGGGCGGCGGAGATCTTCCGCATCGGAGAGCCCGCCGGGAAGTTCCACGGCACGAAGGCCGCGACGGGTCCGACCGGCTCGCGCCGGACGGTGAGGACGGTGCCGGGGGCGGCGGGGATGATGCGGCCGTAGGCACGGCGGGCGTCGTCGGCGTGCCAGCGCAGTGAGTCGGCGACCCTGCAGACCTCACCGGCGGCTTCGGCGAGCGGCTTGCCCTGTTCCAGGGTCATGATGCGGCCGATGGTCCCGGAGCGTTCCGTGGCGAGGTCGGCGGCCGCGTGCAGGATGGCGGTACGGCGGGCGATCGGGGTGCCGCGCCAGGTCTCGAAGCCGTCGGCGGCGGCCTCGGCGGCGCGGTCCAGATCGGCGGGTGCGGCCAGGGGGACCTCGCCGATCACCTGCTCGGTCGCGGGGTTGACGACGGGGGAGGTCCGTCCGGTGCTGCCCTGGCACCACTCGCCCGCGATGAACATGCGGACGGGCGGGTAGCCGTGCTCGGTGGTCATGGGTGGGTGCCTCTCGGGAAAACGGGGGGAAGTGTCGGTTCAGGAGGCCGGGGTGTTCCGGTCGTCCCGGTTGGAGCGCAGCGACCAGATGGTGTGCGGCGGCGCGGTCGCGTGGACACGGGTCTCGAAGGTGTCGTCGACCCGGTCCATGTCGCAGGCGTACTCCACGCGGCCTCCGCACGGGGCGTGCAGGAACCGGAAGACGTTGGAGCCGATGGTGTGCCGGCCCAGCTTCCGGGCCTCCCGCCAGCCGCGCTCGATCATGTGGTTGCCGCCTTCGACGACATCGTCGAAGCCGGGTACCTCGTACGCGATGTGGTTGACGCCCGCCCGGTCGGGGCGGTGGCACAGCAGGAAGGTGTGCTGGTCGTCGTCGCCGGGCGCCTGCATGAACACGCCCATGGGCTCGACGACATCCGTCGGCCGGAAGCCGAGGAGGCCGGTGTAGAAGGCGACGGCCTGCTCCCGGCCCTCCTTGGCGATGTTGAGGGCGACGTGGCACATCCGCAGCGGCCGGACCTGTCCGACCGTCTCCAGCGGGGCGTTCCAGCGGGTGATGTCGCCGGAGACGTTGGCGGTCCGGGAACCGTCCGGCAGGGGCCTGGGCCGGGCGAGGGTGAGGCCCACCCCGAAGCCGGACATGTCGACGGTGCGGTGGATCCCGTCGGGGGTGTTGTGCACGGGGCGGTCCGCGCGCACCGCGTCCACGATCCGCTCGAGTTCCTCGGCGGTGTCGATGCCCCACACGACCTCGCGGAGGGTGGGGCCGTCCTCGACCGGGGGCGGGAGCAGCGGTCCGGGGCAGGTGTCCAGGTGGACCGTCTGGCCGGCGAGGGTCTCGAACACCGCGTGCTCGTCGGTCCGCTCCACCGGGAAGAGGCCGAAGTCTTCGAAGAACCGCACAGACTCCTCGAGTACCTCGACGCCGTAGGTGACGGATTCGATTCGCTGGATCCCCATGGATTCCTCACTTCGGATGATGCGTGCATGCGGACCGGTACCCGTTCCCGGCGATCCTAGATTTGCCGGGCGCACGCCTCAACGGTCCTGCCGTGCAGGCTCTGCAATCCTTGATTGCACACCATGCGGCCTGGTGCTCAGATGTTTTCGGGAATGCGTGGAATGGGGTTCTTGGAAAACCATTCGGTAAGGAATTCGAGGAAGACGCCGACTTTTCGGGGCGTGGACGGGCCGGGCCCGTAGATGGCGAAGAGCGGGCGGTCGGGGACGCCCCGTTCGGGAAGGAGGACCTCCAGCGCCCCGGACAGCAGGTCGTCGTACGCCGACCGCTGGGGCAGCAGCCCGATGCCGCGGCCGTGGACGGCGGCTTTCTGCAGTGCGATGTAGGAGTTGGACGAGAACGCGACGTTGCGGATCTTGTGCAGCGTGGAGGCGTGTCCGTGGCCGATGCGCCAGACCGGGTCGTTGACGTGCACGAGGCAGTCGTGGGAGGCGACGCCGTTGGGCTCGGTCAGCGCCCCGTGGCGCTTCAGGTACGAGGGTGCGGCGCACAGCATGAAGGGCAGGGACGCGATCTTCTTGAGGCGTACGCCGGAGTCGCGCAGGTCCCGGGTGTGGAACGCGACATCGAAGCCGCCCTCCAGGAAGTCGTAGGTCCGGTCGGACATTCCACCGAGTTCGAAGCGCACCTGAATCTTCGGATGTGCCGCAGAGAACGCGGCGATGGCGTCACCCAGATCGAGGCTGCCTATCCATTTCGGGCAGCTGATGCTCAGCGCCCCTTCTGGACGGTCGTGAAGGTGGGCTATGGACGCGTCCTCGGTCTCTATCTCCCCGAGAATGCGTATGCAGAATTCCGCGTATCTCTGCCCCTGCTCGGTCAGGCTCACCGAGCGCGCGGTGCGATGGACGAGGCGTACGCCCACCTGTCGTTCCAGTTCGGCCACGTGCCGTGAGACCAGTGAGCCCGACGATCCCAGTTTCTTGGCGGCTCCGTTGAAGCTGCCCGTCTGGGCGACGGTGACGAAGCTGTGCATGACGAGCAGGCGGTCCATGGATCCTCCGGGCGGCCCCGGGGCGGGTGGACCCGGGGCCGGTCGTGCGTAAGGGCGGGGGTTACTGCCGCCGGCCGGGGGCCGGGGTGGTGAGGGTACGGGCGTTTGCTGTGACCGAGCCGCTCCCCGGGCAGCGCAAACCCGCCCGTCCGGGCTACTTGGGGCAGTATTGAGGAGCTTGCGCCACGTTGTCCTTGGTGACAAGAGTCAACGGAACATTGCTGATCTTGTCGCCGTTCTTGTCGGCGAGCAGGGCCAGTGCCTTCTCGACAGCGGTCTGCCCGATCGTCATGGCCGAGTTGGCCACGGTCGCGGAGAGCGTGCCCTCCCGGACGGCGGCGATCCCCTCCTCCGTACCGTTCACGGAGACGATCTTGACGTCCTCGGCGCCGGCGGCGTCGAAGGCCTTGCGGACGGCGAAGGCCATCTCCTCGTTGGCGACGAAGGCGTAGTCGAGGTCGGGATGGGCCTGGATCATGTTCTCGGCGACATCCTGCGCCTTGGCGGGGTTGAACATTCCGGGCTGGTTCGCCACCACCTTCGCGGTGGCGGGCAGTGCCGCCTTGAAGCCGCCGACGAGCAGGTCGGATGCGGCACCGGGCGCACCGGCGACCACGCCGACCTGCACCTGCTTTCCGGCGGCGTCCTTCTCGATCCATCCGGCGTCCATGGCGCCGACCTTCTTGAGGTCGACGACGGCGGCACCCAGGATGTCGGAGAGGTCGTCGGTGGAGACCGAGGTGAGATAGATCGGGATGCCCGCGTTCTTCGCCTTGGTGATGTCTCCTTCGAGGGCGTCGACGTTGACGGTCTGCACGATCAGCGCGCTGACGTTGCGGGCGATCATGTCCTCGATGTTGGACAGTTCGGTGCCCGCGTCCTGCTTGGAGTTGGCGGAGTACAGCTTCGCGCCCTTCGCCTCGGCCGTCTGCTCGACCGCCTTGAGCAGACAGGTGTGGAAGTGGGTGTTGGCACCGTTGACGAATCCCAGCGAGGTGGCGCCGTCATCGGATCCGCCGTCGGCTCCCTCGGAGCATCCGGAGAGGAGGAGCGCGGCGACGCCTGCGAGCGAGACCGCGAGGACGCGGCGGGAGCGGGTGGTCGAAGACATGGAGGTGGGACCTTTCCTGCGACATTGACGGGAAGGGCGTGGGGGGAGCGGGCAGGGCGTGGGTCAGTGACCCGGCCCGGACCTGCGGTTGAACTCGTTGACGACGGCCGCGACGAGAAGCACCGCACCGGTGACGACGGGCTGGTAGTAGCTGTTGACCTGGAGCAGGTTCAGCGCGTTGGCGACGACGCCCAGGAGGATCACGCCGAGCACGGTGCCGGGAATCGTGCCGTGCCCGCCGGCCAGCAGCGTGCCACCGATGACCACGGCGGCCACGGCGGTGAGCTGGAGTTGGAGGCCTCCGGTGTTGGGTGCGCTGGCGCCCAGGCGGGAGAGGAGCATCAGGCCGGCCAGTCCGGACAGCCCGCCGGCCAGTGCGTAGAGGGCGAGTTTGCGGGCGGGCACGTTGATGCCGCTCAGCCGGGCGACGTGTTCGTTGCCGCCCATCGCGAAGGCGTCGCGGCCGAAGGTGGTGAACCGCATCGCCAGGCCGGCGGCCACCAGAACCACGACGGCCACGATCAGCAGCCAGGGGACGCCCAGGAGCTTGGCGTTGCCGAGCGCGGACATCTTGTCACCGATGGAGATGCTCATGCCGTTCAGGACGAGCAGGGCGACACCGTCGAGCAGCATGGCCGTCGCCAGGGTGGCGACGAACGGCGCCACCCTGGTGAAGGTCACGACCAGGCCGTTCACCAAGCCGATCAGGGTGGCCAGAAGCAGGGTGGCGATCACGGTGACGGTCGTGGACTGTCCGTGGGAGAGCAGTTGCGCGGCCACCGCGGTGGTCACGGCGGCGTTGCTGCCCATGGAGAAGTCCATGCCACCCGCCGTCATCAGCAGGGTGAGACCGCCCGCGATGACGGCGGTCACGCTGATCTGGCGGAGGATGTTGAGGAGGTTCTGCGAGGTGGTGAACGAGTCGGCCCGCAGAGCGGTGAACACGATCATCAGGATCAGCACGGCGATCAGTCCGCCGTGGGGTATCCGGCCCAGCGAGCTGAGCGACGGACGGGGCCGGGCGGTGGCCGGCGCGGTCGCCCGGTCAGGGGCGACGGAGGGGGATTTCAGGCTCACTGCGGCGCTCCTCCGAGGGCGGTGGCGACAAGTTCGTCGCGGGTGATGTCGGCGGTGTCGTACTCCGCGACGGTGCGCCCCGCCCGGACCACGAGGATCCGGTCGGCCAGACGCATCGCCTCCTCCGCGGACGAGGAGGCGAGCAGAACCGCGACTCCCCGCGCGGCGAGGGCGTCGATGAGGGTGTGGATATCCGCCACGGCGGCGACGTCCACACCGTTGGTCGGGTCTTCGAGGAAGCAGGCCTTGGGGGCCGTCTCCAGCCACTTGGCCAGCAGAACCTTCTGCTGGTTTCCGCCGGACAGGCTGCCGACCGGCGGGTCACCGCCGAGCGTCACGACGCCGTAGTCCTTGCGCCGGGCCGCGGAGCGCCGGGCCAGCTCTCCCCGACGGTGCAGCCTCCTCCGGTGGAACCGGTCGTCGGCCAGCATGAGGTTCTCGTCCACGGACAGTCCCGGGACGAGTCCCAGGGCGCGGCGGTCCCCGGTGACGCACCGCAGCCCGCTCGCGAGAGAGGCCGGCACCCGCCCCAGCGGCACGGGAGTGGCGTCCACGTGCAGTTCCCCGCTCACCGGACGCTGCCGGCCTGAGAGCAGGTCGAACAGGTACGACTGGGCGTCCCCGGCGGGACCGAGCACGGCGACGACCTCGCCCTTGCGGACCTGCGTGGTGAAGTCACGGATGGACCGTCCGTGCGTGAGACCACGGATCGCCAGTCCGATCTCGTCGGCGGGTTCGGGCCGCTCCGGCCGGTGCGACACCACGTCCCGGCCGACCATCGCGCGTACGAGCTCCCCCGCGTCGAACCCGTCGGCCGGTGCGCTGCGCACCACGCTTCCGTCGCGCAGCACCGTGATCCGGTCCGCTAGGCCCAGCACCTCGTCGATGTAGTGCGAGATGTAGACGACGGCGACGCCTTCGTCGCGCAGTCTGCGGACCAGAGTCCTGATCCGGCCGGCGGCCTCCGCGCCGAGGCACGCGGTCGGCTCGTCGAGGATGAGCACGCGTCCACCGCGCCGGACCTCCCGGGCGACCTCGACCATCGTCTGCTCGGCGACGGTGAGTTCGCCCGCGGTACGCCGTACGTCGATCTCGATGCCCAGACCGGCGAGAGCCTCCCGGGCGCGGGAGAGCATCTGCGACCGGCTCACGAAGCCGCCCCGTCGGGGCAGGTCGCCGAGCATGATGTTCTCGGCCACGCTCAGGCCCATGACCAGCTCGCGGCGCTGCGGAACGAAGGCGATGCCGAGGTGGCGGGCCTTGCGCACCGTGAGACCGAAGTGCTCGTGCCCGTCGACGCCGAGGGTGCCGCTGTCCGCCTGGTGCACTCCGGAGAGGACCTGGACGAGTGTCGACTTGCCGGCACCGTTCATGCCCATGAGGGCGTGGATCTCCCCCGGATACAGGTCCAGGTCCACGCCCTTGAGCGCCGCGACCCCGCCGAAGCCCTTGGTGACCCCGCGGACCCGGACCAGGGGGGCGCAGCGGTCGGCGCCGTGCCCGGTGTCCGTCTCGGTCCTCCCGGTCACGGCCGGTGCCCGTCTCCGTCACGGGCGACCCGCTCGAAGCCGCGGATGTCCGGGAAGGGGGGCTCGCGGTCGGCCTGGAGGTCCACCTGGAAGGCGTTGAGACACATGCCGAGCATGGTGAAGTTGCCGAGCGCCCCGATGGTGTCGACCAGGCCCTGCGAACCGAAGTGCTCGTGGGCCCGGGCGAAGGTCTCGTCGGACACGAAGTGGTCCTGGAGGATCTCCCGGCAGAACTCGTAGAACGCCTGGTCCGGCTCGTTCGCGAAGACCGGCCGGCGCTGTTCGGCGATGGCCCGGACCGCCTCCTCGGGCACCCCGGCCTCTATCGCGGTGCGCACGTGCGCGTTCCAGGAGTACTGGGCGTCCCAGTTGCGGGCGGCGAGCAGCAGGGTGAGTTCACGCAGATGCTCGGGAAGGCTGCAGTCGAAACGGGCGAAGGCGCCGAGCGACTCGGCGCGCTCGCACATCTGCGGGCTGTGCAGCCAGACCCGGAACGGCCCCCGTACCGCACCGCGGCGGGCCGTGATGCGCGCGGCCAGCTCCTTCTGGGGCGGAGTCATTTCGTGTTCGCTGAGTACGGGGAGCCTCATGTCGGCGATCCGCCTTTGCCTCGGGCACGGTCCGGTTCCGCCGTGCAATGGTGGCCGACCGTACCCCCGTATCCGGCAACCACATCCCTCCTGACGTGCAAGGTAAAACTGCACGCCGGAGGGCATCACATCCCGGTTCCTGGCCCTAGCCTCGTTCGGCGCAGCCCTGCCGAAAGGAACCTCTCCCATGTCCACCGTCATCAAGGTCGCCGATGTCCCCCTGCTCGACCGTGGCGGCGCCGTCGTCACCACGCCCCTGATCACCACGGTCTCCGCCCGGGGTGAGAACAGGATCACCAGCGGGATCAGCGTCTACCCGGTCGGCTCCGGGGCGCCTCTGCACGCGCACAACTGCGATGAGCACGTCACGGTCCTGGACGGCGACGCCGAAGTGGTCATCGACGGCGAGGTGACCCGGCTGGAGCGGTACGACACCACGTACGTCCCCGCCCCCGTCCCGCACCTGTTCCGGAACGTCGGTGACACGCCGCTGCGGATTCTGTGGGTCTACAGCTCGGGACATGTGACCCGGACGTTCACCGACACCGGGGTGACCGTCGAACACCTCTCGCCGCAGGACCAGATGGGCTGAACAGCCCCACGAAAGGCGGTACTCCCCCGTGTCCCTCCCCTCTGACAGACCGAACGAACCGGTCGGACCCGGCAGTCGCCGCGGATGCCGGAGATCCCTCACCGCATCGGCCGTCGGCGCGGCACTCGTGCTGAGCGGATGCGGTGACAGCTCGGACACGGACCACGACGCCGTCCGGCTCGGTTTCGTCAACGGCGCCCACACCGACTTCCACACCTGTCTCCAGGGCGCCGTCGAGCTCGCCGCCGAGAACGAGGGCGTCAAGCTCTTCACCGCGAACTCGCAACAGGACGCGTCGAAGGAACTGGCCAACATCGGGAAGATGACGTCCTGGAAGGTGGACGCGCTGATCGTTCAGCCCGTGGACATCGGTGCCCTGCCGGGCGACATCGCCCGGGCCCGGAGCGCCGGCACGCCCGTCTTCCTTACCTCGGTGGTGCCGAAGGACACCTCGGACATCCTCGGGGCGGTCGTCGTCGACCTCGAAGAGGCGGGGCGGCTGGACGCCGGGTGGATCGACAGGGACGCGAACGGAAAGCGGTCCGAGGTCGGTGTCATCGCCGGCGCGCCGGGCGCCGCCTCGGATCTGCTGGTCGCCGGTTTCACCGCCGCGCTGCCCGGCAACGCCGAGATCGTGGCGAGCCGGCCCGGCATGTTCGACCCGACGGTGGCAAGGGACGCCGCAGCGGCCATGATCCGGGAACACCCGGGACTCGACTACGCCTTCGCCGCCAACGAGGAGATGGCCTTCGCGGTGCGCGAGGCCTTCGACGCGGCCGGGGCGAAGGGGGTCCGGATCGTGACGGTGAACGGCACCGACAAGGGCCTGGCCGCGATCAGGGCCGGGAAGCTGTCCGCCACGGTCACCAACTCCCCACTGGTGAACGGGACCATGGCCGTCAGGAACGTCCTGGCGCTGCTCGCCGGGAAGGAGGCGGACCGGATCGACTCCGTGCCCCTGGTCCTCGTCGCGAGGAACAACCTGGACCAGGCACCGCAGTACTGCCCCTGAGCCACGACGATCCCAGTCAGCACGCCCCCGCCGCGTACCATCGGGGATCCAGGTCCGCTCCGACGCGCACGGCATCACCCCGGCCCGCTCGCAGACGGTTGCACGACGCGCCGCCCGGGCCTGGGGTCTTTCGTTCGGATCACCCGCGAGTCCGGCATGATCCGAACCGAAGGCCCTAGGTGTATTGACCCGCAGCGTTGTTGACACGGCTGATGGGCGGGTGTCCGTCGATTGCGGTGTGGCAGCGGTGGTGGTTGTAGGTGTGGAGGAAGTCTGCCAGGGCCTCGGTCCGTTCGGTGTTCGAGGTGTAGGGCCGGATGTAGGCCCATTCGTCGAGCAGTGTGCGGTTGAAGCGTTCGACCTTGCCGTTGGTCTGGGGCCGGTAGGGGCGGGTGAGCTTGCCGGTCGCGCCGAGGTCGGCCAGGGCTGTCTTCCAGGCCAGGCCCTTGCGGTAGGCCCATGCGTTGTCGGTCAGGACCCGTTCGATGCGGGTGATGCCGTGGGCGTGGAAGAAGGCGGCCGCACGGGTCAGGAAGCCCGCGCAGGTCGCGACCCTCTCATCGGGGTGGATCTCGCTGTAGGCGAGGCGGGAGTGGTCGTCGACGGCGGAGTGGACGTAGTCGAATCCCATCTGGCTGCGGGTGGCCCGGCCGGCCTGGCGGCCCAATGTCCTGTGGCCGCCGCCGTCGGGGATCCGGCCGAGTTTCTTCACGTCGACGTGGATCAGCTCGCCGGGCCGTTCACGTTCGTAGCGGCGGATCACGGTGCCGGTCGGCCGGTCGATCCACGCGAGCCGGTTCAGCCCGTGGCGGGTCAGGATCCGGTGCACCGTTGAGGCGGGCAGGCCCAGGACCGGGCCGATCCTTGCCGGTCCCAGTTTGCGGGACCGCCGCAGGTCGCAGACCTTTGCCTCGGTGCCGGCCGGGGTCCGGTGCGGCGTCGTACGCGGGCGGCTGGAGCGGTCGTGCAGGCCGGCCTCGCCTTCGGCCCGCCACCGCCGCATCCACTTGTGGGCGGTGGCCCGGGATATACCCATCTCGGCTGCGACGTGGGCGACCGGGCGGCCCGACCGGACCCGTTCGACCAACAGGCGCCTACCGAAAACTGTCAGCCGAGCATTACGGTGGAACACGAAGACCTCCGTGCGGTGAGTTCCTAGACAGCTCCCACCACACCGGAGGTCTTCGTCATGTTCAAGACCTGCCGAGTGTCAACAACGCTCGTGATCAATACACCTAGGCTGTGCACGTCAAGATATCCGCTGACCTGGGAGAACGCAGCCCCGGAGCCGATCCGGCAGAGCTTGGAGCCGCCCGTGTTCTATTACGTGCTCAAGTACGTCGTCCTGGGGCCGCTGTTGCGGCTGTTCTTCCGCCCCGTCATCAAGGGGATGGAACACATCCCGGCGGACGGCGCGGCGATCATCGCCGGCAACCATCTGTCCTTCTCCGACCACTTCCTGATGCCCGCCATCATCAAGCGGCGGATCACCTTCCTCGCCAAAGCCGAGTACTTCACCGGCCCCGGCGTGAAGGGCCGGCTGACCGCGGCGTTCTTCCACAGCATCGGTCAGATCCCGGTGGACCGGTCGGGGAAGAAAGCGGGGCAGGCGGCGATCCGCGAGGGGCTCGGGGTACTGGGCAGGGGTGAGCTGCTGGGCATCTACCCGGAGGGCACTCGTTCGCACGACGGCCGGCTGTACAAAGGCAAGGTGGGGGTGGCGGTGATGGCCATCCGGGCAGGGGTGCCGGTGGTGCCGTGCGCGATGGTCGGCACCTTCGAGATCCAGCCGCCCGGCAAGGTCCTGCCGCGCATCAAGCAGGTCACCATCCGCTTCGGCGAACCCCTGGACTTCTCCCGCTATGCCGGTCTGGAGAACCAGAAGGCGGCCGTCCGGGCGGTCACCGACGAGATCATGTACGCGATCCTCGGGCTGTCGGGTCAGGAGTACGTCGACGAGTACGCGGCCAAGGTGAAGGCCGCCGAGCCGGCGGACGGTGCGGACAAGCCCTCGAAGCGGAAGCGCTGACGGGCGGTATCGCGACGCGTGGAGCGACGGGCCGCCGGTGGCATACCGGCGGCCCGTCCCGTCACTCGGATGTTGCGGGTGTTACGGCTTCGGCGTGGCGTGCGGGGCGCACGTCACGTCTCGCCGGTCGGTCTTCCCGGTGAGCAGGTAGCTGTCCACCCGCTCGTTGATGCAGGAGTTGACCAGCCCGGTGACGCCGTGCGAGCCGGCGCCCTCCTCGGTGATGAGCCGCGAACCCCTGAAGCGCTTGTGCAGTTCGACGGCGCCCTCGTAGGGAGTGGCGGCGTCACGCGTGGACTGCACGATCAGCACCGGCGGCAGTCCCTTGCCGGTGCGGACGTTCAGCGGGGTCTGCTGCTTGGCACGCCAGGTCGCGCAGGGCAGGTTCATCCAGGCGTTGGCCCAGGTCATGAACGGGTGGTCCCTGTGCAGCCGGGTGTTGTCGCGGTCCCATGTCCGCCAGTCGGTGGGCCACTTGGCGTCCGCGCACTCGACCGCGGTGTACACGGCGTTGCTGTTCTCGGACCGGATGTTGCCCGCCGTGTCCGACAGGTCGGGGGCGGCGGCGTCGATCAGTGCCTGGGTGTCTCCCGCCCGGTAGGCGCTCCAGGTCCGGGCGGTGGGTGCCCAGGCGGAGTCGTAGTACGGGGCGCTCTGGAAGAAGCCGATGAGCTCGGCGGGACCGAGCACGCCACCGATCGGGCTCTTCTTCGCGGCCGCACGCAGCTTCAGCCACTCCTGCTCGACCTTCTGCGGGGTCGTGCCGATGTGGAAGGTGGCGTCGTTGGCGGCGACCCAGGCCTTCCAGTCGTCCCAGCGCTTCTGGAACGCGATGTCCTGGTTGAGGTTCGCCTGGTACCAGATGTTGTCCTTCGCCGGGTTGACGACGCTGTCGACGACCATGCGGCGGACATGGGACGGGAAGAGGGTGCCGTAGACCGCGCCCAGGTAGGTGCCGTAGGAGACGCCCAGGTAGTTGAGCTTCTTCTCACCGAGCGCGGCGCGGATGACGTCCAGGTCGCGTGCGGTGTTGGGCGTGGTCATATGCGGCAGCATCTCGCCGCTGCGTTCGGCGCAGCCGTCCGCGTACTCGGCGGCGAGCTTGCGCTGGGCGCGCTTGTCGGCCTCGGAGTCGGGCACCGGGTCGGCCTTGGGAGCCTTGACGAACTCCTGCGGGTCGACGCACGAGATCGGCGCCGAGTGGCCGACACCGCGAGGATCGAAACCGACGAAGTCGTAGGCCTTGGCCGTGTTCAGCCAGAGCGGGCTCTTCGTGGCGATCCGCTTGGGGAACGCCATTCCCGAGCCGCCGGGTCCGCCCGGGTTGTAGATCAGGGCGCCCTGGCGTTCGCCGCTGGTTCCGGTGCTGACGTGCCGGTCGACGGCTATCTTGATCTGCTTGCCGTCGGGCCGCGCGTAGTCGAGCGGGACGGTGACCCATCCGCACTGGATCGGCGCCGCGATGGCCCAGTCGGCCGGACAGTCCGCCCAGTCGATGCCGGCCCTCGCCGCGCGTGCCGCGGCCAGCTGGACGCCGCGCGCCTCGGAGCCGTTGTGGTGGCGGCCGTCGGCGGTGGCAGCCGGTGCGGCTATCGCGCCCGCTATGAGCGTGCCCGCGATCAGAGCGCCGGCTGAGCCGAACGCTGCTGTGCGTCTCAAGTGGAACCTCCCCCATGGTGAAGCGCCTTCGGGTGCGGCGCAGTTCAGTAGGTGCCTCCCGCGGATCCTGTCGTCTGTGAACCGCCTGAGAACAGATCGCACACACACTTCTTTACCGAATCGATAACCGGACACCGGAGTCCTGCCAGCGGTGTTCAGCCAAGCGCGGCGGCCGGTGTTCGGCCATGCGCGACAGCCCCCAGTTCCTCCGTCGCCCTGTCCAGGGCCGCGCGCAACTCCCTTGCGTCGGCGGCGAGTACGGACACGAGAACGGCGGGTCCTGCCAGCCGGGTGAGCACGGCGGTGGCCCCCAGCAACCGGGTGTCCGGGCCCCGGTCACCGAAGTCCGGATCCACGATGAGCAGTTGCCCGGCGGCCCGGTGTCCGCCGAGCACGGCCGGGCCGTCCCAGCCGCCGGGTGCGCCGGGCCCGTACGCCAGTTGCTGGTCGAGGAGCGGGCGTCCGGCGCGGTGGACGGTGAGCCTGCTCAGGAGCGTTCCGGTGGTCTCGCCGTGCCGGCCCAGGATCTGCTCCTCGCGCAGTACCAGCCGTGCGGTGGGGGCGAGTTCGGCCACGGTGGTCATGTGGAGTTCGCTGCCGTGCGCGGAGATCAGCTGCTCGGGGAGCCAGTGGAGCTCGGCGCCCTCCTCCGCCTTCAACGTGATGGCGTAGTGGGCCGCCGCCGCTTCGGATCCGGGCCCGGGCAGGGCGACGGTGGCCGCCGCGGAGTCGACGGTGAGCCGCGTGCCCTGCCCGGCGCGCACCTGGATGGCGAGCCGGTCGCCACCGAGCGGGGCGCTCATCGCACCCACGACGGTGACACGTGCGGCCCCGGGAAGGACGGCTCTCGTCCGGCGCGGGGCGAGCGGCCCCGAGCTCTCCAGGACGGGGAGCGTGGTGGCGCCGCGTGCGTCGCGCACCGCGGTGATGCGGGCGGTGGCGCGGACGCTCACGCGGTCCAGGAGGCGAGCTGCCCCCGTACCCAGTCCGCGACGGGTCCGACGCCCTCGCCCGAGGTGAGCGAGGTGAAGGCGACGGGCAGTTCGCCGCGCTGCGCTGCGGCGTCCTGGGCCATCCGGCCGAGGTCGGAACCCACGTAGGGTGCCAGGTCGGTCTTGTTGATCACCAGCAGGTCGGACGTGGTGACGCCGGGACCGCCCTTGCGCGGGATGTCGTCGCCGCCGGCGACGTCGATGATGAAGATCTGGGCGTCCACGAGCCCCTTGGAGAAGGTGGCTGTGAGGTTGTCACCGCCGGATTCCACGAGGATGAGGTCGAGCGGTCCCACGGTGTCCTCCAGGTCCTCGACGGCTTCGAGGTTGGCGGATATGTCGTCACGGATGGCGGTGTGCGGGCAGGCGCCGGTCTCGACCGCCTGGATCCGCTCGGGCGGCAGCACCGCGTTGCGCAGCAGGAACGCCGCGTCCTCCCGGGTGTAGATGTCATTGGTGACGACGGCCAGGGACAGCTGGTCGCGCAGGGTCCGGCAGAGCGCTGCGACGGTCGCGGTCTTGCCGGATCCGACGGGTCCGCCGAGGCCGATCCGCAGGGCCCGCCGGGTCCCGTCGGGACGTGCGGCGTCCGCGCCGAGGGCGGCCGGGCCGGAGTGGGCGTGGTCGAGGTGCATGGTGCGGCTCCTGTGCTGTTCGGGCGGCGTACGTCTCGGCGCTGCGGGGTCACGAGGCGAAGAGCCGGACGGGGCGTGCGGCATGGGCCTCGGCAGCGATGTCGAGCAACGGGGCTGAGAAGGAAGGCAGTTCACCGATGAGGCCGCGTGCGGCAGCGGCGGCCAGCTCGGCGACGTGGTCGAGCTCGGGCGTGAGCCGGGCCAGTACGGCGGTGGCGTCGAAGGGGTTGAGGGAGAGCAGCCGGACGACGGCGGTGGCCGGTCCGCCGACCGTCTCGTACGCGGCGCAGTACGCGGCGTCCTCGGGAGCGAGGCCCGCCGAGCGCGCGGTGAGGCCGAGAACCACCGGCTGGTGGCCGCCGCGTGGCCGGGCACGCGCGAACGCGTCGAGCTCCTCGCCCGGCCAGGTCGCGCGGGCGGCCCGCATCAGCTGCCGGCCCAGCTTGCGGGCGACCGCCCGCAGGGCCGGTGAGGGAGTACGGGCGTCGGCGGCCTCGTCCAGGGCCAGCGGGTCCTGGCCGTGGGCGGCCGCCGCGGCGAGTGCCGCGGCGGTGAGCCCGGTCGTGTGCAGACGGCCCCGGCAGAACGCGGCGAGGTCGTCGGCGTTACGGATGCGTCCTGCTACGACGGCCGCCTCGGCACCGCCGGAGTGGGCGTGGCCCCCTGCGGGGAAGCGGCCGTCGGACAGGACGAGGAGGGCGGCACGGCTCATCCCTGGTCCGTTCTCAGAAGAGGAAATAGCGCTGGGCCATGGGGAGTTCGGTAGCGGGATCGGGCTCGACCCGATCGCCGTCGATCGTCACCGCGAAGCTGTCCGGGTTGACGTCGACCCGGGGCAGCGCGTCGTTCTCCCGCATGTCGGCCTTGGTCACGCCCCGGGTACTGGTGATCGGCACGAACCGTTTTCCCAGCCCGAGCCGCTCCGGCAGACCGTCCTCGATCGCCGCTGCCGAGACGAAGTTGAAGGAGTTGCCGGCCGGGGCCCTGCCGACCGCACCGAACATCGGGCGCGGCAGCACGGGCTGCGGGGTGGGAATGGAGGCGTTGGCGTCGCCCATCTGCGCGTACGCGATCTGGCCGCCCTTGATGACGAGCTGCGGTTTGACCCCGAAGAAGGCGGGTTCCCACAGGACCAGATCCGCGAGCTTGCCGGTCTCCACGGAGCCGATCTCCCGGTCGAGGCCCTGCGCCACTGCCGGATTGATGGTGTATTTGGCGACATAGCGACGGACCCGGTGGTTGTCGGCCCGTCCGTCGCCCGGCAGTGCGCCTCGCCGCTTCTTCATCACGTGGGCGGTCTGCCAGGTACGCAGGACGACCTCGCCGATGCGGCCCATGGCCTGGGAGTCGGAGGAGATGATCGAGATGGCGCCGAGGTCGTGCAGGATGTCCTCGGCCGCGATGGTCGAGGGCCTGATCCGTGACTCGGCGAACGCCAGGTCCTCCGGCACGGCAGGGTTCAGGTGGTGACAGACCATCAGCATGTCGAGGTGTTCCTCGATCGTGTTGACGGTGTGCGGCCGGGTCGGATTGGTCGAGCTGGGCAGGACGTACGGCTCCGAGACGACGCTGATGATGTCGGGGGCGTGCCCGCCGCCCGCACCCTCGGTGTGGTAGGCGTGGATGGTGCGCCCGGCGATGGCGGCCAGGGTGTCGGCGACGAATCCGGCCTCGTTGAGGGTGTCGGTGTGGATGGCGAGCTGGGCCCCGGTCTCCTCGCACACGCCCAGGCAGGCGTCGATGACCGCGGGGGTCGCACCCCAGTCCTCATGAATCTTGAACCCGAGTGCACCTGCCCGGAGTTGGGAGTGCATGGCGTCACGGGACATCGTGTTGCCCTTGCCGAGCAGGCCGATGTTGACTGGGTACGCCTCCAGCGCCTCGAACATCCTGGCCAGGTGCCAGGGCCCCGGGGTGATGGTGGTGGCCTTGGTGCCCTCGGCCGGGCCGGTGCCGCCGCCGACCAGGGTGGTGATGCCGCTGGAGAGGGCCTCGTCGACGAGGGTCGGCGAGATGAAGTGCACATGGGCGTCGATGGCGCCCGCGGTGAGGAACTTCCCGTTGCCCGCGATGATCTCGGTCTCGGGGCCGATGACGAGGTCCGGATGGACGCCGTCCATCGTGTCCGGGTTCCCGGCCTTGCCGATCCCGGTGATCCGGCCGTCGCGGATACCGATGTCCGCCTTGACGACACCCCAGTGGTCGATGACGACCGCTCCGGTGATCACGGTGTCCGGCGCTCCTTCGGCGCGCGTGGTGCGCGCCTGCCCCATGGACTCCCTGATCACCTTTCCGCCGCCGAACACCGCCTCGTCGCCCGCGCGTCCGGGTCCGCCGCAGCGGTCCTCCTCGATCTCCACGAGCAGATCGGTGTCGGCCAGACGGATCCGGTCGCCGGCGGTGGGGCCGAACAGGTCGGCGTACACGGCACGGTGGAGTTCAGCCATCGAGGGGACCTCCGGTCTCGCCGCGCAGTCCCGGGACGATACGCCGCCCGGCCAGCGGGACGAGTTCGATGTCGACGGGGACGCCCGGCTCGAAGCGAACGGCCGTTCCTGCGGCGATGTTCAGCCGCAGTCCGCGTGCGGCCGCACGATCGAACTCGAGGCCGGGATTGGCCTCGGCGAAGTGGTAGTGCGACCCCACCTGAACCGGCCGGTCGGCCGCGTTGAGGACGGCGAGGCGGCTGACGGGCCGGCCCGCGTTGAGCGGCACGGGGCCCTCCGCGTACAGGATCTCTCCCGGAATCATCGCGGCGGCCCGTCAGACGATCGGTTCATGGACGGTGACGAGCTTGGTGCCGTCGGGGAACGTCGCCTCGACCTGCACGTCGTGGATCATCTCGGCTATGCCGTCCATGACGTCGTCCCGGGTGAGCACCTTGCGTCCGGACGCCATGAGCTCGGCGACCGTACGGCCGTCGCGTGCCCCCTCCATCAGATGGGAGGTGATGAGGGCGACGGCCTCGGGGTGATTGAGACGCAGCCCTCGAGCACGGCGCTTCTCGGCCACGTCGGCGGCCACATGTATGAGCAGGCGTTCCTGCTCGTGCGGGGTCAGTTGCACGCGTCCACCTCACAGTTGTCCGCCCAGTACCGGCCCTGGGCGCAGCGAGACACTAGCGATCTTCAACAGCTTGTTGAAGATCGAACCGGTGTCGCACGGCGAGGTATTGCACGTTAGAGCCGAAGTTTTTCCGGCGCGTTAACTGGCCCTTTGCAGATCCATGGACATCAGCCCGCGCAGGCCGTTCTCGAGGACCTCGGGTCCCACGTCGCCGAACATGGCGAGTTGGGCGATGAGACCCTGGGCGGTGGCGATCAGCGTGCGGGCGATGTGCTCGTCCGGCACACCGGCGGCGAGCAACCCTCGCGCGCGGTACTCGCCGACCAGCTCCGCCCAGGAAACCCGCAGACCCTCGTACGCCTCGCCGAGGGTGGCCGCCAGCCGCTCGCTGCGCAACGTCTCGGCCCACACCTGGAGGATCAGCCCGGCATACGCCCTCGGGTCCAGCCCTCCCGTCCGTGCGGTGTCGTCGCCGAACAGGGTGCGCACCACGCGGCCGATCAGCACGTCAGGAGTGGGCGGAGGACTCACCCGCGCGGCACGCTCGAACGCCTGCCGGACCCCGCCGACCGCCTCGCCGGCGATGGCGGCGATCAGATCCTCCTTGCCGCCGAAGTAGCGGTAGACCGCACCGGCCGACAGCCCGACCTCCTTGAACACGTCCTGCATCGAGGTGGCATGGAACCCGTCGCGGGCGAAACACCGCGCCGCCCCGTCGAGGATCTGCCGGCGGCGGGCGTCGAGGTGTTCCTGGGATACACGGGCCATGAGGCCAATCTAAAACGAACGTTCCTTCTTGACAACCACGCCACCCCGCACGACAGTGGCGTCATCGCGTAAAACGAACGATCATTCTCTTTGAAAGCGAGGTTCCCGCCATGTCCGCTGCCCCGGACCGCCGTTTGGTGGCGGTCGTTCTCCTGGTCCCCGTCGTGGTGGCGCTCGCCCTCTGGGCCTTCGCCTGGCCCGCCGCCCGCATGGCTCCCCGCGATCTCCCCCTCGGCGTCGCCGGCTCCGCACCGGCCGCCGACCGGCTGGCGCAGCGGCTCGAACAGCGCGACGGCGCCTTCGCGATCCACCGTTACGACTCCGAGGACGCCGCCCGCACCGCTATCAGGGACCGCTCCGTATACGGCGCGGTCGTCGTCACCCCGAAGGGCCCCGAACTGCTGACGGCCTCCGCCGCCGGCCCCGTGGTCGCCCAGCTGCTGAGCGAAGCGGTGACCGCGTCCGCGCCCGCGGGCACCACAGTGCCCGTCACGGACGTGGTGGCGGCACCGGCCGCGGATCCGCGAGGCAGCGTCCTAGGCGCGAGCATCCTGCCCCTGGCGATCGCGGGCGTGGCCACCGGTTCGGCGGTGACGCTGCTGAGGCTGCGCGGCGGGCGCGCGGTCACGGCGCTGCTCGGCGTGGCCGTCCTGGTGGGGATCCTCGCCGCCGCGCTCACCGACAGCTGGCTCGGAGTGATCACCGGTGACTGGTGGAGCGAGGCGGGGGCACTCGGCCTCACGGTGCTCGCCATCGGCGCGACGGTGGCGGGGCTCGCCGCACTGATCGGACCGGCGGGTATCGGCCTCGGGGCGCTGCTCATGGTGCTCGTGGGCAATCCGTTCTCGGGCGTCACCAGCGCGCCGGAGCTGCTCCCCCGGCCGGTCGGGGCGATCGGCCAGTGGCTGCCGCCGGGCGCGGGCGGCTCACTGCTGCGCTCGGTCGCGTTCTTCGACGGGCGGGCCGCGGGCGGCGCGGCCCTCACCCTGGCCCTGTGGGCCGCACTCGGTCTCACCGCAGTGATCATCGGCGGCCGCCGCCGGCCCCCGGCGCCGGACGCGCCCGAGACCACGCCGTCGCGACAGCCCGCATTCGCGGGCTGAGCGGCCGGCCGTGAAGGCCGTGCGTCCTCTGCCGACAGCGGGGGGACGCACGGCCTTCCTGCGTTCCGTCAGTTGCCCGGCCCCTGCTGCCCCCGATGCTCGGCAGCGATCCCGAAGCGGTGCCGTTCGCCCGGAGCGGACGCGGAGGAGCCGATCGAGGAGACCGAACTGATCACCGGCTCCCGCTCCGCCGCCTCCTCGTTCTCAAGTCGCTCCAGGTCAGCAGCCGATACGAACGCCACCAGGGGCTTGCCGTGCCGCGTCACGACCACGCGCTCGCCGCCGTAGACGACTCGGTTGATCAGTTCGGCCAGGTCGGCTCGGGCTTGCGTCACCGGAATCTCATAGACCATGCTCCCATCATAACCTTCTGTACGTCCTGTACATTTTTTACAGAAGTGCGCGGGCGCCTTCCCGGCCCCGCGCGCCCCGGAGGAGAGGCCCCGCCATGCACCGCCCCGCCGCCCGCCATGTACTGCCCGAGTTCACCGAGCGCACGTCCCAGGGCACGCGCACGCTCGACCCGTACTCCAAACTCCTCGCCGAACGAGTCGTGTTCCTCGGCACGCCCGTCGACGACACCGCGGCCACCGACCTGGTCGCCCAGTTCATGTATCTGGAGCACGACGCTCCCGACCGGCCCATCTCGCTCTACATCAACTCCCCCGGCGGCTCGTTCGGCGCCATGACCGCCATCTACGACACGATGGAGTTCCTCACCTGCGAGGTGGAGACCTTCTGCCTGGGCCAGGCGGGGGCCGCCGCGGCCGTGCTGCTCGCCGCGGGCGCCCCGGGCAAGCGGCACGCACTGCCGGGCGCCCGCGTGGTGGTGCAGCAGCCCGAACTCTCCGATCCGGTACAGGGGCAGCCGTCCGACCTGGAGATCGAGGCGCGTGAGCTGGCCCGGATGCGCGACACGCTGACCGGCATGCTGGCCCGTCACACCGGCCGCCCCGCCGAGCAGATCGCCGCCGACACCGAACGCGATCTGATCCTCGACGCCGAAGGCGCCAAGGACTACGGACTGGTCGACCACATCGTGCGACGACGCGATCTGTCGCTGCCCCCGCACCCCGTGAGTTGAATCCGCGATGCAGCCACCGGAGTTCGCACCCCTGCCCGCCCTGACCCGCGCGGAGGGCGAGTTCATCGACCGCTATCTGCAAGTCCTCGACCAGGTGGGCCGGATCAATCCGGCCCACGGTGGCGACACCTACGGCGCCCTGCGCGCCGCCCAGGCGCTGGCCTCGTACTCGCTCGCGCTGCGGGACGCGCTCACGTTGATGCACGAGCGGGGCGAAGACCGGATCCACGCCGTCACGTTGACCAGGGCGCTGCGCGTTCTCGACGGCGAGAGGCGCTCCGGGCGGGTCACCGTGCCGCCCGACCCGCCGAGTTGATCAGCTCGACGCACCGACACGCCCGACGCGTGGACCGGATTTTCTCGCTCGTTCGGCGTAGACGTTACTTCGCACGAGGGACAACCCGATTTGCGTTTTCGAAGTGGACGCTGGGTGAAATCTCCCGTTCCGCCGCTGGTGCGGCACCGGTCGGCAGGTCCCTGCGGTTTGCCGCAACGTCACCTGTCCACCCGAACGGATCATTCATGATGAGCCTCACATATGGCTGTTTCACCTCGGAAATCCGGCACTCGGTGAGTCAAGATCCCTGGGACGACAAGCCCCCGCCACCGCGGCGGGGCGGTCCGGGCGGACGCCGAGTCCTGCCGCCGCCCGGATGCCTGGTCGACAGGAGTGGATCGGCAGGAGTGGAGGACCCAGCACAACGGGCCGACCGGATTTCCGGTCGTCCCTCGGGGTGAAGCCGCATCTGCGGCCGGGCGACTTCGCCGGCCCGAACCCGACAGGTCATCCTTCACAGGCGGCTGACGAAGGGTTGCGCATGACTGCGCAGGTTCATGTCCCGTCTCTGCTTGCCCGGGCCGGTACGGCCTCGGTGATGACTCTCGCCGCCGTCGGCGGCACGCTGTTCGTTCCCGGCGCCGTGACCGACGCCCAGGCCGCCACCCATTCGATGAAAGCCCTCACCATCGCCGCGTCGAAGAAGGGGGCGCCCTACCGGTGGGGCGCCACCGGGCCCAGCCGCTTCGACTGTTCCGGGCTGACGCTCTACTCGTTCAAGAAGGCCGGGAAGAAGCTCCCGCGCACGGCCCAGCAGCAGTACAACAAGACCCGCCACATCTCGTCGTCCAAGCGGCAACGCGGCGATCTGGTGTTCTTCCACGCCGGCCGCAGCATCTACCACGTGGGCATCTACGCGGGCAGTGGCAAGATCTGGCACTCGCCCAAGACGGGGGCCGTGGTCCGCCTGGAGAAGATCTGGACGAAGAGCGTCTACTACGGACGCGTCCGTTGAGGCCCCTCCCCCGTCCCGGCCCGTTCTCCCGCGTCAGTGCAACAGCGGGCCCGTCACCAGGGCCAGCCCCAGCGCGGTGAGCGCGGCGCCGCTGCCGCCCTCGATCGCCCGGGCGGTACGCGGCCGGCGCAGCCACCGGCCCAGGCGGTCCACCAGGAGCGCCACGACCGGGAACCAGATCAGTGCCAGCACCACGACGATCGCGGCGAGCAGCAGCGTCCTGGGCAGGGGCGCGGTCCCGTCCGGCACGAACTGCGGCAGCAGGCTGAGGAAGAGCACGGGCGCCTTCGGGTTCAGCGCATTGGTCAGGAATCCCTGACGCAGTGCGCGGCCCGTGCCCATGCCCGCCCGCACGCCGTCCGCCTCGTCCGGCCCGGGCTCCGCGTCCTGCCCGGCGCCGCGCCGGGCCGCGTACAGGGCGCTGATCCCCAGATAGAGCACGTAGGCGCCGCCCAGGAGCTGGATGATCCGGAACAGCACGGGCACCGCCACCAGCACGGCGGCCAGACCGGCGACGGCGAGCGCGGTGTGGACGAGGAGGCCCCCGGCGACCCCGAGCGCGGTCGCCACTCCTGCCGCGCGCGAGGCGAGGGCGTTGCGTACGACGACGGTGAAGTCGGCGCCGGGCAGCGCGACCATGGCGGTGGCGACCCCGACGAAAGCGGTCAGTTGTGCGTCCATGGGTCCACCCTGGACCGCTGGAGCCTTTAGCGTGTACTTGCAATCTTCTGGGTCTGCCAAAAGGAATGCTTAATGTACGACCCGACACGGCTCGCGGCGCTGGTGGCGGTCGCCGAGGCCGGTTCGATCACCCGGGCCGCCGCACGCCTGGGCTACACCGCCCCGGCGCTCTCCCAGCAGCTCGCCAAGCTGGAGCGGGAGGCGGGGGCGGCGCTGCTGGTGCGCCATCACCGGGGCGCCCGGCTGACCGCGGCGGGCGAGCTGCTCGCCGGGCGCGCCCGGCGGGTCCTCGACGAGATGGAGCAGGCCCGTCACGAGCTGGCCCGGCTCGCCGGACTCTCCGGCGGGCGCCTGCGGGTCGGCACCTTCACCACCGCGGGCATCCATCTGCTGCCCCCGGTGCTGAGCGCGTTCCGCCGGGCCCACCCGGACGTGGAACTGGCCGTCACCGAGTACGAGCCGCCGGGCGGGGTGGCCGCGGTGGCGGCGGGCGAGGTGGATCTGGCGCTGACCCATGACTACGAGCCCGGACCCGTGACGCCGCCGCCCTCGGGTGTCCTGACCGAGCCGGTCCTGATCGAGGAACTGGTCCTGATCACGGCCGTCGGCCAGGTCCTCGCGGACGGCAGCGGGCGGCTCCCGGTGACGGAGCTGGCGGGCCGCCCCCTGATCAGCAGCGCGCCCACGCACCCGCCGCGCCGCGGGGTGGAGAGCGCGCTCGCCGAAGCGGGGGCGCTGCCTGCGGTGGTCTGCGAGTCGCCCGGCTACGCGCTGGTGTGCGCCCTGGTCAGTGCGGGCATCGGGATGGCCGTGGTACCGGAGATGGTCGCCGCCATGTCGCCGACGCCGCTGTCCGTACGACGGCTGGAGCCGGCCTCGTTCCGCCGGACGATCTCGGTGGTGCATCGCGGGGACCGTACGAGCCCTGCGGCATCGACGCTCCAGGCGCTGCTGCGCAGTGGATTCGGGCGGGCAGCGGCGCCTGGGTGACCGGGGCGCGCGACGGAACGGTTCAGTGCTGGACGGGCAGGTGCCAGGGCAGCGCGATCCAGACGGTCTTCCCGCCGTCGGGGGTGGGCGTGACGGTGAGCCGGCCGCCGTACTCCTTGGCCAGCGAGCGGATGATCACCATGCCACGGCCGTTGTCCTGCTGGACGGCCGCCGGCAGCCGCTGGGGCCACCGGGGGTGACTGTCCGTCACCCCGAGGCGCAGCTGTTCCTCACGCTCAAGCCGGAGGTCGACGGTGAAGGTGGGTGACTGTCCGAACGTGTGCTGGACCGCGTTGGTCGCGAGTTCCGAGACGATGAGCCGGACGGTCTCGCCCGTGTCCGTGCCGTCGGGCAGTCCCCATTCGGCCAGTACCCGGGCCACATAGCGCCGGGCGGCGGAGACCGAGACCGGCTCGCTCGGCAGGGTGACACGTGCTTCCTGATGGTCTGCCATGGCGAGCCGTCCCTTTCCCACCCGGAAGCGACCCCGCGATCGATGGTCCGGGTTGTGCTTCGCGCCAGATTGCCACTGATGCTGCCCGCTGTAACGGCGATCCACCAAGATATGCATATATCTGTCGCTCAAAGCGGTGAACTCTGCCCCGGATGCGCCGTGAGGGCGCCACACTGTCCGCTCGGCAGGGAGTGGGAGGGAGGCACCACATGCAGCACGGCCCTGCGGTGCGGCGCCGCAAGCTCGGGGAGGAGCTGCGGAGTCTGCGCCATGCGTCGGGACTCACGAGCCGGGACGCGGCTCGTCTGCTCGGCTGGCACCAGTCGAAGGTCAGCCGGATCGAGACCGGCGTGAGCGGAGTACGCCCCGGTGACGTGACCCGGCTGCTCGACACCTACGGCACCAACGACCCGAAGTTGCGCGAGGTCCTGGAGGCGCTCGCGGGTTCGGCGGGCGGCGGGGGCGCGGGGTGGTGGCACGCCTACCGCGGTCTCATCCCGCCGCAGTACCGCGACTTCATCAGTCTGGAATCACAGGCGCGCACCGCCCGCACCCTGGAGACATCAGTGGTGCCGGGCCTGTTGCAGACCGCCGGCTACGCCCGTGCGGTGACCCGGGCCTCGCTCGACGGACTGCCCACCGGACAGCTGGACTCCTTGGTGGAAGTGCGGCTGGCACGGCAGGGCGTCCTGCGGAGCGACCCTCCGCTGCGGCTGAGCGCGGTGCTGGACGAGGCGGTGCTACGGCGGGAGGTCGGGGGCCGCCGGGTGATGCGGGAGCAGTTGCGCCATCTCAGCAGGGTGGCCCAACTACCACATGTGCAGCTTCAGTTGCTGCCGTTCTCGGTCGGCGGATATGTGGGCCTCACCGGACCTTTCGTTATCTTCTCCTTTCCGACCACTTCTGATCTGGATGTGGTCGTTCTCGACCACTTGACGAGTAGCCTCTACCTGGAACGGAAAGAAGACCTCGAGGCGTACAGCTCGGCCTTCCGCACCCTGCAGGCACACGCGCTGTCGCCGGAGCACTCGTTGGATCTGATCGCCGCGATCGACCGCGACGGTCGGTGAACCCGGACTGCCCGAGGGAGCGTCATGTCGGATTGCCTCGCACAGCACGCGTTACGGTGGCGGCGCAGCAGCCGCAGCACGGGAATGAACAACTGCGTGGAGGCCGCGCCGCTCGGTGGCCGGCGGCTGGCCGTGCGCGACTCCAAGGACCTTTCCAGGCCGCCTCTGCAGTTCTCCGCGACGGCCTGGACGTCCTTCGTCACCTCTCTGAACGGCGGCTCCGGCCGCTGAGTCCGCGGCCGGACGCCGCGGACCGGTGGATTCCGGCGGATCAGCCGGCCGGGGCGGTCCGCCGTACGACCGCCACGGCATGGGCGATCTGCTCGTCCGTCAGGTCGGCGCGTGCGGTCAGCCGCAGCCGGGAGACGCCGTCCGGTACGGACGGCGGCCGGAAGCACCCCACCGCGATGCCGGCAGCACGGCAGTCGGCCGCCCAGAGGACGGCGGCATCCGCCGAGAGTGCGCGGACCGAGACCACGGCCGCGTCTGGCCTGACCGCGGTCAGGCCAGACGCGGTCAGCTGCCCGTACAGCGCGGTGGCGACGGTACGGGCCCTGGCCGCGCGTGCCGGTTCGCGGCGCAGCAGCCGCAGGCTGCCGAGCGCGGCGCCGACGGCGGCCGGGGCGAGCCCGGTGTCGAAGATGAACGTGCGGGCGGTGTTGACGAGGTGGTCGATCACCCGGGCCGGGCCGAGAACCGCCCCGCCTTGGCTGCCCAGCGACTTGGAGAGGGTGAGCGTGGTGACGATGCCGTCGCCGCCCGCCAGGCCGGCCGCGGCGGGGGCACCCCGGCCGCCGTCCCCGAGTACGCCCAGGCCGTGCGCGTCGTCGATGAGCAGCGCGGCGTTCTCCGCGCGGCAGGCGTCGGCCAGTTCGGCCAGGGGCGCGGCGTCGCCGTCGACCGAGAAGACCGAGTCGGTGACCGCCAGGGACCTGCCCGGGTGCGCGTGCAGGGTCTTGCGTACGGCCTCGGGGTCGGCATGCGGCACGACGGCGGTCTCGGCCCGCGAGAGCCGGCAGCCATCGACGATCGAGGCGTGGTTGCCCGCGTCCGACACGATCAGCGAGCCCCGGCCGGTCAGGGCGGTGAGCGCCGCGAGGTTGGCGGCGTAACCCGAGGACAGGACGAGGGCCGCCTCGAAACCGCAGAAATCGGCCAGTTCGCGTTCGAGCTCGGCGTGCAGTGCGGTGGAACCTGTGACCAGCCGCGAGCCGGTGGCCCCGCCGCCCCACCGGCGCGCCGCGTCGGCCGCCGCGGCGATCACCTCCGGATGCCGGGTGAGGCCCAGGTAGTCGTTGCTCGCGAGGTCCAGCAGTTCCGGTTCGGCGGGCCGCGGCCGGAGCGTCCGGACAAGTCCGGCGTCCGCGCGGCGGCGCGCCTCCTCGTCGATCCAGTCGAACGGTGCGAAGGACATGAGCGGGTCCCTTTTGTAGGCAGCTCACAGACCCTAACCGGGGGCGCAGCCGGGCATGGTGTGGCAATGCACACACCCTCTACGGGCTCTGTTGTCCGGTTCCTCCTTGGCTCGGAGCGGTGCCGTGCGTCAGGATCATCGCCATGGACCTCCTGAACACGCTGGTGGACAAGGGGCTGCGGCGCGAGCTGCCGACCCGTGAAGAAGCGCTCGCCGTACTGGCGACCCCGGACGACGAACTGCTCGACGTGGTGGCCGCGGCCGGAAAGGTGCGCCGTCAGTGGTTCGGACGGCGGGTGAAGCTGAACTATCTGGTCAATCTCAAGTCCGGGCTCTGCCCCGAGGACTGCTCGTACTGCTCGCAGCGGCTGGGTTCCAAGGCCGAGATCCTGAAGTACACCTGGCTCAAGCCCGACGAGGCGTCGAAGGCGGCGGCGGCGGGAGTCGCCGGTGGGGCCAAGCGCGTCTGTCTGGTCGCGAGCGGCCGGGGGCCGACCGACCGGGACGTCGACCGGGTGTCGCAGACCATCGAAGCGATCAAGGAACAGAACGAGGGCGTCGAGGTGTGCGCGTGCCTCGGCCTGCTCTCCGACGGCCAGGCCGACCGGCTGCGGTCGGCGGGGGCCGACGCCTACAACCACAACCTCAACACGTCCGAGGGGACGTACGGGGAGATCACGACCACCCACACCTACGCCGACCGGGTGGAGACGGTCCACCAGGCGCAGGCCGCCGGTCTCTCCGCCTGTTCCGGGCTGATCGCCGGCATGGGGGAGAGCGACGCCGACCTGGTCGATGTGGTCTTCGCCCTGCGTGAGCTGGACCCGGACTCGGTACCCGTCAACTTCCTGATCCCCTTCGAGGGCACTCCGCTCGCCAAGGAATGGAACCTGACACCCCAGCGCTGTCTGCGCATCCTGGCCATGGTCCGGTTCGTCTGCCCGGACGTGGAGGTGCGGCTGGCGGGCGGTCGCGAGGTGCATCTGCGTTCGATGCAGCCGCTGGCCCTGCATCTCGTCAACTCGATCTTCCTGGGCGACTATCTGACCAGCGAGGGCCAGGCGGGGCAGACCGACCTCGACATGATCGCGGACGCCGGCTTCGAGGTCGAGGGTGCGGGTACGACGACGCTGCCCGGCCACCGGGTGGACGCGGGCGGTGGCTGCGGTTCGCACGCGGGTACGGGTAACGGCTGCGGTTCGCACGCGGGCGGCGGGTGTGCGCCCTGCGGCGACGGTCCGGAGGCGGAGGCCGCTCCCGCGGAAGCCGTCCTCGCGGAAGCCGACGGGGACCGGGCGGCGCGCACGGACCTGGTGACGGTCCGCCGTCGTGGCGCGGGTACGGATCTCGCCCCCAATGCCTGAGCCGCTCTCCCCCGCCGGGCTCCGGGCGCTGGACCGGGCCCATGTCTGGCATCCGTACGGACCCATGCCGGGCCGGCAGGAGCCGCTGGTCGTGGAGTCCGCGTCCGGCGTACGGCTCCGACTGGCCGAACCGGCCCATGGGCAGCACGAGTTGGTCGACGGCATGTCGTCGTGGTGGTCGGCGGTGCACGGGTACAACCACCCGGTGCTGAACGAGGCGGCACGCGACCAGCTGGACCGGATGAGTCATGTGATGTTCGGCGGGCTCACCCACGAGCCCGCCGTGCGGCTGGCCGCCAGGCTGGTCGAGATCACCCCGGAACCGTTGCAGCACGTCTTCCTCGCCGACTCGGGCTCGGTGTCGGTCGAGGTGGCCGTGAAGATGTGCCTCCAGTACTGGCGTTCCGCCGGACGGCCGGCGAAGCAGCGCCTGCTGACCTGGCGCGGCGGGTACCACGGGGACACCTGGCAGCCGATGTCGGTGTGCGATCCCGAGGGCGGCATGCACGAACTGTGGTCGGGGGCGTTGCCCCGGCAGGTCTTCGCGGACGAGCCGCCGGCCGGATTCGACGCGGAGCCGGACGCCGCGTACGCGACGCATCTGCGCGAGCTGATCGCGCACCACGCCGATGAGCTCGCCGCGGTGATCGTGGAGCCCGTGGTGCAGGGGGCCGGCGGCATGCGCTTCCACTCCCCCGCGTACCTGCGCGTCCTGCGCGAGGCCTGCGACACGCACGGCGTGCTGCTGGTGTTCGACGAGATCGCCACGGGCTTCGGCCGGACGGGCAGGCTGTTCGCAGCCGAGCACGCCGGGGTCTCGCCCGATGTGATGTGTGTGGGCAAGGCTCTGACCGGCGGCTACCTGACGATGGCGGCGACGCTGTGCACGACCGCGGTGGCCGAGGGCATCTCGCGCGGCGAGGTGCCGGTGCTCGCCCATGGGCCGACGTTCATGGGCAATCCGCTCGCCTCCGCGGTGGCCTGCGCCTCGATCGAGCTGTTGCTCGGCCAGGACTGGGAGCAGGAGGTCAAACGGATCGGGGCCGGTCTTCGCGACGGCCTGGCACCGGCCGGGGAACTGCCCGGGGTCCGCGAGGTGCGGGTTCTGGGCGCGATCGGCGTCGTCCAGCTCGATCACGAGGTGGACATGGAGTCCGCCACCCGGGCGGCGGTCCGCGAGGGCGTCTGGCTACGGCCGTTCCGCGACCTCGTCTACACGATGCCGCCGTACGTCACCGGTGACGACGATGTGGCGCGGATCTGCCGCGCCGTGTGCGCTGCGGCGCGGGAGGGCTGAGATGAGCGTTCTGGTGGTGACCGGCACGGGCACCGAGATCGGCAAGACGATCGTGACCGCGGCGGTCGCGGCGGCCGCCGCGGGCCGTCGGGTGGCCGTGCTCAAGCCGGCCCAGACGGGCCTGGAACCGGGCGAGCCGGGTGACGCCGCCGAGGTGGCGCGGCTGGCGGGCGGTCATGTGACGGCGGTCGAACTGGCCCGTTTCCCCGAACCGTTGGCTCCGGCGACCGCTGCTCGCCGGGCCGGGATGACACCGGTCCGCCCGTACGAGATCGCCGAGGCCGCCGGGAAGCTGGCGACGGAGCACGATCTGGTGCTGGTGGAGGGTGCGGGTGGCCTGCTCGTACGGTTCGACGACGACGGCGCGAACCTGGCGGACGCGGCACGGCTGCTGGCGGCACCGGTCCTGGTGGTGGCACCTGCCGGGCTCGGCACACTCAACTCCACGGCGCTGACCTCGGAGGCGCTCCGGGCCCGCGGGCTGGACTGTCTCGGGGTGGTGGTCGGCAGCATGCCCGCCGAGCCGGACCTGGCGGAGCGGTGCAACCTGTCGGACCTTCCGGTGGTGGCGGGCGCCCCGCTGCTGGGTGTGGTTCCGGCGGGCGCGGGATCTCTCACCCCTGCGGACTTCCGTGCCCGCGCCGGGAGTTGGCTGGCCGCTCGGCTGGGCGGGAGCCGGCCCCAGGACTGAACGGCGTACGGCACAGGACGGGATGCGTCTCAGGGGGCAGAATCGAAGGAGCCGAACCTTTCCGGCCGAGCGGGCCCGCGGGACGTCACCCGTCACCCGGCCCGCGCGGACCGGCCCCCGTCGAGGAGGTCCGTCATGCGGTTGCGGAGCACGAAGATCCCGAAGGACGCGGTGCACCACCCCGTCTTCGCCCGTTTCTATGCCCGGATGAGCGTGGCCGCGGAATCCGCGGCGGGCATGGCCGGAGTGCGGGCCGAACTGCTGTCGGGACTGTCCGGGCGGGTCATCGAGATCGGAGCGGGCAACGGACTGAACTTCGCCCACTACCCGCCCACCGTGTCCGAGGTGGTTGCCATCGAACCCGAGCGCACACTGAGGCAGTTGGCGGTGCGGTCCGCGCTGCGCGCCGGAATCCCGGTGGATGTCGTGCCGGGTACGGCGGAGGCGCTGCCGGTGAAGAGCGAGGCGTTCGACGGAGCCGTCGCCTCCCTCGTGCTGTGCACCGTACGCAATGTGCAGCAGTCGCTGGCGGAGATCCGACGGGTTCTGCGCCCGGGCGGTGAACTGCGCTTCTTCGAGCACGTGCGCGCCGAAGGCCGGGCCATGGCGGCCACCCAGCGCGCGCTGGACGGGACCTTCTGGCCGCTGGTGTCCGGTGGCTGTCACACCTCGCGCGACGCGCTCGCCGCCATCGAGGCGGCCGGGTTCGTGGTGGAGACGTACCGCAAGGTCAACATGCCGGAGGGCGGCATCAGGCTTCCCACGTCCTCGTGCGTGCTGGGCGTCGCCCGACGGTCGGCGGTGGTGGACCGGGGGCCGCAAGGACTGCGCTGACCGGCGCGCAGGTCTGGGGCGGTTCGAAGCCCGGCGAGCACCGGCGCTTCACGGCCAGGGGGCTCCACTGGCGTAGCTCGTCGGCGAACCCCCGGGCGTGTCACAGGCTCCACTGGCGCAGCTCGTCGGCGATCGCCCGGACGTCCGCCTTGCCCTCCTTGACCAGCAGGGCCAGATCGCGCACCTGTTCCGGCGAGGTAATGACCTTCAGGCCCGACGCGACCAGATAGCCGTAGGCGACGGCCGAGGCAAACATCGCGTTGGACCGCTCCAGCGCGGGCACGTGGAGCAGCAGTTGAAGCATCGCCGCAGCCCTGGAATGGGGGTCGCTGTAGACCGGACTGCCGAAGATCTCCGCCTCGTGCCGCGCGACCGCGGCGACCAGTGCGCCCCAGTCGGTGACCTGAGGGTCGCCGGGTGTCTTGTGCTCGGCGACCATGAGCAGCCAGGAAAGGTGGATCCGGAGGTTCAACGGGTGCCTTTGCGCTCCGGGCCGAACTCCTCGGCGAACACCGATTCGTACTGCTTCATGAAGTCGGCGGCGGCCTCGACGAAGGTGTGGCCGACCTCGCCCGCGTCCTGTTTGACGAGTTCCTCTATGTAGCGGTTCACGCTCATCCCCCTCTGGAGCGCGCGCTGCCGCGCGGCCTCGGCGGTGGCCTCGTCCACTCGAACGTTCAGCTGCGTCTTGGGCACTCCCTCACGCTAGCGCGGGATCGCTAGCACCGGCAAGGGGAACGGGGCCCTGCAGGGCCCCGGGCGGTCTTCCGGAACCTTTCTCCGGACCGCCCTCGATCACCTCGCACCCCCGCCACCTGGCATATCTCCGCCGTCCGCCGGCCCGGGCGCGCGGGCGCCGTCACACGTACCGTCGAAGGATGAGCGACGGATACCCCACCCGGCCGCCCCCTTCTCCGAACAAGTGGTCATAATTCCTGGTCAGGAAGCCGAAGTCCGCGCAGTCGGCCACGTCCTGGCGGCGAACGCACGTAAACGCCTGCGCATGCCTGCCAACCGACCAGATCTCGCGACGACTCATGGAGTGCACATTGAGTACGACGTTCCGTTCCCGTATCACCGCCCGGCTCGGGCGCACCTACCTGGCCAGGATCCAACGGCACGGAATCGGCTCCTCCACGATCAAGCTGCTGCCGGAGGAACTGCTCATGCTCCTGCGCCGCGACGGTCTCGATCCCGTACGCCGGGTTGCCACGACCCGGGCGAGTGCCCCGGTGTCCAGGGTTTCGCTGCCGTTCGGCATGGATGCCTGGGTGGTCACCGGCTACGAGGAGTCGAAGGCCGTGCTCGGCTCCGCCGAGGGGTTCAGCACGGACTTCGCCAACCTCGCGGGCAACGCCGGGATCGCCGCCGAACAGAGCCCCGGCGGTCTCGGGTTCAGCGATCCGCCGGTGCACACGCGGCTGCGCCGCATCCTGACGCCGGAGTTCACCATGCGCCGGCTGCGGCGCCTGGCACCCCGGATCGAAGCCATCGTCGAGGAACGTCTCGACGCGATGGCGGCCGCCCGCGGTCCGGTCGACCTGGTGCACGAGTTCGCGCTGCCGGTGCCCTCGCTCACCATCTGCGAACTGCTGGGCGTGCCGTACGCCGACCGGCACGACTTCCAGCAACTGGCCATGGACCGCTTCGATCTCTTCGGCGGGACGACCGCGCCCTTCGGCGCCATGTCCGCGTCGCTGGACTACTTCAGGGAGGTGGTGAAGGCGCAGCGGAGGAACCCGGGGGACGGGCTGCTCGGCATGATCGTGCGGGAGCACGGCGACAACGTCGACGACGAGGAACTCGCGGGTCTCGCCGACGGAGTGCTCACCGGCGGCTTCGAGACGACGGCGAGCACGATCGCACTCGGCTCGCTGGTCCTGTTGCGGAACGAGGAGGTCCTCGACCGGCTGCGTACGGACGACACGATGACCGCACCGTTCGTCGAGGAGGTCCTGCGGTATCTCTCCGCGGTCCAGATGGCCTTCCCCAGGTTCGCCCGCGAGGACATCGAGATAGCCGGCGTGGTCATTCCGCGCGGCGACATGGTGCTCTGCTCCCTGAGCGGCGCCAACCGCGATCCGGCCTACGTCCTGGACGACGGGGGCTTCGACCCGCACCGCGCCACCCCGTCCGGCCATCTCGCATTCGGCCACGGCATCCACCGCTGCATCGGGGCAGAGCTGGCACGTATGGAACTGCGCGTCGCCTACCCGGCACTGGCCAGGCGGTTTCCCGGCATGCGGCTCGCCGTGCCGCAGCAGGAACTCGGCTTCCGGAAGCTGTCCATCGTCTACGGCATCGAGTCGCTCCCGGTGCACCTGGGCTGAGGCGCGTCGCTCCCGGTGCACTGCGCCGAGACGGACTGCGCCCGGCGTGCTCGGGTCGAGACGGACTCCGCCGGCGCGTGTACGAAGAAGAATCGAAATTCGGTCGCCGGCCGGGATGCCGCTCTGCTTGGCTCGCCCCATGAGCGATCTTCACATCCGCTGCGCCGGCCTCGACGACATCGACGGCGTGCTGCGGTTCTGGCCCGAGGCCGCAGAAGGTACGAGCATCAGCGACGACCGCGACGGGGTGTCCCGGCTGGTCGTCCGGGACCCGGAAGCCCTGCTTCTGGCGGAACGGGACGGCCGGCTCGTGGGCACCGTCATCGCAGGCTTCGACGGCTGGCGGTGTCACGTCTACCGGCTGGCCGTGCATCCCGCGTTCCGTCGCCAGGGCATCGCCACGGCGTTGCTGGAAGCGGCGGACGCCCGTTTCACGGCGCTCGGCGGCCGCCGGGCCGACGCCATGGTCCTGGAGGCCAACGAACGCGCCCAGCACGCATGGGCCGCCGCCGGCTACCACCGGGAGGATCACTGGCGCCGCTGGGTGAAGCCGCTCTGACAGCGGGCGGAGCGGGGAACCGTGGGATCCGGAACCGAGGTCCGGGATCCCGGGCGCCTTCCCTGCCTCGCCACTTTGCCGACCCTTTACTATGGGTGCTCCCCCTGTCGATTCCTTTTGAAAGGTGTGAGCGTCCGCCCATGGGCGAGCCTCCCAGTAGCCGATATCGCCGACATCGAGCGATCCTCCTTCCCCTGCCCGATCATGGGACGGAGGTGAACCGATGACCGAAGTGCTTCTGCTGCTCGTGGCCGTCCTGCTCTCGCTCGCCTGCGGCGCCTTCGTCGCGGCGGAGTTCTCCCTGACCACGGTCGAACGCGGCCAGCTCGAACGGGCTGTCGAGCGGGACGAACGCGGCGCCGCGAGCGCCATGAAGGCGGTACGCAGCCTCACCTTCCAGCTCTCCGGGGCCCAGCTGGGCATCACCGTCACCAACCTGGTCGTCGGCATGCTCTCCGAGTCGTCCATCACGAAACTGATCCGCGGCCCGGTCGAGGCCGTCGGGCTGTCACCCGGCGTGGCGTCCTCGGTGGCCCTGGTGATCGGCACCGCCCTGTCCACCGTGTTCCTGATGGTGGTCGGTGAGCTCGTACCGAAGAACTGGGCCATCTCCTCGCCGCTCGCCGTGGCGAAGACGGTGGCCACCCCGCAGCGCGCTTTCACCGCGATCTTCCGGCCCTTCATCAGCCATCTCAACAACACGGCCAACCACATCGTGCGCCGCTTCGGGCTCGAACCGGCCGAGGAGCTGGCATCAGCCCGCAGCCCGCAGGAGCTCGTGGCCCTGGCCCGGCACTCCGCCAAGGCCGGCGCACTGGAGGCCGACACGGCGGAACTGTTCGTCCGCACCCTCAATCTGGCGGAACTGACCGCGGAGAACGTGATGACGCCGCGGGTACAGGTCACCGCACTGGAGGTGCAGGCGACGGCAGAGGACGTCGCCAACGCCACCCGGGCCACCGGACTGTCCCGGTTCCCCGTGTACCGGGGCAGCCTCGACACCGTCGTCGGCGTCGCCCACATCAAGGACGTACTGGCGATCCCCGCCGAACAGCGCCCTCGCAAACGGGTCTCGGACATGCTGCGCGAGCCGCTGCTCGTGCCGGAGACCCTGACCGTGGACCGGCTGCTGGACCGTCTCTCCGGCAAGCTCGCGATGGCGGTCGTCATCGACGAGTACGGCGGCACGGCGGGTGTCGTGACACTGGAGGACATCGTCGAGGAGGTCGTCGGCGAGGTGCGGGACGAACACGATCCGCACGAGACCCCGGACCTGGCACCGGCCGGCGAGGACGCCGACGGACGCACCCTGTGGTCGGCCGACGGCGCTGCCCGCACCGACCAGCTGGAGAGGATCGGACTGCGCGTGCCCGACGGACCGTACGAGACCCTCGCCGGACTGATGGCCACGGAGGTCGGCCGCATCCCGGCCGTGGGTGATTCGATCGAGCTGGCCGGCTGGCGCCTCGACGTCGTGGACGCCTCCGGACGGCGCGCCGCACGGGCGCTGCTGCACGCACCGCTGCCCGGTTCCGACGAGCCGTCGGAGGATGAGCGATGACCGCCGTACAGCTCTTCATCGGTCTGCTGACCCTGGTGGTGAACGCCTTCTTCGTCGGTGCGGAGTTCGCTCTCATCTCCGTGCGCCGCAGCCAGATCGAACCGCAGGCCGAGGACGGGAACCGGCGGGCACGCAGCGTCATCTGGGGTCTCGAACACGTCTCGGCGCTGCTCGCGGCGGCTCAGCTGGGCATCACGCTGTGCACCCTGGTCCTCGGTATCGTCGCCGAACCCGCCATCGCCCACCTGCTGGAGCCCGTCTTCGACGCCGTGGGGGTGCCGCACGGGCTGGTCCACCCGATCTCGTTCGTGATCGCGCTGTCCGTGGCGACCTACCTCCACATGCTGCTCGGCGAGATGGTGCCGAAGAACATCGCGCTGGCCGAGCCCGTGAAAACCGCGTTGCTGCTCGGGCCGCCGCTCGTCACCCTGGCCCGGGCGCTGCGACCGGTGATCTTCGCGATCAACGCCTTCGCCAACGCCCTGCTGAAGCTGTTGAGGGTGGAGACGAAGGACGAGGTGTCCGCCACCTTCTCCGACGACGAGCTGGCCAGGCTCGTCAAGGACGCCGGCGACGCGGGGCTGGTCGACGACCGCGCGGCCGAGCGGCTGCACCATGCCCTGGAGCTGGGGCGCAGGCCGGTGCGCGATGTGGTGCTGCCGGTGGACCGGGTGATGTACACGCGGGTCGGGACGACGCCCGAGGAACTGGAGCGTCTCTCGTCCGAGACCGGATTCTCGCGTTTCCCGGTGATGGACAGCGAGCAGCGGATCCTGGGCTACCTGCACGTGAAGGACGCCCTGGACGTCACACCCCGCGACATGCCCTTCCCGGTGACGTCGATGCGGCCGATCGCCCGGGTACGGGCGGCGACACCGCTCGACGATGTGCTGACCGCGCTCCGGCGCAGCCGCACGCACCTGGCCGCCGTCCTCGACGAGGACGACCGGCTGGCCGGCATGGTGACGATGGAGGACGTGCTCCGCGAGCTGGTGGGCCGGCCCCAGCCACGCTGATCCTGACCCGGCAGGCGCGGTCCCGCACCCTTCCCCGGGTGCGGGACCGCGCCTGCCGGGATGTCCAGGAGAGGGCCGGGCACACCGCGATACGATCGCAGGGCCATGGAAATAAATGCCGAATACACCAGTCTCGTCGCGGTAGGCGATTCGTTCACCGAGGGCATGTCGGACCTGCTGCCCGATGGTTCGTACCGGGGCTGGGCCGACGTCCTCGCCACCCGGATGGCCACCCGCACCCCCGGATTCCGGTACGCCAATCTCGCTGTGCGCGGAAAGCTCATCGGCCAGATCGTGGACGAGCAGGTGGACGTGGCGGCAGCCATGCAGGCGGACGTCGTGACGCTGGTGGGCGGTCTCAACGACACCCTGCGGCCCAAGTGCGACATGGGCATGGTCCGTGGCCGGCTCGAGGAGGCCGTGGAGCGTCTCGCCCCCTCGTGCAAGAAGCTGGTCCTGATGCGCAGCCCCGGTCGCAACGGACCGGTGATGGAACGCTTCCGGCCGCGCATGGAGGAGCTGTTCGCCCTGGTCGACGACCTTGCCGCCCGGCATGGTGCGGAGGTCGCCGACCTGTACGGGGCACCGGTGCTGGGTGACCCCAGGATGTGGGACGTGGACCGGCTGCACCTCACCGCCGAGGGTCACCTCAGGGTGGCGGAGGCCGTCTGGCAGACGCTCGGGCTGCCGCCGGAGAACGACTGGCAGGCGCTCCCGGCCGCCACGGCCCCGCCACGCTGGTCCTCCCGGCGCGTGGACGACGTGCGCTTCGCACGCCGGCACCTGCTCCCGTGGATAGGACGGCGCCTGACCGGGCGCTCCTCGGGCGACGGACGTACGGGAGCACAGTTCAGCGCCGAGCTGGGGAGGGCCTTCTGGGTCACACCCGTGGACGCCGGGACCCCGGGTCCCGTGGCCACGTGGCGACGGGTCGACACGGGCGAGTAGCCGGCCCTCGGGGCACGACGTCGAGCCCGCCCCGGCCACCTCTGCCGCCGCTCCGGCCCAGGCGTCCGCTCTCGTAGCAACGCACAAACCGGGGGCGGCGCCGACCTGCACAAACCGCCAGTAGAATCTGCACACGTGACTGCTGTGTCTGCGAAGCCTCGCATCCCCAATGTCCTGGCCGGCCGCTACGCCTCTACGGAGCTGGCTGTCCTCTGGTCCCCCGAGCAGAAGGTGAAGCTGGAACGTCAGCTGTGGCTGGCGGTGCTGCGCGCCCAGAAGGACCTCGGGATCGAGGTACCCGACGCGGCCCTCGCCGATTACGAGCGCGTCATCGATCAGGTCGACCTGGCCTCGATCGCGGAGCGCGAGAAGGTGACCCGGCACGACGTAAAGGCCCGCATCGAGGAGTTCAACGCCCTCGCCGGCCACGAGCAGGTCCACAAGGGAATGACCTCCCGCGACCTGACCGAGAACGTCGAGCAGCTCCAGATCCGGCTGTCGCTGGAACTGATGCGTGATCGCGCGGTGGCGGTCCTGGCCCGGCTCGGCAGGCTCTCCGGTGAGTACCGCGAACTGGTCATCACCGGCCGGTCCCACAATGTCGCGGCGCAGGCCACGACGCTCGGCAAGCGCTTCGCTTCGGCGGCGGACGAACTGCTGGTGGCCTACGGGCGACTCGAGGACCTGCTGGGCCGCTACCCGCTCCGCGGGATCAAGGGCCCTGTCGGCACTGCCCAGGACATGCTCGACCTGCTGGGCGGAGACGCGGGGAAGCTCGCCGAGCTGGAGCAGCGCATCGCCGGGCACCTCGGCTTCGCGCAGGCCTTCACTTCGGTCGGCCAGGTCTACCCGCGCTCGCTCGACTACGACGTGGTGACCGCGCTGGTCCAGCTGGCCGCGGCGCCCTCCTCGGTCGCGAAGACCGTTCGGCTGATGGCGGGCCACGAGCTGGTGACCGAGGGCTTCAAGCCGGGCCAGGTCGGCTCGTCCGCCATGCCGCACAAGATGAACACCCGCTCCTGCGAGCGCGTCAACGGCCTGATGGTCATCCTTCGGGGTTACGCGTCGATGACGGGCGAGCTGGCGGGCGACCAGTGGAACGAGGGCGATGTGTCCTGCTCCGTGGTCCGCAGGGTAGCGCTGCCGGACGCCTTCTTCGCCTTCGACGGTCTGGTGGAGACCTTCCTCACGGTGCTCGACGAATTCGGCGCCTTCCCCGCCGTCGTCGCTCGCGAGCTGGACCGCTACCTGCCCTTCCTCGCCACGACCAAGGTGCTGATGGGCGCGATTCGCGCCGGCGTCGGCCGTGAGGTCGCCCACGAGGCCATCAAGGAGAACGCGGTCGCGTCCGCTCTCGCCATGCGTGAGCAGGGCACGGAACGCAACGAGCTGCTGGACAAGCTGGCGGCGGACGAGCGCATCCCGCTCGACCGCGCGCAGTTGGATGAGCTCATGGCCGACAAGCTCTCCTTCACCGGTGCGGCGGGCGACCAGGTCACCGCCCTGATCGGCCGGATCGAGGAGATCACCAAGCAGCACCCGGAGGCGGCCGGTTACACGCCGGGCTCGATCCTCTGATGCGCGGCTCCACCGGCCGATGACACCCGAGGAGCTCCTGGCCGCCCGTGACCGCATCGTTCCCGATGTGATCACGGGCGGCCTGCGCGTACTGTTCTGCGGCATCAATCCAAGCCTGATGACAGGTGCCACGGGTCACCACTTCGCCTTTCCCGGTAATCGTTTCTGGCCGGTCCTTCATCAGTCGGGATTCACTCCTCGGCAACTCAAGCCCTACGAACAGTCCGAGCTGCTCCGCTATGGACTCGGCATCACCAACGTGGTCGCCAGAGCGACGGCCCGGGCCGACGAACTGTCCGCCGAGGAATTCCGTGCCGGGGGCCGGATCCTCACCTCGAAGGTCGAGGAACTGCGCCCCCGATGGCTGGCCGTTGTCGGTATCACGGCGTACCGGACCGCATTCGGCGAGCGTCAGGCACGCATCGGACCTCAGCAACGGCAGATCGGCGGGGCCCGCGTCTGGGCGTTGCCCAACCCCAGCGGGCTCAACGCCCACTGGACCGTGAGCTCCATGGCCGAGGAGTACGGACGCCTCCGGTCAGCCGTCGAGTCGGACGCCGCGACCTCGACTCCTGAGCCCTGAGCCCTGAGCCCTGACTACGGAACAGGGTTCGCCGGCTGTACCGCCTCTTCGCCCCGCCGCCCCAGGACAGGGGTCACGGAGGATCGATCTCGGTCACCACCACGCTGAGCTCGCACCCCGGGCCCTCTTCCTCCAGGTACAGCGCGAGGGCGATCCACCGAGCCTCGATATGCCAGAGTCGCAGGTACTCGCACCCCGCAACGGTTTCGGCCCAAGGGTCAGGTATGTCCTCACCTGACATCATTCGCTCCTGCGCGCTCCACAGGCTGATCAGCTGCGGGTCGCCCCAGCGCGCACCGAGCACGGTGACCAGAGCCTCGTGCTCCGCCAAGCACTGTGCACGATGCTCCAGGCGCCCCGCCTCGTCGTCGTCCCAGTGATCGTCGTCGGCGTGCAGGGACGCCGTGTGGTAGCCGGGCCCGCTGACTCCCGAACCCGACCGGATGCGATCCGCGGGAAACTCTCGGGTGCGCATCCCGTCGATGAGGCGGAGGTGATGTGCGGTGGTCATGCCGTCAGTAAACCGTCCGGCACTGACAACGAAAGCCTTGCCCTGCACTTTGAGAGGTTTTCAGCCATAGTCCAACCACTGTCATCGCCACCGCCGACGCCCGCGCCACCTCCCCTCGTCATGCCCCACGCGTCTCCCCGGGCTCACGTCGTCCTAGGCATCCCGTCGTCGCAGTGCCCACCATCCGGCCAGCAACGCCGCCCCCGCCCATGCGGCGGTCACCGCAAGCCCTGCCCAGGGCCCGATGCTGCTGTCCGGGTGCTGGTGCAGCACCAACTGTCCTGCCCGGTCGGGAAGATAGTCGGCCACGCCACCCGCGACGTCGCCGACGACGAACGAGACGATCAGGATGAACGGAATGAGCAGACTGAGCACGGCAACGGCACTTCGCAGAAGAACGGTCAGCCCGGCGGCGAAGAGAGTCATCAGAGCCAGATATATGCCGCTGCCGACAGCCGCCCTCAGCGCGCCCGGTTCTCCCAGCCCGATGGCATAGTCCCCCATGAACAGTTGCCCGACGAGGAATGAGCTGAAGCTGGTGACCAGCCCTACAGCCAGAGCCGCGCCCCCGATGAGCGACATCTTGACTGTGTAGAGAAGAGTGCGGCGCGGAACCGCAGCCAGCGACAGACGCAGCGCACCGTTGACGTATTCGGATGAGATCGCTGTGGCTCCGAAGCTGATGGCCGCGATCTGACCGAAGTTCAGCGCGTAGAACGCACCGAAGACAAGATCCGCGTCCGCGTTGTCCGCCTCGGCCTGGCCGACGGTGGCGAAGCTGAGGACCGTGACGGCCACGGTGGCAAGGAAGACAGCCATCAGGGATCCGACGACGGAGCGTACCGATCTGATCTTGATCCACTCGGAGTGCAGGACTGCCGTAGCCGTCATGATCAGGCCTCCTGTCGCGTGGTGCGGACGTCAGCTGCGGACTCGAACTCCGCGGCACCCGCGGTGAGATCCAGGTAGGCCTGTTCCAGTGTGGCCTGCTCGTCCATGAGCTGAAGAACAGGAATGCCTTCCGAAGCGGCGAGCGCACCGATCTCGGCCGCTCTCGCCGCCTCGACGGTCCAGAGCCCGTCCTCGCCCTGCTCGGCCCGGTGTCCCTTACGTGTCAAGGCCTCGCTGAACCGGGGCGATTCGGCCGTGTTCACCCGTACTCGCACCCGGGGCCTGCTCCGGGAGTCGAGGAACTCCCGCATCGGCATGTCGATAAGCAGGCGGCCCTGTCCGAGAACGATCAGATGGTCGGCGAACGATGACGTCTCGTTCATCAGATGGCTGGAGACCAGCACGGTGCGACCTTCCCGTGCCAGCCGCTTCATCAACTCACGGACCCAGATGATGCCTTCCGCGTCCAGCCCGTTCGACGGCTCGTCGAGCATGATCACCTCCGGGTCACCGAGCAGTGCCGCCGCTATGCCGAGGCGCTGGCGCATACCGAGGGAGAACGTCTTGACCCGCCGGCCCCCGACGCGACCGAGTCCGGCCTCCTCCAGCACTTCGTCGACCCGTGCCGGTCCCAGGCCATTGCTCGTGGCCAGGGTGAGCAGGTGGTCGCGTGCCGTGCGCGAACCGTGTGCGGCCTGCGCGTCGAGCAGCACGCCGACCCGGCGAAGCGGATCGTTCAGAGCCGCATATACGCGCCCGCCGATCGTGGCGGTGCCGCCCGTGGGCCGGTCCAGGCCGAGGACCAGCCGCATGGTGGTGGACTTGCCCGCCCCGTTCGGCCCCAGGAAACCGGTGACCCGGCCGGGCCGCACGCTGAAGGTGAGTCGGTCCACGGCGCGGGTCGCACCGTAGTCCTTGGTGAGCTCGTTGACATCGATACTGGTCATGTCCCCAGCCTGGCCGCGGCGCCGGCAGCGGTCCTCCCCCGTCGGTGTAGATCATCTCCCTCGCGCGGGGGAGTCGTCGCGCAGAGCTCGCTGGCACGATGGCAGCATGTCCAGCTTCCTCCGCCCGTTGACCACGCCGGTCACCTACACCCGGTGGCTGCATCTGCTTCTGCCCGGCGCCGCTGTGAGTGTCTGGCTGTTCATCTCGATGGACACACCCTGGGTGCCCCTCGTCCTCGCTGCTCTGGTGGGGCTGATTCCCGGGATGCGCCTCGCCGAAGGGGTTCAGGCACAACTGCTGCTCACTCCCGAGGAGCGGGGTGACCCGGGGGCATCGATTTCGGCCGCTCCCTCCACGTCGTGGTCCGAGCGGTGGCGGACATCTCTCTGGCTGGAGGTGCGCCTGCTCTGCGCCGCGCTGGCCGGCATGGCGACGGTGTGGCTCTCGGCCACGGCGGTCGATCTCGTCCGCTCGGCGGCGGGTTCGGAACCGAGCGCCGAGTGGTTCGCCGCCGGGCTGGGCACGCACTGGTGGGCTGCGCTCCTCGCTCCGGTTCCCCTGGTGATGCTGCTCGCCATCGTCGTGAGCTGCGGAGAGCTCATCACCGCTGCTGCCCGGTGGCTGCTCGGGCCGACCCGGAAGCAGCGGATGACCGCGTTGGAAGAGCGCACGGAGCAGTTGCTCGAACGCAATCGGATAGCGCGCGAGCTCCACGATTCGATCGGGCACGCCCTGACGGTCGCCGTCGTCCAGGCAGGCGCCGCCCGGGCGGCGCACGACCCGGAGTTCACCGAGCGGGCGCTGTCGGCGATCGAGGAGACGGGCCGTGACGCGCTGGATGATCTGGAGCGGGTGCTGAGAGTGCTGCGTGAGTCGGGTGAGCCGTCGGGTCAGCAGCCTTCGCTGAGCGAGGCGGACCGTCTGCTGGACTCCGCGCGCGGTTCCGGAGCCGAGGTCGATGCCGACCTGTCCGGTCCGCTGGAACAGGTACCGGCGTCGGTGTCCCGCGAGGGCTATCGCATTCTCCAGGAGGCCCTCACCAATGTCCTGCGCCATTCCGGATCTGTCGCGGTCCGGGTCCGCATCGCCGTCGCCGACGGCCGGCTTGAACTGGAGGTGACGAATCCGCTGATGGGTTCGACAGATACTCCCCTCGCCGGTTCGACCGGGGCCATGGGGCGCGGAAGTGGGCTGAGGGGCATCAGGGAGAGAGCCGCGCTGCTGGGCGGCAGTGCCAGAACGGGACCGTACAAGGGGGAATGGATGGTGCACGCGAGCCTTCCGCTGTACCGCATACGCTGACCTGATGCCGGTTACCGTTCTTCTCGTCGACGACGAACCCCTGGTCCGCGCGGGACTGCGCGCGGTTCTGGAAGCCCAGCCCGACATCGAGGTGGTCGGTGAGGCGGGTGACGGCGCCGCGGTGATCCCGTTGGTGCGTCAGCTGCGGCCCGACGTGGTGGCGATGGACGTCCGGATGCCGCTCATGGACGGCATCGAAGCGACTCGGGTGGTGCTGCGGACCGTGCCCGATCCTCCGAAGATCCTGGTGGTGACGACGTTCGAGAACGACGAGTACGTCTACGAGGCGTTGCGGGCCGGCGCGGACGGATTCCTCCTCAAGCGGGCCCGGCCGGCCGAGATCGTGCACGCGGTGCGGCTGGTGGCGGAGGGCGAGTCCCTGCTGTTCCCTGCCGCGGTGCGGCAGCTTGCAGCCGCATACGGTACGAGCAAGGCACGGGAGGTCATGGAGCGGGCATGCCTCACCGAGCGCGAGGCGGCAGTGCTGCGCCTGATGGCCCGCGGGCTGTCCAATGCCGAGATCGCGGCCCGGCTCGTGGTGGGCGTCGAGACGGTGAAGTCCCATGTCAGCGCCGTGCTGGCGAAGTTGGGTGCCCGGGACCGCACCCAGGCGGTCATCGCTGCCTACGAGTCCGGATTCGTCGCTCCGAGCTGATACCGGGCGTTCCCGGACCGCCTCGCCGCCCACGGTCGCCCAGTCCCCGGGCAGCGAGTACGATCCGCCTGACATGCGCACGAGCTGGGAGGACACACCGTGGGCCGGCTGACCGGTGGGGACCCGTCGTTGCTGCGACGGATCAATTCCGCGGTGGTGCTGCACGCCCTCCGAGGTGCGGAATCCCCGACCCTTACGGACCTGACCCGGATCACGGGGCTGTCCCGGCCCACGGTCGAGGGCGTCGTGGAGGGACTGTTCGAGGCCGGACTGGTCGTCGAGTCGGCCCCGGACGGGGCCGAGGCGCGGCGTCAAGGGCGTCCGGCCCGCCGGTTCCGGTTCCGGGCCGAGGCGGGACACCTCCTCGGCATCGAGATCGGCCCGCATCGGGTCTCGGCGTTGCTGTCGGGGCTGGACGGCCGGATCATCGGGGCCGGCTCGCGCGAGGTGTCGGAGACCGCCTGCGCGGACGACCGCCTCGACAGGGTGCGGACCGTGGTCGCCGATGTCCTCCGGCGGACCGGCGTGGCCCGCAGCAGTCTGCGGGCGGTCGGCGTGGGCAGCCCCGGCATCGTGGAGGCCGACGGCACGGTCCGGCTCGGGACCGCGCTGCCGGACTGGACGGGGCTGGCGCTCGGTGAGCGCCTGAGGCGCTCGTTCCGCTGCCCCGTACTCGTGGAGAACGATGCGAACGCGGCGGCGGTCGCGGAGCACTGGAAGGGCGCGGCCACGGAGTCCGATGACATCGTGTTCGTGCTGGCGGGTCTGAGCCCGGGGGCGGGTTCCCTCATCGGCGGACGGCTGCACCGCGGTTTCGGCGGCGCGGCCGGCGAGATCGGTGCCTTGCATCTCCTCGGTCGTGACGTCACGCCGGAAAGACTTCTGTCGACGACGGACACGCCCCTGGACCCGCTCGACGAGCACGCGGTCGCGGCGGTGTTCGCCAAGGCACGGCGCGGTGACGAGCAGGCCCAGGCCGCCGTCGAACGGTTCATCCAGCGCCTGGTGCACGATGTGGCGGCACTGGTCCTGGCGCTCGACCCGGAGTTGGTGGTCATCGGAGGCTGGGCCGCCGGACTGGACGGGGTGCTGGATCCACTCCGCGGAGAGCTGGCCCGTTACTGCCTGCGGCCCCCTCGGGTGACCCTGTCGCTCCTGGGTGAGGCCGCCGTGGCCACGGGTGCACTGCGGCTGGCGCTCGACCATGTGGAGGAGCAGCTCTTCGCCGTGGAGGGAACGGTGACGGCCCGCCGCTGAAGGCGGCGGGCCGTTCGGTGCACGCCGGGGGCGCGCGGTCATCCGGTCAGGATGCCTGCTGAGTCCGGTCGTCGTGGCTGATCTCCAGATCGCCCGAGTCGCCGAAGGTGAGACGGCAGGTGTCGGCCCGGTAGGTGGCGACGGAGACCGCGGCTGTGCCGCCGGCCGCGAGGTAGCGGGTCGTCACGACGAGGACGGGGGCGCCGGGGAGCCGGTCGAGCTCCTTGGCGTCGTCCGCGCGCGCCGAGCCGAGCTCCACGGAACGGTCCTGACCGTCGAGGCCGAGCCGGTGCAGTTCACGTACGACGCTGCGGGCCCTGGCGGGACCGGACGGGGTCTCTATCGCCGAGAGATCCGGAACGGAGGCCGCCGGCACGTACAGCAGCTCCGCCGCGACCGCCTGTCCGTGTGTGAGGCGGATCCTGCGCACGATATGGACGGGCTCGTCACCTGCCACGTCGAGCATCCCGGCCACGGCGGCCGGTGCGGCTGCCGTCCGGCAGTCGACCGACTGCCAGGCCTCTCCCGCGCCGCCCCCGGTCCAGTCGTGCTGAGCGGTGGAGACGGCGACGCCCACGCGTGGCGGGGCGACGGTGGTGCCCACTCCGCGGCGGCGTTGCAGCCTGCCTTCGAGTTCGAGCTGTTCAAGGGCCTGCCGGAGCGTGGCCCGGGCGACGCCGAACCGGGCGGCGAGCTCGCGCTCGTTGGGGAGGATCTCCCCCACCGCAAAGTCCGAGTCGAGTGCCTCACTGAGCACGGTCTTGAGGTGCCAGTACTTCGGCTCCTGCACCGATTCCAGCTGCGTGGTCCCCACCCTGTCCTCCGCAATCGCCCAGCGGCTTTTCCGCGACGTTATTTATTAAAGGTTCCTGTCTTAACGTTGAGACCATAGGACGGCGCACCCCCTTGGTCAAGACCAATCCTCGGGCCACGGGGCCGCGAAGCGGCGATCCGCCGTGCAGCGTTCACAGGACGTTCGCGGAAGGCGAGGCGCAGGACAGCACAAAGCCCCACGTCCGGGAGGGTGCGCGGGGCTTCCTTGCCTGACTTGGCGACGCTCCGGCGCGGGCGGCCGGGAACGCCGCCCGCGGAATCCAGCCCATCGGCTGCTCGGCAAGCAATGCGGAGATTTCATTAACAATACTGACTATATGTTCATATCGGGCAACTCCGTCCCGATATGCATATCGGTCGACACCGTCCCACGCATCCATCCGGAAGGCGAGGCACCGGCCGCCCTGTCGCCACGCATCCATCCGGAAGGCGAGGGGCCGGCCGGCCTGTCGCCACGCATCCAGCCCGCCGGCCCACCCACGTGTCCGGTTCGCGCCCCCGCCCTCTTGAACTGCAAGCTACCTGACGGTAATTGTTGCTGACGGAATGTCTAAGCCGCTTGGCACGGGCCCCTCGTGTCGCCTCACCCGGGAGCAACTCCATGGCCACCACGGTCTCGTTCACCGTCGAGTCACCCCGAGGACCGCGGACCGTGTCCGTGGCGTACGAGCGGTCGGGTTCCGGTGAGCCCCTGCTGCTGCTCCACGGCATAGGCCACCACCGGCAGGCCTGGGACCCGGTGATCCCGGTCCTGGCCCTGGAGCGGGATGTCATCGCCGTGGACCTGCCCGGTTTCGGCGCCTCTCCGGGATTGCCCGATGACGTGGCGTACGACCTGGCGACCGTGGCGCCGCTGCTCGGGACCTTCTGCGAGGCGATCGGGGTGGAGCGCCCCCATGTGGCGGGGAACTCGCTCGGCGGGCTGCTGGCCCTGGAGCTGGGCCGCGAGAAGCTCGTACGCTCGGTGACCGCGCTCTCGCCCGCCGGCTTCTGGACGGATCCCGAACGCCGGTACGCGTTCGGCACGCTCCGCGCGATGCGGCTCGCTGCGGAGTCGATGCCGCTGCCCCTCATCGAGCGGCTGTCCCGTACCGCCGCCGGTCGCACCGTCCTGACCAGCACCATCTATGCCCGGCCCGGACGGCGCTCACCGGAGGCGGCCGTGTCCGAAACCCTCGCCCTGCGACGGGCGACCGGCTTCCACCGGACGCTGACCGCCGGAAGGACCGTCCGGTTCGCCGACAACGTGCCGGGGCTACCGGTGACCATCGCCTGGGGCGGCCATGACCGGCTCCTCCTGCGGCGCCAGGGCATCCGGGCCAAGCACACCGTCCCCGGTGCCCGGCTGGTCCGGCTCCCCGGCTGCGGTCACGTCCCCATGAACGACGACCCGGCTCTGGTGGCCCGGGTGATTCTCGACACCAGCCGCTGAATCCGCCATCCGCTCGCGGCTCCGCCGGCTCAGGACCCCCGAGCCGATCGCCACGCCGGCCCCGACCAGGCAGCTGCCCGCCGCCTGTGCGATGCCGTACGAGCCGGAGCCGACGAGCGGGGCGGTGAGCGCGGCGGCCACGGGGATCAGCCCGAGGAACAGCGTGGCGCGCTCCGCTCCGATGCGCTGCATCCCCCGGTACCAGCAGACGAAACCGATCACCGTCACCACAGCGGCCTGCCAGAGCAGCGCGGCCGCCTCACCTGTCGTCGGCACCCGCACGAATCCCGCACCGTCGACCAGCAGCCCCAGAACCGTGGACTCCGCCGCGGCGATCGCGCACACCGTGGCAGACAGGAGCTTGGGTCCCAGCGGGCGCAGCACCGGCACGGCGATGACCGCGAAGCCCACCTCACCGGCCAGCGCACCGACGGAGAAGATAATGCCGGCCGTGTCGGTCTGTCCCCAGCCCTGAACGGTGAACGCGCCGACCGCGACCAGCGCCGCGGCGCTGAGAACGGCGCGGGTCGGCCTGCGCCCGGCCGCCAGTGGCACGAGGACGGCAACGAGAATCGGTGCGCACCCGACGAACACGCCCGGAACCGCCGGCTCCGCGGACCGTTCGGCTGCCAGGACGGCGAGGTTGAAGCCGACCATCCCCACAGCGGCGAGCAGGGCCAGCCTGCCCCATTGCCTGGCGGTGAGCCCACGGAGCACGTCGGCCGGCCGGGGCTCACCGGCCCGGCTCAGCAGGGGCAGGAGCAGCAGGGCGGCGAGGCCGTAGCGCAGCGCCTGCCCGCCGGCGTACGGATAGTCGCCGAGGACACTGTTGGCGGTGAAGGAGGCACCTACGAGGACGGAGGCGAAGGCGGCAAAAAACGCGCCACGCAGATAGGTCACATTCATGGTTTCGACGCTAGGCGCCCGGGCGGTCCGGTTTAAGGTCCACATTTATGACGTCTTCGGGGACCACTTCGACGCCCGGCGCGGAAAGCGGTGCGCGGGAGTCCGTCTCGGCCGCCTGGGAGCTGCTCCTCCCGGCCGCTTCGGCTCCGGCACGTGGACGCGGGCGGGCGCTGCAGTCCGCGCTGCGTGACGCGGTCCGTTCCGGCCGCCTGGCGCCGGGGACACGACTCCCGTCGAGCCGCGCGCTCGCCGCGGATCTCGGTGTCTCGCGCGGCCTGGTCACCGAGGCCTACGAGCAGCTGACCGCCGAGAGCTATCTGCGCAGCGGGCACGGGGCGGGCACATGGGTGAGCGGCTCGGTGCGGGCGGCCAGGGGCGGTGCCCGCGATCTCGCTCCCCGCGCCCCCGGCACACGTGTCGACTTCAGACCGGGTACGCCCGACCTCTCGCTCTTCCCGCGCAGCGCCTGGGCAGCCACCCACCGTTCGGTTCTCGGCCGGCTGCCGCACAGCGCACTGGGCTATCCGGACCCGCGCGGGCTGCCGGAACTACGTGACGCGCTGGCCGCGCTGCTGACCCGGCGCCGCGGGGTGGTGGCTGACCCGGAGCGCCTGCTGGTCTGTTCCGGCGTGGCCCAGGCAAGCACCCTGCTCGGTTTCGTCCTGCACGGACGGGGACTGACCACCGTCGGTGTCGAGGATCCCGGGAGTCCGGAGCACGCCGCCCTCTTCTCGTCGGCCGGCCTTGCCACGGCGCGGCTGCCGCTCGATGACGAAGGGCTGTCGATCGGGCCCCTCGTGCGCTCCGGCATACGAGCCGTCGTGACCACTCCGGCCCATCAGTTCCCCACCGGAATCGCATACTCCGCGGCCCGTCGCAGCCGGCTGCTGGACTGGGCCCGGGAGGCGGACGGCGTCATCGTGGAGGACGACTACGACGGCGACTTCCGCTACGACCGCGCGCCCGTCGGCGCCCTCCAGGGCCTCGACCCCGAGCATGTCGCGTACACCGGCTCGGTGAGCAAGTCCCTGGCTCCCGGGCTGCGGCTCGGCTGGCTGCTGGCACCGGCCTCGATGACGGACGAGATCGTCGACCGCAAGCGGACCATGGACATGGGTAATCCGTCCGTCGACCAGGCCGTGCTCGCCGACTTCATCGTCCGGGGAGGATACGACCGGCAGTTGCGCCGCTGTCAGCGCGCCTACCGGGAGCGCCGTGACGTCCTGACGACCGCACTCGCCGAGCACTTCCCGGGCGCCGAGGTCAGTGGTATCGCGGCGGGACTGCACGTCATCGCCCGGCTGCCCGAACGGTACGGCCCCGAGGACGAGTTCGTGCGCCGCGCGGCCGAGGCCGGAATCGCCCTGAGGCCCCTCGACGACTGCCGCGACGTACGGTCCGCCGACGCCTCCGTGAGCCTGGTGATCGGCTACGCGCACCTGCCACCGGCCGACATCTCACACGGCGTCCGCCTGCTCGCGGCATGCCGGCGGGACGGACGCTGACCGGACTCCGGGGCAGGCGTGGGCCGGGCTCCGGTGCGGGCGCGAACGGACTCCGGGGCAGGCGGGCCCGGTATTCACCTGGTGTTGGTGTGTCCGCCTCCGTCGGGCGCGAGGGTGGGCCGGTCGCTCAGCAGTCCGTACGCCCGACCCGCCGGAGGCTCCCGATGCCGTACCGTCCGCGAATCCCGTCCCCCGACCGCCGTACCGTGCTGCGCGGTTCGCTGGTGGCCACGGCCGCTCTCACCCTCCCCCTGGCGGGCGCGGCCGCTCCGGCCTTCGCGCGGTCCGGCCGCCCGGACGCGGCCTGGGGTGTACAGGTCGGCGATGTCACCGCGTCCTCCGCTCTGGTGTGGGTGCGTTCGGACCGGCCGGCCCGGATGGTGGTGGAGACGTCAGCGACCGAGTCGTTCCGGCGCGCCCGTACCTGGCACGGCCCGCTGCTGGGTGCGGGGATGGACTTCACCGGAACGACGCCTCTGTACGGGCTGCCGCCCGGCGAGCAGGTGCACTACCGGGTGACGCTCGCCGCCCCGGACGACCCCCGCCGTACCGGCGAACCGGTGTACGGCACGTTCCGGACCGCGCCCGCACGCCGGCGCGACGGTGTGCGGTTCCTGTGGTCCGGCGACATCGCGGGCCAGGGGTGGGGCATCAACCCGGACATCGGGGGCTACCGGGTCTACGACGAGATGCGTCGCCTCGACCCCGACTTCTTCCTCTGCAGCGGGGACAACATCTACGCCGACGGGGTCATCGAGCCGAGTGTGACGCTGCCCGACGGGCGTGTCTGGCACAACGTCACCACCGAGGAGAAGGCGAAGGTCGCCGAGACACTCGCCGAGTACCGGGGGAACTTCCGCTACAACCTGCTGGACGACAACGTCCGCAGGTTCAACGCACAGGTGCCGTCGGTGATCCAGTGGGACGACCACGAGGTGCGCAACAACTGGTACCCCGGGCAGATCCTCGACGACGCCCGGTACACCGAGAAGAACGTGGACCTGCTGGCGGCACGCTCGATGCGGGCGTTCGGGGAGTACTTCCCGGTGTCGACCCTGCACGGCTCCGCGGGCGGCGACAGGGTCCACCGGGTGGTGCGGCACGGTCCGCTGCTCGACCTGTTCGTCCTGGACATGCGGACGTTCCGCAACGCCAACTCCCCCGGCAGGCAGCCCGACGACAGCACCGGAATCCTGGGCGCCGAACAGTTGGCCTGGCTCGAGCGGGAGCTGTCCAGGTCCCGGGCGGTGTGGAAGGTGATCGCCGCGGACATGCCGTTGGGACTGGTGGTCGCCGACGGTACGACGGACTTCGAGGCCGTGGCACAGGGCGACCCCGGGGCCCCGCTCGGCCGCGAACTGCAGATCGCCGAACTTCTGCGGTTCATCAAGCGCCGCAGGATCACCGGCACGGTGTGGCTGACGGCGGACGTGCACTACACCTCGGCCCAGCACTACACCCCCGAGCGGGCGGCGTTCAAGGACTTCGCGCCGTTCTGGGAGTTCGTCACGGGACCGCTGGCGGCCGGCCAGTTCCCGTCGAACGCGCTCGACGGCACGTTCGGGCCCGATCAGGTGTTCGTCCAGGCTCCCGACCGGGCGAACGTCTCGCCGATGGAGACACCTGCGCTGTTCGGTGAGGTGGACATCGACGGCGACAGCGGGGAGTTGACCGTACGCCTCCGGGAACAGGGCGGATCCGTCCTGTTCAGCAAGGTGCTCCAGCCGGGGCGCGTGGGGCAGTGAGCGGGGCGGCTCGGCCCGACGGCGTCGCAGGGCCGAAGTGCGGTGTCCCGCGATCGTTCCCGGCCCGAACCTCGCTCGAAATCGACTTGCCAACCGACCAAAAACAGACGATAGGCGACTAGATCCACACTTAACCCATCGGTCACAAGGCGTTCGTGATCAGGCAACACCGCTCGGTCACAGTGAAGCCATGACTGATGTGACCTCCGCGAAGAGCGCCCGCCGCCCCCACCACTGGCGGCGGGACCTCATTGAGCTTGCCGCCCTGTTCACCGCGGTCGCCGTCGCCGACGCGATCGCCAACCTGATCGGGCACCAGCCCGACGGTCCGTATCTGCTCATCGCCTCGGCGGTGGCGCTGACCGCCACCGCCGCGTTCCACACCTGGTGGGCACGCCGGCACAGTCACGCGCCACCGCCGGATGCGGAGGGCTTCACGGCCTCGGACGCTCCGGCCGTGCAGGCCGACGCGTCGCCGGACTCCGCCGCCGCCGAGACGGTGCTGTGGCGGATGCGGACCACGGTGCGGGACGCTCCCGGCAGCCTGGCCGCACTCTGCATCGTGCTGGCGCGCCACCGGATCGACATCCTGACCCTGCAGACCCACCCGCTGGCCGAAGGAACCGTCGACGAGTTCCTGCTGCGCGCCCCCGCCTCGCTGCCCGCCGCCCAGCTGACCCGCGCCATCTCGGACGCCGGCGGCAGCTCCACCTGGATCGAGCGCGCCGACGCCCACGATCTGGTGGACGCTCCGACCCGGGTGCTCGGCCTCGCGACCCGCACCGCCCTGGACGCGGCCGAACTCCCCCTCGCTCTGCGCCAGCTTCTCGGCCGCTGCACCATCCACTCGCTGCCCGCCGTGTCCATCACCGGACGCGCCACCGGTGAGACCGCGCCCGTGGAAGGAGTGCTGGAGGAGACGGTGATGCGGCTGCGCGATCCGTCGGGCGGCGTCATCACCGTCGAGCGCCCCTATCTGCCCTTCACACCCACGGAGTTCGCCAGGGCGCGCGCCCTCGTCGAGCTCGATGCGCGGCTCGGCCCCCGCATCCCGCGCAGCGAGCACGTGCTCACCCTGCCCGAGGGCAACGCGATCACCGTGCGCCGGGCGGACGGGGGCGACCTGGAAGCGGCCCGGGCCATGCACGACCGCTGCTCGGAGCAGACCCTGCGGCTGCGCTACCACGGACCGGTCCGCGATGCCGACCGCTATCTCGAACACCTGCTGAGCCCGCGCTTCGGGCGCACCCTCGCCGTGCAGACGGCCTCCGGCCGCACCGTGGCTCTCGGCCATCTCCTCTGGGACGGCAACGAGACCGAGGTCGCCCTGCTCGTCGAGGACGACTGGCAGCAACGGGGCATCGGCTCCGAACTTCTGGGCCGCCTGGTGGCCCTCGCCATCAAGGCGGGCTGCGAGAGCGTCTACGCCGTCACCCAGGCGTCGAACACCGGGATGGTCGCCGCCATGCGCGCGCTCTCGCTGCCGCTCGACTACCAGATCGAGGAGGGCACGCTCGTGATCACAGCCCGGCTGAGCTCGGCCGCGGCGCGCTCCCTGCCGCCGCACGAGCGGGCGAAGCGCTGACCGTCCGACGTACGGGCTGCTCGCCGCTCAACGCCTGACACAGGTCGGCCCACAGGTCCTCGACGTCCTCCAGCCCGACCGACAAGCGAAGCAGCCGGTCGCCGACGCCCGAGGACCGGCGGTCTCCCTCATCCACAATGCGGTGGCTGATGGAGGCCGGGTGCTGGATCAGGGTGTCCACACTGCCGAGACTGACCGCGGGCGTGATCAGCCGTACGGCGGCGATCACCCGGTGCGGGTCCCCGTACACCTCGAAGGAGACCATCGCGCCGCCCAGCGCCGGGTAGTGGACGCGGGCGATCCGCGGGTCGGCGGAGAGCCGGCGGGCGAGTTCCGCGGCGTTCGCGGACGCGGCCCGGACGCGCACCGGCAGCGTGGCGAGACCGCGCAGCAGCAAGTAGCCCGCCATCGGGTGGAGCACCCCGCCGGTGGCGAAGCGCACCTGCCGCAGCCGGGCCGCGAACTCCTCGTCGCAGGCGACGACTCCGCCCATCACATCCCCGTGGCCCCCCAGGTACTTCGTCGCGCTGTGCAGCACGATCCGCGCCCCGTGCTCGACGGGCCGCTGGAGAACCGGCGTGGCGAAGGTGTTGTCGACCAGCAGCGGCACCGAGCCGCAGGAGTGGGCGACCGCCCGGATGTCGACCTCGGCAAGGGTCGGGTTGGCGGGCGTCTCGACGATCACCAGCCCGGTGTCGGGACGGATCGCCTCGGCGATCCCCGCAGGATCCGTCCAGGTCACCTCCGTACCGAGGAGCCCGGCACCCAGGAGGTGGTCGCTGCAGCCGTACAGCGGGCGGACGGCCACCACATGACGCAGCCCCATGCTCGCGCGGGCCAGCAGAACGGCGGTGAGCGCCGCCATCCCACTGGCGAACGCCACGGCGCTCGCGGTCCCTTCGAGCCGTGCCAGGGCCGTTTCGAACCGGGCGTTGGTCGGGTTGTCGAGCCGGGCGTAGACCGGCGGCCCGTCGAGCCGGGCGCCCGTCGCGGCGAAGGAGTCGATCCGTTCCGCCTCGGCCCTGGAGTCGTACGAGGGGTAGGTGGTGGACAGGTCGATCGGCGGGGCGTGCAGACCGAGGGCAGCGAGGTCGTCGCGCCCGGCGTGCACGGCTTCGGTGGCCTGCGCCCGGTACGGGAGTGTCGTCGGGGGCGCCGTCGAGGATTCGTTGTCCATGGGCTCACTCTGAACAACGGCCGGGGCAGGCTGGAGAATGTCCGTGCTACGTTCGGCGAATGACCGATTCTGTCGCTCTCGACACGGTGGATCTGCATATTCTGCGGCTCCTGCAGAACGATGCCCGGACCACGTACCGAGAGCTCGCCGCCGAGGTCGGGGTGGCCCCGTCGACGTGCCTGGACCGGGTCACCAGGCTTCGCCGCACAGGCGTGATTCTCGGCCATCAGCTGCGCCTGGACCCGGCCAGGCTGGGCCGCGGTCTGGAGGCACTGCTGTCCGTACAGGTCCGGCCGCACCGCCGGGAGCTCATCGGCCCGTTCGTCGACCGGATCAGGACGCTGCCCGAGTCGCGTGCGCTCTTCCATCTGACCGGCCCCGACGACTATCTGGTCCATGTGGCCGTGACCGACACAGCCGATCTCCAGCGTCTGGTCCTGGACGAGTTCACCTCGCGGCGTGAAGTGGCCCGTGTGGAGACGCGGTTGATATTCCAGCAGTGGGAATGCGGTCCGCTGCTGCCGCCCCCGTCCCGGACGGCCGAGGACGGTCGAGGTCAGGCCCATACTGCCGATCGGTAGTGACGCGGAGGCCCTCCCCGTACGAGGATGTCCACATGTCAGACACTCCGAGCAGCGCGCTGCCCCGCCAGGTCGCCGACACCTATGTCGACGCTTTTATCGAACTCGACCCGATCTCCGGCACGTATCTGGGTGTCGCGGAGAGCTCGCGCCGCCTTCCCGACTTCTCCCCCGCCGGCCAGGAAGCCCTGGCCGCACTGGCCCGCACCACGCTCGCGCGGCTCGACCGCGCGGAGCAGCTTCCCGGCGCGGCCGAGGACGCCGAACGTCGTTGCGGCCGTCTCCTGCGTGAGCGCCTGACGGCCGAACTCGCCGTGCACGAGGCCGACGAGGCGTTGCGGGCCGTTTCCAACCTGCACTCCCCGGCCCACTCGATCCGTGAGGTGTTCACGGTGACGCCCACCGAGACGGACGAGGACTGGGCGGCCGTCGTGGAGCGGCTCCAGGCGGTTCCGGGCGCCCTGTCCGGCTACCGCGAGTCGCTGGCGCTCGGTCTGGAGCGGAAGCTGTACGGCGGTCCGCGCGCCACCACCACCTTCATCGGCCAGCTCGACGAGTGGGTCGGGGACGGGACGAAGGGGTTCTTCCTGGACTTCGCCGCCGCCGGGCCGGGGGCGCTGCGCACCGAGCTGGACGCCGCCGCGGCACAGGCCACCCGGTCGCTGGAGGAACTGCGGGACTGGATGCGGGAGGTGTACGCCCCCGCGATCGAGGGTGAGCCGGACACGGTGGGCCGCGAGCGTTACGCCCGCTGGTCGCGCTACTTCAACGGAACCGACCTGGATCTCGACGAGGCGTACGCGTACGGCTGGTCGGAGTACCACCGGCTGCTCGCCGAGATGCGGACCGAGGCCGAGAAGGTACTGCCGGGCGCGGGCCCCTGGGAGGCGCTGGCCCACCTCGACGTCCACGGCAAGCACATCGAGGGCGTCGACGAGGTCCAGGCGTGGCTGCAGGGCCTGATGGACGAGGCGATCGAGTCCCTGGACGGCACGCACTTCGAACTCGCCGAGCGGGTCCGCAGGGTGGAGTCCCGGATCGCCCCTCCCGGCGGTGCCGCCGCGCCGTACTACACGGGTCCGTCCGAGGACTTCTCGCGTCCCGGCCGCACCTGGCTGCCGACGATGGGCGAGACCCGTTTCCCGGTGTACGACCTGGTCTCCACCTGGTACCACGAGGGCGTACCCGGCCATCACCTCCAGCTGGCCCAGTGGGCCCATGTCGCCGAGAGCCTCTCCCGCTACCAGGCCTCCATCGGCATGGTCAGCGCCAACGCCGAGGGCTGGGCGCTGTACGCGGAGCGGCTGATGGACGAGCTGGGCTTCCTGCCCGACGCCGAGCGCCGGCTGGGTTACCTGGACGCCCAGATGATGCGGGCCTGCCGGGTGATCGTGGACATCGGCATGCACGCGGAACTGGACATCCCGGCCGACTCGCCGTTCCACCCCGGTGAGCGGTGGACGCCGGAGCTGGCCCAGGAGTTCTTCGGCAACCACAGCGGCCGGCCCGCCGACTTCGTGGAGAGCGAGCTGACCCGCTATCTCTCGATGCCGGGTCAGGCCATCGGCTACAAGCTGGGAGAGCGTGCCTGGCTGCTCGGCCGGGAGAACGCCCGCGCCGCGCACGGGGACGCCTTCGACCTCAAGTCCTGGCACATGGCCGCACTGTCCCAGGGGCCGCTGGGTCTGGACGACCTGGTCGACGAGCTGTCGAAGCTCTGACCGTGACGCCGGCCGGTCCCGGGGATGGTGCCCGGTGCCGGCCGGCCGGTGTCAGCACCCGCAGTCGCCGGATGCGTCCGGCGCGGTGAGCGGATCGGCGGTGCGCCGCTCGCTCCCCTGCCAGGTCTCGAATTCGAAGCCCTCGCGCACCCAGTACTCGAACCCGCCGAGCATCTCCTTGACCTGATAGCCCAGTTCGGCGAGGGCGAACGCGGCACGGGTGGCGCCGTTGCAGCCGGGGCCCCAGCAGTAGGTGACCACGGGCACGGCGGGATCGAGCAGGTGACGTGCCTGCCCGGCGATGAGCGCCGTCGGCAGGTGGACGGCCCCGGGGACGTGCCCCTGGTCCCAGGACGCGGTGGAGCGGGAGTCGAGGAGGACGAAGCCGGTGTCGTCGTCGGATGCGAGTGCCGCGGCGACGTCCGAGACGTCGGCGTGGAAGGCGAGCGAGGCGCCGAAATAGGCGGCGGCCACGGCCGGAGCGGCGGGCGGAACGCGCAGTACGGCGTTGGTGACGGTCGTGGCGGTGGGCTGAGTGGTCATGGGGAAGAATCTACGAGCGCCGATCGCACTCCGGAAGATGAGATCCCCGGCACACCTCTTGATCCTCCGGGGAATCCCCTGTTTCCTCTTCCCATGACCGAATATTCCCCGGACGACACGGACTGGCGGATTCTCGACGTCCTTCAGCGCGAGGGGCGCGCGACGTTCGCCGAGCTGGCGCGGGCCGTCTCGATGTCGTCGAGCGCCGTGACCGAGCGCGTGCGCCGGCTGGAGGAGGCCGGGATCATCAGCGGCTACGCGGCTGTGGTCGATCCGGAACGGCTCGGCCTGCCCGTGCTCGCCTTCGTGCGGCTGCGCTATCCGAACGGCAACTACAAGCCGTTCCACGACCTCCTCGACGGCACTCCGGAGATCGTGGAGGCCCATCACGTGACCGGCGACGACTGCTTCGTGCTGAAGGTGACCGCCCGTTCCATGCGGCACCTGGAGGCGGTCTCGGGGAAGATCGGCGCCCTCGGATCCGTCACCACCAGCGTCGTCTACTCCTCGCCGCTGCCGAGGCGGGCGGTCAGTCGCTGAACCCTTCGGTCACCCGGTGCCGTACCGCCGACCCGCCCCGCTCCTTCACCACTTCGAGCTGGGCGGGGATACGGCGGCGCAGATCGCCGACGTGACTGACGATGCCGACGCTGCGGTCCCGCTCGCGCAGCGAGTCCAGCACGTCGAGCACCTCGTCGAGGGTCTGCTCGTCGAGACTGCCGAACCCCTCGTCGATGAACAGGGTGTCCAGCCGTACGCCGCCCGCCTCGTCGGTGACCACGTCGGCGAGGCCGAGTGCGAGAGCGAGCGAGGCGAAGAACGTCTCGCCGCCGGAGAGCGTGGCCGTGTCGCGTTCGCGTCCCGTCCAGGCGTCGATGACGTGCAGGCCGAGGCCGGCCCGGCGGCCTCCCGTCCGGGCATCGGAGTGGACCAGCTCGTAGCGGCCGGACGACATCCTCCGGAGGCGGGCGGTGGCGGCCGCCGCCACCTGTTCGAGACGGGCCGCGAGCACGTACGACTCCAGCCGCATCTTGCGTTCGTTGTCCGCCGAGGTCCCTGCGGTGAGACCGGCGAGCCGCGCGACCCGCTCGTGCTCCTCGCGCACGGGGCCCAGGCCACGGACCTCCTCGGCTGCGCGGCGCGAGAGCCTGCCGAGCTCGGCGCAGCGTTCACGTGCCGAAGCGAGGGCCGCCGAAGCGTCCCGCAGCAGGCGCTCCGCCCTGTCGTGCGCCTGCTGCGCGGCATCCGGCGCGGCAGGAGCGCGCTCCGCGGCGGCTCGGGCGCCGGTCTCGGCGAGCCGGTCGGCCACCGCGGCCGCCTCGGCCTGCCAGGCGTCGATACGGTGCTGGAGCGCTCGCTGTCCCGAGTCGCCGAGCAGCGTGTCCGCGGCGGCCTGCGGCGTGTCGAAGCCGGCCCGGAACGCGGCGTCGGCGAGCCGGTCGTCGGCCTCCTTGAGCCGCGCCGCCGCGCTCTCCTCCTCCCGCACGGTCGTGGCCGCCTCGGCGAGCAGGACGACCCTGTTCTGCAACAGGGCAGCGTGCTCCGTGACGCTGTCCGACCCCCCGCGCGCCTGTACCAACACCTCTTCCAGGGAGGCCTGTTCCGTGTCGAGTCCCTCGCGACGGGACATGCGGGCCGATACCCGCCGCTCGGCCTGCTGACGGTCCTCGGCGCGCTGCGCCTGCTCCCGTTCGGCCGTGGTCAGGGCCTCGCGCGCGGTGTGCGTCCCTGCCGCGGTCCGGTACGCCTGGGCGTGCTCCCGGGTCAGGGTGTCCACGAGGGCGGCGAGCGCGGCGACCGACGGGTCCGCCGCCGCACCCTCGGCGCCGGCCACGTCCGCGTCCTCCAGGGCCTCCGCGCGGGCTGCCGCGTACCGCTCGCGTACGGCTCCGAGCGCGCGCTCCGCCTCGGTACGCGCGTGCTCGGCGCGCCGATGGGCGGCCTCCGCGACGTCCTCCGCCGCCTGGTCGACGTGTCCGTCCCCGGCACGGGCCGGCCGCGGGTGGTCGGCCGATCCGCAGACCGCGCAGGCCTCGCCCTCGACGAGTTCCCGCGCGAGTTCGGCCGCGATGTCACGCAGCCGCCGCTCACGCACGTCGAGCCAGTGCTCACGGGTGCCCAGGGCATGCTCGCGGGCCTCGCCGAGCCGGTCATCGGCGCCCGCCGCCTCGGCCGCCAGCGCGTCCCGCCGACGGGCCGCGTCCAGGCGTCGCCGGGCGGGGTCCAGCCGGCCGGCCAGCGACTCGGCCCGGGTCGCCGCCTCCTGCGCCGCCTCGATCCGGGCCAGCAGACCGGTTCGGGTGTCCTCCCAGCCCGCCAGCCAGCCCTCGGCCTCGCGGATCAGTTCGTCGTCCGCCCGGGCCTGGCGCTCCAGCGCGGTGCGTTCGCTGTCGATCTCCGCACTGCGCCGCTCGGCACGGCGTGCGGCGTCGAGGCCACCGAGCTCCTCGCGCAGTCCGCGTTCCAGAGCCGCCAGTTGCTCGGCACCGGCGTCGGCCAGGGTGTCCGGCAGCCGGCTCCGGGAACGGTCGCGGGCCGCGCTCGCCCGTCGGTACGCCCGCTCGGCTTCGTCGCGGAGCTCCAGCGCCGGTGCGACACGGTCCGCCTTGCGGGCGCGCCTCAGCTGTTCCCGGTCCTCGTCGTGTCCGGACCGGCCCGCTTCGGACGCGGCGGCCCTGCGCCGGGTCTCGGCGTAGCGCTGCTGGAGCGCGGCCAGTTCCCGTTCGGAGTCCAGCGCGGACCTGGCGGCGGCGTGGCGGCTCTCGGCCGCCGTCAGGACCTGGGCCGCGATGTCGAGCCGTTCCCGGGAGCTGCTGCGGGCCGTCGCGGCCCAGGCGAGTACGGCGTCCGCCAGCCCCGGCTCGCCCGGCTGGACCTGTGGCATCGGGTATTCCGCCCCGGCCGGGCCGGCGGCCTGGGCGATCCGCTGGGCGAGGGCGAGGATCTGGTCGTCCCCGGCCCTGACCTGGTTCTCGGCAAGGCGGCGGAGGTCGGCGAGGCGCTCCTCGACGGCGGCGAAACGACGGGTGTCGAAGAGCCTGCCGAGCAGCTTGCCCCGTGCCTCCGCGTCGGCCCGCAGGAAGCGGGCGAAGTCACCCTGCGGCAGGAGCACCACCTGGCAGAACTGCTCCCGGCTCATTCCGATGAGCTGGGTGATCTCCTCACCGATCTCCTGGTGCGAGCGGCTCTGCGCCTGCCAGCCATGCTCGGGGTGGTACACGCGCAGCAGGCTCTGCGCCTTCTCCGTGGTGTGGCCACCGCCCCGCTTCTTGGGGCGGGGCTGAGCCGGGCGGCGGGTGATCTCCAGGCGGCGCCCGCCGACGGTGAGTTCGAGCCGGACCTCCGTGGGCAGGTCCGCGGGTGCGTGGTCGCTGCGCAGCGAGGTGCCGGGGCTCTGCCGGGCTCCTGGCACGGCCCCGTACAGGGCGTAGCAGACGGCGTCCAGCACCGAGGTCTTGCCGGCGCCGGTCGGGCCGTGCAGGAGGAAGAGTCCGGCTGCGGAGAGCGCGTCGAAGTCGATCTCCTGGGTCGCGCCGAACGGGCCGAAGGCGGTGATGTCGAGCCGGTGGAGTCTCATCGGTTCACCTCGCGCACGGTGTCGTCGACCCGTACGTGGTCGAAGGCGCTGCGCAGCACCGTGCGCTCCTGTTCGTCGGTGCCGTACCCGCCCCGGACGTGGGCCACGAAGTCCTCCGCGATGCTCTGGTCGTCGCGTCCCCGCAGCCGCTCGGCATAGGAGGTGTGCGGGTCGTCGGGTGCCCGGTCCGGTTCGAGGACGAGGCTGAGCGTGTGCGGGAAGCGTTCGACGAGCCGGGCCATCGGCTCGGCCGGGCGGACCGGGTCGGTGAGGGTCGCCTCGACCCAGGAGTGCTCGTGCCGGTCGAGGGCGGGGTCGTCGAGGAGGGCGTCGAGCCGGCCGCGGAGCCGGGCCAGAGGGCGGGGCACCGGGCAGTCGATCCGCTCCGCGCTGATCGCACCCGCGGCGTCGAGGTCGATCAGCCACATCGTCTTGCGGTGGTGGACCTCCGAGAAGGAGTACGCCAGCGGGGAGCCGGAGTACCGGACGCGCTCGGCGACGGTCTGGCAGCCGTGGAGGTGGCCCAGCGCCACGTAGTCCACGCCGTCGAAGACCCCGGCGGGAACGGCCGCGACGCCGCCGACGGTGATGTCGCGTTCGCTGTCGCTGGGCTCGCCGCCCGCGACGAAGGCGTGGGCGAGGACCACGGACCGGGTGGCGTCCGGCCGCTCGGCGAGATCGGCACGCACGCGGTCCATGGCGGCGGACAGCACGGCCTCGTGTCCGGCCCGTTCCGTCTTGAACACGTCCTTGACCAGGGCGGGTTCGAGGTACGGGAGGCCGTAGAACGCCACGTCACCGTGCGCGTCCGGGATAAGGACGGGGGTGGCGCAATGGGCGGGGTCGGTCCGCAGGTGGATGCCGGCCCGCCCGATGAGCCCCGCGCCGACACCCAGGCGCCGGGCCGAGTCGTGGTTGCCGGAGATCATCACGGTGGGCACACCGGCGGCGGCGAGCCGGTGCAGTGCCTCGTCGAAGAGCTCCACGGCGAAGAGCGGCGGCACCGCCCTGTCGTACACGTCACCCGCCACGAGCACGACGTCGACCTCGTGCTCGCGGACGGTGGCCACCAGGTGGTCGAGGTAGGCGGCCTGCGCCTCGCGCAGGGAGACCCGGTGAAGGGAGCGGCCCAGGTGCCAGTCCGATGTGTGCAAAATCCTCAAGAGCCGGCTCCGACCTGCATGTTTCGCTTCCTCGTCCCCCGAGCCCTGTGCGGCCGTGCGCCGGCCCTGCCCGGGGCCCCGGTGCCGGTGTCCGCCCCACCTGCGCGCCCCTGCCCCTGTTCCCTCACGCACCACAGTCTCCCACCACCGGGGACTCCCCCGGGGCCGCAGCCGGGAAGACGCCCCCGGGCGGCCCGCCGGGGCCGTTCCGCCACTCAGGCGTCCCCGTACGCCTCGTCGCCCAGTTCCAGTTCCGCCTCGCCCGCCGTGGCGTCGGCCAGCCAGCGGCGGAAGTCCTCGACCTCGGCGTCCGGCAGCCCGATCTCGATGCGCACGGCCTCCGCGTACCGGACCTCGCGCACGGTGCGTCCGGTGGCCCGCAACTCGTTCTCCAGCCGGCCGGCGCGCTGATGTCCGACGGTGACCGTCACGATCCGGAACCGCTGCCGGGTGAGCGTGCCGAGGGCGTCCAGGGCCTCGCCGACCGCACCCCCGTAGGCCCGGATCAGTCCGCCGGCGCCGAGCTTCACGCCACCGTAGTAGCGGGTGACGACGGCGACGACGTACCGCATCTCGCGGCGCGTGAGCATCTGCAGCATGGGGACGCCGGCGGTGCCCCCCGGCTCGCCGTCGTCACTGGCCTTCTGTACGGAGGCGTCGGCGCCGATCACGTACGCGAAGCAGTTGTGCGTGGCGGTCGGGTGCTCCCTGCGAACGCGTGCGACGAAGTCCTGGGCGTCCTGCTCGGTGGCGGCGGGGGCGAGCGCGCAGATGAAGCGCGATCGGTTGATCTCGGTCTCGTGCTCGCCCGCGCGGGCGACTGTCCGGTACTGCTCCTGCATCCGGCCAGCCTATGCGCAGCCGCGGGAATGGTCCGGGGCGGCCGCCCGTTGTGCGGATCATGTACGCAGACACGGAGACGATCCGCAGGATTCTCAAGGACACGGGCGACACCTGGGCGGTGGTGGGCCTGTCCGGCAACCGTTCGCGCGCCGCCTATGGGGTGGCCGAGGTGCTCCAGCGCTTCGGCAAGCGGGTGGTGCCCGTCCATCCCAAGGCGGAGCGGGTGCACGGCGAGGAGGGCTACGCCTCGCTGGCCGACATCCCCTTCCCGGTCGACGTGGTGGACGTCTTCGTCAACAGCGAGCTGGCCGGTGCGGTGGCGGACGAAGCGGTGACGATCGGCGCCTCGGCGGTCTGGTTCCAGCTCGGCGTGATCGACGAGAAGGCGTACGAACGCACCAGGGCGGCCGGGCTCGACATGGTCATGGACCGCTGCCCCGCCATCGAGATACCCGCGCTGAACGGCTGAGCGCGCCGGGGCGGCCGTATGTGCGGGGTATCACGCGCCGCTACGGGCTGGGATGATGGCCCGCTGTGAGTACTGCCCACGCCACGAGCGTGTCCGCTGCCCCCCACAGCCGCGTCCGTCTGTCCGGACAGCTTGCCGCGCTCGGCGTCGAGCGCGGCGGCGTCCTGATGGTGCACGCGTCACTGAGCGCCGTGGGAACGGTGGACGGGGGTGCGGACACGGTCGCCGCCGCACTGCGGGAGGTGCTGGGTCCGGAGGGCACGCTGGTCGTCCCGTCCTTCACCCCGGAGAACTCCGACACCTCCCCCCAGTACCACGCCCGGGTCCGCGGCCTCGACGAGCGGGAGCGGGCGGCCGTCCGGGCGGCGATGCCGGCGTTCGACCCGGTGACCACGGCGGCCCCGTCGATGGGCCGGCTCTCCGAAACGGTGCGCCGGTCCCCCGGCGCCGCCCGCAGCGCGCACCCGCAGACCTCCTTCGCCGCCGTGGGGCCGCTGGCCGGCCATGTGGTGGCGGACCATCACCCCGACTGCCACCTGGGCGAGGACTCCCCCCTCGCCCGCCTGCACGGGCTGCGGGCCCAGATCCTGCTGCTCGGCACCGGATTCGGCCGCTGCACCGCGTTCCACCTGGCCGAGTACCGCGTGCCGTCCCCGCCCCGCCGCGCCTACCGCTGCGTGGTGCGGGACGGCGGCAGGCGCCGGTGGTGGCAGTACGAGGACGTGGCGCTGGACGACAGCGACTTCACGGAGCTGGGCGCGGACTTCGAGCGCTCGGCCCGCGGTGCGGCGGTCCGCGCCGCCCCGGTGGGCTCCGCCACGGGCCGTCTGTTCCGCTTCCCGGCAGCCGTTTCGTTCGCCACGGGGTGGCTGACGGCGCACAGGGGGGCGCACTCCTGACGGCGCTTCGCGCCTGCGCGGCAACCTCCTGGCCGGTGCATCTATATCCAACTTCCCTTGTGGCACTCATACTTACCGCGTATCGGCCCCGAGGGGAAGGCACCGGATGGAGCAGCTGATCCGCACGGAGGACGGCCGGGACCTGGCCGTGGAAAGCTTCGGAAATCCGCACGGCAGACCGGTGTTCCTGCTCCACGGCACCCCGGGCAGCCGGCTCGGTCCGGCCCCGCGCGGGTCCGTTCTGTACCGGCTGGGCATCCGCCTCATCGCGTACGACCGCCCCGGCTACGGCGCGTCCGACCGGCTGCCCGGCCGTTCCGTGGCCCATGTCGCCGCCGACGTCGTGACCATCGCCGACGCCCTCGGCATCGGCGAGTTCGCGGTGGTGGGGCGGTCGGGCGGGGCCCCGCACGCACTCGCGTGCGCCGCTCTGCTACGGGGCCGCGCCGCCCGCACGGCGGCGCTGGTGGGTCTGGCGCCCCGTGACGCGCAGGGGCTCGACTGGTTCGAGGGCATGACCGAGTCCAATGTCCGTGAGTACATCAACGCCGCAGCGGGGCGGGGCAGACTGACCGCCGCCCTGGAACGCAGGTCGGCGTCGATCCGGGCGGACCCGATGGGCTCGGTCGTCGACATGCACCGAGGGCTGTCGGCGTCCGACCGAGGAATCGTCTCCGACACCGGCATCCGCGCCATGCTGGTGCGCAACTTCGCCGAGGGACTGCGCAGTTCGGCGGACGGCTGGGTCGACGACGTCATGTCCTTCAGCAGCGACTGGGGGTTCCGGCCCGAGGACATCGCCTCGCCCGTGCTCCTGTGGCACGGCGAGGACGACGTGTTCGCACCGGCACAGCACACCCGTTGGCTCGGCGAGCGCATTCCCGGGGCGGAGACGGTGGTGGAGCGCGGGGCCGCGCACTTCGGCGCGCTGCGCGTCCTCACCCGCGTACTCGGCTGGGTCACCAGATGACCGGACGGCCGCGCCCACCGCGGGCGGGGAGGCCGGCCCGTACCGGCCGGCCTCCCCGCCCGAGCGGACTCAGACCGGCTGCGGTTCCAGATCACGGTTGATGCGCCGCCAGGCGCGGGCCGCCACGGCGATCGGATGGTCCATGCCCAGGTGCTCGACGGCCAGCGGGACGACTTCGGCCCGCAGCCGCTCGGCCTCCCTCTCGCGGTCCATGGAGCGCAGGGTGACGGCCAGGTTGGAGCGGCAGGCCAGTACGTCGGGGTGCGCCGGACCGTACCGGTCCAGCAGACCTTCGAGAGCGGCCCGTTCCCAGCGCTCCGCCAGTTGCAGCCGGTTCAGGTCGCCGTAGGCGTTGGCCAGGTTGATGGCGGCACAGAGCGTGAAGGGGTGCTGGGCGCCCAGGCTGCTCTCCAGTGCGGCCCTGACCTCTTCGCCGGCCTCCGCCGCCGACCGGGCCGCGCCCATGCCCCGCAGATAGATGGCGACGTTGTTGCGGCAGGCCAGGGTGAACGGATGGTCCTCGCCCAGCGTGGCCCGGTAGCCGTCCAGGGACTGCTGGGCCAGGTCCAGAGCCGCCTGCTTGTCGCCGACCGCGGAGAAGTCCGCCGCGAGGTTCAGCCCGCACGCGAGCGCGTCGGGCACCTTGGTGCCGTACCGCTCCCGGTAGCGGTTGTACGTCTCCTCCGTCAGGAGCTTCGCCTCGTGCGGGTGGCCCGCCTTGCGCAGCGACACGGCGAGGCTCTTGGCGGTACGCAGCGCTTCGGGCACGTCCGCGTTGAGGACCCGCTCGAAGGAGGCCTTCACCTCACGGAGGATCTGCACCGAGGACTCGTACTCCCCGGTCTCCCGCAGGTCGCGCCCCAGGTGCCCCTTGGTGGTCAGCGTGTACGGGTGGTCCTCGCCGAGCAGCGTACTGCGGCGCTCCACGGTGAGGTCGTCGAGCCTGCGCGCCGCTTCGCTGTCGCCGGTCAGCCGGTAGTCGATGGCGAGGTTGTGGGCGGCGACGAGGGTGCGCGGGTGGTTGTCCCCGAAGGTCTCGCGCATCACGTGGTGGATCTTCTGGTCCCGTTCCAGCGCCTCGTCGAACCGGCCCAGGGCCCGCAGGTCCGCCGCCAGACTGCCCGTGGTGATCAGCAGGCTGGGATGGTCCCTGCGCAGCAGGCGGGTCTGCCGGGCGAGGGTGTCCTCGTCCATCCGGCGGGCGTCCTGGTACCTGCCCTGGGCGCGCAGGGCGTTGGCCAGCTCGAAGCGCAGGTTCAGTGTCTGCAGATCGTCCTCGCCGAGTTCCTGGGTCCAGGTCTTGTTGAGCTGGGTGCCCAGCGCCCTGGCACCCTCCAGTTCGCCGCGCTTGAGGAGGTAGCGGATGCGGTCGACCATCAGCTGACGGGCCTCGGCCTCGTCGCAGTCGGCGACACCCGACGGCCCCAGGTGCGGCCAGATCAGTTCGAAGGCCGGCCAGCTCCGGGGGTCGTTCACCGGATTGTCCTGGTCCGCGCCCTGCGGGGGGCGGGCCTCGGCGAGGATGCGGTGCACCTCGTGGACGGCCGTGTCCCGTTCCTCGGGCGACAGCCCGGCACGGACCGCGGCCTGGACGAGCCGGTGGACCTGGATACTGTTGTCGGCCGGTTCCACCTTGGCCAGCGCGAAGCGGTTGAGCGCCTGGATGACCCGCCCCAGCATGTACCGCTCGCGGAGATCCGAGTCGTAGGGCAGGAGCGACCGGAACATCGAGTCGCTGCCGATGAGTGTCATCGATATCGGTTCTGCGGAGAAGAAGGAGCACAGTTCCAGCAGCCGGACCGCGGCCTTGGACTCCTTGCGCAGCCGGGCGATGGAGATGTTCCAGGTGGCGCCGATCTGGAGGGCGTAGTCCTCGGGCCGGCCGAGGGAGAGAACCTTGGTGCTCTGCTCCCTGAGCTGTTCGACGTAGGCGTCGACGGGGGTCGCGGTCTCGGCCAGCCAGGCGGCGGCGACCTCCACCGCCAGCGGCAGGTCGCCGACGGCCTCGGCCACCCGCTCCGCGTCCCTGGCCGGCAGCTTGCGCACTCTGCGGCACAGGTGCTCCACGCTCTCCGAGCGGGTGAAGACCTCGACCTCCACCGGCTCCACGCGGCCGGAGATCGGCTTGTTGCGGCAGGTGGCGAGAATGTGACCGTAGAGACCGGTCATCAGCGGTCCGGTCTCGTCGGGGAAGAGCTCCAGCGCCTTGTCGAGGTCCTCGACGTTGTCGAAGATGAGCAGCCAGCGCGCGTACGGCGTGCCGCCGCGCAGCGCCTGGAGCGCCGCCCTGGCCGCCTCGGCGACCACCTCGCCGGCGCGCAGGCCCATCTTCTCCGCGAGTTCCGCCAGGGAGGACACGACCCGGTCGGGCTGCTCGGCCTCGACCCACCACACCAGGTCGTAGTCGGCCCGGAACCGGTGCGCGTACTCCCGGGCCACCTGTGTCTTCCCGACCCCGCCGAGCCCGTAGAGGACCTGCGGGAGATGCTGTGCGGACCGGCTGCTGCCCCGTAACTGGTCGCGCAGCCGCACCAGTACGGATCCACGGCCGGTGAACTCGGTGTGCCGGGGCCGTACGTTCCACACTCCGGGGACCGTGCCGGGGAATCGCGGGCCTCCGGGCGCGGCCGGCATCGTGTCGAGGGCTTCGGGCCGGTCCAGCGCCGTCAGCACGGCGGCGGTGGCCTCCCGTTCGTCCAGCCGGGCGACGTCGACGATGCCCCTGCTGTTGAGCGGCATCGTCAGCCGCACGTCGCTGACCCGCACCGGGACGAGCTGGCGCCTGCTGCCCGACGGATCGAGCCCCAGCGCGGACTCCCACAGGCTGCGGGCGCGCCGCGAGTTCTGGTAGGCCTGGGAGACGACGGGGACGACGCGGAAGGCACCGGCCGCCGCCCATTCGGCGTCGTTCCAGGCCTTGTGGGAGCTGCGTACGTCCACGGGCATGACGTGGAAGCCGGCGCGGGTGAGGACCGACTCCAGCCAGTCCGCCCACATCTGGTCCTCCGCCACATGGGTGAGGACGATGTTGGACGGCGGAACGGGCCTGCGCCGGGTGTAGGCCGCCACGTAGGCCAGCCGTTCCGCCTCGTCCATCGCGGGCAGCGCGGTGACCCGGCCCTCGGTGAGTACCGCGGTCAGCCGTTCGCAGGAGGTGAGCATGGAACTCGATATGTTCGGGGCGTCACCGAACGTGGCGAGGATCTCCTCGTAGGCGTAGAAGGGCCGGTAGGGGATCTCCACCGTGCCCCAGTAGTTGGCCAGTTCGTCGTTGGAAAGACCACTGGGGAAGCCGGGGAAACTCTCTCTGGCCAGCGCGCGTCCCGCGTCCGCCTTCTCCTTCTCCCCGTCGTCGATGCGCATCGGCACGGGCAGGATCCGGATGTGCTGATCGTGGAACCGCTCCTCGATGTCGCGGGCCACGGCGGACGCGCCTTCGATGCTCTGGTCGCTGAGGGTGAAGCAGACCACCAGCACCTGGGGCATCTGGACGGTACAGATATCGGCGATGTCACTCAGCCCGGTCCGGCTGTCGATCAAGGTGAAGTCATAGTGTTTCTGCATGTCGGCCCGCATGGCGTCAAAGAAGTGACCGCCGCCGTAGCGTTCGTAGAAGTCGTCCCAGTCCATCCGGCCCACGGTCGAGGAATAGTCCCGGTTTCGGCGTCCGGCGGACAGGAAATCGAGGCTTCCGCCTCGTGGGAACGACCAGTTCAGTGAGGTGGCGTGCGGCCTCACGCGGGCGTATTCGCGGTGCCATTCCGGATCACGCGCCGCGGGCCTGCGGGCTTCTTCCTGGTATTCGGTGATCAGATTGATCAGCCCGGGCGTGGCGGCCAGGTCGGAAAGATCGAGAAAAGGGTGGAAGAAGCGGTGCAGACCGGGGGCTTCGAGGTCCCAGTCGACGGCGAGTACGCGATAGCCGTTCGCGGCAAGGATCCAGGCGGTGTTGGCCAGCGCCATGGTGCGGCCGGTTCCGCCTTTGTAGGAGTAGAAGGTGACGACGGTACCGTCACGGTTCTCGGTCATCTGCTGGGTCCTCCCCCTCGGGGGCGTCACCGTCGCCGGGATCGCCCGTGTCATGGTCCGTACCGGTGACGGGTGGAGCGGGATTGCTGGGTCCGTAGCCGACGCCGTCGATCAGCAGTCGCGGCAGGGCGCCGCTCGAACCCGCGGGCGGGAAGGTCTCGGCGTGGGCGGCGTAGTGGCGCTCCGCGGCCTTCACCGCTCCGGGGAGTTCCTGGCTGAAGGCCTCCAGGGTCGGGACGCCTCCGCTGTGCGACCGATGGCCGAATTCGGCCGCGGGCCCGGATTCGAGCACCCCCTCCAGCACGGCACGGAGGTCGGCCTCACGCTGGCCGGAGTCGGGGTCGTCCCTGTTCCACGGGACCATGACGCTGATCCAGGGCCTGCTGTTCTCACTCAGCCGTCTCAGCAGCTCCTGGCGGTGCGGGGTGTCCAGGGCCCACCGGTCCAGCAGCAGCAGCCCCGGCCCCTGGGGCCGCTCGGTGCCGAGCAGGCGCTCGGACTCCGCCTCGAACTCCCCCACCCGCACCTGGTAGTCGAGATTGCGTACGAGGTCGACGGCGTGGTCGGCCAGCGGCCTGGACGATTTGGGGTGGTACGGATTCCAGTCGCGCTGGGCCGGCCCGTAGCAGTCCGGCGCACGGCCCGGGGGCAGATCGGAGCGGGAGCAGGCGAGGACGGAGATCTCCATCTGTCTCGCTCTGCCGGGCGGCCCGAAGGCACTCGGCACCGCCGCGTAGTCCTGCTGCGGGTCCCCTTCGGGCATCCGGCTCTGCTCCGCCACCTTCACTATCCGCTTGGCCAGCAGATACACGGCTCTTTCGTACTGGTCCCGCAGATAGCGCAGTTTGATCAGCCCGTAGAAGCCCTCGTCGGCGTACTCCTCACCGAAGGCGGCGTGATTGAACTGCAGCCGCTCCGCGGGCTGCGGCAGCTGCCGGGGCGGTACGGGTACCCAGAGCGCGGGCACGATGCCGGACATCTGGCCGCCGTTGCTGCGGGCCGCCTGATAGTGCACCGCGCGGCTGGAGAAGGCGTACCACTCCCGGCCGCACTGCTCGCTCAGGAAATAGCGCGGCGAGTAGAGCGGTACGAAGACCTTGCAGTACGCCAGGGATTCGGAGAGGCGCTCCTGCCACCCCTCCCCGGGCTGCATCTGCTGATCCAGGAACCCGGCCGGAACCCCGGCGGGCAGGGACGTCAACTGCAGAACGTGGGCGCACAGGTCCCGGTAGAATCTCTCGACCCAGAGATTCGGATCTTTGTCCTTCGGATCATTCCTGGGTGTATGCGCATAGCTGAGGAAGAAGTACGGTCTCGGCTCATCTCCCTGTGCTCCGGCAGCTTCAAGATCCAACGTCTCCCCCGGTCCACGTGTGGGACCTCAGTCTAGGAAGTATCGAATCTTCGACGGAACGGCAGGAACGCGCCTATTTATTGAGCCTGCTCCTCCGTTTTCGGTACGGGACAATCAATTGCTGCCATAACCGCCAATTCCGAAAAGGATCAAGGGCCGAGCTGCGCAGCGTGCACCGGATTGCGAGCCGTCCAGTCGGCGCGGTGCCGTTCGGCCGAACTCCGCGCCCGGTCCAGGGCCGCGGCAGAGACCTCTTCCGCCTCCCACGCCTCGGCCGTATGGCCCATTCCGGCCACGAACCGTTCACCGAGAGGCGTCAGCAGCCCCGATCCGGCCAGCACCCGCACGGCCCGGGTCGTCTGCTCGCGCCACCGGGCGAACTGCGCCTCGGCGGTGTCCGCCGCCGCGCCGCGCGCGGAGTGCCGGCGCACGCGCCAGAAGTCCGTGACGGCGATGTGGGCGTACGTGCCCTGGAGCAGGCCGTCCAGGGGGCGTGGATCTGGGCGCCAGGGTGCGTAGAACAGCCTGCCGTCGACGACGGGTTGATGCAGGTCGAAGCTGTCCATGACCGCGCCCAGCTTCACGTGCTGGAACTCGTGGACGATCAACAGGGCCAGCAGTTCGGGGGTTTCGGGCCGGGCCGCCCCGATCGCCCCGAACGCGTCACGGGAGGCCGCACTGACATCGCTGCCGCCCGGCGCGTGCAGCGGTGTGACGACCCGGAGACCGGCCGACACTCCGGGGGCGTATGCCGGGAGTTCGTCCTGGACCAGCGCCCAGGCCTGGGCCAGGTCCTGCGCCCACAGCTTGGCCTCGCCCGCGGAGAGCCGCCCGGTGACGGGCCACTGATGGCGGTCGCGCAGGGGGTCGGTGTCCTCCAGCGCGACCGACCAGCCCGGAGGTTCGACCACCCGCACCGGATGCCAGTGCGGAGTGAGCCCGTCCACCCCTTCCTCCCGGTCGATCCGCACATGGCGGCCCGCAGCCCGTACCGAGAACCCCTCGGCGTCCGCGGACACCTCAGCGAGTGCCGCGTCCCCGGGCAGGATCACCGCGCCGAGGCCGGGAAGGCGGAGCAGCCCTTCCCGCACGGGGACGGCGACGGTGTCACCCCGGCCGGCCCGCACCGCGGCGGCGGCCGCGATCTCGGCCAGTCCCGTGGCGGCGGACCACTGCGGCCCGCCTTCGAGCACACGCAGCGCCCAGGGGCGGGTGTACGGGTGCGCCAGCACCGCGTCCAGCGCCTCGGGGGCTCCGGTGTCGAGGTCGATGAGCAGTTCCCAGGCCTGCATCGCCGTACGGTCGCCGCGCGGGGCGCGTTCGCCGACGGCGGCCAGCAGTTCGTGGTTGATCTCGGCCTGGGCCGCGACGAGCCGGCCCACGGTCGCGGCGCCGCCGAAGCCCCGGGCCAGCTCGTCGAGTCCGGCCGCGTCGAGCGGTTCCGGGGCACTCACCATGGGCACCGCCGCCTCCCGGTCACGGATGTTCGTGATCAGTTCCATCAGATCGGGACAGAAGACCGAGGGGTTGAGGAAGCCGCTTCCGGTCCGGTAGCGATGTGCATAGAGACCGCCTCCGCAGGAGCTGACCACCGGACAGGCCCGGCACTCGTCACTGAGCTGCTCCAGCCCTTGCTGGCGGGCGAGCATGCCCGGATGGGCGAGCACGTCGTCGAGGCTGTGATCGACGAGGTTCATCCCCGTGGCGGGTGCCGCGTCGTAGGCCGTCTTGAGGCTGTCGGCCTGTTCGAACGTACCGTCCGTCTCGATGACCACGAGGTCCGCCGGTGCCAGGCCCAGCGACTCGGTGAGGCTGCTCTCGCCGCGCAGCGTCCGCAGCACGGAGTCGAAGATCCGTACCGGCACCGGCCGCCCGGCCGCGGTCCATCGCCGGTGGATCACGTCGAGCCAGTCGGCGTAGGGCGTCGCGGATCCGTGCGGACGGGGCGGGGGCACGTCCCAGGTCGCGTGCGGGAGCAGGAAGTCGATGCGCGGCGGGTCGAGGGCCACGAGGGCGTCGTACACGGCGACCGGATCGTTCTCGACATCGATGGTGCAGAGCAGTCCGGCGAAGAGTCTTCGGTAGCCCGGACGGTTGAGCAGCGAGACCGCGCGCAGGACCTGGGGGTGACTGGTGCGTCCGTCCGCGTAGCGGCGATGCCGGTCGTTGGATGCCCGGTCGCCGTCGAGCGACACCCCGACCTTGATGCCCAGTTCGGCGAAGAGCTCGCAGAACTCCTCGTTGAGCAGAACGCCGTTGGTGTGGATGCGCAGATCGAGTGCGCTGATCCCGTCGAGTGCGCGCGTGAGCTCCTCGGCCGCGCATCGGATCCTCCCGGGGCCCGCGAGCAGCGGCTCGCCGCCGTGCAGGACCACGTGGACCATGGGAAGACCGTGTGCCAGGGCGTGTTCGGCGATGCGATCCGCCGCCCTGGCCAGGGTCTGCTCGGTGACTGCCCGGGGCCGGCCACGCCAGCTCGTGTCCGCGTGCTCGTACACGTAGCAGTGATCGCAGGCGAGATCACAGCGGCTGTGCATCTTCAGCACGAATTGGCTCAAAGAAGGGGGTGGCCGGTCCATGACGAGTATCTGTTCGGCTACTCAGACGGACGACTGAAAGGCTGCGATCACCAACGGACTCGCCCCGGCGTCGGTCGACAGGAGTCGACTGATCGAAGCGGGCAGGGCCCCGCCGCCCTGGACAGCGGCTCGCTGAGCGAGCGGCACCCGGGGCACGGCCTGGCTGCGGGGAAGGATCCCCGGCCGGACGGCCGCCGAGACGAGAGTAGTTTTCATTTAAAGCCCTTCATGTTGAGGACGTCCACGATCGCTGCGAACCCCGATATGGACAGGGATGGAAAATCCCTAGCTTTCCTTATAAATAGGACAAACCATCAGAGATGGCCACTCGGACACGCGAGGGAGCGCCGCGCTCCAGGAACGCGCGTGCCTGCCTCGCGGTTTCGGCCGTGTTCACGCACACCCCCCGGATGGGCTAAGGCATGACCCGCCCGGCCCAGCCGGGGCCTGCTCGGGCATGCCGCAGCCAGCCTCCCGCAGAGCGGGGGCCTGAGCCAGGAAATGCACAAAGAGAGCCGACACCCGAGACACGATTCGGTCAAACCCCGAGACCGTCGACCACGACCGCCCCGGGCAGCGCCGCCAGCGCCTTGCCCGGCATGATCAGCTTGCCCCGGCGGGTACCACTGCCGATCAGGACCCACTCCTCGTCGACCACGGCGGAGTCGATCAACAGGGGCCAGCCGGTGGGGAGTCCGACCGGGGTGATGCCGCCGTACTCCATTCCCGTCTCGCCGACCGCCGTCTCCATCGGGGCGAACGAGGCCTTGCGGGCGCCGAGATGCTTGCGTACGGCACCGTTCACGTCGACGCGTGAGTGGGACAGTACGAGGCAGGCGGCCAGGGTGACCTCGCCCCCGCGCTTGCCCGCCACCACGACGCAGTTGGCGGACCGGCGCAGCAGATCGGCCCCGTGGTGTGCGACGAAGGCCGCCGTGTCGGCGATCTCCGGGTCCGTGTCGACGTGGATGATCTGCTCGGCGGGAACACCGCCCCAGCCCTCCCCCACCACTCGGGCCACCGGAGCCGTGAGGAGTTCGAGACGGTCGGCAGCAGGGCAGGCATCCTCGAAGGAGCCGATCGGGGCGCGCATGCGCGCAACGCTAACAGCCCCTGGCCCGTTGCTGGTTGAGTGTCTCACCTGACGGGCGGGATCGACACGGCCATCGTGATGCGGACGGGCTCGGAGCCCTCGTTGCGGTAGGCGTGCGGGTGGTGCGCCTCGAAGGCGGCGGAGGCCCCGGCGGGCACGGCGTACGGAGCGTCGTCGACCTCCAGGGTGAGTGTGCCCGCGGTGACGTGGAGGAGCTCCACGGTGCCTTCGGGGTGCGGGTCGGACGTGCTCGACTCGCCGGGCATCAGCTGCCAGGACCAGAGCTCCAGCGGGCCCCGGGCCTCGGTTCCGACCAGCAGGGTGGTGGAACTGCCCGCTTCGGTGGACCACATGCGGACGGCCTGGCTCTCGGGGACCAGACGGACTGGCGCGCCCCGTTCGTAGTCGAGCAGCGTCGTGATGCTGACCCCGAGGGCGTCGGCGAGCTTGACCGTGGTGCCGACGCTCGGGTTGGTGCGGGCCTGCTCGATCTGGATGATCATTCCGCGGCTGACCCCGGCACGGGCGGCCAGCGCGTCCAGGGTGAAACCCCGCTCGCCGCGCCAACGCTTGAGGTTCCGGGCGAGGGACTGGGTCAGCTGGTCGAGATCCGTCACATTCCGTCCAATATTTTGGATGCCTCGGTAGCGAATACTGCACTACGGTGTGCTGTACTCACCGTTCACCGCACTGTACTGCGAGGCCCGCCCATGACCGCACTGTTCGCCCTGGCCACCAGCCTGCTGTGGGGACTGGCCGACTTCGGCGGCGGGGTACTGACCCGGCGCGCCCCCGCGCTCACCGTGGTGGTCGTCTCGCAGGTGATCGCCGCGGTCGTGCTCGGCGTGATCGTGATGGCGACCGGCGGCTGGAGCGAGGCCGGCCCACAACTCTGGTTCGCCGTCGCGGCAGGTGCGGTGGGTCCGGTGGCGATGCTGAGCTTCTACAAGGCCCTGGCACTCGGCCCGATGGGTGTGGTCTCGCCGCTCGGTTCGCTGGGGGTCGCCGTGCCCGTGAGCATCGGGCTGGTCGTCGGCGAGCGTCCCGGTCTGCTGCAGTGCGCCGGGGTGGCCGTCGCCGTGGCCGGCATCGTGATGGCGGGCGGACCGCAGTTGCGCGGCGCCCCGGTGCAGCGTCAGGCGGTCCTGCTCACCCTCGTCGCGGCGTTCGGCTTCGGGGCCGTGATGGCCCTCATCGCCGAGGCGTCCACGACGGTGACCGGACTGTTCCTGGCGCTCTTCGTCCAGCGGATCACGAATGTGGCGGTGGGCGGCGCGGCCCTGTACGCCTCCGTGCGGCGCGGCGCACGCGCCCTGCCCGCGGAGGGCGGCGCCGCCGTGGTGCTCGCCGCACTGCCGGCGCTGACCTTCGTGGGTCTCGCCGACGTCGCCGCCAACGGCACCTACTCGATCGCCGCGCAGCACGGGCCGGTGACCGTGGCAGCCGTGCTGGCCTCGCTCTACCCGGTGGTCACGGCCCTGGCGGCGCGCGGACTCCTCGGGGAGCGGCTGCGCGGGGTACAGGCCGCGGGGGCCGGGCTCGCGCTGCTGGGCACGGTGCTGCTCGCTACCGGTTGACGGCCGCGGGGCCCGGCCCGGTGGCAGGCGGGTCTCAGCTCTCGTCGAGCTCCGCCACGGCCAGGAGCTGTTCGGGGGTCACGCCCTCCGGGATCGGCACCGGCGCCGGTGTCCGCAGGGGCGGCTGCCACCCCTTCTCGGGGTCCCAGCTCCGTACGACACGAGCGGGGGCCCCCGCCACAACCGCGTGGTCGGGCACCTCTCCGCGTACCACCGCGCCCGCGGCCACCACCACGTTGCGGCCGAGCCGGGCGCCCGGAAGGATCACCGCTCCGGTGCCGATCCAGCAGCCCGGGCCGATGGTCACCGGCTCCATCCGCGGCCACTGCTTGCCGACGGGCTGCTGCGGGTCGTCGTAGCTGTGGTTGGTCGAGGTGATGTAGACGTACGGCCCGCAGTACGTGTCCGAGCCGATCGTCACCGTGGTGTCCGCGACGACATGGCTGCCGCGCCCCAGCACCACTCCGTCGCCGAGCGTCAGCACGGTGTCGGACCCGAGGTCGAGATCGGGCATGAGCCCCGCCGTCAGGGTGACCTGCTCGCCGATGATGCAGTGGGCGCCCAGCTCGATCCACGGCTCGCCGAACACCGTGCCCTGCGGGAAGGCCAGCCGGGTGCCCTCGCCGATCCGGCGGAAGCGCAGCCCGCCGGGGTGCGCCGCCGTGACCGCACCGGTCTTCTGGACCCATCGCCAGCAGCGGTGGACGGCCCCGGAGAGGGCGCGCCGACGCCAGGCGGTCACGGAGGAGAACGTGTTTCTGTTCTTCGGCACTCGCTCACGGTAGTCGGCCGCTCCACGGGCGATCGCCGCGCCTCCCTGTGATCTTCACCCCACCCGGCCGCGAAGCGCCCGGCCCGTCGCATACCGTTTCCCGGGCGGGACCACCGGCCGGCGACCGGACGGCCGCGCCCCACGGCACGGGAGAACGAGAGGACGCGCGATGGCAGAGCAGGCGTTGATCACGGCCATGGGCGGCAAGGAGCCGGTCATCGACGCGGATGCCTTCACCGCACCGACCTCGGTCGCGATCGGTGAGATCACGATGGCCGCGGGCTCCAGCCTCTGGTACCACGCGGTGCTGCGGGCCGACTGCGGCCCGATCGTCATCGGGGCCGACTCCAACATCCAGGACAACTGCAGCGTCCACGTCGACCCCGGTTTCCCCGTCACGGTCGGCGAGCGCGTGTCGGTCGGACACAACGCCGTACTGCACGGCTGCACGATCGAGGACGACGTCCTGGTCGGCATGGGTGCCACCGTGCTCAACGGCGCCCACATCGGTACCGGTTCGCTGATCGCCGCCCAGGCCCTCGTCCCGCAGGGAATGCGCGTGCCCCCGGGCTCCCTGGTCGCGGGTGTGCCCGCCAAGGTGAAGCGGCAGCTGACCGAGGAGGAGCTCGAAGGCATCAGGTTCAACGCGGTCGGTTACGTGGAGCTGGCCAAGGCGCACCGGCAGGCGTACGAGGACTGAACCTGCCCCCACGTCGCCGGCCGGCGGGCGGCGCGGCCTTCCGTCGCCGGCCGGCGGGCGGCGCGGCCTTCCGTCGCCGGCCGGCGGGCGGCGCGGCCTTCCGTCGCCGGCCGGCGGGCGGCGCGGCTTGCGTCAGTCGGCGACCGGTACGGCCTCGGGCTCGGGCGCGGTGGAGTGCGCGGCCGCCTTCTTGGCCCGGTTCTTGATGATCAGCATCGAGGCGAGACCGATCAGGACGGCGATCGCCAGTCCCAGGTACGAGAACCGCTTGAGCCACTCCTCGGCGACGACACCCACGGAGTAGATGACGGCCGTGGTGCCGCCCGCCCAGGCGATCCCGCCGAGCACGTTGGCGATCAGGAACTTCCAGTACGGCATGTGCAGGACGCCCGCGAGCGGTCCGGCGAAGATGCGCAGCAGTGCGACGAAGCGGCCGAAGAAGACCGCCCACATGCCCCACTTCTGGAACGAGCGCTCCGCCATGGCGATCTGGCCTTCACCGAAGTGCCGGGGGAACTTCCCGCCCAGCCAGGCCAGCAACGGCCGTCCGCCCCTGCGGCCGATGGCGTAGCCGATGGAGTCGCCGATCACCGCCCCGGCCGTGGCGCAGGCGCCCAGGATCCACGGGTTGATGCCGTCGTGTCCCGCGGCCAGCAGCGCCGCGCTGATCAGCACGATCTCGCCGGGCAGCGGAATGCCCAGGCTCTCCAGCCCGATGACGACGCCCACCAGGACGTACACGCTGATCGCGGGGACGGTCTCCAGCCACTCCTGGATGTGCAACGCCGGTTCCTCCGTAGTGATGTCCTCATCGCCCGCCGGACAACTCCTCGGCGCACGGCGGAAGCCTACCGGTCGCCCCGCCGGCCCCGACAGGGCGAAGGGACCGGCCGCCCCCGGACGCCCGAGGGGCCGCCCACTCCCTCCCGGGTGCGTGGCGGCCCCGCCCGGGCACGTCCGGAAATCAGGAGATCGGGCGCAGCGTCCAGAGCACGGTCATCTCGCCGGTCACCGCACCGTCGGCGCGCTCGATCCGGACGGCCACCGGGAACTCGGGGCGTTCGCCCGCGTCGAGTTCGGCGACGACGTCGGCCACCGGGCGGCCGAGCGTGGCGGTCGCGGTGACCTCGCCCATCGCCAGCTTCCTGTAGGCGATCTCCGCGTTCACCGCGAGCGGGACGGCCCGCGTCAGCTGGTCGCCGAACGCGGCCATGACGATGGCACCGCTCGCCGATTCCGCGAGGGTGAACATGGCTCCGGCGTGCGGTCCGCCGACGTGGTTGTGGAAGTCGGCCTGGTCCGGCATGCGGACCACGGCGCGTTCGGCGGTGGACTCCAGGAATTCGAGGTTGAGGGTCCGGACCATCGGAACCGACGCGGCGACCATCTCGCCCGCGGTCATCTGTTCAGCGCTCATGGAACAGATGTTACTCATGAGTAGAGATGTTTGGCCATGGCTTCACGGCCACGCGCCCGCGCCCCGGGACGCATCCTTCACCGTCCGCTCACGGGGGCGGCCGTAGCCGCCCGGGCGGCGTCCCTCTATCGTTACTCGCCATGTGGCCAGGACAGCAGCCGCCCGGGGGCGAGCAAAACCCGCAGGACCAGAACCAGAACCCGTACCAGCAGCCGGGGTACCAACAGCCGAACCCCTATCAGCAGCCGGGGCAGCAGCAGCCCGGCGCCCAGCAGCAGCCGGGGTACGGCTACCCGCAGCAGGGTCAGCCGGGGCAGCAGCCCGGGTACGGCTACCCGCAGCAGGGACAGCCGGGGTACCAGCAGCCCAATCCGTACCAGCAGCCGACCGTCCCGCAGTACGCGGTGCCCGGTCCGCCCGGTGGGCCCCAGCCCGGCAACGACAAGAAGAAGACGACCGTCATCGCCATCGTCGCGGCGACCGCGGTCGTGGTGGCCGCGGCGGTCACCGGTGTCGTCGTGCTGGGCAAGGACGACGACAAGGACGGCAAGAACGTCGCCGACGGCAAGAAGTCGTCCGCGCCCGCCAAGCCCTCCGACGCCGCGTCCTCGCCGGTGGCGAACCCGCGCGGCGAGGACGGCGACGCCAAGCCGCTCATCGCGGGCTGGAAGGTCGTGACCAACCCCAAGTGGGGCACGCAGTTCGACGTGCCCGGCGACTGGGAGGTCGGGTCCCCCGGCACGTTCTCGTACTTCGAGGACGACGCGAAGGGTGACGGCTCGCCGCTGATCGGCTTCTCCGCGCCGGCCGACCTCAAGCAGAAGTGGTGCGTCGACGACTTCGACAAGGACGGCACCAAGGAGAACTACAGCCTCGCCGGTGCCGGCACCCGCGGCGCGGAAGGCGCCACGGACGCCGCTCTGAACGCCAGGAACGAGGCGGGCACCTGGGCCTGGGGCGCCTACGCCCAGCACATGCCGAAGAAGACCATCAAGATCAGCAAGGCCAAGCAGTACACCACCACATCGGGCCTGACGGGCAGCCTGGTCACGGCCACCGCCCCGAACGTCACCAAGAAGAAGAAGTGTGACAGCGACGGCAAGACCTACGCCTTCACCTTCAAGAACAGCAGCGGCGCCTTCTCCTCCTGGGTGCTGTACGCCGCGGCCGGCGTCGAGGGCGAACTGCCGGACGCCACGGTGCAGAAGATCCTCAGCACCGTGCGGCTGGTGAAGATCACCGAGTCCTGACCGGCACAAACGCATTTGGCACAACGGGGCCGTTGCCGCGATAGTCCCTGAGTGACTGACGCAGCCGACCCCGCACCCCGCCCGGACCGCCCCACCCCGGCGGGCCGCAACTACCGGCTGCTGACCGCCGCCGCGATCATCACCGGCCTGGGTACCCATGGCGCGCTGATCGCGGCGGCGTTCGCGGTCCTGCAGTCCGGCGGCGACGCCGGGGACGTCGGTCTGGTGGCCGCCGCCAGGACCGCGCCACTGGTGCTCTTCCTGCTGATCGGCGGGGCGATAGCCGACCGGCTGCCGCGCCATCGTGTGATGGTCGCGGCCAACACCCTGAACTGTGTCTCCCAGGGCGTCTTCGCCTGGCTGGTCCTGGCCGGTGATCCGCAGCTCTGGCAGATGATGCTGCTGACCGCTCTGTGCGGGACCGGACAGGCCTTCTTCAGCCCCGCGGCCGAGGGCATGCTGATGTCCAGCGTCAGCGGTGAACAGGCGAGCCGTGCCTTCGCCCTGTTCAGGATGGCCATGCAGGGCGCGGCCATCGGCGGCGCGGCGCTCGGCGGAGCGATGATCGCCGCGATGGATCCGGGCTGGGTGCTGGCCGTCGATGCCGCCGCCTTCGCCCTGGCGGGTGCGCTGCGCGCCTTCCTCGACGTCAGCCACATCCCCGCCCGGGAGCCGGGTGGCGGCCTCCTCGCCGATCTGCGGGACGGCTGGCAGGAGTTCATCGGGCGTCCCTGGCTCTGGGCCGTGGTGGCGCAGTTCTCCGTGGTCGTCGCCGCGGTCGGGGCCGCGGAGGCGGTCTACGGGCCGCTGGTCGCCCAGGAGGAGCTCGGGGGCGCCCGCCCCTGGGGTTTCGCGCTCGCCGCGTTCGGTGTCGGCACCGTGGCCGGGGGGCTCCTCATGGTCCGGTGGAAGCCGCGGCGACTGCTGCTCGCCGGAACGCTCTGCGTCTTCCCGCTCGCCCTGCCCTCGGCGGGGCTCGCCGTCCCGCTGCCGGTGGAGGGGCTCTGCCTGGTGATGTTCGTCAGCGGGGCGGCCATCGAGGTGTTCGGCGTCTCCTGGATGACGGCCATGCACCAGGAGATCCCGGAGGAGAAGCTGTCCCGCGTCGCGGCGTACGACTGGTTCGGCTCGGTCGCCATGGTGCCGCTCGCCACCGCCCTCGCCGGGCCGGTGGAGTCGCTCGTCGGCCGCAGTCAGGCGCTGTGGGGCTGTGCGGGCCTGGTCGTCCTGGTCACCGGCGCGGTGCTGTTCGTACCGGACGTACGCAACCTGACCCGCCGGGCCACGTCCACCGAGGTGCTCGCCAAGGTCCCGCCGGCGTCAGCCGATGCCGAAAGCCCCGTCGGGCGGCTCGGGTGAGGCGACCGCCTCGTCGTCGCCCACCGGCCGCGCGCCCTTGAGGAGCGCGGCGACCGCGTCTCCGTACTCGACCCTGGCCGCGAACGCGTCGGCGGCGCAGCGGCGGGTGAGCGCGGCCGTGTCGAAGGGCTCCCGTGACGCGACGAGGACCATGTTGCCGAAGCGCCTCCCGCGCAGCACGGCGGGCTCGGCGATCAGGGCGAGCTCCCCGAAAACGGTCGCGAAGGTCGCCAGTTGCGAGCGCAGGAACCCGAAGGGCGCCCCGTCTGCCAGGTTGGCCGCGTAGATCCCGTCCGCGCGCAGGGCCCTTGCCGCGGCCCGGGCGTAGGGCACGGACGTCAGGTGGGCCGGCACCCGCGAGCCGCCGAAGACGTCCGCGATCACCAGGTCCACCGAGCCGGGGGCCGTCTCCTCCAACTGCTTGCGGGCGTCCACCGCGTGCACGGTGATTCCGCTGCGCTCGGGCAGCGGCAGATGTTCCGTGACGAGGCCCAGCAGCGCGCGGTCCGCCTCGGCAACGTCCTGACGGGAGCCGGGCCGGGTCGCGGCGACGTAGCGGGGCAGGGTGAGGGCGCCGCCGCCGAGGTGCAGGACATCCAGCGGCGCGCCCGCTCCGGCCGCGCAGTCCACGATGTGGGCCAGCCGTCGCGCGTACTCGAACTCGAGGTGCTCCGGCGCGTCCAGATCGACGTACGACTGGGGTGCGCCGTCGACCGTGAGCAGCCAGGCCCGCTCCCGGTCCACGTCGGGGAGCAGCCTGGCGGTGCCGTGGTCCACGTCGCGGATGACGGGTATCGACTCGTTCACGACACCATTGTGCGGCGTGGGATCAGCTGTTCCTGACCGCGGCGACGGCCTCGGTGTGCGCTGCCGACTGGGCGAGTCCGGCGCGGGCGGCCGCGGCCCTGCTGCTGGGGTCGAGCGGATTGCGGCCGAAGGCCTTCTTCGCCGCGGCGTCCGGGGTGATGACGACGGTCCGGGCACCTTGGGCGGCAAGTGCGTCGGCCTGGGAGCGGGGCGACGCGATGACCTTGTTGCCGGAGGCCGTCGGCGCGATGACGACGACCCGCTCGTAGCCGGCGGCCAGGTGGGCGTTGGCCGGGGAGTGCACCCCGCCATCGATCCAGGACCGTCCGCCGAAGGAGGCGACGGGCCAGACGGCGGGGACGGCGCAGCTCGCGGTGACCGCGTCGGCCAGTGACACCTCGCCGTCCTTGTCGAACGTGTGCAGCTCACCGGTGACCGCGTCGACCGCGGTGACGCGCAGCGGACGCTCCGGCCACTCCGGCGACAGCAGCCTGCTCGCGATGACCGCGCGCCGCTCCTCCGGCGAGAGACCGACACGCGCCTCGCGGGCCATGCGGGCCAGCTTCTGCCCGTACGCCTGCGGGGTGCGCGAGCTCAGCACGGCCCGTGCGTAGCGCAGGACGGTGACGGCGCCGAGTCTGCCGCCCCGCTCGCCGCCGGCTTCGGCCAGCTGGAGTTCGTACAGTTGCGGCAGGCCGAGCAGTCCGGAGGCGAGCTGCGCTCCGACGACCGCACCGGCCGAGCTGCCGATGATCACATCGGCGGTGGACAGGTCCAGTCCCGCTTTCGCGAGGCCGTGCAGGATTCCGGTCTCCCAGGCGCTCCCGGTGATGCCGCCGGCACCGAGCACCAGTGCTGTTTCTGCCATGCCGTCAGTCTGGCGCACGGCGTCGGGCCCGCCGCCCGCGGGGGTGCGGGCGGCGGACCCTGAACAGCCGTACCTCTCAGAGCAGTCCGGTGACGGTGCCCGCGCCGACGGTGCGGCCGCCCTCACGGATGGCGAAGCCGAGGCCGGACTCCAGCGGCACGTCACGGCCGAGCTCGACGGTCATGGTGACCGTCTCGCCGGGGCGCGCGACAGCCGCCGCACCGAGGTCCACGTCGCCGACGACATCGGCGGTGCGGATGTAGAACTGCGGCCGGTAGCCGGTGGCGACCGGAGTGGTACGGCCGCCCTCGCGCCCCGACAGGACGTACACCTGCGCGGTGAAACGCCTGCTCGGTGTCACGCTGCCCGGCGCCGCGACGACGTGCCCGCGGCGCACCCGGTCGCGCTCGACACCGCGCAGGAGCAGCGCGACGTTGTCCCCGGCCTCGGCGGTCTCCATCGGCTTGCCGAAGGTCTCCAGACCGGTCACGACGGTCTCGGTGTCCGCACCGAGCACGGACACCCGGTCGCCGACGCGCACGGTGCCGCGCTCCACGGCGCCGGTGACGACCGTGCCCCGGCCGGTGATGGTCAGGACGTTCTCCACCGGCAGCAGGAACGGCGCGTCGGTGTAGCGCACCGGCATCGGTACGTACGTGTCGACGGCGTCGAGCAACGCCTCGACGGCCGCGGTCCAGCGTGGGTCGCCCTCCAGCGCCCGCAGACCCGACACCCGTACGACGGGCACGGTGTCACCGCCGTACCCGTGCGCCGACAGCAGCTCGCGCACCTCCAGCTCGACCAGGTCGGTCAGCTCGGGGTCACCCGCGTCCGCCTTGTTGAGGGCGACCACGATGTGGTCGACACCCACCTGACGGGCGAGCAGCACGTGCTCCGCGGTCTGCGGCATGATCCCGTCCAGCGCGGAGACGACGAGGATCGCCCCGTCGAGCTGGGCGGCGCCGGTGACCATGTTCTTGATGTAGTCGGCGTGTCCGGGCATGTCGACGTGCGCGTAGTGGCGGGTGCCGGTCTCGTACTCGACGTGCGCGATGTTGATGGTGATGCCGCGCTGCGCCTCCTCCGGCGCCCGGTCGATGCGGTCGAACGGGACGAACGTGCCGGTGCCCCGGTCGCTGAGGACCTTCGTGATGGCGGCGGTCAGGGTGGTCTTGCCGTGGTCGACGTGGCCCATGGTGCCGATGTTGAGGTGCGGCTTGGTGCGCACGTATGCCGTCTTGGGCATGGTGGATTCCTTGGGTGCGAAGCTGGAGAGGGGACCCCGGGGCCCGGCCGACCCTCCCCTTGCGGGGTCCGCCGGACAGTCGGGGGAGGGTCAGCTTCGGGCGCCGCCGAGGGGCGCTGCGGCAGCGGTGCACGCTGCTGCCACAACTGCTGCGAGGGGGCTCACGGCAGCCTTCGGCGTGTCCGCGACTGCGGACTGCGCTGCGAGGAAGGCGTACCGGAACATGGCCCGATCATCTCCGACGGCCGTCGGCCCGTCGAGCGAGTTTCCGCGGGCGGTACGGGGGGGGTGGGCCCGGCGCTCCTCAGAGATGCTTGGTGGCCTCTCGTACGGACAGTGGCGCCAGCCGGTCCCGGGCGCCGTCGACGAAGTCCCGTACGGCCTGCGGGTCGGTCTTCGCGTACTCGCGCAGGCACCAGCCGATCGCCTTGCGGATGAAGAAGTCGGGATGGTCCGCGCGGCGCAGGCAGTAGGCGAAGAGCCGGCGCGCGTCGGTGGCCTCCTTCAAGCGGAGCTGGTGCAGCAGCGCGGTGCGGACGATCCAGAGGTCGTCGTCCTCGATCCACTCGTCCATGGTCCGTCGCAGCTCCGGGCCTGCGGCGACCAGCGGTCCCGCGACATGGGCGGCCAGGAGGTCGACGGTGTCCCACCACGGCACGGTGGTGACCAGATGGCGCAGGACCGGAACGAACCCGGACGAGCAGCGTGCGACGTGACGGCGCAGGTAGTCGGCGGCGAAGTACTGGTACTCGCGCTCGGGCAGCGCCCAGCAGCGCAGCGCGATCGCGGCGCAGTCCGGCTCCGCGGGGCGCGCGGTGCCTTCGAGGACGGAACGGGACAGGGCGCGGCGGCGGGGCGTGGGAATGCCGAGGAACGGTGCGACCTGCTTCATGTACGCGGCGGCCGACCGGGCGCGGACGGGGTCGGCCGCCGTGGGGTACAGCAGGGTCAGCCGCTCCAGCACCGTGTCGGCGAGAACGCTGCGGGGCAGGCCGGGGACCGGTGCGGGGCGCTCCGCGGCCGGTTCGGCTCCATGGCTCATAACGGTCACATTACGGCGATCACATAAAGGATTCGGTTACTCTCCCCGAATGCTCGACCCCGTCCCCGTTCCTGCCGCCCGGCCCGCCGGTGGCCTCGCCGTGCGCTGCACGCGGGTGCTCCTGTCGCCCTGGTCCCGGCTCTCCCTGCTCGTGGCCGTCCTGCTGGCCGCCGCGTCGACGATGCTGCTCCTGGAGCCCCAGCGGCTGCTGGCCTCGGGCTGGCCGGCCCAGCTCAGCGGCGGCGCCGCCGCGGTCGTGCTCTTCGGCCTCGCGTACGGCGTCTGCACGGTGGCCTTCGTACCGAGACCGCTGCTCAACCTGGCCGCCGGTGCGCTGTTCGGCTCGCAGGCGGGGCTGGCGGCGGCCCTGGCGGGCACGGTGCTGGGCGCGGGCATCTCGTTCATGCTCGGCCGGGTACTGGGCCAGGAGGCGCTGCGTACGCTGCTGCGCGGGCGCTGGATGCGCGCGGCGGACGGCCAGCTGAGCAGGCACGGCTTCCGCTCGATGCTGGCGCTGCGCCTGTTCCCCGGGGTGCCGTTCGCCGCGGCCAACTACTGCGCGGCCGTCTCTCGCATGGGCTACCCGCCGTTCCTCGTCGCGACGGGCCTCGGGTCGATCCCGAACACGGCGGCGTACGTCGTGGCGGGGAGCGAGGCCGCCTCGCCCACGTCACCGGCCTTCCTGGCCGCCATGGGCTTCATCGTGCTGACGGGCGCCGGCGGGGCGGTCGTCGCCTGGCGGCGGCGCCACCGGCTGGGCTCGGAGTGATGCGACGGGCTGCGCGGGGGCGGTCGTCCTTCCGTTCATCCGGGGGCGATACGCTGCCCGCGACCGACTGACGATCTCCGGGCCCGGTGCGGCCCTGTCATCGCACGACCGCAATCCGCACGCCGCCGACGGCTCGACGCCGTCGGCCGATGCATGATCACTCCGGGATGGCCCAAGCCCCATGAGCTGGTTCGAATCGTTCGTCCTCGGCCTCGTTCAAGGACTGACCGAGTTCCTGCCGATCTCCTCCAGCGCGCATCTGCGGCTCACCGCGGCATTCGCCGGCTGGCACGATCCTGGCGCGGCGTTCACCGCGATCACCCAGATCGGCACGGAGGCCGCAGTCCTCATCTACTTCCGCAAGGACATCGTCCGCATCGTCTCGGCGTGGTTCAAGTCGCTGACGGACCGTTCGATGCGTGGCGACCACGACGCGCAGATGGGCTGGCTGGTCATCGTCGGCTCGATTCCCATCGGCGTGCTCGGTGTGACGTTCAAGGACCAGATCGAGGGCCCGTTCCGCGATCTGCGGCTGATCGCCACCACGCTGATCGTGATGGGCATCGTCCTCGGCATCGCCGACCGCCTGGCCGCACGCGACGAGGCCGGCGGCAAGCACCGGGCCGTCAAGGAGCGCAAGTCGCTCAAGGAGCTCGGCGTCAAGGACGGCCTGATCTTCGGCTTCTGCCAGGCGATGGCCCTCATCCCGGGCGTCTCCCGCTCGGGTGCGACGATCAGCGGCGGTCTGCTCATGGGGTACACCCGTGAGGCAGCGGCACGTTACTCGTTCCTGCTCGCGATCCCGGCCGTGCTCGCCTCCGGTGTCTTCGAGCTGAAGGACGCGGGCGAGGGGCATGTGTCCTGGGGCCCGACGATCTTCGCGACGTTCATCGCGTTCGGCGTGGGTTACGTGGTCATCGCCTGGTTCATGAAGTTCATCACGACCAAGAGCTTCATGCCGTTCGTGATCTACCGGATCGTCCTGGGCATCGTGCTGTTCATCCTGGTCGGCGCGGGGTCGCTGAGCCCGCACGCGGGTGAATCCGCGGGCTGATCAAGTGGGCATCGCTCGGAGCACGCCGCTCCGTGGCGGTTCACCACCAGGACCGACGCGGCTCATCCCGTTCAAGGGCCTGCCGCGACCGGCCGTCGCCCTGCGGAAGGACGGGATCACCCTCGTCCACACCGCGGTACGGGGGTGTTGGCGTGGCCATCGAGCCATTGAAGCCTCCGCGACCTTCCTGCGTCCGCTGCAGCCCATCACTGGCGGCAGGCGTCCGGCACCGGCGCCCCGCCGCAACAGCACGCCCCGGCGGCACTTCGGGCACTCCACACGAGGCAACTTCATCACCGGTTCAGGCCGGCCGAGACCTCCAGCGGTGTGACGGCCGTCCCTGCCCCGACAGCGAGCGGCCCGAAGAGGCCGACGGAGTCACCAAGCTGTAGTCCCCTGCTCCAAAAGCAAGTTGGAGTCGATTCGCTACGCTCGGCTGGTCAGGGGATCGGCACTCGGACAGTCCTCCTGTCCATCGTGAGTCGACAAGGGGTCGCTGTCATGAGTCCTGCACCAGGGAGCACCTGCTCCAGCGGCGATTGCTCGGGCGTCCGCATCCCGGATCAAGCCTATTGCCTTATGCACGTCGCCGAAGAGGGTCGCGCAGCCTACTTCGCCGGGCTGACCCCCGGCTCCAGCATCGATCACCGGTACACCCCCTTCCCCGACTACCTCCTCGATCGTCTCCTGCAGTCCCTCTACGATCCCGAAGCCAGTTGCGCCCGAATCGGCGAAGCAGACTTCAGAGGGGCGGAGTTCAACGAGGCCAACTTCGACAGGGCAATTTTCTCCGGGACCGTCAGGCTCAGTGAGGCAAAATTCTACGAAAGAGCCTCATTTACCGAGGTGCAGTTCCTTGGCGATGCCTGGTTCGATGGAGTTCATTTTCATAAGGTCGTCGGATTCGCCGAGGCGCAGTTCTCCAGGCAAGCCGGGTTCAGCAAGGCGAGGTTCGACGCCCGGGCAACGTACGACCAGGTACAGTTCGCCGGCGTCTCCGCATTCGACGACGCGCAGTTCGCCGACGCAGCCAGATTCTACGGCGCAAAGTTCGACGGACAGACCATGTTCATCGGGGCCAGGTTCTCCGGCAGCGCCGGGTACACTGCGGCGCAGTTCTCCAGTTACACCGAATTCGGGGGCGCAGAGTTCGCAGGCGACGTCGGATTCAACTCGGCAATTTTCCATACGCAAGCCGGGTTCGCCCGGGCCCAGTTCTCCGGCCCTGCACATTTCGTCATGGCAAAATTCTCCAGCGATGCCAACTTCAGTGCGGCCATATTCTCCGGTGAAACCAAATTCGACGGGACGCAGTTCTCCAGCGCCAACTTCGGCGGCGCCCTCTTCGCACTGACGAGCCGGTTCGGGCCGATGGAGTGTGCCAAGGAGATCGATCTGTCCGGTGCGGTTTTCGAGGTTCCGGTATCACTGGAGATCGCGGCCCTTGCAGTGCGCTTCGAGAGAACCCGTTGGGAATCGACGGCAACCCTTCGCCTTCGCCACGCCACGGTGAACCTGAGTCATGCGGTGCTGACCAACCCAGTGGCGGTCACGGCCCATCCGACGCTCTTCCGCGGCGGGGGCGGATCCGAGATGGGCGAGAACCTGCTTCAGGGCGCCCCAAGCGGGGTGCGGGTGTCCTCGGTGCGTGGGGTGGATGCCGCACACCTGGTCCTGACGGACATCGATCTTGTCGACTGCCTGTTCGCCGGGGCGTTCCATCTGGACCAGCTCCGTCTGGAGGGCCGCTGCACCTTCGCCTCCACTCCCACCGGCCTGCACCGCCGCTACCTCATCTGTCCGTACCGGTGGAGCAGTCGACGCGCCCTGGCCGAGGAACACCACTGGCGCGCTCAACTCGCCGGCCAACCCGCGCTGCCGGACGGCCGGCCCCCCTCCCCCCGTGTCTGGCGCACCGGACCGAACCACCCCAGCCCGAACCTCACCCCTGACCCGGAAGACGTGGCAACCCTCTACCGGCAGTTGCGCAAGGCGTTCGAGGACGGCAAGAACGAGCCCGGGGCAGCCGATTTCTACTACGGCGAGATGGAGATGCGCCGCCACGACCGCGTCGATACGACGACCGGCGAGCGCTTCCTTCTCCGAGGGTACTGGCTGCTCTCCGGCTACGGCTTGCGCGCATCCCGTGCCATCGGCTGGCTGCTCGCGGCGATGGCAGTCACCATCGTGCTCATGGTGGGCCTCGGGCTCCCCGACTCGTCACCCGAGCAAGTTGCCACAGGTACTGTCCCCGCCGGCGGGGGGCAGGTGACGCTGGTCGTGGACAAGGACGACCCACGGCTGACCTTGCCTGTCGCCGATCGGTTCACCGGGGAGCGCTTCGACAAGGCCGTGCAGGTGGTCCTCAACTCCGTCGTGTTCCGCACCAGCGGCCAGGACCTCACCACCTGGGGCACCTACACGGAGATGATCAGCCGCTTCCTGGAGCCCATCCTGCTCGCGCTGGCCGCCCTCGCCATTCGTGGCCGCATCAAACGCTGACCGAGTGGTGTCTGCCGGCCCGTGGGGCCCGGCCCGCTGCACCCGGCCGGCTTCTCGGCCGGTCGCTGGGGCATCTGTGTCGCGTCCATCCTTGTCCGGGCGCGTCACCGACATGACTGCGGAAGCTACAGGCCCAAGCTCGAGACGAAGCCCGAGAAAGTAGGTGCGACGACCCGCCACTGGCACAGAAGGGGGTCCGCCCAGAAGTCACTGCCGACGACGCGGGGATCTGAGGGGTCCGACCGGTAGTCGAGAGCCAAAGCCCCATCATCACCGGGCCTGCGAGTGATGGCGATCAGCACTGCCTGTTCAACGTCGAGCCAAGGAAGTTCGAGCGGGGCGACGCTCCTGCTTCCGCGTGCCTGGCGAAAGAAGGCGGAGTGCGGATCATCGGCGAACATATCCATCGATTGGGACGCGTACGCCATCTGCTCGGGGTTCGACACCAAGCGAAGTGGGTCCTTGAACCACGGGATGGCCTTCGCCAGCACCGCATCGCCCGGGTCACGCCAGAGGTCGCGATCGACGAGCGAGGTCAGCAGGGCAGGCAGAGCAAGTCCACGGACCGTATAAGGCGCCATGGCGCACAGCTTCGCACGGCGGACAACTCCCAGGAGACACGCTCCGGTGCGGCAGCGGTCTACAGCAGCTCAGTCAGCCCGCTCGTAGTGCGGACAAGCCCGACCTCACACGGTTCGGTGCGGGAGCGGGAGCAGGAGAACGCGCAGCCGCACGCGGAAGCGTTGGCCGGGCCCCGGGAGGCCGTGTTCCCGTCCTCCGGCCACCGCTCCGGTGCCCGCATCCGGTTTCGGATGCGGGCGCGGGCGCCTGGGGCCACGCTGGAGGTATGGCTACTCCCCCGATTGTCATCCATCGACCGACACCGTCAGGCGCCCGGCTCGTCACCGTGCACATCGCCGGCCGCGAGGAGCGGCTCGGGCTCGCGCACAGCGATCACGATGTCATCGTGTTCCTCGCCGACGCTGGGATGGCGGACCCCGCACGGGCTCTGGACACCCCGTCGCTCGTCGAGTGGCAGGGCGCCGCCGCCCACGACTTCGCAGCGGCCTGAGCGCGCCGGGCGCTGCCTGTACGAGGTGCCCCGGAAGCCGCGCTGCCCCCGCACCCGCCGGAGCGGGTGCGGGGGCAGCGCGGGCCTCGACGCGGGTGGTGTCACTCGGTCTCGGCGAAGGGCGGAAGATCGGGTTCGACGAACAGCCCCTGGTAGCGCGGTGTCGGTACGGCCTCGGCCCGGCCAGGGGCCTCGGACACCGAGCCCGCCGCGCTCTCGTCCGAGCGCCGCTGAACCTGGCGGGGCGGGGTATCAGCCATCGGGGTCTCCTGTTGCTTCGCAGTTGCTCTGAGGGCCCCGGGACGCCGTCCGGTCCTGCGGGACGCGGCGGCGACGGGGTGTGGCACCGTCCCGGCCCCACACCCACCAGGGCACCGGTATCCGACGAGGCATGCTGAGAGTATCCGTTGTCCCGGGCCCGGCCGTAGCCGCCGTCGCCCGGTCAGCCCGCCATTCGCCTGCACAGCCGTGTCAGCGGGCGTCGCGGTCCTCCTGCCAGCGGGTGTACGGGATGCGGGAGATCTCCCGTACACCTCCGAAGGTGCCCCATTCGTCCTTGCCCAGCCGGGTCAGCGGGCGGAGTGCGGTGACTTCCGGATGCCCGTCCGTCATGACGTCCTCGTCGACCGCGGCGTGCACCACCCGCCCGAACACGACGGTGGAGTCGCCGAGCAGGACGGTGCTGTGCAGCACGCACTCGAGCGCGACCGGAGCCCCCGCCACGCGCGGCGGCTTCACCCGCAGGCTGGGCTCCCGCTCGACGCCCACGGCCTCGAACTCGCTGATGCCGCGCGGGAAGTCGGTCGCGGTGGCGTTGATCTGCTCGAAGAGGTGTTCCGGGGCGAAGTTCACGACGAAGGAACCCGTCGCCTCGATGTTGCGCAGGGTGTCCTTGCGCCCGACCGACGTGAACTGCACGACGGGCGGGCTGACGCACGCGATCGTGAAGAAGGAGTGGGGAGCCAGGTTGGCCGTCTCGCCGTCCGGGGTGATCGTGGAGACCCACGCGATGGGCCGGGGAACAACCACGGCGGTGAGCAGCCGGTAGAACGTGCCGGTGTCGGTGGCGCCGGGATCGAAGTCGATACGCATGACGCCGAGTATGCCGAGTACGGCGTCCGGCTCTCCCGTGGTTCCGCGCCTCCGCGTCCCCCCGGCCCTCCCGCCGCTCTACACCTCCGTGTCCCCCGGGCCTCCCGGCCCCTCGGAACCGAACTGCTCTGCCCTCAGGGCCAGGTCCTGGAGCACATCGGCGGACGACACGTCCGTCTGCCCCGAGTCGTGCACCTGCGCCAGCATCGCGAACGCCAGGGTGAAGGCCCCGACGAGTTGCTCCACCGCCCCGCCGACCTCCCGGCCGACCAGCGCCACCACGTCCTCGATCGTGGCGTCCTCGGGGATCGCGATCCGTGGCATCGTCTCGTTGAGAAGGGCGGTCACCACGGTCGAATCGGTGCTGGGGTCGTCACGGTCCGGGTCCTCCTCCAAGAGGCGGCGCATCTCGCCCGCTTCGGTGAGGATGCCGATCACACGTTTCACGACTTCGCTCTGCTCCATCCCGCGAGCATAGGTGCAGGCGCACCGGCCGACGAGGACAACCGGCGTCCGTCGTCAGCCGTGCCGGACCGGCGTACACCGGCCCCCGTCGCGTCTCCCCTGCGACAGGGGCCGACCGGCCGTAGCGTACGAGGCAGGCCGACCGGGTCCGGAGAACGGGCCGGGGGGCCTGCGGGCGCCACGCGGGCGTGCGCGGGCCGGGGCAGGCACCACCGCACTCAGGAGGCACGCATGACCGGCACCGAGCTTCCCGTGATCGCCGCGGTCGACGGGTCCACGCACAGCGACGACGCGCTGGACTGGGCGGCGCGTGAGGCGTCCGGGCGGGTGCTTCCGCTGACGATCGTGCATGTCCGCCTCCTGACCCGGCGTACCGGCCAGGAGGCGCAGCAGCGCGAGGCGGAGGAACTCCTCGCCCGGTCCGTACAGCGCGTGGAACGCATCGCCCCCGGGCTGCGCCCCGCGACGCTCGCACCGCTCGACTTCCCCTCGGCCGCGCTGGTCTCGCTCAGCCGCGACGCGTCGTTGGTGGTGGTCGGCTCCCGCGGGCTGGGCGGGTTCCGTTCCCTGATGCTGGGCTCCAACAGTCTGGCGACCGCCGCGATGGCCACGTGCCCCGTGGTCGTCATCAACGGCGGGCGGCCGGACGAGGAGCCGGACGGGAGCGCCCCGGATGCCTTCCGGGACATCGTCGCGGGGGTGGCCGCGGACGAGAGCAGCGAGGCGGTGCTGGAGTTCGCCTTCGAGACGGCGGCGGCCCGCCCCGGTGCGCGGCTGCGGATCGTGCACGGCTGGACGATGTTCTCGTCGATGCTCTCCGGCGGCCCCGTCTTCGACCGGGAGGCGGCGGCCGGCTCGGCGCAGCGGTCGCTCGCCGAGCTGACAGCGGGCCGGAGCGAGCAGTATCCGCAGGTCGAGGTCGTGAAGGAACCCGTCCACGGCTCCGCTTCGCGCACCCTGGTCACCGCGTCAGCGACCGCGGCCCTGACGGTGATCGGCCGGCGCAAGGGCGGCGAGTCCCTCGGGCTCGGGCTCTCCCCGGTCGCGCAGACCACGCTCACGCACGCGCTGGGGCCGGTGGCCGTGGTGCCTTGCTGACCTGTTGCGCGGCGGCGCCACCGAGCCCTCGGAAGGGCCGCTCCCGGCCGGATCCCGCCGTTCGCGGGCCACTACGGTGCACGGCACTTGGCCCCTGGCGCCCAGGGGCCCACACTGACCCGATGACGCAGCGTGTGGATCTCTCGACCGTGATGGACCGGCTCTCCATCGATGCAGTGATCACCGGCTACGCCGTGGCGGTGGACGACGGTGCGTGGACGGACTACCGGGCCCTGTTCACCGCGGACGGCCGCGCCGACTACCGCACCGCGGGCGGCATCGAGGGCCCCGCAGCCGAGGTCGCGGAGTGGCTCTCGGAAACGATGCTGCTCTTTCCCGTACGGCAGCACCTCATCGTCAACCGGCGCCTGGACCTTCAGGACCTCGGGGGCTATCCGGGCGACCGTGCCCGGCTGCAGGCCGACTACATGAACCCGATGCGGCTCGTGAGCGGACCGGAGGAGGAGCGGCGGGCGGACACCGGCTCGGCGGACCGTCCGACCGCCCCGAACTTCGTCTCCGGCGGGCGCTACGCCTTCGAGCTGCTGCGTACCGACGACGGCTGGCGCATCCAGGGCGTGACCGTCCATGAGAAGTGGCGGGATCTGTCGGGCTCCCTCGCCGCCGGATGATCCGGCGGGCGAACCGCCTGGTGAACCGCCCCGACCCGGGCCCGCTGCCCCACACTGGGGGCACGACGGAGGAAACGGATTCCGGATACTGCCTGCCACCCGGCAGGCCGAGGAGGCGCGGTATGCCGAGCGGGGTCGTGGGGCGCGCACGGGGCGGCCGGATACTCGCCTCGTCCTGGTGGCGCGGTGGCGCCGCGCTCCTGGCCGGTGCGCTGCCCGCGCTCGCCTTCCCCGCACCGGGACTGTGGTGGTTCGCGTACGTCGCACTGGTCCCGTTGCTGCTGCTGATCCGGTCGGCCGGCACGGGGCGCCGAGCGGCGCTCGACGGCTGGCTCGGCGGGGCGGGCTACATGCTGGCCGTCCACCACTGGCTGATGCCGAGCCTGCATGTGTTCATCGTGGTGCTGGCGGCCCTGCTGGGTCTGCTGTGGGCTCCATGGGGGCTGCTGGTCTCCCGGCTCCTGCGTGGACCGGTCTCCGGTGCGCGCGTCGTGGCGGCCGTGATCGTGGTGCCGTGCGGCTGGCTGATGATCGAGACGGCCCGGTCCTGGGAGGGGCTCGGAGGCCCCTGGGGGCTGCTCGGCGCCAGCCAGTGGCAGGTGCCGCCGGCGCTCCGGCTGGCGTCGGTGGGCGGGGTGTGGCTGGTGAGCCTGCTGGTGGTCGCGGTGAACACGGCTCTCGCCCTGCTGCTCACGGCTCCCGCCGCCCGCGCGGTGGCCGTCGCCACGCTCGTGGCGGGCTCCGTGGCCGTGGGTGCGGTGTGGGTGTGGGCTCCACAGCCCGAACCGTCCGGGACGGCACGGATCGCCGTCGTGCAGCCCGGTGTCGTCGAGGGGCCCGGCAGCGTGCAGCGGCGGTTCGCGCGCAGCGAGGAACTGACGCGCTCGCTGGCGGGCCGGGATCTCGACCTGGTCGTGTGGGGTGAGAGCAGTGTCGGCGCCGATCCGGCCCGGCGGCCCGACGTCACCGCCAGGATCGCCGCGCTGTCGCGCCTGGTGGGCGCGGATGTGCTGGTGAACGTGGATGCCCGGCAGACCGATGCGTCGGGGCGGACCGGAATCTTCAAGAGCGCTGTGCTGGTGGGTCCGCAGGGGCTGACCGGGGACCGTTACGACAAGATGCGCCTGGTTCCCTTCGGGGAGTACATCCCCGCCCGCTCGGCGCTCGGGTGGGCCACGTCGATGGGCAAGGCGGCGGGCGAGGACCGGCTGCGCGGCACGGGCCCCGTGACGATGACGCCGCCGGGCGCGCACGGTCTGCGCATCGGTCCGCTGGTCTGCTTCGAGTCCGCGTTCCCCGACATGAGCCGGCGGCTGACCCGTGACGGCGCCCGGCTCCTGATCGCCCAGTCGTCCACGTCGTCCTTCCAGCACGGCTGGGCTCCCGGCCAGCACGCGTCGCTGGGGGCGCTGCGGGCCGCCGAGAACGGCCGTCCGATGGTGCACGCCACGCTCACGGGTGTGAGTGCGGTCTACGGCCCTAAGGGGCAGCGCGTCGGGTCTCCGCTCGGTACGGACACGAGCGGTGCGGCGGTGTACGGCGTGCCGCTGGCCCGGGGCACGACGCTGTACGTCCGGCTGGGCGACTGGCCGCTGTACGGCGCACTGGGAGTGCTGGCCGCCTTCTGTGCCTTCGAAGGTCTGCGGGCGGTGCGCGGGCGGGGTCGGGCCGAGCCGGTCGTCCCGGCAGGTGGTGCGGGGCCGGTGGGCTCCGTCGGTACGGCCGGGCAGGCCCCGGCGGAAACGGCGCCCCAGTGAGCCCGGGCCTCAGACCGTGGCGCGGCCCGGTCCGTGCACCGTGACGATGTCGCCCATGGCGTCCACGGTGAGCGCGACCCGTTCGACCTTGCTGGTCACGCCGATGACCAGCCACACCGCGCCCCAGAGGAAGCAGGTGAGGGCCGTCAGCACGGCGTGCAGCACATGGTTGGGTGGCCGGCCCCGGACCATGACGACCTGGGTCTCGGAGCGGGACTCCACACGCCAGCCGCTCGCGATCCGCTGGTTGACCGCCCAGTCGAGGATCAGCGCACGCTGCATGGCGTCGGGCGGGCGCCCGTCGGCCGAGTAGTACCCCGGAGGCGGCTGGAGCGCGCCCCAGCCCTCCGGCTCGCGGTGGGACTTCATGAGGTCACCTCCACGGGCCGACGGTCCATCCACCCAGCCTGCATCGGTGCCGTCGCGCACGCATCCGGAGCCGTTCCGGGGGGCGTGACCCGGTTCGGGTCCAGGCGACCGTGTGCGCCGAGAACCGGATACCTGCGGGACGCAGTCGTACGGGCTACGCGCAGTCGAGGTCCCGCAGCACGCGCTCGCACAGCTCGTGCGTCTCCAGGGCGTCCCGGGCGCTCAGCAGCTGCCCGGCCCGGACGGCGTCCAGGAACGACAGGACGCTCTGCTCGATGCCCCGCTGGCGGGCCACCGGCACCCAGTCGCCGCGCCGCCGCAGGCTCGGCTGCCCCTTGTGGTCGATGATCTCGGCGAGGTTGACCACTTCGCGCTTGGAGTCCTGGCCCGAGACCTCCAGCCGTTCCTCGGTCGAGCCGCTGAGCCGGTTCATCGCCCCGATGGCGGTGAAACCGTCCCCCGAGAGCTGGAGCACGACGTGGTGCATGAGGCCGTCACGGATCCTGGCCCGGACGACCGTGTGCTCGACCGGCCCGGGAGCAAGGAAACGCAGCGTGTCGACCACGTGGATGAAGTCGTCGAGGACCATGGTCCTCGGCTCCTCCGGCAGCCCGACCCGGTTCTTCTGCATGAGGATCAGTTCGCGCGGGTGCTCGACGCATTGCGCGTAGCCGGGCGCCACCCGTCGGTTGAAGCCGACCGCGAGGCTGACCCCGCGCGCCTCGGCGAGCTCCACCAGGCGCTCGGACTCGGCGAGTTCGTAGGCCAGCGGCTTGTCGACGTAGGTGGGGACACCCGCTTCGAGCAGCCGTCCGGCGATCTCGGGGTGCGCGGAGGTCGGGGCGTGCACGAACGCCGCGTCCAGGCCCTGGGCCAGCAGCGAGTCGAGGCCGGTGTGGCACTGGGCGGCCGGGACGCGGTGGGCGGCGGCGACCGAGGCGAGGGTCGCGGGGGTGCGGGTCTGCAGATGCAGTTCGACCCCCGGCAGGGTGGTGAGTACCGGCAGATACGCCTTCTGCGCGATGTCGCCGAGCCCGATGCAGCCGACCTTCACAGGGTCTCCTTCTCGCTGTTCAGCGCCGCACGTCGCGGTCCTCCTCCGTGGAGGCCGACCGCGGCCGGGCCTGCGCTTCCTTCGTCCCGGCAGCATACGTGTGCTGCGGGGGCCGCCAGTCGGCGATGCCGTCGAAGGGGCGCAGGACGAGCCCCGGTCCGAGCCGGGAGAGGGTGGACATCACGAAGTCCCGTACGGCGACGGCCGGGGCGGAGCTCAGCCGCATCAGGCGGGTGACCCGTGCGGCCTTGCGGACGACGGCGGTGGTCCGCGGCAGCCGGTCGGCGGTGTACCCGGCCAGACCCGCGCCGAGGTCCCTGCCCGGCGCCACGTGGTGCGCGAGCACGATGCCGTCCTCGATGGCCTGGTTGCCGCCCTGGCCCAGGGTTGGCGCCATCGCGTGGGCGGAGTCCCCCACGAGGACGGTGCGCCCTCGGTGGAAGGCGGGCAGAGGGCGGTTCATCTGGTACACGTCGTTGCGCAGCACGCCCTCGGGCGGGGCGGCGGCGATGATCTCCGGGACGGGGGTGTGCCAGGCGCCGAAGCGGCGGAGCAGTTCCGCCCGTTCGTCGTCGGCGCGCTCCCCCGCCGGGGCGGCGGCCGCGGCGTACGCGTAGATGCGGCCGTCCTTGAGCGGCTGGGTGCCCCACAGGGCGCCGCGGCCCCAGGTCTCGTGCGGGGCGAAGGGCTCGGGCGGTGCGGGGACGACGACGCGCCAGGTGGTGAATCCGGCGTAGGACGGGCCGGGGTGGTCCGGGAACAGGGCGCCGCGCACGGCGGAGTGGATGCCGTCGGCGCCGACGACGAGATCCGCTTCGATCGTCCCGTCCGCCGTCCGGATCATGGCGCGCCTGCCCCCTGCGACGCCCGGGTCCACGAGGTACGCGGGGCAGTGGGTACGGATGGCGGACGCGGGCAGTCGGGCGGCGATGCGGTCGATCAGGGTGGCCCGGTGGACCAGGACGAGCGGACCGCCGAACCGCTCGGCGGCGGCGGTGCTGTCCGTCCGGGAGAGCCAGCGGCCGTCCGGGCCGCGCATGCCTCCCTCGCCCTGCCAGGCCGCCAGGGACCTGATCTCGTCGCCGATACCGATGACGTCCAGGGCGCGCTGGGCGTTGGGGGCCAGACCGATGCCGGCCCCGACGGGCTGGAGCGAACGGGCCCGTTCCAGGACCGTGACCTGCCAGCCGGAGCGATGCAGCGCCACCGCTGCCGTGAGGCCACCGATTCCGCTGCCGATGACGACCGCGCGGGGAGCGTCCATGGCTCCTCCTCACCCCTCGGGAACTACACCTGTAGTGACTCGACCAAGCTACTACAGGTGTAGTGATAGCGGTAGGTTGATCCCATGGCCACACGCACCGCCGCCGGTTCCTCCCGGGCCGCGCTCATCGCCGACGCCGCACTCGCACTCCTCACCGAACGCGGCATGCGGGGTCTGACCCACCGCGCGGTGGACGAGCGCGCGGGCCTTCCGCAGGGGTCGACGTCCAACTACGCCCGTACGCGGCAGTCCCTGCTGGAGGCGACGGTGCGACGGCTGGCCGAACGCGAGGCCCGGGTCCTCGCACCGGGTGAACTCCCGATGCCCGGCACGACACCGGGAGGGGGCACGGAAGGCGGCGGGGCCACGCCGGCCGTTCCGCCCGGCCCCGACGCCCTGATCGCGGGTCTCGCGGCGGCCCTCCACCGCTACCTGACCCGCCACCCGGACCTGCTCGTCTGCCGCTACGAACTCGCCCTGGAGGCCACCCGCCGCCCCGAACTGCGCGCGTTCTACGACGCGACGGGCCGGCAGTTCCGCGAACCGCTGGAGGCCCTGATGGCGGCGGTCGGATCGCCTCAACCGGAACGGCACGCCCTGTCGCTGGTGGCCTGGTGCGAAGGGCTGATGTTCTCGTGCGCGGCGGGCTCCTACCACCGCTCCGTCCCGACCGAGGCGGAACTGCGCACCGGCTTCGGCGAACTGCTGCGCGGGATGCTGGGCACAGTGGAATAGGGCGGGGCCGCCGGTCACCGGCGACACGCGGGGGCGTCATGCTGACCGGGTCACTCGTGCGGGCCAATCCGGGCCTCGCGGTGCCCGCGACGGGCCTCCCGCACCGCAGAGTTGATCAGGTGCATCGAACCAGAACCACCGTGAAACTCCTGGTCGGCGTGGCTGTCACGGCCCTGTCCGGGTGTGTGTCCGTACAACCGGAGCCGAGCGCACCGGCGCGCCCGGAGAGCAGCCGGCCGGCGCAGCACCTGGCCCCGCAGATCATCCGGCCCCCGGTACGCGACACGCTGGAGGCGCTGCCGGATCCGAAGCCCTCCGCCAGGGCTTCCCGCCGGACCGCTCCGGCGCCTCCGGCGGCGCGCCGCGAGGACCCGAGGCCTCCGCAGCAGCGCCGTCCCGCCCAGGCCCGTCCGCAGCAGCGCCGGGCCGCTCCGCCCGCCCCCGCCCCCGCCTTGCCGGCGCCCGTCACCGGGGCGGACGTGTGCGCGCTCGGCCGGGGATACGGGCACTGGCCCGCGGGCAGCCCGCAGTCGCGGATCTGCGACGACGCCTACGGCCGCTGAGGCTGCGGCCCCGCAGCAGGACCGGTGGCCCGCCCTGGCGGGCCGCCGGAAACCGCGCCCTCCCGGCCACCGGAGACATGTCCGGGGGCGGGCGGTCAGAACTCCCGCAGTCGCCGCTCCAGCCGTCCGATGGCGGCCCGGACGGCTCCTCCGTACCCGTCGTCCATACCGTCGTCGGCGAGGACGCCCGAGGCCTGCCTCGCCCGGTCCAGATGGATCCGGGCGGCGGCGGGGCGCTCGAGTTTCACGTAGTCCGCCGCGAGGTTGAGGTGCAGCGAGGGACGGAAGGCACGCACGGCGAGCGCGTCCCGGTGCCCGGCCGCGCCCTCGCCGGTCAGCGTCTGTGCGGCGGTGAGGGCCCGCAGGTCCCAGACCAGTTCGTCGCCGGGATCGTCCTGGGTGTCGGCCATGTAGTGCGCGAGGGTGCACCGGTGCCAGGCGTCACCGCCCTCGCCGATCTCCGCCCAGAGGGCGCCGAAGCGATTGCGGGCCTCCTCCCGGTCACCACCGTGGAGCAACATGACCGCCTGGCCGATTCTGGTCATGACGACGTCCTGCGACGCCTCCTGCTGCTCCGTCACCGCGGTCTCCCTCGCACCTGTCCGCCCACGCCCGGCCGATCGGTCCCGGCACACTCCGGCTGCCCCCGACGGAACCTGCCGGTCTCTGCCGGTTCCCTCCGGTTGCAGCCGGTTCGACGCTAGTCGCCGTGGCGGACATTCGCACTCAGGCTCCGGCGCGCCCTCAGCCCAGGTCGGGGATGCGCCAGTCGATGGGCGGGTGGCCCTGCGCGGCGACCGCCTCGTTGATCTGGGTGAACGGACGCGAGCCGAAGAACTTCTTCGCCGAGAGCGGTGAGGGGTGCGCCCCCTTCACCACCACGTGGCGCTCCGCGTCGATCAGCGGAAGCTTCTTCTGCGCGTAGTTGCCCCAGAGCACGAAGACCGCCGGGTCGGGCCGTGCGGCGACGGCGCGGATGACTGCGTCGGTGACCTTCTCCCAGCCCTTGCCCTTGTGGGAGTTGGCCTCACCGGCACGTACCGTCAGTACCGCGTTGAGGAGGAGCACGCCCTGCTCGGCCCACGGCATCAGATACCCGTTGTCCGGGACCGGCAGGCCGAGCTCCTCCTTCATCTCCTTGTAGATGTTGCGCAGGGAGGGCGGCGTCTTCACGCCCGGCCGCACGGAGAAGCACAGACCGTGCCCCTGGCCCTCGCCGTGGTACGGGTCCTGGCCGAGGACCAGGACCTTCACCTTGTCGTACGGGGTCGCCTCCAGAGCCGCGAACACCTGCTCCCGGGGCGGATAGACCGGCCCGTCGGCCCGCTCCTTCTCGACGAATTCCGTCAGCTCCCTGAAATAGGGACTGTCGAGCTCATCGCCGAGGACGCCGCGCCAGGACTCGGGCAGCGGGTAGGTGTCGGTCACGTCAACAACCTCCGGTAAGCAATTCGGTTCTTGATCCCAGAACCTACCGGGGGCCACTGACAACGGACCCCGGGGAGCCCTCCGAGGCCCCGGGGTCCGTGGTCAGCGGGCCGGTTACCAGCTGGCCTTGCGGTACAGCTCCCACATCTGCATGACCGTCTGCGGGTCCAGCGCGCGCTCGCCGCCGCCGATGTCCTCGCCCGCGGCGACATAGAGCTTGCCCTGCCACAGCGGCAGCAGCCGGACATCGTCGACGAGGATCTCCTGGGCGCGCTCGAACTGCTTGCTGACCGCGCCGCGGTCGCTCTCCTTGCGGGACTGGGGCAGCAGCTCGTTCGTGATCTCGTTCTTCACGTAGGGCATGCCGGTGACGCTGTCCTTGCCGACGAACGGGGCGATGAAGTTGTCGGGGTCCGGGAAGTCCGGGAACCAGCCGCGCCCGAAGACGGGGTACTGGCCCTTGGTGAAGCCCTCCTGGAAGGTCTTCCAGGGCTTGCTCTTCAGGGTGATCCTGAACAGTCCGGACGCTTCCAGCTGACGCTTGAGCTCGGCGAACTCGGGGGCCGTCGACGATCCGTAGCGGTCGGTCGTGAACCAGAACGTCATCGCGACCGGCTCGGTGATGCCCGCCTTGGTGAGGATCTTCTCGGCCTTCTTCCTGTCCGGGTCGCCGAACGTGTCGAAGAAGCTGGTCGTGTGACCCGCGATGCCCTTGGGAACCATGGAGTAGAGCGGCTCGGCCGTACCCCGGTAGACCTTGGCCACCAGGGCGTCACGGTCCACGAGCTGGGCTATCGCACGCCGGACGGCCGGGTTCCCGGCCGCCGGGTCCTGCGGGTTGAAGACCAGGAAGCGGATGTCGGCGCCGACCGTCTCGACGATCTGCAGGTCGCTGTTCGCGTCCTTGTTGTCCTCGAGGTTCACGACCTCCTCGGCGCCCAGGCCGCGGTACGTGGCGTCGATCTCGTTCTTCCTGAGCGCCGCGACCATGGAGCCGGACTCCTCGAAGTACCGGATGGTCACCGCGTCGTTCTTGCGGTCCGCGAAGCCCTTGTAGTCGGGGTTCCGCACCAGCTCGGCACGGTCCCCCTGCTTGTAGCCGTCGAGGAGGTAGGGGCCGGACCCGGTCACCTTGCCGTCGTCGCGGATCTTGTGCTTCGAGTACTCGCTGGGCGCCACGAGCGACATGGCCGGCGTGGCCAGCACGAACGGGAAGGTGGCGTCGGGCTTCGTCAGGTGGAAGATGACGATGTCGTCGCCCTTGGTCTCCACCCGGTCGAGCGAGCCGAGCATTCCGACGGGGCCGCCCTTGACCGCGATCGACCTGATCCGGTCGATGGAGTACTTCACGGCCTCCGCGTCGAGCGTGTCCCCGTTGGAGAACTTCAGTCCCTTGCGGAGCTCGCACCGGTAGGCGGTGCTGGTGTTGTCGGAGAACCTGCAGTTGTCCGCGGCGTCGGGCTCGGGGCTCGTGCTGCCGGTGGGGAAGCTCACCAGGGTCTGGAACACATTGCGCATCAGCTCCCAGGAGCCGTCCCAGGCCGCCGCGGGGTCGAGTGTGGACGGTGAGCTGGTGGTCCCGACCGCCAGCTTCTGTTCCACGTCCGAACCACCGCCGGGAAGCAGACCGCAGCCGGCCAGCAAAGACAGGGAAGCAAGGGCTGCAGCAGCCTGCAGACTGGCCCGGTAGAACACGTGCACGCTCCTCGATCAGCCATGGGTCGGCAGACCATACCGCAGCGCCCCGCCAGGTCAATCCGCTGGCCCGGCGGGGCACTTGAGGCAATCAGGGCCAAACCGGCCCAGGCCGTTCTCAGCTCACGCCGGCATTCAGGAAAATACCGCCGTCGACCACGAGGGTCTGTCCGGTGATCCAGTCCGACTGGCTCGACGTGAGGAAGGCCGCGGCCCCCCCGATGTCCGCCGGGACACCGAGCCGGCCCAGCGGGTAGGCCGCGGCCGCCTCCGCCTCACGGCCCTCGTACAGCGCCTGCGCGAACCTGGTCTTCACGACCGCCGGAGCGATCGAGTTGACCCGGACGACCGGCGCGAACTCGTGCGCGAGCTGCAGGGTCAGATTGACCATGGCCGCCTTGCTCATGCCGTACGCGCCGATGAACGGCGAGGCGGAGACACCCGCGACGGAGGCGATGTTCACGATCGCCCCGCCGTTCTCCTTCTGCCAGGCCTTCCAGGTCTGCTGGGCGAAGCCGAGGGCCGAGATCACGTTCGTCTCGAAGACCTTGCGGGCCACATTGAGGTCGAGCTCGGCGATCGGCCCGAAGACCGGGTTCGTACCGGCGTTGTTGACCAGGAAGTCGACCCGGCCGAACGCCTCCATCGTGCGCTCGACGGCCGCTGCCTGGTGCGCCTCGTCGTGCGCCTTGCCCGCGACGGCGATGACCCGGTCGGAACCGAGCGCCTCGACGGCCTCCTTCAGCGCGTCCTCGCCGCGCCCGGTGATGCACACCCGGTCGCCGCGGGCGACGAGCGCCTCGGCGATGCCGTAGCCGATGCCCCGGCTCGCACCGGTGATCAGCGCGACCTTGCCACTGTCCTGCACAGTCATGATGTCCGTAACCCTTCGGGTCAGTTGAGCGGTCCGCCGGCGACGTACATGACCTGACCCGAGACGAAGCCCGCGTCATCGCCCGAGAAGAAGGCGATGGCGTTGGCGATGTCCTCCGGGAAGCCGACGCGCTGGACCGGGATCTGGGTGGCGGCGGCGGCCTGGAACTCCTCGAAGCCCATGCCGACGCGCTCCGCGGTCTGCGCGGTCATCTCGGTGACGATGAAGCCCGGCGCGACGGCGTTGGCGGTGATGCCGAACTTGCCGAGCTCCTTGGCGAGCGTCTTGGTGAATCCCTGCAGGCCCGCCTTGACGGCGGCGTAGTTGGCCTGGCCGCGGTTGCCGAGGGCCGAGGAGGAGGACAGCGAGACGATCCGGCCGAACTTGGCGTCCACCATGTGTTTCTGAACGGCCTTGGCCATCAGGAACGCGCCCTTGAGGTGCACGTTCATCACGATGTCCCAGTCGGACTCGCTCATCTTGAAGAGCAGGTTGTCGCGGAGCACGCCCGCGTTGTTGACGAGGATCGTCGGGGCGCCGAGCTCCGCGGCGACCCGCGCGACGGCGGCTTCCACCTGAGCGCTGTCCGACACGTCACAGCCGACGGCGAGGGCCTTGCCCCCGGCGGCGGTGATCTTCTCGACGGTGTCCTTGCAGGCCGCCTCGTCCAGGTCGAGTACGGCGACGGCGCGGCCCTCGGCCGCCAGGCGTACCGCGGTGGCGGCACCGATGCCCCGTGCGGCTCCCGTCACGATGGCTACGCGCTGCTCGGTGGTGGACATGCTTGGCTCTCCTCGCCCTTGGATCGCGGCTCAGCGGACGTCGGGAACGAATCCGCGGGACAGGCCCGCGAGAACGTTCCCGATAACTGAGCAACCGCTTAGTACCTTCAGCAGACGAGACGCTAGAAGCCCTGGCACCCGGTGTCAACGGCCCACGGACGCAGCGGCGCATGTCACACCGGACGGCGCCGCCCCCGCGGCGGGCGGGGGCGGCGCCGCAGGGGCTGCGATCAGCGCACCAGCAGGTCGAGGAGCCGTTCGACCTCGGCGGCGGGGTCGGTGGTGAGGCCGCTGTGCACCGGGCTCGGCTGGATGACGGTCGAGCGCGGCGCGATGAGCCAGCGGAAGCGCCGCCCGGCGTCGTCGCCGGCCGCCTGGCCCGCGTCCGTACCGCCCCGGCAGACGCCCTCGACGGCGTGCAGCGCCGCTCGCACCCCGGTCACGTCGGCGCCGGGATCCAGGGCCATGAGCTTGCCCTCGTCGAGTGCGGTGCGGGCGGCGACGAATCCCTTGGCGCGGCAGTAGACCACGACCCCGGCGTTGAAGAACTCGCCGCGCTGGACGCGTGGCACCACGCGCAGGAGGGCGTACTCGAAGACATCGCGCTTGCTCACGGCCGGCCGCCCTTGTCGCTGTTCTCGTCGTCGTGCCGCGGGGCGAGGCGTTCGCTGAGCCAGCCCGGAGCCTGTGAGGGCTTGGACGCGGTCGGCGCGTCCAGGATGATCCGCTCGTGGATGGTGGCGGCACGCGGCAGCAGCGCCTCCACATAGGCGCGGCGCAGCCGATCCGTCGACTCGAAGCCCGGCTCGTCCACCAGCCACTCGTCGGGGACGTCGGCCGCGACCTCGGTGAGGAGCTCCTCCGTGACCAGCGGGGCGAGCTCGGCGGCCGCTGCCGCGATGTCGGGACCGAACGGCGCCAGCGCGTGGTCGGACGCGTTGTACGGCTTGGCGGCGGACGCCTGGGCGCCCGGCCAGTTGTGATGCCAGATCATGGTGGCGCCGTGGTCGATGAGCCACAGGTCGCCGTGCCAGATCAGCATGTTCGGATTCCGCCAGGAGCGGTCGACGTTGTTGATCAGCGCGTCGAACCAGACGACACGTCCGGCCTCGCCCGGGTCCACCTGGTAGGCGAGCGAGTCGAATCCGAGGGAGCCGGGAAGAAAGTCCATCCCGAGGTTCAGCCCGCCGCTCGCCTTGAGCAGTTCCTGCACCTCCTGGTCGGGTTCGGCGAGGCCGATCACCGGGTCCAGCTGGATCTGCACGAGATCGGGAACGCGCAGCCCGAGCCGCCGCCCGAGCTGCCCGCAGATCACCTCGGCGACCAGCGTCTTGCGGCCCTGTCCCGCTCCGGTGAATTTCATGACGTACGTACCCAGGTCGTCGGCCTCGACGATTCCGGGGAGCGAGCCGCCCTCACGCAGGGGCGTGACGTAGCGGGTCGCGGTGACTTCAGAAAGCATTCGGCCAGGCTATACGGGGAGGCAGCCTTTGATCGGTCCGCTGCTTCACACCGTGCGCCGTAAGGACGACGTGTCTGGACGTCACGGGAGGGACCGGGTTTCCGGTGGGGGTGGGCCCCGAGGGGTCTGTCCCGGACGTTGTGGTCACCCGGGGTTCGGCGGTCAGTTGGGGGTGGGTCGCTAGCAGCCAGGCTGTCGTGTACTCGGTGCCCGCAGTGGTGCCGAGGACGAGGAAGACGACCGCGCCGAAGATCAGGGCGAGGCTCACCCACACGCCGCTCCAGGCGGCTGCCTCCTTAAAACGGATGACATGCGCGGTGCGATGGGAAGAAGGTCCACCGCCAACGACACGACCACCGTCGCGGCGAACGCCACCCACAGCCAGAGCGGGACCTCAAGCACGCCGAACACCTCACTATGACCCGCACGGAATACACCCGCCCTTCCGAGTGTCGGGCATCGCACCCGCGGGAGCATGCCGAGCAGGTGGGGCCGGGCTGAGACATGATGTGGGCAGAGCCGGTAGCTCATCGGGAGACGCGTGGTGGCACGACCACTCGATGCCAGAGGCCACTCGGTGACCCCAGTCAGACCGCGTCCCGCATGGTGAGGCGGAGGAACTGCAGATGACCGCCCGCGAAGACCGCCTCATCATCGATGTTCACGACCCCGCCCCCCTGCGGGCGCACCCGAGCCGGCAGCCACCGTCCGCTCCCTCGCCGGGTCGGGGGCCGGCGGGTCAGGCTGTTCCCACTTGATCCAGCAGTTCCTGGATGCGCAGGCCCCTGGCCGCGTCGATGCCGGTGCCTGTTCCGGTCCGGACCGCGGTGGCGAACTCTCGCCGGAGCACTGGCCAGCACTCCTCGTGGTCGATGCCCGCCGTGTCGTAGACGAGTTCCTCGCCGGGGCCGAAGAGCTCGATACGGGTCCGGGCGCGGGGCAGACCGACGCTGCCCGAGAGCGAGGCCTGGCTGACCGCGCCGTTCTCGTGTTCGCAGGTCAGCTCGATCCAGCGGCGCGGGTCGCCGGTGCCGCGTACCGAGACGATCGGTGCGACGGCGCTGTCCAGCAGGTCCAGCAGATGGGGTCCGAGGTCGAGCAGCGCACCGTGCTCCAGTCGCCAGCCCGTCGCGAACTCGCCGCCGAGGAAGGCGCCGTGCAGATAGCAGGACCGGGCACCGATGACCTGACGGGTCGCCGCCTCGGCAAGGAAGGCCCGGGTGGCCGGGTGGTAGCGCTTGGTGAGGACGAGCTGGGAGATGACGCCGTGTTCGGCGACGGCCTCCGCGACGGCGCGCGCCGCTGCGAGGTCCGCGCCCAGGGGTTTCTCCAGCAGCAGCGCCCGCCCGGCGGCGGCCGCCCGTACGGCGAGGCCTGCCTGGACGGCGGGCGGCACGGCGAAGGCGACCGCCTCGCAGTGGTCGAGGAGTTCCTCGAACGAACCGGCGGTGCGGGCTCCGTGCGTCTGCGCGAGTTCGGCGGCCGACTCCGTGCGTCGGGCCCAGACCGCGGTCAGGGCGGTCTCGGGCCCGGCCGCCAGCATCCGGGCGTGCATGGCGCGGGCCCACGGACCGGCGCCGACCAGCCCGACACGGACCGGCGGGTGGGGCCAGTCGTTCTGGGCCGGGTCAGGGGCGTGGGGCATGGCGCTTCTCCGTGGGTGGTGCGGGGGCGGTGGGCAGGGGCCGGCAGGCCTACGGGTCAGCCGGTCCCGGTGTCTCGGGTGAGTGCGGCGAGCCGGATGTCGGCCCGGTCGGGCGCGTAGAGGTGGTCGACGACCATGGCGGCTGCCCCGAGCAGGGCGGCCCGGTCGCCGAGGGTGGAGGTGGTCACCTGGAGGTTGGCGGTGGTGCGTGGCAGGGCCCGCTGGTAGAGAAGCTCGCGTACGCCGGTGAGGAAGGGTGTTCCCGCCAGGTCGCCGCCGAGCATGAGGACGCCCGGGTTGAGGAGGGTCACGACCGTGACGAGCACCTCGCCGATGCGCTGTCCCGCCTCGCGGGCGAGCCGGACCGCGTCGGGGTTCCCCGCCGCGAGGTGTTCGCGCACGTCGGATCCGGACGCGGTGGGGACACCGGCGGCGGTCAGTTGTTCGGCGATGGCCCGTCCGCTGGCGACGGACGCCAGACAGCCGTAGGAACCGCACATGCACAGGGCGTCGGGGCGGTCGTGGAGCCGGATGTGGCCGATGTCGCCCGCCCCTCCGTCGATGCCCCGGTAGACCTCGCCGCCCACGACCACTCCGGCGCCGATTCCGGTGGATGCCTTGATCAGCACGAAGGCGGCGCAGTCGGGGTGGTTCTCGCGCTGCTCGGCGAGGGCCATCAGGTTGGCGTCGTTGTCGACGAACACGGGGAGCGAGTCACCGCCCGCCCACGCCCCGACGTGCTCGGCGAAGGCGTCCCGCAGCCGCTCGCGTACCGGGAAACCGTCCCAGCCGGGCATGATCGGCGGCTGTACGATCCGGGCGGACTCCCAGTCGACGGGTCCGGGCACGGACAGGCCGATCCCGCAGACTCGGTCCGGTGTGGTGCCGGCCCGGTCCAGGAGCGGGCCGAACCAGCGGGCGAGCCGGTCCAGGACCGGCTCGGGGCCATCAGCGATGACCAGTTCACCGGTGTGCTCGGCGAGGACCGTACCGGACAGGTCCAGGACGGCGGCGCGGCCGTGCCGGGTTTCGAGGTCGGCGACGAGTACCACGGCATGGGTGGGGTCGAACTCCAGCCGTGCGGAGGGGCGTCCGCCGGTGGACGTGCCGGTGGCACCACGCAGCCAGCCGGCTCCGAAGAGCTGGTCGAGGCGGTGGCCGACGGTCGACCTCGACAGCCCTGTGGCCTGCTGCAGCTCGCCCCGTGTGGTGGCTTCGCCACTGCGGATGAGCTGCAGCAGATGTCCCGCACTCGCCTGATTTCCTGCCATCCCCGCCGTCCTCGTCCTGTTTCGCCCCGTGTCGGGGCCCGCCGTACCGCCCACGCGGTCGGCCCCGTACCGTCCCTGACCTGTTCTCAGCCCTTGTCGGCGCCGCTGGTCAGTCCTTCGGTCAGGAGCCGCTCGGCGGCGAAGAACAGCAGTACCACGGGGATGGTGAGGACCACCGACCCGGCCATGAGTACGGTCTTGGACACCTCGATGCCGTTGGCCAGTTGCTGGAGTCCCAGGGAGACGGTCCACTTGTCCGGATCGGCCGCCAGGAAGAGCAGTGCGAAAAGGAATTCGTTCCAGGCGATCATGAAGACGTAGAGCCCGGTCGCCATGAGCGTCGGCAGGGCGAGCGGAAGGATGATCCTGCGTACGGTCTGGAGGCGGGAGGCGCCGTCGATCGCGGCGGCTTCCTCGATGCTGAAGGGGATGGTCACGAAGTAGTTCTTCAGCATGTAGATCGAGACCGGCACGGTCTGGGCGATGTAGACGACGGCCAGTCCGACCAGGCTGCCGGAGAGGCCCATCTTCGCGAACATCACGAAGAGCGGCACCGCGAGCAAGGTGGCCGGGAAGAGGTAGACGGCGAGGAAGAGCGCGCTGACGTGCCTGTTGCCGAAGAACTTCAGCCGGCTGACGGCGTACGCGCCGGGAACGGCGGCGGCCAGGGTCAGCAGGACCGTGGCCACGGCGACGAGCGCCGAGTTGAGCAGCATGCCGAGGAAGCCCTGGCCGCCCTCGGAGGTCGGCTTGAGGACGCTCTCGTACGTGGCGAGGGTGAAGTCCTTCGCGGAGACCCAGAGGTTGCCGGGGTCCAGGAGGAGGGCGTCGATGGGTTTCACCGACAGCATGAGCATGTAGTAGAAGGGCACGATCGTGATCGCCGCGAGGAAGGCGATCACGATCCAGCGGAGGACTCCGAAGAACCGGTCCTCGAACTGGGCGCGGCTCAAGGTCCGGCGGGGAGGTGCGGCCGGAGCGGTCGGGGCGGGCTCGGCCGTCCGCTCACGGGTCATCGACGGGGTGGGTGTCATGCCGACTCCTCCTGGACCTTCTTGCCGAAGAACTTGAAGTAGATGCCCAGCAGGGCCATGAGGACGACGGCGAGTACCAGGGCCTGCGCCGATGCCGCTCCGACGTCGAAGCGTGAGGTGAGGAAGTCGTAGACGCGGACGGCGACGACGTCCGTGCCCGATCCGCCTCCGGTGAGGAGATAGATGTCGTCGAACTTGTTGAACGTCATGATGAAGCGCAGGACGGACAGCAGGGCGATGACGGGCATCATCTGCGGCAGCAGGATGTGCCGGAAACGCTGCGAGATGGTGGCTCCGTCGACCTCGGCGGCCTCTTCGAGGCTGCCCGGGACGGCCTGGAGACGGGCCAGCATGAAGAGGAACGCGAACGGGAAGTAGCGCCAGGTCTCGAAGGCGACGACGGTCAGCAACGCCAGGGGGATGTCGAAGTGGAGCCCGAACAGTCCGACTTCGTAGGACCGGGTGGACAGGAAGGCGATCGGGTCGTCCCAGCCGAAGAGCTTCTGGCCCCATTCGTTGACGATTCCGTACTGCGGGCTGAGCGCGACCTCCCAGACGAACGAGACTGCCACGACGGGCGCGACGTACGGAAGGAGCATCGCGGCCCGCAGGACGCCCCGGCCCCGGAAGGGCCTGCGCAGGGCGAGGGCGGCAATCAGTCCGAGGATCACGGAGCCCGCGGTGGCTCCGATCGTGTAGAGCAGCGTGGTGCCGAGGCTACTCCAGAATCCGGGCGAGCCGAAGACCTGCTCGAAGTTGTCCAGGGTCCAGCGGCCGAAGAGGCCGTTCTCCTGGATGTCGACGAGCTTGGCGTTCTGGAAGGCGAGCAGGACGGTCCACAGGATCGGCAGGATCACCACGACCAGGACGACCAGGAAGGTGGGGGTCACGAAGGCGAGGCCCGCGCGGTTCTCCCGCCTGCTGGCGGTCTGTGGCCGGCTGCGGCGCTTCGTCGCACCGCTCTGGTTTGTGCTCATGGGATCGGTTACCTCGGGGAGGGATCGGCCGGTGCGGCTACTGGAGGGACTTCTGGAGGGCGGCCACTTCGTCGTTGGCCTCCTTGGCGGCCTCGTCCGGGGAGAGCTGTCCGCTCGTCATCGCCCCGATGGCCTTGGCGACGGGCAGTTCGCCGTTGGTGGCGCCGACGAGGGCGCCCTGCCCCTGGGTCAGGCCCCATCGCTTCATGTCGCTCACGCCCCTGACGAGCTGGTCCAGGAGCGCGGACGGGTAGGCCTTCTGCAGGGACTCGCGATGGTCGACGCCCATGACGCCGGCGCGCCAGGCCCGCTGGAAGGAGCCGGGGGCCTGCGGGGTACCGGTGCGGACCGGGATCTTGCCCTCGGGGGCCATGCCGAACCAGTCCTTGTATCCCTTGCCCATCATGTACTCGATGAACTTCTGGGAGGCCCCGGTCTCGGCGGTGCGGGTGACGGCCCAGGAGGTGATCTCTCCGAACTGGGCGGGTTCCTTGCCGTCGGGGCCCTGCAGGGAGGTGACGACGCCCGTGTTGCGGGCGAGGAACTTCGGGTCCTTCTTGCACTCCGGGCAGCTCGGCAGCGCGTCGGAACGCAGCCCGGCCAGCTCGTCGAGGAGGAAGGAGGACCAGACCATCATCGAGGACCTGCCCGAGAAGTAGGTCGCCCGGGTGGTGTCCACGCTCTGGGTGCCCGGGGCCCCGTGCTTCCGTGCCAGGTCGTCGTACGCGGCGAAGGCCGCGCGGCAGGCCGGTGAGTCGAGGGCCGGCTCGCCCGCGTCGTCGACGAGCTGGCAGTTGTTGGCCAGGGCGAGGTCCTCGAAGCTCTGCTGGGTGAAGACGTCCGAGGGGTCCGTGGCGAGCGAGATGCCGTCGCGGCCGTCCTTGTCCAGCGCGGCCGCGGCCTTCTGGGCGCTCCGGTAGCTGTCCGGCGCCGGCAGCCCGGCCTTCGCGAACAGGTCCTTGCGGTAGACGAGGAGCTGGAGCCAGGCGTCGGAGGGGACGGCGAGCCGGGTCCCCCGGTCCTGGGTGAGGGACAGTGCGTTGGCGTTGAACGTGCCGGGGTGCAGGTCCTTCACGATCTTGTCGGCGACCTTCGTGTTGAGCAGGCCGTTGCCGTACATCTGCCAGACCTGTCCCATGGGGACGGCGCCGATGACGTCCGGAAGCTTGCCGGCCGCCGCGGCGGACATGATCAGCTGCGGCAGCTGTGTCTCGTCCACGCCGACCAGGTCGACCTTGACGCCGGTCTCCCGCTCGAAGCGGCCGATGACCTTCTCGGTCGCCGCCACGCGTGGCGGCAGGTTCTCCTGCGACCACACCGTGATCCGGTTGTCGGGCTTCTGCTCGGCACCGGAGCTGCCGCAGCCCGCGAGCAGGCCTGCGGCCAAGGTCGCGGCGAGCCCGAACAGGGTCGCCCTCGACCGGTGGGTCCTCATTGCCATGCCTCTTCCTCACGCCACTTACGGACTTTCGATACGCATCTCAGCATCACTTTTGCTTGTTGACAAGACATAAGTCTGAGATATCTTCGACCTAAGTAACCGAGCAACGCTCTCCTCCCACCACATTCGGAGCTTCCCGTGGAACGCGTCGTCCAGTTCGTCGGCCCTCGTCAGGTCGAAGTCGCCGAGCACGAGAGCGCACCGCTGCCGGCCGGCCACCTTCGGGTCCGCACCCGCTACTCAGGCATCTCGGCGGGCACCGAACTCACCGCCTACCGCGGTACGAACCCGTACCTGACCCGCACCTGGGACGCCGAGGCCCGGATGTTCCGGGACGGCGCCCCCGGCATCGAATATCCGGTGGCGGGCTGGGGCTACTCCGAGGTCGGCGAGGTCACCGAGGTCTCCCCCGAGCTCGTCGGCACACCCGGGATGCCGGCCACCGGCGACCTCGTCTGGGGCATCTGGGGCCACCGCAGCGAGGGCATCGTGCCGGCCGAGCGCATGGTGGGCCACACCCTGCCCACCGGTCTGGAACCGCTGGCCGGGGCCTTCGCCCGAGTCGGCGCCATCGCGTACAACGCCGTCCTGGCGGCGGACATCCACCTCGGCGAGGACGTCGCCGTATTCGGGCAGGGCGTGATCGGCCTGCTCACCACGCGCCTGGCCCAGCTCAACGGCGCGCGGGTCACCGCTGTCGACGCGCTCGACGGACGCCTGGCCACCGCCCGCCAGTACGGCGCGCGCCACACGCTCAACGCCCGCACCGACACCGTCGCGGAGCGCATCCGCGAAGCCACGGGCGGCGCCGGTGCGGATGTCGCCATCGAGATCAGCGGCGTGTACCCCGCACTCCACGAGGCCCTGCGCTCGGTCACCGTGGGCGGCCGCGTCGTCGCATCCGGCTTCTACCAGGGTGACGGGGCAGGCCTGCGGCTGGGCGACGAGTTCCACCACAACCGCGTCCAGCTGATCTGCTCGCAGATCGGCGGTGTCCCCCCGCAGCTCGCCGGACGCTGGACCGTCGAACGCCTCCAGCAGACCTTCCTTTCCCTGGTCGCCGAGGGCCAGGTCGATGTCGAGTCCCTGGTCAGCCATGTCGTACCGGTGGCGGAGGCCGGTGACGCATACGTGCTGCTGGACGAGCGGCCCGCCGACGCACTCCAGGTCGTCCTGGAGTTCTGAAGCTCCCGGGGCCGCCGCCCCCCGTATCCCGATCCCGCCGTCACAGCCGTCGCAAGCCCGACGGCACCACCGCGAGCGCTGCCCGTCAGCGCCGAAAGGCCCACCCATGCTGAAGACCGCCTGCCAGGAACAGCTGCTCCCCGGCGACACCCTCCAGAAGAAATGGGCGTTCGCCCAGGACGCCGGTTACGACGCCATCGAACTGCGCTCCGCAGGCGACTTCCGGTTCCGTGACCGGCTGCCCGAGCTGAAGCAGGCCCGCGCCGACGGTGTCGTCATGCCGACCGTGTGCGTCGACATGCTGCACTTCTTCGCGGCGTTCGACGAGGGGCTGCGCCGGGACGCGCTGGAACAGATGAAGTCGCAGCTGAGCGTGGCGGCGGAGATCGGCGCGCTCGGGGTGCAGACCCCCGCCTCGTACGGGATGTTCTCCCGGCGGCTGCCGCCCTTCGAGCCGCCGCGCACCGAGGAGCAGGACCGCGAGGTGCTGCTCGCCGGACTCACCGAGCTGGGCGAGCACGCCCGGCAGGAGGGCGTCACCCTCTACCTCGAACCGCTCAACCGGTACGAGGACCACATGGTGAACCGGCTGGACCAGGCCGTCGACCTGATCCGCGCGGTGGGTCTGGACTCCGTCCGCATCGGCATCGACAGCTACCACATGAACATCGAGGAGACCGACCCTTCCGCCTCGATCCTCGCCGCGGCTCCGTACATCGGCCATGCCCAGGTCAGCGACTCCAACCGGTTCCAGCCGGGCGCCGGTCACCTGGACTGGCCGGCCTGGCTCGGCGCGCTGCACAGCATCGGCTACGACGGCTACCTCGCCGCCGAGTGCCGGCTGACCGGCGACCCCGTCGCGGCCGTCCGCTCCATCCCCGCGTTCCTGCGGAGGTCCGGCGCATGACCTCGCTGCTCGAAACCCCCGTGCCCGCCGCCGCCGACGCCCTGACCCTTCGGCGCGGCGCGGCACGGGTCCTGCTGGCGAACTGGACAGGTGGTTCGTCGGTCCCCTCCCGCGGTCTGTATCCGCACCAGTGGAGCTGGGATTCGGCGTTCATCGCCATCGGCCTGCGCCATCTCTCGGTGCGGCGCGCCCAGCGTGAGCTGGAGACCCTGCTCGGCGCCCAGTGGTCGGACGGGCGCGTCCCGCACATCGTGTTCAGTCCGGCGGTCCCCCTCGACGCGTACTTCCCCAGCCCCGACTTCTGGCGCTCCTCCCACGCCGGTGCGGCGGCCGGTGCCCCGGCGGGCACCGAGACCTCCGGGATCGTGCAGCCACCGGTGCACGCGCTCGCCGCCTGGCTGGTGCACTGCGCCGACCCCGAGGTATCACGCCGCCGTGGCTTCCTGCCCCGGGTGTACGACCGCCTCACCGCCTGGCACGACTACCTCACCGGCCCGCGCGATCTGGGCGGCGGCGGCCTTGCCTCGATGGTGCACCCGTGGGAACCGGGGATGGACAACAGTCCCTGCTGGGACGGCCCACTGGACCGCGTCGACCCGGCCGCACCCGGCTCCTACCAGCGCGCCGACCTCGATCACGGGCAGCCGGCCGAGCGCCCCACCGACCTGGACTACGGACGCTATGTCCGCCTCGCGGCCGACTACCGCGACGGCGGGTACGCGGACGCGGGCGCCGACCACGCCTTCGCCGTCGAGGACCCCTGCGTCAACGCCCTGCTCATCGTCTCCGAGCACGCACTCGCCCGGATCGCCGCCGAGACCGGCGCTGACCCCGCACCGCACGAGGAGCGGGCAGCCCGCCTGACCGGGGCGCTGGTGGAGCGGCTGTGGTCGCCCGCCGAGGGAATGTTCCTCAGCCGCGACCTGGTCGGCGGCCACCTCATCGCCGAACGCAGTGTCGCCGGGATCATCCCGCTCATCGTTCCCGGGCTCCCCGAGGAGATCGTCGAAGGACTGATCGCGACGGCCGCCGGTGACGCCTTCCGGCTCGGCAGAATCCCGATGGCACCCTCGTACGACGTCACCGGCCACGCCTTCGACCCTTCCCGCTACTGGCGCGGACCGGCCTGGTTCAACACCAACTGGCTCCTCGAACGCGGCCTGCGGCAGTACGGGCACACGGTCACGGCAGACCGGCTGCGCACCTCGATGCTGGCTGCCGCACAGGCCAGCGACTTCGCCGAGTACGTGGACCCGTTCACCGAACAGGCCCGGGGCACCCGCGACTTCGGATGGACGGCCGCCCTCACCCTCGACCTGCTGACCGCCGAGGCGTCCGACCGGACCCACACCCGCCCCGACAGCTTTTCGAACGAGGAGCAGTCATGAACGGCACAGCGGGCACCACCACGCTGGTCCGTGACGGCGCCTTCGCCGTCGTCGGTGCGGACGGCGGCATCACCGGCCGCCACGGCTCCTCACCCGACGGACTGTTCCTGCGCGACGCGCGCCATCTGAGCCTGTGGTCCCTGACCGTCGACGGCGCGGCACCGGGCGTGCTCGTCCCCTCCGCCGGTGAGGACTCCGCACGCTGCGTTCTGACCCCACCGGGCACGCGCGACGAGCCTCCCGCGTACACCGTCTTCCGCGAGCAGGCGCTCGGTCCCGGGGCATTCACGGAACGACTCCTGCTGGTCAGCAACCGTACGGAGGCCACCACCGCACGCGTCGGCCTGAGCGTGGACTGCGACTTCGCCGACCAGTTCGAGCTGCGCTCCGACGGGCGGCGGTACGACAAGGACGGTTCCCGCCGCACCGCCGTACTCCGCGGCGACGGAGTCGACTTCGCCTACGCGCGCGGTGACTGGCTCTCCCGTACGAAGGTGTCGGCGATGCCGCCCCCGTCCGCGGCCGGTCCGGTCGAGGGGCGGGAGACGGTCCACCGGCTGGAATGGCAGCTGGAACTGCCGGCGCACGGCACGGCGGAACTCCTGCTCACGGTCACGGCGCACCCGCACGGAGCACCGGCCGCCCCGCCACCCGCCGCCATACCCGCGCAGGCCGCCGCGGACCGTGCGGCCCGCATCGCAGCCTTCGTCGGCGGCGAACCCCTGCCCATGCCGGCAGACGCACCCGCGGGACTGGCGGCCGCGTGCGCCCGGGGCCTCAGCGACCTCGCGGCGCTGCGGGTACCCGCCGTCGGTCCGGACGGAGAGGACCTGACGGTCCCCGGCGCCGGAGTGCCCTGGTTCCTCACACTCTTCGGCCGTGACTCCCTGCTCACTTCCCTCTTCGCGCTCCCCTACCGGCCCGAGCTCGCCGCGGGCACGCTCGGCGCCCTCGCGGCGACGCAGGGAACGACGTACGACACCTACCGCGGTGAGCAGCCGGGCCGCGTCGTCCACGAGGTCCGGCACGGCGAACTGGCGCACTTCCGCCAGGTTCCGTACGGCCGTTACTACGGTTCGGTGGACGCGACCCCCCTGTTCCTGGTGCTCCTGGACAGCTACACCCTGGCCACCGGCGACGACACCCTCGCCTCCCGGCTCGAACCGCAGGCCCGTGCGGCCGTGACGTGGATGTTCCGGGACGGCGGCCTGGACGACGGCGGGTACCTGGTCTACACGCCCGACGCCGAAGGACTGGTCAACCAGAACTGGAAGGACTCCGCCGGGGCGATCTGCTTCCTCGACGGCACCCAGGCCGAAGGGCCGATCGCGGTGGCCGAGGCGCAGGGTTACGCGTACGACGCGCTGGTACGGACCGCGCGGCTGGCCCGTACGGTCTGGGGCGATGCCGGCTGGGCCGAGGAACTGGCCACGGCGGCGGCCGGGCTGCGGGACCGCTTCCTGCGGGACTTCTGGATGCCGGGCCCCGGCTTCCCGGCGCTCGCGCTGGACGGCCGGGGGCGTCAGGTCGACTCCCTGGCCTCCGACGCGGGACACCTGTTGTGGTCGGGGATCCTCGACCGGGCGCATGCCCGACTGGTGGGGCAACGCCTGCTGGAACCCGACTTCTTCTCCGGCTGGGCCATCCGCACCCTGGCCTCCGGGCAGCCCGGCTATCACCCCCTCTCGTACCACCGCGGCAGCTGCTGGCCGCACGACAACGCCGTGATCGTGCTGGGACTCGCCCGCTGCGGGCTGACGGACGAGGCCGGCACGGTCGCGCGCGGCCTGCTGGACGCTGCGGCGCACCACGGGGACCGACTGCCGGAGGTCATGGCGGGCTACGGCCGCGCCGACCACCCGCGCCCGGTGCCCTATCCCCACTCCTGCTCCCCGCAGGCCTGGGCGGCAGCGACACCGCTGGCCATCCTCACGGCGCTGCGGCAGGGCCCACCGGGCGACTGAGGGTCCCCTGCGGTGACGTCAGCGTTTCGCCAGGCTGTACGGCACCGCCGCCTGGAGGTCCATGACCGGTGGCGGAGGGCGCGCCGCCCGGATCCACACCCGGGCGGCGGCGCCCCTCACGCCGTTGCGGCCGCCTGGCGGACGGCGGGTGCGACAGGGGCCCCGCCCTCGCGGCTGGAGGACTGTGCGGCCTCGACCACCGCGACCGCCGCGTGGATGTCGGCCGCCGTCACCAACGGGGTGCGGCCGTAACGGATGTCGTCGCAGAACTCGGTGAACAGCAGGCGCAGTGCCGTCGTCGCCGCGGGTCCGGCGACCTGGTGGGCGGAGCTGTCGCCGCCCGCCGTGCGCACGGTGACCGCCGGAGCGTCCTCGTCGGCGAGTACGTGGCCGTGCGAGCCGAGCACGCGCAGGCTGGAGGAGACCGGGGCCGGGCCGACGCCGGCGGGTGTGCGGGCGACGGTCACCGTCGCCACGACTCCGTTGCCCAGGCGGAGCGAGAGGACCGCGGCGTCCTCGACGCCGTACACGCCGTGCGGGCCGTCGAAGAGCGGCGGATGGGGGGCGGCGCTGCTGAAGGCGACGACCTCCTCCACCTCCAGGCCGGTGAGGTAGCGGATGGCCAGGGCCGGGTACCAGCCGAAGTTCATCAGTTCACCGCCGCCGGACAGGGCGGGGTCGCAGACGAGTTCGGGGCGTTCGACGGTGGCGCCGTCGAGGCCGCCTGCCGCGAGCCACTCGGCGTCGACGGCCAGGGGAAGGCCGATCGCGCCGGAGTCGACCGTGCGCCGGGCACGGGCGATCTGCGGGGAGTGGAGGCGGTGCACGGCGGTGAGCAGCCCGCGCGAGCGGTCGGCGGCCTCCCACAGCCGCTGCGCGTCCCGGGTGGTGGTCGCGGCCGGCTTGTCGACGATGACGTGACGGCCCGCTTCGAGTGCGGTCACGGCGAGGTCGGCGTGGCGCGTGGGCTCGCTGCACACGAGGGCGATGTCGCAGGAGGCGAGGCCGTGTTCGAGGTCGAGCAGCGGGATGCCGGTCGCGGCGGCCAGGGCGGCGCCGTCGTCACGGAAGGGGCTGTCGGCGGCGTCGGCGCAGCCGATGACCTCGATGCCGGGCAGGGAGCGGAGCAGGGGCACGTAGTCACGGGCGTGCCGGACCCCGGAGGCGATGAGGATCCTCATGTCAGCAGACCTCCTTGACGTCGACGGGGCGGGATTCGTCCGCGCTGAGCTGCGCGGCCAGGGCGGCGGCGAGGGCTGCGCGCACCTGGTGCGGTGCGGTCAGCGGGACCGCGACGCCGTCCAGCACATCGCGCAGGTGCCGGGTCTGCGCGGTCATCGCGCCCTCGATCGAGGCGGGGGTGACGGGGGACGCGGACCGCGTCCGGGGCTCGTCCTCACTGCTGTGGTGCAGGGTGCCGGTGGTGCCGGCGAGCATGAGGCGGCGCACGAACGTGCCGCGTTCGACGAGGGCGTAGCACAGCTCGATGGTGGCGAGGGCGCCGCGGGCGAAGCGGACGAGGATCTGGAAGCTGTCGGGGGTGGGCATCCCGGGCGCCCAGGTGCGGCAGGGCCGGGCGAAGACCCGGACCGGTTCGTCGTCCATGAGCCAGGTCAGCAGGTCGAGGGCGTGCACGCCGTTGTGGGCCACGTGGCCACCGGAGCGGGAGGCGTCCAGTTGCCAGCCCCGCCAGCCGCCCGGCCAGACGTGGCCGGTGTACCAGGTGAGGTGAGCCAGCCGGGGCGTGCCGATCGAGCCCGAGGCGACGGACCGGGCGATCTCCAGGTGGACGGGCTGGAACCGGGCGGTCTGGGCCACGAGCAGCGGCCGGCCCGCGGTCTTCGCCGCGGCGAGGATCCGGTCGGTGTCGGGGACGCTCAGCGCCGCGGGCTTCTCCAGCAGCACCGCCCGGCCGGCCCGGAGGGCGTCGACGGTGAGATCGGCGTGGGACTCCGGGGAGGTGCACACGGCGGTGACGTCGATGGCGCCGGACCAGGCGGTCGCCGGGTCGGTGGACCAGGTGGCCCCCTCGGCGAGCGCGGCCAGCGCGGCGGCCCGTTCGGGATGGCGGTCGACGACGTGGGCGAGGCGCAGTCCCGGGACGCCCGCGATCGCGGTGACGTGATCGCGGGCGATGGCCCCCGCGCCGATGACGGCCACACGGTGGTCGTCGGCGCGCTTTCCGGGGTCGCGTGCCTGCTGCGCTCCGGGCACCGGTACGGGGTTCATCCGCGACTCCTCACTCAGGAACTCCTAGACATCAGACATCTTATGTCTGATGTCTAGGAGGGAGTCCCCGGGGGTCCGCTTCATGCGCCGGGCGGCGCCCCCCAGGGTGCCTCCCGCTCCAACTGGGCCGCGAGCGCGAGCAGCACGCCCTCACCGCCGAGGGGAGCGGCGAACTGGACCCCCAGCGGCAGGCCCTCGTCGTCGTGGCCGAAGGGGACGGACATGGCCGGCATCCCGGTCACGTTGTAGACGCTGGTGAAGGCGGAGTAGACGGACGCGTGCCGGTAGATCGACTCCGGGGCGGTGGTGTCGAGGGTGCCGAGCAGCGGGGTGGGCTGCGCCAGGGTCGGGCTGAGCAGGACGTCGAACCGGTCGAACGCCGCACCGACCTCCCAGCCGATCTCCTGCACGCGGCGCAGCGCCCGGCTGACGTCGGCGGCGGGCAGGGCGCGGTAGGTGTCGTACACGACCCGGGTGAAGGGCTCGATGTCGTCGTCGGCCAGCGGCCTGGAGAGCTCGGCGAGCCGGGCGTCGATCTGGGCGACCAGGTCGGCCCCCATCAGGGCCCCGGACGTGCGGCCCACGTCGGCGGGGCGGTAGCGGGCAGTGGTCTCGACGACGTCGTGGCCGAGGCGTTCGCACAGCAGGGCAGCGGCACGTACCGCCCCTGCGCAGTCCCGGTGGACGTCGGGGCCTTCCGGGAGTGCGGTGATCAGGCCGATCCGCAGTCGCCCGGGGTCGCGGCGGGCCAGTTCGGCGAAGGGCGCGGCCGGAGCCGGTACCGCGTACGCGTCCCCGGGCATGGGGCCGGACACCACGTCGAGGAGCAGGGCGCTGTCCCGGACGGTCGTGGTGACGGCGTGGTGACCGGAGACCAGGCCCGACAGGGTGGTGGGGCGGGGCGCGGGCGAGACGCGTCCCCGGCTCGGCTTGAGACCGAACAGGCCGCAGGCGGCGGCAGGGATGCGGATCGAGCCGCCGCCGTCGCTGGCATGGGCGACCGGCACCATTCCGGCCGCCACGGCGGCCGCCGAGCCCCCGCTGGAGCCACCCGTTGAGCGGGCGGTGTTCCAGGGGTTGCGAGTGGGGCCGAAGAGGACCGGTTCCGTCGAGGCGTTGAAGCCCAGTTCGGCGGTGTTGGTGGTGCCGAGGACGACGGCTCCGGCGCGCCGGTAGCGGGTCACCAGTTCACTGTCGCGCCGGGCGGTGGCGTCGGCGAAGAGACGGCTGCCGCCCGTCGCCGGCAGACCGTTGACCTCGGTGCCGAGGTCCTTGACCAGTACCGGGACGCCGTGCAGCGGGCCCTGCGGCAGACCGGCCGCCACCTCGGCGAGCGCGGCCTCGAACCGGGTGTGGACCACCGCGTTGAGGCGTGGGTTCTGCTTCTCGATGCGGGCAATCGCCTGCTCGGTGACGGTACGGGCGTCGGTGTCGCCGTTCCTGACCGCGGCGGCCGTGGCGACGGCGTCCGGGCCCCTCACGCCACGTACCCGGCGGGCTTGCCCCAGGTCTCGCGGCGGGTGGTGCCCCGGTCGACGAGCACGCAGCGGGTGCCGGTGAAGTTGGTCGGCATGCACTTGTTGCAGTGGATGCACAGGGACGGGGTGGTGGCGTCCTCCCGGATCCGGTTCACGAGGTCGGGCTCGCGCAGCAGGGACCTGGCCATGGCCACGTACTCGAATCCCTCGCGCATCGCGAGGTCCATGGCCGGCTTGTCCGTGATACCGCCGAGCAGGATCATCGGGAGCTTCACCGCGGCACGGATCTGGCGGGCGTCCTCCAGGAGGTAGGCGTCCCGGTAGGGGTAGCTGTGCAGGAGGCGCTTGCCGACCAGCTTCACTCCGAGCTTGATCGGCTGCGGCATGATCGCGGCGAAGTCCTTGAGCGGGGCGTCGCCCTTGAACAGGTACATCGGGTTGAGCAGGGAGCTGCCCGCGGTCATCTCCAGGGCATCGACGGTGCCGTCCTGTTCGAGCCACTGCGCCACGGGGATGGCCTCGTCGAGCCAGAAGCCGCCCGGGACCCCGTCGTCCATGTTCATCTTGGCGATGACGGCGATCCTGCCGCCGACCGCGTCGTGGACGGCCCGCATGATCTCCCGGGCGAACCGGGCGCGGTTCTCCAGGCTGCCGCCGTACCGGTCGGTGCGGTGGTTGATCTTGGGGCTGAGGAAGGAACTGGCCAGGTAGTTGTGGCCCAGGTGGACCTCGACGGCGTCGAACCCCGCGTCGATGGCGCGGCGGGCGGCCTCGGCGTGCGCCTCGGTGATGCGCCGGAGGTCGTCTGCGGACGCCTCCTGCGCCCAGCTGATCGTGGTGGCGTGGAATTGCCTCGACGGGGAGAGGGCGGGGGCGCCGTTGCCCTTGGGGTTGGCGACGGGCCCGCCGTGGCCGATCTGCGCGGAGATCGCGGCACCCTCGGCGTGCACGGCGTCGGTGAGGACGCGCAGTCCCGGCATCGCCTCGTCGGTCCAGTGGATCTGGTGCCGGTCGGTCCGGCCCTCCTTCGCGACGGCGCAGTAGGCGACGGTCGTCATGCCGACGCCGCCCCGCGCGTAGGCGACGTGGAAGTCCACGAGGTCCTGGGTCACCAGGGACTTGTGGCTGAGTCCCTCGTAGGTCGCCGCCTTGATGACGCGGTTACGGAGCTTGAGCGGGCCCAGCTGGGCGGGGGACAGGACGTCGGGTGTCTCGGTGGGGGTCACGCGTGGTTCCTCTCGGTTATACGTGGTGACAGGCGACCCGGTGGCCGGACCGGATGTCCCTGAGCGGGGGTTCCGCCTCGGAGCACAGGTCGGTGGCCAGCGGGCAGCGGGTGCGGAAGCGGCAGCCCGACGGCGGGTCCAGGGGCGACGGGAGTTCGGCGGCCGGACCGTCGGGAGCGGCCGGTTCCCCGACGGCGCCCGGGCCGCGCTGGGCCTCGGGGAGCGAGGCGAGCAGCAGCCGTGTGTACGGGTGGACGGCCTCGTCCTGCATGCCGTCGGACGGCAGTACCTCGCAGGTCTTCCCGAGGTACATCACCATCACGCGGTCGCTGATGTTCTTCACCACGGACACGTCGTGGGCGATGAAGACCATGCTCAGTCCGCGCCGCCGCGTCGCCGTCTCCAGCAGGTTGAGGATCTGCGCCTGTACGGACACGTCGAGGCTGGAGACGGGTTCGTCGCAGATCAGCACCTCGGGGTCCAGGAGCAGGGCCCGGGCGATGCTGACCCGCTGGCACTGGCCGCCGGAGAGTTCGTGGGGCCTGCGGTCGCGCACGGTCGCCGGGTCGAGGCCGACGTCGCGCAGGGCCGCGTCGATCCGGGTGTCCTTGTCGCGGGGGTCGTCGCCGCTCCCCCAGATCGACAGTCCCTCCCACACCAGGTCCTTGACCTTGCGGCGCGGGTTCAGCGCGGAGACCGGGTCCTGCATGATGATCTGCATCCGGGCGCGGGCCCGGCGCAGTTCCGCGGGGGCGAGACCGGTGAGGGTCACCTCGCCGAGGTGTACGGTCCCCGAGTCCGGGGGTGGCAGCTGGATCAGGGAGCGGCCGACGGTGGACTTCCCGCAGCCGGACTCGCCGAGGATGCCCAGGGTTTCGCCCGACGCGACCTCCAGACCGACACCGGAGACGGCGTGCACCTTGCGGCCCCGGCCGGCCGGGTACTCCACGACGAGGTTCTCCGCAGTGAGCGCGGGCGGGCTCTGGCCCTTCGCGGTGCCGGCGGTGCGGGTGGTCGTCATACGGAGGCCTCCTCGACGGCGCCCAGGGGGTGGTGACAGGCGACGAGGCCGCCCGCGTCGCGGTCACCGTCGTATCCGGTGAGCGGCGGCGGCTCGGTGGTGCAGCGGTCGGTGGCCATGCCGCAGCGCGGGGCGAACCGGCAGCCCGGGGGCGGGTGCAGCAAGTTGGGCGGGCGGCCCTCGATGGTGGGCAGCAGGGTGTGCGGGGGCAGGTCGAGACGGGGGACGGAAGCGATCAGGGCGCTGCTGTACGGGTGCCGGGGGCGCTCGAACACGGCCTCGGTGGCCGCGTACTCGACGAGTCGGCCGGCGTACATGACCGCGACCCGGTCCGTCCGGCCGGCGACGGTGGCCAGGTCGTGGCTGATCAGGATGGTCGCCATCCTCAGGTCGCGGGCGAGCGACTGGAGGAGGTCCAGGATCTGCTTCTGCACGGTGACGTCGAGCGCGGTGGTCGGTTCGTCGGCGATGAGCAGGCGCGGGCCGCAGGCCAGGGCCATGGCGATGACGACGCGCTGGCGCATGCCGCCGGAGAGCTCGTGCGGGTACTGGCGGGCGCGCCGGGCCGGTTCGGGGATGCCCACCTGACGGAGCAGCTCGACGGCGCGGTCCCGGGCCTCGGCGCGGCTGAGGCCGAGGTGGGCGCGGACGCTCTCGGACAGGTGTGTGCCGACCTTCTTCACCGGATTCAGTGAGGTCATGGGGTCCTGGAAGACCATGGCGACCTCGGTGCCCCACAGCGCTCTGCGGCCCGACGGGCTCAGCGCGTGGACGTCCTGGCCGCCGAGCAGGACCGATCCGGAGACGGTGGTGCCGGGGCCGTCGGTGATCAGGCCCATGAGGGTGCGGCCGAGCACCGACTTGCCCGAGCCGGACTCGCCGACGATGCCGAGGGTCTCGCCCTCGGAAAGCGACAGGCTGACCCCGTCGACGGCCTGCACGGGGCCGCGCGGTGTGTGGAAGGCGGTGCGTACGCCGGTGGCGGTCAGCAGCTCGGACGCGTCGGGGCCGGCGGGTGCCGTGCCGTCGGGTATCGGTGCGGTGGTCACAGTTTCACGCTCCGGGAGTCCCAGCGCCCGCGAGCCTTCTCGCCGACGATGTTGAAGGCGAAGACGGTGAGGAAGAGGAACGCACCCGGTACGAGCACGATGTGCGGGTGCTCCTCGAAGACCCGCCCCTCCCCCTCCGCGATCATGTTTCCCCAGGTGGGTTCGGGCGGCTGGATGCCGAGCCCGAGGAAGCTGAGCGAGGCCTCGGCGACAATGAGGACCGAGATCATCACCACCGCCAGGGACAGCAGCGGCAGCAGGACGTTGGGCAGCAGTTCACGCAGCATGATCCGGGAGCGGGTGGCGCCCATGGCGCGGGCCGCGACGACGAACTCCCGGTTGGCGTAGGCCATGGTGGTGGCGCGGGCGAGCCGCACCATGCCGGGGATGGTGAGCAGGGCCAGCGAGAGGGCGACATTGCGCAGATGCGGCTCCAGCACGGTGGCCAGGGCGATGAGCAGGATCAGCGGGGGCACGGCGAGCAGCGAGTTGGTGGCGATGCCCACCGCCCGGTCGACGCTCTTCCGGAAGTAGCCGGCCACCATGCCGATCGCACCGCCGAGGACGGTGCCGACGGCGACCGCCGACAGCGAGATGACCAGCGAGGACCGTGCCCCGTACAGGGACCGGGCGAGCAGGTCGAGGCCGAAGCCGTTCGTGCCCAGCGGGTTGGCCCCGGTGAACGTCGGGGTGGCGAAGGCCGGTTCGAGGACGGTGCTCGCGACGTCGCGGTCCTCGCCGAGCGGCAGCCACGGGGCGAACAGGATCGCGAGGCCGAGCACGATGAGCCAGCCCGCGCCGAACCAGAACACCAGGTCGAAGCCGGGCCCGGACCAGATCTTGCCGAGCCGGGACGCTCCGGCGAACGCCATGCCGAGGCCCAGCAGGGCGAGGGCCGCCTTGACGGGCGTCACGAGCTGGGGTGTGGTCGCGCCGAACCCGAGCAGGACGAGGCCGACGACGGTGAGGGTCAGGGCGGTGAGCAGGGGCGGTGGGAAGGCGGCCCGCGTGCGCGGGGCGATGTCAGATATGGACACGTCGCGTCCTCGGGTCGAGGTAGCCGTAGGAGAGGTCGATGCCGGCGTTGATCACCACGTAGATGACGGCGATGGTGAGCACGGCGCCCTGGACCATCGGGTAGTCGCCCTGGCCCGCGGCGTTGACGACGAGGGTTCCCATGCCGGGCAGCGCGAAGAGGTACTCGACGACGACGGTGCTGCCGATGAGCCGGCCGAGGCTGAGGCCGAGCAGGGTGACCAGGGAGAAGGAGGAGGGGCGCAGGGCGTCGGTGAACAGGATGCGCAGCGGGTTCATGCCCTTGGCGCGGGCGGCGAGGATGTAGTCCTCCCGCAGGGTCACGATGAGGTCGCCGCGCAACACCCGGGTGAACATGGCGAGTTCGGCCAGCGCCACGGTCAGCGCCGGCAGGAAGGCGTGGTGCAGATTGCCCAGCAGGTCACCGTCGCCGAGCCGGATCCATTCGGAACGCGGGAACCAGTCCGCCGAGTTGACCAGGAGCATGATCAGCAGCAGCCCGGCGAGGAAGCTGGGCACGGAGAGCACCCCGAAGGTGCCGGCGCCGATGATCCGGTCGGCGGCCGAATTCTCGCGGTACGCCGACCACATGGCCAGCGGCACCGCGATCAGCAGGGCGATGAGCAGCCCGAGGGCGGCGATCTCGAAGCTGACGGGCAGTGCGGACATGACGCGGTCGGTGACCTCGCTCTGCGGCGGTACGACGGACTGGCCCAGGTCACCGGTCAGGACACCGCCCAGCCAGTCGAGGTAGCGCGTGACCAGCGACTGGTCGAGGCCCAGTTCCGTGCGGAGCTCGGCGTACTCGGCGGGCGACCGGCCGCCGCCGAGGATGTCGACGGCGGGGTCGCCGGGCAGCAGAACCACCAGGGAGAAGACCCCCATGCTCGCGATGAGGAGCACGCCCACCAGTTCCAGGACTTTGAGGGCCGGTCGGCGCAGCGCAGCGAAACTCATGGGTTCCTCCAGATCTGCCCGGTGGCGGCACACGGGACTACGGGATGCGCACCACGGTGCGGTGAGGCTACGGGCGGGCCGGCCGGCCGGCCCAGGGCGGAGTCCCGGTGAGCGGGAACGGTCCGGCCGGCGTGAGCGGCCCGGTCCGCGGTGGCTTCTCCGTAACCGTCCGGGCAGGCCGGGCCGCCGGCGGTCACTTGCTGATCCACGCCTCGCCGAAGAGCGTCATGGACTCGTCGGTGGGGACGAGACCGTGCACGTTCTTGCCCCAGGCGGTGAGTGCGGCGCTGGCACCGAGGTTGATCATGGGGACGTCCTCGTTGAACAGGGTCTGGATCCGGTCGAGGACCTTCTGGATCTCGGCGTCGCCGTCCGCACGGTGGAGCTGGGCCAGCAGGGCGTCCATCTTCGGGTTGGCGTAGCCGCCGGGATTGCCGTAGCTCGTGGAGTTCAGGACGCTCTGCAGCCGGTGGTAGGGGTCGTTCTCGGAGATGCTGGCGGCGCTGCGGCTGATGTCGAAGTCGTGCTCCACGTAGGTCTTGGCCACCCGGTCGGCGATGGAGGAGACCAGGTCGAGCCGCACGGTGAATCCGACGCGTTCCAGCATGGCCTTGATGACCACGCCCTTGGCCCTGGCGACGGGGTCACTGCCGTCCATGTAGGTGATCTTGCCGTCGTAGCCGTCCTTCTTGGCCTCGTCGAGCAGTTTCTTCGCCTGGTCGAGGTCGACGCCCAGGGGTTTCACCTCGGAGTGCAGGCGCGATTCCGGCGGGAAGATCTCCTTGCCGGGCAGGCCCTTGCCGTCGTAGGCGCGTTCGGTGTCGAGCTCGGGGTCGAGGGCCAGGGCCATCGCCCGGCGGACGCGCAGGTCGGCACCGGGCCGGCCCTTGCGGGTGTTGACCGTGATCACGTTGCCGAGACCGGTGAGGGTCAGCTCCCCGAAGTGGCCCGCCTTGACGGCGTCGTCGACGACGTCGGGGCCGCGCATGTGCGCCACGTCCACGGTGCCGTCGTCGAGCGCCTCCAGCTTCGCGCGGTCGGACTGCGGCCAGGTGAAGCGGAGGGCGTCGAGGTGGGGCTTGCCCTTGAAGTACTTCGTGTTGGCGTTGAGGACCATCTCCTCCTGGGGGGCGTACGTGCCCAGGACGAAGGGTCCGGCCCCGATGGGCTTGAACGTCTTCCCCGCGTACGCGGCGGGGGCCACGATCATGCCGGGCGCCTGGGCGAGCATCGCGGGGAACGTCGCCCAGGAGCTGCGGAGGGTGAAGACGACCGTGGAGTCGTCGGTCGCCTCGGTCCTGACCAGGTTCGGGGCGAGCATCGAGGTGTCGGCGCCCTTGTTCTTCTGGTACCAGGCGAGGGAGGCGGTCACGGCCGCGGCGTCGAGCGGGGTGCCGTCGGAGAACTTCACCCCGTCGCGGAGCTTCAGCGTCCACGTCTTCTTGTCGTCGCTGCTCCGCAGGGACTTGGCGAGCTGGGGTTCGTACTTCTTGGCGGCGGTGTCGTACCGCATCAGCACGTCGTACACGGCCGCGAGCGCGGAGCCGCCGGAGGATCCGGTGGCATAGGTGACGGCGGGGCTGAGGCTGCGCGCCTCGCCGTAGTCGGCGATGCGCAGGGTGCCGCCGTCGACGGGGGTGCCGGCGTCCGGCTGGTCGCCGATGAGCCCGAAGGTGTAGCGGCCGCGTTCGGTCTTCTGCGTCTTGGCGCCGTCGGATTCCCCGGCGTCGGACGAGACGCACGCGGAGGTGAGCATCGCCGCGACGGCCAGGGTGGCGGCGAGGTGGACTCGCGGCCGTGGTGCTCGCTTCATTTCTTCCTCCATGTGCCCGGGCCGGTCGGACCGGTGCCGGAAGGTGGGAAAAACGGGTGCCTGAAGGCAGGTGGCACCGGGGCGGGAAGGCCCGGGGCCGGAGCAGGTGGGGGGACGCTACGGCCGTCGAAATCCGGCCGACGTGACCCATCCCACTCACCGGGAACCCTGTGATGCCCCCGTTGACCGCTCGTCGCCGTCGTTGTCGGCCGGTCGTCGGCGTGAAACGGTGTCCCAGTGACCGGAATCAGCCATGAGGAGAGGGCCCGGCACTGCTGACATTGGCCTCGACCGCGATCCCAGTGGAGTTCGAGACGTACCAGGAGTCACCTGATGTCCAGCGATACGGATCACCGCTCGGCCGCTCCCGCCGGAGCGGCCGAGATCATCGGCCGGCTCACCTGCCCGGGCGGCCGTTTCGAGCTGTCCGACGCCGAAGTGCTGGGGACCCGTCTGCCGGTGTTCACCCACCGGCAGCGGGCTCTGCACGAGGTGTTGCACGCGTCCGTCGCCCATGCCGGCCGTGAGTACATCGTCACCGCGGACCGGCGGATCACCTTCGCCGAGCACGCCGCCCAGGTCGCGTCGCTGGCCAAGGTGCTGCGGGAGGAGTACGGCATCGCCAGGGGCGACCGAGTGGCGATCGCCGCCGCCAACTCCCCCGAGTGGATCCTGACGTTCTGGGCCACCGTGTCGGTCGGCGCGGTGGCGGTCGGGTTCAACGCCTGGTGGTCGGCGCGGGAGATGGCACACGGCATCGAGAACGCGGAACCGGCGCTGGTGGTGGCCGACGCCAGACAGTCGGCGAAGCTGGCCGGCTGCGCGGTGCCGGTGCTGTCCGTGGAGAACGACATCAGCCGCTTCGTCGCGTCGTACCCCGACGCGCCGCTGCCCTCCGCCGACGTCGCGGAGGACGACCCCGCCGTCATCCTCTACACCTCGGGCACCTCTGGCCGGCCCAAGGGGGCCGTGCACACCCACCGCAACCTGCTGGCCGTCGTCGAGTACCACCGTCTGAACGACGCCCTGTTCGAGGAGTTCGGCGATCCCGTGGCGTCGCAGGACCGCGTCTATCTGCTCACGCTGCCGCTGTTCCACATCGCGAGCCTGCACAATCTGGCCGTGCCGCGGCTCGCCACCGGCAGCCGGATCGCCCTGCACCAGGGCTCGTTCAAGGTGGACGCCGTCCTGGGCATGGTCGAGCGGGAACGGGTCACCAACTGGGGCGCGGTGCCGACCATGGCCCACCGGATGCTCGAACACGGCGGGGCCGACCGGTACGACACGTCCTCGCTGACGTCGTTCTCGCTGGCCTCCGCGCCGTCGTCGACCGCGTTCAAGGAGCGGCTGCGCCAGGGCCTGCCGTTCGCGAAGGACTCGCTGGTGGACAGCTACGGCCTGACGGAGACCTGCACCGGCGTCGCCGCGGCGAGCGCGCAGGAGCTGGCGGCGGCACCCGGGACGCTCGGCCGGCCGGTCACCGGTGTGCGGCTGGAGATCCGCGACCCCGCCGGCGAGGTGCTGGGCGAGGGCCAGGAGGGCGAGGTCTGGGTCCGCAGCCAGTTCAACATGCTGGGCTACTGGCGCGACCCGGAGGCCACCGCCGGCGCCATCGGTCCGGACCGCTGGCTGCGCACCGGGGACCTGGGGGAACTGCGCGAGGGCCGGCTGTTCCTCAGCAGCCGCCGTTCGGACCTGATCATCCGCGGTGGCGAGAACGTCTACCCGGCGGAGATCGAGACGGTTCTCGTCGAGCACCCCGACGTCCGTGAGTGCCTGGTGATGGGGGTGCCGCATCCGGACCTCGGTCAGGAGGTCGCCGCGGTCGTGGTGCTCGTGGCGGGCTCGACGGTCACCGAGGAGTCGCTGCGGGAGTACGCGGCGGACGCGCTGGCCTATTTCAAGGTCCCCAAGCAGTGGCGGCTGACGCACGAGGAACTGCCGCGCAACGCCACCGGCAAGGTGATCCGGAACCAGGTGCGCGTCTGACGCCCTCAGCGGGAGGCGACAGTGCCCCGGCCGCGTGACGCGGCCGGGGCACTCTGCGCGCTGCTCAGGAATCGGGCATCAGAACTCGGGCAGGGGCCGGGCGGGGACCGGTCAGAAGTCGGCGGGCCCGCGCAGGGTCGCCTCGGCTCCTCCGTCGACGTACACCACCTGCCCGGTGATGTGGCTGTTTCCCTCGGAGGCCAAGGAGAGCACGGCCCGCGCGACGTCCTCCGGCTGCAGGTAGCCGTTGAGCGGCATGGGCACCGCCGCGTCCATGACCTTCTTCATCTCCGGGTCGTCGAAGAGCCCCGCGCTCATCGGGGTCAGGACGACACCGGGGGCGACGACGTTCACGGGGATCCCCGCGTCCGCCCAGCCCTCGGCGACGGCGGTGCGCCGCGCCCACTGCGCGAGCGCCGCCTTGGACGAGGGATACAACTGCCGTGCGCGGCCGTCGGCCACGGCCCGCTCCGCGTGCTCCAGGGCCTTGGTCTCGTCGCCGGCGAGGCAGGCGGCGACGACCTCCGGGTCGTGGGGCTGGGTGCCGGAGATCGAGCCGATGGCCACGACCCGGGGCCGCTCGGCCGCGGCGAGGGCCGGTCGCAGCGCTGTCAGGAACTCGGTGGTGCCGAAGTAGTTGACGGTGACCATCGCGGTCCCCGGCACGGAGGTGCCGGCGCACGTGACGACCGCGTCCACCACACCGCCGGCCGCCTCGACGACGGCCTCCGCGGCTGCGGCGCGGCCTCCGGGCGTGGACAGGTCGGCGTCGATCTCGCCGCCCCGGAGGTCCACGCCGATCACGCGGTCCCCCTGGTCCCGGAACAAGGTGGTGAGAGCGGCACCGATCCCGGAACCGGATCCGGTGACGACGACGTTGCGCGGCATGAGTACTCCTCGGGTGGGTCGGTGCTGCTGGCACATGAGGGCCGGTCGCCCCGGCACCCGCGGAAACCGGCCTCCCGCGCACCGTAGGAGCTCCGGCCCGCCATGAGCGCCCGGCGTCCCGCTGACCGGACGCCTGGCGCGGTGTCAGGGGCGCCGTTCGGCGAGGACCGGGCCCAGGAGGAGCCGGCAGGCCAGCCGGATGCCGTCCTGCGCCGCCTCGGCCGAGGAACGCTCGTACAGGACGGTGGTGAGCAGTCCGTACCAGGCCTGCTCCAGGATGCGGACCACGCGCCGGTCCTGCTCACCGGGATCGGCCACCCCGGCGGTGCGCAGGACCAGGTCCACGAGGATCTCGTCCGTGCGGCGGACCGGGCTGCCCTCGCCGACGTGGGAGACGTTGTTGGACTGGAGCATCGCCAGCGCCAGCAGCGGCTGTTCGAAGAGCTGCCGGCTCGCCCCGGTGAGCAGTTCGCTCACCGCTTCCACCGGGCCGGTGCCCGGCCGTGGTGGCGGAGTCCCGGCGTCGAGGCGGCCCACCTGGTCGTGGAGGACGGCGGCGAACAGATGGGTCTTGGACGGGAAGTAGCGGTACAGGGTGGCGATCGCGACGCCGGAGCGCCGGGCCACGTCGTGCATCTGCACGCCTTCGAGTCCGTGCACGGCTCCGAGGTGCGCCGCGGCCCGCAGGATGCGGGCGTAGCGCTGACGCTGCTTGGCCGAGGTGGGATGCGCGGGGGTTCTCTCGCAGTTCGTTCGGGGCACGGTACTGACGTCCTTCCGCCGGCCGCCGATGTTCCCGTGTGCCGCACCGGCCGGGTGGGCGTCGTTCCGTTGAGTGGGACCCGGCCGCAGCCGGTGGCCAGGTGGACTTTCCGCCCACCGGGACGGGGCCTGCGCGGGCCGGGGCGTGGGACTTGGATGGACGCTCCCGCTCCATCCCGTTCCGCCCCGAGAGAGGTGCCCCCATGCGGCTCGGCATCAACAGTCCCGTCGTCACGGCCGTCCCCGGCGTCCATTCCCCCTGGGAGCGCGCTGCCGGCATCGAGGACCTGGGGACGGTCGCCGAGGCGGCGGACCGGCTCGGCTTCGACCATCTGACCTGTTCGGAGCATGTGGCGGTGCCCGTGGACATCGCCGGAAAGCGCGGCGGCACGTACTGGGATCCGCTGTCCGTCTTCGGGTATCTCGCGGCCCGGACCGACCGGATCCGGTTCGCCACACAGGTCCTGGTGCTCGGGTACCACCATCCGCTGGAGATCGCGAAGCGCTACGGCACGCTGGACCGCGTCTGCGGTGGGCGGGTCGTCCTGGGGCTCGGTGTGGGCAGTCTGGAGGAGGAGTTCCAGCTGCTCGGGGCCGCCTTCGAGGGCCGGGGAGCGATCGCCGACGACGCCCTCGCGGCGCTGCGGGCATCCCTGTCCCGGCGCGAACCCGCTTACCACGGCGAGCACTTCGCCTACGAGGGGCTCGTGGTGGAACCGCACGCGGTGCAGGATCGCGTGCCGTTGTGGATCGGTGGCCGCACCCCGCGTTCGCTGCGCCGGGCGGTGGCGTACGGGGACGGCTGGGTGCCGTTCGGGCTGCCGCTCGACCGGCTGGGCGAGATGGTCGGGGCGGCCTCGCTGCCCGACGGCTTCGAGGTGGTGCTGAGCGCGGGCCGCCCGCTCGATCCGTCGGGCGATCCGGACGGCGCGTCCGAGGCGTTGCGGAAGGTGTCCGCGGCCGGGGCCACCCTGGTCAGCGTGTCGCTGAGCGCCACGGGGACGGGCCACTACGTCGAGCAGCTGGAGGCTCTCGCCGCCCTTGCGGGTCTCACGACGGGCACGGAGGCGCGGGTATGAGCGAGGACCGGATCGCCGCGCTCGAGGCACGGCTCGGGGCGCTGGAGGACGAGCGTGACATCGCCCGCACGATGGCCTCGTACGGGCCGCTGGTGGACGGGGGCGACGCGGACGGCGTCGCGGCGCTGTGGGCGCCGGACGGGGTGTACGACATCGACGAGATCTTCCTCGCGGGCCGGGAGCGGATCGTTGAGATGGTCCGCTCCCCCGCGCACCAGGGCTGGATCCGGCAGGGCTGCGCCCATGTCGTGGGCCCGCCCCACATCACGGTGGACGGCGACGAGGCCGTCGCGGTGTGCCATTCGCTGATGGTGGTGCACGAGTCGGGCCGGTACGTGGTGCGCCGGGCGACGGCCAACCACTGGCGGCTGCGCCGCACGCCGCAGGGGTGGCAGGTCGTGACCCGGACCAATCGCATCCTGGACGGCCGCACGGAGTCCCCCGCGCTGCTGGTCGCCGGGGCGCGGGGCGAGCCGGCCACCGCCTGAACTCCCGTGCCCGCACGGGGTGGTGGCCGGTCGGCCGCCACCCCGTGCCGCGCCATGTCAGGAGGCGCCGTACACCGGTTGCGGGGTCTCGGCCGCGGCCAGCAGGCCGGTCACCGCCTCTCCGGCCTCGGCCGGGGTCCAGCGGGCGCCCTTGTCGGCGGTGGGGCCTGGCCGCCAGCCCTCCATCACGGTGATCCGGCCGGCCTCGGTCTCGAAGACGCGGCCGCTCACCCCGGCGGACGCGGCGGAGCCCAGCCAGACGACGAGCGGTGAGACGTTCTCCGGGGCCATCGCGTCGAAGGCCCCCTCGCCGGGGGCGGCCATCGTCTCGGCGAACGTCGCCTCGGTCATCCGGGTCCGGGCGGCCGGGGCGATCGCGTTGACCTGGACCCCGTAGCGGCCCATCTCGGCGGCGGCGACCAGGGTCAGTCCCACGATGCCCGCCTTGGCGGCCGCGTAGTTGCCCTGGCCGACGCTGCCCAGCAGCCCGGCCCCGGAACTGGTGTTGACGACCCGGGCGGCCGGCGCACGGCCTGCCTTGGTCTCGGCGCGCCAGTGCGCCGCCGCGTGCTTGAGCGGCAGGAAGTGCCCCTTGAGGTGGACGCGCATCACGGCGTCCCAGTCGTCCTCGTCCAGGTTGACCAGCATCCGGTCGCGGAGGAACCCGGCGTTGTTGACGAGCGTGTCGAGGCGGCCGAAGGAGTCGAGCGCGGTGGCGACGAGGGAGGCGGCGCCCTCGGAGGTGGCGATGTCACCGTCGTGGGCGACCGCCTCGCCTCCGGCGGCGCGGATCTCCTTCACGACCTGCTGGGCGGGGCCGGTGCCCGAACCGGAGCCGTCGAGGCCCACCCCCAGGTCGTTGACGACGACTTTCGCCCCCTCGGCGGCGAGAGCCAGGGCATGGGCACGGCCGAGTCCACGGCCGGCGCCGGTGACGACGGCGACGCGTCCGGCACACAGGGCGGTCGGTGAGGTCATGACGAGTGTCCTTTCGATGGGCGCCGGGCAACGAGCGACGTCCGGTGCGGGGGAACGGGGTGCCGGTACCACTGAGTGGCATGACACCCTCCCGCGGCGTTCGTATCGCTGCTACCTTTTGGGCCTAACAAACGTTTGGTGGAAAGGTAGCTGATCTGCTCATGGGTGTCTCCACCTCCGTCCCACGCGAGGGCGTCGCCCTCGTCACCGTGGACTTCCCTCCGGTCAACGCCCTGCCCGTACAGGGCTGGTACGACCTGGCCGCGGCGGTCCGGGCCGCCGGGGCAGACCCGGGCATCCGCTGCGTCGTACTCGCCGCCGAGGGACGCGGTTTCAACGCGGGCGTGGACATCAAGGAGATGCAGCGCGCGACCGGACCCGAGGCGCTGATCGGCGCCAACCGGGGCTGCTTCGAGGCGTTCGCGGCCGTCTACGAGTGCGAGGTCCCGGTGGTCGCCGCCGTGCAGGGCTTCTGCCTGGGCGGCGGCATCGGCCTGGTGGGCAACGCGGACGTGATCGTGGCCGCCGAGGACGCGACCTTCGGTCTGCCCGAGCTGGACCGCGGAGCGCTCGGCGCCGCCACACACCTGGCCCGGCTGGTCCCGCAGCACCTGATGCGGACCCTCTACTACACCTCGCGCACCGTGACCGCGGAGGAACTGCACCGGCACGGCTCGGTGTTCAGTGTCGTGCCGCGCGAGCGGCTCGCCGGGGCCGCCCTCGAACTGGCCGGGGAGATCGCCGCCAAGGACGGCTATCTGATCCGGCTGGCCAAGGCCGCCATCAACGGCATCGACCCCGTCGACGTACGCCGCAGTTACCGCTTCGAGCAGGGCTTCACCTTCGAGGCCAACCTCAGTGGCGTCGCCGACCGTGTGCGCGACACCTTCGGCACGGACAAGGAGCAGCAGACGTGACACAGGACAAGACGATGACGGCCGACGATGTCGTCGGCCGGCTGGAGAGCGGGATGACGATCGGCATCGGCGGCTGGGGGTCGCGCCGCAAGCCGATGGCTCTGGTGCGGGCGCTGCTGCGCTCGGACGTCACCGACCTGACCGTGGTGTCGTACGGCGGACCGGACGTGGGTCTGCTCGCGGCGGCGGGGAAGATCCGCAAACTGGTCGCGGCCTTCGGGACGCTCGACTCGATACCGCTGGAGCCGCACTTCACCGCGGCCCGGCAGCGCGGCGCCTTCGAGATGGTCGAGATGGACGAGGCGATGATGATGTGGAGCCTGACGGCGGGCGCGCAGCGGCTGCCGTTCATGCCGGTGCGCGCCGGGATGGGCTCGGACCTGATGGAGGTCAACCCCGCCCTGCGTACGGTCACCTCACCGTACGAGGACGGCGAGAAGCTGGTCGCGGCCCCGGCGCTCCGGCTGGACGCGGCCCTGGTCCACCTCAACCGCTCCGACGTGCAGGGCAACGGGCAGTACCTGGGCCCCGACCCGTACTTCGACGACCTGTTCTGCGAGGCGGCCGACCAGGGTTTCGTCTCCTGCGAGCAGATCGTGGAGACGGCGGACCTGCTGAAGGAGCACGGGCCGCAGACGCTGCTGATCAAGCGGATGTTCGTGGACGGGGTCGTCGAGACGCCGAACGGCGCGCACTTCACTTCCTGTGTGCCCGACCACGACCGGGACGAGGCCTTCCAGCGCGCCTACGTCAAGGCCGCCCGCGACCCCGAGGCCTGGCCCGCCTTCGTCGAACGGTTCCTGTCCGGGGACGAAGCCGCCTACCAGGCCGCCGTCACCGCGTTCCACCAGGAGGAAGCATGAGCGGCACCGAGACCACCGGCATCCAGGCGCCGAGCCGCGCCGAGTACTGCGTGGTGGCCTGCGCGGAGGCCTGGCGGGACGCGGGCGAGGTCCTCGCCAGCCCCATGGGCACCGTCCCGGCCATCGGTGCACGTCTGGCGCGGCTGACCTTCTCCCCCGAACTGCTGCTCACGGACGGGGAGGCACTGCTCATCGCCGACACGCCCGCGGTGGGGGCGAAGGCCGGGAACGTCGAAGGCTGGCTGCCATTCCGCCAGCACCTGACACTGACCGCCACGGGCCGCCGGCACGTGATGATGGGCGCCAGTCAGATCGACCGGCACGGCAACCAGAACATCTCCTGCATCGGCGACTGGGCCAGGCCCGCGCGCCAGCTGCTCGGGGTGCGCGGTGCTCCCGTCAACACCCTCAACAACCCGACGAGTTACTGGGTGCCCAAGCACTCGGCGCGGGTGTTCGTGGAGCACGTCGACATGGTCAGCGGAGTCGGCTACGACCGCGCGGCCGCGGCCGGACCCTCCGCGACACGCTTCCACCGCATCCCCGAAGTCGTCAGCAATCTGGGCGTCTTCGACTTCGAGACCCCCGACCGGACGATGCGGCTGCGTTCCCTGCACCCCGGCGTGAGCCTCGAACAGGTCACCGGGGCCACCGGGTTCGCCCTCACGGTCCCCGACGAGGTCCCGTTCACACGGGAGCCCACGGCGGCCGAACTCCGGCTGATCCGTGAGGTCATCGACCCCGAGGGGCTGCGCGAGCGCGAGGTCCCGGCGTGAGCGGGCCCGTGCCGTTTCCCACCGCGCTCACCGAGCTGACCGGGGCGCGGTACCCGATCGTGCAGACCGGGATGGGATGGGTGGCCGGTCCCCGGCTGGTGTCGGCCTCGGCGAACGCGGGGGCGCTCGGCATCCTGGCCTCCGCGACGATGACCGTCGAGCAGCTCCGCGCGGCGGTCCGCGAGGTCAAGTCCCGTACGGACGCGCCGTTCGGCGTCAATCTGCGGGCGGATGCGGGCGACGCGGGCGAGCGGGTCCGGATCATCATCGACGAGGGGGTCCGGGTGGCGTCCTTCGCGCTCGCCCCGTCCAAGGACCTGATCGCCCGGCTCAAGGACGCCGGCGTCGTCGTCATCCCGTCCATCGGTGCCCGCCGGCACGCGGAGAAGGTCGCCGCGTGGGGGGCCGACGCGGTGATGGTGCAGGGCGGTGAGGGCGGCGGCCACACGGGCGAGGTGGCCACCACCGTGCTGCTCCCCCAGGTGGTGGACGCCGTCGGCATCCCCGTGATCGCGGCAGGCGGCTTCCACGACGGCCGCGGCCTGGTCGCCGCGCTGGCCTACGGCGCGGCCGGGATCGGCATGGGCACCCGCTTCCTGCTCACCTCCGACAGCACCGTCCCGGACGCGGTGAAGGCGAAGTACCTGGCCGCCACCGTGAAGGACGTCACGGTCACCACACAGGTGGACGGCCTGCCGCACCGGATGCTCCGTACCGCCATGGTCGACTCCCTGGAGCGTTCCGGCCGCGCCACCTCACTGCTGCGGGCACTGTGGCACGCCTCGGCCTTCCGCAAGGAGTCCGGTGCGAGCTGGCCCCAGCTGGTCCGCGACGGGATGGCGATGAAACACGGCAAGGAACTGACCTGGAGCCAGGTGCTGCTGGCCGCCAACACCCCGATGCTGCTGAAGGCCTCACTGGTCGAGGGGCGTACGGACATCGGGGTGATGGCCTCGGGACAGGTGGCGGGCCTGATCGAGGACCTGCCGTCCTGTTCGGAGCTGGTCGAGCGGATCATGGACGAGGCACGGGCGACGCTGAAGGCGCTGCCCGGGCCGGGGTGACGCGCCTGCCGTCCTAGGGACTCTCCGCGAAGCGCAGGAGCAGATCGCTGGTCGCCTCCGGCGCTTCGAGCAGCGGTATGTGCCCGATGCCGGGCAGCAGCTCGACCCTGCTGCCCGGCACCGCCTCGTACCGGTGCGCCGACGACGGCTCCCAGCGCGGGTCCGCATCGCCGAAGACCACCAGCAGCGGAACCTTCAGGGAGGCGAGCCGCTCGGGCATGTTCCGCTCGTCGACGTAGGCGATGTTGCACCGGGACACCGCCCGGAACGTGCGGTACGTGGTGCCCCGTACACCGGCGACGAGGTCGTCCGGGATGTCCGCCTGCCGCACGGTCGTCGCCCTGATACCGCTGCGGATCGCCGCGTCCGAACGGAGCGCCCAGAGGAGCGGGCCGAAGGGCGGGCCCAGCAGGAGGCGGAGGATGGCCGGCTGCGGAAGGAGCGCGTCGAGACCCGGCCCGGTACTGATCAGCGCGAGGGAGCTCACCAGGTCCGGACGCGCTTCCGCGAGCGCGGTGGCGACGTAGCCGCCACTGGAGTGCCCTGCCACGGCGACCTGGCCAAGGCCGAGATCGTCGAGCAGCGCCGCCACCTGGCCCGCCTGCACGGGCACGTCGTACGACGCCGCGGGCGGGGACTGGCCGCAGCCGGGGAGATCGATCCGGATGACATGGTGGCGGGCTGCGAGCGTCCGGACCATCGGGCTCCAGGTACCTCCCGAGGCCCCCGATCCATGGATGAGCAACAGCGGCGGCCCCTCCCCCGGGCCGTCGTGGACCACGTGCATGCCGTGCGAAGGAACGGCGTCGAATTCACTCATGCCGGGATGATGCCGGGGCTGTCCGCGATGGGTCTTGTACAAATGTCGTCGTTCGGGGGACGGTCGGCACGGCCCGGCCGCACTGTCAGGCCCAGTGGCCGAACGGCGGCCGGGCGGGGGCGGGGCCGAGGGTGGTGGTACCCGGTTCGGCGCGGTGTCCGAGACCGGTCCGGTAGGCGTTCAGCGCCGCTTCCGTCCGGCCCTCGCTGCGCAGCAGGTCTCCCAGCAGCCGGCAGATGTCGGCGAGGTCCCCGGCGGCTCCCGTCTGTTCGAGCAGGGAGAGCGCGGTCGCGTAGTGCAGTTCGGCCGCCTCGGCGTCACCTGCCTCCTCGGCGATCAGCCCGAGCAGGCGGTGGGCGCCGCCGGCGTGCAGCGCGCCGCGGCCGGGCTTGAGTCCGGCCAGCAGGCTTTCCAGAAGTTCCGCGGCCTGCGCCGACTTCCCGCCCCTTCGCAGGACGTCGGCGAGTTCGACCTCCACCTGCGAGACGTACAGCGCGGCCCGCTTGGACACCAGCATCGAGTGCGCGATGCGCAGTTCCGTCTCCGCCTGTGCGAGGTCGTCGTGCTGGGCACAGACGTAGCCCCGCATCCAGTGGCAGTGAGCGAGTTCGGTACGGATCTGGAGCTGCTCGTAGAGCTCGGTGGCCCGTGCCAGCGACGCCTGTGCGGCGTCGACCCTGCCCTCGGCCAGCAGCGTGCGCGCCACCGTGCGGTGCATGGTGGCGACCAGGGCGGGGTCGGACACCTGGGGTACCAGGGCGAGGGCGAGTTCGGCCGCCTGCGCGGCACGGGCGTGGGCGCCCATGTCCATGTACGGGGCGATCGAGGCGGTGTAGAGCTGGAGCAACGCGCCGGGGTCGTGCAGCCCGGACGTGTTCAGTCCGTCGATGGCGCTTTCCAGCAGGTAGCACGCGTAGCGCAGCTCACCGGCCAGATAGTGGGCGACCGCCCTGCCGCGGACCGCCCGCGCCCGGGCGGGCAGCGGATCGTCGGCCAGTGCGTGCTCGGCCGCCTCGAACCGGGCCCGGGCCTCGGTCAGTTCGCCCGTCTCCAACGCGCACTCCCCGAGGCCCACGAGCGCCGCCGCGCTTTCCTGGGTGAGCCCGTACTCCTCGGCGCGGCCGAGGATCTGCTCGTAGGCGGTCCGCGCGTCGGCGGCGTCCTCTACGGCCAGTGTCCGCTGGGCATCGGCCAGCCCCATCCGCAGAGCCGTGGCGATATGGGTGGGCCGGCCCGTGGCGAGTTCCTCGTGGGCGACGCCGAGCCGCTCGGCCAGGTGACGGAGGCCCGCTTCGGAGGGCCGCACCTTGCCGGCTTCCAGGGTGGAGACGTACGCGGCGGTGTACGCGGGTTCGGCGAGCTGTCGCTGGGTCAGTCCGCGCTCCTTGCGGAGCCGTTTCACGCGGCGGCCGATCGCGGCCGGTGCGTCCGGCGCCTCTCCCTGTGCCGGGCCGGGCCGCCCGGGCGCCTCGCCGCCGTCCGCCGTCGCCGTGCTGGTGTGCGCCATGACCGTCCTTCTTCCTGTGCCCATGCCCGGATTCTCCCGTTGGCGAAGAGCCCAGTTATCCAAAAGCAACATCATTCCCGCCCTCGCACCCGTTGTGCGCCTCCCTGCCGAAGCCTAAGTTAAACCGCAACTCAAACCGACTGAAACAACGACTTAATTCAGCCCGGGTGTTGGAGGACGTCGGCCGCCGACGATCCGGACACCGGAGTGAGGATCGGCATGCGCACGAACAGATCTACCGCCATATCCGTGGGCGTCGCGTTCACGGCGATCATCGGCGCCGCCCTCGCCACCCCCGCGGCCGCCCTGGACCCGGAGCCCGCCCATAAGCCCCGTGTCTCCGTCGAGTACTTCCCTGAGCCCGGTGGCGAGGGCCGCCGGACCGAGGTCCCGGTCAACACGGATACGGTGAGCGGTCGTCCGGCCGCCCGGAGCGTGGCCCCCGCCGCGGAGACGACCGACGGGGAGGTGGGGAAGCTGTCGGTGACCGGCTCCTCGGCCGACCGGCTCGACGTGGTGATCGTAGGCGACGGCTACACCGCCGACCAGCAGGAGGCCTTCCATGCCGCGGCGGCCACGAAGTGGGCGGCCATCACGGACATCGAGCCCTACTCCAGCTATCAGGGCCTGATGAACGTGTGGACCGTCGACGCGGTGTCGGCCGAGTCCGGCATCACCGGCGACCCCACCGCCGACGTCGCCAAGGACACCGCGCTCGGCAGCTACTTCTGGTGCTCGGAGACCGAGCGGCTGATCTGCGCCGACATCGACAAGGTCGCCTCCTACGCCGCGAAGGCCCCCGAGGCCGACCTGGTCATCGTCATCTCCAACTCCACCAAGTACGGCGGCGCCGGCTACTCCGGCCTGGAGGCGGAGGGCTACCCGTTCGACGGCGTCTCCACGCTCTCCTCCGACAACGTGCAGTCGAGCATGATCGCCGCCCACGAGATCGCCCACTCGGTGGGACTCCTGGCGGACGAGTACACGTACGACGGTTACGGCACGTGGACGGGCGGCGAACTCCCCGACATCAACTCCAGCACCTTCACCGCGGAGCAGATGGCCGCCAACCGGACCAAGTGGTACCGCTGGCTCGGCGAGACCGACCCCACGGGCGGCACCGTCGGCACGTACGAGGGCAGCAGCTACTACCCCTTCGGGATCTACCGCCCGACCGCCAACTCCCTCATGCGGGCCCTGAACATCAGTGAGTTCAACCTTCCCGGACGCGAGGCCATGATCGCCGGCTTCTACCGCGAGGCCAACGCCCTGAGCAGCGTGGTCGCCACGGACTCCGCGATCCCGCGGACCACCCGGATCAAGGTCTCCCGGGCGGAGCTCAAAGGTCTCGCCGCGCCGGAGCTGCGCTGGTACGTGGACGGCCGCCCCGTGAAGCGGGCGCAGGGCCTCTCCGCCGTCGTCCCCGCCGCGCTGGGTGTCCCCGCGGACGGCAGGACGCACACGGTCACGGTCATGTCCGTGGACCGGACCGCGTCGGTCCGCGACCCCGAGGTCCGCGCCGAGGCCACCGAGAAGCTGACCTGGACGGTCAAGGCGTCCGGGCGCAAGGGCCATCAGCAGCACTGACGAACGGCCGTACGGCGGCAACGGGAACGACCACCGCGCCGGGCCGGGACTTGGTGGTTCCGGCCCGGCGCGGTGGTCGTTCCCGTTGCCCGCTCAGGGGCACCCACCGGCCGGAGCGGTCCCGCGTGCGGGCAGGAGCCTCATGACGCGGTCCACCATCGCGAGCCTCGCGTCGACCGTGGCATCGCCGGGAACCTGGATCTTCGCGCCCGCGTAGGAGAGCGCGCCTTCCGCGGCGCGGAGGCAACGGCGCACCTCGTCCGCGTCCATGAGGGACGTGGGCTCGTCCTCGGTGAGGGGCAGATGGGCGTCCGCCCACGGCCCGCCGTACGCGTTCGCGGCCGGTCCGGCACCGGAGAACATGACGCCCTCCAGCAGTCCTTCGGCGGCGAGACGGGTGATCTGGGCGAGCGGCCGGCCGGGGTCCTGTGCCTCGATCGCCGAACGGCCCCAGTTGACGGCGATCCCGATCCGGCCCGCGCGCGCGAGGGCGATCTCGGCCTCCAGCGGCAGGAACCGCTTCTCCCCCAGGACGCCGGGCGCGTAGGCGTCGCAGTGCTCCAGGACGAGCCGGGTGGACCAGGCGCCCGCCGCGGGTTCGCTCGCCGTGATCTCGTCGAGGGAACGGGCGAACATCTCCGCCACCGCGGTCGTCGAGGGCGCGGTGTGGATGTGGAGGACGGACACCGACTGCTCGCCGGTGAGCTGGTTCAGCTCCTCGGCGGCGGTGCGGGCCTCCTGGAGGAAGCCGAGCGCCGCCTGCCGGCCGTCGGGGTCCGCGGAGGCGAGCCCGAAGGTGCCCGAGGCGCCCACGCGCGCCATCGTGCCGGGAATCAGCGTGATCACGGAACGGGTGAAGCGGCCGCGCATCTGTGCGGCCAGCCAGGGAACGTCCTCACCCAGTCCGTCGCGGTACGGGATCTCCAACCCGTCGGCGATCTCCCGGCCGGCGAGCCCTTCGTAGAAGCGTTCCTGGTCGGCCGGCAGGGAGGGCAGGGCCGCATACGCGCCCACAAGAGCGGCGGGCAGTGCTGTGTTCATGGTGTCGGGTCTCCCGTACCGTGCGGTTGGGCCCGGCAGGGCAGGCGGGACACCCGCCCCTCGGTTCACGGTCCGGGGAGACTCTACCTAAGATCAGACGTCTGATGTCTAGGGTTCCGGTCCGGTCCCGGTGTCCCGCCCCGCAACGGGCCACCGGGGGACATGTGCGGACCCGGCCGCTCAGAGCCGTTCGATGACGGTCACGTTGGCCTGGCCGCCGCCCTCGCACATGGTCTGCAGGCCGTAGCGGCCGCCGGTGCGCTCCAGTTCGTGCAGCAGGGTCGTCATCAGCTTGGCACCGGTGGCACCCAGCGGGTGGCCGAGCGCGATGGCGCCGCCGTTGACGTTGACCCGGTCGGGGTCGGCGCCGGTCTCCTTCAGCCAGGCGAGGACGACCGGTGCGAACGCCTCGTTGATCTCCACGAGGTCCATGTCGCCGATGGACATCCCGGCCTTCTTGAGCGCGTACGCCGTCGCCGGAATGGGCGCCGACAGCATCCGGATCGGGTCCTCGCCGCGTACGGAGAGGTGGTGGATGCGGGCGCGCGGGGTGAGGCCGTGCTCGGCGACGGCCCGCTCGGAGGCGATGAGCAGGGCCGAGGCGCCGTCGGAGACCTGCGAGGAGACACCGGCCGTCAGCCGGCCGCCCTCGACGACGGGCTTGAGGCCGGCCATCTTCTCCAAAGAGGTGTCCCGGCGCGGCCCCTCGTCCACCGTCACGTCGCCGTACGCCACGGTCTCCCGGGCGAACCGGCCCTCGTCGATGGCGCGGGCGGCCCGCTGGTGCGAACGGAGCGCGAAGCGCTCCATGTCCTCGCGGGAGATGCCCCACTTCTCCGCGATGAGTTCGGCGCCGTGGAACTGGTTGACGGGCGCGTCCCCGTAGCGGGCGCGCCAGCCCTCGGAGCCGGCGTACGGGCCGTCGGTCAGACCCAGGGGCTCGGCGGCCTGGCGGCTGGCGTAGGCGATGGGGATCATCGACATGTTCTGGGTGCCGCCCGCGACGACCAGGTCCTGGGTGCCGGACATGACTCCCTGGGCGGCGAAGTGGACGGCCTGCTGGGAGGAGCCGCACTGCCGGTCGACGGTGGTGCCGGGCACCTCCTCGGGGAGACCCGCCGCGAGCCAGGCGGTGCGGGCGATGTCCCCGGCCTGGGGGCCGACGGTGTCCAGGCAGCCGAAGACGACGTCCTCCACCGCGGCCGGGTCGATCCCGCTGCGCTCGACCAGTGCCTTGATGACATGGGCGCCGAGGTCGGCGGGGTGGACGGCGGAGAGACCGCCCTTGCGCCGGCCGACCGGGGTGCGTACCGCTTCGACGATGTAGGCCTCGGCCATGACTGCTCCTTCGTAAGAGAGGTGAGGGTAAATCAGGACGTGGTGGTGATGCCCGCGAGGACCATCGACAGGTACTGGCGGGCGATCTCCTCCGGGCTGTGGGTGCCGCCGGGGCGGTACCAGGAGGCGGCCACCCAGACGGTGTCGCGGACGAAGCGGTAGACCAGCCGGACGTCCAGGTCGCCGCGGAAGGCGTCTTCGGCCACTCCGCGCTCCAGCGTGCGCAGCCAGGCGTTCTCGAACTTCAGCTGGGAGTCGGCGAGATAGGCGAAGCGGGGCTGGGCGGACAGGTGTCTGGACTCCCGCTGGTAGATGGCCACCGCCGGGCCGTGCCGGTCGATCTGCCGGAAGGACTGGGTGACGAGCGCCCCGATGGCCTCGCGCGGCCCCAGTCCGGCGGCGAGGACCGTGTCGTAGCCGGTCCACAGTTCGTCCAGGAAGGCCGAGAGGATCTCGTCGAGCATCGACTCCTTGGAGTCGAAGTGGTAGTAGAGGCTGCCCGCGAGCATCCCCGCCTCGTCCGCGATACGACGGACGGTGGTGGCGTTGTAGCCGTGGGCGGCGAACACCTCGGCGGCGGTCGCCAGGAGTTCGGCGCGCCGTTCGGCGTTCGCGGTCCCGGTGATCGCCTTCACGCCCTCTGGCTGCTGACGGAGACGGTCTCCCCCGTCATGTACGACGAGTAGCCGCTCGCCAGGAAGACGATGACGTTGGCGATCTCCCAGGGCTCCGCGTACCGGCCGAAGGCCTCGCGTTCGGTGAGTTCGGCGAGGAGCTCCGGAGTGGTGACCTTCACCAGGTGCGGGTGCATGGCGAGGCTCGGGGCGACGGCGTTGACGCGTACGCCGAAGTCGGCCGACTCCAGGGCGGCGCAGCGCGTGAGGGCCATGACGCCGGCCTTCGCGGCGGCGTAATGGGCCTGGCCGCGCTGGGCGCGCCAGCCGATCACGGAGGCGTTGTTGACGACGATGCCGCCGGCACCGCTCTCCTTGAAGTGACGCAGGGCGGTGCGGGTGCAGCGGAAGGTGCCGTTCAGGGTGACGTCCAGTACCTTCGCCCACTGCTCGTCGGTCATGTCGACGAGGTCGGCGGTCCCGCCGAGTCCGGCGTTGTTAACCACGATGTCGAGACCGCCGTGGCGTTCGGCGGCGAGCGCGAACAGGGCGTCGACCTGCTGCTGGTCGGTGACGTCGCAGGGCAGCGCGGCGACGTTGTCCGCGCCGAACTCCTCGGCGAGGGCGGCGGCGCTCTCCTTCAGACGGCGTTCGTGGGCGTCGCCGATGACGATCCGGGCGCCCTCCTCAAGGAACTTGCGGGCGGTCGCTCCGCCGATGCCGGCGCCCGCGGCTGCGGTGATCACCGCGGTGCGTCCGTCCAGAAGGGAGTGGCCCGGTACATAGGGCGGCTGCGGGGTCACGGGCGGATCTCCTTGGGCAGGCCGAGGACGCGCTCGGCGATGATGTTGCGCTGGATCTCGTTCGACCCGGCGTAGATGGTGTCGGAGCGGGAGAAGAGGAACAGCCGCTGCCAGTCGTCGAGTTCGTAGGGGGCCTCGGGTGCGGTCATGCCGCCGGCGCCGAGGACGCTCATGGCGAGTTCACCGAGTTCCCGGTGCCAGGTAGCCCAGAAGATCTTCCCGATGGACGCCTCGGGGCCGGGGGCGCCCGCCGCCACGCCGTCGAGCATGCGCAGGGCGTTGAACCGGATGGCCTCCAGGCCCGTCCAGGCGCGGGCGAGCCGGTCGCGGATGAGTGGGTCGTCCGCGGCGCCGTTGCGCCGGGCCAGGCCGATGAGGCTCTCCAGTTCGCGCCGGAAGTCGACCTGCTGGCCGAGGGTGGAGACGCCGCGTTCGAAGCCGAGGGTGGCCATGGCGATCCGCCAGCCGTCGCCGGGTTCGCCGACGAGGTGCGCGGCGCGGGTGCGGGCGCCGTCGAAGAAGACCTCGTTGAACTCGGAGGTGCCGGTCAGCTGCTGGATCGGCCGGATCTCCACTCCCGGCTGGTCGAGCGGGACCAGCAGGTAGGACAGCCCCGCGTGGCGGGTGGAGCCCGGTTCGGTACGGGCGACGACGAAGCACCACTGGGCGTCGTGGGCGAGTGACGTCCAGGTCTTCTGCCCGCTGACCACCCAGTCCTCGCCGTCCCGCTCGGCCCTGGTCCGTACGTTCGCCAGGTCGGACCCGGCGTCCGGCTCGCTGTAGCCCTGGCACCACAGCTCCTCGACGGCGACGATCGGCGGCAGGAAGCGGGCCCGCTGCCCGGGCGTGCCGAACGCCACCAGGGTCGGGCCGAGCAGCTGCTCCCCGATGTGGTTGACCCGCGCGGGAGCGTCGGCCAGGGCGTACTCCTCGTGGAAGGCGACCTGCTGCTCGATGGTCGCGCCCCGGCCTCCGTGCTCCTCGGGCCAGCCCACACACGTCCAGCCCTCGGCGGCCATGTGCCGTTCCCAGGCGAGCCGTTCGGCGAATGCCTCGTGCTCACGGCCGGGTCCGCCGCGGCCGCGAAGGCCCGCGAAGGCGCCGGTGAGGTTGGCGGCCAGCCAGCCGCGGATCTCGGTGCGGAACTCCTCGACGCTGCTCATGGGGGTACGTTAATCTACCAAACACTTGTTAGGGAAGGAGGGGCCGATGTCCGCTGCCCACGACGAACCGGTGCGCTACGAGAAGCGGGGCCCTGTCGCGACGGTCACCATGAACCGGCCCGACTACCGCAACGCGCAGAACTCCGCGATGACCTACGCCCTGGACCGGGCGTTCTACCGCGCGGCCGACGACAGCGAGGTGAAGACCGTCGTCCTGGCCGGGGCGGGCAAGCACTTCTCCGCCGGCCATGACATCGGGACCCCGGATCGGGACGCGCATCTGCCGTTCGAGCGCCGGGCGGGACTCTGGTGGGACCACTCGGACAAGGAGGGCGCGGAGAGCCGCTTCGCCCGCGAGTCCGAGGTGTATCTGGGGATGTGCCGCCGCTGGCGGGAGCTGCCCAAGCCGGTCATCGCGTCCGTGCAGGGAGCGTGCGTGGCGGGCGGCCTGATGCTCGCCTGGGTGTGTGACCTGATCGTGGCCTCGGAGGACGCGTTCTTCGCCGATCCCGTGGTCCGGATGGGCATCCCGGGCGTCGAGTACTTCGCCCACCCGTGGGTGATGCCGCCACGGATCGCCAAGGAGTTCCTCTTCACCGGTGACCGGATGAGCGCGTGGCGCGCGTACGAGGTCGGCATGGTGAACCGGGTCGTCTCCCGGGACGAACTGGCCGGACGCACGGAGGAGTTGGCACTGCGCATCGCGGAGATGCCGCGCATGGGCCTGGCGCTGACCAAGCGCGCGGTCAACCAGGCCGAGGACCTCCAGGGCATGCACACCGGAATGGACTCGGTGTTCGGCCTGCACCACCTGGCGCACGCGCACAACGCCGAGACCGCACCGGACGCGCTCGGCGGCATGGACATCCGGGCGATGAAGAAGGCGGGCGCCTGATGGACCTCGATTTCGACGCGGCCGACGAGGCGTTCCGTACCGAGGTGCGCGACTGGCTGGCCGCCCACGTCCCGGCCGCTCCCCTGCCGTCCCTGGAGACCGCCGAGGGCTTCGCCGCACACCGGGAGTGGGAGGCGACCCTGGCCGCGGACCGCTGGTCGGTGGTCTCCTGGCCCGAGGAGTTCGGCGGGCGTGGCAGTTCCCTGCTGCACTGGATGATCTTCGAGGAGGAGTACTACGCCGCAGGCGCTCCGGGCCGGGTCAGCCAGAACGGCATCAACCTGCTGGCACCGACCCTCTTCGAGAACGGCACCGCCGGGCAGCGGGCCAGGATCCTGCCCGCGATGGCACGCGGTGAGGTCATCTGGGCCCAGGCCTGGTCCGAGCCGGAGTCCGGTTCGGACCTGGCCTCGCTGAAGTCGACGGCCGTGCGGACCGAGGGCGGCTGGCTGATCAGCGGCCAGAAGACGTGGTCCTCGCGGGCGGCCTTCGCCGACCGGGCCTTCGGGCTGTTCCGCAGCGACCCGGACGCGGACCGGCCGCACCGCGGGCTCACGTATCTCATGTTCCCGCTGGACGCCGACGGCGTGACCGTACGGCCCATCGGGCGGCTCGACGGGAAGCCCGCCTTCGCCGAACTCTTCCTGGACGAGGTGTTCGTACCCGACGAGGACGTCATCGGCGAGCCCGGCCAGGGCTGGCGGGTCGCGATGAGCACCACCGGCAACGAGCGCGGTCTCACCCTGCGCAGCCCGGGCCGCTTCACGGCCGCCGCGGAGCGCCTGACCGCCCTGTGGCGGGAGCACGGCGACCCGGCGGACACGGCGCTGCGCGACCGGGTCGCCGACGCGGTGATCGGGGCCCGCGCCTACCGCCTGTTCTCCTACGCGGGCGTCTCCCAGGTCCTGCACGGCGACGGCGGACCCGCCGGGGCCGTCTCCAGCCTCAACAAGATCTACTGGTCCGAGCTGGACATCGCCCTGCACGAGACGGCACTCGACCTGCTCGGTCCGTACGGCGAACTCGCCGACCACGCAACGGAATCGATGGACCACGGCAGCTGGTCCGAGGGCTACACCTTCTCGCTGGCGGGCCCCGTCTACGCGGGCACCAACGAGATCCAGCGCGACATCATCGCCGAGCGGCTGCTCGGCCTGCCGAAGGGGCGCCGCTGATGCGTTTCCTCCTGGACGCCGAGCAACGGGACTTCGCCCGCTCCCTCGACGCTCTGCTCACCTCCTGCGACACCCCGTCCGTCGTACGGTCCTGGGCGGCCGGCGACCACGGCCCGGGGCGTGCCCTCTGGGCCCGGCTGGCCGAGGCGGGAGTGTTCGCGCTCGCGGTTCCGGAGCGGCACGAGGGGTTCGGGCCCCTGCCGCTCGAACTCACCCTCGCCTTCGAGGCACTGGGGCGCCACGCCGTCCCCGGACCCCTGGTCGAGACGGTGGCCGCGGCGGCCCTGCTCGACCGGCTCGCCGACGACGGCGTCGCCGGCGGCCGGCTGCCCCTGATCGCCTCCGGGAAGTCGGCCGTCTCCCTCTGTCTGACCGGCCTCGGCCCGTACGCCCTGGACGCCGACATGGCCGACGCGGTGTTCCTCGTGGACGGCGACACCTTGCGCCTCACCACAGGGGCAGGGGCCGTTCAGCCCTCGGTGGACCCCGCGCGGCGGCTGTCACGGCCGTCCGGCGGGACGGTCCTCGCCCAGGGTCCCGCGGTGGCCGCCGCCGCCGGGTACGCCGCCGATGTGGCCGCGCTCTCCACGGCTGCCCAGGCCCTCGGAGCCGGACGGACCCTGCTGGCCCGCACGGTCGAATACGTCACCCAGCGCAGCCAGTTCGGGGTGGCGATCGGCTCCTTCCAGGCGGTCAAGCACCGGCTGGCCGACACCCTGCTGGCGCTGGAGTTCGCCGGGCCGCTGGTGCACGGCGCCGCGCTCGCCCTCGCCGCGGGCGACGAGGGGGCGGGCGGGGACATCGCCGCGGCCAAGGTCACGGCGGGCGAGGCCGCGTACGCGGCGGCGCGCACGGCTCTGCAACTGCACGGCGCCGTGGGCTACACCGACGAACTCGACCTGTCCCTGTGGATCCGCAAGGCCCGCCCCCTGCGCGACGCGTGGGGCACCCCGGCCGCCTGCCGGGCCCGCGTCGTGGGAGCGGACCGATGAGACCGACACAGGAGCAGGAAGAGCTGCGCACCGCCGTCCGGGCGCTTCTGACACAACATCAGGGTCAGTCCGCCTGGACGCCGTTGGCCACGCAGATCGGTGCGGCCGGTCTGACGGTGCCCGAGGAGTACGGCGGGGCAGGCGGCGGCGTCCGCGATGTCCATGTGCTGATGGAGGAGCTGGGCCGGGCCCTGAGCCCGCTGCCCTGCCTGGGCTCCGCAGTGCTCACGGTGGGAGCGCTGCTGGCCTGTGCCGACAAGGAGGCGTGCGGGCGGCTGCTCCCGGGGCTCGCCGAGGGCGCCTCGGTCGGCGCCCTGGCCTGGGCGGAACAGGGTTCCTGGGACCACGAGGCGATACGCGCCGCGGCGGTCCGGCCCTCCGACGGCGCCTGGCTGATCACCGGGACCAAGGAGCACGTGCTGGACTGGCCCGGCGTGGACGTCCTGCTCGTCGCCGCCCGTACCGCCCACGGGGTGTCGCTCTTCGAGGTACCACCCGGCGCCGCCGGGGTCCGCCGGGAGCCCGTCGTCACCATGGACGGGACCCGGGCCCAGGCCCGATGGGTGCTGGACGAGGCCGAGGGACGCCTGCTGGGCGTCGACGGCGACGGCGGGCGGTATCTGGACCACGTGCGGGATCTGGCCTGCACGGCACTGGCCGCGGAGCAGGTGGGCGCGGCCGGGCGCTGTCTGGAGCTCACCGTCGAATACGCCAGGAACCGGGTCCAGTTCGGACGGCCCATCGGTTCCTTCCAGGCGGTCAAACACCGGCTGGCCGACGCCTACGTCCTCGTGGAGTCGGCACGTTCGGCGGCGCTCGGTGCCGCGTTCGCCGCCGACGAGGACCCGGGCGCGCTGCCGCGGGCCGCCGCCGTCGCCAAGTCCGTCTGCTCCGAGGCGTTCTCGGCGGTGGCCGGCGAGATGATCCAGCTGCACGGCGGGATCGGGATCACCTGGGAGCACGACGCGCACCGCTACTTCAAACGGGCCCACGGATCGGGCGAGCTGTTCGGGCCGCCCGCCCGCCACCGGGCGCGGCTCGCCGCCATGCTCGGCCTGACCACCCACTGAGCAGATCCCAGCAGACGGAAGAAGGGGCGCAACACATGGACATCGGCCAGCCGTTGGACTTCACGGGGCACGTGGTGCTGGTGACCGGCGGCACCAAGGGAATCGGTGCCGCCATCGCCGGGGCGTTTCTCGGTGCCGGGGCGGACGTGGTGGTCTGCGGCCGCACCACCCCCGACACCCTGCCCGCGGCCGGGCGCCGGGAGGCGGTCTTCGTCCCGGCCGACGTACGCGATCCGGCCGCGGCGTCCTCGCTGGTGGACACCGCGGTGGAACGCTTCGGCCGGCTCGACGTGGTCGTCAACAACGCGGGCGGTTCCCCGGACGCCGACGCCGCCACCGTCTCGCCACGGTTCGTGGAGAAGATCGTCGCGCTCAACCTGCTGGCGCCGTTCTACGTGTCGCAGGCGGCCCACCGTGTCATGAGGGCCCAGGAAGGTGGCGGTTCGGTCATCAACATCGGCAGCGTCTCCGGCCAGGACCCGCAGCCGGGCACCGCTGCCTACACGGCGGCCAAGGCCGGGCTGCTGGCCCTCACGAAGGCGCTGGCCCTGGAATGGGCTCCGGCGGTCCGGGTCAACCACATCACGACGGGGCTGATCCGCACCGAGAGCGCCGCGTCGGTCTACGGCCCGGACGGCGGCGCTGCGGTGGCGGGCGTCATCCCGATGGCGCGGATGGCGGTGCCGGCGGATGTCGCCCACGCCTGTCTGTTCCTCGCGGGCGGCCTGGCCGGGTACGTCAACGGCGCGGACCTCGCGGTGCACGGCGGCGGGGAGTTCCCCGCCCGCTACCTGGCGGCGAAGACGGCCGGCGGCCCCGGGTGACGTGACGGCCCCGCGCCGCCCGGCCTCGGGTTATCCCCACCCCGGATCCGCCAGCAGCCGCCATGGTCCCGCCCGCACCGTGATCCGTAGCGTCGGAGTCATCGGCTCGAAGGATCGTGAGGGGACGGACATGAGGCTGCGCCGCGGCGGACGACAGGGGACGGACGAGCGGCCGGAGGCCCCCCGGGGTGCACCCGGTCCCGCCGTCGAACTGCGCGGCGTGCGGCGGCAGTACGGCCGCGGCGCCGGTGCCGTGCACGCGCTGGCTGGCGTCGACCTCGCCCTCCCGCGCGGCACGTTCACCGCGGTCATGGGCCCGTCCGGGTCCGGCAAGTCCACGTTCCTGCAGTGCGCCGCGGGACTGGACCGGCCGTCGGCGGGCTCCGTGCGCCTCGGCGGCACGGAGATCACCGGCATGGGCGAGAACGAGCTCACCGAGTTGCGCCGCAGCCGCGTCGGTTTCGTCTTCCAGGCCTTCAACCTGCTGCCCTCGCTCACAGTTGAGCAGAACGTGCTGCTGCCCATGCGCCTGGCCGGTCGGCGCCAGGACCGCCGCCGAGCAGCCGCGATGCTCACCCGGGTCGGGCTCGCCGACAAGGCCAAGCGCCGCCCCGGCGAGCTCTCCGGCGGCCAGCAGCAGCGCGTGGCCATCGCCCGCGCCCTGGTCACCGCCCCGGACGTGGTCTTCGCCGACGAACCGACCGGGGCCCTCGACACCGGCACGGCCGCCGAGGTCCTCGGCCTGCTCCGGCACGCGGTGGACACCCTCGGCGCCACCGTCGTCATGGTCACCCACGACCCGGCCGCGGCCGCCTGGGCCGACCGTGTGCTGTTCCTCGCCGACGGCGCCTTCGCCGGCGCCCTCGACCGCGGCTCGGCGGAGCAGATCGGGGCACGGATGGCCGCGCTCACCTCCCGTCCCGGCCCGATGGCGGGGGTCGCGGCGTGAGCCGTCTCGCCCCCAACGGCCTCGCCCGGGCTGCCGTGCGCTTCAGACCGGCGTCGTTCGCGGGGACCTTCGTCGCGCTGATGATGGCGGCACTGATCGTCTCGGCCTGCGGGATCCTCCTGGAGACGGGCGCCCGTGCTTCGGTGCCCGCACAGCGGTACGCGCGGGCGCAGGTCGTCGCGGCGGCGGACCAGTACGCCCGCCTCGTCACGGGCAGCGGCGACAGCCGCTCCGAGTCGGCGAGCCCACTGCCGGACACCGCACGCGTGGACACCGCGCTGGCCGGGAAGGCGGTCCGCGCGCCCGGCGCACGGGCGGCGGTGCCGGACTTCACGTTCCCGGTGCTCCTGAACGACGACGCGCTGACGGGACACGGCTGGGGATCACACGCCTTCACCGGCGCCGCGCTGACGTCCGGGGCCGCGCCCCGGACCGGCGAGGTCGTGCTCGACGGCGCCGCCGCACGGGCCGCGAAGGCCGGCGTCGGCGACACCGTCACCCTCGAAACCGCCACCGGCCGGGCCGTCTTCCGTGTCTCGGGGCTGGCGAAGGCCGGCTCCGGCGACAGGACCGCGGGCGCCACGGGCTGGTTCACCGACGGCCAGTCCCCCACGCTCGCCGGGCATCCCGGCAAGGCCGACGCCATAGCCGTACTGGCCGGGGAAGGGGCGTCGCCGGCGGACACCGCGGCCCTCGCCGCCGGAGTGAAGAAGGCGCTCGCCGGCTCCGGCGCCGAGGTGCGCACCGGCGCCGGCCGCGGCGCCGTCGAGGACCATGGACTCGCGTACGCCAGGGAGACGCTCACCGGCCTCGGCGGATCCTTCGGCGGGATCGCCGCTCTGGTCGCCGTGTTCACGATGTCCGGCACGATCGCCCTGTCCGTCGCCCAGCGCGCCCGGGAGTTCGCCCTGCTGCGGGCCGTCGGCGCCACGCCGCGGCAGATCCGCCGCGCGGTCGCCTCCGAAGCACTGCTCATCGCGCCACTGGCCGGGATCATCGGCTGCCTGCCCGGCATCGGACTCGCGCACTGGTGGTTCGCGCAGCTGAAGGACCGCGGGGCCGTCCCGGACGCGGTGGACCTGCGCGTCTCCTGGATCCCGCTCGTCGTCGCCGTCGGCATCGGGCTGCTGACCGCGCTCGTCGCGGGCTGGGCCGCCGGGCGCAGGCCGGCGAGGACCAAGCCGGGGCAGGCGCTCACCGAGGCTTCGGTGGAGCGGCTGCGGCCCGGCGTGATCCGTACCGTGCTGGGTCTGGGCGCTCTCGTGGGCGGCTCGTTCCTCACCGTCGTGGCGGCCCGTTCGGCCGGGGACGACTCCGCCAACGCCGCCCTCGGTGTCGTCATGCTGTTCATGCTCGCCGTCGCGCTGCTCGGCCCGTTGGTGGCGCGGCTGTGCGCGGCGCTGTCCGGGCTCGCGCTGGACGCCCACGGCGCCGCCCCGGCCGCGCTGGCCGCCGCCAACTCCCGTACGAGCGCCCGCCGACTGGCCTCCGCCATCACGCCGATCGTGCTGGCCATGGCCTTCGCCTCGACGCTCTCCTTCATGCACACGAGCGAGACCCACGTCGCGGCGCGGCAGTTGCGCGCCGGTGTCACCGCGGACCATGTCGTCACCCACCCCGCCGGGCTGCCCGCCGACGCCATCGGCCGGGCCTCCCGCGCGCCAGGCGTCGACGCGGCCGTGGGTCTGCTCGAAACGCAGGTGCTCGTGCCCGTCGGGTCGGGCGGCGACCGGTGGCTGCAGGGCTCGTCGGTCCAGGGCGTCACCGGTTCCGGCGCGCAGCTCGCACAGGTGCAGGATCTCGATGTGCGCGGCGGCAGCCTGGACCGGGTCGGCAGGGGCCGCGTCGCCGTCGACAGGCTGCTCGCCGCGTCGGCAGGGGCCGGGGTCGGCGACCGGCTGGTGATGTACCTTCCGGACGGCACGAGGACCAGCCCCGAGGTCGTCGCCGTGTACGGCCGTGGGCTCGGCCTCCCCTCGGTGACCATGGACCAGGTGTCCCTGGCCCGCCATGTCACCTCGGGCTTCACCACCACGCTCCTGGTGCGTGGCGGGGACGCGAAGGCCCTCGCTCCGCTGGGCACGGTCACCGGCGCGTCCGGCTACGCGGTCGAGCGGACCACCGACCGTGCGCTCAACGCCTGGGCGAACTACACGATGGCCGGGGTCCTCGGCGGTTTCGCCGCCCTTGCCGCGGCCAACACCCTCGTGATGACCGTGCTCGACCGCCGCCGCGAGCTCGGCATGCTCCGCCTGGTCGGCGCCACCAGGCGCCAGGTGATGGCCATGCTGCGCTGGGAGGGCCTGCTGGTGGCGGTGGCCGGCATCGTCCTCGGCACAGCCATCGCCGCGGCCACGCTCATCCCGATGACGCGCGGCCTGACCGGCGAGGCGCCGCACGTGCCCCCGCTCGTCTACGGGGCCTTCGCCGCGGCCGCGGTGGGCATCACCCTGCTCGCCGTCACCCTCCCGGCGCGGGCGGTGCTCCGCGAACGGCGGGGCTGACGCGGGCCTCCGGTCGCGCGGTCAGACCAGATTGTCCTCGACCGTCAGGCCGAACGCTCCGCGCCCGTACATCGCGAGGGCCCGTTCCACGTCGTTGGCGACGTGGACGCTGCCCGCGTGGGCGTCGCGCCAGGCGCGTTCGACGGGGTTGCCGCGCCGCAGCGCGTTGCCGCCGGCGGTCTTGAAGAGCAGGTCGATCGCGGCGACGGCCCGTTCCGTGCCCCGGACCTGGTCGCGCCGGGTGCGCAGCCTCAGCTCCATCGGTATCTCCCGTCCGGCGGCGGCGAGTTCGAGCAGCTCGCCCATGTTCCGGTCCATCTGGAGCACGGACGCGTCGATGTCGGACGCGGCGCGCGCGATGGCGACCTGGGCGAACGGGTCCTCGGCGAAGTTCCCGCCGCCCAGGCTGAGCCGCACCCGCTCCTTCATGCGCGCCACGTACGAGGCGTATCCGCCCGATACGGCCCCGAGCACCGGCGCGGTGACGGCGCTGGTGAAGATCGCGCCGAACGGCAGCCGGTACAGCGGTCCCGGGTTGACCTGCTGTCCCGGCACCTTCAACTGTGCCTGTTCGTAGTTGCGGAGCACCCGGTGCGCGGGGACGAACGCCGTCTCGACGACGACGTCGTTGCTGGCGGTGCCACGGAGCCCGACCACGTCCCACATGTCCTCGATGCGGTAGTCGGCCCGGGGCACCAGCACCGTGAGGAAGTCCACCGGCCGCCCCTGTGCCCCGACGACGAGGGCGCCGAGCAGCGCCCACGAGGCGTGCTCGCAGCCCGAGGAGAAGCTCCACCGGCCGGCCAGTTCGTAGCCGCCGTCGACGGGGGTGAGCCGGCCCACGGGTGCGTACGACGAGGAGATGCGGGTGTCCGGGTCCTCGCCCCACACGTCCTGCTGCGCCTGCTCGGGGAACAGGCCGAGCTGCCACGGGTGGACGCCCAGGACGGATGCGACCCAGCCCGTGGAGCAGCACACCGCGGAGATCTCCCGCACCACCCGGTAGTAGTCGACCGGATCGCTCTCCAGGCCGCCGAACCGGGACGGCTGGAGCATCCGGAACACCCCGGCCCCGGACAGCTCACGGATCGTGGCGGCCGGGATGCGCCGTGCCTCGTCCGTCGTGACGGCCCGCTTCTCGATGGCCGGCAGCAGGGCGCGTACCGATTCCAGAACCTCGTTGCCCATAGTCCGTCCTCCATACCCTTGTCGCCCGGTGAGGCGTGTCGGTCAGACCGTCCGCAGGACGGTCTTGTCCACCTTTCCGGTGGCATTGCGGGGAAGGGCCCCGAGGATGACGACCTCGCGCGGGACCTTGAAGTTGGCGAGCCGCTCGCGGCAGTGGCCGACGAGCTCGTCCGGCCCCGTCCCGGTGCCCGGCCGGATCGTCACGTACGCGCGTCCGACCTCGCCGAGCCGCGCGTCCGGAACCCCGACCACGGCGGCCTCGGCGACGGCGTCGTGGCCGGTGAGTACCTGCTCGACCTCGGCCGGATAGACGTTGAACCCGCCGACCACGAACATCTCCTTGGACCGTCCGGTGATCACCAGGTTGCCGCGGGGGTCGAGGTGGCCGATGTCGCCGGTGTCCAGCCAGCCGTCGGCGTCGATGACCGCCGCGGTGGCTTCGGGATCGTCGAGATAGCCGTGCATCACGTGGTAGCCGCGTACCAGGATCCGGCCGTCCTGCCCGGCCGGCAGCGGGCGCCGGCCGCCGTCGGCGACACGCACCTCGGTGCCGTCGATGGGACGGCCGGCTGTCAGGGCCACGGTCTCGGCGTCGTCGTCCGCCGAGCAGACGGTGACCGTGCCACAGGTCTCGGTCAGTCCGTACGCGGTGAGCACCTCGGGGAAGAGTTCGGCGCGCATCCGCCGCACGAGGGCGACGGGGACGACGGCCGCACCGGTCACGGCCAGCCGCAGCGACGACAGGTCGAAACGGTCCCTTCCGGGCGCGTCCAGCAGTTCCGTGTAGATCGTGGGCGGGCCGGGCAGTACGGTGATCCGCTCGGCCTCCACGGCGCGCAGCGCCCGGTCCACGTCGAACACCGGCTGCACCACCATCGTGGCGCCGCGGAGCAGGCACGCGAGTACGCCTGCTTTGTAGCCGAAGCAGTGGAACATCGGGTTGATGACGAGGTAGCGGTCGTCCCCCGTGACTCCGGTCCGGCCGCTCCAGGCCCAGTAGGTGGCGAGGTTCTGCCGGTGCGTGGTCAGGGCGCCCTTGGGCCGGCCCGTCGTACCCGAGGTGAAGAGCAGGTCGGAGGGGGCGTCGGGGTGGACGGCGGCGGTACGGGCCGTGGCCTCGGCGTCCGGGACGTCTGCGCCGCGCCCGAGGAACTCCTCCCAGGGCAGGGTGCCGGGCGGGGTGGTGGCATCGAGGGTCACCACGTGTTCCAGCGCGGCCGGCCGGGGTTCCGGGGCGCCCTCGTCCCCGGTGGTCAGCATGGACACGTAGTCCTTGCCGAGGAATCCGTTCTCGACGAACAGCAGGCGTGCCCCGCTGCGTCGCAGGAGCAGACGCGCCTCGGCGCCCTTGTACCGGGTGTTGACGGGGACCAGCACCGCGCCGGCCGATGTGGTGGCGAGTGCGGCGACGATCCAGTGGTGGCTGTTGGGCGCCCAGACGGCGATCCGGTCGCCGGGCCGGATACCGAGCGCGAGGAGCGACTTCACGGCCGCCCTCACCGCTGCGTGCAACTGGCTCCAGGTCAGCCGTACGTCACCGTCCACGACCGCTTCCCTGCCGGGGTGCCGCCGCGCGGCGAGGTCGAGTACGCCGGGAAGGGTGAGAGGGTGCTCGGTTTCGCTCATCTGCTCTCCGGGAGGGGACGGGACGGACGGCCGGCGCGGACAGGTTCTGACCAGCCGTCAAGAGGACGGCGGGAGAATCTTCTTGGAGGCCTCGTGTGCGGCGAGGGCGAGTTCGGCCCGGGGGAAGCCGCTGCGCTTCTCGGCGGCCGCCGCATTGCCGCCGGCCACCAGAACGGGGCCGTCGGCGAGGTGTTCCAGCCCTTCCCGGGCGACGTCGTCCGGTTCCGCGACCCGCAGACCGGGCAGGTCCATACGCAGCCCGGCGCGCTCCATCGCGGGGGTCCGGGTCACTCCGAGGACGAGTTCCAGGACGTGCACACCGTGCGGCCGCAGTTCCAGCCACAGACCCTCGGCGAAGACCCGGCTGAAGGCCTTGGCCGCCGAGTAGATGCTGATCTGCGCCTGACCCAGGTATCCGGAGAGCGAGCCGACCAGCATGATGCCGCCCCGGCCGCGCTCCTTCATCAGGGCGCCGAAGTGGTGGGTGAGGGCCAGTTGCGCGGTGATGTTGAGGTCGAGGACGCCCTGGACGCGGGCCAGGTCGCCGGTGACGAACTCGTGGCCGTAGCTGTTGGCTCCCGCGTTGAAGATCAGCAGACCGACCTCGAGACCGTCGGTGACCGCACGGACCGCGGCGAGGGCCCCGGGGTCGAGCAGGTCCAGTTCGAGTGTGCGCACCTCGACGCCCTTGGCGCGCACCTTCTCGGCGGTCTCGTTCAGGGGGCCCGGCTTGCGGGCGATCAGCACCAGGTTGATCCCGGCGTCCGCGAGCCGGCCGGCGAACGAGGCGCCGACCCCCTCGGAACCGCCGGCGACGACCGCCCAGGGCCCGTACACGTTCTTGTCGGTCATCGAGTACCTCTCTTGTCCTGGCCGCCGCGGTGCCGCGACCGTAAGGCGCCCCGCCGGGGCGCGCCCCGGGCATCCCACTGGCCGGGATGCCCGGGTCCGGGCCGCTCAGACGGCGTCGCCGGGCTGCCCTGCCATGTGCCGGACGGCCAGGGATGCGAAGACCATGGCGGTGCCGATGGGGATACCGGGGCCGGGATAGACGCCACCGGTGAACGAGGCGCTGGTGTTCCCGGCGGCGTACAGGCCGGCCAGCGGGCGGCCGTCGGTGTCCAGGACGCGGGCGTCCACGTCCGTGCGCAGACCGCCCTTGGTGCCGAGGTCGGCGAGGACCACCCGGGCCGCGTAGTACGGCGGCCGGTCGAGCGGGACCAGGCACGGGTTGGGTCCGGGGGCGTTCTTCCTGTCGGCGAAGAACAGGTCGTACGGGTCCTCGCCGCGGTGGTGGTCCTCGTCGGTCCCCGCCGCCGCGAAGGCGTTGAACCGGCCGACGGTGTCCGCCAGGGTGTCGGACTCCACGCCGATGAGCGAGGCGAGCTCCGGCAGCGATTCCGCCCGGACCCAGGTGCCGGCCGCCAGATGGTCCGCCGGGTCGGCGGGAGGGACCGTGATGGCGGGCAGGGCGCCGCCCTCGCGGGAGTCGAAGATCAGGTGGACGGGTGCGTCCGAGCCCGCGTGGGCGGCGATGGCACGGCCCATGCGGTCGTACGGCAGTGACTCGTTGGCGAACCGCCGGCCCGAGCCGTCCACCATCAGGCCGCCGCGCAGACCGAGGGTGAACGCGGCCGAGCCGTCCGGCAGTTCGGTCCCCGGGCACCACCAGGCCTCGCCCATGAGGCCGGTGGCGGCACCGGCCGCGAGGGCGGCGCGCAGCAGCTCGCCGGTGTTGGTGCCGCGGGGCGCCATGCTCCGGGCGGCCCCGCCGGGCAATCTGTGCTCGGTGCGCAGGGCGTCGTCGCCCTCGAAGCCGCCGGCGGCCAGCAGCACGCCGCGGCGGGCCCTGATCCGGACCGTGCCGTGCGGGGTGCGTGCTTCGACGCCGGTGACCCGGCCGTCCTCGGTGACGAGAGCGGTGACGTGGTGCTCGGTGCGGACGAGCGCGTTTCCGGTGCGGGTGGCGGCGAGCAGGAGGCGTCCGATCAGGGCGCGGCCCGCGGTCAGCGGCGCGCCGGCGGGGTGCCCCCGGCCCGCACGGTCCCGGTCGATCGCCGGACGGACCAGGGGCAGGAGCGCGCCGAGCAGCTCCGGGTCCAGGTCCAGCGGAACGAAGGAGCGCCCGGCGCCCATCCGGCCGGGGGCGGCCACGTAGTCGGGGAAGGCGCGCCACTCGAACTCGATCGCCGGATCGCGTTCGAGCCGGCTCACCAGTTCGGGGGCGTGGCGCAGGAAGGCGGTCCTGCGGGGCGCTTCGGCGTCTGCGGTGAGCGCGCGCAGATAGGTGTCGGCCGCTTCGGTGGAGTCGCCGAGCCCGGCGCGTTCCTGCACCTGGGTCCCGGGCAGCCAGCAGGCGGCTCCTGAGTAGGCTGAGGTGCCGCCGAGCAGCGCCGTCCGTTCCAGTACGACGGTGTCGAGGCCGTCGCCCGCGGCCACCAGGGCCCCGGTCATCGCTCCCGCCCCGGATCCGACGACGATCACGTCGTGGGTGGCGTCCCAGTCCTGCCGGCCGTCCTGCATGGGATGACCCCTCCTGCCGCTCGGTGGTGTGCGTCCTCAGCAGACCCGTTCGGGGCCGGGATTCGCGGGTCCGGTCCCGCTGAGCGGTACGGCGGCGCGAGCGCACCTGACGCGTGGCCGGGCCCGGCGTATTGTCTGTGCAGCTGTAGACACCACCGAGCTCCGGGAGAGAGTGCGTGCCCAGAATCGCCGAGGCCAGGGCCGGGGCCGAGCCCAGTTCGCCCCGGCAGCGCGCACGCCGTCAGAGCATCCTGAAGGTGGCGGCGGACATCGCCGCCACGACGGGTCTCGAACGGGTGCAGATGCAGGAGGTCGCCAAGTCGGCCGGCGTCGCCATCGCCACCCTGTACCGGTACTTCCCGTCGAAGACCCATCTGTTCACCGCGCTGATGGCCGACCAGATCGAGGGATTCGCGGCCCGGGTGCCCGATCGCCCGGCAGGCACCTCGCCCGAGGACGCCGTCTTCGAGACGCTGGGCAGCGCGACGCGCAATCTGCTGCGCAGGCCGGCCCTCGCCACGGCGATGATCCAGTCGGCCAACGCGGCCCGTGCCTCGACGGTCCCGGACCTGGCGCGGATCGACTCGGGGTTCATCGATCTGCTGGTGCGGGCCTGGGGCGTGGAGGAGCCCACGGATCACCACATCACCCGTCTGCGGCTGCTGGTCCTGCTCTGGTACGGGGTGCTGCAGTCACGGCTCAACGAGCGGCTCACCCCGCAGGAGGCCGACGCCGATCTGCGGATGGCCTGCCACCTCCTGCTCGCCCCGGAGACGGACGCCGGCTGACCCGCCTCGCCGGCGGGGCCGGCCGGGCGCGCCCGCGGTTCAGCGGGTCTGCTGCGTCCCCGTCGTATCGAGTGCGGCGACGCCGTAGGCGGCGTAGGTCCGGTGCGGGTCGCGGCCGCGGAAGTACCCCGTCAGCTGCTCGTCGAGTTCGGCCGGTGTGAAGGTGCCGTCCGCTGCGGTGAACTTCTGCTCCACGGTGGGCGGGGCGAGCAGCGCGACCATGTCGCCGTAAACGACGAAGACCTGCCCGTTGATCTCGTCGGCGGCCGGTGATGCCAGGTGCCCGACGAGGGTGGCGACGCGCTCGGGGGCCATGATGTCGAGGCCTCCCGGTGCGGTCGCGCCCTCGCCGAAGGCCTCGGCCGTCATAGCGGTGCGGGCCCGGGGGCAGATCGCGTTGGCGCGTACGCCGTAGCGGGCCAGGCCCTGCGCGGTGGCGAGGGTCAGCGCGGTGATGCCCGCCTTGGCGGCGGAGTAGTTCGGCTGGCCGGGGGACCCGAACAGGAAGGCCTCGGACGAGGTGTTGACCACGCGCCCGTAGACCGGGGCGCCGGAGGCCTTGCTCGCCGCGCGCCAGTGGACGGCCGCGGCGCGGGAGACCGCGGCGTGCCCCTTGAGGTGGATCCGCAGGACGTCGTCCCAGTCCGACTCGGTGAGGTTGAACAGCATCCTGTCGCGGAGGACGCCCGCGTTGTTGACGACGATGTCGAGGCTGCCGAAGCTCTCCACGGCGGCCTCGACCAGCCGGTCGCCCATGGACCATTCCCCGACGTCTCCGGTCACCGCCACGGCCCCGGTGCCGAGCGACTTGATCTCCGCTGCCACGTCGTCGGCCGCCGGGCCGATGTCGTTCACCACCACGTTGGCACCGAGCGCCGCGAGTGCCAGTGCCTCGGCGCGGCCGAGCCCCGCTCCTGCACCGGTGACGACGGCGGTGCGCCCCTGAAGGGTCTTCGCCGAGGGGGTGTGCGTCGCGCTCATGCTGCCTCATTCCGTGTTCCGTCGATCCGCTGGATACGCGGGCGCACCCCGGGGAACTGCCGCCGGGGTGCGCCACACACAGAAAACTAGTATTGATTTCAGTTCTTGGCCGGGACGTGTCCCGTTGAGTGGGCGAAGGCGACGGAGACGGACCCGAGACCCTCGAAGTCGGCCCGGTAGGTCTCCCCGGGCCGCACGTCGACGGCCTTGGTGCACGACCCCGGCAGGATCACGTGACCGGCCTCCAGCCGCACCCCGAAGGACGCGACCTTGCGGGCCAGCCAGGCCACGGCCTCGGTGGGGTCCCCGAGCACCGCGCTGGTGTTGCCCCGCGCGATCTCCTCACCGTCCCGGTGCAGGACCGCCTCGATGCCGGCCGGGTTCAGGTCGGCCGGCCGCACCCGGGCCGAGCCGAGGACCACCCCGGCGGACGACGCGTTGTCGGCGATGGTGTCGGCGAGCCCGATCCGCCAGTCCTTGATCCGGCTGTCGATGAGTTCGAGGCTCGGGACGATGTACTCGGTGGCTGCCAGGACGTCCTCGGTGGTGCACTCCTCCCCCGGCAGACTCCGGCCGAGTACGTAGCCGATCTCGACCTCGATCCGGGGGTAGCAGTAGCGGTCCGCCTCGACGGGGGTCTCCTCGGTCAGCACCATGTCGGAGAGCAGATGGCCGTAGTCCGGCTCGTCGACGCCCATCATCCGCTGCATGACCTTCGAGGAGAGGCCGACCTTGTGCCCCCGGACGGTGCGTCCCCCGGCCAGTTGGCGGCGGATGTTGATCAGCTGGATCTCGTAGGCGTCGCTCGCGTCGATGTCCGGCCAGGTGGTGGTGAGCGGCTCCACGGGGCTGCGGTCGCACTGTGCGGCCCACAGCAGCGCGGCGGCCTCGGCGCGCCGGTCGGGTTCAGGCATCGGGGTTCTCCGTCCGGTCGGGGGTGGTGGTACGGAATCGGGCCCGGCCGCCGGTGAGCACCGCACGGCCGTCATGGGCCGTCGCCTCGAAGCGCGCTCCACGGTGGCCCGGACTTTCGCCGCCCGGCGCGTCGGCCCAGCCGGCCAGAGCGAGCCGGTCGCCGGGGAAGGCCGGTGCGGCGAACCGGGCTTCCAGTTCCACCAGTTCGGCCGGGTGCGCGCCGAGGGTGCCGGCCAGGGGCAGCAGGCTCGCGGCGAGCGTGCACAGCCCGTGCAGGAACGGCCGGTCCATCCCGGCCGCCTTCGCCGCTTCGGGGTCGATGTGCATGGCGTGCCGGTCGCCGAGCAGTCGATAGAGGGCCGCCTGCCGGGCGTGCGTGAAGACGGTGAGGGCGTGTTCGGCCGGCCGGTCCGGGCGGCGCGGGGCGGACGGGCCGCGTGCGCCGCCGAAGCCTCCGCAGCCCGGCGCGAAGATCGACCAGGTGGCGGTGAAGCGTTCGCAGGACACCTCGACGTCGAAGACGGCGGCGGCACCCTTGTCCCGGACGCCCGCGACCCGGGCCGTCGTGGTCAGCTCGCCGGCCGGCTCCAACGGGCCGTGTACGAGAAGGTGCTGGCCGCCGTGCACGGCCGTGGTGACATCGAAGGCCCCCAGCGCACCGAGCGCGTCGGGCGCCCACTGGGCCAGGGTCAGCGCGAAGGTGGGCAGCACCCGCAGCCGCTCCTCGTACACGAGGTCGAGCCGGTCGGCGGGGGCGCCGACCGCGAGCGCGTACAGGATCGCGTCCCGCTCGGTCCAGGAGACGGTACGGGTGCCGAGTTCACGGCCCTCCCACGGCGACGCGGTCATCGTTCGGCTCCCAGGATCAGACCGCTGGTGGGTACCCCGGTGCCGGCGGTGACCATGACGTGGTCGGCCTTGTCCGGCTGGTTCACCGAAGTGCCGCGGACCAGCCTGACCCCTTCGGCGACGCCGTTCATGCCGTGCAGATACGCCTCGCCGAGCTGCCCGCCATGGGTGTTGAAGGGCAGCCGGCCGCCGAGTTCCAGGTGGCCGTCGGCGATGAAGTCCTTCGCCTCCCCCGGCTTGCAGAAGCCGAGTTCCTCCAGTTGCGGAAGGACCAGTGGGGTGAAGTGGTCGTAGAGCACGGCCGCGTCGATATCGTCCGGCCCGAGACCGCTCTGCTCGTACAACTGCCGTCCGACCAGCCCCATTTCGGGGATTCCCGTGATCGTCGGCCGGTAGTAGCTGGTCATCATGTGCTGGTCGGCCCCCAGCCCCTGGGCCGCGGAGCGGATCACCGCGGGCGGGTGCGGCAGGTCGCGCGCGCGTTCCGCGGAGACGATCACCAGGGCCTGGCCGCCGTCGGTCTCCTGGCAGCAGTCCAGCAGCCGCAGCGGTTCGGCGATCCAGCGGGAGTCCCGGTGGTCCTGGAGGGTGATGGGACGGCCGTGGAACCAGGCGGCCGGATTGTTGGCCGCGTGCTTGCGGTCGACGACGGCGACCCGGCCGAAGTCGTCCGTGGTGGCGCCGAATTCATGCAGATAGCGGCGGGCGAACATCGCCACCCACTGGGCCGGGGTGCTCAGTCCGAAGGGGGTCATCCACGCGTATGCCGCCCGGTCCGCGGTGGTGTCCATGGGGCGGGCGGCCTGACCGAGCCCGTAGCGCTCGCCGGATCGTTCGTTGAACGCCCGGTAGCAGACCACCACGTCCGCGACCCCGGTGGCCACGGCCATGGCCGCCTGCTGCACGGTGGCGCAGCCGGCTCCGCCGCCGTACCCGATGCGGGAGAAGAACGTCAGGTCGCCCATGCCCGTGTTGCGCGCCACGTGGTTCTCGGCGTTGGTCTCCGCGGTGAAGGTGACAAGACCGTCCACGTCGGACGGTTTCAGGCCCGCGTCCGCGACAGCGGCGAGCACCGCCTCGCAGGCGAGCCGGAGTTCGCTGCGGCCGGAGTTCTTGGAGAACTCGGTGGCACCGATCCCGGCCACGGCCGCGGCACCCGACAGCGGTACGACGCTCATCGGTCCTCCCCCGGAAGCTGCACCGAGACGCTCCCGGTGACATGGGCACCCAGGCTGTTGGCGCCCGTGACCGCGATCTCGACGCGGCGGTCGGCGTCCGACTTCGCGGTCACCGTTCCGGTGAGCACCATCGTGTCGCCGGGGTGGTTGGGGGCGCCGAGCCTGATCCGGATGGCCTTGACCACCGAGGCGGGCCCGGCCCAGCCGGTCACGAACCGGTCGACGAGGCCGTTGCTGGTCAGGATGTTCATGAAGATGTCCTTGGAGCCGCGTTCCCGGGCCAGTTCGGGGTCGTGGTGGACGTCCTGGTAGTCGCGGCTCGCCAGGGCGGTGGCGACGATCAGGGTGCGGGTGACCGGGACCGGCAGCTCGGGGAGTACGTCGCCCACGGCCACCGACGCGTAGGTACGGGAGTGCGGGAGGGCGGGAGGGGCCGCGGTCACGAGCTCACCGCCGCGTCGGCGAGGAGGGCTCCGAGACGTTCCAGGTCGGCGCCCGCGCCGCCCAGGGTGGTGGAGATCTGCTTGCCCCACAGGAAGTGCCGGTGCACCGGGTAGTCGATGTCGACGCCGATGCCTCCGTGCACGTGCTGGACCCGGTGCACGGTGTTCAGACCCCCTTCGGTGGCCCACCACTTGGCGACCAGCGCGGCCCGGTCGGCGCAGGCCGCGTCGAAGGGTTCGGCCGTCGCGTCGACGGCCTGCCAGAGGGTGACCCGCATCGCCTCGATGTCGATGTAGCAGTCGGCGAGCTGGTGCTGAACGGCCTGGAACGTGGCGAGCGGACGCCCGAACTGCTCCCGTTCGCGCAGATGCCCGGCCGCGTGGCCCAGCGCGCCCTCGGCCACGCCGGTCTGGACGGCGGCCAGGGCGATGAAGGCGGTCCGCACGAGGTGCGCGGCGGCCCCGTCACCGGGCGTGCCGACGAGCTCCGCCGGGGCGTCGTGCAGCGTGAGGTGGGCGCTCATGTCGTGGCTGGTCGTCTCCGCGTACTCCCGGCTCACGCCCGGGGCGTCCGAGGCGACGAGGAAGACGCCCGGCCCGGCCCCCGTCGAAGCGGTCACCAGGACATGGCGCGCACCGGCGGGAGCGGGGACCACGGCCTTGACCCCGGTCACGCACCACCCCGGTCCGTCGGCGACCGCGGCCGTGCGGGGCGTCAGGGGCTCGGCGGCACCGAACTCCTCCAGGGCGACGGTCAGCCGGCCGGTGCCGTTCATGAGGTCCGGCAGCAGCCGCGACCGCTGCGCCCCGGTGCCGTACGCCGCGACGGTGAGCGCGCCGGTCAGCGCGGGCCACAACGGCAAGGGGGCCACGCACCGGCCCTGTTCCTCCAGGAGGACGCAGAGGCCCGCCGTCCCGAGGCCGGCTCCACCGTCCTGTTCGGGCAGGACCGCCGCGAGCAGCCCGGCCGTGACGAGGTCCGCCCACAGCGGTTCGTCGACGCGGCTGGCCGAGGTCTCCACCTCGCGCAGCCGCTCGGGCGTGACGCGGTCGGCGAAGATCTCGCGGGCCAGGTCGCGGACCGCTTCGAGCTCTTCTCCCAGGGAGAAATCCATCAGGGCGCCTCCGTCGGGGCGGGCCGGAACACCGGCAGGGTCAGGTCGGGGTCGGCGTCCAGCCAGTCGAGGACGACGGGCATGCCGACGGTGACCTCGTCGGGGGCGATGCCGGTCAGGTTGGTGATGAGGCGTGTGCCTTCGGCGAGTTCGACGACGGCGACGAGGTACGGCGAGTCGAACGCGGGGTGCCGCGGATGGTGGTTCACGACGAAGCTGTAGACGTGACCGCGCCCGCCGGCCTCGACCGTGTCCCACTCCAGGGAGCCGCACTCGGGGCAGCACGGCCCCGGAGGATGACGCGGCACGGAGCACGCGGCACAGCGCTGGACGAGCAGCCGGTGCTGCCGCGCGCCCTCGAAGAAGAAGGCGTTGTCCCGGTTGACGGCGGGGCGCGGGCGCAGGGCAGGGGCGGGGGACACGGCCTTCGCCGGCACGGGCCGGAATCTCAGGGTTCGCCAGCGCTGCGTCGCGACCGTCTCGCCGTGCTGATCGGTATAGGTCTTCAGGGTGGTGACGAACCGTCCGGTACCGAGCCCGGTCCTCTTCTCCGCCGAGACCGACTCGACACTCTCGCGTACGGCGATGTGGTCCCCCGGCGTCAGCTCCCGCAGGAACGTGAACTCGGAGTCGGTGGCCACCACGGAGGTGTAGCCGCCCTCGTCGAGGAGGGCGACGAGCTCGTCGAAACCACCCGGCCCCCCGGGCTGCGGGGCGGCCGTGGCCGCGTATCCGCGCATCGTCCAGGCCTGGACCATCGACGCGGGTGCGACGACCCCCGCGCGGCCGGTGGCGCGGGCCGCTTCGACGTCGGTGTACACCGGGTTGGTGTCGCCCATCGCCTCGGCCCAGTGCCGGATCATCGGCTGGTTGACCGGGTCCTGCGCCGGTGTGGGAGGCCGCAGTTCGCGCCCGGTGAACGCCCGCAGCCGCTCCTCGTACCCCGGCTGCCGGCCGTACCCGGTCATGCGCCACGCCCCTTGCGCGGCAGCCCGAGTCCCTGGGTCGCGACCATGTCGCGCAGGATCTCGTTGACGCCGCCGCCGAAGGTGTTCACGATGCCCTGCCGGGAGAGCTGTTCGACCTGCCCGGCGAGGGCGGCGCCCGGCGACTCGGGCCGGATGCGGCCGGCGGCGCCGAGGATCTGGGTCAGCCCGCGCTGGACGGCGATATGGGTCTCGGTTCCGTAGGCCTTGGCGGCTCCCGCGTCGGCTCCGGTGAGGGCGTCGCGCGCGACGGCGGACGTCATCTTCCAGTTCATCAGCCGCATCGCCTCCAGCCGGGCGTATGTGCGCGCGAACTCCTGCCGCACCCATGGAATGTCGGCGGTGCCGTTCTCCCGGGCCCACTCAAGGACCCGTTCCCACAGCTGGATCATGCGGCCGCCGAGTGCGGCGAGGCCGATGCGTTCGTGGTTCAGCTGAGCGGTGATCAGCCGCCATCCGCCGTCCACGCCGCCGACCACGTCGGTGGCGGGTACGCGCACCCCGCTGTAGTACGTCGCGGTGACGACCAGACCGCCGACGGTCCGGATGGGGCTCCAGGAGAAGCCCTCGTCGGCGGTGGGCACGATCAGGATGGAGATGCCCTTGTGCTTGGGGGCGTCCGGATCGGTGCGGGCGGCGAGCCACACGTAGTCGGCGGTGTTGGCGCCACTGGTGAAGATCTTGCTGCCGTCGACGACGTACGTGTCGCCGTCCCGGACCGCGCGGGTGGTCAGCGAGGCCAGGTCGGTGCCCGCCGCGGGCTCGGTGTAGCCGATCGCGAAGACGATGTCGCCGGAGAGGATGCCGGGCAGGAACCGCTTGCGGTGCTCCTCGGAGCCGTAGGCCATCAGGGTCGGGCCGACGGTGTTGACCGTGACGAACGGGAAGGGCAGACCGGCCCGTTGGACCTCGTCGAAGAAGACGTACTGGTCCTCCACCGACCGGCCCTGGCCGCCGTACTCGGTGGGCCAGCCGATGCCGAGCCAGCCGTCGGAACCGAGCCTCTTGACGACCTCCCGGAAGCGGTCGCCGCCCACGCCCTCCTCGCCGACGCGACGGCGTTCGTCCTCGGGCATCATGCCCGCGAAGTACGCCCGAAGTTCCCGCCGCAGCTCCTGGTGCGCGGCGCTCTCGCGCAGTTGCATGTGTGGTTCTCCTCGCTCGGTGCCGCTGAAGTCTGTCGCCGCGTCAGGGGAGGAATCGAGCACGCCCGTTGGCCAGGAACTCCGCGCGCAGCGCGGCCTTGTCCCCGCCGGTCATCGGCGCGTACGCGGGCCGGCCCCGGCCCGCCCAGCGGTACACCGGGTCGTCGGTGCGCCAGCCGTCGAGCTGCATCTCCTTCTTGCGCAGCTTGTTGGAGCCGGTGGTCGGCAGCGCGTGGGAGACACGGACGAAGCGGGGGGTTCCCTTGGTCCCCAGGTCCTCCTGGCGCTCCAGGAAGCCGGGCAGGTCCAGGTCCTCGAAGCGGGCGTCCTCGGCGATCTCGACGGCGGCCATCACCTGGTCGCCGGAGCGCGGGTCGGGTACGCCGAACACTCCGGCGGCCACGACACCGGGGTGCCTGCGCAGGACGCGTTCGGTGAGCAGGGCCGAGATGTTCTCACCGTCGACACGGATCCAGTCGCCGGAGCGGCCCGCGAAGTAGAAGTAGCCGGCTTCGTCCACGTATCCGAGGTCGCCGGTCCAGTACCAGCCGTGGCGGACGCGTTCGGCGTTCGCGGCCTCGTTCTTGTAGTAGCCCTCGAATCGGGCGGCGCCCTCGGTGTCGACGATCTCCCCGATGGCCTCCTCCGGGTTGCGCACCCGGCCGTAGGCGTCGAGTACGGCGGGCGGGCAGGTGGTCCGGTCCGCGGGGTGCACGATCCGGACGCCGTCCCGGGCGGGCATGCCGAGCGCACCCGTGGGCGCGTCGGGGACCCGCTTGAGCATGCCGGCGCCCTCGCTGGAGCCGTAGCCCTCGACGAGACGGCAGCCGAAGCGGTCCAGGAAGCGGGCCGCGTCCTCCGGGGAGGCCTCGGTGCCGAAGGCGTGGGTGAGCCGGTTGTCGGCGTCGGCCGGGGTCTCGGGGCGGGCCAGGATGTAGCCGATCGCCTTGCCGACGTAGGTGAAGAAGGTGGCCCCGAAGTGGGTCACGTCGGGGAGGAATCCGGAGGCGGAGAACTTGCGGGTGAGGGCGATCGTGGCGCCGGCACTGAGTGCGGGGGCCCACAGCGCCATCAGCGCGTTGCCGTGGAAGAGCGGCATCGGGCAGTAGCAGGTGTCCTCGCGGGTGATGTCGTACTTGGCGCTGTTGGAGGCGCCGAGCGCGGCGAGCCGGCCCTGTGAGCAGAGCGCCGCCTTGGACGTGCCGGTCGTGCCGGAGGTCAGGAGCAGCAGCATCCGCGTGGCGGCGGTGAGCTCGGCGTCCGGGGCGGGCAGCCGGGGGTGCGCGGCGAGGCGCTCCCCGTACTCCGGTGTGTCGACGACGAGGAAGCGGTCCGGGTCGACGCCGATGTCCAGTCCGTCGAGCAGGGCGGCGCCCGCCCGGTCGGTGATGATCACCTGGCAGTCGGTGTGCCGCACCTCCCGTTCCAGTTCGGCGCCGCGGCGGGTGGGGTTGATGCCGACGACGGCCGCGCCCGCGAGGGCCGCGGCTCCCAGCCAGAACACGTACTCGGGTTCGTTGTCCAGGAGTACGCCGATGTGGAACGGTCCGTCGGTCCGCAGTTTCCGGGCCCAGGCGGCGCGGGCCGCGCTCTCCTCGACGACCTCTCCCCAGGTCCAGCTCCGTTCACGGGTCAGCAGGCCCGGGTGGTCGTCCCCGGCCCTGGCGAGCAGCAGGTCGGCAATCGTCTCGTGTGGCAACGTCGGTCCCTCTCACCCGGTGGCCGGGTCTGCCGGTGTCGGTACGGGGGCGGGTCGCACGGCGCGTCCCGTGGCGGGGGCGGCGCGTCCCGTGGTGGCGGGGGCGCGTTCGGTGGTGATCGTGGCGCCCGGCGTGGCGACGCTAGCCGCGGGCGGGACGGCCCGGTCCGGGCCGTCCCGCTGACCGGGAGGGCCGTCCCCGCCCGGTCAGCCGAAGTTGGCCTGGCCCCCGTCGAGGGGCACGGTGGCGCCCGTCAGATAGCGGGCGTCCGGGCCGCACAGCATCGCCACGGCCCGGCCGATGTCCTGTTCGCAGTCGCCCACGTACCCGAGCGGGATGGACGCGCAGAACTCGGCGGCCTCCTCCGGGTGGGCGGCCTGCCAGCCCGCGTAGGCGGGCGAGACGGCGTGCGGGGCGATCGCGTTGACCCGGATGCCGTCGCGGCCCCATTCGTTGGCGGCGGTCCTGGTCAGCGAGCGCAGCGCGGACTTGGCCGCCGCGTAGGCCCCGTACGTGCTCAGGTCCCAGCGGACCATGGCGGACGTGACGAGGTTGATGACCGAGCCGCCACCGTCGCGCTTCAGATACGGATGCGCGGCCTTCATGAAGGCGAACGCCGCGAACGGGGCGCTGTTGAAGCCCCGTTGGAACTCCTCGTCGCTCAGCGAGAGGAGTGGTCCGTAGCAGCCGGAGTAGGCGTTGTTGACCAGGATGTCGAGCGAGCCGAAGCGCTCGGCGACGTCCTCCACCACGGGCGGGATGCGGTCCGTTTCGAGTACGTCGAGGACGAACGGCTCGGCCCTCGCCCCCCGCTCGCGCAGCAGTTCACAGGTCGTCTCCAGCTTCGCCGCGGTCCGTCCGAGGACGGCCACCGAGGCTCCTTCGGAGGCGAGGGCCAGGGCGATGCCCTGGCCGACGCCCTGGCCGGCGCCGGTGATGACCGCGACTCTCCCTTCGAGGTTCCCCATGGCTCTGCCCTCCTCAACTCGGCCTGGGAAGCTGCTTGTTGATGAACAGGCCTTCCGCGGTGACGCAGGTACGGCCGCCGGCCCGGATCTCGCCGACCGTACGGATCCGCGAACCCTCCACCGAGACCTGGCGCCCGATGACCGTCAGCGGCTCGAACAGCGGGGTGGGCCGCAGATAGCGCAGGGTCAGTTCCGCGGTCATCCCGGACGGGCCGCCCCAGTGGTTGGCCACTCCCAGCGTGTGGTCGAGGAGCAGCGCCGAGATCCCGCCGTGCACATGGCCGGGCGGGCCCTGGTAGGGCAGGTCGAGCGTGACGACGCCTTCGACGGAGCCGTCCTCCTTGCCGTGCAGGTGCAGCGGGGGTGCGAGGGCGTTCTCGGGGCCGGTGACGGGGTCGTGCCGGGTGACGCCCTCGCCGCGCCACATCCCGGCGAGGCGGTCCTCCATGGAGGGTGCCTTCGCGGTGAGCCCGTCGGCGACGGCGTCGAGGCGGGCGGCGATCTCGTTCATGTCGGCGCCGGTGGCGTCGCCCGCGCGCAGCAGGGCGGTGACCACCCGGCGGGCCGCGGCGACCGCCATGTCGACGCCGTCCTTGTGCGGTTCGGCGACCAGACGGGGGCCGGTGACCGGTGCGGTGCCCTCCTCGCGGGCGCTGCTCATGCCGTCACCGTCGCCGTGGCGTGGGTGAGCACGGGCGCGGCGTCGCGCTCGGGGCAGCCGGCGTGCAGGACGAGACGCTGCGTCCCGTCCTCGGCCGGTTCCTCACGCCATACGGAGGTGGTGAGGGACTCGCCGGGGACGAGGGGGCCGGCGAAGCGCACGGTGAGGCCGGTGAGCCGGGTGACGTCGCCGTCGAGGAGGCCGTCGACGAGGGCCTTGCAGACGAGGCCGTACGAGGCGAGCCCGTGCAGGATCGGCCGGTCGAAGCCCGCCGCCCGCGCGAAGTCCGGGTCGGCGTGGAGCGGGTTGAGGTCACCGTTGAGCCGGTACCACAGGGCCTGCTGGGGAGTGGTGGTGGAGGTGAGCACGGTGTCGGCGGGGCGGGCCGGCGCCGCCCACTCCTCCGCCGGGCCGGGCTCTCCGCCGAAGCCGCCCGCGCCGCGCGCCCAGATGCGGGTGGTGGACGTCCACAGCGGCTCGCCGTCGGGGCCCGTGGCGGCGGACTCCAGGACGATGAGGGCGGCCCTGCCCTTGTCCCACAGCTCGGCGACGCGCGAGGTGAGCGTCGCGGTGCCCGAGGCCGGCAGCGGCCGGTGGACCTCCAGGCCCTGGCCGGCGTGGAGCACGGCCCTCAGGTCGATGTCGACGCCGGGCAGGTGGAGGCCCGGCGGGTCCGCCTCGCCGGCCGAGACGCCGGAGCCGGCCACCATCGCGAAGGTGGGCAGCACGCCGAGACCGTTCTCGTAGGTGAGGTGCAGCTCGGGCCCGGTGGCCGCGTCGGCACCGGCGCCCAGGCTCAGGTGGTACAGGAGCACATCACGGGTGGTCCAGTGGATCTCGCGGACGGACGGGTCCGCGGTCAGCGCCTTGTCGCGGTCGATGGACATGGTCAGCCTCTCTCGGTGGGCTCGGGGTCGCGGGGCAGGCCGAGCATGCGCTCGCCGATGATGTTCAGCTGGATCTCCGTCGTGCCGCCGGCGATGGACAGACAGCGGGCGTTGAGGAACTGCCAGGTGGGGTCCAGGCGTTCGCCCTCGCCGGTGAGCGCGGCGGCGCCCTGCCACTCCATGCAGGTCTCCCAGACCCGCTGCTGGTGTTCGACGCCGAGCAGTTTGGCGACGGACGCCTCGGCGCCGGGCTGCTGCCCGGAGACGGTGCGCAGTGTGGTGCGCAGGGCGAGGACGCCACCGGTCTGGGCGTCGCAGAGGTGGCCGCCGAGCGTGGTGAGCTGTTCGTCGTCGAGGCCGTCCGACGCGGCGGCGATCTCCAGCAGGGCCTCGGCGCCGGAGCCGACCGAGTCGTGGGAGAGGGCGACGCGTTCGTTGGCGAGCGTGGTCCGGGCGAGCTTCCAGCCGGCGCCCGGGGCACCGACGAGCAACTCGTCGGGGATGAACACCCCGTCGAGGAAGACCTCGTTGAACTCGGCGTCGCCGGTGATCTGCCGAAGCGGCCGGATGTCGATCCCGGGGCTCTTCATGTCGAGGAGGAAGTAGGAGATGCCCTTGTGCTTGGGCACGTCGGCGTCGGTTCGGGCGAGCAGGACACCCCAGCCGGCGAGGTGGGCCATGGACGACCACACCTTCTGCCCGGTGATCCGCCAGCCGCCGTCCATCTTCTCGGCGCGGGTGGTGAGCCCGGCGAGGTCGGATCCCGCGCCCGGTTCACTGAACAGCTGGCACCAGACGATGTCGCCGCGCAGGCTCGGCGCGAGGAAGCGTTCCTGCTGAACCGTGTCGCCGTGGGCGATGAGCGTGGGCACCACCCAGCCACCGATGATCATGTCGACGGGGGTGAGGGCGGCGGCCTGGAGCTCCTCGGCGATGACGAGCTGGTCCACCGGTCCTGCGCCCTTGCCCCAGGGGGCCGGCAGGTGGGGCGCGGTGTAGCCGTGGTCGGCGAGGTGGGTGAGTCGGTCCTTTCCGTCCAGGGCCGCGGCGTGCCGCAGTTCGGCGCGGATGTCCTCGCGTACGCCTTCGGCCTCGGCCGGCAGCTCCACGCTCAGGGTGCGGCGGGTGCCGTCCAGGGTGAGACGGGCGACGCGGCGGCGCCAGGCGGCGGCCGGGCCCAGCGCGATCCGGAGGGTCTGGGCGCGACGCAGCGCGAGGTGCGCGTCGTGCTCCCAGGTGAAGCCGATGCCGCCGAGCACCTGGATGCAGTCCTTGGCGACGGAGAATCCCGCGTCGACAGCGACCGCCGCGGCGACCGCGGCGGCCAGCGAGGCCTCCGGCCGGTCCACGACATCGTGCGCGCGGGCGGCGTCCCAGGCACAGGCACGGGCCTGTTCGGCCTGCGCCAGCATGCGGGCGCAGCGGTGCTTGACGCCCTGGAACTGGCCGATGCGCCGGCCGAACTGCTCCCGTACTCCCGCGTATTGTGCGGCGGTGGTCACGCAACGGTCGGCGAGGCCGGCGGATTCCGCGGCGAAGAGCGTCGCGGCGAGGTCCCGCGGCACCCGAGGGTCGAGGTCCAGCAGGTCGACGGCGGGGACCGGAACCGACCGTACGGTCACGCGGGACGAGCGGCGGGTGAGGTCGTGACTGCGGACGTCGGTGGTTTCCGCGGCGGCCCGGGGTAGCACCAACCAGGTGGTCCGGCCCTCGTCGGACGCGGGCAGCACGAACACGTCGGCGAGCTGTCCGCCGATGACGAGGTCCGAGGTTCCGGTGACGGTGACGGTGCCGTCGGCGGCGCGGGTCAGGGCGAGGGTGCCGGGCGCGAGGCCCACCGCGCCCAGGGTGGTACCGGCGGCGAGCGCGGCGAGGTGCGTCCGGTGTCCGGCGGCGTGCAGGACGGCGGAGGCGAGCGTCGTCGGCAGGAACGGTCCGGGCGCTGTCGCCCGGCCCAGCTCCTCGGTGACGACGGCGAGTTCGACGAGGCCGTACCCGGCGCCGCCGTCCTCCTCCGGCAGATGCAGCCCGAGCAGGCCCTGGCCCGCCAGGCCGCTCCAGTGGGCGGGCAGGGTCTCCTTGTCGGCGTCGGCCGCCGCGCGGAGGATGTCCTCGGTGATGTGCCGGCCGGCGAAGGCGCGTACGGCGTCGCGCAGGTCGAGGTGCTCCTGGGTGAGTCCGATGGTCATGGCGCGCCCCTCAGATGCGTTCGATGACGGTGGCGGTCGCGTGCGCTCCACCGGCACACATGGTGATCAGCGCGGTGGACTTCCCGGTCCGCTCCAGTTCGTACAGGGCCTGGGTGATGAGGCGGGCCCCGGTGGAGCCGACGGCGTGACCGAGCGCGATGGCGCCGCCGTTGACGTTGACCTTGTCCATGTCCGCCTTGTGGACCTGGGCCCAGGAGAGGACGACGGAGGCGAAGGCCTCGTTGATCTCGACGAGGTCGATGTCGGCGAGGCTCATCCCGGCGGTGCGCAGGACCCTCTCGGTCGCGGCCACGGGTCCGTCGAGGTGGTAGTACGGGTCGGAACCGACCATGGCGGAGGCCACGATCCGGGCGCGGGGGCGCAGACCCTCGCGGGCGGCGCGCTCCCGGCTCATCATCAGGACGGCGGCGGCTCCGTCGCTGATCTGGGAGGAGTTCCCTGCGGTGTGGATGCCGTCGGGGAGCACGGGCCGCAGGGCGGCCAGCGCCTCGGGGGTGGTGTCGCGCAGCCCCTGGTCCCGGCTGACGCGCGCGGTCTCGCCGGTGGGCCCCCCGGCTCCCACGACGGGGGCCTGGACGTCGATGATCTGCCCGTCGAAGCGGCCCTCGGCCCAGGCGCGGGCGGCCTTCTGCTGGGAGGCGAGGCCGAGGGCGTCCGCGTCGGCCCGGGTGATGCCGCGGTTGCGGGCGATGCGCTCGGCGGCGGTGAACTGGTCAGGCATGTCCAGCGTCCAGCCCTCCGGGGCCGGGGAGCCGTTGTCCGGGGTGAGCGCGGCACCGAGGAAGACCCGGCTCATGGACTCGACACCGCAGCCGATGCCGGCCTCGATGGCGCCGGCGGCGATCAGCCCCGCGACCAGGTGTACGGCCTGCTGGGACGATCCACAGGCGCAGTCGACCGAGGTGCATGCGGTGGTGTACGGCAGTCCGGCGTGCAGCCAGGCGTTGCGGGTGACGTTGTTGGACTGCTCACCGGCCTGGGTGACACAGCCGCCGATGACCTGTTCCACGGTGCCGGGGGCGACACCGGCCCGCTCCAGCAGCCCCTTCTGTGCGAGCCCGAGAAGCTCCGCCGGGTGGAGTCCGGACAGGACACCGCGGCGCCGGCCGACCGGTGTCCGCGCGGCTTCGACGATGACGGCCTCGGTCATGGCTCTCCGTAAGGGTGTGAGGGGCCCGTTGGGCCGGGACACTGATGAACCGAAAACTAGAATTCATTCTCGAAACAAGCAAGGGGCAGTCCCGCTCAGTGGCCCGGCCCTTCCATGGGCCGGCCTCCTCCGCGTCAGATGTGGGATCCGCCGTCGGCCCGCAGCTCCGCCCCGGTGAGGTAGGCCGCGTCCCGCGAGGCGGCGAAGGCGATCACCCCGGCGATCTGCTCGGGCCGCGCGGCACCGAACGGTGCGCGGATCCGGGCGTAGTACGAGGTGTCGAGGTCCGGCGGCAGCACGTGCGGGCCGGCCAGGGGCGTGGCGACGGTGCCGGGCGACACGGGCACGACCCGGATGCCGCGGTGGGCGACCTCGGCGGCCAGGGACAGCGAGAAGCCGAGGACCGCACCCTTGGAGGCGGCGTACGCGGTCATGTACGGATTCCCGTGCGCCGCCGCCGACGACGCCACGTTGACGATGACACCGGAGCCGTCCGGGAGATGGCGCAGCGCCTCCCGGCAGAACAGGGCCGTACCCACCGTGTTGACCGCGAAGAGCCGCTCCATGTCGGCCACCGTCAGCCGGTCGATGGGTGTCGTCCGGTGGATCCCCGCCACGTTGACCAGGACGTCGAGGCCCCCGAGGCCTTCGGCCGCGGCCCGTACGCTCTCGACCACCGCGTCCTCGTCGGCGACGTCGGCCACCCGGGTCACGATCCGCCCCGGCCCGTCCGCCGCCGCCGCGGTGTCCGCCAGTCCTTCCCGCGACATGTCGACGGCGAACACGACCGCGCCTTCGGACACCAGGCGCAGCGCGGTCGCCCGCCCGATACCCGATCCCGCTCCGGTGAGCAGGACCTTCACACCGTCGAATCGGTTCATCACGGGCTCCTCGGCTGTGTCGTGCGGTGCAGGGACGGGCGGACCGTACTGGCGGCCGACAGCACCACGGAGCCCCGGTCCCACCGACCGGGACCGGCCCGCCGGCCGGCACCCGGAACGCCGGTTCCGGTCAGTGGGACTCCTCCGGCCGGGCACCGGGGAGCGGGCCTACCGTCCGGGAACCTGGAAACCATGCGTCCTTAAGGGGATGAGAGAACGTGAGCGCAGTCGAGTCAGCACCCGACGACGTCAGGGCCATCGAAGCCGCAGCGGCACCCACGCGCTTCGCACGCGGCTGGCACTGCCTCGGCCTGTCGGAGAAGTACCGGGACGGAAAGCCGCACCCGGTCCGGGCGTTCGGCCAGAAGCTCGTGGTGTTCCAGGCGGGCGACGGCACGCTCAGCGTGCTGGACGCCTACTGCCGGCACATGGGCGGTGACCTCTCGCAGGGCACCGTCAAGGGCGACGAGGTCGCCTGCCCGTTCCACGACTGGCGCTGGGGCGGCGACGGCCGCTGCAAGCAGATCCCGTACTCCAAGCGGGTGCCGCTGCGGGCCCGCACGGCGTCCTGGCCCACACTGGACCAGGACGGCATGCTCTTCGTCTGGAACGACCCCGAGGGCAATCCCCCGCCCGCCGATGTGGTCATCCCCCGGATCGAGGGCGCGACGAGCGACGAGTGGACCGACTGGCTCTGGTACGAGACCACCATCGACGCCAACTGCCGTGAAGTCGTCGACAACGTGGTGGACATGGCCCACTTCTTCTATGTCCACTACTCCTTCCCTACGTTCTTCAAGAACGTCTTCGAGGGTCACACCGCCACCCAGCACATGCGCGCGACGGGCCGACCCGACGCCCGCCCCCAGGAGCAGGACGGCAAGCCGAAGACCACCGGCAGCAACTCGCTGGCCGCGTACCACGGCCCGTCCTTCATGATCGACGACCTGACCTACCACTACGACACCGGTGACCAGCAGTCGGTACTGATCAACTGTCACTACCCGGTCGACGCCAACCGGTTCGTCCTCCAGTACGGCATCATCGTCAAGCGCTCGCCGTCGATGAAGGGCAACGCGGCAGACGAACTGGCGGCTGGCATGGCGCAGTTCATCAAGCTCGGATTCGAGCAGGACATCCAGATCTGGCAGAACAAGGCCCGGATCGACAACCCGCTGCTCTGCGAGGAGGACGGGCCCGTCTACCAACTCCGCCGTTGGTACGAGCAGTTCTACGTGGACGTGGCCGACGTCAGGCCGGAGATGACCGACCGGTTCGAGTTCGAGCTGGACACCACGCGGCCCGTCGAGGCGTGGCAGAAGGAGGTCGAGGCCAACCTCGCCCGCAAGGCCGCCGCTGCCGCCGAGGGCCGGCCGGTCTGATGCGGGTCGACAACCGCCTCGCCGACGGCGCCCCGATGCGCCCCCTGGCGTGCGACCGGTGCGCGGCGCAGGTGCTCGTACGCAAGAGCAGCTGGCAGCAGACGAGTGTGCAGTGGAACAGCGGCGCGATGGCCCTCTGCGCGGAGCGCGAGGGAGCCGGACCGGCCTTCGAGGGCTGCGGGTCACTGCGCGACACGATCCGCGAGACCGCGCTGCGGGGCACGATCGGGCTCGTGGACGGCGGCGACGTCTGAACCCGGCACGCGTCGGCGCGCAGAGGAGGCCGGGTTCGCGCCCGCAGCGCGCACCCGGCCTCCTCTGCGCGCGCTCAGCCGCCGCCCGCCGCGGCAACACCGGCCCGCCGCCCGAAGAACGTGCCGTCGCCGAGGGACGTGCCGCTGACGTATCCCTCGCCGTGGATGCCGGAGGCGGCCCGCCCCGCGGCGTACAGCCCGGGGACCGGATCACCGGACACGTCGAGCACCGCACCGTCCACGGTGGTGTGCAGCCCGCCCAGGGTGAACCCGGCGGCGCCCGTCCCGGCGCCCGCGCCGGGCCGCCCTCCCCGGTGGAATCCGGCCCTCGGGTCGACCGCCGCGAACGGGCCCTTCAACGGCCTGAGCCAGCGCGGGTCCTTGTGGAAGTACGGGTCCCGCCCTTTCGCCGCATACGTGTTGTAGGCGCCGACGGTGGACTCCAGGGCGCCCTGCGGCATCCCGAGTTCGGCCTCCAGTTCCGCCAGGGTCTCCGTGACGAACCGGGGCACCACGCCCCAGCGCTCGGGCTCCGGAATCGACTCGTAGCCCTCCTCGTCGATGATCACCCAGTAGGGGGCGGGCTGCGTCAGCACGGCGGCCACGCTGAACAGGCCGGGGTACACGTCCTCGTTGATGAAGCGCCGGCCGTGGGCGTTGACCAGCATGCCCCGGGTGACCATCGCCGGCAGCGCGGTCAGCGCCAGTTCGACCACACCCATCCGCCGGGTGGCGGCGCCGAGCGCGGCGGCCATCCGGATGCCGCTGCCGTCGTCAAGACCGTCGCTGACCTTGCCGTGGCCGATGAGGTGCGGGGCGTGGTCGGCGAGCATCTCCTCGTTGTCGGCGAACCCGCCGGTGGTCAGCACGACGCCCTTGCGGGCCCGGACGGCGAGGTCCCGGCCGTGCCGGCGTGCGGTGACCCCGACGACCCGGCCGCCGTCGTCCACGATCAGTGCCGTGGCCAGGGTGTCGGCCTGTACGGCGGCCCCCGCTTCCTGCGCCGCGGCGACCAGCTTCTCCATCACCAGCCAGCCGCCGAAGGCGTCGGTCGCGCAGCGGTGGCCGCGCGGCGCCGGGCGGGCGATCTCGTTGTACGGCCAGGCGTTCTCGCCCAGCCACATCAGCCCGTCCTTGGTGGTCGGCATCCAGGTCGGCGCGTCCCACAGGGCCGGCTCGAAGGTCAGCCCGCGGTCCACGAACCACTGGAAGTGCGCGGCACTGCCCTCGCAGTACAGGCGCAGCTTCTCCTGGTCGGCGTGCGGCCCGAGCGCGGCGTCGAGATAGGCGAACATGTCGTCCGCGCTGTCCTCGAAACCGCACGCCTGCTGGACCGGGGTCCCGCCACCGAGATACAGCTCACCGCCGGACAGCGCCGAGGACCCGCCGGGGCCCCCGGCCCGTTCCAGTACGAGGACGTCGGCGCCCGCCGCCGCGGCCTCGTACGCCGCGGCGGCTCCGGCGCATCCGAAGCCGACGACCAGCACGTCGGTCTCCGCGTCGTAGTGGCCGACGGTACCGGCGGGCACCGGTGTGACCGGCCGGGTGGCTCTCATGCGGCCGTCCCGGGCGGGGTGAACGCCGCCAGGGGTTCGGAGCCGGACCAGTCGTGGCCCCAGTAGCTGTCGGCGGTGATCTCCTCGGCGGTGTAGTGCGCCTCGTCGACGCGCATCCCGTCGTATCCGTACTCGAGGTCCCAGCCGCCCGGCGCGCGTACGTAGAACGACACCATCTTGTCGTTGGTGTGCCGGCCCAGCGTCGAGGAGAGCGAGAAGCCCTGCTTGCCCACGTTGTCGAGGGCGCGGCCGACCGCGTCCAGGCTGTCGACCTCGACCATCAGGTGCACGAGGCCGGGCGCCTCGCCGTGCGGGGCGGGGCAGACGGCGAGGCTGTGGTGGCGTTCGTTGACCCCCATGAAACGCACCCGGCGCGGCGAGCCGCCGCCGAGCCGCATCGAGCCGCGGGGCAGGAAGCCGAGCACCTCGGTGTAGAAGGCGATCGTCTCGTCGGGGCCGGTGGTGGGCAGGACGATGTGTCCCATCCCCTGACCGCCGGTGACGAACCGCTGGCCGAGCTTGGAGACCACGGGACTGTGGTCGAGGACCGGGGCGAAGAACACCTCGACGGGCACGCCCGCCGGATCCTCGAAGGTGATGCCCTCCTCGACGCCCCGGTCATCGGCCTCCTCACGGCTGAGCGGCTTCACTCCCGTACCGGAAGCCTCGACGGCGCGGCCGACGGCGGCGAGCGCGAACTGGTCCCGCACCTCCCAGCCGACCGACAGCACCCGGTCGGTTTCGCCGGGCAGGACGGCGAGCCGGGAGCGGCGCTCGTCCATGCGCAGGTACAGGCCGTCGGGGTCCGGCCCGGAGCCTTCGGCGAAGCCGAGGGCGTCCACGGCGAGTTCGCGCCAGCGCCCGATGTCAGTGGACTGGACCCGGAGATAGCCGAGTCCGCGGATCTGTGTCATGAGTGTTCCTCTCTGAACCGGTCTGCCGTCGGTCGAAGGCGTCAGATCATCGAGCGCATCGGGCCGTGCGGAGGTTCGATGCCGATCTCGGTGAGGGCGGAGGCGTGGAAGACGGATCCCGGCACATGGATGGCGTGCGTGAGACCCACGTGCGCGTCGCGCCAGAAGCGCTGGATCGGGTTGTCCAGCCGCATCGCGTTGCCGCCGGAGCGGGCGACGATCTCGTCGACGGCGCGGACGGCCCGCCAGGCGGCAGCCGCCTGGGTGCGCCGGCCGACGGCACGGCGCTCGAAGCTGATCTCCTGGCCGGCCGCGACCGCGTCGTGGATCCGGCAGATGTTGTCCAGCAGCGCCGAGCGGGCCGCCGCGATCTCGGCCGCCGCCTCGCTGATGGCGTACAGGACGTACGGGTCGTCCTTCACGGCCTGGCCGGTGATCTGCACCCGGCCGCGCTGGTAGTCGAGGTGGTGCGCGAGGGCGCCCTCGCAGATGCCGATCACGGCGGCGGTGATGCCGAGCGGGAACGCTGCGGAGAACGGCAGCCGGTAGGCGGGGTTGGTCAGCCCGGACTCGGCGGCCAGGGAACCGTCGACGACCTTGGCGTACTCGATCACGCGGTAGTCGGGTACGAACGCGTCCTTGACGATGACGTCCTTGCTGCCGGTGCCGCGGAGCCCGACGACGTCCCAGGAGTCCTCGACGATCTCGTAGTCGGCGCGGGGCAGGATGACGTGCACGGACTGCGGCGGGTTGAGCCGGTTGCCGTCCGCGTCGGCGAGGAAGCCGCCGAGGAAGATCCAGCGGCAGTGGTCGGTGCCGGAGGAGAACTGCCACCGGCCGTTGAAGACGTAGCCGCCGTCGACGGGACGCAGCACGCCCATCGGCGCGTACGGGGAGGCGATCCAGGTGTCGGGGTCCTCGCCCCAGATCTCCTCCTGGACCCGCGGGTCGGCCATCGCCATCTCCCACGGGTGGACACCGACGACACCGGTGACCCAGCCGGTCGCCCCGTCCAGGGCGGCGATCCTCATGACGGTCTCGGCGAACTCGCGCGGATGCAGTTCGAGGCCGCCGTACGTCTTCGGCTGGAGCATGCGCATCGCCCCGACGTCCCGGAGGATCTTCGCCGCCTGGTCGTCGAGCCGGCCGAGCGCCTCGTTGGCGGGTCCGAGCGCGCGGATCTCGTCGGCGCGTGCCTCGACTGCTTCGAGTACGGGATTGGACATGGCTGTTCTCACTTCCCCGAGGAGTGCTGGGCGGTCCCGGTCCGGTTCTTCGCCGCGAGGGCGACCGCGATCTCGATGAGCTGGTCCTCCTGGCCCCCGACGAGCTTGCGGCGGCCCGCCTCCATGAGGATCTCGGCGCCGGAGACCCGGTAGGTGGCGGCCTGGCGGGCGGCGTGCTTCAGGAAGCTGGAGTAGACACCCGCGTAACCCATCGTCAGCGACAGCCGGTCGAGGAGGCACTCGCCGTCCATGACGGGCCGGACGACGTCCTCGGCCGCGTCGATGATCTTCAGTACGTCGATGCCGGTACGGATCCCCAGCTTCTCGGCGACGGCCGCGAAGCCCTCGACGGGTGTGTTGCCCGCGCCCGCGCCGAAGCGGCGGGTGGAACCGTCGATCTGCTGGGCCCCGGCGCGGACGGCGAGGACCGAGTTGGCGACGCCGAGGCCGAGGTTCTCGTGGCCGTGGAAGCCGACCTGGGCGTCGTCGCCGAGCTCGGCGACCAGGGCGGCGATCCGGTCGCTGGTCTGTTCCATGATGAGGGCGCCGGCGGAGTCGACGACGTACACGCACTGGCAGCCCGCGTCGGCCATGATGCGGGCCTGCCGGGCCAGCACCTCGGGCGGCCGGCTGTGCGACATCATGAGGAACCCGACGGTCTCCAGGCCGAGTTCGCGGGCCAGGCCGAAGTGCTGGACGGAGATGTCGGCCTCGGTGCAGTGGGTGGCGATCCGGCAGATCGCGGCGCCGTTGTCCGCGGCCTCGCGGATGTCGTCCTGGAGGCCGAGCCCCGGCAGCATCAGGAAGGCGATCTTCGCCCGGCGGGCGGTCTTCACCGCGGCCTTGATGAGCTCCTGCTCCGGGGTGTGGCTGAAGCCGTAGTTGAAGGAGGACCCGCCGAGGCCGTCCCCGTGCGTGACCTCGATGACGGGCACGCCCGCGTCGTCGAGTGCGCCGACGATGGAGGTGACGTGCTCGACGGTGAACTGGTGCTGCTTGGCGTGCGATCCGTCCCTGAGGGACGAGTCGGTGACCCGGATGTCCAGGTCGGAGCTGTAGGGCATGGCTCGTGTACTCCTCGGTGAGCGGCGGTCAGGCGCCGGCGCGGCGGGCGGTGATCCGCTGGGCGAAGCCCTCGCCGACCCTGGTGGCGGCGGCGGTCATGATGTCGAGGTTTCCGGAGTACGGCGGCAAGAAGTCGCCCGCGCCCTCCACCTCGATGAAGACCGCGACGCGGGCGAGTCCGCCGCTGACCGCGGTCTCCCCGTCGAACTGCGGCTCGGCCCGCAGCCGGTAGCCGGGGACGTACCCGGCGACCTCGGCGACGGTCTCCCGGATCGACGCGGTGACCGCGTCCCGGTCCACACCGGCGGGGACGGCGCAGAAGACGGTGTCCTGCATCAGCATCGGCGGTTCGGCCGGGTTGAGGATGATGATGGCCTTGCCCTTGGCGGCGCCGCCGATCGTCTCGATGCCCCGGCCGGTGGTGAGGGTGAACTCGTCGATGTTGGCGCGGGTGCCGGGCCCGGCCGACGGTGAGGCGACGCTCGCGACGATCTCCGCGTAGGCCACCTCGGTGACCCGGGAGACGGCGTGCACGATCGGGATGGTGGCCTGGCCGCCGCAGGTGATGAGGGAGACGTTGGGCGCGTCGAGGTGCTCACCGAGGTTGACGGCCGGCACGACCGCCGGGCCGATAGCGGCGGGGGTCAGGTCGATGGCCTGGATGCCGAGCCGGGCGTACTTGGGGGCGTTGGCCCGGTGGACGTACGCGGACGTGGCCTCGAAGACCAGGTCCGGCCGCTCCTGGCCGGCCAGCAGCGCGTCGACGCCGTCGGCGCTCGCGTGCAGGCCGTGGTCGGCCGCGCGCTTGAGGCCGGGGCTCTGCTCGTCGATGCCGATCATCCAGCGCGGCTCGATGTCGGGCGAGCGCAGGAGTTTGTACATCAGGTCGGTGCCGATATTGCCGGATCCGACGATCGCGGCGGTCGCCTTGGTCACGGTTCGAACCTCATCCGGGTCGAGTGGGAACGGAGAACAGGGGCGGGAGGGGGCGGCTCAGCCGTCGTAGGTGGCCTTCAGCCGGTCGCTGAGCGGGCGCGCCTGGCAGGCGAGGATCAGACCGTCGGCGAGGTCGGCGGCGTCCAGGACCTCGTTGCGTTCCATGGCCACCTCGCCCTCGGTCAGGACACAGGCGCAGGCGCTGCAACTGCCTTCCCGGCAGGAGTACGGCGCGTCGATTCCGGCGGCGAGCAGCACGTCGAGCAGCGGCGTGTTCCGGGGCCAGTAGACGGTGTGGCTCACCCCGTCCAGCTCCACCTCGGCCGTGCTGACGGGCCCGGTGTCCGGCTCCGGTACGGGGCCGCGTTCCGCGAACGGGTCGCCGGTCAGTGAGGTGAAGCGCTCCACGGTGATCCGGCCGGGCGGTACGCCCAGGTCGGTGAGCGCGCCGGCCGCCAGGTCCATGAAAGGGCCGGGCCCGCACACGAAGGCGGGGTGCCCGGCGTACGGGCGGGCCAGCGCGCGCAGGCCGGATGCGGTGGGCCGGCCCTGGACGGACTCCAGCCAGTGCAGGACGGTGAGCCGGTCTCCGTACTCCCTTGCCAGATCGGCCAGTTCGTCGCGGAAGATGACGGACTGCTCGTCGCGGTTGGCGTAGAGGAGGGTGACCGCGCCGTTTCCCGCGTGCAGGGCGGACGCGAGGATCGACATCACGGGGGTGATGCCGCTGCCCGCGGCCAGGAGCAGGAAGTCGCCGTCGAGGGAGTCCGGGGTGAAGGTGCCCGCGGGCCGCAGCACCTCCAGGGTGTCGCCCTCGGTGACGTGGTCGCAGATCCAGTGGGAGGCGTACCCGCCCGCCGTGCGCTTGACGGTCACCTTCAGCTGCTCGTCACGCACCGGGGAGCTGCACAGCGAATAGCAGCGGGCCGCTCCGCCCGGACGCTCGGAGGGCACCCGGACGGTGAGGAACTGGCCTGGCCGGTACGCGAACCGGGCCCGCTCCCCGTCCGCCGGCTCCAGGACCAGCGAGTGCGCGTCGGCCGTCTCCCGGATCACCTTGACCACGCGCACGGTCAGCGACGCCGGGCTCATGGGGCGCCTCCGGCGGCCCCGGCCCCCGTGCGGGTGACGGCGGCCGCGTGCCGGGCCGCGAGGTAGCCGAACACGATGGCGGGGCCGATGGTCGCGCCGGGGCCGGCGTACTCGTTGCCCATGACGGCCGCGGAGGTGTTGCCGGTGGCGTACAGCCCGGCGACGGCCGAGCCGTCCTCGCGCAGCACGCGGCTGTTCTCGTCGCAGACGAGGCCGCCCTTGGTGCCGAGGTCGCCGACCTCGATGCGGATCGCGTAGTAGGGGGCCTTGTCGAGCTCGTCGAGGTTGGGGTTCTTCATCGTCGGGTCGCCGTAGTAGCGGTCGTAGGCGCTGTCGCCGCGGCCGAAGTCGGTGTCCTTGCCGGTACGGGCGAAGCCGTTGAACCGTTCGACGGTCCCGGTGAGGGCGTCCGCCGGGACGTCGATGCTCCGGGCGAGGCCGGCGAGGGTGTCTGCGCGGTGCACGGTGCCGTTCTCGTAGAACGCCTTGGGGAAGGGCATGCCGGGGAGGATCTGTGCGAACGGGTACCGGGCGCGGGCCTTGGCGTCCATGACGAACCAGGCGGTGGTGTGCCCGCCTTCGAGCTGGTCGTGGACGAAGTTGACGTAGGGAGAGGACTCGTTGGTGAACCGCCTTCCGTCGGAGGAGACGATGACCGACGGCGGGATGCACCGCTCGGAGACCAGCGGGATCGTCGCTCCGGAGGGATGGTGCACGGACGGCATCCACCAGGCGTCGTCCATGAAGTCGAGCGCGGCGCCGAGTGCCTGGCCGGCGAGGATGCCGTCGCCGACGTTCTCTACGGCTCCGGCACTGTGGTTGTCGCGGCCGCCCTCGGGCAGGTACTTCTCGCGCATCTCCCGGTTGTGGTCGAACCCGCCGGTGGCGAGGAGCACGCCGTGCCGGGCGCCGACGCGTACCGCCTTGCCGTCGCGGGTGACGACGACACCGGTGACCGTGCCCTGTGCGTCGGTGACGAGTTCGGTCATCGGGCTGCGCAGCCACACCGGTACGCCGGCTTCCTTGAGCGCCATCCGCATCCGCGCCACGAGCGCCCGGCCCCCGGTCGCCATGTGGCGCCGGCGGACCATGTTGGACGAGACGCGCCAGGCGGCGATCACGGAGGCCCAGCGTCCGCGCCAGGTCCGCTTGACCATGGCGAGGTCGCGGTAGTCCTTGGCGGTGATCCAGAGTCCGAGGGGGCCCTTGAGGCTGTTGGGCCGCTGGTGCTTCTCGTCCTCGCCGAGATTGCGGGTGTCGAAGGGCAGCGCCTCGACGGACCGGCCGCGCGGACGGCCCCCGTCGTACTCGGGGTGGTAGTCGGCGTAGCCCTTGACCCAGAAGAACCGCATCCAGCGGCTCTTCTCCAGCAGCTCCATCGCGGCGGGGCCCTGGTCGACGAAGGCGTCGAGGCGGGCGGCGGGGACCCGGTTCTCGGTGAGCAGGTCGAGGTAGCGGCGTACGGACGCACGGCTGTCGTCGTGCCCCTTGGCCTTCAGCGTGGGGTTGTTGGGGATCCAGATGCCGCCTCCGGAGATGCCGGTCGTTCCTCCGTACATCGCCCCCTTCTCGACGACGACGGTGCTCAGTCCGCTGTCGGCCGCGGTCAGGGCTGCGGCCATGCCGCCTCCGCCGCTGCCGACGACGACGAAGTCGAACTCCTCGTCCCAGGCGCCCTGGGCCGCGGCGCTCACGCCGCGTCCTTACGGGTGAGGAAGGCGAGAACCGCGCTCTCCCAGGCAGCCTTCTGCTCGATCATCACCCAGTGCCCGCAGTCCGGGAACACGTGCAGTTCCGCGTCGGGAATGGTGCGCATCGGCACGATCGACATGTCGACGGGGCTCACCCGGTCGTCGCGCCCCCAGGTGAGCAGGGTCTTCGCGCGGAGCCGGTGGAGCATGGCCCAGTAGGGCGCCGCGTCGGACGCGGCGGCCGCGGCGGACCCTGCCGCGAACGCCTCGCTTCCGTACATCAGGCGGGCACTGGCGAGCGTGTCCGGGTCGGTGGCCTGCGCCCACCGCTCCTCGATGAGCTCCTCGGTCACCAGGGAACGGTCGTACACCATCGAGTTCAGCCAGCGGACCAGGCCCTCGCGGGACGGCGCGTCGGTGAACTCGGAGAGCAGCTTGATGCCTTCGCCGGGCCCGGGGCTGAACAGGTTCCGGCCGATTCCGCCGATCGTCACGAGGCGGCGCACCCGGTCGGGGTGGGCGAGCGCGAACTGCGTGCCGATGATGCCGCCCATCGAGTTGCCGATGATGTCGACCTCCTGGAGCCCGAGCCCGTCGAGGAACCGGGTCACGGACGAGGCCGCCGTCGCCATGGGGTGGCCGTCGGCCGGGTCGCTGACCCCGAAGCCGGGGAACTCCAGGACCAGGCAGCGGAAGTGTTCGGCGAACGCCCCGAGGTTGTGCCGGTAGTTGCGCCAGCCGGTGACCCCGGGGCCGGATCCGTGCAACAACAGCAGGGGCGGGCCGTCCCCGGCCTCGTGATAGCGCAACACGCCCTGTTCGGTGGCGAGTTCACGCAGTGTGGAGTCATGGCTCAGCGCCGTCATCATCCCTGCCTCGGTTGGCCTCTGTGTCCGGTGGACCTGGTGACCCGGTGTGCCGGCCAGGGTGGTGGTCCCTCCGGGCGGCCATGGGTGCCGGGTGATCGGTTCCTGGACGGTAGCCACGGCCCGCCGGGCCACGCGGCGGGCGTCTCGGTGAGCGGGATGCGTACGGCGGCCGGGGTACGGGCGGCCTGCGGCGGCCCACGGCCCGGGGCCGTTCCACTCATCGGGAACTGCCCCCCGGCGCTTCGGCCGCTGTCCTACTTTCGGCCCCCTGCCCGGTCCCGGGCACACCACCGCCCCGTCCCCGTCGAGGTGAACCCGATGACCGCAGAGCCCCTGTCCGCGCCCGAGGCATGCGAGGAGACCGAGCCGACCCCTGCCCGGATGCGGCGCACCATGGGCACCTTCGCATCCGGGGTCACCGTGGTGACGGGGACCGACCGGGACGGAGTTCCCGCCGGCTTCGCGTGCCAGTCCTTCGCGTCGGTGTCGCTGGAACCTGCCCTGGTCCTGTTCTGCGCGGACCACCGGGGGCGGGCCTGGCCGAGGATCCGGGAGGCGGGCCGGTTCACGGTGAACATCCTCACCGAGGAGCAGACCGATCTGTGCGGCCGGTTCGGTTCGAGCAAGGGCCGCAAGTTCGAAGGGCTGGACTGGGAGGTGTCCCGCTGGGGTACGCCGTCCCTGCCCGGCGTCCTGACCCGGGTGCACGCCGATGTGTACGACGTGCACGGCGCGGGTGACCACGATGTGGTGGTGGGCCGGGTCCTGGCCCTGGAGACCGTGTCCGAGCGGCAGCCGATGCTCTTCTTCCGTGGCGGCTTCGGGGTCGCAAGCCCTGCTGCGCCCCCCGTCCCGTGGGGCTGGGGCGACCACTGGGGGTGAGAGAGGGCGGGCCCCGGCCGTATACGTCGCCTGCGCGGGGGCCCTCCGACTGCGCGCGGGCTACTGCCAGTCTCCGTACTGCTCCACCGCGAGCAGCCGGTCCATGGCCTGCGGGGACCACGTCTCCTCCGGCACCGCGGCGGGCCTGCGCGCGCCCCTGACCGGCGTCTCCGGCTCGGGGAACAGCTCGCGCGACACCTGCCGTGCCGCGTCCACGACCAGGGGTGCCACCTTCTCCAGCGGGGACCAGGCGTCTCCCACCAGCGAGATCGCGGCGATCGGCCCCTCGGGGCCGCGGACGGCGGCGGCGACACAGGCGATGTCCGGGAAGCACTCACCGCGTTCGAAGGCGAGGCCGTGGCGGCGCCGGATGCGGTTGAGTTCCTGGTGCAGGGTGCCGATGTCGGCGATGGTGCGGTGCGTCAGACGGCCGATGGACTCGGCGGCCCTGGCCTCGACGTCCTCCGGTTCGAGCCAGGCCAGCATGGCCTTGCCGAGCGCGGTCGAGTGGGCCGGCGCCCGGCCGCCCACGCGGGAGGGCACGGCAGCGGCGAAGCGGCCGCCCACCTTGTCGAGGTAGTGCACCTCCGCCCCGTCCAGGACGGCCAGGTGGACCACCAGGCCGGTCTTGATCTGCAGGTCGTGCAGCCTGGCCGCCGCGGCCTCCCGGATCCTGCCGTGCGTACCGTCCCCGCCGCCGAGGCCGAGAGCGCGGCGGCCGAGTCCGTAACCGAGGGCGGTGTGCTCGAGCCAGCGCAGCCGTACCAGCTGGTCGAGGATCCGGTGCGCCGTCGACCTGGGCAGCTGCGTGGAGCGAGCCACTTCCTCCAGCGAGAGCCGGGCCGCCCTGCCCTCGAAGACGTCCATGATCAGAGTCATGCGCTCGACCATCGACGGTGGCAGCTCGCGACGAACCGGTGTCTGCACATGGGGAGCGTCTTGGACAGCCGTCATGGGTGCCTCCAGCCACAGACTGAAATGAATTCTTGTTTTCCGGAATGTAACAGCGCCCCCCGAGCCCAGTGAAGAGATGCGCACCGCCTCTTTTGCCCGCACTCACTCCGGTGGCCGACGGGCCGCCCCGGAACGGGCGCTTTCAAATTTTGCCCAGCACGCAAAATTGCATAGCATGCACCTTCATGAGTGCCGACGACCACGCCTCCCTCGGGCTGCGCGAACGCAAGAAGCGCGCGACACGCGACGCCCTTGCCGACATGGCCCTGCGCATGGCCGCGGCCCGTGGGATCGAGCACGTGACCGTGGAAGCGGTCACCGACGCGGTCGGCGTCTCCGTACGCACGTTCTTCAACTACTTCCCGTGCCTGGAGGACGCGATCACCCGCCCGGGACACGAGAGCGCCGAGCGGACCCGTCGGGCCGTGCTGAACGCGCCGGAGCACCTCACCGCACTCGAAGCCCTCAGCGAGGCGCTCGCCCAGGAGCTCGCCCAGGTCGAGGAGGACCACGAACGCTGGGAACTCCAGATGGCGGTGCTCAGGACGAGCCCTTCCCTGCTCCCGGGGTTCCTGGCCGCCCAGGGCGCCGACGAGCGCGCCCTGGTCGCCGTCCTGGCCGAGCGTCTGGGCCAGGACCCCGAGACGGATCTCCAGCCCCGCCTGCTCGCACATGTGGCGATCGCCGCCGTGCGCGCCACCGTCGAGGTGTGGGTGGCCTCCGGCCGCACCCGCACCTTCCAGAGCCTGTACCGCGAGGCGTTCGCCTCACTGGCGACCGGCCTGAAGACCTGAGGACACGAAGTCCCGAAGGCGCGAAGGCCGTCACCGGTCACCGCAGATCCACGCCCCGCAGATCCATGCCCGCAGATCCACGCCCCACCGAACCAGTCACCACAGAACCAGTCACCAGAAAATGAGGAACGTCAGCCGATGACCGCTGCCGTCACACCCGAAGCCGGTACCGCCGGCGCGCCCGAGGGGGCCGCGCCCGGCATGACGCGCCGCCAGATACTCCAGGCCATGTCCGGCCTGATGGCGGGCATGTTCGTGGCCATCCTGGCCTCCACCGTGGTCTCCAACGCCCTGCCCAGGATCATCTCCGACCTGAACGGCAGCCAGTCCGCCTACACCTGGGTCGTCACGGCCGAACTCCTCGCCATGACGGCGACCGTCCCGATCTGGGGCAAGCTGTCCGACCTCTACGACAAGAAGCTGCTCATCCAGCTCTCGCTGTCGATGTTCGTCGTCGGCTCACTCGTCGCAGGCTTCTCGCACAGCGTCGGGCTGCTCATCGTGAGCCGCGTCGTGCAGGGCATCGGCGCGGGCGGTCTCACCGCACTCGCCCAGGTCGTGATGGCCGCGATCATCCCGCCGCGTGAACTCGGCCGCTACTCCGGCATCTTCGGCGCCGTGTTCGCCGTCGGCACCGTCGCGGGCCCGCTCATCGGAGGTGTGCTCGTGGACACCTCATGGCTGGGCTGGCGCTGGTGCTTCTTCATCGGGGTGCCGTTCGCGCTGCTGGCCATCGTGCTGCTCCAGCTGACGCTGAAACTTCCCACGGTCCGACGGGAAGTGAAGATCGACTATCTCGGCGCCGTGCTCATCATGAGCGGTGTCAGCGCCCTGCTGCTGTGGGTGACCCTCGCGGGCAACCAGTTCGACTGGGCGTCGTGGCAGACCGCCGCACTCGTCACCGGCGGAGTGGTCCTGCTGGCCACCGCGGTCCTGGTCGAGTCCAGGGTCCAGGAGCCGATCATCCCGCTGACCATCTTCCGCAACCGCACCGTGGCACTGACGACGGTGGCGAGCCTCCTCGTCGGCGTCGCCATGTTCGGCGGCACGGTGTTCCTCTCGCAGTACTTCCAGATCTCGCTCGGCAAGACGCCGACCGTCGCGGGCCTCATGAGCCTGCCGATGATCCTCGGTCTGATGGTCTCCACGACCGTCGCCGGCCAGATCATCTCCTCCCGGGGCAAGTGGAAGGGCTTCCTGATCGCGGGCGGCATCATCATGACGGCGGGCATGGGCCTGTTGTCCACGATCGGCGCGGACTCCTCGTTCGGCGTGCTCAGCCTCTACATGGTCGTGCTCGGCGTCGGCGTCGGCATGCTGATGCAGAACCTGGTGCTGGCCGCCCAGAACGACGTACCCGCTTCGGAGCTCGGTGCGGCCACCTCGGTGCTCTCGTTCTTCCGCAGCCTCGGCGGCGCGATCGGTACGAGTGCGCTGGGCGCGGTACTCGGCCACCGGGTGGCCCAGGAGATGGAGAAGGGCTTCGGCGGGGCCGCGGACAACGGGGGTGCCGGACACAGCGTTCCCGACCTCAGCACGCTCCCCGAACCGGCCCGCCAGGTGGTCGAGCACGCGTACGGCGTCGCGACCGCCGATGTCTTCCTGATCGGCGCCCCCTTCGCGCTCCTCGCGCTGGTCGCCGTGCTGTTCATCAAGGAGAAGCCGCTCAAGACGCAGAGCGGCATGGAGCGCCTCGCGGAGGAGAGCGCCGCGGCCGCGAAGTCCGCCGCAGCCCCGACGCACTGATCACCGATCACTGATCACTGATCACCGGGTCACCGGGTCACCGAGCCCCGCATCGCACGCACCTGTCGCGTGTCGGTGCGGGGCTTCGTCGCGACAGGGCGGGATTCCGCAGGGCTCCTGCCCCGCCGGAGCGGAACCTCGCACCGTATGCGGGTGGACCGGGATGGATCGAGCGTATTTCCACCTGTCATGGTGTCGCCATGAATCCCCCCTACGGCGCGACCGTCGGCGCGCCCGCGACGGCCGCGGAACGCTTCCCGCTCCAGTTCGCCCGCACCCGGCGCTTCTCGCTCGGCGTGCCCCGGCAGTTCACCGTCTCCCCCGACGGCCAGCGCGTGCTGTTCCTCCGGGGCACCTCGGGCACCGATCCCGTGAGCAGACTCTGGCTGTACGAGGACGGTGCGGAGCGGCTCCTGGCCGATCCTCTCGGGCCCGGCTTCGCGGGCGGCGCCCCGGGCGAGGCGCCGCCCGAGGAAAGGGACCGGCGGGAACGGGCCCGTGAGACGTCCTCGGGGGTGGTGTCCTACGCCACCGACTCCGCCGCGCGACTGGTGGCCTTCGCCCTCCAGGGAGTCCTCTGGGTGCTGCGTACCGAGGGCGGCGCCCCGCTCCGCATCGCGACGGCCGGACCGGTCGTCGATCCGCGCCCTTCCCCCGACGGCTCCCTGATCGCGTACGTGTCCCGGGGCGCGCTGCGGACCGTACGGGCGGACGGGACCGAAGACCGCCCGCTGGCCGGACCGGACGGCGAGCACGTGACGTACGGGCTGCCCGACTACGTCGCTCAGGAGTCGATCGGACGTTCACGCGGCTACTGGTGGTCGCCCCGCGGTGATGCGCTCCTGGTCGCCCGGGTGGACACGGCACAGGTCCGCAAGCGCTACATCGCCGATCCAGCGAACCCGGAGCGACCGCCCCGTGTGGTGGCCTATCCGGCCGCGGGCACGGCGAACGCCGAGGTCTCGCTGCATCTGATGCGCGTGTCCGGCGAGCGGACCGAGGTCCGCCTGCCCGGGGAGGCCGGCGAGGGACACCCCGAAGACGTGTGGACGGACCGGGCGTTCGAGTACGTCGTGGCGGCGGGCTGGGACGACCACGGGCCGCTCGTCACCGTACAGACACGGGACCAGCGGTCGGTCCACGTCCTGGAGGTGGACGAGGCGTCCGGCGCGGCGCGCACCTCGCACCGGACCCATGACCCCGCCTGGGTGGCCCTGCGCCCGGGCACACCGTCGCGTCTGGGCTCCGGAGCGCTCGTCGTTCCCGCGCGGCCGGGCGGCGACACCCAGGGGCTGGACATCGGCGGTGTCACGACACCGCCGGGCCTTCAGGTCCGCGAGGTGATCGGCACGGCGAACGGGCGGGTGTTCTTCACGGCGGGCGAGGAACCGACCGAGATCCATGTCTGGTCGTACGCCCGCGACGATCCCGACGACGGTTTCGTACGGGTCAGCGGCGCACCCGGCGTCCACACGGCGGCCGTCGGAGGACCGACGGTGGTCCTGGACAGCAGGACGCCGGACGGCCATACGGTGACGGTGCTGCGCGCCGGGGTGCCGACGGGCTCCGTCGCGGTCCTGGTCGAGGAACCCCTCGTCACCCCGCGGCCGCTGGCCCTGAGTCTGGGCGAGCGGGACCTGCGCAGCAGGCTCTACCTGCCCTCCTGGCACCGGCAGGGCGACGGTCCGCTGCCGGTGCTGCTCAGTCCCTACGCGGGACACGGCATGCAGGTCGTCCTGGAGGTGCGGGCCTGGTGGGTCGCGGTCGCCCAGTGGTTCGCCGAGCAGGGGTTCGCCGTGCTGGTCACCGATGGACGGGGCACCCCAGGGCGTGGTGAGGCGTGGGAGAAGTCGGTGCACGGCGACCGCCTCACGGCCGTCCTGGAGGACCAGATCGACGCCTTGCACGCGGCGGCTGCCCGTTACCCGGACCTCGACCTGACCCGGGTGGCGATGCGCGGCTGGTCGTTCAGCGGGTACCTGGCGGCGGCGGCCGTGCTGAGGCACCCGGAGGTCTTCCACGCGGCGGTGGCGGGTGCGGCCCCTGCCGACCGGCGGCTCTACGACACCCATTGGGAGGAACGCTTCCTGGGTCACCCGGACGTGCGGCCCGAGAACTACACCCGCAATTCGCTCCTGGAAGAGGCGGCGGCACTGACCCGGCCGCTCATGCTCGTGCACGGTCTTGCCGATGACAATGTGGCCGTGGCGCACACGCTGCGGCTCTCCGCAGCGCTGCTCGCGGCGGGCAGGCCGCACACGGTTCTGCCGCTGTCGGGCGCCGGCCATCTGGTCGGCCAGGAGCAGACCGCGAGCAACCTGTTGCTGCTGGAGCGGGACTTCCTGAGGAAGTCCCTGGACCTTTGAACACGGATCACCGGCTGCCCGTACCCCTGGACGAAGCGTCGGATCCATGAACACCGCAGAGAGGGAGCGCCCGTATGAGCGCATCGCAGGACCACGAGGCCCGTATCGGGCGCCGGACCGTCGTCACGGCGGCCGGCGCCGTCTCGGTGGCTGCCGTACTGACCGCGTGCGGCAGCTCGAAGGAGTCGTCCGGATCCGATGCCGTCAAGCAGACCAACGGCAGCGGGGCCGCGAGCGGGGGCGCCGTTCTCGCGAAGACCACCGACATCCCGGAGGGCGGTGGCGCGATCTTCAAGGACGAGGGGGTCGTGGTCACCCAGCCCACGGCCGGTGAGTTCAAGGCGTTCTCCTCGAAGTGCACGCACGCGGGATGCACCGTCTCGACCGTGTCCGACGGCACCATCAACTGCCCGTGTCACGGCAGCAGGTTCGACGTGGCGACGGGCGACGTCAAGGCGGGTCCTGCCACCACACCGCTGCCCGCCACCGAGATCACGGTCGAGGGCGACTCGATCAGCCTGGCGTCGTAGCCCGGCCGCCCTGCCGTCGCCTCACTTCCTTTCCCTGGTACGACCGCTCAGCCAGCAGCCGAGGAGCTCGTCGGTCGTGGTCACGGTGGCGACCAGGGCGAGGGTGTTGCGGATCAGCGCGGGGGTGTAGTCGGCGGGCACCCCCGCGATGGCGTCGGACGGCACCACCGCGGTGTAGCCGAGGTTCACCGCGTCGAAGACCGCGTTGGGAATGGCCACGTTCGCCGATACGCCGGTGACGACGAGGGTCCGGCAGCCGAAGTTGCGGAGCAGGGCGTCCACGTCGGTGCCCGCTATCGGCGACAGCCCGTGCAGCCGGCGGACGACGAGGTCCTGGTCCGCCACCTCGATCGGCTCGGCGATCCGTACCGCCGTGCTGCCGGAGTGCTGCTGTACGGGGAGGCGGCCCGCGGCACGGAAGAGACGGGCGTTGCTGTTGGCGCCCCGGCCGTCCGGTCGGCGTTCGGCCACCGCGTGCAGGACCTGGACGCCCGCCTCATGGGCGGCGGAGACCAGCCGGGCGACGTTGTGCAGGGCCCCGGACGACCTGGCCTCCTTGGCCAGCTCCGGCAGCGCGCTGCCGGGGCCCACCACACCCTGCTGGCACTCCACCGTCAGCAGCACGGTGGTCGCCGGATCGGTCTGTTCGGCTAGCTGTTCCCTGCTCGGCACGGCTGCCCCTCTCGACGAACGGAACGGGCGCGCGAGGCTAACCTCCATTGCGTGATGAAGGAAGAGGCCCCATGATTCCTGACACACAGTCAGCTAACAGAAGGGGGCTTCCCATGGCCGTCAGTCAGCGGCGGGGTCGCCGGATCATGATGACGGACGAGGAGCGCGACGCCTACCTCGCCGACCAGCGCACCTGCCGGGTCGCCACCGTCGGCTCGGACGGCCGGCCGCACGTCGGCGCGCTCTGGTTCTGCTGGGACGGCACGTCGCTCTGGCTCTACTCCATCACCCGGAGCCTGCGCTGGTCGCACCTGAGCCACGACCCGAGGCTCTCCGTCGTCGTCGATGACGGAGTGGAGTACGGAGAGCTGCGCGGCATCGAGCTCTCGGGCGAGGCCGTCTTCGTCGGCGAGGCACCGCGCACCGGCGAGGCCTGCCCCGAACTCACCGTTCCCGAGAAGCTGTTCGCGGCGAAGTACTTCGGCATGGAGACGATGCCGCACGACGGCCGGCACGCCTGGATGCGGCTCACACCCGACGCCGTCACGTCCTGGGACTTCGGCAAGCTGGCCGGCCCGTGAGCACAGGGCTCAGAGGTCCCTCAGCGGATCGTCCAGCTCCCGCCCCGCCTCCCGCAACGCCGCGACCGCCGCTCTGATCGACGGGCGCCGGTCCGCGTCCGTCCGCCACACCGCGTGGACGTGCCGTCGCATCTTCTGCCGCACCGGAACCAGCCGCACCCCGTCGGGCACCGGCCCGCGGCCCAGCCGGGGCGCCACGCAGACGCCCATTCCCGCTGCGATCAGGGCGAGTTGGGTGTGGTGCTCGCCGGCGAGGTGGGCGATGCGCGGTTCGATCCCCTTGGAGCGGAGGGTGAACATCAGCCAGTCGTAACAGAACTCGCCCTCGGGCCACGACACCCAGTCGTCGTCGGCGAAGTCCTCCAGGTCGACCTTGTCGCGCTCCGCGAGCGGATGACCGGCCGGCATGGCGATGTCCGGCGCGTCGTCGAGCAGTCGCTCGCGGGCGAGGCCGCCCGGAACCGGCAGCCGCTTGTTGCTCCAGTCCAGCACCACGGCGAGATCGATGTCGCCCCTCAGTACGGCACGGATCCCGTCCTCGGGTTCCAGCTCCAGCGTACGGACCCGCAGTTCGGGATGGCCGGCGCGCAGGGCGACGAGCGTCGACGGGAAGAGCCCGCGCGCGGCGGTGGGAAACGCGCCCAGCCGGATCTCGCCCACCACCTCGCCGCGCTGGGCCTCGATGTCGGACTGGGCGAGTTCGACCTGCGAGAGGATCCGGGCCGCGTGGTCGGCGAGCAGCTGTCCCGCGTCTGTGAGCCGGATCCCGCGCCCGTTCCTGGCCAGCAGCTGCTGCCCCACCTCCCGCTCCAGCTTCGCCATCTGCTGGGAGACGGCGGACGTGGTGACGTGCAGCCCCTCGGCGGCGGCACTCACCGAACCGAGCCGGGCCAGGGCATCCAGGGTGCGCAGCCGCTCCAAGTTCAACATGTAAGCAATGCTACGCGGACACTCGCACAAAGTCTCACTTGTGCTACGAGATTGCTTTCGTCATCGTTGACCTCATGAGCGCACCGCCCGCGCCGGGGACCCCGGCCACCGTGACCCCGGGAATCAAGCAGACCGCAGCGGCGTCACCCCTCGCCGGTCCGGCGGCCCCCGCCGGCAGGCCCGCGCTGGACTGGCGGCTGCGCTTCGCGGCGCTCTCGCTCATCTGGGGCTTCAGCTTCCTCCTGATCAAGGTCGGGACCCATGGCTACGCACCGTTCCAGGTCACGCTCGGGCGGCTCCTGTCGGGGACCGCGGTCCTGGCCGTGGCCATGGCGGTGAAGCGGGAGCGACTGCCGCGCACCGCCCGGACCTGGGGCCATCTGGCCGTTGCCGCCTTCCTCCTCAACGCCCTGCCGTTCTCCCTGTTCGCGTACGCGGAACTGACCATCCCGTCGACCCTGGCCGGCATCTGCAACGCGACCTCACCGCTGTGGGGCATGGCGCTCTCCCTGGTCGCCCTGTCCGAGGACCGCCCGACCCGACGCCGCGTCGCAGGTCTCGGGCTCGGCTTTCTCGGCGTACTGACCGTGCTGGGCGCGTGGCAGGGCTTCTCCGGTCTGGACCTCGGCGGTACGGCGATGGCGCTCCTGGCCTCACTGAGCTATCCCGTCGGCTGGATCTACGTCCGCCGTACGCTGGCGGGCAGCGGTTCGTCCGCCCTTTCCCTCACCGGCAGCCAGCTCTTCCTCGGCACGGCGCAGCTCGCGCTGGTGACCCCGCTGTTCACCCCGGCACCGGACGGCTTCCCGCTGTGGCCCACCCTGTCCGTGGTCGCCCTCGGGGCGCTGGGAACGGGGCTCGCCGTACTGCTCCAGTACGGCCTGGTCACCGAGGTCGGCCCGACGACCGCGCAGATGGTCACCTACTTCATCCCGGTGATCGCCACCGCCGCCGGAGTCGCCGTGCTCGGCGAGCAGCTCAGCTGGAACACCCCGGTCGGCGCCCTCGTCGTCCTGACGGGTGCCGCGCTGACCCAGAGCAGGCCCCGCACCACCCGAGCGACGGCTCCGGGGCCGCGACGCCCGAGTCGGTCGTAGCTCAGCCGTAGCTCAGCGGGTCGGCGGGCCCCGCCGCCGCGGCCACGGCGTCCGCGAGCGGCGCGATGTCGGCGTCGGTGAGCGGCGACACGGTGAGCCGGATCCCCTGTGGCGCCGTCATCCGGAAGCGGGCGCCGGGCGCCACCGCCCAGCCCGCGTGCAGCAGCCGCGCCACGGCACCCGTCTCGTCGCTGACGGGGACCCACACGTTCATCCCGCTGCGTCCGTGCGCCTCGATGCCCCGGTCCTCCAGGGCCCGGACGAGCGCGTCCCGGCGACGGGCGTACGACCGGGCCACCTCACGGGTGTCGACCGCGCCCGTGGTCCACAGGTGCACCACCGCCCGCTGCAGCAGCCGGCTGACCCAGCCGGGTCCCAGCCGCTGCCGGCCCGAGACCCGGTCGGCGGTGACGGCGTCCCCGGTGAACACGGCGACCCGCAGGTCCGGCCCGTACGCCTTGGCGACGGAACGCACGAACGCCCAGCGGTCCGTGACACCCGCCAGGGGGTGCAGCGGCAGGTCGACGATGGCGTGCCCGTGGTCGTCCTCGATCAGGAGCACTCCGCGGTACCCGGCGAGGACCGCCCGCAGTTCGGCCGCGCGCCCGGCACCGATCGCCGCTCCGGTCGGATTCTGCGCCCGGTCGGTGATGACGACCGCGCGTGCACCAGCCCCGAGCGCCGCGTCGAGGGCGTCGGGCAGCGGGCCGTCGTCGTCGACCGCTACGGGGACCGGGCGCATGCCCAGCGCCGGGACGAGATCCAGGAGACCGCCCCAGCCGGGGTCCTCGACCGCGACCGCGTCACCGGGCCTGAGGTGCGCGACCAGCACCCTTTCGATGGCGTCCAGCGAGCCGGAGGTCGCGATCACCGGCCCGGCCGGTACGCCGTCCGCGTCGAACCCGGCGCGCGCCAGGGCGGCGAACTCCGGGTCCACGGAAGCCTGCGCGTACATCCCCGGCGCCCGCGCGTACGCCTCGGCGACCGAGGCGAAGGCCTCCCCGAGGGCGGGCAGCAGCGCCGGGTCGGGGTTCCCCTGCCCCAGGTCCCGCACACCCGGCGGCGCCTCGACCCGCACCGACCCGCGCGCGGTGCTCGCCGGCCGCGGCCGGACCCTGCTGCCCCTGCGCCCGGCCGTCTCGATCACGCCGCGCTCCCGCAGGGTGCGGTAGGCGGCTGCCACCGTATTGGGGTTCACCCCCAGCCGGCTCGCCAACTCCCTCATGGGAGGCAGCACTTGCCCGGGCGTCAGCTCACCCGAACCGACCGCCCGCTCCACACTGGCGGCAATTTCCGATGCACGCCGCCCACTGATCCGATACTCTCCTAGCACAAAAATCATTATGCACTAGTGCAATGGAGTACGCAATGCCGGAGACCGCACCCCAGCAGACCACGGCCCCGGGCCCCGCGACCGCTTACGACGCGACCGGACGCACGGTCCCGACCCGTTCCCGGGAGCGGGCCTCCTACGACCGGGAACAGGTCCACTCGATACTCGACGAGGCGTACGTCTGCCACCTCGGCTTCGTACGGGACGGCGCACCCGTCGTCCTTCCCACGCTCTTCGGCCGGGTCGGCGAGCGCCTCTACGTACACGGCTCGACCGGCTCCCGCCCGCTGCGGGCGGCGGACGGGAGCGACGAGGGGCTGGCCGTGTGTCTGACGGTGACGCATGTCGACGGGCTGGTGCTGGCCCGTTCCGCCTTCCACCACTCGCTCAACTACCGTTCCGTGGTCGTCCACGGCATGGCGCACACGGTGACCGACCCCGAGGAGCGGCGCGTCGCCCTCGACGCGATCGTCGAACAGGTCGTGCCCGGGCGGTCCAAGGACTCCCGGCCCGCCGACGACAAGGAGCTGGCGGCCACCGCCGTGATCCGGCTGGACCTGCGGGAGGTCTCAGCCAAGATCCGGACCGGTGGCCCCAACGACGACGCTCGCGACCTCGCGCTCCCCCACTGGGCCGGTGTCGTCCCCCTCGCGCCCGGCTACGCCACACCCGTTCCCGCGGACGACCTCGATCCCTCGATCGCCGTCCCGGAGTATCTGAAGGCGCTCTGACGGAGCCGCCCGGGTGCGGGGCCGCACTACGGCCCCGCACCGCCCCGCCACCTCGGTGGTTCACACCGGGACGGCCGCCTCCCGGCGGGCGTTCGCCGCGCCGCGCGTCTCGGCGAGGGCCAGCCCGACCACCGCCGTGAGCAGCAGCAGCGTCCCGGCGACCGTGGCCGGCGTGAGCTGCTCGTGGAGCACGACGACAGCGATGACCGCCGCGCTGACCGGTTCGAGCAGCATGATCACCGACACGGTGGCGGCCCGCACCACCGCGGCGCCCGCGAAGTACAGCGCGTAGGCGAGGGCGGTCGGGATCGCCGCGACGTACACGAGCAGGGTCACCACCTGCGCCAGGTGCTCGGTGTGCGGGACGAGGCCCTCGCCGGCCGCCATCGGCAGCAGCGCGACCGCGGCGATTCCGAACGCCCAGGCACTGGTCGCGAGCGCGTCACCGCCGCCACCGTCCCGCCCGAGCCAACGGGTGAGCAGGGTGATGGCGGCGTAGCCCGCTGCGGAGAGCAGGGCCAGCGCGATCCCGGCAGGCCGCACCGTGCCCGCATCGCCGCCGAGCACCAGGACGGCGAGACCGGTCAGCGCTCCGGCGACCGCGGCGATGCCGCCGAGCCCGAGCCGCTCCCCCATCGTGAGCCGGGCGCCGACCGCGATGAGGACAGGGCCCGCGCCGAGCGTGACCACGGTGCCGACCGCGAGGCCGGTGGCCTGGACGGCGGCGAAGTACGCGGTCTGGAAAACGGTGAGGCCGATACCGGTACCGACGATGCGCAGCAGTCGCCGGCGCCCGGACTCGGCGACGGCCACCGTCCGGCCGGGCCGCAGCGCGAGCGCGGCGAGCAGGAGCAGGAGGCCGCCCGCACAGCGCCAGAACGACAGGGCGAGAGGGCCGAGATCGCTGGCCCCGAAGAGCAGCGAGGCGGCGGCACCGGCCGTGCCCCAGGCCACTCCGGCGATGATCAGATAGCAAAGGCTCCGCCCGACGGGCAGGCCGGAAGCAGGGTTCGACACGTGACTTCTCCAGGGAAGAACGGGGAGGTGGTCGCTCGGCTCCGCACGCGGGCAGCGACGAACCGCTCGGGGACTGCCCGAGCCCGGTCTTCGTCTGAGTGGCTGCCCGCGCTAGGCGGCAGGCGGCGGAAGTACGGTCAAACGCATGATCGCCACCTTAGGAGGCGGCACGTCCGGCGGGCAACTCCCCCTCGGCCGCCGCCCGCTCCGCGCCCGGCCCCGAGGCGCCCGACCCCGAGGCAACGGGCCCCGAGGCGACGGGCCCCGAGGCGACGGGCCCCGAGGGCGCCTTGGGCGTGGACGACTGCGCGATGAGGGCGCCGGTCAGGACGAGCGCACCGCCGATGAGCTGCGGCGCGGCCAGGTGTTCCCCGAGCAGCACCCACGCCAGCACGGTGGCGATGACGGCTTCCAGGCAGGCGACGACACCCGCCACCGCGGGTGACAGCAGCCGCACCGAGATCACACCGGTGACATACGCGATGACGGTGGCCAGCAGCACGATCCACACGAGGAGCAGCCAGGCGGGCACCTCCGTGCCGTTCATCGCGGTGTCGCCGCCGAGCACGGACCAGTCCATGCCCCACGGGCGCGCCACGACGGTCAGGACGGCGGCTCCGATCAGCAGCCCGTAGGCGATGACACCGACCGGATGCGGCGGCTCGGCGCCGTCCGCCGCATCCGCGCTCCCCTGGTCGGAGAGGACGAAGTAGCCGACCTGGCAGCAGGCCGCACCGAGCGCGAGCAGCAGTCCGAAGGCGTCGAAGCTCAGCCCGGACCACACCTCGACCACACAGGCCAGACCGCCGACCGCGAGGACGACGCCGACGGCGGCCGCCCGGGTCACCGGGCGGCGCTGGACGAAGCGCACCCAGCCGAGGACCAGCGCCGGGGCCAGGTACTCGACGAGCAGGGCGACGCCCACCGGAATACGGGAGATCGCGGCGAAGTAGCAGGCCTGGACACCCGCGACGGCGAGGAGTCCGAATCCCAGCAGCAGCACGGGGCGGCTGCGGACCAGATCCCGATGGCGCCAGGCCACGGGCAGCATGACGAGCGCGGCGCCCGCCACCCTGAGCCACACCACGTGGAGCGGGTCCAGGCCCGCCTCGATGAGCGGCTTGGCCGCCACTCCGGAACCACCGAACGCGAAGGCCGAGGCAAGGGCGAGTCCCAGGCCGGCGCTTCTTCCCTGAGACGCGTGCATCGGCACATCATGACAGCCGGCGTCAGGAGCGTCACCCCCGTGACGCCTGACTTGGGTAACACTCCGATGTCAACGGCGCCCCTGACACGCCGGGGGCTGTCACACCTGGCCGGACGCCTCCACGATGCGGTCCGCGAGCAGCGCCGGGTCGACGCCCGCCCGCGCCAGCACCTTGACGGCCCGGCACTCCAGGTCCGCGGCCAGTGCGGCGAGCAGGTCGAGTCCGCCGGCCCTCTCGCGCCCGTACGCCTTCGCCCGGCGGGCGGCGTCCGCCATCGCGGACGCCGCTGAGGGCGACCACCCTTCGGCACCCGCGTCGGCCACCACCGGGACCGCACCCGAGTCCTCCACCGCACCCTGCCAGCGAAGCCCGTATCCGATGCTGCGCTGGACGAGGTAGCCGAGCACCCTGGCCAGCTGAGGGCCGCCGTCGAAGGCCGTACGGACGGCGGGGTCCGACTCGATGAGGGAATGCAGCAGATGAGCCGTATCGATCTGCCGATCACCGTCACGCAGGGCGCGCCTGCGCGCGCTCGTCACCACGGCGGCCAGCTCGTCGGTGAGTCCGGCGTCGTACTCAGCGCGGTGGTTCGGTGCGGGCTGCTGAGGGATCCGCGGGGTCGGGTTCTGCACACTTCCACCCCATCAGCCCGTATCGGCCGCGGCGTCCCCGGAGAGTCCCATTGCCGCATCCCACCCGAGTTGGGCACAGAGGAGCGAGACCTCCTCCTTACGGATGAGATCGGGCCGTTCCGGGGCCGGATTCCCGCAAACGGAGCGCGCCGCCTTGCCTCACGCTCCCGGAGCAACCGGAAGCCTCCCCGCACACGTCTCTCACGCCGGAACACCAAGACGGCCGCGGGAGGGGGTGCCGGAGGTGAGCTGGCTCGTCTCGCTGCCGGCACTCGACGGGCGCGACTACGTCTACCGGGTGCACGCGCCGTCCGACGCGCTGCGCGCGGATCTCTTCTGGGCGGCGTTCCACTGCCACGACGACGGACCGCATCCACGCGCCTGCGACCGGTTCGACGCGGCCCGGATCTGGCGGACCGGAACCGGTCCAACAGATCTGACGCTTCATCAGTATTGAATGTTATCGCCGCTGCGGCTACGTTCCGCGACACCGTAACCCGTCGAGAAGGGGTGGTCGCATGGCCGAAGTCAGTGCAGAAGCGCGTATCGCAGCACCGGCCGGCAAGGTCTGGGCCCAGCTGACCGACTTCAGCACGTACGGGGAGTGGAACGCCACCCACACCAGCTTCCCCAAGGGCAGCCCGGCCGACCTCGTACTGGCGGGCACGTACGAGGAGAACATGAAGCTGATGGGATTCCCCGCCGAGGTGACCTGGACGGTGTCGGAACTGGAGGACGGCCGACTGCTGACCACCACGGGGAAGGGGCCGATGGGTGTCAACCTCAGGATGAGCTACGTGCTCACGCCGGACGGGGACGCCACCACGATCCGCATCGACGGCGAGTTCACCGGGGCGGCGGTCTCCCTGATGGCCGGCAAGCTGAAGGACTCGGCCACCGCGGCCCTCATCGAGTCACTGCGCAAACTGGACGGACTGATCGTCACCTGACCCCGCACGGCACGGCCGCCACCCCACCCGTACACACCGAAGGGCCCCGCGGCAGCACCACGGGGCCCTTCGGCACATCCCTCCCCACCTCACTCACCGTCCGGCTCAGTGCTCGTCGGCGAGGATGAGGTAGAGCTTCTTCCGGGCGTCGTTGATCACCGCCAGCGCCTTCTCGCGCTGGTCGGGCGAGCCGGTCTTCCAGACCTGGCCGAACGCCTCCATCATCCCGAAACCGGCCTGCCGGACCTCGTTGAGGCTGTCCCAGTCGACGCCGCGGCCGGCTTCCTCCCAGGGCGCGTCGGCCCCCGACTCCGCTTCGGTACGACCGGCGTCGGTGAGGGTGAACAGCTTCTTGCCACCCTCGCTCGCACTGACGATCAGCCCCTCGTCCTCCAGCAGCTGCAGGGTCGGGTACACCGAGCCCGGGCTGGGCCGCCAGGCCCCGCCGCTGCGCTCGCCGATCTCCTGGATCATCTCGTAGCCGTGCATCGGCCGGTCCTTCAGCAGCGCGAGGATCGACGCACGCACGTCACCGCGGCGCGCCCTCCCCCGGCCGCCACCGCGACCCCGCCCTCCGCCGAACGGGCCGCCACCGAAGGGGCCGCCGCCGAACGGCGGGCCGAACTGCCCGAAGGCGGCGCGGCGCCCCTCGAAGTCGCCCCGCTCGTACTCACCGGGACCGAAGGGGCCGCGCCCCTGACCGTGCCCACGACCGTGTCCGTGCTCATGTCCATGTGAACGCATGACCGTTCTCCTTCTCTCATTGATCTCTTATCTATCGCTGTACTGTCGCGATGCGTCAACGATATATCGGAACCGGTCGCTTGACAAACCCCTGCGCAGAACCCGTGCCCTGTGACGGCGAATCTCGTTCGATTGCCACTGAACCTTGACCACCGGCATGTTCCTGCCACCGGCTGCCGGCGAAGCCGACTTCGGGCACCCACGCGTCCGGCTCGGCGGTGACCCGCCGGTCCCGAGCCCACGGGGCCACAAGGCCGCACGGGGAACTGCCGGTCCTCGCACCGGGCGAGGTCATACGGATCGACTCCACCCCGCTGGACGTGCCGGTCCTCCTCGACAACGGCGTCACCGGCAGAGTCGAGCTCACCGCCGTGATCGATGTCGGGACCAGGACGCCGACCGCGGCGGTGCTGCGGCCGACCACGAGAGCCGTGGCCGCCGGCGTGCTGCCGGCCCGCATCCACCGCGACCCCCACGACGTCTCCCGGATCTGGGTACGCAACCATCGCGGTGACAACGAGTGGGTCCCGGCCACCTGGAAACACCTGAACCGGGCACCGGCCCCTTCGGTGACCTGGCCTGGGACCATGCCGGCCACCAGCTGCCCCGCGCCACCGAGGCGGAGATCGCCGACGCGGTCGCGGCCCTGCTCACCCGGGCCCACAGCGGACCGAAGACCGAGCAGGGACCAGGGTCCGGCAAGCTCGACCGGCGGGTGGTGGCGGCCCGCACCAAAGCCGCAGGTCCCGTCGTCCCCATGTCCGTTGCCGGTCCTCAGAACCAGCCCGGACAGCGTTATCGCCCGTGTCCATCCGCCTGCCGAAGGGCCAAATATCTCAAACCTGAATAAAAGTGGCTGAACGAAGCAGACCCGGCTGATCCAACCGGACCACGCATCTGCCCCGTCTGCGACGGCCCGATGTTCTCGGCAGCACGCCGGACATGCTCAGACCGATGCCGCCAGAAGGCATACCGGCAGCGGAAGGCCCAACCGGCCCCGCCTAGGCTGGCGCGGTGACTGATGAGCAGAAGCGGGTGCAGCCGTCGGGAGTGTGGGCCACGGCGGTGGGGGTGGCCAGGGTGCGGGCCCTGGAGACCGAGCGGGAGAACGCGCTGTTCCGCGACCCACTGGCACAGGCCTTCGCCACCGCCGGTGGCCTATGGCCCTCCTCACCGCCGCTGCCCGATGACGAGGTTGCGCGCCGCCGTCGCCTGGCCGTGTCGCTCTCCATCGTCATCAGGACGAAGTTCCTCGACGACCTGTTGCGGCAGGCCTCCGCGTCCGGGGTCCGGCAGGTCGTGCTGCTCGGCGCCGGCATGGACAGCCGGGCCTTCCGGATCGACTGGCCCGAGGACACCCGGCTGTTCGAGGTCGACACCGCCGCGCCACTGGACTTCAAGGCTTCGGTGCTGCGCCAGGAGCGGGCCGTCGCACGCTGCGAGCGGATCACCGTCGCGGTGGATCTGCGTGAGGACTGGCCGGCCGCGCTGGCCGCCGCAGGGCACGACCCGGCGGCGCCGACCGCGTGGATCGGCGAAGGACTGCTGATCTATCTGCCCGAGGACGCGGTGGAGCTGCTGCTGGCCCGGATCAGCGCGCAGTCGGCAGCCGGCAGCCGGATGGGGCTGACGTTGGGCTCGCGCGGCGTGATCGAGCGCTTCGGCGCGGACGCCGTGCCGGGATCGGCGGCGTCCATGTGGGTCTCGGAGATGCCCGACGACCCGGTGGGCTGGCTGGCCGGGCACGGCTGGGAGGCCGACAGCCACACCCTGCGCGAGCGCGCTGCCGCCTACGGCCGCCCGATCAGCACCCCGCCGCAGCGCGAGGAGCGGCCCGGCGGGCTGATCTCGGCGGTCCGCCGGTAGAGCGCCTCCCGGCGGTCAAACCTCAGTGGCGGTTCACTGTCACAGGACAACTCGCTCCGGCGGCCGCCAGGACAGCCGCGTGCCCGGCGACGGCTACGCTCGTCGGCATGCCGAACCGTGTTCCGTTCAACGAGGCACTGCTCTCGACCGTGGGCACGCCCCAGCAGACCGAGCTCCTGGACAGCAGTCCGCGGTCGCGCGTGTGGCGGGTGCGGCTGACCGACGGACGGCTGGTGATCGTCAAACAGATCACCGGCGCCGGGGACGCGAGGGCCGACGCGGACACGCGCTTCGCGCGGGAGGCCGCCGGGCTGCGCCTGGCGGGAAGGGCCTCCGGGCGGCCCGCCGTGGCCCCCGCGGTGCTCGCCACGGACCTGCCCTCGCGGGTGCTGGTCCTCGAGCACCTGGAGGACCTCGGCAGGACGGACGACTGGATGCCGGGATACGCCGAGTCGCTCGCCCGCCTGCACGCCCTGACCGGCCCCGCCGACGCGGGCGCGCTACCGGCCTCGTCGGGGCCCACGGCCACCGACGCGGAGTCCTTCCTCACCCTGGCCGGGGCGCTCGACGTGCCCGTACCGGCCACGGTTCCCGATGAACTGGCGGGCCTCCTGGAGCGGTTGGACCCCACCCCGCACCATGCACTGCTGCACGGCGACCCCTGCCCCGGCAACGATCTGCGCACCGCCGACGGCGTCCGCTTCGTCGACTTCGAGCGGGCCTCGCTCGGCAACGGCCTGACCGAACTCGCCTACTTCCGCATCGGCTTCCCCACCTGCTGGTGCGCGATGTCGGTCACCGCGGCCCCGCTCACGGAGGTCGAGGACGTCTACCGGACCACCTGGCGCGGCCTCACCGGGACGGACGTGGCGGGCGACCTCGCCGACGCCTGCGCGGGCTGGCTGATCCAGGGCGACGCGCTCGTCGAGCGGGCCCACCGCGGAACGGCCGACCAGTTCGCACGGGTACCCGCCGAGGACTTCGAGTGGGGCTACGTCTCGGCCCGTGAGCGGCTCGTCCACCGCCTCGGCGTGGTCGCCGGCCTGACCCGCGACCACGATCACCTGCACTCCCTCGGCCGCCTCAGCTCCGCCCTGGCCGGCCGCCTGCTCGAACGCTGGCCGACGCTGCGCCCGCTGCCCGCACAGGACGCCCGCCCTTGGTACTAGGCCGCGCCCACCGGCTCACGCCCGACGGGAACGGCCTGACAGAGCGTCCACCGCAGGGACAGGTCATTCCGAGCCGCCGACCCGGAATTGGCCTTGGCCGGCGGCCTCGCCGCGTCCCTACCGTCGGACCATGAGGATTCGTATCGTCGACGCGTTCACCGACCGCCCCTTCTCCGGCAACCCCGCAGGTGTCCTGCTCCTGGGCCCGGAGGGCTTCCCCGATGACAGCCGTCTCCAGCAGATCGCCTCGGAGCTGAACCTCTCCGAGACCGCGTTCGCCCATCCGCTGCCGCCGGGCGGCACCGCCGACTGGGCGCTGCGCTGGTTCACCCCGTCCACCGAGGTCGACATGTGTGGCCACGCCACCCTGGCCACGGCCCACGTCCTGCACACCACCTCGACCGCGAGCGGCACGGTGCGCTTCGCCGCCCGGTGCGGGGTCCTCACCTCGACCGCGGACCCGGACGGCTCGATCGCACTCGATTTCCCGACCGCCGCCCTGACCCCCGAAGTCCCGCCGGCCGGACTGGCCGCCGCCCTCGGCGCGGAGCCCGTATCCGTGCACGACACGGGCCCGCACATCGGCGATCTCCTCGTGGAACTGGCCGACGAGGCGACCGTACGGGGCCTCTCACCGGACTTCGCGGCGCTGACCGCCCACTCACGGCGCGGTGTCATCGCGACGGCCGCCGCCGCCTCACCGGACTGCGGCTACGACTTCGTGTCCCGCGGCTTCTTCCCCGCCGTGGGCATCGACGAGGATCCGGTGACGGGCAGCGCCCACACCGCCCTCGCGCCGTTCTGGTCGGCCCGGCTCGGCCGCGACGAACTGACCGGCCTCCAGGCGTCCGCCCGATCGGGTCTGGTCCACACGTCGCTGCGCGGGGACCGCACCCTGCTGACAGGCAGTGCCGTGACGGTCGTGGACGGCGAGCTGCTCGTCACCCTGTGACGGCGATGGACGACGCGAGGGGTGTGCGGACGTCCCGCACACTCCTCGCCCCACACACCCCGGACCTCCCACACACCCCGGACCTCCCGCACACCCCTGACCCCCCACCCGCCCCGGCCTCACGGGGTCGGCAGCCAGTCCACCTTCCCGGCGAGCAGCGCGTACCCGACGAACGCACCGATGTCGAGCAGGGCATGCGCGGCGACCAGCGGCCCCACGCGCTGCCAGCGGCGGTACAGCAGCACGAAGACGACGCCCATCACCATGTTGCCGATGAAGCCGCCGATTCCCTGGTACAGGTGGTACGAGCCGCGCAGGACCGAACTCGCCGCCAGCGCGGCCATCGGGGTCCACCCCAACTGCCCCAGCCGGCGCAGCAGATACCCGACGACGATCACTTCCTCCACCACGGAGTTCTGGATCGCCGACAGGATGAGCACCGGGAACTTCCACCACACGTCGGGCAGCGACTCGGGGACGACCGTGAGGTTGAAACCGGCGGTGCGGGCGACCAGATAGAAGGCCAGGCCCGCACTGCCGATCCCCGCCGCCACCAGCGTCCCGCGCCCGATGTCCGACCACGGCCCGGAGCGGTCGAAGCCGATGGCGCGCAGCCCCGCCCCCTCCCTGATCAGCAGATGCGCCACCAGGGCGACCGGCACCAGCGCCGTCGTGATACCGAAGAGCTGCCAGGCGAGATCCAGCCATGGGCGCCCCGGCGCGTAGGAGCTGTTGAGCGTGGCCGCCTGATCCTTCAAACCCCCTGGTTTCGTCAAGGATCCGACAAAACTGATCAGGGCAGACACTCCGCTGGCCCCCAGCGAGAGAGCCAGAACCAACACCGTTTCGGACCGCAAGATCCGTCGTGACACGGCCTCCTGGGGAAAAGATTCAGCCACACGCCCCGCCTCCACCTGTACACCTGCCCTCAGTTGTGCATTCACGTCCCATGCCGCTCCCCGCCCCGCTAGGGTCTCGAATACAGGTACGAAGATCATGCGCGACAGGCCGGGGGACGAGCACCATTGCCGATGGTGTGGTCCCCCTTTTCCTTGTTCATCCTCAAGGAGGGGCACCACCGACATGGGACGTCACAGCTTGCCGGACGACTACGCCACGGATGGAAGCGGGGACCGTCCACCGCGCCGCCGTCGTACCGTAGCCATCGCCACCATGCTCGTTCTCGCCGTGGCAGCGGGAACGGCGGTCGCGGCCCAGGGCGGCCTGCTGTCGTTCTCGAAGTCCTGCGAGGACACCGCCGTGCACCTGTCCATGATGACCTCGCCGGACATCGCCCCCGCCGTGCGTGCCGTCGCCGACAAGGCACGCAAGGACAACCTGAGATCCGACGGTCACTGCGTGGACGTGGACGTGGTGGCCCGCGACTCGTACAAGGTCGCGGACGCCCTCGCCCGCGGCACCCGGGCACCGGATTACCAGATGTGGCTCCCCGACTCCGACCTCTGGCTGAACCGGGCCAAGGGCCTGGGAGACGCCATCCCGATCACTCCGGGCGACTCCGTCGCCTCGTCACCCGTCACGCTCGCGATGGTGCCCTCCGCGGCCAAATCCCTCGGCTGGCCCGAGAAGAAGTACTCCTGGGCCGAACTGACGGCCGCGGCCATGGAGTCCGACAAGGTACGCCTGGGCTCGGCCGACCCCGCACGCAGCGCCACGGGCCTGCTGGCGCTGACGAGCATCGGGATCTCCTCCGACAAACTGGGCGGGGACAGCGACACGAGGGCCGCGGCCACGGCCAAGCTGCTCGCCCAGCGGATGTCGGACGGCGACACCCAGGTCGTGGAGACCCTGCCCCAGGACAGTTCCGGAGCGGAACAGGGAAATCCGGCCCGGAACCAGGCGGTGCTCCTCTCCGAGCAGGCCGCGTTCGCCCACAACGCCGAGTCGACGGGCGGCAGCAAGCTCGACCTCTTCTACCCGAAGGACGGCGCTCCGCTCCTCAACTACCCGTTCACCCTGGTCAACGAGGAGGAGCAGACGACGGACGAGAGCCGGGCCGCGCTGCGCTTCATGACGCTGCTGTCCGAGGACGCCTCCCAGCTCACGCTGCAGGAGCACGGCTTCCGGACCGTCGACGGCACCGCGGACGAGACACTGGTCGCCTCGGCCGGCGGCAAGTCGCCCCAGCCGTACGCCACATCGCCGGGGGCCGCCCCCTCGGACGAGACGCTGCAGGAGACGCTCGGCATGTGGACGATCACCGTCCAGAGCGCACGGCTCACCACGGTCGTCGACGCCTCGGGGTCGATGGCCACGATCGTCCCGGGCCGCAACCAGTCGCGGATGGACGTCACCAAGGCGTCCCTGATCCAGGCTCTCAACCAGTTCACGCCGAACGACGAGATCGGTCTCTGGGAGTTCGCCACCACGCTCGACGGCGACAAGGACTACCGCCGACTGGTGGAGACCAGCCGGCTCGGCGACGCGGCCAAGGGCGGGGGCACGCACCGTGACAAGCTCGCTGCGGCGTTCTCCTCGCTCAAGCCCGTGCCCGACGGGGCCACGGGCCTCTACGACACCGCGCTGGCCGCTTACAAGGAGGCGCAGCGTACGTACGTGAAGGGCAAGTTCAACGCCGTCGTGATCCTCACCGACGGCTCGAACCAGGACGACCGCTCCATCTCGCGCTCCGCCCTGATCGCCGAGCTCAAGAAGATCACCGACCCGGACCGCCCGGTTCCGCTGCTCGCCATCGCGGTCGGCCCCGACGCCGACCGCGAAGAGGTGAACGAGATAGCGAAGGTGACCGGTGGCGGCGGCTATCAGGTCAGCGACCCGGCGGAGATCCAGGCGGTGATCCTGCAGGCCGTCATGACCGCGGGGCAGAGCGGTGGCGGCGCCGGGGAGTAGCGCCTGCTCCGCGCCCGCCCGGGGCACGGGCCGGGGCGACGGACGGGGCCGCGGCCGCCCGGTCCATCACGGGGGCCGGGGCGGACCGGGCGGCCGCGGCCCGGCCCCGTCTCACCGTGCGGGGAGGTCCACCGGCCAGGTGTGGACGGGCTCGCCGGCCTGCATCAGTTCGGCGTACCTCCGGGTCATGGCGGCAAGCGCCTCGGCCCGCCCCAGCCCCGCCTCCCTCGCCCGGTGATACGTGTCGGCCTGCCAGGACGCGCCGTTCGTCCGCCGCCTGCAACGCTCCTCGATGATGCCGAGGTAGTGGTCCCGGTCGGCGGGCTCGATGTTCCAGGCGTCGAGACCGGCGGCGGCCAGGGGCAGCAGTTCGTCCCGCACCAGCTTGACCGCCGGCACCCGGGTCAGTCCGCCTGAGCGGCCGGGCCTGGGCCAGAGCAGCTCGGCGTCGATGCCCTGGCGGCAGGCGGTCTCGAAGTTCTCGGCCGCGGCGGTGAAGGGCATCCTGGTCCACACCGGCCGGGATTCCTCCGCGAGCGCCCGTACGAGTCCGTAATAGAGCGCGGTGTTGGCGATCACGTCGGCGACGGTCGGTCCCGCGGGGAGGACCCGGTTCTCCACCCTCAGGTGCGGGACGCCGCCCGCCAGGCCGTAGACCGGGCGGTTCCACCGGTAGACCGTGCCGTTGTGCAGGACGAGTTCCTGCAGCCCGGGCACTCCTCCCTCGTCGAGGACCCGCAGGGGATCCTCCTCGTCGCAGATCGGCAGCAGCGGGGGAAAGTAGCGGAGGTTCTCCTCGAAGAGCTCGTAGGCCGAGTCGACCCACCGCTCGCCGAACCATGTCCTCGGCCGCACCCCCTGGTTCTGGAGTTCCGGCGGCCTGGTGTCCGTCGCCTGCTGGAAGAGCGGCGGCCTCGACTCCCTCCACAGTTCCCGGCCGAACAGGAAGGGGGAGTTGGCGCCCAGGGCCACCTGGACCGCCGCGACGGCCTGGGCCGCGTTCCACACGTCGGCGAAGCGTTCCGGAGTCACCTGCAGATGGAGCTGCACCGAGGTGCAGGCGGCCTCCGGCGTGATCGAGCCCGAGGTGCAGACCAGTCGCTCCACACCCTCGATATCGAGGGAGAAATCCTCGCCTCGCGCCGCCACCATTTGATCGTTCAGCAGCGCGTAGCGGTCGACATCGGAGAGGTTGGACCGGACCATGTCCTCGCGTCCGAGGGTGGGAAGTATTCCGATCATCATGATCCCGGCATCGACCTCGGCAGCCTTCCGGTCGGCATATCCGAGACCGGTCCTCAGCTCTTCGGCCAGTTGATCGAGAACACGGCCTGAAAGATTATGTGGAACTATGTTCACTTCGAGATTGAACATCCCCAGTTCCGTCTGGAAATCACGGCTGGCGATGCGATCCAGAACCTGCCCATTCAACATCTTCGGCATACCGTCGGCGCCGGCCAGATTCAGTTCGATCTCCATGCCCATGAGGTTGCGCGGCCGGTCGAACCTCCGCTCCGCCAGGAGCCTCCCCAGCCCCTCCAGGCACTGGTGGAGCTTCCTCCGGTACTTCTGCCGATCGGACAGGTCAAAGGCGCCCGCAACGACCTTCTCCCCCATCGAAGTATCCCTCCTCGAGTGGGCAGCCCGCGGCCCAGGCCGCTCGCGTCACGGTCGATAATGCCCAGACAGCGAGATCCATAACGCCCCGCAGACGCCGTGCACCCGCTAATCTGATGACTGAGGCCCGGGGCACATTCACTCGGCATGACGCAGTGCGCAGATTCCCTGGACGGCGCGCAGGGAAAGCACCGACACGTTTCAGCCTACCGCGGCGCGGGAAAAACCCGAGGCGGTGGCTGCGCCGCTCACACCGAATCAGCATAATCTCCGCATAATTAAGACCGGATACCGCCTTGTCGGCAATAGCCGTGGCGGCTAGTGGAAACACCGCGTGAACACGTGTCGTATAAACTCCGCGGACGAGGCAGAGAGTTGACGCACCGGCCCAGTCACCGGCCTCCTCTGGCCCCGCACGCCGACAGCGCCGTCTGCACCCGCCCACGCTCCACCGTGTCTCCGAAGTGAGAGGCGACCCACTATGCCGCTGCATGTACCCCCGGCTCCCGCGCCCGCTCTGCGCAGCGTTCTCGCGGCGCTCGGTTCACCGACCGCGGTCCGCGAGGCCCGCACCCCCGCCCTGCGGTCCGCCCAGGGACCGCTGAGCCCCGAACACCCGCTCCCCGTCCATGTGCTGGACCGCATCGGCCGGGACGGGCCGGCGCCCACGACCCGGCTCACCGGATGGCGCTTCCTGATCCGCAGTACGGAGCGGGCCGTCGCCGCGGCGGACACGATGCTCACCCCGGACGGCTGGGCCTTCTCGCACTTCTTCGAAGGCCCGTACATCGCCTCGACCGAACTCGCCCTGCGCCATGCGGAAGCGGCGGCGACGCCGTACCAGCCGAGGCTGCTGTCCATTCCCGAGCTGTACATGCTGGCGCTGTGGCTGCACGGGGACACCGGGGCCGACGCGTCCGGCGGATCCCCCGCCCCGGCCGATCTGCTGGTACCGCTGGCTCCCGCCCCACCGGGCATCGCGGCACACCGTCCGCACCGGGTCGCCGATCTGCTCCCCGTGATCACCACCCGTATCGCACCCGGCCCCGGCCCCCTCCTCGGCTCCCCCGCCTGAGCCCCGGCTCCCCCACTTGATGGCACTGTGCCCCGCCACCGGATCCGGTGGCGGGGCACAGTGCCATCAAGTGGGGGCCACACCTGCCCATCCGGACTAGCCCCATCCGGCCACCCCGAACCACCCGAAGTGACAGTGCAGTTGCCCTGAACCGTCCGGGCGGGTGATGCGTCCTCAGAGGAGTGGAAGCGCTGCTGCGAAATCCCTGCGGATCGACGTCCGTGGGGCAACACTGGGACCGGACCGATCGATACGGGGGGCGGCCATGAACACCTCTTCAAGCCGCAGGACACTCAACTCAACGCAGCGAAAGAACCCAGCCATGTGTCAGCACCAGCCAGCCTGCCCGACAGCCGACTCCGCCGACCGGGAAGCCGCCCGTCTCGTGGCGCACCACCCGGAACAGGGCTGGAGCCTGCTGTGCAACGGCGTCCTGCTCTTCGAGGACACCGGTGAGCTGCTTCCGGACGGGCAGATCATCGCCCCGCACCGGCCGCTGGGAACAGGCCGGGTGGTGAAGGCGGCCTGAACGGCCGCACGAAAGGGGCCGGCCCGGAGAGTTCTCCGCACCGGCCCCCACGCGTGTCCGCGTCACGCCCTGTGATCAGGCGTCAGTTGTCGTACTCCTCCAGCGGCGGGCAGGAGCAGACGAGGTTGCGGTCACCGAACGCGCCGTCGATCCGGCGCACCGGCGGCCAGTACTTGTCGGCGGCCGAGACCCCGGCGGGGAAGACGGCCACCTCGCGGCTGTAGCCGTGCTCCCACTCACCGCCCAGCGCGGCCGCGGTGTGCGGGGCGTTGCCCAGCGGGTTGTCGCCCGCGCTCCACTCGCCCGAGGCGACCTTCTCGATCTCACCGCGAATGGCGATCATGGTGTCGCAGAACCGGTCCAGCTCCGCGAGGTCCTCGCTCTCGGTCGGCTCGATCATGAGCGTGCCCGCGACGGGGAACGACATGGTCGGCGAGTGGAAGCCGTAGTCGATGAGGCGCTTGGCGACATCGTCGATGCTGACGCCGGTCGCCTTGGAGATGGGCCGCAGATCCACGATGCACTCGTGCGCCACCAGTCCCGCCGGGCCGTTGTACAGGATCGGGTAGTGCGGCTCCAGCCGCTTGGCGATGTAGTTGGCCGCGAGTACGGCGACCTGCGTCGCACGCTTCAGGCCCTCGCCCCCCATCAGGCGTACGTACGCCCACGAGATCGGCAGGATGCCGGCCGAGCCCCACGGAGCGGCCGAGATCGGTCCCACACCGGTCTCCGGACCGGCGGCGGGCTGCAGCGGGTGGTTCGGGAGGTACGGCGCCAGGTGCGCGCGCACCCCGACGGGACCGACGCCGGGACCGCCGCCGCCGTGCGGGATGCAGAAGGTCTTGTGCAGGTTCAGGTGCGAGACGTCGCCGCCGAAGTGTCCCGGCTTGGCGAGGCCCACCAGCGCGTTGAGGTTGGCACCGTCGACGTACACCTGACCGCCGGCGTCGTGCACCTCGGCGCAGATGTCGGCGACGTGCTCCTCGAAGACGCCGTGCGTGGACGGGTAGGTGATCATCAGCACGGCGAGCTCGTCGCGGTACTGCGCGATCTTGGCGCGCAGGTCCTCGATGTCGACCTCGCCGTCGTCGGCGGTCTTCACCACGACGACCTTCATCCCGGCCATCACGGCGCTGGCGGCGTTGGTGCCGTGCGCGGAGGACGGGATCAGACAGACGGTCCGGCCCTCGTCTCCGTTGGCACGGTGGTACGCGCGCACGGCCAGAAGCCCCGCGAACTCGCCCTGTGAGCCGGCGTTCGGCTGGATGGACACCGCGTCGTAACCGGTGACCTCGGCCAGGCGCTCCTCCAGCTCGCGGATGAGCGTCAGGAAGCCCTCGGCCTGCTCAGCCGGTGCGAACGGGTGCATCGCGCCGAACTCGGGCCAGGTGATCGACTCCATCTCGGCGGTCGCGTTCAGCTTCATGGTGCAGGAACCGAGCGGGATCATGCCGCGGTCCAGCGCGTAGTCGCGGTCGGCGAGCTTGCGCAGGTAGCGCAGCATCGCGGTCTCGGAGCGGTGCTGGTGGAAGACCGGGTGGGTCAGGAACGCGTCGGTGCGCAGCAGTCCTTCGGGCAGCGCGTCGGCGGTCGCGGCGTCCAGCGCCTCGATGTCGCCCTCGGCACCGAAGGCCGCCCAGACGGCCGCGATCTGCGCGCGGGTGGTGGTCTCGTCGCAGGCGAGAGAGACGAGGTCGCCATCGACGAGCCGCAGGTTCACACCGCGCTCACGGGCGTCGGCGACGACCGCGGAGGCCTTGCCCGGAACCCGGACGGTGAGCGTGTCGAAGTGGGCACCGGTCACCACGTCGACACCGGCGGCCCGCAGGCCCTCGGCCAGGATGGCCGCGTAACGGTGGGTGCGCCGGGCGATCGTCCGGAGCCCGTCGGGACCGTGGTAGACGGCGTACATGCCGGCCATCACGGCGAGCAGCACCTGCGCGGTGCAGATGTTGCTGGTGGCCTTCTCCCGGCGGATGTGCTGCTCGCGGGTCTGCAGGGCCAGCCGGTACGCCTTGTTGCCGTCCGCGTCCACGGAGACACCGACGAGACGGCCCGGGAGGCTGCGCGCGAACTTCTCGCGCACCGCCATGAAGCCGGCGTGCGGTCCGCCGAAGCCCATCGGCACACCGAAGCGCTGCGTGGTGCCGACGGCGATGTCCGCGCCCAGGTCCCCGGGGGACGTGAGCAGGGTGAGGGCGAGCAGATCGGCGGCCACGGTGACGATCGCGCCGAGCTCGTGGGCCTGCTCGATGACGGGCTTGATGTCCCTCACGGCTCCGGAGGCGCCCGGGTACTGCAGCAGCACGCCGAAGACGCCGCGCTCGGCGAGCTCGGCGGGGATGCCGTCGGTGAGGTCGGCGACGACGACCTCGACGCCGGTCGGCTCAGCGCGGGTCTCGATGACGGCGACGGTCTGCGGGAGGGTGTCCGCGTCGACCAGGAAGACGCCGTTCCTGACCTTGCCGACGCGCCGGGCCAGTGCCATGGCCTCGGCCGCGGCGGTGCCCTCGTCGAGCAGCGAGGCACCGGAGGTGGGCAGCCCGGTGAGCTCGGCGACCATCGTCTGGAAGTTCAGGAGGGCTTCGAGGCGCCCCTGGGAGATCTCGGGCTGGTACGGCGTGTAGGCCGTGTACCAGGCGGGGTTCTCCATCACGTTGCGGAGGATCACCGGCGGGGTGAACGTGCCGTAGTAGCCGAGCCCGATCATCGGGGCCAGGACCTGGTTGCGGTCGGCGAGCAGACGCAGCTCGGCGAGGACCTCGGCCTCGGTCCGGGCGGCCGGCAGGTTCAGGGCCTCGGCGCTCCTGATCACATCGGGCACCGCGGCGGCGGTGAGCTCGTCGAGCGAGCCGTAACCGACCTGGGCGAGCATCTTCGCCTGTGCCTCGGCATCGGGACCGATGTGGCGCTGCTCGAACGGGATTCCCTGTTCCAGCTGGGAGAGCGAAGTGCGACGGGGGGTCATGATGGAGGCCTCCTGGTCTGTCACGACCTGCGAGGGGCACCACGGCGCGGGGTGCCCGAACGGCCTCCCCCTCTGTCATCTCAACCTGAGAGCTTCACCGGTGCCCACGGGGCGCACCGGCTTTCACCGTCGGTGAGGAAGGGTTCCGGCCCGGCCGTGGCCGTGCGCAACCCTTCCTGCTTTCCAGAGTGACCTCGTCCGTGCGGTACGGGGGCCTGAGAGATTCCGGGGAGGATTTGCTCCTTCGGCGCCCTCCGGTTTTCCTCCGGAGGACTCTCCCGCACGGGGTCAGCAGCCATGGCCAGCGTACCAGCGGGGTATGCGAGGGAAATCTCGAGTGGCCGACGCCACGGATCTGCACTTCTGTAGTGCCTGTGGAGCAGCCACGACCAGTGGGAGGGACCGTGCAGACCGACATCGATCCGCGCAGCCTGATCGGCCGCAAGGCGTTCGACCGCAAGGGCACCAAGATCGGAACCGTGGACGAGGTGTATCTCGACGACGCGACGGGCGTGCCCGAATGGGCGGCCGTGCGCACCGGACTGTTCAGCCGGGACGCCTTCGTCCCGCTGGAGCCCAGCGAATTCGTCGAGGACACGCTGCGCATCCCCTTCGACCGTGCCCTGATCAAGGACGCACCCGACTTCGGGGTCGGCCGCCATCTCTCGCCGGACCAGGAGCTCCAGCTCTACCGGCACTACGGTCTGGACTCGGCGGCGCCCGCCGAGAGCGCTCCGGACCGTGACTTCGGCAAGCTGGCCGGCCAGGACGAGTAGTCCACCGGGTTCCGCACGAGCGGCAGCGGATCGGCCGGCTGCAGTTCCGGATCATCGATACGGAACGTACGGACCCGGCCGGGCGCCGATTCCGGTTCCTCGAACCGCACCGTCACCCGCCCGACCCCGCTCCCCTGCACCCAGCCGTGGCCGTAGGTCCCGTGGCGTACGTCGTGCCCGGCCGGCCAGCGCCGCGCGGCGAGCTGCTCCGGGCTCTCGTGTGCGGGTTCCTCGCTCTCCGGCCCTCCGTCGTCCGCAGCGGCGTGCCCGCCCGGCTCCGCGGTGTCCGGGAGCTCTGCGGCCATCCGCTCACCGGCTGCCTGGGCGAACAGGTCCTCCTGGGTGAAGTCGGCGAGGCCGGTGACGCCGACGCCGAGCAGCCGGACGCCCCCGGTCGTGTCCACGGCCTCCAGGAGCCGCGCAGCGGCCTCTCTGACGACCGAGGGGTCGTCCGTGGGCCCGCGGAGCGTCTCCGAGCGGGTGAGGGTGGAGAAGTCGTAACGCCGCACCTTCAGCACCACCGTGCGTCCTGACCGTCCGGCGGCCCTCAGCCGGTGGACGCAGCGGTCGGCGAGTCGCTCCACCTCGGTCCGCACCCGGACCCGGTCGTGGAGATCCGTGTCGAAGGTGTCCTCGACGGAGACCGATTTGGCGTCGCGCTCGGCGACCACCGGCCGGTCGTCGTATCCGGACGCCATGCGGTGCAGGGAGCTGCCGTGCGCCTTGCCCAGCAGCCGTACGAGCTCCGCCTCGCCCGCCTCGGCGAGGTCGTTGACGGTGGTCATTCCGGCGCGGCGCAGGTGGTCCGCGGTGGCGGGGCCGACGCCGGGCAGGGTGCGCACCGGCATGGGCGCCAGCAGCGCCCGCTCCGTGCCCGGCTCTATCAGCAGGATCCCGTTGGGCTTCGCCTCCTCGGAGGCGATCTTCGCCAGCATCTTGGAGCCCGCGAGGCCGACGGAGCCGCTGAGCCCCGTGACCGCCTCGATCGCCCCGCGCAGCTGCTCGCCGATCTCCATGGCCGAGGCCGTGTCGTCCGCCGTCCCGCCCGCCTCCAGGTCGACGAAGGCCTCGTCGAGGCTGAGTGGCTCCACCAGGGGCGAGAGGCGGCCCAGCAGCTCCATGACCTGGTCGCTCACGGTCCGGTAGAGCGTGAAGCGCGGCACCAGATAGGCCGCGTTCGGCGCCAGCCGTCTGGCCTGCGCCATCGGCATCGCCGAATGCACCCCGAAACGACGCGCCTCGTAGGAGGCGGTGGCCACGACTCCCCGGGGGCCGAGGCCGCCCACCACGACCGGCTTACCGCGCAGGCTCGGCTTCGCCGCCTGCTCCGCGGAAGCGTAGAAGGCATCCATGTCCAGATGCAGGATGGTGGGCGCGGCTCTCACATCAATCGATGGTGCCCTACGGCACTGACAGTCGCCCTGTCACAGAGGCCGGCGCACCCCGGTTTCCCGGGGCGCGGCCGCCCTCCCACCCGGTCAGCCCGCCCGGTTGCGGCGGCGGGCCAGCTCGTCGGTGGGGTTGTTGCCGATCAGCGTCTCGCCGGTGTCCACACGCTCACCGTGCAGCTGAGAGAGCGCGGCGTCCACGTCCCGCCACACCACCCCGACAGCGATGCCGAAGACGCCCTGACCCCCTTGGAGCAGCTCGACGACCTCCGCGGGCGAGGAGCACTCGTACACGGTCGCTCCGTCACTCATCAGCGTCATGCGCTCGAGGTCCTGAAAACCGCGGGCCCTCAGGTGCTGCACCGTGGTGCGGATGTTCTGAAGGGCGACCCCGGTGTCGAGGAAACGCTTCACGATCTTCAGCAGGACGACGTCCCGGAAGCTGTAGAGCCGCTGTGTGCCCGACCCGTAGGCCGGGCGGACGCTCGGCTCCACCAGGCCCGTGCGGGCCCAGTAGTCGAGCTGCCGGTAGGTGATCCCCGCTGCCGCGCATGCCGTCGGCCCTCGGTAACCGATCTCGTCGGCCGATTTCACGCCGTCCCCCGCCACCGCATCCGGCGCAGCCGGTTGCCTGATGGTGTGGCCGGCTGTACTCCCCTGCTGCGGATACGGCCCACCCACTGCCGTACCGTCGCCGCTGCTTCTCACGCCGACCTCCGTCCTTGACCTGCCCACTCGAAGGTAGGCAGTCACCCGGGGTGCGTCAACGATCGCCACACTCGGCACGCCGAGTGATAATCACCCTGAGGGTGGTTTCCCGTGACTCACAACCGGGAAAGGCTTGTCGGATGCGCTGGCGGAGCCCCCTTGGGACGTCACTGACTGTTCGTACCGAAGTCCTCCGGCGAGATCTGGTCGAGGAACTCGCGGAACTTCTCCACCTCGTCCTCCTGCTCGTCGGGAATCGCGATTCCCGCATCGTCGAGCACCCCGTCACTGCCGTAGATCGGCGTGCCGGTGCGCAGGGCGAGCGCTATGGCGTCGGAAGGCCGCGCGCTCACTTCGACTCCACTGGCGAAGACCAGCTCCGCGTAGAAGACCCCTTCTCGCAGATCCGTGATCCGGACCTCGGTGAGCTCCTGGCCCACGGCCTCGAGCACATCCTTGAAGAGATCATGGGTCAGCGGCCTGGCCGGAGCCATGCCCTGCTGGGCGAAGGCGATCGCGGTCGCCTCACCAGGACCGATCCAAATGGGGAGGTACCGGTCGCCTCCCACTTCACGCAGGAGCACGATCGGTTGGTTGGAGGGCATTTCCACCCGGACACCCACAACGTCGAGCTCGTTCACACAGCAACCCTAGGACGTGCTCGGCAGGTTTGGGTAGTCGGGCCCCACCTCGATCAGTGGAGACGGATCTGCAGAGCGCTCTGGACGAGGGCCGAATGCAGCCGCACGGACAGCTCGGCGAGCTCCTTCGCGGTGGCTTCCGCATGTGCTCTGGTCTGCGGATTCCGGTGCCGGCGCAGGGGTGCGACGACCTGTTCGATCAGCCCGGCCTCCCGGTCGGCGGCCCCTCGCATCGCTCGCAGATGACGCGGTTCGAGACCGAATCGCCCCAGATCCGCCACAAGCCTGGCGATGGTGACCGTCGCGGCGTCGTAGCCGCCCTCCCCCGACGGCGCGACCAGACCGTACGACTCCCAGGCATCGAGGTCGCTCTCGGTGACCTCCGCGGCCGCGAGGAGCTCGGCACGGCCGATACGGGCAGCGGTGGCCCGGACGGACGCGCCGCTCCAGCTGTGGCCGGCCGTATCAGGCTCACCACCCGGAGCCGGCAGGGTCACCTGCTCGCCCCGGGCGAGGGCGTCCAGGTGCTCCCGGATGACCCGCAGCGGAAGATAGTGGTCCCGCTGCATCCGGAGGACCTGAGCCAGCCGCTCGACGTCGTCAGGACGGAACTTCCGGTAACCGGAAGGGGTCCGCTGCGGCTCGACGAGCCCCTCGGCCTCCAGAAAGCGGATCTTGGAGATGGTGACTTCGGGGAACTCGTCCCGCAGCTGCAGGAGCACCGTGCCGATGCTCATCGGGCGGTCGTCGGCGGTGGCGGTGCCGTGTCCGGCACCGCCCGTCGGTGTTCTCAGCATGGACCTTCCTGGGGGTTCCCCCGACGGGGTCGGGGGCCGGGTCAGATGCCGCGCTGGCTTGCGTAGAAGACCAGCCGGTACTTGCCGATCTGCACTTCGTCGCCGTTGGACAGCGCGACGGAGTCGATGCGCTCACGATTGACGTAGGTGCCGTTGAGGCTGCCCACGTCCCCCACGGTGAAGCTGCCGTCGGTGCTCCGGCGGAACTCCACGTGACGACGCGAAACCGTCACGTCGTCGAGGAAGATGTCGCTCTGCGGATGGCGGCCGGCCGTGGTCAGCTCGCTGTCCAGGAGGAAACGGCTGCCGGAGTTCGGCCCCCGGCGCACCACCAGGAGCGCCGAGCCGAGCGGCAGGGCGTCCACGGCTGCCTGCGCCTCGGGCGAGAGCGACGGTACCGATGTCTGTCCCGTCGCCTCCGCCTCGTAGGCCTCCAGGCCCGAGATGGAGATGGTCGACGTCGTCTCCGAGGCCCGCTCCGGAACACCGCCCCGCAGCGGCGCACCGCAGTTGGAACAGAACCGGCTGGCCTCGGCATTACGGTGACCGCACCTCGTACAGACCGGCATGGACGAAGCCTCCTGCCTCGGGGCGAACCCTCCACCCGTACTTGAGGTTGACGGTTCTCCGAAACCTATGCGGCCGGGACCGGCAGGGTCAACAGACGACGCGCCGGAACCACCCGAATTGTCACCCCCCGCGCCTGCCACCTGATCGCGGAAGAGCGGGCGCTCGCCGCCCTGCTCCTCCGTCTGGCCATGGCGCGGTGCGCGATGGCGTGCGGCTTCATCGCGAGCGCTCTTGCCGAACAACTTCCCAAACAACTTCACGGGCGATTCCCCTTGACCGAAACAGACCCGCCCGTGGGGCAGGACGAACCCTGAATGAACACACCTGCCGACCCGGACATCTTCACAACGTCCGTATCCACTCGACAGTTTCCACCACGCACCACCATTACGATGCGGCGACCCCCCGCAACCTCCTGCCCGAGTCCCCCGGCACCCACACGTCCCGGGTTCACTGGGTCGACGACCGAGAGTAGTCAGGCCGCTCCGCCGGTCGCAAGGCGTCGATGACGATGTCGTCGGACCGTGCCACGTGCACTGTGGCCTGCTCCTTCTCCAGAGTCTGCACCACACCGCCGGGGATGTTCAGCGCCGGTTCCAGATCCTGCGGCTTGCCGATGACCGTGAAGACGTACGGAGCGGTGATCTTGCGGTCGTCGACCTCCACGGCACCTCCGTCCCCGGAGAAGTACGTATTGGCCACCACCCGCACGCCGTTGACCTCGATGGCCTCGGCGCCGGCCGCCCGGAGCTCCTGGAGGGCGTCGAGCAGCATGTCGGCCTGCACCGCGTCGGCGGGGTCGTTGATCGAGAGGGTGATTCCGGGGCCGTGCACCGCCACCGTACCCGCGAGGATACCGAGTTGGCGCTCCTTCTCCACCGTCTGCTTCCGCGCCTCTTCCGCCTGGTCCGAGCTGTTCTCCAGCTCCGTGCGCTGGTCGACGAGGCGCTGCTTCTCGTCCTCCAGCCGCTGCGTACGGTCGTCCACCTCGTCGAGGATGCGCACCAGGTCCTCCTGACGGGCGCCGCGCAACGCGCTGTTGTCGCTGTTCGACCGCACCTGGATGGCAAGCCCCAGGCCGAGGACGAACAGCAGTACCGCGACGATGAGTTGGGCCCGCGTGACCCGGGGCGGCCAGATTCCCGCGATCAGCCGCTGGCGCCCGGTCAGCCCCTCGGGAGCCGGCTCGGCCTGCCCGCCGGGCTCGTCGTGTTCCTCGTTGAATGCGTCGTTGCTCATCGGCGTCACGCCCGGAAGACGTGCCGGCGGATCGCGGCGGCGTTGGAGAAGATCCGGATGCCGAGGACGACGACCACGCCGGTGGAGAGCTGCGCACCGACGCCCAGCTTGTCGCCCAGGAAGACGATCAGTGCGGCCACGACCACGTTCGAGAGGAACGAGACCACGAAGACCTTGTCCACGAAGATCCCGTCGAGCATGGCCCGCAGACCACCGAAGACGGCGTCGAGGGCGGCAACCACCGCGATCGGGAGGTAGGGCTCGACCACCGCCGGCACTTCGGGCCGGACCAACAGTCCGACCACGACTCCCACGACGAGGCCCAGTACGGCGATCACGATGTGCCCTTCCCTGTGTCTGCCGCACCACTGCCGGTGTCTGCGGCCTTGTAAGGCTCTGCTGTCCGTACGGTCAGGCTCGGCGCGGCCGGAAGGCTCACCTTGTCCTGGACGGAGATGCTGGTCCGGATGTCGAAGGTGTCCTTGAGCGCCTGCAGGTACTGGCCGTCGGCACTGTCCTGGAAGGCGGCGGCGAGCTTCTTCCCGTCCCCCACCGCGAGCACCGTGTACGGCGGCACCAGCGGCTTGTTGTCGACCAGTATGGCGTCGCCCGCGGCGCGGATCGCCGACAGGGCCGTCAGACGCTGTCCGTTGATGGCGATCGCTTCGGCACCGGACTGCCACAGGCCGTTGACGACCCGCTGCATGTCCCGGTCGCGCACCCGCCCCGTGTCGGAGAAACCGCTGCTTTCGCGCGGTCCGCCACCGCCCTGGTCGGTGTCCTTCGCGTCGTCGACGACGAGCTTCACCCCGGGGCCCTGCACCGGTGTCGCCCCGGAGAGCAGCGCCACCAGTTCGGCCTGGTCACCGCCGTGCTCCTCCAGCGCCTTGCGCTGCCGCCTGCCCACGTCGCCGCGGATCTCCTCCACCTGCGCCTCAAGGGTGTCGGCCGCGGACGTCTCCCCGTCGATCCGGTCGATGAGCTCCTCGCGCTCCTTGGCCAGGACCGGCGCGGCGACCCGCGCCTGCGCGGCGCCGAGCGTCACGACCAGGGCCGCCAGCACCAGGCACGCCGCGAAGCCGAGCTTCGCCTTGACGGTCCGGGGCATCCCCGTACGCCCGTCCGCCTTGCGACGGGCCGATGCCTCGGCGTATCCGTCGTCCAGGCTGTGGTCCATCACATTGGTCAGCAGCGACATGGACGCGTCGGGGCGCGGCGGCGGCGAGGTGGTACTCCGATCGGGGGGCTGCTGCGACATGCCGCACATCGTCGCATGTCGCGGCGGCTACCACCGAATGGCCCCACCGTTGCGTGGAAAGCGGCCGGGTGGATCCCTCAGCCGCACGGTGAGAGCCGGGCAGGGTCCGGAGGCCGGGGCGGCGCCTGACGCCCTCCCCGGCCTCCGTTCACCTCACTGACCTGCGCTGTCGACGATCGCGGACCATTCGTCCAGGAGCGCCTGGGCAGAGGCGTCGTCCGGCCCTTCCGCCCACAGATGCGTGACGGCTTCGGCCCGGTCCGGCAGCACCATCACCCAGCGCCCGTCCGTCTCGACGACCCGTACACCATCCGTCGTGTCGACGTTGCGGTCCCCCGCGGCCTCGACCACCCGGCGCATCACCAGTCCCTTGACGGCCCACGGGGTCGCCAGATCGCGCCGCAGCACGTGGGCGCGCGGAATGCGCGCGTCGATCTGGCTGAGGGTGAGCTGCGTCCTGGCCACCAGTCCGATGAGGCGCACGAACGCGGCGGAGCCGTCGAAGACGCTGCTGAACTCGGGAACGATGAAGCCCCCACGTCCGTCTCCACCGAAGATGGTGCCTTCCTCCCGCCCCACCCGGGTCAGGTCGTCGGGCGAGGTCGTCGTCCACTCCACCTGGGTGCCGTGGTACGCGGCGACCTGCTCGGCCACACGGGTCGTGGTCACGGGCAGCGCCACCCGGCCGCTCCGACGCTCCGCGGCCACGAGGTCGAGCATGACCAGCAGAGCTCGGTCGTCCTCCACGATCCGGCCTCGCTCGTCGACCAGCGAAAGCCGTTCACCCACCGGGTCGAACCGGACGCCGAACGCCGCCCTCGCCGAGGAGACGATCTCCCCGAGCCGCACCAGCCCCGACCGCCGGGTCTCGGCCGACTCGGTCGGCCTGGACTCGTCGAGTCCGGGGTTGATGGTCAGCGCATCCACACCGAGCCGCCCCAGCAGGCTGGGCAGCACCAGCCCCGCACTGCCGTTGGACGCGTCGACGACCACCTTGAGCCCGGCGTCGGAGATCCCCGCGGTGTCCACGTTCCGCAGGAGGGATCCCGTGTACGAGTCGAACACGCTGGACGGGAAGTGGAGGTCACCGATCTCACCGGGGAAGGCACGGCGGTATTCCTGCCGGGCGTAGACCCGGTCCAGCTTGCGTTGCCGAGCCTGGGAGAGGTCCGCTCCCCGTTCGTCGAAGAACATGATGTCGACGGAGTCGGGCACACCCGGCGAGGTGCGGATCATGATGCCGCCGGCACTGCCGCGTGCGGTCTGCTGGCGGGCCACGGGCAGCGGAACGTTCTCGAGGTCCCGGACATCGATGGCGCTGGCCTGAAGGGCCGAGATGACCGCGCGCTTCAGCGCCCGGGCACCGCGGGAGTGGTCACGTGCGGTGGTGACCGTGGAGCCCTTCTTGAGCGTCGTCGCATAGGCTCCGGCGAGCCTCACGGCCAGCTCCGGCGTGATCTCGACGTTCAGGATTCCGGAAACGCCTCGCGCGCCGAAGAGGTGCGCCTGTCCACGCGACTCCCAGATCACCGAGGTGTTGACGAACGCGCCGGCCTCGATGGTCTTGAACGGGTAGACGCGGACGTTGCCCTGGATGATCGACTCCTCGCCGACCAGGCACTCGTCGCCGATGACCGCGCCGTCCTCGATCCGGGCGGCACGCATGATGTCGGTGTTCTTGCCGATCACGCAGCCGCGCAGGTTGCTGTGATCACCGATGTACACGTTGTCGTGCACCACGGCCTTGTGGAGGAAGGCGCCGCTCTTCACGACGACGTTCGACCCGATGACCGTGTGCTCGCGGATCTCCACCCCGGCCTCGACCTTGGCGTAGTCCCCGATGTACAGGGGCCCCCGCAGCACCGCGTCCGGGTGCACATCGGCACCTTCGGCCACCCATACGCCTGGGGAGATCTCGAAGCCGTCGATCTCGACGTCGACCTTGCGTTCGAGTACGTCCGCCTGGGCCTTCACATAGCTCTCGTGCGTGCCTACGTCCTCCCAGTAGCCCTCGGCGACATAGCCGTAGATGGGCTTCCCTTCCTTCATGAGCTGTGGGAAGACATCGCCGGACCAGTCGACGGAGACGTCGGCCTCGACGTAGTTGAAGACCTCGGGCTCCATGACGTAAATGCCGGTGTTGACGGTGTCCGAGAAGACCTGGCCCCAGGTGGGCTTCTCCAGGAAGCGTTCGACCTGACCCGCTTCGTCCACGATGGTGATACCGAATTCGAGGGGATTCGGCACACGGGTGAGACAGACCGTGACCAGCCCGCCCTTTTCCTTGTGGAAGGCGATGAGGTCGGTGAGGTCGAAGTCGGTGAGCGCGTCGCCGGAAATCACGAGGAAGGTGTCGTCCTTCAACGCCTCTTCGGCATTCTTCACACTGCCTGCGGTGCCGAGCGGTTTCTCCTCGTTTGCGTAGCTGAGCTCCATCCCGAGCTCTTCGCCGTCTCCGAAGTAGTTCTTCACGAGCGAGGCAAGGAATTGGACGGTCACGACCGTCTCATTGAGCCCGTGCCGTTTGAGCAGGCGAAGCACATGCTCCATGATCGGCCGATTGGCTACGGGCAGGAGCGGCTTGGGCATGCTTGAGGTCATGGGGCGAAGGCGAGTGCCTTCACCACCTGCCATCACGACGGCCTTCATGTCGGAAACGTCCTCCTTGAAGAGACGACGGTCTAGCCGACTTCGCCCGCCAGGGCAGCATCTGTGTCATCAGCCGCGGGCCGGCCACGTTGCGCGGCACCGCATCAACGAGCTCAATCGGCTACTGCATCCGCCTTGACCAGCCGGCGGACCTGAACCACGTAGAGGATCCCTGCCCACCAGTAGAGCGTTGTACCCCATCCTGCGAACGCCCATCCGAAAACAGTGGCCAGCGATGCCAGCCAACCACTTCCGTCGCTGAGCAGCAACAAGGGAAATGCGTACATCAGGTTGAACGTGGCCGCCTTCCCCAGGAAGTTCACCTGGGGTGGCGGATAGCCGTGACGGCGCAGGATTCCCACCATCACGAGAAGCATGAGTTCACGGGCGAGGAGCGCGGCGGTGAGCCACAGCGGAAGGATCTCCCGCCAGGTCAGGCCGACGAGCGTGGAAAGAATGTAGAGACGGTCGGCAGCCGGGTCAAGCAGCCGTCCGAGGCTGCTGATCTGGTTCCAGCGACGCGCGAGCTTACCGTCGAGGTAGTCACTCACACCGCTGAACATCAGGACCAGCAGCGCCCAGCCGTCGCTCTGGGGGCCGCCGAACTCGGGGCGGAGAATCAGCCACAGGAAGACGGGTACGCCAACGAGGCGAGCCATGCTGAGGATGTTGGGGATGGTGAGTACCCGGTCCGTCTGAACGCGAGTCTCCTGGACCTCCACCCGGGGGCCTCCTGTGAAGAACGTGCCAATGATGCCCCCTGACCCTACCCTCAGCCCTGGCCGGCGCGTGCACAGGGGTGTCAGAAGGGTCGGCAGAACGCAGAAAAGCCCCGTGCCACAAGGGCACGGGGCTTAACTATCAAAAGGAGTTCGGCGGCGTCCTACTCTCCCACAGGGTCCCCCCTGCAGTACCATCGGCGCTGAAAGGCTTAGCTTCCGGGTTCGGAATGTAACCGGGCGTTTCCCTAACGCAATGACCACCGAAACACTATGAAATTAACCAACACCGGAACAAAACACGGCCGTTCGTTATTTCAGAACTAACACAGTGGACGCGAGCAACTGAGGACAAGCCCTCGGCCTATTAGTACCAGTCAGCTCCACCCGTTACCGGGCTTCCACATCTGGCCTATCAACCCAGTCGTCTACTGGGAGCCTTAACCCTTCAAGAGGGTGGGAATACTCATCTCGAAGCAGGCTTCCCGCTTAGATGCTTTCAGCGGTTATCCTTTCCGAACGTAGCCAACCAGCCATGCCCTTGGCAGGACAACTGGCACACCAGAGGTTCGTCCGTCCCGGTCCTCTCGTACTAGGGACAGCCCTTCTCAATATTCCTACGCGCACAGCGGATAGGGACCGAACTGTCTCACGACGTTCTAAACCCAGCTCGCGTACCGCTTTAATGGGCGAACAGCCCAACCCTTGGGACCGACTCCAGCCCCAGGATGCGACGAGCCGACATCGAGGTGCCAAACCATCCCGTCGATATGGACTCTTGGGGAAGATCAGCCTGTTATCCCCGGGGTACCTTTTATCCGTTGAGCGACAGCGCTTCCACAAGCCACTGCCGGATCACTAGTCCCGACTTTCGTCCCTGCTCGACCCGTCGGTCTCACAGTCAAGCTCCCTTGTGCACTTACACTCAACACCTGATTGCCAACCAGGCTGAGGGAACCTTTGGGCGCCTCCGTTACTCTTTAGGAGGCAACCGCCCCAGTTAAACTACCCATCAGACACTGTCCCTGATCCGGATCACGGACCCAGGTTAGACATCCAGCACGACCAGAGTGGTATTTCAACGACGACTCCACAACCACTGGCGTGGCCGCTTCAAAGTCTCCCACCTATCCTACACAAGCCGAACCGAACACCAATATCAAACTATAGTAAAGGTCCCGGGGTCTTTCCGTCCTGCTGCGCGAAACGAGCATCTTTACTCGTAGTGCAATTTCACCGGGCCTATGGTTGAGACAGTCGAGAAGTCGTTACGCCATTCGTGCAGGTCGGAACTTACCCGACAAGGAATTTCGCTACCTTAGGATGGTTATAGTTACCACCGCCGTTTACTGGCGCTTAAGTTCTCAGCTTCGCCGACCCGAAAGTCAGCTAACCGGTCCCCTTAACGTTCCAGCACCGGGCAGGCGTCAGTCCGTATACATCGCCTTACGGCTTCGCACGGACCTGTGTTTTTAGTAAACAGTCGCTTCTCGCTGGTCTCTGCGGCCACCCCCAGCTCAGGAAGCAAGTTCCCTCACCAGTGATGGCCCCCCTTCTCCCGAAGTTACGGGGGCATTTTGCCGAGTTCCTTAACCATAGTTCACCCGAACGCCTCGGTATTCTCTACCTGACCACCTGAGTCGGTTTAGGGTACGGGCCGCCATGAAACTCGCTAGAGGCTTTTCTCGACAGCATAGGATCATCCACTTCACCACAATCGGCTCGGCATCAGGTCTCAGCCTTAATGTGTGACGGATTTACCTACCACACGGCCTACACCCTTACCCCGGGACTACCACCGCCCGGGCTGGACTACCTTCCTGCGTCACCCCATCGCTTACCTAGTACAAGTCTGGTTCGTCGGCTCCACCACTACCCTCAACTCCGAAGAGATCGGGCCGGCTTCACGGACTTAGCATCGCCTGATTCAGTATTGGGCGTTTCAAAGCGGGTACCGGAATATCAACCGGTTGTCCATCGACTACGCCTGTCGGCCTCGCCTTAGGTCCCGACTTACCCTGGGCAGATCAGCTTGACCCAGGAACCCTTAGTCAATCGGCGCACACGTTTCTCACGTGTGTATCGCTACTCATGCCTGCATTCTCACTCGTGAACCGTCCACAACTCGCTTCCGCGGCTGCTTCACCCGGCACACGACGCTCCCCTACCCATCCACACAGGCGTTGGCCCTATATGTGTGAATGACACGACTTCGGCGGTACGCTTGAGCCCCGCTACATTGTCGGCGCGGAATCACTTGACCAGTGAGCTATTACGCACTCTTTCAAGGGTGGCTGCTTCTAAGCCAACCTCCTGGTTGTCTCTGCGACTCCACATCCTTTCCCACTTAGCGTACGCTTAGGGGCCTTAGTCGATGCTCTGGGCTGTTTCCCTCTCGACCATGGAGCTTATCCCCCACAGTCTCACTGCCGTGCTCTCACTTACCGGCATTCGGAGTTTGGCTAAGGTCAGTAACCCGGTAGGGCCCATCGCCTATCCAGTGCTCTACCTCCGGCAAGAAACACACGACGCTGCACCTAAATGCATTTCGGGGAGAACCAGCTATCACGGAGTTTGATTGGCCTTTCACCCCTAACCACAGGTCATCCCCCAGGTTTTCAACCCTGGTGGGTTCGGTCCTCCACGAAGTCTTACCTCCGCTTCAACCTGCCCATGGCTAGATCACTCCGCTTCGGGTCTTGAGCGCGCTACTAAATCGCCCTATTCGGACTCGCTTTCGCTACGGCTTCCCCACACGGGTTAACCTCGCAACACACCGCAAACTCGCAGGCTCATTCTTCAAAAGGCACGCAGTCACGACTGCATGTGCAAGCACACACAGCGACGCTCCCACGGCTTGTAGGCACACGGTTTCAGGTACTATTTCACTCCGCTCCCGCGGTACTTTTCACCATTCCCTCACGGTACTATCCGCTATCGGTCACCAGGGAATATTTAGGCTTAACGGGTGGTCCCGCCAGATTCACACGGGATTTCTCGGGCCCCGTGCTACTTGGGTGTCTCTTAAACGAGCCGTTGATGTTTCAGCTACGGGGGTCTTACCCTCTACGCCGGACCTTTCGCATGTCCTTCGCCTACATCAACGGTTTCTGACTCGTCTCACGGCCGGCAGACCATGAAAAAGAGATCCCACAACCCCGCATGCGCAACCCCTGCCGGGTATCACACGCATACGGTTTGGCCTGATCCAGTTTCGCTCGCCACTACTCCCGGAATCACGGTTGTTTTCTCTTCCTGAGGGTACTGAGATGTTTCACTTCCCCTCGTTCCCTCCACACTGCCTATGTGTTCAGCAGCGGGTGACAGCCCATGACGACTGCCGGGTTTCCCCATTCGGAAACCCCCGGATCAAAGCTTGGTTGACAGCTCCCCGGGGACTATCGTGGCCTCCCACGTCCTTCATCGGTTCCTGGTGCCAAGGCATCCACCGTGCGCCCTTAAAAACTTGGCCACAGATGCTCGCGTCCACTGTGCAGTTCTCAAACAACGACCAGCCACCCATCACCCCGCTCCGAAGAACGAGTTCACTGGGGCCGGCAACCGAAGGACAGACTCAAATGAGCCCGTACCTTCAGATACCCAACAGCGTGCCCGACCCGATCAACCCGTTCCCGTTTTCCACGCCGAAGCAGTACTAACGAAACCGTGCTCATCGTGCCGAATAGTCAACGTTCCACCCTTGAGCAACCACCGTCGAACATTTGCCGACGAAATGGTCTCTGGATTCCTTGCGGAATCTAGATGCTCCTTAGAAAGGAGGTGATCCAGCCGCACCTTCCGGTACGGCTACCTTGTTACGACTTCGTCCCAATCGCCAGTCCCACCTTCGACAGCTCCCTCCCACAAGGGGTTGGGCCACCGGCTTCGGGTGTTACCGACTTTCGTGACGTGACGGGCGGTGTGTACAAGGCCCGGGAACGTATTCACCGCAGCAATGCTGATCTGCGATTACTAGCAACTCCGACTTCATGGGGTCGAGTTGCAGACCCCAATCCGAACTGAGACCGGCTTTTTGAGATTCGCTCCGCCTCGCGGCATCGCAGCTCATTGTACCGGCCATTGTAGCACGTGTGCAGCCCAAGACATAAGGGGCATGATGACTTGACGTCGTCCCCACCTTCCTCCGAGTTGACCCCGGCAGTCTCCTGTGAGTCCCCATCACCCCGAAGGGCATGCTGGCAACACAGAACAAGGGTTGCGCTCGTTGCGGGACTTAACCCAACATCTCACGACACGAGCTGACGACAGCCATGCACCACCTGTCACCCGACCACAAGGGGGGCCGTATCTCTACGGCTTTCCGGGCGATGTCAAGCCTTGGTAAGGTTCTTCGCGTTGCGTCGAATTAAGCCACATGCTCCGCTGCTTGTGCGGGCCCCCGTCAATTCCTTTGAGTTTTAGCCTTGCGGCCGTACTCCCCAGGCGGGGAACTTAATGCGTTAGCTGCGGCACCGACGACGTGGAATGTCGCCAACACCTAGTTCCCAACGTTTACGGCGTGGACTACCAGGGTATCTAATCCTGTTCGCTCCCCACGCTTTCGCTCCTCAGCGTCAGTAATGGCCCAGAGATCCGCCTTCGCCACCGGTGTTCCTCCTGATATCTGCGCATTTCACCGCTACACCAGGAATTCCGATCTCCCCTACCACACTCTAGCCTGCCCGTATCGACTGCAGACCCGGGGTTAAGCCCCGGGCTTTCACAACCGACGCAACAAGCCGCCTACGAGCTCTTTACGCCCAATAATTCCGGACAACGCTTGCGCCCTACGTATTACCGCGGCTGCTGGCACGTAGTTAGCCGGCGCTTCTTCTGCAGGTACCGTCACTTTCGCTTCTTCCCTGCTGAAAGAGGTTTACAACCCGAAGGCCGTCATCCCTCACGCGGCGTCGCTGCATCAGGCTTTCGCCCATTGTGCAATATTCCCCACTGCTGCCTCCCGTAGGAGTCTGGGCCGTGTCTCAGTCCCAGTGTGGCCGGTCGCCCTCTCAGGCCGGCTACCCGTCGTCGCCTTGGTAGGCCATTACCCCACCAACTAGCTGATAGGCCGCGGGCTCATCCTTCACCGCCGGAGCTTTTAACCTTCCCCCATGAGAGAGAAAGTATTATCCGGTATTAGACCCCGTTTCCAGGGCTTGTCCCAGAGTGAAGGGCAGATTGCCCACGTGTTACTCACCCGTTCGCCACTAATCCACCCCGAAAGGCTTCATCGTTCGACTTGCATGTGTTAAGCACGCCGCCAGCGTTCGTCCTGAGCCAGGATCAAACTCTCCGTGAATGTTTTCCCGTAATCGGGTAGACACCACGAGAGCGGAACAACCGAGTCGGAATAGGACCGGTCGTTCGCTATGTCCTCGCTGTGTGCATTGCCTACCAAGCCGGTAAAGGCCTGGCAGGACTTTCAAAGGAACCTCGAACCTGCCGAAACAGGTCGGGGTATCAACATATCTGGCGTTGACTTTTGGCACGCTGTTGAGTTCTCAAGGAACGGACGCTTCCTTCGTACTCACCCTCAGAACATTTTCTGGGGCTTTCCTCCGGGCGCTTCCCTTCGGTCTTGCGTTTCCGACTCTATCAGACTCTTTCGTGTCCGATTCCCGGTCGAAGCGGGCCTTGCATTTCTCACCTTTAAGGAATTCGCTTTCGCGTTTCCCTTTCCGGCGAGCCAGACACTATCAGGCCTTTCCGCACCCACTGACCGGCCCCCCGCAAACATGCGGCTGCCCGATATCGGGTTAGGGTCTGGGCTTGATAGTCGCCGCCGACCCCCGACTCAATGTCGCGTTGGGGCCAGGCAGGAGTACGACAGTACAGGCTGCCCGGGAGTCGAGGCAAATCGTTGCCGGTACACACCTAGGTCCTCGAACCACCAGGACTCGGGCGGAACCGGGACTTCTTATGACTTACGCTGCTGAGCAGTACGCCGTCCTCCGACCAGCCGCGGCGGCGCCATTGAAGCTCCACTCTGGGAGGCTCCCCATGACCACTGTGACGTCCCCTCTTGCCGGACGTGCCATCGGGCTCGCTGCGGTACCCGACCCGGTCTTCTCCGGTGCGATGGTGGGTCCCGGCACCGCCATCGATCCCCTGCGCGAGCCGTCCGAGGCCGTCTCGCCCGTCGACGGGATCGTCGTCTCCCTTCACCCGCACGCCTTCGTGGTCGTGGACAGCGAGGGGCACGGGGTACTGACTCACCTCGGCATCGACACGGTCCAGCTCAACGGCGAGGGCTTCGAGCTGCTCGTGAACAAGGGCGACACCGTCACGCGTGGCCAGGGCGTCGTCCGGTGGGACCCGGTCGCCGTCGAGGCGGCCGGTAAGTCGCCGGTGTGCCCCGTCGTGGCACTTGAGGCAACGGCCGATTCGCTGTCCGACGTCATCGAGGACGGCGACGTGAAGGTCGGCGACACACTGTTCGGCTGGCAGTAACGCGTTCGGCGCAGTGAGAGCCGACTGGATATCCACCGCGGGGGCTTCGGCCGCCGCACAACCGGAGACGGGTGCAATGCAGACAACGCTGCGAGGCGTAGGCGTGAGCCACGGTGTGGCGATCGGCGAGGTACGGCACATGGGCACAGCGGTGCTCGAACCGCCGGCCAAGCAGATTCCGGCCGAGGAGGCCGAGCGCGAGCAGGGGCGGGCCCGGCAGGCCGTGGAGGCAGTGGCGGCCGACCTCATCGCGCGCGGCAACCTGGCCGGGGGCGAGGCCCAGCACGTGCTGGAGGCCCAGGCCATGATGGCCCAGGACCCCGAACTCATGGCCGATGTGGACCGGCGTATCGCTGTCGGCAGTACCGCCGAACGCGGTGTGTACGACGCGTTCGCCTCGTACCGCGCACTGCTCGCCGGTGCCGGTGAGTACCTGGCCGGCCGCGTCGCCGACCTCGACGACGTACGCAACCGCATCGTGGCCCGCCTGCTCGGCGTGCCCATGCCGGGTGTGCCGGACAGCGACGAGCCGTACGTGCTGATCGCGCGTGATCTGGCACCGGCGGACACGGCGCTGCTCGACCCCACTCTGGTTCTCGGCTTCGTCACCGAGGAGGGCGGGCCGACCAGCCACAGCGCGATCCTGGCGCGGGCGCTCGGTGTGCCCGCCATCGTGGCGCTCCCGGGCGCCGGCGAGCTGGCCGAGGGAACCCTGATCGCCGTGGACGGCAGCACCGGCGAGATCTTCGTCGAGCCGAGTGCCGAGAAGCGGGCGGAGCTGGAGAGTTCCGCCGCCGCGCGCAAGGCGGCGCTGTCGGCATCGACCGGTCCCGGCGCGACCTCCGACGGGCACAAGGTGCCGCTGCTCGCCAATGTCGGCGGGCCCGGCGACGTGCCGGCGGCACTGGAGGCGGGCGCGGAGGGTGTCGGTCTCTTCCGTACCGAGTTCCTCTTCCTGGACGACAGCAAGCAGGCGCCGTCCGAGGAGAAGCAGATCACCGCGTACCGCGCGGTGCTGGAGGCCTTCCCCGAGGGCCGGGTCGTGGTGCGGGTGCTGGATGCCGGGGCGGACAAGCCCCTGGACTTCCTGACTCCGGCCGACGAGCCGAACCCGGCGCTCGGCGTGCGCGGGCTGCGCAGCCTGCTGGATCACCCGGACGTGCTGCAGACGCAGCTGACCGCTCTGTCGAAGGCGGCCGAGGGGCTTCCTGTCTACCTCGAGGTCATGGCTCCCATGGTCGCGGACCGTGCGGATGCCAAGGCCTTCGCCGACGCGTGCCGTGCGGCCGGGCTGCAGGCGAAGTTCGGTGCGATGGTCGAGATCCCGTCGGCCGCGCTGCGGGCGCGCTCGGTGCTGCAGGAGGTGGAGTTCCTGTCGCTGGGCACCAACGACCTGGCGCAGTACACCTTCGCCGCTGACCGTCAGGTGGGTGCGGTGTCCCGCCTCCAGGACCCGTGGCAGCCCGCGCTGCTGGATCTGGTCGCGATGTCGGCCGATGCCGCCAAGGCCGAGGGCAAGAGCTGCGGTGTCTGTGGTGAGGCCGCCTCCGATCCGCTGCTCGCCTGTGTGCTGACCGGTCTGGGTGTGACGTCGCTGTCGATGGGTGCCGCGTCCATTCCCTACGTACGCAGCACCCTGGCGAAGTACACGCTGGCCCAGTGCGAGCGTGCCGCGTCGGCCGCGCGTGCGGCGGACTCCGCCGAGGAAGCGCGCGTTGCCGCGCAGGCGGTGCTGTCGGGCGAGTAGGACCACGCGCAGACCCCAGGGTCATGTGAGGGGTGAGAAGGGGCTTCCCGCCGGTGGCGGGGAGCCCCTTCCGGCTGTCAGCGGTGCGCCTCCGGTTCGTCGGCACCGATGTCGAAGCCTGCGCAGTACTCCACACCTGATTCGGGCGCGACGGGGTCACCGGTGTCGGCGTCGGTGCAGTAGGCGCTGAACACCTCCCCCGCGGTGAGCGGGACGAGGCTGCCGCCGGTGAGGCGCCAGCCGTGGACCCGGTCGGCGGCCCCCGGAGCGCTGGTCCGCAGGACGACTCCCCCATGGCTGTCGAGCGCGATGCCGACGGCCAGTACGGTCACGAATTCGGCGCCTTCCGCCGAGTCGAGGTGCGCGGGGCCGGTGCTGTCGCGCTCGGTGTGCAGGGCGGCGAGCAGTTGTTCGTTCTCCGTGGGCGTGCTGCAGACCAGGTGGTGGGTGCCGGGACCGGCCGCCTCCAGGGTGCGCAGCAGCAGATGGGACGCGCGGTCGAAGGCGGCGCGGCCGATGTCCTGTCCGCAGTCCGCGCAGTCCCCGAGCCCGGACAGGAGCATCGTGGCGTACTCCCACGTGGCCTGGCGGACCGCCCGGGCCACGAGGAGCGGGATCAGGGTGTCGATGGGTTGTCCGGTGTAGGCGACGGTCGCGCCGCAGGCCGCGATCTCCGCCGTGAACCGGCTGCGGCCGGCCGGGGTGTCGGGTGCGATTCCTGATTCGGCGCAGAACTCCGCGTACTCCTCCGGGTCGAAGAGGGCGACCGTTGTGTGCATGCCCTGTGCGGCGAGCGTCCGGAGCAGGCCCTCCACCTGCCGCAGGTAGACGGTGTGGTCGTCGAAGGTGAAGGTGCGGTAGCGCCGCATCGCCGCGAAGTCCTGCTCATCGGTCAGGAGGCCGATGGTGGTCGGTGCTTCGCGGCGCAGCGTGCGTCGCATCGTGCTGCCGGTCCGGCCGCGGACGGTGGCCCGGTTGTTCCTGGTCTGCGCCATGATTCCCCCAGTGCGCTGTCGAACATTGCTCACTCAGCGTAATCACGGGCACTGACAGTGGCCTCGCTCAGCGGCGCTTGCGGGCCAGCTCCTCGTAGAAATGGAGGAGTTCCAGGTTGTCGATCGAGCCGGGGTTGACCGCCTTGGCCAGGGCGGTTCCCTGGAGCAGGCGTTTGACCGGAACCTCGATGCGCTTGCCCGTGAGGGTGTGCGGGATGCCGGGGACCTCGATGACCTCGTCGGGGACGTGGCGCGGGGAGAGGTTCTCGCGGATGGTCCGCTTGACGCTGTCGCGAAGGTCGTCGTCGAGTGCGGCGCCTTCGGCGAGGTGGACGAACAGGGGCATCCAGTAGCCGCCGTCGGGCTCCTCCAGTCCGATGACGAGGGACTCACGGATCTCGGGGAGGCGCTCGACGGCTTCGTAGATGTCCGCGGATCCCATGCGGACGCCCTGGCGGTTGAGGGTGGAGTCGGAGCGGCCGTGGATGACGACGGATCCGCGGTCGGTGATCGTGATCCAGTCCCCGTGCCGCCAGGTGCCCGGGTACGTCTCGAAGTAGCTCTCGCGGTAGCGGCTGCCGTCGGGGTCGTTCCAGAAGCGGATCGGCATGGACGGCATGGGCTTCGTGACGACGAGTTCGCCGACCTCTCCGGTCAGGGGTTCGCCCGCGGGGTCCCAGGACTGGAGGTCCGTGCCGAGGCACGCGGCCTGGAGTTCGCCGATGTGGACGGGGAGGGTGGGGACCGCTCCGGCGAAGCAGCTGCAGACGTCGGTGCCGCCGCTGACGGAGGCGATCCACAGGTCGTCAGCCACTTCGTCGTGGAGCCAGCGGAATCCGTCGGGCGGGAGCGGGGAGCCGGTGGTGGCGACGCACTGGATGCGGGAGAGGTCGAAGTCCCGCCCCGGGTGGATGGCGGCCTTGCGGCAGGCCATGACGTACGCGGCGGAGGTGCCGAAGAGGGTGGCGCCCGTCTGTTCGGCGACGCGCCACTGGGCGCTGACGTCCGGGTAGCCGGGGCTTCCGTCGTACAGCACCAGGGTCGTGCCGGTGAGGAGGCCGGAGACGAGGAAGTTCCACATCATCCAGCCGGTGGAGGTGTACCAGAAGAAGCGGTCCTCCGGGCCGAGGTCGCAGTGCAGGCCGATCTGCTTGAAGTGTTCGAGCAGGATGCCGCCCTGGGACTGGACGATGGCCTTGGGGAGGCCGGTGGTGCCGGAGGAGTAGAGGACCCACAGCGGGTGGCCGAAGGGGACCTGTTCGAATACCGGCTCGGTGTCCGCGGCGGTGAGGGCGGACCAGTCGAGGGCGCCTTCGGGTGCGTCGGTGCCGAGCAGCGGGATGTGGACGACGGCGCGCAGGGTGGGCAGTTCGCGGCGCAGTTCGGCGACGGTGTCCGCGCGGTGGTGTTCCTTGCCGCCGTAGCGGTAGCCGTCGACGGTGAACAGGACGACGGGTTCGACCTGCTGGAAGCGGTCGAGGACGCTGCGGGCGCCGAAGTCGGGGGCGCAGGAGGTCCAGACGCCGCCGACGGCCGCGGTGGCGAGGAAGGCGACGACCGCCTGCGGGATGTTGGGGAGGTAGCCGCTGACCCGGTCGCCGGGGGTGACGCCGAGGGCGCGGAGTTCGGCGGCGAGCGAGCCGACCTGACGGCGCAGCGAGGACCAGGAGACGGGGACCTGGGTGTGGGTCTCGTCGACGTGGAGAAGTGCGGGGGCGTCGGCGCGAAGGGGGTCCTCGGAGGTGCGCAGCGCGTGCTCGGCGTAGTTGAGTGTGGCGCCGGGGAACCATGCGGCGCCTGGCATGGCGCGGTCGCCGATGACGGTCTCGTACGGGGTGGAGAAGCGGACGTCGAACCATTCGGCGACGGCCTTCCAGAAGGTGTCGAGCTCGTCGACCGACCAGCGGTGCAGGCTCGCGTAGCCGCCCTCGGCCGGTGCTCCGTGCCGCTCGGCCGCCCAGCTCTGGAAGCGGGTGACGGCCGCGGCCGCGATGCGGTCCGGACCGGGCTGCCACAGGGGGGCTTCGTGCGCTGCTGAGGTCATGGGGCGGCTCCCTGGCTGTACGGGTACGCGGTGTGTGCGTGTGTCGCGCGCACGGGCTGGGGTGTGCGCGTGAGGCGGCTCCACGGACGATGCCATGTGATCGTCTTTCGCACCAGGGTCACCCGGCCATGGCCGCGCTGCCCGGTATGTGGTGCGGCCACACCTCTTCCCGGCCGTCCGCCGCCGGCCATGGGTGAACGGAAGTTGAACAGAACCCGTTCCCGGATCAGCGAGTGGCAGGGTGAGCTGCATGGACGGTCGTGACCTGGTGCGCTCGGTGAAGTTGGTCGGTTCGAAGCAGGGGCTGCGTACGGTGCGCTCGGCGTGGCGGCGGGCGCGGGCGGACGCGCGGGCGTTGCCTGCGCGCGGCCCGGAACGGGCGCGGGTGCCGGGGGCCGTGGTGGGAGCGGAGCCGGAGGCGGGCGGCGGTGTGGTGAGGTTCGCCCGTTCGGAGCTGCGCATCCGTGTGGCGGTGGGCGGGGCGGTCTTCTGGGGGTGGGACGGGGCGGAGCCCGTACCGTCCTACGCGCTGCCGGGGTCCGCTCCCGACGCCGATCCCCGGGCGGTGCTGGAGCCGGACAAGGACGGCGGCTGGCAGGTGGTCTCGGAGCGGCTGACGGTGGTGGTGTCGCGGCACGGTGCGGTGGAGTTGCGGACCCCGGGCGGGGTGGTGCTGAGGCGGGAGCTGCCGCCCCGGTGGTGGGAGCCGGTGGCGGGTGGGCCCGTGCGGTGGGTGCAGCGGTCCGAGGTCCCGGCGGACGCGCGGTTCTTCGGGCTGGGCGGGCGGGCCGCGGGCCCACGGCTCAGGGACGGTGTGTACGGGCTGTGGAACACCGATCCGGGCGGACGGTTCGGGCCCGGGGACGATCCGCTGTATCTGACGATGCCGGTGCAGATGGTGGTGTCGGACGCGGGGACGCATCTGGTGTTCCACGACAACTCCTGGGCGGGGCGGGTGGCGCTGCGCGAGGGCGAGGAGGGGGCGGGCTCCGGCCACGACCGGCCGGGCACGTCCGAGGTGCGTGTCGACGGGGGGCCGCTGCGCTGCTGGGTGGTGGTCGGGACGCCGGCCCGGGTGCTCCAGGCGTGGTCGGCGCTGACGGGCGCTCCGGCGGTGCCTCCGTCGTGGGCGCTGGGTCCGCAGCATGCGCGCTGGGGGTTCGGGAGCGAGTGGGAGGTGCGCCGGGTTGTCGCGGGGTACCGGGAGCGGGAACTGCCGCTGTCGGTGCTCCATCTCGACATCGACCACTTCGACGCGCACCGGGTGTTCACGGTGGACCGCGAGCGGTTCCCCGATCTGCCGGGGCTGGCGAAGGAGTTGCGCGAGGACGGGGTGCGGCTGGTGTCGATCGTGGACCCGGCGGTGGCGGCGGTGCCGGGGAACGCGGTCTTCGACACCGGGGCCGCGGTGGGGACTTCGGGTGCGTTCGTCCGGGACGCGCGCGGGCGGACGGTGCGCGGGGAGGTGTGGCCGGGTGAGTGCGTGTATCCGGACTTCACCGATCCGCAGGTGCGCGCGTGGTGGGGCGGGCTGTACGAGGAGCGCCTCGCGCAGGGGTTCTCCGGTGTCTGGCACGACATGAACGAGCCGGTGTCGTTCGCGGCGTTCGGTGAGCCGACACTGCCCCGTTCGTCCCGGCACGCGCTGGAGGGGCGCGGCGGCGATCACCGGGAGGCCCACAACGTGTACGGCCTCGCGATGGCGCGTGCCGGGTACGAGGGCCTGCTCCGGCTGCGGCCGGACGAGCGGCCCTTCCTGTTCTCGCGGTCAGGCTGGGCCGGGATGCAGCGGTACGGGGGGACCTGGTCCGGTGATGTGACGACCGGGTGGCCGGGGCTGCGGGCCTCGCTGGCGCTGGTGCTGGGTCTCGGGCTGTGCGGGGTGCCGTATTCGGGGCCGGATGTGGGCGGCTTCGACGGCTCGCCGTCGCCCGAGCTGTATCTGAGGTGGTTCCAGCTGGGGGCCTACCTTCCGCTGTTCCGTACGCACGCGGCGATCGACGCGGGGCGCCGGGAGCCGTGGGAGTTCGGGCCGAGGGTGCTCGACGGGGCGCGGGAGGTGCTGGTGGAACGGGAGCGGCTGCGCCCGTACTGGGTGACGCTGGCCCACCTGGCCCGGCTGACCGGGGCCCCGTATGTGCGTCCGCTGTGGTGGGCGGCGCCCGGCGACCGGGCGCTGCGGGAGTGCGAGGACGCGTTCCTGCTGGGTGACGCGCTGCTGGTGGCTCCGGTGCTGGAGCCGGGCGCCGAGGAGCGGTCGGTGCGGCTGCCGGCGGGGCGCTGGTACGACACGGTGAGCGGTGCGGTGTACGAGGGGCCGGGGCAGGTGGTGGTCGGCGCGCCGCTGTCGCGCGTGCCGGTGCTGGCGCGGGCGGGTGCGGTGATTCCGGTGCGGGGTGCGGGCGGCGGACTGGAACTGGAGGTCTGGGCTCCGGCGGAGGGTGCGGGCGGGGGCGGCTCGGTGGTCCGTGACGGGGGTGACGGCTGGGCCCCGGTGGTGGTGGAGCGGTACACGACCCGGCTCGTGGGCGGGCGGGTCGTGGTGGAGCGGGACGGTGAGGAGGGGCTGGTGGACTGTCCGGTCCGGGTTCGGGGGCTCTGAGCCGCACGGAGCGCGGTCAGCGGTAGCGGCCGGCGAACCAGGCGCGGACCGCCTCGGTATGGAGGGGGAAGGCGAGCGCCTCGGGGCTCCGCAGTACTCGGTATCCGGAGGTCTCGTCGGTCGGCGCGGACGGCGGGAGCGCGGCGGCCGGCCGTGCGGGGAGCAGCCCGAACAGGAGGAGGTGGCCGTCGGGGTCGCTGAGGGCGTCGGCGAGGCGGACGTCGTCGCGGTCCGCCTCGATGCCGGTCTCCTCGCGGAGTTCGCGTACGACCGCGTGTTTCCAGTCCTCGTCGTGGTCGATGAAGCCGCCGGGGAGGGCGGTACCGCCGAGGCAGGGTTCGATGGTGCGGGTGATGACGACGAGTCCGGTGCGGTCGTCGCCGGTGCCCTCGTCGCCGGTGACGGGAAGCAGGGCGACGGCGACCGGCAGCGGGTTGCGGTAGGCGGTGGCTCCGCAGACGGCGCAGACGCGGGGCCAGGCACCGGGGTGCGCAAGCGCGGTGTACGGCGCTCCGCAACTGCCGCAGTGGGAGTCCTTCACGGGTTTCTCCGGTTTCCTCGTCACGGCCACGCGCGGACTGTATCCGATCGCCCGCCCGGGACGGCCGGACTAGTGGACGATGTGCTCATGACAGGTATCCGTTCCGTTTTCCGCGTCCTCGCAGCGACCGCCGCCACGCTGCTCGCCGTCACCGCCGCCGCCCCCGCGGCGCAGGCGAAGCCCGAGCCGAAGGCTCCCGGGGAGTTCGTCGCCCTGCGCACGGTCGATCCCACGATCATCCAGGAGATGCGCTACCCCACCGGGCACGACTTCATGGGTGTACCGGTGGACGGGTACCGCCAGCCGCTGTGCATCCTGACCCGGCCGGCGGCCCAGGCCCTGCACCGGGCCCAGGTCCGGCTGCTGGCCCAGGGGTACTCGCTGAAGGTGTACGACTGCTACCGGCCGCAACGGGCCGTCGACCACTTCGTGCGGTGGGCGAAGGATCTCGACGACGAGACGATGAAGAGCGAGTTCTATCCGCAGGTCGACAAGACCCGCCTGTTCGCGGACGGTTACATCGCCGAGAAGTCCGGACACAGCCGGGGCAGCACGGTGGACCTGACCCTGGTGCGGCTGCCGGCCCTGCCGACCAGGCCGTACCGTCCGGGCGAGAAGCTGGTGCCGTGCTACGCCCCGCAGGCCGAACGCTTTCCGGACAACTCTGTTGATATGGGCACTGGATTCGACTGCTTCGACACGCTCTCGCACACCGACGACCCGCGGATCCAGGGCGTGCAGCGCGCCAACCGCCAGTTCCTCAAGAAGACGCTCACCGACGCCGGATTCGTGAACCTCGCCGAGGAGTGGTGGCACTACACCTTCAAGCCGGAGCTCTTTCCGGACACCTACTTCGACTTCCCGGTGGCCCGCAGGTCCGTCGCCGGCCACTGAGGCGCCGCGTCCCGGAAGGAGAAACGAGCGGGCGGCTGGGACCACCCCCGTGGGTCCCGGCCGCCCGCTCTTCTTCTCGGACGCGGATCGGCCGTATCCGGTTGCCGATCCAGCCATTACGGTGCCCGTATGTCACAGCAGACGTTCGATTCGTACGAAGAGTTCTGGCCCTACTACGTCGCGATGCACTCCCGGGCCGCGACCCGCTGGGTCCATCTCACCGGCACCCTGACCGGTCTCGCGATCACCGCCTACGGACTGGCGCGCGGCCGCAAGCGCTACGCGGCCGCGCTGCCGCTGATCGGGTACGGGACCGCCTGGCCGGTGCGTGGCAAGAGTCGAATCAAAAAACTTGCGACATGAAGAAGCCCCGCCACTCTGGGGGTGAGTGACGGGGCTTCGGCTGAGCGGCGGGGCTGGCTGTCGACCTCGTCCGCCGCTCTCCGTGCGCTGCGAGTCGGCTAGCAGCGCGCGGGGCTTGTGGGGTCACATGGCGGGCGCTCTGCGCTCGTCCTTACGCCTGTGCTCGTTGATCTCTGCGGCGATGCGGCTGCACTCCGCGCGGTCGAAGCTCGTTGACGCCGGCTCCGACACCGCCAGCCATTCCTTCAGCAGCGCGCTGCACACGTCGCACTTCGGGTAGGGCCGGGGCGTAATGGACTTGAGAGGGTCCGTGAGGTGGACCTCGTGAGGCAGTTGGTTACGATTGGGCACGTCGACGCTCCTCGAAAGCGTGGGCCACGCCCCGGGACCGGTCGCACGGTCGCCGGGGTGCTTTGTGCCCATGGTAGCGCCTTGTATCGCAACGTACAGAGACGTATCCGGTGGGAGCGCGACGAGACGCGCCGCATAGCGTAATGATCATGAGCGCGCAGCCTGACGACGAGATTGACCCCGGTGCCCCACTGACGCCGTACCGTCAGCTGGCGGAGATCCTCCGGGCGCGCATCGCGCGTGGAGACTGGGCTCCTGGCCGGCGTATGGCCAGTGAGACGCAGCTCGTTCAGCAGTACGGACTTGCTCGCAGCACCGTGCGCCGCGCTATCGCCGTGCTCGTCGAGGATGGGGACGTGTTCGTCGTCCCGCAGCGTGGCACCTTCGTGGCGGAAGCGTCGGCCGACGAGACTTCGTAACCGGGGAGCGTCAGAGCCAACCGGCGCTTCGCATGCGCGTCCTCCACGAGACGCCGTGCGACGGCTTGCAGAACACCCGGGGCCGTCCCGCTCCCGGGGCCTGCTGGATCTCCGCTCCGCACTGCGGGCAGGCGGTGTGCTGACGCTTCGCTGACTGACCAAGCATGGTGATCCCTTTCAATGTCTGGGAGCCCCCGGATCCGCCATGTCGGCTCGCTCCGGGGGCAGTTGGGGGAATGCGTGAGGGCTGCTCCGCCATGCCGGCAGAGCAGCCCCTGTGTGCGTTAGATGTACCGGCCGGCCTCGATAGCCGCGCCGGTCTCTGCGTCGCGAACCGTCATGCGCGCGTCGACAATGTCCGTGATCTCACGGTCGCCAACCCACACGTGGTTCTCCACGGTGAAGTTGGGTGGGCCACCACGTCCGCCTCCGCCCTGCGCAGCCTCGCGGAAGAGGTTCCGGCTGTCGTGGTTGCTCATGACCTGCGTCGGCGTGAGGCCGTACGCCAGCTCAGGGCCGTTCTCGCCGACCAGCGACCATTCGCCGACGGGCGGGAATCCGCCGCCTGCGTAGCCTCCAACCCTCCCGTACGCCTTACCCAGGTTGCCGTAGGCAGCCTTCGCGTAGCGCATGGAGGAGTAGACGTTCGCCAGGGGGTCGATGCTGACCCCGTTCAGGAACGGGCCCTTCTTCAGCATGGAGCCTGCGTAGGACTGGAACGTCGGCCGGATGACCTGCATGAGGCCCGTCGACGGGTAGCCGGAGCGGGCGTTGGTGTCCCAGTTGTTGACCGCCCGCGGGTTACCGCCAGACTCCTGCTGCATGCGCGCCAGCGTCACGTTCGCGTACGACGAGGGGTTGCCCGTCAGGCGTAGTGCCTGGTTGACCACTCCGCGCCAGCGCTGGACGCCAGAGCCGACACTGCCGCCTCCACCGCCACCCGTCAGGTACTGCATCGGGTCGACGGTGCGGCCTCCGAGACGCGCCTCCAGGTGGAGGTGAGGACCGGTGACGTTGCCCGTTGCGCCCACTCGGCCGATTACCTGACCCTGCTTCACGTTGTCGCCAGCGTGCATCAGGATCTTGCTCATGTGCGCGTACATCGACGACAGCCCGCCACCGTGGTTGAGCATGGCGTGGATTCCGTAGGGGCCGCCTGACGTCGCCTGCGACACCTTGCCGTCAGCAACCGCCTTGATGGCTGTACCGACGGCCGCCGGGAAGTCCAGCCCAGTGTGATGCCCGGAGGACCACAGGGAGCCGGACTTACCGAAGCGAGTGCCGAAGGGGGCGTCCACAGGCTTGATCCAGGAGCCGCCCCCGCCTTCACCTCCTCCGCCGAAGCCGAGGAGGTCCATAGCCTTGTCCTTCATGCTCGTGAGCATTTCGGTAGGCATCTTGGCGACGGACTTTGCCCACGGGTTCGTCAGGTAGGGCTTCATCTGACTGGCGACCAACTTCTTCGCCTTGTCGGACAATTTCGTCGGGTCGAGGAAGTCCGCGGCGCCGCTGAGGAAGTCTCCAGCGTCTCCGGCCTTGTCCTTGACCCAGTCGACGATGCCACCGTCCTTGAACGCCGGCATGCCGTTCGAGATCGCACGCTGAACGCCGCCAATTCCGCCGGAGCGGGCAGCCGCATTCCACTCGTTGATCTTGTCGGCACCGACGGCCCGCGTCCACTCGGGGCGCATGATCGCCTCACCGCCACCTACGGCTACAACACGATCGTCACGGCCCGGGGAATAGCCGGACATGATGCCGCCGGTCGCGAAGCCGTCAAGTTCAACCGGGTTCAGCTTGCCGGCCCCGGTTACCTTCGCTACGCCGTTCCACAGGGGCAAAATCCCTTTGTTGTAAACGTGGTCGATGATGAACTTGACGGGCTTCTTCGCGATGTCCTTCAGCGCGTCCCACTGAAGCTTGATGCCTTCCTTCGCCAGCTTGAACGCCTTAACGACGAGGTCGACGCCATCCTTGATGAGGTCGAACGAGGGCTTGATTCCCTTGTCCCACAGCCACTTCGCCCTGTCGGCGATCCACCCGAAAACGGGCTTGATGGCGTTGGTCCAGAGCCACTTTGCTGCAGACCCGAAGGCGTCAAGCGCCTTTCGCGACTCGGTAAATACCGGCCTGATCGCCGTCTCCCAAAGCCACTTGGCCAGACCAGCGATGAATCCGAACGCCGGCTTGATCGCCTTGTTCCACAGCCACATCGCTCCGTCGCCGATGGCCTTGAACGTGGGACCGAATGCCTTATCCCACAACCACTTCGCCACCGCCCCAGTCGCCTTGATGGCGAGCATGATGGGGAGCAGGACAATGACCGTCAGCAGCGTGAAGAGGAACTGTGCGGCCGTCGCAATGGCGTCGAAGGCAGGCTTGAATGCGTTGATCCAGAGCCACATAGCCACGCTGCCCACGAACTGCATTGCGGTCCAGATGGCGGTGAACGTGGGCTTCAGGATGACGTTCCACAGGAACAGAGTTCCGGTCGTGATTCCCGCCCATGCCGCATCAACGGCCGTTCTGAACCAGTCACACCGAGTGTAGGCGAGCACGAATCCCGCAACGAGCAGCCCAACGACGATAAGCACGGCGCGGATGATCGGGAGGATTCCCGTTGCGCTCAGAACGGTGCCAAACCCCGCCGTTGCGATGGTGGAGAGCAACATGACCGACTGGTAAACGGCCATCGCCGCGGAGAACGCCACCATGCCGAGCGCAATGGCTTTCTGCGCGGCCCACATAGCCCAAAGGGCCTGCACCAACTCGGGGTTGTTCGTCGCCAGCGACGAAATGGCCTTGAAGACGGGCCCTACGATGGCCATCATCGCTGTTGACAGCGGCGCTGCGGCCTTCGAGACGTCGAGAGCAGCCGTCAGAACGTCGCCGATAAACGACGCGAGACCTGGCGCCGTATCCTTGACGTACTGGAGGAACTTCTCGAACTTGGGCGACCCCTTCAGGCTGGATCCCCACTTGGCGAAACGCCCGGTGATACTGTCAGACTTCTTCGCAATACCATTCATGTGCGGCAAGAACGCGTCGATTACGCCGGCCATGCCCTTGATGACGTTGCCGAACGCGACGCCGAATCCCACAACGGCGGGCTCAACACTCTTTTTCAGATCCTGCTTGAAAGACACCCAGAACGGCGTCTTCAGCTGGGCTGACGCCTTGTCCATGAGGGTCTGAATTCCCGCGGCTGCACCGAGAACAAGCGGCGTCAGACCGGGCAGGGTTGCCTTCGCGGAATTCACCCCGCGGGTGAAGATGGGGAGGACGTGAGGCTGTAGCGACGTCGACCACGCCTTGAACGCGGAGGTGAGTCCGTTGGATCCCGCAACGGCGTTGAAGAGGTCCCGTCCCGCAGGCGTCAACTTCGCGAGTGCCTTGCGGTACTCCTCCGCCTTCGTCGTGGCGGTGCCCGTGGCCGTCGACGAGGACAGCTGAGCGGACGCCAAACCGCGCTGAGCGCTGGCCACGGAATCGGCTGCGGACACCTGCGCATCGGCAGAGGCGCGTACAGCGTCGGCCACCTTCACCTGCGCGTCCGCGACGCTGCGTGCTCCGTCGCGCTGAGCCTTCGCGGCAGCCTCGTGAGCCTTCGCGAGCGCCTCCGTCTGGTCCGCGACGGTGCGCTGAGCCTCGCCTACGCGATCCGTTGCGGCCTTCACGGCGTCGCTGCCGTCGACGCCGGCCTTGCGCTGCGCCTCCGCGGACTTCTTCAAGTCCTCGTAGTTCTGCGCCTGCTCCTTGGCGCCCTGGCGGGCACGGTCAAGGGCAAGCTGTGCGGCTTCCTGCTGAAGCTTCGTCGCCTTCGGATCCGCCATGACGGCATTGAGATCCTCTTGTGCCTGAGCCACGCGCAACGTGGCTTCACGCTGGTCCAGGGCCCCGTCAGTCAGCTGGTCGTTCAGCGCCTTGAGCTGCTGTGCGGCGTCAGCACGTGCGCGGGTGAGATCCTGCTCTGCCTGCCGTGCCGTTCGCTGAGCGTCGACGAGGGACTGTTCCGCCCGGCGTACTCCGTCGGCCGCTGCCTCGCGCTGCTCGCCGGCCCGCTCCGCTGCGTCCGCGACGGCCCGCTGAGCCTGCGCGACGGCCCGTTCCGCGGCCTCTATGGTCTTGGCTGCGTTCCGGTGGGCTGAAGCCAACTGCGACTGCGCGCTTGCTAGTTGGATGGCTTTGGAGGCCGCTTGCGACGCCGTTGCGGCGCTTCGGCTCGTGGCGTTCGTCGCCTCGTCCTCCGCGGCCGTCTTCAGTCGGATCACTTCCGTGACGCTCTTCACGGCAGGGATGGCGGCCAGAGCCAGGGCTCCGACTCCCGCGCCGGCTGCGGCAGCCATCGTCACGACGGCACCGAGACCCGCGGCAAGCGCGGGACCAAGCGGGATCGCTGCGAGTGCCGCAACCTGGATCCCGAGTGACATCAGGGCCGATGACGCCTGCGAGGTGTCGACGCGGACCGGGATGCGGATGTCCTTTGCATCAATGGCTGCGATCTCCGCCCGGATGGCTGCCAGGGCCGCACGCGCGGTCGCCGTGTCAGCCCTCACGTTGACGTCCATGTGCGTCGCTCCGAGGCGCTCCAGCTCTGCGGAGATACGGACGATTTCGCGTTCGGCGTCCACGGCGCTCACATCAACGCCCACAGTCTTGTTCCGCAGCGTCTCCATGCGCGCCCGGAGCCGTGCCAGGTCCGCGTTAAAGCCAGTGTCCCCAAGCCTGACGTCGGCCTTGGGGAGGGCCTTGAACGCAACTTCGAGCTTGCGGCGGATGGAACGGGCGAATGCACCGCCAGCGTCGTCGCCCTGCCGGCCAGCGGCGACTACTCCAGCCTTCCCGCCCTGGTTGATGGCCTGCGGGATGGAGATGACGATGTTGCGAGAGATCGCCTCGCCCATACGTCGTCCGGCTTCCTCCCCCACCTTGTCGGCGACGGGAAGAACCATCGCCTTGAGCTTGGTATGGAACTGCGGGATGACTGGTACGACGTCGACCGCAGCGCCACCAACAATGTCAAGATCCGGCACGGCTGGTCACCCCCAAGAGGGGGCCGACGTCGGTTGGGTCCTGACGTGCACTCAGGATCTCCGCGACATCGCGCAGGTTGCCGTACAGGGCGTCGACTTCCGCCGTCCGCTCCAGGGCGTTCAGACCCCGACGCAGCCACTCATAGTCCGCACAAGCATCGCTGCAATACGTCGCAGGAAGCGGCATGTCGGCGACGAGGACAAGCGCTACGGACCACCCGCACCCGTCACGGGCGCAGATGTCGTCTTCGGTGGTTCTCATGGGCCCTCCGGAGGGCATAGGAATGGCCCTGGAGCGTCCTCCAGGGCCGTGAGGGGAGCTGCTTGCGCTAGGAGCCGGTCAGTGGCGCCGGGGGCGCCGTACGGGCCGCTTCATGGCTGCCGTCAGGTCGGTGCTGAAGACGCCGGGTACGTTGACGAAGGACGAGGCGCGGTTGTTCAACTCGGCCTCCAGGCGCGCCAGTTCGGCGCGCTCCACGTCAGCTTCAGCGCCCGATGCATCCGCCACGATGCGCCTTCGCTTGAGCCAGATGTGACAGTGCTTGCCGCAGGTGCGCGAGTCAGGTGCGGCGTCGAACGGGCAGCCCTGGCGGCTGCAACGTCGAAACGGGGGCATGGCTCCTCCATGGACATACCTAGGTAAAGGAATGGCAAAGCAAGGAAGATGTTCACTGCTTTGCTTTGGTTTGCTATGAAACGGTTACAGTCGTACCCACCTGCATCTATCGCTATTAGCGTCCGCGACGACTGCAACCGGATCGCGCGTCATCGACTCCCGCCTAGCGCGCACGATCCATCGCGCGGAGCCCGGCCGGAGGGGCGCTGGACGGGCCTCCAGGGGCGGGAAAAGGGCTCCAGGGAGCCCCCTAGGTCGAGCGCCAACCGGTTGCCGGATCGCGCGTCCCAGCATGCTTACGGGCGCCGTGATGGTGATCAAGGGATCACCCCCTGGGGTTGATCATGAGATCGTTGCAGGTCAGAGCCTTGCAACCATCAAGCGAGCGTCGGCCGGCTCTCACCCGCGACGCCACGAGCCACGCAGCCGAACGCCTGCATGAGCGTGAGTCCGCGCTCGTCGGCCCACGCTGCTCGCGCTCGTCGCCAGCGGTTCCACGCAACGACGTCACGATGTCCGTCGGCCAGCGCGTCGTCAGCGTCGGTCAGCCACTCGTCTACGTAGCACTGCACAAGCAGTGTCGGCACGACGGACGAGGCACCTTGGCCAGGCACTGCCGATGCCTGCGCCCTACGCGCTAGCTGTGCTGCCTTGCGTGCGCTCATGCGGTGAGCCGAGCACGACGTTCGTTGATGTCCAGACTGTGCGTGGTGGGTACGGTGTGCAGCTCAGCCGTGCCCGTACCCTCTCGCTCCAGCTCCCATCCCAGTGTCTTCAGCCCTGCGGGGCTGAGACCAAGGTGGTCTGCGTAATAGCGTGCCTCTGCTGCCAGGCCGGCAGTCACACGGCCAGCGAAGGCGTCGCATGTGATGCGTACGAACAGCGCGACCATGGGCACGAACGATTCGTTCCACTGGGTGGCCTGGCCGCTCTCCCATAGCTCTGCCCACATGTCCTTCTCGGGCTGCGTCCACTCACGCCCTGTCGGCATGTCCGGGGCTGGTAGATCGCATCCTTCGAGCGGGAGCACGACAGGGCCTGTCGCTCGCCGTGCTCCCCTCCCGCGGTACTCACGGCTTCCGGGGTTGGAGAGATCGCGCCTTGGTCCAGGGGCAACCATCGGGGCCCCTCCTTCCGTTGTCGGCTCAGTCGTCCAACGCGGGGTGCGTCGACGGCTTGCGGTGGACGCTCTTGCGCGTCAGGGCTGCGGCTGTGCCGCCTTCGCTACTGCTCTTCGCCCGATGATGGAACGGACACAGAAGCTGGAGATTTTCCAGAAGGTCGGACCCTCCGAGGCTGTGCGGGATCACGTGATCCACGTCTGTCCCGGGGAGTTCGCAGCGTCGGCCGTCGCTATAGAGCGCGGTGCACACGCCTCCGTCTCGTCGGATCACGCGGCGTCGTAGGCGCTCCCACCCGCGGGGCAGGCTCTCGCGCCTTGACGACCCCGCCCACGGCTTGCGCGGTTGAGTTGGCATGGCTTCCGTCCTTGGCTGTGTGGGACGCAGCCCACTTGACGCCACGTCACGTTCATGGAATGATGCATGCGCACCGGGGCAGTAATCCGGACGCCACCACGGGCGTGGACCCACGTGGATGCCTTCACACAGAAGGCAAGCTTGCAGTCGTTTGACTCGCAACGGAGTGCGCCCTTTTCAGGGCCTCCGCCGCGTAGGCGAAGGGTCCACCCATGTCTGTACCTCTTTTTGCGTTCCTTGCCATGTCTCCGCAGGCGTTTGCCCTGGTTATGGCTGCCGTTGTGCTCGTCGTTTTCGCGCTCTGCGGGACGTTCCTCCTGGCGCTCCACATCAGCGGCGTCCGAAGCGTCAAGGGCACCGACAAGGCTGCGGCGATTCGGGCCATTGGCGACGCAGTGAAGTCGTTCCCGTTCTGGCGTAGGAAGTAGTACCCGCCCCCGCGGCTTGTGTCGCGGGGGCAAGCTTTGTCAGCCCTGGCCGATGGCCGCGATGGCGTCGAGACGCACCGTGTACGCCTTCGTTGACACGGTGACGGTGAGCGCGTTCGGGTAGTACTTGGTGGCCTGCGGGCCGTCGGCCAGCGCGTACGAGAGCGTTCCCGTCAGGGCCTTGCCGCTCAGCAGCTCCACCACAACGGCCGTGCCGTTCAGTTCGATTGCGCGGTTCTTGATGGCCTGCGTGTACTCGTCGAAGAGAAGGGTCGTCATCGCTGGTGCTCCGTGGTGTAGGTGGGCTCGGTGTAGGGGTTGCGAGTGCTCGTCGGCAGGGGCCTGCGCTCCGGGCGGTTGCCGTTCTCGTCAAGGCCGTGCTTCGCGCGGTATGCGGCTACGCCAGCGTTGACGGTCCCTGCGGTGCCCTGGACGTCAGGGCCACGGGCGCCGCCGGAACGGGGCACCTGCGGAGCGGGGTTGGCTGCGGACAGTTCCGACGCGAGCGAGGTTGCGTCAGCGGTGAGGGCTGCCTCGTCGGCGCCCTGGAGCCGCGCGCTCTGTTCGACGGTCAGGCCGGCGGCCAGGCCGGCTCGAAGCTTGGCCAGCTCCAGAACGGGGCCCGTCAGGGGCTCCGTGATGATCTCTTCGGGCATGTTGGTACCTCTCAGTAGCTGCGCTGGGCGCGGGACTTGGCCACGCGCTCGCTCTCATAGGTGCTGCGCGGGTTGGCGGGCTGTGCCACGGGGCGGTTGGGGACGACCATCGGACTGATGTCCACGGGCCGCACGCCGTCAGACACGGAGTGGCGCCCGTCGAAGGCGTCCTGCGCGGCCATCACGTCGTCCACGGACTCAGGGATGTACGCCGTGCCCATCTGGGTGATCCAAACGAGGTGGTCCAGGTCGTACGCCTGCGACTTCATGACGTCGATCTGATGCGCGGGGGTGTCGTCGTTGATGCCCTGGACGTCACCGTGCCCGCTGACTTTCGCGCGGGCGTGCAGGCTCGTCGGGCCGGTGATTTCTCCCTGACTCAGCGCTGACCACTGAGCCTCGCGGATGCCCGCCAGCACGGCGACGAGGGGGCGCAGCTTGGTGTACGCCTCCGCGGTCGCTCCGCCAGCCGTCAGGGCCTCGTCAGCGGTGCGAGTAGCCCCCAGCGCACCGACGTGCTTCTCTGCCTCTGCCAGGAGGTCGGCAAGCTGCGTGCCGAGAGCTGCCAGGATTTCGGTTCGGAACGCCTCACGGAGCCCTCTGAGCGTCGAACCGTCGACGTACGTCCGGTTCATCGCCAGGAGCTTCGCGCGGACCGCATGGGCGCCCACAGCGCGCGCGTACGCCGCCTGTGCACGCTCTTCGACGTCAGCCGGCCAGGCGCCGGAAACGATGTACTCCGCCACCGCCTCGTCAGCTACGCGCTGCGCTTCGATCTCCGGTGCGTCGACCGCGGGAAGAGTGCTGAGCAGCTCTTCGACGCGCTGCTTGCGCACGAAGTGCTCCGCGATGTCTGGGACTGCCGCGTGTGCGGCGTCAAGTTGGGCGTTCATGGTTGCCTCTCGTCGGACATGAAGAACGGGCCCGCCGTGTCGGCAAAGGCCCGTGGAATGGAAGGTCTGTGGGGTCGTCAGGCGGCCTCGTAGCGGCCCGTCGACTCGAAGTACGCCCGCCGCTCCGCGCGGCGCTCACGGACGCGCCTGGCGCGCTCCGGGGCCTCCAGGCGGTAGGCCACCCGGTTTGCCTCGTTGCGGCAATCGGAACACTTGCGGGTATGGCCGTCGGCACAGAGTGCGTCCCGGTGGAAGTTCTCGCCGTTCACGACCAGCGTGCGGAAGCATGCTGGGCACTGCCTACGCGGCGGGTTCGGCACGTCGATGTATCGCATCGGTCTCCTTGGGTTCGGTCGGTCCGACGACCCTTCGTTCGGTCAATTGCGGGAAAAAGAGAAGCGCCACCCGGAGGCAGCGCTTCGAAAGGTCTGACAGCCCCGGCGGGAGCTCGTCGACGAGCGAGCGGAGGAGAGTTCGCTTCACGTCGACGGCTCAACCGCCGGGACCGGTGCACCCCACCCCGGGAGAGGCGCCAGGGGGATGCAGCTTGCACACGGGACCGGACCAACGCCCAAGAGGCTGCCGACGCCGGTCCCGCGGTTTGTGGGGCTACAACTCTCTGTAACCATGGGGCATAGGCGCTCTCGCGCGCGATTAAAGCCCCTCTCGTTAGTGGTTATGTGGTGCATGTTTCGCGACGAGGGGGTATGCGCAAAGTGCCGAAACGTGCTCCGACCTGCAAATATCGACGTTTCATCCCGATCCGAGCCGCCAGGCTCTATTACACAACCGTGACCTTGATCCCGCATGGTGAGACATTGGATCTTGGTTGGGGCGCTTCAGGCCTCGATGGGGCCCCACGTGCCGGCTGTGCACTCTTCGTCCGACCCGCCTCGTCGCCCACCTCCGCAGGGTCGAAGCCCTGGAAGGCCCCTCAGAGGCTCTAGCGCGCCCCCGGGGCCTCCTGGATACCGACTAGCACCTACAGGGCGCCCCACGGGCCTCCAGCGGCTTCCTGGACGTCGATGCGGCTCCGCCCCCACCCCACTCGTCATTCGACGTCGACGAGGGGCTAAAAGGGGGCGCGAGACAGTTTGGCCAGAATGGACAAACTAACTGGCATTTCTCAGTCTCTCTTAACACACGTTAGAGAGAGTTGAAGTAAGGGGTTAGTTTGTCATTTTGGCTCCAAACGGGCCCGATTCGACCTCTCGGGGCGGAGGATTGTGACCCACGCCACAGAGGGTCCCCTAACTCATACGCTTGTCTACGCTCACCTGAGCGCGGAACGTCGCTCTCCGCTTCGTCTGGCAGCCGGCGGAGAGGGCGGAGGACGTCGACGAGGCGCGCCCCCGAACGCACGGGAGGGCCCGACCGGCGAACCGGCGGGCCCACGTCCGTGTGACAGAGGGTGACGTCAGGCGGTGACGCCCAGCAGCAGGAGCGGCTTACTGTCGTCCTCCGGGATGTTGAGCGGGGAGGGCTTCAGTGCCTTCATGATCGACGCGCACCCACCGGTGCACAGCGGGACCCATCCGCCGTCGACGTAGACCGGCTCGATGTCCCGCTCGTCGACCTCGCCGCAACGAGCGCAGCCAAGGGAGTCACCCGTGCAGGCCGGGCAGAACAGATCTCCGTTCTCGTCCCGCACGGCAGCGATCGTCAGGTACGCGGCACAGCCGTCGCACGGGGCGTCGTCGCTTCCCTTCTGCTTGTAAACCACGGGCACGTCGTACAGCGCAGCTTCGGCCTCCAGGATCATGGCCGTCCCGATGACCGACTCCGCGTCGTGCAGCGCCGGCCCGCAGACGACGACTGCCGCGAAGTTGCGGACGTCGATGTCGGCCGTAGTGCCGATGATGGTGGGGAAGCCCAGCTGGTCCGTGACGTCGGAGGCGACCATGAGCAGGTCTGCCCGCTCGTCCTCGGTTGCGACGGGGCCGACGACAAGCAAGGTGTTCGCGAAGATAGAGGTGTGTGCCATGATGCTTTCTCCTCATTCAGGTGAGGAACGGCCCTGGCCTACTCCGTCCAAAGATGAAGCCAGGGCCGCCCCATGTCTGGTAGGCGGGGGCCTACCAGGGGTTGCGCACTACTCAGATTCTTCCCGCTCGATGGCGTCCAGAGATTCCTTCTCGGGATCGCCGTGGCTTCCGATGACGAAGTCCACGCGCGATACGTCCAACTTCGTTACGCGGCCTCCTCGTCCCTTCGACGGCTTGACCATGACCCGGGCCCCGGCGTCGATGAGCAGTCGCCGACGGCCGGCCGTGTCTGCGGCGTCCCACATCTGTCCGTACGTCTTGCCCGTGCTCACAACTTCTTCCCGGGCTTCAACGAATGGTGTGGTCTCCAGCTCTGCGGCTCTGGCCTCTAGTGCGTCAGCCGTTTCCTGCCACATCTGACGACCAGCGGCAGACTTGAAGCGCGCACGCTCCCCCATGTGGGCCCGCAGTTCTGACGTAACCTCTGCCAGTTCAGGTCCGGGATCGTAGCCGGAGTGGCGGATGACCCGCGTCACTGGCCATGAGCCGATACGCGCTAGGAACTGCTCCACGGCCCATTCGTCCAGCCAGTCCGCCCGGATCGACGCCTTAGCCTCACACTTCCGCCCACGCGCCAGCGCCCGGCAGCCGTAGACGATGGTCTTTCCGCTGTTGGCGCTGTACATGTACATGCGGCCATCGCAGGTGTCGCAGTGGGCGACACCGAGAAGCAGCGCGTTCGTGTCTTTCCTCTCCCGACGCTCCGGAGCTGCCAACTCCGCCAACGCCGCCTTCACTCGCTCATGTTGGTCCCGCTCCACGATTGGCGGACCCGCCAGGATAGGGCGTCCCTTCCCGTCGCGTACCGGCTTGCCCTGGTGCACGTGGTAGCCGAGAAGCGTGGGGGACGAGGCGACGCTCTTTACCGTGGTACCAACCCACGCACGGCCCCGCGGCACCTTCCCGCGTCTGACGTCGTCGTGGTCGCGCGGGGTCAGTACGCCTGCTTCGTTCAGCTCCATGGCGATGCTGTGCGGCTGCGCTCCGTCAAGGATGTCAGCCATCATCTGCTCCAGGACTGCAACGGCCGACGGATCGGGGACGAGCGTCAACCCCGGCGCTCCGTCACGCGCAACTGGACGATAGCCATACGGCGGGATCCCACCCGCCCAACGTCCCTGCGCCCGAAGCGTCGCACGTGCTCCAGACACGCGTTCTGCGATTGCTTGCGCCTCCATCTGCGCGGCCCACGCGAGCAGCCGTACGACGATGTCGGACACTCCAAGCGCTGACGACATGTCCAGGTCGAGTGTCCCGCCTGCACCCTCCGCGAAGATGATCCGCTTGCGGTGCTCCTTAGCCCACCGCGTCAGATCCTCCATGTCTGCCAGCGACCGGACCGCGCGATCAAGCCGCCACCAGATGATCACGTCGTACTCGTCTGGGCGACGGAGCCAGTCACCAAGCTCCGGCCGCTCGAACGGCGTGGTCTTGGTGGCGGAGACGTCCAGGTCGGTTGCGTACCCGACGACACGTGCCCCGATGCGTGCCGCCTGTCCCTCGCCGGCTTCCCGCTGCCTCAGCGGCGAGGTCGTAACGTCCGTCATGTCGCTGAGGCGAACCGCGATTAGGGCTCTGATCTGTGCATATTCAGCCATGCCTACACCTCCCCTCGTTGAGTTCGTTTGGTACGACACTCAAGGTATACGGGATGGCCCGCCCATTTCCTGATCGAGAAGAACAACCCGGCCACGTTCGGTCATCCGGCCTGGTCGCTGCGCGGTGACGCGCAGATGATCGGGATGATGCTGGCCGGCCGCGACCACGAGCTCGCGGAGACCGCTGCCAAGTGGCTCGCCGACAACAGCTGACCGTGGCACACTTCTGACGTTCCGTCAGATCCAGTGCCGGGAGGGGCTTTGCCACGCAAGCGCATACCTGTGGTGGCCGGGTGGTTCACCGAGGACGGTACGGAGGAGGACTTCCGGCTGCTGGGCACCCGCTGCCCGCTCTGCTCGTCGGTCTTCTTCCCGCCGCAGAAGGGGCTCTGCCGCAATCCGGGCTGTACGGGCGGCGAGCTCGCCGAGGTGCCGCTGTCCCGGCACGGCACGGTCTGGTCGTACACCGACGGCCGCTACCGGCCGCCCGCGCCCTATCTCTCGGATCCGGAGGTGCCCTGGGAGCCGTACACGCTGGTGGCGGTGGAGCTGGCGGCCGAGCGGATGGTCGTGCTCGGGCAGGCCGCGCCCGGGGTGGGCGTGGAGGATCTCGCGGTCGGGATGACGGTGGAGGCCGTGCCGGGAGTGATGGACGCCGGCCCGGGTGACGGCGACGGCGCGGTGCGGACCACCTGGCACTGGCGGCCGGTCGCCGCCGGCTCCGCGGGGGGCGCGGCATGAGCGGGGATGTGGCGGTCCTCGGGGCCGGCATGCACCCCTGGGGCAAATGGGGCCGCGGTTTCGTGGAGTACGGCACGGTGGCGGCCCGCGGCGCGCTGGCGGACGCGGGCATCGAGTGGCGGGACGTGCAGTCGGTGGTCGGCGCCGACACCGTGCGCGGCGGCTATCCGGGGTACGTGGCCGGGGCGACGTTCGCCCAGGCGCTCGGCTGGCAGGGCGCCCGCGTGACCAGCGTGTACGCGGCCTGCGCGTCGGGCGCCCAGGCGGTGAACACCGCCAGGGCGCAGATCCTGGCCGGCATGGCGGACGTGGTGCTCGTGGTGGGCGCGGACGCGGCCCCCAAGGGCTTCTTCGCGCCGGCGGGTGGCGAGCGGCCGGACGATCCGGACTGGCTGAGGTTCCGGGTGCTCGGTGCGACCAATCCCGCGTACTTCGCGCTGTACGCCCGCCGCCGGATGGCGCTGCACGGCGACACTCCGGACGACTTCGCGCTGGTCAAGGTGAAGAACGCCGCGGCCGGCGCACTGAACCCGAACGCTCGCTACCGGGCAGCGGTGAGCGCGGAACAGGTCGCGGCCTCCGCGGTCGTCGCCGATCCGCTGCGGCTGCTGGACATCTGCGCCACCTCCGACGGCGCGGCGGCCCTGGTGCTGTCCAGCATGGACTTCGCCCGGCGCCACGGGGCGTCGGACCCGGTCCGCATCCGTGCCGTGTCGACCGTGACGCCCACGTACCCGAAAGCGGTGCTCGACCTGCCGGACATCGCCACGGACTCCGCGGTGGCCGTGGAACCCTCCCCCATGAGTTTCCGGGGCTCGATCGCCCGGGCCGCGTACGAGGAGGCGGGCATCGGACCCGGAGACCTGTCCCTGGCGGAGGTGTACGACCTCTCCACGGCGCTGGAACTGGAGTGGTACGAGGACATCGGACTGTGCGCTCCCGGCGAGGGCGCGGCGCTCGTACGCTCCGGGGCGACGGCGCTCGGCGGACGCATCCCGGTGAACCCGAGCGGCGGGCTCGCCTCCTTCGGCGAGGCGGTGCCGGCCCAGGCCATCGCGCAGGTCTGCGAACTGACCTGGCAGCTGCGCGGCACGGCGGGGGAACGCCAGATTCCGGGCGCGCGGGCCGGGATCACCGCGAACCAGGGCCTGTTCGGTCATGGCTCCGCGGTCGTCGCAGTGCGTTGAGATGCCATCCGTGGCCACCAACAGCGTTTGTTGTCAGTCTTCTTGACGACCCATCATGCACGGAGAACACTCCATTCCCAGCCGATGCCGTCCTCCCACACGGCGGCGGCCGGCTGATCCCACGCTCGTCACGGTCGCCGGGCGGGGCACGGATTCTCCCTGCCCTCGGCCTCCGCAGCCATGGAAGCGCCCGGCGCAACCCGCCGGACAACCACTGGGAGCGCCATGAGCAATGGAGACATCTTCACCGGGGAAGTCCTCGGAACGGCCATCCTCATCCTCTTCGGCGCGGGCGTCTGCGCCGCCGTCACCCTCCACCACTCGAAGGCCAGAGCCGCGGGCTGGGTCGTCATCGCCTTCGGATGGGGCTTCGGGGTACTGGCCGGGGCCTACACGTCCGCCCCGTTGTCGGGCGGCCATCTCAACCCGGCCGTGACCGTCGGCATCGCCGTCGACACCGGCGAGTGGGACAAGGTCCCGCTCTACATCGCGGGCCAGCTGACGGGCGCCGTCATCGGCGCGGTGCTGGCCTGGCTGACGTACTACGCGCAGTTCCGCGCCAACGCCGACAAGGAGACGTCCGGCCCCACGCTCGGCATCTTCGCGACCGCTCCGGAGATCCGGAATCCGGTGGCCAACCTCGTCACCGAGATCATCGCCACGGCCGCCCTGGTCCTGCCGATCCTGGCCTTCGGGAAGAACGCGGGCATCGGGATCGGCCCGGTCGCGGGGTCGGAGGCCGGGATCTACGGCTCCGGCATCTCGGTTCTCCTGGTGTCCCTGCTCGTGGTGGGCATCGGGCTCTCGCTCGGCGGCCCCACCGGGTACGCCATCAACCCGGCCCGTGACCTCGGTCCGCGGCTGGTGCATGCGCTGCTTCCGATACCGAACAAGGGTACGTCCGACTGGAGTTACGCCTGGATACCGGTCGTGGGACCGCTCCTGGGCGGTCTGCTGGGCGGTGTCGTGTTCAACGCCGCGTTCTGAGGCCTCGGCCACAAGCACCCGATGGACAAGGGGAGTCATGACGATCAGGTATGTCGCCGCCATCGACCAGGGCACCACCTCCAGCCGTTGCATCATCTTCGACCAGGACGGCGCCGTCGTCGCCGTCGACCAGCGCGAGCACCGGCAGATCTTCCCCCGGCCCGGCTGGGTGGAGCACGACGCCTCCGAGATCTGGACCACCGTGCAGGCCGTCGTCGCCGGTGCCCTGGACCGGGCCGGGTTGCGGGCGGACCGGCTCACCGCGCTCGGCATCACCAACCAGCGCGAGACGACGGTGCTGTGGGACCGGGCCACCGGGGTCCCCGTCCACCACGCGATCGTCTGGCAGGACACCCGTACCGCGGCCCTGTGCCACGAACTCGGCGGCACCGACGGGCAGGACCGGTTCCGCGCCACCACGGGTCTTCCGCTGGCCAGCTACTTCTCCGGCCCCAAGGCGGCCTGGCTGCTGGACCACGTACCCGGGCTGCGCGAGCGGGCCGAGCGCGGCGAGATCGCCTTCGGCACGATGGACTCCTGGCTGATCTGGAACCTCACGGGCGGCACGGCGGGCGGCGTCCACGTCACGGACGTGACCAACGCGTCGCGCACCATGCTGATGGACCTGGAGACGCTCCGGTGGGACCCGGCGGTCCTGGCCGCGATGAACATCCCGGAGGCGGTGCTCCCGGAGATCAGGTCGTCGTCCGAGGTGTACGGAACGGCCGTGGGAGCGCTGGCCGGAGTGCCGGTGGCCTCCGCCCTGGGAGACCAGCAGGCCGCGGTGTTCGGACAGGCCTGCTACGACCCGGGCACGGCCAAGAACACGTACGGCACCGGCAGCTTCCTGCTGCTCAACACCGGGAACCGCCCCGTGCCGTCCAAGAACGGGCTGATCACCACCCTCGGCTACCGGATCGGTGACGAGCCGCCCGTCTACTGCCTGGAGGGGTCGATCGCGATCACCGGGGCGCTCGTGCAGTGGTTCCGCGACCAGCTCGGGATCATCGGGAGCGCGGCGGAGATCGAGACCCTCGCCGCGAGCGTGGAGGACAACGGCGGGGCGTACATCGTGCCCGCGTTCTCCGGGCTGTTCGCCCCCTACTGGCGTTCCGACGCCCGGGGTGTGATCACCGGCCTGACCGGCTACGTCACCAAAGCGCATCTGGCACGGGCCGTCCTGGAGGCGACCAGCTGGCAGACACGTGAGGTCGTCGACGCGATGTACCAGGACTCCGGGGTGCCGATCACGACGCTCAAGGTGGACGGCGGCATGACGGCCAACCATCTGCTGATGCAGCACCAGGCGGACGTGCTGGGCGTGCCGGTGATCCGCCCGAAGATCTCGGAGACCACCTGCCTGGGCGCGGCGTACGCGGCGGGGCTGGCGACCGGGGTGTGGTCGGGGCTCGACGAGCTCAAGACGCACTGGCAGCGCGATGTGGAGTGGCAGCCGCGGATGGAACCGGAGGACCGCGAACGCGAGTACGGCAACTGGCGCAAGGCGGTGGAGCGGAGTTTCGGCTGGCAGGAGTAGCGGAGGACTCCGCTCCCCCGCCGCCCTTGGACGCGCGGCCCGTACCCTCGTCGGCGGGGGTACGGGCCGCGTTACGCCGGCCGGACCCCGCGAGCCCGGCCTGATCCAAACGAGAGGCCCTACGTGGTGACTGGCTCCCGGAGCCGGTCCACCCGGGCGACCGCGTGTTCGACGACGGCCACCAGGACGTCCCGTACGGACGACCGGTCCCGGGCGTCGCACATGAGTACCGGCACCTGTGGATCCAGGTCCAGCGCCGCCTGCACCGTCTCGGTGGGGAACCGGTCGGCGCCCTCGAAGCAGTTGACGGCGACGGCGAACGGGATCTCGCGGCGCTCGAAGTAGTCGACCGCCGCGAAACAGTCCTCCAGACGGCGGGTGTCCGCGAGGACGACCGCCCCCAGCGCGCCCTGGGCGAGTTCGTCCCAGAGGAACCAGAAGCGGTCCTGTCCGGGGGTTCCGAAGAGGTACAGCACGAGGTCCTCGCGCAGCGTGATCCGCCCGAAGTCCATCGCCACCGTGGTCGTGGTCTTCGCCTCGACACCGTCCAGGTCGTCCACCGGACGTCCCGCCTCGCTCAGCCTCTCCTCCGTACGCAGCGGTCTGATCTCGCTGACCGCCCCCACCAGGGTCGTCTTGCCCACTCCGAAGCCGCCCGCCACCAGGATTTTCAGGGTAACGGGCTCAACGGGCCGCCTGTTGCGGCTAGAGCGCCCGAAGGCCATTGATCACCTCGCGAAGAATGTTCACGTCCGGCAGCTCGGCCGGCGGAACGGGACGGGTTACGTGCACCAGCTCGTCCTCGACGAGATCGCCGACCAGGACCCGGACCACCCCGACGGGGAGGTCCAGACCGGCGGCGAGCTCGGCGATCGACTGGGGCATCTCACTGCAGAGTTCGATGATCTCCACATGTTCCGGGGAGAGCATCTGGTCCCTGCCGGGGTCGTCGGCCGCGGGTTCGGGCATGACGATCGCGATCAGGTCGAGGCGGTGACGGGACGCGCTGCTGGTGCGTCCTCTCGTCATCGCGTACGGGCGGACCACCGGCCCCGCGTCGGCGTCGTACCAGCGCGAGGACTGAGGGTCGCCGGGGTTCCCGGGGGTGCGGGAGGTGTCGGCGCTCATCCCGTCCACTCACCCTCCGGAGGACAGACCGGTCGTCCTGGGCGCGTTGGCCAGGTGGGCCCCCACACGCTTGACCATCAGTGTCATCTCGTACGCCACCTGCCCGACGTCCGAGTCGGAGTCGGCCAGAACGGCGAGACAGCTGCCGTCACCGGCCGCCGTGACGAACAGGAACGCCTCGTCGAGTTCGACGACGGTCTGCCGGACCCGGCCCGCGTCGAAGTGGCGGCCGACGCCCTTCGCGAGGCTGTGGAATCCTGAGGCGACGGCCGCCATGTGCTCGCCGTCCTCCCGGGTCAGGTCCTTGGACGCGCCGGTGGGAAGGCCGTCGCTGGAGAGCACCAGCGCCTTGCGGATGCTGGCGACGCGCTCGACGAGTTCGTCGAGGAGCCAGTTGAGTTCACCCGACCCCTGACGTGCGGAGTTGAGTGCTGCGGCGTTCGGTGCGGTCATGGACCGTCCCCTCCCGGAGTGGTTCCTTGTGCTGTATCGCCGGGGCCGGTCCCGTCCTCGGCGTTCTGCATGCGCCCGCGCTGCCAGCCGCGCTGGAGCGAGGCCATGCGGTCGCGTACCTCGTCGGCGTCCCGCTCGATGTCCTCGACGCTCTCCACCGGATCCGGGCCGGTCACGCCCGAGCCCTCGCGCAGTTGCGGGGCGAGGCTGGCCTGACGGACCCGGCGGGGCAGCCCGCCCACGGTGTCGGCCTCGGGCGACGAGGACGGGACGGCTGATGTGGACGACCGTGGAGCGGGCACCGAAGGCGCGGGGCGCGGGACTTCGGCGGGCCCGGTCGACGTCCGCGAGCCCGTGGACCGCCGGGGTTCGGCGGAGCGGCGCCGGTCCTGGTGCGGAACGGGGCCGGTGGACCGGGGCCGCGCCGAGGTGTGCGCGGGCTCCGGATCGCCGGTCGTGGGGTGGGAGCGGCTGCTCTCGTCGACGCGGACGCCTCGGTCCGTGACCAGGGTCGGCGGCTTGCGGCGGGGCAGCGGGCGCGTGCCGTCGGGGCGCAGGGCCCGTACGCCGTCCGGCTCCGTCGTCCGGTCGGCCGCCTGCTGGTGCTGCTCGCGGTCGGTTTCGCGCCGGAACTCGCGGGCGCGGAAGATGCCGCCACGTTCGCTTTCTGTGTCGTCCAGGTCGGAGACCCCGTCGAGGGCGGGGTCGGTGCCCCGGCCGGTGACGGCTTCGAGGAGCGGGTCACGGTCGAATTCCAGGGACGCGACCGGTCCTTCGAGCTCGACCGGGCCGTCCAGCAGGGCCGGGTCCATCAGCCCGCTGGGAACCGGTGAGAGGCTGCCCGGCCGTTCCTGCGGGCGGTCCTGGGGCCGTTCCTGGGACCGGGCGGCGGCGATGCTGCGGTCCGGTGTGCCCGGCCCGCCGTTCTCCTTCGGACCGCTGCCGGGCCTGCTGCTGGCAATGGCCTTCTCCGACCTGCGGTCGAGACGGAATCCGGTGCCGTGCGAGTCCGGGGCGTCGGTGAGCAGCGCCGCCGGGATGAAGACGACCGCGGTGGTGCCTCCGTACGGGGAGGTCTGGAGCGAGACGCGGACGTTCTGCCGCTGGGCGAGCCGGCTGACGACGAAGAGGCCGAGCCGGTCGGTGTCGGACAGTTCGAACTCGGGGGTTTCCGCCAGCCGGAGATTGGCGTCCAGCAGCACTTCGGGGGGCATCCCCAGGCCGCGGTCGTGGATTTCGAGGGTGAAGCCGTTGGCGACCTGTTCGCCGTGCACCTGGACCGCCGTGTGCGGGGGCGAGAACACCGTGGCGTTCTCCAGGAGTTCGGCGATGAGATGGGTGAGGTCGGCGACTGCGGGGCCGCCCACTCCGATCCGCGGGAGGCGGCGGACCTCGATCCGCTCGTAGTCCTCCACCTCGGCGACGGCGGCCCGCACCACGTCCATGAGCTGGATGGGCTTGCGCCACTGCCGGGAGGGCGCGGCTCCGGAGAGGATCACCAGCCCCTCGGCGTGGCGCCGCATCCGGGTGGTGAGGTGGTCGAGGCGGAACAGGTCGGCGAGTTCGTCGGTGTTCTCGGTGCGGCGCTCCATCGTGTCCAGGAGCGTCAGCTGGCGGTGCAGCAGCACCTGGTTGCGGCGGGCGAGGTTGACGAAGACCTCGGAGACGCCGCGCCGCATGTCCGCCTGTTTGACGGCCGCCTCGACCGCGGCGCGCTGCAACGTGTTGAGCGCCTGCCCGACCTGGCCGATCTCGTCCCGTTCGTACTGGAGGTGCGGGGACTCGGTCTCGACGTCGATGTGCTCGCCCGCGGCGAGGCGGCGCATCACGCTCGGCAGCCGCACCCCGGAGACCTCGTGGGCGTCCTTGCGCAGCCGGGAGAGGTCGCGGACGAGCTCGCGGCCGATGCGTACGGACACGAAGACGGAGACGAGCAGGGCCAGGAATCCGAGTACGCCGGCGACGCCCGCCTTGATCAGGACGCCGTAGCCGGCGGGCTTGCCCCGGTCCTGGAAGCGGTTGTTCATCTCGGTCGAGTCGTTGGCCAGCCGGTCCAGGACCGGTGGCGCGACCTCCTGCCAGCGGGCGGCGTCCACGGCACGGGAGTCGCGGGTGGGGCCCTGAGCGATCAGTTTGTTCTCGGCGGTGCGCAGCGGTTCGCTGTCGGGGCCCGACCAGTACTGCTCCACGCGCCGCCGCTCGGACGCGGGCAGGACCTGGAGGTTGATCTCGTACAGCAGTCCCCGGTTGGCCACGAGGTCGGAGATCTGCCGGAGTTCGGGGGCGGTGAACCGCCCTGCCAGAAGTCCGGAGGCGACCAGCGCGTCTTCCCTGGAGAGCATCTCGCGGGCGCGCGAGACACCGGCCAGCGCCCGGACCTGCTTGTCCATGGACACGTTCTCCATCGTGTGGAGTCCGGTCAGGAAGCGGTAGCAGGGGTCGATGAGACGGTTGTAGTAGTCCATCGCCCTGGCCCGGCCGATGGTGCGCCGGTCGACGGAGTCGCGGAGGGCGTCGAGTTCGTCGACCGCTCCGAGGATCGAGCTGAGCTGGGTCTCCGCGTCGGGGCGCAGTGCGTCGCGGATGTCCTTCTGCTGCGCGCTCGAGGTCACGCGCTCCACGACCCGGTCGGTGACCGCGCGCTGTGTGCGCAGGACCGGAAGGGCGTCGGAGGCCCTCGGGTCGGCGAGGAAGACGAGGGTCTGCCGGCGCTCGTTCTGCACGGCCCTGACGGTGTCCTCCAGGGGGTGACCGACCTTCTCCACGACGGTGCTGGCACTCAGCAGCTCGCCGGCCTCGCGTCCGGTCAGATAGGTGGCGAAGCCCCAGAGTGCGGTGAGGGAGACGAGCGGCACCAGAAGCAACGCCACGATCTTCCTGCGGATGGACTTTCCGCGAAAGCGCATGGCCTCCCCCAGCTCGGCCCCGCAGGGCGGGGATGGTGTTCCGTCAACAAACGGCGCGAGCCTACTACCGACACACAGACAACTCGAAGGCGTGTCCGGACGATTTTCGGCCGCCTTACTGGGAGTTGACCATGAGTTGTCCCGGTATTCCTGGAGATGAAATTCGCGAATGCGACAGAAGACGCCGATCAGAGCGGCATATTCCTCCCCCCGCCGGTTGGCTGGAACTCTTCGTTCCGTGCCGATCCGGGGGAATCTTCACCATCCGGCACTCGTCTGTCTGTACGGGGGCAGGAGAGCTGCAGGAGTGCACTGGGGCAGGACGGGACGGTCCGTCCGCGTAGAAAGGGTGCATGCGGGGCAGCAACCCTGAAGTCGGACAGCGGTGGGGAGTTGAAAGTCGTTGGACACGCAGGAGCGTTACGGAGCGGTGGAGGTGCCACCGGCCCGGACGGCGAAGGAGGCGAGCACCGCGGCTTCGGCGACGCGGGGCGGGCCGGAGGAGCCGCGGCAACCGCTCTGGGTCGAGGAGCCGGCCACACGCCGGCGGATGCCGGACCCCGTACGCAGGGCCGCCGTGCGGGCCGTCATCATCACGTCGCTGACCCTGATCCAGGCGATGGTCGCGTTCCTGGCCTCGCTGACCGGTTCGTGGCTGGCCTTCCCGATGGTGCTCAGCAGCGTGGGCAGCACGGTGGTCGCGACATGGTCGGTGCTGGACGTGTGGGTCACCCGGCAGGTGTGGAATCAGCGCAACGGCGTGGTGTCGGTGCCCAGCAGTTCGGCCCGGCGGCTTCGCCGCGAGCGGCGCAGGGCCAGACGGGCGGCGCGGACCGCCCAGCGGGACGCGGCGCGGATACGACGACGGGAGACGGGTCGCGGCCTCTCCCGGGCCTGACCCGCGCCCGGCTCCTCCCGTCTGCGGAGCTCACTCGTGACCAGCCCCTCCCGTCTGCGGGGACGACTCGTGACAGGTCCCTTCCACCTGCGGGGCGACTCGTGACCAGCACCTCCCGCCTGCGGGGCTGTGCAGAGGTTCGCCCTACGGGGCTGTGTCGACGCTCGCCGCCGTGCGGGGTTCGCCCTCGGTCCGGGCCGCCGGTACGTCCGGCGCCGGCGCGGACCGCTTGAACATGCGGGTGGCGGTGATCTCTCCGTGCACCGTCTCGGTGCCCGGGTCCTGCTGGGGCAGTCCGGGGCGCAGATGCTCCTCGACGCTGATGTACTTCAGTCCGGCCCTCAGGTCGGCGTCATTGCGCAACCTGATCACCAGCGGGAACTCGGCCAGCGCCGTCGTATCGAAAAGGCCCGTGGTGTAGAGCAGCTGGACGCCCAACGCATCCGAGACCGCACGCTGGAGCTCCAGCAGATACGTGGCGTTGGCGCGGCCGATGGGGTTGTCGAGGAACAGCGTCCCGGCATGGCGGTGCTGATGCCGGTCGCGGCCCCGGTCGTTGCTGCGCAGGGCGGCCATCGTGCAGTACAGGGCGATGGCGGCCGTGAGCAGCTGTCCGCCGGAGAAGACGTCGCCCATCTGTCCGACCGGCACCCGCTCGGCGCGCAGCACCGCGTCCGGCTTGAGGATCTCGACGGCGATGCCGCGGGGCTCCAGCGCCGCCTGCACGCCGCGCAGCAGCAGGGACATCCCGTCGCGTCGCAGGTCGGAGTTCTTCTTCAGCGCCGCCTTGGTGGCCTCGTCGATGACTTCGCCGAGCCGTTCGGTGAGCGTGGCCTGGTCGGGTTCCTCGAAGCGGATACGGAGGAACTCCTGGCCGGACCACTCCCCCAGGCCTTCGGGGAGCCGGGAGAGCCGCTGGGCGGAACGGAGCGTGGTCAGCGCGGAGTCCACCAGGCCGCGCAGCCGGTCGACGATGGAATCCCGGTTGCGCTCCAGCTGGGCCAGCTCGTCGGTGAGGACCCGCAGCCGGGGGGCGAACGCCGTCGCCCACTTCTGCGCGTGCTCGGGCAGGGCCGTGGCCGGGAGTTCGCGGATCTGCTGGCGGGCCGGGGTGCGGACCTGTTCGTAGCGGGTGGCGTTGGCGTGCCGGACGAGTACGTCGCTCGCCTCCCGTACGGCCGCTTCCGCGGTGGAGAGGTCGGTGGCGCAGCCGCGCAGTGACCGGCGGGCCTCCGCCGCGGACTGCCGGGCCTCCTCCAGGCTGCCGGGGTACGGCTCGGGGGTCTCGGGGTCCTCTTCGGCGCCGTGGTCCCGCAGGAGGTCACGCAGCAGGGCCGCGGTCTCGTCGAAGCCGCCTGCCGAGTCCTCCGCGGTGCGATGGGCGTGGAGGAGCTCGGCGTGGGCGGCGCGGGCGGTGTCCAGGGCGGCGGTCGCGGCCGCGAGCTCGGCCGTCGCCGTACGGAGCAGCGCCTGCGCCTGTTCGGCGTCGGCGGGAACCTGATCGCCGGCGAGTTCGGTGTGCAGGCTCTCGCCGTCGGCCGGGGCCAGCCGCTCGGCCTCGCCGCGCAGCCGGCCGAGCTGCTCGCTGGCGGCGGAGGCGCGGGTCTCCAGGAGCTGGACGAGGGACTCGGCGCGGGCCGCGGCGGCCTGCCGGGAGGGCCCGTCGGCGCCGTCCGTGCTTTCCAGGAGCTGGGCGGCCCGGGTGCGGACCTTGTTGGTGAGCCGGTCGAGTTCGGCGAGCGCGGCGCTCTCGTCGCTCTCCGCGCGCGCCTGCTCGGCGCGCAGGTCGGCGCCGACGCCGACCTTCTCGTACAGCTGGGACGCGGCCCGGTAGGCCTCGCGCAGGGCGGGCAGGGTGTGCCGCGGGGCACCCGGCTCCGGCTCGGGGAGGTGTTCGGGGGCTCCGGCGATCTCGGCCCGCTCGGCGCGCAGGGCGCGGGCGGTGCGTCGGGCGTCGTCGGCCGCGCGCTGGGCGGCCCTGCGGTCCTCGTCGGCGGCGCGGGCCCGTTCGAGGCAGGCGGTGGCGCGGGCCTCGGACTCGGCCGCCTCGTCGACCAGTTCGCGCAGCTTCACCTGCCAGCCGGCCCGTTCGCGGAGCCGGAAGGCGAGTCCGGCGAGTGCGTCGGCGGCCCGGCGGGCGCGCTGGGCGGCCTCCTGGCGTTCGTCGCGGACGCGGGCGGTGTCCGCCGCCGCCTCGTCGGCCTCGGCCCGCACGGTACGGGCCTCGGCGAGAGCGGCCTCGGCCGTCACGGTGGCCGCGCGGGCGGTGCGGGCGGCTTCCGCGAGTTCGGTGAGCATGCCGGGCGGACAGTCCGCGCGCCAGGAGCCGATCCGGGCGGCCAGCGAGCGGTCCCCGGTGAGGCGGGCCGCCAGCGTGCGGATGTCCTCGTCGCGGGCCGCGGTCCGGCTCCTGAGCGCCTGCCGTTCCTCGTCGGCGGCGTGCTCGTCGTGCATCGCCGGGTTCGGCGGGACGAGGAAGACCCCGTCGGTGCCCGCGGCGGATCCGGCGGTGGGGTCCGGTACCGGGGCGAGGAGTGCGGCCGCGGTGCCCACGGCCACGGCGGAGCGCGGGAGCAGGGCGGCGGCGCCGAGCACCTCACGGGCGCGTGCGTGCGCGTCCGGGTCCGTGATGACGACGCCGTCGACGAGCTCGGGGCGGGCCGCGAGCACGGCGGCGTGATCGGCGGGGTCGACGGCCTGGGCGAGGTAGCGCCAGCCGGGCAGCGCCGGAATGCCGTGTTCGCCGAGGTATTCGACGGTGGCGAGCACATCGGGTCCCGGCGGCAGCAGGCCGCCGTCGCCGAGCGCGCCCAGGATGCGGGAGTCGTCGGCCGCCGCGGTGCGCAGTTCGAACAGGCGTCGCTCGGCTGCGGCCACGCCTTGGTCGAGGAGGTCCCGCAGTTCCTCCGCGTTGCGGTCGAACTCGTCTGCCGTGAGGGGCTGTTCGGCGGGCCTGGGCTGTGCGGTGGTGGCGGTCCGGGTTCCATGAGCGGCCGGTTCGGCGCCGTCCGCGGCGGCCCCGGGCTCGTGTCCCTCTTCGTGCTGCCGGTCCTCGGCACCGTCCGGCGTGCTCTGCCGGGGCCGGGGAACGCCGCCGGCGGTGGGCAGGCCCAGGAGGTCGGCGAGGCGGTGTTCGGCGGCGATGGACTCGGCGGCCCTGAGCTCGGCCTCGTAGATCTGTTCCGCGGCGCGTGCGCCGTCGGCGGCGCGGGCGGCGGCGAGTTCGGCCCGGCTCTCGTCGGCGGCGGCCTGCCGGGACCGGTCCGCCGCGGCCCCCGCCGCGTCGCGGGCGGCGTCCCAGGAGGCCACCGCGGAGTGTTCGGCGTCGTTCGCGGCGAGCGCGGCGCGGGCCGGGTCCGCGTTGGGTGCGGTGTCATCGAGCCAGCCCGCCCGGACGGCTTCGGCGGTCTCCTGCTCCACCTCGGCGAGGCGCTGGCGCAGATGGCCGGCCTCGCTGCGGGCGCGCTGGGCCTCGGTGGCTGCGGTGGTGGCGTCCCGGTGGGCGGCCTCGCCCGCGGTCTGCAGGATGTCGGAGCGCTCCTCCTCCTCGTTGGCCACGTTCTCGCCCGCTTCGGCGGCGGTGTGCAGGGCCCGTACGAGATCGGCGGCGGCGGTGGCGCGGGCGGCCAGGGCCGGTGCGGCATCACGCTCGGCCTCGCGGATGGCGACGGCCACGCGGGCGGAGCGGTCTGCGGCGGCGCGGTGGCGGAGCACGGCCTCGGCGGCCTGCCAGGCGGAGTGCAGGGTACGGGCGTCAGCCAGTTCGCGGCGCTGGGAGGCGGCGCTCTTCTCGGCGGCGGTGAGGGCCAGGGAGGCGTGCCGGTAAGCGAGTTCGGCGGCGATGAGGGCACTGCGGCTGCGCGTCTCCTCGGCACCGGTGACGGTGTGGGCCGCGCCGGTGACCTGCTGGGCGAGCTCCCCGGTCCGGCCTCGCTCCAGACCGGCGCGGGCGGAGAGCCGGCGGGCCAGAGTGCGGGTGCGGCGCTCGGCACCGGCGTGGATGTCGCGAGTCCTGGCCCGCGCTTCGGCGCCCTCCACGATGCGGCCGAGCAGGTCGACGGAGCCTGCGGTGAAGTCGCGCTCGGCCGTGAGTTCGGCGCGGCGACCCAGCTTGTTGCCGAAGCCGCTGACGAGGTCGGCGAGTCCGTCGGTGTCACGGGTGTCGGTGACTGCGCGCAGCAGCAGGTCGGTGAAGTCGGAGTCCTTCTTCACCGCGAAGAGGCCGGCCGCCTCGCCCTCGTCGGCGTTCATCTCGCGCTGGTAGCGGAAGAGTTCGGGGTCCAGGCCCAGCTCGCCGAGGTGCTCGTTCCAGCGGTCGTGGATCTCTTCCCAGTGCACGTCGAGGTGCTGGTAGAACTTGCCCGCCTCGGTGAGCGCGTCGCGGAAGCCCTTCATGGTGCGGCGCCTGCCGCGCGCTCCGGAGACGCCGTCGGCCGGGCGGCCGACCGAGGTGGCCTCGGCGACGGGCAGCGAGTCGAGGCTGAGTCCGGGGCCGGGGCGGAAGGAGTACCAGGCCTCGGCGAACTTCCTGGGGTCGTTGGAGATCTGGCGCCCACGCCATTCGCTGACCTTGCCGACGACCACGCATTCGCCGGTGAGCGTGTGCTGCCATTCCAGCGCGACGTGTCCGCAGTCCTCCGCGAGCAGGAACTTGCGCAGGACGCCGGAGCTGGCGCCGCCCAGGGTGTTGCGGTGGCCGGGCAGCATCACCGAGAAGATCAGCTTCAGCAGGACGGACTTGCCGCCGCCGTTCTCCAGGAAGAGCACCCCGGCGGGGGCGGGCCGGCGCGGCGGGCCGACCGGTTCGTCCTCGAAGAACTCCGCCTGTGCCGGTGCGGGATGGGGCACGGGCTCACCGACGCCGCGCAGGTCGAGCACGGTGTCGGCGTAGCGCGCGCCGGCAGGCCCGATGGAGTAGAGGCGGACCCGGGACAGCTCGTACATGGCGGCGGACTCTCGTCGTTCAGGCAGCGGGAGGGTGGCGTCGGTGGCGGGGCCGGTCTGTGGCCGGCCCCGGCGGGGGTGGGCCGGTCAGCTGTGGAACGGCAGGCCGGCGTCGGCCACCAGTTCCAGGTCGTCGGGGTCGGGGGGCGGGAGCAGCGTGGCGGATCCGTCGGTGACCGGCACCACGCCGAGTTCCAGGAGCTCGGCCAGGGCGGCGCTTCCCGCCATGTCGCGGACCTGGAGCTGGTAGCGGGCCGTGGTGCGGAACGCGCCTCCGGCGTCGTCCCCGGTGCGCTGGAGGAAGCCTGAGTCGGTGAGGAAGGCCACGGCCTTGCCGACGATGCCGGTGGTGGATCCGGCCAGCCGCCGTGCGTCCTTGGTCGCTCCGGTGGCGCTGCGCCGGGAGTAGACACGCCAGCCCGCCTCCAGACCGGGGGCGTCAGTGGCCGGGTCGGTGTTGTCGCCGTGTTCGACCGCGCGCTCCTCCAGGCGGTGGCACGCCTGACGTACGAAGGCGTCGACGCCATTGACGGTGATCCGGCCGATGTACGCGTCGTCGGCGAGGTCCTCGGGGCGCGGGAAGGCCAGGGCCGCGACGGCGAGGTGCGCGAGGCCGTGAAGGAAGCGGTCGGCGGAGTCCGGGGAGGCCCGCCGGGCGTAGTCGCCCATGCGCACGGCGAAGACCGAGTCCTCGCCGGCCGTGACGGCCATCCCGGCCCGGGTGGACACCTCCAGCACGACGAGGCCGAGTCCGGTGGCCACGGCGTCGGCGAGCCGGGCGAAGGCGGGCTCCTCCCGGTAGCGGCGGAGCAGTTCGGCGTACTCGGCGTCCCGGGCGGGCAGCAGTTTCGGCTGGAGCCCGAAGGCGACGAGCCGGGAGGCGTCCGCCGCGTCCGCCGGGGTGACCGCGGCAGGCGCCGCCGGGCGCTCGGCGGGATACCCGGACGCCGCCCGGTCGGCCGGGTGCGCGGCGGTCGGGTGCGCGGCCGGGTCGCTCCACGCGTCGGTGTGCTCTGCGCGGTGTTCGCTCACGACGGTCGCTCCTCGTTGCGGAAGGTCTTCGGTACGGGGTGCCCTGCCCGGGCAGGTGCGGCTGCGGCGCAGGTTCTCGCGGGCGCGGTTCCCGAAGGGCCGGTTCTCGCGCGGGCGGCCGGCGTGTGAGGCGTCCTCATGTCGCCTCCGAGCGGTCCGCCGCCATGCCCACGGCGTCCAGCAGGGCCGTACCCACGATCAGGTCGGCGCCGCCGAACTCGGGGTCGTCGAGCTGGGTGCCGTCGTCGACGGAGAACAGCAGGCGGCGCTCGCCCTGGCGGTAGGCGGTGCCGACCGGAGGGCTGGCGGCGTGCACCGCGAGCAGGGCGACCAGGTAGGGCAGTTCCGCGTCGCGCCGCCGGGCCTCGGCCAGGAGACCGGAGAGGCGGCGCGGGGCGTCGTGCTCCAGATCGAGCAGTTCCATGGCCGAAGCCAGCTGCTCCTCGCTGAACCGGCTGTCGTCCGGGGTGGCGATCAGATCGGGTTCGGGCATCTCGGCGCCCAGGTGTTCCCGTTCGAGCGGCGGGGTGAGCAGCATGTCGACCAGGTCGCCCACCCGCACCGAGGTGGGTGTGCGCAGGCCCGTCCCCCGGGCGAAGAACGCGTCGGTGGCCCGGATCGCCTGCTCGACGGGGAGCGGCAGCAGTGGGGCCAGGAGCTGGCCGTAGAGGTCGAGACCGGTGCGGGCGGCCGGGGCGGCGAAGGCCTGGCGGTCCTGCTCGGCACGGAACAGCGGTCCGGCCTCCAGGAGGCGGGACTGGAGCTGGGTGTGGCGGCGGATGCAGTCCTTGACGATGTCGACGAGCTCGGCGGCGCGCCTCTTGTGCTCGGGTTCCTCGGCCTCGTCCCGGGCTTTGCGGATGTTGGTGAGGATGGCGTTCTCGTGGCGGTAGCGGTCGGCTACGTGGTCGAGTGCCTCGGCGATCATGTCGGGCACGGCGTTGAGCCAGTCGACCGCGCGGACGTTGCGCCGGGTCGCGTCGAGCGTCTTGCGGAGCGTCTCCGCGTACTGCACGGTCCGGTAGCGGGCCTGCTCGGCGGCGAGCTGGGCGTCGGCGAGGCGGCCGCGGCTGATCAGGACCTCCAGTTTCACCTCGGCGGCGATCTGGGCGCTGGTGACGTCCGTGTCGAGTGCGCCGACCAGGACGTTGACCGCTTCGTCGGTGGCCCGCAGGTAGACGCTGCCGCCGTATCCGGGGACCTCCTCGATCAGCTTGAAGTCGTAGTCCCGGCGGACGTAGACGCCGTCGGGTCCGAAGGTGCCGTAGACCGCCCGGAAGCCGCGGTCCACACTGCCGACGTTGATCAGGTTCTCCAGCACCCAGCGGGCGACCCGTTCGTGCTCGGCGACGGGGCGGCTCGGGGCCTGGGCGGCGACGCGGGGCAGCAGTCTGGCCACTATCTGGTCGTGGTCGGCCCCGGTGTCGAAGTCCATGTTGAGGGTGACGTGGTCGATGGCCGCGAGGGCGACCTCGGCCATCGCGTACACGGTGTACTCACCGGCGAGGTTCGCCTTGCGCACGTCGAGGTCGTGCAGCGGCGCCGTGCAGGCGAGCGCGCGCAGCCGTCGCGAGAGCCCCTCGTCGGCGGCCGGGCCCGGTGCGGGCCGCGGCCCCGCGCTGAGCTGGGGCGCAGCGTTTTCCGTGTAGGCAGGCGAAGTCACGCTGCACAGATTAGGTCCTCGGACTGACAACGGTCGAAACGGCGCAGAAGCGGCCGCTTGCCCCGAGTCGGTCATGCCCCGCCCTGGGGGTCACCAGGGGCCCGGTCGCCGGTCATGTCCGAGGCTCCCCGCCCCCGCCGCCCGGCCCTCCGCGGCCCCGGTCGCCGGTCGTGTCCGGGGCTCCGTACCCCCCGCCGCCCGGGGTGCGCAGGACCAGTACGTCCCCGGCGTCCAGCTCGGCGGTGTCGCAGCCCTTCAGCGGGGTGCGGCCGCCGTCGGCGCGTTCGACGTGCTGGCTGCCCAGGGTGCCCGGGCCGCCACCCGCCATGCCGTACGGCGGGACACGGCGGTGCCCGGTGAGCAGGGCAACCGTGACGGGTTCGAGGAAACGGATCCGGCGTTCCACGCCGCATCCGCCGTGCCGGCGGCCCGCTCCCCCGCTTCCCTCGCGCACCCGGAAGCTCTCCAGCAGCACCGGATAGCGCCATTCGAGGATCTCCGGATCGGTGAGCCGTGAATTGGTCATGTGCGTCTGCACGGCGTCGGTGCCGTCGAAGTCCTCCCCCGCGCCCGATCCGCTCGCCACGGTCTCGTAGTACTGCACCCGTTCGTTGCCGAACGTGAGGTTGTTCATGGTGCCCGAGCCCTCGGCCTGGACGCCCAGAGCGGCGTACAGCGCTCCGGTGACTGCCTGCGAGGTCTCCACGTTCCCGGCGACCGTGGCCGCGGGGTGGACGGGTGCCAGCATCGAGCCTTCCGGGACCCTGATGTCCAGGGGGGTGAGGCAGCCGCTGTTGAGCGGGATGTCATCGGCCACCAGGGTCCGGAACACGTACAGCACCGCGGCCATGACCACCGACTTCGGCGCGTTGAAGTTGCCGGGCTGCTGCGGCGAGGTGCCGGTGAAGTCGACGAGCGCGCTGCGGGCCTCCCGGTCCACGGTCAGCGTCACCTCGATCACGGCCCCGTTGTCGGTCTCGTACCGGCAGTGGCCGTCGTGCAGCCCGGCGACGATGCGGCGCACGGACTCCTCGGCGTTGTCCTGCACATGGCCCATATAGGCGTCGACGACGTCGGGACCGAACTGCTCGACCATGCGGCGCAGTTCGGCGATGCCCTTCTCGTTGGCGGCGATCTGGGCGCGCAGGTCGGCGAGGTTGGTGTCCGGGTCGCGGGAGGGGTACGCGGCGGAGCCGAGCAGCTCGCGGGTCTCGGCCTCGCGGAAGGTGCCGTCCCGTACCAGGAGCCAGTTGTCGAAGAGCACGCCCTCCTCGTCGACGGTGCGGCTGAAGGCCGGCATGGAGCCGGGCGTGATGCCGCCGATCTCGGCGTGGTGACCGCGCGAGGCCACCAGGAACCTCAGCGCGTCAGGAGCATCGTCCCGCTCGTCGAACACCGGCGTCACGACGGTCACGTCGGGCAGATGCGTGCCGCCGTGGTACGGATCGTTGATGGCGTACACGTCGCCGGGCCGCATCGTGCCGTGGTTGCGGCTCAGCACTTCCTTGATGGACTCCCCCATGGAGCCGAGGTGCACCGGGATGTGCGGTGCGTTGGCGATCAGGTTGCCGTCCGCGTCGAAGAGGGCGCAGGAGAAGTCGAGACGCTCCTTGATGTTGACGGAGTGGGCGGTGTTCTCCAGGCGCACGCCCATCTGCTCGGCGATGGACATGAAGAGGTTGTTGAAGACCTCCAGCATGACCGGGTCGACCCGGGTGCCGACGGCCTGTCTCGCCGGGCGCGGGCGTGCGCGGGTCAGGATCAGATGGCCGCAGGGGTCGAGGGCGGCCTGCCAGCCGGGGTCGACGACGGTGGTCGCGCCGTCCTCGGCGATGACGGCCGGGCCCGTCACGGTGTCCGTGGTCCGCAGCTCCGCCCGCCGGTGAAGGGCGGCATCCTGCCAGCTGTCCCCGGCGAACATCCGTGCGATGTCGTGGGGTTGCGGCGTGGTGGCCCCGCCCGGCTCCGGTCCGGACGGCCGCCCATCCGACCGCTCCCCCGCCGCACCGGTCGCCTCGACGGAGACCGCCCCGACGACCAGCGGCCGGTCCATCGTGAAGCCGTAACGGGCGCGGTGCTCCTCCGTGAACGCCTCGGTCATGGCCGCCACCGTGTCCAGGTCCACGGAGAGGCTCGCGTCCGTTCCCTCGTACCGCAGGAGTACGCGTGCCCGGGTGCCGATGGCGCGGTCGGGGACGCCGTCGGCGCGCAGTTCGGCCCGGGTACGGTCGGCCAGCGCCTCGCAGACCTGGCTCAGCCGGTCCCGGGCGCAGACGTCGAGCGGTGCCTCGACGGACTGTTCGCGCATCGCGGTCGCGTCGGCCAGCCCGATGCCGTAGGCGGACAGCACCCCGGCGAGCGGGGGTACGAGGACCGTGTCGATGCCGAGGGCGTCGGCGACGGCGCAGACGTGCTGGCCGCCGGCGCCGCCGAAGCCGGTGAGGGCGTACCGGGTGATGTCGTGCCCGCGCTGCACGGAGATCTTCTTGACCGCGTTCGCCATGTTGAGCACGGCGATCTCCAGGAAGCCGGCGGCGGTCTCGGCAGCCGTCCGGCGGGTTCCGGTGGCCCGTGCGACCTCATCGGCGAGTTCCTCGAAGCGTCTGTGCACGATGTCCGCGTCGAGGGGCAGATCGCCGTCCGGCCCGAAGACGGCGGGGAAGTGGGCCGGCTGGATCCGTCCGAGCATCACCTGCGCATCGGTGACGGTCAGCGGGCCGTCCCTGCGGTAGCAGGCCGGGCCCGGCACCGCTCCGGCCGAGTCGGGGCCGACCCGGTAGCGCCGGCCGTCGAAGTGCAGGACCGATCCGCCGCCGGCCGCGACGGTGTGGATGTTCATCATGGGGGCGCGCATCCGCACACCCGCCACCTCGGTGCCGAGTTCGCGTTCGAACTCGCCCGCGTAGTGCGAGACATCGGTGGAGGTGCCGCCCATGTCGAAGCCGACGACCCGGTCGTATCCGGCCTGGGCGGAGGTGCGGGCCATGCCGACGACGCCACCGGCCGGCCCGGAGAGGACCGCGTCCTTGCCCCGGAAGCGGGCGGCCTCGCGCAGACCGCCGTTGGACTGCATGAACATCAGCCGGATCCCGTCGAGTTCGGTGGCGATCGTGTCGACGTACCGGCGCAGGATCGGTGAGAGGTAGGCGTCGACGACCGTGGTGTCGCCGCGCGGCACCAGTTTGATCAGCGGGCTGACCTCATGGGAGCAGCTGATCTGGGTGAACCCCGCCGCGCGGGCCTCGGCGGCGACCGCCTTCTCGTGGTCCGGGTGGCGGTAGCCGTGCATGAGGACGACGGCCGCGCTGCTCAGTCCGTCGTCACGCGCCTCGCGCAGCCGCCCGGCCACCGCGGCCCGGTCCAGGGGCCTGACGGTCCGCCCCTGGGCGTCGATCCGCTCGGGAACCTCGATCACCCGCTCGTACACGGCCTCCGGAAGCAGGATGTGGCGGTCGAAGAGCCGGGGCCGGTTCTGGTACGCGATGCGCAGGGCGTCGCGGAAGCCTTCGGTGATGACGAGGACAGTGGGTTCACCGCGGCGCTCCAGCAGGGCGTTGGTGGCGACGGTGGTGCCCATCTTGACGGCGGCGACCCGGTCGGCGGGGACCGGTTCGTCCGGCCCGAGTCCCAGCAGCAGCCGGATCCCTGCGACGGCGGCGTCCCGGTAGCGGTCCGGGTCGTGCGAGAGGAGCTTGCGGGTGACCAGCTGTCCGTCGGGGTCCCGGCCCACCACATCGGTGAACGTGCCGCCTCGGTCGATCCAGAACTCCCAGCGCCCGGTCATCCCTCCATAGTGGCGCGCGGCCCTTCGGGAGGCGCGCGGGACGCGAGGAGGTCCGGTCCTGATGTACGGGGCTCTTCGGCGCGGCGCGCCCCCGACGCGCTGCGCTCCTGCCGTTCCCGGCCGTGCGGCCTCCGGCGGCGATCCCGGCGTGGTCAGAGCGCCGGTGCGTCCGGCCCGATCCTGCTGCGTACGGCCGACTGGACCTCGGCCTCCTCGGCCGGATCGGCGGCCAGCCGGCGCAGGCGCTCGGCCACCCTGATGTCACCGGTCTCCGCATGGCGTGCGGCGACCTCGCGGGTCGTCTCCTCGCAGTCCCACAGGCATTCGACGGCGAAGCCGGTGGCGAAGGAGGGGTCGGTGGCGGCGAGGGCCCGGGCGGCCCTGCCCCGCAGGTGGGAGGAGGACGTCTCGCGGTAGACGTGGCGCAGTACGGGCGCGGCGCAGGCGATGCCGAGCCGGCCGGCGCCGTCGACCAGGGTCCACAGGCGGAGCGCGTCCGGTCCTTCGCCCCGTACGGCGTTCCGCAGGGCGCCGAGGACGAGCGGGGCGTCCTGTGCGCCGCCGCGGCCGGCCAGTACACCGGCCGCCGAGGCGCCGAGCGCGTCGGGCCGCAGGGCCCAGCGGCGCGCGCGCTCCACGGCCGGCTCGCCGCACATCCGCTCGAAGGCTGCGACGGCCGCTTCGGCGACGGCCGGTGACGCGTTGAGCGTCGCGGCCTCGATCAGGTCGAGGACGACCGGGTCGCGGACCTCGGCGGCGAGGTAGTGCAGCGCGGTGCATCGGGCGCCGTCAAAACCGCTGCGGGCGGCCTCGACGATCAGGGGCCGGTCCTCGGGCCCCGCCACCGCGGAGAGGCAGCGGGCGGCCGGTACGTGCAGGGCACTGCCTCGGTCGAGCCCTTCCTGGGCCCAGTCGAAGACGGCCCGGACGCCCCAGCCGGGGCGTGGACCGCCCGGCCGCATCTGCCGCTGCCAGCGGTCGAAGGAGCCCTGTTCCGAGGCGGCCCTGACCCGGGCACCCACCGATGGGCGCGGATCCTCGGCCCAGAGCCGCCAGGGGCGGGGCTCGTAGGCGTCCCGCACGGTGGCGGCGAGCTCGGCACGGCCCTCGGCGTTCTCCGGGAAGCGGGCGAGCACGGGCACGGCGAGGGAGCGCAGTCCGGCGTCGTCGTCACGCAGCGCGAGCTCGTCCAGGGCCCAGGCCCAGTTGGAGCCGGTCGCGGCGTAGCGCCGCAGCAGGGCCAGGGCGTCGTCGCGGCCGTACGAGGCGAGGTGGCCGAGGACCGCCAGGGCGAGGCCGGTCCGCGAGTCGTCCGTGTCGAGGTGGTCGTCGGCGTCGCAGAGGTGCCGTTCGATCTCCTCGATCCCGCCGTCGAGGTCGAGATACAGGCGTGCGTAGTAGAGGGAGCGGTTCTCCACCTGCCAGTCGTGACGCGGGTCGCTCAGGACGCAGTGGTTGAGAGCCGCCAGGGCCTCGGGGCGTGGTGCGGCGAGTGCGTGGAGCGTGCCGTCGCCGCGGCCCCTCTGCAGCAGGCCGAGCAGGGTGCCGCTCGGCGCTATGAACGGATCAAACATGGGAAAAGCCTCACATCAAGCTGTCGACGCAACCGGGACTGTGCAGTTCCATGTGGACGAAACGCCCCCTAGACCGCGCAGCAACATGATCGGCCGACCGCCGTCTTCTGCCTGGTGCAGACCATCTTCCCTGCCTCTCGTCGGTGGCCCGAATCGGGCCCGCGACGTCATGATGACCCAGCCATTTCGCCACCGCGACCACATTTACGGCGAAGCCCCTTCAGCGGGCGCCGAAGAGTTCCAGCAGGTCGGCCTTGCCGAACATGCGCGCCGTGTCCAGCGCGGAGGGTGTTCCGGCCGCCGGATCGGCTCCCGCGTCGAGCAGGGCCCTGACGACCGCGTCCTCGCCCTTGAAGACGGCTCCGGCGAGCGGCGTCTGCCCTCGGTCGTTGGCACGGTCCGGGTCGGCGCCGCGGCCGGCCAGAGCGACGACCGCCGGGGCGTGCCCGTGGTAGGCGGCGAGCATCAGCAGCGAGTCGCCCCGGTCATTGGTGAGATTGGCCGGGACGCCGGCGTCGACGTAGGCCGCGAGGGCGTCGGCGTCGCCGTGGCGTGCCAGGTCGAAGACCTTGGTCGCCAGCTCGACCACCTCGGGATCAGGGGTTTCGCTCATCGGGGGACCGCCTTCCTGTAACCGTTCGCGCTGATGCCGGCCAGCCGGGGCGTGTGCCGGGTGGGCCGTACGAGTGAATCGACAGGGTACTGCCCGGGGGCACACATGCCCGGGCCCACCCATGGCAAAAGATCACGTCCAGTGACGACGACGAGAGGCCCGGCCCCCGAAACCCCTTCCGACGGCGCCCTCTTGTACGCCAGTCAAGTGAAAAAACAGACTTTTCACCCAATTGCAGCTTTTATCATATAGATACTTCCGGTGAGCTTGGAAGGACTCATGGTGACTGTCCCCCCAACCAGGAGAACCACTCATGATCCTTTCCATGTCAGGCGTCGTCATCCTCGGCATCATCGTCTTCCTGTTCTTCAGGAAGGACGGCCTCAAGGCGTCGCACGCCCTCGTCACCGCCCTGTTCGGCTTCTACCTGGCCGGCACCGCCATCGCACCGAGCATCACCGCGGGCGGAGCGAGCCTCGCCGGCCTCTTGGGCGGGATCAAGTTCTGACCTTCCGGTACCGCTCCCACCCCCTTCAGGAGACCGACGTGGCCCGGCGACCACTCCCCCGCATTCTGAGCAGCGGCAGCGCTTCGATCACTCGCAGTCGAGAGTTCGCGCGCACGGCCGCCGACAGCGCCACCGACGTGCTCCATCCGCTGATCATGATCACTCGTGGTCTGCGGCTGCTGGCCGGTGCAGGACGGCAGAAGTGGGCCGCGACGCCCAAGGACCGGCGTGGTCCCACGCTGTTCCTCGTCGCGGCCTGCGTACTCGTGGTCGCGCTCATCCCGTACGGGCCGCTGCTGGCCCTCGTTACGGTGATGGGCGCCGCCGCATGGAAGGGACGGGAACGCACACCCGTCAAGACCGGCCCGGACGAGGCGGAAACAGGGCGCCTGCAGGCTCTGTACGAGGCCCTCGTGCCGTACTTCTCGACTGCCGACGACCCCGGTCCGCTGTTCACCCACGGCGGCGACTGGGACAAGGTCTTCAGCGGGTACGAGTTCGACGGCGACGGCCGGGTCAGCAGTCTCCGTGTGACGTACCCCGCCTACTTCACCGACAGCGAGGCCGCCTCCCGCGCCCGGATCGAACAGTTGCTGCACGCCAAGTCGGGCCGCGGCCGGGAGTACCTCTTCAGCTGGGACGAGGAGGGCAACCAGCTCCTCATGAACGTGCTCGACGCCCTGCCCACCACCCTCACCGCCCAGCGCTTCGTCACCGCCCCCGGCGAGACGGTCCTCGGGTTCACCGACGACGACGCGGTACAGCGCACCGTGCCGGTGAGCGACGGCGACGAGACCCGCGACGCGCCCGGCGTCGTCTGGCGGACCGGCGCACGCTCCACCGAACCGCATCTGCTGATCGCCGGACAGCCCGGCAGCGGCACCACCACACTCATGCGCTCCATCGCCCTCCAGGCGCTCCAGCACGGCGACATCCTGATCGTCGAGGGCAGCGGCACCGGCGAGTACGCGTGCTTCACCGGCCGTGAGGGCGTCCTGGCCGTCGAATGCGCACTGGCAGGGGCGCTGTCCACCCTGGAGTGGGCGGCCAGCGAGACGGAGCGCCGGCTGATCGAGGCCAACCGCGCCCGGCAGTCCGGTCAGGCCGCGCCCGAGGACATCAGGCGGCCCCTCTGGATCCTGCTGGACCGGCCGAGCGTGCTCGGCCATCTCGCCGCCGCGGACGGCGGCCCCGATCCGCAGGAGCTGCTCCAGGTGCCCCTGCGCCATGGCAGGGCCGCCAACGTCACCGTGGTGATGACCGAGCAGTTCGACAGCCTGGACGGCCTGAGCGACACCGTCCGGTCCCACACCAGGGCCCGGGTCGTGCTCGGCCACTGCTCGCCGGGCCAGATCGAGTCCGTCCTCGGTCTGGAGCCGCACACCACCCCCACTCCGGACGTCCCGCCCGGCCGTGGGTACGCACGGCTCGGCACCGGCCAGGTGCTGCGCATCCAGGTGCCCGCCACTCCCGATCCGTACGACGACGCGACGAGCGAGGCGCAGCGCCAGGCGGTGCTCGACCTGCTTCCCGAGCGGCGCACCGCCGTCGAGGCGAGCAGGCCCGAACCCGTGATGGCGGACACCGTGACGGCGTCCGTCGCCGTCGAGGGCCTGGCGCTCAGCGACTGACCCAGCCATGACGAGGGGCCCGCGGACCAACGGATCGCGGGCCCTCGTCCTGTGCCGCGGCAGCTCAGGCGACGAACGTCCGGGGCGCCTCCGCCCCCGCGCCCGCCCCCGAACCGACCAGCTGGGCGGCGGCGGCCAGTCGCTGGGCCGCCTCGTCCGCGACCGGGCCGCCGACCGTGAACGGCAGCCGCACATAGCCCTCGAAGGCCCCGTCGACCCCGAACCGGGGCCCGGACGGCACGCGCACCCCGACCCGCTCCCCGGCCACCGCGAGCCGCGATCCGGAGAGCCCGCCGGTACGCACCCAGAGGGTCAGCCCGCCACGCGGCACGGCGAACTCCCAGTCAGGCAGCTCCCGGCGCAGCGCGGCGACGAGCGCGTCACGGTTGTCCCGCGCCTGCTCCCGGCGGATCTGCACAGCCTCCTCCCAGCCGCCGGTCCGCATCAGCCAGTTGACGGCGAGCTGTTCGAGGACCGGGGTCCCCATGTCGGCATAGGCGCGGGCGGCCACCAGGCTGCGGATCACGTCGGGGGCGGCACGGACCCAGCCGATGCGCATGCCCGCCCAGAAGGCCTTGCTGGCCGATCCGACGGTGAGGACGGTGCTGCCGGCGGGATCGAAGGCACAGACCCGGCGCGGCATGTCCACGTCGTCGTCCAAATACAGCTCGTGCATCGTCTCGTCGACCACCAGGACCGTGCCGGCCGAACGCGCGGCGTCCACCAGCGCGCGCCGGCGGTCCTCGTCGGCCAGGGCGCCGGTGGGGTTGTGGAAGTCCGCGACGACGTACGCGAGCCGGGGCGCCGCGTCCCTCAGCACCTGGCGCCACCGGTTCATGTCCCAGCCGCCGAGCCCCTCCTCCATGGCCACCGGCACGAGGCGGGCGCCCGCCTCCCGCATCAGCTGGAGGATGTTGGCGTAGCTCGGGGACTCCACCGCGATCCGTTCGCCGCGGCCGGCGAAGAGGTGGCAGATCGCGTCGATCGCGCCCATCGCCCCGGTCGTGACCATGATCTGTTCGGGCATCGTCGGGATGCCGCTCGCGGTGTACCGGTCGGCGATCATCTGCCGCAGCGCGGGAAGTCCGGCCGGATAGTCGCCATGGGTGTGGGCGTAGGGGGCCAGCTCCTCCAGGGCACCCTGGACGGCCCGGGTGAGCCATGGCTCGGGGGCGGGCAGCGAGGCGCAGCCCAGGTCGATCATCGATCCGAGCGCCTCGGGCGGCAGTGGTTCCAGTCCGCGGGCGGGCAGCGGGTTGCCCGCGGGAACCGCCGTCCAGCTGCCGGCTCCGCGCCGGGACTCCAGGAAACCCTCGGCCCGCAGCGCCTCGTAGGCCGCGGCGACCGTCGTACGGCTGACGGAGAGGGCCAGCGCGAGTTCACGCTCGGCGGGGAGGCGGGCGGCGACCGGGACCCGGCCTTCGAGGACGAGCAGCCGGATGCCGTCGGCGAGCGCACGGTAGGCGGGCGGCCTGCGGGTGCCGGGGCCGGCGGGCCGGGGCTGCTGGGCGTGGAGCTGCCGGGCGAGCTGCGCCGCACCGACGGCCGAAGTCCACTGCGCCATGAGAATCAGTCCACCTTCCTCTGATTGGCCATAGTTGGCAGCCAATCCCCTGCCACAGAGTGACATGCAGCAGTCCACCACCACCACACCAGGGGGCACCACTTGTCCATCACCGCCGTTCCGCGCGGGGCTCACCTCACCCGCCGGCTGATCCAGCTCTACGCGGGCCTGGCGCTGTACGGGGCGAGCTCGGCACTCCTGGTCGTCGCCGGACTCGGCCTGGAGCCCTGGGGTGTGCTGCACCAGGGGCTCGCGGAGCGCACCGGGATCAGCATCGGGGTCGTCTCGATCATCATCGGGGCGATCGTGCTTCTGGTCTGGATCCCGCTCCGGCAGCGGCCGGGCCTGGGCACCGTCTCGAACGTCTTCGCCGTCGGTCTCGCGATGGACGGCACGCTCGCCCTCGTCCCCGAGGTGCACGGGCTCGTGGCGCAGGCCGGGGTGATGGTGGCGGGGATCGTCCTCAACGGTGTGGCGACAGGCCTCTACATCGCCGCCCGGTTCGGTCCCGGGCCGCGCGACGGGCTGATGACCGGACTGCACCGGCGGACCGGCCGGTCGATCCGGTTCGTCCGCACGGCGATCGAGATCGCGGTCGTGGTCACCGGGTTCCTGCTCGGCGGCTCCCTCGGCGCGGGAACGGTCCTGTACGCCCTGGCCATCGGCCCGCTCGCCCAGTTCTTCCTGCGCTTCTTCACGATCACGGACGACGGTGGCACCACGGTCGCCGCCCGGACACCCGGGCAGGCCATACTGCCGCAGTGACTTCCGTACGCCACCCCTACCTGGACCACCCCGCCCCTCTCGCGTTCGCCCACCGGGGCGGGGCGGCGGACGGGATCGAGAACACGGCGGCCGCGTTCCGCCGGGCCGCCGACGCCGGGTACCGGTACTTCGAGACCGATGTGCACGCCTCGGCGGACGGCCGGCTGGTCGCCTTCCACGACCCCACGCTGGACCGGGTCACGGACTCCCGGGGCCGGATAGCGGAGCTGCCGTGGAGCGAGATACGGCGGGCCCGGGTGGCCGGGCAGGAGCCGCTGCCACTGTTCGAGGAGCTGCTGGAGGCGTTCCCCGAGGCCCGCTGGAACGTGGACATCAAGGCCGGGCCGGCCCTGGTGCCGCTCGTGGAGCTGATCCGCCGTACGGACTCCTGGGACCGGGTGTGCGTCGGGTCCTTCTCCGAGGCCCGGGTGGCCCGGGCGCACCGGCTCGCGGGCCCGCGGCTCGCCACGTCCTACGGCGTGCGGGGCGTCCTGGGGCTGCGGCTGCGCTCGTACGGGATCCCGGCGGCCCTGCGCGCCGGTGCGGTCTGCGCACAGGTTCCGGAGAGCCAGGGCGGTGTCCGGGTCGTCGACCGGCGCTTCGTACGGGAGGCGCACGCGCGCGGACTCCAGGTGCACGTGTGGACGGTCAACGAACCGGAGCGGATGACCGCGCTCCTGGACCTCGGAGTGGATGGCATCATGACCGATCACATCGAGACGCTGCGTACGGTGCTGAGCGAGCGGGGGGCCTGGGCCTGACGCGGGCCGGCGACGTCTTCACGGGGAGAGACGAGGGGTGCGCATGAGCGCCGAGACCGCGGACACCGCCGAGCCTGCGGACGGGACGGCCGGGCCGGACGGCCCCGGCGAGCGGCGCCGCGAGCAGCGTGGCTGGTACTTCTACGACTTCGCCTGTTCCGTCTACTCGACGAGCGTCCTCACGGTGTTCCTCGGGCCGTATCTGACGTCGGTCGCCAAGGCCGCCGCCGATGCCGAGGGATACGTCCATCCGCTCGGGGTGCCGGTCCGGGCCGGGTCTCTGTTCGCGTACGCGGTCTCGGCCTCCCTCGTCGTCGCGGTGATCCTGATGCCGATCGTGGGTGCGGCGGCCGACCGTACGGGCCGCAAGAAGCCGCTGCTCGCGGCGGCGGCGTACACGGGTGCGACCGCGACGGCAGCGATGTTCTTCCTGGACGGGGACCGCTATCTGCTCGGTGTCCTCCTGCTCATCGTGGCCAACGCCTCGATCTCCGTGTCGATGGTGCTCTACAACGCCTATCTGCCGCAGATCGCGGAGCCCGACGAACGGGACGCGGTCTCCTCCCGCGGCTGGGCGTTCGGCTACACGTCGGGGGCGCTGGTCCTCGTCCTCAACCTGGTCCTCTACACGGGCCACGACTCCTTCGGTCTCTCCGAGTCGGACGCCGTGCGGATCTGCCTCGCCTCGGCCGGTGTGTGGTGGGGCGCCTTCACCATCATTCCGCTGCGCCGGCTGCGTGACCGGAACGCGAAGGGGGCCGGCGCCGAGCCGGTCGGATCCGGTTGGCGGCAGCTGAGGGCGACCCTGCGCGACATGCGCCGCCACCCGCTCACCCTCTCCTTCCTGCTGGCGTACCTCGTCTACAACGACGGTGTGCAGACCGTCATCTCCCAGGCGTCCGTATACGGCTCCGAGGAACTGGGCCTGAGCCAGACGACACTGATCACGGCCGTGCTGCTGGTCCAGGTGCTGGCGGTCGCCGGGGCGCTCGGCATGGGACGCATGGCCCGGGTGTACGGGGCGAAGCACACGATTCTCGGGTCACTCGTGGTCTGGACGCTGATCCTCGTCGCCGGCTACTTCCTGCCCGCCGGCTCGCCTGTCTTCTTCTACGCGCTGGCCGCGGCGATCGGCCTGGTCCTCGGCGGCAGCCAGGCGCTGTCCCGGTCCCTCTACTCGCATCTGGTGCCGCGCGGCAAGGAGGCGGAGTACTTCTCCGCGTACGAGATGAGCGACCGCGGACTGAGCTGGCTGGGGCCACTGGTGTTCGGGCTCGCATACCAGCTGACCGGCAGTTATCGGGATGCGATCATCTCGTTGGTGGTCTTCTTCGTGGTCGGTTCCGTGCTGCTTGCGAGGGTGCCGGTACGGCAGGCTGTGGCGGCCGCCGGTAACCCGGTTCCCGAACGGATTTAGACGTTGAAGTGAAAGGCCGGTAGTGTACGCCTTTGGCCTGCCCGGAGGACCGTTACTGCGAGTGGAAGAATCCAAACCGTTGGGTGACAACTTCCGCCAGATGTGACAAACCGGGCATTGGCGGGTACTTCAACACTCGCAAACCTGAAAAAGCAGCGGCACGACGGGCGACGCATGACCGGCAACGGGAATCTTTGCCGCCGACCGGACGTTGACCGGATGACGACGACAGCGACATTTGTCCTGTGGGCGACAAGCCCGGGAGGCACGATTCATGAGTGAGCGAGCTCTCCGCGGCACGCGACTCGTGGTTACCAGCTACGAGACGGACCGCGGCATCGATCTGGCCCCGCGCCAGGCGGTGGAGTACGCATGCCAGAACGGACATCGATTTGAGATGCCGTTCTCGGTAGAGGCGGAAATTCCGCCGGAGTGGGAGTGCAAGGCGTGTGGCGCCCAGGCACTCCTGGTGGACGGGGATGGCCCCGAGGAGAAGAAGGGCAAGCCTGCGCGTACGCACTGGGACATGCTCATGGAGCGGCGCACACGCGAGGAGCTGGAAGAGGTGCTGGCCGAGAGGCTGGCGGTTCTGCGCTCCGGCGCCATGAATATCGCCGTGCATCCGCGGGACAGCAGGAAGTCTGCTTGACCGCGTAGCACGCATAGAGACAGAGCCGCGGGCCGCGACACCTTGTGTGTCGCGGCCCGCGGCTCTTCGCGGTGCCCTTGGGCGGCCGGCTGCGGGGGCTCGGGATGGATGCCCCCTTGGGCGTGGCCCGGCCCCTGGGGCTCGACTCGCCTCGTCGGCCGCCGCCGCTGATGTCCTCGATCGCCGGGCGTGCTTGACATGGCCGCACCGAGCGTGATGTGGCCGGACTCTGCTCGAGCGTGATGTGGCCTGACTCTGCTTGGGAGAGACCGGCTCACTTGCCGGGCAGTGTTACGGCGTCAGCGGCGGGCGCGGGGTGTCGTCCGGGCGGGAGGGTTCCTCGCGGATGACCTCGCCCTGGACGACCTTTCCGTCCGGACGGTGCATACGGGCCTGCTGGAAGGCGTCCGAGAGGCTGCCGGGACCGGCCGCCCTCATCCGCCGTTCCAGTGAGCGCTCCGCGTACCCGCTGAGCGCCGACCGGACCGGCGGCACCAGAAGCAGCAGTCCGGCCACGTCCGAGATCATCCCCGGAATCATGATCAGGAGCCCGGCCAGCATCAGGAAGCCGTTGCCCCGGGTACTCGACGGGGCGGGCGACGAACCGCCGGCCCCCGGCTGTCCCGGCATCTGCTGGAGCGTCTCGGTGAGGTTGCGAAAGGCGCGGCGGCCGGCCCGCTTCATCACCACGGCTCCGAGAACGACCCCTGCGGCCAGGAGCAGCAGCACGGTGAACCCGCCCGCCACGTCCGCCACCACGGTGAGCAGCCAGATCTCCAGCACCGCCCAGGCGGCGATGGCGAGAGGTACGAAGGTCCGGGCGCGCGAGCGCTTGCGGGCGGTCGGGGGCGGTGTGCCGGTCGTCATGTCCCCAGTGTGCCTGGGCCGGCGTCCGGACGGGGTAAGCGGGGTGACGGAGGCCGGCCGGATCCGGGGTCAGGTGTTCTTGCGGCCGAGCACCCGGTTCGTCCGCGTGGTGACACCCCACGCGGTCACGCGCCAGAGCGCCTCGACCAGGATGTCGCGGCTCATCTTGGAGTCACCGACCTCCCGGTCCACGAAGGTGATCGGGACCTCGACGACGTGGAAGCCGGCCTCGATCGCGCGCCGGGCCAGGTCGACCTGGAAGCAGTAGCCCTGCGAGGCGACCTCGTCCAGGCCGATGCCCTGCAGCGTCTCGGTGCGGAACGCCCGGTAGCCGCCGGTGACGTCGCGCGTCTGCAGTCCGAGCATCAGCCGGGAGTACGTGCTGCCGCCGCGGGAGATCATCTCGCGGGACTTGGGCCAGTTGACCACCCGCCCGCCGGGGACCCAGCGGGAACCGAGCACCAGGTCCGCGCCCTTGAGGGCGGTGAGCAGGCGCGGCAGTTCCTCGGGCTGGTGGGAGCCGTCGGCGTCCATCTCGACGAGAACGCCGTAGTCGTGGTCCATGCCCCAGCGGAAACCTGCGAGGTAGGCGGCGCCGAGCCCCTCCTTGCCCTTGCGGTGCAGGACGTGGACCTGGTCGTCCGTCGCGGCGATCTCATCGGCGAGCTTGCCGGTGCCGTCCGGACTGTTGTCGTCGGCGACCAGGATGTCAGCCTCCGGCACGGCGGCGCGCACCCGGCTGACGATCGGCTTGATGTTCTCGGCCTCGTTGTAGGTCGGAATGATCACCAATGCTCTGCCGAGCGGGCCGTATCGCCTCTGACCGCCGTCGTTCACTTACTGCCCCTTAAGTCCGTACGCAGATGCACACCATATCGAGCGCGGCACGTGCACAGACCGACCCGGTCGGGCGGCGTGGGGGACGGCGGCGGACAGAAGCACGGAAGTGCGGACAGAACTGCGGATCGGGGCCCGGCGCCCTTCGGGCCGACCTGGGACCCGCCGGCTGCGGGTCGACCTAGAGCCGTTGTCTACTGAACGTCCGGGCCCCACCCGGGTCGCACCCTCCGCCCGGCTTAAACCGTCCCTCGCCCCCGAGGCGCGGGCGCTGAACCTGGCTGTCAGTGGTGGTGCGCCGGTGCGGCACACCACCCCATGACCCAGCGGCGTTCGACGACTGCGTGGAGGTTTAACCGGTCGGACGTCCTGTGGTGGACCTGGCCGAACCTACCGGCCAGTGGGCGCATTCTGTCAATAGTTGCCTGACCTGCATCGTTTACCGAACTTGCCTGGTCAGTCCCGAAGATCCCCAGGTCGTGGCAGAACGGGGGCGCCTTCGATCGGCGGTACGAAATGTCCGCACGTCACTCGTTCGGCCGTACGTAGACAGTTTGTCCGAAGACAACGGTGCGCAGGCAGACCGGGAGTTCGGCACCGGGGCTGAGGTCGGGCAGACCCGGCGTGCCCGACCGGGGGTCCGTCGACCAGCGCGCCACCCGGTCGTCCGGGGCCTGGACCACCAGCTCCTCGGTGCGCCAGATCGCGTAGTCGGCCGGCGCGCCGGGCACCAGGGTGCCCGCGTCGTCTCGCCCGACCGCCCTCCAGCCACCCCTGGTGTGGGCGGTGAAGCCCGCCCGTACCGAGATCCGGTGCTCGGGCGTCCGGTGGAACGCGGCGGCCCGCACCGTCCCCCACGGGTCCAGCGGGGTCACCGGGCTGTCGGAGCCGAACGCAAGGGGCACACCGGCCCGCAGGAGCGCCGCGTACGGGTTGAGGGTCCTCGCCCGCCCGGCGCCCAGCCTGCGGGCGTACATGCCCTCCTCACCGCCCCAGGCGGCATCGAAGGCGGGCTGGACCGAGGCGGTGAGGCCCAGCTCGGCGAACGCGGCGACGGTCTCGGGGGTGAGCATCTCGGCGTGCTCGATGCGGTGCCTGGCGGCCCGGACCCGGCCGAGGCCGACCTTCCCGGCCGCCGCCCTGACGCCGTCGACGACGGCGGTGAGCGCCGCGTCGCCGATGGCGTGGAAGCCTGCCTGGAGACCGGCCTCGGTACAGGCCGCGACATGGGCGGCGATCTGCCCGGCATCCAGATGGGTGGCGCCCGCGACCGGCGCGTCGGCGTACGGCTCGTGGAGGCAGGCGGTGTGGGAGCCGAGCGACCCGTCGACGAAGAGGTCTCCCGCCGCGCCCACCGCCCCGAGCTCCCTGATGCGCCGGGCGTCCTTCTCGCCGCCGACCTGTTCGGCCCAGTAGCCGAAGACGCGCGGCCCCGGCTCCCCGGCCGCCAGCTTCAGCAGCGCGGTGAAGTCCTCCTCGTCGGAGATGTCCGGGCCGCCGCACTCGTGGACCGTTCCGATTCCGAGGGACGCCGCGTGCGCCAGCGCGGCACGCTGGGCGTCGGCACGCTGCCGCGGCGAGACGGCGCCGTGGGCGGCGGCGCGCACGGCGTGGTGTGCGGCGCCCGTCAGCGGCGCGTCGGGCCGGTAGCCGGCCAGGGAGGCGGCCTGGGGGACGAGATCGAGCAGCGCGGTGGTGACGACCGCCGAATGCACGTCGATCCGGGGCAGATAGACCGCCCGCCCGCCCGCCGCCTCGTCCAGCTCGCCGCGCGTGGGCGGGCGCTGCTCGGGCCAGCGCGTGGCGTCCCAGCCGTGCCCCAGGACCACCCGGTCGGCGGGGTGCGCCGCCACGTACGACCGTACGAGGCCGAGGGCCTCGGTGAGGGTGCCCGCGCCGGAGAGGTCGAGGCCGGTGAGGGCCAGACCGGTCGACGTGGTGTGGACGTGCGCGTCGGTGAACGCGGGGGTGACCAGGGCCCCGTCGAGGTCGATCACGTCGTCGACGCCGCTCGCGAAGGCGTCGGCGGCCCCTTCGGAACCCACCCAGGCGACATGACCCCGTTCGACCACCATGGCGGTCGCGAAGGGGTCGGCGGGGCTGTGGACGTCTCCACCGCGCAGCAGCACGGTGCGGTGTTCGCTCTGGGGGGCGGTGCTCTCGGTCATGAGGACCAGTCTCCCGCCTGCCGGGGCCCGCGCCGTGCGCGACCCCCCTTTCGGCCCCACCCGCGACCCGCGGCGGCGGGCGCGCGTCAGATCTGCGGCGGGCGCGCCTCGTAGGCCGTGGAGAGGACGACGGTGGTACGGGTGGACACGCCGGCGAGCGTACGGATCCGGGTGAGCAGGTGCTCCAGCTCCCGCGGGGTCGCGACCCGCACCTTGAGAATGTAGTTCTCGTCGCCCGCGACGCTGTGGCAGGCCTCCAGTTCCGGGACGCCGGCGAGCCGGTCCGCGATGTCGTCCGGCGCACTCGGGTCGAACGGCTTCACCGAGATGAACGCGGTCAGGGGCAGCCCGACGGCCTCGGGGTCGACGACCGCGGCATAGCCCCGGATCACCCCGCGCTGCTCCAGCCTGCGGACGCGCTGATGAACGGCCGAGGTGGACAGGCCGGTGGCCTTGCCCAGGTCGGTGTAGCTCATCCGCCCGTCCTTGACGAGCAACTCCACGATTTGTCGGTCCAGCTCCTCCATATGGATCAATCTATGGCCACTGGCCCTCCAGGCACAGCCGTGGAGGGCGGTGAAGGGCACCTGCGAGCGGCATGTGACGAATGCCACAGGTTTACGCACCGGTAGCCGGGGCCCTCACGGTTACGGCGTATGTGCGACGGGAAGTGCTTGCTGTGGTCGAGGCCGCGGCGCCTTGTCGGCCCACCCGAGGGGGGAATTTCCCATGCAGAGCCTGAAGCTCACCGGACGTACCGAACCGGAGCCTGTTGATCCTTTCGAGGACACCGCTCCCGACGCGTACGACACGTTCGAGATGTACCGGGTCGTCTGCCCGGACTGTGCGCAGCCCATCGCGCTCCTGGCGGACGAGGACGTACTGCCGGAGCACGCACTGTGCCCCACTCCGTGGAACCCGTTCGTCCTGACGGTGTGCGCCGGAACCGGCCGCGCCGCCTCCGGGGCCCGGCCCGCCGACGAGTCGGCGGAGGCCCAGGAGCAGGAGACGGCCCTGCTGCTGACGCTCCCCCAGGGGCTCGACTGGAGGATGCAGCCGTTCTCGCACGCCGGGGGTGCCGGCTCGCACCCGCTCCGGGTGCCCCACCAGCTGCGCCGCGACGCCGCCTGAGACCGCCGCGCCCTGGGGCCCGTCCGCCCTGATCCACCGGTCGGACCCCGAGGGCGCCGGGACGGACCGCCCGCACCACGCCCCGGCCGGAGCGCGGCGATGCGGGCGGTCCGCAGCCGCTCCGGCCCGGTGCGGCACGCCGAGAGGACCTGACGAACAGGCGCTCGAATCGGCCGGGCAGTGACCCGGCCCGGCTCCGTACCGTTGGCCCGGCATGACCCTGCTGCATTCCACGGCCGGCCCCGGTCGTCGCCGTCTCGCCGCTCCGGCCTCCGAAGAATCGGTTCCGCAATCCCCTGCCCCGGCGGCGCCGTCGCAGACGCCCCGCCCGGCACCGCGATCCGGGCCCCACTCGACCGATCCGCCCATCTACCGGGCGCTGCTCCGGCACTGGGAGAGCACCGGCAGGACGCTGCCGGGCCGCCACGACCAGGAGTGGAACCGGATCATGACGACGCCGGTGTGGGCGGACCGTCCGCTGCGGGTCAGCGCGTCTCAGGACCCGCGAGGTGGCGGGCGATGACCATCCGCTGGATCTGGTTGGTGCCCTCGACGATCTGCAGCACCTTCGCCTCGCGCATCAGCCGCTCGACGGGGAAGTCCAGCGTGTAGCCGTATCCGCCGAGTACCTGGACGGCGTCGATGGTGACCCGCATCGCGGCGTCCGTGCAGAAGAGCTTGGCCATGGCCGCCTGCCGCGAGAAGGGGCTTCCCGCGTCGCGCAGCCGGGCCGCCTCCAGGTAGAGCGCCCGGCCCGCCTCGATCTGGGTGGCCATGTCGGCGAGCATGAAACGCAGCCCCTGGAAGTCGGCGATGGGGCGGCCGAACTGCCGGCGCCCGGTGGCGTAGGCGACGGCCTCGTTCATGGCGGCCTGCGCCACGCCGATGGCACAGGAGGCGATGCCCAGCCGGCCGGAGTCGAGCGCGGACAGGGCGATCGCGAAGCCCTGCCCCTCGTCACCGATCCGGCGCGCGTCGGGGACCCGCACGCCGTCGAAGTGCAGCTGCGCGGTGGGCGAGCCCTTCATCCCCATCTTCTTCTCGGGCACGGCCGCGCTCAGGCCCGTGGCGTCGCCCGGGACGAGGAAGGCGGTGATGCCGCGGGGGCCGTCGACGCCGGTGCGGGCCAGGACCGTGTAGAAGTCGGCGATGCCGCCGTGGGTGATCCAGGCCTTGGTGCCGGTGATGACCCAGTCCTCACCGTCCCGTACGGCCTTGGTACGCAGCGAGGCGGCGTCGGAGCCCGAGGCGGGCTCCGAAAGGCAGTAGGCGCCCAGCAGGCCTCCCGAGAGCATCGCCGGGAGGTGGTCGGCCTGCTGGTCCTTGGTGCCGTAGCCGGCGACCGCGTGGCAGGCGAGGGAGTGGACGCTGACGCCGAGTCCGACGGTGAGCCGGGCGGCGGCGAGTTCTTCGAGGACCTGGAGGTAGACCTCGTACGGCTGGTCCCCGCCGCCGTGGGCGGAGTCGTAGGGCAGGCCGAGCAGGCCGGACTCGGAGAGCAGGGTGAAGATCTCGCGCGGGAAACGGCCCGCGTCCTCCTCCTCGGCGGCCCGCGGCACGATCTCCCGCTGGGCGATGTCGCGGACGAGCGCGACGAGTTGCCTGGACTCCTCGGTGGGCAGACGGCGTTCCACCGATTGCAGGGCACGGTCGGACATGACGGCGCTCTCCTCCCTGTCGGGCGTTGCGGCGGTCGCACGCGCGGGGTGTGAGCGGCGCCGCCGGGGGATCTCCGGACGATGCCCGGAAAACACTGCTGCCCAGCCGATGTTGCCCTCCCGGATTACGAGAGGCGCAGGCAGGCGGCTGTGGCGGGTTGAGTATGCCCGATCGGACGGTATCCGTCACCGGTTGACGGAACACGCCCGAAAAGCGGTGCGGGCCGCCGGGACGATCACGGAAATTGGTCCGAACCATTGACCCAACTGGTCTAGTCCATCTACGGTTTCGGCGAACCGACTTTCCGCGTTCATGCCAAATCTGCACGTACGCCGGAAGGCCGGCCGTCCACTGGCACGTCCCCTCCCCCACGAGGAGCAACCATGACCGGACTTCACCGCCCGCGGGCCCGCCTCCGGGCCCTCGCAGCCGCCGCCTGTACCGCCGCCCTGGGCGCCGCCCTGCTCGGCGTCGCGGGCACCGGGTCCGCCGGAGCGGCCCCCGCCGCCCAGCAGGCCGCCGTACCGGCAGCAGCACCGGCCGCCCCCACAGCGGCCGGCAGCAAGGTGGTCGGATACTTCACCAACTGGGGTGTCTACCAGCGCAATTACCACGTAAAGAACATCGAGACCTCCGGCTCGGCCGACAAGCTCACCCACATCAACTACGCCTTCGGCAACGTCCAGGGCGGTAAGTGCACGATCGGCGACTCGTACGCCGACTACGAGAAGGCCTATACGGCGGACCAGTCGGTCGACGGGGTCGCGGACACCTGGGACCAGGAACTGCGCGGCAACTTCAACCAGCTGCGCAAGCTGAAGAAGCTGCACCCTGAGCTCAAGATCATCTGGTCGTTCGGCGGCTGGACCTGGTCCGGCGGGTTCGGTGAGGCGGCCAAGAACCCGGCCGCGTTCGCCGAGTCCTGCCACAGCCTGGTGGAGGATCCGCGCTGGGCCGACGTCTTCGACGGCATCGACATCGACTGGGAGTACCCCAACGCCTGCGGACTGACCTGCGACACCAGCGGCCGTGACGCCTACGGCAACCTGCTGTCGGCACTGCGCACCGAGTTCGGCGCGGACAGCCTGGTCACCTCGGCGATCAGCGCGGACGGTTCCGAGGGCGGCAAGCTCGACGCGGTCGACTACGGCGGCGCGTCGAAGTACGTCGACTGGTACAACCCGATGACGTACGACTTCTTCGGCGCCTGGGACGCGAAGGGTCCGACGGCCCCGCACTCCCCGCTGACGTCCTACACGGGCATCCCGAAGGAGGGCTTCAACAGCGAGGCGGCCATCGACAAGCTGAAGGCACAGGGCGTCCCGGCCTCCAAGATGCTGCTCGGCATCGGCTTCTACGGCCGCGGCTGGACCGGCGTCACCCAGGACGAGCCGGGCGGCACGGCGACCGGCGCGGCCCCCGGCACGTACGAGGCGGGCATCGAGGACTACAAGGTGCTCAAGAACAGCTGCCCCACGACCGGCACCGTCGCCGGTACGGCGTACGCGCACTGCGGCACCAACTGGTGGAGCTACGACACCCCGGCCACCATCGGCACCAAGATGGCGTACAAGAACCAGCAGGGCCTCGGCGGCACCTTCTTCTGGGAGCTCAGCGGTGACACCACGAACGGCGAGCTGATCAAGGCGATCGACTGACGTCGTCGCGGCGGGCATGACGAGGCGGGGAGCCGGGCGGGCTCCCCGCCTCCGTCACGTCCGGGGCCGGACGCGGGTCACATGAGGCCGAGCTGCGTGACGAACATGGCGATGACGACGACAAGCGTCCAGCCCAGGACGTTCTCCAGCAGCTTGGAGCCGTCGTCGGGCCCGCCGGTCCGTGCGCGGCGGCGGGCATGGGTGGTGGTTGCGGCGGAAGTCGCGGTCATGGCATCTCGTTCGGTCGGCCGGCAGTCGTTGTCCCCCGAGGACCCGACCACAGTGCCAGCCCGACGGGCCACCGGGGTAGAGATCTGCGTCACGGCCCCGGGACCGGCAGGGCCGCGCCAGAGGATGCCGACGGCCGCCCGGCCCGCCGCTGGGCGGCTGCCGGACGGGCGGGTGGGTACAGGCAGCGGACGCCGCCTGTGCCCGACACCACACCGGCTACCCAGGCGCGCAGACAGCTCCATCGGCTGCGCCGCGAAGGCGCCGCAGGGCGAACATCGCACCGAATCCCGGGGTCGGGGCAAGCCACCTGGCACGCGAGGAAGCGGCGCCCGGGGCCACCCAGGTCATCGCGATGGCGACGAGGTAGGCCGTGCCGTGGAGCGGCCCGCAGAGCGAGGTGACCGGCTCGGCGTGGACGGTGAACACGTTGGCCAGCAGGACAAGGAGGGAGACGGCCTCGACGGCGGCCGCGGCCCGCAGGGTACGCACGCCCATCACGCACCCGTCGTGGAGCCGGGACGGACGATCATCAGGATCACGACGACCGTCCACAGCAGGTTGAAGACACCGGTGAGCATGGCCAGCCTGCTCGGCGGCGGAGGCGGCGCGACCGGAGCGGCCGATCCGTCGGCCGACGCCAGTACGCGCATGGTGGGGTGGGCGGGCACGACCGCCAGCGTGTCCATGGCCGTCGCCGCACTCGCCCTCGCCACCGCCTCCGCCCTGGCCACGAACTGGCCGCTGACAGCGCTCGCCGGCGCACTGGCCGCCGCCTCGCACGGCTGGATGGCCGGCTCGGTCCGCGCCTGCCGCGCGTGCGCGCGCCTGCCGGTCCTGGAACGCGCCGTCGGGCAGCACCTGCCCGGGTGACCGGGCCCCGGGCGGCCCGGTCACCCCGGTCGCGGTCCGCGCACCGGGCAGCGGCAGGAGGCCGTCGTCAGGCCAAGGGGCCGCAGATGCTCACACCAGGCCCAGCGACCGCAGCGCGCGGCGCTGGCCCGCTGTCGGCCGGGCGGGCCAGTAGAGGTAACAGACCCCGCCCGTACCGCTTCTGACCTGTCCGTTCGCGTCGTACCGCTTGGTGCGGAGCCAGATCGTCTCCCACTCGTGCCGCAGATAGACATGGCGCACCGCCTCGTTGCTCGGCGACGCCGGGTCGTTGGCGATCACGTCGCCGTCCTCGGTGAAGCCGATCACCGTCATCAGGTGGCCGGAGGTGCCGTAGCCCGCACCGGTCAGCTCCGTCTTGAGGAACGACTGCGACGTTATGACGGGGATGCCGGCCCCGACCAGCGTCTCCAGGTCCCGCAGCGAGCCGAGCCGGGTCACCACTGCGTTCATGTCCTCGTACGTCGCCGCGTAGGCGGCGTTGAAGGGCCAGTTCCCGCAGCCCTCGTACTGGTTGTCGTACGTGAAGCGCGCCGCGTGGCAGACCTGCGGGTCCTCCAGCTCCGGCTTGACCCAGGCGAGGTCCTCGGCGGAGGGCTTGCGCCCCCAGTACTCGATGATCATCTGCGAGGAGGTGGGGCTGCACCACGCCTCACCGCCGTTGTCGTACTCGGGGTACTGCCCCACGTGCACGTTCTGCGAGTAGCGCGGCACCGGCAGCTCCCGGGCGAGGCCGGGGACGGAGGCGGGCACGGTGAAGCGGTCGGGGATGTCCGACGCCATCGCGCCGATGCGCCACACCGTGGGCGTGAGACGGGTGCCCGGGCTTCGGTAGAGGGTCAGCCGCAGCCGGTAGGACAGCAGGCGCAGGCCGCCGGTCGCGTCGTCGACCGAGAAGGTGTCGGTCCAGATGGAGCTCTTGCCGTCGGTCTGGTCGTCGACGGAGGTACGGCGGATGTCACCGTCGCCCGCGGCCCAGCGGCCCATGACGTACCAGGGGGTCTCCGTACCGTCCGAGTAGCCGCCGCGCAGTTCGATCTGGATCCAGGTGCCGGCGGGCGTGTCGGCGTTCCAGGACGCGATCACCTCGGTGGCCGGGACGGTGGAACGGTGGACCGGCGAGGTCCAGGTGGCGTACTCCCACGCCGCGGTGGTGCCGGTGTGCGGGTCGGTGTAGTCGGTACGGCCGAGCGGGTGCCCGATGACCAGGCCCGCGCGGCGGCCCGCGACGGCACGGGTCCCGGCGCCGGAGCCGCAGCGCCAGTCGGTGTACGTCGTCCAGAAACGGTTGTCCACGGATGGGGCCGCCGAAGGTGCGTCGGGCCGGGTACGGGAGGGAGCCGCCGCCGAGGCGGAAGCGGCGGACGACACCGCTCCGGCGCCGGCCGCTGCGGCGATCGCGGCGGTGAGCACGGTTCTGCGTGAGGTCGGACTGGGCATGGGCGAGACCCCCGGTCGTAAGCGGAATGGTGCGGCGGGTGCACGACAGTGCGCCAACTATTGCCGGTCGTCCCCCGGTTCGGCCAGCGATTCGGCTCGTGCCGAAGAACCAATATTGGTGTGGACCACTGGCGTGACCTGCGGCTGCCGCGCACCGGCCACCGGCTCGTAGGCTGGCGCCATGAACGACCTCTCGCGCCTCGCCGCACGGCTGCGCACCCTGGCGCCGTCCTGCGGGCCGGTCCGGCTGATCGGCGTCGACGGCCACGCGGGATCCGGCAAGAGCACCTTCGCCGCCCGGCTCGCGGCGGCCCTCGGCGACGTCCCCGTGCTGCATCTGGACGATCTGGCCACGCACGACGAACTGTTCGACTGGACCGGCCGGCTGCGGGAGCAGGTGACCGGCCCGCTGTCGCGCGGCGAGACCGCCCGGTACGCGCCGTACGACTGGACGGCGCGCGACTTCGGGCCGCCGCGCACGCTGGCGCCCGCCCCGCTGGTGCTGATCGAGGGTGTCGGCGCGGGGCGGCGGGCCCTGCGCCCCGCTCTCGCCCATCTGTTGTGGATGGACCTGCCGGCTGCGGAGTCCTGGGAGCGGGGCCGACGGCGGGACGGGCCGGCCCTGAGCGCCTTCTGGGACGGCTGGACCGCGGCCGAAGCGGCTCATTTCTCGGCCGATCCCTCACGCCCCTGGGCCGATGCTCTGGTACGCCAGTTGCCTGTGGGGTACGAGTGGCTGGAGTGAGCCCCTCCGGCAGCAGGAATGAACCATTCCGTCACCCAAAGTGATCACCCTGCGCCGCCATACTGAGCAGTCGGAAATCGGACCCGAAGTGCCTCAACTCTGCTTGACCCGGGGGCGGTACAGGTCTTACGTTCTCAATGTGCGGCTTTTCGGAGCCCCCGCAGACGCGAAGCCCCCGGTTGTTCCCCCGTGATCGGGGGCTTCGTTCTGTGCCCGACACCGACTTCCGGCCCCACGCGCCCCATTCCGCTCACCGTGGGTCACGTCCGGTCTTCGGCCTGCGGCGCCCTTAGTCGCACACTCCCTGCGCAGGTACGATGCCTCTCGGTGCGGTCAATTCCCGTCCATGGCACAGTGATTCGGCGCGCCTCGGCGGGCTGTCGTGCGGCGGGACATCCTGGGGGCACGGTTTGTGGGGGACCTGATGGACATCGGCACGCAGGGCGCACAGGCCCCGGCCGACCTCGCGTGGCTGCGCGGCGTGGACGCCTACACGATGGGCGCGTATCCGCAGGCCGAGGAGGAGTTCAGAGCTGCGGTGCGCCTCGATCCCACCATGGCGGACGCCTGGCTCGGCCTCCATGCGCTGAGGGTCGACACGACGACGGCACTGCTGCACATGTACCGCCACCGCGACCGCTTCGGCGATCAGCGCGGGCGCTACCGACGCACACTCAATTCCTGGTACTGGCTGGGCTGGTGGGTGCAGCCGGTGCTGGAGAGCCCGCGCGACCTGCTGCTCGCGCACGCCTCGCACTGGCTGGACGGCCGCCATGTGCCGGATCTCGACCGGGCACTGGCCGGCCTGCCGCCGGTGGACGCCGATCCGCAGGTCCGCTTCCTGCACGCCTGCCGTTCCTATCTCGTCAAGGACTGGGAGCAGCTCGTACGCCATACGGAGCACCTGATCGACGATCCGCTGCTGGGCATCGAAGCAGGGCTCTTCGGCGGGATGGCGCGGGTGCGGCTGGAGATGTACGGGCAGGCCGAACCCCTGTTGTCCACCGCGCTGATGCGCTGCCGCAGCGAACAGCCCCAGCGCAAGGAGCTGCGCTACTGGCTGGCACGCGCGCACGAGGGCACCGGCCGCAGCGCTGCCGCGCTGCCCCTGTACCGGGCGGTCCACCGGATCGACCCGGCGTTCATGGACACCTCGGCGCGGCTGGCCGCGATCGCGGACTACGACGGGCTGGACGGCTCCGAGGAGGCATCCGGCCTGGCCGCCGTCTCGCTGACCGGTCTGGGCGCCGACGGTACGTTCACGGAGACGCAGCCGGACGGCGATTCACTGCTGGGCACCGATCTGGTGGACGGCAGGGAGCTGCGGCCCGGCGTCGAACCGCAGGACCTGCCGGGCATCGACGTGTCACCGCCACCGGGCGGGGCCCGGCAGAAGACCGCGGTCCCCGGTCAGCCCGCGCCGCAGTCGTTCCCGGCCGGGCCGAGCGACCCCGTGCTGCTCGCCGAGGCGCTGGCGGAGCTGGAGCGGATGGTCGGCCTGGAACCGGTGAAGCGGCAGGTCAAGGCGTTGTCGGCGCAGCTGAACATGGCAAGGCTGCGGGCGGGCCAGGGGCTGCCCGTGCAGCCGCCGAAGCGGCATTTCGTCTTCTCGGGTCCGTCCGGGACCGGCAAGACCACGGTGGCGCGGATCCTCGGCCGGGTGTTCTACGCGCTGGGCCTGCTCGGCGGGGACCATCTGGTCGAGGCCCAGCGGGCGGACCTGGTGGGCGAGTTCCTGGGGCAGACGGCGGTGAAGGCCAACGAGCTGATCGACTCGGCGCTCGGCGGGGTGCTCTTCGTCGACGAGGCGTACAGCCTCTCCAACACCGGATACAGCAAGGGCGACGCGTACGGCGACGAGGCTCTGCAGGTCCTCCTCAAGCGCGCGGAGGACAACCGGGACCATCTCGTCGTCATCCTGGCCGGCTATCCGGAGGGCATGGACCGGCTGTTGTCGACCAACCCCGGGCTCTCCTCGCGCTTCACCACACGGGTGGACTTCCCCAGCTACCGGCCGCTGGAGCTCACCTCCATCGGTGAGGTGCTGGCGGCCGAGAACGGGGACGCCTGGGACGAGGAGTCGCTGGAGGAGCTGCGGTCCATCAGCGGCCACGTCGTCGGCCAGGGCTGGCTCGACGAGCTCGGCAACGGCCGCTTTCTGCGCACGCTGTACGAGAAGAGCTGCGCCTACCGCGATCTGCGGCTCTCGGGGTACTCGACGGTGCCGACGCGGGACGATCTGGCGACGCTGCGGCTGCCGGACCTGATGCAGGCCTACGGCGAGGTGCTGTCCGGACGGGGACCGGTGGGCCGGGGCCGGCAGGAGCCGCCCGAGGTGTGAGGCGGTTCCTGCCGGTCCGATCCGGCCGAAAGGGGCTAGCCGACCAGGGCGGACAGTTCGTCCGAGCCGGTCTGCCGCTCCTCGGTGCGGCGCGGCTCCGAGACCCGGTGGGCCGGGTCCCGTACCTCTCCGACCAGCATTTCCAGTACGTCCTCCATGGCGACCAGGCCGAGTATCCGGCCCGACGCGTCGGCGACCTGGGCCAGATGCGTCGCCGCGCGGCGCATCACGGTCAGGGCGTCGTCCAGGGGCAGCTCGGCCCGCACGGTGGCCATCGGGCGCCACACGTGCTGCGGGACGGCCCGCTCGCCGTCCTCCAGGTCGAGGACGTCCTTGACGTGCAGGTAGCCCATGAAGGGGCCGCCGCCCTCCGCGCAGACGGGGAAGCGCGAGTAGCCGGTCCGTACGGTGAGCTCCTCGATCCGGCGCGGGGTGACGGAGGGGTCCACCGTCACCAGGGCCGCCCTGCGGAGGAGCACATCGGTGACGGGCCTGCTGCCGAGCTCCAGGGCGTCCTCCAGCCGTTCCTGCGCCTCCGGCTCCAGGAGTCCGGCCTGCCCGGAGTCCTCGACGAGGCGGTTGAGCTGCTCGCTGGTGAAGACGGCCTCCACCTCGTCCTTCGGCTCGACACCGAAGAGCCGGAGTACCAGCCGGGCACAAGCGCCCAGCGCCGAGGTGACCGGCCGGCAGAGCCGGGCGAAGCCGACGAGGCCGGGGCTGAGCCACAGCGAGGTCTTCTCCGGAGCCGCCATCGCCAGGTTCTTCGGGACCATCTCGCCGATGACGAGGTGGAGGAAGACGACGAGGACCAGCGCCAGCACGAAGCCGAGCGGGTGGATCATGCCCTCGGGCAGGTGCGCCGCGTGGAAGACCGGCTCCAGCAGACGGGCGACGGTCGGTTCCGCGACGGCACCGAGGGTCAGCGAGCAGATGGTGATGCCGAACTGGGCGGCCGCCATCATCTGCGGCAGGTTCTCCAGGCCGTACAGCACCTGGCGGGCCCGGCTCGACCCGGCTGCCGCAAGGGGTTCGATCTGGCTGCGGCGCACCGAGACGAGGGCGAACTCCGCCCCCACGAAGAAGCCGTTCGCCAGGACGAGAAGTCCGGCGAAGAGCAACTGGACGAGGCTCATCGCGCTGCCTCCAGGACCCGGCGGGACGCCCGCGGCGCGGCGGCCGGTGCGGGTGAGTCGGCCAGGCGCACGAAGCGGACCTTCTCGGCCCGGTAGTGGCCGACCTGGCGGACGGCGATCCGCCAGCCGGGCAGTTCGGTCCGGTCGCCGGGGGCGGGGATCCGGCCCAGCAGGTCGGCGACCAGTCCGGCGACGGTCTCGTAGGGGCCGTCGGGTACGTCGAGGCCTATGCGGCGCAGGGTCAGTACCCGGCAGCTGCCTTCGGCGTCCCAGGCGGGGCGCCCGTCCTCGGGGGCGGCGGCGGCCAGCTCGGGACGGTCGGCGCCTTCGGCGTCGTGCTCGTCGCGCACCTCGCCGACGAGCTCCTCGATGATGTCCTCCAGCGTGACGACTCCGGCGGTGCCGCCGTACTCGTCGACCACGACGGCGATCGGCTGCTCGTTGCGCAGCCGCTGGAGCAGCTGCTCCACGGGCAGGGTCTCGGGCACCAGGAGCGGCGGCACGGCGATCCGGCCGGCGGGGGTACGCAGGCGGTCCCGGGCGGGGACGGCGAGCGCGTCCTTGAGGTGGATCATGCCGACGACCTCGTCGATGCGCTCCCGGTAGACGGGAAAGCGGGACAGGCCGGTGGCGCGGGTGAGGTTGAGGACGTCCTGCGCGGTCGCGGAGGACTGGAGGGCGCTGACCTTCACGCGCGGGGTCATCACGTGCTGGGCGGTGAGCCCGGCGAGCGACAGCGTCCGTACGAAGAGGTCCGCGGTGTCCTGTTCGAGGGTGCCGGCCTCCGCCGAGTGCCGCGCGAGGGAGACCAGCTCTCCCGGTGTGCGGGCGGATGCCAGCTCATCGGTCGGTTCGACTCCGAAGAGCCGCACCAGCCGGTTGGCGGCGGTGTTCAGCAGGCCGATCACCGGGCGGAAGACCCGGGTGAACCCCTGCTGGGGCCCGGCGACGAACCGTGCGACCTGGAGCGGCTTGGAGACCGCCCAGTTCTTCGGCACGAGCTCGCCGATGACCATCTGGACGGCGGCCGCGAGCAGCATGCCGATGACCACGCTGATGCCGGGGACGGCACCGTCGGGCAGACCGGTCACGGAGAGCGGGCCCTCCAGCAGCTGGGCGAGCGCCGGCTCGGCGAGCATGCCGACCACCAGTGAGGTGATCGTGATGCCGAGCTGGGTGCCGGAGAGCTGGAAGGAGAGTTCACGCAGGGCGTCGACGACGGTTCGGGCCCGTCGGTCGCCCTCGGCGGCGGCGCGCTCGGCGTCCGCCCGTTCCACGGTGACGAGCCCGAATTCGGCTGCCACGAAGAATCCGTTGGCGAGGATGAGAAGGAATGCCGCACCGAGAAGCAGCAGGGGGGTGGTCATACCGCCGCCTCCGCAGAAGGGGCGGCGCAGGTACTACCGGACGATCCGTCCATTGCTGGAGGGAGTCACTCCTTGGGTCGCAGGAAAGCCCCGCGGGCCTCGGAGGCCTCTGGTGCGGGGCGGGGCGCACAGGGCGCCGCCGCCCTCCAGAGTAATCAACGAGAGGCCGTACGAGGCAGGGGGCTCAGCGGTTGTCCGTGCCGGTGCCGTGGTTCTCGGCGAGGGCGCGGAGCGTTCGGGCGTCGCGGATGGCCTGCTCCTTGGCGATTCCGGGCTGGATGCCGAGAGCGGGCATGCTGGTCCCGTCGCTGAGGTCGAGGAAGACCCACGGGTCGCCGGCGCGCAGGTTGACGCGCACGATCTCCGCCCAGGACAGCCGCCTGGTACGGGTGAGGTTGACGACCGTCACCCCGCTGTCGTCCGCCACGATCCGGGGGCGGCTGAGCAGCGCCAGGACGCCGAAGAAGAGCAGCGCGGTGAAGACGAAGCTGACCCGCTCTCCCCCGCTGAGCTGTTCCAGGGTGAAGGCGACGGCGGTGATGACGGCGAACATCGCCGCCCCGACGGTCAGCAGGACCACCCGGGTCCGGGTGGGCCGGAAGGTGACCGGAAGGGCGGGGAGTGCGGGGGCTGGCATGGTCTTCTTCCGTGTCCCGCCGTCAGAGGCGGCAGGCGTGGATGGCCGTGGTGAGGATGGCGCGGGCGCCGAGGTCGTACAGGTCGTCCATGATCCGCTGCGCCTCCTTGGAGGCGACCATGGAGCGGACGGCGACCCAGCCCTCGTGGTGCAGCGGGGAGATGGTCGGCGACTCCAGGCCCGGGGTGAGGGCCACGGCGCGTTCCAGGTGCTCGACGCGGCAGTCGTAGTCCATCATCACGTAGCTGCGGGCCACCAGGACGCCCTGGAGGCGGCGCAGGAACTGCTGGACCTTGGGATCGTCGACGGCGGCGCCGGTGCGGCGGATGACGACCGCTTCCGACTTCATGATCGGCTCACCGATGACTTCGAGTCCGGCGTTGCGCATGCTGGTGCCGGTCTCGACGACGTCGGCGATGATCTGGGCGACGCCGAGCTCGATGGCGGTCTCGACGGCACCGTCGAGGTGGACGACGGAGGCGTTGACGCCGGTGTCGGCCAGGTGCTTGGCGACGATGCCCTCGTAGGAGGTGGCGATCGTCATGCCGTCGAAGTCCTGGGGCCCGGCGGCGGTGCCGGGCTTGGTGGCGTAGCGGAAGGTGGAGCGGGCGAAGCCGAGCTGGAGGATCTCCTCGGCGTCGGCACCGGAGTCCAGCAGCAGGTCGCGGCCGGTGATGCCGATGTCGAGGCGGCCCGAGCTCACGTAGATCGCGATGTCGCGCGGGCGCAGGTAGAAGAACTCGACCTGGTTCTCGGGGTCGACGAGGACGAGCTCCTTGGACTCCTTGCGCTGCTTGTAGCCCGCCTCATGGAGCATCGCCATCGCAGGCCCGGAGATAGCACCCTTGTTGGGGACGGCGATGCGCAGCATGAGGTCGGGTTTCCTTTGCGAAAGAGGTCGGGAACGTCGGGCGGGTGAGGAGGTCGTGCTCAGAGGTGGGCGTAGACGTCGTCGAGGGAGATTCCGCGCGCGACCATCATCACCTGGACGTGGTAGAGCAGTTGCGAGATCTCCTCGGCGGCTGCGTCCTTGCTCTCGTGCTCGGCGGCCATCCAGACTTCGGCGGCCTCCTCGACGACCTTCTTGCCGATGGCATGCACGCCCTTGTCCACCAGTTCGGCGGTACGGGAGGTGGAGGGGTCGCCGTTGGCGGCCTTGAGCTGCAGCTCGGCGAAGAGCTCTTCGAAGGTTTTGTTCGCCATGATGTCCTTAAGAATACGGGGTCCCGGACCCGCACTCAGCGCCAGGGTTCGCTGACCGAGCGCAGTGTGGTGGCGGTGGCCACGGCGGCGGTGACCGCTTCGTGCCCCTTGTCCTCGTTGGACCCGTCCAGGCCGGCCCGGTCGAGTGCCTGCTCCTCCGTGTCGCAGGTGAGGACACCGAAGCCGACGGGGACACCGGTGTCCACGGCGACCTGGGTGAGGCCGAGGGTGACACCGTGGGACACGTATTCGAAGTGCGGGGTGCCTCCGCGAATGATCACGCCGAGGGCGACGATCGCGTCGTAACCGCGGCCGGCCAGCACCTTCGCGACGACCGGGAGCTCGAAGCTGCCGGGGACCCGCAGCAGGGTCGGCTCGTCGATGCCCAGCTCGTGCAGCGCGCGCAGTGCACCGTCGACGAGTCCGTCCATCACCTTCTCGTGCCACTGCGCCGCGACGACGGCGACGCGCAGGTCACCGCAGTTGCGTACGGACAGTTCGGGTGCGCCCTTGCCGCTCATGTCTCTCCTACTTCGTTCCGGATATGTGCTGGTGTGTTACTGGTTGCCGCAGGTCGACGCGGTGGCGGCGTCGAGCCAGGGCAGGTCGTGCCCCATGCGGTCGCGCTTGGTGCGCAGGTAGCGCAGGTTGTGCTCGCCCGCCTGGACGGGCATCGGCTCCCGGCCGGTGACGGCCAGGCCGTGCCGCAGGACGGCGGCGGTCTTCTCCGGGTTGTTCGTCATGAGCCGAAGGCTGTGGACGCCGAGGTCCTTGAGGATCTGGGCGCCGGCCGCGTAGTCCCGGGCGTCGGCGGGCAGGCCGAGCTCCAGGTTGGCGTCGAGGGTGTCGACGCCGCGCTCCTGGAGTTCGTACGCGCGCAGCTTGGACAGCAGTCCGATGCCGCGGCCCTCGTGGCCGCGCAGATAGACCACGACGCCGCGGCCCTCCTCCGTGATGCGCCGCATCGAGGCCTGCAGCTGGGGGCCGCAGTCGCAGCGCTGGGACCGGAAGATGTCGCCGGTCAGGCACTCGGAGTGGACCCGGACGAGAACGTCCTCGCCGGTCCCGATGTCGCCGTGGACCAGGGCGACGTGCTCGACGCCGTCCACGGTGGAGCGGTAGCCGTACGCGGTGAACGCGCCGAAGTCGGTCGGCAGCCGCACCTCGGCCTCACGGCGGACGGTGGGCTCGGAGGTACGGCGGTACGCGATCAGGTCCTCGATGGAGATGATCGTCAGTCCGTGCTTGCGGGCGAACGGCACCAACTGGGGCAGGCGCAGCATGACGCCGTCCTCCCCGGCGATCTCGACGATGGCCCCGGCGGGCCGCAGTCCGGCCAGCCGGGCGAGGTCGACGGCGGCCTCGGTGTGGCCGTTGCGCACGAGGACCCCGCCGGAGCGGGCGCGCAGCGGGAAGATGTGGCCGGGGCGCACGAAGTCGCCCGGTCCTGCCGTGCCGCCCGCGAGCAGCCGGAGCGTGGCGGCCCGGTCGGCGGCGGAGATGCCGGTGCTCACGCCGTGTGCGGCCGAGGCGTCGACGGAGACGGTGAAGGCGGTCTTCATCGACTCGGTGTTGTGCACGACCATCTGCGGCAGTTCGAGCCGTTCCAGCTCGTCGTTCTCCATGGGCGCGCAGATGAGTCCGCGGCACTCGCTCATCATGAAGGCGACGATCTCGGGCGTGGCCTTCTCGGCCGCGATGACGAGGTCGCCCTCGTTCTCCCGGTCCTCGTCGTCGACGACCACGACGGGCCGGCCTGCGGCGATGTCACGGATGGCCTGCTCGACGGGGTCGAGGGAGAGGTCCTCGACGGGTGCGTCGTGATCGCGGTGCAACCAGGTGGGCTGGGCAGTCATGCCGTGGCTCCTTCCAGAGCGGGTGTCCGCGTACGCAGCCACCAGTCGCGCATGCCCCACAGGACGAGGGCCCCGTAGACGACGTAGATGAGACCGGAGAAGGCGAGCCCGCTGTGGAAGTTGAGCGGGACGCCGACCAGGTCGACGAGGAGCCAGGCGAACCAGAACTCGACCATGCCGCGCGCCTGGGCGAGCATCGCCACGAGCGTGCCGGCGAATATGTACGCGTCCGCCCACGGGCTCCACGAGAGCGAGGGGAACGCGGTGAACAGGCCACCGACCGCGAGGGTGCCGAGGGCGGCGCCGCCGAGCAGGTAGCCGCGCTCGCGCCAGGTGGCGAACCGTACGGCGATGGAACCGTCCTGGGCCTGCTGCCGGCCCCGGGTCCACTGCTGCCAGCCCCACACCGCGACGGCGATGACGACCAGCTGCTTGCCGACGCTGCCCGCCTGATGGACGGAGACGTTGGCGGCGACCAGCACGACGCCGGACAGGAGCTGGGCGGGCCAGGTCCAGATCGAGCGGAGCCAGCCCAGGGTCAGGGCGATCAGACCGATCGTGTTGCCGATCATGTCGGACCAGATGATGTGCTGGTCGAAGACGGTGAACGCCTCCGAGTTCAGCCAGTGCAGGGCGCTCACTTCGCCGTCTCCCCGGGCTCCTGCGCGGAGTTGCCGAGCAGCCGCTCGACGTACTTCGCGATGACGTCCACCTCGAGGTTGACCGGGTCGCCGGGCTCCTTGATGCCGAGCGTGGTCAGGGCGAGGGTGGTGGGGATGAGGCTGATGGTGAAGTAGTCGGGTCCGGCGTCCACGACGGTCAGGCTGACTCCGTCGACGGTGATCGACCCCTTCTCCACCACGTACCGGGTGAGGTCCGCGGGGAGGGAGATCTTCACGATCTCCCAGTTCTCGGAGATCTTGCGTTCGATGATGCGGCCCGTGCCGTCGACGTGCCCCTGGACGATGTGCCCACCGAGCCGGCCGCCGAGCGCCATGGGGCGCTCCAGGTTCACCCGGGAGCCGGTGGCCAGGGCGCCGAGGCTGGAGCGGTTCAGCGTCTCGGCCATCACGTCGGCGGTGAACTCGTGCTCGCCGAGGTCCACGACGGTCAGGCAGACACCGTTGACGGCGATCGAGTCACCGTGCTTGGCGCCCTCGGTGACGACGGGGCCGCGCAGGCGGAATCGGGAGGCGTCGTCGAGCCTCTCGACGGCGGTGACCTCACCCAGTTCTTCGACAATTCCGGTGAACACTCAGATTTCCTTCCGGGCGGGGCCGGGGACGGCGGTGATGCGCAGATCGGGGCCGATGTGTTCGGTCTCGGTCACATCGAGGCGCAACGCCTCGGCGATGGTGGAGATTCCGGCGTCGGCGAGGGCCGCGGGGCCGGCGCCGAGGAGCACGGGGGCGAGGTAGCCGACGACCTTGTCGACCAGTCCCGCCGCGACGAAGGCCCCGGCCAGGGTCGGGCCGCCTTCGAGGAGTACGGAGCGGACGCCGCGCCCGTGGAGGGCGGCGAGCAGTGCGGGAAGGTCCAGCCCGGGGCCGCCCGCCGCGCGGGGCAGCCGCAGGACGGACTCGGCGGGGAGGTGGCGGGCGTCGGCGTCGTCGGCGACCGCGATCACGGTGGGTGCGGTGGGGTCGAGGACCCGGGCACCGGGCCGTACGGCGGTGGCGGCGGTGTCGACGACCACCCTCAGCGGCTGGACGGCGCCGTCGATACCCCGTACCCCGAGCTGGGGGTCGTCGGTGCGGGCGGTGCCGGAGCCGACCACGACCGCGTCCGCCTCGGCACGCAGGCGGTGGACGTCGGCACGGGACTCCGCGGAGGTGATCCAGCGGCTGGTGGCGTCGGCGGCCGCGATCCGGCCGTCCAGGGTCGCCGCGTACTTCCAGGTGACGTGCGGGCGGCCGAGGCGCACCGAGGTCAGCCAGGCGGCGTTGACCGCTTCGGCCTCCTCCGCGAGCAGGCCCCGCTCGGCCTTGGTCCCGGCGGCGCGCAGGGTGTCCGCACCGCCGGTGGCCTGCGGGTTCGGGTCGCCGACCGCGTACACGACCCGGGCGATCCCGGCCTCGACGAGCGCCTGGGCACAGGGGCCGGTGCGGCCGGTGTGGTTGCAGGGTTCGAGGGTGACGTAGGCGGTGCCGCCGCGGGCCTTCTCGCCGGCCGCGCGCAGGGCGTGGATCTCGGCGTGCGGCCCGCCGGCGCGCTGGTGGTAGCCCTCGCCGACGGGGTGTCCCGTCGCGTCGAGGACGACGCATCCGACGACCGGATTGGGGCTGGTGGAGCCGAGGCCGCGGGCGGCGAGCGTGACGGCTCGGCGCATGGCGGTGGTGTCGGCTGCGGTGTCCACCGGGTCCTCCTGCCTCTTCGGGCACGGACTCCGGGGCCTGTCGATGACGACAGATGAAGCGGTACGTTGCACAGGAAGACGCCGAATGCCCGAAAAACGGATGGATCGGTCGCCCGAAACCCATCCGCCGACGGCGGCGTACCCGCGAAACGGCCCGCCGCGCACTGCCTCCCATCCGGACTTTAACCGTCGGTCCAGGAATCCCACCTGGTCAACCGGCCGCTGGATGCGGACGGGTCGCGGACTATAACCGCCGGTTCGGAATTGCACCGACCCCGGAGTGCGCTGCTGCTGGTACACGATCAGTGTGCCACGAGTGGCCATGACCCATACGGGCGAACGCTGTGGAGTGGCTCACAGACAGGCCGTGACAAGGGCTCTTTTCGGACACTCGCACCCTATTGGTCCAGACCTATTGACGCACTGGTCTAGTCCTCTTAATCTCTGCGTCACCTCCGAGGAGCGGTTCCGGGTGTGCGCACACCCGGCAACCAACACGACCCACCCCCTTGTCAGTTGTGTTCTGCCGACCTCCCCAGGAGGAACCGAACGTGCTGTCCCCCACTCGCGCGAGAGCCACCCTGCTCGCAGCCGGCGCCAGTGTCGCCGCCCTGCTGATCGGCTCGCTCGCCGCAACCCCCTCGCAAGCCGCCGACCAGGAGTCCTGTCGCCCCGACGGGCTCTACGAGACACCGGGCGTAGCCGTCCCGTACTGCTCCGTGTACGACTCCGAGGGCCGCGAGAAGATGGGCGCCGACCACCCGCGGCGGGTCATCGGCTACTTCACCAACTGGCGGACCGGCAAGGACGGCAAGCCCGCCTACCTCGCCTCCGACATCCCGTGGGACAAGGTCACCCACCTCAACTACGCGTTCGCCCACGTCGACGGCGCCAACAAGATCTCGGTCGGCGGCGACGGGCCGGACAACGCCTCGACCGGTATGACGTGGCCGGGAGTCGCCGGTGCGGAAATGGACCCGGGCCTCCCCTACAAGGGCCATTTCAACCTGCTCAACAAGTTCAAGAAGCAGCACCCGAACGTGAAGACGATGGTGTCGGTGGGCGGCTGGGCCGAGACCGGCGGCTACTTCGACGACAGCGGCAAGCGGGTCGACTCCGGCGGCTTCTACTCGATGGCGACCAACGCCGACGGCTCGGTCAACCAGGCCGGGATCAACACCTTCGCCGACTCGACGGTCGACTTCATCAAGAAGTACGGCTTCAACGGCGTCGACATCGACTACGAGTACCCGACCACCATGAAGGACGCCGGCAACCCGCTGGACTGGACCCTGTCCAACGCCCGCCGGGCCGGTCTGGTCAAGAGCTACGCCGCGCTGATGAAGACGCTGCGCGAGAAGCTCGACCGCGCGTCGGCAGCCGACGGCAAGCACTACCTGCTCAGCGTCGCCGCGCCCTCGTCCGGCTACCTGCTGCGCGGCATGGAGACCTTCCAGGTCCAGAAGTACCTGGACTACGTCAACATCATGTCGTACGACCTGCACGGCGCCTGGAACGAGTACGTCGGCCCGAACGCCGCCCTGTTCGACGACGGCAAGGACGCCGAACTCGCCCAGGCGAGCGTCTACTCGACCTCGCAGTACGGCGGGACCGGCTATCTCAACACCGACTGGGCCTACCACTACTTCCGCGGTTCGATGCCGTCCGGGCGCATCAACATCGGGCTGCCGTACTACACCCGCGGCTTCAAGAACGTGCAGGGCGGCACCAACGGCCTGTGGGGCAAGGCGGCTTCCACCGACTGTCCGGCCGGCGCGGGGCTGACCAAGTGCGGGGACGGTGCCGTCGGCATCGACAACCTCTGGCACGACCAGGACACCGCGGGCAAGGAGGCGCCGGCCGGCTCCAACCCGATGTGGCACGCGAAGAACCTGGAGAAGGGCGTCGTCGGCGACTACGTCACGGACTACGGATTCGCCGCGGACACGAAGCTGACCGGCACCTACGTCCGCAACTACGACTCGACGCTCGTCGCGCCGTGGCTGTGGAACGCCGAGAAGAAGGTCTTCCTCTCCACCGAGGACGAGCAGTCGGTGAAGGCCAAGGCGGACTACGTGGCCGACAAGGGCATCGGCGGCACGATGATCTGGGAACTCGCGGGCGACTACGGCTGGAACGCGGCCAAGGGCCAGTACGAGCCGGGCTCCACGCTCACCTCCACGATGTACGACACCTTCAAGTCGGCGGGACCGTACGGGGCGAAGCGCTCCACCATCGGCCTGCCCACGCAGGCGCTGGACATCGACGTGTCCTTCGACCAGTTCCCGCTGGGTGACTCCAACTACCCGATCAGCCCCAAGCTGAAGATCACCAACAACACGAAGGCGACACTGCCCGGCGGTACGGAGTTCCAGTTCGACTACGCGACGTCGGCACCCGCCAACGCCAAGGACCAGTCCGGCTTCGGCACCACGATCGTGCGCAGCGACCACACCGCCGCGAACAACATCGGCGGGCTGAAGGGCGACTACAACCGCGTCTCGCTGAAGCTGCCCGCCTGGCAGAGCCTGGCGCCCGGCGCCTCGGTGCAGGTGGACTTCGTCTACTACCTGCCGACGTCCACACCGTCCAACTGGACGGTGACGTTCGGGGGGCAGTCGTACGCGCTGGCCGTCGACCTGGCCCGCGGTACGACCGTCGTCGAGCCGGGCGGCAGCACACCGTCGCCGGACCCGACCGGCACCACCGGGCCGAGCCCGGACCCGACCGGCGGCACGTGCGCCGCGGCGGCCTGGAACGCGTCGGACTCCTACGGGGCCGGGGCAACCGTCAGCCACGGTGCGCACCAGTGGAAGGCCAAGTGGTGGACGAAGGGTGAGACGCCCGGATCCACCGGCGAATGGGGTGTCTGGCAGGACCTCGGCGCCTGCTGACGCGGTACGGAGGCGGGGTTCCCGCCGGTGCGGGTTCCCTGCGGGGTGCGGGTTCCCGCCGGTGCGGGTTCCCGCCGGTGCGGGGTTCCCGCCGGTGCGGGGTTCCCGCCGGTGCGGGGTTCCCGCCGGTGCGGGGTTCCGTCCTCAATCGCCGGACGGGCTTGGGTAGTGCGGGTGCCCCGCCGGGTGCGGGACGCCTGCTCCGGTGGTGGGGGTCCGGGGCCCCTCCGGGGAGATCTCCTCGGACGCCGCACGTTCCGCGGGTACGCGAAGGACCCGGGTCGATGTGCGTCGTCCTGCGGGGACTCCCCTGCACGGCCCCGGACCGGCCCGTCTTGCGTCTGCGACAGTCGTCACGCCGGTGTGCACACGCGACTGATGCCGGGTGGGGGCGTGCAGGGGAGTCCCCGCAGGAAATGGCGTACGACCCGGGTCGATCGCGTAGCCGGGTGAACACGCCAGTTCCGAGGAGATCTCCCCGGAGGGCCCCCACCCCCACCCGCCGGACAGAGGCGCACCCCACGGGCGACCCGCGCATCTCAAGCCCGTCCGGCGATTGAGGACGGAACCCCCCGCCCCGGAAAGGGGCAACAGCAGAGGGCCCCGCGCCCCGGGCACCCTCACCGGCCGCCCGCCCAAGGGCCCCTCACGCCACCGGGGTGAACAACGCGTCCTGGGCCGCCTCACGGGCGGTCAGCACCGCGCCCCGCAGGACCGCGGTGCCGCCCAGCAGGCCGGCTCTGACCTCGGTGCGCAACGGGGACAGCTTGGTCAGCCGTTCCTCGACCCGGGCGGCCAGCGCGTCGCCGCCCGCATGGCCGACCTCGCCCGAGAGCAGGACGCAGCCCGGGTCGAGCACCGAGGCGACGGCGGCGACGCCGAGGGCGAGCCGGTCGGCGAGGGTGTCCAGGAAGGTCTCGCTGTCGCCCTCCCCCGCCAGGGCCGCGCGCACGGCGACCGCGCCGCCGGGCTCCTGGCCTCCCGCCGGTGCGGTGATGCCGTGGGCGGTGGCCAGTTCGACGAGCGGCGCCGAGCCCACCAGGGAGTGGAAGCCGCCGTCGCAGTTGACCGCGGACGGGGTCCCTATCGTGCCGGGCACCGGCAGAAAGCCGATCTCGCCCGCACCGCCCGAGGCGCCGCGACGCAACTTTCCGTCCAGCATGACGGCCGCACCCACGCCGTGGCCCAGCCAGAGCAGGACGAACGTGTCGTGGTCCCGGGCCGCTCCGACCCGGTGTTCGGCGACCGCGGCGAGATTGGTCTCGTTCTCGACGAGCACGGTCGCCGGCAGACGCTGCTGGAGCGCCCGGACCAGCCGGCGGTGCCAGGCGGGCAGGCCCGTGGTGTCCCGTAGTTCACCGGTGACCGGGTCGATGAGGCCCGGGGCACCGATGCCGACGCTGTGCAGGGGCGCCGTTCCGGCTGCGCGCGCCGTGCGTTCCAGGAGGGCGACGGCCCGTTCGACGGCGTCGTCGGCGGCGGTGTCGCTGCCGATGGGCAGGGTCGCTTCGGCGAGGGTCGCGCCCAGCAGGTCGGCGACGACGACGGCGACGCTGTCGGTGCGTACGTCGAGTCCGGCGAGATGGGCCCGGTCGGCGACGATGCCGTAGAGCCGGGCGTTGGGGCCGCGTCGCTCGGCCCCGGTCTCGCCGACCACCTGGATGAGGCCCGCGCCCTGCAGCCGTTCGACCAGGTCGGCGACGGTGGGCCGGGACAGCCCGGTCAGGGTCTTCAACTGGGTGGCCGTCAGCGGGCCGTCCTGCTGGAGGAGGCGCAGGGCGAGCCGGTCGTTGATGGCCCGGGCGGTGCTCGGTGATGCGGGCATGCCGGGATCCTTCCAGATCACTGTCACGGGCGGGACCGGGCAGTCTATTTATCAGGCAGGGTTCCTGATAGTTTACTGCCCGCATCGTGGAGAAGGGCGCCGGGGAGCGTCTCGAACCGCGCGGACATTCCCAGGGGAGGGCACGGCGGTATGACTACGGATTCGACGGCTACGGGCTTCGGCACACAGGAGGTGCGTCGGGCCAGGTACGCCATCGCCGCTGTCTTCACCGTGCACGGCGCGGTGACCGGCAGCTTCGCCACCCGGGTTCCCTGGATCCAGGACCACGCCGGGGTCAGCGCCGGACAGCTCGGCATCGCCCTGGCCTTCCCCGCGATCGGCGCCTCGCTCGCGATGCCGCTCGCCGGTACGGTCAGCCACCGCTTCGGAGCCAGGACCGCGCTGCGCGGGCTGCTGGCCCTGTGGACCCTGGCACTGATCCTGCCCGCCCTGGCCCCGAACCTGCTGACGCTGTGCGCGGCGCTCTTCGTCTACGGGGCGTCCGCCGGAATGTCGGACGTCGCGATGAACGCGCTCGGTGTCGAGGTGGAGAACCGGCTCGACAAGTCGATCATGTCCGGGCTGCACGGGATGTGGAGCGTCGGCGCCCTCATCGGTTCGGCGGCGGGCACGGTGGCCGCCCATCTGGGGGCCGACGCACGGCTGCACCACACGCTCGTCGCGCTGGTCCTCACCGTCCTGGGCCTCATCGCCTGTCAGCGGGTACTGGACCTGCGCAGCGAACCGGACGAGGAGCCGCCGCCGCGCTTCGCCCTGCCGCCGAAGTCGGCCCTGATCATCGGCGCGGTCGGCTTCTGCGCGGTCTTCGCCGAGGGCGCGAGTCTGGACTGGTCGGCGGTCTACCTGCGTGACGTACTGGACAGTTCGGCAGGGCTCGCGGCCGCTTCGACGACCGCGTTCGCCCTGACCATGGCCATTGCCCGGATCGCCGGCGACCGGATCGTCGACCGCTTCGGTGCGGTGCGGACCGTGCGGACCGGCGGCGTTCTGGCCACGGTCGGCGGGATCATGGTGGTCACCGCCCCGAACGCGGCCCTGGCGATGTCCGGTTTCGGGCTGATGGGGCTCGGCATCGCCGTGGTCGTGCCGCTCGCCTTCGCGGCGGCCGGGCGCAGCGGTCCGAACCCGAGCCAGGCGATCGCCGGCGTCGCCACGATCACGTACACCTCGGGGCTCATCGCCCCGTCGGCCATCGGCTCCCTGGCCGAGGCCACCTCGCTGGTCGTCTCGTTCGGTGTGGTGTCGGTGCTGGCGTTCGGGCTGGTGCTCGGCGCCGGGGTGCTGCGGGCCGGCGACCGCAAGACCGTGGCGTCCTCGGACGCCGGTGCCGCGAGCCGGGCCGCGGCCGAGCCGCGTCCCTGACGTGCGGCGGGCCGGTCCCCGGCCGAGAGGGCATGCCTTTCCGGCACTAACATGGCGCTGATCTTTTCCGCGGTGGCGCCAAGCCCGACGAGGACTCGACGACGCGGGCCGAATCCCCACCCTCACGGCCAGTCCTGTCGGCATGCGCCTGAACCGCATGTTCCGCTGGCCGTCGAGCCCGCGGTCCGGTCGGCGGAGCTCAGCACCACCCCAGCAACACATCAAGGAGCAAGACCATGGCGGCCTTCGGCTGGAAGCTGCACGGCGACGGCAAAAGCCTCGCACCGGGCGAAGTCGTCAGACCGGATGAGCGGCTGACCTGGGGGCGCACGGCCGGCCTCGGTGCGCAGCACGTGGTCTCGATGATCGGGGCCTGTTTCGTCGCCCCGATTCTGATGGGTCTGGATGCCAACCTCGCCGTCATGGCCTCCGGTGTGGCCACCATCCTCTTCCTGCTGATCACCCGCGGCCGTATCCCCAGCTATCTCGGCAGCAGCCTGTCGTTCATCGGCGTGGCCGCCGTCATCAAGACTCAGGGCGGCGACGCGGCAACGCTCACGGGCGCTCTGCTCGTTGTCGGCGCGGTCCTCTTCCTGTGCGGGGCAGTCGTTCGCGCTCTGGGCGCCCGCATCATCCACGCCGTCCTGCCGCCGGTGGTCACCGGTGCGGTGGTCATGCTGATCGGGTTCAACCTGGCGCCCGTGACGGCCGGCACCTACTGGCCGCAGGATCAGTGGACCGCGCTGCTCACCATGCTCTTCACAGGTTTTGCTCTCGTCGTGCTGCGTGGCTTCTGGTCCCGCATCGCGATCTTCCTCGGCCTGGCCTTCGGCTACCTGATCTCGTGGGTGCTCGACCGGGCCTTCGGTAAGATCCACTCCCCTGCGGGAGGAACGGAATCGGTCGACCACTGGCGCCTCGACCTCTCAGGGGTGGCCAAGGCAGACTGGATCGGCCTTCCCGCCTTCCATGCCCCGAGCTTCTCCCTCTCCGCGGTTCTTGTCGCCCTGCCCGTCGTCATCGCGCTCATCGCGGAGAACGCCGGGCACGTCAAGGCCGTGGGCGAGATGACGGGCGATCCGCTGGACGACAAGCTCGGCACGGCGATCATGGCCGACGGCGCAGCCACCGTGCTGTCGACATCGGTCGGCGGGCCCGCCACGACCACGTACGCCGAGAACATCGGTGTCATGGCGGCTACCCGCGTCTACTCGACCGCTGCCTACTGGTGCGCCGCAGGCTTCGCAATCCTGTTCGGCCTCTGTCCCAAGTTCGGTGCGGTCGTGGCCGCCATTCCTGGCGGAGTTCTCGGCGGGATCACCGTCATCCTCTACGGCATGATCGGCCTGCTGGGCGCCCAGATCTGGGTCCGCTCCCGCGTCGACCTGTCCAATCCGCTCCACCTCGTGCCCGTGGCTGCGGGACTCATCGTGGGAATCGGCAATGTCAGCCTGACACTCACCGACAACTTCGAGCTCAGCGGCATCGCTTTGGGCACGCTGATCGTCGTCATCGGCTACCACGCTCTCCGGGCCCTGGCACCTGCCCACATGAAGGGCGAGCCGCCACTCGTCGAATCGGACGATCCGGGGTATGACCGAGGTCTCGGGAAGCCTTGATCCTGTCGCCCCGGCCCCCGAAGCCACCCTGCGCACGCCTGCACCCGATCAACGGGAGCGATCCGCCAGGGTCAGCAGGAGATGAGCGGATTCCGGACGGAGAAAGTCGGAGTGGGCGCCCGAGGGGTGGAAGCAGCTGCCGCGGTAGAGCCAGTCGGCGTCGATGTTGACCAGTCGGTGGTCCAGGACCTCCTGCGGATAGTCGGTGCCGGTGGGCAGCAGGCGTGTGGAGAACTGGGGCACCGGGGCCGCCCCGGCACCGGAGTGGCCTATCCCTGGCGTCTTCTCTGCGCGCAGGTGCCAGAATCCGGTGGCGCGGTCCCAACGGGAGTGGGTGAGGGCTATCGGGCCGCGTATCGGGGCGCCGGGGCGCGTGGCTGTCGGGAACAGCGTGTCGAACCGGCGGAGGAACGCATCGCGAGGTGCCGCCATCTGGAAGATCAGCATGCTGTCGACGGTGAAGGGGCGACGTGGGTCGAACGGCGTGCTCCAGCCGAGCACCGGCGGCTCCTCGGCCGCCCGCTGCACCGCCTCGCACAGGAACCGGCCGCCGAAGGAGTGGCCCATCAGGTGCAGGTACTGGCCGGCCCGGTTGGACAGGACCGCAGGGCCCGAAGGGTCGCCCCGTTCGGCATCCAGGTAGCCCAGCAAGTGCCCGATGACGTAGGGGGCATGCCCCTGCCCTTCGGCACTCATGGCATGCGCACGGTCCCTGATCCGTTCGTAGCCCTTCCTTCCGGGAAGGCTGGAGGACGGCCACCGGACCACGACGCACCACGGGCGGTATCCGGAGTTCAGAGCCGGGTAGCGGTCCGGGGCCGACTCGTACAGTTCGACGGCCTGCTCCAGCAGTTGTACGGCGGCGCTGGTCGCCCGGCTCGCCTTGGTCTGCCAGCCATGGACGTACACATGGATGTCGGTGGCCCAGTCGGGGATGCTCAGTCCGCGCGCCAGGTGATCTGCGGCACGGTCGACCGGCACCGGTGTGTCGCTGCCGGGCAGTATCAGGCGGCCCTGCTCATTGAGTTCGATCTCGGCCGGCGGAGCGATTCCCTGCCGTCGGGGATCGGGCTTCCGCTTGCGGGACGCGGTCATGAGACGAGGTCCAGACGGGTATTGATGCCGCAGTTCAGCGAGTAGGCGAGGGCGAGCGGGTTGTTCAGCTCCCGGGCGAAGTGCCGTACGAGCCACTGGCCTATCTCGCCCGCCGTGTACCCGCCTGTCAGATAGCGGTCCAGAAAGGCGTACGCGTATTCGGTCGCGAAGACCTGTGGAATCTCGATCTGCGGTGCCATGACGCCGTCGGCGCCCTGGTCGATGAGTTCCTGCCCGAGGTGCTTCAGTCGCCCCGGTTCGGCGGCCTTGGCCGAATGGCAGGCGTTCAGCAACACGAAGGGCTTGAAACGGGACTGTGGGCTCCGGATGTACGAGCGCCGCTTGCGCTTCACCACGGGACCGTCGATGTCCTCGGCGTCGGAGAGCCGTACGGCCAGGACCTGGCTGGAAGCTCCGGTGTGCACGAAGTGGCCGTGGCACCAGAAGTACGGTGATCGGGCCCGTCCGCGCGCTCGCGTTCTTCGGCCAGGGCCTCCAGCCTGTCGAGCGACGACTGGTGCCGACCCGCCGCTCGCTGAGCCATCGCTCAGTTCCGCCGCGAGCGGAGGGTACGCGGATGTTCAGCGCCCCATCTGCGGGTCCACGCTTCGATGGCCTCTTCGTACGAAGCGATGGCGCGGTCATGCTGCCCGTCGGCCGAGCAGGCTTCCGCAAGGTTCTCCAGCATGACCAGGGTGTCCGGGGCGTCGTCCCCCAGCAGCCTGCGGTGGTCGCCGAGAAGCGCGGTGAAGCCGGCGATCGCGCCGGCGTGGTCGTGGTCGCCCAGCCGGGCCAGCGCCAGCCCGTTGCGCGCATGCAGGGTGTCCGGGGCGCTCGGGCCCCGGAGCCGGGTGTGGTCCTCGATCAGATCCTGGTACACCGCTTGCGCCTGCTCGTTCTGCTCGGCGGACCGGAAGACCCAGGCTCGCCAGCTCCTGACGTTGAGCGTGTCCGGATGGTCCGGCCCCTGGATGCGGGTGTGGTCGGCGATCAGCGCGTCGAACACCTCGCCCGCCTGATCGAAGCGTGCGGCCTCACGGTGAGCCGCGCCTATCCACAGCCGTACAAGAAGAGCCATGGGGTGGTCGGGCCCGCAGAGCCGCTCGTAGTCCTGGGCCAGGGGTTCGTAGAGGTCCAGGGCCTCTGCCAGGCGGTCCTCCTCGGCGAACACCCGGGCCAGAGCGAGCCGCACGCCGAACGCCCGCGTGTTGTCAGGGCCCAGCAACCTCTGCATGTCCACGCGCAGCGCTTCCAGTTCCCGGACCGCACGGCCGTGGTCGCCGGACCACTGCACGGTGCGGGCCAGGGCTTCACGGGTGGCGAAGACCTCAGGATGCTCGGGACCCAGGACATCGCTGCGATCCCGCAGCACGTCCTCGTAGAGCCCGATCGAGGTCGGGAACTCGGACGCCGCACGATGGGCGAAGGCCAGGTTGGCCCGGGCGGCGAGCGTTGCCGGATGCCGGTCGCTCTGCGCCCGCCTTCGGTCCCCGACCAGGGCCTGGCGCTCCCGTATCGAGCGCCGATGGTCCCCCGCGAGCTGCCACGTGTAGGCCAGCGCGCCGCGAGCCCACAGAGTGTCCTGGTGGTCCTTGTCCCGGACCCTGGTGTAATCGGCGATCACCGCCTCGTAGGCGGCGGCCGCCCGCACGTAGTCCCGCCGGTCCTGGTGAGTCTCCGCTACGTCACGGCGGTAGTGGAGCGTGGCGGGATGGTCGGGCCCCTGAGCACGGGCGCTGTCCGCCGCCAGCGCCTCGAACTCCCGCAGCGCCGCATCCGGCCCAGCCGCGTTGGACAGGGCCCAGCCCAGATCGTGGCGGCTGCGCAGGGTATCCGGATGGTCCGCGCCCTGCACTCGCGTCCGGTCGGCGACCACGTCCCGGTACAGGGCGACCGCCATGCGCGGATCACCGGCCGCCTGGTGGGCGGAGGCCAGCCAGCCGCGGCTGGTCATCGTGTCGGGGTGGTCCGGACCGTGCTTACGCCGACGGTCCGTGATCGCCTGCTCATAGAGGCTCAGCGCGGTGCGGTGATCACCGGCCTGCAGGTGGGCGTAGGCGAGGTTGGTGCGGCTGGCGAGCGTGTCCTTGTGGGGTGCTCCCAGCAGGCGTTCGCGGTCGGCCACGACGGCCCGGAACTCCTCGACGGCGGCCTCGTACCGGCCTGCCGTCTGCAGCGCGTAGGCCAGGTTGTTGCGGCTGGTGAGCGTGTCCGGGTGTGCCTCGCCCTGGATCCGGCGGCGGTCGGCGACGACGGCGGTCAGTTCCTGCACGGCCTTGGTGACCTCGCCGGCCTTGCGGTACGCGTACGCCAGCCGTTCCCGGGCGGTGACGGTCTCTGCGGCATCCTGATCGTGGGACTGGACGCGGTCGAGATAGACGTCCTGACACAGCTTCACCGCGCGGGCCGGATCGCCCGCCTTCGCATGCAGCTCGGCCAGGCGGTCCCGATCGTCGAGCGTGGTCCCGTGGTCCACACCGAACAGCCGCGTGCTGCCGTCGACGGCCTGTGCCATCAGAGGGATCGCCAGAACGTGCTGTTCCCGGGCCAGGAGTTCATCGGTTCCGCGCCGGTACATCTCGACGGCCAACGTGTCCGGGCCGGCGGCAGGCCCCGTCTCAGCGAGCGCCTGGATGTGCACCAGCATCCGTCGTACGTACTCGGCGGATGCGCCTGAGAGTTCGGCGGCCAACGCGGCTTCGGCCAGGTCTCGGGCTTCGGGCACCTCGGCCGGATCGGCATGCTGGAGGGTCTGTCGGACGAGCCGGTGCAGGGTCGGGCCCTCGGGGTCGGGGGCGACCAAGTGGTAGGCCGCGAGTGCGGCAAGCGAGGGTTCGACGTCCTGGAGGCGCTGCCCAAGACGGTCGATCACCTCGCGCGGCACGGGCTCTGGGGCGTACCAGGCCAGGGTGTTCAGGAGAGGGACGGCCGAGGGGTGAACGCCTCGGATCGACTCGAGACTGGTCCGCCAGATCCGGGCGATGATCCGGTCCGCACCGCCGGCGCCGTCGCCCAGTACGGTGTCGGGCTGCCGGGCCAGCTTGTCCCGGTACGCGGCGAAGCCGATGCCGGTTTCCCGGAGGAAGGCCCCTGCCTGAGCGAGGGCCAGAGGCAGGTGCCCGAGTTCCTCCGCCAGCAGCGAGGCCTGCGAGGGAGCAGCACCGGATCCGGCCGTCGGGGTGACCTCCCCGAGCTCGGACGTGCGGTGCAGCAGGGTGACGGCGTCCTCGTGACCGAGTACATCCAGACTGACCAGGGCGGTACCCGCGGGCCAGCCGGAGCCGAGCCGACTCGTGGCCAGTTGGTGGCCGTGACCGAGTAATCGCCCGAGGAACGGGGTCAGTTCCTCGGGCCGTTCCACATTGTCGTAGACGACCAGCCAGTCGTCGTGGCTCTCCAGCCACGTCAGCGCCCACTCGGTACGTTCCTTGGCGGTGGCCTCGTGTGCCCATGTCGGGTGCAGGAGCATCGCCAGGTCACCGAATCCGGAGGTGATCTGTTCCTCCGACTCTGCGACGATCCACCAGACAAGTCGGTACCGGTCCCGCTCTTCGTGGGCGTATCTGAGGACCAGAGCAGTCTTGCCGATGCCGCCCAGGCCCCTCACCGTGGTCGTCTGGGTGACCACCCCGCCGCCGGCGCGCAGGGATGCACCCAATTGGGACAGGGCCAGCGCACGGCCGATGAAAGGCTGCGTGGACAGCACGGGCAGGTTGTCCAGCCGGGATACGGGGTTTATCCGGGCCGCGGATGCCTTCGCCTGGCTGGACAGAAAGGTTGCATGTCTCTCGAGGTGAGGGTTGCCGCCCGCGTGGGAGGCCCCGGCGTCCTGCCCTGGAACTGTTGGGTCACCTTGCAGGGTGGGGGGCAAGGTGGCCTGCGACTCCTCGACGATGATCATGACTCCCCCGTGGTGATCATCTGTAGCACGATCGAGCGAACAACTTTACTGACGAACGCGGGAGTTGTCAGGAGGCAGAGGCACGCGACTGCCTGATTACTGCCCCTCGCCCACCCCTTGACGCAACCACCGAGCCGGCCACCTGACGCTCAAAGTCCTCAGGACATACGAATTCTGGACAACTACTGATCCGGTTTCGAGCGCTTTCACGGTGGCCAAGGAGAGCGGGTGGCAATCAATCCGACCGCCCGAGAATTCCTCGGATACGGTGTGCTCGCTTCACGTCAACATCATCCGATACCCAAACCCCAACGATCCACTAATCATAAGGATCACGACATAATGCGTAGTCAAAGACCGGGCGGAAGAGCACCACTTGCGCTCACTCTCGCCACCCTGATGTCAGTACCCCTGTTCCTGACCTCCGGACCCGCCGCCGCCGTGACCGGCCCTGCGGCGCCCTCCGGCGACAACACCTTTGCCTATAGCGCGCAGCTCAGCATCGGCACGTACGACCGCAGCTGTTCCGGCGTCCTGGTGGACGCCGAGTGGCTGCTCACCGCCGCCAGTTGTTTCGCCGCCACCCCGGACTCGAGCGTCGCGGCACTCGCGGGCAAGCCCGCTCTCACGACGACCGCGACCATCGGCCGCGCCGACCTGACCGGCACCTCGGGGGCAGTCCGCGAGGTTGTGGAACTTGTGCCCCGTACCGACCGCGATGTGGTTCTGGCCCGATTGAATCGGCCCGTCACCAATGTCAGCCCCGTCGCCCTGGCCACCACCGCGCCCACCGCCGGCGAGGAGCTGAGGTTCGCCGGGTACGGACGCACCACGACCGAGTGGGTACCGGGGAGCCTGCACACCGGCGCACTGTCGGTGGATGCTTCCGCCGCTACCACGACCACGGTGACCGGAAAGGACGGCGCGGCCGCCTGCATGGGCGACACGGGTGGCCCCGTGGTCCGTGTGGAGGGCGGGACGCACCGGCTTGCCGCCCTCAGCAGCCTCTCCTTCCAGGGAGGTTGCTTCGGCAGCGACACGACTGAGACCAGAACCGGTGGGATAGCCGCGCGCGTCGACGACCTGGCTTCCTGGGTGGAGGCCGAGGTCGGTGCACCGCGCATCACGGACTTCAACTGCGACGGTGCCGAGGACATCGCGGTCTCCGACCCCAAGGCCGCTGTCGGCGGCAAGGCCGGCGCCGGACTGGTACGGATTGTCTACGGCGACGGCAAGGGCACCGCCGAGATCAACCAGAACCTTGGCTGGGTAGCGGGCGACTCCGAGACCGGCGACGCGTTCGGCGAATCCCTGGCCATCGTCGACTATGACGAGGACGGCTGCAGCGACCTGATCGTCGGCACCCCATCCGACGACATCGGCACCGTCGCCGACGCCGGCATGGTCGACATCCTGCACGGCGCCGCCAACGGCATCGGAACGGGCTCGAAGAAGGACACCCACTTCGAGCAGGGTGTCGGTACCGGCATTTTCGCCGCGTCCGCCAGCGAGAGCGGCGACCGTATGGGTCACGCCCTCGCCGCCGGCACGACCGCCGCCGGCGAGCCCTTCCTCGTGATCGGCGTCCCCGGCGAGTCCGTCGGCACCATCGCCAAGGCCGGCGCGTTCTTCTACCTGCGCGGCACCACCAACGTCGCAGTCCAACAGGACTCCACCGACGTCTCCGGGACCGCGGAGGCGAACGACGGTTTCGGCGCCGTCATAGCGGCCGATGCCAACCACTTCGCCGTGGGGGCCCCCAACGAGGCCGTCGGCACCGCCACGGGCGCAGGCGCGCTGTTGGTCTTCGACCACAAGCTCAACGCGGTGGGCAAGCCGACCCAGCTGTTCGGTCTCGATCAGGACCTGGACACGGTCTCCGGCGTCGCCGAGGCCGGTGACCGGTTCAGCGAGTCCCTGGCCATGGTCACCTACCGTCCGTCGGGCGCCGCGGCCGCAACGGAGTCGATCCTCGCGGTCGGCTCCCCGGGAGAGGACCTGGCCATCGACGGCGCGGACAGGGTCGACACAGGCTCCGCGTACACCTTCCGCATCACCGCTGCGGGCACGTACAGCCAGCACAACACATACACGACGGGCACCGCCGACGACGACGTGGCCGGCACCGCCGAGGCCGGCGACCGGTTCGGCACGACCCTGACCGCCGTGAACACCGCGCCGCGTGCAGTGAGCACCGCCTCCACGATGAAGATGGCCGTCGGTAGCCCGAACGAGGCCCTGGAGACCGAGGCGAACGCGGGCGCGATCAGCGCCTTCTCGCTCCTGGGCGCACCCGGCGCCAACGACAAGTGGCTCATAGCGGGCGACGGCATTCCCGGTGCCTACGCCGCCAACCAGCGGGTGGGCGCGAGCCTCCACTTCACCGGCACCCAGTTGTACATCGGTATGCCGTACGGCCCGAGCACCTACGGCGCCCTGCACGCCCTGCCGGTCTCCAACGTGACCGCCGGCGGCACCGTCGCCGCCGTGACCACCTACCAGCCCGGTCAGGGCGGCCTCCCGGCCGCCGGAACGGACTTCGGCTACCTGGCACGATAGAAAACCAGCGGATCCAACCCCGTCCGAACGAGCCCTCGAGAGTCGCGACTCTCGAGGGCTCGTTCGGACGGGGTACGCGCGGCGAGCACCTACGGCGAGGCCGGGCTCCTTCAGCCCTCGTGATACGCGTAGAAAAGGGCCACAGAGCGTTCGGGACCCTGGTCGCGTCTGTAGAAACCGAAGGACTCACGACGGGAGGCCAAGGCCTCACCTGGCTGGTACCGGCACATCGCCCTCGCAGGAACCGCCGGCCTCCGGGGCCTGATCCCGTCAGCCGGTGGCCAGCTGGTAGGCGTAATCGGGGGTGAAGGACCCCGCCGCGCCCTTGCAGCCGTCGGACTCGCCGGGCAGTTTCACCCACAGGTAGGCGTCGACGCGGGACTCCCCCGTGTCGGTCGTGGGTGTCCGGCCGAGCGCCCGGCCCGCCGGATCGCACCACGCGCCGGCCTCGGGCGGTCCGTTCCCGTTGCGGCTGGTGTCGATGACGGCGCCGAGCCGGGCCGGGCCGCCGAGTGCGGCCAGCACCCGGCGGGCGTAGGCGGCCTCGTCGGCGGTGCGGTGGAAGTTCGACACGTTGGTGAAGATGCCGTCGCTGCTGCCGGCCGCGCCCGCCGCCCGGAGTGCCGCGGCCTGTTTCGAGACCGTGTGCCAGCCGGAGTGGCCGCCGTCGAAGTAGACCCGGGCGTTCGGGTCGGCCGCGTGCAGGGTGCGGCCGGCCCGGGCCAGGGAGGCGTAGCGCGCCGCACGGTCGCCGGGCGGGAGACAGTCGGCGAGTGCGATGGCGTCGGGTTCCAGGATCACGATGACCGGCCCGCCGCCGAGTCCCGCCGCGAACTCACGGATCCACGCGTCGTACGCCGCGAGGCCGGGTGCCCCGCCCTGGGACGCCCCTCCGCAGTCCCGGTCGGGGATGGCGTACGGCACCAGCACCGGCGTCCGGCCCGCCCGCGCCGCGGCCGCGGTGACCGACCGGACCTGCCCGGTGACGGCCCCCGGGTTGTAGGCGGCGAACCAGACGGCGGCGGGCTGCGCCGCGATCCGTGTCTCGATCAGCGGGCGCCGCGGGTCGTCGCGGTGGGCGGCGACCCAGTCCAGGACCTGCGAGGCGGGGTGGCGGTAGAGCCGGCCGCCGGGCGGAGCCGCCGCGCTGCGGGACGCCGCCGGCGCCGGCTTCTTCGACGGGCGGGGTGTACGGGAGGCGGTGGGCGCCGTGGCGGACGGGCCGGGCGAGGCCGCCGTCGGGCTCGGGACGGCGGGCAGGGGAGCCACGGTCGGCGACGCCGTGGTGTCGGGGCGGGCGGTGGTCCGCTCCTCCTCACCCGCGACGGCGGAGATCACGCCCGCCGCTGTGCCGGCGGCCACCACGGCCGAGGCGACCACCGCCATGACCTGCCGGCGAGCACGGCGTCCGCGTTCCCTGAACTCCTTCCGTGCGACCCGGCGTTGTATGCGTGCGCCCGACACTCCTCGTTCCCCTCCCCGGCCCCGGCGGTGCTGCCGTCGTTACCCCATTCCGATGAACCGACGGCTCCCGGGTGCCACGGCGAGCCTATGGCTGGGACGCTGCCCCCATGGCGCAGTTCGAGCAGTTGGAGCAAGTCGTGGACGGGCCCGCCGCCGAGGGCGCACGGACCGGCACGGGCACGGTGATCGGGCGGATGCGCGCGTTCCGGCCGTCGGCGGGCCGCGGCGAGGACGGGATCGCCGTCTTCCACCGGGTCTGTCTCGCCGTTCTCGACACGCAGGCCGGGGCGGTGTCCGGGGCGCTGGCGGAACGCCTGGCCGAACGGTATCTGGCCGCTGTCGACCCCGCCGCGTCCGGGCACCGGATGCCGGACTGCTGGCGCCCGCTGTTCCAGTACCGGCGCCACCCCGGCGTACGACCGGTGCAGTTCGCCCTTGCGGGTCTGAACGCGCAGGCCGGTCACGATCTCGCGCTCGCCGTCGTCGACACCTGCCGTACGCTCCGCTGCGCCCCGGCGGACCTGGCGGAGGAGTTCGACCGGGTGGGCGGTCTGCTGCTGATGCTGGAGGAGCGGATCGGCGAGGATCTGATGCCGGGTCCGGACCGGCTGGAGGTCACCGATCCGCTCACCCATCTGGTGGGCAGCTGGAACCTGGAGCGCGCCTGTGAGGCGTCCTGGTCGGCGGCCCGGGTGCTGTGGAGGCTGCGTGATGTGCCGCTGCTGGCCGCGGAGTTCGGGCAGCGGCTGGACGCGGGGGCGGGGCTGGTCGGGCGCTGTCTGCTCACGCCCTGCCGCTGACCGGGCCCGGCCGCCGGTTCCCCGCAGCCGCGGCGCTCAGAAGCAGTCGCCGTACCAGTGAACCGCGCCGGGCGCCGTGACAGTGGCGCGCACGGAGGCGGCCGTGGCGTGCAGGGGCCGCGCCATCCCCGTGTGTTCCGTCACCTGGCGGGCATCGGCCAGCAGGGCGGGCAGGGCCGCCGCCACCTCGGGGGCTGCGGGGATCCGAATCCGGGCCCGGGCCGGCCCCGCCGCCCGGGCGCGCGCGCCGACGGCCGCGAGCAGGGAGCCCAGGCAGTCGGCCACGCCCGCGAACTCGCGCACCTCCACGCGGTCCGCGACGTGCTGCGCCACGATCCAGCCGGTGAGCGCCCCGGAGACGGGGTCCACCGTCACGAGCGGCTGTTCGGCGGGGCCGTACCAGGCGGGCACCCGCACCGCCCAGTCACCGGGTTCGCGCAGCGAGGTGAGCGGCCGGCGCGCGTTGTACGCGTGGTGCAGCGCGGCCACCTCCACGGCGTCGTCGGGGGTGGCCTCGCGGACCGGGAAGGCTCCGGGCGCGGCCGAGGGGGCGAGCGTCCCCTCTGTGTACGAACGCGCGAACTCCTCCCAGCCCGAGCTCCGGTAGACACCGGGCGTGCCGGTGAACAGCAGGGACCAGGCGCACTGTTCGGCGCTCATGGTGCGCTCCGCCGCCGCGAGCAGCAGCCTGATCAGCCCCCGGCCCCGGGCCTCGGGGCGGGTGGCGACGCTGCCGATGCCGCCGACGCGCTGCGGGGCGCCCGAGGCGTCACGGATCAGCCTCGGCACGTAGACGACGACCGCGTCGATCCCGTCGCCCTCGGCGTTCTCCGCGACGAAGGTGTGGCGGTGGCGGTCCGGGTCGAGGGCGTGCAGGTCGCAGAGGTGCGGGGCGACGAAGCAGCGGCGCCAGAGGGCGGCGAGGGCGGGGTCGTCGGCGGCGGTCGTGGTGCGGACGACGGCGTTCACAGGACGAGGTTCCCGTCCGTGCGTACCGTGTCGCCGGCAGGAGGCATCGCGCTGCGCCGTGTGCCGTCCTCGACGCACGTGGTGTGGAGAACCGAGGCGAGGGCGTCGGGGGCGAGGTGGAGGGTACCGCCGGTGAAGCGGCTGCCGGTGGCCGCGTAGTGATTCGTGCCGTCGGCGATGCGGATGTGGGCGGTGCCGGCCCCGGTGGCCCTGCTGCTGAGGCCGGTGATGTCCCAGGTCGTCCCACCGGGGCCGGCCGCGCGGCCGAGCAGCGCGTCCGCCTTGTTGCTGCCGGTGAACCTGGCCCCACCGGTCACGGTGATCCGCTGGTCGCGCACGCCGCTGAGTTCGATGCCGGTGTTCTCGTACGTACCGCCGTCGATGCGCAGGTCCGCGGAACCGACCGAGAGCGGGGCCGCGTCCTCGGCTCCGGTGAGGGTGCAGTCGGTGAAGTGGACGGGGCCCGCACCGCGCAGCACCGCTCCGTCGACGCCCTTGAACGTGCAGCGTACGAAGTGGACCGCCGCGGTGACGGGGGTCTGCACGAGGACGGCACCGGCGGGCGGTTCGAAGGTGCAGTCGCTGATGGTGGTCGGCCTGCCGGAGCGGGCGGAGCGCTGGGCGACCGCGAAGGTCTTCGCGGTGCAGCCGCGCACCTGGGCACCGTCGGCGTTCACGGTGAGGGTGCCGGCCTGGTCGAAGGTGGGGCGCGCGATCACCGTGACGTCCTCCAGGGTCAGATCGGTGATCTTCGTGTTGGCGGTGAACCAGGAGCACACGTGTCTGCGTACGGTGATCCGCTTGGCGGATATCCCCCACTGCGCGCCGGAGTTGGCGATGTCCATCAGTCCGGAGTTGCCGTCGAAGAGCAGGTCGTGCTCGTACTGGCCGTGGGTGGTGAAGGGGTTCCCGCCCGCGTCGTCGCCGTCGCCGTGGCAGTTCACGACGGTGCAGTAGGCGGAGGCGGTGAGGTCGTTGAGGTGGCGCACATTGCTGGTCGTGCAGTCGGCGACCCGCCCGTACAGGCAGTAGATCTGCTGGGTGAGGTAGCCCGCGCCGCCGTACTCGACGGTGGGCGGGTTCTTCAGGGAACAGTCCTCGGTACGGAAGCGGGTGCACCAGCGGCGCATGACGACCGGCCAGAAGGTACCGGTGGCATGGATGCCGGAGACGTCGCAGCCCACGGCGTACTCGAAGCTGACGGGGTGGGAGCCGGTGTACTCGTCGGGTCCCGCGCCCTCGAAGAGCATGTTGCGGATGTGGGTGTTGCGGACGGGCTCGACGCGGGTCCAGGTGAGGGTGCGGCCCTCGGCGAGTTCCCAGCCGTTGAGGTAGCCGATCCGGATGTGGCCCGCGTCGGTGATCTCGGTGATCTCGACCAGCTTCTGCAGTTCGCGCTCGTCACCGCCGCCGCCCGCGACCGGGTCGACCCGCACCGCCCACCACTGGCCGACGGCGAACGCCGTGGCGTCGGGGACCGGGAAGGTGTCGGTCAGTTCGATGACCTTGCCGGAGAGCGGGTGTGTGACGGTGGTGTCGGTGACGGTGCCGCGGAAGGAGAGGACGGCTCCGAAGGGGTTGTCGTGGGTGTTCTTCTCGATGTCTGTGGTGTGGAGGTGGTGGCCGCCGAAGTCGAGTTCGATGTTCGAGCGGTCGAAGAGGTGGCGTCGGGTGAACAGGAGGTCGGTGTGGGCTTCGATGCGGTGGACGCTGTGGTCGTTGACCATGGCGTCGAGGGTGTTGTCCGCGGGGGTTTTGGCGTCGAAGTGGCCGAAGGTGCGGAAGTCGAGTGTGCCGGTGTGGAGTTGGTGCCAGCGTCCGGTCTTCGCCGATGGGGTGGGGGCGATGACGGTGCCGCCGTTGTGTGGGGCGGTGGAGGTGCGGTCCCAGCGCAGGGCCATGGTTCCGCCGTCGCCGGGGGTGTGGTAGCCGGCGAGGATGACCTGGGTGCCGTCGGTGAGGGGTTTGGTGTTCAGGGCGCGCAGTGCGGTGACCGTGTCCAGGCGCAGGACATCGCCGGTGTGGGCGGGTGCGGCCTGTGCGGGGCCGGTGGCCACGGCCGAACCGGCCACGACCAGACCGGCCAGACCCGAAGCCCGCAGAAGACTCCGGCGGGACGACGCAGGGGATGAAGCAGCGGGCGAGGCATGGACGGACATGACGGAGGTGCTCCTCGCGTTGTCGATGCGTGCTCGGTGAGAACCGGTTGCGGGCCGGTCGCGGTCAGATCGTGTTGCGGTACGGCGGCATGAAGCGCATCCGCGGCATCTGGTCCGCCAGCACTCCCCCGTCGACGACCAGGCGCGCGCCCGTGAGATACGCGCCGGCGTCCGAGGCGAGCAGCAACAACGCGCCCACGCATTCGTCGGGCTGCGCGTACCTGCCGAGCGGGATGCGCTCGCGGTACGCGGACTCGAAGGCCTCCCGGTCGAAGGGGAACTCGCCGTCGATGGGGGTCTCGACCATGCCCGGGGCCAGGGTGTTGGCGGTGATGCCGTGCGGGGCGAGCTCGACGGCCAGTGTCTCCGTGAGCAGTTGGGCGGCGGCCTTGGAGGCGTTGTAGTGGGCCAGGCCGGCCTCTGCCACCAGGGCGTTCTTCGAGGTGATGGTGATGATGCGGCCGGGGACGGCGTCGGCCGTCATGTGCTCGGCGATCCGCTGGCTGAGGAAGAAGACGGCGTCCACGTTGACCCGCATGATGCGCGACCAGCCGGCCGGGGTGATCTCGTTGAAGCGTTCCAGGGCCGCCGTGCCCGCGTTGTTGACCAGGATGTGCAGCGGCCCGGCCTCGGCACGCACGGTGTCGGCGAAGCCGGCCAGCGCCTCGGTGTCCGCGAGGTCCTGCCCGTACACACGGCAGCGTCGGCCGAGCGCCTCGACCGCCGCGGCGGTCTCGGCGACGCCCTCGGCCCCGGGCAGGTCGACCAGCACCAGGTCCGCGCCCGCCTCGGCGAGGCCGACGGCGAAGGACCGGCCCAGGCCCCGGGCGGCCCCGGTGACGACAGCGGTGCGGCCGCTCAGGTCGAAGCGGTCGGTGCCACGGGGCGGGACGGCTGCGGTCATCGCGGGATTCCTTCGGGCGAGGGCGGACGGGGAGAAGCGAGGGGTGGGCCGCCGCGCGGGACACAACAGGGTGGGGAGCGCGGCGGCCCGTCTGCGGACCGGCACCGGGTACCGGGGGGGGTGGCCCCTGGCGCCGGCCCGCAGGCTTTGGTGAACGGCCAGGTCAGCCGTTCAGGCCCAGCAGATCGAGGGAGGGCCGGTGGATGATCTCCTCGATCGCGTCCGCGTCGAGCGGCGGCAGTCCGGGGATGCCGGGGATGCGGGCGATCTCCCGGAGCCCTTTCACGGAGTCGTCGACCGTCGTGAACGGGTAGTCGCTGCCGAACAGCACCTTGTGGAAGACCCCGTAGTCCTGGACCAGCCGGAGGCTGTGCCAGAGCTGGAAGGGCCGGTAGTGCAGGGCGCTCAGGTCGGCGTACACATGCGGGTGCTTGCGGATGACCGCGATGCACTCGCCCTCGAACGGGTGGCCGAGGTGGGCGAGGACCATCCGCAGTTCCGGGTGGCGGATGGCGACGGCGTCCAGGTGCCGGGGCATCGCCCACTCCAGCGGCGCGCTGGAGACGAACGTCGTGCCGGTGTGCACCAGGAGCGGCAGCCCGTGCCGTTCGGCGTACGTGTACAGCTCGTCGTACTCCTCGGCTGCCGGGTCGAAGCCCGCGTACATCGGCATCAGTTTGATGCCGCGCAGACCCAGCTCCTGGTGGCCGTAGCGCAGTTCCTCCTGCCAGCCGGGCTGGGTGGGGTCGAGCGCCAGGTAGCCGATCAGCCGGTCGGGGTGTTCTCCGACGTACGCGGCCACGGCGGCGTCGTCGACCCAGAGCCCGCTGCGGCGCGCCTTGCCGCCGACGACGATCGTCCGGGTGGACTCGGGTGCGGTGGCCGCGTACTCCTCCCACTTCACCGTGAGGTCGACCTCGCCCGCGTGGGCGCGGGCGGAGTCGGAGCTGAACGGGTCGGTGAAGTCGTGGCTGTGCCGGAAGAGATGGGAGTGGACGTCGGTGATCATGTGCGGTTCCGCTTCTCCCAGCCGTCCGCGAACATGTTCCAGAAGCGGTGGCTGGGCGGGTGTTCCTCGAAGACCTCGTCGACGAGTTCGACGCCGAGCCCCGGGGCGGTCGGCAGACCGATGCGGCCGTCCTCCATCGGGAGGGTGCCCTTGAGGGCGTCGAAGACGAACGGCTCCAGGAGCCCGTCGAAGGTTTCGAGGATCTTGAAGTTGGGGATTCCGAGCGCCGCGTGCACCGAGACGGTGGTGCAGAGCGGGGAGTTGGAGTTGTGCGGGGCCACGAGCATGCCGTGGGTGTCCGCGATCGCGGCCAGCTTCCGTACCTCGGTGAAGCCGCCGGCCATGGAGAGGTCGGGCTGGATGATGTCGACGGCGTTCGTGGCGAAGAGCTGCTTGTACTCGTAGCGGTTGTGGAAGTGCTCACCGCCGGAGATGGGGAAGGCGGCGCGCTGCCGCAGTTCCGCGTACCGCTCGATGTGGGTCCAGGGCATCGGCTCCTCGAACCAGCCGATGTCGAACGGCTCCAGTTCCCGTACGAGACGGGCGGCGGTCGGCATGGCGAAGCGGGCGTGGCCCTCGATGAAGAGGTCGGTGTCGGGGCCGATCGCCTCGCGGACCGCGGCGACGAGGTCGATGGAGCGGCGCAGTTCGGCGCGCTCCAGTTCGTGCAGGCCGGGGCCGAAGGGGTCGAACTTGAGGGCGGAGTAGCCCTTGGCCACGGTCTCCTTGGCCTTGGCGGCGAAGATCTCGGGCTCTCGTTCGCCGGTGTACCAGCCGTTGGCGTAGACCCGGACGTCGTCGCGGCAGGCGCCGCCGGTCAGCCGGTAGGCGGGGACGCCGAGCGCCTTGCCCATCAGGTCGTACATCGCCTGGTCGAGGCCGGACAGGGCGATGCCGCCCATGTCGCCGCCGCGCAGGAAGTCGCCCTGGTAGACGCGGAGCCAGAGCTCCTCGATGTCGAAGGGGTCGGCGCCGATCAGATGGCGCTGGGCAAGTGCCTCGGTGAGGGCGCAGACCTCGCTGACCCGGTACGGGTGGGTGATCTCGCCGATGCCGGTCAGGCCCTCGTCGGTGTGGACCCGGACGTAGCCGAAGTCGCGCCAGGAGGTGCCGAGCATCAGGGTCTCGACGCGGGTGATCCGTCCGGCGGGGCCGGCGGGGCGGGTGAGGTTGACGGTCAGCATCAGCGGGTCGCTCCGCCCATGGTCGAGGTGTTCTCCAGGTCGCGGGCACCGCCGTCGGCGAGGACGGCCTTGACCGCGGCCTCGGTGCCCTCGATCAGACGGTCCACGTCGGCGTCGGTGTGCGCGTAGCTGATGTGGCTGCGCTTGAGGTTGAGCGGGAGCTCGAACAGACCGTGGTCCAGGAGTTTGCGGCGGTAGCCCACGAACATCGACGCGTCGTTGTTCAGCAGGTCCGCGTACGTACGGGGGGTCTCGCCCGGCATGAAGTAGCTGACGAAGACGGAGCCGTAGCCGGTGACGACGGCGGGCACGCCCAGGCGCTCGTAGAGGCCGGTCAGTTCGGTGCGGACGCGGTCGCCGAGCCGGAAGACGTGGTCGTGGACCGGTTCCTCGCGGAGCTTGCGCAGCGTGGCGAGGGCGGCGGCGACGACGGACGGGTGACCGTTGTACGTGCCGGCGAAGAAGGCGGGGGCGCCGGGGCGCGTGGAGAAGAGATCCATCAGGTCGGCCCGGCCGCCGATCGCACCGACGGGGGCGCCGTTGGCGATGGCCTTGCCGAGGGTGGTGAGGTCGGGGGTGACGCCGGAGATCTGCTGCCAGCCGCCGATGCTGTGGCGGAAGCCGGTGATGACCTCGTCGAAGATCAGGACGCTGCCCGCCTTCGTGGTCTCCTCGCGCAGGGTGGTGAGGAACTCCTGGTACGGGAGCAGAGCGCCGACGTTGTGCGGGACGGGCTCGACGATGACGGCGGCGATGTCGGAGCCGTGCTCGGCGAAGGTGCGGCGGACGGCCTCGCTGTCGTTGAACGGCAGGACGAGCGTGGCTTCGAGTACCTCGGGCAGGATGCCGGTCGAGATCGGGTCGTGGCCGCCGACCTTCGAGGGCTCGGAGATGACGTTGAGGCTGACCGCGTCGTGCCAGCCGTGGTAGCAGCCCTGGAACTTGACGACGAGGCGGCGGCCGGTGGCGGCGCGGGAGACGCGCAGCGCGTGGAACGTGGCCTCACTGCCGGTGCTGGTGAGCAGGACCTTCTCGATCGACGGGATCAGCTCGGCGAGCTGTTCGGCGAGGAGGACCTCGCCCTCGGTGACGCCGACGCCCATGTGACCGAGCGTCGCGTCGGCCTCGGCGGTGGCGCGGGCGACGTCGGGGTCGTTGTGGCCGAGCAGCGGGGGGCCGAACGCCGAGTGGAAGTCGGTGTACTCGCGTCCGTCGGCGGTACGGAACCGTGCGCCGTGGGTGCCGGTGACCACCAGGTCCGTCAGTCCGGGAACGCTGCGCTGACCGCTGTTCACGCCGCCGGGCACGACCTGGCGGGCGCGCTCGGCGAGTCGGGCTCCGGATTCGTTGCCTGCCGGGCCTGAACTCATGGTGCTTGCTCCTTGCGTCGAGAGTCGTCGGTTGTCGCGGGCCCTGCCCGGCCCGTGAGTCCCTGGCGCCATCCGCCCGGCAGTCGCCGCAGGAAGAGGGTGATCCGTGGTGCTCGGTGGTGCGTCTCGCTTTTTCAGAACGCTGTTCTGTAGAGCAGAACAGTGCCTGGATATTACGTCCGCCCCGAAAACCGGTCAACCCCCTTCCGGCCCACGAAGGCCCGAAAGGAGCGGATTTCGTGAATCGGAGGTGCTCTCCGCACGCTCGGATCCACTACCCTGTTCTGCTATGACGAACAGTGCTGCCCCAGAAGAGCCGAAGTACTGGGTCAAGAGCGTGGCCAGGGCAGCGGACATCCTCGAAGCGCTCGCCGCTCCCTCGCAGGGGAACGGTCTGAGCGTCACCGAGGTCGGCCAGGCCTGCTCCATCTCCAAGAGCGCCGCCTTCGGCATGCTCCAGACCCTGCGCGCCTACGGACTCGTCTCGGACGACGGCGAGGGCATGAACCGCCGCTACCGGCTGGGCATGAGCCTGGCCCGGCTCGGCGACCGCGCCAGGTCCCAGGTCTCCCTGCGCGGCGTCGCCCACCCCGTTCTGCGCGATCTCACCCGGGCCACCGGCATGGCGTCCCGGCTCGCCGTGCCCGAGGACGGCCACGCGGTCGTGGTGGACCAGGTCGAGCTCGACCAGCGCGTCCGGCTCGATCTGCGGATGGGCCAGCGCGAACTGCCGCACTGCACGGGCCTGGGCAAGGCACTGCTCTCCGCGATGCCGCAGAGCGAGGCCGCCTCGGTCATCGAACGGTTCGGGCTGCCCCGGCGCACCTCCCGCACCATCACCGATCCGGCGACGTTCCTGTCCCACCTGCGCGACATCGCCCGGGTCGGCTACGCCCTCGACGACGAGGAGGACGCCGAGGGCATCATCTGCATCGGTGCGCCGGTCTTCGACGACCGGTCGGTGTGCGCCGGGGCCGTCTCCATCACCGGCCTCAAGCTGGGCCTGCCGGCCTGGCGCTACCAGGAACTGGGCGGCCAGGTCCGCGATGCGGCCCGCCGGATCAGTGTCTCGCTGGGCTGGGTCGAGGACCCGGAGCCCGACGCCCCGGACACCGACACGTCGCATTCCGACGGATTCGGGTCTTGACCGATCGGCTTCACCCGCCGTAGGTTCCCTGCCAACCGAGGTGACTTCCCACCGTCACCGACGTTTTACCCCTTCCGGTCCGCTTCCGGCGCCTGCCCACCGCGCCGTGAACACCCGAGGACCGAACCCTTTTCAGCCATCCGCCTCATGGCAGTCCACCGCAGGAACGCTCCCTCACTCGTCGCACTTCTCGGAAGGCGAAGTCCGCATGAGCGTTCCGCACCACAACACCCCTGCGTCCTCCCGCCGGAGTCTTCTGCGGGCTTCGGGTCTGGCCGGTCTGGTCGTGGCCGGGTCGGCCGTGACCACCGGCCCCGCACAGGCCGCACCCGCCCACACCGGCAACGTCCTGCGCCTGGACACGGTCGGCGCACTGCGCGCCCTGAACACCAAACCCCTCACCGACGGCACCCAGGTCATCGTCGCCGGATACCACACCCCCGGCGACGGCGGCACCATGGCCCTGCGCTGGAACCGCACCTCCACCGCCCCGCACAACGGCGGCACCGTCATCGCCCCCACCACGCCAACGAAGACCGGCCGCTGGCACCAGCTCCACACCGGAACCCTCGACTTCCGCACCTTCGGCCACCTCGACGCCAAGACCCCCGCGGACCACGCCCTCGACGCCATGGTCAACGACCACAGCATCCACCGCATCGAAGCCCACACCGACCTCCTGTTCACCCAACGCCACCTCTTCGACCGCTCGAACATCGAACTCGACTTCGGCGGCCACCACATCCGCACCGAAGGCATCGAGAAGAACACCCACGACAACCCCTTCGGCGCCGTCCTCTCCTTCCGCGGCACCCTCACCGACACCACCGTCAAGCACAGCCTGAGCGCGGCGATGCCGGACCTCTCGGACCTCTTCGAGGTCGGCGACGCGTCGGAGTTCGCCGTGGGCCAGTGGTGGGCCGTGGAGATCAACGCCCTGGCGGGGAAGTACGAGAAGGAGATCCAGCGCCTGGTCCAGGTCACCGATGTCGTCGATCCGGCGCACATCCGGGTCAACTACCAGATCGGCTGGGACCTGGCGGCCGGGCGCACGCTGACGTGGACCCGGGTCGAGCCCGTCGACCGTGCCCACGTCCGCAACATGGTCTTCGAGGGCTGGGGCGAGGACGAGATGACCGGCTCGCACCCGGTCGCGTACGAGTACGCGGTGCGCTGCGACGTCTCGGGCATCGAGGCCGTCGGCACGTTCTGGCCGGTGGTGATGCGCCGCTGGTGCACGTACTACCGCACCGAGCAGTGCTCGCTCACCAACCCGAAGTCCGTCACCTACGGCGGCGCGGGCTACCTCACCCAGCAGATCTACTGCCTGTACGGGCACGTGGAGGACTGTCACACCTCCAACGCCCGTCACCTCAACGACTTCACGGCCTCCGCCTACTGCTACGTCACCAACTGTCACGGCGACGGTGACGACGAGGGCCCGTTCGTGACGCACGGCCAGTTCGAGCACGACCTCGTCTACACCGGCAACTCCGGCCTGATGACGTTCGCCAACTCCGGCGCGGCGTGGGGCGGCAGGGCCAAGCGCATCACCGTACGCCGACATGCCTGCTCCTGGTTCGTCGCCCGCGTCAAGATCACCGATCTGACGCTGGAGGACGTCCTGGTCATCGGCAAGGAGTCCCTGGCCGGCTCCGGAATGCTCTGGGTCAACGCGGACGGTGTGCAGATGCGTGGCTGTACGGCCACGGGTCCGCTGATCGTCTCCCGGGCCTCGGACCTCTCCGCCCGTCCCAATGTGATCGCGGACTCCTCGTTCGCGTTCGCGGCGGGGGCGGAGGTCACCCAGGCCAATGTCACCGTCCCGCTCACCCTCCAGCGCTCCACGCTGAAGGGCGTGGACGGCGCGGTGTTCAACGGCACCGGGCCGCTCGTCCTCGACCAGTGCACCCTGACCGGATCGAAGGACACCGCCCCCGTCTCGCTCGCCCACGCCGACATCAGCGTGCTCGGCGGCGAACTGCGCGACACCGGGCTCAAGCTGACCTCGGCGAAGGACCAGCGCCTGCGCATCGACGGCACGCGGCTGTCCGGCACCAACAAGGACGGCGCCCTGCTGGCCCGTACCGGCTCCGGGCGCATCGTCGACTGGCAACTCAGCGGCCTCGACTCGACCGTGCCCCGGGGCACCGCCCATGTGCTGGTCACCGACGGCGTCAACCGCTACCGGGCCACCGGCTCCACCTTCACCGGCGGCCGGCTCGAACTGCGGCCCGCGGGATTCGGCGGAGACAGCCATCTGCTGCACACCGGCTGCGTCGAGGACGGCACCGAGCGCACCGCGCTGCCCGACGAGGGCGACCGCGTCGCCCACACCGCGGCCACGCTCCGCTTCTGACCACTTCTCCCATCGAGCACCACCGAGCACCAGGGATTCCCCGTGTCCACGCATACCCCGATCACCGGCCGGCCCGTACGGGTCGCCCTCGTCGGCGCCGGCAACCGCGGTCTGACGTACGCCGAGTGGATCAAGGCACACCCCGAGCGCGCCGAGCTCGTCGCCGTCGCCGATCCGCGCCCCGCCGCACGCGCCGCCGCCGGTGCGCCCGTCGGGTTCGACGACTGGCGGCCGCTCGTCGAGAACCGGATCGCGGACGCCGTGATCGTCGCCACCCAGGACCGCTTCCACGTGGAGCCGGTGCTGGCCCTGGCCGAGGCCGGTTACGCGATCCTCGCCGAGAAGCCCCTCGCCCCGACCGAGGAGGAGACCCGCCGGATCGTCGAGGGGGTCGAACGGGCCGGGGTGCTGTTCGCGGTGTGCCACGTCATGCGGTACACCCCGTACACCGACCTGGTGAAGGAGGCCGTGGACTCCGGTGTGCTCGGGCAACTGGTCTCGATCGACCATCTGGAGCCGGTCGGCTGGTGGCACTACGCCCACAGCTACGTGCGCGGTCCGTGGCGCAGCGAGAAGGACTCGTCCCCGATGCTGCTCGCCAAGTCCTGTCACGACCTGGACTGGATCACGTACGTCATGGGCGGCCGGATCGAGCAGGTCACCGGATTCGGCGGGCTGAAGCACTTCCGGCCCGAGAACGCCCCGGCCGGGTCCGCCGACCGCTGCCTGGACTGTGCGGTCGAGCACGACTGCCCGTACAGCGCGCTGAAGCTGTACATGCCCACGCTGCGCGAGAAGGGCGCGGTCTGGCCGGTCACCCATGTCACCGAGGCGACCGACGAGGCCGGGCTCGTCCAGGCGCTGCGCGAGGGCCCGTACGGGGTCTGCGCGTACCGGAGCGACAACGACGTGGTCGATCACCAGGTCCTCGCGATGCAGCTGACGGGCGGGGTGACCGCGACCTTCCAGATGGTGGCGTTCACCGAGCAGACGCACCGGCAGACGCGGATCTTCGGTTCGCACGGCTGGCTCATCGGTGACGGTGAGCGGGTCACCGTGCAGGACTTCCGGACCGGCGGGTCCACCGTCCACGAACTCGGCACGTCCGGTTCGAACGCCGCCGACGGGCACGGCGGCGGGGACGCCGCGCTCGTCGAGGCGTTCGTCACCGCCGTCGCCACCGGGGATGCCGGGGCCGTCCGCTCCGGCCCCGCCACCTCGCTCGGCAGTCATCTCGCGGCATTCGCCGCCGAACGTGCCCGGCACACCGGCACCGTCCAGACGGTCCCGGCGCAGTGACTCCTTCTCTTTCCGCCCTCACGTCCTCGGAGGACCCCCTCATGTCCCGTCTTCTCACCCGCCGTTCCAGAGTCCGCGCCCTGGCCGCCCCCGTGCTGGCGACCGCGCTCGCCGCCGGTGTGCTGGCCGGCTGTTCCGGCAGCGGCGACGACGGCAACACCGTCACCATGTGGACCTATCCGGTCATCTTCGACGAGGCCAAGAACAAGGCGTACTGGGACGGCCTGATCAAGGCCTTCGAGAAGGAGCACGCGGGCGTCACGGTGAAGGTCGAGACCTTCCCGTGGGCCAACCGCGACACCGCGCTGGCCACGGCCATCGCCTCGGGCAAGGGCCCGGACGCGGTCTATCTGATCCCGGACCAGCTCCCGAAGTACGCCAAGAGCATCGTGCCGGCCGACGACTACATGCCGGCCGACGCCAAGTCCGACTACACCGACTTCGCGCTGAAGTCCGTCACGGTCGGGGGCAAGGCGCTCGCCACCCCGATCCTGACCAGTGCCAACCCGCTGATCTGCGACAAGCGCGTTTTCGCCGCCATAGGCGAGAAGAGCTATCCGACGAGCTGGGCGGACCTGGAGGCGCTGGCCCCGAAGCTGAAGGAGAAGGGCTACTACGCCACGAGCTACAGCGGCGACACCCAGCAGACGCTGAACATGACGTTCTACCCGCTGCTGTGGCAGGCGGGCGGCGACGTCTTCTCCGAGGACGGCAAGAACGTCACCTTCAACGACGCGGCCGGCGTCAAGGCGCTCACGTATCTGAAGAAGCTGGTCGACGGCGGCTACACCGACAAGGACCTGGTCACGACCACGCCCAAGCTGGAGCAGACCCCGACCGCCAAGGGCAAGGTCGCCTGCACCTGGCAGAACACCACGGCGGACGTCGAGCCGTTCTGGGGCAAGGAGAACATCGTCGTCCAGCCGCCGCTGAAGGAGACCGCCTCGGTCGGCTACGGCACCGTGGGCGCGCTCTCGATGCTCAAGGGCGCCGACAGGAAGAACACCGGGGACTGGCTGAACTTCGTCGCCGAGTCGAAGAACGCGGCCGGTCTCCAGAAGGCCGCGGGCTACTTCCCGGCCCGTGAGTCCGGCGGTGATCTGTACCCCGGCGACGCGCTCCAGACCGCGGTCGGCGCCACGCTGCCGAGCATGGACGTGGGCCCGCTGCAGGACAAGGCCCGTGAGGTCCAGGGCGTGCTCGCGCCGGAGATCCAGGCGGCGCTGCTCGGCAAGAAGAGCCCGAAGGACGCGCTGGACGCCGCGCAGAAGGCCGCTCAGGCGATGCTCGGCCGCTGATCCACGGTCGCGGGGCCGGTCTCCGGCCCCGCGACCCCATGGGGGCACATCGCCCCCGACCCCCCGCAATTCCCCCGTACCGCAAGGAGATCCCCGTGGCAGTCGTCGCGGAACCCACCCGCCGGGGCCGTCGCAGCGGGCCGCAGGCGCGCCGCGAGGCCCGGATCGGCCTGCTCTTCGTCCTCCCGTGTTTCCTGCTGTTCCTGGCCTTCCGGTTCGGTCCGGGTGTCGCCGGTGTGCTGATGAGCTTCACCGACTACTCCCTCACCGGCGGCGGCAGCTTCATCGGGCTCGACAACTTCACCCGCCTGTGGGCGGACCCGCTGTTCTGGCAGGCGCTGAAGGTCACCGTCCTCTACACCGTGCTCGCCGTGCCGGGCACGCTCATCGCGTCGGTGTCCCTGGCGCTGATCACGCGGCGCGCGTTCCGCGGCGCGAAGTTCTTCCGCTCGGTGTTCTTCCTGCCGGTCGTCACCTCGCTGGTGCTGGCCGCGACCGTCTTCGTGTGGATCTTCTCGACCGGCGGCCCGTGGTCCACCCTGATGGGCTGGTTCGGGATGTCCGAGGGCTCCTGGCTCTCCGACGACGTGCTGGTGCTGCCCGCGCTCGCGATCGTCGGCGTCTGGTCCCGCTTCGGGTACGGGATGCTCATCCTGCTCGCCCGGATGCAGGACATCCCGCGGGAGCTGGAGGAGGCCGCCCTCACCGACGGGGCCGGTCCCTGGCAGCGGTTCCGGTACATCGTTCTTCCGCAGCTCAAGCCCGCCCTGTTCTTCCTCGCGGTGATCGAGACGACGGCCTCGTTCCAGGTCTTCGACGCCGTCTACACGATGACGGGCGGCGGCCCCGCCAACGCCAGCTACACGCTCGTCTTCCAGCTCTACGACGCGGGCTTCAAGTACTTCGACCTGGGTTACGCCTCCGCCATCGGGGTCGCGCTCTTCGTGCTGACCGTGGTGGTCGCGGTGATCCAGCGGCTCGTGATCGGGAAGGACCAGTGACCATGACAGCGGCACCCACCAAGACGAAGGCCCCGCCGGCGAGCCGGCCTCCGACACCGCCGGACCGGGCCGCGCGCCGGGCCGAACGCAGGCTGCGGAGGCTCTCCGAACAGGACACCGTCCCGTACGGCATGCGCCCCACCCGCACCGGCCGCATCGCACGCGGCGTGCTGCTGACCGTGGCCGCACTCGTCACGGTCTTCCCGTTCTACGCGATGGTCGTGCTCTCCCTGAAGCCCTCGGCGGCGGTCGACTTCCCCGGAAGTCTGCTGCCGTGGCCGCTGACCGGCGAGGCGTACGACACCGTCATGGGCGCCCAGGACGTGCCGCGCTGGCTGCTGAACACCCTGATCTACTCGGTCGTCTCGGTCGTCGGCGTGCTGCTGCTCGCCTCGCTGGCCGGATACGCCTTCGCCAAGAAGCGCTTCCCGGGCCGGGAGACGATGTTCTGGTCGTTCCTGTCGATGGTGATGGTCCCGTACCACGTCACGATGATTCCGACCTTCGCGATGATCGCGAAGCTGGGCGGCGTCGACACGTACTGGGGACTGATCGTGCCGACCCTGGCCAACGCGCAGGCGGTGTTCCTGATGCGGCAGTTCATCCAGGGGCTGCCGGACGAGCTCTTCGAGGCGGCCCGGCTCGACGGCTGCGGCGAATGGCAGATCTTCTACCGGATCGTGCTGCCGCTGCTGAAGCCGATCCTCGCCACGCTCGGTGTCTTCGTCTTCCTGTGGCACTGGAACGACTTCCTGTGGCCGCTGGTCATCGGCCAGTCCACCGACATGCGCACCCTCACGGTCGGCATCGCCTCGCTCCAGCAGCAGAACGTGCCGCTCAACGTGGTGCTCTCCGGCTCCGTCATCGCGTTCGTGCCCATCTTCGCCGCGTACATGGTGGGCCAGCGCTACTTCACCGAGGGCGTCACCGCGTCCGGAATCAAGGGATAGCCACACATGTTCACCGATGAGGCCGCACTCGAAGAGCGGCTCGCCACCCCCTCCCCCGCACTCGTCGCCGATCTCGGCCGGCTCGAAGGCGATCTGCTGGTGCTCGGCGCCGGCGGCAAGATGGGCCCCAGCCTGTGCCGGCTGGCCCGCCGGGCGCTGGACGCCGCGGGCCGCACGGACGTGGCCGTGTACGCGGTCTCCCGCTGGTCGGACAAGGCGGCGGCCGAGAAGCTGGAGGCGGCCGGGGTCCGTACCGTCGCCTTCGATCTGATGGACCCGGCCGCCGACCTGACCGCACTGCCCGACGCCGGGAACGTCGTCTTCATGGTCGGCGCCAAGTTCGGCTCCGCCGGGGCGCCTTCGCACGCCTGGGCGGTCAACGCCGCGATGCCGGACCGGGTGGCCCGGCGCTGGGCGGGTGCGCGGATCGCCGCGTTCTCCACCGGCAACGTCTATCCGCTGGTCCCCGTCTCCTCCGGCGGCTGCACCGAGACCGACCCGGTCGGCCCGGTCGGCGAGTACGCCATGTCGTGCCTGGGCCGGGAGCGCATCTTCGACCACGCGGCGCTGACCCGTGGCACCAAGGTCGCCAACATCCGCCTCAACTACGCGGTGGACCTGCGCTACGGCGTCCTCGCCGACATCGCGTACCGCGTCCGGGCAGGCGAGCCGATCGATGTGACGACCGGTCACGCCAACGTGGTCTGGCAGGGGTACGCCAACGAGGTGGCCCTGCGTTCGCTGCTGCACGCCACCGACGGCGAGGCGTTCACCCTCAACCTCACCGGCCCGGAGACCGCGTCGGTACGCCGGATCGCCCAGTGGTTCGGCGAGGAGTTCGACCGGGAGCCGGTCCTCGCCGGCCAGGAGGCACCCACCGCGCTGCTCTCCGACGCGAGCCGCTGCCACGCTCTGTTCGGCTACCCGGACGTCGCGCTGCGCACCCTCGTCGAATGGCAGGCCGACTGGCTGCGCCGCGGGCTGCCCCTGTCCGGCAAGCCCACCAAGTTCCAGGTACGTGACGGAAGGTTCTGATCCACTCCATGTCCACTCCCTCCCTCCTGTCCACGCCCGCGCTGGAGTTGCTCGCCCACGGCGCGGCGATCCCCGCTCATCCGCTCGCGCTGCACGAGGACGGCACGTTCGACGAGCGCCGGCAGCGCGCCCTGACGCGGTACTACCTCGCCTCCGGCGCGGGCGGAGCGGCCGTCGCCGTGCACACCACCCAGTTCGAGATCCGCGAGCGGGAGGTGGGCCTCTTCCGTCCCGTGCTGGAGCTCGCCGCCGAGACGATCGACGCCGAGGCCGGCCGGCCGTTCGTGAAGGTCGCCGGTGCCTGCGGGTACACCGCGCAGGCGGTGGCCGAGGCCGAGACGGCCGCCGAGCTCGGCTACGACGCGGTGCTGCTCAGTCCGGCCGTGCCCGGCGCCGACGAGAAGGGGCTGCTGGAGCGGGCGCGGGCGGTCGGCGAGGTGCTGCCGGTGATCGGCTTCTACCTCCAGGAGGCCGTCGGCGGGCGGTACCTGTCGCCCGCCTTCTGGTCCGCGTTCACCGATCTTCCGCACACGGCCGCGGTGAAGATCGCCCCGTTCGACCGCTACCGCACCGCCGATGTCGTCCGGGCGGTCGCCGCCGCTGACCGGGCCGACGAGGTCGCCCTGTACACAGGCAACGACGACGACATCATCGGCGATCTGCTCACCCCGTACGAGACGGCCGCCGGCACTCCGCGCTGGTTCGCGGGCGGACTGCTCGGCCAGTGGGCGGTGTGGACGGGCTCCGCGGTGACGCTGCTCGACGACGTCCGCCGGGCCCGCGCCGGGGACCACGAGGCGATGGTCCGCTGCCTGGCCCGCCGCTCCGAACTGACCGATGCCAACAGCGCGGTCTTCGATGTGCGGGGCGCCTTCCGCGGCTGCATCGCCGGGGTGCACGAAGTACTGCGCCGCCAGGGGCTGCTGGCGAACATCCGCTGCCTCGACCCGGCCGAGACGCTCTCCCCCGGACAGGCCGACGAGATCACCCGGGTGACCGCGGCCTACCCTTGGCTGACCGATGACGCCTTCGTTGCGGAGCACCTCGATGCCTGGCTCTCCTGAACCCGCCGACCGCTCCTCACGGGTCGTCGTCGCCGTACCGCCGGGCCTGCGCGCCCAGTTCTTCACCCCCGAGGTGTGGCAGGAACTGGAGCGGGCGGCCGAACTCGTCGTGATCGACGACCACTCCGACCGGGCGGCGGTCGCGGCCGCGCTGCCCGGCGCCCGTGCGCTGATCACCTCATGGCGGGCCCCCAAGGTGGACGCGGAACTTCTGGCGCACGCGGACCGGCTGGAGCTGGTGGCGCACACCGGTTCGGCGGTCGCGCCCTACGTCACCGAGGACGTCTTCCGGCGCTCCGTCCTGGTCACCCAGGCCGGCGACGAGATGGCACGCCCGGTCGCCGAAGTGGCGCTCGCCTTCACGCTGTCGCTGCTCCACCGGATCCAGCGCTTCGACCACGCGCTGCGCGGCGGGCTGGAGTGGGCGGCGGCGAGCGAGGCCCCGCCGCGCCACGAGATCCACGGCAGCGACATCGGCGTGATCGGCGCTTCCCGGACGGGGCGCGCGTACATCGGGCTGGTGCGGGCGATGGGGGCGCGGGTCGGCGTCACCGACCCGTACCTGTCGGAGGCGGACGCCCGGGAGCTCGGGGTGACGTCCGTTCCACTGGAGACGCTGCTGACCCGGAGCCGGATCGTGGCCGTGCACGCCCCGGTCACCGAGGAGACCCACCACATGATCGGCGCCGCGCAGCTGGCGCTGATGCCGGACGGGGCGGGCCTCGTGAACACCGCCCGGTCGTGGCTGGTCGACGAGGACGCGCTCCTCGCCGAACTGACCACGGGCCGGCTGGACGCGGCGATCGACGTCTTCGACTCCGAACCGCTGCCCGCCGGCCACCCCTTCCGCGCACTGCCGAACGTGCTGCTCACCCCGCACCAGGCGGCGGGCAGCGTCGAGTGCCGGCAGCGGCTGGGCACCAGCGCCGCCAACGAGGTGCTGCGGCTGCTCGCCGGGCGCCCCCCGGTCCACGCCGTCACCGCCGACGCCCTCGCCCGCCTGCACTGAGCCCCCTCCGTCCTTTCCGTCCCCCACCCCCGTACCCGTCAGGAGATCTCACCGCCATGCGACTGATGCGCATCGGCGAGCCGGGCCATGAGCGCCCGGTCGCCGTCTGCCCCGAGGGCCGCCACTACGACCTGTCCGGCATCACGGACGACATCGACGGGGCCTTCCTTGCCGCGCTGGCCGACGATCCGTACCTGATCCCCGCCGAGCCGAAGCTCCCCGAGACCGACATCACCGGGCAGCGCGTCGGCGCCCCGGTGGCCCGGCCGTCCGCGCTCCTGTGCATCGGGCAGAACTACGCGGCCCATGCCGCGGAGTCCGGTTCCGAGCCGCCGGAGCAGCCGATCCTGTTCTACAAGTCGCCGAACACGGTGGTGGGTCCGTACGACGACGTCCTCATCCCGCGCGGCTCGAAGAAGACCGACTGGGAGGTGGAGCTCGCTGTGGTGATCGGCCGCCGCGCCTCCTACCTGGACTCCCCCGCCGACGCCGCCGCCCACATCGCCGGTTACGCGGTGAGCAACGACGTCTCCGAGCGCGCCTTCCAGCTGGAGGAGTCGGGCGGCCAGTGGTCGAAGGGCAAGAGCTGCGCCACCTTCAATCCGCTGGGCCCGGTGCTGGTGACCCCGGACGAGGCGGGCGATCCGCAGCAGTTGCGGCTGCGCAGCTTCGTCAACGCCCAGCCCCGGCAGGACTCCTCCACCGCGGACATGATCTTCAGCGTGGCGCATCTGGTGCACCACCTGTCGCAGTACCTGGTGCTGGAGCCCGGTGACATCATCAACACCGGTACCCCGCAGGGCGTCGCCCTGTCCGGACGCTTCCCGTATCTGGCCGAGGGCGATGTGATGGAGGTCGAGATCTCGGGCCTGGGCCGCCAGCGCAGCCTCTGCCGCCCCGCCTGACCGGGGCCGTGACCGGCCCTCAGTCCTCCGGGAGTTCGACCGGGGCGATCTCGTCGAAGAGGTCGCCCGGGCCGGGGTTGGTGGCGTCGGTGGCACCGCCGAACTGGGTCATCACGCCCCAGACGGCGTTCAGCGCGGTCTGCACGGCGCCCTCCGCCCAGCCGGCCGTCCAGGAGATGTCGTCGCCCGCCAGGAACAGGCCCCGCTTGTCGGCGGGCAGCCGGTCCTGCATGAAGTGGGTGAACAGCCGCCGCTGATAGCGGTAGTGGCCGGGCAGGTTGGCCTTGAACGCGCCCATGAAGTACGGCTCGTTCTCCCAGGACACCGTGACCGGATTGCCGGTGATGTGCCCCCGGATGTCCACGTTCGGATAGATCTCGCCGAGCGACTTCAGCATGACGTCCATGCGCTCCGTCGCGGACAGCGGCAGCCACTTCAGGCTGTCGTCGCACCAGGTGTACGAGAGACAGATGCTGGCCGGCCGGTCCGGGCCGTCGTCGAGGAGGTACGTGCCCCGCGTCATCCGGTCGGTCAGCGTCATCGACATGGCGTCGCGCCCGGTGGTCTCGTCCTTGTCCAGCCAGAACGGCCGGTCGACGGGGACGAACAGCTTGGACGACTCCATGTAGTGGGTGCGCTCCATCGCCGTCCAGTGGTCGATCGGGAAGAGCGCGTCGTCGCAGGCGATCTTGGAGAGCAGCAGCCAGGACTGGCCGGTGAAGACGGCTGCCCGGAAGGTGCGGATGTCTCCGGAGGCGTCGGTGACGGTGATCCGGTTGCCGGCCGTGCGGTGCAGCCGGGTCACGGCGCCGCGCGGCTCGCCGCCGTGCAGCGAGGCGAGCGAGGTGCCGAGCGGCCAGTGGACGATCTTCTGCGGTTCACGTTCCCACAGGCGCAGCGGGAGCTGCTGGCTGCCGCCGACGATGGAGCGGTGGTGATCGTCCGCCTCGGTGTAGACGACGCGGAGGATCTCCAGGATGGAGTTGGGGAAGTCGGTGTCCCAGCCGCCGGTGCCGAAGCCGACCTGGCCGAAGATCTCGCGGTGGCGGAAGGACTTGAAGGCGTCGGAGTCGCAGAGGAAGCCGTAGAAGGTCTGGTTGTCGAGCTTCTCGACGAGTCGCGCCCAGATCTCCCGGATCCGCTCCACGTCGCGCTCGCGCATCGCCCGGTTCATGTCGGAGAAGTCGGCGCCCTCCTCAAGACAGGCGTTCCAGGCGTCCATCACGTCGCGGTAGACCTGCGGGAGGTCGTCGATGGTGGTGGCGTAGTGCGACTCGCCCTTCAGGTCGACGACGGTCGACGGGGTGACCGGGGAGAGCGGGTTGGGGAACGGTTTCGTCTCCAGGCCGACCAGGTCGATGTAGTGCTGGAGGGCCGTCGAGGACGGCGGGAAGCGCATCGCGCCCATCTCGGCGGTCAGCGGTTCGCCGTCCGTCGTGCAGCCGTCGAACTCGACGGTGCGCAGCCGGCCGCCGATGCGGTCCGCCTCGTAGACGATGGGCCTGAGCCCCATCTTCATCAGCTCGAAGGCGGTGACGATGCCGGAGAGCCCGCCGCCGATGACGGCGACCTCGCTGCCGTGCTCGGTCGCCGGTATCTGCCCGAGTCCCGCGGGATGGGCGAGGAAGTCGTCGTACGCGTAGGGGAAGTCCGGCCCGAACATGGTGATCGGCGGAGCTGCGTCGGTGTGCGGGACGGCCGGGGGCACCGTGGACGTCATGGGGTACGGACTCCTTGCGGGAAACAGGTGAGTGGGGGCGGGGCGGCGTGTCTCAGACGAGGGAGCCGTACAGACCGGGGCGGCGGTCGCGGAGATAGGGGTTGCCGGCCCGGGAGGTGGTCAGGAGGCCGGGGTCGACGTCGCCGATGACGAGTTCCTCGCCCCGTCCGGCGCGGGCGCGAACCGTGCCGTCGGGGCCGGCGAGGGCGCTCAGTCCGACGAACTCGAAGGGGCCTTCGGTGCCGGTCCGGTTGGCGTAGGCGATGTAGAGCTGGTTCTCGAAGGCGCGGACCGGGACGACGGAATCCGCGACGAAGGGGAAGGGGTGCATCAGCGCGGTCGGGACCAGCAGGAGATCGGTGCCGGCGAGCGCGTGGGCGCGTACGTTCTCCGGGAACTCCACGTCGTAGCAGATCAGGAGGCCGATACGGAGGCCGTCGAGCTCGGCCTGGACGACGGGCCGGTCACCGGGGGTGAACCACTCCTCCTCGAAGTCGCCGAAGAGGTGGGTCTTGCGGTAGTGGGCGAGCGCGGTCCCGTCGGGCCCGATGAGCTGCGTGGCGTTGTACAGGGTGTCGCCGTCGCGCTCCGGGTACCCGTAGTGGACGGCGATCCCCTGCCGTGCGGCGATCTCGGCGACGGCCCGGGCGGCGGGTCCGTCGGCGGCTTCGGCCAGGCGGGGCACGTCGTCCCCGATCGCGTACCCGGTCAGGAACATCTCGGGGCAGACGAGCAGTCGCGCACCGCCGGCGGCTGCACGGGTGGCGGCACTCTCCAGTACCTCGATGTTCCGGGCCACCGAGCCCGGGATCCCGGAGCTCTGGAGCAGGGCGGTGCGCAGCGGCGGCATGGCTGACCTCGGACGATACGGGCGGGGCGGGGACGTAATGACGGTACGTTCCGCGATTCACCCCGGACAAGGCGCGAGTGTTGCGCACCGACCGTCGATCTGTTGCGTCCGACCGGCCGGGCACAGCGATTCATTGCACCAGGCGGCAGATCCAGCCCGTCCGACGTCTGAGGACGGAGTCCTTGCCGGAGTACCCGGCCGCCCGTCCGTCACCGGTCGGCGCCAGGACCGGCTGCGCGGACAGCCGCACCGCTACCCCGGCGACCCCGACGAATACCGCCGCAGCAGCGGTGAAAGCACCAGGACGGACTTCGTCCGCTCGACGTACGGCTCGCCCGCGATCCGCTCCAGGACCTGCTCGAAGTGGCGCATGTCCGCGGCGAAGACCTGGACGAGCGCATCGGCGTCGCCCGTCACCGTGGACGCCGAGGCGACCTCGGGATAGCGGGCGAGCCCCTGCTTGATGGACTCGGGTGAGGTGTTGCGGCTGCAGTAGATCTCGATGTAACCCTCGGTCTCCCAGCCGAGCGCCGCCGGATCCACCCGGACCGTGAACCCCGTGATCGCCCCCTCGGCGCGCAGCCGGTCCACCCGGCGTTTCACGGCGGGTGCGGACAGCCCGATGATCGAGCCGATGTCGGCGTAGGAGCGGCGGGCATCTTCGGCGAGGGCGTGGACGATGCGTTCGTCGAGGTCGTTCAGTCGCACGTCGTACGGGTCACTTCTCTGCGAGGGCGAGGGCCCTGGTCGGGGTCGGGCACGGCTGCTGCCGGGGGCGGTCGTGCCGCCCCCGGCAGTAGACCATGGGCCCGCCCCGCGGGGCGCGCTCAGCGCAGATGGCGCCGGGTCGCAGAAGGATCAGTGAGGCATCAGAAGGGGAACTGCGAGCGGCCGTGCTGCACGGAGATCCACTTCTGCGTGGTGAAGGCCTCCAGCATCGAGTCGCCGTTCAGCCGCCCGAGCCCGGAGTTCTTCTCGCCGCCGAAGGGGACGATGGGCTCGTCGTGGACGGTGCCGTCGTTGATGTGGATCATGCCGGTACGGATGCGCTGCCCGACCCGGACCCCGCGCTCGATGTTGGCGGTGTGAACGGCGCCGCTCAACCCGTACGGGGTGTCGTTGGCGATCCGGACCGCCTCGTCCTCGCCGTCGAACGGCACGAGGAGGGCGACCGGGCCGAAGATCTCCTGGGACAGCACGGGGGAATCGGGCGCCAGGCCGGTGAGGACGGAGGGGCTGACGACGTTCCCTTCGGCCCCTCCGTGCAGCAGCGCGGTCGCGCCGGCCTCGACGGTCTGGTCCACGAGGGTGGAGATGGCCTCGGCCTGGGTCGAGTTGATCAGCGGGCCGATCTGGGTCGCCGGGTCGGCCGGGTCACCGACCCGCAGCGAGGCGACCTTCGCGACGAACTTCTCGGTGAACTCCTGCTCCACCGCACGGTCGACGAGGATCCGGTTGGCGGCCATGCAGACCTGCCCCTGGTGCACGTACCGGCTGAACACCGCCGCGTCGACGGCGTAGTCCACATCGGCGTCGTCGAGCACGATCAGCGCGCTGTTGCCGCCGAGTTCGAGCACCGAGCGCTTGAGGTTCGCCGCGCACACCGTCGCGACGTGCCGTCCGACCTTGTCGGAGCCGGTGAAGGAGATGACCTGCGGTATCGGGTGCTCCAGCAGCGCGTCGCCGATCTCCGCGATGTCGGTGACGACGACGTTCAGCAGTCCGGCCGGCAGTCCGGCGTCCTCGAACACCTTGGCCACCAGCGTGCCGCCGCAGACCGGGGTGTTCTGGTGCGGCTTGAGCACCACGGCGTTGCCCAGCGCGAGGGCCGGGGCCACGGACTTCAGGGAGAGCAGGAAGGGGAAGTTGAAGGGGCTGATGACCCCGACCACGCCGACCGGCACCCGATAGACGCGGTTCTCCTTGCCCGGGGTCGGCGAGGGCAGGATCTGCCCGGTGGACCGCAGTGCGAGCTGGATCGCCTCGCGCAGGAACTCCTTGGCCAGGTGCAGCTCGAAGGCCGCCTTCAGCCGGGTGCCGCCGAGCTCGGCGACGATCGCGTCACCGATCTCGTCCTCGCGCTCCTCGACGATCCTCAGGGCCTTCTCCAGCACCGCTCGCCTGGCGTACGGGTTGGTGTCCGCCCACGCCTGCTGAGCGGTCTCGGCCGCGCGGTAGGCCTGGTCCACCTCGTCGGCCGTGGCGACCGTGATGGAGGCGAGCTTCTCCCCGTCGAACGGGTTGAAGTCGATGATGTCCCAGGAACCCTTGCCCGGCCTCCACTCGCCGTCGATGTACTGATGGGCCAGGTCAGTGAAGAAGGACATGAGATCCCTTACCGCAGAGTGGCGGGCAGCTGAGTGGGATTCATATTACTTATTTTTCAACAGAGTTGGTATGCATCCCGGCCCTCCCGGCAGCACCGCTTCCGGCCATGCCCCGGCCTCCGGACGCCCCGGAGACAGCCGTGCCCCTTCCGGCGTGAACAGCCGGAAGGGGCACGGTCGGTGCGAGGGAGCGGGATCAGCCCCAGCTGGCGTGCAGCGGCTTGCCCTCCGCGTAACCGGCGGCACTCTGCACACCCACGACCGCCTTCTCGGCGAACTCCGCGAGGGAGCCCGCACCGGCGTACGTGCAGGAGGAGCGGACGCCCGCGATGATCGAGTCGACCAGGTCCTCGACTCCGGGACGGGACGGGTCCAGGAACATCCGCGAGGTGGAGATGCCCTCCTCGAAGAGGGCCTTGCGGGCCCGGTCGTACGCCGACTCGTCGGACGTACGGTTCTTCACGGCGCGCGCGGACGCCATACCGAAGGACTCCTTGTAGAAGCGCCCGTCCGCGGACTGCTGGAGGTCGCCGGGCGACTCGTGCGTCCCGGCGAACCAGGAGCCGATCATCACGTTGGACGCGCCGGCGGCGAGCGCCATGGCCACATCGCGCGGGTGACGGACGCCGCCGTCGGCCCAGACGTGCTTGCCGTACTTCTTCGCCTCGGCGGCGCACTCCAGGACGGCGGAGAACTGGGGCCTGCCCACACCCGTCATCATCCGGGTGGTGCACATCGCGCCGGGTCCGACACCGACCTTGATGATGTCCGCGCCGGCCTCGATGAGGTCGCGCACACCCTCGGCGGCGACGATGTTGCCGGCGACGATCGGCACCTGCGGATCCAGCGCCCGGACCGCTCGCACCGCGCTGATCATGGACTCCTGGTGACCGTGCGCGGTGTCGACGACAAGGGTGTCGGCGCCGGCGTCGAGGAGCTGCTTGGCCTTGCCCGCCACATCGCCGTTGATGCCGACGGCGGCCGCGATCCGCAGCTTGCCCGCCGCGTCGGTGGCCGGCGTGTAGAGCGTGGCGCGCAGTGCGGCCTTACGGGTGAGGATGCCGACGAGCCGGCCGTCCGCGTCGACCGCGGGGGCGAGCTTGCGGTTGGCGCCGTCGAGCTTGTTGAACGCGTCGCGCGGGTCGATGTCCGCGTCCAGCAGCACGAGGTCCTTCGACATGACCTCGGAAAGCTGGGTGAAGCGGTCGACGCCGGTCAGGTCGTGGTCGGTGACGACGCCGACGGGACGCCCGTCACCGTCGACGACGACGCCGGCTCCGTGGGCCCGCTTGGGCAGCAGGGACAGCGCGTCGGCGACCGTCTGGCCGGGGGCCAGCACGATGGGGGTGTCGAGCACGAGGTGGCGCGTTTTCACCCAGCTGATGACCTCGGTGACGACCTCGATCGGGATGTCCTGCGGAATGACGACGAGCCCACCGCGACGGGCGATGGTTTCGGCCATCCGGCGGCCCGCGATGGCCGTCATGTTCGCGACGACGAGCGGGATGGTGGTGCCGGTTCCGTCGGGCGAGGAGAGGTCGACCCCCTGGCGGGATCCGACCGCCGACCTGCCCGGAACCATGAAGACGTCGTCGTACGTGAGGTCGTACGGGACGGAGGGGGACTCTGTGTATCGACCGGTGCCGGGCTCAAGAAAACGCATAACACTCATTTTTTCATACGAAATGGCGCAGGTCGCTTCCACGAAGACACAGCAAACGACTCCCGCCTTCGTATGTTCCTCCAAGGAACAGGATCGGGAGTCCCGGGCAAGTGGAACCTGCCTTGCCCGCAGACCCTACCCGAGGGGTGCCGGAATCATTCGTGATCACCTTCCCTGGACCTGGTGACTCGGGGTCAGGTAGCTTCAAACGCGCAGGTCCCGCGGGTCACCAGGCACCCCGGAGCATCAAGGCGGCGCGGCCACAACTCCCGCCACACGTACGACCGGAGAGGATCACGACCCGCCCGTGGAGAGCGAACTGCCGGACATCTACTGCCCGTTCCCCCAGCGGACGAACCCGCACGTCGGACACGTACGGGAGCACCTCGACAGCTGGACCCGCAACACCGGCCTGGTGCACCGGGATTCGGCCAGGGACCGCTTCGAGCAGGCGGACTTCGGGGCCTTCGTCGGCATGGTCTACCCGACCGCCGACAGCAAGAACCTGGACCTCGTCGCCGACTGGTTCGTGTGGCTGTTTCTCGTCGACGACCAACTGGACGACGGACACCTGGGCCGGAGCCCCGACCGCGTACGGGACGTGGTCGCGCTGATGCAGTCCGTGGTCGAGGGCACCGGCACGGGCACCCTGGCGAACGAGCGGCTGCCGGCCGCGGTCGTCGCCCTCACGGACCTGTGGGAACGCACGACGCCGGCCGCCCCGGCCCACTGGCGGCGGCGCTTCGCCCGGCACCTGATCACCTACCTCACGACGGCCACCACCTGGGAGGCGGGCAACCGTGCGGACGGGGTGGTCCCGGCCGAGGCGACGTACATCGAGAAGCGCCGCCACACGGGCGCGATACACGTCTGCATGGACCTGATAGAGATCGTGGCCGGCATCGAGGCACCCGAGTCGATCCACAACGACCCGCGCTTCATCACCGCGCTCGAAGCCTCGTGCAACGTCGTGTGCTGGGCCAACGACGTGTATTCGTACGAGAAGGAGCAGGTTCTCGGCGAGATCCACAACCTCGTGCACCTCGTCCGGCACCACCGCGGTTTCGGCAAGCAGCAGGCGCTGGAACACGTCTGCACGGAGATCGCCACGGAGACCGAGCGCTTCCTGAGCGCGGAGGCCGAGCTGCTGGCCGCCCATCCGCAGCTCGCCCCGATGCTGGAGCCGTATCTGGACGGGATGCGGAGCTGGATGCGCGGGAACCTCGACTGGTCCCGGCAGACACCGCGTTACAACCCGGCCGACGTCAGCCAGTACAAGGAGCCGGAGCAGTATCTGGAGGCGACGGTACTGGGCGTCGGGCAGGACTGACCCGGACACGACGGAACACGCGGGAGGGGCGGGCGGTGTCATCACCGCCCGCCCCTCCCGCCGTGTTCGGGGCTCACTCCCCGTCGGGGTCGGCACGCTCCAGCGCGGGCCGGCGCGGCGCGGCCGAGTCCGTCAGCAGGTAGTCGGCCGCCGCGGTGTCGGTGACCAGGCTGGTGACGAGACCGGACCGCAGGACCGCCCCGATCGCCGCGGCCTTGCGCTGGCCGCCGGCGATAGCCACCACCTCCGGGATCCGTCGCAGCCGGTCCGCTTCGACCGTGATGCAGCGCTCGCCGAGGTCGCGGCCGACGCGGCGCCCGTCCGAGTCGAAGAGATGCGCCGACATCTCGGCGGCGACGCCGAGCGAGGCGTAGTGCTCGCGCTCCTCGTCGGAGAGCATGTCGTGGACCGTGGAGATCCCGGGCTCCCAGGAACCGATGGAGACGGCCGCGACCGTCACCTTGTCGAAGTACTCGAAGGCGCGCGCGATGCCCGTCTGGTGGCGCAGCGCGGCGGCCGTCGCCGGGTCGGGGAGCAGCATCGGCGCGTAGATGGGGTGGGCCTCGCCGCCGGACACCTGGGCGGCACGCCGCACGGCCTCGACCGAGCCGCGCTCGGCCGTTCCCGCGTCGTAGACCCCGGTGAGCTGCACGACCGTGCAGGGCGGCAGCCGGTCGAGGGCCGCCGCCATGTGGATGGTGGACCGCCCCCAGGCGAGCCCGAGGACATCACCCTCGTTCACCAGTTCGCCGAGCAGGTCGGCCGCGACCTCGCCCAGGTTCTCCGGGTCGGCGGCGTCGTCCTGCTCCTCCGCCGGGGACTCGACCACGACCGCGTGGCGCAGCCCGTAGCGGGCGCGGAGCGCGTCGGAGCGCTCGGCGTCCAGCTCCGCGGGGACCCGGATCTCGATCCGTACGAGGTCACGTTCCAGGGCCGTCTCCAGGACCCGGGCCACCTTGAAGCGGCTGACGCCGAACTCCTCGGCGATCTGGATCTTGGATTTGCCCTCGAGGTAGAAGCGGCGGGCCATGGCCGCCGCCTGCACCAGCTCCGCGGGCCCCATCCGCAGGGCGGACCGGCCCGCCGACATTGCAGACACCGCGTTCTCCTCACTGCTGTTCACGCTCTCGATACGCCGTTCATCCTGTCAGATACGGCGACCCTTGATCGGTCCCGTCGGACCGCGTTCATCTGCACTTGGCCCGGCCGACGTGCGATCGGGGGCCGGAGGGGGTGCCTGCGCCGTCATCGGCGTCAGTGGCCGCACGCCCACCCCGCCGAGGCGATGGCCCCGTCGGCCTTGGCGCGCAGGGCCCGGACGGCATCGGCCGGGTCCTTCGCCCCGTACACGGCGGAACCCGCGACGAAGACGTCCGCCCCGGCCTCCGCGCACCGCTCGATCGTGGACTCGGAGACGCCGCCGTCGACCTGGAGCCAGAGTTCGAGTCCGTGCCTGGAGATCAGCTCACGGGTGCGGCGGATCTTCGGCAGCATGATGTCGAGGAAGGACTGGCCCCCGAAGCCCGGCTCCACCGTCATGATCAGCAGCATGTCGAGCTCGGGGAGCAGGTCCTCGTACGGCTCGATGGGCGTCGCCGGCTTGAGCGCCATGGACGCGCGGGCACCCTTGGCCCGGATCTCCCGCGCCAGCCGCACGGGCGCCGCCGCCGCCTCCACGTGGAAGGTGACCGACCCCGCGCCCGCCTCGACGTACTGCGGGGCCCAGCGGTCCGCGTCCTCGATCATCAGATGGCAGTCCAGCGGCGTGCTGGTGGCCCTGCTGAGCGATTCCACGATCGGGACACCGAGCGTCAGATTGGGCACGAAGTGGTTGTCCATGACATCGACATGGAGCCAGTCGGCACCTTCGACGGCCTGCGCCTCCTCGGCGAGACGTGCGAAGTCGGCGGAAAGAATACTGGGGTTGATCTGGGCCATGGGGCCAAGCCTGCCATGCTCCGGGGCACTTCCCCGCTTCGGTGCGCTCCAAAGCCTCACGGGATCATTACAGTTCGCGCATTCCCGGCCTTTTCGCCCCCGGTCCGGACCTCCGCGGTGATCAGCCGGTACGCCGCAGGAGAGCCAGGTACATCGCGTCCGTGCCGTGCAGATGGGGCCAGAGCTGGACGTCGGGTCCGTCGCCCAGGGCAGGCACTCCGGGCATCAGCGGGCGGGCGTCCACCCACTCGGCCTCGACGGGCGCGCCGCCGCGCCCCTTGAGTACGTCCTCGACGACCACCCGGGTCTCCGCGAGGTGCGGCGAGCACGTCGCGTATCCGACGACGCCGCCGATCCTGACGGCCTTCAGGGCCTCGCGCAGCAGACCGCGCTGGAGCGGCGCGAAGCTCTCCAGGTCTTCCTTGCGACGGCGCCAGCGGGCCTCCGGGCGGCGGCGCAGCGCGCCGAGGCCCGAGCACGGGACGTCCATCAGGATCCGGTCGAAGGTGTCGGGCAGCCACGGCGGTCGGGTGCCGTCGGCGGTGATCACCTGGTACGGGCCGGGGTTGCCGGCCAGTGAGCGCTCGACGAGGCGGGCCCGGTGCGGCTGCTTCTCGGCGGCGAGCAGGGCGGCGCCGCGGCCGGCGGCCAGGGCGGCCAGCAGCGCGGCCTTGCCGCCGGGGCCGGCGCAGCCGTCGAGCCAGCGGGTGTCGCTGCCCTCCAGCGGAGCGTTGGCGAGGGCGGCGGCGACGAGCTGGCTGCCCTCGTCCTGGACACCGGCCCGGCCCTCCTGCACGGCGGTCAGGGCGCCGGGCTCGCCGCCCTCGGCCATCCGCACGGCGTAGGGGGACCAGCGGCCCGGGAGGCCGTTCTCCTCGCCGAGGGCGTCGAGGAGCTCATCGGTGGTGGAGCGTCCGGGGCGGGCGACCAGGGTGACCTCGGGCCGCTCGTTGTCGGCTTCGAGGAGGTCCTCGATGCCCGCGCGGCCGCCGCCCAGCGCGTCCCAGAGGGCCGAGACGACCCAGCGCGGATGCGAGTGCACGATCGCCAGGTGGTCCTCGGCGTCGTCCTCGTAGGAGGGGGCGACCCGCTCCACCCAGCCGTCGAGGTCGTCCGCCGACACCTTGCGCAGGACGGCGTTGACGAACTTGGCGCGTCCCTCGCCGAGCACCACCCGGGCCAGCTCCACGCTGGCGGAGACCGCGGCGTGCGTGGGGATGCGGGTGCCGAGCAGCTGGTGCACGCCCATGTTCAGGACGTCCAGGACCGGCGGGTCGACCTCGACGAGCGGCCGGTCGATGCAGGCGGCGACGATCGCGTCGTAGGTGCCCTGGCGGCGCAGCGTCCCGTAGACCAGCTCGGTCGCCAGCGCCGCGTCCCGGCTGTCGAAGTCTCCCTTGGCCCGGGCCTTCTTCAGCAGCGGGGGCAGGACGAGGTTGGCGTACGCGTCGCGTTCGTCGACGGCCCTGAGGGCTTCGAAGGCGAGGAACCGGACCGGGTCCTTCTGCGGACGGCGGTGCGGCTTGGCGGGACGGCGACGCGGCTGGTCGTTCACGTGAAAGGTGCTCCGCTGATGGTGAGAGGGCGAACCGTCCCAGCCTACGTCCCCGGTCCGCCCGTCCGCGCAGCCCCTCAGATGCCGACGAGCTCGCCGGGGACGATGCGCACCCCGCGCGCCCAGTCCGCGGCGCGCATCGGCTTCTTGCCCTGCGGCTGGACCCAGAGCAGCTCGATCGCGTGCGATCCGGTGCCCACGTACACGTTGTTCTTGGCCGCGGACAGCTCGCCGGGCGCCAGATCGGCCCGGTCCACGACGGGCACGGCCTGGATCAGCTTGAGGCGCTCCCCGCGGAAGAGGGTCCATGCGCCGGGGGCCGGGGTGCAGCCGCGAACCACCCGGTCGACGCGCAGAGCGGGCGCCGACCACTGGACCTGGGCGTCCTCGACGGTGATCTTCGGTGCGAGGGTGATGCCGTCGGCGGGCTGCGGCACGGCGTGCAGGGTGCCGTCCTCGATGCCGTCCATCGTGGCGGCGAGCAGCCCGGCACCGGCGAAGGCCAGCCGGGTCAGCAGATCGCCGCTGGTGTCCGTGGGCCGCACCTCCTCGGTGAGGACGCCGTAGACCGGTCCGGAGTCGAGCCCCTCCTCGATGAGGAACGTGGAGGCCCCCGTCACCTCGTCGCCCGCCATGACGGAGTGCTGGACGGGTGCGGCGCCGCGCCAGGCCGGCAGCAGCGAGAAGTGGAGGTTGACCCAGCCGCGGGCCGGGATGTCGAGTGCGGCCTTGGGCAGCAGCGCCCCGTAGGCGACGACGGGGCAGCAGTCCGGTGCGATCTCCCTCAGCCGCGCCTGGAAGTCCTCGTCCCGCGGCCTGGCCGGCTTGAGCACCTCGATACCGGCCTCCTCCGCCCGCTCGGCGACCGGACTGGCCACCATGCGGCGGCCCCGGCCCGCCGGTGCGTCGGGCCTGGTCACGACGGCGGCCACCTCATGGCGACCGGAGGCGATCAGGGCGTCCAGTGCGGGTACGGCTACCTCGGGGGTGCCTGCGAAGACGAGCTTCATGGGTGGCTGACTGCCTCTCAGGCCGAAACATTTACGGTGACGAGCAACGCACAAGTCTATGGGCCCGGAAGCCGGGTGGGCGCTGGGGGGCGTACGCACGGTTGCGCGCCCCTTGCGTATGCATATGCGCCCCCGGAGCGTGACCAGATCCCCCGGTGAGGCGTTGGTCAAGAGAGATTGACCGAAGCGAGCCGCCCTGGTGCGGCCCGATCCCTTTCAACGCCGGTTCGAGAGGCTTCTTCATGGCCGACCACGCAACCCACGACGCCCAAGCGCGGGCCAGCCTGCATCTACTGGTGCGGGACATCGAGCGGGTTCGGCGGCAGGTGGACGCACTGCGCACACTCACCGCTCAGCTGGGCAATGTCTACCGCCCACGCCGCTCCGGCCCTTCCGCGGGCTTCGTCGTCTACGGCAGGGCCCCGGCCCCCACCGTCAGGCTGGCCCAGGAACTGCGGGACAGCGTCGAGACCCTGGTCACGGCGGCTGTGGACTTCGACCGTTCGCTGGGATTCTCCTGGGACGCGGTGGGCTCCGCGCTCGGAGTCACCAAGCAGGCGGTGCACCGCCGCTACGGTGCGCGCCGCGCCGCGCCCCAGCCGGTGGCGCCCGACGGCGCGGCCGAGGGCGTGGTGCAGCGTCCCGTGCCGGTGGCGCCCGGGTCCCCCGCCCCCGCGCTGCCCTCCGTCCCGGCCGCGCGCTCGATGCCGCCGCAGCCGTCGGCCGAGCGCCCGCCGATGCGCGAGGATCTACGCCCGGGTGCCTTCCCGGGCCCGCGCAACGGCTGACCCTCCCGGGCGCGGGGTTCCGCGGGACGCGGGTGCGGGTGCTCCGCGGGGTGCGGGTGCGGGTGCTCCGCGGAGTGCGGGTGCTCCGCGGGGTGCGGGGTTCCGTCCTCAATCGCCGGACGGGCTTGAGATGCGCGGGTCGCCCGTGGGGTGCGCCCTGTTCGGTGGGTGGGGGTGGGGGCCCTCCGGGGAGATCTCCTCGGAACTGGCGTGTTCACCCGGGTACGTGATCGACCCGGGTCGTACGCCATTTCCTGCGGGGACTCCCCTGCACGCCCCCACCCGGCATCAGTCGCGCGCGACAGCCGGTCCGGGGCCGTGCAGGGGAGTCCCCGCAGGACGAGGCACATTGACCCGGGTCCTTCGCGTACCCGCGGAACGTGCGTCGTCCGAGGAGATCTCCCCGGAGGGGCCTCGGACCCCCACCACCGGCACGGGCGCGGCCGCACCCAGCGGGGCGACCCGCACCACCCCAGCCCGTCCGGCGATTGAGGACGGAACCCCGCGCCCCGGAAAGGGCAAACAACACGCTGCCGCCCGCCCAAGGGCCCGCGGCGTCAGCCGATGTCCGGCGGGTCCACCCGAATCCGCACCGGGCCGCCCGCGGCGCCGCCCCCACGCGACAGCCGCGCGGCCTGCGCCGCCTTCAGCGCGGCCGCCAACGCCGCGCCGCTGCCCGGCGGCACCCTGATCAGGGCCCTCTCCCAGGTCTCGCCGACGGGCGCGTCGGAGGGCCTGCGGGGCCGCCCGGGCTGACCGCCCGGGACCGGCACGGGACCGAGCAGCTCGGCGTCGCCCGGCAGCTCCGCGGCGGCGAGGAAGGCGGCGAGTGCCTCGGCCGTGCCGGTCACCGACGCCATCCGGGACACCGGCGGAAAGCCCAGCTCGGCCCGCTCCGCCAGCTCGCGCCGGGCGTGTCCGACCGGGTCCCAGCGGACCAGGGCCTGCACGGGCCGCAGCGTCGGCTCGGCGACGATCACCACGGTGCCGCCCTCCGGCTGGCCCCGGACCAGCGCGGCGGCGGCCGTCCAGCGGCGCAGGGCCTCCTCGCCGGCCCGCAGGTCGGGGCGGCCGACCATCGCCCAGCCGTCCAGCAGCAGCGCCGCCGCGTACCCGCCCTCGGCGACCGGCTCGGCGCCCGGGGTGCTGACCACCAGCGCGGGCTGGTCGGGCACCGAGTCCAGGATGTGATCGCGACCGGAGGTCCGGACCGGCACGGCGGGAAAGGCCCGGCCGAGCTCCTCCGCCGTGCGGCGGGCGCCGACGATCTGTGCCCGCAGCCTGTGGGCACCGCAGGCGACGCAGTGCCAGGACGTCTCGGCCCGTCCGCACCAGGCGCAGTTCAGATCCTGCTGGTCGGGCGCCTCCAGCGGCCCCGCGCAGTGCCGGCACCGCGCGGGCTCCCGGCAGCGCTCGCAGGCCAGCCGGGGTGCGTAGCCGCGGCGCGGCACCTGGACCAGCACCGGTCCCGTGCGCAGTCCGTCGCGCACGGTCTGCCAGGCGAGGCTCGGCAGCCGGGCGGCCCGGGCCGCGCCGTCCCGTGCGAGTTCGCCGTCGCCGACGGTGCGGACCAGCGGCGCCGCAATCCGCAACTGGTCCCGGTCCGCGCGCAGCGGCAGCGCCCAGCCGGTCTCGACCAGTTGGGCCGCCTCCACGGTGCAGCTCGTGCCGCCGAGCAGAAAGGCGCACCGGCCGTGCGCTGCGCGCAGCTCCAGTACCTCGCGGACGTGCGGGAAAGGGGCGTTGTCATCGCTGTGGCTGGAGTCCCCGTCGTCCCAGATCGCGACCAGGCCGAGATCGGCGACGGGCGCGAACATCGCGGCCCGGGTCCCGACGACCGCACGGACGGATCCGCGGCTCACCGCGAGCCACTCCCGGTAGCGCTTCTCGGGCCCCGAGCCGGCGGTCAGCGTGGCGTGGCGGCCCTCGCCCAGCAGCCCGGTCAGGGCCGCGTCGACACGGCCCGCGGTCCGCCCGTCGGGGACGACGACCAGGGCGCCGCGCCCCGAGGCGAGGGTCGCGGCGACGGCGGCGGCGATCTCCTGCGGCCAGTGCGGTCCCGGGAGCGCGGTCCACACGGCCCTGGGCACTCCCCCGTCGGCCAGCGCGGACAGGAAGGCGGGGCCCTGCGCGTACCGCTGCCAGGTGCCGGGCGCCGGTGGCGGTGGCGGGGGCAGGGGCTCGGGCGACGGCTTCGCCTCGGCCCGGGCGTTCCTCGGCGGCACCGCGAGCTGGAGGACGTCCGCGAGGCTGCCCGCGTAGCGGTCGGCGACGGCCCGCGCGAGTCCGAGCAGCTCCGGGCCGAGGACCGGTTCGGGTGAGACGACGGAGGCGAGCGCGGCCAGCGCCCCGCTGTAGTCGGACTCGGCCAGCCGCTCGACCAGGAATCCGTCGATGAGCCCGCCGCCCTCGCGCCGCCCTCCCCGGACGTTGCGCCCGCCGGCCCCGAATCGCACCCGCACCCGCACACCGGGCCGCGCCTGCGCGTCGAGCTCCTCGGGCACGGCGTAGTCGAAGTACTGGTCGAGGTGGAGCGCCCCCTTGTTGACCAGCACGCGGGCGACGGGAAGCTCCTTGGCGAGCGCGGCCCCGCGCCAGGTCCGCGGTTTGGCGCGCGGCACATCGGCCCTGCGCACGGTCTCCCGGATCAGCGCAAGCTGCTCCGGTGCCCCGGCGTCGGGCTCGTCGGACCGCTTGTCGTCGCTGCTCACAGCCAAATTCCTACCAGACACGACTGACAGCCGAGGCCGTCGGCCATGCGTCCCCGGTGGCCGGGCCGGTCCTCCCGGGACACGGAACGCGCCGGAGCCCGGACACCGTGACGGCATCCGGGCTCCGGCGTACGTACGAGCCGGCGGACCTACAGGCCCGCGGCCTTGCGCAGCGCGTCCACGCGGTCGGTGCGCTCCCAGGTGAAGTCGGGGAGCTCCCGGCCGAAGTGACCGTACGCGGCGGTCTGGGCGTAGATCGGGCGCAGCAGGTCGAGGTCGCGGATGATCGCGGCCGGGCGGAGGTCGAAGACCTCGCCGATGGCGTGCTCGATCTTCTCGGTCTCGACAGCGGCGGTGCCGAAGGTCTCGACGAAGAGGCCCACCGGCTCGGCCTTGCCGATCGCGTACGCGACCTGCACCTCGCACCGGGCCGCGAGGCCCGCCGCGACGACGTTCTTGGCGACCCAGCGCATCGCGTACGCGGCGGAGCGGTCGACCTTCGACGGGTCCTTGCCCGAGAAGGCACCGCCGCCGTGACGGGCCATGCCGCCGTAGGTGTCGATGATGATCTTGCGGCCGGTCAGCCCGGCGTCGCCCATCGGGCCGCCGATCTCGAAACGGCCGGTCGGGTTGACCAGCAGGCGGTAGCCCTCGGTGTCGAGCTTGATGCCGTCCTCGATCAGCTGGTTCAGGACGTGCTCGACGACGAACTCGCGGATGTCGGGAGCGAGCAGCGAGTCGAGGTCGATGTCGCTCGCGTGCTGCGAGGAGACGACGACCGTGTCGAGACGGACGGCCTTGTCGCCGTCGTACTCGATGGTGACCTGGGTCTTGCCGTCGGGACGCAGGTACGGGATGGTCCCGTTCTTGCGGACCTCGGACAGCCGGCGCGACAGCCGGTGCGCGACGTGGATCGGCAGCGGCATCAGTTCGGGCGTCTCGTCGCAGGCGTAGCCGAACATGAGGCCCTGGTCGCCGGCGCCCTGCTTGTCGAGTTCGTCCTCGTCGCCTTCGACACGCTTCTCGTACGCGGTGTCGACGCCCTGCGCGATGTCGGGAGACTGCGCGCCGATGGACACCGAGACACCGCAGGAGGCGCCGTCGAAGCCCTTCTTCGAGGAGTCGTAGCCGATCTCCAGGATCTTGTCGCGCACCAGCTGGGCGATCGGGGCGTAGGCCTTGGTCGTGACCTCACCCGCAACATGCACCAGACCTGTGGTGATCAAGGTCTCGACGGCGACACGCGACGTCGGGTCCTCACGGAGGAGTGCATCGAGAATGGTGTCGCTGATCTGGTCAGCGATCTTGTCGGGGTGACCCTCGGTGACGGACTCCGAGGTGAAGAGACGGCGGGACACATCGCTCCCTGGGGTTGCAGCGGCTGCTGGCTGATCATTTGGCGGACGGCCCGGGAGCTGCGCCCGGTACGAACCTCGACCAGTTTATCGGTCGGCTCCGGCTGTCGGACAACGTGTCTCGCCCTTTGGCGGATCTGTGACATGCGGCACCGGTGCCCGGAAGTCCCCCAAGGGCCGCCCCGGGCCCCGTTCGTGCCCGTGCGGCAAGGGTTCGGGGGCCGGCTCCGGCGACGCTCGAAATTCACTCGAAACGCGCCGACACGAGGTCCCAGACCGTGTCGGCAAGCGCTTCCTTCGGTCCGTACGGCACCGGGGTCTCGCTCCCGTCGGCCGCGAGCACGACCGCCTCGTTCTCCTCCGAGCCGAACGTCTTGCGCTCCCCCACCTCGTTGACGACCAGCAGGTCGCAGCCCTTGCGAAGGAGCTTCTCCCGGCCGTTGGCGAGGACGTTGTCGGTCTCGGCGGCGAATCCGACGACGATCTGTCCCGGCGCGGCGCGGTCGGCCGCCACCTCGGCGAGGATGTCGGGATTGCGCACGAGGGTGAGGGGGGCCGGTTCCTGGCCGTCCTTCTTCTTGATCTTCCCCGTCACGTACTCGGCCGGACGGAAATCGGCGACGGCCGCCGCCATCACCACGACGTCGGCGTCGGCCGCCGCCTTCAGTACGGCCTCGCGCAGCTGCACCGCGGTGCCCACGCGGACGATGTCGGCGCCGGACGGATCGGGCAGTCCGGTGTTGGCCTCGACGAGCGTGACCCGGGCGCCGCGGGCGACGGCGGTGCGGGCGAGCGCGTAGCCCTGCTTGCCGGAGGAGCGGTTGCCGAGGTAGCGGACCGGGTCGAGCGGCTCACGGGTGCCTCCCGCGCTGATCACCACGTGCCGGCCGGTGAGGTCGGGGGCGACGGGGCCGCGGGCCAGGACACGGCGGCAGACCTCGAAGATCTCCGCCGGGTCCGGCAGCCGGCCCTTGCCGGTGTCGACTCCGGTGAGGCGCCCGACGGCGGGCTCGATGACGACGGCGCCCCGGCGCCGCAGGGTGGCGACGTTCTCCTGAGTGGCCGGGTGCTCCCACATCTCGGTGTGCATGGCGGGCGCGAAGACGACCGGACAGCGGGCGGTGAGCAGCGTGTTGGTGAGCAGGTCGTCGGCGAGGCCGTGGGCCGCCCTGGCGAGCACGTCGGCGGTGGCGGGTGCGACGACGACGAGGTCGGCGTGCTGTCCGATCCGCACGTGCGGGACCTCGTGGACGTCGTTCCAGACCTCGGTGGAGACCGGGTGGCCGGAGAGCGCCGACCAGGTGGCGGCGCCGACGAAGTGGAGCGACGACTCGGTCGGGACGACCCGTACGTCGTGTCCCGACTCGGTCAGCCGGCGCAGCAGCTCGCACGCCTTGTACGCGGCGATGCCGCCGCTGACCCCCAGGACGACCTTCGGCTTGTCCACTGCGTCTCCCCGCACTCGGATACGTACGCGCTCCGTACATCCCCCATGCTGCCTCACCGCCGCCCGCGCGGGTCCGTCGCCCCGGGACACACCACAGGCCCGGCGGTCGCGGCCGCCGGGCCTGTGGTGAAGGTGCGTTCTCCTGCTTACTGCGCGGGGCCCTCGATGGCCTCGGAGGTGAGCAGGCCCGCGTTGATCTCGCGGAGCGCGATCGAGAGCGGCTTCTCGTGGACGTGGGTGTCGACGAGCGGACCGACGTACTCGAGGAGTCCCTCACCGAGCTGCGAGTAGTACGCGTTGATCTGGCGCGCGCGCTTGGCGGCGTAGATCACGAGGCTGTACTTCGAGTCGGTTGCTTCGAGGAGCTCATCAATCGGCGGGTTGATGATGCCCTCGGGCGTGGTGATGGAAGAGGACACTCTCTGCCTTCCGAAGGGGGTGAAGATCAAAGAAATCTTTGACAGTCAGGGGCTTTGTGGCCGGTGCCCCCGTGTCGGTGCGGTCATGGTGCTCATTCGCCGCCGGCACGGTGGCCGGAAGCCTCCAGCATCAAGGCTAGCAGCTCACGTGCCACATCCTCGACGGAGGTGTTGACAAGCGTCGTATCGAACTCGGATTCGGCGGCCAGTTCGACCTTCGCCGCGCCGAGACGACGCTCGATCACCTCGGGTGCCTCGGTGCCCCGGCCGGTGAGCCGGCGCACCAGTTCGTCCCAGCTCGGCGGCGCGAGGAAGACCAGCTGGGCGTCCGCCATGGACTGGCGGACCAGCCGGGCACCCTGGAGGTCGATCTCCAGCAGCACCGGCTCACCCGCCTCCAGGCGCTCCTGCACGGCGCGCCGGGGCGTGCCGTAGCGGTTGCCGGCGAACTCGGCCCACTCCAGCAGCTCGCCGTTGGCGATGAGCTTGTCGAACTCCTCGTTGTCCACGAAGAAGTAGTGGACGCCGTTGCGTTCGCCGGGGCGGGGCTTGCGGGTCGTCGCCGACACCGAGAGCCACACCTCGGGGTGAACCTTGCGCATATGCGCGACGACCGTGCTCTTGCCGACCCCCGAGGGGCCGGAGAGCACGGTCAGCCGCGGACGTACGTCCGGGGGTACGGGGGACGTCCCCCGGGATGTTGCAACCATGGAGCGATTATCCCGGTTCTCAGGAGTGCCTGAGACCGTCAGGCGGCGCTGCCGCCGAACTCACGCTCCAGGGATGCGATCTGGTTGGAGCCGAGACCCCGGACCCGGCGGCTCTCGGAGATGCCGAGCCGCTCCATGATCTGCTTGGCGCGGACCTTGCCCACGCCGGGCAGGGACTCCAGCAGGGCGGAGACCTTCATCTTGCCGATGACGTCGTTCTCCTGGCCCGACTTGATGACCTCGTGGAGGGAGGCGCCGGAGTGCTTGAGTCGATTCTTGACCTCGGCCCGCTCCCGGCGAGCCGCGGCGGCCTTTTCGAGCGCGGCTGCGCGCTGTTCAGGGGTAAGGGGCGGAAGAGCCACGCCTACGTCACCTCGGATGTCGATCTGTCGGATACGGACCGGTGAGGCGACTGGATCGCCCCTCACCTGGTGAGCCGCGAACAACCTGTGCTCGTTGGCTCTCGACGGAGACTAGCGGCCAGGGCCGCCGGAGTCAGCGAGAACGAACGAAAAGTCCTGGTCAGCCTCAGCCGACCAGGACATTCCTGGCATAAGTACCGAGATTTTTGGTCAGGATTCCGTCAACAGGCTGTTACGTGACAGTGTCAGCCGTCCGAGACGGCCGCGCGGACCTCGTCCACGAACCGTTCGGCGGCTTCGCGCAGCCCTGACACGTCCGGGCCGTGGCGCAGCACGCCCCGGCTCACGCTGGGCACCACGTTGCCGACCGCGTCACCGAAGACACCCGGCAGATCCGCGGGCGTGGCGCCCTGGGCGCCGATGCCGGGCGCGAGCAGCGGGCCGTTGATCGCGAGATCCGCCCGCGCGTCCCCGAGCGTCGCACCGACCACCGCGCCGACCGAGCCGAGCGGGGTGACGCCCCGGTTCTCGGCGGCCATGTGGTCGAGCATCACCTGGGCGAGCGAACGGCCGTCGGCCGCGGTGGCGCGCTGCACCTCGGCGCCCTCCGGGTTGGAGGTGAGGGCGAGCACGAAGACGCCCGAGCCGGAGACGGCGGCCGCGTCGAGCGCCGGCCGCAGCGAGCCGAAGCCGAGGTACGGCGAGACGGTCACCGCGTCGGAGTACAGCGGCGAGTCCTTGTCCAGGTAGGTCGCGGCGTAGGCGCCCATGGTGGAGCCGATGTCGCCGCGCTTGGCGTCCATCAGGACCAGGGCGCCGGCCGCCCTGGCCTCCTCGACGGCCTTCTCCAGCACGGCGACGCCACGCGAGCCGAACCGCTCGAAGAACGCGGACTGCGGCTTGAGCACGGCGACCCGGTCGGCCAGTGCCTCGACGACCGTACGGGTGAAGCGCTCCAGGCCCGCGACGTCGTCGCCCAGCCCCCAGGAGCTCAGCAGGGACGCGTGCGGGTCGATGCCGACGCAGAGCTGTCCTCGGGTGTCCATGGCGTGGCGCAGACGTGCGCCGAAGGGTTCCTGGGTCATTTCGCGGCCTTCCTGGTCTCCGCGCCGACCGCGTCGGCGAGGGTGGCGTACGGGGAGGCGGCCAGGCGCGCGGCCAGGCCCTTGTGGATCGCGCGGGCGTAGAACGGGCCCTCGTAGATGAAGGCGCTGTAGCCCTGGACGAGCGTGGCGCCGGCGAGGATGCGCTGCCAGGCGTCCTCGGCGTTCTCGATGCCTCCGACTCCGACCAGGGCGATCCGGGTCCCCACACGCGCGTACAGGCGCCCCAGGACCTCCAGGGAGCGCTCCTTGAGGGGCGCGCCGGACAGTCCGCCGGTCTCCTTGACCAGGGCGGCCGGGGACTTCAGGCCCAGGCCCTCGCGGGCGATGGTGGTGTTGGTGGCGATGATGCCGTCCAGGCCCAGCTCGACGGCGAGGTCGGCGACGGCGTCGACGTCCTCGTCCGCGAGATCGGGGGCGATCTTGACGAGCAGCGGGACCCGGCGGTCGGTGACGGTACGGTCGGCGGCCTCGCGGACGGCGGTCAGCAGCGGGCGAAGCGACTCGGTGGCCTGGAGGTTGCGCAGTCCGGGCGTGTTGGGCGAGGAGACGTTGACGACGAGGTAGTCCGCGTGTGCGGCGAGGCGCTCGGTGGACTTCACGTAGTCGGCGGCGGCGTCCGCCTCGGGGACGACCTTGGTCTTGCCGATGTTGACGCCGACGGTGGTCCGGAAGACCGGGTTGCGGGCGGCCAGCCGCTCGGCCACGGCGGCCGAGCCCTCGTTGTTGAAGCCCATGCGGTTGATCAGCGCACGGTCGGCGACGAGGCGGAAGAGCCGCTTCTTGGGGTTGCCGGGCTGCGGCTCGCCGGTCACGGTGCCGATCTCGACATGGTCGAAGCCGAGCATCGCCATGCCGTCGATCGCGATGGCGTTCTTGTCGAAGCCCGCGGCGAGGCCGAAGGGGCCGTGCATGCGCAGACCGAGGGCCTCCGTGCGCAGCTCCTTGTGGCGGGGGGCGAGCGCGGCGGCGACGAAGGTGCGCAGGACGGGGACGCGGGCGGCCAGGCGAATCCAGCGGAAGGCGGCGTAGTGGGCGCGCTCCGGGTCCATGCGCTTGAAGACCAGCTGGAAGAAGAGTTTGTACATCACGGTGTCCTCATGAAGAGGGGGACACCGTTTCCGGTGTCCCCCTGCTGGGCTTCTAGTCGCGGGCCGCGGTCAGATGTTCCGCGTGTTCCTGGAGCGATCGGACGCCCACGTCGCCGTGGTTGAGTGCGTCGATCCCCTGGACCGCCGCGGCGAGCGCCTGGACCGTGGTGAGGCACGGCACGGACCGGGCGACGGCCGCGGTGCGGATCTCGTAGCCGTCGAGCCGGCCACCGGTTCCGTACGGCGTGTTGACGATGAGGTCGACCTCGCCGTCGTGGATGAGCTGGACGATGGTCTTCTCGCCGTTCGGGCCTTCGCCCTCGGACTGCTTGCGCACGACGGTGGCGTTGATGCCGTTGCGCTTGAGCACCTCGGCGGTGCCGGAGGTGGCCATCAGCTCGAAGCCGTGGGCGACGAGCTCGCGGGCGGGGAAGATCATCGTGCGCTTGTCGCGGTTGGCGACCGAGATGAACGCGCGGCCCTTGGTGGGCAGCGGACCGTAGGCGCCTGCCTGCGACTTGGCGTACGCCGTGCCGAAGACGGAGTCGATGCCCATGACCTCACCGGTGGAGCGCATCTCCGGGCCCAGCACCGTGTCGACGCCACGCCCGTGGACGTCGCGGAAGCGCGACCACGGCATGACGGCCTCCTTGACGGAGATCGGCGCGTCGAGCGGCAGGGTGCCGCCGTCGCCGTGCTTGGGCAGCAGGCCCTCCTCGCGCAGCTCCGCGACGGTCGCGCCCAGCGAGATGCGGGCGGCGGCCTTCGCGAGCGGCACCGCGGTCGCCTTCGAGGTGAAGGGGACGGTGCGGGAGGCGCGCGGGTTGGCTTCGAGGACGTAGAGGATGTCGCCGGAGAGCGCGAACTGGATGTTGATCAGTCCGCGCACGCCGACGCCCTTGGCGATGCCCTCGGTGGAGGCGCGCAGCCGCTTGATGTCGTAGCCGCCGAGCGTGATCGGGGGCAGGGCGCAGGCGGAGTCCCCGGAGTGGATACCGGCCTCCTCGATGTGCTCCATGACGCCGCCGAGGTAGAGCTCGGTGCCGTCGTAGAGCGCGTCGACGTCGATCTCGATCGCGTCGTCGAGGAAGCGGTCGACCAGGACCGGCCGGGTGGGGCTGATCTCGGTGGACTCGGCGATGTACGAGGAGAGCCGGGTCTCGTCGTACACGATCTCCATGCCGCGGCCGCCGAGCACGTACGAGGGGCGTACGAGGACGGGGTAGCCGATCTCGTCGGCGATGGCCTTGGCCTCGGCGAACGTGGTGGCGGTGCCGTGCTTCGGGGCCGGGAGACCGGCCTCGGCGAGCACGCGGCCGAAGGCGCCGCGGTCCTCGGCGGCGTGGATCGCCTCCGGGGAGGTGCCGACGACGGGCACGCCGTTGTCCTTCAGCGCCTGCGACAGGCCCAGCGGGGTCTGGCCGCCGAGCTGGACGATGACACCCGCGATCGGGCCCGCGAGGGACTCGGCGTGCACGATCTCCAGCACGTCCTCGAGCGTCAGCGGCTCGAAGTACAGGCGGTCGGAGGTGTCGTAGTCGGTGGAGACCGTCTCCGGGTTGCAGTTGACCATCACGGTCTCGTAGCCGGCGTCGCTCAGCGCGAAGGAGGCGTGGACGCAGGAGTAGTCGAACTCGATGCCCTGGCCGATGCGGTTGGGACCGGAGCCGAGGATGATCACCGCGGGCTTGGTGCGGGCCGCGACCTCGCTCTCCTCGTCGTAGGAGGAGTAGAAGTACGGCGTCTTCGCGGCGAACTCGGCGGCGCAGGTGTCGACCGTCTTGTAGACCGGGCGGATACCGAGCGCGTGCCGCACCTCGCGGACGACGTCCTCGCGCAGCCCGCGGATCTCGGCGATCTGGACGTCGGAGAAACCGTGCCGCTTGGCGTCGGCCAGCAGTTCGGGGACGAGCTTGTCGGCGGCGGCCAGCTCGTCGGCGATCTCCTTGATCAGGAAGAGCTGGTCGACGAACCAGGGGTCGATCTTCGTGGCGTCGAAGACCTCTTCCTGGGTGGCGCCGGCCCGGATCGCCTGCATGACGGTGTTGATCCGGCCGTCGGTCGGGCGGACCGCCTCGGCCAGCAGCTCCGCCTTGTCGCCGGGCTCGCCGGTGAAGGCGAACTGCGAGCCCTTCTTCTCCAGGGAGCGCAGCGCCTTCTGCAGCGCCTCGGTGAAGTTCCGGCCGATCGCCATGGCCTCGCCCACCGACTTCATGGTGGTGGTGAGGGTGGAGTCGGCGGAGGGGAACTTCTCGAAGGCGAAGCGCGGGGCCTTGACCACGACGTAGTCGAGGGTCGGCTCGAAGGAGGCCGGCGTCTTCTCGGTGATGTCGTTGGGGATCTCGTCGAGCGTGTAGCCGACGGCCAGCTTGGCGGCGATCTTGGCGATCGGGAAGCCGGTGGCCTTGGAGGCGAGCGCCGAGGAGCGGGAGACGCGCGGGTTCATCTCGATCACGATGACGCGGCCGTCGGCCGGGTCGATGGCGAACTGGATGTTGCAGCCGCCGGTGTCGACGCCGACCTCGCGGATGATCGCGATGCCGATGTCGCGCAGCCGCTGGTACTCACGGTCGGTGAGGGTCATCGCCGGGGCGACGGTGATCGAGTCACCCGTGTGGACGCCCATCGGGTCGAAGTTCTCGATGGAGCAGACGACCACGACGTTGTCGTTCTTGTCGCGCATCAGCTCCAGCTCGTACTCCTTCCAGCCGAGGATGGACTCCTCCAGGAGCACCTCGGTGGTCGGGGAGAGCGTGAGGCCCTGTCCGGCGATGCGGCGCAGCTCCTCCTCGTCGTGGGCGAAGCCGGAGCCGGCGCCGCCCATGGTGAAGGAGGGGCGGACGACGACGGGGTAGCCGCCGAGGGTGTCGACGCCCTTCATGATGTCGTCCATCGAGTGGCAGATGACGGACCGGGCGGACTCGCCGTAGCCGATCTTCGCCTTGACGGCCTCGACGACGCCCTTGAAGAGCTCGCGGTCCTCGCCCTTGTTGATGGCCTCTACGTTGGCGCCGATGAGCTCGACGCCGTACTTCTCCAGGACACCGTTCTCGTGCATGGAGATCGCGGTGTTGAGCGCGGTCTGGCCGCCCAGGGTCGGGAGCAGCGCGTCGGGGCGCTCCTTGGCGATGATCTTCTCGACGAACTCGGGGGTGATCGGCTCGACGTACGTGGCGTCGGCGATCTCCGGGTCGGTCATGATCGTCGCCGGGTTGGAGTTCACCAGGATGACGCGCAGGCCCTCGGCCTTGAGGACGCGGCAGGCCTGGGTGCCGGAGTAGTCGAACTCGGCGGCCTGACCGATGACGATCGGACCGGAGCCGATGACCAGGACGGACTGGATATCGGAGCGCTTAGGCACGCTGGTCCTCCATCAGGGATACGAAGCGGTCGAAGAGGTACGCGGCGTCGTGCGGGCCGGCGGCTGCTTCGGGGTGGTACTGGACGCTGAAGGCCGGCCGGTCGAGGAGCTGGAGGCCCTCGACGACCTGGTCGTTCAGGCAGACGTGGGAGACCTCGGCGCGCCCGTAGGCGGTGTCGGAGACCTTGTCGAGCGGGGCGTCGACGGCGAACCCGTGGTTGTGCGCGGTGACCTCGACCTTGCCGGTCGAGCGGTCCTGCACGGGCTGGTTGATGCCGCGGTGGCCGTACTTCAGCTTGTACGTGCCGAAGCCGAGCGCGCGGCCCAGGATCTGGTTGCCGAAGCAGATGCCAAAGAGCGGGGTCTTCCGCTCCAGGACGCCCTGCATGACGGAGACCGGGTGGTCGGCGGTGGAGGGGTCGCCGGGGCCGTTGGAGAAGAAGACGCCGTCGGGCTGCACCGCGTACACCTCCTCCAGCGTGGCGGTGGCGGGCAGGACGTGTACCTCGATGCCGCGTTCGGCCATCCGGTGCGGGGTCATGCCCTTGATGCCGAGGTCGATCGCGGCGACGGTGAACTTCTTGGTGCCGATCGCGGGGACGACGTAGGTCTCCTTGGTGGCGACCTCGGCGGAGAGGTCGGCGCCGTTCATCTCGGGAGCCTGGCGCACCCGGGCGAGGAGCGTGCCCTCGTCGGCGATGGCGTTCCCGGAGAAGATGCCGACGCGCATCGCGCCGCGCTCACGCAGGTGTCGGGTGAGGGCGCGGGTGTCGATGCCGCTGATGCCGACGACGCCCTGGCTCACGAGCTCCTCGTCCAGGGACCGGCGGGAGCGCCAGTTGGAGGGCACCCGGGCGGGGTCGCGGACGACGTAGCCGGCTACCCAGATCTGCTTCGACTCGGGGTCCTCGTCGTTCACACCGGTGTTCCCGACGTGCGGGGCGGTCATCACGACGACCTGGCGGTGGTACGAGGGGTCGGTCAGCGTCTCCTGGTAGCCGGTCATGCCGGTGGAGAACACCGCCTCACCGAAGGTCTCCCCCACAGCCCCGTAGGCGCGGCCGCGGAAGGCGCGGCCGTCCTCCAGGACGAGTACGGCGGGAGCTTTGGCGGCTCCCCGGGTGGAGATCGTCATCGTGCGGTGCCTTCCGTAGTGCTGGTGAGATGAGTGCGGCCAAGGCCGTTGACGGCTTCGACCCAGGCGGCGTGCTCGGCCGAGTGGTCGGAGCGGAATCCGGAGTCGATCAGCTGGTCGCCGAGCGCCCAGGTGATGACCAGCAGACCGCCCTCGGGCAGGACCTTGCCCGCGAGGGCCTTGTCGGTCCTGGCTTCGCGCAGGTCGGCGGCGGGGACGAAGAAGTCCGTCGCGCCGGGCCGTACGACGTCGAGGCCCTGCTCGGTGAGGGTGAGCTCGACGCGGCTGCGGGTGCCGAGGCCGTGGGCGACGATGCGGTCGAGCCACTGCCCGGCCGTGGTCGAGGCGTGGTAGCGCCCGGTCAGCGTGAGCAGCTTCTCGCCGTCCGCGAAGCCGTCCGGGGTGGTCGCGAGGTCGGAGAGACCGGACTGGAGGCTGCCGCGCCACTTCCATCCCTGGCGCATGAGCCAGTAGACGAAGGCGATGAGGACGATGAGTCCGATCACCCAGCTGATGCGGGCGGACCAGTCGGTGACCTCCGCCGACTTCTGCTCGGCGGCCAGTCGGTACAGCTGGTGGTTGGGGCTGAGTGTTGTCACGCGAGTTTCCCGTCGACGACCGTGGCACGGCCCCGCAGGAAGGTGTGGGTCACTCGGCCCGGCAGCTCGCGCCCCTCGTAGGGGGTGTTGCGGCTGCGGGAGGCGAATCCCGCGGGGTCCACGACTCCACGGTATGCCGGATCGACCAGGGTGAGGTTGGCGGGCTCGCCCTCCGAGACGGGCCGGCCGTGTCCGTCGAGGCGGCCGATGGCGGCGGGGCGGAAGGACATGCGGTCGGCGACGCCGGCCCAGTCGATCAGACCGGTGTCCACCATCGTCTGCTGGACGACTGAGAGCGCGGTCTCCAGGCCCACCATGCCCATGGCGGCGGCGGCCCACTCGCAGTCCTTGTCCTCGTGGGGGTGCGGGGCGTGGTCGGTGGCGACGCAGTCGATGGTGCCGTCGGCGAGAGCCTCGCGCAGGGCCATGACGTCGGCCTCGGTGCGCAGCGGCGGGTTCACCTTGTAGACCGGGTTGTAGGACCGGACGAGCTCGTCGGTGAGGAGCAGGTGGTGCGGAGTGACCTCGGCGGTGACGTTCCAGCCCTTGGACTTGGCCCAGCGGACGATCTCCACGGAGCCGGCGGTCGACAGGTGGCAGATGTGGACGCGGGAGTCGACGTGGGCGGCCAGCAGCACGTCGCGGGCGATGATCGACTCCTCGGCGACGGCGGGCCAGCCGCCGAGACCGAGCTCGGCCGAGACGATGCCCTCGTTCATCTGGGCACCCTCGGTGAGCCGGGGCTCCTGGGCGTGCTGGGCGACGACTCCGTCGAACGCCTTCACGTACTCCAGGGCGCGGCGCATGATCACGGCGTCGTCGACGCACTTGCCGTCGTCGGAGAAGACCTTCACTCCGGCGGCCGAATCGTGCATGGCGCCGAGTTCGGCGAGCTGCTTGCCCTCCAGGCCGACGGTGACGGCGCCGATGGGCTGCACGTCGCAGTAGCCGGACTCCTTGCCGAGCCGCCAGACCTGCTCGACGACTCCGGCGGTGTCGGCGACCGGGAAGGTGTTGGCCATGGCGTGGACGGCGGTGAAGCCGCCGACCGCGGCGGCCTTGGTGCCGGTCAGGACGGTCTCGGAGTCCTCGCGGCCGGGCTCGCGCAGGTGGGTGTGGAGGTCGACGAGGCCGGGCAGCAGGATCTGGCCCGCCGCGTCGATGACGGTGGCGTCGCCGGCGTCGAGCCCGGTGCCGACCGCGGCGATGGTCTCGCCGTCGATGAGGACGTCCTGGGGTTCGCCGCCGAGGACCTTCGCGCCGCGGATAAGGATCTTGCTCATGGTTACTTGTTCTCCTCGGTACGGGCGGTGGGAGCGGCGGGCTCGGAGCCGCCGAGCAGCAGGTAGAGCACGGCCATGCGGATCGAGACGCCGTTGGCGACCTGCTCGACGACCGTGCACCGGTCGGAGTCGGCCACCTCCGCGGTGATCTCCATGCCGCGGACCATCGGGCCGGGGTGCATGACGATGGCGTGCTCGGGCATCTTCGCCATCCGCTCGCCGTCCAGGCCGTAGCGGCGGGAGTACTCGCGCTCGGTCGGGAAGTACGCGGCGTTCATCCGCTCACGCTGCACACGAAGCATCATCACAGCGTCCGACTTCGGCAGCACCTCGTCGAGGCTGTAGCTGATGTCGCAGGGCCACTGCTCGACGCCGACGGGGACCAGGGTGGGCGGGGCCACCAGGGTGACGTGGGCGCCGAGGGTGGTCAGCAGGTGGACGTTGGAGCGGGCGACGCGGCTGTGCAGGATGTCGCCGACGATCGTGATCCGGCGGCCGTCGAGGTCCTTGCCGAGCCCGGTGTCGGGCCCGACCAGCCTGCGGCGCATGGTGAAGGCGTCCAGGAGCGCCTGGGTGGGGTGCTCGTGCGTCCCGTCGCCCGCGTTGACGACCGCGCCGTCGATCCAGCCCGAGGTGGCCAGGCGGTACGGGGCCCCGGAGGCGCCGTGCCGGATGACGACGGCGTCGGCGCCCATCGCCTCCAGGGTCAGGGCGGTGTCCTTGAGGGACTCGCCCTTGGAGACCGAGGAGCCCTTGGCGGAGAAGTTGATGACATCGGCGGACAGCCGCTTGGCGGCTGCCTCGAAGGAGATGCGGGTACGCGTCGAGTCCTCGAAGAAGAGGTTGACGACGGTACGGCCGCGCAGGGTCGGGAGCTTCTTGATCGGCCGGTCCGCGACCCTGGCCATCTCCTCGGCGGTGTCGAGGATCAGGACGGCGTCGTCGCGGGTGAGGTCGGCGGCCGAGATGAGGTGGCGCTTCATCTGGGTGTTCTCCGGGTGGCTGGAGGGTTCAGGCGTGCGGGCGTGCGGAAGCCGCCGTACGGCAGGTGGGCCGTACGGGAAGGGCAGCTATCGCTCGACCGCCGGGGCGGCCTGCTCGACCCCGAGCAGCACGGCGTCGCGGCCGTCCTCCTCGGCGAGCTGGACCTTGACCGTCTCCCGCAGCGACGTGGGGAGGTTCTTGCCGACGTAGTCGGCACGGATCGGGAGTTCGCGGTGTCCGCGGTCCACGAGGACCGCGAGCTGCACCGCACGGGGCCGGCCGATGTCGCCGAGCGCGTCGAGGGCGGCGCGGATCGTGCGGCCGGAGAAGAGGACGTCGTCGACGAGGACCACCAGACGGCCCTCGATGCCCTCGCCGGGGATCTCGGTGCGGGCCAGGGCGCGCGCGGGGCGCATCCGCAGGTCGTCGCGGTACATGGTGATGTCGAGCGAGCCGACCGGCATCTTCCGGCCGGTGATCTCTTCGAGCTTGTCGGCGAGCCGGCGGGCGAGGAAGACGCCCCGGGTCGGGATGCCGAGGAGCACCACGTCGTCGGCGCCCTTGGCGCGTTCGACGATCTCGTGGGCGATGCGGGTCAGTACTCGGGCGATGTCGGGAGCCTCGAGAACGGGGCGTGCCGCATTGCCGGTGGCGTCGTGCTGTGCGTCCATAAGAAACGGACCTCCTTCTCCGCCTCTCGGGACGGATCTTAAAGGACGTCGAAATTGCGTCATCCACGTTACCAGGGCCTGAGCAGGGCCCTTGTCCCACCCCCGGGAGGTGCCGGTCCGGACCATTCAGCTTGACGCACCCAAGTAACGCTGCGTAACCTCACAGTGAGTTACCAGCCACGCGGCGGAGCCGCACAATGTTCCAGCGTCCGGGGAGCCTTATGTCCAGCGAATACGCAAAACAGCTCGGGGCCAAGCTCCGTGCCATCCGCACCCAGCAGGGCCTCTCCCTCCACGGCGTGGAGGAGAAGTCCCAGGGCCGCTGGAAGGCCGTCGTCGTCGGCTCGTACGAGCGCGGCGACCGTGCCGTGACCGTGCAGCGCCTGGCCGAGCTGGCGGACTTCTACGGGGTCCCCGTGCAGGAGCTCCTGCCCGGCACGACGCCCGGCGGGGCCGCCGAGCCGCCGCCGAAGCTCGTGCTCCAGCTCGAGCGCCTCGCCCACGTCCCGCCGGAGAAGGCCGGACCCCTGCAGCGCTACGCGGCGACGATCCAGAGCCAGCGCGGCGACTACAACGGCAAGGTGCTCTCGATCCGCCAGGACGACCTGCGCACGCTGGCCGTGATCTACGACCAGTCGCCGTCCGTGCTCACGGAACAGCTGATCAGCTGGGGCGTCCTGGACGCCGACGCGCGCCGCGCGGTCGCTCACGACGAGGGCTGACCACCCCAGCAGAAACGTACCGCCGGGTCGGCGGGGCCCTTTCCGGGCGCCCCGCCGGACCCGGCGTTTCCGTTTTCCGGGCAGTGCGCACGGGGCGGCCCCGGACATGCCGAAGGGCCCACGGTCTCGCGACCGTGGGCCCTTCGTCGGCAGAACGCCGCCGGGGGCTACTGCTCCCGGCGCAGGTTCGGCTTGAGGTCCTTGAAACGGGCCAGCAGGCCGTTCACGAAGGACGGGGAGTCATCGGTGGAGAACTCCTTGGCGATCTGCACCGCCTCGTCGATCACCACCGCGTCGGGTGTCGCGTCCACCCAGATCAGCTCGTACGCACCGAGCCGCAGGATGTTCCGGTCGACGACCGGCATGCGGTCGATCTCCCAGTCCACGGCGTAGGTGACGATGAGGTCGTCGATCCGGTCCGCGTACTGCGCGTACCCCTCGACGAGCTCCATCGTGTACTCGGTGACCGGCGGCTGACGGGTGTCGGACCGCGAGTGCCGGACCCAGTCCGCGAGGACCGTCTGCACGGACTCACCGCGCTGGTCGGCCTCGAAGAGGATCTGGAAGGCTCGCTTGCGGGCCGTATTCCGGGCAGCCACGGTTAGCTGTTCACCCGGCCGAGGTAATCGCCCGAGCGGGTGTCGACCTTGATCTTCTCACCGGTGGTGATGAAGAGCGGAACACCGATCTCGTAGCCGGTCTCCAGCGTGGCGGGCTTGGTGCCACCGGTGGACCGGTCGCCCTGGACGCCCGGGTCCGTGTGCTGGATGGTCAGCTCGACGGCGGCCGGCAGCTCGACGTAGAGCACCTCGCCCTCGTGCTGGGCGACGGAGGCGGTGAAGCCCTCGATCAGGAAGTTGGCGGCGTCGCCGACGGACTTGCGGTCGACCATCAGCTGGTCGTACGTGTCCATGTCCATGAAGACGAAGTACTCGCCGTCCATGTACGAGAACTGCATGTCGCGCCGGTCAATGGTGGCCGTCTCGACCTTCACGCCGGCGTTGAACGTCTTGTCGACGACCTTGCCGGACAGCACGTTCTTGAGCTTGGTGCGCACGAAGGCCGGGCCCTTGCCGGGCTTGACGTGCTGGAACTCGACGACGGACCAGAGCTGGCCTCCGTCGAGCTTGAGCACCAGGCCGTTCTTGAGGTCGTTCGTGGAAGCCACGGTTGCGGAATCTCCTGGACTGAAGCTGGTGGAACGGCCAAGGATGCGCGCTAGAGCGCGAGCAGCTCCTTGGTCGTAATGGTGAGTAGCTCGGGTCCGCCGTCCGCCTCGGGGCGCACGACGAGCGTGTCATCGATCCGGACTCCGCCCCGGCCCGGGAGGTGGACCCCCGGTTCGACGGTGACCGGCACACAAGCGTCCAGTTTACCCATGGCAGCGGGTGCCAGCTGCGGGTCCTCGTCGATTTCGAGCCCCACCCCGTGCCCGGTCCAGGGTGCGAGGCCCTCACCATGCCCCGCGGAGTCCAGTACATGGCGGGCCGCACGGTCGACGTCACGGTAGGCGGCGCCGGGCACGAGAGCCTCGCGTCCGGCCCGCTGAGCGGCGAAAACCAGGTCGTAGAGCTCGATCTGCCAGTCGGCCGGAGCCGTTCCGATGACGAAGGTGCGGCCGATCTCGACCCGGTAGCCGCGGTAGTTGGCGCCGAGGCAGACGGAGAGAAAATCTCCTTCCTCGACCCGTCGGTCAGAGGGGCGGTGACGGCCCCGGCCGGAGTTGGGGCCGGTGGCGACGGATGTCGCGAAGGCGGGCCCGTCGGCGCCGTGATCCACCAGCCGGCGTTCCAGTTCGAGCGCGAGATGCCGCTCCGTGCGGCCGACGAGGATCGATTCGAGAAGTTCGCCCAGCGCCTGGTCGGTGATCTCGGCGGCGATCCGCAGGCAGCCGATCTCCTCCTCGTCCTTGACGATGCGCAGCTGCTCGACGCTGGCGCCGAGGTCGGCCAGCCGGAGCTTCGGGGCGACCGAGGCCATGGCCCGGTGCCGGGCGACCGTCAGGTCGTGCTCCTCGACGGCCAGGGACTCCGCCCCGCCCGCGGTGGCCAGATCCGCGGCGGCGACCACGGGATCACCGCCGGTCACCGACAGGAGGTCGACACGCAGCTGTTCGTCGGTGCGCCCGTCGGCCGGATCACCGGTCGGGGGGCGGGGGCAGAGCAGGACGTCCTCGTCGGGGCCGAGCAGCAGCACGGCCCCCGGGGGCGCTCCGCCCGCCAGGTAGCGGACATTGGCGGGGCGGGAGACCAGGGCGGCCGCGGATCCGACTGCGGCGCACCGGTCGCGGAGCAGCCCGCGGCGGACGGCGTACACCTCTGACATGCATCGAGCGTACGAGCGCGGGCCCGGGCCCGCGCGGTCAGCGCATCCGACCGGGGGGCGCCCGGCCCTCAGCCCCCGGTCCTCAGCCCTCGGCACCCGGCCGTCGCCCGGCGGGCCACCGGCTCACCAGGACGGAGGGCTCGCGAGGGAGCGGGCGAGTATGTCGTCCAGGACGCGCGCCGTCGTCTCCACGTCGTACGTGGAGTTGTCGATGATCGGCAGACCGGAGCCGTACCAGCCGGCCATCCGGCCGTGGATCCGGGCGACCTCCTCGTCGGAGAGACGGCGGTTGCCGCTGCGGGCGGCGTTGCGCTCCAGGACGACCTCCAGGCCCGGCAGCAGGACGACAGGGAGCAGACCGGGGCCGACGTGGCGCTTCCAGCCTCCGAGGCCGACGACGGGGCGGTCCGGGAAGACCGCGTCGTCGAGGATGCAGGAGATGCCGTTGGCGAGGAAGTTGCGGGCCGCGAAGCCGCAGGTGCGGCGGGCCAGCCGGTACTGGGCCTCGGACTGGTCGTTCCACCCGGCCTGCGGGTCGGCGAAGCCGGAGCAGACCCACTCACGGACGTCGTCGAGGCTGACGTGGGCGGTGGGGACGCGGCGGCGGGCGGCCCAGAGCTTGGCCACCGTGGTCTTCCCGGCGCCTGCCGGGCCGATCAGGAGGACGGCGAGGGTCGCGGTGCCGGTGCCGGGCCCGGCGGGCGGCACGGGCAGCGGTACGGGTCCGCCGGGCGGCAGCTGGACGTGCCCGGTGGTCTCCCTGGAGACAGGGGCCGGCGCGTGGTGCGGGGCGGGTCCGGTCCAGCCCTGGCCGCCCGGCCCCTGCGGAGCGGGTGGCGCCGGGGGCGGTGGACCCGGGTGACCGGCCGGGGGCTGGACGGGCGGGCCGGCCGGGGGCTGGACCGGCGGGCGGGCCGGGCCGGGGACCGGCGGGCCCTGGTGGCCGGGGTGCTGGGCCTGGTGCGACCAGCCGACGGGCCCGTTCCCGGGTCCCTGGGGCGGCGGCAGCGGGGCCCCCACTGCGTGCTGCATCCGGTGGCACTCCGTCTCGTACAGGCAACTGGCGCTGGTGGAACGGCAACCGTACCTTCCCCGGCCGCCATGGAGGCAACGGCCGGGGAGGGTCCACAGTGCCCGTCGGCCAGTCGGCCTTCCGGTGCTGCGGTGCGTCAGTCCGTCAGCTCGTCCGCCAGCGCGCGCAGGGCGAGCCGGTAGGAGCCGATACCGAATCCGGCCACGGTCCCGGTGGCCACGGGCGCGACCACGGAGTGGTGGCGGAATTCCTCCCGCGCGTACGGGTTCGAGATGTGCACCTCGATCAGCGGGGCGGTGCGCTGGGCCGCCGCGTCCCGCATCCCGTACGAATAGTGGGTGAAGGCGCCCGGGTTGAGAACGACCGGAATTGAACCGTCCGCTGCCTCGTGGAGCCAGCGGATCAGCTCCCCCTCGTCGTTCGTCTCGCGGACGTCGACGTCGAAGCCGAGCTCCTTGCCGAGGGTGCGGCAGGTGTCGACGAGGCCGGCGTACGAAGTGGCTCCATAGACGTCGGGCTCCCGGGAGCCGAGCCGGCCGAGGTTGGGCCCGTTGAGGACGAACACCCGGCGGGTCACGCCGAGACCTCACCGTAGGCCGCGAGCAGCACGGCCGGGTCGGGACCCTCCAGCACGGACGGCTTGCCGAGGCCGTCCAGGACGATGAAGCGCAGCAGGTTGCCGCGGGACTTCTTGTCGACCTTCATGTTCTCCAGCAGCTTGGGCCACTGGTCGCCGCGGTAGGTGAGCGGCAGTCCGACGGACTCCAGGACGGTGCGGTGCCGGTCGGCGGTGGCGTCGTCCAGGCGTCCGGCGAGGCGGCCGAGTTCGGCGGCGAAGACCATGCCGACCGAGACGGCCGCGCCGTGGCGCCACTTGTAGCGTTCGTTCTTCTCGATCGCGTGGGCCAGCGTGTGCCCGTAGTTGAGGATCTCGCGGAGCCCGGACTCCTTGAGGTCGCTGGACACGACCTCGGCCTTGACCCGGATGGCCCGCTCGATCAGCTCGGAGGTGTGCGGCCCCTGCGGCGAACGCGCGCCCTGCGGGTCCGCCTCGACGAGGTCGAGGATCACCGGGTCGGCGATGAAGCCGGCCTTGATGATCTCCGCCATGCCGGAGACGTAGTCGTTGACCGGCAGCGAGTCCAGCGCGGCCAGGTCGCAGAGCACGCCGGCCGGCGGGTGGAAGGCGCCGACGAGGTTCTTGCCCTCGGCGGTGTTGATGCCGGTCTTCCCTCCGACGGCCGCGTCGACCATGCCGAGCACGGTCGTGGGTACGGCGATCCAGCGCACCCCGCGCAGCCAGGAGGCGGCGACGAAGCCCGCGACGTCCGTGGTCGCGCCGCCGCCGATGCCGACGATGACATCGGTACGGGTGAAGCCGGTCTGGCCGAGCGCCTTCCAGCAGTAGGCGGCGACCTCGACGGTCTTGGCCTCCTCGGCGTTGGGCAGCTGGATCGCGATGGCCTCGTAGCCCTGGTCCGCGAGGTCCTGGCGGACCGCCTCGCCGGTCTCGGCGAGCGCCTCCGGGTGCAGGACCGCGACGCGCTGGGCGCGCTCACCGATGAGCGTGGGCAGCTCCGCGAGGAGTTGCCGGCCGATCAGCACCTCGTACGGGTCGGTGCCGGCGCTGCCGGCGATCTGGATACGGGTGGGGGCCTGGTCGGTCATCGTTCGGTTCTCCCGGCCGGACGGCGCGTCCGGCAGCTCCAGTGCGTCGAGGACCGCCTGGGCGACCTCTTCCGGTGTGCGCTCGTCGGTCGCGACGACCGCGCGGGCCACCTCCGTGTAGAGGTGGCGGCGGGCCTCCATGAGTTCGCGCCACTGCCGGCGCGGGTTCACGGCGAGCAGCGGGCGCGCGGTGTTGAGCCCGACCCGCTTCACCGCCTCGTCGACGTCCATCGAGAGGTAGACGACGGCGTGGTCGGCGAGCAGGGCGCGCGTCGCCTCGTCGAGGACGGCGCCCCCGCCGAGCGAGAGGACTCCCCCGTGTTCGGCGACCGCGGCCCGGACGGCCTGCCGCTCCAGCTCGCGGAAGTGCTCCTCGCCCTCGTCGTAGAAGATCTCCGAGATGGGCTTGCCGGCCTTCGCGACGACATCGGCGTCGGTGTCCCGGTAGCCGGTGCCCAGCCGGTCGGCGAGCAGCTCGCCGACCGTGGACTTGCCGACGCCCATCGGCCCGACCAGGACGATCAGCGGACCGCTCGCCGGGTCGCTCACCGGAGCGCTCATCGGATCTGGAGGTGGTCGAGGTACGACTGGACGTTGCGGTGCGTCTCGGCGACGCTGTCGCCGCCGAACTTCTCCGCGACCGCGTCGGCGAGGACGAGGGCGACCATCGCCTCGGCGACGATGCCGGCGGCCGGAACGGCACAGACATCGGAGCGCTGGTGGTGGGCCTTGGCCGGCTCACCGGTCTGCACGTCGACGGTGGCGAGCGCGCGCGGCACGGTCGCGATCGGCTTCATCGCGGCCCGGACACGCAGCAGCTCGCCGGTGGTCAGTCCGCCCTCGGTTCCGCCGGAACGGCCGGAGGCCCGCCTGATCCCGTCCTCGGTCACCAGGATCTCGTCGTGCGCCTGCGAACCCGGCACCCGGGCGAGGTCGAAGCCGTCCCCGACCTCGACTCCCTTGATGGCCTGGATGCCCATGAGCGCGGCGGCGAGGCGGGCGTCGAGGCGCCGGTCCCAGTGCACGTGCGAGCCGAGACCGACCGGCACTCCGTACGCCAGCACCTCGACCACACCGCCGAGCGTGTCACCGTCCTTGTGGGCCTGGTCGATCTCGGCGATCATCTGCTTGCTCGCGGTGGCGTCGAGGCAGCGCACCGGGTCGGCGTCCAGCTTCTCCACGTCGGAGGGCACCGGGTAGACCCCGTACGGCGCCTTGGCCGCCGCGAGTTCCACCACGTGGCTGACGATCTCGATGCCGGCCGTCTCCTTGAGGTACGACCGGGCGACGGCGCCGAGGGCGACGCGGGCCGCGGTCTCCCGGGCGCTGGCGCGCTCCAGGATCGGCCGGGCCTCGTCGAAGCCGTACTTCTGCATACCCGCGAGGTCGGCGTGACCGGGCCGGGGGCGGGTCAGCGGCGCGTTACGGGCCTGGGCGGCCAGCACCTCGGGGTCGACCGGGTCGGCCGACATGACCTGCTCCCACTTGGGCCACTCGGTGTTGCCCACCATCACGGCGACGGGCGAGCCCATGGTCAGGCCGTGCCGGACCCCGCCGAGGAAGGTCACCTCGTCCTTCTCGAACTTCATCCGGGCGCCACGCCCGTATCCGAGCCGTCGCCTGGCGAGCGCGTCCGCCACCATCTCCGTGGTGACGGGGATGCCGGCGGGAAGACCCTCCAGCGTCGCCACCAGTGCGGGGCCGTGCGACTCTCCGGCGGTCAGCCAGCGCAACCTGCTCAACGGTGCTCCTCATGCTCGCGCCTGTTAACTCCAACGGCGCGACCGGGTGCGCGGCCCTGGCCCGCCGCCCTCGATCCTCCCACGACCGGACCCTCCGGCCCGCCGCCGGTCCAGCAGACGGACGGACGGACGGGCCGGGTGTGGCTTCAGCGGGCGGCCAGGGCCTGTTCGCCGGCCTGGCGCATGGCGGCCAGCGGCGCGGGCGAACGGCCCGTCATCTGCTCGACCTGGAGGACGGCTTGGTGCACCAGGAGGTCGAGACCTCCGATGACTGCACCACCGCAGCGCTCCCAAGTAGAGGCAAGGCCAGTGGGCCAGGGCTCGTACAGCACGTCGAACAGCGTGCCGGGATGCTCCGGTACGGCGTCCATCAGTCCGTCCGTGGCACCGGCCGGGGTGGTCGCGATGATCAGCGGGGCGTGCAGCGCCTGCTCGGCCTCGGCCCAGTCAGCGATGTGCACCTCGACCCCGAGCCGCTCGCCCCAGCCCCGCATCTCGTCACCGCGCTCGCGGCTGCGGACGTAGGCCGTCACCGGTCCCGTACAGATCTGCGAGAGCGCGGCAAGAGCGGACGAGGCGGTGGCTCCGGCGCCGAGGACGGCGGCGGACTCGGCCTTCTCCACGCCGCGCTCGCGCAGGGCGGCGATCATGCCGGGGATATCCGTGTTGTCGCCGGCCCGCCCGCCGTCCTCGGTGAAGACGACCGTGTTCACGGCCTCGACGGAGGCTGCGGTCTCGCTGACGGAGTCCAGCAGCGGGATGATCGCCCGCTTCAGCGGCATCGTGAGGGAGAGCCCGGCCCAGGAGGAGTCCAGCCCCTCGACGAAGCCGGGCAGCGCCGCCTCGTCCACGTCGAACCGGTCGTACGACCAGTCGTCGAGGCCGAGTTCGGCGTACGCGGCCCGGTGCAGGACCGGGGAGAGCGAGTGGGCGATGGGCGAGCCGAGGACGGCTGCCCGGTGGCGCCGGTCAGTCGAGGCCATGCAGTTCCTTGAACTTCTCGTTGAGCTTCTCGTGCTCCGCGGCCGTCTTGGTGAACTGGGTCTTCTTCCCGTCGAGCGAGATGAAGAACATCCACCCGCCGGCAGTGGGACTCAGCGTCGCGCGCAGGGCCTCGTCCCCGGGGTTGCCGATGGGCCCGGGCGGAAGACCGGCGTGGTAGTAGGTGTTGTAGGGATCCGGGTTGGTCCGGATCTCGTTCGACCTGATCTTGATCTCGCTCTGGTTCTTGAGGTAATTGAACGCCGAGTCGAATTCGAGCTTGCGGTTGGTGGCCACGTTGTCAGGCTTCAGGCGGTTGTAGACGACCTCGGCCATCTTGCGGAAGTCGTCGTGCGTGAGGCCTTCCGCCTGGACGAGGCTGGCCACGGTGAGTACCTGCCACGGGCCGTCCAGCTTGTACTTCTTGGCGGCCGCTTCGAGGCCGAGGTCCTTGTACTCCTCGTTCGACCTGGAGACCATCTTCTCCAGAATCGCCTCGGGCTTGGTCTCCTTCGTCACCGGGTACGCGGCCGGGTAGAGGAATCCTTCCAGCGGGTCCTTGATGTCCTTGTTCCTCCCGGCCCAGTCGGGCAGGCCGAGGTCGGACTTCTTGGACTTGGCGACGGCCTGCGTCGTGCCCTTCTTGAGGCCCAGCTTCTTGTCGACCATCGCGTAGACGGCCACATTGCGGGTTCCCTCGGGAATCACCAGAAGGTTCTGGCTCTTCGGGTCGACCATCATCTTCACGGCCTCGGACGCCGACATCTCCTCGTGGAGGAGATAGACCCCCGCCTGGATCGACTTTCCCTTGGGGTTCTCGTTCTGCGCGGAGACGAACGCGTCGACGCTCTTGACGACACCGGCCTTCTTCAGGATGTTGCCGATGTCGTACCCGTACGCGCCCTTCGGGATCTCCACCTCGACGGACCCCGAGCCGCTACCCGCGTAGTCGGGCGCCGAGCCGAACTTGTCCTTGTAGAAGGAGTAGCCGAAGTAACCGACTCCGCCGAGGCCGCCGGCCAGGACGAGGGAGACGACCAGACAGGCGCAGCCGCTGCGCCCCTTCTTCTTCTTGCCCTTGCCGCGGCGCTCGCCGTCGCCGTTCCCGCGGCGGGACTCACGCGGGTCGTCGTCGTACTCGTCGTCGTCCTTGGCTTCGCCGTCGTCCGCGCCCGTGAAGAACGGGTGGGTCTCCTCCGGCTGGACCTCGGGGTCCCAGTCCGGGTTCTGCGCCGGGGCCGCTGCGGGTTCGGCCTCCCGGCGGCCCGGGGGCTGCGGCGGCGGGTACGCCTCGGGGGTGCCGTAGTAGTCATTCGTCTCGCCGTAGCCGTACGAGGCGCCGGGCTGGCCCTCGTACGGCATCGCGGCGGGCTGCTGACCGGTGTCCCAGCCGCCGTTGTAGGAAGGCTGCTGGGCGTACGGGTCCTGCTGCTGACCGTACGAGGGCTGCTGCTGGTACTGCGGCTGCTGCTGGGCGTACGGATCCTGCTGGTGCTGCTGGTGCTGCTGCTGCTGCGCGTAAGGGTCCTGCGGCTGCTGCTGATACTGCTGCTGGGCGTACGGGTCCTGCGGCTGCTGCTGGGCATACGGGTCGGGCTGTTGGCCGCCGTACTGGCTCTGGCCGTGGGCAGGCTGCTGGCCTCCCCATCCCTGGTCCCCGTACAGGGGATCCTCGGGATGCCACGGTTCGGAGCCGGGGCCCCGGCCATACTCAGTCATCGATCCCCTTGAGCCGCGAGACGAGGTTCCGTCTCTTTGCTGTGCGGTGTTTGTTCGAACACCGCCGCATCGCGCGGAACGTTACCGTATCGCGATCAGACAACCACTTCGACGCCCTCGCCGGGTGGATTGCCCGAAGCCCGTTCGGACTCCAGAGCGTTCTGGAGGATCACCACAGCGGCAGCCTGATCGATGACGGATCGGCCTTTTCTGGACTTCACGCCCGATGCGCGCAGCCCTTGACTGGCCGTCACTGTGGTCATCCTCTCGTCCACCAATCGCACCGGAATGGGTGCAACCGCGCGGGCGAGCACATCGGTGAACGCGCGGACCTTGGCCGCGGCCGGGCCCTCACCGCCGCCCAGGGAGCGGGGCAGACCGACGATGACCTCGATCGGCTCGTACTCCGCGACGATCTGCCCGAGCCGCCGGTGGGCGGCCGGGACGTCGCGTCCCGGCACGGTCTCCACCGGCGTGGCAAGGATCCCGTCGGGGTCGCACGAGGCGACCCCGATGCGGGCGTCCCCGACGTCGATCGCCAGCCGGCGACCGCGGCGCATCGTCATGTCCGGCGTCACGCCGTCTCGGTGACGAGGCGTTCGACAGCGGCGACGGCGTCGCCGATGGCGTCCGGGTTCTGGCCGCCGCCCTGGGCGACGTCCGGCTTGCCGCCGCCACCGCCGCCGAGCGTCTTGGCGGCGGTACGGACCAGGTCACCGGCCTTGAGACCGCGCTCGCGGGCGGCCTCGTTGGTGGCGATGACGGTGAGCGGGCGCCCGTTGGCCGTGGTGAACAGGGCCACGACGGCCGGCCGGCCGCCCTGGATGCGCCCGCGGACGTCGAGGACGAGCTTGCGCAGGTCGTCGGCCGAGGTGCCGTCCGGCACCTGGCCGGTGACCAGGGCGACGCCCCGTACGTCCTTGGCGGAGTCGACCAGCCCGGCGGCGGCCGCCAGGACCTTCTCCGCGCGGAACTTCTCGATCTCCTTCTCGGCGTCCTTCAGCTTGCCGAGCATGGAGGCGATCTTCTCCGGGAGCTCCTCGGGGCGGCCCTTGACCAGCTCCTGGAGCTGGGCGACGACCGTGTGCTCCTTGGCGAGGAAGTTGTACGCGTCGACGCCGACGAGTGCCTCGATACGGCGCACACCGGAGCCGATGGACGACTCGCCGAGCAGCTTCACCAGGCCGAGCTGGGCCGTGTTGCCGACGTGCGTACCACCGCACAGCTCCTTGGAGAAGTCGCCGATGGTGACGACGCGGACCCGCTCGCCGTACTTCTCGCCGAACTCGGCGATGGCGCCCTGCTTCTTCGCCTCGTCGATCGACATGACCTCGGCCTGGACGTCGAGCTCCCGCGACAGGACCTCGTTGATCTTCTGCTCGACGTCGACGAGGACCGTGCCGGGTACGGCGGCGGGCGAACCGAAGTCGAAGCGGAAGCGGCCCGGGGAGTTCTCCGAACCGGCCTGGGCGGCCGTCGGTCCGAGCGCGTCGCGCAGCGCCTGGTGCGTGAGGTGGGTGGCGCTGTGGGCGCGGGCGATGGCGCGCCGGCGGGTGTTGTCGATGGCGGCGAAGGCGGGGGCGCCGACCGTCACCTCGCCGACCTGGACCGAGCCCTTGTGCACGGAGACGCCGGGGACCGGCTGCTGGACGTCGCGCACCTGGATCACGGCGCCGTTGTCGAGCCGGATCCGGCCCTGGTCGGCGAGCTGGCCGCCGCCCTCGGCGTAGAACGGGGTTCGGTCCAGGACGACCTCGACCTCGTCGCCCTCGGAGGCGGCGGGCGAGGAGACGCCGTCGACGAGGAGACCGACGATGGTCGACTCGCCCTCGGTGGAGAGGTAGCCGGTGAACTCGGTGACGCCCGAGTTGTCCGCGACCTCGCGGTAGGCGGAGAGGTCCGCGTGACCGGTCTTCTTGGCCCTGGCGTCGGCCTTCGCCTTGTCCCGCTGCTCCTGCATGAGGCGGCGGAAGCCGTCCTCGTCCACGGAGAGGCCCTGCTCCGCGGCCATCTCCAGGGTGAGGTCGATCGGGAAGCCCCAGGTGTCGTGGAGCAGGAACGCCTTGTCACCGGCGAGGACCTGGCCGCCGGCGGCCTTGGTCTCCGTGACGGCGGTCTCCAGGATGTTGGTGCCGCCCTTGAGGGCCTTGAGGAAGGCGGCTTCCTCGGCGAGCGCGACGGTCTCGATGCGCTTGCGGTCGGTGATCAGCTCGGGGTACTGCTGCCCCATCGTGTTGATCACGACGTCGACCAGCTCGTTCACGACCGAACCGGTGGCGCCCATCAGCCGCATGTTGCGGATGGCCCGGCGCATGATGCGGCGCAGCACGTAGCCGCGGCCCTCGTTGCCGGGGGTGACGCCGTCGCCGATGAGCATGACGGAGGTACGGATGTGGTCGGCGACCACGCGCAGCGAGACGTCCGTGCCGGCGGCGGCGCCGTAGCGGACCCCGGTGAGCTCGGTGGCCTTGTCCATGACGACGCGCAGGGTGTCGGTCTCGTACATGTTCTGTACGCCCTGCAGGATCATCGCAAGGCGTTCGAGGCCGAGCCCGGTGTCGATGTTCTTGGAGGGCAGGTCGCCGAGGATCGGGAAGTCGTCCTTGCCGTCGCCGGCGCCGCGCTCGTACTGCATGAAGACCAGGTTCCAGATCTCCACGTACCGCTCGTCGTTGACGGCCGGGCCGCCTTCGACGCCGAACTCGGGGCCGCGGTCGTAGTTGATCTCGGAACAGGGGCCGCAGGGGCCGGGAACGCCCATGGACCAGAAGTTGTCCTTCTTGCCGAGGCGCTGGATGCGCTCGGCCGGGACACCGATCTTGTCGCGCCAGATCTGCTCGGCCTCGTCGTCGTCGAGGTAGACCGTGATCCACAGCCGCTCGGGGTCGAGACCGAAGCCGCCGTCCGCCACGGAGCTGGTCAGCAGCTCCCAGGCGTACTCGATGGCGCCTTCCTTGAAGTAGTCACCGAAGGAGAAGTTCCCGCACATCTGAAAGAACGTGCCGTGCCGGGTGGTCTTGCCGACCTCCTCGATGTCCGGTGTACGGACGCACTTCTGCACGCTGGTGACGCGGGGTGCGGGCGGCTTGACCTCGCCCAGGAAGTACGGCTTGAAGGGCACCATGCCGGCCGGGACCAGCAGCAGAGTCGGGTCGTCCGCGATGAGCGACGCCGAAGGGACGACGGTGTGACCGCGCTCCTCGTAGAAGCTCAGCCAGCGGCGGCGGATTTCTGCCGACTCCATCAGTGGTCCTCATTCCGGTTGTACGAGTTGTAGGTGCGTGACGTGGGGGGAAGTCTGCGGGGCGCCTCGGGCTCGGCCGCCTCGACGGCGAAGTGGCGCTGCACGGGGAGATCGGGGTCGACGGGGGCTTCGAGCCCGAGCGCCTCGCCCAGTTCGGCCTCGCGTCTGGCCATGCCCTCGCGGACGTCCAGGGCGAAGTCCTTGAGCTTGTGACCGGCCACGAGCGCCTTGTCGGCGGCCTGCGCCGCGAGGCTCTCGGGGGTCAGCTGCTTGATCTTCCGGTTGACCTTGGCGGTGGCCCAGACGCCGGCGGCTGCGCCGGCGGTGAACCAGAACGTACGGCGGAACATCGCTGCGTCAGTCCTTCGATCCGCGGGAGTTTCTGCCGTTGCGCTTCCTGCCACGCGCGGACGGCACGGTCCGGCCGACGATCACCGAGCGCCGGGAGCGCGCTTCCGGTTCGGGGCTCGCCTTGCGGCCGATGGCCTGCCGGACCCCGTAGCCGAACGCCGCGACCTTGACCAGCGGGCCGCCGAAGGTGGAGGCGACGGTGGTGGAGAGGGCCGAGGCGTTGGAGGTGACTTCCTGGACGTCCGTCGCGATCGCGTCGACCTTGTCGAGCTGGGTCTGCGCGGATCGTACGGTCGCGGAGGCGTCGGCGAGCAGCGGGACGGCCTGTTCGGTCACGTCCGCCACGAGTTTCGTGGTCGCCCTGAGCGTCTGGGCGAGCCTCACCAGTACGACGGCGAGGAACGAAACCAGGATCGCCCAGAAGACGGCCACCAGGATCCCGGCCACCTCACCACCGGACACAGTGCACCGCTCTCTGGCTTGTCGTCTGTCTGTCTTGTTTCCTGCTGTTCGGCGGGGCCGTCGCGGCGGCCGGTCGCCGTGCCCCGAGCCTATCGCGCCGGGGCTCGCGCCCTGTACCGCATGACCGGTCGGCCGGGCGGGAGTTCCGGCAACGAGATTGTACGGAGCGCTTTCGGGCCAGTACTCTGCGTGTTTCATGCGACGCACTCAGCGCCCCTTTCCGTCCTCCGACGATCCCGGCCCCCCGACCGCCTCCCCCGGGGCTGCGACGCCCCGCCACCCGGGCAATCTGCCGGCGGAGCTGAACAGATTCGTGGGTCGCGACAGAGAGCTGGCCGATGTCGCCGGGCTGCTGGAGGAGTCGCGGCTCGTCACCGTCGTCGGGGTGGGCGGCGTCGGCAAGTCCCGGCTGGTCACCAGAGTGGCGGCGCTCCTGGAGAAACGGTACTGCGACGGCGTCTGGCTGGTGGAGCTGTCGGCGGTCCACGACGCGGCGCTGCTGGAGCACGCCCTGGTCGACGCGCTGGGCCTCACGGACCATACGAGCAGGCCGCCCCGCTCGACACTCCTCGAACACTGTGCCGAGCGCCGGCTCCTGCTGGTGATCGACGGTTTCGAGCATCTGGTCGACGCCTGTGCGGAGTTGGTACGGGATCTGCTGCGCCGCGCACCGGGGCTGCGGGTACTGGCCGCGGGCCGGCTGCCGCTGGACCTCGACGGCGAGAGCGGCTACCCGCTCGCGACGATGCGCGACGAGGACGCGTTGCTGCTCTTCGCCGAGCGGGCCGCCTCGGTGCAGCCTGATTTCCGGCTCTCGGAGCACAGCCGGGGGGCCGCCCTGGAGCTGTGCAGGCGCCTCGACGGCATTCCGCTCGCGCTGGAACTGGCCGCCGGCCGGCTGCGGGCGCTGTCGACGGAGCAGGTGCTGCAGCGGCTGGACGACCGGTTCCGGCTGCTGACCGGTGGCAGCCGCAGTGCGCTCGGCCGCCACCAGACGCTCCGCACGGCCATCGGCTGGAGTCATGAGCTCTGTGCGCCCGAGCAGCGGCTGCTGTGGGCACGGCTGTCCGTCTTCGCGGGGCAGTTCGACCTGGAGGCGGCCGAGTACATCTGCAGCGGTCCCGATCTGCCGGCCGACTCGGTGCTGGACGTGCTGTCCGGGCTGCTGGCGCAGTCCGTGGTCCTGCGCGAGGAGTCGGCCGTGGGCGCCCGCTACCGGATGCTGGACACGGTGCGGGAGTACGGCTCCGAGTGGCTCGCGGCCACGGGTGACACGGACCGGCTGCGCCGCCGTCACCGGGACTGGTTCCTGGGGCTGGCGACCTGGTGCGAGCTCGACTGGTTCAGCCCGCGGCAGGCGGAGGTGGCCGCCCGGGTGGAGAGCGAGCTGCCGAACCTGCGGCGGGCCATGGAGTGTTCGCTGGAGAGCCCCGAGGAAGCTCACCTCGCCCAGTACCTGGCGGGCACGCTCTGGTTCCTGTGGGTCGGCTGCGGACGCCTCTCGGAGGGCCGGCACTGGCTGGAACACGTACGGGAGGAGGAGACGCCGTACGACACCTCGCGGCTCAAGGCGCTGTGGGTGCTCGGCTACGTCGCGGTCCTCCAGGGCGATCCGGTGGGCGCGATCTCCGCGCTGACGGAGTGCCGGGAGGAGGCGGATCTGGCGGGGGACGCGGTGGCGTCGGCGTACGCGGTGCACCGCACGGGCTGCCTGGCCCTGGTCACGGACGACATGGCACGCGCACACGAACTGCTGCAGGAGGCGCTCGGCCGCTACCGGGAGCTCGGCGAACTGAACAGCAACGTGCTGATGGCCCAGATCGAACTGGCCATGACGGTCGGGTTCCAGGGCGATCTGGACGGCGCGGTCGTGATCTGCGAAGAGGTACGGGAGATCTGCGAGGACCACGGGGAGCGGTGGGCGCTCAGTTACGCGCTGTACGTCCTGGGCTTCGCGGCGCTGCAGCGGGGCCGGCCCGCCCGGGCCCGCGAGCTGCTCGGGGAGTCGCTGGCCATCAGCCACACGTTCCATGACCGCCTGGGCACCGTGCTCACCCTGGAGCTGCTGGCGCTCGTGACGGTGGTCGAGGGCGACCCGGCGGAGGCGGCTCTGCTGCAGGGGGCCGCCGACCGGATCTGGCCGTCGGTGGGGCTGCCGCTGTTCGGCTCGGCGCACTACGGCGGCCCCCGGGCCCGGTGCGAGGAGCTGGCCCGCCACGAGCTGGGCGAGGCCTTGTACGCGTCGGAGCGGAGCGCGGGTGCCGGGCTGGGCATCGACGCGGTGGTGGCCAGGGCCCTGTCGGGCAGGCCCGGCGAGTCCCGGCCGCAGCCGCCGGGGCAGCCGTCCCCGGCCGGGACAACGCGAAAGCCCGCCGCCTCCCCGATCGGAGAGGGGCGGGCCTGAGCGCCGGTGTTGAGCGGCTACGCCTGAATCAGCGGGCGTAGTACTCGACGACGAGCTGCTCGTCGCAGATCACGGGGATTTCCTTGCGGTTCGGGTCCCGGTCAAGGCGGAAGGCCAGGGCCTTCAGGTTCACCTGCAGGTAGCGCGGGGTCTCACCGTCGGTGTCGTAACCACCCTCGCGGGCCACCTGGAAGGGGTACTTCTCGCGGCTGCGCTCGCGGACCATCACGATGTCGTCCGGACGGACACGGAACGACGGCTTGTCGACCTTGCCACCGTTGACCTCGATGTGGCCGTGGACGACCATCTGGCGCGCCTGGTAGATCGTCTTGGCGATACCGGAACGCAGGACCAGCGCGTCGAGGCGGCGCTCGAGCTCGACGACCAGCGCCTCGCCCGTCTTGCCTTCGGCCTTCTTGGCGCGGTCGTAGGCACGCGCCATCTGGCGCTCGCTGATGTCGTACTGGGCGCGCAGACGCTGCTTCTCGAGCAGACGGACCTTGTAGTCCGAGTTCTGCTTGCGGCCACGGCCGTGCTCGCCCGGCGGGTAGGGGCGGGCCTCGAAGTACTTGACGGCCTTCGGCGTCAGCGCAATGCCGAGCGCGCGGCTCTTCTTGACCTTGGGACGCGACTGATTAGGCACGTTCTCCAGACCTCCGTTGTAGGTTAGGTTAGGCTCACCTTACTCAAGGAGATCGCATGTCTCGCCCTGGGAACACCACACACGTCACGGACAGCACAGACAGCGGCAGCACACAGAAAAGTGCTGCTACGACGGAAGGCCGATCTGATCGTGGTCAGCCGCGTCCCAGCGGGCTTGAAAACACACGGATGCCGTCAGCAGCCGAGCGCACACGAACTCTCGTACAGAGTACCTGCTCCGCGGTGCTGCTCATCCCCGGGCTGGAGACAGCGGGCTCGGACCAGCTGATGCCGCTGTCCCGGACCGTGGGTCCGGACGGTGACCTCTTCCTCGAATTCCCCGCTGACTCCCCGGCTGTGCGGGCCGCGACGCACGCCCAGGACGACGAGCTGGCGGCCGTGCTGGAGATCACGGACGTCGCTCCGGTCTCCGTCCCGCACCGCATCCGCGGCCGGGCCCGCGTCTGCGGATGGCTCACGTCCGTACCCGGAATGGCCGGCCCCGGCCGGATGCTGCTGCGGCTGGAGACGGGCGAGGCCCACGTCGAGGACCTGTGGGGTGCGGAGGCGGTCGAGCCCGAGGAGCTGCGGGACGCGGCCACCGACCCTCTCGCCGCCCACGAGGCGGAGCTGCTGCAGCATCTGCACGCGGCCCACGGCGAACGGCTGGGAACGCTGTGCGAACTCCTCGGCGACCGGTCCGCGGCCGGGACCGGGAGCCGGCCCTCCGTCGTGCCGGTCGCACTGGACCGTCTCGGACTGCGGGTCCGCTTCTTCGAGCGGAACGGGCCCTGCTTCGACGCCCGCTTCGAGTTCCCCGAGCCGGTGCGCGACATGACGGAGCTGCGCCACGCCATGCGCACCCTCTTCGATGCGGCCGCCCACTGAGCCCCGCCCGTCCGGAGCACCGTCGCGGCGGGGCACCGGGACCCGGCCGCTACGAACCGTCCGGCGTGCTCGCGCCGCCGTCGGTCTCCGTACGGCCCAGACGCTCGCGGACCCGGTCCGCCACATCGGCGTAGCGCGCCTCGGCCCCGTAGCGCGTGGGCCGGTAGTAGCGCCTGTCGCGGACGGCGTCCGGGGCGTACTGCTGGGCGGCGATGCCGCCGGGGACGTCGTGCGGGTAGACGTAGCCCTGCGCGTGGCCCAGCTTGGCGGCGCCCTTGTAGTGGCCGTCGCGCAGATGGGCCGGGACCGGACCCGCCAGCCCCTTCCGCACGTCGTCCTGAGCTGCGGAGATCGCCAGCGTCGCCGCGTTGGACTTCGGGGCGAGCGCCAGCGCGATGGTGGCGTGGCTGAGCGTGAGCGCCGCCTCGGGGAAACCGATCATCGCCACCGCCTGGGCTGCCGCGACCGCCGTGGGCAGCGCCGTGGGGTCGGCGAGACCGATGTCCTCGCTGGCCGAGATCATCAGCCGTCGGGCGATGAACCGGGGGTCCTCACCCGCCTCGATCATCCGGGCCAGATAGTGCAGCGCCGCGTCGACGTCGGAACCGCGGATCGACTTGATCAGCGCACTCGCCACGTCGTAGTGCTGGTCCCCGTCCCGGTCGTACTTCACGGCCGCCCGGTCGACGGTCTCCTCCAGGGTGACGAGGGTGATCTCCGCCTCCTGCTTGGACAGCGCCGCACCGGCCGCCGCCTCCAGCGCCGTCAGCGCCCGGCGCGCGTCGCCCCCGGCGATGCGCAGCAGATGCTCCTCCGCGTCCCCCGGCAGCGTCACCGCGCCGCCGAGTCCGCGCTCGTCGGTCAGGGCCCGGTGCAGCAGGCCGCGAAGATCGTCGTCGGTCAGTGACTCGAGCGTCAGCAGCAGCGAGCGCGACAGCAGCGGGGAGATGATCGAGAAGTAGGGGTTCTCGGTGGTCGCGGCGATCAGGGTGACCCAGCGGTTCTCCACGGCCGGGAGCAGCGAGTCCTGCTGCGCCTTGGAGAAGCGGTGGATCTCGTCCAGGAAGAGGACGGTCTCCTTGCCGTAGCCACCGGTGGCCCGGCGGGCGCCCTCGATGACGGCGCGCACTTCCTTGACGCCCGCGGTGATCGCGGAGAGCTCGACGAATCGTTTGTTCGTGGCCTTGCTGACCACGTACGCCAGGGTCGTCTTCCCGATGCCGGGCGGGCCCCAGAGGATCACCGACGAAGGGCCGGCCGGTCCCCCGCTCCCCTCGCCGACGAGGCGGCGCAGGGGCGAGCCCGGCTTCAGCAGATGCTGCTGACCCACGACCTCGTCGAGGGTACGCGGACGCATCCGGACAGCGAGAGGGCTGCTGGACGGGTCCTTCTCCTGGCGGTCTTCGGCAGCTGCGGTAAAGAGGTCGGGCTCCACGTTTTGAAGCCTATGTCACCGCACTGACATCCCTGCCGGGCCGGATGCCGGGCCGGCATCACCGGACGGACCGGTCAGCTGGTCCAGAAGTCCCACCAGCGGGTCAGGATCAGCATGCCGATGATGCCGATCCACAGGACCGGGGGCACCCAGTGGAACTCGGTGAGCCCGTTGCGCAGCCAGCTCGGCGCGGGAATGATCCGGTGCTTGATGTTGTGCGTGGTGACGTAGCAGAACATGAGGATCGTGGCGACCCAGGCCAGGCAGCACCACAGGCAGAGCGAGTTGATGTTGTACAGCGACTGGTACTGGAGCCAGGTGCAGAAGCCGACACCGAACAGCGTGCCCGCGTTCATCCCCAGCCAGTACCAACCGCGGAAGCGGGCTCCCGCGAGCAGCGCCAGACCGATCCCGATGATCACGGGGTAGGTGGCCATTCCGAGCATGGGGTTCGGGAAGCCGAAGGCCGACGCCTGGTCGCTCTTCATGATGTTGCCGCAGGCCACCACCGGGTTGAGACTGCAGCCCGGGACGAAGTTGGGGTCCTCCATCAGCTTGAGCTTGTCGATGGTGATGACCCAGGCGGCGAGAAGTCCGGCAGCGCCCGTGATGACCAGCAGCAGTGCCAGCGCGCGACTGCCGCCGATGGTCCTCTTCCCGCCGTCCTCGTCCTGGTCGGAGGAGGGATGGTCAACCGCTGCAGTCGTCATATCGCCGTTCCGTCAGTGAGTGGCCTGCTGGGGCACGGTCATTGTGCCGTACGGCCGCACCGGGCTTCCGTTCGATGGGCATAAAGACGCGCGTACGGATGCGGGCGCACCGGGCCCCGGAACGAGGGGGTACAGGGCAGTCACCGCCGTGACCCGGGGCTCCGTCCACGCTCTCGGGCGGGGTACGGCCCACCCGTTGGTGTCACGTCCGCCGCCGGACCGGAATCGCCCGGCAGGATGAACGGGCAGCCGTCAGGTTGACGGCGGGGGAACGGGGCGCCCGCAGCCCGCCGTTGAGGGGCGCCCGGCGCTCCCTGTCGTGGGCGGACCCAGCGGTCCGCCCACGACAGGTGGTTCACGCGAGGCGGGTACGGACCGCCTCGGTCACCTCGGCCAGGGGCACGGCCGTCTGCTCGCCGGACTCCATGTCCTTGAGCTGGACGTTCCCCTCGGCCAAATCACGCTCGCCGGCCACGATGGTGAAGCGCGCGCCCGAGCGGTTGGCGCTCTTCATCGCTCCCTTGAGGCCGCGGCCCCCGAACGCGAAGTCAGCGGCCACGCCCTCGCGGCGCAGCTGCGTGACGACGCCGAACAGGACCCGCCGCGCCTCCTCGCCGAGCGGTACGGCGAAGACGCTGGTGGTGGAGGGCAGTTCGAGCTCGATGCCCTCCGCCTCCAGCGCGAGCACGGTGCGGTCCACGCCGAGCGCCCAGCCGACCGACGGCAGCGCGGGGCCGCCGATCATCTCGGACAGGCCGTCGTAGCGGCCGCCGCCGCCGACGGCCGACTGCGAACCCAGACCGTCGTGGACGAACTCGAAGGTGGTGCGGGTGTAGTAGTCGAGGCCGCGGACGAGCTTCTCGTCGTCCTCGTACACGACACCTGCCGCGTTGAGCAGGTCCCGGACCTCCTCGTGGTACGCCTTGCAGGCGTCGCACAGGTAGTCGCGCAGCACGGGTGCGCCGGTCAGCTGCTTCTGGACCTCGGGGCGCTTGTCGTCGAGGACCCGGAGCGGGTTGATCTCGATGCGCCGGCGGGTCTCCTCGTCGAGGTCGAGCTCGCGCAGGAAGCCCTGGAGCGCGTCGCGGTAGACGGGCCGGCACTCCTTGTCGCCCAGCGAGTTCAGCAGGATGCGGAACTCGCGCAGGCCCAGGGTGCGGTACGCCTGGTCGGCCAGGATGATCAGTTCGGCGTCCAGCGCCGGGTCCTCGGCACCGATCGCCTCGGCGCCGACCTGCGAGAAGTGGCGGTAGCGGCCCTTCTGCGGGCGCTCGTAGCGGTAGTACGAGCCGGAGTACCAGAGCTTCACCGGCAGGTTGCCGAGCTTGTGGAGGTTGGCCTCCAGGGCGGCCCGCAGCACGGACGCGGTGCCCTCGGGGCGCAGGGCGAGCTCGGAGCCGCCCTTGGTGGTGAGGGTGTACATCTCCTTGGTCACGATGTCGGTGGACTCACCGACGCCGCGGGAGAAGAGGGCCACGTCCTCGAAGCCGGGGGTCTCGATGTAGCCGTAACCGGAGTTCTTCAGCGGTGCGGAGATCGCCTCGCGCACCGCGAGGTACTTCGCGGAGTCGGGCGGGGTCAGGTCGTACGTGCCCTTGGGGGCCTTGAAGGTGCTCACGATGTCGCTCTCGTCACATTCCTCGTCGGGGCGCGTCCATACCGCTCAGATACGGATTGGTGGCGCGCTCGCGGCCGATGGTCGTCTGGGGGCCGTGGCCGGACAGCACCACGGTCGAGTCGTCGAGCGGCAGGCACACACGGGCCAGCGACTCGAGGAGCTCGGCGTGGTCGCCGCCGGGCAGGTCGGTGCGTCCGACGGAGCCGGCGAAGAGCAGGTCGCCCGAGAAGAGGACCTGCGGAACGTCCGCGACCTCGGGCATCCTGAACGTCACCGACCCCTTCGTATGGCCGGGCGCATGCGAGACGCCGAACTCCATACCGGCCAGCAGCAGCTGCGCGCCGTCGCTCAGCTCCTTGACGTCGTCCGGCTCCCCCACCGTCAGTTCGCCCATGAGCGGCATCCCGATGGAGCGGCCGAGGGCCTTCTCCGGGTCACTCATCATGTAGCGGTCCTCGGGGTGGATCCAGGCGGGGACGTCGTGCGCGCCGCACACCGGCACGACCGAGGCGACATGGTCGATGTGGCCGTGGGTGAGGACGACGGCGACGGGCTTCAGCCGATGCTTCTTCAGCGCTTCCTCGACACCGGAGGCGGCCTGGTGGCCCGGGTCGATGATCACGCACTCCTCACCTGCGGCGGGGGCGACCAGGTAACAGTTGGTCCCCCAGGCCCCGGCGGGGAACCCGGCAATGAGCACGATCGTCCTTAATGGTCGTCCGACGAGGGAGGTCGGCTGCGAGGTCGCAGCAGTTCAGAGCCTACCGGCGCTCCTCATTCCACAGCTAACCCATATACGGTACGGGGCAACCCAGGCCCGATCACACGACGTACAAGGAGATCACCCGGTGGTCAGCAGCGATCAGCGGCGGCGGCAGCTCGCCAGGGAGAAGTTCGAGCGGCAGCAGCAGCGCCGGGAGGACGCCCGTCGGAGGACGAGGCGGCTGACCGTCGTCATCGCCTCCGCAGTGGCCGTGGTGGCGGTCATCGGCGGTGCCACGTACTTCGCCACGAGCGGCGACGACGACAAGGACAGCAAGGCGGATGCGGCCGCGAGCCAGAGCCCGTCGGCCTCTCCCTCGCCTTCGGCGAGCGAGAAGACGGTGCCCGAGCCCGCGATGAAGATCGACAAGAAGTCGAAGTACACGATGTCGCTCAAGACCAGCCAGGGCGACATAGCGTTCGAGATGGACGCCGCGAAGACCCCGCACACCACGAATTCCTTCAAGTCCCTGGCGGACAAGAAGTTCTTCGACGGGACGAAGTGTCACCGGCTGACCACGGACGGCATCTTCGTCCTGCAGTGCGGCGACCCGAAGGGTGACGGGACCGGTGGTCCCGGCTACACGATTCCCGACGAGAACCTGACCGCGCTGGGCAAGGCGGGCGCCGACGGCACGGTGACGTATCCGGCCGGCACGGTGGCGATGGCCAACACCGGCCAGGCGCACACCGGCGGCAGCCAGTTCTTCCTCGTCTACAAGGACAGCAAGCTGCCGCCCAGTTACACGCCGTTCGGCACGATGGACAAGGACTCCCTGAAGGCCGTCGAGGCCATCGGCAAGGCGGGGGTGACCGGCGGCGGTGCCGACGGTGCGCCGACGAAGGCCGTGAACATCTCGAAGGCGGCTGTGGACAAGGCCTGAGCCCCGGGCAGACCCGGCAGGAGCCGCCCGGCAGTCGTCCGGCGCGGCCGGACAGGACCGTCGGTCCAATTTCGGCCGTGCTGAGTGCGGACAGCCGGGCGGCCTGTCGCCTAGATTGGCGTTGTGCAGGGCGGGCGCGGCCCGCCCCAGGAAACTGTGGACGATGCCAGGGGGGCGAACCCCCTCACGGGCATCAGGTGGAGGAGGCGCTGTGAGCAGCGACCCGTGGGGCCGTGTCGACGAGACAGGCACCGTGTACGTGCGTACAGCCGACGGCGAGCAGGTCGTCGGATCGTGGCAGGCCGGTTCTCCGGAGGAGGCCCTGGCTTATTTCGAGCGCAAGTACGAGGGCATTGTGGTCGAGATCGGCCTCCTCGAACGGCGGGTGAAGACCACCGACCTGTCGGCGAAGGACGCGACGACCGCCATCGAGCATCTGCGCGGCCAGGTCGACGAGCATCACGCCGTCGGCGACCTGGACGCGCTGCGCAAGCGGCTGGACGCGCTCGTCGCGACGGTCGACGCGCGGCGCGAGGAGCGCAAGGCCCAGAAGGCGAAGCAGACCGACGAGGCGAAGCACGCCAAGGAGGCGCTGGTCGTCGAGGCCGAGGAGCTGGCGCAGAGCGAGCAGTGGCGCTCCGCGGGTGAGCGGCTGCGCGCACTCGTCGACACGTGGAAGGGCCTGCCGCGGCTCGACCGCAAGTCGGACGACGAGCTGTGGCACCGCTTCTCGCACGCGCGCTCGGCGTTCTCCAAGCGCCGCAAGGCCCACTTCGCCTCGCTGGACGCCCAGCGCGAGGAGGCCCGCAAGGTCAAGGAGAAGCTGGTCGTCGAGGCCGAGGCGCTCTCCGGGTCCACGGACTGGGGCGTGACCGCGGCCCGCTACCGCGACCTGATGACCGACTGGAAGGCGGCGGGCCGCGCCCAGCGCGAGGCCGAGGACGACCTGTGGGAACGCTTCCGCGGCGCCCAGGACGTCTTCTTCGCCGCTCGCAGCGGGGTCTTCGCGGAGCGTGACGCGGAGCAGGGCGAGAACCTCAAGCTCAAGGAGGAGCTCGCCGTCGAGGCCGAGAAGCTGGTGCCGGTGAAGGACCTGAAGGCGGCCAGGGCCGCGTTCCGGTCCCTCAACGAGCGCTGGGAGGCCATCGGCCACGTACCGCGTGACGCCCGTCCGAAGGTCGAGGGGCGGATGCAGGCGGTGGAGCGGGCGCTCCAGGAGGCCGAGGAGTCGGAGTGGCGCCGGACCAACCCGGAGGCACGGGCCCGTGCCGCGGGTCTGACCGGGCAGCTCCAGGCGGCCGTCGACAAGCTGCGTACGCAGATCGACAGCGCTCGCGCCTCGGGCAACAACGCCCGTGCCGACAAGCTGGCCCGTGAGCTGGAGGGCCGTCAGGCGCTCCTGGACCAGGCGCTCAAGGGCCTGGAGGAGTTCGGGGGCTGACGCCCGTCCGCCGGTACGAAAGGAGGGCCCCGGTACGCGTCGCGTACCGGGGCCCTCCTCGTCGTCGCTACGGCCGGCGGGCCGAGGTCACCCGGTAGACGTCGTAGACGCCCTCCACGCCGCGTACGGCCTTCAGGACGTGTCCCAGGTGCTTGGGGTCGCCCATCTCGAAGGTGAAGCGCGAGGTGGCCACCCGGTCGCGCGACGTCTGCACGGCCGCGGACAGGATGTTGACGTGCTGGTCGGACAGGATCCGGGTGACGTCGGACAGGAGCCGGGACCGGTCCAGTGCCTCGACCTGGATGGCCACCAGGAAGACCGAGGACTGGGTGGGCGCCCACTCGACCTCGAGGATCCGTTCCGGCTGCTGCGAGAGCGAGTCCACGTTGACGCAGTCGGCGCGGTGCACGGAGACGCCGCTGCCGCGGGTGACGAAGCCGATGATCGGGTCGCCGGGCACGGGCGTACAACAGCGGGCCAGCTTGACCCAGACGTCCTCGACACCCTTGACGACCACGCCCGGATCCGCCTTGGCGCGGCGCTTGTTGCGTCCGTGCGAGGGCGGGGAGCTCTCCGCCAGGTCCTCGTTGGCCGCGTCCTCGCCGCCGAGGGCCTGCACCAGTTTCTGTACGACGCCGGCCGCCGCCACATGTCCCTCGCCGATCGCGGCGTACAGGGACGAGATGTCGGGGTAGCGCATCTCGTGGGCGAGAGTGACCAGGGAGTCGCCCGTCAGGATCCGCTGGATCGGCAGGTTCTGCTTGCGCATCGCCCGGGCGATGGAGTCCTTGCCCTGCTCGATCGCCTCGTCACGGCGCTCCTTGGAGAACCAGGCACGGATCTTGTTGCGGGCACGCGGTGACTTGACGAAGCCGAGCCAGTCGCGGGAGGGCCCGGCTCCGGCCGCCTTGGAGGTGAAGACCTCCACCAGGTCGCCGTTGTCGAGCGTCGACTCGAGCGGTACGAGCCGCCCGTTGACCCGTGCTCCTATGGTCCGGTGGCCGACCTCCGTGTGGACGGCGTACGCGAAGTCGACCGGTGTCGCCCCCGCGGGAAGCGCTATGACGTCGCCCTTGGGCGTGAAGACGAAGACCTCGTTGCGGGAGAGGTCGAAGCGCAGGGACTCCAGGAACTCGCTGGGGTCCTCGGTCTCCTTCTGCCAGTCCAGGAGCTGGCGCAGCCACGCCATGTCGTTGACGGTGTCCTGGCCGCGTCCGGTGTTCTTGGGGACGTCGGTGCGCACCTTGGAGGCGCCCGCGACGGCTTCCTGCTTGTACTTCCAGTGCGCGGCGATGCCGTACTCGGCTCGGCGGTGCATGTCGAACGTACGGATCTGCAGCTCGACGGGCTTGCCGCTGGGGCCGATCACCGTGGTGTGCAGCGACTGGTACATGTTGAACTTGGGCATCGCGATGTAGTCCTTGAACCGGCCGGGGACCGGATTCCATCGCGCGTGCACCGTGCCGAGCGCCGCGTAGCAGTCACGGACCGTGTCGACGAGCACCCTGATGCCGACCAGGTCGTAGATCTCGGCGAAGTCCCGGCCCCGCACGATCATCTTCTGGTAGACGCTGTAGTAGTGCTTCGGCCGTCCGGTGACGGTGGCCTTGATCCGGGCGGCGCGCAGGTCGGACTGGACCTCGTCGGTCACTATGGCGAGGTATTCGTCGCGCTTGGGGGCCCGCTCGGCGACGAGGCGGACGATCTCGTCGTACATCTTGGGGTAGAGGATCGCGAAGGCGAGGTCCTCCAGCTCCCACTTGATGGTGTTCATGCCCAGGCGGTGGGCCAGGGGGGCGTAGATCTCCAGCGTCTCGCGGGCCTTCTTCTCCTGCTTCTCCCGCTTGAGGTACCGCATGGTGCGCATGTTGTGCAGCCGGTCGGCGAGCTTGATGACGAGGACCCTGGGGTCCTTGGCCATGGCGACGACCATCTTGCGTACGGTCTCGGCCTGCGCGGCCTCACCGAACTTGACCTTGTCCAGCTTGGTGACGCCGTCGACCAGCAGGGCGACCTGATCGCCGAAGTCACGGCGCAGGGTGTCCAGGCCGTACTCGGTGTCCTCGACCGTGTCGTGCAGCAGCCCCGCCATCAGAGTGGCCGGATCCATACCCAGCTCGGCGAGGATCGTCGTCACGGCCAGCGGATGCGTGATGTACGGGTCGCCGCTCTTGCGCTTCTGGCCCCGGTGCCAGCGCTCGGCGACCTGGTACGCCTTCTCGATCTGGCGGAGCGTGGCGCTCTCGATCTTGGGGTCGTTGCTGCGGACGGTACGCAGCAACGGTTCCAGGACCGGGTTGTACGGACTGGAGCGCTGCACGCCGAGGCGGGCCAGCCTGGCCCGGACCCGGTTGGACGAGCCGCCGCCGGTACGGGCCACCGGGCCCGCGGGCGTCGCCGCCGGCTTGGCGGGCGGCTTGGGTGCGGTGGGGGCCGGGGCGGCAGGGACGGCCGGCTGCGCGGGGGAAGCGGGCGCGGGCCCGTTCGCCTCGGCCGGGGCCGGGCCCGTGCCCGGCTCGGGCGCCGGGGGCTTCGGCTTCTCCGCGGGCTGCTGCTTCGCGGGCGTGGCTGGGGCCGCCTCGGGCTTGTCGGGCTGCGGGGCGGCGACTGGCTGGGCCTCGTCTGGCAAGAGCGCTCCTCGTGCGGATCCGGACACCCGGAAAGGCCATCGTATCGACCCTGCGGCCGGAGCTCCCCCGGGGACGGGGAGAGCCCTCACAACGCGGAACGGGCACCCGGTTGTTCCCGGGTGCCCGTCGCGTGGTGCGGTCGGCTGTTCCGACTGCCGTCCGGCTGCCGCTCAGACCCTGATCAGGGCCTCCAGCGGGGCGCCCCGCAGGTGCGGTGCCAGGGCTTCCCGGCCGGCCAGGAAGCCCAGCTCCATGAGGACGCAGACGCCGGCGACCGAGGCTCCGGCCCGCCGGATCAGCTCCAGGGAGGCACCGGCGGTCCCACCGGTGGCCAGGACGTCGTCGATGACCATGACACGGTCGTCGGCCGACAGGTCCTCCGCGTGGATCTCGATCTCCGCGGTGCCGTACTCGAGCTCGTATGCCTGGCCGAGCGTGGCTCCCGGCAGCTTCCCGGCCTTGCGGACGGGAACGAATCCGAGACCGGCCCGTACCGCGACCGGTGCGGCCAGGATGAAGCCGCGGGCCTCCAGACCGACGATCTTCGTGGCGCCGTGCCGTACGCACAGTTCCGCGAGGGCGTCCGTGAGAGCCGTGAACGCGACCGGGTCCGCCAGCAGCGGGGTGATGTCCTTGAACATCACGCCGGGCTTCGGGTAGTCCGCCACGTCACGGATCCGGCTGAGCAGCAGTTCCCTGGTGCTCTCGGTGGTGCTGGTCATCGACGCTTCCCCGGAGTCCGTCCGTGGCCCCTCGGGGGCTCCTGGCGCTGTCCGACGACCGCACCGGCGGGCGCGGCGTCCTCGGTCCGCTCGTCCTCCTGCTCGGCCTCGTTCAGCTCACCCTTGGCCGCGGCCGCGGCGCGCTTGGCGAGGATCCGCTTCTTCAGCGCCTTCATCTGCGGTTCGCGTTCCTTGAGGTCGGCGACGAGCGGAGTGGCGATGAAGATCGAGGAGTACGCACCGGCGGCGAGGCCGACGAAGAGTGCCAGCGAGATGTCGTTCAGCATGCCGGCACCGAGGACACCGCCACCGATGAACAGCAGACCGGCGACCGGCAGCAGGGCGACGACCGTGGTGTTGATCGAACGGACCAGCGTGCCGTTGATGGAACGGTTGGCGATCTCGCTGTACGTCCACCGGGTCTGCTTGGTGATCCCCTTCGTGCCCTCCTTGAGGCTGTCGAAGACGACGACCGTGTCGTAGAGGGAGTAACCGAGGATCGTCAGCAGACCGATCACCGTGCCCGGGGTGACCTCGAAGCCGACGAGCGCGTAGACACCGACCGTGATGGTGATGTCGTGGATCAGCGCGACGAGGGCCGCGATGGCCATACGCCATTCGAAGGCGATCGCCAGGTAGATCACGACGAGGACCATGAAGACGCCGAGGCCGGTCCAGGCCTTGTTGGCGATCTGCTCACCCCAGCTGGGGCCGACCAGATCTGCCGCGATCTTCTCCTCGGACACGTCGAGACCCTTGGCGAGTTCGCCCTTGATCTCGTCGGACTTCGCGGTGTCGACCTCGGTGATCTGAATGCGCAGACCGCCGTTGCCCAGCTTCTGGACGATGGCCTGGTGCCCCGAGGCCTCGGTCGCGAGGTCCTCCGCGGTGTCCACGGAGACGCTCGTCTTCGGGGTGGTGAAGACGGCCCCGCCCTTGAACTCGATGCCCATGTTCAGGCCGCTGACCGCCAGGCCGACGATGGCCGTGATGGTGATCAGGATCGAGACGCCGTACCAGATCTTGCGCTTGCCGATGAAGTCGTAGCCGACCTCGCCGCGGTAGAGACGGGCGCCGAGATTGCCGAGTCGCGACATCTCACGCCTCCTTCGGGTCGGTGGGGGCGTTGACACGGCGCGAACGGCGAAGCGGGGGCTTGGCGCCGAGCCGCTTCGGGTCCAGTCCGGACCACGGGTGACCACTCGCGAAGAACTTCGTGCGGGCCATGATCGTCATGACGGGCTTGGTGAAGAGGAAGACCACGACCACGTCCAGCAGGGTGGTGAGACCCAGCGTGAACGCGAATCCCTGGACCTTGCCGACGGTGACCACGAACAGGACCGCCGCCGCCAGGAACGACACGAAGTCGGAGACCAGGATGGTGCGCCGGGCGCGCGGCCAGGCCCGTTCGACGGCCGGGCGGAGTGTGCGGCCCTCGCGGATCTCGTCCCGGATACGTTCGAAGTACACGATGAACGAGTCCGCGGTGATACCGATCGCGACGATGGCGCCACAGACCGCGGGCAGGTTCAGCGCGAAGCCGATAGCCGGGCCGAGGAGCGACATGATCGTGTAGGTCAGGATGCCGGAGACCAGGAGGCTGAGGAGCGCGATGAACGCCAGTCCGCGGTAGTAGGCCACCAGGTAGATGACCACCAGGGCCAGGCCGATGGCACCGGCGATGAGGCCTGCGCGGAGCTGCTCGCCACCGAGGGCGGCGGTGACGGTGGTGACGCTCTGCTCCTGGAAGGAGAGCGGCAGCGCACCGTAGGAGAGCACGTTGGCCAGTTCCTCGGCGGACTGCTGGGTGAAGCTGCCCGAGATCTCGGCGTTCTTGCTCAGCGCCTGGCTCACGGACGGCGCCGAGACGACTTCGCCGTCGAGCGCGATGGCGAACTGGTTCTGCGGCTGCTGCTGCTGGGCGAGCTTGCCCGTGGTCTTGTTGAACTTCTTGGAGCCGCCGTCGGTGAACTCCATCTGGACGATCCACTGACCGGTCTGCTGGTTGATCGCGGCCTTGGCACTGTCCACGTCCGTGCCGTCGACCTCGGCCGGGCCGAGGACGTACTTGGCGCTGCCGTCCTGCTCACAGGCGACGACCGTGTCGGTTGCCTTGGAGCCCTGGCTCGCCTTGGAGCGGGAGGCCTTGCTGGAGCAGTCCAGCGCCTCGAACTTCTTCTGCAGATCGGCGGCGGCCGCCTGCTCCTCGGCGGAGGCGGTCGGGGTGGCGCTCGCCTCCGGCGTGGTGCTGGCCTTCGGCGAGGGCGTGGGGTCCGCCTTCAGGGCGCCGGTGACCGCGCGGCCCTGCGTGGTGGCGCTGGTGCTGGGCTTCGCGGACGGGCTCGCCTTGTCCGAGGCCGAGGCGCTCGGATTCGCGGACGGGCTGGCCTTGTCCGTGGACGAGGCGCTCGGCTCGGGCGTCGGCGTTCCCTGGGCGACGGTCAGCACGGGCCGGAAGTAGAGCTTGGCGGTCGTACCGACCTGCTCACGGGCCTGGGCGGAGTTCGTGCCCTTGGGGATGTTGACGATGATGTTGCTCTCGCCCTGGGTCTGAACCTCGGCCTCGGAGACACCAAGACCGTTGACGCGGCGTTCCATGATCTGGACCGCCGTGTCCATGTTGGTCTTGTTGATCGCCGACTCCTGGCCGGGCTCGGCCTTCGCCTCCAGCGTGATGGACGTGCCACCGGCCAGGTCGATGCCGAGTCGCGGCGTCGGCTGGTCGGCAAGGAACATCCCGCCGGTGAGAGCGACCATGGCGATCAGGATCAGAGCCAGGGAACGCCCCGGCCTGCCCTGACCGCCGGCCGGTCCTCGGCCCTTCTTCGGTGCTGCCACCTTCTCGTTTCTCCCTGTCCAACCGCCCCGCGCCGGGTACGCGCCCGAGCGGCCACGAAGTTTAGTGGGGACCCGCCCCCGCAGAAGACCGCACGGTCCGGGGATGGCCGGATGCCTGTGGGCTCACGGCATCCCCGGGTCGTGTGCTACTTCGCGTCGGCCTCGCCGTCGGCCTTGCCATCGGACTTCTTGTCGGCCTTGTCGTCGGCCGGCTCCGCGTCGTCCGCCTCGGTCTTCTTGACCAGGTCGGTCTTCGCGTCGTCGTCGGCTGCCTCGTCGGCCTCGGTCAGCGAGGAGGCGTCGTCCGGCACGACCGTGCCGTCGACGTCGAGCTCCTCGGTGTCGCCGTGGACGATGCGGTTGTACTCCGCGTCGTCGAGAACGGCGCCGATGGCGTTCTTCGCGTAGATGGCGTGGACGCCGGGGGCGACCTCAAGGAGGACCGTGTCGTCGTGAAGCTCCTTGACGGTGGCGTACATGCCCCCGATCGTCCGGACGCCGGTGCCGGGCTGCATTTCATTGCGCATGTTCGCAGCCGCCGCCTGCTTCTTCTTGGCGGACCGCGTCATCAGGAACATGGCCCCGATGAGCACGATGAAGGGGAGGAGAGTCACGGGATTCACGGGACGATTTTCCTTCGCACGACCGCGCTGGAAGGCGGCCTGGTCTACGGGGGTGGGTACACCGACCTTTAAGGGCGGCATCGGCGGAGTCTAAGCGAGTCCGCATCGATGGAACAACGCCCAGCATGGCACCGTGGTTCCTCTGTGGGTCAACCTGTGATGCATCACGCCCCGAACAGGCCCTGTTGTCCCTTTCCGCCGTGCTGTGGAGGCACCAGCCCGAGATGAGCCCAGGCGGCCGGGGTGGCGACGCGCCCCCGAGGCGTCCTGGCCAGCAGTCCTTCCCGTACGAGGAAGGGCTCCGCGACCTCCTCGACCGTTTCGCGCTCCTCACCCACGGCCACCGCGAGGGTGGACAGGCCCACCGGGCCGCCGCCGAAGAGTTTCAGCAGGGCGCCGAGCACCGCCCGGTCCAGCCGGTCCAGGCCCCTGGCATCGACCTCGTACACCCTGAGGGCCGCGGCGGCGATCTCGCGGTCGATCCGGCCGTCGGCCTTGACCTGGGCGTAGTCCCGGACGCGGCGCAGCAGCCGGTTGGCGATGCGGGGCGTGCCGCGGGAGCGCCCGGCGATCTCGGCGGCGCCCTCGACGTCTATCGCGACGTCCAGGAGGCCCGCCGAGCGGTGAATCACCCGTTCCAGTTCGGTGGGGGCGTAGAACTCCATGTGCCCGGTGAAGCCGAAGCGGTCGCGCAGCGGGGGCGGCAGCAGTCCGGCCCGGGTGGTCGCGCCGACCAGGGTGAAGGGCGGCAGCTCCAGCGGGATGGCGGTGGCTCCGGGCCCCTTGCCGACGATCACGTCGACCCGGAAGTCCTCCATGGCCATGTAGAGCATCTCCTCGGCGGGCCGGGACATGCGGTGGATCTCGTCGAGGAAGAGCACCTCGCCCTCCTGGAGCGAGGACAGGATCGCGGCCAGGTCCCCCGCGTGCTGGATGGCGGGGCCGGAGGTGATCCGGATCGGCGCGTTCATCTCCGCCGCGATGATCATGGAGAGGGTGGTCTTGCCCAGGCCGGGGGCGCCGGAGAGCAGCACGTGGTCGGCGGTGGCGCCACGGGCACGGGCCGCCTTGAGGACCAGGTCGAGCTGTTCGCGCACCTTCTCCTGGCCGACGAACTCGTCGAGGTCCTTGGGGCGCAGCGCCGCCTCGACCGCGGTGTCCTCGCCGTCCGCTCCCGCGTCGACGAGCCGCTCGTCGAGGAGCTCGTCGGTGTCGGGTCCGGTCTCGTCCCAGTTCATCTCGTCAGTCCCGCCTCGGGTGTTTCGGTGCCGTGCCGTGGGGTGCCAGGCCGGGCGTCAGGGGTGGTGCCCGGGTCCGCTCAGCGCGCGCGGTTGAGGGTCTGCAGGGCGGCGCGCAGCAACTGCGGCACGGGCGGCTGGGCGCCCTCCGCGAGGGCCGCCTCCGCCTGCGGGGCCACGGCGGACACCGCTTCGTCCGCCTCGCGGGTGGCGTAGCCGAGACCGATCAGGGCGGCCTGGAGCTGATCGCGCCAGGAGGAGGTGACCGCGGTGCCGATGCCCTGCTGGCCGATGTGGGCGCCGACGGGCTCGCCGAGTCTGTCCTTCAGTTCGAGCAGGAGTTTCTGGGCGCCCTTCTTGCCGATGCCGGAGACGGCGGTGAGCGCCTTCTCGTCGCCGGTGGCCACGGCGATGCGCAGGGCGTCCGGGCTGTGTGTGGCGAGCATGGCCTGGGCGAGCCGGGGCCCGACTCCGCTGGCGGTCTGGAGGAGCTCGAAGACCTGCCGCTCGTCGTCGTCGGCGAAGCCGTAGAGCGTCAGCGAGTCCTCCCGTACGACGAGGGAGGTGGCGAGCTTGGCCTCCTTGCCGGTACGGAGGCCGGCGAGGGTGTTCGGTGCGCACTGGACGGCCATGCCGATGCCGCCGACCTCGATCACGGCCGTGGTCGGACTGAGCGCGGCGACGGGGCCGCTGACGAAGGCGATCATCGGGGGACCTTCCGGACGGGGGCTGCTGCGGTGCGCGGGACGCGCGGGGTACGGGCAGCCGCTGCGGCCGCCGCGTGCGCCTGCTGGAGGCGGTTGAGCGCGGGGGCGCGCCAGATGTGGCAGATGGCGAGGGCGAGGGCGTCGGCGGCGTCCGCCGGTTTCGGCGGGGCGTCCAGGCGCAGGAGCCGGGTGACCATGGCGCCGACCTGCGCCTTGTCCGCGCGCCCGCTGCCGGTGACGGCGGCCTTGACCTCGCTGGGCGTGTGCAGGGCGACCGGGATGCCGCGACGCGAGGCGCAGAGCATGGCGACGGCACTGGCCTGGGCGGTGCCCATCACCGTACGGACGTTGTGCTGGGCGAACACCCGCTCCACGGCGACGAATTCGGGCCGGTGCTCGTCGAGCCACTCCTCGATGCCGCGCTCGATGGCCACCAGCCGGTGGCCGAGCTCCGCGTCCGCCGCGGTGCGCACGACGCCCACCCCGATCATCGTCAGGGGCCGGCCGGCGACGCCCTCGACGACTCCGACGCCGCACCGGGTGAGCCCGGGGTCCACGCCGAGTACCCGCACGATTCGCCCCCTCCCTGCCGATCGGTCAACTGTTCCCGCAGGCTATCGGCTCGCACTGACAATGCGACGGGCCGACGGGGTGTGTCCCCGTCGGCCCGTCCACGGAATGCCTCGCCGGTCGCCCGGCAGCCGTTCAGGCGTCGACCTTCTCCATGACCTCGTCGGAGACGTCGAAGTTGGCGAAGACGTTCTGCACGTCGTCGCTGTCCTCCAGCGCGTCGATCAGCTTGAAGATCTTGCGCGCGCCCTCTTCGTCGAGGTCGACCTGCATGGTGGGCAGGAAGTTGGCCTCGGCCGAGTCGTAGTCGATGCCCGCCTCCTGGAGCGCGGTGCGGACCGCGACCATGTCGGTGGCCTCGCTGACGACCTCGTAGCTCTCACCGAGGTCGTTGACCTCCTCGGCGCCGGCGTCGAGCACCGCACCCAGGACGTCATCCTCGGACAGTTCGCCCTTGGGGACGATGACGACGCCCTTGCGGTTGAACAGGTACGAGACCGAACCCGGGTCGGCCATCGAACCGCCGTTGCGTGTCATGGCGACACGTACGTCGGACGCGGCACGGTTGCGGTTGTCGGTGAGGCACTCGATGAGCACCGCGACACCGTTGGGGCCGTAGCCCTCGTACATGATCGTCTGGTAGTCGACGCCGCCCGCTTCGAGACCGCCACCGCGCTTGACCGCGGAGTCGATGTTCTTGTTCGGGACCGAGCTCTTCTTCGCCTTCTGGATCGCGTCCACAAGGGTCGGGTTGCCCTCGGGGTCCACACCTCCGGTGCGGGCCGCGACCTCGATGTTCTTGATCAGCTTCGCGAAGAGCTTGCCGCGCTTGGCATCAATCACGGCCTTCTTGTGCTTCGTTGTAGCCCATTTAGAGTGGCCGGACATCTGCCTTCTCCTTCGCGTCACCAAATTCCGTACGAACCCGAGAGATCCTACCGGGGTCGAGTCAGGTGACTGCGCGCACCATGTCGACGAAGTACGCGTGAACCCGGTGGTCCCCGGTCAGTTCCGGGTGGAATGACGTGGCAAGGGCGTTTCCCTGCCGTACCGCCACGATGTGCCCGCCGTGCTCGGCCACCACCTTGACCTGCGCGCCCACGGACTCGACCCACGGGGCCCGGATGAAGACGCCCTCGACGGGGCCGCCCTCGATCCCGGCGACCTCGACGGCCGCCTCGAACGACTCGTTCTGCCGCCCGAAAGCGTTACGCCGCACGATCATGTCGATGCCGCCGAGGGTCTCCTGGCCCGAGCGCGGGTCGAGGATCTTGTCGGCGAGCAGGATCATCCCGGCGCAGGTGCCGTAGACCGGCATCCCGGCCCGTACCCGCTCGCGGAGCGGTTCCAGCATGCCGAACAGGGCGGCCAGCTTGGACATCGTGGTGGACTCGCCGCCCGGAATGACCAGGCCGTCGACCTCGGCGAGCTCCTCGGGACGCCGGACCGGCCTGGCCAGGGCGTCCGCCGAGGCCAGGGCGATCAGGTGTTCCCGTACGTCGCCCTGGAGAGCCAGGACTCCGATCACAGGGGTGTCGCTCATCAGTGACTACCAGCCGCGGTTGGCGTAGCGCTCGGCCTCGGGCAGCGTGTCGCAGTTGATGCCGACCATGGCCTCGCCCAGGTTGCGGGAGGCGTCCGCGATGATCTTCGGGTCGTCGTAGAAGGTGGTGGCCTTCACGATGGCGGCGGCACGCTTGGCCGGGTCGCCGGACTTGAAGATGCCGGAGCCGACGAAGACGCCCTCGGCGCCGAGCTGGCGCATCAGCGCGGCGTCGGCCGGGGTGGCGACGCCACCCGCGGAGAAGAGGACGACGGGCAGCTTGCCGAGCTCGGCGACCTCCTTGACCAGCTCGTACGGGGCACGGAGGTCCTTGGCTGCGGCGTACAGCTCGTTGTTGTCGTAGCCGCGCAGGCGGGCGATCTCGTTCTTGATCTGGCGCAGGTGGCGGACAGCCTCGACGACGTTGCCGGTGCCGGCCTCGCCCTTCGAGCGGATCATGGCCGCACCCTCGGCGATGCGGCGCAGGGCCTCGCCCAGGTTGGTGGCACCGCACACGAACGGGGTGGTGAACGCGAACTTGTCGCTGTGGTTGACCTCGTCGGCCGGGGTGAGGACCTCGGACTCGTCGATGTAGTCGACGCCGAGGGACTGCAGCACCTGGGCCTCGACGAAGTGACCGATGCGGGACTTGGCCATCACCGGGATGGAGACGGACTCGATGATCTCCTCGATCATGGTCGGGTCCGACATCCGGGCCACGCCGCCGTCCTTGCGGATGTCGGCCGGAACCCGCTCCAGGGCCATGACGGCCACGGCGCCCGCGTCCTCGGCGATCTTCGCCTGCTCGGCGTTGACGACGTCCATGATCACGCCGCCCTTGAGCTGCTCGGCCATGCCGCGCTTGACGCGGGCGGTACCGGTGGCGGGGGCGTCGGCGGACTGCGGGGTGGCGGGATTCGTGGACACGGATCGACCTCACTGGGAGAAAGAGCTGCTGAATGTGCGGGGCTGATGCACTGCTGAGCAAACTCTCCGGCACCAGTCCACAGCAAGGGCCAATGGGAGGCCGGTGGATCGTTTTGGCCCGGTGGATCGTTTTTGGGCAGGGGGAATCGGTTTTTGGCCTGCTGGATCGGTTCGGTCCGGGGTGGCGGGCGCGGGGCGTGCCGCGCCCGCCGCCGTCAGCTGACCGGGCGGTCCGCGAGGGCGACCGGCGGCTCGTCGTCCATCTCGAAGGCCAGCGGGAACGGGGCGTGTCCGGCCAGCCGGCACCAGCGCACGGTGCGGTGACGGCGCAGCGCCCGGGCCGCCCGCACCGCGTCGTTGTGGAACCTGCGCGCCATCGGAACCCGGCGCACGGCCGCGGCCAGCTCGGAGGCGGCCTCCTCGCCGCCCGGGATCTCCTTCACCGCGTCGACCTGTGCCCGCTCGCCGAACACCGCGCGCAGGGCGGTGCTGAGCTCGCTCTCGGCGACCTCACGGTGCTCCTCCTCCGACTGCCGGGCGGCGTGCGCGGCCTCGTAGAGCACGATGGAGGCCGCCGGGTCGAGGACACCGGACGTGGCGAGTTCCTGGGTGACCGAGGCGCGGCGCAGGAGTTGGGCGTCGAGGGCGGCCCGGGCCGCGTCGATCCGGGTGTGCAGCCGGTCGAGACGGCCCGCGGTCCAGCTGAGGTACAGGCCGATCGCGATGAGCACGACGGCGGTCCAGATGAGGGTTTCGGTCACGGGCGCAAAGGCTACCGGTGAGCGGGCGCCGGACAGCCGCCCCGGGCGGCGCGGGTACCGTCCCGGGAGGCGCTCAGTCCCGGGCCAGCCCGAACCGGGCCCGCAGCCCCGTGCGTTCGTCCGTCGCCACCGACGCGGCCCCGTCCGCCACCGTCTCGTACACCGCGAGGATGTCCGCCCCGACCGTCGACCAGTCGAAGCGCCGCACGTGCGCGCTGCCCAGCTCGGACAGCTCCGCACGCCGTTCCGGGTCGCCCAGCAGCCGGATCGCCGAAGCGGCCAGGGCGTCCGCGTCCTCGTTGGCGAACAGTTCCCCCGCCGTCCCCAGGTCCAGGACCTGGGCGAACGCGTCAAGGTCGCTGGCCAGGACCGGTGCGCCCGCCGACATGGCCTCGACGAGGATGATGCCGAAGCTCTCGCCGCCCGTGTTGGGCGCGACGTACACGTCGACGCTGCGCAGCAGCCGCGCCTTGTCCTCGTCGCTCACCATGCCGAGGAACTCGACGCGCGCGCGCATCTCCTTCGGGAGCGAGGCCACGGCCTCCTCCTCGTCGCCCCGGCCCGCCACGAGCAGCCGGGTGTCCGGGCGTGCCGCGAGGATCGCGGGCAGCGCGCGCATCAGGACGGGCAGTCCCTTGCGTGGCTCGTCGATGCGCCCGATGAAGCCGATCGTGCCGCCCTGCCATTCGGGCCTGGGCTCGGCCGCCGCGAAGAACCCGACGTCCACCCCGTTGGGGATGACGACCGCGTCGCCGCCCAGGTGCTCGACCAGGGTCCGGCGCGCGTACTCGCTGACCGCGATGCGCGCGCTGATCTTCTCCAGCGCCGGCTGGAGGATCGGATAGGCGGCGATCATCGCCCGCGAGCGCGGATTGGACGTGTGGAACGTGGCGACGATCGGCCCCTGCGCCGCCCAGCAGGTCAGAAGCCCCAGCGAGGGCGAGGTCGGCTCATGGATGTGGATCACGTCGAACGTGCCGTCGTGCAGCCACCGCCGCACCCGGGCAGCGGACAGGAAGCCGAAGTTCAGCCGGGCGACGGAGCCGTTGTACGGGACGGGCACGGCCCGGCCCGCGGACACCACGTAGGGCGGCAGCGGCGTCTCGTCGTCGGCCGGGGCCAGCACGGAGACCTGGTGGCCGAGCCGGATCAGATGCTCGGCCAGATCACGGATGTGGAACTGCACGCCGCCCGGAACGTCCCAGGAGTACGGGCAGACGATGCCGATCTTCACTGCTGGTCTCCGATGGGTCCGAGGTCCGCGAGCCAGAGCCGTTGCAGCATGTGCCAGTCCTCGGGGTGCGCGGCGATTCCGGTGGCGAAGGCATCGGCCAGCGCCTGTGTCATCACAGACGTCCTCTCCGTGCGGTCACCTGAGCCGGGTACCTCGACGGGCGGATGGATCCGCGCCTTCATCACCGGCGTGTCGTCGTACGAGAGCGTGACCGGCAGCAGCAGGGCACCGGTCTGCTGAGCCAGCAGCGCCGGACCTGCGGGCATCCGGGCCGTGTCGCCGAAGAACGTCACCTCCACGCCCGAGGCCGACAGGTCACGGTCGGCCACCAGGCAGACGAGGCCGCCCTCGCGCAGCCGGCGCGCCAGCGTCCCGAACGCGGTCCCTCCGTTGTGCGCGAGCACCTCCATGCCGAGGCCCTCGCGGTACGCCACGAACCGGTCGTACAGCGACTCGGGCTTGAGCCGCTCGGCGACCGTGGTGAACGGAACCTTCAGGTCCGTGGTGACCCACGCGCCCGCCAGGTCCCAGTTGCCCAGGTGCGGCAGGGCGAGGACGACCCCGCGTCCCGCGTCGAGCCCTTCGGTCAGCCGGTGTGCGTCCGTCACGTCGATGGACGCCTTGATCCGCTCCGGCGTCCAGGTGGGCAGCCGGAACGACTCCATCCAGTAGCGCATGTACGAGCGCATGCCGGCCTTGGAGAGTGCCGCGAGCCGGGCCGGACTCGCGTCCGGCACGACCCGCGCCAGGTTCGACTCCAGCCGCAGCACACTCTTGCCGCGCCGCTTCCACACCTGGTCGGCGATGGTGCGGAACAGCGCCTTCGCGACCGGTTCGGGCAGCTTCTTGACCGCGGCCCAGCCCAGCCCGTACAAGCCGTCGCTCAGCCGATCACCGGCACCGGGCTTCGTGTCCCCGGGCACGCCGCTCACTGAGCCGCCTCGCTCCCCCGGTCCCCCGCAGCCGATACCGCGGCGGCCGCGTCGGCCTCGGCGGACTCACGGCGCACGGTCACGACCCGCTGCACCAGCGTCACCAGGCTGCCGACGGCGACGATCCACAGAGCGATCGGGAGCAGGATGTCGATCCCCGGCACACCGAACGCGTGCAGGCCCGCCAGACCGGCGGCGACCAGTGAGATCACCAGGCGCTCGGCACGCTCCACGAGTCCGTTGACCGCGACCGGCAGCCCGATCGACTCGCCGCGCGCCTTGGTGTACGAGACCACCTGGCCGCTCGCCAGGCAGAAGATCGCGACCGCGCACAGGACGTTGTCGTCGCCACTGCCCGCGTACCAGAGCGCGAAGCCGGCGAAGATCGCCCCGTCGGCGACCCGGTCGAGCGTCGAGTCGAGGAACGCGCCCCAGCGGCTGGAGATGCCCGCCTGTCGCGCCATGTTGCCGTCGACGAGGTCGGAGAAGACGAAGATCGTGATGACGATCGTGCCCCAGAAGAACTCCCCCATCGGGAAGAAGACCAGCGCACCTGCCATCACCCCGGCCGTGCCGATCAGAGTGACCGCGTCAGGGCTCACGCCCAGACGCAGCAGCAGTGCGGCGAACGGCGTGAGGACACGCGTAAAAAATGCACGCGCGTACTTGTTCAGCATGGCCTTCCCGAGGGTCGGTGGGCCGCATGGCCCCATCGGCCACCGGCTGGCCCATCGTAGTCACGACCGCGGGGATCCACTGTCCGGGCACCCTGGGAGAGACCGTCGGCCCGCCGTGGACGTGACTCCCGGTTCCGTACGACGGTGTACGGCGTATGGACGCAAGCCGGACACAGTGCCAAGCTCGGAACTACCGCGGGCGTCGTCGTAGCCGCCGCGGCGGCTCTCCTTCGTGCCCGCGCGGCCACTCCCCATCCCGCGCCGGCGGTCCCCCCGCCCGGCGCCACCACCCGGGAGGCACGCGTCATGGGCGACAAGGCACACACGCACACCGGAGCCGCCGGAAGAGCAGCCACGGCCGACCATCCCTCCGCCATCAGGAACGTGGTGCTGGTCGGCCACAGCGGATCAGGCAAGACCACTCTCGTCGAGGCCCTCGCACAGACCGCGGGCGCGGTCAACCGGGCCGGCCGGGTCGAGGACGGGACCACGGTCTCCGACCACGACGGGATCGAGCAGCGACGGCAACGCTCGATATCACTCACCCTCGTCCCCGTGGAATGGGACGGAGTCAGGATCAACCTGCTGGACACTCCCGGATACGCCGACTTCGTCGGGGAGCTCAGGGCCGGTCTGCGCGCGGCGGACGCGGCGCTCTTCGTCGTCTCGGCCGCCCAGGAGGCCGACGCCGTCGCCGCCACCACCCGCGCCGTGTGGGAGGAGTGCGCGGCGGTCGGCATGCCGCGCGCCATCGTCGTCACCCACCTGGACACCGCCCGCACCTCCTTCGACGCGATGACCCGGATCTGCGGCGAGATCTTCGGCGGCGACGACCCCGACGCCGTGCTGCCGCTCTACCTGCCGGTGCACGGCCCCGAGGCCGCGGACGGACACGCACCGCTGACCGGGCTCACGGGGCTGCTCTCGCAGCGGATCTTCGACTACTCCGGCGGGGAACGGCAGGAGCGGCCACCGGCCGAGTCCCAGCAGGCGCCCCTGGCGGATGCCCGCAACCGGCTGATCGAGGGGATCATCGCCGAGAGCGAGGACGAGACCCTGATGGACCGCTACCTCGGCGGCGCCGGCATCGACATCAGGACACTCGTCGACGACCTCGAACGCGCGGTCGCGCGTGGCACCTTCCACCCCGTCCTCACCGCCGCCCCCGCCGCCGACGGCGCCCGTCAGGGGATCGGCACCGTCGAACTCCTCGACCTGATCACCGGCGGCTTCCCCACCCCGCTCGAACGCCCGCTGCCCGCCGTCACCACCCTGCACGGCGCCTCGCTCCCCGCCCTGGACTGCGACCCGCAGGGTCCCCTGGCAGCCGAGGTCGTCAAGACGGACTCCGACCCGTACATCGGCCGGCTCTCGCTCGTACGCGTCTTCTCCGGCACCCTGCGCCCCGACGACGCCGTGCACATTTCCGGCCACGGACTCGACGACCCCGGTCACGAGGCCCGACCCCTCCACGAGACCGAGATCCGCGTCGGGGCCCTCTCCTCCCCCTTCGGCAAACAGCAGCGGCCCGTCACCGCCTGCATCGCCGGCGATCTCGTCTGCGTCGCCCGGCTGGACACCGCAGAGACCGGCGACACCCTGTCCGCCCCCGACCATCCTCTGCTGATGCAGCCGTGGACGATGCCCGACCCCCTGCTGCCGCTCGCCATCGAGGCACACGGCAAAGCCGACGAGGACAAGCTCTCCCAGGGGCTCGCACGCCTCGTCGCCGAGGACCCGACCATGCGCCTGGAACAGAACCAGGACACCCACCAGGTCGTCCTGTGGTGTCTCGGGGAAGCCCACCTGGACGTGGCACTGGACCGGCTGCGCACCCGCTTCGGCGTCCAGGTCGACGCCGTCCCCCACCGCGTCGCCCTGCGCGAGACGTTCGCCGGGCCGTCCACCGGACGCGGCCGCCACGTCAAACAGTCCGGCGGCCACGGGCAGTACGCCATCTGCGAGCTCGACGTCGAGCCGCTGCCCCCCGGCTCGGGCATCGAGTTCGTCGACAAGGTGGTCGGCGGATCGGTACCCCGGCAGTTCATCCCCTCCGTCGAGAAGGGCGTCCGCGCCCAGGCCGCCCGCGGTCTGACCACCGGACATCCCCTGGTCGACGTCCGCGTCACGCTGCGGGACGGCAAGTCGCACTCCGTGGACTCCTCCGACGCCGCCTTCCAGACGGCGGGCGCCCTGGCTCTGCGCGAGGCCGCGGGCGAGGCCCGCATCCAGCTCCTGGAACCCGTCGCCGAGGTCCGTGTACTGATCCCCGACGACTACGTCGGCCCGGTGATGAGCGACCTCTCCGGCCGCCGCGGCCGCGTGACCGGCACCGAGCAGTCCGGCACCGGACGCACCCTCGTACGGGCCGAGGTCCCGGAGCTGGAGATCGGACGCTACGCGGTCGACCTGCGCTCCCTGTCCCACGGAACCGGCCGGTTCGGCCGCTCCTACGCCCGCCACGAGGCCATGCCCCCACAGCTCGCCGACCGCCTCCACCAACAACAACAGGAGAACGGCACCAAAGGAACATAGATCCCCCGGCTGCTCACCCTCGCCCACAGCGTTGTCCACAGGGCCGGACGGGGTACCGATCCGGACGATACGCTGTGCTGCCAGGTCAGAAAGTGTGCCGGGCCCGGCAGTTGGGAAACAGCCGCAGGAGCGGTTCCTCGGCGGCGAGTGGGGGCGACAGTGGCCAGCAACGGATTCGATTTCTCTCCCGGAGCGCAGATTCCGCTCCAGGGGGCGGCAGGAGCGGCGGTGGCGACCAACGCCCTCGCCTCTGCCGCGTACCGGGACAGCCCGGTGGAGGAGATCCTCAAAGCCAACAGCGAGTGGCACAAGTCGGAGGTCAAGGCAGGGCGTTCCAAGCTCTTCAAGTCCGACTACTTCAAGCCCAACCTCGGCGAGGCCTTCTCCCGCGCCGTCCAGGAACGCATGCTGGGCGGCGCACGGAAGGCGCTCATCCAGTCCTTCGGCAGCGACCCCCAGACCGTCGTCGAGCACTGCCTCTCCGCGACCCGCCTGCGCAAGGCCCGTGACACCAAACTCACCGCGGTGACCGCCCTGTTCGGCTTCGTCTTCCTGCCCGGAATGCTGCTGTGGGTCATCGCGTTCCGTCTGCGTGACGGCCTCGCGAACACCAAGGACAAGGCCCTGGCCGCCATCGGCAACGCGCTGCTGCCCATCGTCGGCATCGGGGCCCTGTTCCTCCTGGTGGCCATGCCCCTCAACGGGCTCCTGGCCCTGTACCTCCGAGCGATGATCGTGGCGCCCGTCATCGGCTGGCTGATCGCCAAACGGATCGCCGAGAAGTCCGCCCAGGACATGCGCGCCCGCTGGGAAGGGCTCCTCTCCGGCGGCGGCGTCATCGCGAAGATCCCGGAAGCCGTGCCGAAGAACCCCAACGAGACCGCCCGCGAGGCACTCCGCCAGGGCCTGGAGAAGCTCTCCGCCGAACAGCAGTCCAACTCCGTCTTCTACGCCGGCCCCAAGGGCATCCTCGGCATGGGCACCCGCTGGGGCAGCTGGCAGCTCGCCGAAGACCTCGTCGCCAAGGACCCCGCCAAGGAGTTCCACCAGTTCCGCAGCTGGGACCTGATACGCGTCATCCATGACCAGCTCAAGATGCTGGAGCGCGGTCCCCTGAACACCGGCGGATTCCCCACCCCGTCCGTCACCCACTGGATCGTGTCGCCCGTCGGGGAGAACACCGACGAGGTGTCCCGCCCCGAGGGCGAGGACGTCGCCACCTTCCAGGTCAAACCCCACGAGATACAGCGGATCTGCAACCACCAGCAGTTCGGCGGCGGCGACCGCCACTACCTGGGTGTCCAGTTCACCCTCTGGGACGGCCAGCTGGTCATCACCATGATGATCACCGTCACGGTGCTCTTCGAGACCCTGCGCATCGAGGTCACCGGGCATGCCCTCGGCCCCGTCCACTCCCTGTTCACCAGCAAGCCCGCCGCCAAGAAGAAGACGGTCAACAAGACCGTCAAGTTCTGGGAGACCCGCGACATCGCACTGGCCCTCGTCGAGTCGAAGGAGGTCGTCCGCCTCGCCCTGCGCGCCCCCTTCACCTGGTACCCGCCGCTCCTCGACTACCTCGGCGGCAAGATCGCCCTGCCGGAACCCTTCGGGCTGCGGCACGCCTGGGCCGAGAAGCCGTGGCGCCACCGCTTCATGGCGGACGACGCGATGCGGGCCGCCACACCCGTCCTGCGCGTCGTGCACAGCGCCGCCATGAAGGTCCTGGAGGAGAACGGCGTCGACACGGACCGCTTCGACAACCGCTCGTCGATACTGAGCGGACTGGTCCAGGACCCCACCCCGCGCAAGGCCGACCTCTACGACGCCTAGGAACAGCGAGAGGGACGCCCCGGAAGACCGGGGCGCCCCTCTCGGTACAGGAAGAAGGCGGCGGTCAGACGCCGCGCGGCCAGGCGTCGGCCAGCATCGCGCGTGTGTCCGCCAGCAGCTGCGGCAGCACCTTGGTGTGACCCACGACCGGCATGAAGTTGGTGTCGCCACCCCATCGCGGCACCAGATGCTGGTGCAGATGCGCGGCGATGCCCGCACCGGCCACAGCGCCCTGGTTCATCCCGATATTGAACCCGTGCGCCCCCGACGCCCCGCGCAGCGCGGTCATCGCACGCTTGGTGAAATCGGCGAGCTCCACCGTCTCCGGACCGTCCAGCTCGGTGTAGTCCGCGACATGCCGGTACGGCACCACCATCAGGTGCCCACCGTTGTACGGATACAGGTTGAGCACCGCGTAGACCTTCTCGCCGCGTGCGACGACGAGCCCGTCCTCGTCCGACTTCGAGGGGATCTCACAGAACGGACAGCCGTCGCCGGCCTCCGGGCCGGTCGGCTTGTTCTCGCCCTGGATGTACGCCATCCGGTGGGGCGTCCACAGGCGCTGGAACGCATCGGGCGTCCCCACTCCGATCTGCTGCTCCGGCTCACTCGTCATGCCGATCAGCATATTGCGTACCCCTCCTGAAGCGTGTCGCCGGGGCCGATCCCGTCCACTCGGCGCGATGCTGGCCCGATGCGCGACCGCACCCCGGCCCGGCCGTCACCCGCCCTCACACTCTGGGAGCAGCGCACCGAGGTGCCTCTCTTCGCCGCCTCCCTGCTGTTCCTGCTCGGCTACGCGGTCCGCGTCCTCGCCCCGGACGACGCCGAGCCGTGGCACGACCTCGCCCTCGCCCTGGTCGCCGCCACCTGGCTCCTCTTCGTCATCGACTACGCCGTGCGGATCCGCCTCAGTGGCCTGGGCCACCGCTTCGTCCGGGTCCGCTGGCTCGACACGCTCGTGCTCCTGCTGCCACTGCTGCGCCCGCTGCGGCTGGTCAAGGTCTACACGGCCATCCAGAAGCGGCACGACGAACCGCGGCTGAGCCTGTACGCACGGGTGATGTCGTACGCCGGCCTGGCGGCTCTGCTGCTCGGCCTATCCGCGTCCCTCGCGGTCTACCACCAGGAGCACGACGCGCCGGACGCCTCGATCCGGACCTTCGGCGACGCGGTCTGGTGGGCGTGCGCGACGCTCACGACGGTGGGGTACGGGGATGCCGTGCCGGTGACGCCGTGGGGCCGGGTGGTCGCGGCGTTCCTGATGGCCTGCGGGCTGGCGCTGCTGGGGGCGGTGACGGGTTCGTTCTCGTCGTGGCTGATCCAGGTGTTCCGGCGGGAGGACGAGAAGGGGCCCCCGGTGAGCGGGTAGCTCACCGGGGGCCCCTGCCGGGCACGGATCAGACCTGGACGCGGTCCTCCACGGCCTTGGCGATCTTGGCGATGGCGTCCTCGACCGGGATGCCGTTCTCCTGCGAACCGTCGCGGTAGCGGAAGGAGACGGCACCGTTGGCCATGTCCTCGTCACCAGCGATGATCATGAAGGGCACCTTGGCCTTCTGCTGGTTGCGGATCTTCTTCTGCATCCGGTCCGACGAGGCGTCCACGTCGACCCGCAGCCCCTGCTTGCGGGCCTTGGCGGCGAACTCCTGGAGGTACGGGATGTGCGCGTCGCCGATCGGGATGCCGACCGCCTGGACGGGCGCCAGCCACACCGGGAAGGCACCCGCGTAGTGCTCGAGGAGCACGGCGAAGAAGCGCTCGATGGAGCCGAACAGGGCACGGTGGATCATGACCGGGCGCTGCTTGGTGCCGTCGGGGCCGGTGTACTCCAGGTCGAAGCGCTCCGGCAGGTTGAAGTCGAGCTGCACGGTCGACATCTGCCAGGTCCGGCCGATGGCGTCCTTGCACTGCACCGAGATCTTCGGGCCGTAGAAGGCGGCGCCGCCCGGGTCCGGGACCAGCGGCAGGCCCTGCTTCTCGGCGACCAGACGCAGCGTCTCGGTGGCCTCTTCCCAGACCTCGTCCGAGCCGACGAACTTCTCCGGGTCCTTGGTGGAGAGCTCCAGGTAGAAGTCGGTCAGACCGTAGTCGCGGAGCAGGTTCAGGACGAAGGTGAGCAGCCGGTCGAGTTCCTCCGCCATCTGCTCACGGGTGCAGTAGATGTGCGCGTCGTCCTGGGTGAAACCGCGCGAGCGGGTCAGGCCGTGCACGACGCCCGACTTCTCGTACCGGTACACCGTGCCGAACTCGAAGAGGCGCAGCGGCAGTTCACGGTAGGAGCGGCCGCGCGCGTCGAAGATCAGGTTGTGCATCGGGCAGTTCATCGGCTTGAGGTAGTAGTCCACCCCGTCGTCGAGCTGCATGGGGGGGTACATGCCGTCGGCGTACCAGTCCAGGTGACCGGACTTCTCGAAGAGCTTGCCCTTGGTGGCGTGCGGCGAGTAGACGAACTCGTAGCCCTCCTCCTCGTGACGGCGGCGCGAGTAGTCCTCCATCGCCATGCGGATGACGCCACCCTTGGGGTGGAAGACCGCGAGGCCCGGGCCGATCTCGTCCGGGAAGGAGAAGAGGTCCAGCTCGCTGCCCAGCTTGCGGTGGTCGCGCTTGGCGGCCTCCTCCAGGAACTCCAGGTGCGCCTTCAGCTCGTCCTTGGTCGGCCAGGCGGTGCCGTAGATGCGCTGGAGCATCGGGTTCTTCTCACTGCCGCGCCAGTACGCCGCGGCGTTGCGCATGAGCTTGAACGCCGGAATGAACCGGGTGGTCGGCAGGTGGGGACCCCGGCAGAGGTCCTTCCAGCACAGCTCGCCGGTCTTCGGGTCGAGGTTGTCGTAGATGGTCAGCTCGCCGCCGCCCACCTCGACGTCCGCGCCGTCGTCCGTGGAGGCGGAGCCCTTGATGCCGATGAGCTCCAGCTTGTACGGCTCGCCGGCGAGCTCCTCGCGGGCCGCCTCGTCCGTCACGACCCGGCGGGAGAACTTCTGGCCCCGCTTCTGGATCTCCTGCATCTTCTTCTCGATGGCCTTGAGGTCCTCGGGCGTGAACGGCGTCTCGACGTCGAAGTCGTAGTAGAAGCCGTCCTTGACCGGCGGGCCGATGCCGAGCTTGGCCTCGGGGTGCAGCTCCTGGACGGCCTGGGCCATCACGTGTGCGGTGGAGTGCCGCAGGATGTTGAGGCCGTCCTCGGAGGAGATCAGGACGGGCTCGACGGTCTCTCCGTCGGCGACGACGTACGCCAGGTCCTTCAGTTCACCGGCGATGCGGGCGGCGACGACGGTGCGCTCGCCGGGGAAGAGCTCGGCTGCCGTAGTGCCCGTCGTCACCACGCGCTCTTCCCGCTCGGAATCGCGTTGGATGGTCACACGGACGTCTGACACCGGTCTCTCCTGACTGAGGGGGCGCACCCGCATTCCCATGGCGGACGCAAGGGGAATCGTACCGAGCCGACGGCCCCCATAGCGAAATGGGCCGCCTGCGCCCCCGCTACTCCCCCGTGCAGGCCTCCTCGAAAGAGTCGACGTTCTCCTGGAGCGACTTCATCAGCCGGTCCCGTTCCTCCTCGTCGACCTGGACCGGGACCACCTGCGAGGCCCTGGTCAGACGCCGGAAGCCGCCCCGGCTCTCCAGCCTGCCCTCGACCCGCACGGGAAGCCCCACCAGGTGGGCCTGGCCTGCGATCCGGTACGCCTCCTCGTCGAGCTCAAGTCGTACGTGCGGCACCTCGGCGCCCGCCAGGACCCGCAGCCGTACGATTCCGGCCCCGCGCGGCCCCGCGCGGCGAAGGCGCACGACGGCCCCGGTGATCCGTACCGCCACCGCGGGCTCGTCCCGGAGGTAGCGGGCACCGGCCCGGCGCAGGGCCGGCAGGTCGCCCGGGGAGAACTCGACTGCTTCCGGGCGGGCCGGACAGCCGTCGGGGGCTCCGGCGGCGGGCGCCCAGTCCAGCGCGATGCCGGCCCCCTCCGAGCCCCGGACGAGCGCGATGACCGCCTCGGTCAGTTCCCGGCTGACGCCTGCCTCGACCGCGGAGTCGAAGGCCTCCATGCCGCCGGTGGCCCGTTGGTAGTCGACGGCCTCCCGCGCGGCGTGCAGGGCGTGGTAAAGCCGTACGGCGAGGGGGCGGCCCGCCTCGACGGGGAGGAACGCCGTGAGGTCGCGGCCACCGGGCGAGGGGCCGATGAGGACGGAGCCGAGCGTCGCCAGGGCACGGCGGCGGTGGCGGGCGCCGTGGTAACCGGCCCGGCCGCGGACGGCGAGTGCGCCGGCCAGCAGGATCTGGCGGGCGGCGCCGTGCAGCTGCTCCGCGCCGGTCCAGGCGGCCGCGCCGGCGGTTCCGGTCGCGGGTTCGGGCACCTCGCGCCACCAGCGGATCTCGTCGCTGGGGACGGCGAGGGAGACCAGGACCTCGCGGGCGGAGGGCGCGGCGCTGCGGGCGAGGGCGGTCAGGGCCTCCGCCAGCAGGTCCTCGCTGTCGGGGAACGCGGTGGTGTCGGGTACGAGCAGGCTGGTGGAGCGGCCGGGCGGCCCGGGCGGGGTCCAGCGGCTGTACCGGCCGGGCGCCCCGCCGCGTCGCTGCCAGCCGTGGCGGGCGAGGAGGACGCCGAGGACCGCGGGGTCGACCCGTGCGGGGTCGGGGAGGCCGTCGGCCGGTGAGGCGGTGGGCCAGGGGCCCGCCTGTTCGGCTGGGTGGGGTCGGACGGCTGACGGGAACACTTCGTGGACGGGCTCGTCCATCGGCCGGTGCATCAGGGTCTCCCTCCCGCCCCGACGCGGGTCATGATCTCGCAGAGCGCTCGGTCGTCGAAGATGCGCGAGGTCGGGATCCGCACGGTCGTCCGGTGCCGGCCGGTCACGGCGTGACCGGCCAGGTTGGTCCAGTAGCAGCAGTGCCGCAGGTCGAGGCGGTCGTGTCCGGCGCGCAGCCAGTCGTCCTGGCTCCGGGGCACGAGCATCACGACGAGGATCTTGTGCACGGACACGGGGGTCCGTGCGAGCTTCACGAGGTGGGCGTTGTCGAGCGTGAAGGCGAAGGTCGGGCCGGGTGGCCGGGGCGGTATCTGGTAGGTGCACTTCAGCTGGACCTTGATGGTCACCTCGTCGTCGACGACGTGGCCGGGGGCTCCGTGGCTGACGTGCCAGTCGATGCCGTTGTCGGGGAAGGGCTGGGACAGGGAGCACCCCGCCGCGGCAGCGACCGCGTGCAGGTAGCCCACCTGGAGGGTCTCCATGCAGGCGGTGGTGGCGAGTGCGCCGCGCAGCGGTGCGGTCCGCTGGGGCAGCAGCCCACTCGGTTCGGGCTGCGCGAGCGCCATGGCTCCGTATGCCTTCCGGGCTGTGCCGATGGGTGTGTGGGACGTGGCGGCGTTTCAGCTTCCGGCCCCGTCACCTGTGTTGTCACCGCACGGGACCACCCTCAAACGGCGTATCAGGCAAAGGGTGCGGGTATCACCGAACCGGGCAGAGAAATCACACCATCTGCCGCTCGGGCGCGAGGAGTTCGGGGATGACTCATTGGTATGAGGGGCCGTTGGCCGCTTTCGACACCGAGACGACGGGAGTGGACGTCGAGCAGGACCGGATCGTTTCGGCCGCGCTCGTCGTCCAGGACAGTTCCGGCGGGCGGATGCGCGTCACCCGCTGGCTGGTGAATCCGGGGATTCCGGTGCCCGTGGGGGCGACGGAGATCCACGGTCTGACCGACGACCATCTCCAGCGCAACGGGCGGTGGCCCGCGCCGGTGGTGGAGGAGATAGCCAGGGCGCTGGCCGAACAGAGCGCGGCGGGCCGGCCGCTGGTCGTGATGAACGCACCGTTCGATCTGACACTGCTGGACCGTGAGCTGAGACGGCACCGGGCGTCGTCGCTCGGCGGCTATCTGGAGAACGCCTCGCTGTGTGTGCTGGATCCGCGGGTGCTGGACAAGCATCTGGACCGCTACCGCAAGGGCCGTCGTACGCTCACGGATCTCTGCGAGCTGTACGGGGTGGTGCTGGACGGGGCCCATGACGCGGCGGCCGACGCGGCGGCGTCGCTGGAGCTGGTCCGGGCGGTGGGGCGGCGGTTCGCCACCCGGCTGGAGCGGCTGACCCCGGCGGAGCTGCACACGCTCCAGGCGGTGTGGCACGCGGCCCAGGCGCGGGGCCTGCAGGCGTGGTTCGCCAGGAGCGGGACGCCGGAGACGGTGGATCCGGCCTGGCCGCTGCGACCGGAGTTCCGTGCAGCGGCGTGAGCGGACGCGGTCCCGGCACCCGGACACGCAGAGGCCGGTCCGTCGGTGTTGCTGACGGACCGGCCTCTCCCGGGGTGGGCGATACTGGGTTCGAACCAGTGACCTCTTCGGTGTGAACGAAGCGCTCTCCCACTGAGCTAATCGCCCGGGAACGGGTTGAACCATACAGGGCTCGGCGGGTGTGGTTCAAACCGCTTCCGGCCGAGCCGCTGGACCATGCCACCCGAGCGAGGCACCCAGGCCCGATATGCTGACATATGGGCAGTGGTTGCGGCCCGTGTCGCCGGGACGCGCGTACTCAGCCGGGGATCTGAGTACCTGTGCGCATGCCCGGCCGCGTGGCCCGCACCACACTCGCCTCCATGGAACATGTGCCGCCACCCGCCGAGGAACTGGTCATCCTCGACCGTGAGCTCGCCCGGCTCGATCTGCGCCGGTCCGAGCTGCTGACCCGCCGCACCTGGCTGCTGAGCGTGCTGCAGACACCCGGTCCCCGGACGGCCGCTCCGCACACACCGCAGTTCCCGCCGCCCGCGGCGCGTACCGCGGCCTGGGGTGCGGGCTGGATCGGGACTCCGGCCTCGTCCGGTTCGCCGTCCGCGCCGTCCGCTCCCCCGGTCCGTACCCGCAGCGCGCAGAACGTGCTGCTCACCCTCGGCGGTCTGCTGCTGGCGATCGCCGCGATCGCGTTCACCCTGGTGAGCTGGGGTCAGATGGGGATCGGCGGACGCTCGGCGGTCCTGACCGCCGTCACGGTGGCGGCGCTGTCCGCGCCCGCGGTGCTGCTGCGACGGGGGCTGTCCTCGACGGCGGAGGCGCTCGGGGCGCTGGCCTCGGTGCTGATGGTGCTGGACGCCGTCGCCCTGTACCTGGTCGCGGTTCCGGACACCGGCGGCCTCGGGTACGCGGCCGTGGCCTCGGCCGTGCTCGCGGTGCTCTGGGCTGCCTACGGTCTGCTGCTCGACCGGTTGCGGCTCCCGCTGCCGCTGGCCGTGGTCAGTACGCAGCTGCCGCTGGTGCTGTGGGCGTGGGCCGCGGAGGCGGACGCCCTGGTGTTCTCCGTCGCGCTGCTGGCGACGGCGGCGCTGGACTGCGTGATCGCCGTGTGGTCCAAGGGAGTTGCGGTGCGGGTCACGGCCTGTGCCGGTCTGTGTGTCACCGGCGGCGCGGGACTGCTGGTGGCTCTGGTGAAGTCGCTGTCGGCCGGTGGTCCGGCCGCTGCGGTGGTGCCGGGGGTGCTGCTCCTGGCCGGTGCGGCGATCGCTCTCGCAGGGGCCCGCCGGGCGCCGGCGACGGTCGCGGTGGCCGCGGGCGCGGTGGCCGGACTGGCCGCGGTCGCCGCGGTGGGCGGGGTCGCGGCGGGCGGGGTGCCCGGCGGCTGGGCGGTGCAGGTGTACCTGGTGTGCGGGGGCCTGGTCCTGCTGGGCGTACGGGCTCCGCTGGGGCGTCCGGCCGGGCAGGGTCTGGTGTGGGCCGCGGGTGCGGTGACGGCCATGTCGGTCCTGTACTCGGCCGCCCCGGTGGCGGTGGTGCTGGTGGGTCCGGTGGCTCAGCTGGGTCGGCTGTGGGCGGGTGCGCCGGAGGGCGGGATCCGGGGAGCGGTGGGGGCCACGGACCTGCCGTGGCAGGACATGGCGGCGGCTCCGGCGGTACTGCTGACGGTGGCCGTGGCGCTCGGGGGGGCTTACCGGTCGTGGGAGCAAGTGACGCGCCGGGCCGGGAAGGCGCTGTCGCCCCGGCCCGGGTGGCGGACGGCCGTCGGTGCGTCGGCCGTGGTGCTCGGGTGGGCGGGGCTCACGGTGCTGCCGCCCGCGTTGGACGTCTCCTTCACGACGGCTGTCGCGTCGCAGTCGGTGCTGGTCGCGGGGGTTCTGATCGTGGCGGTGGCCGCGCTGCGCCGCGGAACGACGGGGGTGGCGCCGGCCGCGGGCGTGTGCGGCTCGGTCGGTGCGCTGGGTGTCGCGTTGCTGTCGCTGGGCTCGGAGCCGGCCACCTATGCGGTGTTCGGTGCGCTGCTGCTGATGTTCGCGGGTGCTGCGACGGCGCTGGACGCGCCCGAGGACCCGTCGCGTGCGCCGGTGCTGGTGACCGTGCAGGCGGTGGTGACGTGCGCGGCGGTGGTGTGTGCCGGCGTTCTCGCCCTCGCGTTCGGTGTGTCGGTGGGGCTCGCGTCGTACGAGGCGGCGCCCGTGATGCTCGTCGTCCCGGCGATGACGGCCGTTCTGGGTGCGCGGCTGAGGGGGCACGCGGTGGCGCTGCCGCTCGAACTGACCGGCGGCGCGGTGGGCCTGGCCGCGGTCGTGGCCGCTGTCGAGGACCCGCCGTTCCTGGCTCTGGTGCTGGCTCTGTGCGGGGTGCTGGCCGCGGCGACGGCGCTGCGTTCGGAACGGCGGGAGGCGGCCGGGTATCTGGCGACGGCGCTCTTCGTGCTGGCGTCCTGGGTGCGGCTGTCGGCGTCCGGGGTGTCGTCCCCGGAGGCGTACACGCTGCCGGTGACCGTGCCGGCGCTGGTGATCGGTGTGCTGCGCCGTCGTCGTGATCCTTCGGCGTCGTCGTGGACGGCGTACGGGGCGGGCCTGGCGGTGACGCTGGTGCCGGCGCTCTTCGCCGCCTGGGGCGATCCGCACTGGCTGCGGCCGTTGCTGCTGGGGGTGGCGGCGCTGGTGATCACGCTGCTGGGGGCGCGGTTGCGGCTCCAGGCGCTGCTGGTACTGGGCGGGGCGGTGCTGGCGCTGGACGCGTTGCACGAGCTGGCGCCGTATGTGGTGCAGGTGGTGGGTGCGATGCCGCGCTGGGTGGCGCCGGCGCTGGCCGGAGTGCTGCTGCTGGCGGTGGGGGCGACGTACGAGAAGAGGATGCGGGACGCCCGGCGGCTGCGGGACGCCCTGGGCCGGATGCGGTGACACGCGGCCGGCCCGGGGCGCCCTCACGGGCCTCAGGCCGGCATGCGGTCGCCGACGAGGGCGAGGTTCTCGATGGCGGCGAGTCCGTACAGCGCGGTGTCGTTGGTGTAGACCCAGTTGGCCTCGCTGCCCGGGACGGTGGTGACCGGGCCGCTCACCTTCTCGGTCTTCCAGGGTGCGGATTCCTTGTAGCCGTCGCTGTTGTAGAACTTCTCCCAGGCACGGGCGGCGAGCTTCTCGTCGCCCGTCTGCACGGCCGCGTAGGCGTCCATCCTGGAGTGGCCCTGGAACAGGAGCAGGGTGCCGAAGTTGGAGCCGTACCGGGCGGCCTGCTCGGTCTTGCTCGCGTTGAAGTAGCGGCAGTAGTCGAGGTACGCCTCCTTGAACTTCGGCATGTCGATCAGGCCGATGAGTTCGGCGCACAGTTCGTTGAGTCCGAAGACTCCGGACAGGTGGGAGACGCTGACGACGGGTTCGGTGGCGACGGCGAACTTCCCGGTGTCCAGGTCGTAGAGGCCGCTGCCCTGCACGAATCCGTTGGGCTGGGCGGCGATCGTCTCCATGGTGCCGAGCACCCGGGCCCTGGCCTTCTCGGCCTGCGGACCGCCGCGCTCCCATTCGGTGAGCCAGGCGGAGACGAGTCCGCTCCAGTCGGTGCCGAAGCCGACGGACAGGGCGTGCCGGTCGGGGGTGTAGGGCTCGGTACGGATCTTGCGGAGCGGGTCCAGGCCGAGGAAGGTCTCGTCGGAGTCGACGTTGGCGCGCATCAGGTCGCCGACGCGTTCGTCCGCGGTGAGGAAGTAGTAGAAGCGCCGGTAGGTGGTGTTGGCGATGCGCTGCTGCTTGGCGCTGTCGGCGTAGTGCTGGACGCCGTGGCGGGTGCCGAGGCCGGCCCAGTCGCCGAGGTGGTAGACGTCGACCTCGCCGGTGTGGCGGGTCATTGCCTCGGCGAAGCGGAAGATGTCGGCGCGTCCGGAGCGCAGGTAGGCGTACCAGAGCCAGAGGTCGGGCGAGAGTTCGGAGTTGTCCCAGGCGTAGCCGCCGACGTCGTAGCGCCACTGGTGCCGGGCGGGGTCGTACGAGTGCATGATGTCGCCGTAGTCCCAGAACCCGTACCAGCGGCGCATCTCGACCTGGTCCTTGTAGTACGTGAACAGGAAGTCCAGGTGGTCCTCGATCTTCGCCTTGGCGGGCGTGGAGCGGTCGACCGGCGAGAAGAGTCCGCCGAAGACGCCGGCGCCGACGAGCTGGGAGGGCGGGGCGACGAGCTGCGGGAGGGTGCGCACGGTGCGGGTCTGCTGGGCGAGGGCCTCGGCGCTGGGGGTGGAGTCGTTGGCCCAGAAGACGAGTTCGCTGGTGCGGGCGATGCCGTACGGGGTGCCGAACCCGGGCTCGTAGTCCTCGTAGGTGATTTCGAGGCCCTGCAGTTGTTCGGCGAAGGTGTCCTGGCCGAGGCCGTCGTGGTAGAAGCGCAGGTCCATCGGCTCGGCCTCGGGCGACCAGAGCCAGAGGGTGACTTCGGCGGCGTCGGTGTCGGCGCCGCGGATGTCGAGCTGGGCGGGGAACTTCTCCCAGAAGTCGCGCAGTCCGAAGGAGAGCCCGCCGCTCGCGCCGCCCACGTACCCGAAGCCTGAGGCGCGTCGTCCGCCGCCTGCGGCGATCCAGCCGTGGCCCTTCTTGGTGCGCTTGCGCAGCGAGAAGCCGTCGGCGGAGAGCTGGCTGAGGGTGTAGTCGCCCCAGGTGGGGATCAGCGGGAGGCGGGTGGTGACGCGCTGGTCCCAGGTGGCCGGGTCGGGCAGCTTGGTGCCCTCGAACTGGGCCGCCTGGACGGCGGCTCCGGGGTCCCGGCGCAGTCCGGTGATGCCCTTGACGGCTTCGCGGAGCATGCCGGTCTCGTCGCCGCCGATGCGGATGTGGCGGTCGTACGTCTCGTCGCGCATGGGGACGGTGAAGCGGACGCCGAGGCCGCGGATGAAGTCGCCGCTCGCCTTGCCGGGTTCCTGGGTGCCGTCGAAGGTGATGGTGTGCATCATGCGGAACGACTCGGCGCCCGCGTAGAAGTAGAGCCGGACGGAGAACGGGAGCCAGGAGCGGTTTCCGTGGCGGTGCTTGCCGTCGATGCGGACGACGGCGCGGACGGGCCCGCTCTGCTCCACCTCGGTCCTGCCGATGGCGCTCTCGAAGCGTTCGTACTTCTCCTGCCCCTGGTCGCCGTCCTCGATCTCGCCCTGGCGGATGAGGACGAGGCGGCCGTTCTTCGCGATCTCGGTGGAGCCTCGGGTGAGGGAGGTGACGAGCGAGGAGCCGGTCTTGCCGATCTTCGCGGTGATGACTCCGGTGGAGACGGTGATCGAGCCGCCGCTGTTCTTGACCGTGACCTTGTGGGCGGCGGTGGCGGGTTCGCCGGTGGTGAGGGTGAACTTCTTGGCGCCGCCGGCCTCGGGGCCGACCGCGTGGGCGGTCCACTTCAGGGAGCCGTCGGGCCATTTGGCGGTGGCCCAGGTCTGGACGGGGATGTCCTTGCCGTCGGCGGTGGCGAGGGCGAACTTCTGGTCGGCCGGGTAGCGCCCCTTGGCCCAGGGGACGCCGAAGGTGGATCCGGGCGAGGCGCCGAGGCCTTCCTCCTCCAGCCAGTTGATCTCGACGGGGCCTTCGTCGGCCTTGCCCGTGGCGGCGGCCGCCTGCTGGGCGGGGTCGTTCAGCGCCCAGGAGAAGGTGGTGGCCGCGCCGGCGACGGCGGCTGCCTTGAGGACGGTACGGCGGGGGATCGGGGACATCACGACTCCAATTCGTGGCGGAAACGGGCATGCCTGATCGCACGCTGACGCGTGGTGGGACGTGGTGCGGTAGGTGGGGCCGGCCGTCGGGTCAGCGGCGGTCGGCGGCGACCGCGGCTGCGGCGAGGCAGCCGAGGGCGGGCGCGGCCAGGGGCGGGATCTGCCAGGCGGCGAGGGCCAGGGCGACGAATCCGCCGACGAGCAGCAGTGACCCTGCCGGGTCGGTGAGGGTCCGGCGGCCCGCGGCCCGCGCGGTGGCCGCCCAGGGTGTGCCGGGGTGCCAGGCGGCGGCCGTACGCAGTCCCCAGACGGCCACGGCCGGCAGTCCGAGCAGGCTCACGGCGATGAGCGGACGGCCGCCCGGGAGCAGGCCCGACCGGGCGACCTGCCAGTCGAAGGCGAGCAGCGCGAGGGCCGCCCACCACAGCAGGGAGATCCGCCAGCCGCTGCGGAAGGCCTCCCGTACGTCGGCGGCGAACTCCCGTACCCCGCCCGCCTCCCCGGCGAGGTAGCGGCGCAGGTGCCGGCTCCCCGCGGCGAAGGCCGCGGGGAACGTGACGAGCGGCAGGGCGGCGACGGTGATCCACACGCCGGTGAGCAGGCATTCGGAGAAGACGCTGAATCGCTCCCGGACGAAGGAGGTCCTGGGTGCGGCGGGGGATTTCGTCGCCACGGGGTGCTCAGCCCTTCAGGCCGGAGGTGGCCATGCCGTCGATGAGGTAGCGCTGGAAGGCCAGGAAGAAGGCGAGGACCGGCAGCAGGGCCACCAGTGACATCGCGATCATGCCGCCGTAGTCGGCGACGGCGTCCTGGTCGATGAACATCCGCAGCCCCATCGAGACTGTGTACTTGTCCGGCTCGTTGAGGTACAGCAGGGGGCCCATGAAGTCGTTCCAGGCCTGGATGAAGGTGAAGATGGCGCTGGTGATGAGCGCGGGCCGGCACAGCGGCATCACGATCGACCAGTAGATCCGCAGGTGCCCGCAGCCGTCCAGCCGGGCCGCCTCGTCGAGTTCCTTGGGCAGCCCGCGCATGAACTGGACCATGAGGAAGACGAAGAACGCGTCGGTGGCGAGGTACTTGCCGATCAGCAGCGGAGTGAAGGTGTTGATCAGCTCCAGCTTCTGGAACATCACGTACTGCGGAATGATCAGTACGTGGTACGGGAGCAGCAGAGTCCCGATCATGATGGCGAACATCGCGTTGCGCCCGGCGAAGCGGACCTTGGTGAAGGCGTAGGCCGTGAGCGAGCAGGAGATGACGACACCGATCACGGAACCGACCGAGATGTAGGCCGAGTTCAGGAAGAACTTCCAGATCGGGATGTCGGCGATGCCGTCGGCGAGGCGCCGGTAGTTGTCGGTGATCGGGTCGGTCGGCAGGAGGTTCAGCGCACCGACGATGTCCTCGCTGGGCTTGAACGAGGCGCCGATCGTCCACACGACCGGGTAGAGGACCACCGCGAGGATGGCGAGGGCGCCGATGTGCCAGGCGAGGGAGCCGGGGAGCCGGCGTCGTACGGCAGTGGTGTCCATCGGGGTCATCGGCCCCCCTCCTCGTAGTGCACCCAGCGCTTCTGGGACCAGAACAGCACGGCGGTGACCAGGCCCACGGCGACGAGCAGCAGCCATGCCATGGCGGAGGCGAAGCCCATGCGGCTGTTCGCGAAGCCCTGGTCGTACAGGTAACAGGTGTAGACGAGCGTCGCGTCGGCCGGGCCGCAGCTGCCGTTGCTGACGATGTAGGCCGATCCGAAGATCTGGAAGGAGTGGATGGTCTCCAGCAGGACGTTGAAGAACAGCACCGGCGAGATCATCGGCAGGGTGATGCTCCAGAACTTGCGCCAGGCACTGGCCCCGTCCACGTTCGCCGCTTCGTACAGCTCTCTGGGGACCTGCTTGAGACCGGCCAGGAAGATCACCATCGGGGCGCCGAACTGCCAGACCGTGAGGCCCACCAGCGCATAGATGATCATGTTCGGATCGCCGATCCAGCCGCCCGCGTCGATGCCGAACAGCTGCTGTCCCCGGTCGACGACGGCGTCGTCGGAGAACAGGGCACGCCAGACGATGGCGGCCGAGACGCTCGCGCCGATCAGCGACGGTGCGTAGAACGCGGCCCGGTAGAAGGACTGGCCCCAGCGCTTCTGGGCCAGCAGCATGGCCACGGCGAGCGCGGCGGCCAGCTTGATCGGGGTGCCGATCACCACGTACCAGGAGGTCACCTTGACCGACTGGCGCCAGCGGGGGTCGGCGAACATGTCGGTGAAGTTCTTCAGGCCGACCCACTTCGGGGCGTCGAAGAGGTTGTAGTCGGTGAAGGCGAGGTACAGCGAGAAGACCATGGGCCCGGCGATCAGGAACAGGAAGCCCGCGATCCAGGGCGACATGAAGAGATAGCCGGTCAGATTCTCGCGGTGGCCCCGCGGTCGCGGAGCGGGGCGGGTCTTGCGTCCCGGGCCGCTCCGCTCCACGTCGGCGAGGTCCTTGCCGAGGACCGGGCCGCTCGTGGAGGTCTGGATGTGAGTCACCGCGTCATTCCTCTCAGTTCGAGGCGAGGGCGGTCTTCGCCTCGGAGAAGAACTGCTTGACGGAGTCCTCCGGCGAGGCCTTGCCCAGGGACATGTCGCCCGCGATGCGCAGGAACGCCGCCTCGACGACGTCGGCACCGGCCGGGTGCGGGGTGATGGGCTCCAGCACGCCGGCCTTGGCGATCTCGGTCTCGTACGCGCCGATCGCCTTGCTCGGGGCGTCGGTGGGCTGGAAGGCCTCGAACTGCGCGGTGGTGGCGGGGACTCCGCGGTCGTAGCCCATGATGCGGGCGACCGCGGGGTCGTGGGTCATGAAGCTGATGAAGGTGGCGACCTCGGCGGGGTGCTTGGTGCGGGCCGTGCCGCTCAGCATCAGCGAGCCGAGGTACTGGCCGGTCTTCTTGCCGTCGGTGGTCGGGATGGGTGCGAGGCTGTAGCTGCTCTTGCCCTCCGCGCTGTAGCGGACGGAGAAGTTGTCCCAGGTGAACTCACCGGCTGACAGGCCCTTGGCGAGCGCGGAGGCCGGCTTGATCTGCTCGACCTTCTTCTGGTCGGCGTAGACGCCGGACTTGACCCGGGCCAGCGCCTCGGTCCAGTAGGGCAGCAGTTCGTTCTCGCCGAAGCCCATGCCCTCCTCGGTGAAGAACGCCTTGCCGTTCTGCCGCAGCACCAGGTCGTACAGGTACATGACTCCGTGGGGGCCGGAGTCTCCGGCTATGCCCTGGCCGGACTTGATCTTCTGCAGGCCCGCGTACCAGTCGTCCCAGGTCCAGCCGAGGCTGTGGTCGACGCCCGCCTTCTCGAAGACCTTCTCGTCGATGACGAGGGACATCGAGTTGCTGCCGACCGGGACGCCGAGCAGCTTGCCGTCGATCTCGGCGAACTTCTCGAGCCCCGCGCGGAAGCCCTCCAGCTGGAGGTTGCCCTTCTTCGCCTGCGGGTTGAGGTCGAGCAGGACGTTCTTCGCCTCGTACTTGCGCAGGAACGTCACCGCGTTCTGGATGACGTCCGGCGGGTTGCCGCCGGCGGCCTGGGTGTTGAACTTCTTCCAGAAGTCCGGGTACTGCTGGAAGTCTGTCTTCACCTTGATCTTCGGGTGCTTCTTCTCGAAGAGCTTGACGCACTCCTGGACCTTCTTCGCCCGGTCGTCGGCGCCCCACCAGGCGTGCCGGATGGTGACCGGCCCGTTCGAGCCGCCGCCCGAGCCGCAGCCGGCCGCGGTCAGCCCGAGACCGGCAGCCGAGAAGCCCGCGAGCTTCAGCATCTGCCGCCGGTCCATGCCCTGGTTCCGAGACATAGTTCGCCCCTACGCTTGATTGAATCGTTTTAGAAAGCGCTTGCCGGGTCAAAGTAAGGAGCGGCACCGGCGACGTCAATGGCTGGGACGAAAATCGATCGAAGCGCTTGAACGGGACACCCGGGAACGCCGACGGCCCGGAAGCTTCTGGAAGCTTCCGGGCCGTCGGTCCGGGGTGGGCGATACTGGGTTCGAACCAGTGACCTCTTCGGTGTGAACGAAGCGCTCTCCCACTGAGCTAATCGCCCGGGCGCACGCCAAACATTACCCCATGTCAGCGGCGTTCCCCGACCATCCCCAGGTCACTCGTCGATCTTCCACGGCATGACGATTCCGAACTTCCACACGTAGATCCCCACCAGCACCGCGATGATCACGAGCCCGACCGCCGTGAGGGCGATGTTGCGCCGCCGCACCTTGGGATCGAGCGCGCGCTGGGCGGCCTCGGTGACCTTCCGGCGCGTCCAGCGCAGCACCAGCTGAGCCCAGACGAACTCGGTCGCCCAGATCGCCATGCCGCCGAAGATCACCAGCCAGCCGGGACCCGGCAGCGGCAGCATGACGATGCCCGCCGCCACGACGGCCAGGCCGACCACGAACACACCGACCTGCCAGCTCAGGTGCAGCGTCCTGGACGCCTTGATGAACCCGGGTGCCCGGGAGCCGAGCTCCCGGTCCTCCTTGCTCACGCCCTCCGTGACGTCCCCCGTCACGCTCTCGCGCTCTTCCCCCGCCGCGGGCGCCGGATCCGCCGGTGCGGCAGCCCCGTCCCGCTCGTCACTCTCCGCATTCATGGGGGTCAACCTACCCGAACGCTCCTCGTCACCGGAATGGCCGCATGACTCAAAGTTACACACCCCTGTACGAGCTACCTGAAGGATCACAAAACGGTCAGAGGGGTTTACAACGCCACCGTAGGTGGCATGTCGATTTCGCCGACGTGCGAATCCCCGAGCGCACACTGAGCGAAAGGCCCTGGCGCTTATGAACACCACGGTCAGCTGCGAGCTGCACCTGCGCCTCGTTGTGTCGAGCGAGTCCTCACTGCCTGTACCCGCGGGCCTGCGGTATGACACGGCCGATCCGTATGCCGTGCACGCCACCTTCCACACCGGAGCGGAGGAGACGGTCGAGTGGGTTTTCGCCCGTGACCTCCTTGCCGAGGGGCTGCACAGGCCCACCGGCACCGGAGACGTCCGCGTCTGGCCATCCCGAAGTCACGGCCAGGGCGTCGTCTGCATCGCACTGAGTTCTCCAGAGGGCGAAGCCCTGCTGGAGGCCCCCGCGCGGGCCCTGGAGTCGTTCCTGAAAAGGACCGACGCCGCGGTTCCGCCCGGGACCGAGCATCGTCACTTCGATCTCGATACGGAGCTCTCACACATCCTGGCCGAGAGCTGAGCCAGGCCGAGAGCCGCACGGTGCCGTCCGACTCGGGGAGACGGCGCCGCGCGGACAACCTCATACGGCTGACACCGGCGCCGTCCTCACGGAATCCACCGTGGGGGCGGCGCCGGTCCGCGTTCCGCCGCTCTCCCGCGCCTCCCTCGGCCCCGCGTGACGCCCGTCAGGGCCCCCACACGCCGGGCGGACGCCGTCGGCACCCTCCGCGCCCCTCCGGGCCTTCAGGTCCGCCCCACAGGCCCCGTGGGCCCCTGGCGCCCCGGAGCGCCGGGGGTGAACCAGTAGAGTCAGCCGGCATCGGCGGGTGCCCCGTCCCGCCGGAGCCAGGGAGCGGAAGCGTGCTGATCCCCCACGACACCCGGATCGCCCTCGAAGTGGTGGTCGATCTGGTGAACACCGCGCCGGAGAGCGAGCAGCCCGAGGGCGGCGACCCCGTCGACGGGCTCGCCGACACCGACGCGCTGTACGCGTTCGCCGGACGCCACCGGGTGAGCGGGGTGAACGAACTCGACGAGAAGGACCTGCGCGCCGTCCACGACGTACGGGCGCGGTTCGCCGAGGTCTTCGCCGCGGCCGACGCACAGGTCGCCGCCTCGCTCGTCAACGCACTCGTGGCCGCCGCGGGCACCACCCCGCAGCTCAGCAACCACGACGGCTACGACTGGCACGTGCACTACTTCGCACCGGACGCCTCGCTCGCCGACCACCTGGCGGCCGACTGCGGGATGGCCCTCGCCTTCATCATCGTGGCGGGCGAGACGGAGCGGCTGCGGCGCTGCGAGGCGCCGGACTGCCGGCACGCCTTCGTCGACCTCTCACGCAACCGTTCCCGCCGCTACTGCTCCAGCCGTACGTGCGGTAACCGCTTGCACGTGGCCGCGTACCGGGCGCGCCGCAGGGAAGCGGCCGGCTGACGGCTCACAGCACGAAGAGATCGTGCAACGCGGCCATCAGCAGCAGGCCGCCGATCACCGTGAGGAAGATCATCAGAGGGGGCTGGGAAAGCGCGAAGAGGCAGCCACGCGGCTCTTCGGCTGGGGGTGCGGGGGCGTCGCCCCGGGAGGTGTCCACCATCTCGGGACGATCATGACGCAGACCGGCCCCGGTTGGCGATCAACACACCTTTTCGTGACGGGAGTTCACCCCTGACACGGTGGGCCGAATCGCTCCGGCGTCCGATCACCCGTCAGGCTTTCGGAGTTCCGCTCCCCCCGCACCCCCATGACCGTGCCGGTCAGCCCAGGTCGCGCAGCATCCGCAGCTGTGCGGCGCGGTGGACCGAGGTGCCGCCCTCGTGGCCGTTCCAGGGGTACACCTCGATCTCCTTGGGACCGGCCCAGTTGTTGTAGGCGGCGAAGACCGTGGACGGCGGGCAGATGGGGTCCATCAGGGCCACGGAGTACAGCGCCGGCATCTCCGCCCGGGCCGCGAAACTGATTCCGTCGAAGTAGGAGAGGGTCCGGAACACCTGCTCGGCATGGCCGTGCTGGGTGGCCAGGAAGCGCACGATCTCCTGGTACGGGTCCTTGTCGGTGATCTCGACGGCCCGCCGGTAGTGCGTCAGGAACGGTACGTCGACGAGCGCCGCCTTGACGTGGGGGCTGAGCCCCGCCACGGCCTGGGCGATGCCGCCGCCCTGGCTGCCGCCGTGCACGACGATCCGGTCCGGGTCGACGGACGGGTGGGCGCGGGCCACCTCGACGGCGCGCACCGCGTCGGTGAACACCCTGCGGTAGTAGTAGTCGTCGGGGTCGAGGATGCCGCGGGTCATGAAGCCCGGCGACTGCGGTCCGGCGCCGCCGTGCGGGTCGGCGGTGGAGCCCGCCGAGTGACTGTTGACGGCGCCCTGGCCGCGGGTGTCCACGACCAGGGTGGCCCAGCCCGCCGCAGGCCAGACCAGGTGGTCGAAAGGCAGTCCGCGCCCGCTGCCGTAGCCCAGGTAGTGCACGACGGCGGGCAGCGGGCCCTCGGCGCCGGCGGGCACGTTCAGCCAGGCGCGTATGCGGTGGCCGCCCCAGCCGGCGAACGACACGTCGTGGACGTCGACGTTGCTCAACGCGGCGTCGTATGCGCTGAATTCGGCATCCAGCGGGTGCTCGGCGGCCTCGTCGAGGGTGCGGCGCCAGAAGGCGTCGAAGTCGTCGGGCTCACCGGACTCCGGCCGGTAGGTGCGGAGTTGGTCCAGGGGGAGGTCGAACAGGGACACGGCGTCTCCATTTCGGGCATGCGGAAGGGAACGGCGGAGGGTGACAGGGAAGGGAGAGGGCGGGCGGGGGCGGCGGGGTTCAGCGCGGTGTGGAACTGGACGCGCGCACGACGAGTTCCGGCTGGAGCACGACGCTGCGGTGCTCGTGGGTGCCGCCCTCGTCGTCCGCCTCCTCCAGCAGGAGCTCGGCGGCCATCCGGCCCATCACGACCGCCGGCTGGCGGACCGAGGTGAGCGGTACGGCAGCGGCGGCGGCGAACTCGATGTCGTCGTACCCGACGATGGCGATGTCCTGCGGGACCCGCACCCCTGCCGCGTACAGGGCCTGGAGTACGCCCAGGGCGAGCAGGTCGTTGGCGCAGAACACGGCGGTGGGGCGCGGGACGAGCCCGAGCAGCCGGGCTCCGGCGTCCCGGCCCGCCGCCACGTCGAGGCGGTCGGAGGGGATCTCGACGAGCGCCCCGGGCGGCAGCCCCGCCTCGGCGAGCGCGGACAGCGCGCCCTCGCGACGGTCCCTGATCTGGTGCAGGTCGCCGGGTCCGCTGACGTACGCCACCGAGCGGTGCCCGGCCGAGATCAGGTGGCCGACGGCCAGCGCGCCACCGCGCACGTCGTCGACGGAGACCGCGCAGCTGCCCGTGCCGGAGGCGACCCGGTCCACCAGGACGTAGGGAATCCGGTGACGGCTGAAGGAGTCGAGGTTGCGGCCGGTGGCGTCGGCCGGTGTGACCAGTACGCCGCAGACCCGTTGTTCCGCGAACATACCGAGGTATTCGGCCTCCTCGGCAGGGCTCTGGCCGCTGTTGCAGACCATGACGCCGAGCCCTGCCTGGCGGGCGGCGCGTTCGGCGCCACGGGCCACGTCGACGAAGAAGGGGTTGCCCATGTCCAGGACGAGGAGCGCCATGATCCGGCTGCGGCCCGCCCTGAGCTGGCGGGCCGACTCGCTGCGGACGTATCCGAGCTCCTCGATCGCGGCCAGCACCCGGGCCCGGGTCTCGGGCAGCACGGCCTCGGGGCGGTTGATCACATTGGAGACCGTTCCCACGGAGACCCCGGCCTGCCGGGCCACATCCTTGATGCCTGCCACACGCGCCACTAGTCCTGCCCCACTGCCCTTGGCCGCGCTCGTCCAGCGGCGTCACCCCATCGTACGGACGGCGGTGAATGAATTGTTTCAATCCGGGTGGGACGCTAACCCGCTCGCCGAACGCCGTCAAGGATCATGGCTGAATCGATTCATGGGGGCGCTGTCCTTGCGGTGTCACGCACGAGCCGGGCAGTGGGCCCCGAAGCAGGCCGGGCAGCGGGCCGGGACCGAACGGGGCCGGTCAGATGCCGTGCTTCTTCAGGATGGCCTCGATGTCGCTGAAGTCGTCGCCGGGCCCTGCCTCGGCGGACTGCTTCTTCGGCTTCTGCCGCGGCTCGGCGGCGGGTACGCCTGCCCCCAGCGAGGGTGCCGAGGCCGCCGGTGCCACCGCGCCGGCCTGCGCGGCCCGGGCCGCCTCCTTGCGCTCCTTGCGGGTGCCCCCGCCGCGGCGTTCGATCGCGCGGGTGGTCATGAACAGCAGCCAGGCCACTCCCAGCACCCCGAAGCCCAGCCAGACACTCGGCTTGAAGGCGATGTCCGACACCCACTCGACGACGCCGGTCAGCACCAGGCCGATCGGAACCAGCGAGTAGGCGGCGATCCGGGTCGCCGTGAGGAACCGCTTCCGGTACGCGGTGACGGCGGCGATGCCCAGGCCCGCCGCGGACACCGCGGAGCAAATGGTCTCGGCAAGCATCGGTGCCTCCAGGCGCAGGGGAAACGTCCCTTCCATCCTGCACCGGCGACCGGGCGGGCGGCCATGCTCCGAGCCCACATCAGGGACATTTCAGGGCCGGGATCCTCCCCAGGTGCCGTGCGGCCCACGACCGGACCGCGTTCCGTCCGCTCCCCCGAGGCCCGTCGTGGCACCTCCGCGCACCCTGGGAGACTGGTCCCATGAGCGATTCCACCCCCGCAGCGCCGGTCGTCCTCGATGTCTGGTGCGACCTCCAGTGCCCCGACTGCCACCGAGCCCTCACTGATGTACACGCCCTGCGCGCCCGGTACGGCGACCGGATCGACATCAGGCTCCGGCACTTCCCCCTGGAGAAGAACAAGCACGCCTACGCGGCGGCGCAGGCCGCTGAGGAGGCTGCCGCGCAGGGCAAGGACTGGCCGTACATCGAGGCGGTGCTCGCCCGCACCGCCGAGCTCGGCCGCGCCGGCGAACCCCTGCTGGTCGCAGTGGCCGGAGAACTCGGCCTGGACGCCGAGGAGTTCGACACCGCCCTGATCGACGGCCGGCACATGCTGATCGTCGACGCCGATCAGGCCGAAGGCAAGGCGATCGGGGTCACCGGTACGCCCACCTACGTGATCGGCGGCGAGCGGCTGGACGGCGGCAAGAGCCAGGAAGGGCTCCGCGAGCGGATCGAGGCGATCGCCGACCTGCTGCTCGCCGAGCAGGGCTGAGGCCGGGAACCGGGCTGAGGCCGGAAACCGGGCTGAGGCCGGAAACCGGGCCGCTATGGAGGCCCGGGCCGTGGCCCCGGCCGGCGGGGGCCGAAGCTGCCACCGGGACGGCCAGGGCCGGCAGTGGACGAAGCTTCCGCCGGGCCTCGGGAGCAGCCCGCCCGCACGGGCGGGCTGCTCCCGAGGCCCGGCGGCAGCCGTGCCACGGATCAGAGCGGCTTGGCCAGGTTGTACCGCGTCGGCTCGTAGCCCAGCGATTCGTACAGCCGGAGTGCGGGCGTGTTGGCCGTGACGACGTGCAGGCCGAGCCGCGTCTCCCCCGCCGAGAGCGCGAGGCGTTCGGCCTGGAGCATCAGCGCACGGCCGTAGCCCCTTCCCCGGAAGCGCTCGTCCACCTCGACGTCGAAGACGTAGCCGACCACCTGGCCGGGGTGCATCTCGAACCGTGCCACCCAGAGGAATCCGACCCTCTCGTCCTCGTGGATGAGGTGGCTCAGCCGGGCACCCTCGGTGGCGAGGCCCTGCGGCAGATGTCCGGCGTGCGAGGCGCGGGCCGCCCGCAGTGCCGACTCCGGCGGGGTGCCACGGGTCACCAGGCTCTTCGCGTACTCGGCGATCGCGCCGTCCTCCCAGGCCGCGTACTCCTCGGGCGTCATCGGCCGTGCGGTCAGCCCGGCGGGCAGTTCCGGGGGGTCGGCGGGCACCTGCTTGATCATGTTCCGGCTGCGTTCGGTGTAGCCGAGTGCGGCGGTCAGCCGCTGCCCCGCGAGGTTGTCGGCGCCGACGCGGGCCTGTACCTGCGTGCAGCCCCAGCCCCGCAGCACCTCCTCGGCCGCCAGTGCCGCGATGGTGCCGCGGCCGCGTCGACGCACCGGTTCGTCGATCCTCAGGGACTGCAGCACTCCTGTCGCGCCGTCCGAACCCGGCTCGGTGCCGATCTCGACGGCGCCGACCGGGCGCCCGTTGTCGCACACGTCGTACGCGCGGCTCTGTGCGCCGTCGGCGCCTGGCTGGATCGGCCCGGACGGCCGGAGTGTCGTGGTCATCAGAGGATTTCTATCCCCTGCCCGGGTGCGCGTCATCCGCTTTTGCGGCGGCGGACCCGCCGGGCGCGCGCGTGTCACGGGTCCAGGTCGTCGCCGGCCCGCTCGTCGAACACGCGCATGGCCTTGGCGGTCACCGGCCCCGGTCCGCCGGGCAGCTCCCGGCCGTCGACCCGGTGAACGGCCTGGATGTCGCGGAGGGTGGAGGTCAGGAAGATCTCCTCGGCCCGGTCCAGGACGTCGAACGGAAGGTCCGTCTCCTGCGCCCCGGTCCACTCCACCGCCAGGGCGCGGGTGATGCCGGCGAGACAGCCGGAGGCGACCGGCGGCGTGTGCAGCCGGCCGTCGAGGACGACGAAGACATTGGAACCGGTGCCTTCACAGAGGCGGCCTACGGTGTTGGCGAACAGTGCCTCGGAGGCGCCGTGCTCGTGGGCGCGGGCGAGGGCGACGACGTTCTCGGCGTACGACGTGGTCTTGAGCCCGGTGAGCGCGCCGCGTTCGTTGCGCGTCCAGGGAACGGTGATCACGGCCGTGGTGTCCGGGCGGCGCTTCACCTCTCCGAGGGCGACGACGAGGCCGGGGCCCGCGGTGCCGCGGTCGGAGCCGAGCGGCGAGATCCCGCCGGTGTAGGTGATGCGGAGCCGGCCGAGCGGGGCCGGATTGGCCTCGATGACGGCGGCGCAGGCGCGGCGCACCTCGTCCAGGTCGGGCGCGGGCAGCCCGAGGCCCAGGGCGGAGCGGGTCAGCCGGTCGAGGTGGCGGGTGAGTGCGAAGGGCCGGCCGTCGGCGGTCCTCACCGTTTCGAAGATGCCGTCGCCGACGGTCAGCCCGTGGTCGAGCACGGACACCCGGGCGTCATCGGCGGCCCGCAGTCCCCCGTTGACCCAGATCCTCATGGTGCGGTCCTTCCGGTTGCTTCGTATGCGCCCGACGCTACCGCGAGCAGCCTGGACGCCTTCAGTTCGGTCTCGGCCCACTCACGTTCCGGATCCGAGCCCCAGGTGATGCCGGCTCCGGTTCCGAACCGCAGCACCGGAGCGCCGCCCGTGCGGTCGGTCCAGAAGGTGCGGATCCCCACGGCGAGCGAGGCGGTGGCCCGGTCGGCGTCCACCCAGCCGATGCCTCCGCAGTACGGGCCGCGCGGGGCGGTCTCCAGTTCGTCGATGATCCTCAGCGCACTGGACTTGGGTGCCCCGGTAACGGACCCGGGCGGAAAGGCGGCGGCGAGCAGTTCCGGCCAGCCGGCGCCGTCGGCGAGCCGGCCCCGCACGGTGGAGACGAGGTGGACGAGGCCCGGGTGCTTCTCCACGGCGCAGAGGTCGGGGACGGTGACCGACCCGGTGGCGCAGACCCGGCCCAGGTCGTTGCGGACCAGGTCGACGATCATCACGTTCTCGGCGTGGTCCTTCTCCAGCAGATCGGCCTCCGTGCGCCCGGTGCCCTTGATCGGTCCGGACTCGACCGTGCGGCCGTCCCTGCGCAGGAACAGCTCCGGCGAGGCGGTGGCGATCTCCACCCCGTGGCCGGGAAGCCGAATCGTTCCTGCGTACGGGGCCGGGTTGCCCCGCGCCAGCAGGGCGGTGAGGGCGTCCACGTCCGCCGCGGACGGATCGGGCAGCGGCGCGGTCATCACACGGCAGAGATTGGCCTGGTAGACCTCGCCCGTCGCGATGTACGCGCGAATGCGCCGCACGCCCTCCGTGTAAGCGGCGCGGTCGAGGGATGAGGTCCAGTCACCGGCGGCCGGGCCGCGCCAGGCGCCGCGCACGGGCGCGGGCACGGCCGCGGTACGCACGGTGGCGAAGCGGGCACAGACGAGCCGGCCCTCGAAATCCGCTGATACCGCCCAGAATCCGGACGAGTCGAGGGCTGCGGGATCACTGGTCACATCCTGCAGATCGGAGGCGACGAGGCCGCCGAAGCGGGCCATTGGAGCGAGGTCGTGCACGTCGGTGAGTCTAGGACGGCGCGCGGTGACCTGCGCCGGGGCGAGCGCACCTCAGCACGCTGCACAAACGCGTTTTTGTACTGGCCCCGGAATCCGCTAGAGTTCAACACGTCGCCGGGACGCGCAAGCGAGCCGGAACCGACAAGCGGACGTAGCTCAGTTGGTAGAGCGCAACCTTGCCAAGGTTGAGGTCGCCAGTTCGAACCTGGTCGTCCGCTCGCAGAAGGTGGGGGATCCTTCCCGAACCCCCATCCCTGGTGGAGTGGCCGAGAGGCGAGGCAACGGCCTGCAAAGCCGTCTACACGGGTTCAAATCCCGTCTCCACCTCCAAGGACGATTAGCTCAGCGGGAGAGCACTTCCCTGACACGGAAGGGGTCACTGGTTCAATCCCAGTATCGTCCACTGATCCGCAAGGATCCCCGCGCGATTAGCTCAGCGGGAGAGCGCTTCCCTGACACGGAAGAGGTCACTGGTTCAATCCCAGTATCGCGCACGCAGTACACGCAGGTTCACCCTGCGCGATTAGCTCAGCGGGAGAGCGCTTCCCTGACACGGAAGAGGTCACTGGTTCAATCCCAGTATCGCGCACCGTCCGAAGCCCCGGTCGTCTCGACGACCGGGGCTTCGTCGTCGTCCCGCAGACCGTCTCCGCGGCCCGGACATGTTCCGTGTGGGCCGTGGAGACGGAGGTGCCGGGTCAGGACGAGAACAGCATCCGGCCGAAGCTCTTCTGCCGGTAGTGGCCCTGGTGGTGTCCACCGTGGTGCTGCGGGGCGCCCCAGGCGGGTGCCGGAGCCGCGGGGTAGGCCTGCGGGGCGGGCGGCGCCGGCGGAGCCTGCTGCGTCCACTGCGCCTCCACGCGCGTCAGGGACTCCAGTTCGCCGTAGTCCAGGAATATCCCCCGGCAGCCGCTGCACTGCTCGATCTGAATGCCGTTGCGGTTGTACGTCTGCATCTGTGCGTGGCACTTGGGACACTGCATCTGCGGGCTCACTCCTCGCCGTCGGTTAGCCGTCGCCGGAATGCATGCCCGGCGGCGGTCGGTTCACCCTACGACGAGTGTTCGGCGGTCAACTCGGGCGGGAGAGCGGCAATTCGGGCACAGGCGTCGATCATCACCTGTTCCACCTCATCCGGAGCCCTGTGCTCCGCAGCGGACTTGGCGAGAGCCAGCGCAGCCGTCTGTACGGTCAGCGCGCGGGCCGCGACGTCCAACTCGGGCCACGGGTCACCGTCGGCGCGCACCGCGGGGCCGCCCGCCGCCCGGTAGGCGTCCAGGAAGCGGAACCACACCTCGGTGGGCAGCAGGCCGGCCGCGTACCAGGCGGCGGGCCGCGCGAGGTCCCACGCGGGATCGCCGGGCCCGGCGTCGTCGACGTCGATGAGCAGCCACGGGCCGTGCGGCGCGGGGTGCCGGACCAGTTGGCCCAGGTGCAGGTCTCCGTGGCAGAGAAAGTGTGCCCGGTCCTCGGGCACCGGAGCCTCGTCCCGTGCCCAGGGCGGCAGCCCGCGCCAGGCCGCGAGCACGGGCTCGGTGGCCTGCTCGCCGGGCCGGGCCGCGCGCATCCGGGCCACGGCAAGCGCGGCCTTCGCCGGGCCGCGCATGACGGGCACCGCGGGTGCGTGGACGGCGGGTGCGTGGATGGCGGGTGCCGCGGGTGCCCCGGACGGCTCCACCCCCGGTGTGGAGCGGCCCGCACCGGCCCCCGTTCCGTGGAGGCGGGCCAGGAGGACGGCTGTCGCCGCCCAGGGCGCCTCGTCCGGATCTCCGGGGTCCACGGGCTCCCCGTACGGCCACAGGGTGACCGGGCGGCCGTGCAGCTCCGTGAGGTACGGCGAGGCGGCATCGCGCCCTGCCCGGTCCTCGGCGGACCGTACGGGGAGGGGCGCGAGCAGGACGCCCGCGAGAGCGGGGCCGGCGGCCAGGCCGAGGCGGGCGGAGAGTGCGGCGGTGTCCGTACCGGCGGCGTGGGCCTTGGCGACGACGGGGCCGCAGCGGACGACGGTGCCGTCCGCCCGGTCCGCGAGGACAGCCGGTGCCGGGCAGGCACAGCGGGCCCCGGGACGGGCGTGGGCCGTTTCGTGGGCGAGGGCGCCCAGCGCGCGTACGAGTGCGGTGGTCACGGACTCCCCCGGGTGGCACAGGATCGGCGGGTCCGGCCGTCGCCGCGCCCGCCGCAGAGCGTACGCGGATCGTGCCGATGGCCGGTGCGAGGGGGCGCACGGCCCCGGACAGCGCGATGTCCGGTCAGCTCCCCAGCTGACCGGACAAACGCTGCCGTCCGCCGCACCCCCGTCCCCACGGGGTTGTTGGCCGGATGTCCCGGTCCGGACCGCTCTTCCGGACCCGGGGCGCCGCTCAGCGCCCCAGCATCACGCCCACGGACGACGCCTGTGTGACCACCGCTTCCCAGCCGCCGAAGACGACTACGAGCAGGGCCGCCAGAGGAAGAACCATGGCCGTCGCCACCAACGGGTGGCGTGTGCCGGACGACGGGCGGCTGCCGAACGAGGCAAAGGCCTTGCGTCCCTGCGTACGGACCATCGTCCGCGCTGCCGTGTCCGCCATGGTTCCTCTCCTGACCTGATGTGGGGCGGCGGGCGTTTGACCTCGGGGGACGAGTGCGACGCCCGCCGCTTGACTTCAACATTAGGGATCCGGGAGGCGGGCGGCGTCATGCCCGCGTACCGAATGCCGGGCCTCCCGGAGGATGAGCCGTGGGTGGTCGGCGTACTCCCCTGGGTGGAGACGGGTCTACCGGACGTTGGGGTCATCCCGGAGGGGACGCTCGGAGGCGTCCTCCCTGGGTATCGGTTGTTCGACCAGGGCGAGGACCCTGGTCGCCATGAAGCGGGCGGTGCGCACCACGGAGCCGTTCCTCGTGACTTCACTCACTTCGACCACCCCTCGGCGGACCGCGGTCTCCACCCTGCGCCCTGCTCGGGAGGCCACCATTTCGTAGGTTCGGGTCGTGTCTCCGGCGTCCACGACTATCTCGACTCGATCGCCCTTCATTGATCCAATCCCCCTTCTGCGACGGACCTTTGAGATCTCGCACGGGCCGGGGAGCGTGGATCCGCGGCTCCCTGACCACTCCTCAAGTTTCCCACCCGGCACTGACAATCGATTCTCCGGCGAGGGCGCGGCCTCTGAGCACCCCGGGCGACGGGTACGTAAGCTGTGCCTCGTCAGGCGGACCAGGCAGCGGGGATGGGCAGACATGGCGATGATGCGGCTCCGGCGCGAGGACCCGCGTGTCGTCGGCTCGTTCAGGCTGCACCGGCGGCTCGGGGCGGGCGGCATGGGTGTCGTCTATCTGGGCTCGGACCGGCGGGGCCAGCGGGTGGCGCTGAAGGTGATCCGCCCCGATCTGGCGGAGGATCAGGAGTTCCGCTCGCGGTTCGCCCGCGAGGTGTCCGCCGCACGGCGGATCCGCGGCGGCTGTACGGCACGCCTGGTCGCCGCCGACCTGGAGGCGGACCGTCCGTGGTTCGCCACGCAGTACGTTCCCGGACCCTCGCTGCACGACAAGGTGGCCGAGGAGGGCCCGTTGTCGGCCGCCGAGGTGGCCTCGATCGGGGCCGCGCTCTCCGAGGGCCTGGTGGCGGTGCACGAGGCCGGTGTCGTCCACCGGGACCTGAAGCCCTCCAACATCCTGCTGTCCCCCAAGGGCCCGCGGATCATCGACTTCGGGATCGCCTGGGCGACCGGCGCCTCCACACTCACGCACGTGGGTACGGCGGTCGGTTCGCCCGGCTTCCTCGCGCCCGAGCAGGTACGCGGCGCGGCGGTGACGCCCGCGACGGACGTCTTCTCGCTCGGGGCCACGCTGGCGTACGCGGCCATGGCCGACTCACCCTTCGGTCACGGCAGTTCCGAGGTGATGCTGTACCGCGTGGTGCACGAGGAGCCCCAGCTGTACGACGTGCACGACGCCCTCGCTCCCCTGGTGAGCGCCTGCCTGGCGAAGGACCCCGAGGAGCGTCCCAGCACCCTGCAACTCTCCATGCGGCTCAAGGAGATCGCGGCGCGGGAGGCGCAGGGGCTGCACGAGAGCCGCCCGCCCGCCCAGCGTTCGGCGCAGGAGGCGGACCGCCCGACCGGGCGGCTGGACGGCCCGTACACCGAGCAGCAGACGCGTCGCGCGCCCGGCCCCGCTCCGGCGTCGCGGCCGCAGAGCCGGCAGGCGGCTTCCTCGCGGCCCGCGGCGCCCCGCACCGGGGGTTCGCGCCCCGCGCAGCAACAGCCACGCAATACGACGCGTTCGGGCAAGAGGCCGCAGGGCGCGGCAGGGACGAACGGCCGGCCCGGTACCCGGCCCGGCACGCGCTCGACCTCGACCGGCCGGCGTCCCGCCAATCCGCGGCTGCTCCGCCAGCGGCTGGTGGTCTTCGTCGTGGTGACGCTGCTGGTGGCGCTGGGCATCGCGGCGGCTCAGGGCTGCCAGGGTCCGGCCCGCGGTCTCGGCGCGGGTCAGAGCCAGGGGCAGAGCGAGCAGTAGGCCGGCGAGGCCCCTGCTAACTCTCCGGGCGACCGGTGGCGACCGCGTAGAAGGCGACCGCCGCGGCGGCGCCGACGTTCAGCGAGTCGACCCCGTGGGCCATCGGGATGCGCACCCATTCGTCGGCGGCGACGAGGGCCTGCGTGGACAGCCCGTCGCCCTCGGCCCCGAGCATCAGGGCCACCTGTTCCATCCGGTGCGGCGCGGCCTCCTCGATGCTGCTCGCCTTCTCGTCGGGCGTCAGCGCGAGCAGCTTGAAGCCCGCTTCGCGTACGGTCTCCAGCGCCTTGGGCCAGGTGTCGAGGCGGGCGTAGGGCACGGAGAAGACGGCGCCCATCGAGACCTTGACGGAGCGCCGGTAAAGCGGATCCGCGCAGTCCGGGGAGAGCAGCACGGCGTCCATGCCGAGCGCGGCGGCGCTGCGGAAGATCGCGCCGATGTTCGTGTGGTCGTTGACGGCCTCCATGACGACCACGCGGCGGGTCGTGCGGAGCAGTTCGTCGGCCGTCGGCAGCGGCTTGCGCTGCATGGAGGCGAGTGCGCCGCGGTGCACGTGGTAGCCGGTGACGCGTTCGGCGAGCTCGGGGCTGACCGCGTAGACGGGGGCCGGGACCTCGTCGATGACGTCGCGCATCAGGTCGACCCACTTCGCCGAGAGCAGCATGGAGCGCATCTCGTACCCGGCGTGCCTGGCGCGTCTGATCACCTTCTCCCCCTCGGCGATGAAGAGGCCCTCCGCGGGCTCTCGCCTGCGCCGGAGCTCGACGTCGGTCAGACCGATGTAGTCGCTCAGGCGGGGGTCGTCGGGGTCGTCGACGGTGATGAGATCAGCCACAGGTTGATACTGCCTTGTCCGGTGTGTGGTGCCAACGGTCTGGAGGAAGATCCGTTACCGCTGGTTACTCGGTGGTTCGCGCGACTGCTTCCGGGCCGACCGCGACGACGTCGCCGATGACGATGACGGCGGGCGGCCGGACGTCCTCGGCCACGGCCCGTTCACCGACCGTGGCGAGCGTCGCGTCGACGCGGCGCTGGGCGGCGGTGGTCCCTTCCTGGACCAGCGCGACCGGGGTCTCGGGGGACTTGCCGTGGGCGATGAGCGTACGGGCGATGGCGCCGATCTTGTCGACGGCCATCAGGAGCACGAGGGTGCCGCGCAGCCGGGCGAGTGCCTCCCAGTCGACCAGCGAGCGCTCGTCGTCGGGGGCGACATGGCCGCTGACCACGGTGAACTCATGGGCGACACCGCGGTGGGTGACGGGGATGCCGGCCGCGCCGGGGACCGAGATCGAGCTGGAGATGCCGGGCACGACGGTGCAGGGGATGCCTTCGGCGGCGAGCGCCTGGGCCTCTTCCATGCCGCGCCCGAAGACGAACGGGTCGCCGCCCTTGAGCCGGACCACGGCCTTGCCCGCCTTGGCGTGCTCGATCAGCGCGTTGTTGATCGCCTCCTGCGCCATGTAGCGGCCGTACGGGATCTTGGCCGCGTCGATCACCTCGACGTGCGGCGGCAGTTCGTCCAGCAGGTCGCGCGGGCCGAGCCGGTCCGCGATGACGACGTCGGCCTCGGCGAGGAGACGACGGCCGCGGACGGTGATCAGGTCGGGGTCGCCGGGACCGCCGCCGACCAGGGCGACGCCGGGGGCGCGGGTGCGGTGGTGAGGGGCGGCGAGGGAGCCGTCGCGCAGGCCCTCGACGATGGCGTCGCGGACGGCGGCGGAGTGGCGCGGGTCGCGACCGTGCGCGTCGGTGGTGAGGACGGCGACGGTCACGCCCTCGCTGCGGCCGGTGGCGGGGGTCCAGGCGGTGGCGGCGTCCGCGTTGTCGCTGCGGACACACCAGGTCCGGGTGCGCTCGGCCTCGGCGGAGGCGGCGTCGTTGGCCGCCGTGTCGTCGGACGCGATCAGGGCGTACCAGGTGTCGGCCAGGTCCCCGTCGGCGTACGGGCGGCGCTCCCAGCGGATCTCGCCGGCGTCCGCCATCGCCTCGACGGACGGGGTGGCGTCGGGTGACACGAGGACGATGTCGGCGCCGGCCGCGATGAGGGCGGGCAGACGGCGCTGCGCGACCTGGCCGCCGCCGACGACGACTGCACGGCGCCCGCTCAGACGCAGTCCGACGGGGTAGGCGGGGTGATCGGCGTGCTCGGCCATGGCGGTGCGGGCTCCTCGTGCGATGCGGGGGCTGCGGGCCGCTGCGGCGGTGGAGCGGCTGTGACGTGCGGTGTTCACGATACGGGGTGGGGGCAGGATCAAGCCCCTCCGGCGATTGAGGAGCGGGGGCGCGGGGCAGCGCCCCCGGGCCCCGCGGCCGCGGACTACTTCTCCGTGACGCCCGCCGAGTCGAACGTGGCCACCTCGTGCATCGCGCGGGCCGCGCTCTGCACGATCGGCAGCGCCAGCAGCGCGCCCGTGCCCTCGCCGAGGCGGAGGTCCAGGTCGACGAGCGGGCGCAGGCCCAGCTTGTTGAGCGCGGCGACGTGGCCGGGCTCGGCGCTGCGGTGGCCGGCGATGCAGGCGGCCAGGGCCTCCGGCGCGATGGCGCGTGCGACCAGGGCCGCGGCGCCCGCGCTCACGCCGTCGAGGATGACCGGCGTACGGAGCGAGGCCCCGCCGAGCAGGAACCCGGCCATCGCGGCGTGCTCCAGGCCGCCCACGGCCGCCAGCACACCGATCGGGTCGGCCGGGTCCGGCTGGTGCAGGTCGAGGGCGCGGCGCACCACATCGACCTTGCGGGCGTGCATCTCGTCGTTGATACCGGTGCCGCGGCCGGTGACCTCGGCCGGGTCCATCCCCGTGTAGACACAGATCAGGGCGGCCGACGCCGTGGTGTTGGCGATGCCCATCTCGCCGGTGAGCAGGCCCTTGTTGCCTGCGGCCACCAGGTCGCGGGCGGTCTCGATGCCGACCTCGATCGCGGCGAGGACCTCCTCGCGGGTGAGCGCGGGGCCGGTCGTGAAGTCCGCGGTTCCGGCGCGCACCTTGCGGGGCAGCAGACCGGGCTGCGCGGGCAGTTCCATGGCCACGCCGACGTCGACGACGCAGACCTCGGCACCGACCTGGGCCGCGAAGGCGTTGCAGACCGCGCCGCCGCCGAGGAAGTTGGCCACCATCTGGCCGGTGACCTCCTGCGGCCAGGCCGTGACGCCCTGGGCGTGCACTCCGTGGTCACCGGCGAAGATCGCGACGGCCGCGGGCTCCGGGATCGGCGGCGGGCACATCCGGGAGAGCCCGGAGAGCTGCGCCGAGATGATCTCCAGCATGCCGAGCGCACCGGCCGGCTTGGTCATCCGCTTCTGGCGCTCCCACGCCTCGCCGAGCGCCTTGGCGTCCAGCGGCCGGATGCTGGAGATGGTCTCCTGGAGCAGGTCGTGCGGCTCCTCGCCCGGCAGTGCGCGGCGGCCGTACGTCTCCTCGTGGACGACCCAGGACAGCGGGCGTCGCTTGGACCAGCCCGCCTGCATCAGTTCGGGCTCCTCCGGGAACTCGTCGACGTAACCGACACAGAGGTACGCGACGACTTCGAGGTGCTCGGGCAGGCCCAGGGCACGGACCATCTCGCGCTCGTCGAAGAAGCTGACCCAGCCCACGCCGAGGCCTTCGGCCCGGGCGGCGAGCCACAGGTTCTCGACGGCGAGCGCCGAGGAGTACGGGGCCATCTGCGGCTGGGTGTGCCGGCCGAGCGTGTGGCGGCCGCCGCGGGTGGGGTCGGCCGTGACGACGATGTTGACCGGGGTGTCGACGATCGCCTCGATCTTCAGTTCCTTGAACTGCTTCGCCCGCGCCTTGGGGAGCGACTTCGCGTACGCCTCACGCTGGCGCTGCGCCAGTTCGTGCATGGAACGTCGGGTCTCCGCGGAACGGATGACGACGAAGTCCCAGGGCTGGGAATGCCCGACGCTGGGCGCCGTGTGGGCGGCCTCCAGGACCCGCAGGAGCACCTCGTGCGGGATGGGGTCGCTGCGGAAGCCGTTGCGGATGTCACGGCGCTCACGCATGACGCGCAGCACGGCCTCGCGCTCGGCGTCGTCGTAGCCGGGGGCGGGAGGCGAGACGGGCCGCACCTCTTCGGCCTCGGGGGCCGGGGTGTCCGTGTCCTGCGGGGCCTCGGGCTCGTCGGCCGTCGCGGGAGCGGGAGCCTCTGCGGTCGCAGCGGGCTCGGTGACCGGGGTCGCCGGCTCGGGCTCGGTGGCCTGAGGGCTGACGGGCTCGGTGAACTCGGCCTGTACGGGCTCCGGCCGGCCGTCCGTCAGGTCCGGGGTCTCGATGACCTCGGGGCCCGTCCCGGGCTCGGGCGCCGGTTCGACGACAGGTTGCGGTGCGACGGTCTCGGCGACCGGCGCTGCTTCCACCGGCGCGGCGTCCACCGTCTCGGCCGGTACGGACTCCGCGACGACGGCGGCAGAATCTGCCATCGCCTCCGGAGCCGCCTCCACCGGCTGCCCGGCCACGGGAAGCGTGCCCGCCACGGGTACGAACCGGCCCAGGGCCGATCCGTCGGGAACCGCCTCCACGGGCGGCTGTACGGCTTCCGCGGACTCGGCCGGGACTTCTTCCGCCCGGACGTCCGCGGCGGGTGCGGTCTCGGCGGGCACGGCCTGGGCCGACGGCGTTTCGACGGCTACGGCTTCGGCTACGGCAGCCTGCTGTTCGGCGGGTGCGGCCTCGGCCTCGACGGGGGCGACGGCTTCGACCGGTGCCACGGGCTCGGCCGGTGCGAGAGGTTCCGCGGGCACGACGGCTTCGGCAGGCGCGGCCTCGACCGGTGCCGCGTGCACGAGTGCGGCTTCTGCCGGCGCCTCGGGCTGAGCGGCCTCCTCGGAAGCCCCGGCCGGCACCTCGACCGCTGCGGGCATCGGCACGAGCGGCTGCACGAGCGGCGCGGGGATCTCCGCCTCCGCCCGCGTCTCGGCCACGGGTTCGGCCTCGAATTCGGCCACGGGCTCTTCGGCGACCGGCTCCGGAACCACGGCCTCCGGAACGGCGGCGTCCGGGACGACCGTTTCTGCTGCCGGCGCCCCCGGGGCTACCGGCTCCGGCTCCGCCGCGGCCGGCGGAGCGAACTGCTGCGGCGCCTGGGCCGCCCACTGGCCCGCGCCCTGCGGCGGGATCTCGCCGAGCTGCGGGCCCGGAAGTGCGGCCACCTCGTCGGCGGGCAGCTCGAAGTACTCGGGTTCGGCGATGGCCGGGCCGGCATGTCGTGCCGGTGTCTGCACGGCTGCCTGCATCTGCGGCTGGGCCTGCGGCTGCGGCGTACCCGCCGGACCGCGGTCGGCCAGGGAACGGACCACGCCGCCGCCGGACGTACCGCCGTAGGAGGGGCCGGAGTCCGGGGAGACCGGGCCGCGGTGCAGCGGGCGGCGCACGGGCGTCTGGGCCACCGGAACCTGGGCCTGCGGCGGGGCCTGGACGGGCGACGGGATACGCACGCCGCCGAGGTCGACATGGCCGGAGTCCCGGCCGCCGGTCTCATGGGTGCCCTGGCCGGTCCCCTGGAGCGCCGCGGAGGCCTGCTGCATGGCGTACGCCGGAACCTGGACCTGCTCCTGGAACTGGACAGGGCCCTGCGCGCCACCGTCGCCCTGGGGCACGGTCTGCGGCTGCGGCGCGGGGGCGGTGCGGTACCCGCCCTGCTCGGGCTGCGGTGCCTGGCCCGTGTGCGGTTCGCTCCAGGCGCCCTGGGGGCTCGGCATCAGCAGGAGATCGTCGTCCTCGGACGCGTGCTCGGAGGGGTCGAGGAAGGTGTAGGCACCCGGGGCGGGGGCGCCCGGCTGCTCCACCATGCCTGCGTTCTCCGGCAGTCCCTCGCCCGGGATCTGGCCGGTGTCACTCATGCGTACCCCTCGCCCATCGTCAGTGCTCCTTCGGCCCTTCGCCCGGGACGCCCCGACACGGCACGCCGGTGCTCGTCCCATGGAACGAGCGGGCGCGCCGCGCGGCACGAGTCGGTCGCGGACATACTGCATTCTCGCGGCCGTTCGCCGCCGCGGCAGGTCATTCCGCCACGGCTCGCTGTGGACTGCGCCACGTTGCGCGTCCCCCGGTTCTGCCGTACCACAACGGGGGCCAAAACGGTCCCCTTTTCCGGACATTGACGAACGAAGCGACGAACGTCCGGGCGCGGTGCAACAATCGGCCAGCCTACCTCGCACCGTAAGCCGACCGGGTCAGGGGGCAAGGTCCGAACGCAGTGCGGAAAGCAGAAAGACGACCGTGCGTTCGCGCTCCGCCCATGCGGCCGTGTCCAGTTCGACGGACTGGAGGAGCGAGCAGGAGACCGCGTATCCGTTCTCGGTGAGGGCCGCGCCCAGTGTCTCGGCCTCGTCCCGGGTCGACGCGTGCGTCACGATCCGCTCGGGCCTGCGGTCGGCGACAGCGGTGACGACGGAGGCTCCGCCGCCCCCGATCCGTACGACGTCGGGCTCGGGCAGCCGCTCCAGCACGTGCGGAGCCCGGCCCTCGACGACCTGGAGCTGGACTCCGAAGGCCCGGGCCGCCGCGGTCGTGCGGGCGCAGGCGTCGGGGTCGCTGTCGACGGCCAGGACGGCGGCACCGAAGCGGGCCGCCTCCACGGCCAGGGCGCCGCTGCCGGAACCGATGTCCCAGAGCAGGTCGCCGGTCCGGGGTCCGAGGTGGGCGAGTTGGGCGGCGCGCAGTCCCGGGCCCTCGCCCTCGCCGCTTCCGCCGTGGGCATCCGTTCCCCCGCCGCGGTAGGCGTCGGCGGGCAGCGCCCAGCCTCGTACGCCCTGGGGGTAGGCGGGGTGGCGGCCCGCGATCCAGGCTCCTTCGGCCCGCCGTTCGGGGCCTCCCCCGATGACGATGACGACGTTGGGGTCGCGCCAGACGTGGTCGGCGGCGGCGTCCGAGGTGACGACGGTGACCTGTTCGCGGTCGGTGCCGAGTTCCTCGCAGATGACGAAGGTGCGGTGGACGCCTTCGAGCAGCAGGGCGAGTTCGGCGGGGCCCGCACCGGGCGAGGTGAGGACGGCGACCTTGTGGTGGGCGCGGCACACGTTCACCGCGCGGCGCAGGGTGCGGGGGTGGGCGACGACGGTCTGGGCGTCCTCCCACGGCATGCCGGCGCGGGCGAAGGCGGTGGCGACGGAGGAGACGGCGGGCACCACTTCGACTTCGAGGCCGTGCTCGGGGGCGCGCAGGGTGCGGACGACGCCGAAGAATCCGGGATCGCCGTCGGCGAGGACGACGGCGCTGCCGCGGTGGCCGGCGATGCGGCGGGCCGCGAGGTCGACGGAGCCGAGGCGGATCCGCTCCGCGCCGTGGGGGACTTCGGGCAGCGCGAGGTGGTGGGCGGCTCCGGCGACGAGGGTGGCGGCCGAGAGCGCGGCCGTGGCCGCTCTGGTCAGTGGCGAGCCGTCCCAGCCGATCACTGTGACCCGGTCGGCCATCTGTCGTCAGTCTCCTGGTGTTGTCGCAGGTGGGGCTGGTTGCCCGGGGTGGGGGCAGGGTGAGGCTACCCGGTCCGGACCGGTGCGGGGTCGGTGCCCCGGGAATGGCGGAGCATCTGCCCGGCCGCTCTCAGTTCCAGTCGTTGTAGGTGCCGTAGCCGCCCGCGTCGGCGAGCTCTTCGGCCACCCCTTCGAGGTCCTCCGGGAGCAGGCCCCAGACGATCAGATCGGTCCTGATGTCGGTCCATCCTCCGTCCTCGGTCTGTGAGCGGGCTATGCGGGCGTTGCGCAGGACCCCCTCACTGATGCAGCCGAGCTTCTGCGCGACCTGCTGGGAGGCGGTGTTGTCGGCGGCGGTACGCAGTTCGATGCGCTCGAAGGCCTGGTCGCGGAAGAGCCACTGGGCCAGGGCCAGGACCGACTCGGTGGCGTAGCCCTCACCGCGCGCCCATGGGGCGGTGACATAGGCGGCCTCGGTGGCACGGGTGTGCCAGTCGGTGTTGCGCAGCCGGACCGAGCCGACGAGGCGCTGGGTGAGGAACTCGGTGACGGCGAGCACGATGCCGTCGCCCTTGGTCCGCTGTGCGGGAGCGATCCTGCGGACCCAGCGTTCGGCGTCGACCTGGGTGTAGGGGTAGGGCGCCTCGGTCCAGGCGACGACGAGTTCGTCGTTCATCATCTCGATGTACGCGGGGATGTCCGCCATGTCGAACGGGCGCAGCACCAACCGGTCCGTGCTGATGGAGATGTCCGGAAAGGTGGAAGTCATGCGCAGCTCCATGCCGAAGACCGTGTAAAGGCACAGCATGCAGCATCGGGCGGACCTTGTGCATGGCCGGGTCGGCACGGCGGAGCCCCGCGCACCCGGGCGGGGTGTGCGGGGCTCCGCGGGCAAGTGCCGTGCGGGTGTCAGGACTTGGCTGCGGTACCGAAGGCCGGGATGACCGAACCCTGGTAGCTGTCCTCGATGAACTTCTTGACCTCGTCGGAGTGGAGGAGCTTCACGAGCTTCTCGACGCGGGGGTCCTTCTCGTTGCCCTTCTTCACGGCGATGATGTTGGCGTACGGGTTGCCTTCGGCCTTCTCCAGCACCAGGGCGTCCGTGGCGGGCTTGAGGTCGGCCTCGATGGCGTAGTTGCCGTTGATGACGGCGGCGTCCACGTCGTTCAGGGCGCGGGGGACGGTCGCGGCCTCCAGCTCCTTGAACTCCAGGCCCTTCTTGTCGGTGATGTCGCTCAGCTTGGCGCTGGTGCCGACGCCTGCCTTGAGGGTGATCAGGCCGTTCTCGGCGAGGAGCTGGAGCGCACGGCCCTCGTTGGTGGTGTCGTTGGGTACGGCGATGGTCTGGCCGGACTTGATGTCGCCCAGGTCCTTGACCTTCTTGGAGTAGAGGCCGAGGGGCTCCAGGTGCACGGTGCCGACGGAGACCAGGTGGGTGTCGTTCTTCTTGTTGAAGTCGTCCAGGTAGGGCTGGTGCTGGAAGAAGTTGGCGTCGACCTGGCCGGTCTCGGTGGCGGTGTTCGGCAGGACGTAGTCCGTGAACTCCTTGACCTCCAGCTTGAGGCCGGCCTTGGCCGCCAGGTTCTTCTTGACGAAGCCCAGGATGTCGGCGTGCGGCGTCGGGGACGCGGCGACGACGAGGGCCTTGGAGGTGTCGGCATTGGCGCCGGTGCCGGACTTGGACGCCGGGTCGGAGTCCGTGCCGCAGGCGGTGAGGCCGAAGGCGAGGGCGGCGGTGGCGGCAGCAGCAGCGGTGATCTTGATGTTCTTACGCACGAAGAGTGCCTCTTTCAGGTGGTGATGGTGGTACGCCCGGACAAGGAGTGCGGGCTCTTGGGGAGATGAAGTCTCAGGTGGTGGTGCGGCCGCGGCGGGCCAGCAGGCGTACGGCTCCGTCGCCGATCAGCTGGATCACGGTCACGATGACGACCAGCAGCACGACGGTGATGAGCATGAACTGGTTGTCGAAGCGCTGGAACCCATAGGTGACGGCCTTGGAGCCGAGCCCTTCGCCGCCGACCGCTCCGGCCATCGCGGAGTAGCCGATGAGCACGATGACGGTGGTGGTGACGCCGGAGACGAGCGACGGCAGGGCCTGCGGAAGGAGGACCTTGCGGACGATCGTGGGAATGGAGCCGCCCATGGACTGGACCGCTTCGACGAGGCCGTGGTCGACCTCGCGGACCGCCGTCTCGACGAGCCGCGCGAAGAACGGGATGGCGCCCACGGCGAGCGGCACGATCATCGCGGTCGGGCCGATGAAGGTGCCGACGACCCAGGTGGTGAAGGGGATCAGGGCGATCAGCAGGATGATGAACGGCAGCGAGCGGCCGATGTTCACGATCACCCCGATGACCTTGTTCACCGGGGTGTTCTGCAGCAGTCCGCCCTTGTCGGTGAGGACGAGCAGCACCCCGAGCGGCAGTCCGGCCAGGACGGTGACGACGGCGGACCACAGGACCATGTAGAGGGTGTCGACGGTGCCCTGCGTCAGCAGCGGCTGCATTTCGGACCAGGTCACTTCGCCACCTCCTTGGTGAGCGGTGCGGGGATGGTGACGGGTTCGGTCTCTGTGCCCTCGACGAGTTCGGCCTGCAGTCCCTGCTCGCGCAGGAAACCGATCGGGACGACGTTCTCCTCGAACCGGCCGGGCAGCTCGATGCGCATCCGGCCGATCTGCTTGCCGCCGACGGTGTCCATCGCGGCACCCAGGATCGAGATGTCGATGTTGTACGTACGGGAGAGCTGCGAGATCACCGGCCGGCCGGCCGCGTCGCCGTGGAAGGTGACGTCGACGACCGTGCGGTCGGGGCCGGAGGCGCTGCCGCCGACCGGGAACAGTTCGTGGGCGAGTGCGGAGCCGGGGGTGGCGAGCAGGTCGCCGACGGTTCCGGACTCGACGATGCGCCCCTTCTGCATCAGCGCGGCGGAGTCGCAGATCGTCTTGACGACGTCCATCTCGTGCGTGATGAGCAGGACGGTGAGGCCGAGCTGCTGGTTGAGGTCGCGCAGCAGCTGGAGGATGGAGCGGGTGGTCTCGGGGTCCAGGGCCGAGGTCGCCTCGTCGGAGAGCAGCACCTTGGGGTCGCCGGCGAGTGCGCGGGCGATGCCGACGCGCTGCTTCTGGCCGCCGGAGAGCTGGCCCGGGTAGGCCTTGGCCTTGTCCGCGAGGCCGACCAGGTCGAGGAGTTCGAGCGCCTTGCGGGACCGTTCGCGGCCGGTGACGCCGAGGATCTCCAGCGGGAGTTCCACATTGCCCTGGACGGTGCGGGAGGCCAGCAGGTTGAAGTGCTGGAAGACCATCCCGATGCGGCTGCGCGCCTCGCGCAGTTCCTTGCCGGCTCGCCGGCCGCGGCCCGCGAGCGCGGTGAGGTCCTGGCCCGCGACGGTCACGGTGCCGGTGGTGGGGCGCTCCAGCAGGTTGACGCAGCGGATGAGGGAGGATTTCCCGGCGCCGCTCTGCCCGATGACGCCGTACACCTCGCCCTCGCGGACGTGCAGGTCGACGCCGTCCAGGGCGGTGACCTCACGGCCGCGCGACTGGTAGACCTTCGTGAGGCCCGTAGTGGTGATCACAGGGTTTCCGTCACTGTCGAGTGCGCGGCGCGGTGTCCGCCGGGCACGGGGAAGTCGTCCGATGAGGCTGTCCGGACGTTTCGATCGGACGTGGCGAGCGGGGTCCCGGCACGGCCGGGCGCGGCGGTGGCCGCGGGGCAACGTGCTGGAAGGGCGCGTTCCGCTGGGTGCGGACGGCTCCGGCTCGCTCTCGCTTCGGGGCGCGAGGCTCTGGCGTGGGCCCTCAGAAGGCGCGCATTCGACACATACAACGAGCACCGGGCGTCGTGATCGCCTCGGTCGCAAGGATGCGGCTGCTCGTCGTGGTCATGGGCCAAGTAAAACAGACGTGAGGTCCACGCCGAACCGGCTGTCCGGATAGCGGACGGCCGTGGATGGTGCGCCGCCTCCGCCCGGCGGGCCCGGACGGCCTCCGACCTCAAGGCTGTGACCTGCACGGATACCGAGGATGGGCGTGGACCGGGACCCGCCCTCACCGGCCCGGTCCGCGCGGATGTGTGGCCAAGGCCACGACCTCCACCCCGGCCGTCCGCACCTGCGCGAGGGCCCGGTACGGCTCCGCGCGGGCCCGGCGCACCTCTGTGCGGGGCTCGACGCCCCTCCACGCCGGGCCCCGGGCCACCTCTCCCCTCCGGCCGGCAGCGGGGTACGGGCGCGGGGGCGCACGCAACGGCCCCGGCGGCCCGTAATACCCTCGGCTCATGCTTGACGCCCTGACGATCGCGGTCGGTGTGGCCGCCCTCGCCCTCGCCGCCTGGTGCGGATTCGCCGCCTACCGGGACCAGCCGACCAAGGACTGGCACTTCATCGGGATGGCCGTGGTCACCCTGCTGGCGCTGTCCCAGCTGGTGGTGGGGATCGTGCAGCTGGCCCGCGGTGAGCGGCCGGAGCAGGGCATGACCATCTTCATCGCGTATCTGATCGGGGCCTTCCTCGCCGTACCGGCGGCGGGCTTCCTGTCGCTGAGCGAGCGGACCCGGTGGGGTTCGGTGACGGTGGCGGCGGGCGCGGTCGTGCTGGCCGTTCTCGAAGTACGGCTCTACGACATCTGGGGAAACTGACCGTGACCGACACCGATCGCACCCCCGCAGCGGCCGCCGGAGAGAAGCGGCCCTTCGACCTGGGCACCGGCCCCGGGCGGGTCCTGGTCTGGTTCTACGGCGTGTTCACCGTCGCGGCGGCGTCCCGGGCGATCGTCCAGATGATCCTGGACTTCGGCAGGGCCCCGCTGTCCTACGTGCTGTCGGCCGCCGCCGCGGCGGTCTACGGCTTCATCACCTACTCGCTGGTGCGCGGGGGTGAGAGGGCACGGCGGACGGCCCTGGTGTGCTGTGCCGCCGAACTCGCCGGAGTGCTGATCGTGGGTACGTGGACGCTGGTCGAGCCTTCGGCGTTCTCGGACGCCACCGTCTGGTCGTACTTCGGCCGGGACTACCTGTTCATCCCGGTGATCCTTCCGGTCACCGGGATGATGTGGCTGCGCCGCGCCCGGACCGCGTGACTCCTGGGGCCTCTCGTTTGGATCATGCCGGGCTCGCTGGGTCCGGCCTGATCCAAACGAAAGGCCCTAGGTGTATTGATCACGAGCGTTGTTGACACTCGGCAGGTCTTGAACATGACGAAGACCTCCGGTGTGGTGGGAGCTGTCTAGGAACTCACCGCACGGAGGTCTTCGTGTTCCACCGTAATGCTCGGCTGACAGTTTTCGGTAGGCGCCTGTTGGTCGAACGGGTCCGGTCGGGCCGCCCGGTCGCCCACGTCGCAGCCGAGATGGGTATATCCCGGGCCACCGCCCACAAGTGGATGCGGCGGTGGCGGGCCGAAGGCGAGGCCGGCCTGCACGACCGCTCCAGCCGCCCGCGTACGACGCCGCACCGGACCCCGGCCGGCACCGAGGCAAAGGTCTGCGACCTGCGGCGGTCCCGCAAACTGGGACCGGCAAGGATCGGCCCGGTCCTGGGCCTGCCCGCCTCAACGGTGCACCGGATCCTGACCCGCCACGGGCTGAACCGGCTCGCGTGGATCGACCGGCCGACCGGCACCGTGATCCGCCGCTACGAACGTGAACGGCCCGGCGAGCTGATCCACGTCGACGTGAAGAAACTCGGCCGGATCCCCGACGGCGGCGGCCACAGGACATTGGGCCGCCAGGCCGGCCGGGCCACCCGCAGCCAGATGGGATTCGACTACGTCCACTCCGCCGTCGACGACCACTCCCGCCTCGCCTACAGCGAGATCCACCCCGATGAGAGGGTCGCGACCTGCGCGGGCTTCCTGACCCGTGCGGCCGCCTTCTTCCACGCCCACGGCATCACCCGCATCGAACGGGTCCTGACCGACAACGCATGGGCCTACCGCAAGGGCCTGGCCTGGAAGACAGCCCTGGCCGACCTCGGCGCGACCGGCAAGCTCACCCGCCCCTACCGGCCCCAGACCAACGGCAAGGTCGAACGCTTCAACCGCACACTGCTCGACGAATGGGCCTACATCCGGCCCTACACCTCGAACACCGAACGGACCGAGGCCCTGGCAGACTTCCTCCACACCTACAACCACCACCGCTGCCACACCGCAATCGACGGACACCCGCCCATCAGCCGTGTCAACAACGCTGCGGGTCAATACACCTAGGCGCTCGTCACGTAGGCGGGCGCCGATGCCTCCTTCTCCAGGAGGATCATCCGGACGCCGTCCTGACCGGTGGAGTCGCCGACGGGGGCATAGCCGGCCCGCCGGTAGAGCCGCAGATTGCCCTCGCTGCGGTGTCCGGTGTGCAGGCAGTAGCGGGTGGCCGACCGCTGGTCGGTGAGTCCTGCCTCCACCGCTCCCAGCAGGCGGGCGCCGAGGCCGTGTCCCCGGAGCCGGGGGTGGACGCAGAGCCGCCCGATCTCACCCGCACCGTCCTGTCCCACCGACCCGCGTACCGAACCGACGACTTCCTCGCCGAGCCGTGCCACGAACACCAGGTTCGTGGCGATCTCGGCGCGCATCGCGTCGAGGGTCTCGACGAGCGGGTCGATCCGGTAGTTCCCGTAGAGCTCCGCCTCGCTCTGAAAACAGAGGTACTGGAGTTTCAAGATCTGTTCGGCGTCCTGTGCCTTCGCCGCCGAGATGATCACGCTCATGCCCATCTGCGCATGCCTCTCGCTCACCTGATCCGCCGGTTGTCTACCGCTCCTTTCCCCGCAGTTCAGGAGCTACAACCTCCGCCGCCAGCATTCTGCGCAGACATCCAAGGCATCGGGAACGGATCGGACCCAAACTCCCCTGTGACATACCCAACTCCCCTGCGATTTCCCGGTAGGTGGGATCGCCCGGGGCGAGAAGCGCGCGCAGTAAGCGGGCGCAGGGGCCGGGGAGCCGGTCCACCGCGGCGTGCAGCATCCGGCGTTGGTCGGCTCCGAGTGCGGCGCGCTCCGGGCCGCCGGAGAGGTCGGCGGTCCTCTCGTCGCGGTAGGGGCGCTCGCGCCGGGCTGTGCGGCGGGCCCGGCGGGCCTCCGCCCTGACGGTGGCCCGCACCCAGCGGGCGGTGTCCGGGGGCGGTCCCTGACCGGCCGGCCGCTCCAGCAGCCGCAGCCAGACGGCCTGTTCGAGGTCGGCGGGGTCGACGGCGGCGCCGGTGGCAAAGGCCGCGGCTTCCGCCCTCGCCTCGGCTCTGACCAGGGGGTACAGGGTGCGGACGAGGATCGCGGCGCCCTGGGCGGGCAGGGCGTGCGGAAGATCGAGAAGCGTCATGCCCCCACCCGATCCGCAATACCGTCCGCCGGCCGCCGAACCTGCCGGGACCACCCGACCGGGGCACGCCCCGGCCGGGTGCTGACGACTCGGCTCCCGGGGTCCGCTACTCGCCCGCGAAGTCCGCCGCCGCGAGCAGGGCCGTGTCCGGGTTGTCGGAGAAGATCCCGTCGATTCCCGTGGCGAAGTACGCCGCGAAGGCGCCGAAGGCGTCCCCGTAGGCGTTGGGGTCCGTGCCCCGGCGGAAGTCGGCGGGCAGGAAGGTGTTCTCGTTGCGCATCGTGTACGGGTGCAGGATCAGACCCTGCGCGTGCGCGTCCCGCACCAGGGTGGTGGGCGTGGTGAGCCGGCCCGAGCCGTCCTTGGGGATGATCAGGTCCAGGGTGGGGCCGATGCCCTGCGCGAAGGACGCCATCCACTTCAGGCCTGCGGGCTTCACCAGGTCGTCGGTGGTGCGCGGGTCGCCGGACGCCACGAAGTCCCAGGGCTTGGAGCCGGCGCCGGAGAGCAGCACGACGCGCGGAGTGGCGACGAGCTTCGACAGCCGCTGGATGCTGCCGGGTTCGAAGGACTGGAGGATGAGCGGCGACTGGGCGCGGTGCCGGCCGTAGCGGTGCAGCAGTTTGGCGAGCGGCTCCTCCAGGCCGAGGCCCAGGCCGCGGAAGTAGGTGGGGTGCTTGGTCTCGACGTACAGCCAGACGGGCTTTCCGCGCCGCCGGCCCTCGCGGTCGGCCCAGCGCAGGACCTCCTCGAAGGTGGGGACCTCCCAGCGGCCGTCGTACAGCGTGTTCTTCTGGCGGTTGCCGGGGATGCGCTCCTTGGCCCGCAGCGTCTTCAGCTCGGCGAGGGTGAAGTCCTCGGTGAACCAGCCGGTCAGGGAGACGCCGTCGACCTTCTTCGTCGTCCGGCGGCTCGCGAACTCGGGGTGGGCGGCGACATCGGTCGTGGCGGTGATGTCGTTCTCGTGACGGCATACGAGATGGCCGTCCCTGGTCGGCACCACGTCCTGCTCGATGATGTGCGCACCCATGTCGAGGGCCAGCTGGTAGGAGCCGAGCGTGTGCTCGGGGCGGTATCCGCTGGTGCCGCGGTGTCCGATGACGGTCGGCACCGGCAGGTCGAGGCGGTGACCGCCGCGCCCGCCGGACCTGCCTGCCGCCTGCGCCGTTCCGGTGACTCCGAGGGCGGCGGTGCCGAGTACGGCGGCCCCCACGCCCATGACGGTCCGTCGTCCGGGACGGGCCTGCGCACGCTCTGTCATGAATGCTCCTCGCATGTGATGTCCGGCACCTGTCGGGCGAGGACCGAGCGTAGGCAGCGGTGCGGTCCGGACGGCGCCATCCGGGCGAACATGGCGCAAACACACGTCAACACTGCGTATCCACTGAGTGAACCCGATGTGCGATCAGCGAGTACCCGCGAGTATCGTCCTCACCTGCATGGACCCTCACCATCCGTCGCCTCGGCCGGCCCGGCCACTACACCGGAGGAACCGTTGTCCCGACTCGCACTCATCAAGGCAGTGCTCGGACCGATCCTGCGTCTGATGTTCCGTCCGCGGATGGAGGGCATCGAGAACATTCCGGGCTCCGGGCCGGTGATCCTGGCGGGCAACCACCTGACGTTCATCGACTCGATGATCATGCCGATCTGCTGCGACCGTCCGGTGTTCTTCATCGGCAAGGACGAGTACGTCACGGGCAAGGGGTTCAAGGGCCGGCTGATGGCCTGGTTCTTCACGGGTGTCGGCATGATCCCGGTGGACCGGGACGGCGGCCGCGGCGGTGTCGCGGCACTCATGACGGGCCGCCGGATCCTGGAGGAGGGCAACGCCTTCGCGATCTACCCGGAGGGCACTCGCTCCCCCGACGGCCGCCTCTACCGGGGCCGTACGGGCATCGCGCGCCTGACGCTGATGACGGGGGCTCCGGTGGTGCCCTTCGCGATGATCGGTACGGACAAGCTGCAGCCGGGCGGCGCCGGTCTGCCGAGGCCCGGCAAGGTCACGGTCCGCTTCGGTGAGCCGATGGAGTTCTCGCGTTACGAGGGCATGGACCGCGACCGCTATGTGCTGCGGGCGGTGACGGACTCCGTGATGGCCGAGGTGATGCGGCTGTCCGGCCAGGAGTACGTCGACATGTATGCGACGAAGGCCAAGGCCGCCTGAGCCGGAGCCCGACGGCGCGGCACACAGAAACATGGGAAGGGCCCGTACCCCGGTCGGCGGTACGGGCCCTTCCGCGTGCCCGCGTCAGTCGTGCACGATGCCTTCCTCCAGCTCCTGGCCGCGCAGCAGGAACCAGGCGGCGACCGCCGTCGCCATCAGCACCACCGCGCCGATGGCGGAGGCGGCCCCCAGCCCGTCGACGAAGGCGTCCTGGGCGGCGGAGACCAGGGTCGTCGCCTCCGGTTCGGGCAGCGCCTCGGCCGCCTCGACCGCGCCGCCCAGCGACTCGTGGGCGGCCGCCGCGATGTCCGGCGGGGTTCCGGCGGGGGCGTTGAAGCCCTGGTACACCCCGGTGACGATGGAGCCGAGCAGGGCGATGCCGAGGGCGGCTCCCAGCTCGTACGCCGTCTCGGAGACCGCGGACGCGGATCCGGCGTGCTCCTTCGGGACGCTGGAGAGGATCACGTCGGAGGTGACCGTGAAGGCGAAGCCCGCCCCCACGCCGACGACCAGCAGGAGCGCGCCGATCAGCGGATAGGCGGTGTCCTTGTGGACGGCGGAGACCGCGGCCAGTGACAGGCCGATCCCGGCGAGGCCCCCGGTCACCACGACGCGTACGGAGTAGCGGCGGGCGGTGGTCCCGGCCAGCAGACCGGCCGTGACCGCACCGACCGCGGCGGGAAGTTCGGCGAGTCCTGCCTCCAGCGGTCCGCGCCCCTGGACCAGTTGCAGGAACTGGGAGAGGAAGAAGACCAGGCCGGAGAGGCCGAGGATGGTCAGCAGGTCAGCGAGCACCGCGCCGGAGAATCCCCGGTGATGGAAGAGCCGCATGTCGAGCAGCGGGGCGGGAAGCCGGAACTGCCGGCGTACGAACCAGATGAGCAACGCCAGGCCGCCCAGGCCCGAGAGGGCGACCTCCCAGCTTCCGCCGTGTGCGGCGAGCTCCTTGATGGCGTAGACGACCCCGATCATGCCGACCAGGGAGAGCGCCACGCTCAGCAGGTCCCAGGGTCCGGGTGCGGGGTTCTTCGACTCGGGGATCATCTTGATGCCGACCACGACGAGTACCGCCATGACCGGCACGTTGATCAGGAAGACCGAGCCCCACCAGAAGTGCTCCAGCAGGAATCCGCCGACGACGGGGCCGACGGCCGCGCCCGCCGAGGCCATCGCGCCCCAGATACCGATGGCGAGGCTGCGCTCCCGCGCGTCGTGGAAGAGGTTGCGGATCAGGGCGAGGGTGGACGGCATCAGGGTGGCGCCGGCGACACCGAGCAGGGCCCGCGCCAGGATCATCATCTCGGGCGTGTTCGCGTACGCGTTGAGCACCGAGACCGCGCCGAAGGCGGTGGCACCGCACAACAGCAGCTTCTTACGGCCGATCCGGTCGCCGAGGCTGCCCATCGAGACCAGGAGCCCGGCGATGACGAAGGAGTAGACGTCGCCGATCCAGAGCAGCTGGGTGCCGGTCGGTTCGAGGTCCTCGCTGAGGAACGGGGTCGCGAGGCCCAGCACGGTGGCGTCGATGGCCACCAGCAGCACCGCGAGCACGAGCACGGACAGCGCGATCCACCGCCCGGGGCGGTACAGCTCGGGCGCGGGCTCCGGTTGCTGTTCCATGCTGCTCATTGCTCCACGCTCCGGCGTGCGCCGCCGAGCAGCAACTCGACGATCATGTACGCGAAGTCCTGTCCGGCCACCCGGCCCGCCTGAACGGCCCACGCGGCGCTGCTGATGAGCCCGTAGAGCGCTTCGGTCAGCCAGGCCGGGGTCAGGTCGATGCGGATCTCGCCGCGCTCCTGGCCGCGCCGGAAGAACGCGGCGACGCGGGCGTCCAGCCGGTCCCAGCCGTCGTTCTGTCCGTCGCCCTCGAAGAGCTGATTCTCGGTCACGAGGAAGGAGAGGAGCCCGGCGCTGGGCTCGATCGCGGCGACGAACCGGCGCAGCGCCTCCTGCGAGGTGCCCTCGTCCAGCACCGCGGCGTCGAGGGCCGCTTCGAACTCCTGGATCCCCAGCTCCTCCAACGCCCTGACCAGTGCGTCCCGTCCGGCGAAGTGCCGGTGCAGGGTGGCGCGGCCGATACCGGCGGCTTTGGCCACCTCGTCCATCGTGGCCGTCGATTTGCGGGTCAGCAGGGCGGCGGCGCTGCGCAGCACCTGCTCACGATCAAGAGTCATGAGACGACACTAACTCATACGAGACACTAACGTCTCACCGGAAATGGGCTCGCGCCGCTCACCGTGCGCGGAGGACCATGTCCGCATGAAGCCGCTGCTGCTGATCGACATCGACGGTCCGCTCAATCCGTACGCAGCGCTCTCCCGCCGCCGCACGCCGGACGGATACACCAGGCATCTCATGCGGCCGTCAGGGTGGACCGAGGGCGCGGCCCTGCCCGTTCTGCTCAACCCGGAGCACGGCGGGGAGCTGCTCGCGCTGGCCGGCCGCTACGAGCTGATCTGGGCGACCACCTGGAAGGACGAGGCGAACGAGTGGATCGGGCCGCGTCTGGGGCTGCCTCGGCTGCCGTACATCGACTGGCCGGACATGCACGGCGCCGCACCGGCCGGGACGTACTGGAAGACGCGGTACGTCGTGGAGTACGCGGCCGGGCGGCCGTTCGCATGGGTCGACGACGAGATCACCGACCGGGACCGGGCGTGGGTCGCCGAGCAGGGTGCGGGCGGCGCGAGCCTGCTGCTGACGACGGATCCGCGGATCGGCCTGGAGCGGGCCGACTTCGACACGCTGGCCGCGTGGGCGGACGGCCGGGGAACGTCCGGCTGACCGCCCCCGCCCGCCCTTCGCTCAGTCGCCGAGGAGGACCAGGTCGAGCCCGGGCAGCCGCGCCGGGTCGTTGATCACGAACAGCTCGACCACCTTTCCGCGTTCGATCGTGAACCGCATGACCGAGAAGCGCCGCCCCTCCACCTCCGAGACGACGGCCGGGGCGCCGTCGAGCAGGGCGAACCGCGCCGACCGGCCGTACGGGGCGAACATGATGGCCTGCCGGGCCACGTTCGCGGCCCCGCGCACGAGCGAGGCGGCTCCGGCCGCCCCTTCGGACCGGGCCACGACATCCGGGTCGAGCACGGCGACGAGCGCGTCGAAGTCGCCGCTGCGGGCGGCGGCGAGGAACGCGTCGACGACCTCCCGCCGGCGGACCGCGTCCGGGTCGGGCACCGGGTCGGCGCCCTGGACCCGGCGGCGGGCCCGGCTGGCGAGCTGCCGGGCGGCGGCCGGGGTGCGGTCCACGATCCGGGCGATCTCGTCGAAGGGCACCGCGAACATGTCGTGCAGCACGAAGGCCAGGCGCTCGGCCGGTTCCAGCGTCTCGAGCACGACGAGCAGGGCGAGGCCCACCGAGTCGGCCATCAGCGCCTGCTGCTCCGGGTCGGCGCCCGGCTGTGGCCCCAGCGTGCGGCCGGGCCGGTGCGCATCCGGCTCGCCGGCCTCCAGGGGTTCCTCCCGGCGGGTCCGGCGCGAGCGCAGGATGTCCAGGCAGACCCGGCCGACCACGGTGGTCAGCCAGCCGCCCAGGTTGCCGATCGCCGCACTGTCGGAGCGGCCGAGACGGATCCAGGCCTCCTGGACGGCGTCCTCCGCCTCGCTGTCGGAGCCGAGCATCCGGTAGGCGACCGCCTTGAGATGGCTCCGGTTCTCCTCGAACCGTGCCGCCAGGAACTCGTTTCCGTCCACAGCCGTCCTCCTGCGTCGTGTGCCGTCACCCCGTCACCACGCTGACGTACCGGAGCGGTGCGATGTGACAGGAGTACGGGGAAGGCTCAGCTCCACGGGAGCGACGCGCGGTGCCGCCAGTACGCCTCCGGCTCCTCGACCAGCGCGTCCAGCCCGGCCCTGCGTTCCTCGTCGAGGTCGAGGACGGCCGCGTGGAGGTTGCCGGCGAGCTGGGTGACGGTCGCCGCGCCGGAGAGCACGACACCGGCCCAGGGCTGGTGCAGCACCAGCGCCAGCGCGACCGCGTCGCTGCCCAGCCCTTCCTCGGCGGCGATCTCCCGCATCGCGGCGGGCGCCTCCGTTCCCGCGAGCCGGCCGTTGGCCATGGCTTCCTTGACGATGACGGTGAGCCCGGCGGCATGGGCCTCGGCGAGCGCCGGTCCGGCCGAGGTCTCCAGGGCGTTGTAGGTGGCCTGGACGGTACGGAAGAGGGGTTCGCCGTCCACCGTGACGGCGAGGGCGGCGCGGATCGCTTCGGCCTGGGCCGGTCCGCTGGTGGAGAGGCCGACGCTGACCCCGTCCGCGGCGAGCGCGGCGAGCCGGGCGTGCAGTTCCTTGTCTGTGAGCGCCGGGCTGTCGGGGGTCACCGAGTGGATCTGGTAGAGGTCGAGCCGGTCCCCGAGCAGCTCGCCGGTCTCGGCGCGCTGGCGGTCGAACGTGGCGGGGCTGTGGTCCTTGACCTCGTGCGCCTCGGCGTCGACGCTCCAGCCGGCGGTGTACGTGTAACCCCACTTGCTTCCGACGACGACGTCGCGGACCTCTGGCCGGGCGGTCAGCCAGTCACCGAGGAACTCCTCCGAGCGGCCGTAGGAACGGGCGGCGTCGAAGTACCGGACGCCCTGCGCGTAGGCCGCGTCCAGCAGCTCGTGCGTCCGGGCGCGCAGGTCCTCGACGGTCCGCTCGCCGGGCAGGTCGCGGTCGCGGTGGAGATTGATGTAGCCGGGCCTGCCGACCGCTGCGAGGCCGAGCCCGATGTGAGCGGTCGGAGTGGTCGCTGTGGTCAGTCGGGCGAACGGCATCGCGGGCTCCTCGTCGTCGGCAGGAATCTCCCCTACCCCCAACGTAGCCCGCGATGCACCCGCGGCTACCCGCGGGCGGCCGCCCAGGCGTGCTGGGCCGCCAGGTCCGCCTTGAGCTCTGCCAGCTGGACGGCGACGGCCGAGGGAGCCGTACCGCCGCGCCCGTTGCGGGAGGCGAGCGCACCGGCCACGTTGAGGACCGTACGGACCTCGGGGGTGAGGTGCTCGGAGATCTTCGCGAACTGCTCGTCGGTCAGCTCGTCGAGCTCGATGCCGTGGTGCTCGCACTCCTTGACGCACTCACCGGCGACCTCGTGGGCGACCCGGAAGGGCACGCCCTTCTTGACCAGCCACTCGGCGATGTCGGTGGCGAGCGAGAACCCCGCCGGGGCCAGCTCCTCCATGCGCGCGCGGTTGACGGTGAGGGTGGCCATCATGCCGGTGAAGGCGGGGAGCAGGACTTCGAGCTGGTCACAGGAGTCGAAGACCGGCTCCTTGTCCTCCTGGAGGTCGCGGTTGTACGCGAGCGGCAGGGCCTTGAGCGTGGCCATGAGGCCGGTCAGGTTGCCGATGAGCCGTCCGGACTTGCCCCGTGCCAGTTCGGCGATGTCGGGGTTCTTCTTCTGCGGCATGATCGAGGAGCCGGTGGAGAAGGCGTCGTGCAGGGTGACGAAGGAGAACTCCTTCGTGTTCCAGATGATGATCTCCTCGGCGATCCGGGAGAGGTTGACGCCGATCATCGCGGTGATGAAGGCGAACTCGGCGACGAAGTCCCGCGAGGCCGTTCCGTCGATGGAGTTGCCCACCGAACCGTGCTCGAAGCCGAGGTCGGCCGCGACCGCCTCGGGGTCGAGCCCGAGCGAGGAACCGGCGAGGGCCCCGGAGCCGTACGGGGACACCGCGGTCCGCTCGTCCCACTGCCGCAGTCGCTCCGCGTCCCGGGACAGGGACTGCACATGTGCCAGGACGTGGTGGGCGAAGAGCACCGGCTGGGCGTGCTGGAGGTGCGTACGGCCGGGCATGGCCACGTCCGGGTGGGCCTCGGCGAGGCCGACGAGGGCGTCCTGGAGCCCGGCGATCAGTCCGCCGATGATGCGGGCGTGGTCGCGCAGGTACATCCGGAAGAGCGTGGCGATCTGGTCGTTGCGGGACCGTCCGGCACGCAGCTTTCCGCCGAGATCGGGGCCGAGCCGCTCCAGCAGCCCGCGCTCCAGAGCGGTGTGGACGTCCTCGTCGGCGATCGTCCCGGTGAAGGAGCCGTCCGCGACGTCTGCTTCCAGCTGGTCGAGCCCGGCGGTCATCCGCTTCAGCTCGTCCTCGGTGAGCAGGCCCGCCTTGTTGAGGACGCGCGCGTGGGCGCGGGAGCCGGCGATGTCGTACGGCGCGAGCCGCCAGTCGAAGTGGACGGACGCGGACAGCCTGGCCAGCGCCTCGGCCGGACCGTCCGCGAAGCGGGCGCCCCAGAGACGTACGTCGCCGTTGCCGTTGCCGTTGCTCACTGCGTGCTCCTCGGAAGAACCAGGGGGTTGGATGTGCGACCGCTTGCCCGTGCGAGTGCGGCACCCTCGGTCACGGACGCCTGCTCACGGCGCGCTCCACGGTGCAGCCACTGCCGCAATCACTAACAGGCATAACTATGCGGTCCTCTGTATGTTTTGTCAAAGCTGGCGACGGGGCGCCCCGCGGAACGCGCGCGACCGGCCGCGGGCGGTGCGGGTGGCGGCGCAGCGGCTGTCGCGGGCGGCGGGGTACGCGTCCCACCGCCCTGGCCCCTGAGCGGCTGGGCCGTACGGAGCAGGTCGGCAGGTGGCCGGGCGGCGGGCGGTCTACGGTCCGGAGCATGCGCAGACTTGGACCGACCGGCACATGGGGGGCGGCGTCGCGGGGCTGGGCACGCGCATCTGCCGCGCTCCTTCACCCGCCCCCCGTGTGCCGGTCGGTCCTGGTGACCGGTTCGGTCCTGCTCGCTCTCGCCGGTCTCGTCGGAGCCCGGCCCCCGGTGGCGGCGCCGTTGCCGTGGCGGCTGGCCGACACGGGCGGCGGCAGCCAGCTGATCACGGCCGAGGCGCCCGGTACCGCCTCCACCACGGGCACGGTCACCTGGTGGAGTCTGCGGGGCGGCCGATGGGTGGCGGCCGGGTCGGCGCCCGCGCGGTTCGGGGCGAACGGGCTGGCCGAGGGCGCTTCGCGCGAGCAGGGCACGGACACGACGCCCACCGGGCTGTACGCACTGCCGTACGCCTTCGGGGTCGAGGCGGCCCGACCCGGGACGCGCTATCCGTACCGCCGGGTCGGCGACCGGTCGTGGTGGTGTCAGGACAACGCGTCGCGGGCCTACAACCGGTGGGTGGAGCCGCGTCCCGCCGACTGCCGGGCGGACGAGGCCGAGCACCTGATCACGTACCCGACGCAGTACGCGCGTGCCCTCGTCATCGGTTTCAACTACGACCGGCCGGTACGGGGACGCGGCGCCGGGATCTTCCTCCATGTCGACGGACGCGGCGCGACCGCCGGCTGTGTCTCCGTGCCGGCGGCCGCGATGGACCGGATCCTGGCCTGGGCCGATCCGGTCCGTCGTCCGCATATCGCGATCGGGACCCGCTCGGGCCCGACCGCGATCACCCGGTACTGACCGCTCGTCAGCGGTCGTTCTGTGCGAGCCGCAGCAGATGGTCGGCGAGCGCCTGCCCGCCGGCCGGGTCCCGGCTGATCAGCATGAGCGTGTCGTCACCGGCGATGGTGCCGAGGATGTCGTGCAGCTCGGCCTGGTCGATCGCCGAGGCGAGGAACTGGGCGGCGCCCGGAGGCGTACGCAGCACGACGAGGTTGGCCGAGGCCTCCGCCGAGATCAGCAGTTCGGCGGAGAGACGGCGCATCCGCTCCTCCTTGGCGGAGCCGCCCAGCGGTGCGTGCGGGGTACGGAATCCGCCCTCGCTCGGCACCGCGTAGATCAGCTCGCCGCCGGTGTTGCGGATCTTCACCGCGCCCAGCTCGTCCAGGTCCCGGGAGAGCGTCGCCTGGGTGACGCTCAGCCCGTCGTCCGCGAGGAGCTTGGCCAGCTGGCTCTGCGAGCGCACCGGCTGCCGGTTCAGGATGTCCACGATCCGGCGGTGGCGTGCGGTGCGGGTCTGCGGCACGGACGGCCCGCCGTGCTCGGTTTCCTGCGCCTCGGTCATCGTCGTCGCCTCATTCTCCGGTGCGTCCTGCCCCGGATCGTCCGTCCCCGTATGCCGCGTCGAGGGCACCGGGCAGTGCCTGGAGGAACGCGTCCACGTCCGCCTCACCGATGATCAGCGGCGGCATCAGCCGTACGACATCGGGGGCGGGTGCGTTCACCAGGAGTCCGGCTCCCTGAGCCGCCTGCTGCACCTGGGGTGCGAGGGGCTCGGTGAGCACGATACCCAGCAGCAGGCCGGAGCCCCGGACGTGGGAGACCAGGGGGTGCCCGAGGCCCTCCACGCCGTTGCGGATCCGCTCGCCGAGCCGCTTCACGTTGTCCAGCGCACCGTCGGCGGCCAGGGTGTCCAGGACCGCGAGACCGGCGGCGCAGGCGACGGGGTTGCCGCCGAACGTCGTGCCGTGCTGGCCGGGTGCGAGCAGGTCGGCAGCCGCGCCGAACGCCACCGTGGCGCCGATCGGCAGTCCGCCGCCCAGCCCCTTGGCGAGTGTGACCAGGTCGGGCTCCACGCCCTGGTGGGCCTGGTGCTCGAACCAGGTGCCGCACCGGCCGATGCCGGTCTGCACCTCGTCGAGGACGAGGAGGGTGCCGGTGGCCCGGGTGATCTCGCGGGCCGCCTCCAGGTAACCCTTGGGCGGCACGACCACGCCGTTCTCGCCCTGGATGGGCTCGATGACGAGCAGCGCGGTGTCGGTGGTCACCGCGGACCGCAGCGCCTCGACGTCCCCGTACGGGACGTGCGTGACATCACCGGGCAGCGGGACGAACGGTTCGCGCTTCTTCGGCTGGCCGGTGAGCGCGAGGGCTCCCATGGTCCGCCCGTGGAAGCCGCCGTCGGTGGCGACCATGTGGGTACGTCCGGTCAGCCGGCCGATCTTGAACGCGGCCTCGTTGGCCTCGGCGCCCGAGTTGCAGAAGTAGACCTTGCCGGTGCGGCCGAAGAGCTGGAGGAGCCGTTCGGCGAGCGCCACGGGCGGCTCGGCGACGAAGAGGTTGGAGACGTGGCCGAGGGAGGCGATCTGGGTGGAGACCGCCTCGACGACCGCGGGGTGGGCGTGGCCCAGGGCGTTCACCGCGATGCCGCCGACGAAGTCGAGGTACCGGGTGCCGTCGGCGTCCCACACATGGGCGCCTTCGCCGCGGACGAGGGACAGCTTCGGGGTGCCGTAGTTGTCCATCAGCGCGTGCTGCCACCGCTGCGAGAGCTCGGCGTTGGTCATGCTTCCCCCTGTGCGTCGGGCACGACCATCGTGCCGATTCCTTCGTCGGTGAAGATCTCCAGCAGGATCGAGTGCTGGACCCGGCCGTCGATGACGCGGGCCGTCTCCACGCCGTTGCGCACGGCGTGCAGGCAGCCCTGCATCTTGGGCACCATGCCGCTGGAGAGTTCCGGCAGGAGCTTCTCCAGCTCGGTGGCGGTGAGGCGGCTGATCACGTCGTCGCTGTTGGGCCAGTCCTCGTACAGGCCCTCGACGTCGGTGAGGACCATCAGCGTCTCGGCGTTCAGCGCGGCGGCCAGGGCGGCGGCCGCGGTGTCGGCGTTGACGTTGTAGACGTGGTTGTCCTCCGCCGAGCGGGCGATGGAGGAGATGACCGGGATGCGGCCGTCGTCCAGCAGCGCCTGGATGGCCCCGGTGTCGATCGCGGTGATCTCGCCGACCCGGCCGATGTCGACGGCCTCGCCGTCGATCACGGGGCGGTGCTGGATCGCGGTGATGGTGTGGGCGTCCTCACCGGTCATGCCCACGGCCAGCGGACCGTGCTGGTTGAGCAGACCGACGAGCTCGCGCTGGACCTGCCCGGCGAGCACCATCCGTACGACGTCCATCGCCTCGGGCGTGGTGACGCGCAGACCGGCCTTGAACTCGCTGACCAGGCCCTGTTTGTCGAGCTGGGCGCTGATCTGCGGGCCGCCGCCGTGCACGACGACGGGCTTGAGGCCGGCGTGCCGCAGGAAGACGACGTCCTGGGCGAAGGCGGCCTTCAGCTCCTCGTCGATCATGGCGTTGCCGCCGAACTTGATGACGACGGTCTTGCCGTTGTGCCGGGTCAGCCAGGGCAGCGCCTCGATGAGGATCTGCGCCTTCGGGAGTGCGGTGTGCTTCCGCGCGGTGGTCATGAGCTGTACGCGCTGTTCTCGTGGACGTAGTCCGCGGTGAGGTCGTTGGCCCAGATGACGGCCGACTCGGTGCCCGTGGCGAGGTCGGCGGTGATCCTGACCTCCCGGTAGCGCATGTCGACGAGGTCGCGGTCCTCGCCGACTCCGCCGTTCTTGCAGACCCAGACGCCGTTGATGGCGACGTTCAGCTCGTCCGGCTCGAAGGCCGCCTTCGTCGTGCCGATGGCGGAGAGCACCCGGCCCCAGTTGGGGTCCTCGCCGTGGATGGCGCACTTGAGGAGGTTGTTACGGGCGATGGAGCGGCCCACCTCCACGGCGTCGTCCTCGGTCGCGGCGTTCACGACCTCGATCCGGATGTCCTTGGAGGCGCCCTCCGCGTCACCGATCAGCTGCCGGGCGAGGTCGTCGCAGACGGCCCGTACGGCCTCGGCGAACTCCCCCCGCTCCGGGGTGATGCCGCTCGCCCCGGAGGCGAGCAGGAGCACGGTGTCGTTGGTGGACATGCAGCCGTCGGAGTCGACCCGGTCGAAGGTGGTCCGGGTGGCGTCGCGCAGCGCGGCGTCGAGCGCGGGGGCGGCGACGTCGGCGTCGGTGGTGAGGACGACGAGCATCGTGGCCAGGCCGGGGGCGAGCATGCCCGCGCCCTTGGCCATGCCGCCGACGGTCCAGCCCTCGCCGCCGGCGACGGCCGTCTTGTGGACGGTGTCGGTGGTCTTGATGGCGATGGCGGCCTTCTCGCCGCCGTGCTCGCTCAGGGCCGCCGCGGCCTTCTCGATGCCGGGCAGCAGCTTGTCCATGGGGAGCAGCAGGCCGATGAGCCCGGTCGAGGCGACGGCGATCTCACCGGCGCTGTGGCCTTCGAGGACCTCGGCCGCCTTCTCGGCGGTGGCGTGGGTGTCCTGGAAGCCCTGCGGTCCCGTACAGGCGTTGGCTCCGCCGGAGTTGAGGACGACGGCGGAGACCTCGCCGCCCTTGAGTACCTGCTCCGACCAGAGGACGGGAGCGGCCTTGACACGGTTGGAGGTGAAGACGCCCGCGGCGGCACGACGCGGACCGTTGTTGACCACGAGGGCCAGGTCCGGGTTGCCGCTCTCCTTGATTCCCGCGGCGATGCCCGCCGCGGAGAATCCCTGTGCTGCCGTGACGCTCACGGTGCCACTCCGATCGTGGAAAGTCCGGTGTCCTCGGGGAGTCCGAGGGCGATGTTCATGCTCTGCAGGGCCCCGCCCGCGGTGCCCTTGGCGAGGTTGTCGATGGCGCTGATCACGATGATCCGGCCGGCCGCCTCGTCGTACGCGACCTGGATCTGGACGGCGTTGGAGCCGTACACGGAGGCGGTCGCGGGCCACTGCCCCTCGGGGAGCAGGTCGACGAACGGCTCGTCCGCGTAGGCCTTCTCGTACGCGGCGCGCAGGGACTCGGCGCTCACGCCGGGCTTCGCCTTCGCGCTGCACGTGGCGAGGATGCCGCGGGGCATCGGGGCGAGGGTCGGGGTGAACGACACGGTGACCGGTTCGCCGGCGGCGGCGCTGAGGTTCTGGATCATCTCGGGCGTGTGCCGGTGGACACCGCCGACGCCGTACGGCGACATGTTGCCCATCACCTCGGAGCCGAGCAGATGCGGCTTGGCCGCCTTGCCGGCGCCGGAGGTCCCGGAAGCGGCGACGATCACGGCCTCGGGCTCGGCGAGCTGGGCCGCGTACGCCGGGAAGAGCGCCAGCGAGACGGCGGTCGGGTAGCAGCCGGGCACCGCGATGCGCCTGCTCCCCGCCAGCGCCGCCCGTCCGCCGGGCAGCTCGGGCAGACCGTAGGGCCAGGTGCCGGCGTGCGGTGAGGCGTAGAACCTCTCCCAGTCCGCGGCGTCCTTGAGCCGGAAGTCGGCCCCCATGTCGACCACGAGCACGTCGTCACCGAGCTGCTCCGCCACGGCGGCGGACTGCCCGTGCGGCAGAGCGAGGAAGACCACGTCGTGCCCGGCGAGCACCTCGGGGGTGGTCGGCTGCAGCACCCGGCCGGCCAGTGGCCGCAGATGCGGCTGCAGGGCGCCGAGCGGCTGGCCCGCGTTGGAGTTCGCTGTGAGGGCCCCGATCTCGACCTCCGGGTGGACCAGCAGAAGGCGGAGCAGCTCCCCGCCGGCGTATCCGCTCGCCCCTGCCACCGCTGCACGTACCACCATCGAAATCCTCCTCGTCGATGGCATGACTATACGCAAGCCTGCACTTTTATGCAAAGACTTGCGATCATCCGGTGGCATGCGGCCCGGGCACAGGTACGCCGGGTGACGGCCCCGCCCCGGTGTGCGGACCCGGCCGCTCACGAACACCGGTGAAATCACCGATGCCGCCCGAGCCCCGCGCCCCGACCCTGATCCAAGCAGGCATCCGCATCCCCACACCCCCATACCCCTGTCAGGAGTGCTCCCATGCGTCGTCGTTCACCCCGCCGGCTTCTCGGCGTCCTCGCGGCCGTCACGGTCGCGTTCACCCTGTTCGGCTCGACGTCGGCGGCCGGCGCGGCCGAGCCCCGGGCCACCTCGGCGCCGCAGTCCGCGCAAGCAGCCGTTCAGCCGCTGTCGACCAGCACCCCGGTCGTCTTCGTCCACGGGTACACCGGCAACGCCTCCAACTGGGTCACCGCCAGAAGCGTCTTCCAGCTCAACGGCTGGTCGAGCTCCAAGCTCTTCGCCTACGAGTACAACTCGTACGGCAACAACATCACCAACGCCCAGGGCCTGGCGACCTTCGTCAACAACGTGAAGTCGCAGACCGGTGCGAGCAAGGTCGCGATCGTCAACCACTCGATGGGCGGCCTGGTCAGCCAGTACTACCTGAAGGTCCTGGGCGGCCACAGCAGCGTCAGCCACCTCGCGTCCATCGCGGGCGCGAACCACGGAACGACGTTCGCCAGTGCCTGCCTGATCTACACGACCTGCCAGCAGATGTACCCGGGATCCTCCTTCATCTCCCAGATCAGCGCGGGCGACGAGACCCCGGGCGACACCAAGTACGCCAGCTGGTACTCCGCGTGCGACGGCGTCATCCTCCCGTACACCAGCACCCGGCTGAGTGGCGCGACGAACAACAACGTGCTCTGCCAGACCCACATCGGGTACCTGACGGACACGGTCGTGCTGGGCCAGATCGCGCGCTTCGTCGCCTCCTGACCCACTGCACGGACCTACGTGTCCCGCTCCCGCCCCCGCCGGGCGCCGGGGGCGGGACACCGGCCGTGCACCGGCCCCGGGCTCAGCGGGCGGCGGCGCCGAACCACCGGGGCAGCCGGCCGAGCAGCTCCTGCTGGTCGTCACCGGCCCACACCACATGGCCGTCCGGACGCAGCAGGACCGCGGGCGCGCCGAGGCCGTCGCCGGCGCCCTCATCGCCGGCGTCGGCGATGTGGTCGACCCGGTCCGCCCAGCCCGCCACCGAGAGCCGGCCCGTCCGGTCGACGAGCAGCCCACGCCCTCGGTGCATCAGCGAGTAGAGGCGTCGTCCGTCCTTCAGCTCCACGTCCGGCATCCGGCGGCCGAGCAGCGCGTGGCCCTCGCCGACGTCGTAACGGATGTCGAGCGCGGTGATCATGCCCGTCATGTACCGGTTCACCTCCTCGAAGCCCATCAGCTTCGTGTACAGCGCCCGCAGCGCGGTCGCACCCGGGTCGGTCCCCAGGAGCGTGATCTGCGCACGGGTGTGGTCCAGCACGGCGGCGCCCACCGGGTGCCGTTCGGAGTGATAGCTGTCCAGCAGGCCCGCCGGTGCCCGGCCGTGGACCTCGGCGGCCAGCTTCCAGCCGAGGTTGAACGCGTCCTGGACACCGAGGTTGAGCCCCTGCCCGCCGGTCGGCGGATGGATGTGCGCCGCGTCTCCGGCCAGCAGCACCCGGCCGGCGCGGTAGTGCTCGGCCTGTCGGGTGGCGTCGCCGAACCGGGACATCCAGCGCGGCGAGTGCACTCCGAAGTCGGTGCCCGCGACCGCCCGGAGCCGCTGCTGGAAGTCCGCCAGCGTCGGCGGGGACGTACGGTCCTCGGAGACCCCGTCGGCGGGCACGACGACGCGGCACACCCCGTCCTTCTCCGGGCCGACGCCGAACCGCAGCTGGGTCCTGCGGACGTCCGCGACGACGGCGGCGATCTTCTCGGGGTCCTCGGTCACCTCCATCTCGCCCAGCAGCGTCTCGACCGTGGCAGCCTCACCGGGGAAACCGATCCCGGCCAGCTTGCGCACCGTGCTGCGGCCGCCGTCGCAGCCGACGAGGTAGCGCGAGCGCAGCCGTGTGCCGTCCGCCAGTCCGACGGTCACACCGGCTTCGTCCCCCTCTTCGGACCGGCTCAACGCGACCACTTCGCAGCCGCGCCGGATCTCCGTACCGAGTTCGGCCGCCCGCTCCTCGAGAAGCCGCTCGGTGACCGGCTGCGGGGTGGCGAGGCCGTAGGGGTGGGCCGTGTCCAGCCCGTCCGGCCACGCCGTGGCGATTCCGCCGAAGAGGCCGCCGACCTGGAACTTCTCGCTCACCGCCAGGAACCGCTCCAGCAGGCCGCGCTGGTCCATCACCTCGACGCTGCGCGCGTGCAGACCCTGCCCTCGGGACTCCCCCGTCGGTCCGGTCAGCTTCTCCAGTACGACGACGTGCACGTCGTGCAGCCGCAGCTCGGCGGCCAGCATCAATCCGGTCGGTCCGCCGCCGACCACGATCACATCAATCATCGAAACACCCGTTCAAGAGATCAGCAGACTCCGGCCGTGGCCGGTCATTCTGCGGCGCACCGGGGGCCTTGCCGCAAGGCCCCCGGTGCGCTATATCTTGAAACCGGCAGGGAGGCATCACACTCCCTGCCTTTTGTTTTTTCCGAGCCCGCCGGTGACTGTGCCCTCCTTCAACTCCAGCCGGGTGCCGCTGAACCGCGCCCGCATCCGGCGGTCGTGGGTGACCAGCACCAGCGCCCCCGCGTAACCGGTCAGCGCCGCCTCCAGTTCTTCGACGAGCGCGGGCGAGAGGTGGTTGGTCGGCTCGTCCAGCAGGAGCAGGTCCACCGGTTCGCTGACCAGCCGGGCGAGTTCGATGCGCCGCCGCTGGCCGTACGAGAGGTCCCCGACGCGCAGCCGCAGGGCGTCCGGCTCGAACAGGCCCAGCGACAGCAGCCGGTCGGCGTGCTCGTCCCGGTCGCCGGGGCGGCCGTGGGCGAAGGCCGCCAGCACGCTCAGGCCCGGCGGCCACGGCGTCTCCTCCTGCCGCAGGTGCCCCACCCGCCCGGCGACGCCCACCGCGCCCGCGTCCGCCCGGAGTTCCCCGGCCAGGACCCGCAACAGGGTGCTCTTGCCCGCGCCGTTGGGGCCGGTGACCAGCACGCGCTCGGCCGGACCGATGCGCAGCTCCGGCACCGTCAGCCGGTCCTCGACGACCACGTCCTCCAGGACCGCGGCGGGTGCCTCGCCGGGGCCGGCCGCGGTGGCGATGCGGGCCGTGAACGACAGCGGGTCCGGCGGCGGTGTCACCGGGTTCGCGGTGAGCCGCTCGACGCGCTCCTTCGCGTTACGGATACGGCTCATCGCGCCGTGGGCGCGCCCCCGTGCGCGGAACGCCCCGGATCCGAAGATGGCCTTCGGCATCTTGCGCGGGATGGCGTCCAGACGGGCGACGTTGGACTCGGTGAGCCTGCGGCTGCGGTCGAGTTCGGCCCGCCACTCGTCGTACCGCTCCTGTCGCCGCCGGCGTTCGGTGGCCTTGGCCGTGAGGTATCCGGCGTAGCCGTTGCCGTGCCGGGAGACCCGGCCGCCTTCGACCTCCAGGACCGTGCCGGTGATCCGCTCCAGGAAGACGCGGTCGTGGGTGACCGCGACGACCGTTCCGCGGTGGGCCCGCAGATGGTCCTCCAGCCAGCCGACCGCCCGGTCGTCGAGATCGTTGGTCGGCTCGTCCAGCAGCAGCAGTTCCGGGCGGGACGCGAGCGTCGCGGCCAGGGCCAGCCGTGAACGCTCGCCACCGGAGAGCGTCCCCAGCGGCCGGTCCCTGGACAGCCACGGCAGACCGAGCCCGTGCATCGCGGTGTCCACCCGGGTGTCGGCGCCGTAGCCGTCGCGGGCTTCGTACTGCTCGGTCAGGCGTGCGTACGCGGCGAGGGCCGCGTCGAGTTCCGGTCCGGCCGCAGCTCCGGCCAGCGCGGACTCGGCCCGGCGCAGCTCCGCTTCGAGCGTGCGCAGTTCGCCCAGTGCCACGTCCACGGCGTCCTGGACGGTGGCGTGCGGGGCCAGCCCGATGGCCTGGGCGAGATACCCCGTACCGCCGGGCGAGACGACGGACACCTCGCCCGCGTCGGGCGTCTCCTCGCCGGCGAGGAGACGGAGCAGGGTGGACTTTCCGGCCCCGTTGTCGCCGACGACGCCGGCCTTCTCCCCCGGAGCGAGGCTGAAGGAGATGTGGTGCAGCACGGTGCGCTCGCCGTAACGCTTGGTGACGCCGTGCAGAGAGAGTTGTGCGGAGTGTGCTGGGTGCATGCGAAAGCCCCTGTTCCCGGCCGTGCCGACAGAACGGATTCATGGACGAATCGGCACCACGACGGCGGAGCGGAGCTCTACGCGGTCGTGGGCGGGGCGATCACAGTGTTCCCATACGGACCAAGGTACGCGGGGTCCGGTGGGCCGTCATCCGGTTTTCCGGACCGCCTGCCCCTGCGCGGAAACGACGCGTGGGCGGCCTCCGTCCCGGGCTGCGGGAGAACGGAGACCGCCCACGGCGGACTTCGGGGTGGGAGGCGAACGCTAGGACGCGTCCTTGCGCTCCGCGTTCCGCTCCTTGATGCGTACGGTTTCCTTCCGGACCTCCGCCTGCGTGGCGCGCTCCTTCTGCAGCCACTCGGGGTTGTCCTGCTTCAGCGCGTCGATCTGCTCCGTGGTGAGCGCGTCGGAGACTCCCCCGCGGGCGAGGCCGGAGATGGAGACGCCCAGCTTGGACGCGACCACCGGCCGCGGGTGCGGGCCGTTGCGCCGCAGTTCCTGCAGCCACTCGGGCGGATCGGCCTGGAGGGCCGCCAGCTCGGCGCGCGAGACGACACCCTCCTGGAACTCGGTGGGGGTGGCCTCGAGGTACACACCCAGTTTCTTCGCCGCGGTTGCGGGCTTCATGGTCTGGGTGGTCTGGTGCGACGTCATGAGGTCAAGAGTATCGAGCGTGTGCGCCGCCTCTGACCACGACCGGTAACCTGGCGGGGTGACAGGCTCGGAAGCATCCCCTTCATTCCGGCTCGCGTACGTCCCCGGGGTGACACCCACCAAGTGGGTGCGGATCTGGAACGAGCGCCTGCCGGACATCCCCCTGACGCTCGTCGCGGTACCCGCCGCCGACGCGCCGGCCCTGCTGCGCGCCGGCGAGGCCGACGCGGGCTTCGTACGGCTGCCGGTCGACGGGGCGGACCTCAGCGCGATCCCGCTGTACACCGAGCAGACCGTCGTCGTGATCCCCAAGGACCACGTGGCGGCGGCGGTCGACGAGGTCTCGTCGGCGGAGCTGGCCGACGACATCGTGCTGCATCCGCTCGACGACACCCTCGGCTGGGAGGAGCTCCCCGGCAAGCCCGCGATCGAGCGCCCGGCCACGACGGCCGATGCCGTCGAGCTGGTGGCCGCCGGGGTGGGCGTCCTCGCCGTTCCGCAGTCGCTCGCCCGGCTGCACCATCGCAAGGACCTCACCTACCGTCCGCTGTCGGACGCCCCGGAGTCGCGGATCGCCCTGTCCTGGCCCGAGGACAGGACCACCGACCTGGTGGAGGACTTCATCGGGATCGTCCGCGGACGGACCGTGAACAGCTCCCGGGGCCGCGCTACGGCGCCCGCCGAACAGCCGAAGACCAAGGCGAAGCGCACCGAGGGGAGCGGCGCCGGGCGCAAGCCCGCGGCGGGTTCGTCGGCGGGGAAGAACGCCCGCGGCGGTTCGGGCGGGGCCAAGGGAGCGAAGGGCGCCCGCGGCGCCAAGGGGGCCGCCGGCGCGAAGCGCGGCAAGCCCCGACGGCGGCCTTAGGCCGCAGCCGCGGCGTCACGTCGCGGCAGCTCGATGTCAGACCCTCCTGGCAGCATCGGTGATCATGACGCACACCGAACGCCCGATGCCACCCCTGAACGCCGACGAACGCACCAACCTGGCCTCCTGGCTCGACTTCTACCGGGCCACCGTGGCGGTGAAATGCGACGGTCTCGCCGACGAGCAGGTGCGTGAGACCTCCGTGGCACCGTCGACGCTGACCTTGATGGGACTCGTCCAGCACCTCACGGAGGTCGAGCGGAACTGGTTCCGCCGGGTGCTGACCGGCGAGGACGTCCCGCCCGCTCATGGGGCACCGGCCAGAACCGAGGGCCACGACGGAGGGTTCGAGCTCTCCGGGGACGAGACCTTCGCGGGAGCCTGCGCGCGCTGGCAGGAGGAGATCGCCGTGTCCCGGGCCAACTGCGCCGCGCGGTCACTGGAGGACACGGCCCCGTTCATGGGCGGTGAGGTGAATCTGCGGTGGATCTACACGCACATGATCGGTGAGTACGCCCGCCACAGCGGCCACGCCGACCTGTTGCGGGAGCGGATCGACGGCAGTACGGGGGTGTGACCGTCCGGAACGCGGCGGGGCGTCCACCACATGCCCTGGCCGGTCACCCGTGAGCGGTCTTTGGACGCGCCCGCCCGTCGGGTCCGGGCGGGCAGATGTCAGGATGGTTCCATGACGAGCAAGGTTTACTTCGACATCACCATCAACGACGAGCCCGCCGGGCGGATCGTCTTCAACCTGTACGACGACGTGGTCCCCAAGACCGCGGAGAACTTCCGCCAGCTGGCCACCGGCGAGCAGGGCTACGGCTACAAGGGTTCCTCCTTCCACCGCGTCATCCCCGAGTTCATGCTGCAGGGCGGCGACTTCACCCGTGGTGACGGCACCGGCGGCAAGAGCATCTACGGCGCGAAGTTCGACGACGAGAACTTCAAGCTGGCGCACACCAAGCCCGGCCTCCTCTCGATGGCGAACAGCGGCCCGAACTCCAACGGCTCGCAGTTCTTCATCACGACCATCGTGACCTCCTGGCTGGACGGCAAGCACGTGGTCTTCGGCGAGGTCGCCGACCAGCAGAGCATGGACCTGGTCACGAAGATCGAGGGTCTCGGTTCGCAGAGCGGCCGCACCAAGGCGAAGGTCACCATCGCCGACTCCGGGACGCTCTGACCCGACCCGCTCGCACCACAGTCAGCGCGACGCGCCGGCCGACGAACCTCGTCGGCCGGCGCGTCGCGTCGTTACGGGGGCGGTTCCGGAACGCCCCGGGGTCCTCGTCGCACGCGCGTCCACGCACCGAGCACGAGTGTCAACTGCAGGTTGACACTCGCCCACTGTCAACCTACCGTTGACACATGACGAATCCCGTAGGCATGACGCAGCCCGTCCGTCTGGACGACCTCATCGCAGCCATCAAGAAGGTCCACCCCGACGCCCTCGACCAGCTCCAGGACGCCGTCATCGCGGCGGACCACCTCGGTGACGTAGCCGACCACCTGATCGGCCACTTCGTGGACCAGGCCCGGCGGTCCGGTGCCTCCTGGTCGGAGATCGGCAAGAGCATGGGCGTGACCCGGCAGGCCGCCCAGAAGCGGTTCGTGGCCAAGGACCCCGGCGAACTGTCCGAGCTCGACCCCAGTCAGGGCTTCAGCCGCTTCACGGTGCGCGCGAAGAACGTGGTGATGGCCGCACAGAACGAGGCGCACGCCGCGGGCAACGCCGAGATCGGCACCGAGCACATCGTGCTGGGGCTGCTCAGCGAGCCGGAGGCGCTCGCGGGGGCGTTCATCAAGGCACAGGGCATCGCCCTGGACACGGTGCGCCAGGCCGCCGAGCAGGCGCTCCCGGCAGCCGCGGAGGGCGAGGTGCCCGAGCTCATCCCGTACAACGCCGATGCGCGCAAGGCCCTGGAGCTCACCTTCCGGGAGGCTCTGCGCATGGGGCACAACTACATCGGTACGGAGCACATCCTGCTGGCCCTGCTGGAGCACGAGGACGGCGCGGGGCTGCTGACCGGCCTGGGGATCGACAAGGCCACCGCGGAGGCGGCCATCACCGAGGCGCTCACCCTCGTCGTCGACGCACAGCAGCGGAACTGACCGGACCGGGCCTGTTCGCGGCGGGGCCGTTCACGGCGAGGCCGCGAACAGCTCCCGCGGCGGCTACCGGCCGTGCGGCGGAACGGGCACTCCGCGGGACGTGTCGCGGGCCGAGGGGGCCGCACCGGCCTCTACCTTCGCGAAGTGGACCCCGGGGTGTGCAACACCCTCCGCAACGGCAGGTCCCCTTCTCCGGGAGAGCCCATGGTCCCGCCCAGCGGCAGCAGCACGTACGCACCACCGGCCCGTCCCGGAAGGGGGTGGCTGCTGCGGCTGGGCGAATGGTGCGCGCGCCACTTCGTCGTCGTGATCGTGCTGTGGGTGGTCGCCCTGGGCGGGCTGCACGTCCTGCAGAGCGCCTTCGGAGGGACGTACTCCGACGACTTCAGCCTGCCGGGCACCCAGTCCAACACCGGCGCCGAGCTCCTGAAGGCCCACGATCCGGCAGCGGGGGGCACCGGGGCGCAGGTGGTCCTGCACGATGCGCAGAAGCCGCTGACCGACGTGCAGAGCCAGGTCGACCAGGTGGTGGGCAACCTCCAGAAGCTGCCGCACGTCCTCTCCGCCCAGAACCCGTTGCCCACGTCCTCCTCGTCGACGTCCACCTCGCTGTCCAAGGACGGCATGACCGGGTACATCACCGTGCGGTTCGACGTGAACCCGACCTCGCTGGACGACGCCTATCTCGACCGGGTCGACACGGCGGTGAAGCCGCTGCGCGCCGCCGGTGTGGAGGTCGAGTACGGCGGACCGCTGGGAGAGCTCGCCCGGCCCGAGACCACGGACCTCACCAGCGAGGCCGTCGGATTCGCCGTCGCGGTGGTGGTACTGCTCATCGGCTTCGGCAGCATCATCGCGGCCGGTGTCCCGCTCCTCACGGCGCTGATCAGCGTGATCGTCGGGCTGAGCTGTCTGTCGCTGGTGGCCGCGGCCACCACCTTCGCCAGTGTCTCGCCCACGCTCGCCACCATGATCGGGCTCGGCGTCGGCATCGACTACGCGCTCTTCCTGATCACCCGGCACCGCCAGCTCGTCATGGACGGCGCCGATCCTGTCCGGGCCGCCGGCAGCGCGGTGGCCACCAGCGGACGGGCCGTCCTGGTCTCCGGCTGCACCGTCATCGTCGCGCTGGCCGGTCTGTACGTCTCCCGGGTGAGCTTCATCGGCAAGCTGGGGGCCGCGGCCGCGGTGACCGTGATCACCGCGGTCATCGGCGCCATCACCCTGGTCCCGGCCCTGCTCGGCCTCATCGGCCGGCGGATCGACCGCTACCGGGTACGGCCTCCGGTCGCCGAGGGAGGTGCCGGGCCCGGCACCGAGGCGGTGGGCGGCTGGCACCGCTACGCCCAGCGGGTGGAGCGGCGGCCCTGGTGGTTCCTGCTCGCCGGGCTGGTCGTGGTGGGGGTCCTCGCGATCCCGCTGTTCTCCATCCGGCTGGGGCACATCGACGACGGGGCCGATCCGACGAGCTTCACCGACCGGCGCGCGTTCGACCTGATCTCCACGGGTTTCGGGCCCGGGGCGAACGGCCCGTTCACCCTGGTCGTCGATCAGCGGTCGGTGCCGAGCGCCGACCGCTCGGCGCTGGCGAGCAGCCTCCAGAAGGCGCTGACCGATGTACCCGGCGCGGCCAGCGTCAGCCCGCTGCAGCCGACGGACGACGGGGCCCTGCTCGTCGGCACCGCCCTGTCCAAACAGGCCCCGCAGGACGCCGGCACGACCACGCTCTTCAACCACCTCAAGGACGACGTCCTGCCGCAGGGCGTGTCGGGCACCGCCGCCTCCGCCTATGTGACCGGCACGACCGCCGCCCAGGAGGACTTCCTGGACATCATCGCCCGCAGGCTCCCCCTGATCATCGCCGTCGTCGTCGGGCTCGCCTTCATCATCATCCTGATCGTGTTCCGGGGCGTCCTCGTCGCCGTCAAGGCCGCCGTTCTCAACCTCCTGTCCATCGCCGCCTCGTACGGAGTGGTGGTGGCGGTCTTCCAGTGGGGCTGGGGCGGGCCGTCCCTGGGGGTCTCCGGAACCGTGCCCATCGAGAGCTACGTGCCGATGATGATGTTCGCCATCGTCTTCGGCCTGAGCATGGACTACGAGGTGTTCCTGATCTCGCGGGTGCACGAGGCCTGGCTGCGGACCCGGGACAGCAAGGGCGCGGTGGCACACGGGCTGGAGATCACCGCGCGGGTGATCACCTGCGCCGCGCTCATCATGGTCAGCGTCTTCGCGGCCTTCGTCATCAGCGACAACATCGTGGTCAAGATGCTGGGCCTCGGCCTGGCGGTCAGCGTGCTCGTCGACGCCACGATCGTGCGGCTGTTGCTGGTCCCCGCGGTGATGACGCTGCTGGGCCGCAGCGCCTGGTGGATGCCCCGGTGGCTGGACCGGGTGCTCCCCCGCATCGACACCGAGGGCGAGTCGGTCCCGCCGCTCCCCGCCCCGTAATACGGCCGTGGCGGTACGGGCCGGTCACAGCGACGCGTACACCGCCTCGACCAGCGCCGTCTTGCGCGGGTCGTTCGCGATGTGGGGGCCCATCCGGTTCATCACATAGCCGAGGGCGATCCCGTTCTCCGGGTCGGCGAGGCCGCAGGAGCCGCCCGCGCCGTCGTGGCCGAAGGCCCGGGGATTGGGCCCGTAACTGGCGTCGGGTCCGCTCAGCCACAGGCCGAGCGCGATCTCCGTCTCGTGGACGAACCCGGCGCCCAGCACCAGGTCGCGGCAGCTGCCCTGGCCCTCGCGGACGCGTTCGGCCGCCTCCTCGGACAGGATCCGCAGCCCGCCGGAGCTGCCGCGCCCCGCGAGGATCCCGTACAGCGACGCGACCGCGCGGGCCGTGCCGTGGCCGTTGGCGGCGGGGATCTCGGCCTCCCGCCACTCGGGGGTGTTGGCGGCGGCCGCTCCCGTGGGCGGATTGAGCAGCGAGGCGACGGCGACCGGCTCCATCTGCGCGAAGAGCGCTGCCTGCCGGGCCCGGTCCGCCTTGGGGACGACGAGTTCGGCGACGCGCGCCGCCTCCTTCTCCGGCAGTCCGACGGTGAAGTCGATGCCGAGCGGGCCGGTCACCTCCTGCCGGAGGAACTCCCCCGGCAACAGTCCGCTGACCCGCCGGATCACCTCGCCGACCAGGAAGCCGTACGTCAGGGCGTGGTAGCCGGACCGGGTGCCGGGCTCCCACCACGGCTCGGTCGCGGCGAGCCGGGCGGTCGTCAGCTCCCAGTCGTAGAGCTCCGCCAGGGTGTGCGGTGCGCGCAGGCCCGCGAGGCCGGCGCGGTGGGAGAGCAGATGACGTACGCGTACGTCCTCCTTGCCCGCTGCGGCGAATTCCGGCCAGTACGCGGCGACCGGGGCGTCGAGGTCGAGCAGGCCGCGGTCGGCGAGGATGTGCGCGCAGAGTGCGACCGGTCCCTTGGTGGTGGACCAGACGTTGACCAGGGTGTCCTGTTCCCAGGGGCGGGTGCGGGCGCCGTCCGCCCAGCCTCCCCAGAGGTCGGCGACGGGCTGCCCGTCGACCAGGACGGTGACCGCCGCGCCCAGTTCGTCACGCTCGCGGAAATTCGCCTCGAACGCGCTGCGCACCGCGGCGAAACGTTCGTCGCAGTGGCCGTGGATCTGCGGCACGATGGCCTCCCTCGCCTGGGACATGCCTGGTCGGAGTCGGATCCCCGTCAACATACCGACTGGTCGGACCGGCGGGAAGACGTGGCAGGCACCGAACTCTCTCTTTCGGGCGGCTCCGGTCAGCGGGCCCCGGTCTCCAGGCGGAAGCTCCAGCGGCGCGGCAGACCCGTGAGGGTGACGGTGGAGAGCGGGCGGACGTCGACGTTCCAGTACGTCGACGGCGGGGCCTTCAGCGCGTAGACGAGGGCGGCCCGGACGACGGCCGGTTCGGCGACGGCGACGATGGAGCCGTCGCAGGCGGGGCGGGTGTCCAGCCAGTTGCCGATCCGGGAGATGAACGCGAGCAGGGGTTCGCCGCCGTGCGGCGCCGAGCGCGGGTCCGCCAGCCAGACGTCCACGGCGGCCGGTTCGCGCGCGGTGACGTCGGAGAGCGTGCAGCCCCGCCAGCGGCCCATGTCGCAGTCGCGCAGGGCGGGCTGGACCAGCGGCGCGAAGCCGAGCGCCTCCCCCGTGGCACGGCTGCGGGCGGTCGGCGAGCAGTAGCGCAGTTCGGCCGCGCCAAGGGGCACCAGGGCGGGGGCGGCGAACTGCACCTCGTGCCAGCCGGCCTCGTCGAGCGGCCGGTCGTCGTCGAAACGCTCGCCGAGCAGGGAGGAACTGCGCGCCGCGGCGACGAGCGAGACTCGAACACTCATGGGCGTGATCGTGGAGCCGATCGCCGCGCGGGTCAAGAGCGCCGCCGCAGGCGGTTCCGGTTCAGCGGAAGCGCTTGACCATCCACTGGTCCGGGTTGTCGAGCGGCTGGAAACCGGCCTTCTCGTACACACCGTGCGCATCGGCCGTGGCGAGCAGGAACCTGCGCACACCGGTCGGGACGAGGTGGTCGCGCGCCGCCGCGACGAGCCGTCCGCCCAGGCCGTGCCCGCGGACCGCGGGGTCGACGTACACGTCGCAGAGCCAGGCGAAGGTCGCCAGATCCGTCACCACGCGGGCGTATCCGGCCTGTTCGCCGGAGGCGAGGTCGTAGGCGCCGAAGTTGAGCGACCCGGCGATGGCCCGGTCCTGGTGCTCCCGGGTGCGCCCCTTGGCCCAGTAGGTGTCGTTGGAGAGCCAGTTGTGGATCCGGGCGGCGTCCAGGCGGGCGGGGTCGGACGAGATCTCGTAACGTTCCTGAGGCGTTTCGGTCATGGCCGGAGACTAACCGGCGAGGCGTCGAGCACGCCTTCCCAGGCAGCGCACAGGCGTCGCACCCCTTCGGTGATCTCGGCGAGGCCCGCGACCGCGACGAAGCTCAACCGGACCTGGGGCGAGGGGGATTCGGCGCAGAAGTAGGGCCGGCCCGGCGCGATGGCGACGCCGGCCCGCAGAGCCGCCGCGACCATGGCGGACTCGTCCGCACCGGCACCCGCCTCGGGCAGCCGCACCCAGAGGTATCCGCCGCCGGCGGGAATGTGGGGCAGCGCGAGGCCGGGCAGCTCGCGACGCAGCTCGGCGACCATGGCGGTGCGCCGGATACGCAGCTCCGCCGAGACGGAGCGCAGATGGCGGCCCCAGGCGGGAGAGCCTACGAGCTCCAGGGCGGCCTCCTGGAGCGGCCTGGGTACGAAGAGGCTGTCCACGACCTGGATGGCCCGCAGTCTTTCCAGGACCGGCCCCCTGGCGGCGAGGGCACCCACCCGGAAGCTGGGCGAGGTGGCCTTGGTCAGCGAACAGACGTGGACGACGGCACCATCGGGATCGTCGGCCGCCAGGGCCGCGGGGAGCGGTCCCGCGTCGTCGTGGACGAGATGGCGGGCGAAGTCGTCCTCGACGACGAACGCCCCCGCCTCCCTGGCGATCCGGACGACCTCGCCGCGCCGGGCTTCGGCGAGGACCGTGCCCGTCGGGTTGTGGAAGAGGGGCTGGCACACCAGGACGCGGGCGCCGGTGGCCGCGAAGGCCGCGGCGAGCAGTTCGGGCCGCACACCGTCGGCGTCCATGGGCACGGGTACGGGCCGCAGGCCGGCGGCCCGTGCGGCCGCCAGCATGCCGGGATACGTGGGCGATTCGACGAGCACGGGCGCGCCGGGCTGGGCGAGCGCCCGCAGCGCGGTGGCCAGGGCGCTCTGGCCGCCCGCGGTGATGAGCACATCGGCCGCGGTGAACGTGGGCCCGATCTCCCGGGCGAACCAGGCCCGCAGTTCGGTGAGCCCGTCGGTGGGCGGGCGGCTCCACGCGCCGGGGCGGCGCCCCGCCCGGGCGAGGGCCGCCGCCATCGCCCGCTCGGGCTGGAGCGAGCTGTGCAGATAGCCGCCGTTGAACTCGACGACGCCCGTGGGCGGAGGCGTCAGGGTGACCAGCAGACCGGAGGCGTCGACCGTGCGGGGCACCACGTCGGGGCCGCCGTCGCCGTTGAGCGAGACCTCCTGCCAGGAGGTGTCGGCGGGCGGCCGTGCCCCGGTTCGGGGATGCGCCCGGAACGCGCCGGATCCGGGGCGGGTGACGACGAGCCCTTCGGCGGCGAGCTGTGCGACGGCCCGTGAGACGGTGACGGGGCTGGCCCTGAACCGTTCGACGAGAGCGCGACTCGACGGCAGCTTCTCACCTGGCGAGTAGCGGTTGAGCTCGCTCCGCAGCACTGCGGTCAACTCGGTGACGCTGCTACGCTCTTGCATGACAGCACAGGATAGCGCTACTCCAGGCCCCCCGATAGCGGCCGGCCCGTCGGCGAACGGGTTCTCGCCCCTCGCCGCCCCCGGCTCCCCCGGTCCTGTTCCGGCAGGCCGGAACGGCACGCTGCTCGCCCTGCTCGGAGTGGTCTCCTTCTCGCTGACCTTTCCCTCCACCGCCTGGGGCCTGGAGAGCTTCGGCCCCTGGTCGCTGGTGGCCCTGCGCACCCTGCTGGCTGCCTCGATCGCCGGCGCCGTGCTGCTCGCGGCCCGGGTGCGGGTACCCGAGCGGCGGCACTGGGCCGGACTCGTGGTGGTGGCGGGCGGAGTGGTGGTGGGGTTCCCGCTGCTGACCACGCTGGCTCTGCGGACGTCGACGACGTCGCACGCGGCCGTGGTGGTCGGCCTCCTGCCGCTGACCACCGCGGTGTTCTCCTCGCTCCGCACCGGATCGCGGCCTCCCCGCGCCTTCTGGGCGGCGGCCCTCGCCGGGGCCGCGGTGGTGATCGCCTTCACCGTGACGCAGGGCGGCGGCGGTCTGTCGGCCGGGGACGCCTACCTGTTCTGCGCGCTGCTGGTCTGCGCGGCGGGGTACACCGAGGGCGGCAGGCTGGCGAAGGTGATGCCGGGCTGGCAGGTGACCGGCTGGGCGCTGCTCCTCACCGTGCCGCTCGCGGCGGCGGGCGCGGCCCTCGCGTTGCCGTCCGAACCGGTGCGGTGGACCGCGCACGGGGTGATCGGACTGGTCTGGGTGTCCGTGGCCTCGACCTTCTTCGGCCTGTACGTCTGGTACCGCGGCATGGCCGAGATCGGTGTCGCCCGGGCCAGCCAGCTTCAGCTCGCCCAGCCCCTGCTGACGCTCGTCTGGTCCTTCCTGCTGCTCGGCGAGGAGGTCGCTCCGGCGGCCCCGGTGGCGGCGGTCGCCGTCCTCCTCTGCATCGCCGTCACCCAGCGCGCCGGAGCCGGCCGGTCATAGACTTGTCGACATGGAACGCCACCCGTGAGGAGGTCACTCCCGATGGAGGCACACACGGGCGACCGGCTGCTGACGCACGGCAGGACCGTGGGACAGCACGACCGGGTCGCCGAGATCGTCGAAGTGCTCGGGGACGGGGGCACTCCCCCGTACCGCGTCCGCTTCGAGGACGGACACGAACACCTGATCGCCCCCGGCCCCGACAGCGTCGTCCAGCACACCGCCGGCCGGGACCCGGGAACCCGGTGACAGCCGCCGGTCAGCGGGGCGGGCGCGCCCGCGACCGGTAGTGGTCGGCCACCACCCGGCCCATCGCACCGATCCGGTCCGTGACCACGCTCTTCCCCGAGAAGTAGACGTGGCCGCGGACCTGGTCGTGTCCGGCGGCGAAGTCGATGTGCCGGGACAGTTCCGCCGGGTCCTGCCAGGCGGCGGGCTGGGCGGGGTCGCCGGACTTGTAGAGGGCCTCTCCGATGAAGAGGTCGACGCCCGTGCCCCGGACCACGTCGTCCCACCAGGGCACCAGCGCCGCGTAGTCGGCGGGTGCGAAGCCGATGTTCCAGTACAGCTGCGGGCAGACATGGTCGATCCAGCCCTTCTTGACCCAGCCTCGGGTGTCGGCGTACAGATCGTCGTACGTCTGCACACCGGCTTCGGTCCGCGAGCCGAGCGGGTCGGTCGAGGCGTTGCGCCACACGCCGAAGGGGCTGATGCCGAAGCGAACGCCCGGCTTGAGCGCCTTGATCCGCTCGGACATCTCCCGTACCAGCTTGTCGGTGTTGGAACGCCGCCAGGCGTCCCGGTCGGGGAAGCCCGCTCCGTACTTCGCGTACGCGGCACCGTCGGCGAAGGTCTGGCCCGCCACCGGGTACGGATAGAAGTAGTCGTCCCAGTGGACGGCGTCGATGTCGTAGCGGCGGACCGCGTCGAGCATCGCGTCCTGGACGAACGCCCGGACCTCGGGCAGCCCCGGGTTGTAGTAGAGCTTCCCGCCGTACGGCAGGACCCACTCGGGGTGCAGCCGCGCCGGGTGGGCGGCCGACAGGCGGGAGGGGTCGGTGTGGTTGGCGACCCGGTACGGATTGAACCAGGCGTGGAGCTCCAGGCCACGGCTGTGGGCCTCCTGGACGGCCGTGCCCAGCGGGTCCCAGCCGGGGTCCTTGCCCTGAACGCCGGTGAGGCACTGCGCCCACGGTTCGTACGGCGAGGGCCACAGCGCGTCGGCGCTGGGACGGACCTGGAGGATGACCGCGTTCAGGCGCCGGGCGACGGCCTCGTCGAGGTACGCGATCAGCCCGGCCCGCTGCTCCGCGGCCGGCAGACCCGGCTTCGACGGCCAGTCGATGTTCTCGACCGTCGCCATCCACATGCCCCGCAGCTCGCGCCGGACCACATCACGGGACCCGCCGGGCCTGCCCGGAACGCCACCGCCCCGCGGGGCCGCGGCGGCGTCACCGGCCACCGCGACCGGGGCCATCACCCCCGCGACCGTCCCGGCCGCACCCGTCACGAACTTCCGTCGGTCCATTTGCCGCATTTCGCCGTACCTGCCGTTTCCGTACGTGTCCGCAGCCCCGGAATTCAGGGTGTCCTACCGAGCATGACCGCCCCGGGCGGCGATCCCCGGTAGGACGCGGAGTAACGTCGTGGGGTCGTGGTGGAGCCCGGAATCAGACGGAAGCCGCCGAACGGAGAACAGCGAAAGGCACGAGGTGACGGACTCTATGGCCGACATTGCACGCGTCGGAGTGGTGGGCTGTGGCCAGATGGGCGCAGGCATCGCGGAGGTGTGCGCCCGCAGCGGCCTCGACGTCAAGGTGGCCGAGACCACCGGCGAGGCGCTGGAGATCGGCCGCACCCGGCTCCACAACTCCCTCTCGAAGGCCGCCGAGCGCGGCAAGATCACCGAGGCGGAGCGCGACGAGACCCTCGACCGCCTCAGCTTCACCACCGACCTCGGCGAGTTCGCCGACCGCGACCTCGTCATCGAGGCCGTCGTGGAGAACGAGCAGGTCAAGACCGAGATCTTCCAGGTGCTGGACCAGGTGGTGACCCGGCAGGACGCGATCCTGGCCTCCAACACCTCCTCGATCCCGCTGGTGAAGCTGGCCGTCGCGACCTCCCGGCCGGACCAGGTCATCGGCATCCACTTCTTCAACCCGGCCCCGGTGCAGAAGCTCGTCGAGCTGATCCCCGCGCTGACCACCTCGGACGAGACGGTCAAGCGTGCCGAGGCGATGGTGCAGGACATACTGGGCAAGCACCCGATCCGCGCCCAGGACCGTTCCGGCTTCGTCGTCAACGCGCTGCTGATTCCGTACCTGCTCTCCGCGATCCGGATGTTCGAGTCGGGTATCGCCAGCCGCGAGGACATCGACAACGGCATGGAGATGGGCTGCGCCCACCCGATGGGCCCGCTCAAGCTCGCCGACCTGATCGGTCTCGACACGGTGGCCTCGGTCGCGGACTCGATGTACGCCGAGTACAAGGAGCCGCTGTACGCCGCTCCCCCGCTGCTCCAGCGGATGGTGGACGCGGGCCGTCTCGGCCGCAAGACCGGCTCGGGCTTCTACCCGTACGGCTGACCGCCCGCCGGCGGGCCCGGCGCTCACGCAGCCGGGCCCGCCGGGGCACGTCACGCGGTTGAAGGACGATGGCCGGACGGCCCTGGCGATCCGGGGCCGGCGGGCTATGGAGTCGTTGACACCTGATCGCGTCTTCCGTTCGTCGCAATGAGTGCTGGAAGATCTCGGTATGAAGATCGGTGAAGCTTCCAGAGTCAGCGGCGTGAGCGCGCGATCGTTGAGGCACTACGAGGACGAGGGCTTGATCGTCCCGGGTCGTTTCAGCAATGGATTCCGCGACTACTGCCAGTCCACTATCGATCAGGTGCTTGTCGTCCGCTCGCTGCTGGAGTCCGGGCTGCCCGTGCGGTTGATCAGGGAAGCTCTGCCCAGCCTCGATGACGGGTCCGACGGCTGCACGGATGTGGTGCACGCGGAGTTCTTGCACGAGGTTCAGAGCCATCGCGATCGTCTCGCTGCGCGTATCGCCATTCTCAGCGATCAGCGAGCGGCACTCGACGCCTACCTACGGGAGGCGCGGCGCACTGGTCCATGACTGACCGCCAGTTGACCCTGACGTAAGTGTGAGACTCCTACGTTTCGTGCATGGAGATCAACGAGCAGCAGCACAGCACCGGTCGGACGACACGGGCGCTGGTCCAGCAGTCGCACCACGGACCCACATACCTGACCCTCACCACCGATCCACGCCGTATCACCCCCGGAGCCGGCGAGTACCTGATCCGGGTGGGCGCCGCCGGGGTCAACTTCGCCGACGTCATGCAGACCCATGGCACGTACGAAGGAGGTCCTCAGGCGCCGTATGTGGCGGGCTTCGAAGCCGCGGGCGAGATCGTGGGCGTCGGCCCGGAGGTCGAGAGCCCTCTTCCCCTCGGCACCCACGTCATCGGAGCCGGACCGGGTGCCTTCGCGCAGTACATGGCGATGCCGGCCGCCGGCGCACTCCCCGTACCTTCCGGGTGGAGCGACGCCGAAGCCCTCGGCCTGGTGCTGAATTGGGCCACCGCCTTGGCGGCGCTGAAGCCGTTGGGCGAGATCAAGACGGGTGAGGCGGTACTCGTTCACGCCGCGGCCGGAGGCGTGGGACAGGCCGCCGTCCGCCTGGCCCGACACTACGGTGCACGCGTGATCGCCACGGCGTCACCGGCCAAGCACGACACCGTCAAAGCGCTCGGCGCCGACGAGGTCCTGGACAGCGCACGCCCCGATCTGGCAGAAGAGATCACTCGCCTGACCGGCGGGGTCGACCTGGTTCTGGAATCGGTGGGCCGGGCGACCTTCGAGGTCAGTTTGTCGGTCGTCAAACCCTTCACCGGACGCGTTGTCGTGTTCGGTGCTGCTTCCGGCGACGCCACGGTGACCACGCACGACCTGGTCTTCACCCACCAAGTCCAGCTCAAGGGTCTGCACATCGGTGCGCTGGCCGAGACAGCACCGTCCCTCTACCAGTCGCTGCTCGTCGAGATCGAGGCCCTTATCGCTCATGGTGTGTACCCGCCCGGCACCCCTCGGATTCACCCTCTGGCCGAGGGGGCGTCAGTGCTCCTGCAACTCGAGGCCGGCCAGACCCGCGGCAAGCACGCGCTCGATCCCTGGCGCTGAGGGCTGTCCCGTGCCCGCGTGTCGGTCAACCGCTGCCTGGGCTTGATCCGCTCATCCGCAGGTGCGAGGGGCCCGCGGCCCCTCGCACCTGAGCGGGACGGCTTCAGCCCAGCCGTAAGTGGTGCAGCATCATCAGCCCGGCGGCCATCCCGGCGGCCGGGACCTCCCCGCGGGCGATCATGTCGGGCACCAGCTTCAGTGGTATCCACTCACGGCGCGAGGACTCGAAGCCGTCGACCGGGTCACCGGTCCATTCGGCCTCCTCGCCCCAGTAGAAGTGGTGCCGGGCGTCGGTGAGGCCGTTCGACGGCTCGACGGTCAGCAGCGGCTGCAACGGGCCGGGACGCCAGCCGGTCTCCTCCTCCATCTCCCGGGCGGCCGCGGCCGCCGGCTGCTCACCGTCCTCGACCACTCCCGCGGCGATCTCCCAGCCCCAGCTGTCCGTGATGAACCGGTGCCGCCACAGCAGCAGGACCTCGTTCGCCTCGTTGACCACGGTGGCCGCCGCGACGGCACGGAGCCGGATCACGAAGTGGTCGAGGTGATGGCCGTCCGGCAGCGCGACATCCGCCAGATTGACCCGGAACCAGCGGTTCTCGTACACAGTTTGTTCGTTCAGGTTCGTCCACTGCACAGTTCTGCCACCTTCTGACTAGTAGGTGGCCATATCGCAGCAGACCGAGCCTCACAGCGGTACGCGCAGAGCGCCGTCGACGAGATCCGCGGCCCGCGCCGCCTCCGCGCTGCCGCTCGCGACCAGGTGTTCGCGCACGGTCCGCAGCCGGTCACGCAGCCGCTGCGACTCCATCCCCCGGGCGCGCTCCGCCATCTCCGCCGCCGTGACCGCGGCCCGGTCCGCCTCGCCCTGCCGCAGCTCGATCGTGGTCAGCATCGCCAGCCGGTGCACGCGGCCCCGGTCGTGCGCGGGGGTCCGCACCGCCGCCGCGGCGTGCTCCCTGGCGGCCGGCAGGTCCCCGAGCCGGAGCAGCGCCTCCGCCACCTGGACGTTGACGAGACCGGGCTGGACGTATCCCGTCTCGTCCGGCTCCCGACCGGGACGGATCCGTTCCGCCTCGGACTCGGCACGCCGGATGCACCGCAGGGCGCTCGGCCCGTCGCCGAGGTGGGCGTACGCCTTGGCCTGCATCGCGTGGAGGTCGGCCGCGAGCGCGGGGGTGATGTCGTGGCCGGCGGCCCGCAGCGCTGCTTCGGCGAAGGCGACGGACTGCCGGAAGTCGGCGAGGAACAGCGACTGGTTCACCAGCAGGGCGATCACATAGCCCCCGAGGCCCCGGTCCCCGCTCGCCTTGGCCAGCCGCAGCGCCTGGTGGAAGTAGCGCTGGGCGAGCCCGTGCGCGTCGGAGTCGTACGCGCAGATGCCGGCCACGGCCACCAGACCGCCCGTGGCGCGGTGAAGTTGACGCCCCATAGCGTCGCTGTAGCCGCCGCGCAGCAGCGGGGCCGTCTCCGCGTTGAGGAAGCCGACGATGCGCGCACGCGTCGCGATTCCACCCGCCCTGCGGTACATCAGTTCGTAGTGGGCACGGGCGGCCCGCAGGGTTGCTATGTCGGCGGGGCCGACGCGTTGCGGTCCGGTACGGGAGACATCGGTGTCCTCCGGCGGGTTCTCCCACTCCCAGACGGGCATCACCGCCGTGGTCCCGGTGACGGCCGGGGCGGTGACGACATGGGGGCGCTGCTGTTCGTCGGAACGCCACAGAGCGGTCGCCCGCTCCACGAATCCGGTGAGCGAGGAGCTCCGCACGGGCGGGTGGCCGCCGAGGGCCGCCATGCCGATGTCGTCGAGTGAGAGCGCCCTGCGCAGCCGGTTCCCCAGCACCTCACAGATCAGGTCGGGCACCTGGCCGCGCGGCCGCTGGCCCTTCAGCCAGCGGGCGACGGCGGTGTGTTCGTACCGCAGGCACAGCCCCCGGGCACGGCCGGCCTGGTTCACATGCGCGGCGAGCCCGGCCCGGGAGACACCCGCCTCGTCGATCAGAGCCTCCAGCATCGTGTTGGGCTCCATTGCCCCCATTGCCCCCTCCGACGGTTCGGCACGCCAGGACGTGTCGCCCCAGTGGAGCACGATTCACACGGGGTGTGAACGGAATGCCCGAACCGTCCCGCTGCGCACCCTGCCGCACCGGTCCGCGAATCGCTTGAATGAGTCCCTCGCAAGAGGCGGCCGGGTCGTCTGCTCCCCCTCGTACAGCACGACGACCCGCTCCCGCGCCGTCCGCTCTGCCGACCTGCCCGACACTCCGTGGCAGAGCGGACGGCGCCGGATCGCACGACCCACTGCCCACGGATCGGAGGGTTGCTGCGGGGCCGGCCGGGAACCGGGTTCCCCCGGGCCGGGCCGGAGCCCGCGTGCGGTCCACCGCCCCTGGGCGAGCACACAGGAGGGGCGTATCCGGTGGCCGGATACGCCCCTCCTCAGTGTGCGGATGCGCCGTTACGCGCCGCGCAGCACCGCGCCCGTACGCTCGGCGGCCAGGGCCACCGCCGCGTCACGGGCGGCACTCGCCTCGTCGACGGTCAGCGTGCGGTCCGCGGCACGGAACCGCAGTGCGTACGCCAGGGACTTGCGGCCCCCGCCGATCTGCTCGCCGGTGAACACGTCGAACAGGCGCAGCGACTCCAGGAGTTCGCCCGCCCCCTCACGCAGCGCCCGCTCCACGTCGGCGGCGGGCACGTCCTGGCCGACGACCAGGGCGACGTCCTGGGTCGCCACCGGGAAGGTGGAGATCCGCGGCGCCTGGAGCGCGCCGTCCGCGGCCTGCTCCAGGACGTCGAGCTCGACCTCCATGGCGCAGGTGCGCTCGGGCAGGTGGAGCTCCTTGATGACACGCGGGTGCAGCTCGCCGGCGTGCCCGAAGAGGGTCTCCTCGCCGTCGACCGTCACATACAGCGCGGCGCAGCGGCCCGGGTGCCAGGGCGCGTGCTGGTCGGCGCGGACCGTGAGGTCGACACCGGCCTCACGGGCGATGGTCCGGGCGGCCTCGACGGAGTCCGCCCAGTCCGCCGGGCGGCCCTTGCCCCACCAGCCGGCCTGCTCGCGGGCGCCCGCGAGGACGACCGCGGCGCGGCGCGGCTGACGCGGCAGCGCGGCGTCGAGCGTGGCGATCTCCTCGTCCGAGGGGCGCCGGTCGACGGGCAGCCGGACGGGCTTCGTCTCCTGACCGGTCGGCCGGAAGACCAGGCCGGTCTCGAAGAGCGCGAGGTCGTGGCTGCCGCGGCCGTCGTTGCGCCGCAGTGCGCCGAGGAGGCCCGGCAGCAGCGTGGTGCGCAGCGACGGCTCCTCGTCGGAGAGGGGGTTGACGAGCTTGACCGTGCGGCGGCGCGCGTCGTCCGCCTCCAGGCCCAGCTGGTCCAGGACCGCCTCGCCGGTGAACGGGTAGTTCAGCGCCTCGACGTAGCCTGCGCCCGCGAGGGCCCGGCCGACGCGGCGGTGCAGCCGCTGACGGTCGGTGAGCCCGCGGCCCGACGGCGGGGTCGGCAGCGTGGAGGGGAGGTTCTCGTACCCCTCCAGCCGGATGACCTCTTCGGCGAGGTCGTTCGGCTCGTTCAGGTCGGGCCGCCAGGAGGGGGCCGTGACGAGGAGCTCGTCCTGCCCGTAGGCGTCGCAGCCGACCTCCTGGAGGCGGCGTACGACGGTCTCGCGGCCGTACGCGACGCCGGCCACCTTGTCCGGGTGGTCGGCCGCCATCGTGATGGTGCGGGGGCCGGACGGGGCGCTCACCTCGGTGACGCCCGCCTCGGCGGTGCCGCCGGCGAGCAGCACCAGCAGGTCGACGGTGCGCTGCGCCGCCGCTGCCGCGGCCTGCGGGTCGACACCCCGCTCGAAGCGCTTGGACGCCTCGGAGGCCAGCTTGTGGCGGCGCGCGGTCCGGGCGATCGAGATCGCGTCGAAGTGCGCGGCCTCGATGACGACCTCGGTGGTGTGCGCGTCCTCGGAGGCGTCGGCGATCTCGGTGTTGGCACCGCCCATGACGCCCGCGAGGCCGATCGGACCGCGGTTGTCGGTGATGACGAGGTCGGCGGCGTCCAGGACGCGGACCGTGCCGTCGAGCGTGGTGAGCTTCTCACCCTGCTCGGCGCGGCGCACTCCGATCGGACCGTCGATCCGGGTCCGGTCGTAGGCGTGCAGCGGCTGGCCCAGTTCGAGCATCACGTAGTTGGTGACGTCGACGGCGAGCGAGATCGGCCGCATCCCGGCCTTCTGGAGCCGGCGCTGCATCCAGATCGGGGACCGGGCCTCGGGCTGCAGACCGACGACGGTGCGTGCGGTGAAGCGGTCGCAGCCGATCGGGTCGGAGACCTTGACCGGGTAGCCGTACGCGTTCGGCGCGGGCACGTCCAGGAGCGCCGGGTCGCGCAGCGGCAGGCCGTAGGCGATGGCGGTCTCGCGGGCGACACCGCGCATCGACAGGCAGTAGCCGCGGTCGGGCGTGACGGCGATGTCGAGGACCTCGTCGACGAGCTCGAGCAGCTCGATCGCGTCGGTGCCGACCTCGTGCTCCGGCGGCAGCACGATGATGCCGTGCGTTCCGTCGTCGCCCATGCCGAGCTCGTCGGTGGAGCAGATCATGCCGTGCGAGGTCCGGCCGTACGTCTTGCGCGCGGCGATCGCGAAGTCGCCGGGCAGCACGGCGCCGGGCAGGACCACGACGACCTTGTCGCCCACGGCGAAGTTACGGGCGCCGCAGACGATCTCCTGCGGCTCACCGGTGCCGTTGGCGGAGCCGACGTCGACCGTGCAGAAGCGGATGGGCTTCTTGAAGCCCTCCAGCTCCTCGATGGTCAGCACCTTGCCGACGACGAGCGGACCCTTGAGTCCGGCGCCGATCTGCTCGACGGTCTCGACCTCCAGGCCGACCGCGACGAGCTTGGCCTGTACGTCACGGCCGGTCTCGGTGGGCGGCAGGTCGACGTACTCCCGCAGCCAGGAAAGCGGGACGCGCATCAGATCTCCATCCCGAAGGGCCGGGTGAACCGGACATCGCCTTCGACCATGTCTCGCATGTCTTCTACGTTGTGGCGGAACATCAGCATCCGCTCGATGCCGAACCCGAAGGCGAATCCGCTGTACTTCTGGGGGTCGACGCCGCAGGCGATGAGCACCTTGGGGTTGACCATGCCGCAGCCGCCGAGCTCGATCCAGCCCTCGCTGCCGCAGGTACGGCAGGGGCGGTCCGGGTTGCCGACGGACTCGCCGCGGCAGACGTAGCAGACCATGTCCATCTCGGCGGACGGCTCGGTGAACGGGAAGAAGTTCGGCCGCAGCCGGGTCTTCATGTCCGGGCCGAAGAGCGCCTGGACCATGTGGTCGAGGGTGCCCTTGAGGTCGGCCATGGTGAGGCCCTCGTCGACGGCGAGCAGCTCGATCTGGTGGAAGACCGGGGTGTGCGTGGCGTCGAGCTCGTCGGTCCGGTAGACGCGGCCGGGGCAGACGACGTAGACGGGGGGCTCGCGGTCGAGCAGGGTGCGGGCCTGGACCGGCGAGGTGTGCGTACGCAGCACGACACCGGACTCGTCGTTCTTCGCGCCGTCGGCGCCCTCGACGAAGAAGGTGTCCTGCATCTGCCGGGCCGGGTGGTCGGGCACGAAGTTCAGGGCGTCGAAGTTGAACCACTCGGCCTCGGCCTCGGGGCCCTCGGCGACCTCGTAGCCCATGGCCACGAAGACGTCGGCGACGCGCTCCATGATCGTCGTCAGCGGGTGGCGTGCGCCGGCCGGGGTGCGGTCGTACGGCAGCGTGACGTCCACCGCCTCCTCGACCAGGACCCGGGCGTCCCGCTCGGCCTCCAGCTCCGTCTGGCGAGCGGCCAGCGCCCTGCCCACGGCGGCGCGGGCCTGGCCCACGCGCTTGCCGGCCTCGGCCTTCGCCTGCGGCGGCAGCGCGCCGATCTCGCGGTTGGCGAGTGACAGGGGCGAGGTCCCACCGGTGTGCGCGGTCTTCGCCTGGGCGAGCGCGTCGAGGTCGCCCGCGGCGGCGAAGGCAGCGAACGCCTCGTCCCGGATGCGCTCGATCTCTTCCGGTTTCAGTGCCTCGACCTCGACTGGGTCGTACGACTTGTTCGGTGCCGACATCTCTTCCCGTACTTCCGATTGGCTGGTGGCGCGGCCCCGCTCGACGACCGGAGGACGCAAAGGTGCCAAAGGTCGAGTCTAAGGGCCACAGGATGTGTGGGCCGCCCGTGGTCCGCTCAGGCCCCTCTACTTCATGTAGGCCGGCGTGCTCACGGGCAGAATAAATCGGAACTCGGCGCCGCCCCCGGGGCCGCGGCCGACCGTGATGGTGCCGCCGTGCGCCTCGACGATGCCCTTGACGATGTAGAGGCCCAGGCCGGTGCCGCCGCGCTTGCTCCCCCGCCAGAAACGGGTGAAGACGCGGCCCATCGACTCCTCGGGGATGCCGGGGCCTTCGTCGCTCACGGTGACCGCCGTTCCCTTCTCGTCGCTCTTGGCCGGTGCGGGTGCCACCTCGATGGTGACGGTTCCCTCGCCGTGGCGCACCGCGTTTTCCAGCAGGTTGCCGAGGACCTGGTCGACCTTGTCCGGGTCCGCCCACACGACGGGCAGCGGCTGGCAGGTGCGGACGAGGAACCGGGCGGGGTCCTGGCCGGAGGCGGTGAGGGCCTGGACGTGGCGTTCGACGGCTGCGGAGAGGTCCACGGGCTGGCGGCGCAGCTCCAGGCGCCCCGAGTCGATCCGGGAGATGTCCAGGAGCTCGGTGATCAGGCGGGTGACCCGGTTGGCGTCGGCGTCGACGGTCTCCAGCATCAGCCGCTTCTGGTCGTCGGTGAACCGCTCCCATTTGGCCAGCAGCGTGGCGGTGAAGCCCTTCACGGACGTCAGCGGCGAGCGCAGCTCATGGGCGACGGTCGCGATGAGTTCGGCGTGGCTGCGTTCGTTGCGGCGGCGGGCCTCGGTGCCGCGCAGGCTGACCACCAGCCGCCGTACGGGGCCGGTCGGGCTCTCGCGTACATAGCGGGCGGAGACGAGGACCTCGCGGCCGCCGGGCAGCAGCAGGTTGCGTTCGGGCTGGCCGACGCGGGTGGCGAGGCCGCCGTAGGGGTCGGTCAGCTCCCACCAGCGGCGGCCCTTGAGGTCCTCCAGCGGGAGGGCGTGTTCCAGGGGGCGGCCGAGTGCGGCGGCCCGGGGCACGGCGGTGATCCGCGCGGCGGCGGAGTTGAAACAGATGACCCGGCCGGTCTCGTCCGCGACGACGAGCCCGTCGGGCAGGTCGTCCGGATCCAGGGCCTGGCCACCGGATCCGATGCCCGCGGCGGTGTCCCCGTCCGGCTCCTCGGCGGGGCGCACGACGGCCTCCGCTCGCGCCCGCGGCCCGCTCATGCCGACAGCCATATTCCCGTACCCACCTCTCGAACCGGTGCAGTGGGCCCCCGAGTTCGTCACCCTACTAGTCGGCGGTGACGGAGCGACACCCTGCGGGGGCCCGTGGGCCGGTGGCGGGGGCGCGGGACGGTTCAGGAGGCGCCGGGGCGGGTGCGCTGGGCGCGTGCGGAGGCGTACAGGCAGACGGCGGCGGCGGTGGCGAGGTTGAGGCTCTCCGCCTTGCCGTGGATCGGTACGCGTACGACGGCGTCGGCCAGCGCCCGGGTCTCCTCGGGCAGCCCCCAGGCCTCGTTGCCGAAGACCCAGGCGGTGGGCCCGCCCATGGTGCCGGCGTCGAGCTCGTCGTCGAGGTCGTCCTCGCCCGCGCCGTCGGCGGCGAGGATCCGTACGCCCGCGTCCCGCAGCCCCCGCACGGCCTGCTCGACGGGCACGCCGACGGCGACCGGCAGATGGAAGAGCGAGCCGACGGAGGCGCGCACCGACTTCGGGTTGTACAGGTCCACGGAGGCGTCGGTGAGGACGACCGCGTCGGCGCCCGCGGCGTCGGCGCAGCGCAGCACCGTGCCGGCGTTCCCGGGGTCGCGGACGTTCGCCAGGACGGCGACCAGCTTCGGCCGGGCGGCGATGACGGCCTCGAAGGGCGTGTCCAGGAAGCGGCAGACGCCGATCAGGCCCTGCGGGGTGACGGTCTGGGACACGTCGGCCAGGACCTCGCTGTCGGCGAGGTGTACCCGGGCGCCCGCCGCGTGGGCGGCGTCGACGATGGCTTCGTACCGCTCGGCGGCCTCGACGGTGACGAAGAGCTCGATGAGGGTCGGCTCGCCGTCGCTGCCGCGGTGATCCGCGGCCTCACGTACGGCCTGCGGCCCCTCGGCGATGAACCTGCGCTCCTTGCCGCGGAAGTTGCGCCTGGCCAGCCGCCGGGCGGCGGCGACCCGTGGCGATCGCGAGGAGATCAGTTCGGGGGTGCCCATGTCGGCGGCGAGCCTCTCTGGTGACGAAGGTGCTGGGTCTGCAACGCACCGGACCCGCAGACGACGTGCGCCTGCGGGTCCGGCTCAAAAGCCAAGAAGTACGGCCTGGATCAGGCGGCCTTCGGGGCGTTGACGTCGCTCGGGAGGGCCTTCTGGGCAACCTCGACGAGAGCGGCGAACGCGTTGGCGTCGTTGACCGCGAGCTCGGCCAGGATCTTGCGGTCCACCTCGATGTTGGCGGCCTTCAGACCCTGGATGAGGCGGTTGTACGTCATGCCGTTCTGGCGGGCAGCGGCGTTGATGCGCTGGATCCACAGCTGACGGAAGTCGCCCTTGCGCTTCTTGCGGTCGTTGTAGTTGTAGACCAGGGAGTGGGTGACCTGCTCCTTGGCCTTGCGGTACAGGCGCGAGCGCTGACCGCGGTAACCGCTGGCGGCCTCGAGAATTGCCCGGCGCTTCTTGTGGGCGTTGACTGCCCGCTTGACGCGTGCCACTTGTTAACTCCTTGTAGCGGGGCCGTGGTTGTACTCACACGGCCCGGAAACGAATTGGTCCCGGTCGGATCGAGGGCGCGTCCCCGGTGTCACCGGGGACGACGGCCTCACTTGCCGAGAAGCTTCTTGATCTTCTTGGCGTCGGCCGGAGCCACGACGACCGTGCCGGTCAGCGAGCGGGTCTTCTTGGACGACTTGTGCTCGAGCAGGTGGCGCTTGCCGGCCCTCTCGCGGAGCACCTTGCCGGAGCCGGTGATCTTGAAGCGCTTGCTGGCACCGCTGTGCGTCTTGTTCTTCGGCATCGCGCCGTTCTCTCCTCGTCAGTGGCGCCCCTCTCGGTGCGGGCACCGGACTGCAGGGGCGTCAGATCTTGGTGGGATTCCGGGGGGGCCCGGGGGGCGCCTGGATGGCAGCCCCCTGAGGTCACGCCTCGGAAGGTGTCTCGGCCGGAGCCTCGGAGGTCGCCTCGGCGGGAGCCTCGGCAGCCTCGTCCGCAGCCTCGGCGTCGGGGGTGTATCCCTGACGCTCCGCCTTGCGGGCGGCCTGGGCCTCGCGGGCCTCGGCCATGGCTTCGGTCTTCTTCTTGTGCGGGCCCAGAACCATGATCATGTTCCGGCCGTCCTGCTTCGGGTTGGACTCGATGAAGCCGAGTTCCTCCACGTCCGAAGCGAGACGCTGAAGCAGTCGGAAACCCAGCTCGGGGCGGGACTGCTCACGACCACGGAACATGATCGTGATCTTGACCTTGTCGCCCTGCTTGAGGAACCGGACGACGTGACCCTTCTTGGTGTCATAGTCGTGCGGGTCGATCTTCGGCCGGAGCTTCATCTCCTTGATGACCGTGTGCGCCTGGTTCTTGCGCGCCTCACGGGCCTTCATGGCCGACTCGTACTTGAACTTCCCGTAGTCCATGAGCTTGCACACGGGCGGACGGGCGGTAGCCGCCACCTCGACCAGGTCGAGGTCGTACTCCTGTGCGAGTTCCAGGGCCTTGGCAAGCGGAACAATCCCGACCTGCTCGCCGCTGGGACCGACAAGTCGCACCTCGGGTACGCGAATCCGGTCGTTGATGCGGGGCTCGGCGCTGATGGATCCTCCTCGGTAGCACCACGCGGCCGCCTGGCGGACAGCCACGTAACGTCTGTTTCGACAGACCAACCGTGCGGGACCATGAAAAAAGCCCCACCGGGACACAGGCGGGGCTCCTGAACAACCGGAACACCGCCGCGGTCAACCGCGGGGCGCATCGGGCGGCTCCATCGTCCGTACGGAACGATGGGCGCCACCTGACCGGATGACCCGCCGTCCTGGGGACGGTCAGGTGGGAGATCGGAGCCTCCACTTGTGGGCCGGGCACATAGATGCCCAGCCGGTCGTTACACAAGGTTAGCAGCTCCCCCGGGCGTGCGCTAACCAGTGGTGGTACGGCACTCCCGCAGACGGAGCGGGTCTGCCGTGGGCCTATCGTATGGCGCATGAGCGACGCGACCCCCACCAGTGATTCCCCCGGCTTCGACGAGATGGCCCGCGACATCGCGGAGGTGCCAGCGGTCGAGGTGATCGTGACGGTCGCGGTCAATCTGATGAGCGCCGCCGCCGTGAAACTCGGACTGACCGAGGACGGCGACGAGCACAAGGACCTCGACGAGGCCCGCAAGCTGGTCCACGCGCTGGCCGGCCTGCTGGACGCCAGCACGACGGAGATCAGCTCCTTCCACGCGGCACCGCTGCGCGACGGCCTGAAGTCCCTGCAGCTCGCCTTCCGCGAGGCCTCGCTCGTACCGGACGAGCCCGGCCGGGGCCCCGGCGAGAAGTACACCGGCCCGGTCTTCGGCTGATCCTGCTCCGTTCCGCCTCTTCCACACGGTGAGCCCCCTGCCCGACCCGGCAGGGGGCTCACCGCGTCCGCGACGGATCAGGTCCGGACGGGCTGCGACTGCGGCCCGGGGACGGGGTGGGTCAGCCGGTGCGCGAGCGCCGCGGCCACTCCGCCGACCAGTGGGGCCACCAGGAACAGCCAGAGCTGGGAGAGCGCCGCGCCGCCCGCGAACAGCGCCGGGCCCAGACTCCGCGCCGGATTGACCGAGGTACCGGTGAGCGGGATGCCGACCAGGTGGATCACGGCGAGCGCGATACCGATGGGCAGACCGTCGAAGCCGATGACGGCGACCTTGTGGGTCACCGCCAGCACGACGAAGACCAGCAGGAACGTCAGCATCACCTCGGCGAGGAAGGCCCCGCCCATGCTCAGGTGCACGTCCGAGCGGTCGCCGTAGCCGTTGCTGCCGAACGTCCCGCTCGTCTTCAGTCCCGGCACCTGCTTGGCGAGCAGGAACAGCACGGCCGCACCGGCGATGCCGCCGAGAAGCTGGACGATCCAGTACGTCACCGCCGTCCGCACGTCGATCCGCCGGGCGGTCAGCATCCCCAGCGTCACCGCCGGATTGAGGTGGCAGCCGGATATCGGGCCCAGCGCGTAGGCGAGGGCGAGCAGCACGAAGCCGAAGGACAGGGCGATGCCGACCGTCCCGATGTACTCGGCGCCGAGCACCGCCGACCCGACTCCGAAGAAAACCAGCAGCAGTGTGCCGAGAAACTCCGACACAACTGTCCGCGTCTGCATACAACCACCTCGCGAAAATCGGGAGAATCGTCAGATTTCCCAGCAATTCTCCGGCGTGTGACTGCTTTGCGCGCGTTGGGCCGGTCGGGTGATCAGCGCGTGAACAGGGCCTCACCGGGCGTGTGTACGTCGGCCGGGAGCAGCGCGAGGTCCAGGCCACGGACGAGCCGGGCACGCAGCACCTCGTTCGCCGCCAGCGACCGCGCGACCCGGCCGGCCGCCTCCGCGGGATCGGCGTCCGCCTCCAGCACCAGGGCGAGGGTGCCGTCGGCGCGGCCCGGTCCGAGGTGGGCGCGGAGCACCGCGGGCTCCGCGGCGACGGCGTCACGCACCGCCGCCGTGACGGCGGGGTCGTCGAGCGGGTCGGCACTGGTACGGCCCTCGGCGAGGGCACGCAGGGCGGAGCCGGCCAGCTCGAAGGCCACCGGCCCGGCGAGGTCGAGCACCACCGTGTCGGCCTTCTCGTGCGCGGCGGCCTGGAGCGCCTGGTGCAGGGGTACCGCGACGGGGCGGGCCTGCGGGTCCCAGCGGGCCAGTGCGGCGGTGGAGGTGAAGGCGGGCAGGGCGCGGCGGTCACCGGCCTGGAGAGTGGGGACCGCCATGTCGCTGGTCTTCTCCCGGCGCAGCCCCTTCTCGTCCTCCTCCACCTCGCCGAGGACGGCCACCACGGGAACGAGGAGGCGGGCTCCCTTGAGTGCTTCGAGTACCGGGCCCACGGCCTTGCGGTCCTCGGCCCAGGCGGCGAGCGCCGCGGTGAGGGCGGGGTCGGCCGTGCCGTCGTCGTCGGAGTATCCGGGGTCCGGAATGTTCTTCTGCGCCACAGGGCGAGCGTAGTGCCTGGGCATTCTCATCCCGCCGACAGGTCGGACTCAGCCTGCTCTCAGCTGCGGTTCCTAGCGTCCGGGTCATGCCCCGACACAGAATCCGCAGATCCGCGCTGTCCGCGACCGTGGCGGCCACGGTCGTGCTGGCCGGTTCGGCCGCCGGGGGCGCCTATCTGGCCGGCCGGTCGCCGGATCACGCGCCCGCCGCCGCCGCTTCCGTATCGTCCGTCCCATCGGCCGCGCCCGCCCCGGTCGCGGCGACGAGCGAGGAGCCGGTGGTGGAACTCGACGCGGAACTGGCCGGGGCCGTCGAGCCGCTGCTGGCCGGTTCGGGCACGGCGGCCGTGTCGGTGGCCGTCCTGGACGGTGGCAGTGGAACGCGGGCGGTGTACGGGGGCGAGGACGCGGCGTACGACACCGCGAGCATCGTCAAGGTCGACATTCTCGCGGCGCTGCTGCTCCGGGCCCAGGACGAGGACCGTGTGCTGACGGTCGGCGAACGCGCTCACGCGGTCGCGATGATCGAGCGGAGCGACAACGAAGCCGCCACCGCGCTGCTGGCGGCCGTGGGCGGGGCGTCCGCCCTGGACGCGGCCAACGAGCGGCTCGGTCTCACCTCGACGACGGCCGCGCAGGCCTGGGGGCTGACCCGGACCACCGCGGCCGATCAGCTGACGCTGCTGGAGGCGGTGTTCGGCACGGACCCGGACACGGAGCTGAGTCAGGCGTCCCGGACGTATCTGCGGGGGCTGATGACGCAGGTCGAGGCCGACCAGCAGTGGGGGGTGTCGGCGGCGGGCAGTGCCTGGGCGCTCAAGAACGGCTGGATGCCGCGTACCGCCACCGGGCTGTGGAACATCAACAGCATCGGGCAGGTGACGGCGGACGGGCGGACCTACCTGGTGGCGGTACTGTCCGGCGGTCAGCCGACCAAGGAGGCGGGCGTCGCGCTCGTGGAGGCGGTGGCGAAGGCGGCGGTGAAGGTGGTGCGGACCGGCACCGCCGGGTGAGGCCCGGTCAGCGGCGGGGGACGGAACGGCCGCCCCGACCGCGCCACAGGACGACGGCCAGGGCCAGCAGGACCGCGCCGAGGCCGCCGGCCGCCGGGGCGAACCAGCCGGCGGGGCCGTCGTCCACCCGGGGCGGGGTGGGGCCGGCGCCGAAGTACCGCTTGCGGTAGCCGGCCGCGGCGGAGTCGGTGCGCAGCCCGGCGGGGCTCAGGGAGCCGCCCTGCTTGATGGCCGCGGCCGGGTCGACGATGCCGTAGCCCCGGGCGTCGTCGCGGCCGCCGGACGGGGAGCTGCGGGCGGTGTCCGTGAGGAGCTTCTTGATCTGGGCGGGCGTCAGGCCGGGGTGCGCGGCACGCACCAGCGCGACCGCGCCGGAGACGAACGCCGAGGCGGCGGAGGTGCCCCACTCCACGTAGTACTTGCGGTCGGGTGCGGGGACGACGATGCCGACCCCTGGCGCGCTCACGGTGGCGTACCAGCGGCGGGTGGAGAACGAGGCGTGGGTGCCGTAGCGGTCGACCGCGGCGACCGCGATCACGCCCGGGTAGGCGGCCGGGTACGAGATGTGGTCGCCCTTGGCGCCCCCGTTGCCGGACGAGGCGACGACGACCGCGCCCTTCTTCAGCGCGTACTGGACGGCGGCGTCCTCGCCGGGTTCGGGGTGCGCGGACTCGCTGTCGTCGCCGAGGGAGAGGTTGATGACGTCGGCGCCGTGGTCGGCGGCCCAGCGGATGCCGTCGGCGAGGGCGGTGCCGCGGGTCTTGCGGGCCTTGGCGCGGGCCGGGTCGCTCGCTTCGAGGATGACCCGGACGGGGAGGATCTTCGCCTCGGGCGCGATGCCGATGACGCCCTCGCCGTCTCCGCTGCCGTGGCCCCGGCCTGCGATGATCCCGGCCATCGCGGTGCCGTGCCTGGCCCATGAGCGGTCGCCTCGTCCGGCGCCGAAGCCGATCATGTCCTTGCCGGGGAGCACCTGTCCGGTCAGGTCGGGCAGGCTGCCGTCGACCCCGGTGTCGACGACGGCGACGGTGATGCCCTTGCCGCGGGTGGTCTGCCAGGCCCGGTCCGTGTGGAGGGCGTCCAGGCCCCACTGCTGGGCCCGGATGGTGTCCGCCCCGGCCGGGACCGCGGGCAGCAGCGCGAACGCGGTGGCGGCGCAGACCGCGCCGAGGAGTCTGCGGGGGCGCGGGCGGCGGGTCATTCGGGCTTCTCCGTGAGATCGGCGACGGTTCTGCGCAGTCCCCGCTCGACGCGGTCGGCCACGCCCTTGGCCTCGTGCCCGAGTCCCGCCTGGGCCGCCGCCGTCGTCGCGTTCACCGCCATGGCCTTCTCCGCCGGCTGCGGATCGGTGACCTTGCGCCCGTCGGCGAAACCGGAGACGGCGAACACCACGACGGGTACCTCGGTCAGTACGTGCACGGTCCAGCTGGCACGTTGCGAGTCGCCGAATCCTGCGGCGGGGCTGTTCTTCACCGGGTACGCGCGCGGCATCAGGTCGGTGCGGGCGTCGAGGTGTTCCCCCGTGTACCGGGACCCGAGCGCACGCATCGCGTCCGTGTCGGCCTCGGTGAAGACCATTCCGACCGTGGTGACGCTGCTGCTCGTCGCGTCGGTGTACGTGGCGCGGAGCAGGCGGACGCAGCCGACCGGCCGGAGGGTCTTGAGCAGCAGCGGGTCGAGTGCGCCCGTGCAGCCGCTGTCCGGGGCCACGGCGATCCTGGTCCAGACCCGGTCGGCACCGCCGGGACCCGCGCCGTCGCCCTCGATCGTCCGGGGGAAGAGCGTGTCGACCGGGATGCTGTGCCATGCCTCGCGGCCGACGGTGTAGGCGCTGTGGGCGGCGGGATCGGCCGAGGAGTCGCTGATGAGCCAGCTGCCGGTGGCGGCCCCGCCGATCAGCCCGAGCCCGAGCACGACGCAGACCGCGGCGGCCGCCGTCCTGAAGGGGTGCCGGATGTGTACGGGCCGGAGCCGGGTGGTGGTCTCGGCGGGCGTCTCGGCCGGGGGGTGGATGTGCGGGGGCCGGTACGGGTACGGGGCGGCTGCCCCGGGCGGGACCGGCGGGCCGCCGAGTTCCACGGCGCCCACGGGCCGCCGCCGGGTCGCCGCGGGGGGTGCGGCGGGCGGGCGGGGCGGGAACGCCGGGGTGGTGGAGGGCGCGGGCGCCTGGGCGGGCCGTGCCGGGGGGACGGGGCGCAGGCGGGCGGTCGTCTCCACGGGGGTCGCCGCGGCCGGGGGCTCGGTGGTGGACGGGGGCCGGGACGGGACCGGCGGGGCCGGGGTCCGGGACGGGGGTGCGGCCGGGGCGCTCGTGGCGGGCTCGGATGCGCGGTCGTCCCGGGGCGGGGTGTCGGGGCTGGCCGGGGCGGTGGTGTCCGGGGCGAGCGGCGGGGTGGTCGGGCGTGGCGGGACGGGAGCGCGCTGCGCCTCGGTACTCATCCGCCCCCCCTGGTCCGTTCCGTACCGCACGCGGATCGGCTGCACCGGCAGGCCTGTTGCTCGCCGCGTGTCCGTCACTCTACGGGCTGCACAGGCCATGGTGGGAGCGGGCCGCCGGGCAGGCGAGCGATCTGCGCAGATCATCCCCCTACCCAGCGGTACAGGCGTCTGGCAAGCTGCGGCCATGACTGCCCGTACCGCTGACCGGACCCGTTACAACCGGGCCACCGCCCATCTCGACGCCCCGATCGCCGTCGTCGATCTGGAGGCGTTCGACGCCAACGCCGACGATCTCGTCCGGCGTGCGGCGGGGAAGCCGATCCGGGTGGCGAGCAAGTCGGTGCGCTGCCGGGCGCTGCTGGAGCGGGTGCTGGCGCGGCCGGGGTTCGCCGGGATCATGTCGTTCACCCTCGCCGAGTCGCTGTGGCTGGCGCGAGCCGGGTTCGAGGACGTCCTGCTCGCCTATCCCTCGGCCGACCGCTCGGCCTTCGCGGAGCTGGCCGCCGATCCGAAACTGGCCGCCGCCGTGACCGTGATGGTGGACGACCACTCCCAGCTGGAGCTGATCGACGCGGCGCGGGCCGGGGGCACGGAGGAGATCCGGGTCTGTCTGGAGCTGGACACCTCGTTGCGGATGCTCGGCGGCCGGGTCAGGATCGGGGCGCTGCGTTCGCCGCTGCGCTCCCCCGCCCAGCTGGCGGAGCTGGCCAGGTCCGTCGTCCGCCGGCCCGGTTTCCGGCTGGTGGGGCTGATGGCGTACGAGGGGCATATCGCGGGGGTCGGCGACTCGCTCGCGGGACGGCCGCTGCGCTCCCGGGCGATCCGGCTGATGCAGGCCACGGGCCGCCGGGAGCTGGCGGCCCGGCGGGCCGAGGTGGTGCGGGCGGTACGGGCCGTGGCGCCGGACCTTGAGTTCGTGAACGGCGGTGGCACCGGGAGCGTGCAGCACACCGCGGCGGAGGCCGCGGTCACGGAGATCGCGGCCGGTTCCGGCCTCTACGTGCCGCGGCTGTTCGACAACTACACCTCGTTCACGGCGCGCCCGGCAGCCCTGTTCGCCCAGCCAGTGGTGCGCCGGCCCGGGGTGGGCGTGGTGACGGTGCTCGGTGGCGGCTATCCGGCCTCCGGAGCCGCGGGGGCGGACCGGCTGCCGGTCCCGTATCTGCCGGAGGGCCTGCGTTACGACCCGCAGGAGGGCCCCGGCGAGGTGCAGACCCCGCTGCTCGGCGCCGCGGCCGACGATCTGCTGATCGGCGACAAGGTGTGGTTCCGGCACGCGAAGGCCGGTGAGCTGTGCGAGCGGTTCGACGAGCTCCAGCTGATCGAGGGGGACCGGGTGACGGCGACCGTGCCGACGTACCGGGGCGAGGGCCGTACGTTCCTCTGAGCCGTCCGCGGGTTGCTCAGGGGCCTACGGAGCTCCCGACGCCGCCGCCGGTCTCGCTGTCGCCGATGGGCCGGATGCCCTGGGTGAGGGTGTCCATGAGCGCGAGCGGCGGACCGTCGGGGCCTGCGTCGAAGGCGTAGCGGACGACGACGGGTGATTCGCTGCCGACGGCTGACGGGAAGACGAGCGACTGCACATAGCCGCCCGGCCCCTTGGCGGTGACGACCCGCCAGCGCACCCGGTAGCCGGTGCGGCCGGCGACGCTGACCGAGCCTGCGGCGATCTCGCGGTGGGAGACGATCCCGCCGTGGATCCGCCGGCCGACGGCGTCCTCCTCGTACGCCCGGTCCGCGGCGGCCCCGATGTCCTGCCGGGCGAGCGCCTCGGGAGCGGTGATGCCGGTGCCGCTCGGCGTGCGGGTGGTCACGGTGCCGTGATAGCAGAACGCCGAGGAGGCGCCGGGGCAGTCGTAGGAGCCGGTGGTGCGCATCGTGAGCAGCTGCTCGACGGTGTTCTCGGGCCGCTCCCAGCCGTCGGGAATCGGCAGGGTGATGCCGTTGAGCTGGTCGACGAGCACGTGGGGGTCCTCGCCGGCCGCTGAGGGCTCCGGCGACGGGCCGGCGTCGCCGGAGGCTCCGGCGGCGGTGTCTGCGGGGCTCGGGGCGGAACGGTCCGACCGGGTCGTGGTGGGTGCGGGCCCGTCGCCCCGGTTGAGCAGCATCGCGCCGGTCACGGCCACCACGACGACCGCCACGCCGGTGGCGACGAGCGCGACGGTCCTGGCGGCCGAGGCACCGCCCCCGCCGTCGCCCCGGCCGGACACGGGCCGCTGGATCACGGTGGCGGACGGGCGCGTGTGGGCGGTCCAGGCTGTCCCGTCCCACCACCGCTCGTTGCCGGGAGCGGCCGTGTCCGGATACCAGCCGGGCGGTGTCGCGTTGCTCATCGCCCCACCCTAGGTTCCCGGCGCCGGGGCCCTACAGCGGTGTGACGTACGCCCCGGAGATCCCGCCGTCGACGAGGAAGTCGGTGGCGTTGACGAACGAGGAGTCGTCGCTCGCCAGGAACGCGACGGCAGCCGCGATCTCGGTCGCCTCGGCGAACCGGCCGAGTGGGATGTGCACGAGCCGGCGCGCCGCCCGCTCCGGGTCCTTGGCGAAGAGTTCCTGGAGCAGCGGGGTGTTCACCGGCCCCGGGCACAGGGCGTTGACCCGGATGCCCTCACGGGCGAACTGGACGCCCAGTTCGCGCGACATGGCCAGCACGCCGCCCTTGGAGGCGGTGTACGAGATCTGGGAGGTCGCCGCCCCCATCCTGGCGACGAAGGAGGCGGTGTTGATGATCGAGCCCCGGCCCTGGCGCCGCATGTAGGGCAGGGCCGCCTTGCAGCACAGGTAGACGGAGGTGAGGTTGACGTCCTGAACGCGCTTCCACGCCTCCAGTCCGGTGGTGAGGATGGAGTCGTCGTCGGGCGGTGAGATGCCCGCGTTGTTGAAGGCGATGTCGACGGAGCCGTAGGTGTCGTACGCCGCCTTGAACAGGGCCTCGACCTGTTCGGGGTCGGTGACGTCCACGCGTACGAAGAGGCCGCCGACCGCTTCGGCGGCCGCCTTGCCCGCGGTCTCGTCGATGTCGCCGCAGACCACGTGCGCCCCTTCGGAGGCGAGCCGGCGGGCGGTGGCGAGGCCGATGCCGCTGCCGGCGCCGGTGATGACGGCGGTGCGGCCTACGAGGCGGCGGCAGATGTTCCCGTTGTCCGTGGTCATACCGGTTCAGGCCTCCGTACTGAGGAAGACGTTCTTGGTTTCGGTGAAGGCGGTGAGGGCGTCCGGGCCCAGTTCCCGGCCGAGGCCGGACTGTTTGAAGCCGCCGAACGGGGTCCAGTAGCGGACCGCGGAGTGGGAGTTCACGGAGAGGTTGCCTGCCCGGACGGCCTGCGCGACGCGCAGCGCGCGTCCCACGTCGCGGGTCCAGAGAGAGCCCGCGAGGCCGTACTCGGTGGCGTTGGCGAGCCGGACGGCGTCCGCCTCGTCGTCGAAGGGCAGGACGACGGCGACCGGTCCGAAGACCTCCTCGGTGGCCACGGGCGCGTGTGCGGGTACGCCGGTGAGGACGGTCGGCGGGAACCAGAACCCGGGGCCCTCGGGCGCGCTGCCGCGGAGCGCGGCGGCGTCCTCGGGGACGTAGCCCCGTACCCGTTCCAGCTGGGTACGTGAGATGAGCGGGCCCATCCGCGTCTTCTCGTCGGCGGGGTCGCCGACGACGACCGCGGCGAGTGCCGGGGCGAGGCGCTCCAGGAAACGGTCGTACGCGGAGCGCTGGACGAGGATCCGGGTGCGGGCGCAGCAGTCCTGGCCGGCGTTGTCGAGGAAGGACAGCGGGGCGGCGGCAGCGGCAGATTCGAGGTCGGCGTCGGCGAAGACGATGTTGGGGCTCTTGCCGCCGAGTTCGAGGGTGACCCGCTTCACGTGTCCGGCGCACTTGGCCATGATCTGTTTCCCGACACGGGTGGAGCCCGTGAAGACGATCTTGGCGACTCCGGGGTGCTCGACGAGGGCGTTGCCGGCCTCCTCTCCGGCGCCCGGCAGTACCTGGAAGAGGTGGTCGGGAAGGCCTGCCTCCCGGGCGAGTTCCGCGAGCCGTAGCGCGGTCAGCGGAGTGGTCTCGGCGGGTTTGAGGATCACGGCGTTGCCCGCCGCGAGGGCGGGGGCCGTGCCCCACGCGGCGATCGGCATGGGGAAGTTCCAGGGGGCGATCACCCCGATGACGCCGAGGGGTTCGAGCAGCGTGAGGTCGATGCCGCCGGGGACGGGGATCTGCCGGCCGCTGAGCCGCTCCACTCCCCCGGCGGCGAAGTCGAGCAGATCGCGGACGTTGCCCGCCTCCCAGCGCGCGTTGCCGATCGTGTGGCCGGCCTCCCGGACCTCCAGCCCGGCCAGCTCCTCGGTGTGGGAGTCGACGACGGCGGCGAACCGGCGCAGCAGCCGGGCCCGGTCGGCGGGGGCGAGCGCGGCCCACACCTGCTGGGCCGCGGCGGCGCGGCCGACGGCGGTGTGCACCTCGGCCGCCGTGGTGGCGGGGACGGTGGCGAGGAGTTCCTCCGTCGCCGGGTTCAGTACCTGGTGCTCGCGGATCAAGAGGGTCCTCACAGGCGTTCGAAGGAGCGTCGGAGCTCCCAGTCGGTCACCGCTGCGTCGAAGGCGTCGAGTTCGACACGTGCCATGTTGCGGTAGTGCGCGACGACTTCGTCCCCGAAGGCCTCGCGGGCGATCTCGCTGTGCTCCCAGAGTCCGGCCGCCTCGCGCAGGCTGGTGGGGACGTGGTCGTACGCGGCGGCGTAGGCGTTGCCCTCGCACGGTTCGGGGAGTTCCAGTGCGTGCTCGATGCCGTACAGGCCCGCGGCGACGAGTCCGGCGACGGCGAGGTACGGGTTGACGTCGCCGCCGGGGAGGCGGTTCTCCAGGCGCAGGGACTGGCCGTGGCCGACGACGCGCAGGGCGCAGGTGCGGTTGTCGTGGCCCCAGGCGACGGCGGTCGGCGCGAAGGAGCCCGGCTGGAAGCGCTTGTAGGAGTTGATGTTCGGCGCGTACAGGAGCGAGAAGTCGCGCAGGGCGGCGAGCTGGCCGGCCAGGAAGTGGCGCATGACCGGGGCCATGGTGCCGTCGGTGTCCGCCATGACGCTGCGTCCGGGCGCGCCGGTGGAGCGGAGCGAGAGGTGGATGTGGCAGGAGTTGCCCTCGCGCTCGTTGAACTTGGCCATGAAGGTGAGCGCGACGCCCTCCTGCGCGGCGATCTCCTTGGCGCCCGTCTTGTAGACGGCGTGCTGGTCGCAGGTGACCAGGGCTTCGTCGTACCGGAACACGATCTCGTGCTGTCCGGGGTTGCACTCGCCCTTGGCGGACTCGACGGTGAGTCCCGCGCCCGCCATCTCGTTGCGGATGCGGCGCAGCAGCGGTTCGACGCGGCCGGTGCCGAGGACGGAGTAGTCGACGTTGTACTGGTTGACCGGGGTCAGGTCGCGGTAGCCGCGGTCCCAGGCCTGTTCGTAGGTGTCCTTGAAGACGATGAACTCGAGCTCGGTGCCGACGTGGGCCGTGTAGCCGTGCTCGACGAGGCGCTCCAGCTGGCGGCGCAGGATCTGGCGGGGCGCGGCGGTGACGGGCGAGCCGTCGGCCCAGGCGAGATCGGCGGTGACCATCGCGGTGGCCTCGTTCCAGGGCACCGTGCGCAGGGTGGTGAGGTCGGGGTGCATGGCGAAGTCGCCGTAGCCGCGGTCCCAGGAGGACATGGCGTACCCGTCGACGGTGTTCATGTCGGTGTCGACGGCGAGGAGGTAGTTGCAGCCCTCGGTGCCGTGCGTGACGACTTCGTCGAGGAAGAATTCGGCGGCGAAGCGTTTGCCCTGGAGGCGTCCCTGCATGTCGGGGAAGGCCAGGACCACGGTGTCGATCTCACCGCTGTCGACGAGGAGGCGGAGTTCCTCGACGGCGAGCGGGGCTGTTCGGTCGGACACGGATGGATCCTCTCCTCGCGGGCCGACAGATGATCCAAATCTACGGGCGGGGCAAGGGATTTGGATACGGTGCCGGTTCGTTCCGCGTGCCGTGCGAGTGAAGTGAGGCGTCCGATGAACCGTCCTGTGATCGGGATCAGTACCTATCTGGTGGCTTCGGCGCGCTGGGGCGTCTGGGACCTTCCGGCGACGCTCCTGCCCGCCGGTTACGCCCGGCTGGTCCGGGAGGCGGGCGGGGTGGCGGTGCTGCTGCCGCCGGACGCGCCGGAGTGCGCGGCTTCGGTGGTGGCCCGGCTCGACGCGGTGGTGGTGGCGGGCGGACCCGATGTGGATCCCGGGCGGTACGGGGCGGAGCGCGACCCGCGGACCGGGCCGCCCGCGCCGGAGCGGGACGGCTGGGAGGCGGCGCTGATCGGGGCGGCGCTGGAGTCGGGTACGCCGCTGCTCGGGATCTGCCGCGGGATGCAGATGCTCAACGTGGCGCTCGGCGGCACGCTGACGCAGCATCTGGACGGGCACACGGGGCCGGACGGGGCGACCGGGGTGTTCGGTACGCACCCGGTGACGCCGGTCGCGGGGACGCTGTACGCCTCCGTGGCGCCCGGCCCCTGCGACGTACCCGCCTACCACCACCAGGCCGTGGACCGGCTCGGCGCGGGGCTGGTGGCCTCGGCGCATGCGGCGGACGGCACGGTGGAGGCGGTCGAGCTGCCGGGGCCGGGGTGGGTGCTCGGGGTGCAGTGGCATCCGGAGATGGGCGACGACGTGCGGGTGATGGGGGCGTTGGTGGCGGCGTCGGCGGGCTGAGGCGGGGGCGCTCGGTGGACCCGCGGAAACGGCCTCCGGCCCGGGCGGCCGCCGGCGTCCGGGCGGCGTAGCGTGGCCTGAAGAAGAGTATGCGTCGCCGTCTCGTCGGGCCGCCCGCCGTGAGCGCGGCCGGCCCTCTGTCCCGCCTCCTTCTCGTGGCCCGGTACCGAGAGGAGGAACGATGTCCGTCACAGCACCGGATGCGGTGAAGCAGGAAGCGTTCGCGGGCCGCATGGTCCAGGTGGTGAACGACACCTGCCTGGGTCTGATGGCGGGCCTGGGTCACCAGAGCGGTCTGTTCGACCGGATGGCCGCAATGGCACCGGCCACGAGTGCGGAGATCGCACGGGCCGCAGGCCTGAACGAGCGTTACGTCCGGGAGTGGCTGGGCGCGATGGTCGTCGGCGGCTTCGTGGACTACGAGCCCGAGCAGGGCACGTACGCGCTGCCGCCCGAGCACGCCGCCTCGCTGACACGGGCGGCCGGGCCGGACAATCTGGCCAGGATCGCGCAGGACTTCGGCATGATGGGCGAGGTCGAACAGCAGGTGCTGGAGGCGTTCCGTACCGGGGGCGGGCTGCCGTACTCGGCGTATCCGCGGTTCCAGGGCCTTCAGGCGGAGGAGTCCGGTGAGGTCTTCGACCTCGCTCTCGTGAACGGGATCGTTCCGCTGGTGCCCGGTCTCACGGAGCGGCTGCGCTCGGGCATCGAGGTGCTGGACATCGGCACCGGTCACGGCCACGCGGTCAACGTCCTGGCCCGGGCCTTCCCGGCGAGCCGTTTCCAGGGGCTCGACATGTCCGAGGAGGGCATCGCCGCCGCGCGTGCCGAGGCCGCCGCGCTGGGGCTGGCCAACACCGCCTTCGACATCGGCGACTGCGCCGAGGTGTCGGGAGCGTACGACCTGATCACGGCGTTCGACGTCATCCACGACCTGGCCCGGCCGGCCCGCGCGCTGGCCTGTGTCGCCGCCGCGCTGGCGGAGGACGGTGTGTTCCTGATGGGGGACATCGCGGCGTCCAGCCGTCTGGAGGAGAACATCGACCATCCGCTCGGCCCGGCGCTGTACACGTTCTCGGTCTTCTACTGCATGAGCGTCTCGCTGGGCGAGGGCGGTGAGGGTCTGGGCACCGTATGGGGTGAGCAGACCGCCCGGAAGATGCTCGGCGAGGCGGGGTTCGGCCGGATCGACACCCAGCGGGTCGAGGGCGACATCCTGAACGTCTACTACGTGGCGCGGCGGTGAGGCCGCGTCCGGTGCCGTCACCCGGTGAGCCGGCCCCGTAGCCAGGCCACCGCGGCCGCGCCCTGGGCCGCCTGGAACGCCCTGAGCGTCGGCAGGCCCGGCGGGTCCGGGCGCAGCGAGTGTGCGACGAAGTAGCCGGCCAGCGCGGCAAGTACGGCGGTGACCCCGGCGGGGTCGGCGTCCCGGCCGAGCGGGTGGGCGGTGAAGGTGGCCTCCGGGTCCGGGCCGCCCTGGGCCGCCACGCACGGCAGCATCGTCAGCAGGTCGAACCAGGGCGCCGCGCGCATCGCGTGGGGCCAGTCGACGAAGACGACGCGGTCCTCGGTGAGCAGGATGTTGTCGGCGCGCAGGTCGCCGTGGGCGAGGCTGTCGCCGGTGGCGGGCTCCTCCCAGCCGGACTCCAGTTCCGCGAGTGCGCCGAGCCGGCGGGCCGCCCAGGGGTCCAGCCGCGCGGTGTCACCCGCCGCGTGCAGGGTCCGCCAGCCGGTGAACATCGTGGTCTTGCCCGTCGCGGCGGAGGGCGCGTCGACCGGGGCCGGGGTGAGCGCACGCGTCAGCTCACCGACGGCCGTCAGGACACGGTCCAGCTCGGCCGGGTCCCAGGGGACGCGGGGCTGGCGGCCCTCGACGTCCTCCAGGACGAGGGCGACACAGGTGCCGTCGTCGTACGAGCCGAGCAGGTGCGGTACGGGGGCGTGCGGCGGGAGCGCCGCGGTGTTCCGGGCCTCGGCACGATGCTGGTCCGGGCTGTCGGGGTTGACCTCGGCGCTCACGGCCTTCACGAAGGCGCGGCCCCCGTCCGCGAGCCGGACCCGGGCGGCGACCCCGGGCGAGAAGCCGCCGCTCTGGCTGCGGGCCTCGACGACCGGCGCCCCGAGGATGTCCTGGACGGCGTTGCGTACGGTGTCCGGCAGGTCGGCCCAGTGGTGGCGGACGCCGGTGGCGGGCGGTGCGGTCACGGTCATGCGCCCATCCTTGTGGCGCGGCCTGCGGGCGGGCCAGCGGATTTTGGGCGGCTGCGACCGCGTGGCTCAGTCGGCAGCGGGGTTCGACCGCGTCAGGGAGAGCAGGTCGCGGGCCGGCCCCGTGGGGCGGTGGCCCGCCGGCCAGACGGCGCGGAGCTGGCGGCGCAGGCGGACCCCGGCGATCGGGACCTTGACCAGCCGCCGGGCCGAGAGTTCCTCGCCGAGGGCCAGTTCGCTCAGGACGCAGGGCCCGGCGCCGCTCTCCGCCGCCCCCTTCACCGCCGTGGTGGAGGAGAGCTCCAGGAGCGGTTGGGCCAGTCCCCCGTGCACGGCGAGGGCGGCGTCCAGGACCTGGCGGGTGCCGGAGCCGCGCTCGCGCAGGATCAGCGGGGTCGCGGCCAGCTCGCCCGGGGTCAGCGGGGTGCGGCGGCGGGCCCAGGCGTGCGAGGGCGCGACCACGACGACGAGGCGGTCGTGCGCGATGACGGTGCCGTCGAGCCCCTCCGGCACGGACAGGCCCTCGACGAAGCCGAGATCCGCCTCACCGGTCAGCAGACGCTGGGCGACCACCGCGGAGTTGCCGGCGAGCAGCGAGACCGCGGTGCCGGGCCGTGCGCCGCGCAGCGCGATCAGCCAGCCCGGGAGCAGGTATTCGGCGATGGTCATGGACGCGGCGACCCGCAGCCGGGAGTCCCGGCGGTCCCGCAGCGCCTGGGCGCCCGCGTCGAACGCCTCGGCGGCCTCGACGACCCGACGCGCCCAGTCGGTGACGAGCGCCCCCGCATCGGTGAGACGGGAGCCGCGGGGCGAGCGGTCGAGGAGGGCGAGGCCCAGCTGTCGTTCCATCGAGCGGATGCGGCTGCTGGCGGCGGGCTGGGTGATGCCGACGTCCCGGGCGGCCCGTCCCAGGCTGCCGTGCCGGGCGACGGCGAGGAGCAGCTCCAGGGCGCCGAGGTCGGGAACCCGGTGGGAGAGGAGGGCGGGCGCGTCGCTGGTCATAAGTCCACCTTATGACCTCATAGGCCGGGACTCCCTGGTGGGGGACGGACCGGGTGCCGAGAATCGTGGCATGGCCATCTTTCCGCAGACCCGCACCGCTCCCCCGTACTCCGCCGCCGTGCGGCGGCCGGCCCTGCGGCACTTCGGCCCCAACTGGTACGCCACCGTCATGGGCACCGCGATCGTGGCGAGTGCGGGCGTCGCCCTGCCCGTGCACATCCCCGGGCTGCGGGCGGCCTGCGCGACGGTGTGGGTGCTTTCCGCGGTGCTGCTCGCCGCCGTGCTCGCGGCCCGCGCCGGGCACTGGACGGCCCACCGCGACCAGGCCCGTGCCCATCTCCTGGACCCGGCGGTCGCACCGTTCTACGGCTGTCTGTCGATGGCGCTGCTGGCCGTCGGCGGGTCCGGGATGGTGGTCGGCAGGGACGTGATCGGACATCGGGCGGCGCTCGCCCTGGATGTGCTGCTGTACACCGCGGGCACCCTGACCGGGCTGGCCGCCGCCGTGGCGATCCCGTATCTGATGATCGTGCGCCACCGGACGGAGCCGGGCACCGCGTCGCCGGTGTGGCTGCTGCCGGTGGTGGCACCCATGGTCTCCGCCGCACTCGGGCCGCTGCTGGTGCAGGAGCTTCCGGCGGGCCAGTGGCGGGAGGCGCTGCTGCTCGCCTGCTACGCGATGTTCGGGATGAGCCTGCTGGCGACCCTGGTGATGCTGCCGCTGGTCTTCGCCAGGCTCGTCCACCAAGGGCCCCTGCCGCTCGTGCTGACGCCCACGCTGTTCCTGGTGCTCGGCCCGCTGGGCCAGTCGACGACCGCGGTCAACGCGCTGGCCGATGTGGCGCCGGGTGCGATCCAGGCGCCGTACGCCTCGGCGCTCGGCGCGTTCGCGGTGCTGTACGGGGTGCCGGTCATGGGGTTCGCGCTGCTGTGGCTGGCCCTGTCCGGCGCCCTCGTGGTGCGGGCGGTGCGGGGCGGCATGACGTTCGCGATGACGTGGTGGGGATTCACCTTCCCCGTCGGTACGTGTGTGACGGGGGCAGCCGGTCTGGCCCGGCACACCGGTCTGGCGGCGTTCACCTGGCTGGCCGTGGCCCTGTACGTGCTGCTGCTGGCGGCCTGGGCGGTGGCCGGGGCGCGGACCGTGCGCGGGCTGCTCAGCGGGGCGCTGCTCGCGGCGCCTCGGGGCGCCGCGCCGGTGACGGCCGGGGCCGCGTGACCCGGGCCGTCCTCAGCTCAGCGCCGCGGGTCGAAGGTGGCGTCGATGTGCTCGGCGACGGCGACGCACAGCAGCCGGGTGCCGGGCACGGTGGCGCGCCAGCGGTGACGAACCCCGCCCGAGAGGAACAGGGTGTCGCCGCGCTCCAGCCGGTAGGCCTGGCCCTCGGCCTCGACCTCGGCGGCGCCCTCCGCGACGTACATCACCTCGTCGTTGCGGTGCTGGAACTCGCGCCCCAGGTCGAGCTCCCCGGTGAATTCGAGGGCACTGAGCTGATGGCGGCCGCGCACCACCCGGCGCACGCCGTCCTCCTGCCCGCCCCGCACGACATCGACCGCGCGCGCCGAGTCCGCCGCCGCGCGCAGGCGCGCGGTGGTGGTCTCCAGGGCTTCGGCGACCCGGTCCAGGGAACGGGCACTGGGCCTGGCCCGCTCGTTCTCGATCTGGCTGAGGAACGGCACGGACAGGCCGCTGCGCGCGGCGACCGCGGCCAGGGTGAGTCCCAGGGATCTGCGCTGTCGGCGGACCGCGGCACCCACCCGGAGTGTTTCCTTGTCGTCCATTGTCCGGCTCCCTCCCGACTCGCCATCCTTCCGGCTGCGAGCACCTTACGCACACCGTTGGGCGAGGAAGGCCGGTAAAGAGACGTTCCGACAGCCCGAAAGGGGTGGGCACCGCCACTGGCGGTGCCCACCCCTTCGCGTGACGTGCCCCCGATGGGGCCGCTGCCGCTGTTACTGCGTGGGAGCCATCTTGTCCGCGATGCCCGGGTTCATATCCATCCAGGCCTTCACGGCTTCCTCCTCGTGCCCCGCGCCGCGCTTCTGGATCTGGTTCTCCAGGCCGGCGAGCTGGTCCTCGCTGAGCTTGAAGTCCTTGAACCACTTGGTCAGCTGCGGGTAGTTCTGCGGGAACTCCTTGGAGGCGATGGTGTGCAGCCGGTCGCCGTCACCGAACGCCTTCTTCGGGTCCTGGAGCTTGGTCATCTTGTACTCGCTGTACGCCCAGTGCGGGGTCCACAGCACGACGGCGATGGGCTCCTTCTTGGCGTACGCGCGCTTCAGCTCGGCCAGCATCGCCGGAGTGGAGCCGTCGACGACCTTGTACTCCTTGTCCAGGCCGTAGCCCGGCAGCACGTTCTTCTTGAGGTTCTCCATCGTGGCGGTGCCCGGTTCGATGCCGATGATCCGGCCGTTGAACTGCGAGCCCTTGCCCTTCAGGTCCGCCAGGGACTTCACGTCCTTGACGTAGTCGGGCACCGCGATCTCGATGGAGGTCGGGCCGTACCACGAGCCGATGTCGGTCAGCTTGGGGCCGTACTTGTCCCAGTAGTTCTTCTGGGTGTACGGCAGCCAGCCGTCGAACTGCACGTCGATCTGGCCGCGGGACATCGCGGCGTACATCGGTCCGACCTCGAACTGCTTGAGGTTGATCTTGTAACCGCGGTCCTCCAGGACGGCCTTCCACAGGTACGTGGCGGCGATGTCCTCCTCCCAGGGGAACCAGGCCATCTCGACGGCGCGGTCGCGCTCGTCCTTGCCGTTGGCGCCCTTGGAGGTGGCGGCCTTCTTGACGGGGGTCCACTTGTCGGCGACGCCCGGGTTGGCCTTCAGCCAGGTGCGGACGGCCTCCTGCTCCTTGCCGGAGCCGCTCTTCTGGATCTGCGCCTCAAGACTGGTGAGCTGGTCCTCGGTCATCTTGAAGTTCTTGAGCCAGTTGCCGACCTCGGGGTTGTCGGCCGCGAAACCCTTGCGGGTCAGCGTGTGGATCCCGTCGCCCTGGCCCCAGAGGTTCTTGGGGTCCTTGAGCTTGGTGAGCTCGTACTGGTTGTAGGCCCAGTGCGGCGACCAGAGGGGAACGACGATCGGTTCCTTCTTGGCGTACGCGCGCTTCAGCTCGGCCAGCATGGACGGCGTGGAGCCGTCGACGACCTTGTACTCCTTGTCCAGGCCGTAGCCCGGCAGGATCTTGTCCTTGAGCAGGCCCGTCTCACCGGCGCTCGGCTCGATGCCGACGATCCGGCCCTTGAAGTCCGACGCCTTGCCCTTCAGGTCGTCGAGCGAGTCGACGCCCTTCACGTACGAGGGGACGGCGAGCTCCAGGGAGGTGGGGCCGTACCAGGAGCCCATGTCCTCCAGGCGGTCCTTGTACTTCTTCCAGTACGCGGCGTGGGTGACCGGCAGCCAGGAGTCGGTCTCGAAGTCGATCTGACCGCCCGCCATACCGGTGTACAGCGCGCCGGCCTCGTACTGCTTGACGTCGACCTCGAAGCCGCGCTGCTCCAGCATCTCCTTCCACAGGAAGGTGGAGGCGATGCCTTCGTCCCACGGGATGTAGCCCATGCTGATCTTCTTGCCGGCCCCGATGTTCTTGGGGTCGGAGCTCGCGGTGCTGTCCTTGTCCGAGGATCCGAACATGCCCATGCCGCCGGCGACGAGGGCGAGGACCACGATGCCGACCAGGGCGACGACGGGCTGCGGGCGGTAGTTCCACACCTTCAGCCCACCGGTCAACGCCTGCGCCTTGGCGAGCGCGCGGCGGGCGAGCGGGGAGACCTCGCGGCCCAGGGCGCTGGTCATGCGGTCCAGGTACATCGCCAGGACGACGATGGAGACGCCGGCTTCGAAGCCGAGGCCCACGTCGACGTTGCCGATGGCGCGGTAGACGGCGCCACCGAGGCCGCCGCCGCCGACCATGCCGGCGATGACCACCATGGACAGGCCCAGCATGATGACCTGGTTGATGCCCGCCATGATCGTGGGCAGCGCGAGCGGCAGCTGCACCCGGATCAGGGTGTTGCGCGAGGTGGTGCCGAAGGCCTCGGCCGCCTCGACGAGTTCACCGTCGACCTGACGGATGCCGAGCTCGGTCATCCGGACGCCCGGGGGCAGCGCGAAGATGATGGTGGCGATGATCCCGGGAACGACGCCGACGCCGAAGAAGATGACGCCCGGAATCAGGTAGACCATGGCGGGCATGGTCTGCATGAAGTCGAGGACCGGCCGGGTCACCGCGCTGACGGTCTTCGAGCGGGACGCCCAGATACCGAGAGGGATGGCCAGGACCAGCGTCACGATGGTCGCGACGAGCACCAGGGTGAGGGTGTCCATCGCTTCGTCCCACAACTCGACCGAGTCGATGAGGGCGAAGCCGACGAACGCGAGCACACCGGCGAGCAGGCCGCGCAGCCACCAGGCGATGACGGCGACGATGCCCGCGAAGAGCAGGGGGGCGGGAGCGGAGAGCACGGCGGCGATGCCGTCGAACATGCCGCTCACCACGGAGCTGATGGCGTCGAAGAGCCAGGCCAGGTGGGTCTGGAGCCAGTCGACGGCGGAGTCGACCCAGTCGCCGAGATGGAGCCTAAACACTGGCCACCTTCTTCAGCGAGGCCGCGGCGTCCTGAGGAGCCTCGGTGGGGGTCATCGGCTCACCGAGCACGGCGAGCAGCCGGGCCCTCGGCACGACACCGATGAGCTTGCCCTTGTCGTCGGTCACGGCGACCGCGACCCCGCTCTGCGAGCAGGGGGTGAACAGCTCGATGATCGGGGTGGACTCGGCGACGGTGGCCGGTGCCTCCCGCAGCACGTCGGCGGGCGTACGCAGTTCCTTGCCGTCGTCCGTCCTGGTGCCCATCACCGTGTGCGGTTCGGCCATGATGGCGCCCGCGGTCAGCACCCGGGAGCGGTCGACGTCCTGGGTGAAGGAGGCGACGTAGTCGTTGGCCGGGGTGACGAGGATGTCCTCGGCCGAGCCGAGCTGGACTATCTCGCCGTCGCGCATCACCGCGATGCGGTCGCCGAGGCGCATGGCCTCGTTGAGGTCGTGGGTGATGAAGACGATGGTCTTCTTCAGCCGCTTCTGCAGTTCCAGGAGCTGGTCCTGCATGTCGCGGCGGATCAGCGGGTCGAGCGCGCTGAAGGACTCGTCCATCAGGAGCAGGTCGGCGTCGGTGGCGAGCGCGCGGGCGAGGCCGACGCGCTGCTGCATGCCGCCGGAGAGCTCGTCGGGCCAGGACTTCTCCCAGCCGGCGAGGCCGGTCATCTCCAGTGCCTCGGTGGCGCGGCGGTTGCGCTCGGCGCGCGGCACACCCTGCACCTCGAGGCCGTAGGCGGCGTTCTCCAGGACGCTCCGGTGGGGGAAGAGCGCGAAGTGCTGGAAGACCATGCTGATCTTGGTGGAGCGGACGTGGCGCAGCTCGGCCGGGCTCAGGGCGGTCAGGTCCTGGCCGTCGAAGAGCACCTGGCCGGCGCTGGGCTCCAGCAGCCCGTTGAGCATGCGCAGCAACGTGGACTTGCCTGACCCGGACAGACCCATCACGACGAAGATCTGGCCCGGTTCCACGGTGAACGATGCGTCGATCACCGCTGCGGTCGTTCCGTCGGCGCGCAGCGCTTCGCGGTCCGTGCCGCTCTTCAGCTTCTGCACGGCTTGATCGGGTCGTCTGCCGAAAACTTTGTACAAGTGTTCGGCTTGCAGCCTTGACACATACACCTCACGCGTTGAACCGAAAACGGTCTGCCACCCCCTCCGGCAGACCGTGGAGCGGTGCGGATTCGGTCCGCACGGCACGTGCACTAGTTGAAAATGCGACGTGGTCCGCTCCGATGCCGCGCCTGCCCCCGCTTACGCAGGGCAAACACAAGAGTGAGCCAGGTCACAAAAGAACGGGGCGCGTTCGGGAACCGCGTCCGCGGCGGCCGGTGTCAGCGGGGTGCGGCATCATCGGGGTGTGACGCGACGCCTGATGCTCCTCGACACCGCCTCCCTCTACTTCCGCGCCTACTTCGGGGTGCCCGACTCGGTGCGCGCGCCGGACGGGACACCCGTCAACGCCGTGCGCGGGCTGCTGGACTTCATCGGCCGCCTCGTGCAGGACCACCGGCCGGACGATCTGGTCGCCTGCTGGGACGCGGACTGGCGGCCGCAGTGGCGGGTCGACCTGATCCCCTCGTACAAGGCCCACCGCGTCGCCGTGGAGACGGACGCGGGACTGCCCGACGAGGAGGAGACGCCCGACACGCTGGCCCCGCAGGTACCGGTGATCGCGGACGTCCTCGACGCCCTGGGCATCGCCCGGGTCGGCGTCGCGGGATACGAGGCCGACGACGTGATCGGCACGCTGACCGGCCTGGCGACCGGGCCGGTCGACATCGTCACCGGCGACCGGGACCTCTACCAGCTGGTGGACGACGCCCGCGGGGTGCGGGTGCTCTACCCGCTGAAGGGCGTCGGCACCCTCCAGATGACGGACGAGGCGTGGCTCCGCGAGAAGTACGGGGTGGCCGGCTCCGGCTACGTCGACCTGGCGCTGCTGCGCGGCGACCCGAGCGACGGACTGCCGGGCGTGCCCGGCATCGGCGAGAAGACCGCGGCGAAGCTGCTGGACGCGTTCGGCGATCTGGCCGGGATCATGGCAGCGGTCGACGACCCGGCCGCCAGGCTGACGCCCTCGCAGCGCAAACGGCTCGACGAGGCCCGTGACTACGTGGCCGTCGCACCGACCGTGGTCCGGGTCGCCGGTGACGTACCCCTGCCGGAGTTCGACCCCGCACTGCCCGCCGAACCCCGGGACCCCGCGACGCTCGAAGCGCTCGCGGACCAGTGGGGACTGGGCGGGGCTCTGCAGCGCCTGCTCTCCGTCCTCGCCACCTGAGCGGCGGCCCGAGCGGTTAATGGTCTCCACAGCCCTCACCCGAGGTGTTAGGTTAGGTAACCCTAAGACCGACGGTCGCATGTATGGGCCATCGGTCCGGTATCCGGAGCAGGGAGACAACCTCGTGGCAGAACGACCGGCGCGGCAGGCACCCACGGCGCAGGGTGCGCAGGTCCTGCGCACCGAGCAGATCACCCCGCACATGATCCGGGTGGTGCTCGGCGGTGACGGTCTCGCCGACTTCGCGCTGTCCGGCTACACCGACCACTACGTCAAGCTGTGCTTCGCCCCCGAGGGCGCCGATTACGCGCATCCCTTCGACATGGCCCGCATCCGCGAGGAGTACCCGCGCGAGCTCTGGCCCACGACGCGTACGTACACGGTGCGTTCCTGGGACCCGGTCGGCCGGGAGCTCGCGATCGACTTCGTGGTGCACGGCGACGAGGGCCTCGCCGGTCCGTGGGCGGCCCGCGCGGCAGCGGGCGACCAGGTGACCTTCCTGGGCCCCGGCGGCGGTTACGGCCCCGACGCCTCGGCCGACTGGCACCTCCTGGTGGGCGACGAGAGCGCGCTGCCGGCCGTGGCCGCGGCGCTTGAGCAGATGCCCGCCGGCGCGGTGGTCCACGCGTTCATCGAGGTCTCGGACGCCTCGGAGGAGCAGAAGATCGCGTCGCCGGACGGCGTCGAGGTCACCTGGCTGCACCGGGGCGAACGCCCGGTGGGCGAGGCGCTCACCGCCGCGGTGAAGGAGTTGGAGTTCCCCGCGGGCGACGTCCAGGCCTTCGTCCACGGCGAGGCCGGCTTCGTCAAGGAGATCCGCCGCCACCTGCGGCTCGACCGCGGGATCCCGCTGCCGCAGCTGTCGATCTCCGGATACTGGCGGCTGGGCCAGAACGACGACACCTGGCGCTCCGTCAAGCGCGAGTGGAACGCCCAGGTGGAGCGCGAGCAGGAGAGCGCCGCGTAGCGACTGACAACGAACGGCACTGTGCCCCGGCCCCTTCCGGACCGGGGCACAGTCACGCCCGCCCCCATGACCGCACCGCGGCGCCGCGGGCCCGGTCGCGCGCCGTAGCGCCTCCACCGGCGCGGTCGCGCGCCCCGTAACACCACCACCGAGCCGCGGACTCAGTCGCGCGCCTCCTCGCCGAACGCCCGCGCCGACGCGTCGACATGCGCGAGCCGGCGCAGGGCGGCGAACATCGCCTCACCGAGCACCGTGCCGACGACCACACCCTCCACCAGGTCCTCCCGCGCCACCCGGCGCCCGACGTAGTCGAGGTCGGCGCGCGCGACCTGCTCGGCGGACGCCGCGTAGTCGTCGAGCAGTTCCACGAAGCTGCCGTGACCGGCCCGGCGCAGCGCCACCAGCACCTCGGCCAGGGACTCCCCGCCGGGGCTGCCCGGCTCGCACAGCCAGCCCTTGCGCTTCAGGAGTTCCGCCACATCCTCGCGGGCGTCCTCCAGTTCGGGCCCGGGATCGCCGCCCCGTGACGGCGCGATGCTCTTCGCCGCGGCGCCCAGCACGTCGAACAGCGGCTGCTCCGGGTCCTCCATCACCCGGAGCACCTCCCCGATGGCCGCCAGTGGGAGCCCTCCGACGTCCAGCAGCGCGCGGATCAGCCGGAGCCTGCGCTCGTGCCCGTCGTCATAGCTCGCCTGATTCGGACTGGTCAGCCGCCCGGCCGGCAGCAGCCCCTCCCGTACGTAGAACTTGATCGTCGGTACCGGAACCCCGGACCTGCGGCTCAACTCGCCGATGCGCACCGCGTGTTCTCCCTCATCCCGCTTGCCAACCCGTCTCCCATCCTAGATAGTTCCACTATCGGATAGTGGGGAGTGCCGCTATCCATAATCATCTCAGGGGGATCTCATGCCGCACTGGCGTACCTGGCACCGTCCGTTAGTCCTCTTCGCCGCCGCCATGGCCGTGACGACCGTCGTCTCCGGCGTGGGCCTGCTGGTCGACGACCGGGTCCTGGCGGGCTCGACGATCTGGTTCAAACCCTTCAAGTTCGCGGTCTCGTTCGTGGTGTACGCCCTCGCGCTCGCCTGGATGCTGACGCTGCTCACCCGGGGCAGGCGCACCGGCTGGTGGGCCGGGACCGTGGTAGCGCTCGCCAGCTTCGTCGAGATGGCGATCATCGTCGGGCAGGTCGTCCGCGGAAAGCGCAGCCACTTCAACAACGCCACCCCGTTCGACGCGTCGCTGTTCGCCGCGATGGGCGCCACCGTGGTCATCCTGTGGGCCGGCACGCTGGTCATCGCGATCCTCCTGCTGCGCGCCCGCATCGCGGACCGCGCCTCCGCCTGGGCCATCCGCTCGGGCGTGCTGCTGGCCCTGGCAGGGGCCGGTTTCGGCTTCCTGATGACGCGGCCCTCCGAGGAGCAGCGGGCGGCCGGAAACCTCGACACGGCCGATGTGGTGGGCGCCCACGCGGTGGGCGTACCGGACGGCGGGCCCTCGATGCCGCTGACCGGCTGGTCGACGACCGGCGGCGATCTGCGCATCCCGCACTTCGTGGGAATGCACGCACTCCAACTCCTCCCGCTCTTCCTGCTCGCCCTGGTGGCGCTGGCGCCGCGCTTCGTCCGGCTGCGTGACCCCGGGGTCCGGCTGCGCCTGGTGAGGGTCGCCTCCGGCGCCTATGCCGCGGTCACGGCCCTGGTCGCCTGGCAGGCGCTGCGCGGCCAGCCGCTCGTCCATCCCGACGGCGTGACTCTCACCGCCGCCGCGGCCGTCCTGGCCGCCACCGCCGCCGGTACGTACGGCGCACTGCGGGGGCGCTCCGAAGCGCACCCCGCCCCCGCCACCACGAAGGAGTTCGTGTCATGACCGGTGCACTGTTCGAGATCGCGTTCGTCCTGGCGGCGCCGTTCTGGCTGCTCATGATCTTCCTGCCGGGCCGGGCGGTCACGGCCCGGATCGCCGCCTCGCCGCTGACCGTCCTGCCGGTGCTCGCCGTGTACGTGGCGATGGCCCTGCCGGTGTTTCCCGAACTCTGGACGGCGGTGAGCAGCCCGGACATCGACACGTTCCGCGATCTGACCGCGCTGGCGAACGGGGCGGGAGCGGTGTGGGCGCAGGTCATCGCCTGGGATCTGCTGCTGGGGCAGTGGATGTTCCTGGAGAGCCGCCGGCTGGGGATCTCTCCGTATGTGACGGGCCCGCTGCTGGTGCTGACGATTCTGCTCTCGCCGTTCGCACTGCTGCTCTTCCTGGCGCTGCGCGCGGTCCGGTCACGCGGGACCCGGTCCGGGAGCGGGCTCCCGGACCGGGCGGACGATGTGGTGGCCGGCCGTTGAGGTACCGGCCGTCAGACGGACTTCTGGTACGAGCGGAACGTGCGGGTCGACAGCCACACCGCGATCACGGCGAGCACCAGCAGCGCTCCCCCGCGGCTGAGCACCAGGCCCAGGTCCGGATCCGCCGTCAGCGCCGAGCGGCCCGCCACCATCGCCCAGTTGACCGGGTTGAAGTCGGCGATGTCACGCATCCAGGACGGCATCTGGCTCGGCGCCATGAAGGACGTGGAGAGGAAGGTCAGCGGCAGGAGCAGGAACGTGTTGATGCCGATGATCGACTCCCGCTGGCGGACCAGCATGCCCAGGGCGTTGGAGAGGGCGCCGAAGACCGTACCGAGCAGGATCGAGGCGAGGAGCAGGATCAGCAGCCCGCCCGCCCCACCGGGGTAGGTGGCACCCGCGGCCCGGCCGAGCAGGACGATGATCACGGACTGCACCGCCGTGCTGATGCCGTTCTGCACGACGTTGGCGTTCATCAGCGCGTTGCGGCTGACGGGCGTCGTCAGGAAACGGTTGAGCGTGCCGCGCTCGATCTCCTCCAGGGTGCCCATCCCGGCCCACATGCTCGATCCGAGAGCACTCATCACGACGATGCCGGGGATGAGGTAGTCCAGGTAGGACGTGGTGCCGAAGCCGCCGAGTTCGACGACCTTCTTGAAGAGGTTGCCGAACAGGAACAGCCAGATCACCGGCTGGATCAGCGAGATCACCAGGAAGACCGGCTGCCTGAGGATCGCCATCAGCTGGCGCTGGGTCATGTACCAGGTCTGGGCGCATGCCTGACTGTTCATCGGGTGCCTCCCGCGGCGGCCGGTACCGGAGCGCTCTGCGGGCCCGCGGCCTCCGCCTCGGAGAAGCGGCGGCCGGCATAGCGAAGATAGACGTCGTCGAGGGAGGGGCGGGCGACGGTGGCGGCCGCCACCGCCGCTCCGGCCCGCTCCAGGGCGGTGAGCAGTACGGGAACGGCGGCCGCACCGTCCTCCGCGCGCACACTGACCCGGCGGCCGTCCACCAGCACCTCGTGCACGCCGGGCAGTCCCGCGAGTGCGGCGGTCGCGGCCTCGTGGTCACCGTCGGCGCGCAGCTCCATGTGGACGGCGTCGCCCCTCAGTTCACCCTTGAGGTCGTCGGGGGTGCCCTCGACGACGATGCGGCCGCGGTCGACGATCGCGATGCGTTCGGCGAGCCGGTCGGCCTCCTCCAGGTAGTGCGTGGTGAGCACGATGGTCAGGCCCTCCTCGGCCGCCAGCCGGGAGATCTCCTCCCACATCGCCGTGCGGGCCTCCGGATCGAGGCCCGTCGTCGGCTCGTCGAGGAACAACACCTCGGGGCGGTGCACCAGCCCCAGCGCCACGTCGAGCCGGCGCTGCATCCCGCCGGAGTATCCCTTGACCTGGCGCTTCCCGGCATCCGCGAGGTCGAAGCGGTCCAGCAGCTCATCGGCGCGGCGCCGGACTGCGACGCCCCGCATTCCGTACAGCCGGCCCTGGAGCATCAGGTTCTCGCGTCCCGTGGCGACCGGGTCGGCGCCGGACCGCTGGGCGACCACACCGATGGCCCGGCGGACCCGGTCGGGGTGGCGCAGCACATCGTGGCCGGCGACGGACGCGGTACCGGAGTCCGGGCGGGCGAGGGTGGTGAGGATCTTGACGGTGGTGGACTTTCCCGCACCGTTGGGCCCGAGAAGCCCGAAGACGGTGCCGGGGGCGACGGTGAGATCTATCCCGCTGAGTGCGGTGACGTCCCCCGGATAGGTCTTGATCAGCTGCCGCGCCAGGACGGCGGGCGCACGGGTGCTCATGACGGAGCTCTCCTGTGGTCGGCGGGGCACTCGGGTGCCCGATGGGCCGAGCCGGTCCGCGCGTGGAGTGCCGGGCTATCCTGGGCGTGCCGCACCTCGATCGCCTGGCGTGCCTTCACGGCTTGTCCGGTCCGGGGTTCGAGACCCCGGCGGGCGCTGCTCCAACAGCCCCCGCCGGGGTCTTCCTCTCTTGGTCCGCCCCTCCCGTCACACCTCGCGTTCGGGGTCGAGGACGATGTCCTGCTCGTCCAGCTCCTGCCAGTCCTGTGGCACCTCGCCGGTCTCGTGGAACGACTTCCATTCCTCGATGCCGCCGACGGTGGAGTCGGCGACCTCCTTGCGGAAGCCCTTGATCCACTCCAGCTGCGCCTCGATCATGTGGAGCTGGTACTCGGTCTCCACGACGAAGATCCGGGGCAGGGCGTCACTCAGCTGAGTGAGCACGCCCCGCAGCGCCGCGGCCCGGATGCTCTGCGCCGTCTCCCGGTCGAGCAGCAGCTCCGCCACCTCGTCCGGCGGCAGCACCGGAAGCAGCGACAGGGCCGTGTCGAAGACGGGGAACTCCGCCGCCGGAACCGCGATCAGGTCGGACAGCCAGTCCAGCATCTCGGCGCGCCCGGCCCCGGTGATGCCGTACAGCGTGCGCTCCGGGCGGTTGCCCTGCCGCTGCACGTCCGTGACCTCCACATAGCCGTGCTTCTCCAGGTTCTGGACCACGGTGTAGAGCGAGCCGAAGTTGATCTTGACGCTGTGTTCCTTGCCGCGTCGACGCAGGGTCTGGGCGATCTCATAGGGATGCATGGACCGCTCGGCGAGCAGCACCATCACCGTGAGCGCCAGCGGATTGCCGAGCTTGCGCCGCTTGGCCACCGCCCTCGCCCCCTCACCTCGTCGTCGAATACTCGTTGCCGAACATATCGCGAGCCCTGAGGACCCGTCAACCACGATATGTCGCGAATCGGGAAAGGCGTGGAAGGATCTCGCCCTCTGACCAATCCGCGCTGCCACCGGCTCCGAATCACCCCACGAGACCGATGAGCACCCTGGGAGGACGCCCGCGTGAAAGAAGCCGTGCACATCAGCGGACTGCCCTCGGCGGGACCTGATCTCCAGGAACTCCTGGGGAGGGTCGCCCGGGGCGATCAGGACGCCTTCTCCCAGGTGTACGAGGCGGTGTGCGGGCCCGTACTCGGACTGGTGCGCAGCGTGCTGCGTGACCCGGCCCAGTCCGAGGAGGTCGCGCAGGAGGTCCTGGTCGAGGTGTGGCGTACGGCGCCGCGCTTCCAGGCCGCCCGCGGGAGCGCCATGAACTGGGTGCTGACGCTGGCCCATCACCGGGCGGTGGACCGGGTCCGCTCGGTGGAGGCCACGACGGCCCGTGAGCACAAGGCCGCGCTGCTCGACCGCACTCCCGCGTTCGACGACGTCACCGAACAAGTGGAGACCCGGCTGGAGCGGGAGCAGGTCCGCCGCTGCATGCGGACGCTCTCCGAGCTGCAACGGGAGTCCGTCACCCTGGCGTACTACCGGGGACTGACCTACCGCGAGGTGGCGGAGCTGCTCGCCGCACCGCTCGGAACGATCAAGACTCGACTGCGCGACGGGCTGATCCGGCTGCGCGACTGCCTCGGGGTGAGCGCATGAGCGACGCCGGACTTCACACACTGACCGGGGCCTACGCCCTGCACGCCCTCCCGGAGCCCGAACGGCGGGAGTTCGAAAGGCATCTGGGCGACTGCGAGGCCTGCTCCGTGGAGGTCCACGAGCTCTCGGAGACCGCGACCCGGCTGGGGCTCGCCGTGTCCGCCGCGCCCCCGCGGGAGTTGCGCGAGCGGGTGCTGCGCGAGATCGCGACCGTACGTCAGGAGCCGCCGCCCGGTGGGCGCCGCACCCGGCCGGGGATCACCGGCCACCACGGCGCGGGCCGCACCCGGCGCTGGCCGGCGTTCGCGCTCGCCGCGAGCCTGGCCGCGGCGGCGGCCTTCGGCGGCGTCGCGGCCTGGCAGAACCAGGTGGCGCAGGACGCCCGGCAGGAGGCCCGCGCCGCGCAGGAGGAGAACGCGCAGCTCGTCCAGGTCCTCGCCGCCCCCGACGCGCAGTCACGGTCCGGCACCCTGAAGGACGGCGCGACGGGCACCGTGGTGGTCTCCGAGAGCCAGGACCGTGCCGTGTTCCTGGCCTCGGGACTGGCCGAGGCTCCGGGCGGCAAGGTCTACCAGCTGTGGTTCGACGACGACGGCACGATGCGCTCGGCGGGCCTGATGCGGGCGTCGGGCGACTCCCCCACGACGTACGCGACCCTGCTCGACGGGCCGGTGGACGGCGCCACGGGCATGGGAGTCACCGTCGAACCCGCGGGCGGCTCGGCGCAGCCGACGTCGGCCCCGCTGGCCCTGATGAGCCTGCCGGCCTGAGCGGGCCCGGCCTCCGGGGAGGAGGCCGGGCGGGGACGGCTCAGCGGCGCGGCGGGCGGGGCAGGAAGCCGCTGGTCCTGGCCCGGTAGGCGGCGAACCCGGGCCGCTCGGCCATGTGCCGTTCCAGGAGCGCCTTCCCGCTGCCGCCGATGAGCAGAAAGCTCATCAGGACGGGCGAGACCAGCGTGGCGGCGGCCGGCCCGGGAGCCTGGCACACGATCAGAAACAGGCCCCACCACACGCAGAAGTCGCCGAAGTAGTTCGGGTGCCGGGTCCACGCCCACAGTCCCCGGTCCATGATCTTCCCGCGGTTGGCCGGATCGGCCTTGAACCGGGCGAGCTGGTGGTCACCCACGCCCTCGAACAGCAGCCCGACGGCCCACAGCCCCGCCCCGGCCCAGGCCCAGCCCCCGACCGGTCCCGTCAGGTACCCGGCCGCCTGCACCGGGAGCGAGATCAGCCAGACCAGGGCGCCCTGGAGCAGGTAGACCTTCCGCAGGGCGTACAGATCGGGGTTGCCCGGCGCGTCGGCGAGCATCGCCTCGTAGCGCGGGTCCTCGCCGTGCCCCCGGCCCCGGCGGGCGATGTGCCCTGCCAGACGCAGCCCCCAGACCGCCGTGAGCACCGTGACCAGCAACCGTCGGCCGTCGTCGCCCTCACCCGCCGACAGGATGTACGAGACGAGCGCGACGACGGTGAACCCGATCCCCCAGGCGACGTCGACGACCCGGTGCACCCCCTTGTACAGGCCGACGGCGAAGGTGGCGAGCATGACGGCCAGGGCGGCACCCGCGCAGGGCGCGAGGCCCTGTGCGAACGCCGCCCACGAGAACCCGCTCATCCGGCGGCTCCGGCCGTCTCCCCGTGGCGGGCGGCAGGGACCTCGGTGGCGCCCGGGTACCAGCCGGCCCGGGTGGCCGGCATCCCGGCCGAACCGGTCGCGTCCGGCCGCACGGCGAGGATCTGGTCCACGCCCATGCGCCGCTCCTCGAAGGCGAGGGCGCCACCCGCCAGGTAGAGCCGCCACACCCGCACGGTCTCCTCGCCGACGAGCGCGGCGAACTCCGCCCGGCGCTCCTCCAGGGTGCGCCGCCACGCGTCGACGGTGAGGACGTAGTGCTCGCGCAGTCCGTCCACGTCACGCACTTCGAGTCCCGCGCCCTCCAGCAGCGCCACGGTCTCGCCGAGGGGCCGCATGTGCATGTCCGGCGCGATGTACGACTCGATGAACGCTCCGCCGCCCGGGGCCTCCCGCCCCCGCGACATCTGCTGGACGAGCACCCGGCCCCGCGGCCGCACCATGCCGTGCAGCGTCCCGGCGAAGCCCGGGTACTGCGCGTCGCCGACGTGCTCACCCATCTCGACGGTGGACACCGCGTCGTACCCTCCCTCGTGGCCGGGTGCGCGGCCGATGTCGCGGTAGTCGCAGCAGCGGACCTCGACCAGGTCCTCCAGGTGCTGTTCGGCCACCCGCTGCCGGACGTACGCCGCCTGTTCCCCGGCCAGGGTGACGGCGGTGACGCGGACGCCGTGCCGACGCGCGGCGTACAGCGTCAGCGACCCCCAGCCGCAGCCGATGTCCAGCAGCCGCGCGCCCGGGCGCAGGGCCAGCTTGCGGCAGATCAGTTCCAGTTTGTCGCGCTGCGCGTCGGCGGGACCGTAACCGGGTGCGTCGCTCGTCCAGTAGCCGCACGAGTAGGCCATGGTCTCGTCGAGGAGCAGCGCGTAGAAGGCGTTGGACAGGTCGTAGTGGTGGCTGATGGCGGCCCGGTCGCGGGCCTTGCTGTGCAGGACTCCGTGGAGTCCGGCCCGGGCGGCGGGGACCGGCGGCCTGGGGCCGACGGCCCCCATGCGCAGCGCGGTGCCGACGGCCCGCAGCCGGCCGCCGGCCCCGGGGCGCGGCGGGCGCAGGCCGCGCTCGCGCACCGCGTGGCGCATCGCCCGCAACCCGTCGGCGAGGTCCCCCTCGATGTCGATGTCCCCTGAGATGTACGCCTCGGCGAGACCGAGTTCGCCCGGTGCCCAGAGCAGCCGGCGCAGCGCCCGGCGCGAGCGGACGTGGACCAGGGGGCCGTCGGCGGCCCCCGTCTCGCTGCCGTCCCACATCCGTACCCTGACCGGGAGTTCACCGCCGAGCAGTTGCTCGACGAGGGGTTCGAGCCGCTGGGCGGCGCCGGTGGCCGCCCGCTTGCCGGTGAGTGTCATCGCGCCGTTTCCTGACGGGTCAGCAGCATCTGCTGCACATGGAGGTAGCCGGAGCGGAATCCCGCTTCGGAGTAGGCCAGGTAGAAGGTCCACATACGCCGGAAGGTGGCGTCGAAGCCGAGGGCGTCGACGTCGGCGGCCCGTTCCGTGAACCGTTCACGCCACAGGCGCAGCGTCTCGGCGTAGTGCGTGCCGAAGTCGTCGCAACGCTCGACGCGCAGGGTGGTGTGTGCGGCCGTGACCTCGTCGATGGCCTCGACGGAGGGGAGGAGTCCGCCGGGGAAGATGTACTTCTGGATCCAGGTGTAGGTGTTGCGGCCTGCCCGCATCCGGTCGTCGGGCATGGTGATGGCCTGGAGGGCGATCCGCCCGCCGGGGGCCAGCCGCCGGTCCAGTGTGCGGAAGTAGACGGGCCAGAAGTCCGCGCCGACCGCCTCGATCATCTCGACGCTGACGACCGCGTCGTACACCCCGTCGACGTCCCGGTAGTCGCAGAGCCGGACGTCCACGCGGTCCTCGAATCCGGCGTCCCTGATCCGCCGGCGTGCCAGGTCCCGCTGCTCCCGGGAGAGCGTGACGGAGACGACGCGGGCGCCCCGGGCCGCGGCACGGATGGCGAGTTCGCCCCATCCCGTACCGATCTCCAGGAGTTCGGTGCCGGGGCCGACCGCGGCGAGGTCGAGCAGCCGGTCGATCTTGCGGTGCTGGGCGGCGGGCAGCAGGGCGTGCTCGGCGGGGAAGCCGCGGAAGAGGGCGGCGGAGTAGCTGAGCGTTTCGTCGAGGAAGAGCGCGAAGAGTTCGTTGGACAGGTCGTAGTGGTGGCTGATGTTGTCGCGGGCGCCTTCCTGCGTGCCGAGCTGTCCGGCGGGGCGGCGGCGGGCCCAGATTCCGCGCAGCCGCTGGAGGGGCGGCGGGATCAGGGTGGCGACCTGGTCGGCGAGGACGGTCAGGACCCCCACCGGGTCGGGCGAGTCCCACTCACCCGCCATGTACGACTCCCCGAAGCCGATCAGGCCGTCGGCCCCGATACGGCGGAAGAACGTGCCGGGGTCGGTCACGTCCATCAGCGGGCCGCCGAGACCGAGGTCCTCGCGTCCCGCCAGGCGGACCCGGAGCGGGAGGCGGGCCAGGGCGCGGCGGACGAGCCGTTCGGCGACGGCGGTCCGCAGCCGGGAGGCGCGGGGCGGCGGCAGGAGGCCGGGCCCGCGGCCGGGGCCGACGCCCGTGGTGGTGTCCACGGGAGGCGGGGTGGAGGGGGACGGGGAGTGGGACGTGGACACGCTCACTGCATTCCTTCCTGGGTGCGGTGGTGGGGGCGGGGCTGTACGGGCAGTCCGCGCAGCAGGAGGCGGATGCCGTGCAACCGGATGGCGGCCGACACGACGGCCGTGGACCAGGGGTGGCGGACGGCGAGGCGGAGCAGTTCGGCCGGGTCGGCGGGCCTCCGGACGCCCCGGACGGTGGCGGTGAAGGGCCGGATGCCGGCCCGTTCAAGATGGACCGTCAGGCTGAGCCGGGAGCCGGGCTCGGGCAGCCGCATCCGGTAGTCGCCGTCGGTGTCGAAGAACGGCGACACATAGAACTCCTTGCCGGTGTCCGCCTGTCCGGAGCCGTCCGGTCGCAGCAGATAGCAGTGGCGTTCGCCGTAGGTGTTGTGGACCTCGGCGACCGTGCAGAGCGGGGTACCGTCGGCGCGGCGGCACCAGTAGACGGTCAGCGGGTTGAAGACGTGGCCCAGCACCCGGGCCTGGGTGAGCATCCGCACGGAGCCGTCGGCGATGGCGATGCCGTGGGCGGCCAGGAAGCGGTCGAGGCCGGCCCGGATGGTCGGGGCCGTACCGCCGAAGTGGTCGCGCGGGTCGAAGCCCGCCAGCGGGCGCAGGGCGCGGGGCAGCGGCGGGGGATCGTCGGGGTCGATCAGCCACAGGTAGGTGCGGTGCCGGAAGGCGTGTCTCCTGGGCGCGGTCCGTACGTGCGTGATCGTGCAGGGGTAGAGGGCGTTCACCAGTCCACCCCCAGCGCGGCGGCCGCCTCGGCCCCCGAGCGGCAGCCGTCCTCGTGGAAGCCCCAGCCGTGGTACGCCCCCGCGTAGGCGGTGACGGGGCCGGAGAGGGCGGGCAGCCGGGCCTGCGCGGCGACGGACCCGGGGGTGAAGACGGGGTGCTCGTAGACCATGCGGGCGCGGACCAGGCCGGGGGCGACGCGGTCGGCCCCGTTCAGCGTGACGACGAAGGTCTCGGGTGCGTCGAGGCGTTGGAGCCGGTTCATGTCGTAGCTGACGGTGACGTGGGCGGCGTCGGCGGAGCAGGACGGCATCAGGTAGTTCCAGGAGGCGCGGGCCCCGCGGGCGCCGGGCAGCAGCCGGGTGTCGGTGTGCAGCAGGGTGGGGTTGCGGGAGTAGCGGAAGGCGCCCAGGGTGCGGGTCTCCTCGTCGGTCGGGTCGGCGAGGACGCGCAGCGCCTGGTCGGGGTGGGTGGCGATGACGACGGAGTCGAACGGCTCCGTGGTGTCGTCGGCGGTGACGAGGTCGACGCCGTCCGCGTGACGGCGCACGGTACGGACCGGGGTCGAGGTGCGGACGGCATCGAGTTGCTTGGTGACCCGGTCAACGTAGGCGGCCGATCCTCCGGTGACGGTCCGCCACACCGGGGAGCCGCCGACGCCGAGCATCCCGTGGTGGTCGAGGAAGCGGAAGAGGTATCGGGCGGGGTAGCGCATCGCGGTCACCGGGTCGCAGGACCAGACCGCGGAGACCACGGGGGTGAGGAAATGGGCGGTGAAGTACGGGGTGAACCTGCCGCGTGCCGCGAAGTCGCCGAGCGTCATCGTGTCCGCGTCCGGGCCGCCGTCCGCCAGCAGGCGCCGGGCGGCCCGGTGGAAGCGGGGCACGGCGGCCAGCATCCGCAGATAGGCGGGGTCGCGGACCGTTGCCGGCCGGGCAAGGAGACCGGCCGGGCCGCGGGCGCCCGCGTACTCCAGGCCGCATCCCTCGCACCGAACGGACATGCTCATCTCCGACTCCTGTGTCGGGACGGCGAGTTCCGCGAAGAGCCGCAGCAGATGCGGATAGGTGCGCCGGTTGTGCACGATGAAGCCGGAGTCCACGCGGTGGACCCGGCCGTCGGACGCGGGCAGGTCGTGGGTGTGCGCGTGGCCGCCCACCCGGTCGTCCGCCTCGAACAGCGTCACGTCATGTGCCCTGCGCAGGATGTGGGCGGCGGTCAGTCCCGCCACCCCGCTCCCCACGACGGCCGTGCGTCGCCGCCCGTCTGTCATCGCGCCCTCCTCGGCTCACCGGCGCCGGCCGCTCCTCGTTCCGTCACGAAGGAGCGTCGATGCCTTTCGGTAGTGGTTCGTTGCCGGTGGCGCCGCGGATTGGCGCGGGCCGATTCTCATTCGGTCGAGTGACAGACCAATCCGCCCAGCTTCGGGGAACGAATGCCGGTTGTGAGTGAAGATCAGAACGACACGCGGAACGGGGCCCAGGGGTCCCGGCGGTCCCGCTGGGCACGTGCGGCCTTCGCCGCGCTCAGCGGTGTGATCGCCGGGTTCTGCGCCCTGGCCGTCGCCGAGCTCGTCGCGGCGGTCGTACGTCCCGAGGCGGGCCCGGTCGCGGCGGTGGGCGGTGCGGTGATCGACCGCACTCCCCCGGCGCTCAAGGACTTCGCCGTACGGAACTTCGGCACGAACGACAAGCTGGTGCTGCAACTCGGCATCCTGGCCCTGCTGGCGGTCTTCGCCATGGCGGTCGGGGTGCTGGCGGTGCACCGCCGGCTGATCGGCTCGGCGGCCGTCCTGGTCTTCGGGGTGGTCGGGGCAGTCGCGGCGATCGGCCGGCCGGAGGGCCGGGTGTCCGACGCGCTGCCCTCGGTGGTGGGTGCCGTGGTGGCCGCAGGAGTGCTGTATCTCCTGGCCGGACGGCTGGCCCCGGTTCCGGGCCCCTCCCCCGCGGCTGGCGGGAGGGACACGGAGCCGGACCACGGCACCTTCGACCGGCGGCGCTTCGTCATCGCGGCGAGCGCCGCGGCGGCGGCCTCGGCGGGCGCCGGACTGCTGGGACGGCGGCTCACCTCGGCCGTGCAGGCCGGGGCCGCCGCCTCACGGCGTGACCTGGTCCTGCCCGTGCCCGTGTCCGCGGCGCCGGCCGTGCCCGCGGGGGCCGATCTGGGGATCCGCGGACTGAGCTCGTTCGTCACCCCGAACAAGAGCTTCTACCGGGTGGACACGGCGCTGGTCGTGCCGCGCGTCGATGCCGACGAGTGGCGGCTGAGGATCCACGGCAAGGGCGTGAAGAGGCCCTTGACGCTCAGCTTCCAGGACCTGCTGCGCCGGGAGATCATCGAGCGCGACATCACCCTGACCTGCGTCTCCAACGAGGTGGGCGGACCGTACGTCGGCAACGCCCGGTGGATCGGCGTGCGGCTGGCCGATCTGCTGCGGGAGGCCGGGGTGAAGCCCCCGTCCCGGGGCGGAACCGCCGACCAGATCGTGGCGCGTTCGGTGGACGGCATGACGATCGGCACTCCGGTCGAGGACGTCATGGACGGCCGCGACGCGATGCTCGCCCTCGGCATGAACGGCGAGCCGCTGCCCTTCGAGCACGGCTTCCCGGTCCGGATGGTCGTCCCCGGCCTGTACGGATACGTGTCGGCCTGCAAGTGGCTGAAGGACATCGAGCTCACCACGTTCGACGACTACGACGCCTACTGGGTCAAGCGGTCCTGGTCCCGGCAGGCGCCCATCAAGACCGAGTCCCGCATCGACACCCCCCGCCCCTTCGCCTCCCCGAAGGCCGGCACCATCCCGGTCGCCGGGGTCGCCTGGGCCCAGCACCGCGGCATCCAGCGGGTCGAGGTCCGGGTCGACGGCGGCCCGTGGAACACCGCGCGGCTGGCTGCCGAGGACAGCCGGGACACCTGGCGGCAGTGGGTGTGGCAATGGCCGGCCACCTCCGGCAGCCACACCCTGGAGGTCCGCGCGACGGACCGCGCCGGCGCCACCCAGACCGAAGAACGTGTCGGCACCGTACCCAACGGTGCGACCGGCTGGCACTCCGTGGTGGTCGACGTGTCCTGAACGGGCGTTGCCGGCGCGTTCCCCGCACACCGGCCCACCTCGCACACCCCGAACCCATCACTGAACGTGACACATCCGTCACACATCCACAACAGGAGAACATCATGAAGGTCATCCACGCCCGTCGCGCCGCCGTCGCACTCTCCGCCGCGATCGTCCTGCCACTGGCTCTGACGGCCTGCTCCAGCGACTCCGACGACAGCACGTCCGGCTCCTCCGCCAGTTCGGCGAAGGCCTCGGACAAGGCATCGGAGCCCGCCGGCGACGCGACGCCCATGAACGAGCCCTTCGGTCCGGCCTGTTCGACGGTGCCGAAGGACGGCGCCGGCTCCTTCGACGGCATGGCGAAGGACCCGGTCGCCACGGCCGCCTCGAACAACCCGGCGCTCTCCACCCTCGTCACCGCGGTGAAGAAGGCCGGTCTGGTCGACACCCTGAACAACGCGCAGAACATCACGGTGTTCGCCCCGACCAACGACGCGTTCGCCAAGGTCCCGAAGGCCGACCTGGACAAGCTGCTCGCCGACAAGGCCGCGCTCACCAAGGTCCTCACCTACCACGTGGTGGGCCAGAAGCTGACGCCGAAGCAGCTGGAGAAGGGATCCTTCGACACGCTGGAGAAGAGCGAGCTGACGACGTCCGGTTCGGACATGGCGTACACCGTCAACGACTCCTCGAAGGTCGTCTGCGGCAACGTCCAGACCGCCAACGCGACGGTCTACATCGTCGACACGGTGCTGATGCCCGCCAAGTAGCGGCCCTCCTGCGCGGGGCCCGCGGCCACTCCCCCGGCAACCCGCCGCAGGGCGTGAGCACTTCGGCCCCGTGCGGACACGGCCTCGTCACGCCCCGGAAACAGCGCGTCCCTAATTTCTGTCGCCCGACAGGAAATCGGCGACAGGGGCTGACATGACCGCCACCGCACCAACGGACGTACGACCGGATCCCGCCGGAACCGGCCAGGGCGACCACGCCTCCCTGGCCGGTTTCGGCTACCGCCAGGAGCTGCACCGGTCCATGGGGCGTTACGCCTCGTTCGCGGCCGGCTTCTCCTTCATCTCCGTTCTGACCACCGTCTTCCAGTTCTTCGCGTTCGGCTTCTCCTTCGGCGGCGCAGCCTTCTTCTGGACCTGGCCGGCCGTGCTGGTGGGCCAGTTGCTGGTCGCCGCCTGTTTCGCCGAACTCGCCGCCCGCTATCCGCTGTCCGGCGCGATCTACCAGTGGTCGACCCGGCTCAGCACGCCCGCGTTCGGCTGGTACGCCGGGTGGATCATGGTGATCGGGCAGATCGTCGTGGTCGCCGCCGCGGCGCTTGCCCTCCAGGTGGTCCTGCCGGCCATCTGGTCCGGTTTTCAGCTGGTGGACGGGGACCCGGCGCCCACCACGGCGACGGGCGCGGCCAACGCCGCGCTGCTGGCCGTGGCACTCCTGGCCCTCACGACGACGGTGAACCTGCTCGACAACAAGGTCATGTCGGCGGTCAACCGGATCGGCGTGACGGCCGAGATCATCGGCGCGGTACTCATCCTGGTCCTCCTGTTCACCCACACCGAGCGCACCCCCGGAGTCACGCTGCACACCGGCGGTCAGGGCGGCGCCCTCGGGGCGCTGCTCGTCGGTTCGTTCACCGCGGCCTACGTCCTGATCGGCTTCGACAGCGCCGGCGAGATGAGCGAGGAGACCCGTTCCCCGCGCCGCACCGCCCCGCGCACGATCCTGCTCGCGCTGGCCTCGGCGGGGGTGCTCGGCGGGCTGCTGGTCCTCGCGGGCATCCTGGCCGCACCGGACCTGACCGACGGCCGGCTGGCCACGGAAGGCCTGTCGTACGTGCTGACCAGCAGCCTCGGGGACGGCGTCGGCCGGATGCTGCTCGCCGATGTGGCGGTCGCCGTCGCGGTGGCCACGCTCGCCATCCAGACGGCCGGTTCACGGATGCTGTTCTCGATGGCGCGCGACGGGGTGCTGCCCTGCTCTTCCCGGCTCGCCAAGGTCTCACCGCGCACCGGGATGCCCGCCGCACCGGCCCTGTTCGTCGGCGCGGCGGCCGCGGCGCTCGGACTGCTGAACCTGGCCTCACCGGAGGCGTTCCTGGCGATCGGCACCACGTGCATCGCGATGCTGTACCTGGCGTACGCGATGGTCACGGGCCCGATGCTGCTGCGCAGGCTGCGCCGCCTCCCGCTCTCCCCCGCCACCGGCCCGCTGCACGACGAGACGGGCGAACCCCTCTTCTCGCTCGGCCGCTGGGGCCTGCCGGTGAACGCACTGGCCTTCGTGTACGGAGCGGTGATGACCGTCAACCTGGCCTGGCCGCGGGCCGCGGTGTACGACCCGGCGGGCGGGCACTGGTACTTCCAGTGGTTCACGGTCCTCTTCCTGACGGCCACGGTGCTGCTCGGGGCCGTATATCGCGCGTACGCGAAGCGGCCGGCCTCCGTACGCTGACCGGATGAACTCCCTGAGCAGGCAGGACCGGGTGGCGGGCGCGGTGGTCGGATCGGCGGTCGGCGACGCGCTGGGCGCGCCGTTCGAGTTCGGACCGGCCGGCGTCTACACCGCCCGTTTCCCGGACGGCACCGGCACGATGTGCGGCGGTGGCGGCTGGGATCCGGGCGAGGCCACGGACGACACACAGATGGCCGTGCTGGTCGGGGAGTCCCTGCTGGAGCGCGGCGGCCTCGACCTGCCCGACCTCTTCGACCGGTTCCGGCGGTGGGCGGCCGGCGATCCGAAGGACATCGGCCTCCAGACGGAGGCCGTACTGACCGGCGGCGATCCGTGGGACCTCGCGGCGGCACTGCATTTCCAGATCAACGGCCGGGCGGCGGGCAACGGTTCGCTGATGCGCGCCGCCACGTCCGCCGTGTACTTCGCCGGGCCGCGGCGGCCGGACGCGGACGCCCGGGCCGCGACCATGGACGCGGCCCGCCGGATCGCCGCCCTGACGCACGGCGACCGCGCGGCCTGGGAGGGCACCGCCGTCCTGCACGAACTGATCCGGGTCGCGCTGAACGGGGCCGACCCGCTCGCCGCCGTCCCGGAGGCGCTCGCCGACGTACACCCGGATCACCGGGAGCGCTGGGCGGCCGTCCTGGCACCGGACTGGCATCCGGACCGGGCGACCGAGTTCAACGGCGCGGTGTGGCCCTGCCTGGGCACGGCGCTGTGGGCGCTGCGCACGACGCGTTCGTACGAGGCCTCGCTGGCCTCGGCGATCGACGTGGGCGGCGACACCGACACCGTGGCGGCGGTGACCGGGGCGCTGGCGGGTGCGGTGTACGGGCTCGATTCGATCCCGTCGCGCTGGACGGGTCCGCTGCATGTCCCGCTGCCGGGGTACGGCGCCCGGGTGCTGCGTACACCGGAGCTGATCTCGCTGGCCCGGCGGCTGGACGACCGGTGCGCGGATGCGGATCCTGCGGAGATTCAGCTGCCTTGAACCTACACATAAGAGGCATATAAGAGCACAATGGCAGAGCAGACCGCTTGCCGCACACAGCGGCGGCCAGGCCTGCAGGACCAAAGGAGACGAACATGTCAAACGTCTCGCACGCCGGTCACGACATGACCGGACACCCCGACGTCTCCGAAATGCGTGACCGCTACGACCGGATGATGGGTGGCCGCGACGTGGCACTCGTCGACGGGCCGGTGTTCCTGGTCGGTCTGTACTGCGCCGTATCGCCCTGGGTGCTGCACTTCACGACCTCGCAGGCCCCGCTCGTGACGCACAACCTGATCATGGGTATCGCGATCGCCGTGCTGGGGCTGGGGTTCACCGTGATGCCGCAGCGGATGTACGGCCTGAGCTGGGCCATCTGCGCCATGGGTGCCTGGATGGTCATCTCGCCCTGGGTGGTGGGCAGCAGTCCGGACATGGGCGTCGTGCTCAACAACGTCATCATCGGCGGTCTGACCGTCCTGCTGGGGCTGGTCTGCGCGGGCGCGTCGATGAGAAGCGGCAGCAGCGGCGCCCGGGCCTGAAGCCCCCGCCCTCCCGCCGTTCGGCACGTCCCGTCCGTCCCGGAGGAAGGATCAACCACCGTTGCCGGCCGGTCCGCGTGACAAGGACCGGCCGACAGCCGTGCCCGGGAACCGGCCGCCGGTCACGGCGGCCGGCTCAGCCCTCGCGCCGCGCTCCCGGACCCGGCCCCACGATCCGCAGCGCCGCGTCCGCCGTCGCCGCCGCGAACACCTCCGTCTCCCGCTCGGGCTCCGACAGATGCACGAGGATCACGCCCTCGATGAGCCCGAAGACCAGGTCCGCCCGGAGCCGCGCCTCGTCCGCTGCGAGCGCCGCGCCCGACTCGGTGGCGACCAGCAGTTCCCCGTACGCCGAGCGCAGCGCCGCCCGTACCCGGTGGAAGTCCGCGAAGCGCTCGGCCCGCACCTCCGGCAGCACGTACAGCGCACCCAGGTTGTACGGCCCCCCGCACAACAGGGCCACGTCCGCCCGGCACAGCTCCCACAGACGGTCCTCGGCGGGCCTGCCCCCGTCCGCGAGCAGCTTCTCGGCGAGGGCGAGCGAGGGGGCGACGGTCGACTCCAGGAGCGCCGCCAGCAGATCCTCCTTGCCCGCCACGTAGTGGTACATCGTCGCCTGCCGCATGCCCGCCCGTTCGGCGACGGCCCGGGTGGTGGTCGCCGCGTACCCACGCGTGGTGAACAACTCCGCTGCCGCGGCCAGAAGTTCGTCCCGCGCGGACAGCCCGCTGTCCGGGCGCTGGGTGGCGCGCGGCCGGCCGACCCGCCGGCCGCCGGTTCCTGAGGTACTGGGCATGGGCCGATCGTCGCACATCCCCGTCCGTCGCGATCTTGGTGAGTACTCGGTAACTCCCGCGCAACGAACGGGCAATGGCCATGACTCTCCGGCGTCCTAATTTCTGTCGCGCGACAGAAACAAGCATCGGCAACACGTCGAGCCGGAGGTTCAGCCATGGCGACAGCGACGACACACGGAGCCCGGGACCACGCCCGCGCCCAGCACGGCACCCGTCACGGGGCCATGCCGGTGGTGCCCGCGAGCGACTGGCCGGACGCCGCCCCCGGCACCCCGGTCTGGGCCGAGACGGTCGCGGGCGGCAACTACACGCACCGCGTCCTGGCCCGGGGCACCGAACTGCGCCTCACCGACCTGGCCGGCGAGGCCTGCGCGCATCTGCTGCTGTACGCGGACGGGCGGCCGTGGGAGCGGCTGAACACCGCGGACACCGTGAAGGTCCAGTGGAACGCCTACCTGGGCGCCGGCCGGCTGCTCCTCTCCGACCAGGGACGGGTGCTCGCCTCGGTGACCGCCGACTCCTCGGGCCGGCACGACGCCCTGTGCGGCACCTCCACCCTGCGGAGGAACACCGAACGGTACGGCGACGGCACCCCCCAGTCCGCCTCCCCCGCGGGCCGCGAACTGCTGAAGCTCGCCGCCTCGAAGAACGGTCTCGAGCCGCGCGACCTGCCGCCGTCGCTCTCCTTCTTCCAGGGCGTCCGGATCCACGAGGACGGCACCACCGAGTTCACCGGTTCGGCCGGACCGGGCACCTCGGTGACGCTGCGCGCCGAGCAGGACCTGACCGTGCTGATCGCGAACGTCCCGCATCCGCTGGACCCGCGCCCCGCCTACACGAGCACCCCGCTGGAGGTGCTGGCCTGGCGCGCCCGGCCGACGTCACCGGGCGACGCCCTGTGGGACGCCACGCCGGAGGGCCGCCGCGCCTTCCTCAACACCGCCGACTTCCTCACCGCCCGGGGGCTCGCATGACCACGTCCGCCACGGTCCTTTCGACGACCGTCATTCCCGCCCGCGCGGCCTGGTCCGCGACCGTCCGGGCCGGAGAACACCTCACCCTCACCGATCTGCACGGCAACCAGGCGGTGGACTTCCTGGTGTACGACGCCCATGACACGGCGGTCCGCTACAGCGCGCCCGACACGATCCAGGCCGGGGGCGGCCTCTTCCTCACCACCGGCAGCGTGCTGATGTCGAACGAGCACACCCCGCTGATGTCGGTCACCGCGGACACCTGCGGCCGTCACGACACGGTCGGCGGCGCGTGCTCGAAGGAGTCCAACACCCTGCGCTACGGCCATCACACCTGGTCGCAGCATGCCTGCGTGGACAACTTCCTGGCGGAGGGCGCCCGGCACGGGCTGGGCAAACGCGATCTGGTGTCCAACATCAACTGGTACATGAACGTGCCCGTGGAGCAGGACGGCACGCTCGGCATCGTCGACGGGCTCTCCGCACCGGGCATGGCCCTCACCCTGCGGGCGGAGACGGATGTGCTGGTGCTGGTCTCCAACTGCCCCCAGATCAACAACCCCTGCAACGCCTTCGACCCGACGGCGGTAGAGGCCACCCTCACCGGGACGAGCCGATGACCTCCGAGGCACCGATGACCTTCGACACGCTGCTGATCGCCAACCGTGGCGAGATCGCCGTGCGCATCATCCGTACGGCCCGCCGCCTCGGTCTGCGGACGGTCGCCGTCTTCTCCGATCCTGACCGGTCGGCCCCGCACGTCCGGCTCGCGGACACGGCGGTGCGGCTGGGCCCGGCACCTGCCAAGGAGTCCTATCTGGACGCCGATCTGGTATTGCGGGCCGCGAAGGACACCGGGGCCGGGGCGATCCACCCCGGTTACGGGTTCCTGTCCGAGGACGCGGAGTTCGCCCGCCGCTGCGAGGAGGCGGGAATCGTCTTCGTCGGGCCGACCGCCGCCCAGCTGGACCTCTTCGGCGCCAAGCACACGGCCCGCGCGGCCGCCGAGGCGGCGGGTGTCCCGCTCGCCCCCGGCACCGGACTCCTCCCGGACCTCCCGTCGGCGCTGACAGCCGCCGCGCGTATCGGCTATCCCGTGATGCTGAAGGCCACGGGCGGCGGCGGTGGCATCGGCATGTCGGCCTGCCGGTCGGCCGAGGGGCTCGCGGACGCCTGGGAGCGGGTGCAGCGGGTGGCCGCCGCGTCGTTCTCCTCGGCGGGGGTCTTCCTGGAACGGCTGGTGGAGGACGCCCGCCACGTCGAGGTCCAGGTGTTCGGCGACGGGCACGGCCGGGTGGTGACGTTCGGCGACCGCGACTGCTCCCTTCAGCGCCGTAACCAGAAGGTCCTGGAGGAGGCCCCGGCCCCCGATCTCCCCGACCGTGTCCGCGCACAACTGACCGACTCAGCACGGGAGCTGTGCGCCTCGGTCGGCTACCGCTCGGCCGGAACGGTCGAGTTCGTGTACGACGCCGCGCGGTCCGAGGCGTACTTCCTCGAGGTCAACACCCGCCTCCAGGTCGAGCATCCCGTCACCGAGGAGATCCACGGCGTCGACCTCGTCGAGTGGATGCTGCGGCTGGCCCAGGGCGAGACCTCCGTCGTACGGCAGCCGGACGCACCGCGTGGCCACGCCGTGGAGGCGCGGGTCTACGCCGAGGACCCGAGCCGCGACCACCGCCCGGGCGCCGGTCTGCTCACCCGGGTCGACTTCCCCCGGGGCGAGGGCCTGCGCGTGGACGGCTGGATCGAGACGGGGACGGAGGTCACGACGGCGTACGACCCGATGCTCGCCAAGATCATCGCTTACGGCGCCGACCGTGCCGAGGCTCTGGCGCGGCTGGACGCGGCACTCGCCACCACCCGGATCGACGGCATCGAGACCAACCTCGGGCTGGTCCGGGCCGCGCTGGCCGACGAGCGGGTCCGTGACGCGACCCACTCCACGGCGACGCTCGCCACGATCGACGACCCGACGCCCCGCATCGAGGTGGTCTCCGGCGGCACGCTGACCACCGTGCAGGACTGGCCGGGCCGCACCGGCTACTGGCAGGTCGGCGTCCCGCCGTCGGGCCCCATGGACGACCTGTCGTTCCGGCTCGGCAACACCTCACTCGGCAACGCCCCGGGCGCACCCGGCCTGGAGTGCACCCTTCAGGGCCCGGCGCTGCGCTTCACCCACCCCACGACGGTGTGTGTCACGGGCGCGGCGGCCCCGGTGACGGTCGACGGCGTACCGGTCCCCCAGTGGGAGCCGCTGACCGTCCCGGCCGGCGCCACCCTCACGCTCGGCGCCCCGCAGGAGCACGGCCTGCGGACCTACCTCCTGTTCGCGGGCGGCGGCCTGGACGTCCCGGAGTTCCTGGGCAGCGCGGCCACGTTCACGCTCGGCCGCTTCGGCGGGCACGGCGGCCGGGCCCTGCGCACGGGCGACGTGCTGCACGGCGGGTCGTGCGTGGCGGACGGCACCCCCGTACCGGTCGGCGAGCGCCCCGCTCTCACGGGCACCTGGCAGATCGCCGCGGCCGAAGGCCCGCACGCGGCGCCGGAGTTCTTCACCGAGGAGGACATCCACGACTTCTACGCGGCCGACTGGAAGGTGCACTTCAACTCCGCCCGGACCGGCGTCCGCCTCATCGGTCCGAAGCCGCGCTGGGCCCGGGCGGACGGTGGCGAGGCGGGTCTGCACCCGTCCAACATCCACGACACGCCGTACTCCGTGGGCGCGGTCGACTACACCGGCGACATGCCCGTACTGCTGGGCCCGGACGGCCCCTCGCTCGGCGGCTTCGTCTGTCCGGCCACGGTGGTGACGTCCGAACGCTGGAAGCTGGGCCAGTTGCGTCCGGGCGACACGGTCCGCTTCCTGCCCGTGACCGTCACCGGTGAGCCCCGCCCCGAGATCACCGACGGCGGCATCCTGTACCGCGACGACGTCCTCACCTACCGCCGCAGCGGCGACGACAACGTCCTGGTCGAGTACGGGCCGATGCAGCTGGACCTCGCCCTGCGCATGCGCGTCCACGCCCTCATGGAGGCGCTGACGGCGGCGGCCGTCCCCGGCATCACCGGCCTGACCCCGGGCATCCGCTCCCTCCAGGTCCAGACGGACCCCACCGTCCTCGCCCAGCCCGAACTCCTTGACCTCCTCCACCGCACCGAGGCGGCGCTCCCGCCCACGGACGCCCTGACCGTGCCGTCCCGGACCGTGCACCTCCCGCTGTCCTGGGACGATCCGGCGACCCGCGAGGCGATCGCCCGCTATATGGCGGGGGTCCGCGACGACGCCCCGTGGTGCCCGTGGAACATCGAGTTCATCCGCCGGGTCAACGGCCTGGACTCGGTCGACGACGTCTACCGCACGGTGTTCGACGCCGAGTACCTGGTGATGGGTCTCGGTGACGTGTACCTCGGCGCACCGGTGGCCACCCCGCTGGACCCGCGCCACCGCCTCGTCACCACCAAGTACAACCCGGCCCGCACCTGGACCGCGGAGAACTCCGTCGGTATCGGCGGCGCCTACCTCTGCGTCTACGGCATGGAGGGTCCGGGCGGCTACCAGTTCGTCGGCCGCACCACCCAGGTCTGGTCCGGCTGGCAGCAGCGCGGCGCCTTCGAACCGGGCTCCCCGTGGCTGCTGCGGTTCTTCGACCGCATCAAGTGGTACCCGGTGGAGGCCGAGGAACTCCTGGAACTGCGCGCCGACATCATCTCCGGCCGGTTCGTCCCGCGGATCGAGGAGGGCGAGTTCTCACTCGCCCGGTACGAGGAGTTCCTGGCCGGGAACGCGGAATCGATCGCCGCGTTCCGCAGCCGCCAGGGCACGGCCTTCGGCGCCGAGCGGGACGCGTGGGAAGCGGCGGGCGAGTTCGCCCGGGCGGAGGCCGCCGACGCTCCGGCGCCGCCGGCCGCCGAGGTGACGGTACCGCCGGGCGGGCGACTGGTGGAGGCCGAGTTCGCGGCCTCGGTCTGGCAGCTCAACGTGGCCGAGGGCGACACGGTGACGGCGGGTCAGCCGCTGCTGGCACTGGAGGCGATGAAGATGGAGTCCCGGGTACACGCCCCGGCGGACGGTGTGGTGGAGAGGATCCTCACCCGCCCCGGTGCTCAGGTGGAGGCCGGAACGGCCCTGGTCACCCTGGCCCCACTCACCCGTACGAACCGAGGAGCACCCTGATGTCCACTCCTGTCCTCACCCGGATCCGCGCCGCGTACGCCCGGATCGAGGCGGTGGACCGCCCGGAGATCTGGATCGGCCTGCGCCCGCAGGAAAACCTGGAGGAGGAGGCCCGCACCCTCCAGACCCGCCTCGTCGCAGGTGAGTTCCTTCCGCTGGCGGGCCGTCTGCTCGCGGTCAAGGGCAACATCGACGTGGCCGGCCTGCCCACCACGGCGGGCTGTCCCTCCTACGCGTACGAACCGGCGGCGGACGCCCCCGCCGTGGCCCGCCTCCGGGCCGCCGGAGCGCTGGTCATCGGCACGACGAACCTGGACCAGTTCGCCACGGGCCTGGTCGGCACCCGCTCCCCCTACGGCGCGGTCGCGAGCGCCCACGCCCCGGACCGCGTCAGCGGCGGTTCCAGCTCCGGCTCCGCGGTGGCCGTGGCCCTCGGCATCGCTGACCTCGCCCTCGGTACGGACACGGCGGGCTCCGGCCGGGTCCCGGCGGCGTTCAACGGCATCGTGGGCCTGAAACCGACCCGGGGCCTCGTCCCCACGGACGGCGTGGTCCCGGCCTGCGCGAGCCTGGACTGCGTCACCGTCTTCGCCCGTACGCTCCCCGAGGCGGAGCAGGCCCTCGCCCTGATGGCCACCCCCACCCCCGTCCCCGTGCCCGCCCGCGTCGCGGGCCCGTGGCGGATCGTGGTGCCGCCGACTGACCAGCTGGGCGAACTGGACCCAGGCTGGGCAGAGGCCTACGCGGCCGCGGCGGAACGCCTCCGCGCGGCGGGCGCCGTCCTGCACCCCGTCGACCTCTCCCCGTTCACCGAGGCCGCGGCGATGCTGTACGCGGGGGCGTTCGTGGCGGAGCGCTACACGGCGGTGGGCACGTTCGTCGACAGCGGCCCGGCGGACCTGGATCCCACGGTGGCGGGCATCATCACCGCGGCCCGGGACATCCCGGCCCATCGCCTGTTCGCGGACCGGGACCGGCTGGCGGAGCTCCGGCGCGCGGCCGAGGCCGCGCTGGGCGATGCGGACGCCCTGCTGCTCCCGACAGCGCCCGGCCACCCCACGCTCGCCGAGGTGGCGGCGGACCCGCTGGGCGCGAACGCGCGCCTCGGCCGGTTCACCAACTCCACCAACCTGTTCGACCTGTGCGCGGTGGCCGTACCGGCGGGCGAGGTGTCGGGCCTGCCGTTCGGTGTGATGCTGATCGGCCCCGCCCACGCGGACGAACGCCTGGCCCGCATCGCCGCCCTGCTGACCCCGCCCGTCCGCATCGCGGTGGCCGGCGCCCACCTGACGGGCGAGCCGCTCAACCCCCAGCTCCTGTCGCTGGGCGCCCGCCTGATCCGTACGACGACCACGGCCCCCGTCTACCGCCTGCACGCCCTGGCGACCACACCGCCCAAACCGGGCCTGGTCCGCACCGACGAGGGCGGCGCCGCGATCGAGACGGAACTCTGGCACCTGCCCGCCGAGGGCCTGGGCACCCTCACCGCAGCCCTCCCCCACCCCATGGTGCTGGGCCGGGTGGACCTGTCGGACGGCACGACGGCGGTGGGCTTCCTGTGCGAGCCGTACGCGGTGGAGGGCTCGAAGGACATCACGGAATACGGCGGCTGGCGCGCATACAGGACCACACCCCCTGCCGACCCCTCCGGCACTCCAACCGCCCCGCCATCCAGCCCCTCCGGCGTTTGAGGAGCGGGGGTCCGGGGGCGGAGCCCCCGGTTACGGGAAGGGGCGGGGAGGGGACAAGGCCCGCCGCAGGCGCACCCCACCTGCTCCACCCCCGACCAACGGCCCCGCACTCTGCACGACGCGCCACCCCAGGGCCCTCACCCCACAGAGCTGTAAGCCACCACTCCCCGCAACACCTCATCAACCGCCTTCCGCGCATTGCGCCCCACAGAACTCCCCTCACGAGGAGCCGCCGCAGCCACCTGCCCCAGCACGTCGATCACCTGCTTGCACCACCGTACGAAGTCCCCCGCCGGCATCTCCGCCTCGCGCAGCACCTCGTCCAGCGTCCGGCCGGACGCCCACATGTACACCGCCCAGGCGAAGCCGAGATCGGGCTCGCGCTGACCGACCCCTTCCGCCTGGTTGATCTTGAAGTCCTCCTCCAGGGCGTCGAGACGCCCCCAGATGCGGACCATCTCGCCCATCGCGGTCTTCGCCGGACCGGACGGCAGCTTCGGAGCCACCGCGTCATCGGCCTGCCGCGCCTCGTACACCAACGCCGAGACGCACGCCGCGAGTTCGGCCGGGTTGAGGCCCTCCCACACACCGGCCCGCAGGCATTCGCTCGCCAGCAGGTCCAGTTCGCCGTACAGCCGGGCCAGTCGCCGCCCGTGCTCGGTGACCTCGCTGCCCCTGAGGTAGTCGAGCTCGGTGAGCAGGGCCACGATCCGGTCGAAGGTGCGGGCGATCGTGTTCGTCCGCCCCTCGATCCGCCGCTCCAACTGCTGAGTGTCCCGCTGCAGCCGGTGATACCGCTCGGCCCACCGCGCGTGGTCCTCGCGCTCGTCGCACCCGTGGCACGGGTGGGCGCGCAACTCGGCGCGGTAGCGGGCGATCTCACGGTCGTCGGCGGCGACGGACCGGTCCCTGCGGTGCCGGTCCGGCACGATGTGCCCGGCCTTGGTGCGCAGCGCGGACGCCAGGTCCCGACGCGACTGCGGCGAGCGCGCGTTGAACGACTTCGGGACGCGCATCCGCTCCAGCGCCTCCACCGGAACCGGGAAGTCGATCGAGGCCAGCCGCTTCACCTGGCGCTCGGCCGTCAGCACCAAGGGCCGCGGACCGTCGTGGTACTCCATCCCCCGATGCCCGTGCCCGTTGGTCCGCCCGGCAGGCAGTCCGGGATCCAGGACGAGCGCCAGCCCGGCGAACTTGCCGGTGGGCACATGGATGACATCGCCGGGCTTGAGCTTCTCCAGGGACGCCGCGGCCGCTGCTCGCCGCTGCGAGGCGCCCTGCTTGGCGAGCTCCGTCTCCCGGTCCTTGAGGTCACGGCGCAGCCGCGCGTACTCCTCGAAGTCACCGAGGTGGCAGGTCATTCCCTCCTTGTAGCCCTCCAGGCCCTCCTCGTTCTTCTGGACCTGGCGGGAGATCCCGACGACGGAGCGGTCCGCCTGGAACTGGGCGAAGGAGGTCTCCAGCAGCTCACGCGAACGGTGCCGCCCGAACTGCTGCACCAGATTGACGGCCATGTTGTACGAGGGCCGGAAGCTGGAGCGCAGCGGATACGTACGTGTGCCCGCGAGTCCGGCCAGCGCGCCCGGGTCCATGCCGCGCTGCCAGAGCACGACCGCGTGCCCCTCGACGTCGATGCCGCGCCGGCCGGCCCGGCCGGTGAGCTGGGTGTACTCGCCGGGAGTGATGTCGGCATGCTGCTCGCCGTTCCACTTGACGAGCTTCTCCAGGACCACCGAGCGTGCGGGCATGTTGATGCCGAGCGCGAGGGTCTCCGTCGCGAAGACCGCCTTGACGAGCCCGCGTACGAAGAGCTCCTCGACGACCTCCTTGAAGGTCGGCAGCATCCCGGCATGGTGTGCGGCGATGCCTCGCTCCAGGCCTTCGAGCCACTCGTAGTACCCGAGGACGTGCAGGTCCTCGGTGGGGATGGACGCCGTGCGCTGCTCGACGATCTCCCGGACCAGCCGGCGCTTGTCCTCGTCGTTGAGCCGCAGTCCGGCGTGCAGGCACTGCTGCACGGCGGCCTCGCAGCCGGCCCGGCTGAAGATGAACGTGATGGCGGGCAGCAGTCCCTCGGCGTCGAGCCGGTCGATGACCTCGGCCCGCGACGGTGTCCAGATCCGGCTGCGCTGGCGCCGCTCGCGCTCGCGGTCCGCCTCGCGCACCATCTTTCCGCGGCGGCGCTCGCGCGGGTTGTATCCGCGCTGGTTCTCCATACGGGCGAGCCGGACCAGGTCGGGGTTGACCTCACGGCGTCCGGACCCGCGGCCGCCGTGGTCGCTCTCCTCCTCGAAGAGGTCGTACATCCGGCGGCCGGCCAGCACGTGCTGCCAGAGCGGCACCGGCCGGTGCTCGGAGACGATCACCTGGGTGTCGCCGCGGACGGTGTCCAGCCAGTCGCCGAACTCCTCGGCATTGGACACGGTCGCCGACAGCGACACCAGGGTGACGGATTCGGGGAGGTGAATGATCACTTCCTCCCAGACGGCGCCCCGGAAACGGTCGGAGAGGTAGTGCACCTCGTCCATCACCACGTAACCGAGGCCGGTCAGCGCCTGGGAGCCCGCGTACAGCATGTTCCTCAGCACCTCGGTGGTCATGACGACCACCGGCGCATCGGCGTTGACGCTGTTGTCGCCGGTCAGCAGGCCGACCTTGTCCGCGCCGTAGCGCTTGACCAGGTCGGCGAACTTCTGGTTCGAGAGGGCCTTGATCGGCGTGGTGTAGAAGCACTTGCGGCCCTGGGCCAGGGCGAGGTGCACGGCGAACTCGCCGACGATCGTCTTACCCGAACCCGTCGGGGCCGCGACGAGCACGCCCTTGCCGGCCTCCAGCGCCTTGCAGGCCTCGATCTGATAGGGGTCCAGATCGAACTCGTACATCTCGCGGAACGGTCCGAGCGCGGTCGCCTGCTCGGCGGCTCGGATCCGGGAAGCCTGGTATCGCTCAGCTGGTGAGAGGTCCTCTGTCATCTTGTCCACGAGCCTACCCGCCGCCTCCGACAGTCACTCGATCTTTAATCGCCCGTGGTGGAACGAGCCCCCAGCACCCGTGCGGCACCCGGCACACAGGTGGCGGTCAGCGGAAGCGCGCCGAGTGGTTCACCGTCCGCGTACGCGGTGACACCGACCGCTTCCAGCGCGATGGAGGAGACCCGGTGCACGGTGACGACGGGGTGGCCGAGGTGCGTTCCCTTGTAGACCTTGGGGAACACCTTGAGGAGCGTGGCGCGGCTGCAGTCGCCGACGACGGTCACGTCGAAGAGGCCGTCGTCCATGACGGCGTCCGCGCAGATCCGCATGCCGCCGCCGTAGGTCGAGCCGTTGCCCACCGCGATGAGCGTCGCCTCGATCTCGCGGAACGCTCCGCCGTCCAGGCTCATGCGGTACCTGATGGGCTTGAAGGCGGCGAGCTCGGCGAGGATCGCCAGGTCGTACTTGAAGCGGCCGCCGACCCAGCGCATCCGGTTGCCGCGGTCGTTGACGCGGGAGTCGAAGCCGGAGGCGAGCACGGAACCGAACCAGCGCTCACCGACCCGGCCGAGGTCGATCTCGCGGACGGCACCGCCCTTGAGCGCCTCGGCGGCCAGCCGTCCCGCCGCGGCCGGATCCCGTATCGGCATACCGAGGGCGCGGGCGAAGTCGTTGCCCGTGCCGACGGCGACGACGCCGAGCGGGGTCAGGGTTCCGGCGACCGCCTGGAGGGCGAGGGACATCATGCCGTCGCCGCCGACGGCTATGAGCGCGCCCGTTCCCCCGGCCACCGCCTCCCGGGCCCGCCGCAACGCGTCGTCGGCGTCCTCGCCGAGCACCGTACGGACGGAGAATCCGGCGTCCCGCAACGCGGAAGCGGCCGGCTGCGCGGCGTGCGCGCCCCGGCCGCGTCCTGCGGTGGGATTGACGAAAAGGGTGATCTCGCTGGTCACCCGGGGGACCTTACAAGGTCAGGTGATGTCGTCGTAACCGTCTCGCCGGGACGATCGTCCGCCGTCCTGTTCCCCGTCCGCCTGCGCGGGCAGGGAAGCCGTCACGTTCTCCATGTCGCCGATGTCCTCGGGCGTGAGATCGAGGTCGGACGCCTCGTCGTCGTCGAGGTCGGCGTCGGGGTTCTCGCGACGCCTCCGCCGGTCGTTGACGATGCAGATGCCGAGCGCGATGAAGTAGAGCAGCACGATCGGCGCGGCCAGTACCACCATCGTCAGCGGGTCACCGGTGGGAGTGGCGACGGCGGCGAAGACCGTGATGCCCATGATCATCGCGCGCCACCAGGACCCGAGCCGCTTGGCCGTGAGGACGCCGGTGAAGTTCAGCAGGACGAGCAGGAGCGGCAGTTCGAAGGCGAGCCCGAACACGATCACCATGCGCGTGACGATGTCGAGGTAGTCGTCGACGGGCAGCAGGTTCGTCGTGTTGTCCGGTGTGAAGTCGAGCAGCACCGCCGCGGTCTGGGGCATCAGGATGTACGCGAGCGCGGCACCCACACAGAACAGCGGCACACCGGCGCCGACGAAGCTCAGCGCGTACTTCTTCTCGTTCCTGTGAAGCCCCGGGGCCAGGAACGCCCAGAGCTGGTAGAGCCAGACGGGAGTGGAGAACAGCACACCCGCCATGAGGGAGACCTTGAGGGCGATGGAGAACGGAGCGACCAGACCGTTCACCGTCATCTCGGCGCAGGGACGGCCGTTCGCCTGCTTCTTCTGGCCGTCGGTGCACCCGACCGACTCCAGGATCGGGCGGATCAGGAAGTCGATCAGATCCTGGTAGAAGAAGGCCGTGATCGACGTGATCACGATGACCGCCACGACCGCGATCAGCAGTCGGTTACGCAACTCACGCAGGTGATCAGCGAGAGGCATCCGCCCCTCGCCGTCCTTCTCCTGCTTGCGGGCAGACTTGAGCAACCCACTTCCCTCGTCTCGTGCGGCAGCTGTCGGTGAAGTCCGTCAGCTGTCAGCTCTGGGTGGTGGGCTTCGCTTCGTTCACCGGGCGGGAGCTCGTCACGTCGCCGGGAGCTGCCTGGATCGTGCGCGCGGCGGCGGGCTGGGCGGCCTGGTCGGCAACCGTTTCCGTCGTGGCCGCGGGCTCGTCGTCCTTCTTCATCGCCTTGGCCTCGCTCTTGAGGATGCGGGCCGACTTGCCGAGCGAACGCGCCATGTCGGGAAGCTTCTTGGCACCGAACAACAGCAGGATGACAGCGATGATCAGAACGATCTCGAGAGGCTTCAGATTGCCCATGATGTGCTTCCTTCTCGCTGAGGCGGCTGGAGGTGGGCTCGCTGCCCTTGGACCGGACACACGTCCGACCATTTCGCTGGAAGCGATCGTAACCCGCGGGAGTAAACGCGAGGCAATGCCTATGCATACTTTCGCTGCGGCCCGCGCCTCCTGCCAGGGCCGTCACCAGCAGCGTACCCCCCGAGCTTGTGAAAGAGGAGGCCGCGCCTGCGCGGATCAAACGGCGGCCCTAGCGCAGGGTTTCGCCGGTGGCAGCGAGATTCGTGGCCGCGCGCTCCAGGTCCTCGGCCGCTCGGTTGATGCGCTCAGTGGTGCTTGTCACCTGGTGACCGAGGCGCTGGGCCTCGATGAAGACCTTGACGGCCAGCACGCCCAGGACGGCGATCCCGAGGAATCCCAGGGCGATGGCGAGCATGGGCCAGAACATGCGCAGTGCCTCGATGTGTCTCGTGTTCGAAGGTTCCGACGGTCCCGAAGGTCCGGAGTGATGCCTCAGGCGCCCGTGTGCAGGCGGAGCGTCCGCACGCCGCCGCCGGTGAGGAGTTCCACTATCCGCTCCCCCGCGGGCCGGCGGACGGACACGCCGCACGTGGGGCAGGTGAAGGAGTAGAACGTGGTCCGGCTGCTCGCCCCGATCGCGAGCCGGAACTCCGCCGCCGCCAGTTCGAACCGCGCCCGGCAATCCGGACAGGCGACCTTGAAACGCACCGAATCGGGAACGACCACGGTCGACACATCGGAAACACCGGACACCACAGACATATTGCCCATATCTCCTCAGGTATCCCCTCAGGCCAGGCCGTCGTACGCGGCGAGCGCCGCACGGGCCGCGGTCCGTGCGCTGCGCGCCAGTTCCGGCGGCGAGACGATGCGGCCCTCCCCGCCGAGCCGGAGCGCGAGTCTTCGGAGCGATGCCGGGTCGGGTGTGCGCAGGGTGATCCGCAGGCCGCCGTCGGGCAGTTCCTCGGCGCTGTCGTGCGGGTAGTACTCGGCGACCCAGCGTCCGCCGGGACCGACCTCGACCACGACCTCCGGGTCCTCCGCGGCGGGCTGCACCAGCCCCTCCGACAGGTCCCGGAGCTCCAGCTCCGGCGGCGCGGCCGGTTCGTCGAGCAGCCGGATCTCGGCGACCCGGTCGAGGCGGAAGGTACGCCGGTCCTCGGAGGACCGGCACCAGGCCTCCATATAGGTGTGCCCGACGGCGAACAGCCGGATCGGGTCCACCTCACGCTCGGTGAGTTCGTCGCGCGCGGGTGAGTAGTAGCGCAGCCAGAGCCGGCGGCGCTCGGAGATCGCCCGGTCCACATCGGCGAAGACGCCGCCCTCGGACTCGAAGGTGACCGAGAGCCGGGAGCTGGCGGCGCCCACCTCACCGGCGGCGGCCTCCAGCTTGGCGGTGGCCCGCAGCAGGGCCTGACGGTCGCTCTCGCGCAGGCCGGGCAGCGTCGCGACGGCGCGGGCGGCGACGAGCAGGGCCGTCGCCTCGTCGGCCGCGAGCCGCAGCGGCTCCGCGACGTCGTCCGGGTTGTGCCACCAGATGCGGTCGCCGTCGGTGTCGATGTCCAGCAGGTCGCCGCCGCGGAAGCTCGTCCCGCACATGGGCAGGACGTCGAGGTCCGAGATCAGCTCGTCCTCGGTGATCCCGAAGGCCCGCGCGACGTCCTGGACATGGGCCCCGGGGCGCTCACGCAGATACGTCACCAGGGAGAGCATCCGGCGGGTCTGGTCGATGGCGTTCGTGGCCATGAATACGGTCCCCTCAGTCCTTGGCCACGGCGCGCAGCCGGTCCACCACGTCGGCCCGCAGATCCGCAGGTTCGGTCACGACGACGTCCGGGCCGAACTCGACGAGCCAGGCGTCCAGACCGTGTCCGTACGGAATCTCCAACTCCTCCCACCCGTCCCCGAGTTCCCGGACCGATATCGCCCGGGCCCGGAGGGGGTAGCCGGAGTCGGCCCGCAGCCTGATCAGCGCGGTGCGGGTCGCCGTCTCGCCCGCCCAGCTCTCGACGGTCTCGCGGACGGTGACCACATCGGGGACCTCGGCGGTGAAGGCTCCGGCGCGCGAACGCACCTTGCCCGCGATCCGGGAGAGCCGGAACACCCGCTCGGCACCCCGCCCCCGGTCCCAGCCGGCGAGGTACCAGTGGCCGCGCCAGCACTCCAGCGTCCACGGCTCGACCTGGCGCTGCTCGGGGCGTGCCGCATTGGCCTTGCGGTAGTCGAAGGTCACCGGCCGGCGGTCGCGGCAGGCGAGCATCAGCGGCTCGAACGCGGCCTCGTGGACGGGGATACGGGGTTCGAGGGCGCTGTGCACCTCGTAGGCGTCCTCCGCCTCCGGCATGCCCGCGGCCCGCAGCTTCTGCAGGGCTCCGCTGGCCGCACCGGCCAGCCGGGCCTGCTGCCAGACCTTGGCGGCCAGCCCGAGGGCGGCGGCCTCCTCGGCGTCCAGCGTGATGGGGGGCAGCCGGTTGCTGTCGCGGCGGGCGAGGTAGCCCGTGTCGCCGTCCAGGTTCTCCACGGTCTCGATGACCAGACCGAGCTCGCGCAGATCGTCCTTGTCGCGCTCGAACATCCGGTTGAAGGCGTCGTCGGATCCCGCCTCGAGGTAGGCCTCGATGGAACCGCGCAGTTCGCGCTTGCTGAGCGGGCGCCGGGTCCCCAGCAGACACAGTGCCAGGTTCATCAGCCGCTCGGCCTTGGCAATCGCCATCGACGCCCTTTCTGTTTTGCTCTACGACCCTCGACCGTACCGCTCCGGGGTGTCCGGACAAAAGCCAGTGCCGTGGCGGGCAACGTTTGCCCGCACCTGCACGGTCAAACGTTGCCCGCCACGGCACTGGGGCCCGTGCCTTGCGGCACGGGCCCTCAAAGCGCGGGGCGCTGGATCAGACGGCGACCAGGTCGCAGACGAAGATCAGCGTCTCGCCCGGGGCGATGGAGCCGCCGCCGGCGCCGCGGTCACCGTACGCGAGGTGCGCGGGGATGGTCAGCTGGCGACGGCCGCCGACCTTCATGCCCTGCACGCCCTGGTCCCAGCCCTTGATGACCTGGCCGGCACCGAGCTGGAACTGGAGCGGCGTACCGCGGTTCCAGGAGGCGTCGAACTCCTCACCGGTGGAGAAGGCCACGCCCACGTAGTGGACGGAGACGGTCTGGCCGGCCTGGGCCACGGCGCCGTCGCCTTCCCAGATCTCCTTGATCTCCAGGTCGGCCGGCGGCTCGCCACCCGGGAAGTCGATCTCGGGCTTCTCGATGCTCACTGACTTGCTCCTCTAAATGATGAACTGGGCAACCGGGACAGTCTTACATCTTTGCGAGGATGTCCACGGCGAAGACGAGCGTGGAGTTCGCGGGGATGGACTGCTGCGCCTTGTCACCGAGGCCCTGGTCCGGCGGGACGACGAGCAGGACGCGGCTGCCGATCTTCTTGCCGATCAGGCCGTTCTTCAGACCCTTGAGGGTGACCTGGGCCAGCGGGAAGGAGGCGGTCTTGCCCGTCGTGTACGTGTTGTCGAACTCCTTGCCGTCCTTCCAGAGCTTGGCCACGTAGTTCACGACGACCGTGTCGGTCTCCTTCACGACCTCGCCCTTGGACTCCAGCACGTAGTTGGAGACCAGCTTCTTGGGCGGGGTGACCTTGCTGGAGATCGTGAGGGTCGGCGCCTTGCCGTCGGTGTTCGTGCCCACCTTCGGCAGGTCGGTGTTGTCCTGGGCGACCGGGGTGCCCTTGGCCGACGCCGGGATCTGCTTCGCCTTCAGGACGTCGACGACGAAGACGAGGGTGGCGTTCGGCTTGATGTCGCCCTGGCCCGCGGCTCCGTAACCGAGGTCCGGCGGGATCACGAGTTCGACCCTGCTGCCGACCTTCTGACCGACCAGGCCCTTGTCCCAGCCCTGGATGACCATGCCGGCGCCGAGCGTGAGATCGAACGGCTGCTTGCGGTCGAAGCTGTTGTCGAACGGCTTGTCGGAGTCCCAGGCCTGCCCCAGGTAGTTGACCTGGATCGCGTCGCCGTTCTTGAGCGTCGCGCCGTCGCCCTCACTGACGACCTTGGTCTTCAGCTCCTTGGGCGGCGTTCCCGTGCCCTTGGCCAGGGTGGGCTTCTCGCCGAACTTCGCGCCCGCGGTGATGGCGGGGAATCCGCCCTTCGTGGGGGCGGACGCGGACGCGGAGGCGGAAGCGGAGTCGGAGCCCTTGTCGTCGCTGCCGCACGCCGCTGACACCAGCAGCAGGGGGACGACGAGAAGGCCGGCAATTCGGCGCACTGGTTCCTCAGATCTCAGACGGCACATTTGTTGGGACACAGCCCAGGGGTCCCCGACACTCTAGGGCGTGCGCAGGGCCCCGTACGAGGAACGTACGGGGCCCGAGTCGCACAAGAGCCGAGGCGCGTCCTGCGCCGGCTCACATACCCGCGATCAGCTTCTCCACTCGGTCGTCGACGGATCGGAACGGGTCCTTGCACAACACCGTGCGCTGCGCCTGGTCGTTGAGCTTGAGATGGACCCAGTCGACGGTGAAGTCCCGCCGCTGCTCCTGGGCCCGCCGGATGAAGTCGCCCCTCAGCCGCGCCCTGGTCGTCTGCGGGGGCACCGACTTGCCCTCGAAGATCTTCAGGTCGTTGCAGATACGGGCGGCCTGCCCCTTGCGTTCCAGCAGGTAGTACAGGCCCCGGCGGCGGTGGATGTCGTGGTAGGCGAGGTCTATCTGGGCGACGCGCGGATTCGACATGGTCATGTTGTGCTTGGCCCGGTACCGCTCGATGAGCTTGTACTTCATGACCCAGTCGATCTCGGTGCCGATCCGGTCGAGGTCCTCGGCCTCGATCGCGTCGAGGGTGCGGCCCCACAGTTCGAGGACCTTCGCGACGTTGCCCGTGCGGATCCCGCGGCGGTCCACGAAGTCCACGGCCTTCTCGTAGTACTCGCGCTGCACCTCTATGGCGGATGCCTCGCGGCCGCTGGCGAGGCGGACCTTGCGCTGTCCCGTGATGTCGTGGCTGACCTCGCGGATCGCCCGGATCGGGTTCTCCAGCGTCAGATCCCGCATCACCGTGCCCGCCTCGATCATGCGGAGCACCAGGTCGGTCGCGCCGACCTTGAGGAGCATCGTCGTCTCGGACATGTTGGAGTCACCGACGATGACGTGGAGGCGCCGGTAGCGCTCCGCGTCCGCGTGCGGTTCGTCGCGGGTGTTGATGATCGGCCGGGAACGCGTCGTCGCGGAGCTGACGCCCTCCCAGATGTGCTCGGCACGCTGGCTGACGCAGTAGACGGCGCCCCGCGGGGTCTGCAGCACCTTGCCGGCGCCGCAGATCAGCTGCCTCGTGACGAGGAAGGGAATGAGGATGTCCGCGAGCCGGGAGAATTCTCCGTGCCGGGCCACGAGGTAGTTCTCATGACATCCGTAGGAGTTTCCCGCCGAGTCGGTGTTGTTCTTGAAGAGATAGACGTCGCCTGCGATTCCCTCCTCGTGCAGGCGTCGTTCGGCGTCGACAAGCAGGCCTTCGAGAATGCGCTCGCCGGCCTTGTCGTGGGTGACCAGTTCGGTCAGGTTGTCGCATTCGGGGGTTGCATATTCCGGATGCGATCCCACGTCGAGGTAGAGGCGGGCGCCGTTCCGCAGAAAGACATTGCTGCTGCGGCCCCATGACACAACACGGCGGAAGAGGTAGCGCGCCACTTCATCAGGAGACAGTCGGCGCTGTCCCCTGAACGTGCACGTGACGCCGTACTCGTTCTCCAGCCCGAAAATGCGGCGGTCCATGACTGAACATTACGCCTGAAGGGCCGAGCTGAAACCGGGTTCGACGGCACCGTTTCGATCATTTTCCGATCCTCGCACCACAACAGCACTACGCCCGGGAGCTGCGAGGACCTTTCCGGTGGCCGGTGAAGCGGGCGGCGCCACCACTCCACCGGCCCTCGCGTGGGCGTCGTCGCGCCCGTCCCCGGCGGGCCCGCACGGCCACGGCGCCTCCCGTCACGCCTGGCGGCCCTGGCTCACGCCGGGTTCGACGGCGTCGTCCCGGTCGTCTCCCGGACCGCGGACCGCGACGGCTCTGTGCCCGGGGACCGCGAGGACCCTTCCGGTGGACAGCAGCACGATCAGCGCGGCCACCCCGCCGGCCCCCGCCACGGCGAAGCTCCAAGCCGTCCCGCCCAGCTCCACGGCCGGGCCCGCCACCGCCGTGCCCGCCGCAGCGCCCACGCCGAATGTGGTCACCAGCCAGGAGAACGCCTCCGTCACCGTGCCCCGCGGGGCGTGCCGGTCGACGACGATGAACGAGCAGGCGATGGCCGGGGCCAGGAACACCCCGGCGACGGCGGCCAGCACGGTCATCGCCACCACGCCCGGCGTCAGCATCAGCGGCAGATAGCCCAGGGCCAGCAACGCCACGATCACCCGGAGCCTGCGCTCGGGCGGCCCGGACCACTGCCGGGCCCCGTACACCGCTCCCCCGATCAGCGCGCCCAGGCCCAGGGCCGCCATCAGCCAGCCGTAGACGGACTCCCGGCCGTGGTCGTCGGCGTACGCCACACCGGCCACGGTGATGGAGCCCAGCGCCATGCCGACGAAGAAGAACGAGCCGAGCAGCGCCAGCAGCCCGCGCGAGCGCAGCGCGCCCAGCCAGTGCGCCTCGCGCGGGGCGGAGCGCCAGGTCCTGGACGGCTCGGACAGGACGACCGAGAGTGCCCCCAGCACCCCGATCGCGTTGATGACGAGCAGCGCGGCGGCCGGCGACCAGAGGGACACCAGCAGGGTCACCAGCAGCGGTCCGATCGTGAACATGACCTCCTGGGCCACCGCGTCCATCGCATAGGCGCGGTGCACCCGGTCCTCGCTCCCGAGCACGCTCGGCCACAGTGCCCGCAGGCCGCCCTCCAGGGGCGGCGTGAACACCCCGGCCACGACCACCGCCGCATACGCCACCGGCAGGGAACCGAAGCCCGCCACCGCGAGCAGGGCCATGCCGAGGGCCGAGAGGACGGCGGCGGGCAGCTGGACCCGGGGCTGGCCGTAGAGGTCGACCGCACGGCCCAGCAACGGCTGTCCGACGGCCGTGGCCAGCCCGTACACGGCGGCGAGCGCGCCGGCGAGGGTGTAGCTGCCGCCCTCCGCTCGGGTGAACAGCACGATCGCGATGTGCGCGGTGCCGTTCGGCAGCCGGCCCACCAGGGTGCCCGTCAGCAGCCGGGCGGCATGCCGCGCCCGGAGGATGTCCAGATATCCCGCGGCCATGTCCCGCCCCTCTCCTTGGAGCGCCGTTGCGGCCACCCGAGGTTTTACGTATAACTTCCAGGTTCATACGTACCATGAGCCCAGTCCGCAGGTCCATGTCGTCGCGCCTGCCCGACCGGCCCGGAGGCCCGCGTGACCAGCCCAGCACCACCCGGCCCGCCCCGGCCCACCAGCCGCGACGTGGCACGGGCCGCAGGCGTCTCCCAGGCCACGGTCTCCCTGGTCCTCGGCGACAAATGGCGCGGCCGGGTCTCCGAGAGCACCGCCGGCCGGGTGCGCGACACCGCCCGCGACCTCGGCTACCGGCCCAACCTCGCCGCCCGCAATCTGCGCCTCGGCCACACCAGGACCGCGCTGCTGGTCGTCCCCGCCCTGACCAACGAGTTCTTCGCCCGGGTCTACACCGGCGCCGCCGCGGTCGCCGCGGAGCACGGCTTCGGCGTCGTCCTGTACCCGTCACCCGACGGCACGGGGCCGGCCCGGGACCCCTTCGCCTCGGCACGCGCCGCCCTGGACGGGGTGATCGCCTCCTCGATGGCCGCCGACGCCCTGGGCGCCCTGCGCGGCGCCGGACTCCCTCTGGTCATGCTCGACAGCGACCCCGCTGCGCCGGGCCCCGCGGCCAGGGTCAACCTCGACATCGCCGACGGGATGCGTCAGGTGGCCGGTCATCTGCTCGCCCTCGGCCACCGCCACTTCCTCCACCTCGCCTCGGCCATCGACTCCTGGACCTTCGCCGTCCGTGCCCGCGCCCTCCACGAGGCCCTGCGCGGCGTCCCCGCCACCCATGTCCGGACCGTGTCCGCCGCGCTGGACGTACGGGCCGGCCGCGAGGCGGCGGAACACGCGCTGGCTCTCCCGGGGCCCCGTCCCACCGCCATCGTCTGCGACGACGACATCCTGGCCGCGGGTGCCTGCAAGGCCGCCCGCCGGCTCGGGCTGCGCGTTCCGGACGACCTCTCGGTCACCGGCTTCGACGACCTGGCCCTGGCCACGGCGGTCGAGCCGGAACTCACCACGGTGCGGCTGCCCGCCGAGCAGGTCGGTGAGCGGGGCATGAGCGCCCTGCTGGCCGTACTCGAAGGCCGGCAGGCCGAGCCCGGCAGCCTGCCCGTACACCTCGTCGTGCGGGGCTCCAGCGCGCCGCCGCCCGCCGGACCCACCGCATGACTGTGCCCCGGCCCGCCGGGAAGGCGGGCCGGGGCACAGGAGGATCACGCGGAACCGGCTACTCGACGTCGCCGCCGGAGTCGGTGGAGTCACCGGCGCCGGAGGAATCCGGGGCCGCCTTCTTCCCGCCCGGCTTGCCCGTGTCCGTCGTGGCCGCGGAGGTGTCCGCGCCCTCGGCGTCCTCGGTGTCCGAAGGGGCGTCCGTCGGCGTCGCACCGGCGCCGTCGGCCTCCAGCAGCCGGGCGAGCTGCCGGCCGACGATCCGCTTGAACTTGCGCTGCTGCGGCCGCGTACGGTCCAGGACCGCGACCTCCAGCCGCTCCGCGGGGATCTCCCGCTCGCTGCCGTTGGGATCGCGGGACAGCGCCTGCACCGCCAGCTTCAGCGCCTCGGCGAGCGACATCCCGTCGCGGTGGCGCTGGTCGAGGAAGGTGCTGATCTGTTCCGCGTTGCCGCCGACCGCGACCGAGCCGTGCTCGTCCACGATCGATCCGTCGTGCGGCAGCCGGTAGATCTGGTCGCCCTCGGGTCCGTCGCCGACCTCGGCGACCACCAGCTCCACCTCGTACGGCTTCTCGGCCGCACTGGAGAAAATGGTGCCGAGCGTCTGCGCGTAGACGTTCGCCAGTCCACGCGCCGTCACATCGTCGCGGTCATAGGTGTATCCGCGCAGATCGGCGTAGCGCACTCCGCCGATGCGGAGATTCTCGTACTCGTTGTACTTGCCGGCGGCGGCGAAACCGATCCGGTCATAGATCTCGCTGAACTTGTGCAGCGCACGGGACGGGTTCTCGCCGACGAACACAATGCCGTCGGCGTACTGCAGCACAACCAGGCTGCGACCACGGGCGATGCCCTTCCGGGCGTATTCCGCCCGGTCGGCCATGGCCTGCTGAGGTGAGACATAGAACGGCGTCGACACCGGCTATCCGTCCCTTTCTGTCAGTGGCAGGAGCATCGAAGAAGCCTCGGAACGGACGGTCAGAGCAGGGCGGCGCGCGGGCCGTCGGGCTGTTCCAGCCGGCGTTCCAGAACCGAGCGGGCAATCTCGGAGGATTCCGTCTCGGTCAGCTTCCGGAAGCCCTCGTCGGTGATGACGGTGAGGATCGGATAGATACGACGGCCCACGTCCGGTCCGCCGGTCGCCGAGTCGTCGTCCGCCGCGTCGTACAGCGCCTGTACGACGAGCGTGAGCGTCTGCTCCTCCGTCAGGTCCTCGCGGTAGAGCTTCTTCATCGAGTTGCGGGCGAAGATCGAACCGGAGCCGGTGGACGCGTACCCGTGCTCCTCGGAACGGCCGCCGGTGACGTCGTAGCTGAAGATCCGGCCCCGCTCGCGGTCGACGTCGTAGCCGGCGAAGAGCGGCACCACGGCGAGACCCTGCATGGCCATCGCCAGATTGCTCCGGATCATCGTGGAGAGCCGGTTCGCCTTGCCCTCCAGGGAGAGCTGGGCCCCCTCGACCTTCTCGAAGTGCTCCAGCTCCAGCTGGAAGAGCTTGACCATCTCCACGGCCAGACCGGCCGTACCGGCGATACCCACCGCCGAGTACTCGTCGGCCGGGAAGACCTTCTCGATGTCGCGCTGCGCGATCATGTTGCCCATGGTCGCCCGCCGGTCACCGGCCAGGACCACACCGCCGGGGAAGGAGGCCGCGACGATCGTGGTGCCGTGCGGCGCCTCGATGGCCCCCTTCATGGGCGGCAGCTGCCGGTTGCCCGGGAGCATCCCGGGCGACTGGTCGGACAGGAAGTCCATGAACGAAGAGGACCCGGGCGTCAGGAAGGCAGCTGGTAGACGCCCGGTGCTACGAGTGTTGGCTTCCACGCGTTTCCCTCCAGGTAAGCGATGGCCCTGCGCAAGGTGTCAGGATCATCTCCCAACTTGCCTACGGCCGAATTGCAGTTGAAGCACCGTATGCCACGGACCCTACCCGTCCGACGGCGGTGATCCACATGTGTGGCGGAGGCATTCGGACCGATCACGGTCCGAGCCCGCGGATGAAGCCGGCGGTCGTGCGGCACGGGCCGGAGCCCGTGCCGCACGCCGGTCACCGGTGAGGGCGCCGGGCCGGTTACTCCCCGCCCTTTTGGACGAACGAGCGAACGAAGTCCTCGGCATTGGCCTCGAGGACGTCATCGATCTCGTCGAGGACGTCGTCCACGTCGTCGCTCAGCTTCTCCTGTCGCTCCTTGAGGTCCTCGGAGCCCTGCGCCTCCTGGGCCTGCTCCTCGACCTCCTCGGTGGAGCGCGTCGCCTTCTGCTGTCCGCCGCCGGTGTCCTTGGTCGCCATATAGCTCACCCCGCTCGGTTCGAAGCACTTGATCAGACCCTACCTACGGGGTCCGACATTGGCCCGGTACTTGTCTCAACGTCCGGAGGTCATCGGAATGATTCCCAGTCGGCGGCCCTTTCAGCCGCCCTGCAGCACCCGGACCAGCTCTTCCGCCGTACGGCAGCGGTCCAGGAGCGCCTTGACGTGGTCGCGGGTGCCCCGCAGCGGCTCCATGGTGGGTACCCGCTGCAGGGAGTCATGGCCCGGCAGGTCGAAGATGACCGAGTCCCAGGAGGCCGCGGCCACGTCGTCCGCGTACTGCTCCAGGCAGCGACCGCGGAAATACGCCCTGGTGTCCTCCGGAGGCGCTGTACGGGCCTTCTCGACCTCGTTCTCGTCCAGCAGGCGTTTCATCCTGCCCCGGGCCACCAGGCGGTTGTAGAGGCCCTTGTCGGCCCTCACGTCGGCGTACTGCAGGTCCACCAGATGCAGGCGGGGCGCGTCCCAGTCCAGGCTGTCGCGGCGGCGGTAGCCCTCCATGAGCTCCCGCTTGGCGATCCAGTCCAGCTCGCGGGACAGGCTCATCGGATCGTTCTCCAGCCGGTTGAGCGTGTCCTCCCAGCGGATCAGGATGTCCTTGGTCTGCTCGTCGGCGTCCGCCCCGTACCGCTCCTCGACGTACTTGCGGCCCAGCTCGAAGTACTCCATCTGGAGCTGGACAGCGGTGAGTGTCCGGCCGCTGCGCAGAGTGATCAGCTGCTGGAGGTCCGGATCGTGCGATACCTGGTGGAGGGTGCGCACGGGCTGGTCGACGGCCAGGTCGACATTGATGAAGCCGTCCTCGATCATGGAGAGGACCAGCGAGGTGGTGCCCAGCTTGAGGTAGGTGGAGATCTCCGAGAGGTTCGCGTCCCCGATGATCACATGGAGCCTGCGGTACTTCTCGGCGTCGGAATGGGGTTCGTCGCGCGTGTTGATGATCGGGCGTTTGAGGGTGGTCTCCAGACCGACCTCGACCTCGAAGTAGTCGGCGCGCTGGCTGATCTGGAACCCGTGCTCGTGGCCGTCCTGGCCGATTCCGACCCGGCCCGCACCGGTGACGACCTGGCGCGAGACGAAGAACGGCGTCAGGTGGCGGACGATGTCGGAGAACGGCGTCTCGCGCTTCATCAGGTAGTTCTCGTGGGTGCCGTACGAGGCGCCCTTGTTGTCGGTGTTGTTCTTGTACAGATGGATCGGCTGGGCGCCCGGAAGCTGGGCCGCACGCTCGGCGGCCTCGGCCATGATCCGTTCGCCGGCCTTGTCCCACAGGACCGCGTCCCTGGGATTGGTGATCTCGGGCGAGCTGTACTCGGGGTGTGCGTGGTCGACGTAGAGCCGTGCGCCGTTGGTGAGGATGACATTGGCCAGGCCGATGTCCTCATCGGTGAGCTGGCTGGAGTCGGCGGTCTCGCGGGCGAGGTCGAAGCCTCGCGCGTCGCGCAGCGGGTTCTCCTCCTCGAAGTCCCAGCGGGCGCGGCGCGCCCGGTGCATCGCCGCCGCGTAGGCGTTGACGATCTGGGACGAGGTGAGCATGGCATTGGCGTTGGGGTGACCTGGCACGGAGATCCCGTACTCGGTCTCGATGCCCATTACTCGCCGTACGGTCATGCGGCCCTCCTTGCCCGGCGGCGCTCCCTTCCGGGGCGGCGCTCAAGTACCGCTGCTTTTCCGGTGCGTGCGCGGTTTGCCCGTTCCCGCACTGCGCGACCGGGCGGTACGCCAGAGCCTAGAGCGCCTCTGTGCCGGTGGGGAGATCAATTACGTCATTACTGCGGTGTCGTGGGAGCTGTCCGGAAAGCAACCGGCTGCGGATGCCCGGCCGGGCATCCGCAGCCGGTCTGCGTTCTAGAGGTACTGCCCGGTATTCGCCACCGTGTCGATGGAGCGACCGGTGTCCGCGCCCTGCTTTCCGGTGACGAGTGTGCGGATGAAGACGATCCGCTCACCCTTCTTGCCGGAGATCCTGGCCCAGTCGTCCGGGTTGGTGGTGTTCGGCAGGTCCTCGTTCTCCTTGAACTCGTCCACGCAGGCCTGGAGGAGATGGGAGACGCGCAGGCCCTTCTGGCCCTGCTCGAGGAAGGCCTTGATGGCCATCTTCTTGGCCCGGTCGACGATGTTCTGGATCATCGCGCCGGAGTTGAAGTCCTTGAAGTACAGGACTTCCTTGTCGCCGTTGGCGTACGTGACCTCGAGGAAGCGGTTCTCCTCGGACTCGGTGTACATCCGCTCGACGACCGACTGGATCATCGCGTGAGCCGCCGCCTCCTTGGAGCCGGTGTGCTCGGCCAGATCGTCCGCGTGCAGGGGCAGCGAGGGCGTGAGGTACTTCGCGAAGATGTCCTTCGCTGCCTCCGCGTCGGGACGCTCGATCTTGATCTTCACATCGAGGCGGCCGGGGCGCAGGATCGCGGGGTCGATCATGTCCTCGCGGTTGGAGGCGCCGATGACGATGACGTTCTCCAGGCCCTCGACGCCGTCGATCTCGGCGAGCAGCTGGGGGACGATGGTGTTCTCCACGTCCGAGCTGACGCCGGATCCACGGGTCCGGAAGAGGGACTCCATCTCGTCGAAGAAGACGATGACGGGGGTACCCTCACTCGCCTTCTCGCGGGCACGCTGGAAGACCAGGCGGATGTGGCGCTCGGTCTCGCCGACGTACTTGTTGAGGAGCTCCGGACCCTTGATGTTCAGGAAGTAGCTCTTCCCGGCCGGCTGGCCGGTGACTTCGGCGACCTTCTTGGCAAGGGAGTTGGCGACGGCCTTGGCGATGAGTGTCTTGCCGCAGCCGGGCGGGCCGTAGAGCAGGATGCCCTTCGGCGGCCGGAGCTCGTGTTCCTTGAAGAGGTCGGGGTGGAGGTAGGGGAGCTCGACCGCGTCGCGGATCAGCTCGATCTGGTCGCCCAGGCCACCGATCTTGTTGTAGTCGATGTCCGGGACTTCTTCGAGGACGAGCTCTTCGACCTCGCTCTTGGGAACGACTTCGTAGACGTAGCCGGACCTGGGTTCGAGCAGCAGGGCGTCGCCGGGGCGGATGGTGATGTCCAGCAGCGGCTCGGCGAGCCGCACCACCCGTTCCTCGTCGGTGTGCCCGACCACCAGGGCTCGTTCGCCGTCCTCAAGGATCTCCTTGAGGGTGACGATGTCCCCGGCCCGCTCGAATTCCATGGCGTCGACCACGTTGAGCGCTTCGTTGAGCATGACTTCCTGGCCGCGCCGGAGGTCTTCGAGCTCAACGCTGGGACTGACGTTCACCCGGAGCTTGCGGCCCCCGGTGAAGATGTCGCAGGTACCGTCCTCGTTCGCATGCAGGAACACACCGAAGCCGGCCGGCGGCTGTGCGAGCCGGTCGACCTCTTCCTTGAGGGCCACGATCTGGTCGCGGGCCTCGCGGAGTGTGCCGGCGAGCCGCTCGTTCTGTGCGGACACGCCTGCGAGGTTGGTCTGCAACTCGACGATCCGCTCTTCGAGAATCCTCGTATGACGCGGAGAGTCGGCGAGCTTACGTCGCAGGACGGCGATTTCCTGCTCGAGATAGGCGACCTGGCCGGCTGGGTCATCGGACCCCCGCCCGGGCCGGATGCCGCGGTTGATGTCGTCGTCGTGGGCTGCCACGGTCCTCACCTCCTCCAAGGGGAGCTGGACGCTTCCTGACCCTACCTGGGTGGGTGATGATTGAAACCCCTAGATCACAAAGACTGTGGGGCGTGTCCGATCTTCACCCTTGCGCCCTCTCCCTCGTGTCAGGTGAATACCCACCCTTCAACCTCCGAAAGCGGCCGGTTGTATCGTCGAAGTGTTCAACACCCGTCAGGGCTGGCTTTTTTTGGTTCGGATACGCAGGAACGGCAGGAGAAATGACCGTGCAGCAGGACGCTCCCACCGGTAGCGGGACTCAGGATCTGGAGGTCTGGATCGACCAGGACCTCTGCACGGGGGACGGCATCTGCGTGCAGTACGCGCCGGAGGTGTTCGAGCTGGACATCGACGGGCTCGCGTACGTCAAGAGCGATCAGGACGAACTGCTCCAGGACAAGGGCGCGACCACGCGGGTCCCGCTGCCGATCCTCCAGGACGTGGTCGACTCGGCCAAGGAGTGCCCGGGCGACTGTATTCATGTACGGCGCGTTTCGGACAGGGTCGAGGTCTTCGGTCCCGAGGCGGCCTGACCGCGCGGTGCCGGCCGCCCGGACGGCGGACCCGCCGGGTGGCGGCGGTCAGACGCCGGCGCCTGCGGGGTCCGCCGGCCGACTGCTGCGTACGAAGGCGCCGTTCCGCCACTGCCAGGTGACCTGCTCCTGCTCGTCCGGGCAGCAGGAGGGAACCGAGGGCGAGGAGTAGCCGAGGAGCGTGGCGGAGACGACGCCGTCACGCACCGCGAAGTCACCGACGCTCATCTTCTGGACGGGGTCCACCAGGGTCGCGACGATCCGTGGTGCGGCCCCGTTCCCCTGTGTGAGGACGTAGACGCCGCTGGGCGGGGTACCGGATCCGGCCGCGCAGTGGACCACCGCGACGGTTTCCGGACGGCCGTCGCCGTCGAGGTCGCCGGGGGCCCGTTTGGCCACGGTGTGGCCCGCCCCGCCGCATTCGAGGGGGAAGTCGGCATGGGCCGGGTCGGGTGCGGCGGCAGGGGACGCGCCGTGCTGTGCCACGGTGCGGTGGGGGGTGGTGGAGGCCGAGGCGCTCGCGTCGGGCTGGAGCAGACCGGCTGCCGCGACGACGGCGGCCATGGCTGCTGCCGTGGCGAGCCAGTGCATCGGCGTGGTGTCGGTGTGCGCGAGGTCCGGGAGCGCGGAGGTCTGCACGCGGGATGTCTCCTGTGGTTCCTGTGGTGCGGAATGCCGGAAAGGCAGTGCCGTCGGCGGGACGTCGGCGGCGGGGTGGGGGTGGCCAGCATCGTGCCACACCTCACACGGCAGTGGAACGGTGGGGTCGTTACGGATCCCGCCCGGCGTTCACCGCGCGCTCATGGGCAACGAAAAGGCGCCGCCGCCGAGTTCCCGGGTCGGTCCGGGAACTCGGCGGCGGCGCCGGTACGTCGGGGTGCGCGCCGAAGGCGCACCCTTGGCTCGGACGGGCGGGCGGTCCGAGTCGCGGGCGGACGTCAGTCGCGGGCCGCGGAGCCGCTCTGGCTGCCGGGGCCCGTGTAGTCCTCGCCGTAGGCGCCCTTGGAGGGCCGGCGGCGGCGCGGCGGGGGCTGGACTCCGTCGGCCAGCCGACGCGCGGTGACCAGGAATCCGGTGTGGCCGATCATGCGGTGGTCCGGACGCACGGCGAGGCCCTCGACGTGCCAGTTGCGGATCATCGACTCCCAGGGCTGCGGTTCGGCGAAGCAGCCGATCTCGCGGATGGACTCGACCGTCCGCGAGAGCTGGGTGGTGGTCGCGACGTACGCGCAGAGGATTCCGCCGGGGACGAGCGCCTTGGAGACGACCTCCAGGCACTCCCAGGGCGCGAGCATGTCCAGGACGACGCGGTCCACGTCGGTCTCCGACAGGTTGTCCTGGAGGTCGCCGACGGTGAGCTGCCATGCGGGGTGCGGGCTGCCGAAGTAACGCTCGACGTTCTGCTGGGCGATCTCGGCGAAGTCCTCGCGGCGCTCGTAGGAGTGCAGCATGCCCTGCTCGCCGATGGCGCGGAGCAGGAAGGTGGACAGTGCGCCGGATCCGACGCCGGCTTCCACGACGCGGGCGCCGGGGAAGATGTCGGCGAAGGCCAGGATCTGACCCGCGTCCTTGGGGTAGACCACGGCGGCGCCGCGGGGCATGGACAGGACGTAGTCGGGGAGCAGGGGGCGCAGCGCCAGGTAGACGACGTTTCCCGTGGTACGGACAACACTGCCCTCGGGAGCACCGATCAGCTCGTCGTGCGAGAAAGAACCCTTGTGGGTGTGGAAGTTCTTTCCGGCTTCGAGCGTGAAGGTGTAGTGGCGTCCCTTGGGATCGGTGAGCTGGACCTGGTCCCCGACCTTGAAGGGCCCACGTCGGCGGGCGGCACCGGTCGGTTCAGACATGTGACCAGCGTACCGGTGTTTCCGGGGCCTCCGACCGCCCGCCCGGGCGGGGCGACGGCCCTCAGGCGGCGGGGCGGGCCATGGCGGCGACGAACGCACGCTCGACGTCGGCGGTGGAGAGCACTCCGTAGATCTCACCGGTGTCCTCGACGACGAGGTACTCGGTGGCGGGGCTGGCCTTGAGGCGGTCCAGGAGGGCCTCGCCGGCCAGTTCGGCGGAGACCTTCATGCCGTCGGTGAGGTCCTGGGCGAGGCCGCCGACGGCGACCCAGGGGCGGCCGTGTTCGGGGATACCGACGATGGCGGCCTCCCGGACGACGGCCTGGGGTTCGCCGGTTCCGTCGACGACGACGAGGGCGCGGGCTCCTGCCTCGTTGGCCCGGCGCAGGGCCTCGGAGAGCGGAGTGTCGGCCTCGACCGGGACGGCGCGCCGGGTGAGGGTGCGGGCCTGCAGGTCGGGGAGGTGTTCACGGAGGCGGGCCATGCGCAGGCTGTTGCCCGCACCGGTCCAGATGATGGCGGCGAGGATCGCGGCCAGCAGCGCGTCGGTGACGGTGTCCATGCCGCTGATCTCGCGGTTGCCGCTCCCGAGGACGTCGGTGTGCGTGAGGAGGGGCAGGCCGACGAGGGTGATGACGGCGAGGGCGCGGCCGACCCAGGCGGCGGCGACGGTGCCGCTCATCGGGCGGCCGGTGATCTTCCAGACGACGGCGCGGAGCATCCGGCCTCCGTCGAGCGGAAGGCCTGGCAGGAGGTTGAACGCGGCGACGATGAGGTTGGAGATCATCAGTCCGCCGAGCAGCACACCGGGCACGGTGCCGGCTTCGACGAACTTCATCGGGACGTAGAAGACGCCCGCCAGGACGAGGGAGAGCAGCGGACCGACGAAGGCGAGGACGAACTCGCGGCCGGGGGTCTCGGATTCCTTCTCGATCTCGGAGACGCCGCCGAAGAACTGGAGCTGGATCCGGCGGACCGGGAGCTTGTAGCGCAGGGCTGCGACCGTGTGGGCGAGTTCGTGGACGAGCACGGAGGCGTAGAACGCGATCGCGAAGAAGAGGGCGACCAGGTAGCGCGCCGCGCCGAGGTCGGGCAGGACGCGGTCGAGCTGGCCGCCGAAGACCCAGGTGATCAGGGCTGCCACGACGAACCAGCTGGGCGCGACGTAGACCGGCACTCCGAAGGGGCGGCCCATGAGGATGCCGCCTCCCGGATCCTCCTTGCGTCCCGGTGCGCCCTTGTCAGGGCCGTCGCCGGGGCCCGTACCCCCTGGGCCGGGCTGCGGCCGCCCGCTGTTGCCGCTCTCGTCCACGAGGTCCCTTCGGTCGGTGCCGTTTCGGCACGATCATGCAGTGTTCGAGGGTCTGTGGTCGATGGTATGCCGATCGGTGTCAGTGGCGGGTCGTAGGGTCTTCGTCATGACCTCAGTACCGCGGCCGCCTCAGCCGCCCTCGTCCCTTTCGCCGTCGCGGGCGAGCGATTTCATGCAGTGCCCCCTGCTGTACCGCTTCCGGGTCATCGACAAGCTGCCGCAGAAGCCCAGCGAGGCGGCTACCCGGGGCACGCTGGTGCATGCGGTGCTGGAGCGGCTGTTCGACAATCCCGCGCCGGAGCGCACGCCGGGCCGGGCCACCTCGTTGATCCCGGCCCAGTGGGACCGGCTGCTGGAGTCGAAGCCGGAGCTGGGGGAGCTGTTCGCCGAGGACCCGGAGGGCGAGCGGCTCGCGCGATGGCTGTCGGAGGCGGAGCGGCTGGTGGAGCGCTGGTTCTCGCTGGAGGATCCGACGCGTCTGGAGCCGGCCGAGCGCGAGATGTTCGTCGAGACGGAGCTGGAGTCGGGTCTGCGGCTGCGCGGGGTGATCGACCGGATCGACGTGGCGCCGACGGGCGAGGTCCGGATCGTGGACTACAAGACGGGGAAGGCGCCGCGTCCGGAGTACGCGGAGGGCGCGCTCTTCCAGATGAAGTTCTACGCGCTGGTGATCTGGCGGCTCAAGGGTGTGGTGCCGCGCCGGCTCCAGCTGGTCTACCTCGGCAGCGGCGACGTGATGACGTACGACCCGGTGGTGGCGGACCTGGAGCGGGTGGAGCGCAAGCTGCTGGCGCTGTGGGACGCGATCTCGCTGGCGACGGAGACGGGCGAGTGGCGGCCGCGGCCGACGAAGCTGTGCGGCTGGTGCGACCACCAGGCGCTCTGTCCCGAATTCGGTGGGACTCCCCCGGTGTATCCGCTGACGGTGCGCCCGGCGGAGTCGACGCAGGATGTCCAGGGCAGAATGGACCCGGTCCGGGCTGAGACCGGCCTGCCCGGTGCCCTTGAAGGACATTGAGGAGATCCCGTGGCAATCCGCGTCCTACTGGTCGACGACCAACCGCTGCTGCGCACCGGCTTCCGGATGATTCTGGAGGCGGAGGGCGACCTCGCGGTGGTGGGCGAGGCCGGTGACGGTCTCCAGGCGCTCGACCAGGTGCGGGCGCTGCAGCCCGATGTGGTGCTGATGGACATCCGGATGCCGCGGATGGACGGCGTCGAGGCGACGCGTCAGATCACCGGCCCGGGCCGGGACGGCCCGGCGAAGGTGCTGGTGCTGACGACGTTCGATCTCGACGAGTACGTGGTGGAGGCGCTGCGCGCCGGCGCCAGCGGCTTCCTGCTGAAGGACGCCCCGGCCAATGAGCTGGTGCAGGCGATCCGGGTGGTCGCCGGTGGCGAGGCGATGCTCGCGCCGAGCATCACGCGCCGGCTGCTCGACAAGTACGCGGACCATCTGCCGTCCGGCGAGGAGCCGGTCCCGGACACCCTGCACACGCTCACGGACCGCGAGGTGGAGGTCCTGAAGCTCGTGGCACGCGGTCTGTCGAACGCGGAGATCGCCGCCGATCTGTTCGTCAGTGAGACCACGGTCAAGACGCATGTGGGCCATGTGCTGACGAAGCTGGGGCTGCGCGACCGGGTCCAGGCCGCGGTGTACGCGTACGAGAGCGGACTGGTGCGCCCCGGCGCCCAGTGACCCTTCGGGGGCCGGGGCCGGGGCGGCATCGCGTGTCAGCTGCGGCCGAGCTCCCACAGCTGGAGGTCGGCGGAGGAGTTGACCGCCCATTCGACGCCGGTGAGTCCCTCGCGGGAGGCGACGTACTGCTTGCCCTGCCAGACCGGGAGGACGGGGACGTCCTCGGCGACGATGTCCTGGAGCTGCTGGAAGGTCTTGGTGGCGGCGCTGCGGTCGTCCTCGCGGCGGGACTGCGGGATGAGGGTCTTCTGGGCCAGGGTCGACCGGTAGGGCGAGTTGAGGAAGTTGTCCTTGTCGAGGAACGGCGCCGTGTAGTTGTCCGGGTCCGGGAAGTCGGGGAACCAGCCCATGCCGTAGGCGGCGTAGTCGCCGCGCACCTCGGCCGGGCGGTACTTCGCCCAGGGGGTGCCTTCGACGGAGATGTCGAACAGCCCGGTGTCGTTGAACTGCTTCTTCAGCGTCCGGAACTCGGCGGCGGTGGCCTCGCCGTAGTGGTCGGTCGTGTAGTGCAGGGTGAACTTCACCGGTGTGTGGATCCCGGCGCCCTTCAGGATGGCGGCGGCCTTGGTGGCGCTGGGCTCGCCGTACTTGTTGAAGAACGAGTTGGTGTGCCCGGTGATGCTGGACGGGATCAGTGAGTACAGCGGCTCGGCCGTCGTCCCGTAGACCTCGCTCGCGATCTGGCCGCGGTCGATGATCTGGGCCATGGCCTGGCGGACCGCCTTGTTCTTCACGGCGGGGTCCTCGGTGTCGAAGCCGAGGTAGCTGATCGCGAGGCCGGGCATCTCGGTGAGCTTGACGTCGTCCTTGGGCTTTTCCAGCATCTGCTGGGCCTGCTTGGGCGACATCGTCCGGGTCATCATGTCGATCTTCTTCTCGTCGAGCGCCTTGCCCATGGCCGTGGCGTCGGGGAAGAGATCGAGTTCGACCTTGTCGTTCAACACCTTGAGGTCGCCCTTGTAACGGGGGTTCTTGGTGAAGACGACTTTCACCACCTGGTCGTTCTTCACTTCGGGCTTCATGGTGTACGGGCCGGAACCGTCCACCTGGAAACCGCTGCGCGCGGAGGTCGCCGGGTATTTGCCCTTCTGGACAATTCCGGCGGGCGGCGTGGAGAGCTTGTACGGGAAGGTCGCGTCCGAGGTCCGGAGATGGAATACGACTTCGCGATCGCCCTTGGTCTCGACGGTGTCGATGTTGTTGAGCAGGGACACGGGTCCGTTGGTGGACTTGATCCGGATGACGCGGTCGATGGAGTACTTGACGTCCTCGGCGGTGACCGCGCTGCCGTCGGCGAATTCGAGTCCCGCGCGCAGCTTGCAGCGGTAGCTCTCGTTCGCCGTGTCCGTGAAGGTGCAGCTCTCGGCCGCCTCGGGCACCGGCAGGCCGCCGCCCCGGGGGACGTGCATGAGGGTCTGGACCGTCTGCCGCAGCACGTTCCAGACGCCCGCCTCGTAGCCGATGGCCGGGTCCAGGGGTGCCGGGGCCTCCTCGGAGGCGACGAACTGGTCCGTAGTGCCGACAACGATGGCGCCGTTGCCATCGCTCCCGCCGTCCGACGCGCCGCAGGCGGCGAGTACGGGCGCGAGCAGGCCGACGACGGCCGGCAGCACCAGAGTCTTGCGGTTCATCGTGGACGTTCTCCCTCATGCGGTCATGGAGAAAACGACATTAGTAGCCGCCGCCGGTGGGCCCGGACCGGTTCCGCGCCCCGGGTAATCAGGGAGACCGGGAAGTCAACGGCGAGTAAATTTCCCGCTCCCGGAATCTCCCGGAATGATTCGTACACGGAATCACCAATCGGGACACTTGGGCACACCCCATAGGGGGAACGGCGAAATCAAGCCACCTCTCGACCACCCGTCGAGTGACGAAGGTCACGTGACGGACCCGCTTACACTTTGACATGTCCCCGCCTTATCGACACCTTGGCGCGACATAAAAAGCACTCCCTTTCGCGAGAGCTTTTCCGTTCATTCACAGAAATACTCTCGGTGTGCGCATCACCGCATTCCGGTGACCAGGCCCCGGAGAAAGGCGAGGTCGACTTCTTCGAGCGACCCGACGACGACCCGGCCGGCGGCCGGAGCGATCGGCGACACGGACGGCACGGCGACCACCCGGCACCCCGCGGCCTCCGCGGCGGCCACGCCGGTCGCGGTGTCCTCGATGACGGCACAGAGCCGGGGGTCGGCCCCGAAGCCTCTCGCGGCCGTGAGATAGGGCTCCGGGTGGGGCTTCGTGCGGGTGACCTCGTCGCCCGCGACGGTGAGCGCGAAGTGGTGACGGCCCACCGAGTCCAGGACCCGGTCGATGATCCGGCGGTGCGAGGCGGAGACGAGCGCGGTGGGAACCTCGTGTCTCGCGAGTTCGGCGAGCAGCCGGGCCGCCCCCGGCATCAGCGGCACACCGTCGGCGATGCGCTTCTCGAAGCGGTCGTTGAGCAGCACGGTCAGTTCGTCGAGGGTGACGTCCGCCCCGGTGACGTCCATGAGGTATCCGGCGCTGCGGGTCATCGGACCGCCGACGACGACGTCCTTCCACGCCTCGTCCAGCCGGTACCCCAGATCGGCGAAGACCGACACCTCGGCGTCCCACCAGAAGCCCTCGGTGTCGACCAGGGTGCCGTCCATGTCGAGGAGGACGGCCTGCAGGGCGGCACCCTCGGCCGTACGGGTCGGGGACGCGGGGATCGTACTGGTCATCCGGCACACCTTCCATGAGGGACGAGAAGGCCGGCCGCCTTTCCCGGAGGAGGGCGACCGGCCTGCACTGGACCGACCAGTGTACGACTCGTACTGCTACCGCGCGTCGAACGGAGTCCTACCGCGCGTTGAAGTACTTCGCTTCGGGGTGGTGGATGACGATGGCGTCGGTGGACTGCTCGGGGTGGAGCTGGAACTCCTCCGACAGGTGGACGCCGATCCGCTCGGGCTGGAGCAGGTCGGCGATCTTCGCCCGGTCCTCCAGGTCCGGGCACGCACCGTAACCGAGCGAGAAGCGCGCACCGCGGTACTTGAGCGCGAACATGTCCTCGACGTCGGCCGGGTCGTCGCCCGCGAAGCCGAGCTCGGAGCGGACCCGGGCGTGCCAGTACTCGGCGAGTGCCTCGGCGAGCTGGACGGACAGGCCGTGCAGCTCCAGGTAGTCGCGGTAGGAGTTGGCTTCGAAGAGCTTGGCGGTCTCGCCGCCGATCTTCGAGCCGACGGTGACGACCTGGAGGCCGATGACGTCCGTCTCGCCGGACTCCTCGGGGCGGAAGAAGTCCGCGAGACACAGGCGGCGGCCGCGGCGCTGGCGCGGGAAGGTGAAGCGGGTGCGCTCGGAGCCGTCCTCGTGGAGCAGGATCAGGTCGTCGCCCTTGGAGACACAGGGGTAGTAGCCGTAGACGACGGCTGCTTCGAGGAGGTTCTCGGTGTGCAGCTTGTCGAGCCAGCCGCGCAGGTGCGGGCGTCCCTCGGTCTCGACCAGTTCCTCGTACGTCGGTCCGTCACCGGCCCTGGCCTGCTTGAGGCCCCACTGGCCCTTGAAGAGGGCGCCCTCGTCGAGCCAGGAGGCGTACTCCTTGAGCTGGATGCCCTTGACGACGCGGCTGCCCCAGAACGGCGGGGTGGGGACGGGGTTGTCGACGGCGACGTCGGAACGCACACCCTCCTCCGGCTCCTCCACCTCCAGCACGGCCGTGTCGCGCTTGGGCACACGGCGCTGCTTCAGCTCGGGGAGGACGGCGCCCGGAACGCCGCGCTTGACCCCGATGAGCGCGTCCATCAGACGCAGGCCCTCGAAGGCGTCGCGGGCGTAGCGGACCTCGCCCTCGTAGATCTCGTGGAGGTCCTGTTCGACGTAGGCGCGGGTCAGGGCGGCGCCGCCCAGGATGACGGGGTACTCGGCGGCCAGCTTGCGCTGGTTGAGCTCCTGGAGGTTCTCCTTCATGATCACGGTGGACTTGACCAGGAGACCGGACATGCCGATGACGTCGGCACGGTGCTCGTCCGCGGCTTCCAGGATCGCGGAGACGGGCTGCTTGATGCCGATGTTGACGACGTTGTAGCCGTTGTTGGACAGGATGATGTCGACGAGGTTCTTGCCGATGTCGTGGACGTCACCGCGGACGGTGGCCAGGACGATGGTGCCCTTGCCCTCGGCGTCGGACTTCTCCATGTGCGGTTCCAGGTGGGCCACCGCGGTCTTCATGACCTCGGCGGACTGGAGCACGAACGGCAGCTGCATCTGGCCGGAGCCGAAGAGCTCGCCGACGACCTTCATGCCTTCCAGCAGGGTGTCGTTGACGATGTCCAGAGCCGGCCGGGTCTGCAGGGCCTCGTCGAGGTCGGCCTCCAGGCCCTTCTTCTCGCCGTCGATGATCCGGCGCTGGAGGCGCTCGTCGAGCGGCAGGGCGAGGAGCTCCTCGGCCTTGCCCTCCTTCATCGACTTCATGTTGACGCCCTCGAACAGTTCCATGAGCCGCTGCAACGGGTCATAGCCCTCGGCGCGGCGGTCGTAGACCAGGTCGTGGGCGACCTTGACCTGCTCCTCGTCCAGGCGGGCGATCGGAAGGATCTTCGACGCGTGCACGATCGCGGAGTCGAGACCGGCCTTGACGCACTCGTCGAGGAAGACGGAGTTCAGGACGACGCGGGCGGCCGGGTTGAGGCCGAAGGAGATGTTCGACAGGCCCAGCGTCGTCTGGACGTCGGGGTGGCGCTTCTTCAGTTCGCGAATGGCCTCGATGGTGGCGATGCCGTCCTTGCGGGACTCCTCCTGCCCGGTGCAGATGGTGAAGGTGAGGCAGTCGATGAGGATGTCCGATTCCTGGATGCCCCAGTTGCCGGTGAGGTCCTCGATGAGCCGCTCCGCGATGGCGACCTTGTGCTCGGCGGTGCGGGCCTGGCCCTCCTCGTCGATCGTCAGGGCGATCAGCGCGGCGCCGTGCTCGGCGGCGAGCCGGGTGACCTGGACGAAGCGCGACTCGGGGCCGTCGCCGTCCTCGTAGTTCACCGAGTTCAGGACCGCGCGCCCGCCGAGCTTCTCCAGACCGGCCCGCAGCACGGGCAGCTCGGTGGAGTCCAGCACGATCGGCAGGGTGGAGGCCGTGGCGAACCGTCCGGCCAGCTCCTTCATGTCGGCGACACCGTCGCGGCCGACGTAGTCGACGCAGAGGTCGAGCATGTGCGCGCCCTCGCGGATCTGGTCGCGGGCCATCTCCACACAGTCGTCCCAGCGGGCCTCCAGCATGGCCTCGCGGAACTTCTTCGACCCGTTGGCGTTCGTACGCTCACCGATCGCGAGGTACGAGGTGTCCTGGCGGAACGGCACGGTCTGGTAGAGCGAGGCGGCGCCCGGCTCGGGGCGTGGCTCGCGGACCGCGGGGGTGAGGTCGCGGGCTCGCTCGACGACCTGGCGCAGGTGCTCGGGCGTCGTGCCGCAGCAGCCGCCGACCAGGGACAGGCCGTAGTCGGTCACGAAGGTTTCCTGCGCGTCCGCCAGCCCCTCGGGGCCGAGCGGGAAGTGTGCGCCGTCCTTGGTCAGCACGGGCAGGCCCGCGTTCGGCATGCACATCAGCGGTGTGCGCGAGTGCTGGGCCAGATAGCGCAGGTGCTCACTCATCTCGGCCGGACCCGTCGAGCAGTTCAGCCCGATCAGGTCGATGCCCAGCGGCTCCAGAGCGGTCAGCGCGGCGCCGATCTCCGAGCCGAGCAGCATGACGCCGGTCGTCTCGAAGGCGAGCGAGCAGATCAGCGGCACGTCGATGCCCAGGGCGTCCATCGCCCGGCGCGCGCCGATGAGGCTGGACTTGGTCTGCAGCAGGTCCTGCGTGGTCTCCACGATGAGGGCGTCCGCGCCGCCGGCGAGCAGGCCCTCGGCGTTCTGCTGGTAGCCGTCCCGCAGCACGTCGTACGCGATGTGGCCGAGCGAGGGCAGCTTGGTGCCCGGACCCACGGAACCGAGGACCCAGCGCTGGCGGCCGTCCTTCGCGACGAACTCGTCGGCGACCTCGCGGGCGATGCGGGCGCCCGCCTCGGACAGTTCGACGATCCGGTCGGCGATCTCGTACTCGTTCGCGGCCGAGTGGTTCGCACCGAAGGTGTTCGTCTCCACGCAGTCCACGCCGACGGCGAAGTACTCCTCGTGCACCGAGCGCACGATGTCGGGGCGCGTGAGGTTCAGGATCTCGTTGCAGCCTTCGAGGTTCTCGAAGTCCTCGAGCGTGGGGTCCTGTGCCTGGAGCATGGTGCCCATGGCACCGTCGGCCACCACGACTCGGGTGGCGAGCGCCTCACGGAGGGCTGCGGCTCGGTTCCGGCTGTCGGCGGAAGGGGTCGGCGACGAGGCCATGGATGTACTCCCTGGGATGCGACGGCTGTCGGCTTTGCGGCTTCGGCGGAAGGCGCACCCGGCCAGGGTAGCCGGGCGGCGTCCCGGGCCGTCACTCTGTCCCACGAATCGGACTGCATGCTGTTCAGGCGGTCGTCCGGGGTGTCGGAGTGCCGCAGAATTCCCTAGCGATCGAGCATGGGTCGGCATCGACCGATAGTGTTCAGCATTGTCGAACCGAGGTGGAGGAGTACGGCGCGATGGCCAAGAACATCCAGTCGCTGGAGCGGGCGGCCGCGATGCTGCGTCTGCTGGCGGGCGGCGAGCGGCGGCTGGGACTGTCCGACATCGCTTCCTCCCTCGGCCTGGCCAAGGGCACCGCACACGGGATCCTGCGCACCCTCCAGCACGAGGGCTTCGTCGAGCAGGACGCGGCGTCCGGGCGCTACCAGCTGGGCGCCGAGCTGCTGCGCCTGGGCAACAGCTATCTGGACGTCCACGAGCTGCGGGCCCGCGCACTGGTCTGGACGGACGACCTGGCCCGCTCCAGCGGCGAGAGCGCCCACCTCGGCGTACTGCACCAGCAGGGCGTCCTGATCGTCCACCACGTCTTCCGGCCCGACGACAGCCGCCAGGTGCTGGAGGTCGGGGCCATGCAGCCGCTGCACTCCACGGCCCTGGGCAAGGTCCTGTCGGCCTATGACCCGGTGGCCCATACGGAGGCCCTGGAGGCCGAGAGGCAGCCCTTCACGCCCCGCACGGTCACCGATCCGGAGGAGTTCGAGTCGATGCTCGACCTGATCCGCGCGCGGGGCTGGGCGGCCGACGTGGAGGAGACCTGGGAGGGCGTCGCCGCGGTGGCCGCACCCATCCACGACCGGCGCCGGATGCCGGTGGGAGCCGTGGCCGTGACCGGTGCGGTGGAGCGGGTGTGCGCGGACGGCGAGCTGCGGCCGGAGCTGGTGGCGGCGGTACGGGACTGCGCCCGCGCGGTCTCCCGGGACCTGGGCGCCAGGCGCTTCTGAACCCGTGCGCGACCATCGGAGCCACCGGTAACGATCGAGTTATAGAACACACACCCCTTGACGCCTCATTCACCTGGGAGAAACACTGCCGTTCACCGGTCGGCATTGTCGAACGTCTAACGGAAATACGCGTTAGGGTGTGGCAGAGCCAAGGCCGGCAACGCCCTCACCTGAGGGCGCGGACCACCGGAGGGACCCGGGGTTCGGCTTCCCTGGACGAAGGACAAAGGAGTCGCGGGTGTCCAGCTCCGACATCTTCATCGGCGAGACCATCGGTACCGCCGTACTCATCCTGCTCGGCGGCGGTGTCTGTGCCGCCGTCACGCTCAAGCGCTCGAAGGCGCAGAACGCCGGCTGGCTCGCCGTCACCTTCGGGTGGGGCTTCGCGGTGCTGACCGGCGCGTACATGGTCGGCGGCGTATCCGGAGCGCACCTCAACCCGGCGGTCACCATCGGCCTGGCGATCGAGGGCGGCACCAAGTGGAGCGACGTACCGCTCTATCTCGTCTCCGAACTGTTCGGCGCGATGATCGGCGCGGTGCTGGTCTGGCTGGTCTACTACGGACAGTTCCGGGCCCACCTCACCGATCCTGAGGTCCTCAGCGCCCATTCGGGTGAGGAGGGCATGGTCGACAAGGCCGCGGCCCCCAAGGCCGGACCGGTTCTCGGCATCTTCACTACGGGACCCGAGATCCGTAACGCCGTGCAGAACGTCGTCACCGAGATCATCGCCACGATGGTGCTGGTCCTGGCGATCCTCACGCAGGGCCTCAACAACGACGGCAACGGGATCGGCACGCTCGGCGCCCTGATCACCGCCCTGGTCGTCGTCTCCATCGGTCTCTCGCTCGGCGGCCCGACGGGCTACGCGATCAACCCGGTTCGCGACCTCGGTCCGCGTATCGTGCACGCGCTGCTTCCGCTGCCGAACAAGGGCGGATCCGACTGGGGCTACGCCTGGATCCCCGTCGTCGGACCGCTCGTCGGCGGCGCACTCGCGGGCGGGCTCTACAACCTCGCCTTCGCGTGAGCCACAGGGCCCAGAGCCGTCACCCCCACGACCACACAGACTTCCGGGAGCACACCGTGACCGACGCACACACCACCGGCACCCACGGCACCGGGCCGTTCATCGCGGCCATCGACCAGGGCACCACCTCCAGCCGCTGCATCGTCTTCGACAAGGACGGCCGGATCGTCTCCGTCGACCAGAAGGAGCACGAGCAGATCTTCCCGAAGCCGGGCTGGGTGGAGCACGACGCGACCGAGATCTGGGAGAACGTCCAGGAGGTCGTGGCGAGCGCCATCGTCAAGGCCGGCATCACCGCCGCCGACGTGAAGGCGATCGGCATCACCAACCAGCGCGAGACCACGCTGCTCTGGGACAAGCACACCGGTGAGCCCGTCCACAACGCCCTCGTCTGGCAGGACACCCGCACCGACGCGCTCTGCAAGGAGCTCGGCCGCAACGTGGGCCAGGACCGCTTCCGCCGCGAGACCGGCCTGCCGCTCGCCTCGTACTTCGCCGGCCCCAAGGTCCGCTGGCTGCTCGACAACGTCGAGGGGCTGCGCGAGCGCGCCGAGCGCGGCGACATCCTCTTCGGCACCATGGACTCCTGGGTCATCTGGAACCTGACCGGCGGCACCGAGGGCGGCGTCCACGTCACCGACGTCACCAACGCCTCGCGCACGCTGCTGATGAACCTGCACCGCATGGAGTGGGACGAGAAGATCCTCGCCTCCATGGACATCCCGGCGGCCCTGCTGCCCGAGATCCGGTCCTCGGCCGAGGTGTACGGCAATGCCAAGGGGGGTGTGCTCGACGGCGTGCCGGTCGCCTCCGCGCTGGGTGACCAGCAGGCCGCGCTGTTCGGCCAGACGTGTTTCGCCGAGGGCGAGGCCAAGTCCACGTACGGCACCGGAACCTTCATGCTGATGAACACCGGCGAGACGCCCGTCAACTCCTACAACGGGCTGCTGACCACGGTCGGCTACCAGATCGGCGACAAGAAGCCGGTCTACGCCCTGGAGGGCTCGATCGCCGTCACCGGTTCGCTGGTGCAGTGGATGCGCGACCAGATGGGCCTGATCCAGTCCGCCGCCGAGATCGAGACCCTGGCCTCGTCGGTCGAGGACAACGGCGGCGCGTACTTCGTCCCGGCGTTCTCCGGACTGTTCGCCCCGTACTGGCGGCCCGACGCCCGCGGTGTCATCGCCGGTCTCACCCGCTACGTCACCAAGGCGCACATCGCCCGTGCCGTACTGGAGGCGACCGCCTGGCAGACCCGCGAGATCAGCGACGCGATGACCAAGGACTCCGGCGTCGAGCTGACCGCGCTCAAGGTCGACGGCGGAATGACCTCCAACAACCTGCTGATGCAGACGCTCGCCGACTTCCTGGACGCACCCGTGGTGCGGCCCATGGTCGCCGAGACCACCTGCCTCGGCGCCGCCTACGCCGCCGGCCTGGCCGTCGGCTTCTGGCCCGACACCGACGCGCTGCGCGCCAACTGGCGCCGGGCCGCCGAGTGGACCCCCCGCATGGACGCGGACACCCGCGACCGCGAGTACAAGAGCTGGCTCAAGGCCGTGGAACGGACCATGGGCTGGCTGGACGACGAGGAGTAGACAAACATGACCACCCTGCAGAGCGTCCCCGCCCTCGGGACGCACCCGGCCTCCGGCTCCCTTCCGAGCCGCGCCGAGACACGGGAGCAGCTCTCCAAGGCGACGTACGACCTCCTGGTGATCGGTGGCGGCATTCTGGGCATCTCCACCGCCTGGCACGCCGCACAGTCCGGGCTGCGGGTGGCCCTGGTGGACGCCGGCGACTTCGCCGGCGCCACCTCCTCCGCCTCCTCCAAGCTGCTCCACGGCGGTCTGCGTTATCTGCAGACCGGCGCGGTGAAGCTGGTCGCGGAGAACCACTTCGAGCGCCGTGCGGTGTCGCGTCAGGTGGCCCCGCACCTGGCCAATCCGCTCACCTTCTACCTCCCCGTCTACAAGGGCGGGCCGCACGGCGCGGCGAAGCTCGGCGCGGGCGTGTTCGCGTACTCGGCGCTGTCCGCCTTCGGGGACGGCGTCGGCCATGTGATCAGCCCGGCGAAGGCGCAGCGCGATGTGCCGGAGCTGCGTACGGACAATCTGAAGGCCGTCGCGGTGTACGGCGACGACCAGATGAACGACGCGCGGATGGCGCTGATGACGGTCCGCGCGGCCGTCGAGGCGGGGGCGACCGTCCTCAACCACGCTGCGGTGACCGGACTGCGGTTCACCAAGGGCCGGGTGACGGGCGCCGACCTCGAGGACCGTACGGACGGCACCGAGTTCGGCGTCACCGCCCGGCTGGTGCTGAACGCCACCGGCCCGTGGGTCGACCACCTGCGGAAGCTGGAGGACCCGGACGCGGCCCCGTCGATACGTCTGTCCAAGGGCGCGCACCTGGTGCTCAGGCGCACCCGCCCCTGGAAGGCCGCCCTGGCCACGCCGATCGACAAGTACCGGATCACGTTCGCCCTGCCGTGGGAGGACATGCTGCTGCTCGGTACGACGGACGAGGAGTACGAGGGCGACCCGGCGGACGTCGCGGTGACCGAGAAGGACACCGCACAGATCCTGGACGAGGCGGCGTTCTCCATCCGGGACCAGCAGCTGTCGCGCGATTTGATCACGTACTCCTTCGCGGGGCTGCGGGTGCTGCCGGGCGGTCCCGGTGACACGTCCAAGGCCAAGCGCGAGACGGTGGTGACCGAGGGCCGCGGCGGGATGCTGTCGGTGGCGGGCGGCAAGTGGACGACGTTCCGCCACATCGGCCGCACCGTGATGACCAAGCTGGCCGCGCTCCCCGGGCATCCCCTCGGTGAGGACATGGAGCCGGTCTCGCGGCTGCCGAGGAAGCTCCCGCTGCCCGGCATCGCCAACCCGAACGCGGTGGCGCACCGGCTGCTGGTCGACGGCGGTTCGCCGGGGCCGCGGATGTCCGCCGACACGGCACGGCACCTGGCCACGCACTACGGTTCGCTGTCCTTCGACATCGCCCGGCTGGCCAACGAGAACCCGGAGCTCGCGAAGCGCATCCACCCCGACGCACCGGAGATCTGGGCGCAGGTCGCCTACGCGCGGGACCACGAGTGGGCCGAGACCGCTGACGACGTGCTGCGGCGCCGGACGACGCTGACCATCCGGGGTCTGGCGACGGACGAGATCCGGGCCGGCGTCGAGTCGGTGCTGGACGAGCGGAAGAGCTGACACGGGCGGACGGGGGCGGACGGGGGCGGCGTCCGGGGGGACGCCGCCCCCGTTCGCATGCGCCGATTCCCGCGATGGGTACTCCAGCCTTCCTGCGGGCCGCATAATGGGTCGATACATCGGATGTCTGGAGGTCGCCCATGGCTGTCACTGACGAGGCCATCGAGAAGATCAAGGGAATGATCGTCTCGGGTGCGCTACGGCCCGGCGATCGCCTCCCCAAGGAGAGCGAACTCGCCGCGGAGCTCGGCCTGTCCCGCAACTCGCTGCGGGAGGCGGTGCGCGCCCTGTCGCTCATCCGCATTCTCGACGTACGGCAGGGCGACGGTACCTACGTCACCAGCCTCGACCCCCAGCTGCTGCTGGAGGCGCTGAGCTTCGTGGTGGACTTCCACCGCGACGACACGGTGCTGGAGTTCCTGGCGGTCCGTCGCATCCTGGAGCCGGCCGCGACCGGCATGGCGGCGGCCCGGATCAGTGAGGAACAGCTGGACGTGCTGAGCGCCCAGCTGGACGCGCTGGGCGAGCGCCCCTCGGTCGAGGAACTGGTGGCCTGCGATCTGGAGTTCCACCGCGGCATCGTGCAGTCGTCCGGCAACTCGGTGCTCTGCTCGCTGCTCGACGGGCTTTCGGGCCCGACGACCCGGGCGCGGGTGTGGCGCGGTCTGACCCAGGAGGACGCGGTCAGCCGCACCCTCCACGAGCACCGAGCGATCCTCTCGGCGCTGCGGGACCGCGACGCGGAGGCTGCGCGGGCGTGGGCGACGGTGCATGTCGCCAGCGTGGAGCAGTGGCTGCGGTCGACGCTTTAGCTGCGTGTGCGGCAGCGGGAAGGGGCGGGTGGGGTTTTCCCCTACCCGCCCCTTCCCGTAACCGGGGCTCCGCCCCGGACCCCGCGCCTCAAACGCCGGCGGGGCTGGACGGTCAGTCCTGTTCCTCGCGGCTGGCATAGCGCGAGGCGACCAGGGCGATGATGATGATGGCGCCGTTGAGGAACTTCTCCCACTGGCCCGGGACACCGGCCAGGGTCATCACGTTGACGACCAGCCGGAGGGTGAGTACGCCGGTGAGCGCGCCGAAGATGGTGCCGCGGCCGCCCTTCAGGCCGATTCCGCCGATCACGGCGGCCGCCATGACGTCGAAGATCATGTCCTTGCCCTGCGTGGCCCCGACCGATCCGTAGTGGCCGGTGTAGAGGATGCCGGCGAAGGCCGCGAGCAGCCCGCCGACCGCCAGGACGATCCAGGTGACGCGGTCGACGCGGATACCGGCGGCCCGCGCGGCTTCCGGGTTGCCGCCGATCGCGTAGAGCGAGCGCCCGTGCCGCGTCCAGGCCAGTACCGCACCACCGATGGCGAACAGCGCCAGGCAGATCCAGACGGCCGCCGGCGCGCCGAGCCACGAGGCCTTGCCCAGGTAGCTGAAGGAGGGCGGGACGTCGATGATCGACTTGCCCTCGGTGATGCCGTTGTGGAGACCCCGCAGCATCATCAGCATGCCGAGCGTCGCGATGAAGCCGTTGACGCGCAGTTTCAGCATCAGGAAGCCGTTGAAGGCGCCGATCACCACTCCCGCCAGCAGGCAGAGCGGGACCGCGGTCCAGCCCGGCATCACCCCCAGACCGGCGAACCGGTCACCGCCTCCGGGCAGCACCAGCCACAGCGCGATGACCGGCGCGATACCGATCGTCGACTCCAGCGACAGGTCCATCCGCCCGCAGATCAGGATGAAGGCCTGGGCGAGCACCAGCAGGCTGAGCTCGGAGGACTGCTGGACGACGTTGATCAGGTTCTGGGAGGTCAGGAACACCGGCGAGACGATGAACCCGACCAGCATCACCACCAGGATCACCGGCACGAGCGAGAAGTCGCTCCACCGGATCAGCTTCAGCCGGTTCAGCGGGCTGTCGCCCGCGAGCGGACCCTTCAGCGCGCTCTCGATGTCTTCGGCCGCCGGGGGCCTTACCGTGCCGGTCATTCCCTTTCCCCCACACCTTCCATGGCGGCGACGAGTTCTCCGTCGGCCCACCCGCTTGCGAATGTCTCGACCACCCGGCCGTGGAACAGGGCGAGTACGCGGTCACAGACCCGTAGGTCGTCCAGCTCGTCCGAGATGATCACTGCCGCGTTCCCCTCGTCGGCGACCTGCCGTACGACCCCGAGGAGCGAGTCCTTGGACTTGACGTCCACCCCCGCGGTGGGCCGGACCGCCACCAGCACGCTGGGCTTGCGGGCCAGTGCCCGGGCGACCACGACCTTCTGCTGGTTGCCGCCGGACAGCCCGGAGACGGCCTGCTCGGGCCCCTGGGTCTTGATGTCCAGCGAGCTGATCATGGCCCGGGCGAACTCCCTGGTACGGGAGGGCAGTACGGTCCCCCACGGGCCGAGCTGGTCGGTGACCGTGAGGGTGGCGTTCTCGGCGACGCTGCGCCCGAGGACGAGGCCCTGGTCGTGCCGGTCCTCGGGGATGTAGCCGATCCCGGCGTCCAGCGCGTGCGGCACGCTTCCCGACCGCACGTCCTTGCCGTGCACCCGGACCGTGCCTCCGTCCGCCTTGTGCATCCCCGCCAGGACCTCCCCCAGCGCGGTGTTGCCGCTGGCCGCGGAACCGGCCAGGCCGAGCACCTCACCGGGGCGGACCTGGAGGTCCACCGGTGCGAACCAGCCGTCCAGGGTGAGCCCCTGGGTACGCAGGACGGGCTCCGCGGCCGGGTCGGGCGGCGTGGCCGTGCCGGAGGCGTGCCAGGCGACGGCGCCGCCGGACTTCTCTCCCGTCATCGCCGACACCAGATCGTCCTTCGTGACGTCGGCCACCGGGGCGGTCATGACATGGCGGGCGTCGCGGTACACGGTGACCGCCGTGCACAGCTCGTACACCTCCTGCAGATGGTGGGAGATGAACAGGAACGCCACTCCCTGGTCCTGCAGTTCCCGGAGCTTGTCGAAGAGCCGGCCGATGCCGCGGGCATCGAGCTGGGCGGTCGGCTCGTCGAGGATGATCAGCCGGGCGCCGAAGGACAGCGCGCGGGCGATCTCGACGAACTGCCGCTGCTCCACGGCGAGATCGCGCGCCCGGGTGTTCGGGTCGACCTGGACGCCGTAGTCGGCGAGGAGCTGCTCCGCACGTCTGCGCAGCTTCCCCCAGCTGATCCAGCGGGACTTCTCGTCGAACCGGTTGAGGAAGAGGTTCTCCGCGACGGTCAGGTCGGGGACGACCATGGACTTCTGGTAGACGCAGGCGACCTTCGACTGCCAGGCCGTGGTGTCTCCGAAGGCGGGCGCGGGTTCCCCGCCGAAGGTGACCGTGCCCGCGTCCGCCTTGTGGAGGCCGGTCAGCACGCTGACCAGCGTCGACTTGCCCGCGCCGTTGCGTCCGACGAGCGCGTGCGACTCACCGGGCCGAACCGTGAGCTTCACCCCGTCGAGCGCCACGGTCGGCCCGAAGCGCTTGACGACGCCTTCCGCCTGTACGGCAGGTGGTGGTGCCTGGTCCATGACTAGCTCTTCTTCTCCAGCTGGTTGGCCCACAGCTTCGGGTCGTCGACGTTGTCCTTCGTGACGAGGGGCGCGGGGAGCTGGTCCTCGAAGCCGTTCGGGATCTTGATGATGTTCGAGTCGTGGTCGGTCGGGCCTTCCTTGAAGGTCTTGCCGTCCAGGGCCGCCTTGGCGTAGTACAGCGCGTACTTCGCGTACAGGTCGGCCGGCTGGGAGATCGTCGCGTCGATCTTCCCGGCCTTGATGGCGTCGAACTCCTCCGGGATGCCGTCGTTGGAGATGATCGTGATGTGGCCCGGGGTACCGGCCGGCTTCAGCAGCTTCTTCTGCTCCAGCAGCGCCAGGGTCGGCTGCAGGAAGACGCCGCCGGCCTGCATGTAGATGCCGTTGATGTCGGGGTGCGCGGCCAGCGTGGACTGGAGCTTGGCGGACGCGACGTCGCCCTTCCACTCGGTGGCCAGCTCGAACACCTTGATGCCCGGGTAGTCCTTGTCCATGCAGGCCTTGAAGGCCTCGGACCGGTCGCGGCCGTTGATCGAGGACAGGTCTCCCTGGAACTCGACGACCTTGCCCTTGCCCTTCAGCTGCTCGCCGAGGTACTTGCAGGCGTTCGTCCCGTACGCCTTGTTGTCGGCGCGCACCACCATGTAGATGTTGCCCTTGTCCGGGCGGGTGTCGACGCTGATGACGGGGATCTTCTTGTCGTTCAGCGTGTTGAGCGACTCGGCTATCGCACCGGTGTCCTGAGGGGCCATCACCACGGCCTTGGCGCCCTGGTCGGTGAAGGTCTGGACGTTGGCGACGAGCTTGCCTATGTCGTTCTGGGAGTTGGTCAGCGGCAGCGCCTTGACGTCTCCGTCCTTCACCCCCTTCTCGACGTAGTTCTGGTAGGAGTTCCAGAAGTCGCTGTCGCTGCGCGGCAGGTCGATGCCGATCTTCTCGCTGCCCGCGCCCTTGTCCGATGATTCGCGGTTGCAGCCCGCGAGGGCAGTGACGGCCAGCAGCACGGCGCAGGCCGCCGCACTCGTCGTACGCACTCTCATTGGTGTCCCGTTCCTTTGTGGAGTACCGGCTCGAAGGATCTGATGACGTTGCGGGGGTGCGTGGTACAGGTGGTGCGGATGCTGTGAGAAGTGCGGTCCCGACCGTCCCGTCCGGACCGCACGTCCCGGGTCAGCTGTCGGCGGGGCGCAGGCGCAGGCCCTGCATTCCGCCGTCGACGGCCAGGGCCGTGCCCGTCACGGAGGCCGCGGCGGGGCTGGCGAGGTAGAGGATCGCGGCGGCCACCTCGTCGGCGGAGACCAGCCGCCCCAGCGGCTGCCGGGCGTTGAGGGCCGCGCGTTCGGCGGCCGGGTCGTCCGCCTGGCCGAGCAGCCGGCCGATCCACGGGGTGTCCGCGGTGCCCGGGTTGACGCAGTTGACGCGGACGCCCTCGCGGACGTGGTCGGCGGCCATGGCCAGCGTCAGGGACAGGACGGCGCCCTTGCTCGCGCTGTACAGGGCACGCTGGGGCAGCCCCGCGGTCGCGGCGATCGAGCAGGTCTGGGTGATCGATACGGCGCCGGGGCGCTCGGCGGCGGCGCCGCGCAGGTGCGGCAGCGCGTGCCGTGCGGTGCGGACCATGCCGAGGACGTTGATGTCCAGGACCCGGGCCCACTCGTCGTCGTCGTTGTCCTCGACGCTGCCGATGGAGCCGATGCCCGCGTTGGACACGAGCGTGTGCAGGGATCCCAGTTCGGCGGCGGCCCGGTCGACGGCCGCGCGTACGGCGGCGTCGTCGGTGACGTCCGCCTTGACGGCAAGGGTCCCCTCGGGTGCCCCCGCGGTCTCCCGGTCGAGTACCGCGACGCGTGCCCCGCGCTCCAGCAGCATGGTCGCGACGGCGGCCCCGATACCGGAGGCGCCGCCCGTCACGAGAGCGTTCATCCCCTCGAAGTCGCGTGTGCCGGTCATCGGCTGTCCTCCTCGTTGATGCGGCGGGCCTGCCATACGGGGCCCTCCGGGTAGCGGTGTGCGGCGATCGACTCGGGGTGCATCCGGGCGGAGAAGCCCGGTGCCGCCGGAGCGGTGTAGCGACCGGACTCGATCACGGTGGGGTCGACGAAGTGTTCGTGGAGGTGGTCGACGTACTCGATCACCCGGTCCTCCCAGGTGCCGGAGACCGCCACGTAGTCGAACATCGAGAGGTGCTGGACCAGCTCGCACAGTCCGACGCCCCCCGCGTGCGGGCAGACGGGCACGCCGAACTTGGCGGCGAGCAGCAGGATCGCCAGGTTCTCGTTGACACCGGCGACGCGGGCCGCGTCGATCTGGACGAAGTCGACGGCGCCGGCCTGGAGCAGCTGCTTGAACACGACGCGGTTGGCGACGTGTTCACCGGTGGCGACCTTGACCGGCTGGCCGGCCCGCACGGCGGCGTGGCCGAGGATGTCGTCGGGGCTGGTCGGCTCCTCGATCCAGTGCGGGTCGTACGGCGCGAGCGCGGTCATCCACTCCACCGCGTCGGCGACGTCCCAGCGCTGGTTGGCGTCGACGGCGATCCGTACACCGGTGCCGACGGCGTCCCGGGCGAGGGCGAGCCTGCGGACGTCGTCGGCGACATCACCGCCGACCTTCAGCTTGATCTGGGTGAAGCCGTCGGCGACGGCCTCCTTCGCCAGCCGCACCAGTTTGTCGTCGGAGTAGCCGAGCCAGCCCGGCGAGGTGGTGTACGCCGGGTACCCCTCGGAACGCAACCGCTCCATGCGCTCGGCCCGGCCCGGCTCGGCGGCGCGCAGGATCGCGAGCGCCTCCTCGGGGGTGAGGGCGTCGGTGAGGTACCGGAAGTCGACGAGGGAGACGAGCTCCTCGGGCGTCATCCCGGCCAGGAACTGCCAGACGGGTCTGCCCGCGTATTTGGCCGCCAGGTCCCAGGCCGCGTTGAGCACCGCGCCGGCCGCCATGTGCATCACGCCCTTCTCGGGTCCCAGCCAGCGCAGTTGGGAGTCGTGCGTGAGGTCCCGGTACAGCTCGCCGAGGTCGGCCGCGGTACGGGGTACCGGCCGTCCGGTCAGATAGGGCCGCAGCGCCTCGATGGCGGCCGCCATCACCTCGTTGCCGCGCCCGATGGTGAAACAGAAGCCATGCCCCTCGATGCCGCCGCCGTCACCGTCCGCTCCGTCGGTACGCAGCACGACATAGGCGGCCGAGTAGTCGGGATCCGGGTTCATGGCGTCCGAACCGTCCAGTTGTTCCGAGGTCGGAAAACGGATGTCGTGGACCTCGAAGTCCGTGACGGTCTGACTCATGTGCGCCCCCAGGGGAAATAACATCGGACCTCTGCTCTGGTCATCCGATGTATAGCGTCCTGAAGGCCCCAACGTCCAGAGTCGAGGGGAAACTGACCCCACACAGCTCGGATGTATAGCTGCACCGATGCCTCGCTGCAGCCGATGACGCGTCCCGCGTCGGCCGGGTTCGCCCCACCGTGCGCAAGGGCTGCGGCGGGAGTGGCCGGAAGCCGTAAGGTTGTTCCGTACGCAAGGGAACTTCGGAAGGAGGCCTGGGTGATCGAGCTCGAGGGGGTTCCCGAGCTGATCGACCCGGTCATGGTGGCCGCGTTCGAGGGGTGGAACGACGCAGGTGACGCCGCCTCCACGGCGGTCGCGCATCTGGACCGGGAATGGAAGGGCGAGGTGTTCGCGGCGCTGGACGCCGAGGACTACTACGACTTCCAGGTCAACCGCCCGACGGTCTTTCTGGACGGCGGGGTGCGCAAGATCACCTGGCCGACCACCCGGCTCTCCGTGGTCCGTATCGGCGGCGACAAGCCCCGCGATCTCGTCCTGGTCCGGGGCATCGAGCCGTCGATGCGCTGGCGCTCGTTCTGCAACGAGATCCTGGGATTCGCCCATGAACTGGGCGTCGAGATGGTGGTGGTGCTCGGTGCGCTGCTCGGCGACACCCCGCACACCCGGCCGGTGCCGGTCAGCGGAGTCACGTCCGACCCGGATCTGGCGCGGACCATGGACCTGGAAGAGACCAAGTACGAGGGGCCGACCGGCATCGTCGGCATCCTCCAGGAGGCGTGCACGCACGCGGGTGTGCCGGCGGTGAGCCTGTGGGCGGCGGTGCCGCACTACGTCTCGCAGCCGCCCAACCCGAAGGCCACCCTGGCGCTGCTGAACCGCCTGGAGGACCTCATCGGGCTGCGCATCCCGCTGGGTGAACTGCCCGAGGACGCACGTGCCTGGCAGCTCGGGGTCGACCAACTGGCCTCCGAGGACAGCGAGGTGGCGGAGTACGTGCAGACGCTGGAGGAGGCCCGGGACACCGCGGAGCTGCCCGAGGCGAGCGGTGAGGCCATCGCCCGGGAGTTCGAGCGCTATCTGCGGCGCCGGGACCCGGGCCCCGGCCAGGCTCCGGGCGGGCACGCCACGGAGAGCGGTGACGGCTCGTATCTGCGGGACCCGTCGAGCGGCCGGACCAGGCCGCCGAAGCCGCCCAGGCCGGAGACCGGCCCCGGGAAGGGGTCCCCTCCGGCCGGCGGCTCCGCGGGCAGCGGGCCACCGGAGGATTCGTCGGAGGACTCGTCGGACGACTCCTCGGAGGACTGATCCGGGCAGCGTGGAGCCGGGCAGGTGCGTACCCGCCCGGCTCCCCCGCGTCGCTGCCGGCATTCAGGAGCAGACGAAGCGCGCCGCGCCCCAGTCCCCGTGGTCGCCGGTCTTGGACCCGTTGGTGTCCGTGACCCTCAGACGCACATGCCGCGCGCCGTCGAGCGGCACATCGACCGGCACCGCCGCCGAGGCCCCCGTCACCTTCGGCGAGGTCCACAGCACCTTGCCGTCCGCCTCGACGGAGAACGCCACTTCGCCGTAGCCGTTGATCTCGTCGTCGATCCCGGCGTCGGCGGTGAACTTCGAGCACTGTCCGCCGAGATAGACCTCGATGTCGGAGTCGGCGTGGGTGCCGATCCCCTTCTCGTACACCTTTCCGGCCAGGGTCAGCGGGTGTCCGTCGGCCGCGCCCGACTCGCCGTTGCTGCGGTCGCGCTCCGCGGGTCCGTACCCGTTGGCGGAGGTCAGCCACTCGAGGTCGCTCGCCCACACCTCGCCGGTGGGCGGCGCCGGCATCACGGCGGTGGCGAAGCGCTGGACGGCCGTGCGGGACTCGCCCGCCGACCGGTAGCGCGTGAGCGCGGTGATCCGGGCCTCCCCCGCCTCGGCGTCCTGTGCCGGGGTGACCTTCACCTCGACCCGCCGGGTGGTGCCCGCCGGAATCCGGTCCACCGCCGCGGCCGGCGTGGTCTGCCAGCCGTCGGGCACGTCGAGCGAGACCACGGCGTCCGTCACGTCGGCCGTGCCCGCGGTGACGTCGACGGCCACGGTGCTCGCGGCACCGGCGCCGGTCTCCTGCCCCTGCGGAGCGGAGAGGACCGCGCTCGCGGCGGTGTCGCGCCCGCCGACCGCGCTGGTGTTCTCCAGCCTCACGGAGAACTTCTTGCCCGTGGACAGCGGGGCGGTCCTGATCTTCACCACGCCGCCGCGGTCGTCGCGGTCGTACCACCAGCCCTGCTTCGCCGAGGCGTACGCGGCGGCCGAGTCCAGCCGGGGCAGCTTGCCGGCGAGCTTCACGGCGCTCGGCGCGGAGCCGGTGTGCACGCTGAACTCGTACGGGCGGCTGCTCTGCTTGCCCTCGAACTTCCCCTTGCTCTCACCGATGTTGACGGTGACGTCACCCGCGCCCCCGGCCGGTGCGCGGACCTCGGCCGTCTGGGTGGCGTACGCGCCGTCGCGGTGCTGCCGGGTCACACCGTCGTCCTCGTACAGCGTGAAGGACGAACGGCCCTGCGGGTAGATGTCCCAGGCGAGCGGGGAGGTGGCCGTGCGGTCCTTGTACGAGCGGATGCCGGGCCACATCGGCACACTGGCACCGCCCTTGACGAACAGCGGCAGTGTGTCGAGCGGGGCGTCGTAGTCGTCGACCGTGACCGGTCCCTCGTACGTCCGGCCGCTCCAGTAGTCGGTCCAGGTGCCCTTCGGCAGGTAGATGCCGTCGCGCTCGGTGCTGTCCTCGTAGACCGGGGCGACGAGGAAGTCCTCGCCGGACATGAACTCGTACTTCGCGGCCTCCGTCGCGGCCTTCGGGTCGTCCGGGTACTCCAGCACCAGCGGGCGGACCATGCCGACACCGGTCTTCGTGGCCTCGTGGGCGTAGGAGTACTGGTAGGGCAGCAGCGACTCCTTGAGCTTGAGGTAGTCGCGGTTGACGGAGGTGTACGGCTCTCCGTACCGGAAGGGCTGCTTGTCGCTGGCCGCCCATCCGTCCATGGTCATCGTCGTGCCCAGGAACATCTTCCACTGGAGGTCGCGGGTGTACGTCTTGGCGCTGCCGCCGAAGATGCCGTCGACGTCGCCCGTGGTGTAGGCGAGGCCGGACATCGTGGCGCCCGCGTAGGTCGGGATCTGCCAGCGGATGTAGTCCCAGGTGCCGTACTGGTCGCCGGACCACTGGACACCGCAGCGCTGCGCGCCCGACCAGCTCTCGGGGGCGTACGTGAAGCCGCGGGCGTCGCTGTTGTCCTCGATGCCCTTGTAGGCGTCCTTGCAGCCGTCGAGGGCGAACTTGTAGCCCTCGCCGATCCAGGCGACGTCGAGCTTGGCGACGCGCTGGCCGGCCTTGACCTGCTCGGCGATCTTCTCGATGCCGTCCTGGGTCCACAGCCCGAGCTGCATGTCGCGGTCCTGGAGGCCCTGCGCGGTCTCGGCGAGGTCCTCGTGACCGCAGCCGTAGCCGTCGTTGACGAGCATCCAGCCGTTCGGCATGTCGTTCTCGACGTAGCCGTCGGCGACCTTCAGGGCGTCCAGGGTGTGGCGCTCACCGCGGTTGGCGTTGTGCAGGTAGCAGTCGGCGTCGCCGATCTCCAGCCCGTACACCGGAGGCAGGAAGGGCTTGCCGGTCAGCTTCGTGTACTGGCCGATGACGTCCTTGGCGCTGTCACCCGCGAAGTAGTAGGCGTCGAAGCGCCGTTCCTGCTCGGTGGTGGTCACCGGGTCGGTGAAGGCGTAGGTGCCCGGTGAGAAGGTGTTGCGGAAGACGCCGTAGCCGGCCGACGAGAGGTAGAACGGCACCGAGTTGGGGTGCCCGCCGTCGTCCCAGTTGTAGTCGACGCCGACCTCGACGGTCTTGTCCCGGTGGGAGGTGTTGCCCCGCCCGTTCTGCATGCCGGCACCGTAGAACTGCTCGTCGGCGCCGCGGGCCAGGGTCTGGGTGGTCTTCTCGCCGTCCCAGCTCAGCCCCTTCGCCTCGGACCAGACCTGGCTGCCGTCGGCCCGGTACAGGGCGAACCGCAGAGGCGACTTGTAGACACGCAGCGTGACGTCGCCCGTGGAGAGGTCGTAGCGGTCGCCGCGCTCCTTCCACCGGGTGCGGGGAGGTGTGCCCTGCGGCAGGACGATGGCATCGCCCGCGGGGTCCTCGAACGTGCCGTCCGGGGCGAGTTCGATCCGGAAGGTCTCCTCGGACACGAAGCTGACGCGGGCCTTCGCGGCCCCCGCGGTCAGCCGGTACACCGGCCCGTCCGCGGTGAAGCCGGTGAGGTCGCCGACCGTCGTGCCGGCGGGTTCGGCCGGGTCCGCCGCCTGTGCGCTGCCCGGTCCCGAGACCGCGGCGAGCAGGCCCAGCAGCGCTGCAACTACTGCCCCTCTGATGCGCGTTGATGATTGCATAGAGCGCTTTTAGCGCAGCACCGAGCATTTGACCATGGACAAAACGGAACCGGCCCCGAACTTCATCAAGAAGTTCGGGGCCGGTGAACGAACGTCGTACGGCAGGCAGTTACAGCGCGACACCGAGCAGGGCGTCGACGGTGCGCGAGACGAGTCCCGGCGCTCCCTCGTCCGTCCCGCCCTCGGCGGTCTGCCGCTCGGCCCAGCGGTCCACGGCGGCCAGGGCGGCCGGGGCGTCCAGGTCGTCGGCGAGGGCCGCGCGAACCTCCTCGACCAGGGCGTCGGCGGACAGCCCGTCGGGCCGGGAGACGGCGGCGCGCCACCGGGCGAGCCGTGCCACGGCATCGGCGAGCACCTGGTCGGTCCACTCCCAGTCGGAGCGGTAGTGGTGCGAGAGCAGCGCCAGGCGGATCGCCGCCGGGTCCACGCCGTCGCGGCGCAGCACCGAGACGAACACCAGGTTGCCCCGGGACTTGGACATCTTCTCGCCGTCCAGGGCGACCATGCCGGCGTGCACGTACGCCTGGGCGAACGGGTGCTCGCCGGTCAGCACCTGGGCGTGCGAGGCGCCCATCTCGTGGTGCGGGAAGGCGAGGTCGGAGCCGCCTCCCTGGATGTCGAAGCCCATGCCGAGGTGGTCCAGGGCGATGGCCACGCACTCGATGTGCCAGCCGGGCCGGCCGGCGCCGAGCGAAGCGCCGTCCCAGCTCGGCTCGCCCGCGCGTGCGGCCATCCAGAGCATCGGGTCGAGCGGGTTCTTCTTGCCCGGGCGGTCCGGGTCGCCTCCGCGCTCGGCGGAGAGCAGCCGCATCGCTTCGGCGTCGAGGTTGGATACCTCGCCGAAGTGCGGGTCGGTGTCGACGGAGAAGTACACATCGCCGTCGAGTTCGTAGGCGGCGCCCGCGTCCCGGAGCCGTTCGACGAGCGGCACGATGCCGGGTATCGCCTCGACGGCTCCGATGTAGTGCTGCGGCGGGAGCATGCGCAGGGCAGTCATGTCCTCACGGAACAGGGCCGTCTCGCGCTCGGCGAGCTCGGTCCAGTCCTGTCCGTCGCGCACGGCCCGCTCCAGCAACGGGTCGTCCACGTCGGTCACGTTCTGGACATAGTGAACCTGCCGCTTGGTGTCGAGCCACACGCGCTGAACGAGGTCGAACGCGTTGTAGGTCGCCGCATGACCCATGTGGGTCGCGTCGTACGGCGTGATGCCGCAGACATAGATGCGGGCGACGGGACCGGGGTCAAGGGTGATCCGTCCGCCGGTCGCGGTGTCGTGGATCCGAAGGTCGCGGCCCTTGCCAGGCAGGGCGGGGACCTCAGAAGCGGGCCAGGCATGCATGCCACGAGCGTAACCGGACGCGGCTTCCGGATACGAACCGGAGGGGGGATCCTGACCGAAGAGGCACTCTTGCACCCCGGCCCGGAAGGTGCATGCCCCGGTGGTTCCCGGGGCCCCGCAGCGGTCACCGGGGCTTGGTCACACCGGTGGCCACGGGATGGCGGGCCACTCGCCGCTCGGCTCGCGGTGCAGCCCCGTACCCCGCAACGCCGCCACACGGGCCCTCAGGGCCTCGATCTCCGCGACGGTGATCAGTTCCCCCAGCCGGGTGACCAGCGCGGCCCCCGGCTCCAGTTCCGCGGCCAGCCGGTCCAGCACCTCGACGGCCTCCGCCGGCAGCGGCTCGCCCGCCCAGCCCCACAGCAGCGTGCGCAGCTTGTCGTCCGCGTTGAAGGTCACACCGTGATCGATGCCGTACAGCCGGCCGTCGGGTCCGGGCAGCAGGTGGCCGCCCTTGCGGTCACCGTTGTTGATCACGGCGTCGAGCACCGCGAGCCTGCGCAGCCGGGGATCGTCCGCGTGGACCAGCAGCGCCGTCCTTCCCTCCGCCACCTCGGCGAGGACCACGGGCTTCCAGCCCTCGCCCGGCTCCTCGTCCTCGACCAGCGCGAGGAGGCCGGGGGCGTCCTCGTCCTGGGGCGCCGCCTCGATCCAGAGCTGGCACATGCCCTGGCCGTACGGCCCGTCCCGCAGCACGGTCGGGGGCACCAGGCCCCACCCCGTCGCCTCGGACACCTCGTAGGCGGCCACCTCGCGCTGGGCGAGGGTGCCGTCGGGGAAGTCCCACAGGGGCTGCTCGCCGGCCACCGGCTTGTAGACGCAGTGCGCCTGTTCGCCCTCGTACGCGACCGAGCAGTAGAGCACCGCGTTGGAGGCCCCGCGGACCTGTCCGAGGACCGTGAGCCGCCCCTTGCCGAGCAGGGTGATCAGCCCCTCGTCGCTCAGGCGCCGCGACGGTATCCGTTCTGGCGCGGGCATACGTGTCCTTCCGGATCGAGGGGCAGGCTGCACAGCGGGCACGGGGGGCGTCCGGCGTTGACGACGTCCAGGGCGCGTTTGGCGAAGGCCCTGGCCTGGGCGCCGCTGAGCCGGACCCGGAGCATCGGCGGGCCGTTCTCCTCGTCCTGGAGCAGCCGCTCCTCGGCCTCCGCGAGGTCCTCGACGGAGTCCGCGTCCAGCTCGACCAGGGCCTGCGCCTCGACGATCATGCGCTGTTCCTCGCCGTCCCAGGCGAGCGCCATGGTGCCGACCCGGAACTCCTCCTCGACGGGGACGTCGAGCGGGGCGGTGTCGGTGACGTCCATCGGGGCCACGGCCGGCACCGGCGAGTTCCCGCCGGTGCGCCGCACCACTTCGTCGAGCAGTTCGTCGACCCGCTCGGCGAGCGCGGCGACTTGGGTCTTCTCCAGGGCAACGCTGGTGACACGTCCGCCTGAGGATGCCTGCAGGAAGAACGTACGACGTCCAGGCAGCCCGACCGTGCCGGCCACGAAACGGTCCGGGGGGTCGTAGAGGAACACCTGACGGGACACGTCCTGTCTCCCTTGAAATTGACGGCATATGAGGGTCGGCCGGGCCGGGCCGGGAGAGTCCCCCCGGAAAGGCGTCTACGGCGCGTCCACCCTACTGCGCGGAGCGATCACGGTGCCCCAGCGCCGCCCCCGACCGCCGCGTCCTCCTCGCCGCCGCCCGTCCCGGCGCTCGCGTCGGGAGCCGGTTCGCGGGGCGCCAGGGAGTCCAGATCGCCGGTGTCGCCGAGGCGCAGCAGGAACGGGCGGAGCCTGGTGTAGCGGATCGCGGTGACGGAGCACGGGTCGGCGTGGACGCGCTGGAAGAGGTCCAGATGCATGCCGAGGGCGTCGGCGACGAGGGACTTGATGATGTCTCCGTGGGAGCACATGACGTAGACGGCGTTCTCACCGTGCTCCTCCTCGATCCTCGCGTTCCAGTCCCGTACCGCGTCGACGGCGCGTGCCTGCATCGCCCGCATCGATTCGCCGCCGGGGAACGCCGCGGCGGACGGATGCTGCTGGACGACCTTCATCAGCGGCTCGTCGGTGAGCTCGGCGAGCTTGCGCCCGGACCAGTCCCCGTAGTCGCACTCGCTGATCCGCTCCTCGGTGTGGAGCGTCAGTTCCGGCCGGGCGGCGAGCAGCGGCCCGAGGGTCTCGTGGCAGCGCTGCAGGGGGCTGCTGACGACGGCGGCGAGGGGCAGGGCGGCCAGCCGTGCGGGGAGCGCGGCGGCCTGCTCGATGCCGCGCTCGTCGAGTGCGACACCGGGGGTGCGGCCGGCGAGCACCCCGGACGTGTTGGCGGTGGAGCGTCCGTGGCGTACGAGGATCAGGGTCGGCATACGGGCCAGCGTAGGCCGACGCCCACGCGAAGGTGCGCCGGGGACCGGAGCAGGGAAGAATGCGCGCGTGATCGTGGACTGCGCCATTTACCGGGACGGACGCCGCACCGACGGACCCGCCGACTTCTCCGATGCCCTCGACGAGGCGCGGGCCAGCGGCGACGCGTTCCTGTGGATCGGCCTGCACGAGCCCACGGAGAAGGAGTTCGAGCTCGTGAGCAGCGAGTTCGGGCTGCATCCGCTGGCGGTGGAGGACGCCCTGGCGGCCCACCAGCGGCCGAAGCTGGAGGTGTACGACGACTCGCTGTTCGCGGTGATCAAGCCGATCGTCTACGAGCACGAGAGCGACACGGTCAGCGCGGACGAACTGATGGTGTTCATAGGCGATTCGTTCGTGGTGACGGTGCGGCACGGCGAGGGTGCGCCCCTGGCCGCGGTCCGCCGCCGTCTGGAGGCCGAGGCCGATGTGCTCAAGCACGGGCCCACGGCGGTCCTGTACGCGATCAGCGACGCGATCGTGGACCACTACATCGATGTCGCGGGTGAGCTCCAGGTCGACCTGGAGGAGCTGGAGACGCAGGTCTTCGCCCCGAGCGGAACGGGCGATTCCAAGAACACCGCCGCCCGCATCTACACCTTCAAGCGCCAGGTGCTGGAGTTCCGCCGGGCGACGGTCCCGCTGGCCGTGCCGATGGCCCGGCTGGCGAGCGCCGGGGTGCCGTTCGTCCACGAGCACTCGCAGCCGTTCTTCCGGGACGTCCAGGACCATCTGACGCGCGCCAACGAGCAGGTGGAGGGGCTGGACCGGCTGCTCTCGGACATCCTGTCGGCGCATCTCGCGCAGATGGGGGTGCGGCAGAACGACGACATGCGCAAGATCTCTGCCTGGGCGGCGATGGCAGCCGTGCCGACCATGGTCGCGGGGATCTACGGCATGAACTTCGAGCACATGCCCGAGTTGCGGTGGGTCTGGGCGTACCCGGCGGTCGTCCTGCTGATGGCGGGCGCGGTCATCGGCCTGTACCGCCAGTTCAAGCGCCGCGGCTGGCTCTGACGGCCGGCTGGGCGGACCCGCCCCGCCTCAGGCGAACTCTGGTGCCGGTACGGCCGGCCCGCCCAGTGCGTCCCGCCGCTCGGGGGGCACCAGGCTGACCATGCGCCGCCAGCCGAGGAGCCGCTCGTACGCGTGGACGGCGTGGATCCCGGCCGCCAGCACCGCGGCCTTCGCCCGGGACCACCCGAGGACGCGGCCCATGTGATCCATCACGGCCAGGCTGACGTCGCGGTAGACCCGGATCTCGGCGAGGGCGCACTCGCGCAGGATGTGCTGGATCGTCCGGCCGTGCCCGGCCGCGGCGAAGCGCAGGAGCTCCTCGTGGCAGTACGCGAGGTGGTTGTCCTCGTCGTTGGAGATCATCCTGACCGCACGGCCCAGGTCGGGGTGGTCGGCGAAGTGCTTGCGCAGCAGCCGCATCTGCTCGGAGGCGCGCTGTTCGGTGACCCGGCTGTGGGCGAGGTAGGTGATGATGTCGCGCTCGGTGAGCGGCTCCTCGCGCCCCAGCTGCTCGTGGGCGAGTCCGATGCCGTGCTTCTCCAGCAGCATCGTGTAGTCGGTCTCGTGCGGGACCGGGACCGCCGTCAGACCGCGCTTCCTCAGCAGGGCGTCGAAGATCCGCCCGTGCTTGTCCTCGTCGGCGCCGTGCCGGGCGATCTTCGGGGCGAGCGCGCGCTGGCTCGCGGGCACGAGCGCGGCGATGCGGCCGTTCTCCCAGCCGCCCTGGGACTCCCCGCTGGCAGCGATCGAGCAGAACAGCCGGAACGCGTCGTCGTCGTCGAGCATCTCCTGGAACAGGTTCTTTGCCGAGAGCATCACTGCCACCTCCGTGCCGGCGTCTGCCGAGCGCCAGTCAAATGCGCCCGGTCCCGACGGGCAACAGGAGCGCTCCCGCACTGGGCCGAACGGGGCACCGGCCCCGTCGCGGCCCCGCCGCTGGTGAACCGTTTCCGCACAGCCCCGTAACCCCACCGTCCCGCCCGCGTTGTTCCCGGTGACGGCCGTGGCGGGGAGGACCCCCGAGCCCCCACCACGGCCGTAGTGCTGCCCGTCGCGGAGACGGACGAAAGGCCCTAAGGGCTGTCCCGCGATTCCTGGCGGGCGCACGACGACAGCTACGGCACCTCTCCCCCGTAGCCTCAACGGCACGGGGGGGGGACCCCCTCCGTTGTCGAAACGCCCGAATACATCCAGTATGCGGGCGCCTCTCCGTCTTGCGATGCACCGCATCTGACGCCGCGCGCTGATCCACCAGGAATTGCGGGACAGCCCTTAGGCGAGCCCGGACCGCTCCAGCGCGTCCGTGCCGGCCCGCAGGGCGGCGAGCCGCTCGTCCAGCGTGAAGCCCGCGGGGGCCAGGGTCAGGGTCGTGACACCGGCTGCCGCGTAGGCCTGCATCCGGTCGGCGATCCGCTCCACCGATCCCAGCAGCGTGGTCTGGTCGATCAGCTGGTGGGGCACCGCGGCGGCGGCGCCGGCCTTGTCGCCGGACAGGTACTTCTCCTGGATCTCGGCGGCCTCCTTCTCGTACCCCATGCGCTGGGCGAGCTGGTTGTAGAAGTTCTGCTTGGGGCTGCCCATGCCGCCGACGTACAGCGCGGTGTACGGCCGGAACATGTCGGCGAGGCCCTTGATGTCGTCGCCCACGGCGAGCGGCAGTGTCGGGCAGACGTCGAAGCCGTCCATGGTCTTGCCGGCCTTCTCGCGCCCGGCCCGCAGGTACCGCATCGCGGTGTCTTCCAGATGGTCCGCGGACGGGAAGATCAGCAGGGCGCCGTCGGCGATCTCTCCGGTCTGTTCCAGGTTCTTCGGCCCGATCGCGGCGATGTAGAGCGGGATGTGCTCGCGCTCGGGGTGCACGGTCAGCTTGATCGGCTTGCCGGGACCGCCGGGCAGCGGGAGCGTCCAGTGCTGACCCTCGTACGAGAGCCGCTCCCGGGCCATCGCCTTGCGGACGATCTCGACGTACTCCCGGGTGCGGGCGAGCGGCTTGTCGAACTTGACGCCGTACCAGCCCTCCGAGACCTGCGGCCCGGACACCCCGAGGCCGAGGCGGAAGCGGCCGCCGGAGAGCGAGTCGAGCGTGGCCGCGGTCATGGCCGTCATGGCGGGCTGGCGGGCCGGGATCTGCATGATCGCGGAGCCGACGTCGATGGACTCCGTCTGCGCGGCGACCCAGGACAGCACCGTCGGCGCGTCGGAGCCGTACGCCTCGGCCGCCCAGCAGACGTCGTAGCCGAGCCGGTCGGCCTCCTGCGCGACGGCGAGGTTGTCGCCGTCCATTCCCGCGCCCCAGTAACCGAGATTGATGCCGAGCCGCATAGCCGCTCCCCTTACTGATCAGTAACGTCCCTGTGCTCCGGACTCTAGCGCGCGGGAAGGCGATACGGCAGGGGCCACCCGGGCCCCGGTTGTCCACAGGCCTGCCACGTGCGCGGCTCCGGCCAGTAACCTCAGCGCCCATGGAGCAGAGGCATCTCGGCCGCACCGGCCTTCGAGTGTCCCGGATCGGGCTCGGCACCCTCACCTGGGGCCGGGACACCGACGAGCACGACGCTGCCGAGCAGCTGAAGGCGTTCTGGGAGGTGGGCGGCACCCTGGTCGACACGGCGGACGTGTACGGCGGTGGCGAGGCCGAGTACCTGCTCGGGCAGCTCGTCGCCGGTCTGGTGCCGCGGCACGACCTGGTCATCGCGACCAAGGCCGGCAGCGTGGCCGATCCGTACCGCAGGTTCAACGGCTCGCGCGGGCATCTGCTGGCCGCCCTGGACGCCTCGCTGGCGCGGCTGGGCACGGACTACGTGGATCTGTGGCAGGTCCACGCCTTCGACCCCATGACTCCGCTGGACGAGACGCTCCAGGCGCTGGACATCGCGGTCTCCAGCGGGCGCGCCCGGTATGCGGGGGTGTCCAACTTCTGCGGCTGGCAGCTGGCGAAGGCCGCGACCTGGCAGCTCGCCTCGCCCGGGGTGCGGACCCGGCTGGCCAGTACGCAGATGGAGTACTCGCTCCTGCAACGGGGCGTGGAGCGCGAGGTGCTGCCGGCCGCGCTCGACCTCGGCGTGGGGCTGCTGCCGTCGTCCCCGCTGGGCCGGGGCGTGCTGACCGGCAAGTACCGCACGGGGACCCCGGCGGACTCCCGCGGCGCCTCCGAGCTGCTGGCCCCGTTCGTCGAGCCGTATCTCGACGACCCGGCGAGCCGCATCGTGCACGCCGTGGCGACGGCGGCCGACGGGCTGGCCACCACGGCCCTCCAGGTGGCCCTGGCCTGGGTACGGGACCGGCCGGGAGTGGTGGCCCCGATCATCGGCGCGCGCAACGCGCAGCAGCTCACGGAGGCATTGTCAGTGGAGACGCTTAGTCTTCCTGACGAGATCTGCCAGGCGCTCGACGACGTGTCGGCGCCCGTGCACCGCTATCCCGACCAGGACTGGAGCACGCTGTGACTGCGCTTCCCCGGGGGGAATCCCCCGGCCCCTCGGCCGCCGACGACGACAGCGTCGTCGCGGACGAGCCCGCCACCGCGCCCGCACCCGCCGAGCAGGCGGAGACCGCCCACGACGGTGCCGGTGAGGCGACGGCCGACGGACCCGGGGAGGAGCCGGACGTGTCCGCGCCCCAGGAGAACACCGCCGCGGACACGAGCACCGAGGGTGACGCCACCGCTGCCGCGGCACCCACCGAGGCCGAGGCGGAACTGGCCGCCCAGCGCGAACTGCGCGAGCGGATCGAGAAGCGCAAGGCCGAGAAGGAAGGGCCCATCGCCGCCGGTACGAAGCTGAGCGGCCCGGCGGCCGATCTGCTGGCGGCCGTGCGCGCCGTGGAGAGCGGCGAGAAGCCCGGCACCGCCTTCTTCGACTCCCCCGCCCCGCCCCCGGCCCGCCGGAGCGTCCCCGCACCGGCGCCGGTGCGCGCGCAGGCCCCCGAGCCCGTCCGCGTGTCCCGGGGCGCGTCGCCGGAGACCGTCGCCGCAGTGGCGGCCGTGCTGGCCCAGGGAGGGGCCCCGGAGGCGCTGGCGGCCCCCGCTGCCGCCGTCCTTGGCGCGCAGGCCGACGAGGCACTGCGGGAGGACCCGTGGCAGCTGCTGTCCCTGCCGGGTGTCGGCCCGGAGCAGGCCGACACCTTCGCCCGGGCCCTGCTGGACACCGGATGCGGACCCGACGACGAGCGGCGCACCGCGGCCCTCGTCGGCTGGCTGCTGGAACGGGCGGCGTTGCAGGGCCACACCGCCCTGGACGCGGAGGAGGTGCGCGCCGCGCTCGCCGCGCGGGCGGTGACCGACCCCGGAGCAGCGGTGCAGCACGCCATCGCGGAGGGCGTCGTCCTGGTCTTCCAGGACGGCCCGGAGGACGAGGACACGGACGGGGACACGGACGAGGAGAGCGAGGGCACGGACGCGGGCGACCAGGGCGCGGAACCGGCGGCGGAGCGGGAGCCGGTCCAGGTCCTCCTCGGCCTCGACCGGTACGCGCTGGCGGAGGAGAGCCTCGCCGACGGAATCGCCCGGCTGGTCAACGCCTGCGAGAAGGACGCCGACTGGGCGGAGGCCGCCGCGGCGGCCCCCTCCCCCTCGGCCACGGAGCTGATCCGCACCGCCGCGGCCCACGGCCTCGTCGCGCACACGGGCGGCGAGGCGGCGCGGGCCGAACCCGCCGCGCTGATCGCCGCCGCCGCGAGCCTCGGTCTGCGGGCCCTGGGCGCCACGCACAGCGTGGACGGCCGGCAGCGGCTGGCCGACGCGGTGGGCGACGCCTCGGCGGCCGTCACGCTCGCGGGGCTGCTCTCGGGCACGGAGGGCCCCGGACGGGACGAGGAGGGGGCGCTCGCTCTGGACCTGCTCGTCGTGCTGGACGCCCCGCAGCTGGACGTGGAGACCGGCGCGATGCTGGTGGAGTCCCTCGCCGACGGCACCCGTCTGGTGTTCAGCGGCGATCCCGGAGTGCTGGGGTCGGCCGGCGCGGGGCGGGTGTTCGCCGATGTGCTGGCGGCCCGCGCCTGCCCCCAGGTCGTCTCCCGCACCCCGGATCCCGGGCCGATCGGAGAGCTGGTCTCGGGCATCGGCATCGGGGAGCTGAACCAGGTGGAGGCGCCGGGCAAGGAGGTCGTGATCGTCCCCGTGCGGGACGCGGGCGAGGCCGTGCACCGCACGGTGCAGCTCGTCGCCGACTCCGTGCCGCGCGCCATCGGCGTGCCCTCCTCGGACACCCAGGTCATCACCGTCGGCCATGGCGGCTCGGCGGGCACCCGGGCGTTGAACGAGGCGCTCAAGCAGCGGCTGAACCCGGGCCCGGGCCGCTTCGGCGGTTTCGACCCCGGGGACCGGGTGGCCCACGTGCCCGCGCCGGGCAGGACCGTGCCCGGCGTGGTCGTCTCCGCCGACGCCGAGGGCCTGCATCTGGACTGCTCCGGGAGCCCCGTCGTCGTGCCGCAGGAGCGGGTCGCCGCCTCCGTCCGGCACGCCTGGGCGCTCAGTGCCCACCAGGCGGCGGGGATGCGGTGGCCCGCGGCCGTCGTCGTCCTGCCCGGTGACGCGGCTCAGGGGCTGAGCCGCCCCTGGGTCTACACCGCGTTCGGCCGGGGGGAGCGGCATCTGTCCGTGGTGCACGGTGTGGACCAGGCCCTGCCCCGCGCGGTGGCCCAGTCCCCCGCCCAGGACCGCACCACCCGGCTGCGGACGCTGCTGGAGGCGTCCGACGGCTGACGGATGACACGAAGGGCCGGGCGGACGCGTCGCGCGTCCGCCCGGCCCTTCGGCACTGCTCCGTCAGGGGCTGCGGGGAGGGGATCAGGTCCTGTCCCTCGTCAGGCCGTCCAGCTCCTCGTCCAGGTCGTCCTCGTCGAAGACCGCGCTGACGTCGAAGCGGCAGACCACCAGCTCCGGGTCCGCGTCGTCGAACGGGGCGCCGAGCCACTCCCCCGGCTCCGGCAGCTCGTCCGCGGCTGCGACCCAGAGCGTGGAGTCGCCCTCCTCCAGACCGAACTCCGTATGCCGGGAGGCGATCTCGTCCGCCTCGTACTCCCCGAAGAGCACCCCCAGCGCCGCGTGGACACTGCTGCCGACCACGGCCGCGCTCTCGCTGCCGCGGTCCTCGGGGTCCACGTCGGCGAGGCGCTGTGCCTGCGCGAGCAGCCGCTGCGGCTCCACCACCGCGTAGTCGCGGCGGATCAGCACGCTCACGGCGTTCGGCTCCTCCGGGCCGCTGTACGGCGGCAGGGAGTCCTCCACCCCCGGAATCTCGAACGGGGTGACCTCGTCATGGCGGTCGTAGAGGAGTTCGTCGTAGACCTCGGCCGCAGCGGCCAGTGCGTTGAACGCGTCGTAGACAGCGGGGTCGTCGTCCCCGGACCGGCGCTCGACCGCCGCGAGGTGGTGGTCGATCGCGGCTTTGACCGCATCGGCGGCGGCGCGTACCTCGGCAGCGGTGGGCTGCGCAGCATCAGACATAGGGCAGACGCTATCCGTACACGGGCTCTGCCCGCACAATAGATGCGATGCCGGAATACGAATTTGTCGATGTGTACGTGCCGCGCGGGGTGTCCCGGAAGGAGACGGCCCGCCTGTTGACCGACCATGCCGAGTACGGGCACTGGGAGTTGGACCGGCTGACGCTGCGCCTGGACGGCAGTCGCCGGGTGCGGCTGCGGCGGCGGATCATCCGCCAGCTGCGGGCCACCTGGTGAGACGGAAGGGGCCCCGCGTCGCCGCGGGGCCCCTTCCCTTCGCCTTGCTGACCGCTGCCGTCAGGCGGCGGCCTTGGCGCGGCGGTACAGCACCGTGCCCGCACCGGCCAGCAGCAGACCGGCGCCCGCCGGGACGAGCAGGTCGAGCCCGCCCGCTCCGGTGTGCGCGAGCTGCGGCGTACTCGCCGGCAGGGTCTGCGGTTCGGGCGCGTTCGGGATGGTGCGCGGTCCGGGCGTCGGCGGTGTCACGTGGGTGACGGGAGTCTCCGGGACGACCGGCGGCGTGCTGTCGTTCTCGCACGTGTTGCCCAGGGCCGGGTTGAGCAGGCCACCGATGGTGACGCTGTTCCCGCAGGCGTTCACGGGGATGTCGATGGGCACCTGGATCTGGTTCCCCGAGAGCAGACCGGGCGAGCCCTTCGCGGTCCCCTCGGCGGTGGCCCCTCCCCCGTTGTCGCTGCCGGCGGCCCGGTGCTTCCCGGTGCCCGCCCGCACCCCCTGACCGCGGTCGTCGGACGCCCGGCCGTTGTCCGAGGCGTGACTGCCCGAGGTCCCCGCGGTCGAACCGTGACGGCCGGCGGCCGCACCGTCCGAAGTGTTCGCGCAGGCGTTGCCCGCCGCCGGGTTGAGCAGCCCCACGACGTTCACGGAGTTGCCGCAGACGTTGACCGGTACCTCGACCGGGATCTGTACCGAATTCCCTGAAAGCACCCCCGGGGAATTCGATGCGCCGCCGGCCGCTCCCGCGTCGGCGTGCGCGTAACCGCCACTGAGCGCGAGAACGCCGCCCGCAGCCGCCATGGTGATCAGGCCTTTACGCGTGACCTGTCGCATAGGTTGTTTCCTGCCTTCTACCTTCCGGAATACCCCCGGACTTGACCGTGCGGGGGCAAAGGACCCGACGGCCCCGGAGCACATGGCGTGCGCTCCGGGGCCGAGCGGGCTCAAACCCTTACGGGTTGACGCACAACGTCAGGCGTTGACGCAGGTGTTGCCGAAGGCCGGGTTCAGCAGCCCGATCACGGAGATCGTGTTGCCGCACACGTTCACGGGAACGTGGACGGGAACCTGGACGACGTTGCCCGAGAGCACGCCGGGGCTGCCGATGGCGGCACCCTGGGCGCCCGAGTCGGCGACGGCCATGCCGGCACCCGCGAGAACCAGACCACCGGTGACAGCCGCAGCGGCGACGATCTTCTTGATCATTATTCCTCCTAGTTGGCAAATGCGGTCCCAGCCGCGGACCGCATCACCTGTAACGAGGAAGAAGTAATCGGGCTACGAGTGATCCGTCCCTTTCACTCGTTCCGGTTAGGTACGTACAAGCTGGCGATTATGGCGACGGGTATCGACTTTTCAGCTGTTGTCGATGAAACGGTCGAGCACCCGTGCGCCGAACTTCAGGCCCTCGACCGGTACGCGCTCGTCCACACCGTGGAACATTCCGGCGAAGTCGAGCTCCGGCGGGAGCTTCAGCGGAGCGAATCCGAAGCACCGGATACCCAGGTCGTCGAAGGACTTGGCGTCCGTACCGCCGGAGAGCATGTACGGGACCGCGCGCGCGATCGGGTCCTCGGCCTTGAGCGCGATCTGCATCGCGTCCACGAGCGAGCCGTCGAAGTCGGTCTCCAGCGCCTTGTCGCCGTGCACGTCCTCGCGCTTGACCCGCGGGCCGAGGATCCGGTCCAGGTCGGCCAGGAACTCCTGCTCGTACCCCGGCAGGAAACGGCCGTCGACGTGGGCGGTCGCCTGCCCCGGGATCACGTTCACCTTGTAGCCCGCGCCGAGCATGGTGGGGGCCGCGGAGTTGCGCAGGGTCGCGCCGACCATCTTGGCGATGCCGCCCAGCTTGGCGAGCGTGGCGTCCATGTCCTCGGGGTCGAGCGGCGTGCCGAGCGCGTCGGACAGCTCGTCCAGGAAGGAGCGCACGGTCTTGGTCACCCGGACCGGCCAGGTGTGCCGCCCCAGCCGCCCGACCGCCTCGCACAGCTCGGTGATCGCGTTGTCGTCATTGGTCATCGAACCGTGGCCGGCCGTGCCGTCCACGGTCAGCCGCATCCAGTGCATGCCCTTCTGCGCGGTCTCGACGAGGTAGAGCCGCAGGTTCTCGTTGACCGTGAAGGAGAAGCCGCCGACCTCCCCGATGGCCTCGGTGACGCCCTCGAACAGGTCCGGGTGCTTGTCGACGAGATACCGGGCCCCGTACGTACCGCCGGCCTCCTCGTCCGCGAGGAAGGCGAGCACGATGTCGCGCGGGGGCTTGCGTCCGCTGCGCATCCGGTCGCGCACGACCGCCAGGGTCATCGCGTCCATGTCCTTCATGTCGACCGCGCCCCGGCCCCAGACGCAGCCGTCCGCGATCTCTCCCGAGAAGGGGTGGTGCGTCCAGTCGTGCGCGTTGGCCGGGACGACGTCGGTGTGGCCGTGGATCAGCAGCGCCGGCTTGGACGGGTCCTCGCCCTCGATCCGCGCCACCGTGGAGGCACGGCCCTTGTGGGACTCGAAGATCTGCGGCTCGAGCCCGACCTCCGCGAGCTTCTCCGCGACGTACTCGGCGGCCAGCCGCTCGCCCGGTCCCGAGTGATCCCCGTAGTTGCTGGTGTCGATCCGGATCAGGTCACGACAGAGGTCGACGACCTCGTTCTCGGCGCTCTCACCCGAGCCGGTCCTGGCCGCTTTGGTCTCACTCACGCTGGTTCCCTCCGCTGTCGCTGTGGTGCTCCCCCACATCCTCCCGCGACCGGCCCCCGCACCCAAGGCCGCCCACCCCCCGTCACACGCCCGTCACACCGTCGGGGGCGTGATCGAGCACCCTCCAATGTTTGCTATGGTTTTCCACGTCGGAACGGGCCGGGCCCGCGAGACAGACACCTAGTCCGGGTGGCGGAATGGCAGACGCGCTAGCTTGAGGTGCTAGTGCCCTTTATCGGGCGTGGGGGTTCAAGTCCCCCCTCGGACACAGAGCAGATGCCGATCAGGAGAGATCCTGATCGGCATTTTGCGTTGTCGGGACGGGCCTCCGCCACGATCCCCACACCGGCCCCGGTCACCGGCGCGCTGCCGGGCAGGGCTCGGCACGACCCCTTGTTGAAACGGTTCATTCCTGACTACGGTCACTCCGGAGAAGGGTGTTTCCGAGCGAGGAGAAGCATGAGCCGCACCGAAACCGACACGCTGCCCTGGTACGAGGACCCGAGTCCGGGTACCGGCGGCCTCGCGCCGCGGTCCTGGTACGCGACGTCCGACGCCTGGCGGATGTCCCTGAACGGCGAGTGGGCCTTCCGGCTCTCGCCCCGGGCCGCCACCGAGGACGAGTCGTTCGCCCGGCCGGGGTTCGACGCCTCGGCGTGGGGGACGGTCGCGGTGCCCGGTCACTGGGTGCTCCAGGGGGCCGGCGGCGCTCCCGCGTACACGAACGTCGTCTACCCCTTTCCCGTCGATCCGCCGCGGGTGCCGTCCGAGAACCCGACGGGCGACCATCTGCGGACGTTCACGCTGCCCGGGGACCGGCCGCAGGACGGCGAGTTCGTGCTCCGGTTCGAGGGGGTGGAGTCCTGCGCCCGGGTCTGGCTCAACGGACGGGAACTGGGCGACTTCAAGGGGTCCCGGCTGCCGCACGAGTTCGCCGTGGGCGATCTGCTGGACTCCGGCGAGAACGTCCTCGCGGTACGGGTGCACGCCTGGTCGTCGGGCAGCTATCTGGAGGACCAGGACCAGTGGTGGCTCCCGGGCATCTTCCGTGAGGTGACGCTGCTCCACCGCCCGGCCGGCGCGCCCCGGGACTTCTTCGCGCACGCGGGCTACGACCACCGCGACGGCTCCGGCACGCTGCGGGTGGAGTGCGAGGGGGCGGACGGCCGGGTCCTGGTGCCCGAGCTGGGTGTCGACATCGCCGCGGGCGAGTCCGTGACGCTGCCGGTCGAACCGTGGACCGCCGAGACACCCCGACTGTACGACGGGGAGCTGGTGACGGCCGGCGAGCGGATCCCGCTGCGGATCGGCTTCCGTACGGTCGTGGTCGACGACGGCGTCATCAAGGTCAACGGCAGGCGGCTGCTGTTCCGCGGGGTGAACCGGCACGAGTTCCACCCGGAGACGGGCCGGGCCGTCGACGCGCGGACGATGCGGCGCGATCTGGTGCTGATGAAGCAGCACAACATCAACGCCGTACGGACCAGCCACTATCCGCCGCACCCGGCCTTCCTCGACCTGTGCGACGAGCTGGGCCTCTGGGTGATCGACGAGTGCGATCTGGAGACACATGGATTTGTCGACCTGGAGTGGCGGGGCAACCCGGTCGACGACGAGCGGTGGACCCCCGCGCTGCTCGACCGGGCGGCCCGCATGGTCGAGCGCGACAAGAACCACGCCTCCGTCATCGTCTGGTCGCTGGGCAACGAGTGCGGTTCGGGCAGCGGCCTGTCCGCGATGGCCGGGTGGATCAGGGGCCGGGACCCGGAGCGGCTGCTGCACTACGAGGGCGACCTCTCCTGCGAGGACGTCGATTTCTACTCGCGGATGTATCCGACGCACGCCGAGGTCGAACTCATCGGCAAGCGGGCGGAGGAGCCGCTGACCGATCCGGAACTCGACGCCCGGCGGCGTGCGATGCCCTTCGTCATGTGCGAGTACGGGCACGCCATGGGCAACGGACCGGGCGGCCTGAGCGAGTACCAGCGGCTCTTCGAGCGGTACGAGCGCTGCCAGGGCGGTTTCGTCTGGGAGTGGATCGACCACGGCTTCGCCCATCCCGAGCACGGCTTCGCCTACGGCGGGGACTTCGGCGAGGAGCTGCACGACGGCAATTTCGTCTGCGACGGCCTCCTCTTCCCCGACCGCACGCCCTCCCCCGGGCTCGTCGAGTACAAGAAGGTCATCGAGCCGGTGCGGATCGGCCCGGGCTCCGCCGCCGGTACGTTCACGGTCGCCAACGGCTACGACTTCGCCGGGCTGGGGCACCTCGACTTCACCTGGTCGCACGAGGTGGACGGCACGGTCGTGGCCTCGGGCACCCTGGCGGTGCCGGAGCTGGCGCCCGGCGCCTCGGCCGAGGTGGCTCCGGACACCGCTTCCGCGGGCGACGGCCTGTGGACCGTGCGGGCGGTGCTCGCCGGGGACACCGCGTGGGGCGAGCGCGGGCACGTGGTGGCCTGGGGCCAGGTGGAGACGGGCGCGCGGGCCGTCCCGGCTCCGGCGGCCGGCGAACGCCCGGTGCGCTCGGGCAACGTGATCACCCTCGGGCCCGGCGCGTTCGACGCGGCGACCGGGGTACCGGTGCGCATTGGGGACGTTCCGGTGGAGGGGCTGCGGCTGGACGTGTGGCGGGCGCCCACCGACAACGACAACGGGGCGGCCTGGCAGCCGGACGAGCGGTACGGACTGCGCTGGCGGGAGCTGGGGCTGCACCGGATGCGGCACCGCGTCGACGCGGTCGAGGCGGACGGGGACGCGCTGACGGTGCGGACCCGGGTGGCCCCGGCGGGCTGGGACCTGGGGCTTCGAACCACCTACCGGTGGACGGCCGCCGGGGACCGGCTCGGGCTGACGGTGTCCGTGGTGCCGGAGGGCGACTGGCGGGTGCCGCTGCCCCGGCTCGGGATCCGGTTCGCCCTGCCCGCGGCGTACGGCGGTGCGCGGTGGTCCGGCGGCGGACCGGGTGAGGCGTACCCGGACACCCGGGCCGCCGCGATGCTCGGGACGTGGGAGAGGGCGGTGGACGCGCTCCAGACCCCGTACGTCCGGCCTCAGGAGAACGGGGCCCGGGCCGACGTCCGCTGGGCGGAGCTCACGGAGAACGGCGGTGCGGGACTGCGGGCCGAGGGCTCCACGCCGTTCTGGTTCACCGCGCGACGCTGGACGAGCGAGCAGCTGGACGCGGCGGAGCACGCGCCGGATCTGGTGGCCGGGGACCGCGTCTGGGTCAACCTGGACCACGCGGTGCAGGGCATCGGCTCGCAGTCGTGCGGGCCGGGCGTACTGCCGGAGCACCGGCTCGACGCGGAGCCGGCGGAGTTCTCGTTCGTGTTCGCGCCGCTGGGCTGAACCCGCCCCCCGCCCCCGCCCTGCCCCGTCTCCGGACCTGGGCAGGGCGGGGCCGCGGTCAGCGGAACAGACGGCCCGGCAGCAGGTGCTGGTCGCGCAGCGCGTCGCGGACCATCGCCGCGTACTCCGTCGCGCCACGCTCCGAGGTGTGGGTGTTGTCGCGCTTCTCGTCGGTGAGGTACAGCGCTTTGGAGGCGTCGGGGCCGAGCTCCTCGACCCGCTGCCTGGTGAGGGCGGTCAGGTCGACGAGCGGGACGTCGTGCTCGGCGGCCAGCAGGCGGATCTGCGCGGGCAGGTCGACCCCGAGGCCGTTGACCAGGAGCGCGGTGCCGTTGTCCAGCGTGCCGTCGGCGTTGAACCAGCGCCGGACGATCGGGGTGACCAGCACGGGCCGGCCGCCTTCGGCGCGGATCGCCCCGATCATCGTGGTGAGGTTGGCGCGGTAGTCCGCCTCGGTCGTCTGCTTGTCGTTGTGGGCGAGCTGGATGAGCACGGTGTCGCCCCGGTGGATCAGCGGGCGGACCGTCGGGAAGAGCTGCGGCTGGTCGAGATATGTCTGCGAACTCTCACCGGAGTCCGCGTAGTTGGCGACGGATATGCCGGCCCGGAGGTACTGCGGAAGCTCCTGCCCCCAGCCCGTGTAGGGGCTGCCGAGCTGGTCGCAGACGGTCGAGTCGCCGATCAGGAAGAGCTGCGGGGTGCGCGGCGCCGGAGCCAGGCGCAGGCCCGCGAGGAGCGGGGCGGGGCCGTCGAAGGCGAGATCGAGGCCGGGGCTGCCGCTCGCCCCGGTGGGTTCGCCCTCGGGCTCGCGCACGTTGACCGTGAACGTACGGACCACCTGGCGTCCGGCGGCGGTCGGCGTCTCGCCGAGTACGGTGCGCCGGGTCTCGGCGGTGACCGTCGTACGACCCTCGGTGGCGCCGCCGATGCGCGCGGTGACGCGGTAGGTGCCGGGGGCCACGTCGAAGTGGCAGAGCACGGGAGCGGATCCGGTACAGCCTGCGGGGGCGGGCGCCGTCGGCTCGGCGACGGCGGGCGTGGCGAGGGCGGCCACGGCGGCCACGGCGGTCAGCAGGGCGGGGGCGGTTCTGCGGGCAAAGGGCACGGCAGGGCTCCTTCGAGGATGCGGGTGCGGGCGCGATACCGGCAGCCATGCCGTACCGCAAGCGCTTTCTACCCCTGCACGCCAGGTTTTGAATCCTTTCAGTCCAGGGGAAGTTGCCGGCGCCCGCCCGTCACCGCCCTCAGCCGTGAGGCCCCGTCGCTGTGGAAGGATGCCCGGCATCATGAGAACCAGGGTCTTTCGTTTGGGTCAGGCCGGATCAGGGAGCGGGGTCCGGTGCGTGCGGCTGCAAGGCGGAGGAGGGAGTCACTGCGGAGCATGGGCGACCGACGACAACGCCGGAGGGGGTCCCCCCTGGTCGAGCGAAGCCGAGACCTCGGGAGAGCGCGTGCCGGGGCCCGCGAGCCCGGCATGACCCAAACGAGAGGCCCTGGCACCGAGGCGTCCGGCGGGCCCCGATGAGAGGGCGCGCGAAGCCTCCGCCGTCGCCCCTGCCCCAACGCGACGGGGTGGATCCGGTCCGGGTGCGGCTCCCGGAGGATCCGGACGGGCAGTGGCCGACGGTCCGTGACCATCTGCTGGCGCGGTTCGCGGACGCGATCGGCGCGGAGCGGGTCGACGCCATGCTGGCCGGGGGCCGGTTCGTCTCCGTCCGGGGTGCGGTGACCGGGCGCGAGCCGTACACGGCCGGCCGGTACCTCTGGTTCCACCGGGAGTTCGCACCGGAGGAGCCCGTGCCGTTCCCGGTCGGTGTGGTGTACCGGGACGAGCACCTGGTCATCGCGGACAAGCCGCACTTCCTGGCGACGACTCCGCGCGGCCGGCACATCACCGAGACCGCGGTGGCCCGGCTCCGCCGCGAGCTGGCCCTGCCGCTGCTCCAGCCCGCCCACCGGCTGGACCGGCTGACCGCGGGGCTCGTCCTCTTCGTCGTTCGGCCGGAGGAACGGGGCGCGTACCAGACGCTGTTCCGGGACCGCCTCGTACGCAAGGAGTACGAGGCGGTGGCCCCGTACGCCCCCGGTCTGGTCCTCCCCCGCACCGTGCGCAGCCGCATCGTGAAGGAGCGCGGGGTGATCGCCGCCCGCGAGGAGCCCGGTGAGCCGAACAGTGAGAGCCGGATCGAGCTGTCGGAGCACCGGGGCGGACTCGGCCGCTACCGGCTGCTGCCCGCCACCGGACGCACGCATCAGCTGCGGGTCCATATGAACGGCCTCGGGCTGCCGCTCGTCCACGACCCCGTCTACCCCGTGGTCGAGGCGGAGGGCGCCCCCGACGACTTCGCACGCCCGCTGCAACTCCTGGCCGGGGTGCTGGAGTTCACCGACCCGGTCACGGGAGAGCCGCACCGCTTCGAGAGCGGGTTGCGGCTCTCCGCGTGGCCGGAGGGGTAGCCGGGGAGTCGGACCCGGGTGTCAGTGGCCGCGGGCGATCCACTCGTCCAGGTGCGGGGCCTCCGCGCCGATGGTCGTGGCGTCCCCGTGTCCGGTGCGGACGGCGGTCTCCGGCGGCAGGGCGAGCAGCCGGTCCCGGATCGAGTCGACGATCGTCGGGAAGTGCGAGAAGGAACGGCCGGTGGCGCCGGGCCCTCCCTGGAAGAGCGTGTCACCGGTGAAGACGGTGGTCAGCTCGGGGGCGTACAGGCAGACGGCGCCCGGGGCGTGACCCGGGGTGTGCAGGACGGTCAGCGTCGTGCCCGCGACCTGGATCTCCTGGCCGTCGGTCAGTTCGCCGTCCGGGTCCCGGTCAGGGTGGGTCTGCTTCCACAGCGGCAGGTCGTCGGGGTGGAGCAGGACCGGTGCGCCGGTGGCGTCGGCGAGTGCCGGGGCCGCGTCGATGTGGTCGTTGTGCGCGTGGGTGCAGATGATGGCGCGCAGCGTACGTCCGCCGAGTGCGGCCTCGATGGCGGTGGCGTCGTGGGCGGCGTCGATGACGACCGCCTCGGTGTCGTCGCCGACGATCCAGACGTTGTTGTCGACGTCCCACTCGCCGCCGTCGAGGGCGAAGGTGCCGGAGGTGACGAGGTGGTCGATGCGGGCGGCCATCAGAAGACCACCACCGAGCGCAGGACGTCGCCGTCGTGCATCCGGGCGAAGGCCTGCTCGATGTCGCCGAGGGCGATGGTCTCGGTGACGAACGCGCCGAGGTCGATGCGGCCCTGCTGGTGCAGGTCGATGAGCATCGGGAAGTCGCGCGAGGGCAGGCAGTCGCCGTACCAGGACGACTTGAGCGAGCCGCCGCGGCCGAAGACGTCCAGGAGCGGGAGTTCGAGCTGCATCTCCGGGGTGGGGACGCCGACCAGGACGACGGTGCCGGCGAGGTCGCGGGCGTAGAAGGCCTGCTTGTACGTCTCCGGGCGGCCGACCGCCTCGATGACGACGTCGGCGCCGTTGCCGCCGGTGAGCGCGCGGATGGCCTCGACCGGGTCGCCGGCGCGGGAGTTGACGGTGTGCGTGGCACCCATCTTCTTCGCCGTCTCCAGTTTGCGGTCGTCGATGTCCACCGCGATGATCTTCGCCGCGCCGGCCAGCCGCGCGCCGGCGATCGCCGCGTCGCCGACACCGCCGCAGCCGATGACCGCGACGGAGTCGCCCCGGCCGACCTCGCCGGTGTTGATGGCGGCGCCGATGCCCGCCATCACGCCGCAGCCGAGGAGGCCGGCGACGGCCGGGGAGACCTCGGGGTCGACCTTGGTGCACTGGCCGGCGGCGACGAGGGTCTTCTCGGCGAAGGCGCCGATGCCGAGCGCCGGGGACAGCTCGGTGCCGTCCAGCAGGGTCATCTTCTGCTTCGCGTTGTGCGTGTCGAAGCAGTACCACGGGCGTCCGCGCAGACAGGCGCGGCACTGTCCGCACACGGCACGCCAGTTGAGGACGACGAAGTCGCCCGGTGCGACGTCGGTGACGCCGTCGCCCACGGACTCGACGACGCCCGCGGCCTCGTGGCCGAGGAGGAAGGGGAACTCGTCGTTGATGCCGCCCTGCTTGTAGTGCAGATCGGTGTGGCAGACGCCGCACGCCTGGATCTTCACCACGGCCTCACCGGGGCCGGGGTCCGGAATCACGATCGTCTCGACCCGTACCGGCTCGTTCTTTCCCGGTGCGATGACCCCTTGTACGTGCTGCGCCATTCCCGTGGTCTCCCTTGTGCGGCTTTCCCTGAGATCGATTCACGACTTTTCCTGAGATCGATCACGAACAACCGTACGCGGTGCGGAAGCCCCCGGTGGTGCGCCGCGTTGGCGCACCACCGTAACTCCGCGGGGTCCCCGGGTCAGTCCCCGTACACCCGGCGGCCGCCCACGTACGTCTCCAGGACGCGGGTCCCGGCGATCTCCTCGGGCGGCGCGGCGAAGGGGTCGCGGTCCAGGACCACCAGGTCGGCGAGGGCGCCGGCCCGGATGCTGCCGGTGTCGTCCAGGTGGTTCACGTACGCGGAGCCCGCCGTGTACGCGGCCAGCGCGTCGGTCAGCGAGATGCGCTGCTCCGGGAGGAAGGCCCGGCCGTGGTCGCCGCCGGGTACGACACGGTTGACGGCCGTGTGGATGCCGTGCAGCGGATCGGCGCTGCTGACGGGCCAGTCGGAGCCCGCGGCCACGGTGGCGCCGGACCGCAGCAGTGCGGCGAACGGGTACTGGAGCGCGGCCCGTTCGCGGCCGAGGAAGGGGATCGTCAGCTCGTCCATCTGCGGTTCGTGGGCGGCCCAGAGGGGCTGGATGTTGGCGGTGGCGCCGAGCTCGCGGAAGCGCGGGATGTCGTCGGGGTGGACGATCTGGAGGTGGGCGAGGTGGGGGCGGGTGTCGGTGCGGCCGTTGGCGGCGCGGGCGGCCTCGACGGCGTCCAGTGCCTCACGCACCGCCCGGTCGCCGAGCGCGTGGAAGTGGGTCTGGAAGCCCAGGGCGTCCAGCTCGGTGACGTACCGGCGCAGGTCGAGGGGGTCGACGAAGCTGGTGCCGCTGTTGGCGGTGGCGCAGCCGCAGGCGTCGAGGTACGGGGCGAGGAGGGCGGCGGTGCCGGTCTCGGCGACCCCGTCCTGCATGATCTTCACGGATCCGGCGCGGAAGTTCCGGCCGGTCAGCGCCTCGCGCCTGGCGACGAGTCCGGGGATCTGTTCGGTGCCGTGCTCGCGGTCCCACCACAGTGCTCCGGTGACGCGGGCGGTGAGCGAGCCGTCCCGGTCCGCGGTGAGGTAGGCGTCGGCCACGTCGTCCATCGAGCCGTAGGTGCCGACGATGGCGTCCTGCCAGGCGGTGATGCCGTACGCGTGGAGCAGGCGCTGGGCCCGCAGGAGGCCGGCGAGCCGGTCGGCGGCGGTGGAGCGGGGGGCGTGGCGGGCGACCAGGTCCATGGCGCCCTCCTGGAGGAGTCCGGTGGGTTCTCCGCGTTCGTCGCGTTCGATGCGGCCGTCGGCCGGGTCGGGGGTGTGCGCCGTGATGCCGGCGAGGGCGAGGGCCCTGCTGTTGGCCCAGGCGCCGTGGTGGTCGCGGTTGAGCAGGCAGGCGGGGCGGTCGGGCACGGCGGTGTCGAGCTGCTGCCGGGTGGGGGCGCCGCCCTCGAACGCGTCCATCGACCAGCCACCGCCGGTGATCCAGTCGCGTGCGGGGTTCGCGTCGGCGTAGGCCCGTACGGCGGCGATGGTGGCGGTGGCGTCGCCGGCGCCGGTGAGGTCGCACTGCGCGAGTTCCTGCCCGGCGGTGACCGGGTGGACGTGGGCGTCCTGGAAGCCGGGGACCAGGAGGCGTCCGGCGAGGTCGACCACCTCGGTGCGCGGGCCGATGAGTTCGCGTACCTCGTCGTGGCCGACGGCGGTGATCCGGCCGCCGGTGACGGCGACGGTGGTAGCGCGGGTGCGGGCGGCGTCGGTGGTGTGGACGGGGCCGCCGGTGAAGACGAGGTCGGCGGGGGTGCGCGGCATGATGCTTCTTCCTTCGGTGGGTGGTTCGGGTGGGGATCAGGCCGGGTCGGGCACGGGCTCCGCGAGCGTGTCCGGGGCGACGGACCTGCCGGTGACGAAGTACGGGGACTGCCTGGCCCACTTGGCCCAGGCCGCGGCGACGAAGCCGGTCAGCAGGATGACGGCCGGGCACAGGAGCATGAACCAGCCGTTGTCCGGGCTGACCTCGAAGTGGTCGGCGGAGGTGGCGAAGGTCCAGCAGAGGTATCCGCCGAGCGCCAGCAGGACGAGGGCGCTCGTCACGGGGAGCACCACCGCCCGCACCGCCAGGGACCGGCTCTCCCGGAACGAGCCGCGGAAGCGGGCCGCGGCGGCCAGCGCGGTGAGGGCGTAGTAGATCGAGACGACGACCCCGATCGCGTTCACGGACGCCAGGATGAGGTCGCCGACCTTCGGGATGACGAGGGAGAGCACGGCGATGGCGGCTGCGATGCAGCCGACCGCGACGGTCCCGGCGGCGGGTGTCCCGTACCGCGGGCTGACCTTGGTCCACAGGGGTCCGAGCGTGCGGTCGCGGCCCATGGCGAACATGCCGCGCACCGTCGGGATCACCCCGGACTGCAGGGAGGCGACGGCGGACAGGGTGAGGGCGATCAGCGGGAGGGCGGCGAGCGGCTGGTCGGCCAGCTGATTGCCGAAGTAGGTGAGCCCCTGGGCGCCGTGGGCGGTCAGTTCGTCGAGCGACAGGACGCGCTGGAAGGCGAAGGAGCCGAGCAGGAACAGGCCCAGCATCGTGAAGAGCGTGATGAGCCCGGCCTTGGAGGCGTCCTGCGGATCCCGGATCTCCTCGGTGACGCTGAAGGTGGACTCGAATCCCCAGAAGCAGAAGACGGAGAGCAGCAGTCCCTGGGCGAGCTGCTCGAAGGAGGGGATGGTGAACGGGTTGAGCCAGTCGAGGCTGAAGGGCTGTGAGCCGGCGAACAGGCCGTATCCGCAGAAGCCGAGCAGGACCGCGTACTCGAAGACCAGGAGGTACTTCTGGAACGTGGCGGCCGACCGGAGGCCGGTGACCGCGGTGAAGGTGACGGCGACGAGGACGACGATGCCGAGCGCGGTCGACTGGGCGGTGGAGTCCGGGTCGAGCCGGAGCCCGGACACCTCGTGCAGCCCGGCCTCGCCCGCGAGCTGGAGCAGGGCGGAACCTGTGACCGCCGTGGTGTAGGCGAGGAACACGATCGTGGAGACGATGCCTATCCAGCCGACGAGGAAACCGAGCCAGGGGCTGAGCGAGCGGCCGACCCAGACGTAGCCGCTGCCCATGTTCGGCTCGACCCGGTTGAGCCGGGAGTAGGCGCCCGCGATGCCCAGGATCGGCAGGAAGGCGAGCAGCATGATGATCGGCAGGTGCAGCCCGACGGCGGTGGCGGTGACGCCGAGTCCGATGCCGATGCTGGTGGTGGCCGCGGTCGACGAGGCCGCGATGGCGAAGCCGTCGACCACGCCGAGGCTCTTGCGTAGGGCTGCGGGTGGCTGTGCCGGTCCGGCTGGTTCCTCGCGGTAGGACGTCACGGTCGCTCCTTCACCGAGGGGCGCTGTTCGGCCCCGATGGCGGCACATCGAACTCCTCGGGGGTTCCGCACGTCAACGGCGTTGTCATAAGGTGCCCGCATGAACGCGAGCGAGCGGGTGGTGCCGGAGGGTGCGCGGCGGCGCAGGCGTCCCACCAAGCAGGGCGTCGTGCTGTCCGAGCAGCTGATCGTGGACACGGCGCTGCGGCTGATCGGCGAGCACGGGGCGGCGGCGCTCACCGTGCGCCGGCTCGGCGCCGCGCTGGGTTGCGATCCGAGCGCGCTCTACCGCTATTTCCGGGACACGGACGAGCTGTTGCTGGCGGTGGCCGACGAGTTGATCGGGCGGACGCTGCGCGGCTGGCGGCCGACGGGTGACTGGCGGGCCGATCTTCGGTCGCTGGGGCTGCGGATGCACGCGGACTATCTGACCCACCCGCAGGCGGCGCTGCTGACGTGCGCACGGGTGACCGGCCGTACGCACGAGATCCGTTCGGTGGAGGCGATCCTCGGGGTGCTGCGGGGCGCGGGTTTCCCGGATGCGGAGGCGGTGCGGATCTACCACGTCTTCGTCGACCAGACGCTGTCGTTCGCGGCGCTGGACGCCTCGACGCTGGCGCTTCCGGAACAGGCCAGGGCGCAGGAGGTGCAGGCCTGGCCTGAGATCTACGCCCGGCAGCCGGCGGACACGCACCCGAACATCGCGGCGACCGCGCCCGTACTGGTCGCGGAGATGGGCCGCAGCGGTTATCCGGCGGCGCTGGAGATGATGCTGGCCGCGGCTGCGGCCCGGTTGCAGCACGTCAGGCGGTAGCCGGCAGCCGGCGGGCGCGCCGGATCAGGGCGCGAGCACGTCCAGTTCGTGCAGGGCGCCCACCGCGATCTCCTTCGTCAGCCGCTCCGCCCCGGCCGCGTCCCCCTCGCGCACCGCTTCGGCGAGCCGGACGTGGAGGGTCACGGCCGCCGGGTCGGGGTCCTCGAACATGACCTGGTGGTGGGTGCGCCCCGCGAGGACCTCGGCGACCACGTCGCCCAGGCGCGCGAACATCTCGTTGCCGGAGGCGTTGAGGACGATCCGGTGGAAGGCGATGTCGTGTTCCAGGTACCCCTCCAACTGCTGGCCGCGGGAGGTGGCGACCATGCCCAGGGCCCGTTCGGTGAGCTCGGCGCACTGTTCGGGGGTGGCGTGGCGGGCGGCGAGCGAGGCGGCGACGGGTTCGATCGCCGAGCGCAGGACGGTCAGCGAGCGCAGCTGGCGCGGGCGGTCGGCGCCGGCCAGCCGCCACCGGATGACCTGCGGATCGTAGACGTTCCACGCCTCGGTCGGCCGTACGGTCACGCCGACTCGGCGCCGGGACTCGACCAGGTGCATGGACTCCAGGACCCGGATCACCTCCCGTACGACCGTGCGGGAGACGTCGAAGCGCTGGGCCAGCTCGTCCGTACGCAGAACCTGGCCGGGCAGATGCTCACCCGCGGCGATCTCCAGCCCCAGGGCGTCCAGCACATGCGTATGCAGCCCCTGGGCAGGTGTGGTCATGGGCCAAGCGTACGGGGGCCTCTCCGGGAGACCCCGCTGGGAACAAAAAGTACGACGTTTATGTCACAGCATCTTGAATAAGTCGTACGTATAGGTTTCAGTAGCGCGACGGCCCGATGTCGACGACGACATCGAAGAAGACAGCGAGGCACCGTAATGAGCACCCCCCACGTCATCGTGGTGATGGGCGTCGCAGGGACCGGCAAGACCACGATCGGCCCCCTGCTCGCCGCCGAACTGGGCGTTCCGTACGCCGAGGGCGACGACTTCCATCCCGCGGCGAACATCGCCAAGATGTCGGCCGGTACCCCGCTGGACGATGCGGACCGGTGGCCCTGGCTCGACGCGATCGGGCAGTGGGCGCACGGCCGGGCGGGGCTCGGCGGCGTGGTCAGCAGTTCGGCGCTGAAGCGCGCCTACCGCGACCGGCTGCGCAGCGAGGCCCCCGGTGCCGTCTTCCTTCATCTGAGCGGCGACCGGTCGCTCATCGAGGAGCGGATGGCGGGCCGCCAGGGCCACTTCATGCCGACCGCGCTCCTCGACTCGCAGTTCGCCACCCTCCAGCCCCTTGAGGACGACGAGGCCGGCGTCGCCGTGGATGTGTCCGGCACCCCCGAGGAAATCACCCAGCGAGCCGTCGCCGCGTTGCGCCGGCTCGAGAACTGAGGATCATCACCGTGACCAGTCTCAGCGTCGAGATGCTGGCAGCGGACGCCGTCGAACCGATCACTTCGGCCGGCAACGCGCAGTTGGGCATCGCCGTCCTGGCGGGCATCGCCGTCATCGTTCTGCTCATCACCAAGTTCAAGATGCACGCGTTCCTCGCGCTCACCATCGGCTCGCTGGCGCTCGGTTCGTTCGCCGGCGCCGCGCCGGCGAAGACGATAGCGAGCTTCACCGCGGGTCTCGGCTCCACCGTCGCGGGTGTCGGCGTCCTCATCGCGCTCGGCGCGATCCTGGGCAAGCTGCTCGCCGACTCCGGCGGCGCGGACCAGATCGTCGACACGATCCTCGCGAGGACGAGCAACCGTGCCATGCCGTGGGCGATGGTCCTGATCGCCTCGATCATCGGCCTGCCGCTGTTCTTCGAGGTCGGGATCGTGCTGATGATCCCGGTGGTGCTCCTCGTCGCCAAGCGCGGCAACTACTCCCTGATGCGCATCGGCATCCCGGCGCTGGCCGGCCTCTCCGTGATGCACGGCCTCATTCCCCCGCACCCCGGCCCGCTGGTGGCGATCGACGCCCTCGACGCCAACCTGGGCGTCACCCTGGCCCTCGGTGTCCTGGTCGCGATCCCGACGGTGATCATCGCCGGTCCGGTCTTTTCCCGGTACGCCGCCCGCTGGGTCGACATCAAGGCGCCGGAGAAGATGATCCCGCAGCGCCCGTCCGAGGACCTGGACCGCCGGCCGAGCTTCGGCGCCACCCTGGCGACGATTCTGCTGCCCGTCGTCCTGATGCTGGCCAAGGCCCTCGTCGACATCGTGGTGGACGACCCGGAGCAGGGTCTCCAGCGGGTCACCGATGTGGTCGGCTCGCCGCTGATCGCTCTGCTCGCGGCGGTCATCGTGGGCATGTTCACGCTGGGCCGGGCGGCCGGGTTCACCAAGGCCCGGCTCTCCACCACCGTGGAGAAGTCCCTCGCCCCGATCGCCGGAGTGCTGCTCATCGTCGGCGCGGGCGGCGGCTTCAAGCAGACGCTGATCGACGCCGGTGTGGGTCAGATGATCCTGGAGTTCTCCGAGGACTGGTCGATCCCCGCGCTGCTGCTCGGCTGGCTGATCGCCGTGGGCATCAGGCTCGCGACCGGTTCGGCGACGGTGGCCACCATCTCGGCGGCCGGTCTGGTCGCCCCGCTGGCCGCCGACATGTCGACCTCGCACGCCGCCCTGCTGGTCCTCGCCGTCGGTGCGGGCTCGCTCTTCTTCAGCCATGTCAACGACGCGGGGTTCTGGCTGGTGAAGGAGTACTTCGGGATGGACGTCGGCCAGACGGTGAAGACCTGGTCGGTGATGGAGACCATCATCTCCGTGGTCTCGCTGGCCTTCATCCTGCTCCTGTCACTGATCCTCTAGGGACCGCTCCCCCGTCACCGATCCTCCAGGGACCGCTCCCCCGGCTCCCGCCACAGCGGGTGCTCGCGACGGGCCCACCGGCGCTCGACCGACCCGGTACGCATGCCACGGCGTGCCTCCGGGTCGGCGAGCGCCATCGCGATGTGCCCGCCCAGCACGATGCCGATCGCGAGCGCCAGCCAGTCGTGGACGAACGTCGCAGCGGTCCGCCACACCAGCGGGGCGAGCCCGGTGAACCACATCAGCAGCCCGGTGCCCACCATGACCAGGACAGCTCCCGTGATCCAGGCGGCGTACAGCTTCTGCCCGGCGTTGAACTTCCCGGCCGGGCGGGACTCCGCCCGGTGGTCCCGCCGGCGCACCGCCCGCAGCCACTGCCGGTCGTGCGGCCCGAAACGGTTGAGCCGGCCCAGATCGGCCCGCAGCGACCGTGCGAACAGGCCGGCCAGCAGCGGTACGGGGATCAACAGCCCGGACCACTCGTGCACGGTGACCACGAGATGGCGGCGACCGACGAGTTCGGCGAGCTGCGGTACGTACAGACAGGCCGCCGTCGCCACGCACAGCAGCGTCAGCGCGGCCGTGGTGCGGTGCACCCAGCGCACCGGGCCGCTGAAACGTCGTACCCGGCCGCCCGTCTCAGGTGGTGGGGGCATCGTCGCGGCCGTTGGACCGGCCGACCCAGGCGTCGACGTCATATCCGAGCTTCTCCCAGTATCCGGGGCGTACGGAGTCCGTGACGGTGATCCCGGAGAGCCATTTCGCCGACTTGTAGAAGTACATCGGGGCCACGTACAGCCGGACCGGGCCGCCGTGCGAGTGGGACACCGGCCGGTCCTGCATCCGCAGCGCGACCAGCACATCGGCCCGGCGGGCCTGATCGAGCGTGAGGCTCTCGCTGTACGTGCCGTCGAAGCAGGTGAACCGGACCGCCTTCGCCCCGGGCCGGACACCCGCCGCGTCCAGCAGCGCGGACAGCCGGACGCCCTCGAAGGGGGTCTCGGGCACCCGCCAGCCGGTGACGCACTGGACGTCCCGGACCATCCGGGTCTGCTCCATCCGTTCCAGGGCGTCCAGGGTGTACGTGGCCGGGCGGTCGACCAGGCCGTCGACGGTCAGCCGGTAGTCGGTGGCGCTCTTCTCCGGTACGGACGTGGCGACGGAGTAGTAGCGGAAGCCACCGCCGTTGGGCAGCAGCCCGGTCAGTCCGGTGGGGTCCTTGTCGGAGAGCGCGCCCAGGCCGGACTCCAGCGTCCTTTGCAGTACGGGGGCGGCGACGAGCCCGGCGGCGCCGAGGCCCAGCATCGTCAGGACGAGCCGACGGCCCACGGGGGTGCCGGTGCCGTCCGGATCGGGGCCCTGCGCCGCCGGATCCGGCTCCGCGCCGGAAGAGGAACTGTTCACCCTCCGATTCGAGCACTCCGGACCACCGGGCGCCAGGGGCGGGGGCGGTACGTCACCGGCACGTCAGATTCTGCCCGCCACCGGCGGGGCAGCGGATGCCAGACTTGCGCCATGCCGAACCGTGAAGCGCTCAAGCCCTTCCTTCTCGCGTTCCCCGGCCCGCTGCGCGACCGGCTGGTCGCCGCGGTGCTCGACGGGCGGAAGGTGTCGACGACCGGACTGTTCGCGGAGTACCAGGTGGAGAGGGAGGAGCCGCCGCCCGTGGGCGAGCGGTCCGCGCTGATCGACTCGGACGGCCGGGAGATCGCGGTGCTGGAGATCACGGAGGTGCGGATCCTGCGGCTCGGGGACGTCGATCTGCAGCATGTCCTCGACGAGGGCGAGGGCGACACCTCGGTGGCCGGGTGGCGGGAGGGCCACGAACGGTTCTGGCACAGCGAGGAGATGCGGGAGGCGCTCGGCGACCCGGAGTTCACGGCCGACGACGACACGCTGGTCGTGGCGGAACGGTTCCGGGTCGTCGACCTCCTCGAACCGGCCTGACCGGCCGCGCTCTCAAAGCCCCTGGTCCGCGTCCCGGACGAGCCCCAGTCGGCGCCTGACCGAGTACAGCCGGGGATGGCGTTCGTGCATCTCGCCCGAGCGGCGGTCCAGCTCCTTGCCGAGGCGCTCGGTGCGCTTCTCGATGTCGAGCTCGTCCAGGATGCGGTCGACCTCGGCGAGCAGCGCCCCGTGCAACTGCCACTTCCTGGGGTGTTCCTGGACCGCCGCCAGCAGCATGTCCGCCACCCGGTCGCGGGTCGCCCGGCTGGTCGTCAACGCCTCGGCCAGCCGGTCCTCGGCGTCCTCGGCACTGGCGGCGACCGGAGTCGTGATCAGGACCGAGAAGCTCTCGATGGCTCCCGCCAGTTGCCCGAACAGTTCGGTCAGCCCGGAGGCCACGTCCGCGGGGAAGAGGTCTTCGTCGACGCGCTCCTTGGCCAGGTCGGTCAGCGTCCTGGCCAGCACCCGCAGGACGACCGCGCAGATCTCCAGTGTGTCCAGGCCGGTGCGCAGCACCACGCGGTAGAGCAGTCCCTGCCGTACACGCGGGTTGAGCATCAGGCTCTCCTCGGCCTGCCGCAGCGAGGCGTCCACCGCCACGATGTCGTGGTCGATGCGGCGGGCGCGGTGCAGCCGCTCGGCCGCCTGCCCGACGGTGACGCGGCCGCCCAGGTCGCCTCCCAGATCGCGGAACAGCTCCCCCATCTCGCGGGCCAACCCGTCGATCGACGCGCCCGCCGTCTGCACCCACACGGGCGGGGCGAACAGCAGGTTGAACAGCAGCCCCACGCCCGCACCGATGAGTGTCTCGAAGATGCGTTCCCAGGCGGTGTCGGCGACCTGGGCGACGCCGAGCACGAGCATGGCGCTGATCGCGACCTCGGGGACGAACTCGTTCACCCGGACCAGCCGGCCGATGATCAGCGACGTGAAGATCGTCAGCCCGAGGCTCCACCAGGACAGCCCCACCAGGGAACTGAACCCGCTGGCGATGAGCACTCCGACGATCACGGAGTTCACGCGCCGGATCCCCGTGGTGAGGGTGGCGTAGAGGGTGACCTGAACAACGAGCAGCGCGGTGAGCGGGGCGGTCAGGGGCGCGGGCTGGGACAGCGTCGCGGTCGCCACGGCGTAGGCGATCACCGCCGCTCCCGTGGAGCGCAGGGTCTGGGCCCCGACGGGTTCGGTGGTGCGCCGGACGAGTTTGATGACGGGCTCGGCTACTCCTGGCATCTGCTTACCGTGCCCGTATTCGGTGCCCGTGCACGGTTCCCCGCCCCGAACCCCACAGGTGGCGGCAGCTGCGCCGCCGTGACGGCCCCTCGACGGACGCGCGGAGGCACCGAATGACGGTCTGAGGGCCGGCCCAGCCCTTAGCCGACCGCCTCCGCGGCCGCGCGGCCCGCCGCCCGGCCGGAGAAGATGCAGCCGCCGAGGAAGGTGCCTTCCAGCGAGCGGTAGCCGTGCACCCCGCCGCCGCCGAACCCGGCCGCCTCACCGGCCGCGTACACCCCGGCCAGCGGGCTGCCGTCGGCCGTGAGGACCCGGGAGGACAGGTCCGTCTCCAGTCCGCCGAGCGACTTGCGGGTCAGGATGTTGAGCCGCACGGCGATCAGCGGTCCGGCCTTGGGGTCGAGGATGCGGTGCGGCGCCGCGGTACGGATGAGCTTGTCGCCGAGGTAGGTGCGGGCGCCTCTGATCGCGGTGATCTGGAGGTCCTTGGTGAAGGGGTTGGCGATCTCCCGGTCGCGGGCGGTGATCTCGCGGCGCAGGCCGTCCTCGTCGATGAGCGCATCGCCGGTGAGCGCGTTCATGCCGCGGACCAGGGCGCCGAGGTCCTTCTCGACGACGAAGTCCACGCCGTTGTCCATGAACGCCTTCACCGGTCCGGGCACGTCCGCGCGGGCCCGGCCGATCACGTCGCGGACGGACTTGCCGGTCAGGTCGGGGTTCTGCTCGGAGCCGGAGAGCGCGAACTCCTTGCCGATGATCTTCTGGTCCAGGACGAACCAGGTGTAGTCGTGGCCGCTGCGCATGATGTGTTCGAGAGTGCCGAGCGTGTCGAACCCGGGGAACAGCGGGACGGGCAGCCGCTTGCCGCGGGCGTCCAGCCATAGAGAGGACGGGCCGGGCAGGATCCGGATGCCGTGCTTGGCCCAGATCGGGTTCCAGTTCTCGATGCCCTCGGTGTAGTGCCACATCCGGTCGCGGTTGATGTGGTGGGCGCCGGCCTCCTCGGTGATGCCGAGCATCAGCCCGTCGACGTGGGCGGGGACGCCGGAGAGCATCTTGGCGGGCGGGGTGCCGAGCCGCTCGGGCCACTGCTTGCGTACGAGGTCGTGGTTGCCGCCGATGCCGCCGGAGGTGACGATCACCGCCTGGGCCCTGAGCTCGAAGGCGCCGGCCGTCTCGCGCCCGCTCGCGGTGCCCCGGGCCGCGTCGCTGGGCTCCAGGATCTCGCCGCTCACGGTGTCGACGGTGCCCCCGGTGCGGCCGAGGCCGGTGACACGGTGGCGGAAGCGGAAGGTGACGAGCCCCTTGGCGACGCCCTCGCGCACCCGGCGCTCGAAGGGGGCGACGACGCCGGGGCCGGTGCCCCAGGTGATGTGGAAGCGGGGGACGGAGTTGCCGTGGCCGTTCGCGTCGTAGCCGCCGCGCTCGGCCCAGCCGACGACGGGAAAGAACCGCATGCCCTGCCGGTGCAGCCAGGAGCGCTTCTCACCGGCGGCGAAATCGACGTACGCCTCGGCCCACTTCTTCGGCCAGTGGTCCTCCTCGCGGTCGAAGCCGGCCGTGCCGAACCAGTCCTGGAGCGCCAGCTCCTGGCTGTCCTTGATCCGCATCCGGCGCTGTTCGGGCGAGTCGACGAGGAAGAGACCGCCGAAGGACCAGTGGGCCTGGCCGCCGAGCGACTGTTCGGGTTCCTGGTCGAGCAGAATGACCGAACGGCCCGCGTCGACCAGTTCCGCGGTGGCAACGAGCCCCGCGAGTCCTGCCCCGATCACGATCACATCAGCGTCGTACGCCATGGGTTCCATCCTTGTCGGGGCGACCGGGCCGCGGTCCGGCGGAAGGACCGCACGTCATCCGTGCGGCCGCTCGCGAAGTTACTCGTGCGTCAGATCTTCGGCACCGGCCGTCCCGGCGTCAACCGCCCGGTCGGCCGCGCTTCGGCCGCCGGTGTCGTCTCCAGGCGTTATCGTCGATACAAATCACCCTCTTACGGCCTGACTCGGGGTGGGGAAGCGTGTCGGTGCTGGTCATCGTGCTCTCCGTGAGCGCCGCCTGCTGTCTGGGGTTCGGCTTCGTGCTGCAACAGGCCGCCGCCCGCCACGCCCCGAAGAGCGACTACCTCTCGCCCAGGCTGCTACTGGACCTGATGCGGGTGCGCAGCTGGCTGGCCGGTATCGGGCTCATGGTCTGCGGCATGGTGCTGGGCGCGCTGGCCCTGGGCAAGGGCGAGGTCTCCGTCGTCGAACCGCTCCTGGCCACCAATCTGCTCTTCGCGATGGCCCTGTCCCGTCACCGCACCGGTCAGCGGCTGGGCCGGCAGGGCTGGGCGGGGCTCTGGCTGCTGGCCGGCGGGGTCGCCGCGTTCCTGGTGGCGGGCGAGCCGAAGGGCGGGCAGGCCGTGTCGAGTCCGCTGCGGCACTGGCTGGTGATCGGCGTGGTGGTGGGCCTGGCCCTGCTGCTGACCGCGTTCGCCAAGCGCTCACGGTCGGGGGTGTCGCCCGCACTGCTCGCGGTGGCGGCGGGACTCCTGTACGGCCTCCAGGACGCCCTGACCCGGGTCAGCGGGCAGCGCCTCTCGGACGGCGGCTGGGCGGCGCTCGTCACCGGCTGGCAGCCGTATGCGGTGCTGGTGCTGGGAGTGACGGGGCTGATCCTCGTACAGAGCGCGTTCGAGACGGGCCCGCTGCGGATGTCCCTGCCGGCGCTGACCGCGGCCCAGCCGCTGGCCGGGATCGCCTGCGGGATCGGCTTCCTGGGCGACCAGGTGCGTACCGACACGGGCGCGCTGGCCTGGCAGGCGGCGGGGCTCGCGGCGATCGTGGCCGGGATCGTGCTGCTGGGGCTGCACCCGGCCATGCCCGAGGGCCCGGCTGCCGGACGCCGCACGCAGAGCCTCCAGCCGCACTGAGGGACCGGGCGGTCCCGGTTCCGGGCGGTTCCGGTTCCGGGCGGTCCCGGTTCCGGGCGGTTCCGGTTCCGGGCGGTCCCGGTTCCGGGCCCGGGCGGTTCCGGTTCCGGGCCGTGCCGGTTCCGGGCCGTGCCGGTTCCGGGCGAGGGCAACTACCCCAACACCCCGATGGCCGGCGAGATCGGGGAGGCCGAGGCCGTCGTCTTCCTGCTCCCGGACGCCGCCTCGTACGTCACCGGCGCCGAACTCGCCGTGGACGGCGGCTGGACCACGGGCCCGACCGTCAAGTACGTCATGGGGCAGTGAGCACCGTCAGGGGTCTGATGTTGGATGAGGGGCATGAATCCTTCTGACGAGATCCTGGACATCGTCGACGAGAACGATGTCGTCGTGGGTCGGGCCCCGCGCGGCGAGGCGACCGCGCGGGGCCTGACCCATCGCTGCGTCTTCATCGAGGCCCGGGACGCCGACGGCAGGATCTTCGTGCACCGCAGGACCGCCACCAAGCTCGTCTTCCCGTCCCACTACGACATGTTCGTCGGCGGGGTCGTCGGCGCCGGCGAGTCCTACGACGAGGCGGCGCTGCGGGAGGCCGAGGAGGAACTGGGCGTGACGGGCCTGCCCCGCCCGGAGCCGCTGTTCAAGTTCCTCTACGAGGGCGGCGGGCACAGCTGGTGGTCGTACGTCTACCGGGTACGGTGCGTGCTGCCGGTGGAGCCGCAGGTGGAGGAGGTCGCCTGGCACGCCTTCCTCACGGATGAGGAACTGGAGCAGCGGCTCGGCGACCGGCAGTGGGTGCCGGACGGCATGGAAGGCTACCGGCGGCTCCAGGCGTTCCGGGCATCGTCCTGAAGCGGCCGAGGAGAGGCACCAAAGCAGCAGATAAGGTCCGTACGTGAACGATTTTGCACAGAGTCTGCGGCTGTGGTTCGCGCCGCAGCGGATCCGCGAAGAGGGCGACACCCCTGACTACCGCTTCTCGCTCGCCAACGAGCGGACGTTCCTCGCCTGGATCCGGACGGCTCTCGCACTGATCGGCGGGGGTTTCGCGGTCGACCAGTTCCTGCCGGAGCTGGCGTGGGGCGTCCGTGCCGGTCTGGCGCTCGCGCTGCTGGCGGCGGGCGTGCTGTGCGCGCTGCGGGCCGTCAACCACTGGGTGCGGTGCGAGCGGGCGATGCGGCGCGGGGAGGATCTCCCGGTGTCGCGGTTCCCGACACTGCTGGGTCTGGCGGTGGCCGTGGTGGCCGTGGCGATGGTGGTGGTGGTCCTGTTCGGCTGGGAGGGCCGGTGACCGCGGCGGAACGCGATCCGGGGCTCCAGCCCGAGCGGACCAGGCTGGCATGGCGGCGTACGACGCTGTCCTGCACGGTCGTGGCGCTGCTGGCCGGGAAGCAGGCCCTGCACGGCGGGGCCACCCCGGCCGGGGTCGTCGCCCTGTCTCTGAGCGTGCTGGCCTGGCTGGGTTTCCTGCGGGTGGCGAACCGGCGGGTGCAGGGCATGGGCACCTCGCGCCCGCAGCCGATGGGCGTCCGCGCGGCGCTGATGGCCGCGGCGTGCACCGTCGCGCTGGCGGTGTTCGCCGCGGCGATGCTGTTCTGAGCGGCCGGGGGCGCCGAGACGATGCCGCTCTGAGCGGGGGGCGCCGAGGCCATGCTGTTCCCAGCGGCCCGTCGGTGGTCAGCTCTCCCAGTCCACGGTGACGACGATCTTTCCGCGGGTGCGGCCCTCGGCGTTGAGCCGGTGGGCCTCCGCGGCCTCGGCCAGTGGGAAGACCCGGTCCACGTGGACCGAGACGATGCCCCTCTCGGCCAGCTCTGCCAGATGCGCCAGATCCTTCGCGTCGGGCCGTACGAACGCGTACGTACCGCCGTACGAGAACACCTCGCCGTCCACGATGGAGGCCAGGCGCCCGTCCGGTGCGAGGGTCTCGGCGGACACCCGCAGGGCCTCGCCGCCCACGGTGTCGAAGGCGGCGTCGATCCCGTCAGGGGCCAGCGCCCGCAGCCGGTCCGCGAGGCCGTCCCCGTACGCCACGGGTTCCGCGCCGAGCTGCCGCAGATGGTCGTGGTTGCGTTCGCTCGCGGTGCCGATGACCCGGCATCCGGTGTGGCGGGCGATCTGTACGGCCAGCGAGCCGACACCGCCGGCCGCCGCGTGGACGAGGACGGTGTCGCCGTTGCGGATGTGCAGCGAGCGGTACAGCACCTGGTAGGCGGTGAGACCGGCCAGGGGCAGGCCCGCCGCCTCCTCGAAGCTCAGACTCAGCGGCTTGCGGGCCAGGGTGCGCACCGGCGCGGCCACGTACTCGGCGAAGGTGCCGCGGCTGAGGAAGTCCTCCCGCACGTACCCGATGACCTCGTCGCCGACGGCGAACTCGTCGACGGCGATGCCGGGCTGGACGACGACCCCTGAGACGTCCCAGCCGGGAATCACCGGGAACACCGTGTCCAGCGTGGCGTCCAGGTGCCCCTCCCGGGCGATGCGGTCGACCGGGTTGACCGCCGCGGCCCGTACCTTCACGAGGACGCTGTCGGGGCCGACCTTGGGGTCGGGGCGCTGCCCGTACTCCAGGACGTCGGCCCCGCCGTACCTGCTGTAGCTGATCGCCTTCATGTACCCGACCCTCGGGGCGGCCCGGGGTGCCCGCAACTCAGGCGGGCGCCGAGAGCTCCGTCACCAGCGCGGGATCGCGGGCGTCGACCATCCCGGCTCGGCCTTGCGCATCGCGGCGGCGTCGTCGCGCTCGCGCATCGTGCCGTCGTCGTCGAGCCAGCGGCGGTGCAGTACGGCGAGACGTTCCCGGTCGAGTTCGACGCCGAGGCCCGGGGCGTCGGAGACGGCCAGCCGGCCGTCGGAGAAGACATGCCGCGTGGTGATGACGTCCTCGGTCTGCCAGGGGTAGTGGCTGTCGCAGGCGTAGTCGAGGTTGGGGACGGTGGCCGCGACGTGCGTCATGGCGGCGAGGCTGATCCCGAGGTGGGTGTTGGAGTGCATGGAGAGGCCGACGCCGAAGGTGCGGCAGATACCGGCCAGTTCACGGGTGCGGTGCAGTCCGCCCCAGTAGTGGTGGTCGGAGAGGACGACCTGGACGGCGCCCCGGGCGAAGGCCTCCGGGACCTCGGCGAGCGTGGTGACGCACATGTTCGTGGCCAGCGGGACGTCGGTGCCGGCCGCGACGGCGGCCATCAGGTCCGTGCCGCTCGCCGGGTCCTCCAGGTATTCGAGTACGTCCTTGAGCTGCTCGGCGACGTACAGCGAGGTCTCGACGGACCAGGCCCCGTTGGGGTCCAGACGCAGCGGCTGCCCGGGGAACGCCTCGGCCAGTGCGCGGACCGCGGCGATCTCCTCGTCGGGCGGGAAGACGCCGCCCTTCAGCTTGAAGGAGGAGAAGCCGTACTCCCGGGCGAAGCGCCGGGCCTGGGCGACGACTCCGGCCGGGTCGACGGCCGCACCCCAGTCGTCGCGTTCGCCGCCGTCCGGGTGCTGGGCCCAGCGGTAGAAGAGGTAGGCGCTGTACTCGACGCTGTCGCGGACCTTGCCGCCGAGCAGCGCGTGCACGGGCAGGCCGAGAGTCCTGCCCAGGGCGTCCAGGCAGGCCACCTCGAAGCCGGAGACCACCGAGAGCCGCAGTTTGTCCGCGGTCTGGACGCCACGCAGTCCGCCCGCGTCGACGCGCTCGTCGGCCGCGCGTGAATCTCCGCACACCTCGTCGGCAAGGGCGAAGAGGCCGTTCACATCGCTGACCGGGCGTCCGGGCAGGGCCGCGGCCAGGGGTTCGGCCAGTTCGAGGTACTTCCCGTCGCCGTAGGTCTCCCCGATGCCGGTCACCCCGCCGCGGGTGACAACCTCCACGATGAGCCGCGGGGTGTAGGGCTGGTGAACGCCCTGGGTGTTGAGGAGCGGCGGGTCGGCGATGAGGATCGGGGTCAGCCGGACTTCGTCGATCAACCAGTCTGTATTCATACGTGAACTCTATTCAGCCATACGACTGAATGCCAAGGTCCGCCCACCATTCGGGCCGGAGTCACACATTCCGTTCCGGAAGTTCACTGGACGACATACCGACTGGTCGGCATCATGAACACCGACGATCCATTCACCCCGGAGGTGCGCACGATGAGCCCAGTCCACCCGCCAGGTCTCGACCTCGACCGCTTGCGCGGCCATCTCGACCGCGAGCGGCCGGGGCTGGTGAACGGACCGCTCGAAGCCCGGCTCATCGAGGGCGGCCGTTCGAACCTGACGTACGTCGTCACGGAGACGGACGGCACCGGCCGATGGGTCGTCCGCCGGCCGCCGCTGGGTCATGTGCTGGCCACCGCGCACGACATGAAGCGCGAGCACCGCGTGATCAGCGGGCTGTACCCGACGGCCGTCCCGGTCCCCGAACCGGTGCTGCTCTGCGAGGACGACTCGGTCATCGGCGCGCCGTTCTACGTCATGGAGTACGTCGAGGGCACCCCGTACCGCACGGCGGAGCAGCTCGCCCCGCTGGGCCCCGAGCGCACCCGCAGGGCGGTGCTGGGTCTGGTCGACACCCTGGTGGAGCTGCACGCCGTCGACCCGCAGGCCGTCGGCCTCGGGGACTTCGGGCGCCCCGAGGGGTTCCTGGACCGGCAGCTGCGCCGCTGGGGCAAGCAGCTGGACGCCTCCCGCAACCGCGAACTTCCCGGCATCGACGAGCTGCACGCGGCGCTCGGCCGGCAGCTGCCCGACTCCCCCGCCCCCACGGTCGTCCACGGCGACTTCCGTCTGGACAACGTGCTGATCGGGGCCGACGACGAGATCAAGGCCGTCCTCGACTGGGAGATGTCGACGCTCGGCGACCCGCTGACCGACCTCGGTCTGCTGGTCATGTACAGCTCCGATCTGGATCTGCCCGACTCGCCGGTCTCCACCACCAGCGGGGCGGCCGGCCACCCCTCCCCCGCCGAGCTGATCGAGCGCTACGCCGAACGCTCCGGCCGGGACACCTCCGGCATCTCCTGGTACACGGCGTTCGCCTGGTTCAAGCTCGCCGTGATCCTGGAGGGCATCCACTACCGCTACACCCTGGGCCAGACGGTCGGCGGCGGCTTCGACCGCATCGGCGACCTCGTCCCCGTCTTCATCGAGCACGGCCTCACCACCCTCCAGGAAGGCTGACCCACCCCATGGACTTCGCATTCGACGCCCGTACCGAGGAGCTGCGCGCCAAGCTGCTCACCTTCATGGACGAGCACGTCTACCCGGCCGAGCAGACCGCGGAGGAACAGCGCGCACTGCTGGCGTCCCCGTGGGACACCCCGCAGGTGGTGGAGGACCTCAAGGCCGAGGCCCGTAAGCAGGGGCTGTGGAACGTCTTCCTGCCGGACGCCGAGTACGGCGCCGGGCTCACCAATCTCCAGTACGCCCCGCTGGCGGAGATCCTGGGCCGCTCCCCGCAGTTGGCGCCGACCGCGCTCAACTGCGCTGCGCCGGACACCGGGAACATGGAGGTGCTCGCCCAGTTCGGCACCGATGAGCAGAAGAAGCGGTGGCTGGAGCCGCTGCTGGCCGGGGAGATCCGGTCCGCGTTCGCCATGACGGAGCCCGAGGTCGCCTCGTCGGACGCGACGAACATCGAGACCCGGATCACCCGGGACGGAGATCACTACGTCATCAACGGGCGCAAGTGGTACATCTCCGGGGCGATGAACCCGGACTGCGCGATCTTCATCGTGATGGGCAAGACCGACCCGGACGGCGATGACATCCGCCGCCAGCAGTCGCAGATCCTGGTCCCGCGCGACACGCCGGGTCTGACGGTGAAGCGGGCCATGAAGGTGTACGGATACGAGGACCACCACCACGGCGGCCACGCCGAGGTGGTCTTCGACAACGTGCGGGTGCCCGCCGCGAACCTGATCGGCGAGGAGGGCGGCGGCTTCGCCATCGCCCAGGCGCGGCTGGGTCCGGGCCGGATCCACCACTGCATGCGGCTGATCGGCATGGCCGAGCGCGCCATCGAGCTGATGTGCCGGCGCGCGGTGGCCCGTACGGCCTTCGGCAAGCCGCTCGCCCAGCAGGGCGTCGTGCAGAACTGGATCGCCGACGCCCGGGTCACGGTGGAGCAGTTGCGGCTGCTGGTGCTGAAGACGGCCTGGCTGATGGACACGGTCGGCAACCGCGGTGCGCACACCGAGATCCAGTCCATCAAGATCGCCACTCCGCGCGCGGTCGTCTCCATCCTCGACCAGGCGGTGCAGCTGCACGGCGCGGGCGGGGTCAGCCAGGACTTCCCGCTGGCCGAACTGTGGGCGGCGGCGCGGACGCTGCGGCTGGCCGACGGTCCGGACGAGGTGCACCAGCGGTCGCTGGCCCGGCGGGAGATCAAGAAGTACCTGTAGGCGGTGGGCCGGGGAGTCCGACAGACGGCCGGCCGGGGCGGCGGATCACGTCAGTGTTCGCCGCCCCCGATCCGGTCCAGGACCTCCGTGTAACGGGAGCGCCGGTCGGGCCGGGCACGGGCGGTGGCGTGGCGGAGCGCCGGGACCGCCGCGCCGCCCAGCCCGACGAGCCCGTCGGCCGCCGCCTCGCGCACGACGGCGTGCGGGTGCCCGAGCAGCGCCGTCACCGCGGGGACCGCCGGCTCCCAGCCGGCCCGGCAGAGCGTCAGGACCGCCATGCGGACGACGTCCGGCCGGGGGTCGTCCAGCAGGAGTTCGGTGTGGCGCAGATGGGCGCTCCGGCCGAGCATCGCCCGTGAGGTCCGGTGGGCGCGCAGCCGGACCCTGGGCCTGGGGTGCGTGAGCAGCCCGCCCAGCAGGTCCATGAGTCGCGGGTCCCGGTCCGGTTCGGGGCCGGGGTGACCGGCTGCCAGGTCCGTGAGCGCCCGGCAGATCTGCTCCGGTGTGCCGGCCCCGGCGAGGTCCAGCAGTTCCCGCCGGGACGGGCGGTGTCCCGTCGCGGTGGGACCGGCGGCGGCACGGTCGCGAAGGGCTGCCAGTGCCGCGGCGTCCTGCTGCCCGGCCTCCGGGCCCCGCAGTGGGCCCTCCACGAGGCACAGCCGGTCGGCGAGTCCGGCGCGCCCTTCCGTTCGCAGCCGGCTGCGGGTCCGTGTCAGGGCCGGGGTGCGCAGGAGCGGGCGTCCGGCGAGCAGGTCCAGGTATCCCCAGGCCCCGGCGTCGAGGCGGTCGCCGAGCGCCTCGGCCAGCGCGTCGGCGGGATACGCGCGGAGCGCGTCCCCGGCGGCCCGGGCCACGACCGGCGGTGCGTGCTCCCACCACTCCAGCAGCAGCGGCACCAGCCGCTCCAGCTCCCACGGGTCGAGCCCCGCGGCGGCACGTGCCACCCGGTCGCGCAGAATCCCGTCGGCGCGCAGCTCCGTCTCGGCGAGAGCGCCGAGGGCCCCGAGCACGCGGGCGGTCCCGGCTTCGGCGGGCAGGGTGACCCGGCCGCGGAGGTACGCGCGAAGCACGGCCAGGCGGGCCTCCGGCTCGGGCCACCGCGCCAGCGCCTCGGCCGCGGTCTGTCTGCCCTCCGCCCCGGCCGACCCCAGCATGGCGAGCAGCCGCTCCCGCAGGGCCGCCGAACGCGGCTGGTCCAGGTCGTCGACGCTGACCCGGCGCGGTGGCGGCTCCGGTGCGCGGGCGTTCTCCGCGAGGGTCCAGGGGGGTGCGTCGACGGGCTGGAGCCATGTCATCCAGTCGATGAGGGCGGGGCGGACCCCGGGAGCGGCGCCGCGGTGAGCCTCGATCAGCGCGGCCAGCCGGTCCCGGGAGGGGAGCGTGCCGTCGTCCGTGCGGCGGAGCCCGGCCAGGGTGTCCGGTGCCCGGACCGCTTCGGCCAGGGCGGACTGCCAGGCCCGGGCCTGCGCGGACACGGGTGCGGCGTCGGGCTCCGGTACGGCGAAGGCCTCCCGCAGCACAGCCGTCTCGGCCCGCCAGGGGTCGGCGCCGAGCCGGGCGTCCGCGAGGGCCCGGTCGAGATCGGCGCGGACCGGTACCGCGCCGAGGAGGCGCAGCAGGGTCAGCGTGGAGCGGTTCGGCGTCGCCGGTGCGGGGCCAAGGGCTCGTACCGCGGCGACGGCCGCCGGTTTCTCGGTGGCCGTCAGCAGTGGTGCGATGCCTTCGAGTACGGCGATCAGATCGTGCCGGTCCTTGTCCCGGGCATCCGTCAGCGCGTCCAGCAGGAGCGGGGCGGACCGGGAGAACACCGTGAGTTCCTCGTGGCTCCGGGGCCCGGGGCAGAGTCCCAGCGCGAACCGCAGCACCTTGTTCCGGAGGGCCTTGTCCCGGGGGTCCGGCAGGGAGCCCGCCATCGCGAGCCAGTCGCCCGCCATCGGCCGCAGCTGTTTCGCCCGGGCGGGGCCGAGCGGCTCGTCCCGCTCGGCGAGGCGCCGCGCGGCCCCAGGGTCCCAGCCCCCGGTCACCAGTGCCTCGATGTCACGGTCCGCGGCACCGGACGCCGCTGACGGGTCCTTGGCGGCCGGTGCGGCGATCCCGTGCCGGACCATGGCCGACGCCAGATCCTTCACGGTGCCGGAGGCCAGCGCGACCCGGCGGGAGGCCACCAGGGCGAGGAGGGCGGGGGCCACCGGTGACTCCTGTTCGTCCAGTGCGCGGACCGAACGTGCGGCGAGGACGCCGTCGAGGCCCTCCAGCAGCAGGCACCGGGTGGCGTCGTCGCGGCTGTGCTCGGCGGCGGCGAGGAGGGTGGCCGCGTAGGCGTCGCCGAGGACGGCGCGCAGGGCCGCGACGAGGGTGTCGCGCAGACCGGGGTTGCTGTCCTGGCCGAGCCGGGCGAGCAGCTTGGGGAGCGCCGCCGGCGCGCCGGCCCGGACCAGCGCCTCGGCCGCGGTCTTCCGGATGTTCATGTTCGGATGGTCGAGGCAGGCGGCGATGGCGGCGCTCGCCCAGTGGGCCCGGGCGTGGCCGAGGGCGAGCAGGGCCTGCCGGACGGTCTGGATGTCCTGGGCCCGCGTCAGCGTGATCAGCGTCGCCGAGAGCGCCTGGGCGTCCTCGCCCGTGGTGTCGTGGGCGAGCAGGGCGATGACGTGCTTGCGTACGTGCCGGTCGTGGTGGCGCAGCAGCCGGTGCACCCGCGCCCGGGTTCCCTTCCAGGGGGCGCTGAGCAGCAGTTCGAGCAGGACCACCTGCTCGTCGTCGGAGAGTCCGGGTCGGTCCAGCAGGTCCAGCGCCACGGTGGCGACCAGCGCGTTTCCGGCCTCCCGCGCGTCCGTGGCGCCGAGCAGGCAGACGGGCCGGATCGCGCCGCGCCCGTGGAGCCGGCGGCCCAGGGCGCTGATGGCCTCCGGGACCTCCTGCGGCACGACGGGCTCACCGGCCGGCTTTCCGTGCTCCCACGTCCGGGGGGCCGCGTCCGGGCTCCTCGCCGCGGCCTGCCCGGCCACGATGCGCAGCAGCAGGTCGGCGATGACCGGGAGGGTACCGGCGTCGCCGTGGGCCGCCAGGCGGCACAGCGCCGCCACGGGTGCTTCCGGGTCCAGGTGGGAACTCAGCAGGGCCAGTTCGCGCGCGTCCGGTCCGCCGAGGTCCGCCGCGATGCGCGGCGGCAGATCGACGGGGTCGAGTCGGGCGAGGAGCTCGCCGCGTCGCACCGGATCGCGGTTCAGCTGCCACAGCAGTGCGAGGGCCCGGTCGCGTACGGGGCGCAGGTGGGGCGCCGTCCCGCCGGAGGTGAGGCCCAGGCCGTCGTGCAGGGCCCGTACCGTCAGGTCCCCGCCGATCGCCTCCAGCGTGTCCAGGGCCACGGCCGGCACCGAGGGCAGCAGGGCGATCACGGCTTCCTCGGCGTCGGTGTGGCGCAGTGCGCGGATCGCGTCGAGGAAGGGCGCGGGCGCCGGGGCCGCGGGGAGTACCCGGGCGACGGCTTCCCCGATCGGGAGGTCCCCTGCGCCCTGCCCGGCCAGTGCTACGAGCAGGTCGAGCCGTCGTGGCCAGTCCGGATCGTCGGCCGGCGCGTCCGTCAGGACCCGGAGCGTCTCCGTGCGTGAGGTGTAGAGGATCGTCGCCACGTCGCGGGGAAGGGCGGAGTGATCGGCCAGGGCCAGTTCGATGAAGGTGCGGACGGCGGGGCCGTCCGGGAAGTGTCCGCGGCGGTGGAGGCCGCGCAGGCAGGCCACGGCCGGGCCGCCGAGCAGCAGCGGGTCGCTGGCGGCGGCGGCCGTCAGCCCGTCGATGTCGTCGCGGTCCGCCACCTCGCCGAGCAGTTCCATCGCGCGCCGCCGGAGGTCCGGAGCGAGGCGGGGGTCCGCGACGGCCCGTCGCAGCAGGCCCCGGTGACCGTGGCGCGCGGCGGCCACGAGGGCGGCCTCGGCCACGGGCCCCGCCCGCCCGGCGTCCCCCGCCGGCTCCCCGGCCTGCCCCGGAACCGGCTCCCCGGACCGCTCCGGTACCGAACCGGGGAGGAGGAACGGGTCCAGGAGGCCGGGCGGCAACGGGTCCGTCACCGCCCACGGTTCGGCGAGTGCGCCCAGTACGCCCGCGACGACCGGGGCTCCGGAGCCTCTCAGCAGCGCGATCAGCTTCTCCCGCACCGACGCCGGGGCCAGGAGTCCGGCATGCAGTCCCTCCCGGGCCAGCCGCAGCGCCTCGGCCCGGAGCACCGGATCACCGCTGCCCGCCAGCTCGTCGACGAGCCGCCCCGGCCGTTGGGTGGCGGTGATCCCCGCCCCCCGCACGGCCTGGTAGAGGAGTTCGCCCGGGACCTCGTCGCGGAGCACTCCGGGGTCGTGCAGCACATCGGCGCGCAGCCACGCGATCCGTACCTGTGCGGGCAGTTGCCCGGCCACCGCGCGCCACTGCGGCCGGGGGCGGCCGGTCGGGCGATGGCCCAGCCGTTCGTACAGACCGGCCAGCAGGAGGTCGGCCTCCGGCGGCCCGGTGAGCGTCGTGGGCAGCAGTCCCGCGAGTACGTCCATCGCCTCGTCGTCGGGCGGCGGGCATGCGGTGACGCGCTCGCCCAGCCGGACCAGCGCGGCGTGACGCTGCCCGGGGTCCGGGTGCCCGAGCAGTCGGCCCAGGGCGTGGAGCTCTTCGTCGACCGGTGTCCGCATCGTCGGATGCTAGCGGGGGCGCCGGTGCCCGGCCCACATCATTCCGGGCCTTCGTCAGTAGCCGCCGTACGGCACATGATCGGCGAGCGCCAGTTCGCGGGCGAAGGCCCGCACCCGCAGCAGGCAGCGGGCGAGGATCCGGACGGCCCTCGGGCGGTGCGGTCCGTAGGCCACGTTCCACAGAGGGGGAATACGCGTCGAAACCTGGATATGTGCCATGTATCCAGCTTCACCCCGCCACCGGATACGGTCCAACAGATGGATTCGCTGCCTGTGATCACTACCGTGGGCGGATGGAGATTCGCCGGCTCCGCCCCTTCACGGCAGTGATCACGCACGGCGTTTCCACCGCCGCCGCCGGCGCCGGACTGATCGTGCAGTCGGCACTGAGCACGTCCGTCCGCAACCTCGAACGGGAGCTGGGGCCGACCCGCTCGAACGGCCCGGCCGCCGGGCCGTCCTCACCGGGGCCGGCCGGGCGCTGCCGCCCTCGGCCCGTACGGTGCCGGCCGGGACGGACGCGGCGGCCGAGGCGCTGCCGGGCCGGGCCGGCCGGTGGTGGACCGGCCTGACGGATCAGGGCCGCAGGGCGCGCAGCAGCAGGTCGGCGAGGTGGTCGGCGACCTCCTGCTGGGACAGCGGGCCGTCCGGCCGGTACCAGGTCGACAGGTGGTGGACCGAGCCGAAGTGGTAGTCGACGATCAGGTCCGCCGGGGTGGCCGTGGAGAACACCCCGCTGCGCTGCCCCTCCTCCACGAGGGCCCGGAAGCGCTCGTGGTAGCGGCGCCGCTCCACCCGTACCTGCTTGTTCTTCTCGGGGCTCAGGTGGTGCATGGAGCGGAAGAAGATCGAGGCGTCGTCGAGGTTCTCGATGGTGGTGACGACGACGTCGGCAGCGGCTTCGCGCAGCCGCTGCTCGACGGGGGCGTCGGCCTCCGCGAAGGCGTCGAGGCGTTCCTGCTGGAGCCGCAGGACCCGGGCGTAGACCTCCTGGAGGAGGTCCTCCTTGGAGCCGAAGTAGTGGTAGAGCGCGCCCTTGGTGACGCCGGCCGCCTCGACGATCTCCTGGACCGAGGTGCGGTCGTACCCCTGCTCGGCGAAGAGCCGGGTGGCGGCGGCCAGCAGCCGCTGGGGGACGGGGGTACCGCTCCCGTCCGTCGCCTTGGCCATAGCCGCCACCTTCCTTCCGTGAGTGTGCGTGAACCGGTTCTAGCGGGGTGAACGCAGTTCCCGCCTGAGGATCTTCCCACTTGCGGTCTTGGGAAGTTCCGTCAGGATCTCGACTTCGCGCGGATACTTGTACGCGGCCAGCCGTTCCTTGCAGTACGCACCCAATTCGCCGGGTTCGACCGAGGCGCCGGGCCGCAGACTGACGTAGGCGCGGACCGTCTCGCCGCGGTAGGTGTCGGGGACACCGACGACGGCGGCCTCGCGCACGGCGGGGTGGGTGTAGAGGACGTCTTCGACCTCGCGCGGCCAGACCTTGAAGCCGGAGGCGTTGATCATGTCCTTCTTGCGGTCGACGACGTAGAGCCAGCCCGCCCGGTCCATGAAGCCGATGTCGCCGGTGCGCAGCTCGCCGTCCGGGAAGGCGGTGGCGGTGGCCTCGGGCAGCCGCCAGTAGCCGGTGACGACCTGGGGACCGCGCACCGCGATCTCGCCCTGCTCGCCGAAGGGGACCTCGGCCCCGTTCTCGTCGATGATCCGCACGACCGTGTCGGGGCCGGGCACGCCGACCGAGAGGGTGCCGGAGACCGGGTCGACGGGTGCCTCACGCTCGGGCGGCACCGAGGCGCAGGGTGCGGTGCACTCGGTGAGGCCGTAGCCGTTACGGATGTACGGGCCGAAGCCCGCCCGGAACTTCTCGACGAGCGCGGGCGGCAGCGGTGCGCCGCCGGACGAGATCACCTGGAACGAGGAGAAGTGCTCCGGCGTCACACCGGGGGTCGCGGCCAGCGCCATGAAGGCGGTCGACGGGCCGACGGTGTACGCGGGCCGGTGCTCGGTGAAGGCGTCGAGGACGACGCCGGGGTGGAAGCGGTACGCCAGGACCAGGGTGCCCGCGTTGGTGAGGCAGGCGGCCAGCTGGCAGACCATGCCGGTGATGTGGAAGAGCGGCGCCAGGGCGAAGTAGGCGGAGCCTTCGGCGATGGGGTGGCCGGTGCGCTGGCGCTCGGCGTTGACCATGATGTTGCCGTGGGAGTTCATGGCGCCCTTGGGGGTGCCGCTGGTGCCGGAGGTGTAGCTGATCAGCGCCACGTCGCCGGCGGTGAGCTCCCGGCCGGCGGGGGCCGCGAGGCCCTGCCGGGCGACGGCCACCAGGTCGTCGGCGTCGTAGGCGGCCGGCAGCCGCTCGAAGTTCAGCACCCGCTCGTCGCTCGAAGTCTGGAGGTCCAGCTCGCAGGCGGTGACGGCGATCCGGACGGACAGGGCGCCGGCGGCGGTGTCCCGCAGATACGCCTCCCAGGCCCGGTCCGAACAGATCAGCGCCGTGACCTCGGCGTCCTTCAGTACGTGACCGACCTCGGCGGACTTGTACATCGGGTTGAGCGGGACGACCGTCGCCCCGGCCTTCCAGGCGCCGAGCAGCGCGAGCACGAACTGCGGGGAGTTCTGCAGCATGATCGCGACCCGGTCGCCGCGCTCCAGGCCCCGGGCGGCGAGGTGCCCGGCCACGGAGTCGGAGAGCTCGTCGGCCTCTCGGTAGGTGAGGCGTCCGTCGAAGTAGGCGAGTGCCGGATGGCCGGGGGCCCGGGCGACGGAGTCACGGAAGGCGTGCACCAGGGTCTCGGCGGGGTGGACGGGGGCCCGCTGGGCCTCGCTGAGCAGCGGGAGCCAGGGCTTCGCCGCGTAGATCGACTCGCTCATGCGCCGGTCTCCTCCCACTTGCGCTGGAGGCGGTTCATACTGCCGAGCCAGTGGTCGGTGTCCTCGGTGCGGGCCCGGTAGTAGCCGGCGACCTCGGGGTGCGGCAGGACGAGGAAACGGTCCTCGGCCATCGCGTCGAAAAGGGCCTCGGCGACGTCCTCGGGCTCGATCGCGCTGGGGGCGAGGACCAGCTTTCCGGCCGATCCGGCGCCGGTGAGCATGTCCGTACGCACGCCCTGCGGGCAGATCGCATGCACCTTGATGCCGCGGTGGCGGTAGGTGAGCGAGAGCCACTCGGCGAAGGCGACCACGCCGTGCTTGGTGACGCTGTAGGGCGCCGCGCCGATCATCGTCAGCAGTCCGGCGGCGGAGGCCGTGGAGACGAACCTGCCGCTGCCGCGCTCCAGCCAGTCCGGGACCAGCACCTTGGCCGCACGGACATGCGCCATCACGTTGACGTCCCAGGCCGCGGCCCAGACCTCCTCGTCCGCGAAGGCGTCACCGGGCGAGGCGAGGCCGGCGTTGGCGCAGTAGACGTCCACCGTGCCGTCCAGCGCGTCCCGGGCGGCTTCGACGATCTGTGAGGCGTCGCCGGCGACCGCGGTGCCGCCGATCTCCTCGGCGAGGGCCTTGATCCGGCCCTCGTCGAGGTCGTTGACCACGACCCGTGCGCCCTCGGCGGCGAATCTGCGGGCCAACGCGGCTCCGATGCCGCCTCCGGCTCCCGTGACCACTACGCCCGCGCCCTGCACCGTACTCATCGGTCCCGCCTCTCTCAGCCGACTGCACCGGCAGACTAACCGGTCGGTATGTCGTCGGGGAAGGGGTGGGGACGAGTCATCCGCCCCTGGAAGCACAGCCGCCCCGTCCGGCTCGTTCCCTGCGGCCGCCACGCGCGCTAGCGTGCGTGACCATGACAGACGTCGCGATCATGGAGGTAGCTGAATGAGCCTGTCCAGACGTGGATTGCTGGCCGCCGGCGGTGCGGTGGGAGCGCTCGCGGCGACTGCCGCTTCCGGCGGACCCGCCGCCGCACTCCCCGCGCACGGCAAGGGGCACGGCGGTGGACACGGCGGGGTCCGCACCGGCTTCGACCGGCTCGCGGCGGACGGCTACGCCCTGCTGAGGGGGCAGCGTGTCGGTGTGGTCACCAACCCCACCGGGATCACGTCCGATGTGCGCCACATCGTCGATGTGATGCACCCGGACGACCGGGTGGACCTGACCGCGGTCTTCGGCCCCGAGCACGGTTTCCGCGGCACCGCGCAGGCGGGCGGCTCGGAGGGCCGGTACGACGACCCGGCGACCGGGCTGCCGGTCTACGACACCTACCTGAAGAGCGGGCAGGCGCTCGCCGACGTGTTCACCGCGTCCGGCGTGGACACCATCGTCTTCGACATCCAGGACGCGGGCGCCCGCTTCTACACGTACATCTGGACGCTGTACGACTGCCTGGAGGCGGCCGCCCTCGCGGGCAAGAAGTTCGTGGTGCTGGACCGGCCCAACCCGGTGACGGGACGGGCCGCGCTCGGCCCCGTGCTCGATCCCGCGTTCGGCACCTTCGTGGGGCGGCGGGAGATCGCGCAGGCGCACGGCATGACGGTCACCGAGCTGGCGCTGCTGTTCAACGGGGAGTTCCTGGCGGACCGTCCGGCCGAGCTGGAGATCGTGAAGATGTCGGGGTGGTCGCGCTCGGACTTCTTCGACGAGACCGGGCTGCCGTGGGTGCCGCCGAGCCCGAACATGCCGACGCCCGAGACCGCGCTGGTCTACTCGGGCACCTGCCTCTTCGAGGGCACGAACCTCTCCGAGGGGCGCGGCACGACCCGGCCGTTCGAACTGCTGGGGGCCGAGGGCGTCGACCACACCTGGGCGGCGGCGGCGAACGCGCTGGACCTGCCCGGAGTGGCGTTCCGCGAGGCGTACTTCGCGCCGACGTTCTCCAAGTTCCAGGGCAAGACCGTGGGCGGGGTGCAGGTGCACGTCCAGGACCGCGAGGTCTTCGACCCGGTGCGCACCGGCATCGCACTGCTCGTCACGGCGAAGCAGTCCTGGAGCGGGTTCGCCTGGCGGCCCGACAACTGGATCGACAAGCTCACCGGCAACACCCGGGTCCGCACGATGATCGACGCGGGCGCGGACACGGATGAGGTCGTGGGTGCGTGGGCGGCGGACCTTGCCGCGTTCCGCGCGGTGCGGAAGCGGTACTTGCAGTACCGGTGAGGCTGGCGGGCGGGCCTGCTGAGTGCGGGCCCGCCCGGCCCACCGGTTCCGTCCTCAATCGCCGGACGGGCTGGAACCGGGCGCGGCATTCAGCGGTGCGCCGGGAACTCCACCACCTGCTGGTACGTCGGGCGGTTCTGCCAGTGGATCGCCTTCTGCGCGATCCCGCCCAGCGCCCGGTGGATGATCGAGTCCGTGCACCACTGCTCGCCGGCCTTGCAGCTGTCGTCGGCCGGGTAGACCTCGGCCGCCGGCACCGCCGCCGCCTGCTTCAGCGTGGACAGCAGCGCCGCCCGGCAGCTGCTCAGATCGCCGTTGCCGCAGTAGGGCCTGGCCAGCGGTCCCTTGACCGGCTGCCCCAGCACCTGACGCAGGTCCTTGTCGGCGAAGCCCCACCAGCCGTACTGGAACGCCGAACCGCTGTGGGCGCCGCTCGGCCCGTGGCTGGCCGCCGGGGACTCGTCCGTGGCGAGGTTCGCGGTGAGCGCTCCGTAGAGGTCGTCACCGAGCCCCGGCTTGAACTCCGCCTCGATCAGCTTCGGCCACCAGGCGTCCATGACGCGTACGGCATCGGCGTAGGTGTACGTGTGCGAGCCAGGGCTGCTCTCCTTGCGCTGGGCTCCCGCCGCCCGCCAGGAGTCCAGCCGCTGGACCACCGCGTCGAGGTCCGGGTCGGTGACCGGCTGGGAGCGGATCACCTTGAGCAGTTCGGGGAGCAACTGCTCGCCGCGCAGATCGGTGAGCGCGGCGTCCGCCATCGCCCGGGTGAGGGAGGCGCGGGTCACGCCGCCCTCCTCGACCAGCTTCGCCACCCGGTCGTCGAGCAGGTCGGCGCGGTGCACGGCGCCGAGCCCGAAGCCCGCGGAGGCGTACCCCTCGGCCTGCTTGTTGTTCCAGGAGACGTAGTAGTCCTGGCCGCTGGAGTGCGGGTGCTCGGCGAAGGGGGTGTAGGCGGCGGTGTTGGCCACCGGGTCGTAGCCCTGCCACTCGTACGCCTTCTCGGCCCGGACGGGCAGCGCCGGGTCGACGCCCGCCGCCCGCACCGGGTTCATGCCGCTGTTGTAGTAGGCGGCGGTGCGGGAGTCCGCGTAGAACCAGTTGAAGGCGTAGTCGATGTTGCTCGCCGCCTGCTGGAAGGAGGCGGCGTCGGTGACGTACGAGGGGTCGTTGAGCATCTGGAAGCCGATGATCGAGTCGGCCTCGTGCCGGTAGGTGGTGCGCAGCGTGGTGTACGCGACGGGCTTGCCGCCCACGGTGGCGCGGTGGGTGACGACGCCGTAGCCGGTGCGCCACACCTGCATCCGGTAGGAGCCCTTCGCCGTGGAGTCGGCGACGGTCGGCTTCCAGGAGTTGGTGCGCTCCAGCTTCTCCATGGCGGTGCAGGCGCCGCGGTAGAGGTAGTGGGTGGAGTCCTTGGTGGGCGTGGAGCCGTCGGGTTCGCACAGGTCGACGGCGTACGTGTCGGTGATGTCCTGGCCCGCAGAGGTGGCGCTCCAGGCGTAGTCCTGGCCGCGGCCCATCTGGATGTACATGCCGACGCCGGCGAAGGAGACACCGCGGGCGCTGATGCCGGGTCCCTGGAGTTCCTGGAGCATCATCAGCTGCGGGGCGAAGTAGCCGGTCTGCGGGCCGAACACGGCGACCGGGTTGCCGCTCGCCGTGTGCTTGCCGGAGACCAGCAGTGCGTTGGACATGCCACGCTTCTGGGCGCCGGAGCCGGAGCCGGGGAGCGATCCCTCGGGGATCACCCCGTCGTCGTAGATGCCCTGGGCCTTCGCGAGGGCGGCCGGGGCCTTGACGGGCGCCTTGGCGTCGGTGCCCGCGGAGCCGGTGCGGTCGTGGATGAGCGGCTCGGTGGTGACGGAGCCGGGGTCCGGGAGCGCCGCGCCCACTGCCTTGCCGGGTTTGTTCGCGTACGGGAAGGCGGTGCCGTCGTGCACGGTCAGCACGGCCTCGGGGTCGTTGCGCTGCCGGAACGACTCCCAGACCTTCGTGCCCTCCTCGACGCCGTACTTCCGCTGGGCCGACAGCAGGGAGAGCGCCGCCTGCACCTCGCCGCCGCCACCGCCGCCGAACTGACCGCCGACGACCGAGGCGATCGAGATCAGGTCGGTCAGCTTGAACGGCTGGATCTCGCCGATGTTGGTGATCGCGTCGATCTTGCCGGTGAGGACGTACTCGCCCGGGAAGTAGCGGCCCTTCTTCGACTTCTCCCGGTAGGAGTTGATGCCGTCGACATAGGCCTGGGCGTCCGCCATGGCCTGTTCACCGCGGGCGCCCTCACGGGTCCTGATGGAGTCGACCTGGGCCTCCAGGTCGGCCTCGGTGTACGGGGCCTGGGGCCAGAACTGCTGCTCCAGGCCCTGGTTGGCCAGCGCGCCGCCGGCGAAGGACGTCAGCTCCCCGCGCCCGATGTGGCGGAAGAGGTCCATCAGCCAGAGCCGGTCCTGCCCGGCCGCGAAGCCGGCGCCGAACTCGGTCCCGTAGCGGGTGGTGCCCTTGATGTGCGGGACGCCCGAGACCTTGTCGCGGGTGATGGTGACGTCGTCGCGCGGTGAGGTGACGGACTCGACCTGGTCCTTCGCGACGCCGAAGGAGGCGTCGTTGAAGAAGTCGTTCAGTTTCTGGTCGGTGAGGCCCGTGTGCCCGGCCACCAGACCGTCGTAGCGGTCGAGCTGGTCGTCGCTGTGCGCGGGATGGGTGCCGAAGGCCTTGTTGCCGAGGATCTCGACCAGGGTGGCGTTGCCGTTCTCGCCGGGCGGCAGGATGTCGTCGCACTGCCCCTGGCAGTAGTCGACGACGGGGACGGGATCCGGCTCGGCGGCGCCGGCGTGGGGGGCGGAGGCCAGCAGGGACGTGCCGAGGGCGAGAACGGCCGCGACGGTGGCGGCCCTTGTCCTGCCGGTGCGTACGGACATGCGGGTGCGTGGGGGCATGCGTGCTCCTCGGAGAGACCGTGCGCCGGAGGTTACCGACGGTATGACCCGCCGGTAAGGTGAACATCGGTCACCTTTTCCGAATCGCCACATCCCGGTGCATGACGAGCCGTCATCTCATTCCGTGGACGGAACGGCCCTTGGATGGAGCCGATCCGGGCAGGCGTACGTCCACTCAATGACGCCGAAGTACGGGCAACGGAGTACGAGCGACGGAGGTGGCGGCGCCATGGCCGGTTTCCGGAGTCTGGCGAGACAGGTCCGCGATCCGCGGAGCGATCTGGCACTGCGGCGGTACTCGCTGCGCAAATGCCTGGAACGCTTCGCACCGTACGGACACCGGGCGACCTGGGACCATCTGTGCGCCCGGCACGGAATGGGCCCCGAGGACCGGGCGCCCGACCCGGCGCGGCTGATGCGCGCGCTGGAGGAGCTGGAGACCGCACGGGCGGTCTGGCTCGGTTACGAGGCGGGGTTCGCCGAGCGCCGCAAGCGGGAGAAGCACGAGGGACTGCGCCGGCCGGCCGCCTTCGACGACTGGCACCGGCGCACCTGGGGCGGGAACGGGGTCGCGCGGTGCGAGGACCCGGCGGTCCACCCGGCGGCGCCGCTCGCCGAGGTCCTGGCCCGGCTGATCTCGGCCCTGGAGTCGGAGCCGGGCGCCGGCTGCCCGGTGTGCGCGCAGGCGCGCATCGCGTGGCGGCAGGACCTGGACAGCGAACCCTGGTCCGGTCCGGTCTGCACCGGCTGCGGCATCGTGGTGCCGCAGCCCGTGCTCACCCAGGACGCGCTGGCGAGGGCCAGGCGGACCCGGCTGGGCGACCTGGCGACGATCGCCTGAGGAACGGCGCGGCCCGTCCGGCGCCCACGGCCGCCGGACGGGGACACCCGGGCCGGCTGCTCACGCCTTGCCCGCGGCCTTGCCCTCAGGCATCAGGCGCGAGCCACTGATCCGCTCACCGGAGATGTCGTCCGGGTTGGAGAGCACACAGGTCTCCAACGACAGGCAGCCGCAGCCGATGCAGTCCGTGAGGTGGTCGCGCAGCCTGGCCAGCTGCCGGATCCGCTCGTCCAGCTCGGAGCGCCAGGCCTCGGAGAGCCGGGCCCAGTCGTCCCGGTTCGGGGTGCGCTCCTCCGGAAGCTCGGCCAGGGCGTCACGGATGGTGGCGAGCGGGATGCCGACCCGCTGCGCCGCCCGGACGAAGGCGACCCGGCGCAGCGCGTCCCTGGTGTAGCGACGCTGGTTACCACTGGTGCGGCTGCTGGTGATCAGGCCCTTGGCCTCGTAGAAGTGCAGGGCCGAGACCGCGGCGCCGCTGCGCGCGGAGAGCTGGCCGACCGTGAGTTCATGGAGTGTCTGTGGGATCTGGGGCACTCATCGAACCCTACGTGGCCCTTTCCCACCCGGTCCGTCGTTGACAGGAACGCACCCGCCAACCATGCTGAGCAAGCGCTTAGACAGGCACCCGATGGATGGTCGAGAGCGGGAAGGCAGGGACATGGCAGAGCCGAGGATCTTCACGTCCGCGCAGGAGCTGCGTGACGGCGTGGGCGAGCAACTGGGACACAGTGACTGGCTGGAGGTCGACCAGAAGAGGATCGACCTCTTCGCCGACGCCACCGGCGATCACCAGTGGATCCACGTGGACCCGGAGCGGGCCGCGGCCGGGCCGTTCGGGACGACGATCGCGCACGGCTACCTCACGCTCTCCCTGCTGCCGGCGCTCGTACCGCAGGTCATGCAGGTCGAGAACACCAAGATGGGCATCAACTACGGGACCAACAAGGTCCGCTTCCCCTCCACCGTGCCCGTGGGTTCCCGGCTGCGGGCGACGGCCGTCCTGAAGAGCGTCGAGGAGGCGGGCGGCGGCGTGCAGGTCACCGCCGTCGTCACGGTCGAGCGCGAGGGCGGCGAGAAGCCCGCGTGCGTCGCCGAGTCGGTGTCGCGCTTCTACTTCTGACCGCACGAGGGCGTCGGCCCCGGCCCCCGCGGGGGCCGGGGCCGACGCCCTCGTGACGGTCCTGGACCCGTGCGCCGTCAGCGCCCGGCCGCGACCATCCGCAGCACGAGCCCGGCGTACAGCTCGCCGACCTCGTCCGGCGTACGGCTGCCCTGCGCGTTGAACCACCGCGCCACGTCGATGCAGAGCGAGAGCACGGCGAGCGCGGTGCCGGGCACGTCGGATACGTCGAACTCCCCCGCCGCCACACCCTCACCGATGATCCGGCGCACCGCCGCGTCGCTCCTGCGGCGCAGCTCGACGATCTCGGTGCGGTGCTCCTCGGCGAGCGCGTCGAGCTCGTACTGGACCACGCGCGCCGTGGTGTGCCGCTCGGCGTGCCAGCGGACGAAGGCCCGCACGGCGCCGTCCAGCCGCTCGGTGGCGGTGCCCTCGCCGTCGGCCGCCGACTCCAGCAGGGTCAGGGCACGGTCGTGCCCGATCCTGCTGATCCGGTGGAGCAGCTCTTCCTTCGTCTTGAAGTGGATGTAGAGCGCCGCGGGGCTCATCCCGGCGCGGCCCGCGATGTCCCGTGTGGTGGTCGCGTGGTAGCCGCGCTCGGCGAAGGCGTCGACGGCCGCCACGAGAAGCCGTCGGGCGGCCTCGGGCGTCACTTCGGACCACGGCGTGTTCTCGCCGTCGGTCTCCTCCGCCGTGCTCATCGTCGGTCGCCCCTCTCAGTCAGCAGGACGAACACCATACCCCGATCCTGAGCAAGCGCTTAGAGGTAAGGGTGTGGGGAGATCGTCAGAGCTTCTGGAAGGGGTCGTGCTCGGCGAGGATCTTCTCCAGCCGGGCCTGGTCGACCCGGCTGACGATCCGCCCCGCCTCCTGCCGGTCCCGGATGACTTTGGCCAGCGTGAAGGCGGAGGTGACGAGGTAGAGGACGCCGATGGCGAGGAAGGCGCGCACCCACACGTCGGCGTCGAGGAAGTAGATTCCGAGCGTCACCGCCCCCATCGCGATCCCGAAGGACGCGACGGCCTGACCGTAGAAGGCGGCGGTGTTCTGCTGCTTGACCGTTGTCGTCTCACTCATGCCGCCCAGCATCGGGTGGTAGGGCGTACGCCACATCCGTCCCCGTACTCAGGCGGTACTCAGACGCCGACCGGATCACGCGGGGTCAGAAGGCGGACACCCCCGTCAGGGCGCGGCCGATGATCAGCTTCTGGATCTGGCTGGTGCCCTCGTAGAGCGTCATCACCCGGGCGTCGCGCAGCAGCTTGCCGACGGGGTACTCGTCGATGTAGCCGTAGCCGCCGAAGACCTGGACGGCGTTGTTCGCGGCGCGGACGGCGGCCTCGGAGGCGAAGAGCTTCGCCTGGGAGGCGGCGGTCGCGAAGCTCTCGCCGCGGTCGATCAGGTCGGCCACCCGCCAGGTCAGCAGACGGGCGGCGTCGACGTCCACGGAGATGTCGCTGATCAGCTCCTGGACGAGCTGGTAGCTCGCGATGGACTTGCCGAACTGCTCGCGCTCCCCCGCGTACCCCACGGCCGCGTCCAGGGCCGCCTGTGCGATGCCGACACAGCCCGCCGCGACCGACATCCGCCCCTTGGCCAGCGCCGACATGGCGATGGAGAAGCCCTTGCCCTCCGGGCCCATGAGGGCGCCGGCGGGTACGCGGACGTCCTCCAGGACCAGTTCGGCGGTCGCCTGGCCCCGCAGACCGAGCTTGCCGTGGATGGTGCGCCGGGTGAGGCCGGGGGTGTCGGTGGGCACCAGGAAGGCGGACACGCCCTTGTGCCCGGGGGTGTCGTTGGTGCGGGCGAAGAGCAGCACCACATCGGCCCAGGTGCCGTTGGTGATGAACATCTTGCTGCCGTTGATGACGTAGTCACCGCCGTCCCGGACGGCCCTCGTCGTCAGGTTCCCCGCGTCCGATCCCGTGCCCGGTTCGGTGAGGCCGAAGCAGCCGACGGCGTCGCCGGAGGTAAGCCGGGGCAGCCACCGGCGCTTCTGCTCCTCGTCGCCCCACGCGGCGACGGTCTTGGCGACCAGACCGAGCGAGACCGACACGATGCCGCGGACCGAGGAGTCCCCGCGGCCGAGCTCCTCGGTGACCAGGCAGTACGTCAGATGGTCGCCGCCCGAACCGCCGTACTCCTCGGGGACCGTCAGCCCGAGGAAGCCGAGGGAGCCCAGCTTCTTCACGATCGACTTGTCGATGTTCTCGGCCCGGTCCCACTCGACGACGTGCGGGGCGATGTCCCGGGCCACGAAGTCCTTGGCGAGCTGCCGGACGGCTTCCTGCTCCTCGCTGAGCTCCAGGTTCATCCTTCGACCCTCACTTTAATTAGCACTGCTAGTTTTAGGGATGCAGGGCCTACTATGTGCCGCATGGCCCGCCCGCGCAAGCCCCTTCTCAGCAGAGACCGCATCGTCGAGACGGCGAGCGCCCTCGTGGACGCCGAGGGGCTCGACGCCGTCTCGACCCGCCGCCTCGCGGCCGAACTCGGGGTCAGCGGGCCGTCGCTCTACAACCACTTCCGGAACAAGGACGAGATCCTGGACGCGGTCGCCGACTCCGTCTCCGCGCAGGTCGATCTGTCGATGTTCGACGAGTCCGACACCCGCGACTGGCGGGCCGCCCTGCACGACTGGGCCGTCTCCTACCGTGCGGCGCTCAGCGCGCACCCGCACATCGTCCCGGTGCTCGCCCAGGGCCCCGGCCGCCGCCCGGCCGGACTGCGGGTCGCCGACGCGGTCTTCGGCGCCATGGTCCGCGCCGGCTGGCCGCCCGCCCAGGCCACGTACATCGGCGCCCTGATGCGCTACTTCATCACCGGCTCGGCCCTCGGCTCGTTCGCCCGGGGCTTCGTGGACGACGAGACGGCGTACGACCCGGCCGACTACCCGCACCTGGGCCAGGCCCACCTGCTCGCGGAGCGCCGCCAGCAAGTCGACGAGGGGGCCTTCGAGACAGGACTGCGGGCACTGATCGACGGGCTCGCCCTGCAGTACGCCCCGCCCGCGCAGCACGTGCGGTAGAGCGCCGCACCGGGCCCCACGACTATTCGGTGGGCACCGAACCGTCCTGGCTCTACGGTCAGGTCCATGACGACGCTCTCCTCCTCCCCCGCCTCTCCGGAACACCGTGACTGGCGGGCCACGGCCGCCGCCTGCACCACCGTGGTCCTGTGGGCCTCCGCCTTCGTCTCCATCCGCAGCGCGGGCGAGGCCTACTCCCCCGGCGCACTGGCCCTCGGGCGGCTCCTGGCCGGCTCCCTGGCGCTCGGCACCCTCCTGCTGCTGCGCCGGGAGGGGCTGCCCTCACGGGCCGCCTGGCCGGGGATCCTCTGGTCGGGGCTACTGTGGTTCGGCCTGTACATGGTGGTGCTCAACTGGGGCGAGCAGCAGGTGGACGCCGGGACCGCCGCGATGGTCGTGAACATCGGGCCCCTGCTGATCGCCCTGCTCGGCGCCCGGCTGCTCGGTGAGGGGCTGCCGCGCCGGCTGCTGCTGGGCATGGGCGTGTCCTTCGCGGGCGCCGCGGTGGTGGGGCTCTCCATGTCGGGTCACGGGAGTTCCTCGGTGCTCGGGGTGCTGCTCTGCCTGCTGGCGGCGGTCGCGTACGCGGGAGGCGTCGTCGGCCAGAAGCCCGCGCTGCGGCACGGCTCGGCGCTCCAGATCACCACGTTCGGCTGCCTGGTCGGCACCGCGGCCTGCCTGCCGTTCGCCGGTGCGCTGGTCTCCGACGCGGCCGACGCGCCCCTGTCGGCGACCCTGAACATGGTCTACCTGGGCATCTTCCCGACGGCTCTGGCCTTCACCACCTGGGCCTACGCGCTCGCGCGCACCACGGCGGGCCGGATGGGCGCCACCACCTACGCGGTGCCGGCGCTCGTGGTGCTGATGTCGTGGCTGCTGCTGGACGAGGTGCCCGCACTGCTCACCGTCGCCGGCGGACTGCTCTGTCTGGCCGGGGTGGCGGTCTCCCGGAAGCGTCCGCAGACTGGTGCGACGCGGAAGAATCCCCCCCAGCCGGTGGAAGGACCCCCTCATGACGCGGAGCGCCAAGCAGCGGACCGGTCGTAGGAAGGCGAAGGGGGCCGCCGAGCCCGCGGTGCTGGTGGCACCGGGCCGGGCCCGTGAGGCCTGGCGCGAGGACTACCCGTACACCTCCAAACTCGGCCGCAAGGCGTACGAGACGTCCAAGCGCGCCCTGCAGATAGAGCTGCTCAAGCTCCAGCACTGGATCAAGGAGCACGACGAACGGCTCGTCATCCTCTTCGAGGGGCGCGACGCCGCCGGCAAGGGCGGCACCATCAAACGGTTCACCGAACACCTCAATCCGCGTGGTGCGCGGGTGGTGGCACTGGAGAAGCCCACCGAACGCGAGCGCTCCCAGTGGTACTTCCAGCGGTACGTGGCGCATCTGCCGGCCGCCGGGGAGATCGTGATGTTCGACCGGTCCTGGTACAACCGGGCCGGTGTGGAGCGGGTGATGGGTTTCTGCTCGACGTCCGAGTACCTCGAATTCATGCACCAGGCCCCGGGATTCGAGCGGATGCTCGCCCGCGACGGCATCCATCTCGTGAAGTTCTGGTTCTCCGTCTCGCGCGACGAACAGCGCAAGCGGTTCATGAGCCGGCAGACCGATCCGGTGCGGCAGTGGAAGCTGAGCCCGGTCGACCTCGCCTCGCTCGACAAGTGGGACGCGTACACCGAGGCCAAGGAGCTGATGCTCTTCCACACGGACACGGCGGACGCTCCGTGGACCGTGGTGAAGAGCAACGACAAGAAGCGGGCCCGGCTGGAGGCCATCCGGCACGTCCTGCGCCGCTTCGACTACCCGGACAAGGACGCGGCGGTGGCCGGGGCGCCGGACCCGCTGATCGTGGGTCCGGCCTCCCGGCTCTTCGAGCAGGGTGAGACCGAGGCCCTGCTCACCACAGAGCGGCCGGAAGGCCGTTAGAAGACCACCAGGGCACGGCCGCCCTTACCGGCGATCATGTTGTCGAAGGCCGCCGGGATGCCGTCCAGGCCGATCCGTTCGGTGACCATCATCGAGAGGTCGAAGCGGCCCGTCCTGATGTGGTCGGCCAGCACCGGCAGATCGCGGGCCGGGTCGCTGTTGCCGTACACGCAGCCGGTCAGGGACCTGCCCCAGTGGAAGATCTCCAGGGCGTTGAACGTCACCTGCTGGTCCTTGCCGCCGATGCCGACGACCGTGGCGCGGCCGCCCCGGCGGGTGGACTCCCAGGCGGCACGGATGGTGGTGGCCCTGCCCACACACTCGACGGCCACGTCCGCGCCCTGTCCGCCGGTGAGCTTCCGGATCTCGCGGGGCGTGGTCGCCGAGGCGATCACGTAGTCCGTGGCACCGGCCCGGCGCGCGAGGTCCTCCTTCTCCGGGGAGACGTCCACCGCGATGATCTTCGAGGCGCCGGCGATCCGGGCGGCCTGGAGCACGGCGAGGCCGACGCCGCCGATGCCGAACACGACGACGGACTCGCCGGCGCGGACCTGGGCGCTGTGGTGGACCGCGCCGTACCCGGTCAGCACCGCGCAGCCGAGCAGGGCCGCGTCGGTGAGCGGGATGCCGTCCGGGGCGGGCAGCACGCAGTTGGCCGCGACCACGGTCTCCTGCGCGAAGGCGGCGACGTTCAGTCCGGGGTGCAGTTCGGTGCCGTCCGCGGTGCGGGCGTGGATGTGGGCCGCACCGGCCAGGGCGTTGGTACAGAGCCAGACCTCGCCGATGCCGCAGTGGTGGCAGCTGCCGCAGGACGGTGCCCAGTTGAGGACGACCCCGTCGCCCGGGGCCAGATGGCCGACGCCCTCGCCCACCGAGACGACGGTGCCCGCGCCCTCGTGGCCGAGGACGGCCGGGACGGGCAGCCGCATGGTGCCGTCGGACAGCGAGAGGTCGGAGTGGCAGACCCCGGCGGCGGCGAGACGGACGCGCACCTGGCCGGGGCCGGGCTCGGGCAGGGTGATGTCGGTGATCTCCAGCGGAGCTCCGACGGCGGACAGTACGGCGGCGCGGACCACGGACTGGCTCCTTGCTGATCGGGGGCGCGTTCTCTGCGGACTCTGTGGATTCAAGGGGGCGTTCAGAACTGGAGGGACTTGGTCTGGAGGTACTCGGCGAGACCGTGCTCGCCGAGTTCACGGCCGACGCCGGACTGCTTGTAGCCGCCGAAGGGGGCGAGCGGGTTGAAGCGGCCGCCGTTGATGTCGACCTGGCCGGTGTCCATCCGGCGGGCGAAGGCGACGGCCTCCGCGTCGTCGGCGGCCCAGACGGCGCCCGCGAGCCCGTACACGGTGCCGTTGGCGATGCGCAGCGCGTCCGCCTCGTCCTCGTACTTCAGGATCGAGACGACCGGGCCGAAGATCTCCTCCTGCGCGATGGTCATCTCCGGGGTGACGTCGGCGAACACGGTGGGGCTGACGTAGTACCCGGTGGCGAGCGGCGCCTCGGGGCCGCCGGCCACGACGCGGGCGCCCTCCTCGATGCCCTTCTCGATGTAACCGCGCACCCGGGTCTGCTGCTTGGCGTTGACGAGCGGTCCGACGCGCTCGCCGGGTACGTACTTGGCGACGGCCGCGGCGGCGAGGGTGACGGCCTCCTCGTACCGTTCGGCGTCCACCAGCATCCGGGTCCAGGCGCTGCACGTCTGGCCGGAGTTGGACATCACGTTGGCGATACCGACGTTGACCGCCTTGGCCAGGTCCGCCGAGGGCAGGATGACGTTGGCGGACTTGCCGCCGAGCTCCAGCGCGACGCGCTTGATCGCGCCGCCCGCCGTGGCGCCGATCTGCCGGCCGACGGCGGTGGAGCCGGTGAAGGAGACCAGGTCGACGTCCTCGTGCGCGGCGAGTGCCTGTCCGGCGACCGGGCCGAGGCCGGTGACCAGGTTGAAGACACCGGCGGGCAGACCGGCCTCCTCGGTGGCCTCGGCGAAGAGCTGCGCGGTGAGCGGGGTGTCCTCGGCGGGCTTGAGGACGACGGTGCAGCCGGCGGCGAGCGCGGGAGCCACCTTGGCGACGATCTGGTGCAGCGGGTAGTTCCACGGGGTGATCGCGCCGACCACGCCGACGGGCTCCAGGAACACGGTGGAGTTGCCGTGCCGCTGCTCGAAGGCGTACGTCGCGGCCAGTTCGGCGTACGAACCGGCGACCAGCACCGGCACGCCCGCGTGCACCATCTGCGACATCGGCAGCGGCGAGCCCAGTTCGGCGGTCACCGTCTCGGCGATCTCGTCCTTGCGGGCGGCCAGCACATCGCGCAGCGCGCCGATCCGGGCGGCCCGCTCGGCGGGCGGTGTCGCGGCCCAGCCGGGGAACGCGGCGCGGGCGGCACGTACCGCGGCGTCGACGTCCTCGGCGGTGCCCGCCGGGACGTGCGCGATGACCTGTTCGTCCGCCGGGTTCACCACCGCGACGGTGTCCCTGCCGGCGGCGGGCCGCCATGCGCCGCCGATGTACATACCGTCATGGGCCTTCATGGCTGTTCCTCCCGGACGCGGTGACGGACGAGGTCGTCCGCGCCCTAAACTAGCGCCGTTAGTTTTCTGGCGCCAGAGACGTCCGTCACGTGCCGGGGCCCGCCCGTCGCCCGGGGGAGGCGAGCGGCGGGCGGGCCCCGGTATGCCGCCGCCCTACACCTCCAGGCCCGGAACGTCCTTCGGCAGCGGGCAGATCCGGCGGCCCTGGTGGTCGAAGACGTACAGGTGGGCCAGGTCGACCAGGAGCGGGACCTGGCCCCCGGTGCGCAGCCGCATGTCCGGGCCGGTGCGGACGACCAGGTCGCTGGCGGTGACCGCGGGACGGTCGGGGCTGTGCACGCCCGGCGGAAGCGGGTCGGTTCCGGGGTCGTCGAGGACGGCGACGGACGATCCCGTCAGTCCGGTGGCGCGTTCCTTGAGGCGCTCCAGGACACCGGCCCCGCCCTGCCCGCCACGGCGTCTGCGTACGGTGCCACGGTCCGGGCGGGCCGACTCCAGGTCCGGCACCACCGCGGGCTGCGAACCGGTGTTGAGGTGGACGAGCGCCTCGTGCCCCTGGTACTCGACGTGCTCGACGATGCCGCTGAGCGCGACCTCGCCGGGGCGGGCCTGACTCGGCGGGGCGATCCGGACCGCCTCGGAGCGCAGTCCGACGATGATGCGCCGGCCCTGCTGGATCCGCAGCAGCTGGTGGTCGGGGCTCAGGGGCTCGGGCAGCGGAAGGCGCTGGCGGCCGAGGTCGATCGACATCCGCCCCTCCAGCGGCGCGTGCACGACGGCCTGCAGCAGGTTGATCCGCGGGGTGCCGATGAACGCGGCGACGAAGACGTTCTCCGGCAGCGAGTACACCTCGCGCGGCGGGCTCACCTGCTGGAGCACTCCCCCGCGCATCACGGCGACCCGGTGGCCCAGCGACATCGCCTCGGCCTGGTCGTGCGTCACGTAGACCGTGGTGACGCCGAGCTCCTTGGTGAGCAGGGCTATCTCGGCCCGCAGGTGGTTGCGGAGCTTCGCGTCGAGGTTGGAGAGCGGTTCGTCCATGAGGAAGGCCGAGGGCTGACGCGAGATCGCCCGTCCCATGGCGACCCGCTGGCGCTCGCCACCGGAGAGCTGGCCGGGCAGACGGTCCAGGACGCTCTCGATGCCGAGCATCCTGGCGGTGTTCTCGATGCGCTCGTTGTGGTCCTGGCGCGGGTTCTCCAGCTTCAGCGGGAAACCGATGTTGGCCCGGTTGGTCATGGTCGGGTAGAGCGCGAAGTTCTGGAAGACCATGGCCATGCCGCGTTCGCGGGGGGTCAGGTGATTGGCCGGTTCACCGTCGAGCAGGATCTCGCCCTCGGTGACGTCCTCCAGGCCGGCGATCATGCGGAGCACGGTGGATTTGCCGCACCCCGAAGGGCCCAGCAGGACGACGAACTCGCCCGGGTCGATGGAGAGCGAGAGGCGGTCCACGGCACGCGAGGAGCGTCCGTAGGCCTTGCTTACGTTGTTCAGGATGATGGCGCGAGTCATGTGGTTCCGCCCGGGAGGATGAAGGTGGAGCGGTGGGGAGCGGCAGCAGTGGCCTGAAATTAACCCACTGCGCAGGGTGAGGGAATGACTCGCGCAAAGGTTGCGCCGTACTGGGACTGCGGAGACGTAAGTGTCAGGTGGGATTCCGGTTGAGGCCCGCCCGCGCCGGGCCGCCCCCGGGAACGGCCGGATCCGGTTCCGGGGCCCCGCTCCGGCGCGGTGCGCGGCCGTCCCTGCCGCGTGCGCCGAGGCCGGCCGCCACGATCAGCAGCGCGCCGAGCATGACGAACGGGGCCGCGGCGCCCGCCACCCCGGCGACGAGCCCCGCGGCCGCGGGCGTCGCCACCTGGCCGAGCCGGTTGCCCGTCAGCCGCAGGGCGAGCGCGGTGGAGCGGGCGGCCGCCGGGGCGGCCTGGACCACGGTGGTCATCGACAGGGGCTGCCCGGCTCCGAGGCAGAAGCCGAGGACGGCGAGCATCAGGGCCAGCACCGGAACGGGGACGGGGAGCGCGATGGCGGCGCAGAGCAGTCCGGCCAGCAGACAGGTGGAGGCGAGCAGGCCCGCCCGGCCCAGCACCCGCAGCAGCGGGGTCATCACCAGCCGGCAGGCGATGGTGGCGGCGGCGCGCAGGCTCAGCAGCAGGCCGACCGTGGCGGGGGCGATGCCCCGGTGTTCGCCGACGACGGGCAGGTACGCGGTGAGGATGTCGGTCGCGGAGAGCACGGCGAGGCTGACGAAGATCCCGGCGGGGACTCCGCGGGCCCGCAGAATTCTTCCCACGGGCACCTTGGCCGCCGGGGTCCTGCCGCGGCGCGCGGGTGCCGTCCGGTGCTCGATGCGCCAGAGCGAGGTGAAGGAGACGGCGGCGACGGCGGCCGAGACCATCAGGGCGAGTGCGCTGGTGCGGCCCATGGCGCCGTCGCGTTCGGAGATCAGGTACCCGGCGGCGATCGGCCCGATGAGCTGGCCGAGGGAGGCGCCGATGGTGAAGTGGCCGAAGTTGCGGTCCTGTTCGGCGGGGGCGGACTGCCGGGCGATGATCGACTGGGCGCCGATCACGAAGCAGAGGTGGCCGAGCCCCATGACTCCGCTCCAGGCCGCCATCGCGGTAAGGGAGCCGGCGCGGCCGCTGAGGGCGCAGCCGCCGGCGATCAGGACGACGCCGAGCGGCAGCAGCGGTGCGCATCTGCCGTGGTCCGTGCGGCGTCCCAGCGGTACGGCGGCGAAGAGCGGGAGGAGCGCGTACACCCCGGTGATGACCCCGATCGCCCGCTCGTCCGCTCCCAGCGCCAGGGCCCGGTAGGAGACGGCGGGCCGCGCCATCGAGACCGCCCCCTGCGCGAAGGCGAAGGCGATGACGAGGCGCAGCAGCCAGCTCTGGCCGGGCCCGGTGGTGTCGTTCATGGATCAGATGATCCCGAACAGGAGTCCGGCGCCGAGCACCACCAGGGAGGTCAGCGCTGCCCACTTGACGGTGAAGCGGGTGTGGTCGCCGAACTCGACCTTGGCCATGCCGACGAGGACGTACACGGCGGGTACCAGCGGGGACGACATGTGCAGGGGCTGGCCGACCAGGGAGGCGCGGGCGATCTCCAGCGGGGAGACCCCGTGGGCGGCGCCGGCCTCGGCGAGGACCGGCACGACTCCGAAGTAGAAGCCGTCGTTGGACATGAAGTACGTGAGCGGGACGCTCAGCACGCCCGTGACGAGGGCCATGTGCGGTCCCATGCCCTCCGGGATCGCGCCGACCAGCCAGTCGGCCATGTGGTCGACCATGCCGGTGCCGGTGAGCACGCCGGTGAAGACGGCGGCGGCGAAGACCATGCCGGAGACATTGAGGACGTTGTCGGCGTGGGCCGCGATCCGGGCCCGCTGGTCGGGCATGTGGGGGAAGTTGACGGTGAGGGCGAGGGCCGCGCCGAGGAGGAAGAGCACCGGGATCGGCATCAGTTCCATGATCATCGCGGTGAGCAGGGCGATGGTGAGACCGGCGTTGAACCAGTAGAGCTTCGGCCGCAGGGTGGCGCGGTGGGGGTCGAGGCCCTTGAATTCCTCGTCGGTCCCTTCCTCCGCCTCCTCGGGTGCCGAGCCGCCCGCACCGGCGGAGCCCGTGTTCTTGCGCAGGCGGTCGCCGCCGCCCGCGGCGACGAGAACCTGCTCGGATTCCGTGACGGAGACGGTTGCCCGGGTCCCGTCGAGGGTGAGGGTGCCGAGCCGCTTGCGCTCGCGCCGGCCGAGGACCACGGCGAGCAGGATCACGGCGAGCAGTCCGACGCCGAGCGCCGGGATCATCGGGACGAAGATGTCGCCCGCGTCCAGCTTCAGGGCGGTGGCGGCGCGGGCGGTGGGGCCGCCCCAGGGAAGGGTGTTCATGACGCCGTTCGCCGTGGCGGCGACTCCGGTCATCACGACCAGGCTCATCTTCAGGCGCTTGTAGAGCGGATACATCGCCGAGACGGTGATCATGAAGGTGGTGGAGCCGTCACCGTCCAGCGAGACGATCGCGGCGAGCACCGCCGTACCCACGACGATCCGCATGGGGTCGGCCTTGCAGAAGCGCAGGATGCCCCGGACGATCGGGTCGAAGAGCCCGACGTCGATCATCACGCCGAAGTAGACGATCGCGAACATCAGCATGGCGGCGGTCGGCGCCAGATTGCCGACGCCTTCGATGACGTAGTCGCCGAGATGCGCGCCCTTCCCCACGGCTACGCAGAAGAGGGCGGGGATCAGTACGAGCGCCGCGATCGGCGACATCTTCTTCATCATGATCAGGACCAGAAAGGTCGCAATCATGGCAAAGCCGAGGATGGTCAGCATATGGATACCTATCGTTCACCCTTGAACTCCCACCGGAGCCGGCGGTGCGGATGACGTTAGGGCGCGCCATATGGCGTTAACAAGACGTTGACCTGCGAGCAATACGAGCAAAACCCCAGGTCAACGCGTAGGTCAACGCGAGGGTGTCACCGTGACGGGGATGGCGTTGAGCACGGCGGTGCCGGAGAGCGGGTCGAGGCGGCTGCCGTCGAGGAGCTGGTTGACGTTGACGCCGGGCTGCGCGGAGGCGACGGACATCCGGGTGCCGGGGCGGTTGTGCCCCCAGCCGTGCGGGAGGCTCACCACACCCGTCCGCACGCCGTCGGTGACCTCGACCGGGACCGTGAGCTCGCCGCCGTCCGCGGTGACCGTGGCGGGTGCGCCGTCGGTCAGCCCGAGCCGTGCCGCGTCCTCGGGATGGATCTGGAGGGTGCAGACGTTCGATCCGCCGCGGAGCGCGGCGACGTTGTGCAGCCAGCTGTTGTTGGAGCGCAGATGGCGGCGGCCGACGAGGACGAGCGCTTCGGGGTCGGTACGTCCGTCGAGGGCGCGGCGCAGCCTCGGCAGATCGGCCGCGATCGGAGCGGGGAACAGTTCGACGCGCCCGCTGCGGGTGGTGAGGACCTCCGGGACGCGGGGAGCGAGGGGGCCCAGGTCGATGCCGTGCGGGTGGGCGAGCAGCCGCTCCAGGCTCAGCCCGTCGGGGTCGGTACCGAAGCCCTCGCCGTACGGGCCGAGGCGGAGCATCAGGTCGAGGCGCCGCTCCACCCCGGTGCGGCCGGTGAGTTCGGCGGACACGCCTGCGGGGTCCCGGCCGTGGACGGGTGAGAGCGGGTCGGCGACCGCCTTGCCGAGGGCCCGGTCGATGATCCCGGTGTCCACGGCGTCCGGCTCGGCCCCGTGCGTCCCGGAGACGGCGAGGACGAGCCGGGCAAGGATCTCGGCCTCGTCCATCAGGCCTTCACCGAGGGGCAGGGCGGGGCGGGTGTAGCGGACCTGGTTGCGCACGGCCAGGGTGTTGAACGCGAAGTCGAAGTGGGCGCTCTGCGAGGGTGGCGGCGGGGGCAGCACCACGTCCGCGTGGCGGGACGTCTCGTTGAGATAGGGGTCCACGCTCACCATGAAGTCGAGCCCGTCGGCCAGCGCCCCGTCGAGCCGGTCACCGTCGGGCGCGGAGAGCACGGGGTTCGCCGCCAGGACGATCAGTGCGCGGATCCGCCCCTCTCCCGGTGTGCCGATCTCCTCGGCCAGTGCGGACATGGGCAGTTCGCCCTTGGCCTCGGGGTGACCGGAGACCCGGCTCGCCCACCGCCCCAGGGTGAATCCCTTGCCGGGCGCGGCGGGGCGCGGGGCCCGGGCGGTCGCGGAGAGCGGGAAGAGGGCGCCGCCGGGGCGGTCGAGGTTGCCGGTGAGGACGTTGAGTACGTCGACGAGCCAGCTGGCGAGGGTGCCGTGCTCGACGGTGCAGCTGCCGATGCGGCCGTACACGGCGGCGGTGGGGGCGGCGGCCAGCTCCCGGGCGAGGGTACGGATGGTCGCGGCGTCCACGTCGCAGGCCGCGGCGACGGCGTCCGGGGTGAAGTCACGTACCGCGTAGGCGACTTCGTCGATCCCCTCGACATGGTCCGCGAGCGCGCCGGGGTCGGTCAGCTTCTCCTCGAACAGGACGTGCGCCATCGCGGCGAGCAGGAGGGCGTCGGTTCCGGGGCGGATGGCCACGTGCCGGTCGGCGAGGCGCGCGGTGCGGGTGCGGCGCGGATCGATGACCGTGAGGCTGCCGCCGCGGCGGCGCAGCGCCTTGAGCCTGCCGGGGAAGTCGGGGGCGGTGCACAGGCTGCCGTTGGATTCGAGGGGGTTGGCGCCCAGCATCAGCAGGTGGTCGGTGCGGTCCAGGTCCGGCACCGGGATGGTGTTCGGGTCGCCGAAGAGCAGCCCGCTGGAGACGTGCTTGGGCATCTGGTCCAGGGTGCTCGCGGTGAACAGCGCCCGGGTGCGCAGGGCGGCGAGCAGGGCCGCCGGGTAGAGCGCGCCGGCCATGGTGTGCACGTTGGGGTTGCCGAGGACGACGCCGACGGACTGCGGCCCGTGCTCCCGCGCGAGAGCCGGCACGGCGCGGGCGATCGCGTCGAACGCCTCGCTCCAGCTCGCCTCGGTCAGCACGCCGCCCTTGCGGACGAGAGGGGTGCGCAGCCGGTCGGGGTCCTCGTCGAGGCCGCCGATCGAGGCGCCCTTGGGGCAGATGAACCCCTTGCTGAACACGTCCTCCCGGTCGCCGCGGGCGCCGGTGACCCTGGTCCCCTCGATGGTGAGGGTGAGCCCGCAGGTGGCCTCGCAGAGGGGGCAGATGCGCAGGGCGGTACGGGAGCTGCTGGGGTCGTGCGGCATGGGCCCTCCCGGGCGGCGGCAGCGGTGGCGCGCGGACATGAGCAAGCACGGCCGAGCATACCGACCGGTACGCATGCTGGGGAGGTGTGCGGCCGAGATGGTTGCCGCGGGGCCGGTCCAGCTCAGTCCAGTACGCGCGCGAGGTAGGCCTGGAGCAGCACCCGGGTCTCGGCGACGATGGCCCGGTCGCCGGACGGGTCGGCACGGAAGGCGAGTTGGAGCAGGGCGTCGGCGGCCTCCACACAGACCAGGATGGACCGCAGGAGACCGTCGTCGGGCTCGCGGTCCAGATGTCCGGCGAGCAGTTCGGTGAGCCGGCCCGCGACGCGCTGGTTGGCGTCGTCGGCCGGGTCGCCGTCGGGTGCGGGGGCTCCGAAGTCGATGAGGGAGAAGCCGGGGACCGCGCTCTTCATCGCCAGGTACTCGTCGAGCACGGCGTCGATGGCGCGCCGCCAGTCGCCGGCCGGGATGGTGGCCAGCCGGGCGGTGATCCGCTCGGCGTAGCTGTCCAGGTTGCGGCGGGCCAGCGCGTCGGCCAGGGCCCGCTTGTTGGAGAAGAACCGGTAGACGGAGCCGATGGGAACTCCGGCGCGCACGGCCACGGCCCTGGTGGAGAGCTGCTCGTAGCCGGTTTCGTCGAGGAGTTCGGCGCAGGCGTCGAGTATCCGGGCGAGGCGTTCGGCGCTGCGCTGCTGAACGGGGGCGCGGCGGAGGTTCGTGTTCGCATGGGGCACGGGTTCCATGATGCCGTGGGCCTCCTCGGCCGGGGGCGGGGGTGCGCCCCCGGACTCGGGCTCCGGGGCGAGGACGACCCGGGCTCAGGCGATCAGCAGGGCCAGTCCGCCGATCGTGTACGCGACCATCAGGACCAGGAGCGGCAGCTGGCCGGCGACGGCACGGCCGGGCGGGAAGAGCCGGACCGAGCGGTCATGGGCGGCAACGACGCCCAGGACATGGCCGACGACGATCGCGAGGACCTGGAGCGTGGCGACGCCGCCCGGGCCCAGGGGCGGTTCGGGCGGTGCGGGATTGTCGGTGCCGAATGCCACCATGACGGTACGCGGCCCTTCGGTGACGAAGAGTGTGAAGTAGTGGGCCACCAGATAGCCGAGGGCGATCGGCACGAGGGAGTGCGCGAAGGCGGTGAGGGGGTGCGGCAGTTGGCCGGAGAGAAGCCGGGTGGCTCCGGCGCACAGGGCGTAGAGGGCGGCGACGAGGACGACGGCGCCGAGGAGTCCGAGGGTGGCGGTGGTGGTACGGCCCAGGGCCGAGGTCTGGACGGTGGTGATCCAGGAGGGCGCGTCGGAGAAGCCGTCGTAGGCGGTGGAGCCGAGCATCACGCAGACGGTGGCGACGAGCCCGGGGAGCTGGGGCGTGGCGTCGAGTCCGTTGAACGGGGAGCGCAGGACGAGTCGGCGGTCGGCGGGGCGGCGGCCGAGCGGGGAGAGCCGGGCGAGGAGGCCCGAGTACACCTCGAAGGCGTCGGCGTGGCCGAACCAGCGGGCGCCGTACAGGGCGGCGCCCGCGAGCTGGGCGGCGGAGTGGAGGGCGAGGAAGAGGAGCAGGGCGGTGGGTGAGGCGGGGTCGGGGGCGACGAGTTCGAGCCAGGTGAAGGCGAGGAGCCCCGCCGCCGCGGGCCACATCCCGACGCGCGGGGGAAGGGGCCGGCCGGCGGCCGGGTCGCGGCGGAGCACGCGGCAGCCGAGGAGATGGAGGGTGCGCAGCGGGTTGAGCAGCCGCCAGACGGGGCCGAGCAGCAACGATGCGGGGACGAGCCCGACCCACAGGAGTACGTAGACGGCGCCCGGGCCCGGGTTGCGGTCCGGGTCGGCCGGGCCGAGGACGAGGTACAGCACGACCAGGAGCGCGGCGGCCAGGCCGAGCGCGCGGACGGCGATGCGGGTGGGGCGGGCGTCGGCCGCGCGCTGGACGGCGGCCGGCAGGGGGCGGCCCGCCCGGTCGCCGCGGAACCGGGAGGCGGACCAGAGCAGGCCGAGTGCGAGGAAGGAGACGAAGAGCGCGGCGAACGCTCCCGCGAAGGCGTAGAAGGGTGAGAGGGGCAGGTCGTGCTGGGCGCCGATGCCGTGGGCGAGGACGCTCACGGCACCGGAATCGTCGAGGGCCGTCACCGTACGACGAGTTGGGTCAGGAGCAGGTCGGACTCGTGCGTCTCGACCTCGAAGAGCCCGGTGCGGTCGGCGGTGAAGGTGAGGGTGACGGTCCGGCCGGCGGGCAGCCGCGCCTCCTTGTCGTAGCCGTGGACGTGCAGGGTGTCGTCGCGGTCGCTGCGCACGAGGAGGCGCACGGTCCGGCCCTTCCTGACCTCGGTGCGACCCGGAGCGGGGTCGACCTTGCCGTCGCGGATCGATATCTCCGCGGTGGCGTCGGGGGTGGAGGTGGGCGCGGGTGCGGGTGCGGAGGTGGCGCCGCCCAGGGTGGTGGTGGCCTGGACCGGGGCGGAGCCGACCGCCCAGGCGGTGTGGTCGTCGGCGTAGAGGCGGGCGGTCAGCCGGGTGCCGCCCCCGGCGGTGCGCAGGAGCGACTTGGGGAGGTGGAACCAGGTGCCGTAGACCCGGGCGAGGGGGTGGCCGTCGAGGAAGAGCCGGGCGTGGCCGCGTCCGAGGAGCGCGGCGCCGCCGACGCTGTCCGGGGTGAACCGGAAGTTGCGTACGGAGAGGTGGACGTTCCAGCCGTCCTCCGAGTCGGGCCGCGCGGCGAGGGTGACTTCGGGGGCGCCCTGGGCGTCGACCTGGCGCAGCCGGCTTCCGGAGCCGTCGTCCGCGGCCAGGAGCCGGCCGTTGCTGCCGGTGGCCTGCTCATGGCTGGTGCCCGGTTTGTGGTGGGTGGTGGCCCGCCCCCCGCAGGCGCTCGCGCCCAGCAGGAGGGCGGCGGCGAGCAGGACGGCCGCGGAGCCGCGTCCACGGGGCGGCGCCCACGCCCGGTTCGGGTGTCGGTTCACGACGGCTCCCCCTTCGGTTCCGCGGACGGCGGGGTGGACGGGGCCGGCCGGACGGGTCCGCCCGCAACCACCGCGCCCCCGGAGCCGATGGCCGGATCCGCAGCGGGCTCCTCGCACCCTTCCGTTCTCGCGTCCGCCTCCGGCGTCCCCGTCGCGCGCTCACCGTGGCGGGCGGCGGCCACGACGGCCCACACCACCCAGACCAGGCCGAGCAGCCCCCGTACCCAGGCCGGGCTCAGCGGGATCCACGGGATCATGAACACGCCCTTGTCCAGCGCGTCGAGCAGCGTCAGCCCGCCCAGCGCCACCGTGGTCCAGCCCAGCCCCGGCCGCTCCCGGCGCAGCGCCATCCCGATGCCCGACCACCAGAGCCCCGTCAGCAGCAGCGCGAGGGCGGGCACATAGGTGGCGGCCAGGCCCGTGGTCGACCCGGCCACGTCCAGTACGAGGCCGATGAGGCCGAGCACCGTGGCGGCCGTGGCGAGCCGGTCGGCCCGCAGCCGACGCCACCACAGCACTCCGCCGACCAGCACCAGCACCACCGCGACACCGAGGGACGCCTGCACCTCGACGCGCTCGATGCCGCGCGCCCCGTACCAGTCGCAGCCGGCCGGCAGCCGGCGCGCCTGCACGTTGTAGTCGGCGCAGACCAGCAACTGGGCGAGCTTGACGGGCTCCCCCACCAGCCGGTCGGTGCTGCCGGTGACGGAGCCGCGCCCGGAACCGCACGAGGGCAGGGAGCGCGGGGTGGACGCGCCCGCGTCGGACTGCCAGCAGTTGCCCGCGCCCTGGCCGTCCCACCACACGTCGGTGCCGTTGGGGCGCGAGCGGCCCTGCTTGTCGGTGCCGAGGTGGTTGTTCGCGTACCGGTTGTGGTGCGAGGTGTCGGTCTGCTTGCCGAGGGCGTCCTCGCCCCGGATGAAGGCGGGCACGGCGCTCAGGAAGAAGGCGGCGCGCTTCTGCCCGTAGACCCAGTTGTTCTCGTAGAGGTTCCAGTTGCCGCCGGCGGTGATGATGCCGGTACCGGGGGGCATGGAGATCTGCGGGCAGACCACCCCGTCCTCGTATCCGCGCTCGACGGGCGGCTTGGCGCAGGTGCCGTCGGCGACGTACGGGTAGTAGTCGGCGTTGTTGTCGTGGATCAGGTTGCGCTCGAAGCGGGCGTGGTTCTGCGGCAGCCCGGGGTGGCCGGGGAAGGCGCTGTCCATCGAGGCGCCGCCCATGTTGTGGTCGAACTCGTTGTCGTGGACGTAGACGGAGTCGCCCGCCGTGCCCGAGTAGCCGACCATGTTGTGGTGGCTGCGGCAGCCGGTGATCTCGATCGAGTAGCGCGGCACCTCGTAGCCGTAGCCGTCGTTGATGTCCGACGCGCTGCCCGGGTAGATGCCGGAGTCGCCGTTGCCGTAGGACTCGCAGTTCTTGTACAGGCCGTGGTCGCCGGCGAAGGTCAGGAAGCCGTACTCGTCGTTCCACCGGGTCAGGACGTCGTCGATGACGAAGCCGTCCTGGGCCAGGATGTACAGCGAGTTGAACGTGGTGCGCTGGGCGGTGAAGTTCTTGAAGTACACCCCGTCCGAGCCGTCCGCGCGGACGGCGTTGAGCTTCTGGTACTTGGCGTCGATGACGACGTCCGTGCGCGCGGCGCCCGTGCCCTCGATCTGGAGGTCCTTCTTGCCGAGGATCGCCACCAGGTTCTGGTTGTGCGGGCACTTCGCCTGCTGTTCGTAGCTCAGGATCTGGTAGCCGAGCTGCGAGTCGGGGGCCTTCAGCCGCGCGCACTCCCCCTTCGGCGCCGGGAGCGAGGGCTCCTCCTCGTACAGGCCGGGCAGGATCGCGATGTTCTTCCCGGGCCCGGTGACGGCGTCGACGGCCTGCTGGAGATGGCGGTAGCCGGACTTCAGGCACCGGTCGAAGAGCGTCAGGTTCCTGGCCCGCAGGGCGTCCGGGAAACCGGATATCCGGCGCTCGAAGTCGGCCCGGTCGCCCTTGCAGACCAGGAGATCGGGTTCGCCCGTGCGGTACGTGGGAACGCTGCCGGTGCCGTCGGGCAAGGTGACCGGCCGCTCCTCGTGCGCCTGGGCGGCCGGGGCCGCGAGCAGGGCGGCCGCGAGCGCCGCCAGAACCACCAGAAGTCTTCGTGTCCACGACATGAGCCGGAGAGTAGAGCATTGTTCATCTTTTGGAACCCCCCTGTGCCGCACGAATGCCGTTGACTCCCGGCACTTCGATTCCTACGGTTAAGCATAGGATTCCAGGATTCTCATGCACCGGGAGCACATATGAGCGGCATCGAGCAGGCGCGGAAGACGGCGGAAGGGCTCGCGCACTCCGCCGGATTCGGCAATCAGCACAGCTCGGAAGCGGTGCCGGGGGCGCTGCCGCACGGCCGCAACTCGCCCCAGCGCGCCCCGCTGGGGCTCTACGCGGAGCAGCTCAGCGGTTCGGCCTTCACCGAGCCGCGCGTCCACAACCGCCGCTCCTGGCTCTACCGGATCCGCCCCTCCGCGGCCCACCCGCCGTTCACCCGGACCGACAACGGCGCCCTGCGCACCGCCCCGTTCGCCGAGACCGTCCCGGACCCCAACCGGCTGCGCTGGGACCCGCTCCCGGAGCCCGCGCCCGGCACGGACTTCCTTTCCGGTCTGTGGACGCTGGGCGGAAACGGCAACGCGGCCGAGCGCAGCGGCATGGCCGTACACCTCTACGCCGCCAACACCACCATGAACGACCGGGTGTTCAGCGACAGCGACGGCGAGCTCCTCATCGTCCCCGAGCACGGCGGCCTCCTGCTGCGCACCGAACTGGGCCTGCTGCGCGCCGAACCGGGCCATGTGGCACTGATCCCGCGCGGTGTCCGCTTCCGGGTCGAGCTGCTCGACACCACCGCCCGCGGCTATGTCTGCGAGAACTACGGCAGTCCCTTCGTTCTCCCCGACCTCGGCCCGATCGGCGCCAACGGCCTGGCGAACGCCCGGGACTTCCTCGCCCCGGTCGCCGCGTACGAGGACGTGGAGCGCCCGGTCGAGGTGGTCAACAAGTACTGCGGCAACCTCTGGTCGGCGACGTACGACCACTCGCCGCTGGACGTGGTCGCCTGGCACGGCAACCACACCCCGTACGTCTACGACCTGCGCCGGTTCAACGTCATCGGCTCGGTCAGCTACGACCACCCGGACCCGTCGATCTTCACGGTGCTGACGTCGCCCTCGGACACTCCCGGTCTGGCCGGGGTCGACTTCGTGGTGTTCGCGCCGCGCTGGCTGGTGGGCGAGGACACCTTCCGGCCGCCGTACTTCCACCGCAACGTCATGAGCGAGTACATGGGCCTGATCGAGGGCGCGTACGACGCGAAGACGGCCGGCAAGGGCGGCTTCGTACCCGGCGGCGGCTCCCTGCACAACATGATGTCGGCGCACGGCCCGGACCGGGAGACCTTCGAACGGGCGAGCACGGCGGAGCTGAAGCCGCAGAAGATCGACGACGGTCTGGCCTTCATGTTCGAGACCCGCTGGCCGGTCACCGCGACCGGGCAGGCGGCGACGGCCGGACATCTTCAGCACGGCTACGACGACGTGTGGCAGGGTCTGAGCCGCAACTTCAGGCCGTAAGGGCCTCGTACCACTTCAGGCCGCAAGGGCCCCGTGCCGCAGCGACGACGAATACAGGTGACCCAGGTGCCGCAGCCCGCCGAGACGCCCCCCACGGCCCCGGGAGCCGCCTTCGCGCCCGACTCGCTGGTCCTGAACCGCAAGCTCCCGCTGTGGTACCAGGTCTCGCAGTCGTTGCGGGCCTCGATACTGGGCCGTACCGCGGACGCCACCCTGCGGCTGCCGACCGAGGAACAGCTCGCCGCACACTACGGCGTCAGCGTCCTCACGATGCGTCAGGCGCTCAAGGAGCTGGAGACGGAGGGGCTGATCAGCCGGCACCGGCGGCGCGGCACGTTCATCGAGCCCCGCGCACGCCGGGTGTCGCCGGTGCGGCTGATGGGTTCGATCGACGCGATCGTCGCCCAGCAGTCGGGCGAGCGCACCACCCTGCTCGACCACGGCCCGTCCCCGGTGCCGGGCGATGTCGCGGAGTACTTCCCCGGGTGCCCCGAAGTCGTCGGCTACCGGCGCCTGCGGTGCGAGGAGGACACCGGCGAACCCACCAACTGGGCGCAGAACTGGGTCCATCCGGAGGCCGCGGCCGGGATCGACCCCGCCGATCTCGAACGCTGGCCGATGACCAAGGTGCTGCGCGACCGCGCCGGCGTCCCGATCGCCCGGATCACCGACACGGTCGAGGCCCGGCTCGCCGACCCGGCCACCGCCGGACTGCTCCGGGTCCCGCTGCTCAGCCCGATCCTGTACTACACGGGGGTGGCGTACGACGAGAGCGGCCGGGTGGTCGATGTGGCCCAGATCCGCTACCGGGGTGACCGGTTCTCCTTCTCGGTCACGGTGGAGACCCACTGACGGCAGCGGCGGCGGCCCGGGCCGGCGGGCGCCCTGCCGGGACCCGTGGCGGCGCCGTTACGATGCCGGGGACGGCGGCAGACGTGGCGACGGGGAGGACGACACGGTGGCAGCTCCGGCAGCGGCCGGCTCCGGCGAGAGCCCGCACAGCCCGCTCCTCGACGACCTCATGCCCTGGTCGGTGCGGCCGCTCAGAACCGGGCGCCCCTGGGTGACGGCCCCCGACGCGGGCTCCCTCAGGGCCCGCTGGGAGCGGCTCGTCCGGGCCCCCGACACCGAACGCGAGCAGCTTTTCGGGCCCACCCGCACGCGCAGCCCGCAGACCCCGGTGGCGGCCCTGCCCGGGCAGTCCACCGGCACCGGCCGGTTCGCCCGTGAGCCGGGGCCGTACCCGGAGCCGGTACGGATCCTGCACGGGCCGTTCGACGAGCAGTGGCTGCTCCCCGACCACCGCCTGATCGACGTGGCCCGGCCCGAACTGTGGCGGGTCGCCGACGGCCATCAGCTCTTCCTCCTCGAGCACGGCCGGGTGCCCCAGGACACCGGCCCCGCCCTCTCGGTGACCGCGCTGCTCCCCGACGGCCACTCCCCCGCGGGGCGGCCCGGCCGGATCCGTCCGCTGTTCCGGCGTCCCGGCGGCGGCGAACCCAACCTGGCCCCCGGGCTGCTCGGCCTGCTGCGGGCCCGCCACGGGGACGCGGTCACCGCCGAGTCGGTACTGGCATGGATCCTCGCGGCGGCCCGCCGCACTCCGGACGGCTGCGCGGTGCCGCTGCCCGCGGACACCGCGCGCTGGGCGGCGGGCGTGGAGCTGGGGCACGAGCTGCTGCGGGTCCAGCTGCGCGGGGCCCGGGGCGGGGAACGCCCCCGGCTGCCGGGCGGCCGGCGCCCCTACGTGCGGGCCGCTGTGCCGCCCGCACCGTCGGAGCTCTCCTACGATCCCGAGGAGCAGGTGCTGAGCCTCGGTACGGGCCGCATCTCGCCGGTGCCCGCCGGTGCGTGGGAGTTCCGGGTGGGCGGCGTACGGGTGCTGGAACTGTGGTTCGGGCGCCGGACGGCGGCGCCCGGGGCCGGCGGCCTGGAGGCCGTGCTGCCCCGCGCCTGGCCGCAGGAGTGGACGTCGGAGCTGCTGGAACTGATCACGCTGCTCGCCCTGCTCGCCGAACTGCGGCCGCGGCAGGAGGAGCTGGCGGAGGGTCCGGAGATCGGCGTGCCCGAACTGCGGGCGGCGGGTGTGCTGCCGGTGCCGGTGGCGGCCCGGCGTCCGGCATCCGTGCTCGACCACCAGGAGGAGGGCCCGGACGGCCAGTTCGCGCTGCTGTGAACCGGCCCGTCCGGCGCACCCGCCCTACCCGCGGCCGAAGGAATCCAGCACCCGGGCGAGCGCCCGGTCGAACACGGCGTCCAGATCGATCGGCCCGGGATCCTCGGCGAATCCGGCCGCCATCCGCGGGTACTTCCCGGTCATGATCTGGCTGATCAGGTACCCGGTGCGGGCGGTCTGCTCCTGCTCCTCGGACCAGGGCAGCGACCGGCTGCGCTCCGCCGTGGCGATCTCGTTGGCGGTGTAGGTGGTGACCACGCCGTTGAGCATGGCGACGAGTTCCATCTTCTCGCCGAAACGCGCGTCGACCCCGTCCAGACAGCTCAGCGCGTACTCCAGGTACCGCAAGGCGTTCGGGCTGAACCCGTACACCGGGGACATCAGCCGGGGCACCCAGATGTGGCGGCGCATCATCCCCCGGGCCTGGTGGGCGAGGGCGAGGAGATCGGCGCGCCAGTCACCGGACGGGGCCGGGTAGTCGTAGCCGGCGCTGACCGCGTCAAGCATCAGCTCGTACAGGTCCTCCTTGCGGGGGACGTAGTTGTAGAGCGACATGGTGCCGCAGCCGAGTTCGGCCGCCACCTTCCGCATCGACACCGCGTCGAGCCCCTCCGCGTCCGCGATGCGCACGGCTGCCGCCGCGATGTCCGCCCGGCTGAACGCGGGCTTGGGACCACGCCCCGCACGCTCGGGACGCGCCCAGATCACTTCCGGCACTGCGGGTCGCCCCACCATTGATCATCACCTCGATCACCATGGTAGTTACGTACACCGTACGTAGTGCGGTACCGTTGCGGCATGACAACTACGTACGCTGTACTTAGTGAAGGTCTGGAGAAGCGCTACGGCGACGTCCACGCGCTGCGCGGCCTCGATCTGGCCGTCGCCGAAGGCACCGTCTGCGGGGTGCTGGGGCCCAACGGCGCCGGCAAGACCACCGCCGTCCGCGTCCTGACCACGCTCACCGCGCCGGACGGTGGCAGCGCCCGGATCGCGGGCCACGACGTGGTGCGAGAGGCCGGGGCCGTACGGGCGGTGATCGGCGTCACGGGGCAGAGCGCCTCCGTCGACGGCGAGCTGTCCGGCCGGCAGAACCTGCGGCTCTTCGCCAGGCTGCTCAAGTACCGGGGCGAGGTGGCCCGCACCCGGGCCGACGAGCTCCTCGAACGCTTCGAGCTGACCGAAGCCGCCGACCGCCCGGCCCGCACCTACTCGGGCGGGATGCGCCGCCGCCTGGATCTCGCCGCCAGCCTGCTGGCCCGCCCGCAGGTGCTGTTCCTGGACGAGCCGACCACCGGGCTCGACCCGCACAGCCGCAACCAGATCTGGGCGGCGGTACGGGAGCTGGCGGGACACGGCACCACCGTCCTGCTCACCACGCAGTATCTGGAGGAGGCCGATCAGCTGGCCGACGAGATCGTGCTCGTCGACAGCGGGCGGGCCGCGCACAGCGGCAGCCCCGCCGAACTGAAGGCCGGCATCGGCAGTTACGCCGAGGTCGTCGTCGCGCACGCCTCCGCGCTCGGTCCCGCCGCGGCCGTGCTGGACCGGCTGACGGGCACCGAGCCGGTACTCGACCACGAGCGCCGCACGGTGGGCGCGGTCACCACGGACACCTCGCTCACCCTGCCCCGGATCGTCCGCGAACTGGACGCGGCGGGCGCGGCGGTGATCGACGCGAGCCTGCGCCCGCCCACCCTCGACGAGGTCTTCCTGCGCCTGACCGGGCGCAGCACCCCCATCAAGGAGACGGCAGCATGAGCACCGACGCACTGGTGACGGAGCGACGGACGGCGGACGCCACCGCCCCCGGGCACACACCCGTCGCGGACGGCCTGGCCGTGCTCGGCCGCCATCTGCAACGGATCAAGGCGGCCCCGGGCGTCCTGATCCTCACTCAGACCATGCCGATCACGATGCTGCTGTTCTTCGGGTACGTCTTCGGCAGCGCCCTGGCCGTCCCCGGCCAGGAGTACCGCGCCTTCCTGGTGCCCGGACTGCTGGCGGCGACCGCGGCGAACGGCGTCATGACGGGCATGTTCCAGTCCGCGCAGGACTGCCACCGGGGCGTGATGGACCGGTTCCGCACCCTGCCGATGAGCCGGTCCGCCGTGCCGTTCGGGCAGACCGCCGCCGATGTGCTGACCACGGCCGCCGGCCTGCTCCCGCTGATGCTGGCCGGCCTCGCCGTGGGCTGGCGGATCGAGGGCGGCCCGGCCGCCGCGGTGGGCGCGTTCGGACTGTTGCTGCTGTTCCGGTTCGCGACGTCATGGGTGGGCTGCTGGCTGGGGCTCCTGATCCGGAACGAGGAGGCCGCCGGACAACTGGGCGCGTCCACGTTCATCCTGCCGCTGCTCTCCAGCGCGTACATCCCGACCGACAACCTGCCGGGCTGGCTGCGCACGCTCGCGGAGTGGAATCCGATCAGCGCCGTCGCCGCGGCCGCCCGCGACCTCTTCGGCAACGCCGCACCGGCCGCCGACGCCGCCTGGCCGGTCGCCCATCCGGTGGCCGGAACGCTGCTCTGGTCGGCGGTGCTGCTCGCGGTCGCCGTGCCGCTGTCCGTACGCCTCTACTCGCGCGGCGGCGAATGACGGCACCGGCTCAGCCGGGCAGTGCGACCGGTCGGTCCAGTGTGCCCAGCAGGGCGATGAAACCCGACTCCAGGAAGGCGCCGAGGGCGTCGAGGGCATCCGGCTCGTCGAGCGGCCAGTTGGTGACGGCCTCCTCGGCGAAGGCCATCCAGGCCCGGGCGGCGACCATCAGCCGGGGCGAGTCCGGCATCCCGAGCCGTCGCTGGCCCTCCGCCACGCGCCGGGCCACGAGGGTGCGCGTGGACTCGACGATGTCCTCCACCGCCGGATGGCTGCCGGCGGCGCCCCGGACCAGCGCGAGATAGACCCTGCGGTGCTCCGTGACGTACGCCGTGAAGCCGGCGATGAACGACCGCAGCCAGGCGACGGGCTCCAGTGAGGGGTCCGGCTCCATGGCTGCGGCGAAGTCGTCGCACTCCCGCTGCACCATGGAGCGGTAGAAGTCGCGCTTGGAGTCGAAGTAGTGGAAGAGCAGCCCCCGGGAGATCCCGGCGCGGCGTGCCACATCGTCGGTGGAGAGTTCGTCCAGCGAGCGATCGGAGAGCATGTCCACGCCAATCGTGACCAACTGCGCCCTTCGTTCGTCGGGACTCAGGCGCGCGGCTCGCTTCTCGGGCATGCGGACAGTGTAGAAGTACTTCGGCACCGAATTACCTCGCGGCCCACCCCACCGGCGGGCAAGAGGCTCACGCGGACATGGCGACGCGCCACTGCCGGCTCCGGGGATGACGGAAGAGCGGGCAGCAGCGCGAGGCCGGGACCGGGCGTCGGATCAGCGGCGGCTGCCGAAGAGCGAGCGCCGCAGTCGCCGCAGCGGAGCGAAGAGCGAGACCCTCGCGCTCTTGCTCCGGCGGGTGTGCGCGACGTCGCGCGAGGTGAGCTCGAGCATCAGCAGCGTCGCCTCCGCGGACTCACGCTGCGGGACGGCGGGGCCGCCCAGCACCGCGAGATGGCGGTCGAGGCGCGAACTCGTCGCACCGCTCCCGCATGTAATGGCAGGCACACGCGGCCTGCTGCGCATCGTTATCTGTTCCATGTCACTCCCCACCCGTACGAGGGCACCCGGCCCGGGCAGGTTAACCCTATCGCCCCGTGGCGACACGCGTGTATCCCGGGCACAGGATTGAGCACACACATACGGAGGTTGACGACCTGTCTGCGAATCTGCCCGATTCCAGGGCGAGTTGGACACATCGTCAATGTCCGCACAGATCAAGCCCATCGGGGCCGCCCACCGGAAGGGGCCCTGACCTGCAAGGCTCCTGCGGCAGGCGGCGTGACGGGCGCCGCGCACGGCGTGGGCGCAGCCCGCGCCGATCAGTCGAGCGAGTTGAGGACGGGCAGATAACCACCGGACTGCCCGGCGGCGAAGGGGTGGTACGACTCGCCGATGTTGAGCCAGTTGAGACTGTGCAGCCAGACGCTTCCGGAGCAGATCTCGTGCCCGGTGAACGGCCCGGCGACATCACCGAAGGTGAAGCCGTGGTCGGCGGCACGCTTGGCGGTGGCCGCGTTGAGGTAGTCGGCGGCACCGTTGATGGCGGTGCGCACCTTGTCGCTCAGGCCGACGACGCAGCTGCCGCCGATCTTGTAGAAGCGGGGGTAGCCGAGCACGACGACGTGGGCGGACGGGGCTTTGGCGCTGATCGCGTCGTACACCGAGTCGAGCCGGCCGGGCAGCGTGGAGTCCACGTAGCCGCGGGCGGTGGCGATCCGGTTGAGGCAGGTGGCCTCCGACTGGAGGACACAGGTCGTCATGACATCGGCGAACCCTGCGTCGTTGCCGCCGATGGAGATCGAGACGAGGTCGGTCGAGGCGGTGAGCGGTCCGAGCTGACTCGCGGTCACGTCGTTGGTGCGGGCACCCGAGCAGGCGGTGAAGGCGAAGGAGGCGGGTGCGTGGGCGGCCGCCCAGAGCGAGGGGTAGGCGAGGGTGCTGCGCTTGCAGTCACCGCTGGAGCTGATGTAGCCGCCGGAGCCGACTCCCGAGGAGTAGGAGTCGCCCAGCGCGACGTAGTCGACGGCTTGGACGGACGGTGCGGCGTTCGCGGTGGCTGCCCCGGTCAGGGCGATGACGGCACCGAGCAGGAGTGAGGACGATAACGCCATGAGTCTGGATATTTTCATGGAAGCTCCCTTGGACCGGCCGACAGGATCTCTGCCACATCCGTGGTAGCAGCAGCGAAGCCCATTCCGGAAGTGTTCATGCCAAGTCGATCGGGTGAGCTTTTTCCGCCGGTTCCCTGAGTTCGTGTCATATCGGCGCACCGGCCGCCACGGCGCCGCGTGCCGGACCGGAACAGCAGGTGACGAAACCTGGGTGCGCCGGATACGCACGTGCCGGATCATGGGCGGCATGTCTGCCAACCCCGAGTCCGCGCTGCCGATCCGGCTCACCGTCGACGACAGCGACTCACCGGCCGACGTCGTCGACGCGCTGTTCCTCGGCCGCTTCGCGACGGGCGAGCAGCCGTACTCGCACAGCTCCTCGCTCGACCGGGTGAAGAAGAGCGCCACGCTGTTGCCCGAGGGGGCGAAGGTGCTGCGCGCCGCGCGCGACGACGACCGCAGCGCCACGCTGGCCGAGGGCGAGGGCTGGACCCTGCTCATCTCACGGTGGAACCGTGGCGCCGATGTCACGGTCACCGCGACCAGCCCGGAACTGGCCGGCAAGGTGCTCGACGAGGCCACGGAAGGCGCCCAGGACGAGCCGGAGCCCCAGCCGGAGAACGTGACGATGGGCTTCTGGTACGTCTCGCCGCGCCGCGGCCCGTACCGCACGACCCGTCAGATCGCGGCCGGTACATGGGACGAGGTCCGTTCCAACTACACCGCGCCCGTGGCCGCTGCCATGGACCGGCTGATGAAGGTCACCCCTGACGACATCGCGGGCCGGCTGCTCCTGTTGCACGGCCCGCCCGGGACCGGCAAGACGTCAGCCCTGCGCACCCTGGCCCGGTCCTGGCGGGACTGGTGCCAGGTCGACTGCGTGCTCGATCCCGAGCGGCTCTTCAACGACGTCGGTTATCTGATGGACATCGCGATCGGCGAGGACGACGGCAGCGCGAAGGGCCGCTGGCGCCTGCTGCTCCTGGAGGACTGCGACGAGCTGATCCGCGGCGAGGCCAAGCACACGGCCGGCCAGGCGCTGTCGCGGCTGCTGAACCTCACGGACGGGCTGCTGGGCCAGGGCCGCAACGTGCTGGTGGGCGTGACGACCAACGAGGACCTGGAGCGACTGCACCCGGCGGTCGTCAGGCCCGGCCGCTGCCTGGCCCGTATCGAGGTGGGACCGCTGACCCGCAAGGAGTCGGTGGCCTGGCTCGGTACGGAGGAGGGCCTGGGCCGGGACGCGGCCCGCGAGGGCACGACCCTGGCGGAGCTGTACGCCCTGCGCCGCGGCACGGGCCCGGCATCGGTCCCCAAGCAGGACTCGGGAGCGGACGCGGGTCTGTATCTCTGAGCCCCGCCCCGGCCCTCACCTCAATCCTCGTACACCGCCCGCACCGCGTCCCGCGCCAGCTCCAGGGCCCGCGCCCGGGACATCCCCAGCCGCCGGGCCTGCTCCGCGTACTCGCGTGCGGCGGTGGCCGCGTGGCGTTCGGCGGCGTCGCCCGCAGCGGCGACGAACGTCCCGTTGCGCCCCCGCGTCTCGATCACCCCGTCCGCCTCCAGGGCCCGGTAGGCCTTGGCGACGGTGTTGGCCGCCAGGCCCAGCTCCTCCGCGAAACCGCGGACGGTCGGGAGCTTGTAGCCGACCGGCAGCGCGCCGGAGCGGGCCAGTTCGGAGATCTGCGTGCGCAGCTGCTCGTACGGAGCGGTGCCGGAATCCGGGTCAACGGCGATCTTCAGAGTCACGGGCCGATTCTGCCCCACCGCCGGAAAATCGGGGGCGAACGGGCCGGACCTGCGGGTACGGTCCGGGGCATGACTGTCATCGTGCGCGATTTCCGGCCCGCCGACGCCGAGGACTGGGTGCGGGTGAGGCGCGCGGCGCTCCCGTTCATGGTGATCACACCGGAGCGGGTGGTCTTCGACCTGGCCACCGCCCATCCCGGCAAGCGCTACCGGATGCTGGTCGCGGAGGAGAACGGCGAGGTCATCGGGACGGCGCAGGTGGGGCTGGCTCACGAGAGTCCCGAGCCGGGGCAGGCGTTCTGCAACACGTTCGTCCACCCGGAGCGGACCGCCCGGGGCGCGGGCACGCTGCTGATGCGCACGGCCGAGGAGTATCTGGCCCTGGCCGGCGCGGCCTCGGTCTACACCTGGGTGCTGGACACCCCCGGCGACCTGGCGTTCGCAGCGAAGCACGGCTACGCACCGAGCCGGCCTGCGCACTTCCTCCATCTGGACCTGGCAGGCGCCACGCTGCCGCCCCGTCAGGAGATCCCGGCCGCTGTCGAGCTGCGCACCGCCGCCGACTTCGCCGACGATCCGCGCCCGCTCTTCGAGGCGGATGCCGAGACCACCGCGGACGAACCCAGTGACACACCGGCGCTGCTGTCGGACTACGAGGAGTGGCTGACGGAGACCTGGCGCAGTCCCGGCCTCGACCACCACCTCACCTCGGTCGTGGTGGCCGACGGCGAGGTGGCGGCGTTCAGCGTGGCGGAGACCGACGGAGTGGACCGCTACTGGTCGGGGATGACCGGCACCCGCCGGGCGTACCGCGGCCGCGGGCTGGCAAAGCTCGCGAAGAACGACTCGCTGCACCGGGCACGCGCCGCCGGGTACACCGACGCCTACACCGGCAACGACGCCGACAACGGTCCGATGCTGGCGATCAACCGCTGGTTCGGCTACGAGATCTGTGCCACGGAGGTACGCCATGTCCGCACACTCGGCTGAGTCCGAACCATCGATTGAGCCCGAACCGACGACTGGGTCCGAACCGACGACTGGGTCCGAACTGACGGTCGTCCTGGTCAAGGCCGGAAAGACCAAGATCCGCTATCCCGCCGCCCTGGTCGCCGACGACGGCACCCGGGTGACGGTGCGTGCGCCCTGGGCCGCCCCGGGGGTCCGCGACTTCGGCTTCGTACGCTTCGAGCCGGGCGACGTCTTCACCGAGCACTACTGGCGCGACGCCTGGTTCGCGGTGAAGGAGGTCCGCACCGGCGCGGGTGAACTCAAGGGCTGGTACTGCGACGTGACCCGTCCGGCCGTGCTGCGGGACGGGGAGCTGCTCGTCGAGGACCTGGATCTCGACCTGTGGGTGTCGGCGGACCGCTCCGCCGTACTGCGGCTGGACGAGGACGAGTTCGAGGAGAGCGGCCTGGCCGGGCGCGACCCGGAGGCCGCGAGGGCCGCCGTGGCAGCCCTGGACGAGCTGGAAGGGCTCGCCCTTACGGCGGAGGGGTTCGCCGGCCTGCTGGGCTGACGCCCCGCCGGCCGGCGGGGACCCCCTCAGCCGGCCACCAGCTCCACCTCGTATCCCGCCGCGTCCTCCAGGTAGGCGGCCACGTGCCCGTGACCGCCCGTCCGCGGATGGCGGTCACCGAAGAGCAGCCGCCAGCCGTGCTCCGGGGCCCGGGCCACCAGCGCGTCGAGCGTGGCCCGGTCCTCGACGTGGAACGCCAGGTGGTTGAGCCCGGGACGGCGCCGCTCATACGCTCCGGGCGCCAGGTCGGGCGACTGCTCGATCACCACGTAGCTGTCGCCCCGCCGCCAGCTGCGCCCGTGCGCCCATTGCTGGTACGGGACATGGCCCAGCTCACCGAGGAGCCAGCCCCAGCCGGACGTGGCGGCCGTCAGGTCGGGCACCCAGAGTTCGATGTGGTGGAGCCGCCCGGTGCGGGCCCCTGCGGCCGGAAGCGGGACGGCCCGCCGGGTGCCCCGCGGCTCGAACGCGACGGCGTCGCCGTCCTCGTGCCAGTGGATCAGGAAATGCTCCCCCGTCCGGTAGCCGTCCAGGCCGGCGCGGCAGTACGCGACCATGTCGTCCGGCAGGGCGTCCAGCGGGAACCACGCCAGCTCGGAGCACTTGTCCGGTTCCCGGTTGTACGGCGGACGCTCCGGGTCGTACACCGCCTCGAAGAACCAGCCCGTCCTGGGGCTGCCGCCCGGTCCCCGGTGCTGCATGACCAGAGCGGTACGCAGTTCCTCCGGCTCCAGCGCCACCCCGATCTCCTCGGCCGTCTCGCGGATCACCGCCTCCCGGACGTCCTCACCGTCCTCCACGTGCCCGGACGGCGCGTGCAGCAGCCCGTCCGCGTACCCCGTACCGGCCCGTCGGGCGAGCAGGACGTCGGAGCCCCGGCGGAGGATCAGATGTACGTCGACGACCTCGGTGTGCCGGCGCGGAGGTTCGGCACGCGCCACCAGGGCGTAGCGCTCGTCGTCGACCTCCTTGCCCCAGAGGTCCCGGTCGCCGGAGAGCGGCTCGTGGTGGATGCGCTCGGTGAACGGGGCGATCAGCGCGGAGAGCTGCCGGGCGGACAGACCGACCCCGTTCCACACGCCCTCGACCAGGACCAGTCTGCCGCCGGGCCGGAGCAGGCCGAACCAGTGGCGCAGGACGGCGGCCGGATCGGGGAGCAGCCACACCACGTGCCGGGCCAGGATCACGTCGAACCGCTGCTTGCCGACCGGCGGCGCGGCGGCGTCCCCGATCAGCACCTCCGTCCCCGTACCGGCCAGCTTGGCGCGCGCCTGCTCGACCATGCGGGGCGAGCGGTCCACGGCGGTGACCCGGTGGCCCTGCCCGGCGACGAGCAGCGCCAGACTTCCGGTGCCGCAGCCCAGGTCGAGCACCTCGGAACGCTCCCGGGGCAGCCAGTTCTCCAGCCGCTGTGCCCAGGCGTGCCGGACCACGGGGTCGAGCAGGCCGTGATCCGGCTCGTCGTCGAAGGAGCCGGCGGCTGAATCCCAGTCGATCGTCGTCATGGACCGATCGTGCCAGCCGTCACTGACAACGGCGGATGTCGCCCTCCGGAGGACCGGTCTTAAGCGTTCTTGAGTGGCCCCTTAAGCCCGTCATAACGATGACCGGCAGCCCCTCTCCTGGGCCTTTCCGGGGCCGGGCGCGGGCTAGCTTGCTTTTCCCGGGACGCCCCGCACACCGCCGTGGACCGCTGAAGGAGTACGTCACCATGCCCGCCATCACCCCCGCCCGCCGCCGGACCGCCGCCGTCGCCGCGCTCGCCGCGACGCCGCTCGTACTCACCGTTTGGACCGCTGCTCCGGCCTCTGCGCACGGATCGCTGACGGACCCGGTGAGCCGGGTCTCGGCGTGTTTCGCCGAGGGTCCGGAACACCCGCGGTCCGCCGCCTGTGTGGCCGCGGTCGCGGCCGGCGGCACACAGGCGCTGTACGACTGGAACGGGGTCAACATCGCCAATGCGGCGGGGAACCACCGGCAGTTGATCCCGGACGGCAAGCTGTGCAGTGCGGGCAACGACAAGTTCAAGGGGCTCGATCTGCCGCGCGCCGACTGGCCGGCCACCGATATGAAGGCGGGCTCCCACACCTTCCGTTTCCGGGCCACCGCTCCGCACAGGGGTTCCTTCGCGCTGTATCTCACCACCGCCGGCTACGACCCCACGAAGCCGCTGAAGTGGTCGGACCTGGAGGAGAAGCCGTTCGCCGAGGCCACCGACCCGGAGCTGGTGGACGGTTCGTACGTCTTCGACGGCACCGTTCCCGAGCGCTCGGGGCGTCAGCTGGTGTACACCGTCTGGCAGCGGTCGGACTCCCCGGAGGCGTTCTACGCGTGCTCCGACGTGGTCTTCGGCGGCGCGGGCGGCGGCGGTACGAGCGGCAGCGGTTCCGTCGCCGCCGTGCCCGCGCCGTCCGCTTCGGCGCCCTCCGAGCAGGAGATCACCGAGGGTGCGCAGAAGTCCTCGGTCGAGCACGGCGGGCACGGTGACGACGACGCCGGTACGGGCGCGGCCGTCACCGAGGCGGCCGGTGCGACGGCTCCGGCCAATGCCCCGGAGCCGGACAGCGCGTCGGGTGATCTCCCCGTCGCGGGGGCCGACAACCTCGCAGAGACGGGCGGCAGCGCCGCCACGGGCCGGCTGGCCATGGGTGGCGCCGCCGCGGTCGCGCTGGGCGCTGCCGCCCTGCTGGTCTCGGCCCGCCGCCGGGCCACCGCGGCGGCCCGGCGCGGACTCTGACGGACGATCCGGCCCGAGACCGGTCCTGTCCCTACCCGATGACCGAGGCGCACGTGGTCGGGGTGGCGTGCGCCGGGTCCAGGGCGTTCGCCACCTCGTGGTAGGCGATCCGGTCGATGGTCCCGATCGCCACATGCTCGGACAGGTCGACCGGGCACAGGTCCTGGAGCAGGACGTTGCGCACGTCCGGCCCGTCCAGGAACTGTGTCCGGTACGGCGTCACGACCTCGTCGTACCTGGTCGCGATGACGGTGTAGCGCACGCCGGGCACGGTGTCGGGGACCGAGTTGAGCTTGGTGACGAAGGGCGATCCGGCCACCTGATCGGCGAGTCCCGGCGTACCGGCGTTGAGCAGGTCCTCGGCGCCGGGGAAGTACGGCAGCAGCTTGGTCAGGCCGAGGAGGGTGGTGCCGTGGTTGTCGGGCGCGATCCCGACCAGGGCGTTCACCTTGGGCGCTCCGCCGAGGAACTTCAGGTAGTAGTTCGGCATCATGCCGCCCTGGGAGTGACCGACGAGGTCGGCCTTCGGGGCCCCGGTGGAGGCGAGCACCTTGTCGACGAAGGCGGCGAGCTGTCCGGCCGACTTGTCGATCGGGCCGAGGCCGTTGAAGAACGGCACACCGGGAAGCTGCCCGTAGTCGAGCGAGTAGACGCAGTAGCCCCGGTTGACCAGGTAGGGGGCGAGGACGAGCCAGTTGTCGACGGAGTTCCCGAAGGTCCCGTGGACCAGGACGACGGGCCGGGGGTGGGCTGCGGAGGGCTTACAGGAGTAGTCGTTCCAGCCACGGGAGGTGGCCGTGACGGCGGTGGGGGCGGCTGCAGCAGCGGTGGCCGTGGGGGTGGCGACTGCGGCGACGGCGAGGAACAGTGCGGCGAGGGTGGTCCGCGCACGTGGGGTACGCGGCGCACGGGTCCAGGGCAGCATCGTGTGGTCTCCTTGCGGCTCAAGGGAGTTGCGATGTCTGTGCACCCTGCGGCCCGGACCACAAGTTCTGACGACGTTCTATGTGCTCATGCCAACTTACGCACGAGTAAGGTTGCGTGGGAAGTTACGCGTCGGTAAAAACTGACGCGGCGGTAACCGTGGCTTCAGGACAGTTCAGGACGGCTTCCGGCACGCGGCTCAGGCCGCGAGCCGCCCCGGCATCACGGCCCGTGGCCCGAACTTCTCCCGCAGCCGGTCCGCGACCGCCTCGATCCGCCGGGCCCGCTCGTCGACCGGGTCGAAGGTCAGCTGGTGCGCGGCCCGCCCGGCCTCGCCGAGCCCCTCGGCACGCAGCGCGATCCCCCGCACCCGGGCCCGCTGCAGGGCGAACGAGTCATGGATCCGGTAGGCGAGTGCGGTGAGCTCCGCGGAGTGCGCGGTGGGCTCGCGGAGCGTACGGCTGCGGGTCAGCGTCGCGTACCCGGTCCGGTCGGCATAGCGCACGGAGACCGCGAGCGAGCGGCACACCTGCCCCTCGCCGCGCATCCTCGCCCCCAGCTCCTCGGTGAGCGACATGAGCGCACGCCGCTGCCGCTCGCGGTCCAGCTCGTCGCGCGGGAAGGTCCGTTCGGCGGCGAGCGAGCGGGCGGCGGCGTTCGGCACGACCGTCGTACGGTCGATGCCGTGGGCCCGCTCCCACAGCTCGCGCCCGGTCCGCACCCCGGTGATCCGTTGCAGGGTGCCGAGCGGGGCGGCCGCGATCCGGCCGACGGAGTCGAGCCCGTAGCCGCACAGGGTGCGGGCCGTCGCCGCCCCGACGCCGTCCAGCGCGGCGGCCGGCCGGTCCGCGAGGAAGGCGGCGGCCCCGCCGGCGGGCACCACGAAGGTCGTCCCGGGCGCGGCCTGCCGTACCGCCATCCGGGCCAGCATCGGGTTCTCGGCGGCCCCGATCGCGCAGTCCACGCCGTGCAGGGCCAGCGCGCGGACCCGGATCACCGAGGCAAGACCCACCACGTCCCGCCCGAAGTAGCGCAGCGCGCCCCGGGCATCGGCGAGTGCGCCGTCGGGCGGCGCCGCCTCGACGAGAGGGGTGAACGAACCGAGCAGGGCGAGCAGCCCCGTGTAACCGGCGCCGTCCGGGAGGCCGCCGCCGACCCGGCGGAACCGCAGGCAGAGGATTCCGGGCTGCTCGCTCATCCCGCTCACCTCGTTCATCCCGCACTCCCCGGGCTCTGGTGCCACAGCTTCCTTCCGGTGGGCGCCCCCTCGCCGGGCGGCTGGAGGTCGGACCAGGGGTTCATCTCGTAGCCGGTGGGCATCCGGATCCGGCGGCCGTCGTCCGCCGGGGACCCGTCGGACGCGGCGCCCTCCTCCTTCTCCGGAACGGGTACCTCCGCCAGCCGGGCCGCGACCGCGTCGAGTCCGCCGGTGCGCCGCAGTTCGGCCAGCTCGGCCAGGTTCCAGGCGGCCGCGCCGACCACGCTCAGGCTCCGCGGCCCACGCCGCTGCACCACCCCGCGCACCAGCAGCAGCCAGGAATGGAAGACGGTGTACGCGCAGGCGGCGTGACTGTCGTCGAAGAAGGCCAGGTCGACCAGGCCCGTACCGTCGTCCAGGGTGGTGAAGACGACCCGGCGCCCGGAGCGGATGGGCGGGGTCTGGGTGGCCGCCTTGGCACCCGCGACCAGCACGGTGTCTCCGTGCCGCGCCTCGCGCAGCCGCTTGGCCGAGACCGCGCCGAGCTCCTCCAGGAAGGCGTGGTGATCGCCCATCAGATGGCGCGAGACGTCCATGCTCAGCACACCCAGTTCGGCGCTGAGCCGTTCCGCCTCGTTGAGGTCGGGCAGACCGATGGAGCCGGTCCGGTGCCCGCCGCCGAGCGGAAGCTGCGCACCCGAGCCGCCGGAGCCCGCGCCGCGCTGGGCGCGGTGGAGTTCGGACAGGTGCAGCAGCAGGTCGCGGCGGTTGGCGCCGAACGCGTCCAGCGCACCGACCTGGGCCAGCCGTTCGGCGGCGGGCTTGCCCGGACGGGCCCGCTGCCAGAAGTCCAGCAGCGAGGTGTAGGGCTGCCCGGCCTCGATCCGGCCGACCTCGGCCGCACTGATCCCATGGACGTCCGAGAGCGCCAGCCGCAGCCCCCAGGCCTTCCTCTTCCCTCCCCCCTCACCAGACACCAGTTCGATTCGATGGGCGGCCGCCGACCGGTTCACATCCAGCGGCAGCACCGGAACCCCACGCCGCCGGGCATCCGCGAGCAGCAGCCGCTTCGGATACATCCCCGGATCATGGGTGAGCAGTCCGGCGTAGAAGGCCGCCGGGTGATGCGCTTTCAGCCAGGCCGACTGGTATGTCGGTACGGCGAAGGCCACCGCGTGCGCCTTGCAGAAGCCGTAGCTGCCGAACGCCTCGATGATCTCCCAGGCACGGGCGATCACCTCGGCGTCGTACTTCCGGGCCGCCGCGTGCTGCGCGAACCAGAGCCTGATCCGGCCCTGCGACTCGGGATCGGAGAGCCCGCGCCTGACCCGGTCGGCCTCGCCCCGGCCGCAGCCGGTCATGAGGGCGACCATCTCGATGATCTGCTCGTGGAAGACCACTACTCCGTACGTCTCGCGCAGCGGTCCCTCCAGGTCGGGATGCGGATAGCGGACCGGCGCCCGGCCGTGCCGGGCCTCGATGAACGGGCGCACCATGTCGGCGGCGACCGGGCCGGGCCGGAACAGCGAGATGTCGACCACCAGGTCGTGGAAGGTGGCGGGCTGGAGCCTGCCGACCAGATCGCGCTGTCCTGGCGACTCGATCTGGAAACAGCCCAGCGTCTCGGCGGACCTGATCAGCCGGTACGTCTCCGGGTCCCCCGGCTCCACGGCGTCCAGGTCCACCTCCTCACCCGAGGCCCGCTTCACCTCCGCGACCGCGTGCGCCATCGCCGACTGCATCCGTACACCGAGCACGTCGAGCTTGAGCAGCCCGAGGTCCTCCACGTCCTCCTTGTCGAACTGCGCCATGGGAAGGCCTTCACCACTGGTCGGCATGACGGGGGTGCGGCGCAGCAGTGAGGCGTCGGAGAGGAGGACCCCGCAGGGATGCATGGCGATGCCGCGCGGCAGTGCGTCGAGCGCCTCCACCAGCTCCCACAGCCGCCCGTACTTCTCCTTCGTCCTCGCCACTTCCCGCAGTTCGGGCAGTTCCTCCATGGCGGCGAGGGCGTCGCGGGCCCGGATGTGCGGGAAGGCCTTGGCGAGCCGGTCGGTCTCGGCCGGGTTCATGGAGAGTGCGGCGCCGACGTCACGGATGGCGTGGCGCACCCGGTAGGTCTCGGGCATGGCGACGGTGGCGACCCGTTCGGCGCCGAAGCGGCCGATGATCGCGCGGTAGACGTCGAGGCGGCGGGCCGACTCGACGTCGATGTCGATGTCGGGCAGCACGAAGCGGCGCTTGGACAGGAAACGCTCCATCAGCAGCCCGTGCTCGACCGGGTCGGCGTGGGCGATGCCGAGGAGATGGTTGACCAGGGAGCCGGCCCCGGAACCGCGCGCGGCCACCCGGACCCTCATCTCCCGTACGTCGTCCACCACTCGGGCGACCGTGAGGAAGTACGAGGCGAAGCCGTGGTGGGCGATGATGTCCAGTTCGTGGTGCATCCGGTCCCAGTACTCGCGCCTGCGGTCGTAGCCGCGCAGCACCATGCCCGCGGCGGCACGGGACGCCAGCACCCGCTGGGCGGTGCGCCGGTCCGCGCCGACGAGGTGCGGTTCGGGGAAGTGGACGGATCCGAGGCCGATGTCGCCCCGGGGGTCGACCACGCAGGCGTCGGCGGTGTGCCGGGTCTCCGCGAGCAGTCGCGCCCCGGCGCCGGGGCCGAGTCCGGCGGCGGAGGTGATCCGCTCGGCGGTCTCCGCCATCGCGCGGGCGTCCTTGAGCCAGCGCTCACCACTGTCGAGCGGGGCGCGGCGCGGGTCGACGGGGACGAGCCTGCGGGCGGAGTCGAGCACATCGGCGACCGGCCCCTGCCCCGGATCGGCGTACCGGACGGCGTTGGTCAGCACGGCCCGTATCCCCTGCTCGGCGGCGAAGCCGACGGTACGGGCGGCGAGCCGCAGCGAACCGGGTCCGGTGCCGTCGCGGCCGTGGTGGACGGCTTCGAGCCGCAGGTCGTCGCCGTACACCTCCCGCCAGGGGGCGAGCAGGGCGGCGGCCCGGTCGGGGCGGCCGGCGGCCAGCGCCCTGCCGACCTCGGAGGCGGGTCCGAGCAGCACGGTAAGCCCTTCGGCGGGCAGCGCGGAGCGGTCGACGAGGGGCCGGCCGCCGTCGGGTACGGCCCCATGGGCGGCGGTGACGAGGCGGCACAGCTCGGCCCAGCCCTGGGCGCCGTCGCGGGCGAGGAAGGTGACCCGGGGTGCGGATTCATCGACAAAGGCACCACCACGGACCGGGGCCCGCAGCCGGTACGTACGCCCGTCGCCCTCCGCACGCACGGCGGGGGCCACGGCAAGATCCACTCCGAAGAGCGGCCGCACCCCCGCCCGCTCACAGGCCTTGGCGAACCGGACCGTACCCGCCAGGGTGTCGCGGTCGGTCAGCGCGAGGGCGTCCATCTCCCGTTCCGAGGCGCGCTCCGCCAGCCGCTCCGGGTGCGAGGCCCCGTACCGCAGGGAGAACCCGGAAACGGTATGCAGATGCGTGAACCCGGGCACCCGCACCTCCTGAACCAATCCGTACTCACCACCCCCTCGCTCTCCACCATAGACCAAGTTTCGAACATTCGTACGATAAGCAGCGCGCGGGCCACCCCCGCCCACCCCTCAGCCATTCAGCCCGGCCCCGACTGCGTGAACGACGATCACCCCGGACCGTGGGGTCATGACTTTCGTCGACGAGGTGAAGAACGCCGTCACTCCACGGGCCGCGCTGCTCGTCATCGGCGTACTGGCGTTGCAGCTGCTGTTCATCGCGTCCTATATCGGAGCGCTCCACAACCCGAAGCCGACGGATGTCCCCTTCGGTGTCGTCGCACCTCAGCAGGTGTCCGCCCGGCTCGTCACCGAACTGAAGGACCTTCCGGGCGACCCCCTGGACCCCCGCACGGTCACCGACGCGGCCACCGCCCGCCGGCAGATCCTCGACCGCGAGATCGACGGCGCCCTGATCGTCAGCCCCCGGGGCACGACCGACACCGTGCTGGTCGCCTCCGGCGGGGGAACCGTCCTGGCCACCTCCCTGACGAAGATCATCAAGGAGGTCGAGCTCACCCAGCACCGCACCGCCCGCGCCGTGGACGTGGCCCCGGCCTCCGACCAGGACTTCGACGGTCTCTCCTCGTTCTACCTGGCCGTGGGCTGGTGCGTGGGCGGCTACCTCTGCGCCTCGATCCTGGCGATCAGCGCGGGCAGCCGTCCCGCCAACCGTCAGCGCGCGGTGATCCGGACCGGCGTCATGGCGCTGTACTCGATCGCGGGCGGGATCGGCGGCGCGATCATCATCGGCCCGATCCTCGGCGCCCTGCCCGGAAGCTTCTGGGGGCTGTCCGGCCTGGGCGCCCTGACCGTCTTCGCGGTCGGCATGATCACGCTCGCCCTGGAGGCACTCACCGGCATCGTCGGCATCGGCCTGGCCGTCCTGATCGTCGTGATCGCGGGCAACCCGAGCGCGGGCGGCGCCTTCCCGCTCCCGATGCTCCCGGACTTCTGGCGGGCGATCGGCCCCGCCCTGCCGCCGGGGGCCTCCACCTGGACGGCACGCTCGATCGCGTACTTCAGGGGCAACGCGGTGACCGGGCCACTGCTGGTGCTGTCCGCGTGGGCGGTGGTGGGCACGGTCATCACCCTGCTGATGGCGATGCGGAAGAAGCCGGACGCGGCGGACACCCCGGACACCCCGCTCGCGGGGGCGGCGGGCGGGGGCTCGACGCCGGCCTGACGGGGGCACCCCCGCCGCTCTCCGCACTCAACGCTGCCGCCCCCGCCCATGAGCGGGGGCGGCAGCCGCGTCCTCATGGCCATCGCTCGACGAACACTTCAATTCTCGGCGTCCAGTCGGCTCAACGGCTAGGCATGACAGGTTCATGGCGGCATTCTGGGGCGACCTCATGAACCCCACGAGGTGCACGGTCACCCCCAACCCCTCCTCACCCCACGGAGATTGCCATGCGTCGCCGCATCGCCATGCTGCTCGGCACCGTCGCCCTCTCACTCCCGCTCGCCCTGCTGCCCGCCACATCCGCGTCAGCCGCCCCCGCGGACAAACCCCAGGTCCTCAGCTCGTGGACCCAGACGAGCGCCTCCAGCTACAACGCCTGGAACGCCGCCCGCAACAACCAGGGCGCCTGGGCGGCATACGGCTTCAACTGGACGACGGACTACTGCAGCACCTCGCCCGACAACCCGTTCGGCTTCCCCTTCCAGACCGCCTGCGCCCGCCACGACTTCGGCTACCGCAACTACAAGGCCGCCGGCACGTTCTCCGCCAACAAGGCCCGCCTCGACTCCGCCCTCTACTCGGACCTCAAGCGCGTCTGCGCCGCCTACTCCGGCGCGACGCTGACCTCGTGCAACGCCACGGCCTGGACGTACTACCACGCGGTGGACATCTTCGGCGTCGCACCGGCGACCGCGGGCACCGGCAGACCGGCTCGGGCCGCCTGACCTGTCCCCACTCGGAGGCCCGGGCCATGTCGCGGCCCGGGCCTGCCGCGTCCAGGTCCTACGCGACGTCAGGCCGGGTCATCAGCGGCGACCGCACATGCAGTCTCATGTCAGGGCCGGTGAGCGGCAGGGTGCTCCATAGCGCCGTGGCGGTACCGGCGCCGGTGTCGATGACCAGACGGACACGGTGCGGGGTGGTGATGACGTAGAGATCGGCAACGAACGTGTCGCCCTGCCAGGCTCCGGCCGCGACGACAGGCCGGCCGAGCGGGGAGCTCTCCCACCACTCGTTGTGACCCACCTCGATGTCGAAGAGCGACTCGAACCGTACGAGCCATCCGCCGTCGGTGGGATCCACGGTCACTGCCGTTCCGCCGGGCAGAGCCGACTCCTCGGCCGAGGCGTCCAGTCTCGCGCCGGCCGAACGCTCCGGGTCGGCCGAGCCCGGCACCGGCGGCAGCGACAGACGACGCAGTCGAGCGGCAAGCACCTCATCGTCCTGAACGCCGGCCCCATGGCCCACGCCGGGCAGCAGACACTCCCACAGCGCGTCGAGCACTTCCTGAGATTCCCCCTGGGCGGTCACGGCAACGACGAGGTCGTGCGACGGGACCACCACACACTGCTGACCGAAGGCGCCATGCCCGTGGTATCCGTGCCGCGACATCCAGAACTGGTAGCCGTAGCCGCAGGAGAAGTCGGCCTCGTCCGATCCGTCCTCGAACGGCAGACAGTCAATGTGCCGCCGGGTCGCGAGCTCCACCCACTCGCGCGGAACCAGCTGCTGGTCGCCCCAGGTGCCTCCACGCAGCAGCAGTTCACCGAATGCGGCGACGGCCTCGGTCGTCAGGTGCAGGCCGTGGAACCCGAAGGCTGCACCGCTCGCCACCCGGTCCCATTCGGCGTGATCGACGCCCATCGGCTTGAAGAGCCGCTCGTCCAGGAACTCGGGAAGGCCGCGGCCCGTGACCCGTTCCACCATCCTGGCCAGGATGAACGTGGTCGAGTTGTCGTAGGTGTGCCGCGTTCCCTCCGCCGCGCCGAACGGCAGGCGCAGGAATCCCTTGACCAGGTCCTCGGGCTCCAGCTCCCATGCCTCACCGAGGCTGTCCGTGGGATGCCCGGCCGTCATGGACAGCAGATGGTGAACGGTGACGCGGCTTCCCTGCTCCGAGACGTCGGCCGGTACGTGGTCGGGCAGCACGTCCACCACCCGGTCGTCCGGCGAGAGCAGCCCGTCGGTGATCGCGAGTCCCACGGCGATCGACGTGAACGACTTGGTCAGCGAGTAGAGGAGGTGGGGGCGGTCGGCCGAGTACGGCGCCCACCAGCCTTCGGCGACGACGTGACCGCGGTGCACGACCATGATCGAGTGACACTCGACGGATCGCTCTTCGAGCCGGTCCAGCATCAGGGCGATCGAACGGGACGATATCCCGGAGGCGGCCGGGGCCGCCCGTGGGAGCAGGTGCTGCCGAGAAGACATTCCGACTTTCTAACAGGTCCGCGCGGACCTGTGCGACCGAGTTCCGCGAGCAAGGCGGCGAAGAAGGGGCAACGGAACAACAGGCCGGCCCGCATCAAGTGAGCGATGCGGGCCGGCCCGTGGTGACGCGGCAGGATCAGAAGAGGACTCCCCCGCTGTGCGGGAGAACCGTCACCCGATCTCCGCCCCGAACGCCGACAGCGCCTCCGGCACCGGCTGGAAGAACGTCTCGCCGCCCGAGGAGCAGTCGCCGCTGCCGCCCGAGGTCAGGCCGATCGCCGTGTCGCCGGCGAAGAGCGAGCCGCCGCTGTCGCCGGGCTCGGCGCAGACCGTCGTCTGGATGAGGCCGTTGACGATGTCGCCGTTGCCGTAGTTGACCGTGGCGTCGAGGCCGGTCACCTCGCCGTCGTGCACCTGGGTGGTGGAGCCGCTGCGCGTCACCGTCATCCCGACGGTCGCCTCGCCCGCCTTGGTGATCGGCTGGGCGGAGCCGTTGTAGAGGTCGACCTCGCTGGGGTGCGCGGTGTCGGAGGTGTACTTCACCAGGCCGTAGTCGTTGTCGGGAAACGAGGAGCCCGCGTTCGTACCGATCTCCGCGCCGCCCTGGGAGTCCGACCAGCTGGAGATCGCCTCGGTGCAGTGGCCGGCGGTCAGGAAGTACGGCTCGCCGCCCTTGACCACGTTGAAGCCGAGCGAGCAGCGCCCGCCGTTGCCCCAGATCGCGTCGCCGCCCGCGATGAACGGCTTGAACTCCCCGGCGGACCGCTTGAGCTCGGCCTTGCCGCCCAGCCCCTCGACCACCGAGCTGAGCTTCTGCCAGGCATCGCCCTTGACCGTGCGGTCCGCGGTGACGACCACCTTGTTGCTGACCGGGTCGACGGCCCATGAGGTGCCGGGGATCGTGGCCTTGCCGGTCAGGGTCTGCCGGGCCGACTTCAGCTCGGCGAGCGAGTTCTGCACGACTCTCGCCTTGCCGCCCGCCTGCCGGACCTGCTCGGCGGCGGCTTCGTCGACCACGTTCATCACGAGGTTCTTCGACGAGGCGTCGTAGTACGCGCCCGCCGCGTCGGCGCCCAGGTCCTCGCCCAGACCGGTGGCCAGCTTTCCGGCCGCCACCGCGTCGAGCGTGCGCGCGGTGAACTGCGGTACGTCGTCACTGGCGTTCGCACTCTGGAACGTCACTCCTGCCGCGACCAGGCCGACCACGGCCGACCCGGCCAGCACTGCGCGCTTCCTGGACATGCGTCGATGCTTCAACTTCGACCTCCTGTGGGGCCGCGCACGGATGATGTGGGGTCGCCCGTACGCGGAGGATGGGGCGCCCACTATTCCGACCGGGCAGATAGCACACAAGGTCGACTTCAGGACGCACACACGACACCACCGGTTCGGTCGTGTCACGTTCACTTTCGGAGGTCGGAGCCCGTCGGTTCCATCTGCGAACACCCGGTGCGACCGTCGGGTCGGCAACGGGTGAGGACTAGTCCTGTCCGATATTCGCCCCTGCCGATCCGATTCCCGGCGCGCCGCGGCCCCGTCTCCTCGCCGGCCGTCCGGATTCTTCCCACGCGCCATGCCGGGATCGACTCTGATGGGTCATCATCGGATGGTGCGGGGAAAGCCGGGCACGTCGTGCCCGCAGGAATCGCGAGGAGGCACGGAGTGCGCAGTCGGGTGCGCGCGGCCGACGGGCGGCAACTGGTGGTGGAGCGTCTGGGGGATCCTCGCGGCAGACCGGTCTTCCTGCTGCACGGGATGCCCGGCAGCAGGCTCGGTCCGGCGCCGCGCGGCATGGTGCTGTACCAGCGCAAGACACAGCTGATCACCTACGACCGGCCGGGATACGGCGATTCCGACCGGCTGCCGGGCAGATGCGTCGCCGACGCGGTGCAGGACGTACGGGCCATCGCCGACCATATCGGGCTCGACCGGTTCGCCGTGGTGGGCCGGTCCGGTGGCGCCTCGCATGCCCTGGCCTGCGCCGCGCTGATGCCCGAGCGGGTCACCCGTACCGCCGCCCTGGTCGGCCTGGCCCCCCGGGACGCCGAGGGCCTCGACTGGTTCGAGGGGATGGCCCCCTCGAACGTACTGGCCTACACCACGGCACGCTCCGATCCGGACGGGCTCGCGGAGTCGTTCATCTCGCGGTCCGCGGTGATCAGGAAGAATCCGGTGCGGCTGATCGACGATCTGCGCCGGGAGCTGACCGACTCGGACCGGATGGTGGTCAACGACGCCGGGGTGCGCACCATGCTGTTGCGCAACTACCGTGAGGGGCTGCGCACTTCGGCGTACGGCTGGATCGACGACGCGCTCGCGTTCAGTCATCCGTGGGGGTTCGACCCGGCCGCCATCACCGGCCCGGTGCTGCTCTGGCACGGCGAGAAGGACGTGTTCTCACCGGTCGGTCACACCCGCTGGCTGGCGAGCCGCATCCCGGGCGCCAAGGTCGTGGTGGAACCGGCGGCTGCGCACTTCGACGCGCTGCACGCACTCCCCCGCATCCTCACCTGGCTGCTGGACACGTCCAGGATCTGAGCGTCGGGAGCGTCCGGCCGTCGGCCGGACGCTCCCGCGTGTCTCACACCGCCTGCGGTTCCAGTTCACGCTGGAACCGGCGGTCGTCACGGGCGATCCGGGTGAGCGGATGGTCCTCACCGAGCTGCCGGGTCAGCTCCTCGACCGTCTCCGCCCTGACATGGAGCGCCTCGTCCTTGCGCCCCATCGCACCGAGGGTGACCGCCATGTTCGACTTCATGGCCAGCGTCTCCGGATGGTGCGCGCCCAGCACGTCCCGGAACTGCACCGCCAGTGACCGCTCGGTTTTCAGCACCAGGTCGATATCGCCGCGCTCCGCCGTGGCGTTGGCCAGGTTCATCACGCTGAACAGCGTGTTGGGGTGCTCCCGCCCGTACACCTCGCGCATCGCGGCGACCACCCGGGTCAGCACCTGCTCCGCCTCCTCGGCCGCACCGGACCCCCAGAGGTAGACGCCCAGGTTGTTCAGGGCGGCCAGCGTGTACGGGTGCTTCTCGCCCGGTACCTTCATGTACTGGTCGACCACCTCCTGGGCGGTGGTCCGGGCCTCGGCCGTCTCCCCGGCCGCGAACAGGTCCGCCGCCAGATTCAGGTCGCAGGCGAGCGACTCCGGGTTGGCGGAGGTGTACTTGGCCTTGTACCGGGCCCGGGTCGCCACCGTGAGGCGGCGGGCGTCCTCCAGCCGGCCCGCCCGGCGCAGCGAGACCGCAAGGCTCTTGGCCGCACTGAGCGTGCCGGGGAAGGACCGGCCGAGGGTGGCCTTGTAGCTGTCGTACGTACGGCTGAGGATGCCGACCGAGTCCTCGTACCGGCCGACGTCCCGCAGGTCGCGGGCCAGGTTCATGGCCGAGGAGAGGCTGTACGGGTGCTCCTCGCCGAGCACCTCACGGCGCCGGTCGAAGACGTCCTGGTCGATCTCGCGGGCCTTGGCGTACTGGCCGATGGACCGCAGGGTGAACGCCAGGTTGTTGGCCGCGGCCAGCGCCCTGGGGTGCGAGTCGTGGAAGATCTGGTTGAACCCGTCGGTGGCCTCGGTCGCCAGCTCGATCGCCCTCGTGTACTCGCCGAGCGTGCCGAGGTCCGTGGCGAGGCTGCTGGTGCTCATGTACGTGTGCGGATGCTCCGGTCCGAGCACCTCCCGCTGCGTCGCCAGGGTGATCTCGTCGAGCTCCATGGCCTCCACGTAACGGCCCCGCGAGCGGTAGATGTTGGAGAGGTGGAAGCAGAGGTAGAGGTACTGGATGTCCCGCTCCCCCAGCGTCTCGCGCCAGATCTCGCGCAGTTCCTCGCAGAGCGTCGTGGCCGTCCTGAAGTCACCGCGCTTCCACAGGTAGCGCACCCGGTCGATCATGAGCCTGCGGGCCTCGGGCTCCTTGCAGTTGCGGGCGTCGGACGGGCCCAGGTGCGGCCATATCGTGGCGAACTGAGGCCAGTTGGCGGGGTTGTCGATCGGCTCGTCGTCATCGGGCCGGGCACCCGCCAGGATGCGGTGGACGGCGTGCCGGGCGTCCCGCTGCTCCTCCTCGGTGAGCTGGGCCCGGATGACGGCCTGCACGAGCCGGTGCACCTGGATGGAGTTGGAGACCTGGTCGACCTTGGCGAGGGCGAACCGGCCGATCTCCCGGATGACGCGGCCCAGCACCAGCTTCTCCTGGAGCGAGGCGTCGTACGGCTTCAGCGCCTCGATCATCTCCTTGCTGTACAGGAGGTTCCCCGAGATCGGTTCGGGGGCGAAGAAGGCGCAGAGCTGGAGCAGGCGCACCGCGGCGGGCGAGCGCTCCTTGAGGCGCTGGATGGAGATGTTCCAGGTCGCGGCGACCGGTTCGGGGTATCCGGCCGGCTGGTTGAGCGCCAGGACCTCCGGGGCCTGCTGGGCCAGCTGTTCCAGGTAGGTGTCGATCGGGGTGGCGGTCTCCGCGATCCACGCGGCGGCCTGCTCGACGGCGAGCGGCAGGTCGCCCACCGCGGTGGCCACCTGGGCGGCGTCCTCATCGCTCAGCCCGGGCGCCCGGCGCTGGAGGTGCTCGATGGACTCCTCGCGCAGGAAGACGTCGACGGGCAGCGCGTCGCCGTGCTGGGACCAGGCCTGGTTGCGGGAGGTGACCAGGATGTGGCCGGAGCCGCCCTGCGGGAAGTAGCGCCGCAGCCGTTCGGGGTCGTCGGCGTTGTCGAAGACCAGCAGCCAGCGGTCCGAGGGCACACCGCGGCGCAGCAGGTCGACGGCCTCCTGGGAGGCGGCCGCCATGTCGTCGCCGCCCTGGGCGCCGAGCCGGACGGCGAGTTCGGCGAGACCGGCGACCACGTCGTCGGTCTGCTCGGACGATATCCACCAGACCAGGTCGTAGTCGGCCATGAACCGGTGCACGTACTCCAGGGCGACCTGGGTCTTGCCGACGCCGCCGAGTCCGTACAGGGTCTGCGGCTGCGGCAGCACGACGGCCATGCCGCCGCCGAGCTGGTCGCGCATCCGCTCCAGGACCAGGGAGCGGCCGGTGAAGCCGGGGTTGCGCGGCGGTGCGTTCCAGATCCGGGGCACGGTGCCGGGGAAGCGCGGTCCGGGCGAGACCGCGTCGGTGAGCTGTACGGGCCGGTCCAGGGCGCGTAGCAGCGCGGCGGTGGCGTGCACCTCGTCGAGCCGGAACAGGTCGACGGGGTTGCGGTCGATGTAGGGCGCCGAAAGCCGTACGTCACCGACCCTGAGCGGCAGCAGATGGCGCCGCCCGCCGCCCGGGTCCTCGGCGACGGCCCGGTCCCAGAGGTTCACCGCGCGCTGCGACTTCAGATAGGCGCTGGAGAGCAGGACCACGGTCCGGACCGCGTTCTCGGCGGCGACGGCCGTCGCCTCCTGCGGCTCCCGCTCGGCGGACACGTCGCGGGGCACGACGCGGAAGCCGGCCCGGGTCAGCACGGACTCGATCCAGTCGGCCCACATCCGGTTCTCCGCCACATAGCTGAGCAGGAGATCGGCGGGCAGGGCGGGCCTGCGCCGGGTGAACGCGTCACGGATGCGCAGCCGTACCTCTTCGCCGACCGCCGGCATCGAGGTGATCTGCTGATCGGTGATGACGGAGGTGAGCCGTTCGAAGGCGGAGAGGAGGGAGTTGGTGAGCCCCGCCTCGTCGCCGAAGGTGGCCAGCGTCTCCTCGTACGCGTAGTAGGGGCGGTACGGGATCTCCACCGCACCCCAGTAGGCGGTGAGTTCGTCCCCCGACAGATCGCGCGGCAGCCGGTCGAACTTCAGCCGGGCCAGAGCCCGTCCGGCGTCCGCCTTCTCCTTCTCGCCCTCGTCGATCCGCATCGGGACGGGGAAGATGGAGATGGGGCGGCCGGTGTACCGCTCGGAGATCTGCCGGGCGACCGAGGCGGCGCCGTCGATGGACTGGTCGCTGAGCGTGAAGCAGTCGACGAGCACATCGGGCAGGTGGACGGTGCAGATGTCGGCGATGTCGCTGAGGCCGGTGCGGCTGTCGATGAGGACGTAGTCGTAGTTGGCCTTCATGTCGTCGCGCAGGGCGTCGAAGAAGTGGCCGCCGCCGAGCCGGTCGTAGAAGTTGTCCCAGTCGAACGTGGAGACGGTCGCGGAGTATTCGCGGTTCTGCCGTCCCGCGGAGACGAAGTCGAGCGTCCCTCCGTGCGGGAACTCCCAGCCGAGCGCCTCGGGGGTGAGCGAGACGGCGTGCGGCTGGATCCGGGCGTAGTCCCGGTGCCAGTCGTCGGCCCGCTGCACGGGGCTGGTCGCGGCCCAGGCGTACTCGGTGATCAGGTCGATGACACCGGTGGTGGCCCCGAGCGTCGAGGGGTCGAGGAACGGATGGAAGAACCGGTGCAGTCCGGGTGCCTCCAGGTCCCAGTCGACGGCCAGTACCCGTTTGCCGTTGGCGGCGAGGATCCAGGCGGTGTTGGCCAGGGCCATGGTGCGCCCCGTACCGCCCTTGTACGAGTAGAAGGTGACGATGCGCCCGTCACGACTGGCCGTCATCCGTGTCCTCCGCATCCGTCGAAGCGTCATGTGGTCCGGGGATGTACTGGGTCTGCGCCATGGGTCCCATCAGGCGGGTCCGTTCGGTGGGGCCTCCGCCGCCCGTTGCGGGCAGATAGACGGCCGCGTGTCTCAGGTACTGCTGGGCGGCCACCTCGACCACCTGCGGCAGGATCTGGCCGAAGGCATCCATGCTCGGTACGCCTTTGGCGGCGGCGCGGCAGTAGGCCCGGCCCTGGCGCATCTTGGTCGGCATGGTCCGCTCCAGCTTGGCGGTCAGTTCGGCCTCCGCGGCTCTGCTCTCGTGGTCGTCGCGGTTCCAGGGGACGACCATCGTCACCCAGGGACGGTTCTCCGCGTCGAAGGCGGCGAGCCGCCGGCACCGGTCCTCGTCCTGGAGCGCCCAGCGGTCGACCAGGAGGATCTCCGGGGTCGTCGGGGGCTGCTTGCCGACCGGCAGGCCGGCCTCCTCGTCGAAGGAGGCGATGGTCGCCTGGTAGTTGAGGGAGCGCACCAGGTCCTCGGCGACATAGGCCAGGGGCCGTGCGGCGTCCGGGTGGTAGGGGTTCCAGTCCTGCGGGTTGTCGCCGTAGTAGTCGGCGTTGCGCCCTTCGGGCAGGTCGTGGCGGGTGGCGGCGGCGATGGTCACCTGCATGGGACGGGGGCCGCCGGCGGCCATGCTGCTCGGTGAGCCGAAGGCGCTGGGTGCGAGCCGGTAGTCGACGGGGCGGCCGGTTCCGATCCGCACGGTGTCCGCGACGCTGACGATGCGTTTGGCGAGCTCGTACACCGCGCGCTCGTACTCCTCGTTGAAGAGTTTGAGCTTGATCAGTCCGTACAGTCCGTCGCTGACGTAACGGTCCCCGAAATCACGGTGGTTGAACTGTAATCGCTCGGCCGGTCCGGGGAGCTGGCTGGGCGGCACCGGCACCCAGAGCGCCGGGACGATCGCCTCGGCGGGCTGGTTGGAGCGGGCCCGGTGGTGGATGGCCCGCTGGGCGAACGCGTACCACTCCTTGCCGCACATCTCGCTGGCGAAGTAGCGGGGCGAGAACAGCGGTACGAACACCCGGCAGGTGGCGAGGACTTCGCCGAGCCGCTCCGACCAGCCCTCGCCGGAACGTATCTCGCGGTCGATGAAGCCGGCGGGTGCGCCCGCGGGCAGATCGGTCATGGCCATCACATGGCCGCAGAGATCCTGGAAGAGCCGTTCGACCCACATGTCGGGGTCCGTGCCACCGCCGTACCCCGGTGTGTGGGCATAACTCAAGAAGAAGTACGGCCGATGGTCCGCCGCTCGCTGCTGCGTCGTCGCGTGCACACGACCCCCGTCCTGTGTGAGCACCCGCACCCGAGGAGTGAAGAGAATGCGAGCGAATTCATCATTCCGGAGCGGACCTTGCTCCACCCCCATGACGTTCGGTCAATCAACGCCACTTTTCAGTCATCTGTTCCCGGGTCCCGACGATCACACTCCCGCACGGATGCGGTCTGCGGCTGTTCCTCCCGGTTGTCCCGAGTCTGCACCCACCCTCCCGATCGAACCGGAATTCGGGATTCAGAATTCCTTTCGCATCAGGGTCAGCAGTCGTTTCCCGCCGACGGTGAGTTCGGCGGCCCCTTCCAGCGTGTCGAGCGCCTGCGGGATACCGTCCCGGAAACGGTGATCGAATACCGCGAGCGCCAGCCGTTCATAGACAGCTTCCAGCAGCCCGGAAAGCGGAACCAATTCTTCCTTCCAGGGCATTCGATGTTCCCAGGAGCCGTCCGCCGCGTAAAGATCCGTGACGTCCACGAGTGCCCGGAATCTCGCCCGCCGCACGCCGCGCAGCAGCGTGAGCGCCAGCGTGCCGGCGTTTCCGTCCGCCCCGATACCGAGTGCGCCGTATCCGTGCCGTCCCACCGAGGGCTCGCCCGGCATCGCTCCGCCCAGCGGGGTGAGGGTGAGCGGACGGTCGAGCGACCGCGCGCCATGGGCGGGAGCCCGCTCCTCGATCAGCACCCAGGCCTCGGTGAGCGCGTTGCCCAGGCGGCCGGCCGCCACCGCGTCGAGCGTGGCCGCGGCAGGTGCGCCGAAGCAGTCCCGGTACGGGTGGAGGTCGTCGATCACGAAGCCGTGGCCCTGGAACGGGGCGCCGGGGAGGGCGAACCCGCGCACCGGCAGCCAGCCGGGTTCGGCCGCGGCGGACCGCCGGATCCGCCGCTCGGCCGGTCCGGCGGCGGGACCCGCCAGGAACCCGTCGCCGGCCGCGCGGACCAGAACGGCGCCGCGCTCCCCCGGCCCGGCGACCGTCAGTCGGCCCAGGGTGGGCAGGACGAGCACGCCGTCCCGGTAGGGCACCGGCACCCGTACGTCGAGGCCGGCCCGCACGGCCGCCGCCGCGAGAAGGGTCTGCAGACCGTCCGCCGCACCGGAGGCCGCCCCCGCCCGGCCTTCGTGCAGGGCGTCCAGCGCGCCGAGCAGCCAGGTGCGCGTGTACGGATGGGCGAGCACGCCGTCCAGCCCCCGGGCCCCTTCCTCCGAGCCCTCCAGGACGGCCGCCAGTTCCCAGGCCCGCGCCCAGCGTTCACCGCCCCCGCCGTCCAGGTCGGCGTGCAGCCGCGCCAGCAGGGTGCGGGTGAGGTCCTCCTGGGCCGCGAGCAGTTCGGCCGGATCGGCCACCTCGGGCGCCACGGTGTCCGCAGGTGTCCGGGCCTCGATTCCATGCACCAGGGCGGCGAGATCGTGGCAGTACACGGACGGGTTGTCGAATCCCTCACCGGCGCCGGCGGAGCTGTAGCGGTGGGTGTACAGGCCTCCCCCGCACGAACGTACGACGGGGCAGCGGCGGCATGTCTCGCTGACCCCCTCCAGGCCGAGCTGTCTGGCCCGTACGCCGGGGTGCGCGGCGACCTCGTCGAAGGCATGCGCGAAGACGTCGAACCCGGTGGCCGCCGCACCCTCGTAGGCGCTCTTCAGCGAGTCGACCTGCTCCAGCCGGCCGTCGGTCTCGACGACGACGAGGTCCGTCGGAGCCAGGCCCAGGGACTCGGTGAGGCTGGGCCCGCCGTTGAGCGTCGAGGCGACCGAGGAGAAGATCCGCACCGGCACCGGGCGCCCCCGCTCCTGCCAGCGGTCGAAGACCGCGAGGAGCCAGTCGGCGTAGGCGGTGGGCGATCCGTCCGGCCGCGGCGGCGGGTCGTCCCAGGTCGCGTGGGGAAGCAGGAAGTCGATGAGCGGCGGTTCGAGCTCCGTGAGCGCGTCGAGAACCGCGACCGGGTCGTTCTCGATGTCGACGGTGCACAGGAGGCCGAGGTTGAGATGGCGGTAGCGCTCCTGCCGGAGCAGTTCGACGGCCTTGAGCACCAGCGGGTGGCTGCTGCGCCCGTCGGCGAAGCGGCGGTGCCGGTCGTTGGCCGCGCGGTCGCCGTCGAGGGAGATGCCCACCTTGACGTCGTACTCGCTGAAGAGGTCGAGATAGCGCGGGCTGAGCTGCAGTCCGTTGGTGTGGATCCGGAGATCGAGGGCGGCGATGCCGTCGAAGGCGGAGGTCAGCTCCTCGCAGATGCGCCGCAGCCGGGCGGGGCCCGCCAGCAGAGGCTCCCCTCCGTGCAGGATTACTGACACGGAGGGCAGTGCGTGTGTCTTGGCATGCTCAGCCAGGCGCTGAGCAGTCCGGAAAATGACTTCGTCAGAGATTGTTTTCGGCCGGGTTCGCCAGCTCTGATCGGCATGTTCGTAGACATAGCAATGGTCACAGGCAAGATCACACCTGCTGTGAACCTTGAGGACTACTTCACGGAAAGGGACCAAGGGTCCTGTCATTCCACCAGTCTAGCCAGCCCGGAAGGGTGATCCGGCAGACGTGCCGTCCCGGAGGATTGATCCGTTGGGGAGGATTCAGAGGGAGGAGTTGAAGGTGGATGCCTGGCTGGGGCGACCGGCGGAAGCGACGTGCACCCGACCGAGCTTCCTGGCTGCTTCGCCGCCACGCGCGTCGATCGCGGCGAGCGGCACACGGCTCTTCTTCGCAACGGCGAAGGAGAGGGAGGATTCAGTGGTCTTCACGGCCGTCCTTGAGGGGATTCGTTCCGATGGAATGGTTCCGGACAGGAAACCAGCGTTGGTACCTGCACCATTGCAGTGTCCGGCGGCACGACTTTACTCTCATGGCCTCGGTTGGCAACTGAGGACGCCCACTTGGAACACGAGCGTCACACGGGACCGGCGCCGATCGAGCGGAACAACAGATTCCGCCATCAGGGTGACGACATAACCGCAGACGGGAGTGAACATGACGGCGATTCCGGGACCACTGCAGAGCATGGTCTTCAGGAACGCTGATCTGCCGGAACTCTTTCACCACACGGACGCCATTGCGATCTCCCGCCAGCGGGAGGCGGTGAATACCACCCGATGGCAGCTCATCCTGCTGGTCGGGGGCACGATACCGGCCGCGCTGCCCTGGCGAGCGGAGGTCGGCGGCACCCTCCAACTCACCGACTGTGCGGCAGTGTTGGCCTATCTCGGCGTCCTGGTCGCCACCTTCCTCACCTCGCGGCGGAAAGCAAAGTCGCATTGGCAACTCAATCGCTCCGCGGCGGAGTTCATCAAATCGATGTGCTGGCGCTACTCGGTGCACGGCTCACCTTTCGACACCGGCACACAGCACCCCGAAGCGGTGTTCGCCAACCGTCTCGAAGAAGGGCTCCAGGAGCTCCGCAAGGTGGGCTGGTCCGACCCCCGGGACCGGACGGCCGATTCCGGGGGTCTCATCACCGATTCCATGCGCACGTTGCGGGAGAAGGCATTCACCGTGCGCAAGGAGACGTATGTACGTGACCGGCTGATCGAACAGCGCAGCTGGTACCGCCGCCGCCAGGAGGTTTCCCGGCGGGCCACCCTGGTCTGGTCGACCACCATCGCCGCGCTGACGGCCCTCGCCCTGCTGCTCGCCCTGCTCAGGGCCTTCTCGATGGGCCAGTCCTTCGCGCTGACCGGAGTGCTCTCCGCCGCGGCCGCCGCCTGTCTGGCCTGGGCCGAGATGCGCCGCCACCATCCGCTGATCTCTGCCCACTCCCTGGTGGAGAAGGACCTGGAGTCGATGCAGATAGCGATGGAGACGACACTGAACGAGCGCCAGTGGCCGCGGGCGGTGTTCGAGACCGAGCGCATCGTCTCCCCGCAGCACACCGACTGGCTCGCCCGGCACCAGATGTGAGACCGCCGGCACACCGCCTGCCGTGACGGCCGGCCGCGCACGGGGCCCCTCAGCGCCCGTGACGGCCGGTCAGCTCCGTTCGACCCCGTCGCGCCAGATCACCGTCACCGGGCGGCCGAGCCCGCGGGCGTACGTCACGATGTCCCCCGTACCGCCGAGTCCGCGTGCGGGGCGGCCGTCCCACACGGCGATCAGCCGGTCGCAGTGGTCGGCGATGTAGGCACCGGCCGCGTAGTACGCCTCGTCGGTGGAGTGCGGGTAGTCCAGTCTGACCTCGCGTACGGCCCGGGCCTTGAGCGCCCGGTAGCGGGCCAGTTCCGCCCCGTCGGCGAAGCAGGCCTCGTAGTCGCCGCTGGGGATGACCACGGTCAGCTGGGCGCCATGGGCGAGCGCGAGGTCGGCGAAGAGCTGGTCCGCCCCGACGGCCAGGCTGGACAGCGCCTCCACCGAGCCGTCGAATCCGCGGAACGCCGCTCGCATCGAGGCCAGTACATGGTCATGAGCTTCCCGCGGAATGCTGCGATGACCGGTCACTCCGATGCGTTTCACGGACCTGGAACCCCCTGGGGTGTCTGCCGGGGGTTCCCGGAGGACACCCCTCCGGGAGGCGCAGCATCCGCCCCCGTTGCTCCTGCGTGACCGTCCTGTGTCACATCCTCTCAAAAGCCGCGGGGTCAGCGGGAGCCCCCGCCCACGATTCGGGCGGGGGCTCGGCGTGTTCGACTTGCGCTTTCGAGGGACCGGCCGGTTCCGGGGGGACTGGACCGGCCACCCGGCGTATCAGTAGACGCTGACGCCGTACGCGCTGAGTGCCTCGGTGACCGGCTGGAAGAAGGTCGTCCCACCGGAGCTGCAGTTGCCGCTGCCGCCCGAGGTGAGTCCGATCGCCCTGGAGCCGGAGTAGAGCGGACCGCCGGAGTCGCCGGGCTCCGCGCACACGTTCGTCTTGATCATGCCGTAGACGATGTCGCCGCTGCCGTAGTTGACCGTGGCGTTGAGCGCCGAGACGGTGCCGCTGTGGATGCCGGTGGTGGAGCCGCGGCGGGTGACGGACATGCCGACCGTGGCGTTGGCCGCGCTGGTGATGTCGACACTGCCGACGGTGCCGGCGTGGGCGACGGAGGCGTTGTCGTAACGGACCAGGCCGTAGTCGTTGGTCGGGAAGCTGGAGCCGACCGTCGGGCCGATGTAGGTGGTGTTGGCGGAGTTGGTGTACCAGGGCGGGTTGCCGTCGGTGCAGTGACCGGCGGTCAGGAAGTAGTACGTACTGCCGCTGCGGACGTTGAATCCGAGGGAGCAGCGCCAGCCGGGTGCGTAGATGGCGTCACCGCCGGAGAGCAGCTTGCTGAACTTCCCGGAGGTGCGCTCGATGCGCAGGGCGCCCGCGTTGGCGCCCGCCGAGTCCTTGATCTGCTGGATCTCCGAGGCGGAGACCGTGCTGTCGGCCGTGACCACGACCTTCTTCGTCACGGGGTCGACGTTCCAGGCAGTACCGGCCACGTCGGCGCCGAGCACGGCGTCGCTCGCGGCGGAGAGCTGGTTCGCGCTGTACGTTCCGGTGGAGCTGGCCTGGGCGCTGGGGACGGTGAGTGCGGCGACTGCCACGAGACCTGCGGCGATGCCGATGGCCCTGCTGCGTCTCGCGGCGGTGCTGAGGGGGGTGGTGCGCTTGATCCTCACTTGTTTCCTCCCGAGGGGAGTCGGGGGTCCGCCTGTGGGGTGGCAGGACCCGTGAGGCGCAGTCGGGGGCGCGGTCATCCGTCCGTATTCCGGATGTGCCGTGCTCCTGACAAGCGCTGCTCGGGAGTATTCAAGGCGTCAACTTCTGGCGCAAGGGCGCCTTTTGGCCTGAGCTTGCGGGGCCTCCCCTCCCCCGCCACCGCGCCCGGCCCCGGCGCAGGACGGTCTGCCGGGGCCGGGCGCGGCCGGGACGAGGGGGTGGTTCAGCCGTCGGTCCTGCGTCGCTCACCGGCCTCGACGGCGATGGGCAGGGTGTTGCCCGGCGGCGGGAAGGGGCAGATGAAATGGTCCGCGAAGGCGCAGGGCGGCAGCAGTGCGCGGTTGAGATCGACCGTCACCGAGCCGTCGGCCGCCGGGGCGGCCGGCCGCAGGAACCGGAAGCGGTAACTGGTGTCCCCGCTGGTGGCATCGGCGAAGACCGCCCAGAGCGAGCCGTCGCCCTCCACGGCCACCTGGAGCGTGTGCTCCACGCCGTCCCGTGCGAAGGCGATCTCGCCGCCGAGCCCCAGCCCGCGCTCGACACCGTCGGCGTTCTCGACCCGGACGGTACGGGAGGTGTCGTACGGGCGGAAGCGGCCCGGCACGGACCAGCGGGGGTCGTACGGTGTGGCCTCGATCGCGCGGAAGGCGCGTCGCGCCGCGGAGTCCGGGTCGAAGTCCCGTACCGCCCACAGGCCTTCGCGGCTCAGCACGACGAGCCGGCGCCCGCCGTGCGCCACCCGGGACCCGTCGATCGGCCCGCGGTCGGCACCCAGCCGGACCTGGCCGGTGAACGGCTTCCCGTCCACGCTCAGCCCGTCCTCGGGACCGGCGGTGAGCACCACCTCGTCGCCGTCCTCCACCCAGTGACCCGGGACGGCCGGAATTCGACCTTCCGGGTAGTCGGAGAGCCAGTGGGTGCCGGTGAGGGACAGCGGCCCGTACGGAGCGGCGACCGTGGCGGTCCGCTCCCGGTGCCAGTGGTTCCAGTCCCGTGCTGCCTGCTGCTGTGCGTCGCTCATGTGGTCAACCTTTCCATACCGGCGCGGCGAGCCCGAGGTGCGACCGCAGCGTGGAGCCGGTGTACGCGGTGCGGAACACTCCCCGTTCCTGGAGGAGCGGGACGACCCGGTCGACGAAGTCGTCGAGGCCGCCGGGGGTGAGATGGGGAACGAGGACGAAGCCGTCGGCGGCTCCCGTGGCGACGCGGCGGGCCATCTCCGCGGCCACGGTCTCCGGGCTGCCGACGAGGGGCCGACGGTCCGTCGCCTCGATGACCGTCCCCCGGATGGACAGCCCCTTCTCCCGGGACAGCTCGCGCCAGCGCGCCGCGAGGGCGAGGGCGTCGCCGTTCCCGGCCCGCGACGCCGTGGGGTCCGGATCGCACGCGGGGAGCGGCCCGTCGGGATCGTACGAGGAGAGGTCGCGGCCCCAGATTCGCTCCAGGGCCGCGATCGCGTACTGCGGCGAGACCTGTTGCAGGCGGATCCCGGCCGCCCGCTCCCGTGCCTGCGCGTCGCTGTCGCCCAGCACCACACCCGTACGGGGCATGATCCTCAGTTCGCCGGGCTCCCGGCCGTACTTCGGGAGCCGGCTCCTGACGTCGGCACAGAACGCGCGGCCCGCCCGCGGGGTGCCGTGCCGGGTGAGAACGACGTCGGCGGCGGCCGCGGCGAACTCGCGGTCCTGCGCGCCGTCCGCTGTCCGGATGACGACGGGATGCCCCTGCGGGGAGCGCGGGACGGTGAACTCGCCCTCGGCCGAGAAGTACCGGCCGCGGTGGGCGAAGGGGCGCGGGGCACCGTCGGGCGTCCAGGAGTCCCACAGCCCGCGGGCCGCGGCGACGAACTCGGCGGTGCGGGCGTACCCGTCCCCGTCGGCCCGGTCGGGCCGGCCGGCGCGTCGGACGTTCTCACTCGCGAAGGGGTCTTCCGAGGTGACGACGTTCCACGCGGACCGGCCGGCGCTGAGATGGTCGAGGGTGGCGAACCGGCGGGCCAGCTCGTAGGGCTCGTGGAGGGCGGCACCGGCCGAGGCGGCGAGACCGAGCCGGTCGGTGACCGCGGCCAGCGCGGGCAGCACCGTGAGGGGGTCGGGGCGGCCGGCCACGTCCAGGTCGTGGACCAGACCGCCGTGCTCGCGCAGCCCCGGCCCCTCGGCGAGGAGGAGGAAGTCGAACAGCCCTCGTTCGGCGGTCCGGGCGAGGTGCGCGAAGGAGGCGAACTCGATCTGGCTGCCGGAGAGCGGGTCGTCCCAGACGGTCGTGTCGTCCACCGGGAAGTGCGCGGCGAGATGCATCTGTTGTGGGGCGGCCGTCATGCCCGTGCTCCCTGGAGGGCGTACCGGTTGGCCGGGCGGGGCAGGCCCAGGTGCTCGCGGAGGGTGCCGCCCGGGTAGAAGGTGCGGAACAGGCTGCGGTGCTGGAGCAGGGCCACGGTGCCGTTGACGATCCGTTCGAGGTCGCGGCCCGGGGTGAGCGGGGTGAGGTGGAAGCCGTCGACGGCTCCGGCCCGGTACCACTGGGTGATCAGGTCGGCGAGGTCGACCGGGCCGCCGCGGTAGTACGTCCCGTGCCCGGCGAGCGGCGGGCCGCTCTCCAGCCCGGGTTCCGGGGCGGATTCGGCGTCCCCCAGGTCGACGGTGAGCGCGACGAGCACCCGCAGCGTCCCGGGGTCCCGTCCGTGGTCCGCCGCGCGGCGGTGCACGTCGTCGCGGATCCCGGCGGCCCGCTCGGGTGTGCCGGCCCGTACGAGCACCACGTCCGCGTGGCGGGCGGCCACCTCCCGGGCCGGACCGGCCGTGCCGTCGACGACCGTGACCGGGTGGCCCTGCGGGGGCCGGGGCACGACGGCGGGGCCCCGGACGCGGAAGGACGCGCCCTCGAAGTCCGTGCGGTGCAGCTTGCCCCGGTCGAGGAAGCGTCCGGTGGCGGCGTCCCGGATCTCGGCACCGTCCTCCCAGCTGTCCCAGAGACGCGCCCCCACGTCGGCGGCCTCGCCGGCCTCCCGCCACAGTTCGGCGGCGGGCGCGGCGGAACGGCGGCCGAACAGCCGGGCCTCGGCGGCGGTGCCCGACACGTCCACGCACCAGCCGGCCCGGCCGCGGCTGACCCAGTCCAGCGTGGCCACGGCGGACGACACGTGGAAGGGCTCGGTGTGGGTCGTGGTGACCGTCGGGACGAGACCGATCCTGCGGGTCTCGGGCGCGACCCGGGAGAGCACGGCGAGCGCGTCCGGCCCCGGCCGGGCGAACGAGTCGTCGAGGGAGACGAAGTCGAGGGCCCCGCCCTCGGCGAGCCGGGCGAGTCCGGTGTAGTGCGCGGGGTCGTAGCGGGGCGGGCCACCGATACCGGCGGCCAGGTGGAGCGGGCGGAGAGGCGGCATGGGCGGGCTCTTTCGGAGGGTGCGGACTTGGCTCATGGCCCCGGAGCTCGGGGTTCCGGGGGTCCGGGGGTCCGGGGGTCCGGGGTTCCGGGGGTCCGGGTCACAGCACCTTGGAGAGGAAGGCGCGGGTGCGTGCGTGGCGCGGCCGGTCGATCACCTCGGCGGGCGGGCCCTGTTCGACGATCCGTCCCTCGTCCATGAAGACGACGGTGTCGGCGACCTCGCGGGCGAACCCGATCTCGTGGGTGACGACGATCATCGTGGTGCCCTGCTCCGCGAGGTCCTTGATGACGTCGAGGACCTCGCCGACCAGTTCGGGGTCGAGCGCGGAGGTGGGTTCGTCGAAGAGCAGCAGTTTCGGTTCGAGGGCGAGGGCCCGGGCGATGGCGACGCGCTGCTGCTGGCCACCGGAGAGCTGCCTCGGATACGCCGTCGCCCGGTCGTCGAGTCCGACGCGGGCCAGGAGCCGGCGTGCGGTGGCGGCGGCCTGTTGCTTCGTCCGGCCGAGTGCGGCCACCGGGGCCTCGGTGACGTTCTCCAGGACGGTGAGGTGGGGGAAGAGGTGGAAGTTCTGGAAGACGAAGCCGATCCGGGTGCGGCGGCGCAGGACCTCTCGCTCGGGGAGTTCGTACAGCCTGTCGCCCTTCCTTCGGTAGCCGACGAAGTCCCCGTCCACGGTGATGGAGCCCCGGTCCGCCTTCTCCAGGTGGTTGACGGTGCGCAGCAGGGTGGACTTGCCGGACCCGGAGGGGCCGAGGATCACGGTCACCTCGCCCGGGCGCACGGAGAGGTCGATGCCGCGCAGGACCTCGAGGCCGCCGAAGCTCTTGTGCACCCCCCGGATCTCGACCATGGGCGTGGCGGGGGCGTGGGCCGGTGCGGCGGCCGGTCCGCTCTTCAGGGGACGGCTTGTCGTCTTCATGGTGGTGTCCTCGGGGGCTCTCGGTCGGGAGTGCGCGTGCCGGTCAGTCATCGGTGCCGTCGAGGCCGCGCAGGAAGGTGAGGGCGGCGCGTGCGGTCGCGTCGTTCTGCCCGAAGGCCGGGCCGCCGGTGCGTGGCCGGGTGAAGGCGCCGCTCGTGCGGGCGGCCGTGTGCGGGCCGAGGGCGAAGCGGCGGGGGTGCGGGAGGCGGTCCCGGTCCAGGATCCGGCCGTCCCCGGGGTCGACGGCGAGCAGTCCGGAGGCGGTGGCGGCGGCCCCGTCCTCGTACAGCGCCCGGAGCAGGGTGCTGCGGGTATGCCGCGGTGAGGGGTCGGGCAGCCGGGCCTCGACGAGGGCGCGGGACTCCAGCCGTTCCCCCGGCACGGTGGCGCCGGCCGCGCGGAACACGCCCCGTTCCTCGTCGGTCCCGACCGTCGTCCCGGCACCGAGGAAGCGGACGACACCGGCCCGCGAGAGCGCGAGCAGTTGCCGCAGCCGGGGACCGGGCGGTCCGGACGCCAGGTAGCTGAAGAAGCCGTGCCACCAGTCCCCGATGTCGGGGAACCGGATCAACTGGCCGTACACGGAGAGCAGTCCGAGGAAGACGGCGAGGTCCTCGCTGTGCCCGGGATCGTGCCGGCGGTCCAGGTCGGCGGTGATGTAGGCGCGTGTCGCCTCCTGGAACGAGGCGGCCGAGGTGTGGCGCACCCCGTCCAGCGGGTGGTCGAGCGCCGCCAGGTCGAGCCGGTCGGCAGGGTCGGGAACGGCCGCGGCGATCACCGCCCGCAGATCGGCGCTGCCCGGGTCGGCGGCCGCGTACTTCTCCTCGAAGGCGGTCCAGTCGGCCGTGGTGCGCTCCGGGTGGGCGGCGAAGAGCCGGTGGTAGTGGGCATAGCCGAGCTCTTTGTCGACATGGGGCCATATGTCGCGGCGGAAGTCGGGCGGCTCCGCCCGGTTCAGGAGCTCCTCGGCCCGGTCGGGTCCGAAGAAGCGCGGGAGCGGGGGCCGTTCGCCGGGCCGGACGTATCCGATCTTGGAGTGGTACGGGACACCGCGCCGCGATCCGACGTAGAGGACGGGTTCCCTGCCGGAGGGCAGGTACGTGCCGTTCTCGTACCGTCCGCCCCGGCCCTCGGTGAGCAGCACCATCAGATCGATGAAGGCGAGTCCGAAGCCCCGCACGATGACGGGTTCGCCGGCGGGCAGGGCGCTGAGGTCGCTGTCGGCGGTGAAGTCGGGCGGCAGGTGGATGAGGCCGTGCCGGTCCGCGAAGCGGGACAGCCGCCGCTGTTCGTCGTCCGGTTCGGCGTCGAGGTGGCCGAGGGTGAGGACCACGAGGTCTGCGGTGAGCGGTTCGGCGCGGCCCTCCAGGTGGACGGTCTGGCGACCGTCCCGGGGGCCGGTGACGCGCAGGGCCCGGCCGCGGTGTTCGTGGACGGTGACGGTGGGCGGGAGCGCGGCCACCGACTGCTCGTACACCCAGCGCAGATAGGCACCCTGCAGCCGCCGGCTCGGGAAGTCCTCCCCCGCCAACGCGGCGATCTCGGCGCGGAGTCCGGGGTCGGCGGCGATGTCCGGGCCAGGTGCGGTCCGTCCCTCGCGCACGTCGGCCGCCCAGGCGTCGAGCGCCGGACCGGGGCGTACGGGGCCCTCCAGGCGGACGGTGTCGTCGGTGAACATGGTGACGTCCTCGGCCATGGAGTTCATCCACAGCAGCGGAGACTGGTCGTGGCGCCATATCCGGCCGCCGCCGGGCGGGAAGGGGTCGACGAGATGGATGTCCAGCGGCCTGCCGCCGTACAGCGCGGGGGCGTTGGCGGCGATGCGCTCGATGACGCCGGTGCCGCGCGGTCCGGCGCCGATGACGACGAGCGTCGGGACGGCGCTCACCGGGCGTCCCCGGTGCCGCGCGCGTAGTACCGCTCGACGTAGTGCTGGCCGACGCTGAGCAGCGAGGTCACGACGACGTACCAGAGGGTGGCGACCAGCAGCAGCGGGATGACCTGGTACGTGCGGTGGTAGACGAGCTGCACCGAGTACAGCAGGTCCTGTACGGCGATGATGCTGACGATCGACGTGCCCTTGAGCGTGCCGATCAGCATGTTCCCGGCGGGCGGCACGATGGACCGCATCGCCTGCGGCAGCACGATGCGGTACAGCCGCCGCCACGGACCGAGGCCGAGCGACTGGGCGGCCTCCAGCTGTCCGCGTTCCACGGACAGGATGCCGCCGCGGACGACCTCCGCCGCGTACGCGGCCTCGTGGAGCGTCAGTCCGATGACGGCGACCGTGACGGGGCCGAGGAGGTTCACCGTGCGGACGCCGAGGATCTCCGGGTAGAGCGCCCCGATGTTGAACCAGAACAGCAGCTGGACCAGGATCGGGGTCGACCTGAAGAGCCACACGTATCCCCAGCCGACCGCCTGGAGCACCCGGTTGGCGGAGAGTCTGAGGACGGCGAGCAGGGTCCCCAGCGCGAAGCCGAGCGCCATCACGAGCGCGGTGAGCCAGAGCGTGAGGCCGAGGCCGCGGAGCACCGCCGTGGTGGTGAAGTACTCGCCGACGACGTCCCATTGGAAGGCGTCGTTGCGGATGACGGAGTTCAGCGCGAGGGCCAGCAGGACCAGTACGGCGGCGGCGGCCGTCCACTGGCCGGTCCGGCGCACCGGAACGATCCGCAGGTGGTCGGCATCGTTGTCTTCGAGAGGGCCGGCCGGAAGAGCCGGCGGAAGTGTGTCTGTCTGTGCGGACATGCGAGGGCTCCGTGGATGCGGCGATCGAACACGGGGCGCGCCCTCGGCGCGGAACACAACGGTGGAACACAACGGGGACCGGGCCCCTCAGCCCGATCCGCCTTTGAGGTAAGCGCTGTTCGCCGCAGCTTGTCAACCCTGTCCACACTGTGAGCGGTGCGTCTCAGGTCAGTTGACGGACCACCGGATGCCTGTTCCACTTGGGCCATGCATTCGCAGCAGTGGCTGGTCAAGCGCTCCCACATCGACTTCGGTCGCGTGTGGTCCTGTTCCTGTTGAGCCTTCGCCCTGCTCCGTCCCGCATTCCCGCTCGCGCCGTGACCGGCGTCTGAGCTCTTCTCCCCGCGTGCCCTCGCGTACACAACGCCACACCACCCTCCCCTCGCACCGGTCTTCCCTCGTGTTCCGCCTTTCCTCCGCCCCGTCCGTGGGCCGTCGCGCGCTGCCCCGCGCCCGTCCTCGGCCGACGAATCTGGAGAACCATCCCTCATGCCCCGTACCCGGCACACCGCTGCCTTCGCGCTGATCACCGCCGCCACTCTGACGCTGACCGCGTGCGGGTCCGGCGATCCGGCGGCCTCCCCCGCGGGTGCGGCCGGGTCCGCCGCCAAGGGCGCCGTCCCCACCGCCGATGTCGTGTCGGGAGTGAAGAAGGACGCGGCGGCGGCCGCCCTGCTGCCCGCCGGCGTCCGCTCGTCCGGCACCCTGAGCATCGCCTCCAGCGTCGGCTCCCCGCCCGGCGCCACCTATCTCGCGGACGGCACGACCCTGGCCGGCGTCGACATCGACTTCGGGGACGCCGTGGCCAGGGTTCTGGGGCTGAAGCCGAAACGGGAGGTCGCCGCGTTCGAGGCGATCCTGCCCGCGCTCGGCAGCGGGAAGTACGAGGTGGGCACCGGCAACTTCGGCGTCACCGACGAACGCAGCCGGACGATCGACTTCGTCACCTACCTCAACGACGGCCAGGGCTTCGCGGTCCGCGACGACAGTGAGCTGGCCGAGGTCACCGATCTCACCCGGCTCTGCGGCCTGACCGTCGGCACCGCGGCGGGCACCACGTTCGAGGTCACGCTGGAGAAGAACCGGCACCGGTGCGCCGAGGCCGGCAAGGAGGCGTACGACGTGAAGACGTACTCCGACGCGTCGGCGGTCTGGACCTCGCTCCAGCAGGGGCGCACGGACGTGGTGATGTCGACCATCAACGGGCTGCGGTACGCCGTGGGGCAGCAGGAGGGTGTGCGCTTCCTCAACGAGTTCAAGCGGCTCGACGTCGGCTTCGCCTTCAAGAAGGGCACCCCGCTGGCGCCCGCCTTCCAGGCCGCCGTCAACCGTCTCAAGGCGGACGGCACCTACGACCGGATCCTGAAGAAGTGGGGCATCTCCGCCTCGGCGGTCGCGACCTCGCAGATCTCGCCGCCGGAAATCAAGTGACGCGGAGTCAGTGGCGGCAGGCTGGCCGGGTTCCGGCCGCCGGGTCAGCAGCTGCAGTCGCACCCGCAGCAGTCGCAGCCGTCACAGCAGTCCCCGCAATTGCTGCAGCAGTCGCAGGCCTCGCAGCAGTCCCCGCAGTCGCACTGACTGCACAGCCCCTCGCGCCGCTGACGGCTCCACGGATCGTCGAAGGTGCCGCAGCACATCTGGCAGGTGCAGGCCAGGCCTGCCCACACCAGACACCCCATGATGAGCCCCCGCCGGTCGCGCGGGGGCTCCGGCGGCGGCGGACCGAAGGGGCCGGACGGGCCCGTGGGTGCGTACGGATTGCCCGGTGGCGGCCCGAAGGACCCTGTGGGCCGGGCTCCTGACGGATGGCCGGCTCCGGTCACCAGCCCGCCGCCCTGATGGGAACAGACGTCCGTGGCGAACGCCCGGTCCACCGATCGCCGCAGTTCGTGCGCCAGCAGCACATGGGCCAGCCTGCCGTCGGCGAACTCCGCGTCGCGCAGCGCCAGCCGTACGCCGCGCAGCGCGTCGTCGCACAGCCGGCGGGCCTCGGCGCGCGAGGTGCCGGTCGCCGTGAGGGGGTTCCAGGCGCCCGACGCGGCGTCAGCTTCCTGGTCCTCCACGGCATCCAGCAGATGCGCGAGGCGTCCGAAGAGCCGCCCGGCCTCCGCGAGCGGCTCCGCGTTCTGCGGCTTGCCCGCGAGCACGGCGGTGTGCGCGAAGGCCGCGGCGGTGGCGGTCTCGGTGGGCTCGGTGACCGTCAGCAGCGGGGTGCCGGGACCCGCGAGCAGCTCGATGCCGGTCTGCCGGTCGACGGCGTCGACGAGCAGCGCGGTGTCAAAGCCGAGCTGCGCGCCGGTGCGCGCCCCGGCCCGGTCCCAGCCCGCGGCCACCCGGCGCGCCGCGGCGGCCACCGGGCGGCGCGCCAACAGGCCGTCCCGGTCGGCCACGTGGTCGCGCACCTTGGCGGAGGCCAGCACCAGCGAGACGGCCGCCGCGAGCCTGGCGCCCTCGCCCCGCGCCACCGGGGCGGTGCGCATGGCGCGCAGCGGGCAGGGACCGGCCGTGCGCCGCTGCCCAGCGGTGCGCTCGGTCTGAGCCTCCGTCAGGACCGAGACGATCAGACCGTCATAGTTCGTGACGATCCGGGCGAACTGCCCGTGATCGGAGCGAAGTGCCAGACAGAGCCCGCAGAGATGGGCCATCCACTCGGCCTTGAGCCCCTCCGACAAGCGGTGAGTGCAGGGCCTGACGATTCCGAACACGACCATCCCCCGGGAGTCGTTCACCTGTGCGCGGCGCTCGGGCGTCTGCGCGACGTGCATCGTATCGAGTGACCCGTTCACCCGTACGTCCCCCATGTCACCCGTACGGACCGGAGGAGCATATTTTCTTATCTCCAGGGCCCTTACGCAGGAGGAACCTTGACGAATCGCCACATCTTCTGCACCAGTACCGTCACGAATGCCCTGCGCGCCGCCTATCCCCTTGGCGCACGATCCGCATCATGGACGACCATAGGGATACGAAAGACATGCGGAACGCCAAGGAACCGCGGTGAGAGGAGGCGTCCATGGGATCGGTGCGCAAGGCGAGTGCCTGGCTGGGCCTCGTAGAGGACAACGACGAGCGGTACTACGACGACGACGAGTACGCCGAGGGTGCACGGACCGGGACCGGTCAGGCCTGGGTGACCGATCCACGGGTGCGGGTGGCCACGGAGGCGGCCGAGGAGACGGGCCGCCGGATCGCCACGGTCACCCCGGACAGCTTCCGGGACGCCCGGAGCATCGGAGAGCTCTTCCGGGACGGCGTCCCGGTGATCATGAACCTCACGTCCATGGACTCCGCCGACGCCAAGCGCGTGGTGGACTTCGCCGCGGGACTGATCTTCGGGCTGCGCGGCTCGATCGAGCGGGTGGCCACCCGGGTCTTCCTGCTGAGCCCGGCCGACACACAGGTCGTCACCGGCGAAGCCGTCGGCCGGCCGGCCGACGGCTTCTTCAACCAGAGCTGAGCGGGGCGCTCACCGATCGGTCCGGCCGTCGTTCCGGTTCACCGGAACGCGTCCAGGCCGGTGAGCGCCTTGCCCAGCACCAGCTGGTGCATCTCCACGGTTCCCTCGTAGGTGAGCACCGACTCCAGATTCGTCGCATGGCGCATCACCGGGTACTCCAGCGAGATCCCGTTGGCGCCGAGGATCGTGCGCGAGGTGCGGCAGATCTCGATGGCCTCCCGCACGTTGTTCAGCTTTCCGAAACTGACCTGCTCCGGACGGAGCCTGCCCGCGTCCATCCGACGGCCGAGGTGGTGGGCGAGCAGGATGCCCTTGTGCAGTTCGACGGCCATGTCGGCGAGCTTGGCCTGGGTGAGCTGGAAGCCGCCGATCGGCTTCCCGAACTGCTCACGCGTCCTCGCGTAGTCGACGGCCGCCTCGAAGCTGGACCGGGCTGCGCCCATCGCGCCCCAGACGATGCCGTAGCGGGCATGGCTGAGACAGCTGAGCGGACCGCGCAGCCCGGTGACGCCCGGCAGCACGGCGTCGGCCGGCAGCCGTACGTCGTCGAGGATCAGCTCGCTGGTGACCGAGGCGCGCAGGGACCACTTGTGCCTGATCTCCGGCGCGGAGAAGCCGGGGGCGTCGGTGGGCACCACGAATCCGCGGATGCCGCTGCCCGCGGTGCCCTCGTCGGTCTGCGCCCAGACCACGGCGACCCCGGCGACCGAGCCGTTGGTGATCCACATCTTGCGGCCGCTGAGGACCCAGTCCTCGCCGTCGCGCTTGGCGTACGTCCGCATGCCGGCCGGGTCGGAGCCGTGGTCCGGTTCGGTGAGGCCGAAGCAGCCGATGATCTCGCCGGCCGCCATACCGGGCAGCCACTGCCGCTTCTGCTCCTCCGAACCGAAGCGGTGGATGGCGTACATGGCGAGTGAGCCCTGTACGGAGACGAGCGAGCGGATCCCGGAGTCGGCCGCCTCCAGCTCCAGGCAGGCCAGCCCGTACTGGACCGCGGTGGCGCCCGCGCAGCCGTAGCCCTCCAGGGACATGCCCAGGGCCCCGAGCGATCCGAGCTCGCGGGCCAGCTCGCGGATGCCGGGCAGCTCACCGTTCTCGTACCACTCGGCGATGTGCGGCAGGACCCGGTCGGCGGCCCAGACCCGGACGGTGTCGCGGATCGCGAGATCCTCGTCGCCCAGGAGATCGTCGATGCCGATCGGGTCGCGGGGGTCGAAGGGCGGGAGTTTCGAGGACGGAGCGGTGGACATGAGGGGGTGCCTCCGGCGGCTCGCACGGTACCGATGTCGGTGGGGAACGCCGAAAACTAGCAGTGTTAGTTACGGCGTCGTGCCGACGTTACGACTCAGTGTGCCGCGCGTCCAGAGCCCGTCGCCTCGGCCGGCGTGCGCCGCGCGGGCAGCCGGAGCAGCACCTCGGGCCGCTCCCGCTCCGGCAGCTCGTGCGGCTGCGGGAGCTCGTGGTGGCCGAGCGCGTCCCGGGGGCCGGGCACCTCATGACCGTCCACGGGATCCCGGGCCTCGCACAGCAGCGGCGGGCACTCCATCGCGCGGGGCAGCTTCAGCGCCGCCAGGGCTCCGAGGAGCAGCAGGCCCGCGCTGACGAGCAGGGTGATGTGCAGCCCGTCGACGAAGGCGTCCCGGGCGGTGGACCGCAGTACGGCGCCGAGCGGGCCGCCCAGTTGCGCGGCGACCTGATAGGCCTCGCCGAGCGAGTGCGCCGCGGCGGCGCCCGCGGAGGCGGGGACCCCCTCGTCGTGGAGCTTGGCCAGACCGGGGGCGTACGCGGCGTTCATCACGCTGCCGAGCAGGGCGATGCCCATGCCGGCGCCCAGCTGGTAGGAGGTCTCGCCTATCGCGGCGGCCCCGCCGGCCCGGTCGGCCGGCGCCTCGCTGAGCATGGACTCGTACGCGCCGAAGAGCGTGGACTGCAGGCCGAAGCCCAGCAGGACGAAGGACACGGTCAGCAGGCCGGGCCGGTCGTGCTGGCCCATCGCGGTCAGCATCAGCACCGCGGCAGCCGTCAGGACGAAGCCCCAGCCGACCATCCGGCGCGGTCCGACCCGGCGCAGGGTGTACGAGCCGGTGGCGCCCGCGGCCATCGCGGCGAAGGTGAGCGGCAGCAGCCGCAGGCCGGTCTCCAGCGGGCTGAGGTCCAGGACCAGCTGGAGGTACTGGACGGCGATCAGCTCCAGGCCGACCAGGGCGAGCATGGCGAGGACGATGCAGCCCACCGCGGTGGTGAAGGCGGGCCTGGCGAACATCCCCATGTCGATCAGTGGATGCGTCCGGCGCTTCTGGCGGCGGACGAACGCGGCCAGCAGCGCGACCCCGGCCAGCAGCGGCACGAGCGTGCCCGGCCCGAACAGCCCCTCACCGGTCCCCGCGCGCTTCACCCCGAGGACGACGCCGAGGACACCGGCGGCGGCCATCAGCGCGCCGAGCACGTCCCAGGGGCCGTCGTTGCTGCCGCGGGATTCCGGGAGCAGCAGCCGGGCGAGCGGCAGGATCAGGACCATCAGCGGGATGTTGATGAGGAAGACCGAGCCCCACCAGAAGTGTTCGACGAGGAAGCCGCCGATGACGGGGCCGGTGGCGGCGCCGACGGCGGCGACGGCCGACCACACGCCGATGGCCACGGCCCGCTCGCGGCGGTCGGGAAAGACCTGCCGGAGGATCGACAGGGTCGCCGGCATGATCATCGCGCCGCCGACACCGAGCATGGCCCGTGCCGCTATGAGCACGCCCGCGCTGTCGGCCATGGCGGCGACGGCGGAGGCGACCCCGAAGAGCGCGTAGCCGAGCAGCAGTATGCGCCGGCGTCCCACGCGGTCACCGAGCGTGCCGAAGAGGATCAGCAGGGACGCGCAGACCAGCGGATAGACGTCGACGATCCACAGCAGACCGACGGCGCTGGGCCGCAGGTCCTCGGTGACGGCGGGGACCGCGACGTGCAGCACGGTCGCGTCGAGCGCCACGAGCAGCAGGCTGAGGCAGAGGACGACCAGGACGACCCATCGATTGGCTCCGTCGGCGGCTTCGCGCAGACGGATTCGGGCTGTGGTCGTCCCGGACATGCATCTACCTCCCAAAAGGTCCCTCGCGCTCGGCAGGCCCCCCGGGGATTCAGCGTCCGCTGTCCCTCCGGGCCCGGCATCGACGGGCGAGTGATCCGTCAGCGTACGCGAGTTCGGCAGGGCCACACGTGGCCCATCTCATACCTGCCGACGCCGTCGAGTGTGGCGTACGCCACTCCGGGCGCCCCACCCGCCCCCGATCCGTGCACCACGCCGACCTGCGCCAACCCGCCCTCCCGCCGCGCGGACCAGGGGTTCCGGAGGCCGCGAGGGCTCCCGGCTCGCACCACCCGAAGGCGTCCAGTAACCGGACCGACACCGTCCGTTCCCTCTCGTGGACGCTCGGGACAAATGCTCTTCGCCGCGCGGAGCGTCTTTCCGTTCCTCACCGAATGCATGGTCGGAAACGTCTGCCGAATGAATGGATCGAAAGGAATTCCGGACTCCCGGAAACTCAGAAAATCGGCTCGGACTGAGACATAGTCCACATCACATCGTCATCACAAAGCGGCCGGATCGACCGGCTCACCCACTCACTCGCTGTAACGTCGATTGGGTGCGTACCGACATCTTTGCCCGTCTGGACCGGGAGCCGGAACCGCCGAAGATAGAGACACCGCGGATGAGCCCTCACCGCATCGCTCTCTTCGGCGGGACGTTGGCGTTCTATCTGGCCATCGTCATTGCCGTGCTCATGTCGTCCTGGCTGGTGACCCTGGACTGGAAGGTCATGCTCTTCCGGCCGTACCAGCAGTGGCCCGGCATCCACGCCTTCCTCGACTACTACGTCGTCCTCGGCCAGCGCGGGCCGACGGCGGTCATGGTCGCCTGCTGGCTGGGCTGGCGCTCCTGGCGGCAGCACACCCTGCGGCCCCTGCTGACGCTGGGCGCCTCACTCCTGCTGCTCAACGTGACGGTGGGCGCGGTCAAGATCGGCCTCGGCCGGCTCGGCCCGCACTACGCGACACAGATCGGGTCGGCCGAGCTCTTCGCCGGCGGCGATATATTTCCCTCGGGCCACACCGCCAACGCCGTCGTGACCTGGGGAATCCTCGCCTATCTGGCCGCCACTCCGCGCGCCAGGCGCTATCTGTCGGCCATGTCCGCGATCGTCTCGCTCGGGGTCGGACTGACCACGGTCTACCTCGGTACGCACTGGCTCAGCGACGTGGTGCTCGGCTGGGCGGCGGGGCTGCTGATCCTCCTGGGTCTGCCCTGGGTCGAGCCGTTGATCACCCGGGCCGAGAACTGGATCTTCGCGGCCCGCGAGTGGCTGAGCGCCCGCGGCAGGACCGCTGCACCGGAACCCGCCCCGGCCGGCACTCCCCGGCCGGCGACGGCCGGGCTGCCGGCCTTGAGCGAAGCGGCACAGAGCTCCGCCCGCGAACCGGCCGGCACCGGCGGACACCAGACGCCGGTGGTCACGGCCACCGGCGGCCGCCCCCGGGCGCACACCGCGCCGCCCGCGCACCCGGGCCACACCGCCCGCTCCGAGCGGACCCCGGTCACCCCGGCCGGCAGCCGCCGCCCGCCGCACACGGAGCGCACGCCACGCGGCGGCGCGGCCCCCGCCCGGCCGGTGGCGGGCGGCTGACCCCGCGGACCCCGGGCACGGCGCGCACCGTCCCCGTGCATGACGGAAGGCCCCGACTCCGGTCGGGGCCTTCCGTCATGCACGGGGGCGGGCGGTCCGTCACCCGGCATCGAGTCCTCAGCCGGTCCAGCAGCGCCTGACGACGCCCGCCTCGACCTCGAAGTTGATCCGGCCGCTCTGGAACTCCATGGTGATCACGGTGCCCGGCGGCAGGGCTCTGACCGTGGCCCAGCCGCGCTCCCGGGCCCGCCGTTCGGCGGCCTCGGAGGCGAGGCCGACATAGGCGCCGGGAGTGTCGTCGGGCTGGGCGGAAGGAGTCGGTACGGGTGCCATGCCTCTCACCGTAGGCGGCTCCCGACCGCGACGGAAGCCGGGGCGCCACCCGTTCGCACCGCATCCTCACGCACCCCGCCGGTCACACTTGTGTCACAGGATCACTACGCGTGCTCTCCACGCGTTCATTCGTTCGGACGCACGATTCTCCATCGAACGCACAGTAATCACACAGGGCTGAAAACGATCACTGAAGCGATCCGAAAGGGGCCGGAAAACAAGCGGAATAACCACCGGCAGGCGATGTCGGCTTTCCGTCGGAGTGGCGACCCGTAAATGAACACACCACCAGGAATTCACCCTTCCTTATCGCACCCTTATCCCGAGGTGACGATATCCACACCATCCCACCACGCCCCCCACCCCCGCCCCTTCTGCCCGTATAGCGGACACCGGAGCCTTCCGCATTACGGCCACGCACGGACCCCCGAGAGCGGCGCCGGGCTCCTGCGGCACGAGCGGCCGGCAGTGCCCGCGCTCCGGCCCGGAGGGCCGCCCGCGCGCGACCGGCGTCTCCCCGCCCGGCAACTCGCATGCGTACGGCACGTTTCATCCTGTCCATATTTGTACGGGTATCTCCGATTCGAACACGCTGCGCGGTTCGATTCCGTTCCCCTTCTCGCGTGACCCCGGCAGCGGCTCACCCGTTGTCTCCTTCATGAGCCGGGAACCGCCCGGCGCACGTACCGAGTTCGAGGAGCCACCCGTGCCGCGCATGCTCGACGTCAGCGAGGACGTACGCGCCGAGATCGGCGACGCCGAAGCCGACCGGCTGCTCGTCGGCGACAACGCCCCCGGCAGTTACGACTGCACCTCCTGCCGCACCCCCGGCGACTCCGAGCAGGAGCGCACCAGCACGGTGCTGTTCGTCGGCGACGAGACCGCCGTCCTGGCCTTCGCCCACGCGAGCTGCATCCCCTCGCAGGTGGTCCAGGTCGCCGAGGAACAGCTGCAGGGCGCCGTACGCAGCATCACCGGCAGCGAGCAGGAGTCCCCGGAACGCCTGACCCCCGAGCAGGCGGTGCTCGGGATCACCAGCGGACTCGTCCTGATCGACGACGAGCTCCACCCCGCCCTGGTCGTCGAGCCGACCGGCGCCATCGCCCGCCCGGGTACCGACGGCAGTGCCGGTGACGAGTTCCTCCAGCTCCTGCTGGAGCAGAACTTCCGCCCGGTCCACCGGATGGACCAGGTCCCCGAGGTGCTGCACGGCTGGTCGATCCTGCTCGCCATGGGGCAGCTGCACGCGGTGCTCCAGCCGGGAACGGGCGGCGGCGCTCCGGTGGCCTGGTGGCAGGCGCACGCGCCGCTTCAGGTCACCGAGGGCTGGCGGACGGCGGCCAACAAGTCGCAGACCGTGCTGGTCTACGCCGCCCCGGCCGGTTCGATCGGCCAGCAGCCCCGCGAGGACCTGCTGCGCGACGCCCTGGAGAAGGCCGCGGCCGGCGGGCTGCTGGTCGCGGCCGCGATGCCGCTGGCCGGGACCTGATCATGACCGCGCACCCCGCGCACCCGCGGCGAACAGCTATTTCTCCCGCGGGCCCGCATCCGACGGACGGCGGGGTCGTTGGCACATACGTGCACTCATACGACCCCTCCCACCAGCGTCCGAGCCCGATCCCTGCCATGCGCCCCGCGCAGGACCCATCGGGCGGCCCGTCCCACACCCCGATCTACGACGCGCTGTACTCCGAGTACCGCAGGTCGTTCAGGGCGCTGCCGGGTGATCGGAGTGGCGAGGAGAGTCTGGGCCTGCCGGCCTTCGGCTCCGGGTTCTTCGGCTCCCGCGCCCCGCTGAGCGGCCACTCGGGGCATTCCGGGCACGGCGGAGCGGGGAGTACCGCGAGCGGCACGGGCGGACAGAGCGGCGGCCCGAGCAGCCACACGGGGAGCCTCGGCTCGTGGCAGCGGGTCGGACGGCACGCGGGCGGGGGCCGCCCGGCGGCGGCACTGCCGCCGGGCTCACGGGGAGCCTGACCGTACGACGGAGCCCCGGACCGCTCGTTCAACGAGCGGTCCGGGGCTCCGTCGTACGGTCAGGAGGCCGTTGAGGGCCCCTTGGAGGCTTCAACAGCTCGGGCGCCTGGGTGGGGCCGCAGCGCACCGCCCTGTGCCTTACGCAGACGCAGGGCGGCGCCGGACCTCACCGGTTCGACTACTTGTTGCGGCCGCGCTTCTCGCGGACCCGCACCGAGATGTGGATCGGCGTGCCCTCGAAGCCGAACTCCTCACGGAGCCGACGCTCGACGAACCGGCGGTAGCCGTGCTCCAGGAAGCCGGAGGCGAAGAGCACGAAGCGCGGCGGCGTGGTGCCCGCCTGGGTGCCGAACAGGATGCGGGGCTGCTTGCCTCCGCGGATCGGGTGCGGGTGGGAGGCGACGATCTCACCGAGGAAGGCGTTCAGCCGGCCGGTGGGGATACGGGTCTCCCAGCCGGCGAGCGCCGTCTCGATCGCCGGGACCAGCTTCTCCATGTGGCGGCCGGTGAGGGCCGAGACATTGACCCGCGGGGCCCACGCGACCTGCGCGAGCTCCGTCTCGATCTCGCGCTCCAGGTAGTAGCGGCGCTCCTCGTCGAGGGTGTCCCACTTGTTGAAGGCGAGCACGATCGCGCGCCCGGCCTCGACGGCCATGGTCACGATGCGCTGGTCCTGGACACTGATCGACTCGCTGGAGTCGATCAGGATCACGGCGACCTCGGCCTTCTCCACGGCGGCCGCGGTACGCAGCGAGGCGTAGTAGTCCGCGCCCTCCTGGAGGTGGACCCGGCGCCGGATGCCCGCCGTGTCGATGAACTTCCAGGTGATGCCGCCGAGGGTGATCAGCTCGTCGACCGGGTCACGGGTCGTGCCGGCCAGCTCGTTGACGACGACACGGTCCTCGTTGGCCACCTTGTTGAGCAGCGAGGACTTGCCGACGTTCGGACGGCCGATCAGAGCGATGCGGCGCGGGCCGCCGACCGCCGTGCCGAACGACTGGGCCGGGGCCTCGGGAAGCGCCTCCAGCACGGCGTCCAGCATGTCGCCTGTGCCGCGGCCGTGCAGCGAGGAGACCGGGTGCGGCTGGCCGAGGCCGAGCGACCAGAGCGCGGTGGCGTCCGCCTCACCGCTCTGTCCGTCGACCTTGTTCGCGCAGAGCACGACCGGCTTGCCGGACCGGCGCAGCAGCTTGACGACGGCCTCGTCGGTGTCGGTGGCGCCGACCGTGGAGTCGACCACGAAGACGACCGCGTCGGCCATCTCGATCGCGTACTCGGCCTGGGCGGCGACGGAGGCGTCCAGCCCGAGCACGTCCTGCTCCCAGCCGCCGGTGTCGACGACCTTGAAGCGGCGGCCCGCCCATTCGGCCTCGTAGCTGACGCGGTCACGGGTGACGCCTGGCTTGTCCTGGACCACGGCCTCGCGACGGCCGATGATCCGGTTCACCAGGGTCGACTTACCGACGTTGGGGCGGCCGACGACGGCGAGCGCGGGCAGCGGGCCGTGACCCGCCGCACCGATGGCACCCTCGACGTCCTCGGGGTCGAACCCCTCCTGCGCGGCGAGCTCCATGAACTCCGCGTACTCGGCATCGCCAAGCGCTCCGTGCTCGTGGTCCGAGCCGCCGGAGTGAATCTGGTCGTTCATGAAGTCCGTTCCTCTTTGCATCATCATCGATGGACCACGCAGCACGCGGTCCACTACTCAAGTCTTACTCGGTGCGCCCGGTGAGGCGCCTGGCCTGCTCCAGGTGGCCGGTCAGCCGTCCCTGGATACGCACCGTCGCCTCGTCCAGCGCCTTGCGCGTCCGCCGGCCGCTGCCGTCGCCCGCGTCGAACGCCTCGCCGAAGACGACATCGACCCGGCTGCGCAGCGGCGGCAGTGCCGATATCAACCGTCCGCGGCGCTCGGTGCTTCCCAGTACGGCAACGGGCACGATCGGCGCCCCGCTGCGTACCGCGAAATACGCCAGTCCGGCGCGCAGCGAGGCGAAGTCTCCTTCGCCCCTGGTGCCCTCGGGGAAGATCCCGAGCACTCCGCCGTCCCCCAGCACGCCGAGGGCGTGGGTGATGGCGGTGCGGTCGGCGATCGAACGGTCCACCTTCAGCTGACCGATTCCGCGCAGGAACGGGTCCAGGGGGCCGACGAACGCCTCTTTCTTGATCAGGAAGTGGACGGGCCGGGGCGCGGTGCCCATCAGCATCGGCCCGTCGATGTTGTGCGAGTGGTTCACCGCGAGTATGACGGGTCCGGAGGCGGGGACCCGCCAGGCGCCGAGTACGCGGGGCTTGAAGAGCCCGTACATCAGCCCGATCCCGATGCCGCGTCCGACCGCCGCTCCGCGCAGCGTGGGCGCGCTCGTGGCAGGTGTCACTTGGCGGCCTGCTTCTCCCCGACGAGGGTGACGACGCACTCGATGACCTGCTGGAGGGTCAGCTCGGTGGTGTCCACCTCGACCGCGTCGCCCGCCTTGGCGAGCGGCGAGGTCTTGCGGCCGGAGTCGGCTGCGTCCCGCTTGATCAGTGCTTCCTTGGTGGCGGCCAGATCGGAGCCCTTGACCTCGCCGCTGCGGCGGGCCGCGCGGGCCTCCGGGGACGCGGTCAGGAAGATCTTGATGTCGGCGTCGGGCAGCACGGTCGTGCCGATGTCGCGGCCCTCGACGACGATGCCCTTCTCCGCTCCGGCGGCGATGGTGCGCTGCAGCTCGGTGATGCGGGTGCGCACCTCGGGGACGGCGCTGACGGCGCTGACCTTGGAGGTGACCTCCTGCGTACGGATGGGGCCGGAGGCGTCCTCGCCGTCGACGGTGATCGTCGGGCCGGTGGGGTCGGTGCCGGAGACGATGACCGGCTTGGCGGCCGCGGTCGCCACCTCCGCCGCGTCGTGCACGTCGATGCCGTTGTTCAGCATCCACCAGGTGATCGCCCGGTACTGGGCACCGGTGTCCAGGTAGCTGAGGCCGAGCTGGGCGGCGACGGCCTTGGACGTGCTGGACTTGCCGGTTCCGGAGGGGCCGTCGATGGCGACGATCACTGCGGCCGGGGCGGTCCGGGCGGCGGTGCTTACGGTTTCCACGGTGGTGGACACCTTCCTGGTACACGGGGTGGGCGGGACGGGACGCGTGAACCCGCCCCGCACAAGGTTACCGAGTGCCGGGGCGGGCCCGACCACCCCTGTGGAAAAGTGCCTTCCGGCCCGGCGCCCCAAGGGCGCGGGAGAAGGCCCTACTGCCTGATCGACCAGCCCCGCTCGCGCAGGGCGGCGCTCAGGGCCGGGGCGGCGCTCGGTTCGACCATCAGCTGGACGAGGCCCGCCTGCTGCCCGGTGGCGTGCTCGATCCGTACGTCCTCGACGTTGACCCCGGCCCGGCCCGCGTCCGCGAAGATCCCGGCCAGTTCGCCGGGGCGGTCGCTGATGAGGACGGCCACGACCTCGTACGAGGCGGGGGCGGCCCCGTGCTTGCCGGGGACCCTGACCCGGCCGGCGTTGCCGCGGCGCAGGACGTCCTGGATGCCTGCGGTGCCCTCGCGCCGCTTGTCCTCGTCGGCGGACTGCATCCCGCGCAGCGCGGTGACGGTCTCCTCCAGATCGGCGGCGACACCGGCGAGGACGTCGGCGACCGGGCCCGGGTTGGCGGACAGGATCTCCACCCACATCCGGGGGTCGGAGGCCGCGATCCGCGTGACGTCCCTGATGCCCTGGCCGCACAGGCGCACCGCGGTCTCGTCGGCCTCCTCCAGGCGGGCGGCGACCATCGACGAGATCAGCTGCGGGGTGTGGGAGACGAGGGCGACGGCCCGGTCGTGGGCGTCGGCGTCCATGACGACCGGGACGGCGCGGCAGAGCGCGACCAGCTCCAGTGCGAGGTTGAGGACCTCGGTGTCGGTGTCACGCGTGGGCGTGAGGACCCAGGGCCGGCCCTCGAAGAGGTCGGCGGTGGCGGCGAGGGGGCCGGAGCGCTCCTTGCCGGCCATCGGGTGCGTACCGATGTACGGGGTGAGGTCGACGCCGAGCGCCTCCAGCTCGCGGCGCGGTCCGCCCTTCACGCTCGCGACGTCGAGGTAGCCGCGGGCCACCCCGCTGCCGATCGCGGTGGCGAGCACGGTCGCGGTGTGGGCCGGCGGCACGGCGACGATCGCCAGGTCGACGCGGCCTTCGGGCTGCTCGTCCGTACCGGCTCCAAGCGCGGCCGCCGTACGCGCCGACTCCGGGTCGTGGTCGACGAGGTGGACCTTGATGCCACGCCCGGCGAGGGCGAGGGCCGCGGAGGTGCCGACGAGGCCCGTTCCGATGACGACGGCGGTTCTCACTGGGCGATGTCCTTGCGAAGGGAGGCGGTGGCGCCGAGGTAGACATGGGCGATCTCGGACTTGGCGAGATACGTCTCGACATGGGCGAGGATCCGTACCACCCGGGGCATGGCCCCTTCGATGTCCAGCTCCTGGGCGCAGATCAGCGGTACGTCGACGATACCGATGCCGCGTGCCGCGGCGGCCGGGAAGTCGCAGTGCAGATCGGGTGTGGCCGTGAACCAGATGCTGATCAGATCGTCCGCGACCAGGTCGTTGCGCTCCAGGACGGTGGTGAGCAGGGCACTGACCTGCTCGTCCATGTGTCCGGCCTCGTCCCGCTCCAGCTGGACGGCTCCGCGGACCGCTCGTACCGCCACGTCGTGCTCCTTGCCTGTTCCTGCCACGCCTGCGCTTGTGTTTCAGCCTAAGGGGGCGGCGGCGTCCCGCGCCGGGCCGCCCTGTCCGTGAGACGCGGCGGCGGCCTGGCCGGGCAGGGCGCGTACTCTCCCCGCATGATCTCCCCCGGCGACGAGTCCCTGGTCCGCGACCACACGGTCTACTCCTGTGTGATGGGCTCGCGCGCCTTCGGGCTCGCGACGGAGGGCAGCGACACGGACCGGCGGGGGGTGTTCCTCGCCCCGACCCCGCTGTTCTGGCGGTTCGACAAGCCTCCGACGCATGTCGACGGGCCGGCCGACGAGCAGTTCTCCTGGGAGCTGGAGCGGTTCTGCGAACTGGCTCTGCGGGCCAACCCCAATGTGCTGGAGTGCCTGCACTCGCCCCTGGTGGAACGAATCGACGCGACGGGCCGTGAACTCCTCTCCCTGCGCGAGGCGTTCCTGTCCCGGCAGGCCCATCAGACCTTCGTCCGTTATGCGCTGGGGCAGCACCGGAAGCTGGAGGCGGACGTCCGGCAGTACGGGGCGCCGCGTTGGAAGCACGCGATGCATCTGCTGCGGCTGCTGGCGAGCTGCCGGGACCTGCTGCGTACGGGAGAGCTCACGATCGACGTGGGCACGGCCCGGGAGGAACTGCTGGCCGTCAAGCGGGGCGAGGTCGCCTGGCCGGAGGTGGAGCGGCGCATGGCGTCGCTGGCCGAGGAGAACGACGAGGCGGCCGCCGTCTCCCCGCTGCCTGATCGGCCGGACCGGGCGCGGGTCGAGGACTTCCTGACCCGCGTCCGGCGGGCGTCGGCCCTGGCGTCCGAAGCGGGCTGAGACAGCGCCGGGCGGCCCGGCTCAGCCGGCCGGGAGGTGGGTCAGGCGCGCCCGCACCACCAGTTCATGCAGTGCGTCGAATCCGCTCGCCCCGTCCGGAAGGCCCGAGTCCGCCTGCGCGCCGTCGAGCACCCGGTGCAGCGACTCGACGTCCCGGGCCACGGCCACGGCGTCCACCCCGTCCGCTCCCCCGTGTTCGGCAGCGGCCTTGGCCGTGATCAGCCCGGGGAGGTAGGACGGCGCCGGCACCCGGGTGAGCAGCGTGGGCAGATGCGCCAGCACCTCGCCGCTGCGCATCAGGTGGATGCCGGTGAGCAGCGCCCGGAAGGTGTACAGGAGCGGTTTCAGTTCGCCGGTCTTGTCGAAGAGCCGCCACTGGGTGTGGGCGAATCCGCGGTAGTGGTGGGCGTGGTTGCGGGTGAGGACGGCCGGGGAGAGGGCCACCAGTTCGGCGTGCAGGGCGGTCGTGTGCACGACCAGCGGTGACAGCAGCTGCTCCAGCACATAGCCGTTCGGCTTCAGCATCAGCCGGACGAACTTCCGGAGGTCGTGGGTGACCAGGTCCATCTCCACCCCGTCGTCGCTGTCCCACATCCGCGAGCGGGTCTCCTCGGGCTCGCGGAGCCCGACCAGGTCCTCGGCGGGCAGGATGTGGACCCCCCGCAGGTCCACATCCGAGTCCTGGGAGGGGAACCCGTACAGGTGCGCCCCGGAGACCGTGGCGAACAGCAGCGGGTGGCGTTCCCCGGCGACGACCGGGCCGAGGTCGGTGACCGGCAGCCCGGCCTCCTGGAGGAGTGCGGTGTTCGTGAGCATGGCTCAAGCGTCCCAGAGCGCCCCCAGTGACAGGAGGTCGCTCCGGTACTCGATCCGCTCCGACCACTCCTTGGGCCAGGCCGCCGAGCCCAGGTGCGCGCCGGCCAGCGCGCCGGTCAGGCAGCCGAGCGAGTCCGAGTCGCCCCGGGTGCAGGCGGCGCGGCGCAGAGCGGTGACGGGTTCGTCGGGGAAGAGCAGGAAGCAGTGCAGGGCCGTGGCGAGGGCCTCCTCGGCGACCCAGCCGTCGCCGGTGCCCTCGCAGGGGTCGGTCTCCGGGGACGGGTGGCGCAGGGCGTCCTGGACCCGGGCCAGGGCGGTGAGGCACTCGTCCCAGCCGCGCTGGATGTACAGCTCCGGGGACGAGTCGCCCGCGTGGCGCCAGAGGTCGCCGAGCCAGCGGGTGAGGTAGCGGTTGCTGTTCTCGTACGCGTAGCTGCGCAGCTGGCCGACCAGGCCCATCGGCTCCGCGCCCTGGGCCAGCAGGTACACCGCGCGGGCCGTCAGGTCGGACGCGGCGAGTGCGGTCGGGTGTCCGTGGGTGAGGGCCGCCTGGAGCTGGGCGGCGCCGGCGCGCTGTTCCTCGCTCAGTCCGGGGACGAGCCCGACGGGCGCGACGCGCATGTTGGCGCCGCAGCCCTTGGAACCCGTCTGGCTGGCCTCCTGCCAGAGGCGCTCGCTGTCGAGCAGACGGCAGGCGGTCATGCAGGTGCGGCCGGGGGCGCGGTTGTTGTCGGGCGAGTGGTACCAGTCGACGAACTCCTCGCGCACCGGCCGCGCCAGGCGCAGCGGGGTGAGCAGTCCGCGGTCCATGGCGGTACGGATTCCGCGTCCGAGAGCCAGGGTCATCTGGGTGTCGTCGGTGACGAACGCCGGCTTCGGCAGCCGCATCTGGCGCCACGGACCGCACTTGGCGAGGATCGACGGCACGTTGTTGAACTCGGTGGGGAAGCCCAGGGCGTCGCCGAGCGCGAGCCCGGTCAGCGCGCCGGTGGCGGCCTGTTTGGTGAGGGTCCTGGTCACGATCACGTGCTTCTTCCTTCCGGTCGCAGCAGTGGAGGGTGCAGGGCGGTGGCGGCACCCGCCCGGTGGAGGGCGGCCGGTTTTCCCCGTCCTCCGGTGCGGCGCGGCGGTCCCTCCACGGCCTGGACGAATCCGGGTGTGGCGAGGACCTTGCGCCGGAAGTTGGGCCGGTCCAGCTCGACGCCCCAGACCGTCTCGTACACCTGCTGGAGCTCTCCCAGGGTGAACTCGGGCGGGCAGAACGCGGTGGCCAGGCAGGTGTACTCGAGTTTGGCGCCGATCCTGGCGCGGGCGTCGGCGAGGATGCGGTCGTGGTCGAAGGCGAGCGTGCCGAGCTGTCCGGCGTCCCACCACCGGGCGCCGGCCGCGTCACCGCCACCGCGCGGTTCGGGCAGATCGGGGACGAGGGCGGCGTAGGCGACGGAGACGACCCGCATCCTCGGGTCGCGGTCCGGTTCGCTGTAGGTGCCCAGTTGCTCCAGGTGAAGGGACGGGACGGTCTCCTCGGCCAGCCCGGTCTCCTCGGCCAGTTCCCTGCGGGCCGCGGTCCCGGCCGACTCGCGGGGCAGCACGAAGCCGCCGGGCAGCGCCCAGTGGCCCTTGTACGGGTCCTCGCCCCGTTCGACGAGCAGGACGTGCAGCCGGGACTCGCGGACGGTGAAGACGGCGAGGTCGACGGTGACGGCGAACGGCTCGAAGGCGTGCGGGTCGTAACCCTGGGGCGCGGCGGCGTTCATCGTCGCTCCGGGAGGGGCGCGGCGAAGTCCCAGCCGTCGGCCAGCAGGGTGTCCACGGCCGCGACGGCGGCGGCCAGCCGTTCGGCCCTGCTGCCGGTGACTTCGGTGAACGTCCTTCCCGTACGGGTGAGTTCGGCCCGGAAGCGGTCGGTCATCCAGGGCCGCAGCTCCTCGCCGTCGCGCAGTCCGTCGTCCTCGAAGGCGACGCCCTCGTGGTCGGTGAGCAGCCACAGGTGATGGGTGACCCGGTCGGCCGTCCGCTCGACCAGGGGGTTGCGGCCGCCGACGTACCGCTCGTGCCACACGGTCGTGGCGAAGGAGTCCGTGTCGCAGACGAGGAGCGGGGAACCGGCGCGGGCCGCGGCCTCCTCGCGGGCGTTCTGGGTCTCGGCGATGAGGGGGAAGTCGTGCGTGGTGAAGGAGACGTCCTCCCACTGGGCCTCGGGCCACCGGGCGCGCAGCGCCGCGAGCTTCCGCTCGCTGAACTCACGCCCGTACTCGGCCACGTAACCGGTGTGCGCCCAGATGCCGCCGCGCCGCCGGTAGCGCGCGGCGAGGTCACGGGCCAGGGTGGTGGTCCCGGTGGACTCGGCGCCGAGGACGACGACCCGTCGGGTGAGTGCCGCCCTGACCGGGGGTTCGAGGAAGTCCCAGCAGCCGGCCGGATCCGCGCGGACGGCGGTTCCGGAGACCGGGAAGACCGTGCGGTCCGGGTCGACGCAGACGGACTCGGCGCCGAAGCGGCGCGCCAGTTCGTCCCCGTACGCCTCCGAGGTGAAGACGGCGTCCACGGGCTCGGGCACGGCCCCGGTGAAGACGGCCATGTGGGCGTCCCAGATCGCCGGGTCGTGGAGATCCATCCGGGTGTCGTCCATGGCGCCCACCACCGTCACGTCCGGGTGCACCTCGCGCATCCAGGCGACCCGGTCGGCGAGCGGCACCGATTCCACCGAGGCGGCGCAGACCAGCACGGTCAGCCGCTCGCAGCGGTCCCGGGCGGTGCGGACGAGGTGGTGGTGGCCGGCGTGCGGCGGATAGAACTTCCCGAGCACCAGCCCGTGTGCGAAACGCTTCATGCCACGGCCTCCACGGGCTCCGGGGCGCGGACGCCGAGGTCCCGTGTCCAGTTGCGCAGGCCGATCAGGCACAGCGTCAGGAATCCGGCGTACAGCAGCGAGGTCAGGTAGAGCTCCTTGTACGCGTACAGCGGGATGTAGACCACGTCGGCGGCGATCCACAGCCACCACGACTCGACGAGCTTCCTGCACTGCCCGTACGTCGCCGCGAGCGACAGGGCGGTCGTCAGGGCGTCCCAGAAGGGCACCGTCGAGTCGGTGGCCCGGTCGAGCAGAACGGTCAGTGCGAGGGTCCCCACCGCCCCTGCCACGAGCAGCCCGGCCCATTCGGTGCGGGTGGTGCGCCGCACCGGCAGGCCGTCCGTCCCCGGTCCACCCCCGTGGGTCCAGGTCCACCAGCCGTACGCGGCAAGGGCGATGAAGACGATCTGGAGTCCGGCGTCGGCGTACAGACCGGACTGGGCGAACAGCAGGATGAAGAAGACGTTGTTGGCGATGCCGATCGGCCAGTTGGCGAGGTGCTGGCGGGCCACGAGCCAGACGCACAGCGCACCGCTGCCGAAGCCCAGCACCTCGGTCCAGCTGACCGGGGTGTCCAGAACCGTCACCAGGGGTTGCTGCAGAGGGTCGAGTACATCCGCGAGACTCACGCCCGCCTCCTTAATAGTCACTCTGACTATAAAGGCGGAACGGGGACAGCAAAAGACCCGCGGCCGGTTCCTGTTCGAAAATCGAAATCCAGGAACCGGCCGCGGGCCGTGAGCGGGTGCGGGGTGGTCTACAGACCGACCTCGCGCATCAGCATGCCCACTTCGGTGTTGGTGAGCCGGCGCAGCCAGCCCGACTTCTGGTCGCCCAGCGGGATCGGCCCGAACGACGTGCGCACGAGCCGCTCGACGGGGAAGCCGGCCTCGGCCAGCATCCGGCGGACGATGTGCTTGCGGCCCTCGTGGAGGGTCACCTCGACGAGGTAGTTCTTGCCGGTGTTCTCGACGACGCGGAAGTGGTCGGCGCGGGCGTACCCGTCCTCCAGCTGGATGCCGTCCTTGAGCCGCTTGCCCAGGTCACGCGGGAGCGGGCCCTGGATGGCGGCGAGGTAGGTCTTCTTCACGCCGTACTTCGGGTGGGTGAGACGGTGGGCCAGCTCACCGTGGTTGGTGAGCATAATGATGCCCTCGGTCTCGGTGTCCAGCCGGCCGACGTGGAAGAGACGCGTCTCACGGTTGGTGACGTAGTCGCCGAGGCACTGACGGCCGTCCGGGTCCTCCATGGAGGAGACGACACCGGCCGGCTTGTTCAGCGCGAAGAAGAGGTACGACTGGGTGGCGACGGTCAGCCCGTCCACCTTGATCTCGTCGTGGTTCACGTCGACGCGCATGCCCTGCTCGACGACGATCTCGCCGTTCACCTCGACGCGGGACTGCTCGATGAGCTCCTCGCACGCGCGGCGCGAGCCCATGCCGGCCCGGGCGAGGATCTTCTGCAGCCGCTCGCCCTCCTGCTCGGCGCCCGGGTGGGTCTTGGGCGTCTTGATCTCGGGCTTGTCCGCGTACCTGTCGCGGTTGCGCTGCTCGATCTTGGCGTCGAGCTCGCGCGAGCGCGCCGGGGAGCCGTACGGGGCACGCCGGCCGCCGCCCCTGGAGCCGCCCGACGCCGCCTTCGGACCGCCCTTGGCACCGCCGCGGGCGGCATCACCGCGGCCCTTGCGGGTGCCGCCGTCGCCGCCCGGCTTGTCGTTGCCGACGTCGTAGCGGCGCTCCTCGGGGCGGGGGCGGCGGGGGCGCTGCTCCTGCTTGTCGTCGCGCCCGGAGCCGGGGGTCCGGGGGTTCGGGTTGCTGTTCCTGCCCGTACCGGTGTTGTTCCTGCTGCTCCTGCCGCCGCCGCTGCTGCCGCTGCTCCTGCCGCCGGCGCCGCTGCTGCCGCTGTTCCTGCCACTGCTTCGCATCAAAATTCCGTCTTGTCGTGTGCGTGAGTATCCGGGGTGTCCGGTGCGTCCGGATCGAACGACGGCACACCCTCTAGCGTCTCAGCCTCGATCGCGTCCGCCTCGGGGAGGAAGGGCGCGAGCTCCGGGAGCTCGTCCAGGCCACGCAGGCCCATTCGCTCCAGAAAGTAGTTCGTCGTCCTGTACAGGATCGCACCTGTTTCGGGTTCCGCGCCCGCTTCCTCGACCAGACCCCTCTGCAGCAGGGTCCGCATGACCCCGTCACAGTTCACACCGCGCACCGCGGAGACCCTCGACCGGCTCACCGGCTGGCGGTACGCGACCACCGCCAGGGTCTCCAGTGCCGCCTGCGTCAGACGGGCGTGCTGCCCGTCCAGGACGAAGCCCTCGACCGCCGGCGCGTACTCCGGGCGCGTGTAGAAGCGCCAGCCGCCCGCGACGAGTCTGAGGTCGAAACCGCGGCGCTGGACGGTGTACTCGTCGGCCAGTTCCCGCAGCGCGTCGGCGACGGCCCGCCTGGGCCGCTCCAGCACCTTGGCCAGGTGCTCCTCGGTCGCGGGCTCGTCGACGACCATGAGGACGGCCTCCAGCGCGGGCTTGAGGTCGAGGTCCGCGACGGCGGAGCCGGTGATGTCCTGCTCGCTCATTCCTTCACGTCCCGCTGTGCATCCTGCACGTCCTGCACGTTCGGTGCCTCCTGGTCGAACTCGTCCGTCACGGTGGGTTCGGCTCCCTCTCCCCCGGCCCAGCGCACCATGAGCTCACCGAGCGCCTCCTCCTGGTCCAGGACGACGGCCTTCTCCCGGTAGAGCTCCAGCAGGGCGAGGAACCGCGCGACGACGGTCAGGGTGTCCGGGGCGTCCTCGGTCAGCTCCCGGAAGCTGATCTCCCCCGCCGTGCGCAGCCGCTCCACCACGATCCCGGCCTGTTCGCGCACGCTGACCAGGGGGGCGTGGATGTGGTCGATGTAGACCTGCGGCCGGGGCTTCGGCTGCATCGCCTTCACGGCGAGCCGGGCGAAGCCCTCGGCCCCGATGCTGATGACGACATCGGGCAGCAGCTGCGCGTGATGCGGTTCCAGCCCGACGGTACGGGGGAAGCGCCGGCCCTCCGATTCCAGGCGGGCGCTGAAGATCTCGGCGATGCGCTTGTACGCGCGGTACTGCAGCAGCCTCGCGAAGAGCAGGTCCCTGGCCTCCAGGAGCGCCAGGTCGCCCTCGTCCTCCACCTCGGCGGCGGGCAGCAGCCGGGCGGCCTTCAGGTCGAGGAGGGTCGCGGCGACGACCAGGAACTCGGTGGTCTGGTCGAGGTCCCAGTCCGGCCCCATGGCCCGGATGTGGGCCATGAACTCGTCGGTGACCTTGGACAGGGCGACCTCGGTCACATCCAGCTTGTGCTTGGAGATGAGCTGGAGCAGCAGATCGAAGGGGCCCTCGAAGTTCGCCAGCCGGACGGTGAAACGCCCGTCGTCGGGGGCGGGAACCGGGGCGGGGCCCGGGGCGGGCTCGGGCTCCGGATCGGGCTCGGGCTCTACGGCTCCGGGCGCCTCGTCAGCTGCCGCGACCGCGTCCGCGAGGGCCTCGTCCGCTACCGGCACCGGCCCCGGGGCGACGTCCTGCGCTGCCGGCCCGTCCCCGGGCACGGGTCCGCCGCCCGGCCCGCGACCCAGGGGGCGGCGGGAGGCACGGGCGGGCTGGTCGGGTGTCGGCATGGAGATCCAGGGTGCGACGGGACACGGGCGGCGGGCGGCGGCCCGTACGGGTACGGGCCGCACCGCTCGGCCGGCGGCCGCCCTGCGGGCAGGCTACCGGCGCCGCACCGCTCAGCGGCCGCGCAGCCGCCGGACGAGGATGCTCGCGTCGCCCCGTGACTCCAGGTCCGCGAGGACCACGGCGACGGCCTCACGGACGATCCGCCCGCGGTCGACGGCGAGGCCGTGCTCGCCGCGCAGCACGAGCCGCGCGTGCTCGAGGTCCATCAGCTCCTCGGCGGAGACGTAGACCGTGATCTTCTCGTCGTGGCGCTCCCGGCCGCTGGGCCGCCGGTTCGCGCCGCGTCCGCCGCCCCGTCTGCGCTGCTGCTGGACGACGGGGGCGGGCACCGGTTCCTGCGCGGACGGCGGCTGCGGGCGGCGGCCTGCCTGTGCGGCCACCGCGACACGGTCGTTCTCGCCACCGCGGCTGCGCGAGCCGCCGGCGTCGGTGTCCGCCGCGGAGTGCTCCTCCTGCGACGGGGGAGCCGCACCCTCGGAGGCTTCGGAGCCCTCCCCCGGCGTGCCGTCCCCGGAATCCGCCTCGCCGGCCGGAGCCGGTACCCGGGTCTCGCCGTTCGCCCTGCGCCGCCGCTCCGCGGGGGACGAGGACTGCAGACCCATCCCCCCGGTGGTACGGAACAGTTCGTCGGCCCCGGGCAGACTCACTCGGCGTGACACCGGGCGAGCACCTCCCTGGCGAGCTGGCGATAGGCGGCGGCACCGACCGAGTTGGAGGCGTACGTGGTGATGGGCTCACCGGCGACCGTGGTCTCCGGGAAGCGGACCGTGCGCCCGATGACCGTGTGGTACACGTGATCGTCGAAGGCCTCGACGACGCGCGCGAGGACCTCGCGGCTGTGCACCGTACGGGAGTCGTACATGGTGGCGAGGATGCCGTCGAGCTCCAGGTCCGGGTTGAGCCGCTCCTGGACCTTCTCGATGGTCTCGGTGAGCAGGGCCACTCCGCGCAGCGCGAAGAACTCGCACTCGAGCGGCACTATCACCTTGTGCGCGGCGGTCAGCGCGTTCACGGTGAGCAGGCCGAGCGAGGGCTGACAGTCGATCACGATGTAGTCGTAGTCGGCCATCAGCGGCTTCAGCGCGCGCTGCAGCGTGGACTCCCGCGCGACCTCGCTGACCAGCTGGACCTCGGCGGCCGACAGGTCGATGTTGCTCGGCAGCAGGTCCATGTTGGGTACGGCGGTCTTCAGGAGGACCTCGTCGGCCGCCATGCCCCGCTCCATGAGCAGGTTGTAGACGGTGAGGTCGAGCTCCATCGGGTTGACGCCGAGGCCGACGGACAGGGCTCCCTGCGGGTCGAAGTCGACGAGCAGGACGCGCCGGCCGTACTCCGCGAGCGCGGCACCCAGGTTGATGGTCGACGTGGTCTTGCCGACGCCGCCCTTCTGGTTGCACATCGCGATGATCTTCGCGGGGCCGTGATCGGTCAGCGGGCCCGGGATCGGGAAGTAGGGCAGGGGCCGGCCGGTCGGGCCGATCCGCTCGCGGCGCTGCCGGGCGGCGTCGGGCGCGAGGGTGGCCGCGTACTCCGGATCGGGCTCGTACTCGGCGTCTGGGTCGTAGAAGTGCCCCTGGGGCGCTTCGTCGAAGTCGGCGAAGTGGGCGGTGTCCCGGCCACTCTCGTTGCCGGCCATGGCGTTCACGTGTAGGCCGTCCATCATCTGGGGGGCTGTCGTCATGTGCTGGTGGGTGGCGAAGGTGCGGACAGCGACGGAGCCGACAGCCTCCAGCCCGTTCGGGCTCTGGCCCCGCGCCGGCATCCCTGGATGAACACCCCCGGGAGTAAATGTCGACTCATTCACAAGTCGTCTTACCTCCTTGGACGTGACCAGGAAACTTATCGATAGGTCAGCGTGGCACCATGCCGACGATTGGCGACTCTATGGCGTGTCACCGGTCCGCAGCAACACAATCCGCCGGACCCGGCCCGTTGTGTCGGCAATCGAACACCCCGCTGTCAAGGGCGCGCAGCACCTCGGGCGCACCTTTCGCGGGTGCACGAATCGGTTAAAGGGTTACGTTCGAGACGAGTTGCGCGCGACCCCGGCGAGGCCCGACATGCGTCCGGCCGGACCTTGCTCGGCAAGGTCCGGCCGGACGCGTGAGGTTGACGGGGGGTGTTGACCCGTCAGCCGAGAAGCGTGCTCAGTTCGACGTGGTCGAGACCGTGCGCCTCGGCCACCTCGCGGTAAACGACCTGCCCGTCATGGGTGTTGAGGCCCTTGGCGAGCGCGGCGTCACGGCGCAGCGCCTCGGCCCAGCCACGGTTCGCGAGCTCCACGATGTACGGCAGCGTCGCGTTGGTGAGGGCGTACGTCGAGGTGTTCGGGACCGCGCCCGGCATGTTCGCGACGCAGTAGAAGACCGAGTCGTGAACCATGAAGGTCGGCTCGGCGTGCGTCGTCGGGTGCGAGTCCTCGAAGCAACCACCCTGATCAATTGCAATGTCGACAAGTACACTTCCGGGCTTCATCTTGGCGACGAGCTCGTTGGTGACCAGCTTCGGGGCCTTCGCTCCAGGGATCAGCACGGCACCGACGACGAGGTCGGCCTCGACGACGGCCTTCTCCAGTTCGAAGGCGTTGGAGACGACGGTCTGCACCTTGGTGCCGAAGATCTTGTCGGCCTCGCGGAGCTTGTTGATGTCCCTGTCGAGCAACGTGACGTGGAAGCCGAGACCGACGGCGATCTGCGTGGCGTTCCAGCCGGAGACGCCGCCACCGATGACGACAGCCTTCCCGGCCGCGGTACCGGGGACACCGCCGGGCAGCACACCGCGGCCGCCGACCGAACGCATCAGGTGGTACGCGCCGACCTGCGGGGCCAGCCGGCCCGCGACCTCGGACATCGGGGCGAGCAGCGGCAGCGCGCGGTTCGCGGTCTCGACGGTCTCGTAGGCGATGGCGGTGGTGCCGGACTCCAGCAGCGCGTCCGTGCACGCCCGGGAGGCGGCGAGGTGCAGGTACGTGAAGAGGGTCTGGTCCTTGCGGAGGCGGTGGTACTCCTCGGCGACGGGCTCCTTGACCTTCAGCAGCAGGTCCGCGGTGGCCCAGACCTCGTCGGCGGTGGGCAGGATCTGCGCCCCGGCGGCGACGTACTCCTCGTCCGTGATGGAGGAGCCGGCCCCGGCGTTCTCCTCGACGACGACCTGGTGGCCGTGACGGACGAGCTCGTGCACACCGGCAGGCGTGATCGCCACGCGGAACTCGTTGTTCTTGACTTCGCGGGGGATGCCGACCTTCACGTCGATCACGGTCCTTGGCTCAGAGGGTTATCCGGGCATAGCAATACATACCCGGATAGACACAGCGTAAATGGAGACACCGCGAACACCCGCGGCAGAGCCAGTCTAATGAAGGGCTTCCCGCTGTCTAGCCTTACAAAGCATTAATTTTCTGTCGTCGCACTACGGATTTCGTAGGCTGCGCTCTCCTCTCCCAGCAATCGCTCGGCCGCACCCCTGTGCAGGCCCGCAGCTGCGGGGTCTCCGAGGCGGTCGAGGGTGTCGGCCAGCCGGATCTCCAGCGCGGCCTGCAGCCGCAGGTCCTTGGCCTGCCGCGCCCACTCCACGGCCTCCCGGCAGGTCTGCAGCGACTCCTGCGGACGGCCCGCGTACTCCTGGACCCGGCCGACCTCGCTGAGCGCCCGGGCGTGGGCGGGCAGATCGCCGAGCCTGCGGTAGCCGGCGGCCGCCGCCCGCCAGTTCCGCAGCGCCTCGCCGTACCGCCCCGCGTAGGTGTGGACGGTGCCCAGGCGCCCGTAGAGCCTCGCCTCGTCGGCACGCTCGCCCTGGGTGAGGCGCTGGGCCAGTGCCCGGCCGTACCAGTCGGAGGCCCGGTGGAAGTCGCCCAGCTCCGCATAGGCGCCGCCCACGGATTCCATGGCGCGGCCGGTGGCGTACGGATCCTTCGCCGCCCGTCCGGCGTCCAGCGCCGCCCGGTACCGGGCCAGCGCCTCACGGGTCCGGCCGGTCCCGGCGTCCAGATCGGCGAGGTTGAGGAGGGCGGCCGCCCGCTCCCGGGGCAGATCGCGCCGCTCCGCCACCGCCAGCACCAGACCGTGCAGCCCGTAGAGCTCGGGCGCGGCCGCCTCGGTGCCTTCGTGCACGGCCAGCGCCCGTACCAGTGCGGCCACCAACCGCCGCGCCAGGGTGTCGAGTTCACCGTCCTCGACGGCGATCCGGGCGGAGGCCACCAGTGCGGGCCTGCGGATCCGCAGCCAGGCGGCCGCCGCTTCGGGACCGGGGAACCGCAGGGAGCGCGGCAGCCCGGCGAGCTTGCGCCGGGACGGGGAGCCCTCCGGCTCGGTGACCGCGCGGCAGGACTGGAGCAGGCGCACGGTGCGCTCCAGCATCCGGGCCTGCGCGAGCTGGATCTCGGCCGGGCGGTCCCGGTCCTCCAACAGCGCCCGCAGCAGCGCCGCGAGGCAGCCCGGCACCTCGTACTGCGGCTGCTCGGCCCCGTCGCTGCGCAGCAGCCCCAGGCGCACGAAGTCGTCGAGGGTGGTCCGGGCGGCCGAGACGGAACAGCCGGCGAGCGCCGAGGCGGTGTGGGCGTCGGCGAGTCCGGCCGGAGCGAGGGAGAGCAGACGCAGTATCCGGGCGGCGGTCGGCGGCAAGGAGTCGTGGACCAGCCGGAAGGCACGGGCCAGCGGGCGGGTCCCGGCGGACTGCTCGGTGTCGTCCGGCAGATCCCGCAGCTGTTTGGTGACATCGGCGACCGAGGCCGTCGGACGGGTGGCCAGCCAGCCGCCGATCATGACGAGTGCGGCGGGCTGCCCGCCGCACTCCTCCGCCAGGGTCTCGGCCGTCAGCGGGTCGACGGTGATCCGGACCTGTCCGATCGCCCCGGCCAGCAGCTCGACGGCGGAGCCCGCGTCCAGCCCGCCGAGGGTGCAGGGCCGGACGCCGGGGATCCCGGTCAGCGGGCCCTGCGCGGTGGCGATGACAAGACAGTCCGGGTTGTCCGGCAGCAGCGGGTCGACCTGTTCGGCGTCGGGGGCGTCGTCGAGCAGGAGCAGGACACGGCGTACGGCGAGCGCCTCGCGGACCATCTCGGACAGTTCGTCCGCGTCCGCGCCGGGGGGGCCGGCCACGCCCAGTCCGCGCAGGAGTTCGCGCGCGGCACGTTCGGTGGGGACGGCGCTGCCGCCGGGCTCGGTGAGCCGGACGCGGATCATCCCGTCGGGGTAGTCGCCCGCGGCGAGCAGCCTGCGGGCGAGTTCGTCCGCCAGTGCGGTACGGCCGGATCCAGGGCGCCCGGCGATCAGCAGGACCCGGGCCCGGCCGCTCTTGCGACCGGCCATGGTGTCCAGCCCGGCCCGTTCGATATCGGCCCGCAGTTCCTTCAACTCGCGCTCGCGGCCGAAGAATCGGGGTGGTTCGACGGCGGCCGGCTCCTCGGTCCCCGCTGCCTCGGCCGGGCCGCTGGTGTCCACCGCCTGATCCGTCACGGGCCACGCTCCACTTCGCTGCACGCGTCGCCCGCCGGGACTCCGGTCAGGGCGTTCCGAGCGTAGTTCAGGCGGGTGGGCGAATCGGGTGGAGCGCGGCGGGGAGGTCCCCCGATCGGATCAGCATCTTTTCCGATCGGGGGATGCGAAGAGGTAGCGGCCGGAGGTGCGCCGGGCGCCGCCCCGCTGCTCCCGACGGACCGTCAGGCCTCGAACGGCCGGGCGGGCCAGGGCGCCTCGGCGGGACGCAGCGAGTCGGCCCCGTCGCCCGCGAGCGTCGCCGCGAGTGCGAGCGCCCCCACCACGAGGCAGTTGTTGTGCAGGTCCCCGGCGAGGGCACCCCGCACCAGGTCCTGGAGCGGCACCCGGGCCAGCTCCATGTCGGCCTCCTCCTCGGAGACGGCGAAGCGCTCCCCGTCCGCCTCGGAGATGTTCCGGGCGAGGAAGATGCGTACGGCTTCGTCGCAGCCGCCGGGCGTCGTGTAGACGTCGGTCAGCACCCGCCAGTCCTCGGCCTTGACGTACGCCTCCTCGTAGAGCTCGCGCTGCGCGGCGTGCAGCGGGTTCTCGCCGGGGACGTCGAGGAGACCGGCCGGAATCTCCCACAGCTTGTGGCGCACCGGGTGCCGGTACTGGCGCAGCACGAGGACGCGGTCCTCGTCGTCGAGCGCGAGCACGGCGACCGAGCCGGGGTGGACCTGGTAGTCGCGGCGCGCGATCGTGCCGTCGGGCATCTCGACGTCGTCGGTGCGGACGCTGGTCTTGTTGCCCCGGAACGGAGTCTCGGTCGCGGTGACCGGCCATTCCTCGGGCGTGTCCTGGAAACCCATCTACGTCCTCCCACAAAAAACAGTGACCGGGGTACGCGTCCTCGAAGGATGCGTACCCCGGTCAACCGTAACGCCTGCGGGGATGCCGCTACTTAACCGGCTTGGCGCCCGTCTTGCGTGCGACGGCCGCCTTCACCAGGCCCGCGAAGAGCGGGTGCGGGCGGGTCGGGCGGGAGCGCAGCTCCGGGTGCGCCTGGGTGGCGACCAGGTAGGGGTGGACCTCGCGCGGGTACTCGACGTACTCGACGAGCTTGTTGTCCGGGGAGGTGCCGGAGAAGACCAGACCGGCCTTCTTCTCCAGCTCGGCGCGGTAGGAGTTGTTGACCTCGTAGCGGTGACGGTGGCGCTCGTCCACGTACGGCTGGTCGTCGTAGGCCTCACGGACCAGCGAGCCCTCGGCGAGCTTCGCCGGGTACAGGCCCAGGCGCATGGTGCCGCCCAGGTCGCCCGCGCCCTCGACGTACGCCAGCTGCTCCTCCATCGTCGAGATGACGGGGTGGGCGGTGGCGGCGTCGAACTCGGTGGAGTTGGCGTCGGGGATCTCGGCGAGGTTGCGCGCCGCCTCGATCACGATGCACTGCAGGCCCAGGCAGAGGCCGAGGAGCGGCACCTTGTTCTCACGGGCGTACTGGATCGCGCCGACCTTGCCGATGACACCGCGCTCGCCGAAGCCGCCGGGGATGCAGACGGCGTCGACGTCGCCGAGCTGCTTCTTGGCACCGGCCGGGGTCTTGCAGTCGTCGGAGGCGACCCACTTGACCTTGACGCGGGCCTTGTTGGCGAAGCCGCCGGCCCGGATGGCCTCGGTGACCGAGAGGTAGGCGTCGGGCAGGTCGATGTACTTGCCGACCAGGGCGACGGTGACCTCGTGGTCGGGGTTGTGGACGCGGTCCAGCAGATCGCCCCAGGTGGTCCAGTCGACGTCGCGGAACGGCAGGTCGAGCTTGCGCACGACGTAGGCGTCCAGGCCCTCGGAGTGCAGGACCTTCGGGATGTCGTAGATCGACTTGGCGTCGGGGCAGGCCACCACGGCGGCCTCGTCGACGTCGCACATCAGCGAGATCTTGCGCTTGATGGCGGTCGGTACGTCACGGTCGGCGCGGAGCACGATGGCGTCCGGCTGGATACCGATGTTGCGCAGGGCGGCGACCGAGTGCTGGGTGGGCTTGGTCTTGAGCTCGCCGGACGGGCCGATGTAGGGCAGCAGCGAGATGTGCACGACGAAGACGTTGTCCCGGCCCACCTCGTGGCGAACCTGGCGGACGGTCTCCAGGAACGGCAGCGACTCGATGTCGCCGACCGTGCCGCCGACCTCGGTGATGACGACGTCGACGTCGTCGGTGGCCATGCGGCGGATGCGGTGCTTGATCTCGTTGGTGATGTGCGGGATGACCTGCACGGTGTCACCGAGGTACTCGCCGCGCCGCTCCTTGGCGATGACCGTCGAGTAGACCTGGCCGGTGGTGACGTTGGCGGAACCGTCGAGGTCCACGTCCAGGAAGCGCTCGTAGTGGCCGATGTCCAGGTCGGTCTCGGCGCCGTCGTTGGTGACGAACACCTCGCCGTGCTGGAACGGGTTCATCGTGCCCGGGTCGACGTTCAGGTACGGGTCGAGCTTCTGCATGGTGACCCGAAGGCCGCGCGCCTTGAGCAGGGCACCGAGGCTGGAGGCAGTCAGACCCTTGCCGAGGGAAGAGGCGACACCCCCGGTGACGAAGATGTGCTTGGTCGTCGTGGATGTGGGCTGCATAGCCAAAGGGGGCTCCCGTGGTCGCGATCGTGAGGTGCGTACCGGCGTTCCCGTCCGGAGAATCCGGAGGTGCCGTCGCTGCGGTTCGGGGGCCTCGTCTGCTGTTGCGGACGACCACCGGTCCACGGGCTACCAGGGTAACAGCGACGGGGGGAGCCTGCTTCCGGCCACTCCCGGCACACCCGGGTCACGGAATCCCCGCACGTCCCTCACACCCCACCCGTTCGGCTCATCCTTGTTGTCAAGAGCGTCGCGCGGATCACCCGGGTGCGTCGTATCCTGCTCGGACACTCGCTCCGGGCGAGGTACGAGCTCGCAGGTTCCCCCACATCAACCCCTTGCAACGACCTCTTGACCCGCAGTAAGCGCCCCACGGGGCGACATGGCCGTTCGACTGGAGATGCACGTGGCCGGGCGCATCGAGGATTACGCACTCATCGGAGACATGCAGACCGCCGCCCTGGTCTGCCGGGACGGCACGGCCGACTGGCTGTGCCTGCCCCGCTTCGATTCACACGCCGTCTTCGCGGGACTGCTGGGCACCGAGGAGCACGGCTTCTGGCGCCTGGGACCGGCCCGCGCGGAGGGCACGGAACCGCCGTCGGCGGACCGTCGCCGCTATCGCGGGGACTCACTGATCCTGGAATCGGAATGGGACACGCCGCGCGGCACGGTCAGAGTGACCGACTTCATGCCGCCGCGCGACGGCGCGCCCCAGCTGATCCGGATCGTGGAGGGAATCAGCGGCCGGGTGCCGATGCGCTCGGAGCTGCGGATGCGGTTCAGCTACGGGCGCGTCACCCCCTGGGTGCACAAGGTGGACGGCCGTACGGTCGCCGTCGCGGGCCCCGACTCGGTCTGGTACGACACCCCCGCGGAGACGTACGGCGAGAACCTGACGACGTACTCCGACTTCACCGTCGCTCCGGGTGACCGGATCGCGTTCACCATCAGCTGGCAGCCCTCGCACCGCGAGCCGCCCGCGCTCCCGGACCCGGAGGGCTCCCTTGAGGCCACCGCGGACTTCTGGCGCGACTGGGTGGAGCAGTGCACGTACCACGGCCCCTACCGCGAGGCCGTGGTCCGCTCGCTGATCACCCTGAAGGCCCTGACGTACGCGCCGACCGGCGGCATCGTCGCCGCGCCGACCACCTCCCTGCCGGAGGACATCGGCGGCTCCCGCAACTGGGACTACCGCTACACCTGGCTGCGCGACGCCGCGATCACCCTCTCCTCGCTGCTGCGCACCGGCTACCGCGAGGAGGCCCGCGCCTGGCGCGAATGGCTGCTGCGAGCGGTGGCGGGCGACCCCGAGAACCTGCAGATCATGTACGGGATCGCGGGCGAGCGCGAGCTGGGCGAGGCCGAGCTGGAGTGGCTGCCCGGGTACGAGAACTCCGGCCCGGTCCGCGTCGGCAACGGCGCCGCGGGCCAGCTCCAGCTGGATGTGTACGGCGAGGTCACCGAGGCGCTGCACCTGGCGCACATGACCGGCCTGACCCGCAACGACTACGCGACCGGTCTCCAGCTCAAGCTGATCGAGTACCTGGAGAAGCACTGGGACGAACCGGACGAGGGCATCTGGGAGGTGCGCGGTCCGCGCCGGCATTTCGTGCACTCCAAGGTGATGGCCTGGGTCGCGGTCGACCGGACCATCAAGCTGATCGAGTCCGGCGACACGGACGGGCCGCTGGAGAAGTGGCGCGAGCTGCGCGACGACATCCACCGGGACGTCTGCGAGCGGGGCTACGACAAGGAGCGCAACACCTTCACCCAGTCCTACGGGTCGAAGGAGCTGGACGCCTCCTTGCTGCTGATCCCGCAGATGGGCTTCCTTCCGCCCGACGACAAGCGCGTCATCGGCACCATCGAGGCGATCCAGCGCGAGCTGTCCACCGAGGACGGCTTCGTGCTGCGCTACCCGACCTCGGGCGAGAACGCGGGCGTGGACGGCCTGGAGGGCGACGAGGGCGCGTTCCTGGCGTGTTCGTTCTGGCTGGCGGACGACCTGGCGATGATCGGCCGGGTCGACGAGGCCCGCCAGCTCTTCGAGCGTCTGCTGTCCCTGCGCAACGACCTGGGCCTGCTGGCCGAGGAGTGGGACGCGCGGCTCCAGCGCCAGGTGGGCAACTTCCCGCAGGCGTTCAGCCACGTGCCGCTGATCGACACGGCGCTGCGGCTGACGGCGAGCGGGGCGTACGTGGGCTGAGGCACCGCGGATCCGGCCGGGTCGGCACAGCTCCCCTGGAGCCCCCGCCTTCCCGGCCGGACGGTGAATTCGGTTGCGGCGGAGCCGTTCGGCCCGGTGGGGTACTCCTGTGGACGGTACCGAGGAGCAGGAGCGACGGGCGAGGCCGGGCAGTGACCGTGTGGTCACCACGCGACCGGCTCCCTGGCACAGATCAGCGGTGCTCATTGCCCTGATGCTGGCCGCGTTCACCTTCAACACGGCGGAGAACCTGCCGATCGGTCTCCTCGAACTCATCTCCGAAAGCCTCCGGGTGTCCCTGTCGGCTGTCGGTCTCCTGGTCACCGGTTACGGCGTGACGGTGGCCGTTTCGTCCGTGCCGCTCGCCCACGCCGTGCGGGCTCTGCCCCGACGCCATGTGCTCACGGGACTGCTGGCCGCGCTGGTCGTGTCCAGTCTGGTCGCGGCGCTGGCGAACTCGTACTGGCTGCTGCTCGCGGCGCGGCTGCTGACCGCGCTCGCCCAGGCACTGTTCTGGGCCGTGATGGGGCCGGCCGCGGTGGGCCTGTTCTCGCCCGCGGTTCGCGGGCGTGTGGTCGGGGCGCTGTCCATCGCCGGTTCGCTGGCTCTCGTGCTCGGTGTTCCCGCCGGGACCTGGCTGGGCCGTCAGAGCGGCTGGCAGGTGCCGGTCGCTCTCCTGGCGGGTCTGGGGCTCGTCTCTCTCGTCACGATCGCCGCTCTGCTTCCGACATCGCGTCCGGAAGAGGAACACGCCGCCTACGGAACCCGACCCGACGCCCGCCGGTTCGCGACGGTGCTGGCGGCCGTGGCCCTGTCCGCCACCGGGGCGTTCACGGGATACACGTACGTCGTGAGGTTCCTGGGAGGCGTGAGTGGGTTCTCGCCGAGCGCGGTCAGCGCCCTGCTCGTGGCCTTCGGTGTCGCGTGTCTGGCCGGGGTGAGCGTCACCGGAGCGCTCCTGGACCGCTTTCCGCAGGCATCGCTGACCGCCGCCGTCGCCACGCAGGCGGTGGGCATGCTCGGTCTGTACGCGGCTGGTGCCCGTCCGGTGGTGGCAGTGGTGTTCCTGGTGCTGATGGGCAGTGCGCTGGGGCCGGTGTTCATGACCACCCAGAACGCGATGCTGCACTGCGCACCGGGCCGCACGGACATGGCCCTCGCGGCGAACTCGGGCTCGTACAACGCCGGTATCGCGGCCGGCGCCGCGCTCGGGGGACTGATCCTGCCGCTCGCCGGCGTGCGGGGCACCTTCCTCGCCGGCGGGCTGCTGACCGTCGGGGCCTGGGTGGTGCTGGTCAGCGGGCGGCTGCTGCACGGCAGGCCGGAGCCCGCCCGGTAGGAGCCGGCGGTGCGGTCGTGGGGCCACTGCCGCGGGTCGTCCACCGGCAGGCGTGCGATGCGCGACCGACGCCCCGGTGCCTTCGTCAGCAGGCCTCCGCCCCGGGGCCCGTCACGACCGGGCGGTTCCCCGAGGGCAGACCCCATTCGCTCCAGGAGCCGTCGTACACCGCCAGGTCGCGGTACCCGGCCAGCGCGGCGCCCAGCGTCAGGACACAGGCGGTGACACCCGATCCGCAGCTGAAGAGCAGCCGCTCCCGGTCCTGCGCCAGAGCGGTGAACGCGGCCCGCAGCTCCGCCGGCGGACGCATTCGGCCCTCGTGCTGGATCTCACCGAAGGGCAGGTTGACCGACCCCGGCATATGGCCGCCCCGCAGGCCCGCGCGCGGCTCGGGGGCACTGCCGCGAAAGCGCTCCCGGGACCGGGCGTCGAACACGGCGGACGCCGGATCGGAGAGGGCGGCCGCCACCTCCTCGGCGCCCACGAGCAGTCCCGCGCCCGGGACAGCCGTGAAGTCACCGCGCTCCGGGAGCGCCGCGGGCGCTCCGCTCTCCGTCGGCAGTCCGGCGGCCACCCAGCCGGGCAGCCCCCCGTCGAGCACCGCGGCCCGGTCGAAGCCCATCGCCCGGAGCATCCACCAGGCCCGGGCGCTGGAGTAGATGCCCACCGCGTCGTAGACCACGACCGTGTCGCCGTCGTTGAGGCCCAGGGAGCGCAGCTCCTCGGTGAACGGCCCGGCATCGGGCATGGTGTGCGGCAGCGGCCCCGTGTGGTCGGAGAGCGCGCCGTCGAGGTCGAACGGCCGCGCCCCCACGATCCGCTCCGCGGTCCCCCGGTGCGCGCCGACCGAGGCGTCGAGGATCAGCAGCCCCGGCGACCCGAGCCGCCCGGCGAGCCAGTCAACGCCGACGAGCGGGCCGGGCGGAGGGTCCTCGTGCGGCGGGACGCCCGGGCGGCCCGCTCCAGAACCGTGACCGGCCCGGTCCCCGTAGGCCGGCGCCTCGTCGCCCATGCTTCCTCGCCCTCGTCCGCGTGTCGGAATTTTCAAGATCGCAGCGGGTGACGGCCCTGTCAACGGCGTACCGCCCCGACGAAGCCTCCGGAGCTCAGGGCCGGTACCTTCCTGACCAGGGCGACCGCGACCGTGCCGCCGCCCGGTCCGACCGACGTGAAGCGCGAGGCCAGAGTCAGTGGAGACCCGAGGCGGCATCACCGTGCAGCGTGCCCTCGAGCTGCCGGGGCTGCGCAGCGGACTGCCCGAGGTGGTGACCGGGGCGGAGCGGCTGGGCCGCACCGTGCGCTGGGTGCACGCGGGCGAGGTCCCCAACATCGCGTCGCTGCTCAAGGGCGGTGAGCTGCTCCTCACCACCGGTCTGGGGCTCGGCACCCGCCCCGCCGAGCAGCGCGCGTTCGTCCGCCGGCTCGCCGACCGCGGCATCGCCGCCCTCGTGGTGGAGCTCGGCCCCCGCTTCAGCAGGCTGCCGTCGTCGATCGTGGACGCCGCCCGCGCGGCCGGGCTGCCGCTGGTCCAGCTGCATCGCGAGGTGCCGTTCGTGACGGTGACGGAGGAGATCCACACCGAGATCGTCAACGGTCACTACGCGCTCCTCCAGCAGGCCGAGGAGGTCCACCGGCGCTGCACCCAGGCGCTGCTCGGTGGCGGCGGGGTACCCCAGGTGCTCGGCATCCTGGCGGATTTCACGGCCAATCCGGTCTTCCTGGAGACGCCGGACGGCCAGCTGGTCTACGCGGCGGGCACCGAGTCGGGCCCGGTCTCCGCCGATCCGCTGCAGGTGTGGGACGGGATGCGCGGCGACCGTGCGGCCCGCCAGTCGCCGCCGGTCGGCGCGGTGCTCGTGGATGTGCCGGGCGGTGGTCCGGGGACCGGTTCGGTACGGGCCAGACTGGTCCTGCTGGCGGTGGACGGGCCGTTGCTGCCGGTGCACCGGATGGCGGCGGAGCGGGCGGCGGGCATCCTCGCGGTGGTGCTGATGCAGGCCCGTCAGGAGGAGGAGCTCGCGGCGCGCGGCCGGGGTGACTTCCTCACCGATCTCGCGGAGGGCCGGATCGCCCCCGAGGACGCGCCGGCGCAGGCCCGCGTACTGGGCTTCAGGCCGGGCGAGATGCCGCTGCTGCCGGTGGTGATGCGGCTGGCTCCGGAGCTCTCGCCCTCCGGCAACTGGGCCCTGCTGGCGCGCGCGGTGCTGGAGGAGCTGTCCTCGGTCGGTGTGCCGGTGCTGCTCGGCGTGCGGCCGGTGGAGGGCCGGGTGCCGCTGCTGCTGGGGCTGCGCACGGAGACGGAACGTACGGCGGTGGCCGACCGGGTCGCCGCGGCGCTGCGGGCCGGGGTGGAGCGGGCCGGTCTGGAGCGGGCGGGTTCCCATCCTCCCGTCGTGGTGGTCGGGGTGGCGGGCGGCTGGGCGGTGGCCGGGGCGGGGCTGCGGCACGCGGCGGAGACGGCGACGGCGGCACAGGGGCTCAGCGACCGGCCCTGGTACGACGCCCGGCGTCTCGACATCGATCTGCTGCTGTGGCGGCTGCGGGACCATCCGGACCTGGCGGCGTTCGTCGACCGGGCGATCGGCCCGCTGCGCGATCACGACCGCACCTCGCGCCCGCCGCTGCTGCCCACGCTGGAGACGTATCTGGCCCACGCGGGCCGCAAGGCGGAGACGGCACGTGAGCTGCATCTGAACCGTCAGACGCTGTACAACCGGCTGGCCCGCATCGGTGAGCTGCTCGGCACCGATCTCGACGACCCGCAGGCCGTCCTGGCGCTGAGCCTGGCCCTGCGCGCCCGCCGCCACGCGACGTGACCGGCGCCCTCAGCGGGTACGGGCCGTTGCCAGCGGCTGAACCAACTCGTCGTACACGCTGAGCACTTGGGCGATCGTGTCGTCCTCGGTCGGCCAACTCGCCGCCTGCCGGAGGCCGGCGGCCGCCAGCCTGTCCCGTTCCGCCGGATCGCCGAGCAGGCGGGCCACGGCCCGGGCGAGCGCCTCCGCGTTCGCGTACGGCACGAGTTCAGCCGCGTCGCCCACGAGTTCGGGTACGCCGCCGACAGCGGTGGCGACCAGCGGCACACCGATCCGCAACGCCTCCTGGGCCAGCAGCGACCGCGCCTCCCAGCGACTGGACATCACGACCAGGTCGGCAGCGGCCAGGAGTTCGGGGATGTCGGTGCGGCTGCCGATCAGTGAGACGGGCAGGTCCTCGGCCTTGATCCGGCGCCGCAGCGCGGCCCGCTCCCGTCCCTCGCCCGCGACGACCAGCAGGGGTACGGGGTCGAGCCGCCGCCACATCCGTGCCGCGTCGAGCAGCGTGCCGTACCCGTGATGCGGTACGAGACTGCCCACCGCCATGATCAAGGGCCGCTCCACCGCCCCGAGTTCGGCGCGCACCTTTCCGTCGGGCGCCGGCGCGGGAAGCCGCGGTAGGGGTACCGCGACGGGCGCGAGGCGGGCGTCGCGCGCACCCCGGCGCCGGGCCCGGTCGACCAGGTCGGACGACGCGCCGAGCACCACCGACGCCGCGCGGGCGGCTCTCCGCTCCAGCAGGTGGACCAGCCGTCGGCGCGCGCCCTCGGCGTGGGTCCTGGTGTGCCAGGTGACGACGAGCGGTACCTGCCGGCCGCCGAGCGCCAGGGCGGCCCGCACGGCGGCGTGCAGTCCGTGCGCGTGCACGACGTCGGCACCCGTGCAGGCGGCCCGCAGCGCGGCGACGGCTGCGGGGTCACTGCGCCGCGGCACGGGCGTGAACCGGGCGCCCGTGGCGGAGAATTCGAAGGAACGGTCCAGTCCGGCCGGAGCGCAGACGGTGACCTGCACGCCTCGCGCGACAAGTCCGGCGGCCAGCGAACCGACATGGGCGCTGCTGCCCGCACTGCCGCCGCCCAGCACTTGGACCGTACGCAGCTGTGACACGTTGAATGGCTCCCGGGGCTCCCGATTCGGGCGTGACGGCCTCACCCGCGGCCGTACGTACACCGCCAAGGATGCCAGTCCGTACGCACGTTCCGGCACGACCGAACCCGTACGCCGGTGCGCACCGCGACAAACCGGGCGCGGCGCACCACCCGCACGGGTGAAATCCCTGGGAATCCGGACGCCGGGATCCCGCCCGTACGGAGCCCTACCCGTCGGCCCGCGCCGTGGCCAGCAGTTCCTCCGCGTGCGCCCGGGCCGTCTCGGAGTCCTCCTGGCCCGCGAGCATCCGCGAAAGCTCCCGTACCCGGTCCTCGCCCTCCAGGACCGTGACGCCGCTCCTGGTCACCGAGCCGTCCACGGTCTTCTCGACCAGCAGCTGACGGTCGGCGAACGCGGCGACCTGGGGCAGGTGGGTGACGACCACGACCTGGGCCGACCTGGCGAGCTTCGCGAGCCGGCGGCCGACCTCGACGGCCGCCTTGCCGCCGACACCCGCGTCGACCTCGTCGAAGAGATAGGTGGGTACGGGGTCCGAGCCGGCGAAGACCACCTCGACGGCGAGCATCACCCGGGACAGTTCACCGCCCGAGGCCCCCTTGGCGATCGGGCGGGGCTGGGCTCCGGGGTGCGGGGCCAGCAGGAGTTCGACCTCGTCGGCGCCGGACGGCCCGTAGGCCACGTTGCGGCCGCCGATCTCGATGCCGGAGGCCTCGTCGGCCGCCTCGGTCTGCCGGATGTCGAAGGAGACGCGGGCGTGCGGCATGGCGAGGGAGGCCAGTTCCGCGGTCACCGCTTCGGCGAAGAGCGCGGCAGCCTCCGTACGGGCGTCGGTCAACGTCTGGCCGAGTCCGGAGAGTTCGGCGCGCAGCGCGTCCCGCTCCGCGGTCAGCTCGCCGATCCGGTCGTCGTCGCCCTCCAGCTCGGTCAGCCGGGCCACCCCGTCCTCGGCCCAGGCCAGCACGGCGGCGATGTCCACGCCGTACTTGCGGGTGAGACCGGTGAGCGCGGCCCGGCGTTCCTCGACCGCGGCGAGCCGCAGCGGATCGGAGTCCAGCTGGTCGGCGTACCCGGACAGTTCGCCCGAGACGTCGGCGAGCAGGATGGAGATCTCACCGACCCGGTCGGCGAGCGCGGCGAGCGCCGGGTCGTGGGCGCGCACCCCGTCCAGGGCCTGCCGGGCGGCCGCGACGACGGTGGTCGCGTCGACGGCCTCCTGGTCCTCGGGGTTGCCCGCCAGCGCGGTGTGCGCGAGGGCGGCGGCGGAGGCGAGCGCGTCGGCATGGCCGAGGCGCTGCGCCTCGGCGGCGAGCTCGGTGTCCTCGCCGGGCAGCGGTTCGACCGCGGCGATCTCGTTCAGCCCGAAGCGCAGCAGATCGGCTTCCTGGGCCCGCTCACGGGCCCGGGTGGTCAGCTCGTCGAGTTCACCCGCGACCTCGCGCAGCCGCCGGTAGGCCGCCGCGTACTTGGTGTGGGGCACGGCGACGCCTTCGCCCGCGTACCGGTCCAGGGCCTGCCGCTGCCGGGCGGGCTTGAGCAGCCCCTGCTGGTCGGTCTGGCCGTGCACGGCGACGAGTTCGTCGGCGAGTTCGGCCAGCACACCCACCGGCACGGATCTGCCGCCGAGATGGGCCCGGGAGCGCCCTTCCGCGGAAACGGTACGGCTGATGAGCAGCGCACCGTCCTCGATCTCGGCCCCGGCCTCCTCGGCCCGCAGCGCCGCCGCGTCGCCCTCGGCCACCGTGATCCGGCCCTCGACGACTGCGGCCTTGGCACCGATCCGCACCAGGGCGGGATCGGCGCGTCCGCCGAGCAGCAGCCCCAGGCTGGTGACGACCATGGTCTTGCCCGCGCCGGTCTCACCGGTCACCGCGGTGAAACCGGGTGACAGCTCCACCACCGCGTCGTCGATGACTCCGAGCGACCGTATCCGCATCTCCTCCAACACGCACATGACCATACGAGGTTTCATGGCCCGCGTGCACACGGGTCGCGGTCGGGGCGCCGGATCCACCGGTACGGGAGCCCGCCGGGGGTCAGTGCGGTGCGCCCCGCCACCCCGACACGGGCAGCGCGAACTTGGCCACCAGCCGGTCCGTGAACGACGCCTGGTGCAGCCGCGCGAGCCGTACGGGCACGGCACCGCGCCGCACCTCGACGCGGGCACCCGCGGGCAGTTCCACGGTCCTGCGCCCGTCGCACCACAGGACCCCGTGCGGGGTGTGCGGCTGGACCTCGACGGCGAGCACCGAGGTCGGCGAGGTCACCAGCGGCTTGGCGAACAGCGCGTGGGCGCTGATCGGGACCATCAGGAGCGCCTCGACCTCGGGCCAGACGACGGGCCCGCCTGCCGAGAAGGCGTACGCGGTCGAGCCGGTCGGCGTCGCGCACACGATGCCGTCGCAGCCGAATCCGGTCACCGGCCGGCCGTCGATCTCCAGCACGACCTCCAGCATCCGCTCGGGCGACACCTTCTGCACGGCCGCCTCGTTGAGCGCCCAGTCCGTGTGGACGATGTCGCCGTTGCTGTGCACGAGGACGTCGATCGTCATGCGCTCCTCGACGGTGTACGCCCGGGTGACGACCCGGTCGACGACCTTGTCGAGGTCGTCGCGCTCGGCCTCGGCGAGGAAACCGACCCGGCCGAGGTTGACGCCGAGCATCGGGACGCCGGAGGCGCGCGAGAGCTCCGCGCCCCGCAGCAGCGTCCCGTCGCCGCCGAGCACGATCAGGAGCTCACAGCCGTTCACCGCCTCGGGCGAGGCGTCGGTGACGGTCTCCACGGACGCCGGCAGCGGCAGGTCGGCCGCCTCCATCGCCAGGACCCGCACGCCCAGGCCGCTGCGGAGCAGCCCCTGGACGACGAGCTCGGCGCTGCGGATCGCGGCCGGCCGGCCGGTGTGCGCCAGGAGAAATACTGTTCGTGCCGCATTCGTCGTCAACGAGGCCCCTCCGCCACTGCACGGTCGACATCTGCGGGATCCAGCTCCGGTGCTCCGGCCCGCAGCCACAGAAAGTACTCGACGTTCCCCGACGGTCCGGGCAACGGGCTGGCCGTCACTCCCCGGACCCCCAGGCCCAGCGCCCACGCCCGGCGGGCCACCTCCCGTACCGCTTCGGCGCGCAGTTCGGGGCTGCGCACCACACCGCCGCTGCCGAGGCGCTCCTTGCCGACCTCGAACTGCGGCTTGACCATGAGGACCAGGTCCGCGTCGGGGGCGGCGCAGCGCGCCAAAGCGGGCAGCACGAGACCGAGCGGGATGAACGACAGATCGCCCACCACCAGGTCCACCGCCTCGCCGTCGATCGCCTCAAGGGTCAGTTCCCGCACGTTCGTACGGTCCTTGACGATGACGCGTTCATCGGACTGGAGCGACCAGGCGAGCTGCCCGTAGCCGACGTCCACGGCGAGGACGCGGGACGCTCCGGCGCGCAGCAGCACATCGGTGAACCCCCCGGTCGACGCCCCGGCGTCCAGGGCCCGCCGGCCCTCCACCTCCAGGCCGAGGGGGACGAAGGCGGCGAGGGCGCCCGCCAGCTTGTGGCCGCCGCGGGAGACGTACTCGGGGTCGCTGTCGTCCTTGGTGACGACGAGGGCGGCGCTCGTCTCGACCTGGGTGGCCGGTTTGGTCGCGGTGTTGCCGCCGACGGTCACCCGTCCTGCGGCGATCAGCTGGCTCGCGTGCTCACGTGAGCGGGCGAGCTTTCGGCGTACCAGCTCGGCGTCGAGGCGGCGACGGGCCACTCCTGCCACGTTCGGTTCAGCTCCTGTTGTCGGACGAGTTGTCGTACGGGGGCGTCGGTGCGGGTGCGGACCTGGCGTCGAGTGCGGTCAGCTCCTCGCGCAGGCCACGGTGTACATCCTCGTACACCTCGATGTGTCCTTCCGCCGGGAGGTGGTCCGCATCGGCCAGACGCTCCAGGTACGCGTCCACGTCGGCGTTCCCCGTGGGCGTGCGGACGACACCGAGGGGTGCCGGGCCCGCAGGCTCGTGCGGCACCGTGGGGGGCGGCTCCTGCGGCACGTCCTGCGGGATCTCCCCGGGCGCGGTTCCGGCGGCCGTGTCGGGCCCCGGCATCGAGTCGCTCATGCGGGAAACGCTACCGCGAAGGGCTGCGGTACCGTCGGTCACGATGGCGACCATGGCGGAGTGCCGCAGCGCACTCGACAGACTTTCCGACAACCTCGCGGGGGCCGACGGCGATGTGCGCGGCGCGGCGGCGCTGGACCGTTCGCTCAGCTGCCACATCAAGGACCTCGGCATGACGTTCACCGGACGCCTTGCCGACGGCCGGATCCAGGTCCTGGACACGGTCGAGGGACCACCCCGGGAGAAGGCGGAGATCCGGCTCGCGATGACCGGGGACGATCTGGTGGCGATGGTGGACGGCGAGCTGAACTTCGCCAAGGCATGGGGCTCGGGCCGGGTCCGCCTGGAGGCGGGCTTCCGCGACCTGCTGAAGCTGAGATCGCTGCTGTAACGGCATCGGGCCGGGCAGGATCAAGCCCGTCCGGCGATTGAGGGCAGCGCGTGGCCGCGGGTCACCCGCCCCCGGTCCCCGCTCCCACAACCCGTGCACCGCGCTTCCGCGCAGCGGGGATCACCAGCGGCGTCCCCGTCTCCGGATCGGAGATCACCTGGCACCGGAGCCCGAACACCCGCTCCACGAGCTCCGCGGTGACGATCTCCCCGGGCGCGCCCTCCGCGATGATCTCGCCCTCCCGCATGGCGATGAGGTGGGTGGCGTACCGCGCGGCATGGTTCAGGTCGTGCAGGACCGCCACCAGGGTGCGCCCCTGTGTCTCGTGCAGTTCCGCGCACAGGTCGAGCACGTCGATCTGGTGCTGGATGTCGAGGTAGGTCGTCGGCTCGTCGAGCAACAGCAGCGGCGTCTGCTGCGCCAGCGCCATCGCTATCCAGACCCGCTGACGCTGTCCGCCGGACAATTCATCGACATAGCGATCACCCAGCGCTCCGATCCCGGTCGCCGCCATCGATTCCTCGACAATGCGTTCGTCCTCGGGTGACCACTGCCGCAGCAGCCCCTGGTGCGGGTAGCGGCCCCGGGCGACGAGATCCGCCACTGTGATGCCCTCCGGTGCGATGGAGGACTGGGGCAGCAGGCCCAGCGTCCTGGCGACCTTCTTCGCGGGCAGGCTGTGGATCGTCTCGCCGTCCAGCAGCACCCGGCCGCGGGCCGGCTTCAGCATCCGGGAGAGCGCCCGCAGCAAGGTCGACTTCCCGCAGGCGTTGGGGCCGACGATCACGGTGAACGAGTGGTCGGGGATCTCGACCGAGAGGTTCTCCGCGATGACCCGCTGGTCGTAACCGAGGGTCACCGAGTCGGCGGTGAGGCGCTGCATGGTCATACTCCGGACGTGGGTCGGATCGGTGAGGGAATGGGGTGCGGGACCGGTGCCGTCCGCCCGCTCCGTGCCCCGTGCGCGGGCGTTCATATCCGGCCCGCCCTGCGCTCGGACACCAGGAGCCACAGCAGATAGCAGCCTCCGAGGACCCCGGTGACGACGCCGACGGGCAGCTGCCGGTCGCCGAAGGCCTCCATCGAGACCCAGTCGGCGACGAGGAGGAGCGCCGCGCCCATGAAGGTCGCGGCGACCAGGTTCGGGCCGGTGGAGCGGGTGAGCCGGCGGGCGAGCTGCGGGGCGCTCAGGGAGACGAACGCGATCGGTCCCGCGGCAGCCGTGGCGACCGCGACGAGCAGCACGGCGGAGCCCATCAGGACGAGCCGGGTGCGTTCGACGCGTACGCCGAGCGCATACGCGGCGTCGTCGCCCATCTCCATCACCCGCAGCGCGGGCCCGTGCGCGAACACCAGCGGGAGCAGCACGCCGCAGACCACGAGCAGGGGCCAGACCTGCGCCCAGTCCCGGCCGTCGAGCGAGCCGGTCATCCAGACGACCGCACGGGTCGCGTCGACCAGGTTGGCCTTGGTGATCAGGTACTGGGTCGCGGCGGTGAGCATGGCGGCGGCGCCGATCCCCACCAGGACGAGCCGGAATCCGTGCACCCCGCGCTTCCACGCCAGCACGTAGACGGCGACACCGGTCAGCAGGCCGCCGGCCACCGCGCCACCGGCGACCGCGGCCGCCCCGCCCTGGAAGAGAACGATCACGGTCAGCGCGCCCACGGTGGCGCCCTGGCCGAAGCCGAGCACGTCGGGGCTGCCGAGCGGGTTGCGCGAGATGGTCTGGAACACGGCGCCGCCGAGGCCGAGCGCCGCCCCGACGAGGAGTCCGACCAGCACCCGGGGCAGGCGCAGGTCCGTGACGATGAACTCCTGCTGGAAGGTCCCGTGTCCGAAGAGCGTGGTGACGACCTCGCCCGGCGTCATCGAGAAGTCGCCGCTGCCGATGAGGACGACGGCCGTCCCCGCCGCCAGGGCGGCGAGCAGCACGATGACGAGGGAGGCCCGGACGTTCATCCGGAACGAGTAGCCGCCGGCCGTCCGCACGGCCCGCACCGACCGTGCCGTGCCCTTCGTCCCCGCCGTCTCCTCCTGGGTGGCCTTCACAGCTGGGACATCCTCTTGCGTCGTACGAGGTGGATGAAGACGGGCCCGCCGAGCAGCGCGGTGACGATCCCGACCTGCAGTTCGGACGGACGGGCGACGACCCGGCCGACGACGTCGGCGCCCAGCAGGAGCACCGGGGAGAGCACGGCCGCGTACGGCAGGATCCAGCGCATGTCGGGGCCGGTGATCGCGCGCACCAGGTGCGGGATCATCAGCCCGATGAAGACGATCGGCCCGCACGCGGCCGTCGCGGCCCCGCACAGCAGGGTGACGGCGAGCATCGCGAGGACCCGGGTCCGGGTCAGATGGGCGCCCAGGGACCGCGCGGTGTCGTCGCCCATCTCCAGGGCGTTGAGCGGCCGCGCGATGAGCAGCGTGAGCAGCACGCCGAGTGCGATGAACGGCCACACCTTGCCGACGGTCTCCATGTTCGCGGAGGCCAGCGAGCCGACGGTCCAGAACCGCAGCCGGTCCAGCGCCGCCGAATCCAGCAGCTGTACGGCATTGACGTAGCCGTACAGCGCGGCGGTGACGGCCGTCCCGGCCAGCGCGAGCCGCACCGGATTGGCGGACCGGCTGCCGCCGAGCAGGTACACGGCGACCGAGACGATCGCGGCTCCGGCGAAGGCGAACCACACGTACCCGGTCAGCGAGGTGACCCCGAAGAAGCTGATGGCGGAGACGACCGCCGCCGACGCGCCCGCGTTGACCCCGAGCAGCCCGGGCTCGGCCAGCGGGTTGCGGGTCAGCGCCTGCATCACGGCTCCTGCGAGCCCGAGGGCGGCGCCGACGATCAGCCCCAGCACGGTCCGGGGGATCCGGACCTTCCGCACGAGGACGTCGTCGCCGCTCCCGGCGTAGTGGAACAGGCCGTGCCAGACATCGGCGAGCGGCAGCCCCTTGGCACCGATCGCGATACTCGCCAGGCAGACCAGCACCAGGGCGGCCAACGCCACCAGGAGCCCTGCGGCACGTACCGCATGGCGCCTCGGGGGCGCGGCGCTCTCCGGCGCGGCTATCGGGCCCGGGCTCGGGTTCGGAGGACTCTCAACCAACACGCGGTTAGGTTAGCCTAGCCAACCATGAGCTCGGACTTCCAGGGGCGGCCGGCCATCAGACCTACGCGCTGAACGGGCCGCCCCCCGCCTCGTCCTACAGCCCGAGCCGGGCCAGCGGCTTCCCCGCGTCCAGACCGCACGAGCCGTCCCCGGCGTGCGACCACGCGGCCCCGCACAGCGCCCGCAGACCGTCGAGCGCGTCCCCGTCGCCCTCCAGCACCAGCGCTTCACCGTGCACGGAGGCCGTCCAGCCGCCGCAGCCATGCGTCTCGCCCGTCCGCGTCACCTCGGGCTGCCCGGTCAGCAGTCCGCGCAGGTCCGCGTCCACGTACGTCGGCCGGTGTTCCGGCCCGGCGGCCAGCAACTGCGCCGCGTCCGCCACCCCGGTGAGCACCAGCAGGGAGTCCACTCCCCCGTTGAACGCCCCCTCGATGTCGGTGTCCAGCCGGTCCCCGACCACCAGCGGCCGCTCCGCCCCGGTCCGCAACACCGTCTCGCGGTGCATCGGCGGCAACGGCTTCCCCGCGACCTGCGGCTCGGCCCCGGTGGCGATCCGTACGACCTCCACGGCCGCCCCGTTGCCCGGCGCGATCCCCCGGGCACTCGGGATCGTCAGATCCGTGTTGGACGCGAACCACGGCAGCCCGCGGTTGATCGCGTACGCGGCCTCGGCGAACCGGCCCCACGCCATGTCGGGCCCACCGTATCCCTGCACCACCGCGACCGGGTCGTCGTCCGCCGACTCGACCGGGTCCAGTCCCCGTTCACGCAGCGCGACACGCAGGCCCTCGCCCCCGATCACCAGCACCCGCGCCCCGGGCGGCAGCTGATCGGCGACCAGCCGGGCCACGGCCTGTGCCGACGTGATCACATCGGCGGGCTCGGCGGGCACCCCCAACTCGGTCAGATGCTCCGCCACCGCGGCCGGAGTCCGCAGCGCGTTGTTCGTCACGTACGCGAGATGCATCCCGCCGCCCCGCGCGGTACCGAGAGCGTCGACGGCATGGTCGATCGCCTGCCCGCCCGCGTACACGACACCGTCCAGATCGAGCAGCGCGGTGTCGTACGCCTCGCTCAGCGCGGTGCTGCTCCCGCTCGGCCTGGTCCTGCTCGCCCGACTCATATTCCCCGCTCCTCATCGCCTGCGTATCCCCCGATCATCGCGCATCCCCGGCCCGCGCATACGATGCGGAAATGAACACACGAGGCCCGGCGGACCAGGGACTGCGTCTGATTCCGTTCCGTGGACTGCGCTACGTCCCCGAACAGGTCGGCAGTCTCGCCGCGGTGACCTCGCCCCCGTACGACGTCGTCGTACGCCCCGACGGGCTGCACCATCTGGAATCCGCGGATCCGCACAACATCGTGCGTCTGATCCTGCCCCAGGCCGACTCCGCGGCCGCCCGGCACGAACAGGCCGCCGCGACCCTGAACCGCTGGCTCGCCGAAGGGGTCCTGGCCCCCGACCCCGAGCCCGCGCTGTACGTGTACGAGCAACGTGACGGCGACATCCTCCAGCGCGGCGTCATCGGCGCACTGGCCCTCTCGGCCCCCGCCGACGGCATCGTGCTCCCGCACGAGGACGTGATGGCCCATGTCGTCGAGGACCGCGCCGATCTGATGCGAACCACCGCGGCGCATCTCGAACCGCTGCTGCTGACCTACCGCAGCGACGGGGACGCCACGGGTACGACCGCCGTCATCGAGCGGGCCGTCCACCGGCCGCCGCTGCTCGCCACGACGACCGAGGACGGCTACAGCCACCGGCTCTGGGCGGTCACCGACGCCGCCGACCGCGCGGAGATCGAGACGGATCTGGCCGGTCGCCAGGCCCTGATCGCCGACGGGCATCACCGCTGGGCCACCTACCTCCGGCTCCAGCAGGAGCACACCGTGGCCGGCCCCTGGGACTTCGGCCTGGTCCTTCTGGTCGACACCGCCCGCTATCCGCTCCGGGTCCGCTCCATCCACCGGCTGCTGCACGGCCTCCCTGTCGCCGACGCGCTCGGCTCACTGGGCGGTCTGTTCCGCGTCCGCACCGTCGAGGGGCCACTTCCCCACGCCCTGGACGTGCTCGCCGACGCGGCAGCCCTGGGCAACGCCTTCCTGCTCGCGGGCGACGGCGCCTTCCACCTGGTCGACCACCCGGACGAGGCCCTGCTGGCCCGGGCCGTTCCCGCGGACCGGCCGGCCGCCTGGCGCACCCTCGACGCGACGGTCCTGCACTCCGTCCTGCTCGACCACATCTGGCGGATCCCCGACGACCCGGCCCACATCGCCTACATCCACGACACGGCGGCAGCGGTCGAACAGGCCGAGCGCCACAACTCCACGGCGGTGCTGATGCACCCGGTGCGCGAAGAAGTGGTGCGGGACCTGGCCCGGCAGGGCGTCACCATGCCGCGCAAGTCGACCTCCTTCGGCCCCAAGCCGGCCACGGGCCTGGTTCTGCGCAGCCTGACTCTCGGCTGAGCCCTCCCGAACGCAGAAGAGGGCGGCACCCCACGGGGTGCCGCCCTCTTCTCATGCGCTACGCCTTGACGGGACCCTCGTCCTCGTCGTCGTCCTCGTCCTCGTCCTCGTCGACGTCGTCGTCATCGATGTCGTCGTCGGCCTCGACCACAACCGGCGCCTCGGCTCCGGCGGGGGCCGGGGCGTCATCGTCGTCGCCGAGAGCGTCGACGAACTCGACACCGTCGAGCTCGGCAAGGCGGTCCGAAGCGTCCGTGGAGCCGTCCTTGTCGGCCTCCAGGGCCTTCCCGAACCACTCACGCGCCTCGTCCTCGCGCCCCGCTGCCAGCAGCGCGTCCGCGTACGCATAGCGCAGGCGGGGCGTCCACGGGTGCACGGCGCTGGACGCGAGCTCGGAGCTCTGCAGCGTCACGATGGCGGCGTCGATCTGCCCCATGTCCCTGCGGGCGCCGGCAGCCACCAGCCGCATCTCGACCTGACCGGCCTTGTCCAGCTTCTGCACCTCGGGCTCACCGGCCATGGCCATCGCCCGCTCGGGCCGGCCGAGTCCACGCTCGCAGTCGGCCATGACAGGCCACAGCTCCACGGAACCGGTCATCCGCCGGGACGCCCGGAACTCCGCCAGGGCCTCGGCGTACTTCTGGGTGGCGTAGGCGGCGAAGCCGGCAGCCTCCCGCACGGCCGCCACACGCGAGGCAAGCCGCAGGGCGATGCGCGAGTAGGCGTACGCCTGCTCGGGGTCCTCGTCGAGGAGCCGGGCCACCATGACAAGGTTCCTGGCGACATCCTCGGCCAGGGTCTTGGGCAGGCTCATCAGCTCCTGCCGGACGTCCTTGTCGATCTCGTGACCGGTGACCTCGTCGGGAATCGGAAGCCGCTTGATGGGCTCACGGTCCCGGTCGTCCCGCCGCTCGTACCCACCACGGTCGTCGCGCCCGCGGTAACCGCCCCGCTCGCGATCGTCCCGCTGACCGCGGAAGCCACCGCCGGAGGAGCCGCCACGGCTGTCGTCACGACGGAACCCACCGCCGGAGGAGCCGCCACGGCTGTCGTCGCGACGGAAGCCGCCGCTGCGGTTGTCGTCATCACGACGCGGCCCACGCGGCCGGTCATCACGACGCTCGAACCCACCACTGGGACGCCCACCACGGTCATCATCCCGACGCGGAGCCCGATCATCACGACGGAACCCACCACCGGAGGAGCCGCCACGGCTGTCGTCGCGACGGAAGCCGCCGCTGCGGTTGTCGTCATCACGACGCGGCCCACGCGGCCGGTCATCACGACGCTCGAACCCACCACTGGGACGCCCACCACGGTCATCATCCCGACGCGGAGCCCGATCATCACGACGGAACCCACCACCGGTGGAACCGCCACGGCTGTCATCACGACGGAACCCACCACCGGAGGAGCCGCCACGGCTGTCATCACGACGGAACCCACCACCGGTGGAACCACCACGGCTGTCATCACGACGGAACCCACCACCGGAGGAGCCGCCACGGCTGTCGTCACGACGGAAGCCGCCGCTGCGGTTGTCGTCATCACGACGCGGCCCACGCGGCCGGTCATCACGACGCTCGAACCCACCACTGGGACGCCCACCACGGTCATCATCCCGACGCGGAGCCCGATCATCACGACGGAACCCACCACCGGAGGAGCCGCCACGGCTGTCATCACGACGGAACCCACCACCGGTGGAACCACCACGGCTGTCATCACGACGGAACCCACCACCGGAGGAGCCGCCACGACTGTCGTCACGACGGAAGCCGCCGCTGCGGTTGTCGTCATCACGACGCGGCCCACGCGGCCGGTCATCACGACGCTCGAACCCACCACTGGGACGCCCACCACGGTCATCATCCCGACGCGGAGCCCGATCATCACGACGGAACCCACCACCGGAGGAGCCGCCACGGCTGTCATCACGACGGAACCCACCACCGGTGGAACCACCACGGCTGTCATCACGACGGAACCCACTACCGGACGACCCACCACGACTGTCATCACGACGCGGAGCACGATCCCGGTTGTCACGGTCGTCGCGGCGGAAACCGCCGCCACCCCCGCCCCCGCTGGTGGGCCGGCTGTCGTCACGGCGGAAACCGCCACCACCGGTGGGCCGGCTGTCGTCGCGTCGGTTGCCGCCACGGTCGTTGTCCCGACGCTGGCCGCCTGATCGGTCATCACGACCGCCGCTGAAGCCGCCCCGGTCACCGCCGTCCCGGCGACGCGGCTCGCGCTCCGAACGATCGTCGGGAGAGTTGGTGGACATCGGTGGTGCTCCTGTCATCGGGTACTACAGACATTCTTGCGCAGCCGGACACCCGACGCGCTTCGGAAAACAAAAAGGACCCTTGGTCCCAGCGTTGAACGCTGGGACCAAGGGTCCTTCAAAGATTGTTCGGCGGCGTCCTACTCTCCCACAGGGTCCCCCCTGCAGTACCATCGGCGCTGAAAGGCTTAGCTTCCGGGTTCGGAATGTAACCGGGCGTTTCCCTAACGCAATGACCACCGAAACCCTATCGGGTTCTAGCGAACAAGCACACTTTTCAATTAAGTAGTGAAGCTGTTCAACCGGTGCGATAACTGTTCGCAACCCGGGAACAACACAGTGGACGCGAGCAACTGAGGACAAGCCCTCGGCCTATTAGTACCAGTCAGCTCCACCCGTTACCGGGCTTCCACATCTGGCCTATCAACCCAGTCGTCTACTGGGAGCCTTAACCCTTCAAGAGGGTGGGAATACTCATCTCGAAGCAGGCTTCCCGCTTAGATGCTTTCAGCGGTTATCCTTTCCGAACGTAGCCAACCAGCCATGCCCTTGGCAGGACAACTGGCACACCAGAGGTTCGTCCGTCCCGGTCCTCTCGTACTAGGGACAGCCCTTCTCAATATTCCTACGCGCACAGCGGATAGGGACCGAACTGTCTCACGACGTTCTAAACCCAGCTCGCGTACCGCTTTAATGGGCGAACAGCCCAACCCTTGGGACCGACTCCAGCCCCAGGATGCGACGAGCCGACATCGAGGTGCCAAACCATCCCGTCGATATGGACTCTTGGGGAAGATCAGCCTGTTATCCCCGGGGTACCTTTTATCCGTTGAGCGACAGCGCTTCCACAAGCCACTGCCGGATCACTAGTCCCGACTTTCGTCCCTGCTCGACCCGTCGGTCTCACAGTCAAGCTCCCTTGTGCACTTACACTCAACACCTGATTGCCAACCAGGCTGAGGGAACCTTTGGGCGCCTCCGTTACTCTTTAGGAGGCAACCGCCCCAGTTAAACTACCCATCAGACACTGTCCCTGATCCGGATCACGGACCCAGGTTAGACATCCAGCACGACCAGAGTGGTATTTCAACGACGACTCCACAACCACTGGCGTGGCCGCTTCAAAGTCTCCCACCTATCCTACACAAGCCGAACCGAACACCAATATCAAACTATAGTAAAGGTCCCGGGGTCTTTCCGTCCTGCTGCGCGAAACGAGCATCTTTACTCGTAGTGCAATTTCACCGGGCCTATGGTTGAGACAGTCGAGAAGTCGTTACGCCATTCGTGCAGGTCGGAACTTACCCGACAAGGAATTTCGCTACCTTAGGATGGTTATAGTTACCACCGCCGTTTACTGGCGCTTAAGTTCTCAGCTTCGCCGACCCGAAAGTCAGCTAACCGGTCCCCTTAACGTTCCAGCACCGGGCAGGCGTCAGTCCGTATACATCGCCTTACGGCTTCGCACGGACCTGTGTTTTTAGTAAACAGTCGCTTCTCGCTGGTCTCTGCGGCCACCCCCAGCTCAGGAAGCAAGTTCCCTCACCAGTGATGGCCCCCCTTCTCCCGAAGTTACGGGGGCATTTTGCCGAGTTCCTTAACCATAGTTCACCCGAACGCCTCGGTATTCTCTACCTGACCACCTGAGTCGGTTTAGGGTACGGGCCGCCATGAAACTCGCTAGAGGCTTTTCTCGACAGCATAGGATCATCCACTTCACCACAATCGGCTCGGCATCAGGTCTCAGCCTTAATGTGTGACGGATTTACCTACCACACGGCCTACACCCTTACCCCGGGACTACCACCGCCCGGGCTGGACTACCTTCCTGCGTCACCCCATCGCTTACCTAGTACAAGTCTGGTTCGTCGGCTCCACCACTACCCTCAACTCCGAAGAGATCGGGCCGGCTTCACGGACTTAGCATCGCCTGATTCAGTATTGGGCGTTTCAAAGCGGGTACCGGAATATCAACCGGTTGTCCATCGACTACGCCTGTCGGCCTCGCCTTAGGTCCCGACTTACCCTGGGCAGATCAGCTTGACCCAGGAACCCTTAGTCAATCGGCGCACACGTTTCTCACGTGTGTATCGCTACTCATGCCTGCATTCTCACTCGTGAACCGTCCACAACTCGCTTCCGCGGCTGCTTCACCCGGCACACGACGCTCCCCTACCCATCCACACAGGCGTTGGCCCTATATGTGTGAATGACACGACTTCGGCGGTACGCTTGAGCCCCGCTACATTGTCGGCGCGGAATCACTTGACCAGTGAGCTATTACGCACTCTTTCAAGGGTGGCTGCTTCTAAGCCAACCTCCTGGTTGTCTCTGCGACTCCACATCCTTTCCCACTTAGCGTACGCTTAGGGGCCTTAGTCGATGCTCTGGGCTGTTTCCCTCTCGACCATGGAGCTTATCCCCCACAGTCTCACTGCCGTGCTCTCACTTACCGGCATTCGGAGTTTGGCTAAGGTCAGTAACCCGGTAGGGCCCATCGCCTATCCAGTGCTCTACCTCCGGCAAGAAACACACGACGCTGCACCTAAATGCATTTCGGGGAGAACCAGCTATCACGGAGTTTGATTGGCCTTTCACCCCTAACCACAGGTCATCCCCCAGGTTTTCAACCCTGGTGGGTTCGGTCCTCCACGAAGTCTTACCTCCGCTTCAACCTGCCCATGGCTAGATCACTCCGCTTCGGGTCTTGAGCGCGCTACTAAATCGCCCTATTCGGACTCGCTTTCGCTACGGCTTCCCCACACGGGTTAACCTCGCAACACACCGCAAACTCGCAGGCTCATTCTTCAAAAGGCACGCAGTCACGACTGCATGTGCAAGCACACACAGCGACGCTCCCACGGCTTGTAGGCACACGGTTTCAGGTACTATTTCACTCCGCTCCCGCGGTACTTTTCACCATTCCCTCACGGTACTATCCGCTATCGGTCACCAGGGAATATTTAGGCTTAACGGGTGGTCCCGCCAGATTCACACGGGATTTCTCGGGCCCCGTGCTACTTGGGTGTCTCTTAAACGAGCCGTTGATGTTTCAGCTACGGGGGTCTTACCCTCTACGCCGGACCTTTCGCATGTCCTTCGCCTACATCAACGGTTTCTGACTCGTCTCACGGCCGGCAGACCATGAAAAAGAGATCCCACAACCCCGCATGCGCAACCCCTGCCGGGTATCACACGCATACGGTTTGGCCTGATCCAGTTTCGCTCGCCACTACTCCCGGAATCACGGTTGTTTTCTCTTCCTGAGGGTACTGAGATGTTTCACTTCCCCTCGTTCCCTCCACACTGCCTATGTGTTCAGCAGCGGGTGACAGCCCATGACGACTGCCGGGTTTCCCCATTCGGAAACCCCCGGATCAAAGCTTGGTTGACAGCTCCCCGGGGACTATCGTGGCCTCCCACGTCCTTCATCGGTTCCTGGTGCCAAGGCATCCACCGTGCGCCCTTAAAAACTTGGCCACAGATGCTCGCGTCCACTGTGCAGTTCTCAAGCAACGACCAGCCACCCATCACCCCATCCTTCCGGATGAGTTCACTGGGGCCGGCGTTCAAAGGCAGCCTTACGGCCATACCTTCAGACACCCAACAGCGCGCCCAGTACCCGAAATGCAATCGGTTCGTTTTCCACGCTCCGAGGAGCAGTACTTACGACCCGGCTGAACCACCAGGTACTGAATAGTCAACGTTCCACCCTTGAGCAACCACCGTCGAACATTTGCCGACGAAATGGTCTCTGGATTCCTTACGGAATCTAGATGCTCCTTAGAAAGGAGGTGATCCAGCCGCACCTTCCGGTACGGCTACCTTGTTACGACTTCGTCCCAATCGCCAGTCCCACCTTCGACAGCTCCCTCCCACAAGGGGTTGGGCCACCGGCTTCGGGTGTTACCGACTTTCGTGACGTGACGGGCGGTGTGTACAAGGCCCGGGAACGTATTCACCGCAGCAATGCTGATCTGCGATTACTAGCAACTCCGACTTCATGGGGTCGAGTTGCAGACCCCAATCCGAACTGAGACCGGCTTTTTGAGATTCGCTCCGCCTCGCGGCATCGCAGCTCATTGTACCGGCCATTGTAGCACGTGTGCAGCCCAAGACATAAGGGGCATGATGACTTGACGTCGTCCCCACCTTCCTCCGAGTTGACCCCGGCAGTCTCCTGTGAGTCCCCATCACCCCGAAGGGCATGCTGGCAACACAGAACAAGGGTTGCGCTCGTTGCGGGACTTAACCCAACATCTCACGACACGAGCTGACGACAGCCATGCACCACCTGTCACCCGACCACAAGGGGGGCCGTATCTCTACGGCTTTCCGGGCGATGTCAAGCCTTGGTAAGGTTCTTCGCGTTGCGTCGAATTAAGCCACATGCTCCGCTGCTTGTGCGGGCCCCCGTCAATTCCTTTGAGTTTTAGCCTTGCGGCCGTACTCCCCAGGCGGGGAACTTAATGCGTTAGCTGCGGCACCGACGACGTGGAATGTCGCCAACACCTAGTTCCCAACGTTTACGGCGTGGACTACCAGGGTATCTAATCCTGTTCGCTCCCCACGCTTTCGCTCCTCAGCGTCAGTAATGGCCCAGAGATCCGCCTTCGCCACCGGTGTTCCTCCTGATATCTGCGCATTTCACCGCTACACCAGGAATTCCGATCTCCCCTACCACACTCTAGCCTGCCCGTATCGACTGCAGACCCGGGGTTAAGCCCCGGGCTTTCACAACCGACGCAACAAGCCGCCTACGAGCTCTTTACGCCCAATAATTCCGGACAACGCTTGCGCCCTACGTATTACCGCGGCTGCTGGCACGTAGTTAGCCGGCGCTTCTTCTGCAGGTACCGTCACTTTCGCTTCTTCCCTGCTGAAAGAGGTTTACAACCCGAAGGCCGTCATCCCTCACGCGGCGTCGCTGCATCAGGCTTTCGCCCATTGTGCAATATTCCCCACTGCTGCCTCCCGTAGGAGTCTGGGCCGTGTCTCAGTCCCAGTGTGGCCGGTCGCCCTCTCAGGCCGGCTACCCGTCGTCGCCTTGGTAGGCCATTACCCCACCAACTAGCTGATAGGCCGCGGGCTCATCCTTCACCGCCGGAGCTTTTAACCTTCCCCCATGAGAGAGAAAGTATTATCCGGTATTAGACCCCGTTTCCAGGGCTTGTCCCAGAGTGAAGGGCAGATTGCCCACGTGTTACTCACCCGTTCGCCACTAATCCACCCCGAAAGGCTTCATCGTTCGACTTGCATGTGTTAAGCACGCCGCCAGCGTTCGTCCTGAGCCAGGATCAAACTCTCCGTGAATGTTTTCCCGTAATCGGGTAGACACCACGAGAGCGGAACAACCGAGTCGGAATAGGACCGGTCGTTCGCTATGTCCTCGCTGTGTGCATTGCCTACCAAGCCGGTAAAGGCCTGGCAGGACTTTCAAAGGAACCTCGAACCTGCCGAAACAGGTCGGGGTATCAACATATCTGGCGTTGACTTTTGGCACGCTGTTGAGTTCTCAAGGAACGGACGCTTCCTTCGTACTCACCCTCTCGGGCTTTCCTCCGGGCGCTTCCCTTCGGTCTTGCGTTTCCGACTCTATCAGACTCTTTCGTGTCCGATTCCCGGTCGAAGCGGGTTTCACATTTCCCGCCTTTAAGGAATTCGCTTTCGCGTTTCCCTTTCGGCGTGTCCACTACTTTAGCCGATTCCCTCGGTGGCTCATAATCGAGTCACGGGGAAGAATTTCGGCATGCCGAAATCCGCACCCTCAAGGGTGAGTCGTAGGTAGTGGTTGGCCGCTTCGAGTTGCCCGGCGTGCGATCCGATGGACCGAACCAAAAGCTGTACCCGTGTCAAGCGGCTCGGACTACATTAGGCGTCCCCCAAGGGCGAGTCAAGTCGACCGGCGGCGTGGTGCGTGGGCGCGGTACGGGCTCACCGTGGGGTCTCCGTCGATCCAGAAGCGCCACGGGTGCACCGCTCCGTCACCGCCCACCCCCGTGCGCGGGCCGTTGCGTACCTGGTCGCGGGGTGGAGGAGTGCCGTGCAGTACGGAGAGGTGGGCACCGGGGTGAGCGATGGCATCGGTGCCGTCGAGTGCCCGGTCGATGTCCAGCGCCGTCGCGAGGCGGGCCGGGCCTTTGGCCAGTTCCCGGTCGTTGCGGGCCGAGAATCGACGTGTGCGGGCAAGGTCGGCGCCCGTACCGACGTCGCCGGCCCTGAGGAGGACTCCGCTCGCCATGCCCTCCGGGCCGCACACCAGGTTGAGGCAGTGCCACATGCCGTAGGTGAAGTAGACGTACGCGTGGCCGGGGGGCCCGTACATGACGCCGTTGCGCCGCGTCCGGCCACGGAAGGCGTGGGAGCCCGGGTCGATCTCTCCCGCGTACGCCTCCACCTCGGTCAGGCGCACCTCGATCGGGCCGTCCGGCGTGCTGCGGACCAGAATGCGGCCAAGGAGATCCGGTGCCACCTCCAGTACGGGGCGGTCGAAGAAGTCCCGCGTCAGCGGCGTACGGTCCCGGCCATCGATCATGACGTTCGAGGTTACCGGGAACCGACTACGGTCATGGCGCGTATGTAGGGGTCAGGACCTAGGAGGAGAAACATGGGCTTCAAGCGGCTGCTCGCGAGTATGGGTGCCGGCGGCGCCTCGGTGGAGACGGAGCTGACCGAGCTCAACGTCGTACCGGGCGGGGTCGTCCAGGGCGAGGTGCGGATCCAGGGCGGGTCCGTGGACCAGCAGGTCGAGGGGCTCTCCGTCGGCCTGCAGGCCCGGGTCGAGGTCGAGGGCCAGGACCAGGAGACCAAGCAGGACATCGAGTTCACCAAGCTGCGCCTCGGTGGCGCCTTCGAGGTGCGGGCGGGTGCGGTGCACGTCGTGCCGTTCGGGCTCGAGATCCCGTGGGAGACGCCGATCACGATGTTCGCGGGCCAGCACCTGCACGGCATGAACATCGGGGTGACCACGGAGCTGGAGATCGCACGGGCGCTGGACTCCGGCGACCTCGACCCCATCAACGTGCACCCGCTGCCGGCGCAGCAGGCCATCCTGGACGCCTTCGGGCAGCTGGGCTTCGGCTTCCGCAGCGCGGACATGGAGCGCGGCCACATCCGCGGCACGCGTCAGCGGCTGCCGTTCTACCAGGAGATCGAGTTCTTCCCGCCGTCGCAGTACCGGGGGCTGAACCAGGTCGAGCTGACGTTCGTCGCGGACGACCGCGAGATGGACGTCGTTCTGGAGATGGACAAGAAGCCGGGGCTCTTCAGTGAAGGCAGTGATTCGTACCGTGCGTTCAAGGTCGGTCTGAACGACTTCCAGGGGACCGACTGGACGGCGTACCTGAATCAGTGGCTGGCGCAGGTCGGCGGGCAGCGCAACTGGCTCTAGGGTCGGAGGGAAGGTGACCTTCCGAAACCTTCCGAGAGCTGAACCGATCAGGAGAGGTGCTGACGTGACCGAGCCGAAGAGGGCCCCACTGCCGCACGACTTCCATCCCGAGGTCCCGTCGTTCACCGTGGTGAGCGAGGACCTCGCGCCCGGGGCCGTGCTCGCGGACGCACAGGTCTACGCGGCAGGGAACACCTCACCGCAACTGCGGTGGGAGGGTTTCCCGGCGGGGACGAAGAGTTTCGCCGTGACGTGCTTCGATCCGGATGCCCCGACGGGCAGCGGGTTCTGGCACTGGGTGGTCTTCGACATCCCGGCGTCGGTCACGGAGCTGCCGGCGGGCGCGGGGAGCGGGACGTTCGAGGGACTTCCCGCGGGCGCCGTGCAGGCCCGTAACGACTACGGGTCGAAGGAGTTCGGCGGAGCCGCTCCGCCGGCCGGCGAGAACCACCGCTATGTGTTCACCGTGTACGCGGTGGACAGCGAGAAGCTCGGTCCCGACAGCGACACCTCTCCCGCGGCGGTCGGCTTCAACCTGCGGTTCCACACGCTGGGCCGTGCCCAGCTGATCGGTGAGTACGCGGAGCCCGCCGCGAGCGAGTGAAGCCAAAGCTTCCACCCCTGTTTGCCCTGCCCTGGTCTTGGAGAGATCAGGGCAGGGCATTTTTTATTGCGTTGTCCATCACGGCCGGCCCGGCCAGAGTTGATCCGGGCCTGCCAGGGGGCGGGCGGCACACGGGAGGTGGGCGAAATGCGGGACACACTGGTGCTGAACGCGAGCTTCGAGCCGCTGTCGACGGTGACGCTGAACCGTGCGGTGGTGCTGATCCTTCAGGACAAGGCCGTCGTCGAGCAGTCGCATCCCGATCTCCGTATGCGTGGTGCCGCCGTGGACATCCCGGTGCCCCGGGTGATCAGGCTCTGCCGGTACGTACGGGTGCCGTTCCGAAGACAGGCTCCGTGGTCCAGAAGGGGTGTGCTGATCCGGGACCAGCACCGGTGCGCGTACTGCGGGCGGCGGGCGAGCACCGTCGACCACGTGGTGCCGCGGGCCCAGGGCGGTCAGGACACGTGGCTCAACACGGTGGCCTCCTGTGCCGAGGACAACCACCGCAAGGCGGCGCGGACGCCGGAGCAGGCAGGGATGCCGCTGCTGAGGCAACCGTTCGTGCCGTCGCCCGCGGACGCGATGCTGCTGGCGCTGGGGGCCGGCGACCGGTCGGCGCTGCCGGAGTGGCTGGCGCAGTCCGCGGCGTAGCCGCCGTACGCCCGGTGACGTAGGGGAAGCCCGCTTCGGTGAGGAGCGGGCTTCCGCGCGTCAGCGGAGTACCAGCTGGACGATGGCGGCCGTGCCGACCGTGACGATGAGAGCGCGCAGGAACGTGGGGCTGAGCCGGCGGCCGATCTTGGCGCCGATCTGGCCGCCGAGCGCGGAACCGACGGCGATCAGTACGACGGCCGTCCAGTCGAAGTCCGCGACGAAGAGGAAGAAGAGCGCGGCGATGCTGTTGACGACGGCCGCCAGGACGTTCTTCACGGCGTTGAGGCGCTGCATGGTGTCGTCGAGCAGCATGCCCATCAGGGAGAGGTAGATGATCCCCTGGGCGGCGGTGAAGTAGCCGCCGTACACGCTGGCGAGCATCAGGCCCACGAAGAGCAGCGGGCCGCCGTCGGAGCGGGCTGTGGTACCCGTGTGTTCGCGGCGGCGCTGGACCGCTTTGCTGATACGCGGTTGCAGGATGACCAGAGCCAGAGCCAGAGCGACCAGGATCGGGACGATGGTCTCGAAGGCGGTCGACGGCAGCTTCAGCAGCAGGGTGGCGCCGGTGAGGCCGCCGATCAGGGCACCGACGGAGAGCTTGAGGACGCGGCGGCGCTGCCCCTGAAGTTCCTTGCGGTAGCCGATCGCGCCACTGATGGAGCCGGGGATCAGACCGAGTGCGTTGGAGACCGTCGCCGTGACCGGGGGCAGCCCGGTGGCGAGCAGCACCGGGAAGGTGATCAGTGTTCCCGAGCCGACGATCGTGTTGATCGTGCCCGCGCTGATACCCGCGACGAAAACGGCGAGCATCTCCCAGGTGTTCATCTCGAATCCCCCGTGCGTGATCGGTGCTTGGTGCACTGATCATGCACGAGGGGATGTACACGTCAGTCGACCGGGGGCTGCTCGCGACGCTCCTTGCCACCGGTGTCGAAGCCGGGCATGCCGGTGCCGAGGTTCCCGAAGGCGCCGCTGAGTCCCTTGAGTGCGTCGCCGATCTCGCTGGGCACGATCCAGAGCTTGTTGGCATCGCCCTCGGCGATCTTCGGGAGCATCTGGAGGTACTGGTACGAGAGGAGCTTCTGGTCCGGGTCGCCGGCGTGGATCGCCTCGAAGACCGTACGGACGGCCTGGGCCTCGCCCTCCGCGCGCAGGGCGGCCGCCTTGGCCTCACCCTCGGCGCGCAGGATCGCGGACTGCTTCTCGCCCTCCGCGGTGAGGATCGCCGACTGGCGCGTGCCTTCGGCCTGGAGGATCGCGGCGCGCTTGTCACGGTCGGCGCGCATCTGCTTCTCCATCGAGTCCTGGATGGAGGTGGGCGGCTCGATCGCCTTCAGTTCGACGCGGTTGACGCGGATGCCCCACTTGCCGGTCGCCTCGTCGAGGACTCCGCGCAGCGCGGCGTTGATCTCCTCGCGGGAGGTCAGGGTCCGCTCCAGGTCCATGCCGCCGATGATGTTGCGGAGCGTGGTGACGGTGAGCTGCTCGATGGCCTGGATATAGCTGGCGACCTCGTACGTCGCCGCCCTGGCGTCGGTCACCTGGTAGTAGATGACCGTGTCGATGTTGACGACCAGGTTGTCCTGGGTGATCACCGGCTGCGGCGGGAAGGGGACGACCTGTTCACGCAGGTCGATCCGGTTGCGGATCGAGTCGATGAACGGGACGACGATGTTCAGGCCTGCGTTGAGGGTGCGGGTGTACCGGCCGAAACGTTCCACGATGGCGGCGCTGGCCTGGGGGATGACCTGGATCGTCTTGATCAGAGCGATGAAGACGAGCACCACCAGAATGATCAGGACGATGATGATCGGTTGCATCGTTTCCTCGTGCCCTTCGGTTGCCGACGGATCGCGATGAGCGAGGTCGAGATCGGATGGGCCGTGGGTCAGGTCGGTTGTCCTGCCGGTCCGGTTTCCATGATGATCGACATCGAGTCTCGCAGAACGGGCGCTGTTGTGGGGGCCGTTCGGTCACATGACGACGGCCGTCGCCCCGTCGATGTCGACGACATCGACCTGTTGGCCCGGTTCGAAGCTGAGCTCCGCGTCGAGGGCGCGGGCGGACCAGATCTCCCCGGCCAGCTTGATCCGGCCGCCGCTGCCGTCGACCCGTTCCAGCACGACGGCCTGACGGCCCTTCAGCGCGTCGATGCCGGTGGCCAGATGGGGCCGGTCCGCGCGATGCCGGTTGGCCATCGGCCGGACCACGGCGATGAGGGCCACCGAGACGATGACGAAGACCAGGACCTGGGCCACGATTCCACCGCCGAGGGCCGCGACGACCGCCGCGACGACCGCTCCGACGGCGAACATGCCGAACTCGGGCATCGCGGTCAGGACGAGGGGGATGCCCAGTCCCACCGCGCCGATCAGCCACCACACCCACGCGTCGATGTCCACGTGGTCATCGTATGACCGCGAGTCCCTCCGGGGACAGTGCGCGAGCGGTCGGGTCCGGCGGCTCCGGGAACAACGCCCCTCAGCCGAGCGGCAGTCCGCGCGCGGTGTAGCGGTCGCCCTGGTGCTCGACGACGAGCGGCAGGCCGAAGCAGAGGGAGAGGTTGCGGGAGCTGAGCTCGGTCTCCATGGGGCCGGCGGCGAGGACCTTGCCCTGGCGGATCATCAGGACGTGAGTGAAGCCGGGAGCGATCTCCTCGACGTGGTGGGTCACCATGATCATGGAGGGCGCGTACGGGTCGCGGGCCAGTCGGCCGAGGCGGCGGACCAGGTCCTCGCGGCCGCCGAGGTCGAGACCGGCGGCCGGCTCGTCGAGGAGGAGCAGCTCGGGGTCGGTCATCATGGCGCGGGCGATCAGGGTGCGCTTGCGCTCGCCCTCGGACAGGGTGCCGAACTTCCGGTCGAGGTATTCGGTCATGCCGAGCCGGTCGAGGAAGGCGCGGGCGCGGTCCTCGTCGACCTTGTCGTAGTTCTCGTTCCAGGTGGCGGTCATGCCGTACGCGGCGGTGAGCACCGTCTGCAGCACGGTCTGCCGCCTGGGCAGCTTCTCGGCCATGGCGACGCCCGCGATGCCGATGCGGGGGCGCAGGTCGAAGACGTCGGTGCCGACGCCGCCGAGCTGCTCGCCGAGGACCGTGGCGGTGCCCTTCGTCGGGAAGAGGTAGCTGGACGCGATGTTGAGGAGGGTGGTCTTGCCTGCGCCGTTCGGGCCGAGGATGACCCAGCGCTCCCCCTCCTTGACCGACCAGGAGACATCGTCCACCAGAGCGCGTCCGTCGCGGACCACTGATACGTCCACCAGCTCCAGTACATCGCTCATGAGCGCGTTGTCTCCCCATGCAGTCTCGAGATCGTCGCGTGCCTGTAGGCACAGCTCCCAGGGAAAACCTACGCCACTGCGCGAGCGCCTCAGGCGCTGGGCCCGTCGTCGCGCGGTCGCCGCACCGTCTCCATGGGGCCGGAGGCGGGTCGCGGGAGGGTGGGGACAGGGCCCCGGTCCGTTCCCTAGGGTGGTCCCATGCTTTCGGAACCACGCTCAGGGCTGCTGGCCGCTTGGGGCAACGCGTTGCTGGCCGGGCTCGTGTCGCCGGACGACGCGGCGCTCGCCATTGTCGGACAGGACGCGGTGCACCGCGTCGAGGGGCTGCCGGGTGAGGCGGGACCGGTCGGTCTCACGCTCGCCCTGGGGCGGCTGCGCGGGCTGGGGGTGACGGGCTTCCGGGTCGCGCTGCCGGTTCCCGGGCACCTGCTGGGCCTCAGCGGCCCGGCGGACTTCAACGCCCGGGCGCTGGAGGCCGAGGAGGCCGTGGTCACCTTCGGTGCGCCGTACGGCCTGGTGCCCGAGGTACGGAAGGCGGGGCCCGTCGGGGACCTCCACGTGGATGTGGTGTGGCAGTGCCTGGCGGTACGCGAGGCTCCGCCGGCCGATGTGCCGTCTCTGGGCGAGGCGGAACGGGAGCTCGCCGAGGCGTTGCGGGATGCGACGGCGCTGCTGTCACGGCTCGATGTGGCCGGGTCGGGGCCGGTGGCCGAGGCGGCGGTGGACGCGTACCGGGCGCGGGCGGAGCGGGGGCGTGAGGTGCTCGCCCCGGGGTATCCACCGCGGGCGGTACGGGTGCTGGAGCTGGCGCAGCGGGTCGGGCTGCTGGTCTCGGTGGCGCAGGAGAACGGGCACGGCGGCGCGGTGAGCGCGTCGGAGATGGCGGCGCGGGGGGAGGCGCTGCGGCCGGTGGAACGAGTGGCCCGGCGGGCGCAGGTGGCGGCGTACAACGCGTATGTGGAGGAGCGGGCGCGGTAGGCGTACGGGGCCGGACGGCGTGATGCCGCCGCCCGTCCCGCGTGGGACCGGACGGCGGCGTCGCCGTGGGTGCGGCGCGTCAGCCGTTCAGGCCGAAGTTGCCGAAGGCCGGGTTGAGCAGGCCGATCACGTTGACGGTGTTGCCGACCACGTTCACCGGGACGTGGACCGGGACCTGGACGAGGTTGCCGCTGGCCACACCCGGGGAGTGGGCCGCGACACCGTGGGCGCCGGCACCGCTGTGACCGGTGGCGGAGGCCGCGCCGGCACCGGCGGCGATGATGCCACCGGCGATCATGGTGACGGCAGCAGCCTTCTTCAGGTTCTTCACTTCAGGATCCTCCTAGCGTCGCTGCGGCCAGCCGCCGCAGCACGCCATGAAGAACGCGCCGGGCCGGAAGAGGATGCGCCGTTCGGGTGACGTACACACGGGAGTGTGAAGCCCGGGCCCGGAGGGTGACGCCAGGATTCGGTCAGCTGTTTCGGTTGCCCGGTCAGCCCGCAGCCCCGTGCCGGACGGCCCAGAGTGCCGCCTGGGTGCGGTCGGAGAGGTCCAGCTTCATGAGGATGTTCGAGACGTGCGTCTTGACGGTCTTCTCCGAGAGCACCAGGGCCCGCGCGATCTCCCGGTTCGACCGGCCGTCGGCGATCAGCCCCAGAACCTCCCGCTCCCGCTCGGTGAGGGTGCTCCCCCGGCCCGTGCCACTGCCCGGGTCGTCCTGGGCCAGCAGCGCACCGGCAACTTCGGGCTGGAGCAGGACGTGGCCCGCGTACACCGAGCGGATGGCGCCGGCCAGTGCGTCCGGGTCGACGTCCTTGTACACGTAGCCGGAGGCACCGGCGCGCAGGGCGGGCACGACGGTGCGCTGTTCGGTGAAGCTGGTGACGATCAGGACCTTGGCCGGGTTCTCCAGCTCGCGGAGCCTGCGCAGGGCCTCGATGCCGTCGGTGCCCGGCATCTTGATGTCCATCAGCACCACGTCGGGCCGCAGCTCCTCCGTCCTGGCCACCCCTTCGGCTCCGTCGGCCGCCTCGCCGACGACCTCTATGTCGTCCTGGATCTCCAGGAACGTGCGCAGACCGCGGCGGACCACCTGGTGGTCGTCGACCAGCAGCACCCTGATGAGCCTGTCAGCCACCGGGCACCTCCATCTCGATCGTGGTGCCCTTGCCGGGCGCCGATTCAACGGTGAGCTTGCCGCCGACGCCGTCGGCGCGGTCCCGCATCGAGACGAGGCCCAGGTGCCTGCCCGCCCTGCGGGTGGCCGCCGGATCGAAGCCGTGGCCGTCGTCCGAGATCCGCAGCACCGTGGAGCCGTCGCGGCGGCTGAGGGTGACGTCGACGTGTCCGGCCCCGGAGTGGCGCAGCGCGTTGTGCAGGGCCTCCTGGGAGACCCTGAGCAGCGCCTCCTCCTGGGCGGCGGGCAGCGCCCGTGCCGCCGCGCTCGCGAAGGTGACGCGGGCGGTGTGGGCGCGGTCCAGGACCTGGATCTGGGTCCGGAGGGTGGCGACGAGGCCGTCCTCGTCGAGGCCCGCCGGGCGCAGCTCGACGACGGCGGCACGCAGTTCGTCCACGGCCTCGGCCGCCAGGGCGGCGACCTGCTGGAGCTCGCCCTTGGCGCGGGCCGGGTCGCGGTCGACCAGGGCCGCGGCGGCCTGGGCGGTGAGCCGGAGGGAGAAGAGCTTCTGGCTGACCGCGTCGTGCAGCTCGTGGGCGAGCCGGGAGCGTTCCTCGGCGATGGTCAGCTCGCGGCTGCGCTCGTACAGCCGGGCGTTCGTGAGGGCGATCGCGGCGTGCTGGGCGAGGATCCCCAGCAGTTCCTCGTCCTCCGCGGTGAATCCGCAGGTGCCCTCGGGCTTCGGGCAGCGCTTGTTGGCGAGGAAGAGCGCGCCGATGATGTCGTCGCCGTCCCTGATCGGCAGCCCGAGGAAGTCGGACATGTCGGGGTGGGCGGCCGGCCAGCCCTCGAAGCGCGGGTCCTTGCGGACATCGGCCAGGCGCTCGGGCTTCGCCTCGTGGAGCATCGCGGCGAGGATGCCGTGCTGCCGCGGGAGCGGGCCGATGGCCTTCCACTGTTCGTCGCTGACGCCGTCGACGACGAACTGGGCGAAGCCCCCGTGGTCGTCGGGGACCCCGAGGGCCGCGTATTCGGCGTCCAGCAGTTCGCGGGCCGACGCGACGATCGTCTTCAGGACGTCCCGCATTTCGAGGTGCCGGCTCATGGCTAGCAGCGCGGCACTCACCGCAGCGAGGCCCGACGGTGGGCGATGGCTCATGGCCTCACGGTACCGGCGGGCCCGCCCGCCCCGTATCGGCCTGTGGACGGCCCTGACCGGGGCGCTGGGACTAGGACCAGGAGCCGAGCCGCTGCGCGCGGGGGCCGGGGGCGCCCCCAGGAGCGGCCCGGTCGTTCCACCCCTCCCGGAATCTAACATTCCGCATTGCTGGAGCAACGGACGGTGATTTTGTTACCCGCCCGATGTGAGGCCACGCATAGGACCCACGTCACTTACGAAGCCCCCTAGTGGAGCGAAAAGGGCGATTTAGGTGGTCATGGGCAGGGATCAATGGCCCCAAACGGCGCCCTGTTCCACTACCCGACTTCGTACGTCACACCTTTGCCACGCCGTTTTGCTGCCGCTAACAATTGCACTCGTCCCCGACGGAGAAGCGAAGTCGCCTCCCGTCTTCGTCCTCCGTGAGGACCTTCCGCGATTCGAAGAGGTACGCCTGTATGTCCGCGTCCAGCATTCCCGGCCGTCTCCGCCGCCTGAACAAGACCCAGAAGCTCTCCGCCGCCGGCATCTCCGCCGTCGCCGCCGCGGCCCTCTCCTTGTCCCTGGTGCCCGGTAACGCCGAGGCCGAGACCGAGCCTCAGGCACTCTCCGCAAGCCCCGTCGTCTTCGGTTCCGACGCCGGCGCCCCGCAGGCCCGCACCATCCAGAACAGCATCCTCGAGCAGCACTCCACCGCCGAGCAGCTGGTGAAGGCCTCCGACGCCGCGAAGGCCAAGAAGGCCGCCGCCGTACAGGCGAAGGTCGACGCCGTCGCCAAGGCCGACGCCAAGAAGGCGAAGGAGAAGGCCGCCGCGAAGTGGAAGGCCAAGAAGGCCGCCGAGAAGCGCAGCTCGCACGCTGCCAGCCGCTCCGAGTCCCGTGCCCCCGTGTACGCGAACAACCTGGACGGCTGGATCAAGGAGTCCTTGTCCATCATGAAGGAGAAGGGCATCCCGGGCACGTACGAGGGGCTGCACCGCAACATCATCCGTGAGTCCAGCGGCAACCCGAACGCCATCAACGACTGGGACGTCAACGCCCAGAACGGCGTGCCGTCGATCGGTCTGCTGCAGATCATCAAGCCGACCTTCGACTACTACCACGTCAGTGGTACCCCCCACACCCAGTACGACCCGGTCGCCAACCTGACCGCCGCGGCCAACTACGCCGCAGACAAGTACGGCTCGATCGACAACGTCGACAGCGCGTACTGAGCAGTTACTGAACGACGCCGAAGGGCGGCACCCCGCGGGGTGCCGCCCTTCGGCGTCGTGCTGTGCACGGGAGCGGCCTGCTACTTGCGCATGACCTCGGGCTCGTGGCGGCGCAGCAGTCGCGCGACCGCCACCCCGCAGATGATGCCGAGGACCAGCAGCACCGCGACGTTCATCCCCCACTGTCCGGCCGAGTGCTCCCACAGCGGGTCCAGGTCCGTGGGGTTCTTCTGGTCCCACGGCGGCATCAGGTGGGCGAGGTCGAGCGTCGAGCCCGCGCCCGCGATGGCCCAGCGGGACGGCATCAGCCAGGCGAACTGCTCCAGGCCGGGCGATCCGTACACCTGGAACAGGATGCCGGTGAAGACGACCTGGACGATCGCGAACATGACCAGCAGCGGCATGGTCTTCTCGGAGGTCTTCACCAGCGAGGAGATCACCAGGCCGAACATCATCGAGGTGAAGCCGAGCGCGATGATCGTCACGCAGAGTTCCACGGCGGGCGGCATGATCAGGCCCTCCGCCGGCAGATCGCGGGTGGCGAAGCCGATGCCGCAGATGATGACGCCCTGGATGGCCGTGATCACGCCGAGCACGATCACCTTGGACATCAGGTAGGCCGAGCGGGAGAGGCCGGTGGCCCGTTCCCGTTCGTAGATGACCCGTTCCTTGATCAGCTCTCGTACGGAGTTGGCCGCGGCGGAGAAGGTCATCCCGATCACCAGGATCAGCATGATCGTGCCGGCGTCGCCGTTGAACCGGGACGGCGGCTTCGGCGGGGCGAGGCCGAAGTCGGCGGGGATGACCACGCTGACGATGCCGAGCACCGCCGGCAGGATCACCATCAGGCCCATGAAGCCCTTGTCGGACGCGATCACCGAGACGTAGCGGCGCATCAGCGTCCACAGCTGGGTCATCCAGCCCTGCGGCTTCGGCGGGCGCATCTGCTGGTGCGGCGGCATGTGCACGGGCTGAGCGGCGACGGCGTCGATGTCCGCGGCGTACATCTGGTAGTGCTGCGAGCCGCGCCAGCGGCCCGACCAGTCGTAGTCGCGGTAGTTCTCGAACGCGGAGAAGACATCGGCCCAGGTGCTGTAGCCGAAGAAGTTGAGCGCTTCCTCCGGCGGGCCGAAGTAGGCGACGGAACCGCCCGGCGCCATCACCAGGAGCTTGTCGCAGATGGCCAGCTCGGCGACCGAGTGCGTGACGACGAGGACGGTACGGCCGTCGTCGGCCAGGCCGCGCAGCAGCTGCATGACATCGCGGTCCATGCCCGGGTCGAGGCCGGAGGTCGGCTCGTCCAGGAAGATCAGCGAGGGCTTGGTCAGCAGCTCCAGGGCCACGGAGACGCGCTTGCGCTGGCCGCCGGAGAGCGAGGTGACCTTCTTGTCCTTGTGGATGTCGAGCTTGAGCTCGGCGAGGACCTCGTGGATCCGGGCCTGGCGCTCGGCCTCCGTGGTGTCCGCGGGGAAGCGGAGCTTGGCGGCGTACTTGAGGGCCCGGGTAACGGTCAGTTCCTTGTGCAGGATGTCGTCCTGCGGGACCAGACCGATGCGCTGGCGCAGCTCGGCGAACTGCTTGTAGAGGTTCCGGTTGTCGTAGAGGACGTCGCCCTGGTTGGCGGGCCGGTAGCCGGTGAGCGCCTTGAGCAGGGTGGACTTCCCGGAGCCGGACGGGCCGATGACTCCGATCAGCGACTTCTCCGGGACACCGAACGAGACGTCCTTGAGGATCTGCTTCCCGCCGTCGACCGTCACCGTGAGGTGGCGGGCGGCGAAGGAGACCTCACCGGTGTCGACGAACTCCTCGAGCCGGTCGCCGACCAGCCGGAAGGTCGAGTGACCGACGCCGACGATGTCGTTCGGGCCGATGAGCGCGGAGCCGGACTTCGAGAGCGGCTGGCCGTTGACGTACGTGCCGTTGTGGGAGCCGAGGTCGCGGATCTCGAACCGGCCGTCGGGCGTCGCGTGGAACTCTGCGTGGTGGCGCGAGACCTGGAGGTCGGAGACGACCAGCTCGTTCTCCAGCGCACGGCCGATCCGCATCACCCGGCCGAGCGCCAGCTGGTGGAACGTGGTCGGGCTGCGGTCGCCGTACACGGGCGGCGCCCCCGCCGCGCCGCCCGGGCCGCCGGCGTGAGGTGCCGGTGCCATGCCCTGCTGCTGCGGTACATGGGGCTGCTGCGGCCAGGCCTGCTGCTGGGCCGGCGGCTGCTGCCCGCCCGGTCCCGGCTGGTGCGGTCCCGGGTACGGCTGCTGCTGCGGCGCCTGCTGCGGCTGCTGGGCCGGGGCCTGGGCACCCGCGGCCGCCTGCCCGCTGTACGCGTCGGCGCCGCTGAGGCTCAGCCGGGGGCCGTCGGTGGCGTTGCCCAGGTTCACGGTGGAGCCGGGCCCGATCTCCATCTGGTGGATCCGCTGGCCCTGCACATACGTGCCGTTGGTACTGCCGTGGTCCTCGATGAACCAACCGCGCCCGCTCCAGCTGATCGTGGCGTGCCGCCACGACACTCTGGCGTCGTCGATCGTCATGTCGCCCTGCGGATCACGCCCGAGGGTGTACGACCTGGACGGATCGAGCGTCCAGGTCCTGCCATTCAATTCCAGTACGAGTTCCGGCACTCCGCGCCCCACTAGTTGTCCCCCGAATTACCCCCGTTGCAGGGAGTCTAGGGATGCTGAACATCGTGGGGAACTATTCCAGGAGCAGTCCCCGATGCGAAAGCCGGGCGGGAGGTTGACCGAACCGAGACCGCACCGTTGCGAACGACCCGGACCAAACCACCGGCTATCACCGCAAGAGCCGGCAGGACGTCGCAGACCGCGTCGAAGAGGAATATCCCCGGCACCGGGCCGGCTGTCCGGCCCTCGGGACGGGCCGTCGGGGGCGTACCGCGGACCGATACGGTGGGAGCACCATGAGCGCATCTCAGCCCCCTCAGTCCTCGCTGTCCCCTGAGCCTCCTGAGTCACGTCGGGACGCGGACACGCCGACCCTTCTGGTAAAGATCTTCGGGAAGGACCGGCCCGGCATCACCGCCGGGCTCTTCGACACCCTCGCCGCCTACTCGGTCGATGTCGTCGACATCGAGCAGGTCGTCACCCGTGGCCGTATCGTCCTGTGCGCGCTGGTCACCGCCCCGACCGCGGGCGGGACCACCGAAGGCGACCTGCGGGCCACCGTGCACAGCTGGGCCGAGTCGCTGAAGCTGCAGGCCGAGATCATCTCCGGCACGGGCGACAACCGTCCGCGCGGCGACGGCCGTTCCCATGTGACGGTGCTCGGGCATCCGCTGACCGCGGAGTCGACCGCGGCCATAGCGGCCACGATCACGTCGACCGGCGGAAACATCGACCGTGTCTTCCGGCTGGCGAAGTATCCGGTCACCGCCGTCGAGTTCGCGGTGTCGGGCACCGGGACCGAGGCGCTGCGCACCGCGCTGGCCGTCGAGGCCGCCGGGATCGGCGTCGACGTGGCGGTCGTCTCGGCCGGGCTGAGCCGCCGGGCGCAGCGCCTCGTCGTGATGGACGTCGACTCCACACTCATCCAGGACGAGGTCATCGAACTCTTCGCGGCCCATGCCGGCTGCGAGGCCGAGGTCGCCGCCGTGACCGAGCAGGCGATGCGTGGCGAGCTCGACTTCGAGCAGTCGCTGCACGCGCGGGTGGCGCTGCTTGCGGGGCTCGACGTGTCGGTGGTGGAGAAGGTGCGTGCCGACGTCCGGCTGACGCCGGGTGCCCGCACCCTGATCCGTACGCTGAAGCGGCTCGGCTACCAAGTGGGCGTCGTCTCCGGCGGGTTCACGCAGGTGACGGACGATCTCAAGGAGCGGCTCGGGCTCGACTTCGCCTCTGCCAACACCCTGGAGGTCGTCGACGGGAAACTCACCGGCCGGGTGACCGGGGACATCGTCGACCGGGCGGGCAAGGCCCGGCTGCTGCGCAGCTTCGCCGCGGAGGCCGGGGTGCCGCTGGCGCAGACGGTGGCGATCGGTGACGGGGCGAACGACCTGGACATGCTGAACACCGCGGGGCTCGGGGTCGCCTTCAACGCCAAGCCGATGGTCCGCGAGGCGGCACACACCGCGGTGAACGTGCCGTTCCTGGACACCGTGCTCTATCTGCTCGGCATCACCCGCGAAGAGGTCGAGGCCGCCGACGGCCTCGTCGAGTAGCGGCGCACGCGACAGGGCCCGGGTGCGCACGCTACGGCGTAGGCACCCGGGCCCTGTCATGAGCCGGGGCGGTCAGTCGTTCGGAGTCCAGTACTCGACGAGCTTGCCGACGCCGTGCTCGACGCTCTTCCAGGTGCCGGGAACCTCGACCACGGCGAACGCGGAGGTCGGGAAGCCGCCGCGGGTCATCCGGGCCAGGGCGTCGCCCTGCGTCCCGCCCGCCAGGGCGTCGGCGACGGCGTGCATGCCCGGGTTGTGGCCGATGACCAGCAGATCGCGGACGTCGTCGGGCGTCTCGTTGATCAAAGCGATCAGCTCGCCGAGCGAGGCCTCGTAGAGCCTCTCCTCGTACACGGTCCTGGGGCGCTCGGGCATCTCGTGCACGGCCAGCTTCCATGTCTCGCGCGTCCTGGCCGCGGTCGAGCAGAGGGCCAGGTCGAAGACGATTCCGGAATCGGCGAGTTTGCGGCCTGCCACGGGGGCATCCTTGCGGCCGCGCTCCGCGAGCGGCCGCTCATGGTCGGAGTCCTGCGACCATTCCGCCTTTGCGTGCCTGAGAAGGACGATCCTGCGAGGTGTATCGACGCTCATACACCTCAGCTTCGCATGAAATGTGCCACCTGGCGCAGGGTGTTGGAGGGCTCCCCCGCCCCGTGCTCCGGACGTCAGGGGGTCAGCAGCGCCACGATTCGCTCCAGCAACCGGCCGACCGCGGGATCACCCGTGGCGGCGTGCGCCTGCCCCGGCCCGGCGATCAGGAGGAGGAGCGCACCGAAGGCCACGGCGGGCAGCGCGACGGCCCACCACGGCAGCCGGACCTCGACACCGGCGGTGTCCGGGCGGGTGGAGCGGGTGTGCGTACGGGCCGGCATGTCCGCCTCCGTGGGTGCTGGATTCCGATACTCAGAACCTACGGATCCGGGGGCGCCGCTCCCATCCGGTGACCCACCCACTTCACCCTGACCCTGGCCCCCTAGGGGATGGTGGGGCTAGCCCCACCCTCGCGCCGGGGGCCGTGCGTCACGGGGAGGCGAGGGAGGCGATCACGCCGATGACGACCGTGATCAGCAGCATGGCCCCGAAGACCATGAGCAGCTTCTTCTGACCGTTCTGGGGATTCGGATCGAGCACAGGAGACATGGCCCCAGTCTCGCATCTCAGCATTCGTCCTCGATCGTCCGGTCCCGGCCGGCCAGGATGCCGGCCACCATCTGCGGCACCATGAGGGCCGCCATGAGGGCGATCGGCAGCCCCCAGCCGCCGCTGTGCTGGTAGAGCACGCCGACCAGGAGCGGGCCGGGGATCGAGATGAGGTAGCCGGTGGACTGGGCGAACGCGGAGAGCCGGACCACTCCGGCGCCGCTGCGGGAGCGCATGCCGATCATGGTGAGGGCGAGCGGGAAGGCGCAGTTCGAGATGCCGAGGAGCAGCGCCCAGGCCCAGGCCCCGCCGGACGGGGCGAGGTAGAGGCCCGCGTAGCCGACGAGGCCGCAGGCGCCGAGGAAGACGACGATCGGGCCCTGGTTCCGCATCCGGGCGGCGACCCTCGGGATGACGAAGGCGAGCGGCACGCCCATGGCCATGGTGAGGGCGAGCAGGACTCCCGCCGTGCCGGCCGAGACGCCGGCGTCGCGGAAGATCTGGGGCATCCACCCCATGGTGATGTAGGCGGCGGTGGCCTGGAGGCCGAAGAAGCAGGCGAGGGCCCAGGCGGTGCGGCTGCGGGTGATCCGGAGCGCGGGGGCCTCGGTCCGGTGGGCCGCGGGATGTCCGGCGGCGCCGCTGCGGTCACGTACGAGCGGGATCCACGGCAGGATCGCGGCGGCGGCGAGCGCGGCCCAGACGCCGAGGCCGGCCTTCCAACTGCCGCCCATCGCCTCGGTCATGGGTACGGTCACGGCCGCGGCCAGCGAGGTGCCGAGGGCGAGGGCCATGGAGTAGAGGCCGGTCATGGAGCCGACGCGGTCCGGGAACCAGCGCTTGACGATCACCGGCATCAGGACGTTGCTGACGGCGATGCCCATGAGGGCGAGCGCGCTCGCGGCGAGGAAGCCTGCCGTGCCGCCGACGAGGGGCCTGATCACCAGCCCCGCGGTGATGGCGACCATGCCCGCGCAGACCACGGCGCCCGGTCCGAAGCGGCGGGCCAGGCGCGGGGCCATGATGCCGAAGACCGCGAAGCAGAGCGGCGGTACGGAGGTGAGTACGCCGGCGACGCTGCCGCTCATGTGCAGCCCGTCGCGCACCTCTTCGAGGAGGGCGCCGAGGCTGGTGATGGCGGGGCGGAGGTTGAGCGCGGTGAGGACGAGCCCGACGGCGACCAGGCGGAACACCCACGGGGCGGGGCCGGCGGCCCGGGCGGGCGTCTCGGTGCGGGGGGCCGCGGGCGCGGCCGGGTCCAGCGTCCTGGTGGGGGTCCGGGGTGCGGCTTCGTCGTCATGCATGGGGCCATCATAGAATCATGGGATGATTGCTTGTCCAATCCTCTGAGAAGATTCGGATACCTCCGCGAGACGGCGGCGGCCACCGCCGCCCGCCGCACACCCGAGCAAGGAGCACCATGGCGCTGACGTCCCCGCGGCGTTCGGCACTCGCCGACCAGGTGATTGCCCAGCTGCGGAACCAGATCACGTCGGGCGAGTGGCCCGTGGGTTCGCGCATCCCCACCGAGCCCGAGCTGGTCGAGCAGCTGGGGGTGGCCCGCAACACCGTCCGCGAGGCGGTGCGCGCGCTCGCGCACAACGGGCTGCTCGACATCCGGCAGGGTTCGGGCACCTATGTGGTGGCCGTCAGCGAGCTGGCCGGGGTGATGCACCGCCGGTTCGCGTCAGCCGACCCGCGCCATGTGGCCGAGCTGCGCTCGACGCTGGAGTCGTCGGCGGCACGTCTGGCCGCCGGCCGGCGCACCGAGCGGGACCTGAAGCAGCTGGACGCGCTCATGCGGCGCCGGGAGGAGACCTGGGCGGCGGGGGACGCCGAGGCGTTCGTGGCGGCGGACGCGACGCTGCATCTGGCCGTGGTCGCCGCCTCGCACAACGAGGTGCTCACCGGGCTCTACGCCGACCTGGGTGATCTGCTGCGGGACTATCTGCGGGTCGACATCGGCCATGAACTTCGGCCGGAGAACCACATGGACCACAGCAGGCTCGTCGAGGCGATCCGGGCCGGCGACGCGGAGACCGCCGCGGCGGAGGCCGCGAGCCACGCGCTGAGCTGCCTGGTGGACCGGGTCTAGGACCCTGCCCCGGCACCTGTCCGTCCAAGGGTCAGGTGGGCGGACCGGCACACGTGCGCCGGTCCGGTCTCCCGCCCCTCCGGGCGAGGAGGCATCGCGGAAAACCCTTCCGCGCATCCTGTCCTCTCCCGTCACATCCCCTTATGCTTCGGTTCGCTCGGTTCGTTTCACCCTGTCCGGTCTGTCCGCCCGCCGCGGGAGGTCCTGTGCAGCCCCGTCAGATGTACTGCTTCACCTGCGATTCCGACGAACAGCACCGCGCCCTCACCACCGACGAAAAGGTGTGGCTCAGAGCCCACACAGGCCGCCGGAGCGTCGAGGAGTTCTTCATGTGCGGCGCGCCGGAGTGCCGCAATCTGCGCACCGGTTTCAACAAACGCCCGTTCACACCGGTGATCCGCGTCCCTCTTCCCGACTGACCGCCTCCCTCCCGGCACCGGGCCGTCTCAGGAGTCCGAACGGCCCGGACCGGGGCGGTCCGGCGGTGGGAACAGATAGCCGGTGTACGGACCCGCGTCCCGGGTCTCCGCCAGGAAGACGGGCGGTCCCGAGGGGGCGTACGCCGGTCGGCGGCCGCCGCCGGAGACGAGAACAGCGGTCGGGATCCGCCGGGCGCTCTCCCTGAGACCCGCGGGGGTGATGCTCCCGTCGTGCCCGGCGGTCTGCCGTGAGGCGCAGCCCGCGTAGTAGGCGATCGGGACCGCCTGGTCGCCGCTGATCACGCAGGGCGGCCGGATTCCCTCGCGGTGGAGCGCGGCGGCTACGGCCTCGAAGTCCGCGGTGGTCGACTTGCTGCTGGCGGACACCCGGCTGGTCACCTGGAGCTGTACGGCCAGGTGGGCGGAAAGGACGGCGGCGAGCACGACGACGCGCCACTGCCTCGTGACCGTACGCCCCGGCCGTCCGGCGGGGCGGCGCGCCCACGCGTACAGGCGCGCCAGGCACTCCGCCACCGGCAGGGACAGCAGTGCGTAGGCGGGCAGCAGGAAGCGGGGGGCGGCGTACTCGATCAGGAAGAGGTACGGCACGGCGAGGGACACCGCCGTCCCCGTCGCCAGGAGGATCGCCGTGCCCCGGCCCGCCCGGCGTGCGACCATCGCCCCACCCACCGCCAGGAACGGCAGCAGTGCCCACCAGACCGTCGTGCCGGGCCGCTGCCACGCAATGGTGCAGGGGCGGCAGAGCGTGCGCCCCTCCAGCGCCTTGGCCTGGTCGTCCACCGCCAGGTTCCAGCCCAGGCCGCCCTGGATCTCGCTGGCCCGGTGCAGTCGGGTGAGCGGCCCCCCGTAGTGCGCGAACGCCTCCACGATCCATGGTGCGGCGCCGGCGAGGAGCCCGATGGCCAGCGCGGCGAACATCCGGGGCCGCACCGCCGTGACCAGCAGCAACGGCAGGGCGAGCCACGCCCCGTCGGCCGGCCTCATCAGGACGACGACGGCGACCGCCGCTCCCGCGCCGAGGAGCTCGGCCCGTCCCGCCCCGCGCAGCGGGGCGCGCGCGACCCACCCGGTGGCAGCCAGGGCACCCAGCGCGCACCAGAGGTTCGGCATGGCCATGGAGCCGTAGAAAAGGGTCGGCCAGAGAGTGGCGAACAGGGCTCCCGCGCAGACCAGGACACGGCCGGGCACCAGGGTGCGCCAGACCCGGAAGGCTCCGACGAGCGCGGCGGCCGAGAGGACGGCGAGGTAGATCCGCAGGACGGTCGTGGACGCGCTGAGGGCGGCGACCGGAGCGACCAGGTAGGAGATGCCGCGGGCGCGCGGGGCGCTGAAGAACGCGGCCGGGGCGTCGCCCCCGGCCTGGCTGACGTAGACGGTCTCGTCCCACCCGAGGCCCGATCCCGGTACGACGAATGCCAGTTGGACGGCGACGCAGACCGCCGCGACGGCCGCCAGCCGGCGCAGCGGCCGCGGCGAGGACCCGGGGGCCGGCTCCGTCGACGCGCGCACCGGGGCAGGGCTCGGGGCCCGTAACTCGTACATGACCGCTCCTCGGCAGGGCAGTCGGGATGAGCCCTGGCCGGGGCCAGCCTGCCCGATCACCGCGTGCCGGAGGAGCCGGGCGCGCCGTACCGGCACGAGGCCTTGTCCCTGGGGCTCCGCCGGGGCCGCGCGTCTAGGAGGCCTTGGCCTTGTGCGTCTCGGTGGCGTGGGTGACCCAGGCGGAGCGGACTTCCTTCCAGCAGCGGTCGTCCAGCCGTACGGTCCGGCCCGCGGGGACCTCGACCGGCCTGGAGTCGGCGTCGATGTCCCACCAGCGGTCGCATTCGGTGTGCAGCTGGACGCGGTCGGCGGAGGGGTACGGGTTGTGGCAGTACGCGACGACCCGGGAGCCCTTCACCGACGTACGGCATTCGGCGCCGGAGGGCTCGGGGTCCGGGGCGGGAGGCGCGCCCGCGCCCGCGGCTCCCACGTGCCCCGCCGCGTACAGGCCTACGGGCACCAGCAGCCCGGCGACGACGGCGGAGGCCACCAGCAGGGATCGGGTTCGGGTTCGGTGACGAGTGCCGCGCACAGCGATCTCCTCCCCTCAGCCTGACCAGAAGTCCGGTTCCTCCACATTCTGCGGTGGATCGACCAGCTTTTCGACCTGAACGCCGGGAGGCCGGGCGGGGCAAGGGAAACGGCCGCGCACCACCCCCGGAGGAGGCGGTGCGCGGCCGTGGTGCGCGAGAGGGTCAGGCACCCATCATGTGCACGCCACTGTCGACGTGGATGATCTCGCCCGTGGTCCTCGGGAAGAAGTCCGAGAGCAGCGCGACGATGCCGCGGCCGGCCGGCTCCGGGTCCTTCATGTCCCACGCCAGCGGCGCGCGGGTGTTCCACACGTCGGCGAGCTCGCCGAAGCCCGGGATGGACTTGGCGGCCATGGAGGCGAGCGGTCCGGCCGAGATCAGGTTGCAGCGGATGCCGTCCGGCCCCAGGTCACGGGCGAGATAGCGGGAGGTGGCCTCCAGCGCGGCCTTGGCCGGGCCCATCCAGTCGTACTGCGGCCAGGCGAACTGCGCGTCGAAGGTGAGGCCGACGATCGAGCCGCCCTCGCTCATCAGCGGCTTGCACGCCATGGCGAGCGACTTCAGGGAGAACGCCGAGACGTGCATCGCCGTGGCGACCGACTCGAACGGAGTGTTGAGGAAGTTGCCGCCGAGGGCGTCCTGCGGGGCGAACCCGATGGAGTGCACGACGCCGTCCAGCGAGCCGAGCTCGTCGCGCACCAGACCGGCGAGCCGGTCCAGGTGCTCGGCGTTGGTCACGTCCAGCTCGATGACCTTGGCCGGCTTGGGCAGCTTCTTGGCGATGCGCTCGGTCAGCGTCGGCCGCGGGAAGGCGGTCAGGATGACTTCGGCGCCCTGCTCCTGGGCCACCTTGGCGGTGTGGAACGCGATGGACGACTCCATCAGCACCCCGGTGATGAGGATGCGCTTGCCGTCGAGAATTCCGCTCATGGTGATCAGTGACCCATGCCCAATCCGCCGTCAACGGGGATGACGGCTCCAGTGATGTACGACGCGTCGTCGGAGGCGAGGAAGCGCACCGCGGCGGCGATCTCGTCGGGCTGCGCGTAGCGGCCCAGCGGCACCTGGGACACGATGCCCTTGCGCTGCTCCTCGGAGAGCGCCTGCGTCATGTCGGTGTCGACGAAACCGGGCGCGACGACGTTGAAGGTGATGTTGCGCGAACCGAGCTCGCGCGCCAGCGACCTGGCGAAGCCGACCAGACCGGCCTTGGACGCGGCGTAGTTGGCCTGTCCGGCCGAGCCGAGGAGGCCGACGACGGAGGAGATGAGGACGACGCGGCCCTTCTTGGCGCGCAGCATGGCGCGGTTGGCGCGCTTGACGACCCGGAAGGTGCCGGTGAGGTTCGTGTCGAGTACGGACGTGAAGTCGTCCTCGGACATCCGCATCAGCAACTGGTCCTTGGTGATACCGGCGTTGGCGACCAGCACCTCCACGCTGCCGTGCTTCTCCTCGATCTCCTTGTAGGCCTGCTCCACCTGCTCGCTGTCGGTGATGTCGCAACGGACCGCGAGAACACCGGCCTCGGTGAGCGCCACGGGCGGCTCTCCGGAACGGTAGGTGATCGCGACCTTGTCGCCGTTGTCGGCGAAAGCGCGGGCGATGGCGAGGCCGATGCCCCGGTTTCCTCCGGTGACGAGAACCGAGCGGCTCAACGGATCACCCTTTCGATAGCGGTCTGGTACCTCGAAAACCTATCGGTACCGGGTGCTCCGCGAGGAATCGGCCCCTGACAGCGCCTTCCCCCGGTCACTGTGGGGTTCCTACAGTGACGCGCCCGGCCCGGACGGCCGGCGACCGGACCGCGGACCACCGCGGGGCCCGTCCCCGCGCGGGGCCCGGAAATCGGCCGCGACGCCGCTGCGGCCGTGCTTCACTGCCTCGTAAACGATCCGAGGGTATGTGAACGCAGAGGAGAGGCCGCCCGTGCCCCATGAGGTAGATCAGTCGTTCCTGGCCCTCCCGCTACGGCCGCTCGCCGACGCGGCGCTCGCCCGTGCGCGGGCGCTCGGGGCCGTGCACGCCGACTTCCGCTTCGAGCGGGTGCGCAGCGCCACCTGGCGGCTGCGGGACGCACGGCCGGCCGGGTCATCGGACACCACCGATCTCGGGTACGCGGTACGGGTGGTGCACGGCGGGGCGTGGGGGTTCGCCTCCGGGGTGGATCTGACGATGGACGCCGCGGCGAAGGTGGCCTCGCAGGCCGTCGCCATGGCGAAGCTGTCGGCGAAGGTGATCGCGGCGGCGGGATCGGACGAGCGGGTGGAGCTCGCCGACGAGCCCGTGCACGGGGAGCGGAGCTGGGTCTCGGCGTACGAGATCGACCCCTTCGGCGTACCCGCCGAGGAGAAGGCGGGGCTGCTCGCCGAGTGGAGCGGCCGGCTGCTGGGGGCGGAGGGTGTCGCGCATGTGGACGCCTCCCTGATGACCGTCCACGAGAACAAGTTCTACGCCGACTCCGCGGGCACGGTCACCACCCAGCAGCGGGTACGGCTGCATCCGCAGTTCACCGCGGTCGCCGTGGACGCGACGACCGGCGAGTTCGACTCCATGCGCACGATCGCGCCGCCGGCGGGACGCGGCTGGGAGTACCTGACCGGGACCGGCTGGGACTGGGACGCGGAGCTGGAGAGCATCCCGGGGCTGCTGGCCGAGAAGATGCGGGCGCCGAGCGTCGAGGCGGGGACGTACGACCTGGTCGTCGACCCGTCCAACCTGTGGCTGACCATCCATGAGTCGATCGGTCACGCCACCGAGCTGGACCGGGCGCTGGGGTACGAGGCGGCCTACGCCGGGACCTCGTTCGCCACGTTCGACCAGCTGGGCAAGCTGGCGTACGGCTCCCCGGTGATGAACGTGACGGGCGACCGCACCGCCGAGCACGGCCTCGCGACGATCGGGTACGACGACGAGGGCGTCGAGGCGCAGTCCTGGGACCTGGTCAAGGACGGGACGCTGGTGGGCTACCAGCTGGACCGCCGGATCGCGAAGCTGACGGGTCTGGGCCGGTCCAACGGGTGCGCGTACGCGGACTCGCCGGGCCATGTCCCCGTACAGCGCATGGCGAACGTGTCGTTGCAGCCGGATCCGGGCGGGCTCTCCACGGAGGACCTGATCGGCGGGGTGGAGCGCGGGATCTACGTGGTCGGCGACCGGTCCTGGTCCATTGATATGCAGAGGTACAACTTCCAGTTCACCGGGCAGCGGTTCTTCCGGATCGAGAACGGCAGACTGGCCGGGCAGTTGCGCGACGTCGCCTACCAGGCGACGACGACGGACTTCTGGGGCTCCATGGAGAAGGTGGGCGGCCCGCAGACGTACGTCCTGGGTGGCGCCTTCAACTGCGGCAAGGCCCAGCCGGGCCAGGTCGCAGCCGTCTCCCACGGCTGCCCCACCGCCCTCTTCCGGGGCGTGAACATCCTCAATACGACGCAGGAGGCCGGGCGATGAGCCGCGTCAGCAAGCCGTACGAGATCGTCGAGCGCGCGCTCGCGCTGTCCACCGCCGACGGCTGTGTGGTCATCGCCGACGAGGAGTCGTCAGCCAATCTGCGCTGGGCGGGCAACGCGCTGACCACGAACGGGGTGACCCGGGGCCGCACCCTGACCGTCATCGCCACCGTCGACGGGTCCGAGGGCGCCGCCTCCGGTGTGGTGTCCCGGTCGGCCGTCACCGCGGCGGATCTGGAGCCGCTGGTGCGGGCCGCAGAGGCCGCCGCGCGCGGGGCCGGACCGGCCGAGGACGCACAGCCGCTGGTCACCGGGGTGCCGGAGTCCCCCGACTTCACCGACGCGCCCGCGGAGACGGGCTCGGACGTCTTCTCGGCGTTCGCGCCGGCGCTCGGCGACGCCTTCGCCCGGGCCCGCTCCGGGGGCCGTGAACTGTACGGATTCGCCCACCACGAGATGACCTCGACGTACCTGGGTACGTCGACGGGACTGCGGCTGCGCCACGACCAGCCGAACGGGACGCTGGAGCTGAACGCCAAGTCGCCCGACCGGTCGCGCTCGGCCTGGGCGGGGCACTCGACCCGCGATTTCAAGGATGTCGACCCGGCGGAGATGGACGCCCGGCTCGCGCAGCGGCTGGTCTGGGCGGAGCGCCGGATCGAGCTGCCCGCCGGGCGCTACGAGACGCTGCTGCCGCCGACCGCCGTCGCCGACCTGCTGATCTACCAGCTGTGGTCGGCCACCGCCCGGGACGCCGTCGAGGGCCGGACGGTGTTCTCCAAGCCGGGCGGCGGGAGCCGGCTCGGCGAGACCCTGTCCCCGCTGCCGCTGACCCTGCGCAGCGACCCGAACGCGCCGGGGCTCGAATCCGCGCCGTTCGTCATCGCGCACTCGTCCGGGGACGGTGCGTCGGTCTTCGACAACGGGCTGCCGCTGGGCCGGACCGACTGGATCAGCGACGGCCGGCTCGACCGGCTGACGACGACGCGGCACACGGCCGGTGAGACCGGGCTGCCGGTCGCCCCGGCGATCGACAACCTGCTGCTGGAGGGCGGTGGTGAGCGGTCCCTGGAGGAGATGGTGGCCGCGACGACCGGCCGCGCGCTGCTGCTGACCTGCATGTGGTACATCCGGGAGGTCGACCCGGCGACGCTGCTGCTGACCGGGCTGACCCGCGACGGGGTGTATCTCGTGGAGGACGGCGAGGTCGTGGGTGAGGTGAACAACTTCCGCTTCAACGAGTCGCCCGTGGACCTGCTGTCGCGGGCCACCGAGGCGGGCCGGACGGAGAAGACGCTGCCGCGCGAGTGGGGCGACTGGTTCACCCGGGCCGCGATGCCCGCGCTGCGCGTCCCGGACTTCAACATGAGCTCGGTGAGCCGGGGCGTATGACCCGCCTAGACTGACGGTTGCCTTTCGACACACAGGTCGACAGCGCACATTTCGATACACGTAGCTGAGGAGACACGGAACCGTGACGGACATCGTCGACGAGCTGAAGTGGCGCGGGCTGTTCGCCCAGTCCACTGACGAGGACGCACTGCGCAAGGCTCTCGCGGACGGTCCCGTCACGTTCTATTGCGGCTACGACCCCACCGCGGCGAGTCTGCACGTCGGCCATCTGGTGCAGGTGCTCACCATGCGCCGGCTCCAGCAGGCCGGTCTGCGGCCGCTCGCCCTGGTGGGCGGGGCCACGGGCCAGATCGGTGACCCGCGGCCGACCGCCGAGCGCACCCTGAACGACCCGGAGACGATCGCCGCCTGGGTGGCGCGGCTGCGGTCCCAGATCGAGCCGTTCCTGTCCTTCGAGGGCGAGAACGCCGCGGTCATGGTGAACAACCTGGACTGGACCGCGGGCATGTCCGCGATCGAGTTCCTCCGGGACATCGGCAAGCACTTCCGGGTCAACAAGATGCTCACCAAGGAGTCCATCGCGCGGCGGCTGGAGTCCGACGAGGGCATCAGCTACACCGAGTTCAGCTACCAGCTGCTCCAGAGCATGGACTTCCTGGAGCTGTACCGGCGTCACGGCTGCACCCTCCAGCAGGGCGGCAGCGACCAGTGGGGCAACCTGACCGCGGGTCTCGACCTGATCCACCGCCTGGAGCCGGGCGCCGAGGTGCACGCGCTGGCGACCCCGCTGATGACGAAGGCGGACGGCACCAAGTTCGGCAAGTCCGAGAGCGGCGCCGTCTGGCTCGACCCGGAGATGACCACGCCGTACGCGTTCTACCAGTTCTGGCTGAACGTGGACGACCGCGACGTCTCCCGCTACATGCGCATCCTCAGCTTCCGGAGCCCCGCCGAGCTGGAGGAGCTGGAGAAGGTCACCGAGGAGCGGCCCCAGGCCCGGGCGGCGCAGCGCGCGCTGGCCGAGGAGCTGACGACTCTGGTGCACGGCGCGGACCAGTGCGCCGCGGTCATCGCCGCGTCGAAGGCGCTGTTCGGCCAGGGCGAGCTCGGCGAGCTGGACGAGGCGACACTGGGTGCCGCGCTCTCCGAGGTGCCGCACGCGCAGGTCACCGAGCTCGGTCCGCTGGTCGACCTGCTGGTCGAGGTCGGGCTGGCACCGAGCAAGTCGGGCGCGCGCCGCACCGTCAAGGAGGGCGGCGCCTACGTGAACAACGTGAAGGCCGTCGACGGCGAGGCGGCTCCGTCCCGCGATGAGCTGCTGCACGGGCGCTGGCTGGTGCTGCGCCGGGGCAAGAAGAACCTCGCGGCGATCGAGGTCACGGCGGGCTGAGCCGTCACGACAGTACGACGGCGGGGGCACGCGTGATGCGTGCCCCCGCCGTCGTACGGCGTGTGCGTGGCTCAGGTCTTCTGCTTGCTGCCCCGGAGCGAGGCCCACAGCATGTCGCCGACTCCGACGACGACCACGGCTCCGATCAGCTGGAGCAGATGGCGCGTCCAGTCGATGCCCTTGGTGTCATTGACACCGATCCAGGTGGCGACAGCATTGCCGAGGATGCTGCCGATGATGCCGAAAATGGTCGTCAGCCAGAGCGGGATCTCCTGCTTGCCCGGCAGGATCGCCTTGGCGATCAGACCGAGCACGAAGCCCACGATGATTGCCCACAACCAGCTCATGTCGCCTCCTCGTGCGACGCGGTGTCGCGCATGTCCGCCCAGTCTTGGCCCTGGTCCGGTACGCCGCATGTCGGACAGGTCCGTACGTGCGACGGGGTGGCCGGTTGTACGTATGCGGCGCGCCCCGGTCTCGAACCCGGGGGAGGCCGGGCGTACGGTGGATCCGGTCCGGTCCGGGGAGCGTCCGGCGCAGGAACGGGGTCTCCCCCAGTTCGTCATGAGCTCGGGGAAGGGTGGTGGAGACGTGTTGGGGAAACAGAGTGGTGCGGAGGTCTTCCGGATCACGGGGGCGCGGCAGGGGCTCGCCGAGGATGTGCGCGGCAGGCAGCGGCGCTATGTGATCTCGATGTCCGTGCGCACGGTTTCGGTGGTCGCCGCCGCGGTCCTGTGGAACGTGGAACGCCATGTGGCGATCGTGGCGCTCGCGTTGGGGGTTCTCCTCCCCTACGTCGCGGTCGTCATCGCCAACGCGGGCCGGGAGAACAGCCCTTCCCTCCCTCCGACCTTCGTGCCGGCCGCTACGCGCCCCGTGCTGGAAGCCGCGCCGATGGCCGCTCCGGCGGACCCCGGTCCGGAATCCGGACACGTTTTCCGAAGCCCGGATCCGCAGGGACACAGCTGACCCCGGGACGGGCCCAAGCTCAAGAAAAGCTCAGATCAATCATGAAGTTCCAGTGCACCGCAGCCCGGTCTGCGTGACATACTTCGTGAGCGCTCCGCATCCCCCGTCGGAGCGACGGACCGACGCCGGGCAGCTCCCCCCGTGGCTGCTCGGCGTCGCCATTTCTCCGGCGGGGATGCCGCACGGCCTGCCGTCCGGCTCAGGCTCTAGGGTTGAGTCCGTGAACTCCCCCGAACCCGATTCCGCCGGACCCGATTCCGCCGATGCCGCCTCCGCGCGTGCCGCCGTCGCGCCCGTCTGCTCGGCCAAGGGCTGCCGTGACGATGCCGTGTGGGTGCTCGCGTGGAACAACCCGAAGCTGCACACTCCGGAGCGCCGTAAGACCTGGCTGGCCTGTGACGATCACCGGGAGCATCTCTCGTCGTTCCTGGGCGTCCGGGGCTTCCTGAAGGACGTGGTGACGCTGACCGAGTGGGAGTCGGACGAAAAGCGCTAGGACCCTCGGATCCGTCCTGAGCCCCTCGCCCCTCGGATCCGCCGGTCAGCCGCCGATCGCCGACATCGGGCGGTCGGGCTGGAGGAACGACGGGTCGTCGAGGCCGGAACCGGCCTTCTTGCCCCACATGGCGACCTTCCAGAGCCGGGCGATCTCCTCGTCCGGGGCCTCGGAGCGCAGGGCGCCGCGCAGGTCGGTCTCCTCGCGGGCGAACAGGCAGGTGCGGACCTGCCCGTCGGCGGTGAGCCGGGTGCGGTCGCAGGCCCGGCAGAACGGCCGGGTGACGGAGGCGATGACGCCGACCCGGTGGGGGCCGCCGTCCACGAGCCAGCGCTCGGCGGGGGCGGAGCCGCGCTCGCCGTCCTCCTCGGCGGTGAGGTCGAAGCGGGTGCGCAGCGACTCGAGGATGTCTCCTGCGGTGATCATCCCGTCGCGCTTCCAGCCGTGCTGGGCGTCGAGCGGCATCTGCTCGATGAAGCGGAGCTCGTACGCGTTGTCCACGGCCCAGGCGAGGAGGTCGGGTGCCTCGTCGTCGTTGAGCCCCGGCATCAGGACGGTGTTGACCTTGACGGGGGTGAGCCCGGCCTCGCGGGCCGCTTCCAGTCCGGCCAGGACGTCGTGGTGGCGGTCGCGGCGGGTGAGGGTCTTGAACACATCGGGGCGCAGGGTGTCCAGGGAGACGTTGACCCGGTCCAGGCCTGCGGCCTTGAGCGCGGCGGCGGTCCGCTTCAGTCCGATGCCGTTGGTCGTCAGCGACATCCTGGGGCGGGGCTCCAGGGCCGCGCACTGCTCGACGATGGAGACGAGGCCGGGGCGCAGCAGCGGCTCTCCGCCGGTGAAGCGGACCTCGGTGATGCCGAGCTGTGTGACGGCGATGCGGACGAGCCGGACGATCTCGTCGTCGCTCAGCAGGTCGGGCTTGGCGAGCCACTGCAGGCCCTCTTCGGGCATGCAGTAGGTGCAGCGCAGATTGCAGCGGTCGGTGAGCGATACACGCAGGTCGGTGGCGACCCTGTCGAATGTGTCGATGAGCATGGTGGGCCCCCTCCCCCGGTGACTTCCCGGTTGCGGATTCTGACTCTTCCGAGACTACGCGAGACCAGTGACAACGGAGGGGCCCGTTTGACACGAGGAGCGGCGCGGCCGCGTCGTAGGACTCTACGACGCGGCCGCGGGAAGGAAGGGTCCTGGAACCGCTTCCCCGGATGAACGTGTGTGAATTCCTGCTCTCAGTGGGCTCCGATGCCGGTGAGGGACTTGACCTCCAGCTCGGCGTACTTGCCCTTGTCCGGCTCCTCCTTGGACAGGAGGGAACCGATCCAGCCGAGCAGGAAGCCCAGCGGGATGGAGATCAGGCCCGGGTTCTCCAGCGGGAACCAGGCGAAGTCGACCCCCTTGAACATCGAGGTCTTCGCGTTCCCGGAGACGACCGGCGAGAACAGCACCAGGATCACCGAGCTGGCCAGACCGCCGTAGATCGACCACAGCGCGCCCTGGGTGGTGAACCGCTTCCAGAAGAGGCTGTAGAGGAGCGTCGGCAGGTTGGCCGAGGCGGCGACGGCGAAGGCGAGCGCCACCAGGCCGGCGACGTTCATGTCGCGGGCGAAGGCGCCCAGGACGATCGCGGCGGCGCCGATGAAGACGGTGGCCCAGCGGGCGGCCCTCATCTCCTCCTTCTCGGTGGCCTTCCCCTTGCGGATGACGTTGGCGTAGATGTCGTGGGCGAAGGACGACGAGGAGGCGAGGGTGAGTCCCGCGACGACGGCGAGGATGGTGGCGAAGGCGACGGCGGAGATGACGGCGAGCATGACGGCGCCGCCCGTGGTGCCGACCCCGCCCAGGTACTCGGCGAGCTGCGGGGCCGCCGCGTTGCCCGCCGCGTTCTTCGCCTTGATCTCGGCCGGGCCGATGAGGGCCGCGGCGCCGAATCCGAGGGCGATCGTCATCAGGTAGAAGGCGCCGATGATGCCGATGGCCCAGTTGACCGACTTACGGGCGGCCTTGGCGGTCGGCACCGTGTAGAAGCGGATCAGGATGTGCGGCAGGCCGGCGGTGCCCAGCACCAGGGCGATGCCGAGCGAGAGGAAGTCCAGCTTCGAGGTGCCGGAGCCGCCGTACTTGAGCCCGGGCTCCAGGAACGCCGCGCCGTGACCGCTCTTCTCGGCGGCGGTGCCCAGCAGGTCGGAGACGTTGAAGTCGAACTTCCACAGCACCATGAAGGTCATCAGGATGGCGCCCGCGATGAGGAGCACGGCCTTGACCATCTGCACCCAGGTGGTGCCCTTCATGCCGCCGATGGTGACGTAGACGATCATCAGTACGCCGACCAGCGCAACGATGAGGATCTTTCCGGCGTCGCTCGTGATCCCGAGGAGCAGCGAGACCAGAACTCCCGCTCCTGCCATCTGTGCCAGCAGGTAGAAGATCGACACGATGATGGTGGAAACACCCGCGGCGGTACGGACCGGGCGCTGGCGCATCCGGTAGGCGAGGACGTCGCCCATGGTGTAACGGCCGGAGTTGCGCAGCGGTTCGGCGACCAGCAGCAGCGCCACCAGCCAGGCGACGAGGAAGCCGATGGAGTAGAGGAAGCCGTCGTAGCCGAAGAGGGCGATGGCTCCGGCGATGCCGAGGAACGAGGCGGCGGACATGTAGTCGCCGGAGACCGCGAGGCCGTTCTGGAAGGCGGTGAACTGGCGGCCGCCCGCGTAGAAGTCGGAGGCGCTCTTGGTCTGGCGGCCGGCCCAGACGGTGATGCCGAGGGTCGCGGCGACGAAGACCGCGAAGAGGGAGATGATCAGCGGCCGGTGCTCGCTGGTCGAGGTGGCGGCGAGCGTCACGACGGTCTGGGAGTGGTACGCGGCGCTCATACGTCGGCCTCCATACGGGACTTGATGGCCTCGGCCTTCGGGTCGAGCTTCGCGTTGGCGTGCCGCGAGTAGAACCAGGCGATGAGGAAGGTGGTGAGGAACTGGGCGAGGCCGAAGACGAAGGCCACGTTGAAGTTGCTGTACACCTTGGTGCCCATGAAGCCGCCGGCGTAGTTGGAGAGCAGCACGTACAGCAGGTACCAGGCAACGAAGGCGATGGTCAGCGGAAAGGCGAACGAGCGGTACGAGCGGCGGAGTTCGCCGAATTCCTGGCTCGCCTGCTCCGCGACGAACGCCTCGGTCGTGGGCTGGGCGGGGCCGGTCTCCGTACTGCCCTCGGGCGGCGGTGCATCGGTAGCCACGGAATCTCCTCGCGACGCGGGTGCGGTGGTGGTGGGGACGGTGGATTTCACTGGGGACCTCGATATCGGGGAGTGATGTACGCCTCCCCTGACAACGGCACGCAGCGCGCGGCGAAGCGGTTCACCTCGGTTTCCGCCGTCTTCGCGTCACCCCTTCGGACGCTCCGGCCGGAATCGGTTCTCTCGAACTCATTGATGAGCCGGGATGATCAGCGATAGCTTCACTCGTCATGTACGCGACTGGACACACCCCGTGTCCGTCGACTGACACGGATGAAGTGGAGACCCCATGGCTCATCTGGGATCCAGACGGAAGCGCGCACTGACGCTGCCCGTCGGATTGGCCCTCACCGCATCGCTCGGCTTCCTGCCGACGGGCACCGCCTCCGCCGCCCCGGCGCAGGAGAAGCCCTCGGCGGCGGTGTCGACGGACGGTCCGAAGCTGTCGTACGTGGTCAACACCCGCGGCGGTCACGGCACCGTCAAGCAGGTGCGCAAGGCCATCGAGCGGGCCGGCGGCACGGTGGTGATCGCCTACGACCGGATCGGGGTCATCGTCGCCCACTCGCAGAACCCGCAGTTCGCGCAGTCGATGCGCCGTGTCAGGGGTGTCGACTCGGCGGGCGCCACCCGTACCAACCCGATCGTTCCGCAGGCCACGAAGGACATCGGGGTCGAGCAGCCGCTGACCGCGCAGCAGGAGGCGGCCGCGGCGGCGCAGGCCACGGCGGGCCAGGACCCCATGGAGCCCCTGCAGTGGGACCTGCCCGCCATCAAGGCGGACAAGGCGCACGAGAGGTCGCTGGGCAGCTCCGAGGTCACGGTCGCGGTCATCGACACGGGTGTCGACGACACCCACCCGGACCTCGCCCCGAACTTCGACCGCCGCGGCTCGGCGAACTGCGTCTCCGGTGCACCGGACACCACGGACGGCTCCTGGCGCCCGAAGACCGGTGAGAGCGATCACGGCACGCATGTCGCGGGGACCATCGCCGCCGCGAAGAACGGCATCGGGGTGACCGGAGTCGCGCCGGGCGTGAAGGTCTCCGGCATCAAGGTGGGCAACCCGGACGGCTTCTTCTACACCGAGGCCGTCGTCTGCGGCTTCATGTGGGCTGCGGACCACGGTGCCGATGTCACGAACAACAGCTATTACACCGACCCGTGGCTGTTCAACTGCAAGGACGACCCGGACCAGGGCGCCTTGGTCGAGGCGGTCGCCCGGGCCACGCGGTACGCCGAGGGCAAGGGCGCGGTCAATGTCGCCGCGGCGGGCAACGCGGCCGAGGACCTTGCGGCCGACACGATCGAGGACGTGACGAGCCCCAACGACACCGCGCCGGTCACCCGGACCATCGACCCGAAGGTGTGCTTCGACATCCCGACGATGCTGCCGGGGGTCGTGACGGTCTCGGCGACGGGGGCGAAGGGGCTGAAGGCCTCGTACTCGAACTACGGGAACGGCGTCATCGACGTGGCCGCGCCGGGCGGGGACTCGACGGTCTACCAGACGCCCGAGCCGCCGGCGACGAGCGGTCTGATCCTGTCCACGCTGCCCGGCGGGAAGTACGGCTACAAGGCTGGTACGTCGATGGCCTCCCCGCACGTCGCGGGTGTCGTGGCCCTGATCAAGTCGACGCACCCGTACGCGTCGGCCGCCGCGGTCAAGGCCCTGCTGACGCTCGAGGCCGACGCCACGGCGTGCGGTGACCCGTACGACATCGACGGCGACGGCAAGATCGACGCGGTCTGCGAGGGCGGCAAGAACCGCAACGGCTTCTACGGGGCCGGAGTGGTGGACGCGCTCGACGCCGTGCGCTGGTAGGGGACGGCGCGAGGGGCCGGCGCGTGTGCCTTCCGTGCCGGCCCCTGTCCCCCACCTGGCACGCAGTGCCATAGTGCGGGGATGACGCTCACACCCGCCTCCGCCACCGGGCAGGCCTGGGCCGCCCTCGGCGGTGACCCCGTACTTCTCTCCCGGATCGAAACCGCAGGACCGGCTGGGCTGCTCCCCGCCCGGCTGCCCGTGCGGGAGCTGGCCCGCGCCGCGGTCGGGGTCTGTTCCCTGGCCGCCGCCGAGCTCGCGGCGCGCCGCACCGGCGGCCCCGTGCTCCGTGTCCGGATCGACGACGGCGCGGTGGCCACCGCGTTCGTCAGCGAGCGCCATCTGCGGATCGACGGGCGTGCCCCGGCCAATTTCGCCCCGCTCTCCCGGTTCTGGCGCGCTGCCGACGGCTGGGTCCGTACGCACGCCAACTACCCGCACCACCGGGCCCGGTTGCTGGGCACGCTGGACCTTCCCGCGGACACGGCCGACGACCTGGCCGTGGACGCCGTGGCCGCGTCCTTCGCCGGGCGGCGGGCGGCCGAGATCGAGCAGACGGTGTACGCGGCGGGCGGGCTGGCCGTGGCCGCCAGGACCCCGGAGGAATGGGCCGCCGACCCTCGCCGTCTCGCGCTGTCCGGCGTGCCGCTGGTGGAGAGGGAGCGGTTGGACGCCGCCCCGGTACGCCGGACCGCCGCCCTCGCCGGCACACCGCTGCGGCCCGCCGCCGGGCTGCGCGTCCTGGACCTCACCCGGGTCACCGCGGGGCCGGTCGCCACCCGTACGCTCGCGCTGCTCGGCGCCGACGTCCTGCGGATCGACGCCCCGCAGCTCCCGGAGAGCCAGGACGCGCACAGCGACACGGGGTTCGGGAAGCGGTCGGTGAGCGTCGACCTGGTGAGCGGAGCCGGCCGCGAGATCTTCGACGAGCTGCTGGCCGGCGCGGACGTGGTCGTCACCGGGTACCGGCCCGGTGCGCTCGACGGGTTCGGCCTCACGCCGCGGTCGCTCGCCGCGCGCAGGCCGGGTCTGGTGATCGGGCGGCTGTCGGCCTGGGGAAAGGGCCCATGGGCCGGCCGGCGCGGTTTCGACAGCGTGGTGCAGGCCGCCACCGGCATCGCCGTGACCGAGGCAGGCCCGGGAGAACTCGACGGTCCGCCGGGTGCGCTGCCCGCCCAGGCGCTGGACCACGGCACCGGCTATCTGCTGGCCGCGGCGGTGCTCCGGGCGCTGACCGAGCAGCACGACGAGGGCGGTTCGCGGCTGGCCACCCTCTCGCTCGCCCGTACCGCCGCGTGGCTGACCGACGAGATCCCGGCCCCGCCGGAAACTGCGGCGTCCGAGGACCACGACCCGCGGAGGTGGCTCACCGAGACCGACAGCCCGCTGGGACGCCTGCGCCACGCCTTGCCGCCGGTCGCCTTCGACGGGGGCCCCGCCGACTGGTCGCGCCCGCCCGGACCGCTGGGGGCGGACGCGGCCGCCTGGCTCACGGCTTGATGAGGACCTTCAGCGCCGTGCGCTCGTCCATCGCCTTGTAGCCGGCCGGTACCTCGTCGAGGCCGACCGTCAGGTCGAAGACGGGCGACGGGTCGATGGTGCCGGACAGCACGTCGGGGAGCAGCTCCGGAATGTACGTGCGTACGGGGGCGACGCCGCCGCGCAGGGCGATGTTCCGGTCGAACATGATGCCGAGGTCCAGTCCGGTGCCGCTGCCGTGCGGCACTCCGACGTAGCCGATCGAGCCGCCGTCGCGGGTGATGCCGACGGCGGTACGCATCGACTGCTCGGTACCGACGGCCTCGATGACCGCCTGGGCGCCCTCGCCGCCGAGCAGTTCCCGTACCGCCTCGACGGCCGCGTCGCCGCGCTCGGCGACGACGTCGGTGGCGCCGAAGTCGCGAGCGATGTCCGTACGTACCCGGTGGCGGCCGAGCGCGATGATCCGCTCGGCGCCGAGCCGCTTGGCGGCCATGACGCCGCACAGGCCGACGGCGCCGTCACCGACGACGGCGACCGTGGAGCCCCGCTTCACGCCGGCGCCGACCGCGGCGTGGTGGCCGGTGCCGAGGACGTCGGAGAGGGCCAGGAGCGCGGTGAGCAGGTGGTCGTCGGAGGCCGCGGCGGCGGGGAGCTTGACCAGCGTGCCGTCGGCGAACGGGACGCGCACGGCCTCGCCCTGTCCGCCGTCGGAGCCGGCCGAGCCCCAGAAGCCGCCCTGCGGGCAGGAGGTGGTCAGCCCCTCGGCGCAGTAGGCGCAGGTGCCGTCGGACCAGACGAAGGGCGCGACGACGAGGTCACCGGCGGCGAAGCCGTTGACCTCGGAGCCCGCCTCCTCGACGATCCCCAGGAACTCGTGGCCGATGCGCTGGCCGGGCTGCCGGGCGGACTCACCGCGGTAGGCCCACAGGTCGCTGCCGCAGATGCAGGCCCGCAGGACCCGCATCACCACGTCGGTGGGCTGCTGGATCACCGGGTCCGGGACCTCCTGCACGCGGATGTCGTGGGGTGCGTGAATGACGGTGGCGCGCATGCGTGGGGGTCCTTGCTGATCTCAGATGCTGATACTCCGCTCACGGTACGCCCCGAGGACCGCACCGGCCCCTTTCGCCCCCGGTGCGAGCACGCCGAGGGTCAGCAGGCACTGCGCCGCGACATAGGTGAGCATGACCCAGAAGTCGGGGGCGGGCGGCTGCGGCCAGTCGGCGATGCCGGTGGCGATCAGCGCGTCGGAGAGCAGGAAGAGCGCACCTCCGGTGGCCGCGTACCGGCCGAGGACGCCGGAACGGCAGGCCATGGCGGTCAGCAGCAGGCTGTAGCCCGCCATCGGGACCCGCAGTCCGGCCGGCAGCCCGTCCCAGATCAGGACGGTGAAGACGGTCAGGACGACCGCGTACCCGATCCCGGGAAGCAGTGCCCCGCGGGTCCGGCCGAAGAGCCGCAGATAGCAGACGTGTCCGGCCGCGAAGCCGCCCATCCCGACGAGGAAGGCGAGGTCGGCGTCAGCCAGCAGGAACACGTCCCCGATCCAGCCGCAGAGCAGGGCGGCGATCAGCAGCCGGGGCCCGCGCCGGGCGGCGGCGTACGCGGCGAGGAGCGGCATCAGCAGCGGCTTGGCGACGAGGTGGACGGGTCCGGTGTCGGTGAGGACCCCGACGAGGTCGGCCGCGCACGCGAGGAGGAAGGCGATGAGCAGGGGGCGTACGAGACGCTCCCGCCGGTCCGGGGACGGGCCGGCGCTCATCCGGTGCGTTCCCGTGCGGGGCCGGCCGTGGGGCTGTCCACGGTGAGCCCGGCAGGCTTCCAGCCGGGTCCGCAAAAGACCCGCCCGGCCCGCTCGCTCCAGCTGCCCGCCGCGCGGACGTCGCGCGCGATGGCGGCGTACTCGTGGGTGGCGACCCGCAGCGGGTTGAACGTGCCGATGTTCTTGGTGAGCCCGAACACGGGCCGCTCCGTCTCTGCGGTGAAGGACCCGAACCACCGGTCCCACACGATCAGGATGCCGCCGAAGTTCCGGTCGAGGTAGCCGCCCTGGGAGGCGTGGTGGACCCGGTGGTGGGAGGGCGTGTTCAGGACGTACTCGAAGGGCCGGGGCAGCTTGTCGATCCGCTCGGTGTGCACCCAGAACTGGTAGACGAGATTGACCGAGGAGCAGAAGGCCAGTGCCGCCGGGTGGACGCCGCACGCGATCAGCGGGAGGTAGAACGGCCAGACGGTCAGCGAGGTCCAGGGCTGGCGCAGCGCGGTGGAGAGGTTGAACTTCCGGCTGGAGTGGTGGACCACGTGGCAGGCCCAGAGGATCCGGATGACGTGGTGCCCGCGGTGGGACCAGTAGTAGAAGAAGTCCTGCCCCAGGAGCATCAGCGGGACGGTCCACCACAGGAGCGGGATGCTGAGCGGGGTCAGTTCGTAGACCGCGGTGTAGATCGCGACGATGGGCACTTTCCACAGCAGGTCGAAGGCCAGACTGCCCAGCCCCATGGTGATGCTGGTGGTGGCGTCCTTCGCCTCGTAACCGGCGGCGTCCTCGTCGGGGTGGAAGTGGTGGAGCGCCATTTCCAGGACGGTGAGCAGGACGAAGGCCGGTATGGACCAGAGCACTACATCGGGCAGGTTCGTCGGCATGCCTGCACCGTAGAGCCGCAGGTCGGCCCCCGACTAGACGTTGTTACCAACAAGTATGCGAGACATGCTGTCAGCAGTCTTTGGCACCTTCCGACAGGAGGGGCTCAGACGCCGGCCGCCCCCAGCAGCTCCCCCGCCACATATGTCACGGCCATCGCCACCGCTCCCCCGCCCATGTTCCGCAGCACCGCCGGACCCGCCTTCGCGTCGCCCAGCCGGGCGCTCCACCAGCCCGTCAGGGCCAGGGCGGCGAGGACCGACAGCACGGTCACCGGCAGGCGCAGCGACGAGGGAGGGAGCACGATCGCCAGCAGGGGCAGCAGCGCGCCCACCGTGAACGCGAGGAAGCTGGCGCCCGCCGCGTGCCACGGGTTCGTCAGCTCGTCCGGGTCGATGCCCAGCTCGACCTCGGCGTGGGCGCGCAGCGCGTCGCGTTCGGTGAGCTGGACGGCGGCCTCGCGGGCCACCTCGCGGCTGAGCCCCTTGCCCTCCAACAGGCCGGTGAGCTCGGCGAGTTCCGCCTCCGGTGTTTCCTGGAGCTCCCGCTTCTCCGTCGCCAGCGCGGCCTTCTCCGAATCGCGCTGGGTGGAGACGGACACGTACTCGCCCGCCGCCATCGACATGGACCCGGCCAGCAGCCCGGCCAGTCCCGCCGTCAGCAGCGTGCCGCGGTCACCGGTGGCGCCCGCGACGCCGACGACGAGGCCGGCGGTGGAGACCACACCGTCGTTGGCCCCGAGCACCGCGGCGCGCAGCCAGTTCAGCCGCGCGCCCAGGCCGTTGCCGTGCGGTTCGTGGTGCGCCTGGGTATCCGTCACCCGGGGATGGTCTCACTTCCCGGCGTCACCAGACCCGCACCGACCCACCCGGCGCGAAGGCGGGGCTGGTGGCATCCGGCGGGACCTCCTTCAGGGGTTCGGCGATCTCCTCGACGCTCGGTCCCACGGTGGCGGCGATACGGTCCAGCGCCGGCAGGTCGAATCCGTAGACGCGGGCCGCGTTGCCGCCGGTCATGGCGGCGATCTCCGCGGGCGGCAGCCCCGCGTACGCGATCCGCAGGCCCTCCCGTGAGTACGGGGCTGTGCCCTCGTCGTGCGGGTAGTCGCTGCCCCACATGATCTTGTCGAGGCCGATCCGGTCGCGCAGCGGCACCTCGTGCGGGCGCATGAAGCTGGCGCCGACGAAGCAGTTGTCGCGCCAGACCTCGCTGGGGCGCGCGCCCATCGAAGCCGACAGCCCCGCACCGAACTTGGACTCGGCGGTGGCCGCCCGGGTCGCCGCTGCGACCAGCCGCCCGTGGTAGTAGTCGAGCATCTCCACGATGCCCGGGATCCAGCCGGAGCCCTGTTCGGTGAGCACCAGCTTCAGGCCGGGGTGACGGCGGAACGCGCCGCCGAAGATCAGGTGCCACAGCGCCCGGTGCGAGAACCACGTCGTCTCGACCATGAAGACCGCGCGGGCCGCCGGTTCGTCGCCGAGCGGCGGGGACGCGGAGCCGCCGTGGTGGTTGACGGGGACGTCCAGCTCCGCGCAGACCGCCCAGAGCGGGTCGTACACCGCGGAGTAGAGCTCCGGGATGCCGGAGCCCGGCGGGGTGCCGGGCAGCAGGATGCCTCCGGTGAGGCCCGCCTCCTTGGTGCGCCGGACCTCGCGCACCGCCTCGGCCGGATCGTTGAGGAGGATCTGCGCGACGCCCGCCCGACGGCCCGGTGCGGCGGCGCAGAAGTCGGCGAGCCAGCGGTTGTGGGCGCGGAGCCCCGCCCAGCGCTGCTCGTACTCCTGGCGGGAGGGTGCGGGGGCCATCAGGGAGGCCGACGGGAAGAAGGGCGGGATGGTGTTGGGGAAGACGACTTCCGCGACGATGCCGTCCGCCTCCAGGTCGGCGAGGCGGCGGTCCGAGTTCCAGTTCCGGTCGGCGGTGTCGGCGACCAGGTCCTCGTACGGGTTGACGTAGGTGGCCGCCCAGGCGTCGAAGTCGTCGTGGTGCCCCGACTCCAGGTACGGCTTGTAGTCGAGCAGGTCGGCTCCGGCGTGGCAGTCGGCGGAGATGACGGTGTAGCGGTCCGTCATGACGCCCCCAGGACCGGGAAGTCGTGGTCGGTCAGCCAGTGCCGGCCGACCTCGCGCGAGCGGGCCCAGGACGCCTCGACCCCGGCCTGATCGGTGCTCTGGCCCAGGTCGGCGGGGGTGGGACCGATGCGTGCGGCAAGGGGGGCGAGCTTCTCCGTGTCGAAGCCGAAGACCTCGGCGGCCGCGAGGCCCAGCATCACGCGGGTCTCGGCTACGGGAATGTCGTGGAAGGTGTTGCGCAGCCAGTTCGCGGTGTTGGGCCAGGTGCCCTCGGGGTGCGGGAAGTCGCTTCCCCACAGGATGTTGCCGACGCCGATCTCGTACCGCTGGGCGAGCTCGCGGCGTTTGGTGTTGGTGGCGCAGATGAAGACCTGGCGGTCGAGGTACTCGTGCGGCGGACGCTTCAGTTCGGCGAACGGGGAGAGCTTCTTGCCGCCGTGGGCGCCGAGGTAGAGCCGGTCCATGAACCACAGCAGGTTCGGCAGCCACCAGCAGCCGGACTCCGCGACGCCGAACTTCAGCCCGGGATGCCGCTCGAACGCGCCCGACCAGAGGAGGAACCAGAGCGGGCGGGACGGCCACCAGGTGACCTCGGAGACGTAGATCCCGAGGTGGTCGCCGTACTCGTGGCGCGGCGCCGCGCCGGAGTGGGTGACGATCGGCATCCCGGTCTCGGCGGCGGCCGCCCACACCGGGTCGTAACGGCGGTCGTGGTAGGGGGCCTTGTCCACCCACATGGAGGGGATCATCAGGGCGCCGAGGCCGGACGCCTTCGCCCGGTGGATCTCGGCGACAACCCGGTCGGCCTCACCGGTGACGGGCAGCAGGGCGACACCGCAGTGGCGTTCGGGGTGCTGCGCGACGAACTCGGCGAGCCAGCGGTTGTGAGCCTGCGCCCCGGCCATGCCCAGTTCGGGGTCCTGGTCCCCGGAGAGGCCGAGGCCGACCCCGAAGGGGGCCGCGGTGCGGCTGTCGACGGCGTCCGCGTCGGGGAAGACGACCTCGGCCGCCACCCCGTCGCCGTCGAGCTCCTTGAGACGCTGCGTCGCGTCCCAGCCGCCCCTCAGTCCTTCCTCGTTGTCGTGGAACCACTTGTCGGCGAAGGCCTCGTTGCGCACGCCCAGGCGGGTCATCTCCTCGCGGCGGCGGTCACGGCCGGCCAGGAAGTCGTCGAACTCGCGGTGGAAGCGGCTGTCCAGGTAGGGCCGGTACTCCTCGGTGGGGAGTCCGGCGTGGCAGTCGGAGGAGATGATCAGGTACGGGTCGTCGTGGGTCATCGCTGGGTCCTGTCCCCTCAGTCGAGTATGAAGTTCTCCAGGTAGGACGGGTTGGACCGCTCCAGCATCGACTGCGACCTGGCGCGGATCTGGCGGTCGCTGTGCTCGCTGTCGGGCAGCATCCAGAAGCGGTCGGCCCGGATCCCGTCCACGACGGTCGCGGCCACGTCCTCCACGGGCGTGAACTCCACCTCGTGGCCGCCCGCCTTCATGGCCTTCTCCCACTGGTCGAGGCTTCGGTACGGGGTCCTGCGGGGGCGTTCCTTGGCGTACCGGCCGGGCCGGTTGCGGTGCGACTCCCACAGCCCGGTACGCAGCATGTGCGGGCCGGGGAAGAGGACCGAGGCGCCGACCGCCGCGCCCTCCGCCTTCAGGTGCGCGTACAGCGACTCGGTCATCGTGACGACGGCGGACTTGGTGACGGCGTACACGGACGCGGTGGGCAGCGGGGCGATCCCGCCGTCGCCGGACGAGGTGTTGACGACGTGGCCGGGGCCGCCGTCCGCGATCATGCGCGGCAGGAAGGCCTGGATGCCGTGGAAGACGCCCCACACGTTGACGGCGAACGCCCACTTCCAGTCGTTGGGCTCGTGCTCCCACATCCGGCCCTCGGCTCCCGAGCCGACCCCGGCGTTGTTGCACAGCACGTGCACGGCGCCGAAGGTGTCGTACGCGGCCTCGGCCAGTGCCTGTACGGAGTCGCGCTCGCTGACGTCGACGGGCCGGGCCAGCACCTGTGCGCCCTCCGCACGCAGTTCACCGGCCGCCTTGTCGAGTGCCCCCTCCTCCACGTCGGCGAGGACGACCTTGAGTCCCTCGGCCGCGAACCTCCGGGCCATCGCGAGTCCGATGCCGCTCGCGGCGCCGGTGACGACGGCGACCTGCCCCTCCTGAAGCCTCATCGGACGCTCCCTCGCGGCGGGCCGTCGTGGATCTGCTGCGGGTCGTCGTAGCGCTGGTGGATGTACGGCAGGAGCGCGTCGGCGCTCACCCGTTCGACGGCCCGGCCCTGCTGGTCGCTGGTCTTCTCGCCGATGGTGATGTCGAGGACGCGGCGTACGGGAAGGTCGGCGACCGGGTCGTACAGGGACTCGCGCAGCACCACGTCGCCGGTGATCCGCTCCAGCCGGCGGACCTTCTCGTGGCGGGTGCAGTGGATCAGGACGGGGTCGGCGTCGAAGCCCTCGCCGTCCACCGCGGGCAGGAACTTGAAGTAGAAGTCGAGCTTGGTGGCCGGTGCGGGCAGCGGGAGCGGTTCGCCGACCGCGCCGCGGATCTCGACGAAGGCGATGCCGTGGCGGGCGAGCGAGGCGTGCACGACGAGTCCTTCGCGCTCCACGCTGACCTCGCCGAGCTTCTTCGGCTCGCCGAACACCTCACGGCCTCCGGTCAGGGCACGTTCATGGGTCATCGGCATGACCAGCGGGTACCAGCCCTCGTGCCCGTCATGGACGGCGGCGACGGCGACGGAGCCCGCGCCGAGCGGATAGCCGGGGAGATCGACCTTGCTGATGTTCGCCCGGACGAGCGGGCGGGCGGGGGGTTTCAGGGGCGGTGGGAGGACGGCGGCCACCGCGTCCGGATCGCTCTCCCAGACGGCGGCGACGCCGGTGGACCAGATGTCGGGGAGCCGGGAGCGGGCCTCGCGGGCCTCCGCGATCTCGGCCTCGGTGCGCGCGCCGTACCGTACACGTGCCATGCGGTGCCACCCTTCTCGGTTGTCCGCGCCGGGTTCTGTAACACAGTTACACCGGAGCCCGTGAAGGGTAAATAGCCGTGCGTGTAACGGAGTTCTGAAGACCGGAGGAGCTGTGGCGCGATCGTCGCTGACCCGCGAGGAGGTCCTCGCGGCCGCTGCGGGACTCGTGAGGCAGCACGGTCCGCAGACCCTCACCATGCGCAGACTGGCCGCCGAACTGGGCACCGCCGTCACGTCGATCTACTGGCACGTCGGCAACCGCGAGTCGCTGCTGGACGCCCTGGTCGAGCGCACCGTCCAGGAGATGGGCACCCTCCGCCCCACCGGCCGCACCCCGGCGACCAGGATCGTCTCCGTGGCCCGCGGGCTGCGCCGGGAGCTGCGCGCCCGCCCGCATCTGATCGCGATGGTGCACGAACGGGGACTGACGGAACGCATGTTCCTGCCGGCCCAGCAGGCGCTCGCCCACGAGGTGCACGCCGCCGGACTGCGCGGCTCCCGGGCGGCGGACGCGGTACGGGCGGTGCAGTTCCACACCGTCGGCTTCCTGCTCGTCGAGCGCAACCGGGAACGGTCCCCCGTGCAGTCGCCCGCCGAGGGCGATCTGTGGAGTGCGTCGACGGCCGGCGGCGACCCGGCACTGGCCAGAGCGCTGGCCCGGCCGGCCGACCAGGAACGGCTGTTCGTCACGTCCGTACGCGCCCTGGTGGACGGGCTGCTCATCGGCGGCAGGAACCCGGGGGTGACGGCCGAATAGGGAACTGTCGGTGGCGGCCCGTATTCTCTGTGACCATGCTCGACGACCGCCAGACCGCAGCACCGTGGCCGACCGCCTACCCCCAGGGGTACGCGGTCGTCGACGTGGAGACCACCGGCCTCGCGCGGGACGACCGGATCATCTCCGCCGCCGTCTACCGCCTGGACGCCCGGGGCAACGTCGAGGACCACTGGTACAGCCTCGTCAACCCGGAGCGTGATCCCGGCCCCGTCTGGATCCACGGGCTGACGAGCGATGTCCTGGAAGGCGCCCCGCTCTTCCCCGAGGTCGCCGCGCAGCTCTCCGAGCGGCTCGCCGACCGTGTGCTCGTCGCGCACAACGCCGCCTTCGACTGGTCGATGCTGGCTCGGGAGTACGCGCGGGCCTCGGTGATCGCCCCCGTCCAGCAGCGGCTGTGCACCATCGCGCTCTCCAAGGAACTGCGGCTGCCGCTGCCCAACCACAAGCTGGAGTCGCTGGCCGCGCACTTCGGCGTGGTGCAGGAGCGCGCGCACCACGCGCTGGACGACGCCCGGGTGCTCGCCGAGGCGTTCCGCCCCAGCCTGCACGCGGCGGCGCGGGACGGCATGCGGCTGCCGCTGCTGGAGTGCCGGCCGCTGACCGAGTGGTCGGACTCCCCCGTCACCCCGCGGATCGGCTACCAGTCCTCGTACGGGGCACAGAACAGCTGGCGGCCCTCGCGCAAGCGTCCGGCCTGCCCGTATCCGAACCCGGGTCGGTACGAAAAGGAAAAACCTCTCATGCAGGGCATGCGGGTGGCGTTCTCCGGCGACACCTCGATCGACCGCGAGCTCCTGGAGGACCGGGCCGTGGAGGCGGGGCTGCATGTGGCGACGAGCGTCTCCCGGCTGACGAGCCTGCTCGTCACCAACGACCCGGACGCGGCGACCTCGAAGACGGTGAAGGCGAAGTCGTTCGGCACGCCGATCGTCGACGAGAGCGCCTTCACCCATCTCCTGCGGGACGTGGCCGCGTCCACCAAGGTGCCGGCGCCGACGCCGTCATCGGAGTGAACCGGGGGCGACTCGCCCGCCCGCCGCTCGCCCGTCGCCGCCCCGGCGTCCCACCCTGTGGCGCATGGCACGTTGCGAGGTATGCGGAAACGACTACGGGATGTCCTTCGAGGTGCACGCGCAGGGCGCGGTGCACGTCTTCGACTGCTTCTCCTGCGCCATTCACCGCATGGCGCCCATCTGTGAGCACTGCCGGGTCCAGGTCATCGGCCAGGGTGTCGAGGTCGACGGGCACTGGTTCTGCGGCGGCCACTGCGCCCGCGCGGAGGGGAAGGTGGGCATCATCGACAAAGTCTGAGCACCGGGCACCGCGCGCCCGCCCCCACCCCCTCCGCGATGCACCCCGTGACGCAGTTGTACCGTCATGGGGTGTACCGCTTCCTGTTGACCCGGCAGTGGCTGATTCTCGCCCTCATCGCCCTCGTCATGATTCCGACGATGGTCGAACTGGGCTTCTGGCAGCTGCACCGGCATGAGCACAAGGTCGCGCAGAACGCCCTGATCACGCACAACCTCAAGGCGAAGCCCGTGCCGGTCGCGGGACTCACCTCACCCGGTCATGTCGTTCCGCGCGCGGACTACTGGCGTGCGGTGACGGCCACCGGGACGTACGACGAGAAGCACGAGGTCGTCGTCCGGCGCCGCACCGCCATCGACGGCTCCATCGGCGTCCATGTGCTGATCCCGTTCGACCTCAAGGGCGGCGGCACGGTCATGATCAACCGCGGCTGGGTCCCGTCCGCCGCCGACCAGCACGCCTTCCCCGACGTACCGGCCGTGCCCAAGGGCGAGGTGACCGTCACCGGGCGGCTCAAGGCCGACGAGACGACGAGCGCCAGTGGCATCAAGGACATCTCGGACCTGCCGGACCGCCAGGTGATGCTGATCAACAGCGCCCAGCAGGCGAAGCTCCTCTCCCGGCCGGTGCTCGGCGGCTACATCGAGCAGACCGGGCCGGAGCCGAAGGGCGACTCGCCCGAGCTGATCGAGGCTCCCGACGACAGCTCCATCGGCCCGCACATGGCGTACGCCGTGCAGTGGTGGCTGTTCGCCGCCGGTGTCCCGGTCGGCTACGTGGTGCTGGCCCGCCGGGAGAAGCGCGACCGGCTCGCGGCGGCGGCCGAGGCCGCCGAGCGGGCCGATGCGGCGGAGCCCGAGCCGGCGAAGGCCTGACGGCACGTCGGGGACGGCGTCCGCGGGGGTGACACCCGCCTCTCCTGACCCCGTGACTGCTTAGCGGGCGCCAGGTTCGGGAACACGCCAGAACGTGACCCCACGCATCGAGGACTACGCCCTCATCGGCGATCTCCAGACAGCCGCCCTGGTCGGCAGGAACGGTTCTGTCGACTGGCTGTGTCTGCCCCGCTTCGACTCGGGCGCCTGCTTCGCCGCGCTGCTCGGCGACGAGGAGAACGGCCACTGGCGCATCGCCCCGAAGGGCGCGGACACCTGCACGCGCCGCGCCTACCGCGGTGACTCCCTCGTCCTGGAGACGTTCTGGGAGACCCGCACCGGCACCGTCAAGGTCATCGACTTCATGCCGCAGCGCGACCACGAGCCCGATGTGATGCGGATCATCGAGGGTGTCAGCGGCACGGTCGACATGGCCTCGGTGATCCGGCTGCGCTTCGACTTCGGCTCCGTCGTGCCGTGGATGCGCCGCTCGCAGGGCCAACGGGTCGCGGTCGCGGGGCCCGACTCCGCCTGGCTGCGCAGCGAGCCACCCGTCAAGACCTGGGGCCAGCAGTTCTCCACGTGTTCCTCGTTCAGCGTCTCCGCGGGTGAACAGGTGGCCTTCGTCCTGACCTGGCATCCCTCGCACTCGCCGCGCCCCGATCTCGTCGACCCGTACGAGGCACTGGAGAACACCCTGTCCGACTGGGCCGAGTGGTCCGCCCGGTGCACGTACGAGGGGCCCTACCGGGAAGCCGTGATCCGTTCGCTGATCACCCTCAAGGCGCTCACCTTCGGTCCGACCGGCGGCATCGTGGCGGCCCCGACCACCTCGCTCCCGGAGGACATCGGCGGCGTACGGAACTGGGACTACCGTTTCTGCTGGCTGCGGGACTCCACCCTCACCCTCGGTGCGCTGACCTCGGCCGGCTATCTGGAGGAGGCCGCAGCGTGGCGTGACTGGCTGCTGCGCGCGGTCGCCGGGGACCCGGCCGACCTGCAGATCATGTACGGACTCGCGGGCGAGCGCCGGCTGCCCGAAGCGGAACTTCCGTGGCTGCGCGGTTACGAGAACTCCGCCCCGGTCCGGATCGGCAACGCCGCGGTGCGCCAGCGCCAGCTCGACGTGTACGGAGAGGTCATCGACTCGCTCCGGCTGGCCCGGGCCGCGGGCCTGGACGACGCGCCGCACGCCTGGAGCCTCCAGCTCAGCCTCCTCGGCTTCCTGGAGTCCACCTGGCGCGAACCGGACGAGGGGCTCTGGGAGATCCGCGGCCGGCGCCGCCACTTCGTGCACTCCAAGGTGATGGCCTGGGTGGCGGCCGACCGCGCGGTGCGCACCCTTGAGGAGGACCCCTCACTCCCCGGCGACGCGGACCGCTGGCGGGCGATGCGGGACGCCGTGCACCGTGAGGTGTGCGAGAAGGGGTACGACCCGGCGCGCAACACGTTCACCCAGTCGTACGGGTCGCGTGAGCTGGACGCCGCGACGCTGCTGATCGCCCGGACCGGGTTCCTGCCGCCGGACGACCCGCGCGTCATCGGAACGGTGGACGCCGTCCGGGACGAGCTGGGCAGCGACGGACTGGTGCGCCGCTACAGCACGGACAGCACCGCGGTCGACGGACTCCCGGGCGGCGAGGGCGCGTTCCTCGCCTGCTCGTTCTGGCTGGCGGACGCGTTGCGGATGACCGGACGCACCGACGAGGCCACCGAACTCTTCGAACGGCTGCTCGCGCTCCGCAACGACGTGGGGCTGCTCGCCGAGGAGTACGACACCGCGGCCATGCGCCAGCTCGGCAACTTCCCGCAGGCCTTCAGCCACATCGGGCTGGTCGGCACGGCGGTGGCACTGGCCGAAGCGCAGGCCGCCGAGGACGGGACGCGGGGGCAGGAGGCAGGATAGGACCATGGATCTTGGACTGAAGGACCGTGTGTACGTCGTCACCGGAGCGACCCGGGGGCTGGGCAACGCCACGGCACGCGCCCTGGTCGCCGACGGCGCGAAAGTGATCATCACCGGCCGCGACGAGAAGAGCGTCCGGGAGGCCGCCGACGAGCTGGGCCCCGACGCCGTCGGACTCGCGGCCGACAACGCCGACCCGGACGTGGCGCAGCGGCTGGTGGAGTCCGCGCAGGAGGGGTTCGGCCGGCTCGACGGCATCCTCATCAGCGTCGGCGGCCCCGCGCCGGGCTCCGCCGCGGACAACACCGACGCCCAGTGGCAGTCGGCGTTCGAGTCGGTGTTCCTGGGCGCGGTGCGCCTGGCCCGGACGGCGGCGGCGGCGCTCGGCGAGGGCGGGGTCATCGGCTTCGTGCTCTCCGGCTCCGTCCACGAGCCGATCGCCGGGCTGACCATCTCCAACGGACTGCGCCCCGGCCTGGCGGGCTTCGCGAAGTCGCTGGCCGATGAGCTCGGCCCGCGGGGCATCCGCGTGGTGGGCGTGCTGCCGGCCCGTATCGACACGGACCGGGTCCGTGAACTCGACGCGCTGTCCGGCAACGCCGCGGCCTCGCGCGCCGCCAACGAGGCGGCCATCCCGCTGCGCCGCTACGGCACTCCGGAGGAGTTCGGCCGGACCGCCGCCTTCCTGCTCTCGCCTGCCGCCTCGTATCTGACGGGCATCATGGTGCCGGTCGACGGCGGATCCCGGCGCGGCTTCTGAACCGCTCCCGGACGCGGAAACGCTGAGGCACCGGACGCGGAACGCGTTGGGGGCCGGACGGCTTCCGCCGTCCGGCCCCCAACGCATGGCGTACCGCCCGTCAGCTCACGCGCTCGGCCCGGTGCTTGACCGCCTTCAGCCGCACCTCGGCCGGCAGCTTCGCCAGCCCGGCGGAGTCCCGGGCATGGGCCAGCGCCTCGTCGGTGAGCCGGCCCAGCGCCTCGTCCGGGGCGGCGTGCGGTTCCATGAGGAGCCGGATCCTGGCCTGCGGCTCGCTGCGCCTGCCGGTCAGGACGACCTGGGCGCGGGCCACCCCGTCCAGGGCGCCCGCCTCCTGTGCGAGCACACCCTCCAGGGCGCGGCCGCGCAGCAGCGCGCCCTCGCCGTCGCCGCTGTCCACGAGCGCCTCGGCGAGGCGGGCCCGGCGCAGCTGGGCCAGCAGCCACCACAGCGCGAGTACCACCAGAACCGCGAGGACCGCGATCACGACCGGCCACCACCAGCCCTCGGACCGCCAGCGGTCCCGGTCCGCGTCACTGAGGAGGACGTCGCGCTTGCCGTACCACGGCCACCAGGACGGCACGGAGAGACCGAGCGCCGCGGCCAGCACCCCGCCGCCGACGCAGACCAGTACCAGTCCGGCCAGCCCCAGCAGTACCCGGTTGACGGTCCCGATCACGCGGCTCACCCCTTCTTCGCCGGACGGCGGACATGGACGGACAGGCTCGGTTGCCTGGCCAGTCCGAGTTCCCTGATGCCGGTGGAGAGCACGGTGTCCAGATCGGCCCGTACGTCGTCGAGTTCACGGAAGTGCGAGACGGCCCGCACCCCCACCTTGCCGCGGCCCATCCGGACCCGGACCGACTGCACACCGGAGACCTCCACGGCCCGGTCGCGCAGGACCATGGCCGCCGCGGTCCGGTCGAGGGCAGCCCGTACGTCCGGGCGTTCGCGCCGCATCGGCAGCAGATCGCGCAGTCCGGGCGTGAGTGCGAGGACGAGCAGCCACAGGCCGGCCGCCACCGCGACCGAGGCGCCCGTGAGCACCCAGACGTCGTCCAGCCGGCGCTCCGACAGTTCGTCGGCCAGCGAGCGGCGCCACTGCATCGCCGGGTGGTCGGCACGGACCGCCGCGACGTCGTAGAGGAGCAGTCCGGCAGCGCCCAGGACCACCAGGGCGGTGATGCCCGCGGGGATGCGGCGGGCGGACCGGAATCGGCCCGCTCCGCCCTCGCTCCGTTCCTTGGCCGGGACCGGGTCGTAGGCCGCGGACGACGCCGACTGGTCGAGCGCGAGCACGTCCCCGTGTTCCACGGTGTGCTCCGCGCTGTTCTCCGGATTCCGGGGCTCGGTCATCGGATCCTCCCCTGCGCCGCGAGGCTCGCTCCTGAGGGGTGCAGGCGCTCGACCTGTACGGCCACTTCGGGCACCTCCATCCCTGCCAACGCCTCTACCCGCATAGCGACCCGGCGACGCACGGCACCGCACTGGCGCCCGATATCGCTGGGATATCCGAGCTCCAGACTCACCCGTACGCGGGCGGTGTCACGGTGCACCGTGACCGTGGCCCGCGGCGACGCGGCGTCCTTCGCGGGCTCGTCGACCGCCTCTTTCGCCGCCTGCGCGGCGATCTTCGCGACGACCCGGTCGGCGATCCGGGTCTCTCCGCGCTCCGCTGCGGCGACCCGGCCGCCCGCCCCCGACAACGCCGTCACCGCCGTCGGTCGCCGCGATCGCGACTCCGGAAGAAGTCGCCGGGCTCCAGGTCACCGTCGAGGAAGCGACCGGCGATGAAGCCGATCGCCCCCAGGGCGGCCACCAGCAGAAAGGCCCCGAAACCGCCGAAGTACCCGGCGAACCCGAGCGCCATGCCGGCCACCATGCCGACCACAGCCATGCTCATCTGCGCTCCTCAACTGCCTTTGACGGAGGACTACTGGACACGTGGCTCGGACTGGTCCTCGTCGTCGTCCTCGTCGGGGAGCTTCACATCGCTCACCGCGATGTTGACCTCGATGACTTCGAGGCCCGTCATCCGCTCGACCGCCGCGACAACGTTCTCCCTCACATCACGGGCGACGTCGGCGATCGACACGCCGTAGTCGACGACGATCTCCAGGTCGAGGGCCGTCTGGGACTCGCCGACCTCGGCCTTCACCCCGCGGGTGACCGACTTGGAACCGCCGGGGACGCGGTCGCGCACCGCGCCGAAGGTCCGCGAGAGACCGCTGCCCATCGCGTGCACGCCGACCACGTCGCGTGCCGCCATTCCGGCGATCTTCTCGACGACACCGTCGGCGATCGTCGTCCGGCCGCGGGTGGCGGGGTCTCCCCCGCCGCGCTTGGTCAGCGAGTTGCTCCTGCTCTCGCCGCCCGTCGAGTCCTTGTCGGGGTTCTCGGGCCGGTTCCGCTGTGGGGTCTCGGTCATCGCCGTTCTTCCCTTCGGGGCAGATTGGACTTCCTTGCCCAGATTAAGTGCGGTTGCCCGGTCTCGCGCCGTGGATGCGGCAGGCTGGGGGCCATGACGACGGCTGACAGCTCGCGCAGGGCCCAAGGATGGACGGCCGCGGTTCGGCAGCGGCTCGGTCTGGGCCGGCTCCTCCCGCTGGGCGGCCCGGCGGACGGGGCATGGATCTCGGAACGGGCGGCGGCGGCCGTACTGCGCCGGGCGGTGGGCGGTTCGGGGCCGGTGCTTCTGGAGCTGCGCATCGCCGTGGCCGATGCCGGGGCGGCGCCCGCCCCGCAGGTGCCGCCGCCTCCGAGCGCCCTGCCGCCGGGGCCGTTGCGCATCGAGGCCACGGTGGCGGCGACGGCGCACCTGCCGATTCCGGCCGCTGCGGCGGCGTTGCGCTCCGCTCTGCTGACGGCTGCCGCCCGGCGGCTCGGGCTGGTGGTCGACGAGGTGGACGTCCAGGTGACGGAGTTGCTGGACACCGAACCCGACCGGGTCGAACCGCCCCCCGCCGAGGTGCGCCCGGCGGATCCGGAGGACGCTGCGGGCCGTGCCGCCGCTGGAGTGACGGGGGTCGCGACGCTGACGCGGGTGCTCGGCGCGTCCGTGCACACGGGCCCGGACCACGTCCGGGTCGAGCTGGCGACGGACGGCGGGCACCGGGCGCTGGACGTGGCCCGCTCGGTGCGGGCGGCCGTGACCCAGGCCGTGGACGGGCATCCTCCGGTCGCGGTGCTGGTCACGGCGGTGGCGGAGGGCCAGGTCCCGCCGGGAACCGACACGGCGGCGGGCCCGGGGTGATGTGCCCGGGCCCGCCGCCGGACGCTTTCAGTCGGCCGTGCCCGAGAGGTCGCGCAGCCGACGGCCCTGCGCGGCACGCTCGGCGGCGCGCTGCTCCTCGTACGTACGGGAGACGGCGCCGCCGAGGAGGGCCTTGGTCTCGATGACGGCGTCGCGCGGGGCGGCGATCAGGGCGCCGGCCAGATCACGGGCGGCTCCTTCGAGCTCCGCGGCGGGCACCACGAGGTTGGCCAGGCCGGTGCGTTCGGCCTCTGCGGCGTGCACGAAGCGGCCGGTGGCGCAGATTTCGAGTGCGCGTGCGTACCCCACCAGGTGCACCAGGGGGTGCGTGCCGGTGAGGTCGGGGACCAGTCCGAGGCTGGTCTCGCGCATGGCGAACTGCACGTCCTCGGCGACGATCCGCAGATCGCAGGCGAGGGCGAGCTGGAAGCCGGCGCCGATGGCATGCCCCTGGACGGCCGCGATCGACACGATGTCGTTGCGGCGCCACCAGGTGAACGCCTCCTGGTACTCGGCGATGACCGCGTCGAGCTCGGCCTCCGGGCCGCGCCCCATGTCGAGGAACGACGGCTCGCCGTCGAAGCCCTCGGGGGTGAACGCCTGGCGGTCGAGTCCGGCGGAGAAGGACACACCTTCGGCGCGCAGCACGACGACCCGCACACTGCCGGGCAGAGCCCGTCCGGCCTCTGTCAACGCCCGCCACAGAGCGGGGGACTGAGCGTTGCGCTTGGCCGGATTGGTGAGGGTCACCGTGGCAACCGCGTCGTCGACGGTGAGTCGTACGCCGTCCTTGTCGAGCACAGTGTCGAGCGAGGTCATGGAGCGCCTCCGGATCGGGTGCAGTCAGCACAGAGCTAAGTGACTGAACAGTAACCACCCGGTCGACCGCACGATCGACCGGGTGGCCACCACCGAAACCGGTGAGCCCCGGGACAGATCCTGCGACCTGCCCCGATCCGCGGACGGCTGTCAGGCCGCTGCGGCCTTCTTGCCCCGTGTCGCTCCGCCACGTCCCCGCAGCGTCACTCCGGACTCGCTGAGCATCCGGTGGACGAATCCGTAGGAGCGGCCGGTTTCCTCGGCCAACGCCCGGATGCTCGCACCGGAGTCGTACTTCTTCTTCAGGTCTGCCGCGAGCTTGTCGCGCGCGGCGCCGGTTACCCGGCTGCCCTTCTTCAGAGTCTCGGCCACCCGTGCCTCCTCATGGGAAGTGCGCTCTGGACTCTCATGATCACCCCTCGGGGCCGTCCTGGCCACCCATTCGGCAAGGTCCGTGCAAGCGGATCGGCACCCCGGGAGGGCGACGGCACGAGCGGAATCCAGGATTCCGCGGGGCCGTGGGGCCGGCGGGGCAATCGCGCCGGAGGAACGGCCAGGTCAGGGCGGCACAGGGTCCGGGGCCCCTCATGCGTGCATCCGGCAGCTAGCTGCCGGATGCCGCGCCGGGGTACGAGACGTCCTCACACAGATGATGGATCACGCGTAGGCCGAATGATCCAGTGCGAGTGGATCAGCGGGCCGCGACGGCCGGAACGCGGCCGCCGCGCGCGGGGCCGACGGCCGGGACGGGCCCCGGCACGCGCCCGGACCCGGGTCAGGCCAGCGAGACCAGGTCCCGGTAGTCCGCACCCCACAGGTCCTCGACGCCGTCGGGCAGCAGGATGATGCGCTCGGGCTGGAGCGCCTCGACGGCGCCCTCGTCGTGCGTGACGAGGACGACGGCGCCCTTGTACGTGCGCAGCGCGCCGAGGATCTCCTCGCGGCTGGCCGGGTCGAGGTTGTTGGTGGGCTCGTCGAGCAGCAGCACGTTGGCGGAGGAGACGACCAGCGTCGCCAGGGCGAGCCGGGTCTTCTCACCGCCGGAGAGCACTCCGGCGGGCTTGTCCACGTCGTCCCCGGAGAAGAGGAACGAGCCGAGGGTCTTGCGGACCGCCACCAGGTCGAGGTCCGGTGCCGCCGAGCGCATGTTCTCCAGGACGGTGCGGTTGGGGTCGAGGGTCTCGTGCTCCTGGGCGTAGTAGCCGAGCTTCAGCCCGTGGCCCTCGATGATGTCGCCGGTGTCGGGCTTCTCCGCGCCGCCGAGCAGCCGGAGCAGCGTGGTCTTGCCCGCGCCGTTGAGGCCGAGGATGACGACCCGGGAACCCTTGTCGATCGCGAGGTCGACGTCGGTGAAGATCTCCAGCGACCCGTAGGACTTGGAGAGGCCCTCGGCCATCAGCGGGGTCTTGCCGCACGGCGAGGGGTCGGGGAAGCGCAGCTTGGCGACCTTGTCGGAGACCCGGACGGCCTCCAGGCCGGAGAGCAGCCGGTCGGCGCGCTTGGCCATGTTCTGCGCGGCCACGGTCTTGGTGGCCTTGGCGCGCATCTTGTCGGCCTGGGCGTTGAGGGTCGCGGCCTTCTTCTCGGCGTTCTGCCGCTCGCGCTTGCGGCGCTTCTCGTCGGCCTCGCGCTGCTGCTGGTAGAGCTTCCAGCCCATGTTGTAGACGTCGATCTGCGAGCGGTTGGCGTCGAGGTAGAAGACCTTGTTGACGACCGTCTCGACGAGCTCGACATCGTGGGAGATCACGATGAAGCCGCCGCGGTAGCTCTTGAGGTAGTCGCGCAGCCAGACGATCGAGTCCGCGTCGAGGTGGTTCGTGGGCTCGTCGAGGAGCAGGGTGTCGGCGTCCGAGAAGAGGATCCGGGCCAGCTCGACACGGCGTCGCTGACCGCCGGAGAGCGTGTGGAGCGGCTGGCCCAGCACTCGGTCGGGAAGGCTGAGGGCCGCGGCGATGGTGGCCGCCTCGGCCTCGGCCGCGTAGCCGCCCTTGGTGAGGAACTCCGTCTCCAGGCGCTCGTACTTCTTCATCGCCTTCTCGCGGGTGGCGCCCTTGCCGTTCGCCATCCGCTCCTCGTTCTCCCGCATCTTGCGCAGGATCTCGTCGAGGCCGCGGGCCGACAGGATGCGGTCGCGGGCGAGCACGTCGAGGTCGCCGGTGCGCGGGTCCTGCGGCAGGTAGCCGACCTCGCCGGAGCGGGTGATGGCACCGGCCGCCGGGGTGCCCTCGCCCGCGAGGCACTTGGTGAGGGTGGTCTTGCCCGCCCCGTTGCGGCCGACGAGGCCGATGCGGTCGCCCTTGGCGATACGGAAGGAGGCGGATTCGATGAGCATGCGGGCGCCGGCGCGCAGCTCGATGCCGGAAGCGGTGATCACGGGGAAAAACTCCAGAGCGGTATGGACGGCGGAGGAACGACTAGCGATTCACGACTCGACGCCGTTACTCACGCACACGCACAAGGAGAATTGCCATGAGAACCAGTCTACTGGCGGTGTCCAACCACTTTCCCGCCTGCTCCCACCGCAGTTGCCGAAAAGCCACCCGGCGCGCCCGGCGGACCCCACCCCACAGGCAAAAACGGGCATTGCGGTGTGAATTATCTGATACTCGGCGCATGGCTGTGCGGCAGCCGCGAGCGGAGCAGAGGGTGGTGCCATGCGGTTCGACGACGACGCCGATCTGGACACGTCCGAGGTCCGGGACACGCGCGGCAGTCGCATCCCGGGCGGCAGGGCCACCGTGGGCGGCGGGATCGCGGGGGTCATCGCGCTGATCCTGGGGCTGCTCTTCGGGGTCGGCCCCGATCAGCTCGGGCTCTCCTCCGGCGACTCGGGCACGACCGCGACCGCCTCGTCGGCGGCACAGGTCGGGCAGAACTGCCGGACCGGCCGGGACGCCAACACCAAGGACGACTGCCGGACGGTCGCGGTGGTCAACAGCGTGCAGGACTACTGGGGCCAGGAGTTCCAGCGGCGCGACGCCACGTACGGCAGCGCCCGCACGGTCCTGTTCACCGACCGGGTGAACACGGCCTGCGGGTCGGCGACCTCGGCCGTGGGGCCGTTCTACTGCCCCGGTGACCGGCAGGTCTATCTGGACCTGGGCTTCTTCGACGAGCTGCGGACCAAGTTCGGGTCGAGCGGCGGACCGTTCGCCGAGGCCTACGTCGTCGCGCACGAGTACGGACACCACGTGCAGAACCAGATGGGGACGCTGGCCCGCTCGCAGGACGGACGGACCGGCGAGAACAGCAACGCGGTGAAGGTGGAACTGCAGGCGGACTGCTACGCCGGGGTCTGGGCGAACCACGCGACGACCACGCCGGACGAGTCGACCGGCCGGCCGCTGATCACCGAGCTCACCCGGGCGGATATCCGGGACGGACTCGACGCGGCCGCGTCGGTCGGGGACGACCGGATCCAGGAGAGGTTCCAGGGCCGGGTCACCCCCGAGTCCTGGACGCACGGCTCGGCCGCGCAGCGCCAGCAGTGGTTCACCACCGGCTTCACCAGCGGCGACATGGCCGCCTGCGACACCTTCCGCTGACCTGCGCGAACGGCTCGGGCCCGGTTTGCGCAGGGCGTTGTCAGTGCCCGGTGGAAGACTGAGACACAGATCACAGTCGGGTCGTACGGGGCCCGGTTCGGCGTGAGAAGGGAATGAGCACGATGGCAGACGCGACGGCAGGCGTACCGACGATCTATCCGACGATTCTGTACGACGACGCGAAGGCCGCGATCAGGACGCTGACGGAGGGCCTCGGATTCACCCGGGAAGCGGTGTACGAGGGCGAGGACGGCACGGTGATGCACGCGGAGCTGTCCTGCGGCAACGGCAGGGTGATGCTGGGCTCCAAGGGCCGCGAGGGCGTCTTCGCCAAGGCGATGCAGGGGGCGGGACCGGCCGGCGTCTACGTGGTGGTCGACGAGGTGGACGCCCACCACGCCCGGGCCGTGGAGTACGGGGTGGAGATCCTCATGCCGCCCACCGACCAGGACTACGGCTCCCGGGACTACATGGCGCGGGACGCGGAGGGCAACGTGTGGAGCTTCGGGACGTACGCCCCCGGGTCGGCGGGCTGAGCGGCCGCGGACCCGGGGCCCCGGACCCGGGGCAACGGTGCCGCCTCGGGCCCGGCAGTGGGCCGCGGCGGTTCAGGCGCCGCCCGTGTGCACCTGGAACGCCGCCTTGCGGACCGCTTTGGCGAGCGCGGGGTCGGGGTGCGCGGCGGCGAGGGCGACCAGCACCTGGACGGTGCGCGGGTGGCCCACGGCCCGAACCTCGTCCAGCAGCGCCGGGACGGTGCCCTGCACGGCCGAGTCGAGGTGGCGGACCAGCAGTCCCGTCTCGCCGTGGTCGGCGACGGCAGCCGCGGTGTCGACCCAGAGCCAGGTGGCCTCCTCGCGACTGAGGACCTCCTGGGCGTCCTCGGGGTCGGTTCCGTCGTACTCCGCGAGCCAGAGCAGCGCGTACGGGCGCAGTGACGGGTCGGCGACGACGGAGCGCACCTCGGGCTCGGCCGGGGCGCCGACGACCCGGAGCGCCTCGAAGGCGAGCCCGCGCAGCAGCGCGTCCTCGCCGCGGGCCACCCCGAGCAGTTCGGCGACGGCGCTGCCGACGGGGCGGGCGGCCAGCCAGGCCCGGTATTCGGCGCGTGCCGGTCCGGGCGTGAGGCGGGCGCAGCCGAGCAGCATGTCGGCGGCGGACTGCTCGATGTTCCCGGCGGGGCTCTGGGCGGCGACGCAGATCTGTTCCAGCTTGACCCAGACCGCCCAGTTGCCGAGCGGCGTCAGGGTGGCGGTCCCGGGGCCGAGGGTGAGCGCGCCGACGGCGGCAAGCCCTTCCAGGGCCCAGTCCAGCAGGAGCGCGACCAGTGCGGCGGGGTGGGCGGTGGGTGCCGGTTCGGCGGGGGCGGGCAGCGGCTGAGGCCCGTACGGCACCTCGCAGCGCTCCTCGTGCAGTTCCGCCACGCGCTGGCCGAGCAGGTCCAGGAGGGCGGGCACCGTGACCGGGCCGGCCGAGAGCTGAAGGAGCGAGAGCACCTGGGGCACGGCCTCGACGGCCTCGGCGACCGCGGTGGACTCGATGTCCCGGGGCGCGGGGTGGACGAGCGACCAGGCGTCGAAGAGCGCCACCCAGCCACGGAGCACGGCGGAGTCGTCGCGGTCCCAGGCACGCAGCCGCCAGCCGGGCCGGGCGGTCTCGCCGTGCAGTTCCACGAGGCCGGCGAGCCGGGCCCGGTCCCAGCCGGAGCGCACCTGGGCCGGGGACAACGCCAGCGCCGCCGCGGCCCGTTCCAGTGCCTGGGCGGCCAGGGGCGGGGTGCCGGGGCTCGCGCCGTCGGCCGCCCAGCGGGCGATCCGCACGGCGTCGGCGAGAGCGGTCCTGGCCTGACGGGCCAGTTCCGCCCGGGGCGGAGTGCCCTCGGGCGGGCGGGGCGCCGGCCTGGTGCGCCGGGTGGTCACGGCCTTGCGAGCGGTGGCGAGGGGTCGCGGGCGGACAAGTCGCAGCCTGGAGTCGCGCGGGGTACGGGACGTCACGGGGAGCAGTCTTGCCTCTGACGGCCCGAAAGCCCAAACGGAACCCGGATCACCGGTGTCGGGCCCGCCCCGCACCGGCCGGGACCAATCGGCCGAAGCGGCACATCGGCTCACATCAGGGGCGTGAGGAAGCGTCTCAGCGTCTCTTCGTAGTGAGCCGGGCCGGCGTTCCACATCGCCGCATGCGGAGCCTGGGGCACGGCGTGCAGGGAGATCAGGTCGGGGCGGCGGGCGGCGAGCTCCCGGGACGGCCGCCAGGGGGCCAGGGTGTCGTCGGGCCCGTGGAAGATCAGCGTCGGCACGTGCAGGGTCGCGGGCAGCGAGGTGTCCAGGAGCCGGGCCCCGCGCAGTCCGGTCTTCCCCTGGGCGGCGCGAACGGCGAGGGGCAGCAGGGCGGAGGGGACGCCGTGGGCGGCGGCCAGGGCGCGCAGCGTGACCTGCCAGTCCAGCACCGGCGAATCGAGGACGAGCCCGCAGATCCGGTCTCTCAGCGCGGAGTTCACGCAGGCGTGCAGGGCCATCGAGGCGCCGGTGGACCAGCCGTGCAGGACGACCTTCTCGGCGCCGTAGCGCACGGCGAAGCGGATGGCCGCGTCCAGGTCCCGCCACTCGGACTCGCCGAGATGGGCGAGCCCGTCCGGGGAGCGGGGGGCTCCGGGGTCGCCGCGGTAGGCGAGGTCGAGCACGGGCAGCTGCTGCCCGTGCAGGAAGGCCGTCACGTTCAGCGGGTGTTCCCGGGTGGTGCCGAGGCCGTGTGCGGTGATCACCCAGGTGTCGCGGGGGCCCGGTACGAACCAGGCGGGCAGGCCGCCGAGTTCGCCGGGGATCTCGACCTCGCGGAATTCGAGGCCGAGGGCGGTGGCGGGGTCGCCGCTGTGGAGCTCCGGCGTGATGCGGACCTTGGCGCCGGGGCGCAGGGTGCCGTGGTTCACGCGCTCCAGCCGGCGCACGACGGTGTCGGCCGCCTGGTGGGCCTGGTCGATCACCGGGCCCACGACGGCGTGGACGCCGTCGCCCACCAGCCCGTAGGTCCCCGGCCGGAGCGAGGTGAAGGACCGGGTGAGGGTGACCTGCCCGGCCGCCGTCGCATGCACGGTCAGCCGGCGGTCGGCGGGGAGGGGGCGTCCGGACGGTGCCTTGAGGGCGACGTCGCCGGCGTACCGGCCGGCGGCGACCGCCGCCGCGCCGACGCCGAGGATCGTGGTGACGGCTGCTGCCGTTGCTGTAGCGGGGCGCACGGCTTCAGTGTCGGGGGCGTCGCCGCACGCTGCCAGCGGACGGGGGCCGTCCGGTGCGCCGGCCGGATCCCCTACCGGTTTCCGCGCGGCTGCCCGTACCCCTTCAGCGCTTCCCCGACGTCGCTCAGCTGCTCCGGCGTGAGCAGGGCCGGGGTCCGGCCGGGCACCGAACTCGCGGTGAGCCAGAGGCGGCACAGCCATTCCAGCTGGGCCGTGCGGTCGTACGCCTCGTCGAGGGAGGCGCCGTAGGTGACCGTGCCGTGGTTGCCCAGCAGGCAGCCGGTGCGGCCGCGCAGGGCCGTGAGCATGTTTTCGGCCAGTTCGTCCGTGCCGTAGCGGGCATAGGCGGCGACCCGGACGGGGCCGCCCAGCATCGCTGCGGCGTAGTGCACCGACGGCACCTCGGCGACCAGTGCGGAGACGGCTGTGGCGTGCACCGCGTGGGTGTGCACCACGGCGACCGCGTCGGTGTTCCGGTACACCGCGAGATGGAGCGGGAGTTCGCTGGTGGGGGCCATGGTTCCAAGGATCTGGTTGCCCTCCGGATCGACGCCGGTCAGATCCTCGGGGCGGAGCCGGTCGTACGGCACTCCGCTCGGGGTGACGAGTACGGTCCCGCCGACCCGTGCCGAGACGTTGCCCGAGGTGCCCACGACCAGTCCCTCGGAGGCCGTCCGGCGGGCGGTGGCGACGACCGCATCCCAGGCCTGTTCGATCGAATCCCGCCACTCACCGCTCACACGAAGATCCTTTCAACGGATGAGCGGCCCTGTGCCACCCCTCCCACGACAGCCTCCCCGGACGCCGGATTCCGGGCCCACACCGGCCCGTACCGGAATCCCGCCGTCACCCGTCGGACGAAAAGGGCGGCGGCACTCCGGTTGGGGTCACCGCAACGCCCTGCCCAGTTCATCTTCCGTTCACTCAGGTTGCCTACGGTCCACGTGCCACTGACGTCGAACGATTGCCTGGGTAAATGGAACACATCACGCTGCTGCTCGCGATTGTGATCGTGACAGCTCTAGTGTTCGATTTCACGAACGGTTTCCACGACACCGCCAACGCGATGGCCACCACCATCTCGACCGGCGCACTCAAACCCAAGACAGCGGTGGCCATGTCCGCCGTTCTCAACCTCGTAGGCGCGTTCCTGTCGGTGGAGGTCGCCAAGACGATCTCCGGCGGGATCATCAACGAAGACGGGCTCAGAACCGAGGTCATCTTCGCGGCGCTCGTCGGCGCCATCCTGTGGAATCTCCTGACCTGGCTGGTCGGCCTGCCGTCCAGTTCCTCCCACGCACTGTTCGGCGGCCTGATCGGCGCCGCGGTGATGTCCGCGGGCTGGTCGTCGGTCGACGGCGGCACCGTCGTCACCAAGGTGCTGCTCCCCGCGGTCGCCGCACCGGTCGTCGCCGGTCTGGCCGCGTTGCTGGCCACCAAGCTGACGTACCGCATCGGCGGGAAGGTCAAGGGCGGCGCCCAGGAGAAGGCCACCGCGAAGGGGTACCGCGCCGGCCAGATCGCCTCGGCCGGTCTCGTGTCGCTCGCGCACGGCACCAACGACGCGCAGAAGACCATGGGCATCATCACGCTCGCCCTGGTCACCGGCGGCGTCCTCTCCCCCGGCTCCAACCCGCCGGTCTGGGTCATCGTCTCCGCGGGCCTCGCCATCGCTCTCGGCACCTACCTGGGCGGCTGGCGCATCATCCGCACCATGGGCAGCGGCCTGACCGAACTGAAGCCGCCGCAGGGCTTCGCCGCCCAGACCAGCGCGGCCACCGTCATCCTGGCCTCGTCCCACCTCGGTTTCTCCCTCTCCACGACCCAGTCGTGCTCCGGCGCCGTCATGGGCGCGGGCCTCGGCCGCAAGGGCGGCGTGGTCCGCTGGTCCACCGCCACCCGGATGTTCGTCGCCTGGGGCCTGACCCTGCCGGCCGCCGGTCTGGTCGGCGCGGGCGCGGAGTTGCTCACCAAGCAGGGCACCTGGGGTGTCGTGGTCGTCGCGGCGCTCCTGATCGCCGGCTCCGGTGCGATCTGGGTGCTGTCGCGGCGCAAGCCCGTCGGCCACGACGACGTCGCCCCGGCCGGTGCGGACGCCGAGCCCGCGGGCGTCGTCACCACGGCCATCGCGGCCGTCAGCCCGCCGCCCACCGCGGCCGCTCAGCCCCACGACCTCACGGCCACCATCCCGGCCCCCGCCGGGCCGGTCGCCGACCCGGCCCGACCCGCCACGGTCTAAGAGCCTCCGGTAAGGACAGATCCCCATGAACATCGACTGGGCAGCCCTCGGCACCGTCTTCGGTGTCTCCCTCGTCGCCACCGTCGCGCTGGTGGGCCTCTTCACCCTCGGCGTCGTCGGCCTCTCCAAGCAGCCCGAACCGGCCGCACAGGGCGGCTCGGCGGGCGGTCCGGCGGGCGGTTCGCTCATGCTGGCCCGCGCCGGCGCGTACGTCTGCTTCGGCCTGTGCGCCGCGGCCGTGGCCTACGGCATCTACCTGATCGTCGTCTGATCACCGCCTGAGCCCCACCGGTCCCACCCGCATCGGGCCGGACGCACCACTGGTGCGTCCGGCCCGATGTGCGTCTCAGCACACTGCACCGTCGCAGGTCAACGGCAAGTTGACGGGCGTTCGCAGAGCGTGGTGGACTGCCGGAGCCATTACGGCGACAGCAGAGGAAGCCGGTGCGAATCCGGCGCGGTCCCGCCACTGTCACCGGGGAGCAGTCCCCCACCACTGGAAGTCACGGTCCACGCAAGCGGACTGGAAGGCCGGGGGAACTGCGGATCCGGAAGCCAGGAGACTCTCGTCGCCGTCACGTCGAACCAGGGCGCGGACCCTGAGTGAGGACATATCGCCATGCCCGGCTGCCGTGCGTCCCTTCCTGTGCAACGCAGAACAGGTCCTGAGGTCCTTCGAGGCGCAACGGCCGGCTGAACCGTGCGTGCCGATCGCATCTTCGCGTACGGCGCCACGGCCGGTCTGATCGGCGATCTGCTGCTCGGTGATCCCCGCAGGGGGCACCCGGTCGCCGCCTTCGGGCGGGCCGCGGCAGGCGTCGAACGCCGTCTGTGGCGCGACCACCGCGGGTGGGGCGCCCTGCACACCGTGCTCTGCGCCGGAGGCGCCGCCGGGGGCGCCGCGCTGGCCTCCCGCGCCCTGCGCCGCCACCCCGCCGCGTCCGTCGTCCTGACCGCCGCCGCCACCTGGTCCGTCATCGGCGGTACGTCGCTGGGGCGCGAGGCCCGGGCCATCGGTGGCGCGCTCGCCTCCGGGGACATCGAACGGGCCCGGGAGCGGCTGCCACATCTGTGCGGCCGCGACCCGCAGTCCCTGGACGGTCCGCAGATCGCCCGCGCCGTCGTGGAGTCCGTCGCCGAGAACACCTCGGACGCCGTGGTCGGCGCCCTGGTGTGGGGCGCGCTGGGCGGGGTCCCCGGACTCGTCGGGTTCCGGGCCGCCAACACGCTCGACGCGATGGTCGGTCACAAGTCGCCCCGCTACCGGCGTTACGGCTGGGCCTCGGCCCGCCTCGACGACCTCGCGGGCTGGCCGGGCGCCCGGCTGACGGCCCTCCTCGCCGTGACCGCCGGGGGGCGGCCACGGGAAGCGGTGCACGCCTGGCGGGCCGACGCGGCCAAGCACCCGAGCCCCAACGCGGGCCCCGTGGAAGCCTCGTTCGCCGGCGCGCTCGGCGTACGGCTCGGCGGAACACTCACCTACGGCGGCCGGGTCGAGCACCGTCCCGTGCTCAACGGGGAGACCGGCCGCGCGGTGGAGCCCGCCGACATCGAGCGGGCCGTACGGCTGTCGCGCCGGGTGAGCGCGCTCGCCCTCGGCGTGAGCGTGGCGGCCCGGCTGGGCGCGGGGTTCGCGGCACGAAGGATCGCGGGGGCCCGCACCGCGGGTTCCCGCAGCACGGCACCCCGATTCTCAGAACGGAGACCGACATGAGCGGCGGACTGCTGGTCGCCGGGACCACATCGGACGCGGGCAAGAGCGTCGTCACGGCGGGCATCTGCCGCTGGCTGGTGCGCCGGGGCGTGAAGGTGGCGCCGTTCAAGGCGCAGAACATGTCACTCAACTCCTTCGTCACCCGCGAAGGCGCCGAGATCGGCCGCGCCCAGGCCATGCAGGCCCAGGCCGCCCGGGTGGAGCCGACCGCGCTGATGAACCCGGTGCTGCTCAAGCCCGGCAGCGACCGCTCAAGCCAGGTCGTCCTGATGGGCCGTCCGGTCGGCGAGATGAGCGCACGCGGCTACCACGGCGGCCGGCAGGAGTCGCTGCTGTCCACCGTCGTGGACTGTCTGGAGCAGCTTCGGGGCACGTATGACGCGGTGATCTGCGAAGGGGCGGGCAGTCCGGCCGAGATCAACCTGCGGCGCACGGACATCGTGAACATGGGCATCGCACGGGCGGCGCGCTTCCCGGTGGTGGTCGTCGGCGACATCGACCGCGGCGGGGTCTTCGCCTCGTTCTTCGGTACGACGGCGCTGCTCTCGGCCGAGGACCAGGCGCTGATCGCCGGCTACCTGGTCAACAAGTTCCGCGGCGACGTCTCGCTGCTGGAGCCCGGCCTGGACATGCTGCGCGATCTGACGGGACGGCCGACGTACGGGGTGCTGCCGTTCGCCCACGGCCTCGGCATCGACGAGGAGGACGGTCTGCGGGTCTCGCTGCGCGGCACCGTACGCGAGTCGGTCGTCGCACCGCCGCACGGCGAGGACATCCTGCGCGTCGCCGTGTGCGCCGTGCCGCTGATGTCCAACTTCACCGACGTGGACGCGCTGGCCGCCGAACCGGGCGTCGTCGTGCGGTTCGTGGACCGCGCCGAGGAACTCCACGACGCCGACCTCGTCATCGTGCCCGGCACCCGCGGCACGGTGAAGGCGCTCGCCTGGCTGCGTGAGCGCGGGCTCGCCGACGCACTGCTGCGGCGCGCCGCCGAAGGACGCCCGGTCCTCGGCATCTGCGGCGGCTACCAGATCCTCGGCGAGCACATCGAGGACGACGTGGAGTCGCGCGCCGGGCAGGTCGACGGGCTCGGACTGCTGCCCGTACGCATCCGGTTCGACCGCGAGAAGACCCTCGCCCGCCCGGCCGGGGAGGCCCTCGGCGCCCCGGTCGAGGGGTACGAGATCCACCACGGCGTCGCGGATGTGCGCGGCGGCGAACCCTTCCTCACCGACGGCGGCGGGCAGCGTCTGGACGGCTGCCGGGCCGGCGCCGTGTGGGGCACCCACTGGCACGGCTCGCTGGAGAGCGACACCTTCCGGCGCCGCTTCCTGACCGAGATCGCGAAGGCCGCCGGCCGCCGTTTCGTGCCCGCCCCCGACACCTGCTTCGCCGGACTGCGGGAGGAACAGCTCGACCGCCTCGGCGACCTGATCGAAGAACACGCGGACACCGATGCGCTGTGGCGACTCATCGAGTCGGGCGCACCGGCAGGACTTCCCTTCATCGCCCCCGGAGCACCTGGAGCACGCGCATGAACGCGCCACTGACCGCCCCCATGAGCACCGTGCTGCTGTTGTCGACCGCCGACACCGACCTCCTCGCCGCGCGCGCCTCGGGCGCGCCGTACAGGATCGGCAACCCGACCCGTATCGACGTCCAGGACGAACTGCCCGCACTGATCGAGGGCTGCTCCGTCGCCGTGGTCCGCCTGCTGGGCGGCAAGCGCGCCTGGGAGGAGGGCCTCGCGGCGCTGAAGGCGTCGGGCGTCCCCACCGTCCTGCTCGGCGGTGAGACCGTGCCGGACGCCGAGCTGATGGCCGAGTCGTCCGTGCCGGCGGGCGTCGTCGCCGAGGCGCTGCGCTACCTGGTGGAGGGCGGCCCGGGCAACCTCGTCGAACTGGCCCGCTTCCTCTCCGACACCGTCCTGCTGACGGGGCACGGCTTCGCCGAACCGCAGAAGATGCCCGAGTGGGGCCCGCGCGGCAGCCGTACGTTCACCGAGGGCCGCCCGACCGTCGGCGTGCTCTTCTACCGGGCGCACCACCTGTCCGGCAACACCTCGTTCGTCGACGTGCTGTGCGACGCCGTCGAGGCGCGCGGCGCCAACGCCCTTCCCGTGTACTGCGGTTCGCTGCGCGGCGCGGACGCCGGTCTGTACGAGCTCCTCGGCCGGGCCGACGCCCTGGTCGCCACGGTCCTCGCGGCCGGCGGGACCCGTGCGTCGGACGCCTCCGCCGGGGGCGACGACGAGGCCTGGGACATCGGCGCCCTCGCCGATCTGAACGTCCCGGTGTTGCAGGGGCTGTGCCTGACGTCCTCGCGGGCGGCATGGGACGCGTCGGACGCCGCGCTCTCCCCCATGGACGCGGCGATGCAGGTCGCCATCCCGGAGTTCGACGGCCGCCTCATCACCGTGCCGTTCTCCTTCAAGGAGCAGGGCCCGGACGGAGTGCCGGTGTACCGCGCCGACCCCGAGCGCGCGGCCCGCGTCGCCGGGATCGCGGTGCGTCACGCCGTCCTCAAGCACAAGTCGAACGCCGAGAAGAAGCTCGCCCTCGTCTTCACCGCCTACCCCACCAAGCACTCCCGCGTCGGCAACGCGGTCGGCCTGGACACGCCCGCCTCCGCGGTCCGGGTCCTGGACGCCCTGCGCGACGCCGGATACGGGGTCGCGGAGCACCCGGACAACGGCGACGAGCTGATCCACCGCCTCATCAACGCCGGTGGCCATGACGTGGAGTGGCTGACCGAGGAACAGCTCGCCGCGGCCCCCGCCCGGGTGCCGCTGGCCGACTACCGTGAGTGGTTCGCGAAACTTGAGCCGGGGCTGCGCGACTCGATGCTGGAGCACTGGGGCGAGCCGCCGGGCTCCCTGTACGTGGACGGCGACGACATCGTCCTCGCCTCGCTCCAGTTCGGGAACGTGGTGGTGCTGATCCAGCCGCCGCGCGGGTTCGGCGAGAACCCGATCGCGATCTATCACGACCCGGACATGCCGCCCTCGCACCACTACCTGGCGACGTACCGCTGGCTGGAGAACACGTTCGGCGCGGACGCCGTCGTCCACATGGGCAAGCACGGCACGATGGAGTGGCTGCCCGGCAAGGGTCTCGGACTGTCGGCGGGCTGCGGCCCGGACGCGGTCCTCGGCGAACTGCCGCTGATCTACCCGTTCATCGTCAACGACCCGGGCGAGGGCACCCAGGCCAAGCGCCGCGGCCACGCCACGGTGGTGGACCACCTGGTGCCGCCGATGGCCCGCGCCGACACCTACGGCGACCTGGCGAAGCTGGAGCAGCTGCTCGACGAGTACGCGCTGGTCAGCGATCTGGACCCGACCAAGGCGCCGACGGTGAGGGCGCAGATCTGGACGCTGGTCAAGGCCGCGGAACTGCACCACGACCTGCATGTCGACGAGCAGCCGGGCGACGACGACTTCGACTCGTTCGTCATGCACATCGACGGCTACCTGTGCGAGATCAAGGACGTCCAGATCCGCGACGGTCTGCACATCCTGGGCGGCGGCCCGGTCGACGAGGCCCGGGTCAACCTGGTCCTCGCGGTGCTGCGCGCCTCGCAGGTGTGGGGTGGCACGGCAAACGCGCTGCCCGGTCTGCGGTCGGCCGTCGCCGAGCACTTCGGGCTCAGCGAGAAGGAGCTGCTGGGCGAGCCGGGCGCGGCGGTGAAGGTGCCGGACGGACTGAGCGAGCTGGTGGACGGCCCGGCCAGGACGGGCGCGGACGCGATCGACCTGCTGGAGCAGTTGTGCCGCCGGCTCGCGGAGGGCATGGAGGCGCGCGGCTGGGACGTGACCGCGGCGGCCGGTCTGGTACGGGAGGTGCTGGGCCTCGAACTCCCGGACGCCGTCGCCGTCCTGGGCTTCGCCTGCGAGGAGGTCGTGCCACGGCTGGCCCGGACGACCGACGAGATCGACCACATCCTCCTCGCCCTGGACGGTGGCTTCGTCCCGGCGGGCCCCTCGGGTTCACCGACGCGCGGGCTCGTCAACGTGCTGCCGACCGGCCGCAACTTCTACTCCGTCGACCCGAAGGCGATTCCGTCCCGGCTGTCGTGGGAGGTCGGCCAGTCCCTCGCGGACTCGCTGATCGCCCGGTACCTCGCCGACACGGGCGACTACCCGAAGTCGGTCGGTCTCACCGTGTGGGGCACCTCCGCCATGCGCACCCAGGGCGACGACATCGCGGAGATCCTGGCGCTGCTCGGCTGCCGCCCCGTGTGGGACGACGCCTCGCGCCGGGTGACGGGCTTCGAGGTGGTGCCGGTGAGCGAGCTCGGCCGGCCGCGCATCGATGTGACGGTCCGCATCTCGGGCTTCTTCCGGGACGCGTTCCCGCACGTGGTGGGCCTCATCGACGACGCGGTACGCGCGGTGGCGGAGCTGGACGAGCCGGCCGACGCCAACTACGTACGGGCGCACGCCGACGAGGACACGGCGGAGCACGGTGACCGACGACGGGCCACGGCACGCATCTTCGGCTCGAAGCCGGGGGCGTACGGGGCGGGCCTGCTGCCGCTGATCGACGCGCGGAACTGGCGCAGCGATGCAGACCTGGCCGAGGTGTACGCCGTCTGGGGCGGTTACGCGTACGGGCGCGGGCTGGAGGGGCGGGCGGCGCGCGGGGACATGGAGACGGCGTTCCGGCGGATCGCGGTGGCGGCGAAGAACGTCGACACGCGGGAGCACGACCTCGTCGACGCGGACGACTACTTCCAGTACCACGGCGGCATGGTGGCCATGGTGCGGCATCTGACCGGGGAGTCGCCCGAGGCGTACGTGGGGGATTCGGCGACGCCGGATCAGGTGAAGACGCGGACGCTGGGCGAGGAGACGCACCGGGTGTTCCGGGCACGGGTGGTGAACCCGCGCTGGATGGCGGCCATGCGGCGGCACGGGTACAAGGGCGCCTTCGAGATGGCGGCGACGGTCGACTACCTGTTCGGGTACGACGCGACGGCGGGCGTGGTCGACGACTGGATGTACGAGAAGTTGTCGGCGGAGTACGTGTTCGACCCGGAGAACCGGGACTTCATGAAGAAGTCCAACCCCTGGGCGCTGCGCGGGATTTCCGAGCGGTTGCTTGAGGCGGCCGAGCGGGGGCTCTGGGCGGAGCCGGATGCGGAGACGCTGGAGCGGTTGCGGGCGACGTATCTGGAGCTCGAAGGGGAACTGGAGGGGGACGCGTGAGGGCGCGATGCGCGATGCGGGTGGCGCCTGCGGCGGGCGTTCTCCCCTGGCCCGCCCCTTCCCGTAACCGGGGGCTCCGCCCCCGGACCCCCGCTCCTCAAACGCCGGAGGGGCTGACAACGAACCGCTCCCCCAAGGAGGTCTCGTGAGTACGCCTTATCCCTTCACCGCCATCGTCGGGCAGGACGATCTCCGGCTCGGGCTGCTGCTCAACGCGGTGAGCCCCGCCGTGGGCGGCGTCCTCGTGCGCGGCGAGAAGGGGACCGCCAAGTCCACCGCCGTGCGCGCCCTCGCCGCGCTCATTCCCGAGGTGGCCGTCGTCCCCGGGTGCCGGTTCTCCTGCGCCCCGGACGCGCCCGATCCGGCGTGTCCCGACGGGCCCCACGAGGCCGGGTCCGGCGTGTCGCGGGCCGCGCGGACCGTCGAGCTGCCCGTCGGCGCGTCCGAGGACCGACTCGTCGGGGCGCTCGACATCGAGCGGGCGCTCGCCGAAGGCGTCAAGGCGTTCGAGCCGGGGCTCCTCGCGGACGCGCATCGCGGGATCCTGTACGTGGACGAGGTCAACCTCCTCCACGACCACCTGGTCGATCTGCTGCTGGATGCCGCGGCCATGGGCGCCTCGTACGTGGAGCGCGAAGGCGTCTCCGTACGGCATGCCGCCCGCTTCCTGCTCGTCGGGACCATGAACCCGGAGGAGGGGGAGCTCAGGCCCCAGCTCCTCGACCGGTTCGGGCTGACCGTCGAGGTCGCCGCCTCCCGTGAGACCGATCTGCGGGTCGAGGTCGTACGGCGCCGGCTCGCGTACGACGACGATCCGGCCGCGTTCGCCGCCCGGTGGGCCGAGGAGGAAGGCGCGTTGCGGGCCCGGATCGTGGCCGCCAGGGCGCTGCTCCCCCACGTCCGCCTCGGCGACGGTGCGTTGCGGCAGATCGCGGCCACGTGTGCCGCCTTCGAGGTCGACGGGATGCGGGCCGACATCGTGATGGCCCGGACCGCCACCGCTCTGGCCGCCTGGGCGGGACGTACCGACGTGCTCGCCGAGGACGTGCGGCAGGCCGCCCTGCTCGCACTCCCCCACCGGCGCCGGCGCAATCCCTTCGACGCGCCGGGGCTCGACGAGGACAAGCTCGACGACACGCTGGAGCAGAACAGCGGCGAGGACGACGATCCGGACCCCGACGGTCCTGGTGGCGGCGGCCGGCCGCCGGAGGGCGACGGGCCGGACACGCCGCCGCAGCCCGAGGGCGGCGCCGACGACACGCCCGCGCAGTCCGTGCCCGAGCAGGGCGGGGAGAAGGAACGGGAGCCGGCACAGGGGCAGTCGTCCGGGGGCGGCGAGCAGCAGCCCGTACGGGCCGGTGAGCCGTTCCGTACGAAGATGCTGAGCGTGCCGGGTCTCGGCGAGGGCGCGGCGGGGCGGCGGTCCCGGGCGCGTACCGAGCACGGGCGCACGACCGGCGCGCGGCGTCCGCAGGGCCCGCTGACCAAGCTGCACCTGGCCGCGACCGTGCAGGCCGCCGCCCCGCATCAGCGGGCGCGGGGCCGGTCGGGCCGGGGTCTGGTGGTGCGGCGGGACGATCTGCGGCAGGCGGTGCGGGAAGGGCGCGAGGGAAATCTCGTGCTGTTCGTCGTGGACGCGTCCGGGTCGATGGCCGCCCGGCAGCGGATGACCGCCGTGAAGGGTGCGGTGCTCTCCCTGTTGATGGACGCCTACCAGCGGCGCGACAAGGTCGGGCTGATCACCTTCCGGGGCAAGGACGCCGAGGTGGTGCTGCCGCCGACGTCGTCGGTGGACGCCGCCGCCGCCCGGCTGGAGATGCTGCCGACCGGCGGGCGTACCCCGGTGGCCGCCGGGCTGCTGAAGGCCCATGACGTCCTGCGGGTGGAGCGGCTGCGCGATCCTTCGCGGCGGCCGTTGCTGGTCGTGGTGACGGACGGGCGGGCGACCGGGGGGCCGGAGCCGGTGGCGCTGGCCGCGCGGGCGGCCCGGCTGCATGAGGTGGAGGGCACGGCTTCCGTCGTCGTGGACTGCGAGTCGGGGCCGGTGCGGCTCGGGCTCGCGGTGAGCCTCGCGGGCGAACTGGGCGGTACCGCCGTCACGCTCGACGAGCTCCGTGCGGAGTCGATCGCCGGGCTGGTCAAGGACGTTCAGGGCTACAGCGGGAGGGCCGCGTAATGCCGCAGGGACAGCCGGTCAGCGTGCCGGACGACGGACTCACCACCCGTCAGCGCCGCAACCGGCCGCTGCTGGTGGTCCACACCGGCATCGGCAAGGGAAAGTCGACGGCGGCCTTCGGGCTGGCGCTGCGTGCCTGGAATCAGGGGTGGCCGATCGGGGTCTTCCAGTTCGTGAAGTCGGCGAAGTGGAAGGTCGGCGAGGAGAACGCGCTGAAGGTCCTCGGCGCGAGCGGCGAGGGCGGTTCCGTCGCCTGGCACAAGATGGGCGAGGGCTGGTCCTGGGTCCAGCGCGACCAGCAGCTGGACAACGAGGCGGCGGCGCGGGAGGGCTGGGAGCAGGTCAAGCGTGACCTGGCAGCCGAGACGTACCGGCTGTACGTCCTCGACGAGTTCGCCTATCCGATGCACTGGGGTTGGGTCGACACCGATGAGGTCGTCGAGGTGCTGCGCCGGCGGCCGGGCAACCAGCACGTGGTGATCACCGGCCGCAACGCGCCTGCCGCGCTGGTGGACGCCGCCGATCTGGTGACCGACATGTCGAAGGTCAAGCACCCGATGGACGCCGGGCAGAAGGGCCAGAGGGGCATCGAGTGGTGAACGTTCCGCGCCTGGTCGTCGCCGCGCCGTCGTCCGGCAGCGGCAAGACCACCGTCGCGACGGGTCTGATGGCCGCCTTCGCCGGGCGGGGGCTCGCCGTGTCCGGGCACAAGGTGGGCCCCGACTACATCGATCCGGGCTACCACACCCTCGCCACCGGGCGGCAGGGTCGCAATCTCGACGCGTACATGTGCGGGCCGGAGCTGATCGCCCCGCTGTTCGCGCACGGTGCGCAGGGGTGCGACCTGGCGGTCGTCGAGGGCGTGATGGGGCTGTACGACGGGGCGTCGGGCCAGGGCGAGCTCGCCTCGACCGCGCAGACCGCGAAGTTGTTGCGGGCGCCGGTGGTGCTGGTCGTGGACGCGTCGTCGCAGTCGCGGTCCGTGGCGGCGCTGGTGCACGGGTTCGCCTCGTGGGACACGCAGGTCCGGATCGGCGGGGTGATCCTGAACAAGGTGGGCTCCGACCGGCACGAGGCGTTGTTGCGGGATGCCCTGGACGAGTCCGGGGTGCCCGTGCTGGGGGTGTTGCGGCGGGCCCCGCAGGTGGCTGTGGCCTCGCGCCACCTGGGGCTGGTGCCGGTGGCCGAGCGGCGGGGCGATGCGGTGGCCGCTGTCGCGGCGATGGGGGGACAGGTGGTGGCGGGGTGCGATCTGGATGCCCTGATGGCGCTGGCTCGGTCCGCGCCGCCCGTGCCGGGTGAGGTGTGGAGCGCGGTCAAGGCGTTGGGGGGCGTGGGCGCCTGCGGCGGGCCTGTTCCCCTCCCCGCCCCTTCCCGTAACCGGGGCTCCGCCCCGGACCCCGCTCCTCAAACGCCGGAGGGGCTGGATGGGGCTGTGGGGTCGGGGGTGGTGGTTGCCGTCGCCTCCGGTCCCGCCTTCACCTTCTCCTACGCCGAGCACAGCGAGCTGCTCGCCGCCGCCGGGGCCACCGTCGTGCCGTTCGATCCGCTGCGGGACGAGGCGTTGCCCGACGGAACCCGGGGGGTCGTCATCGGGGGCGGTTTCCCCGAGGTGTACGCGCCCGGGCTGTCGGCCAACGAGCCGTTGCGCAAGGCCGTGGCGGAGCTCGCCCGCTCCGGGGCTCCGGTGGCCGCCGAGTGTGCGGGGCTGCTGTATCTGGCCCGGTCGCTGGACGGGCTGCCGATGTGCGGGGTCCTGGACGCCGAGGCGCGGATGTCGGAGCGGCTGACGCTCGGCTACCGGGACGCCGTGGCGCTCTTCGACAGTGTGCTGGCGGTGGCCGGGACGCGGATGCGGGGGCACGAGTTCCACCGCACCGTGCTGGAACCCGGGGCCGGGGATGCCCCGGCCTGGGGCATGCACCAGCCGGAGCGGCGCGTCGAGGGGTTCGTGCAGCAGGGCGTGCACGCGAGTTATCTGCATACGCACTGGGCCTCGGCGCCCGGTACGGCCCGCCGATTCGTGGAGAGGTGCAAGGGATGAACACGCTGGTCGGAGTCGGAGTCGGACCCGGTGATCCGGAGCTGGTGACCGTCAAGGGCGTCAACGCGCTGCGTGAGGCCGCCGTCGTCGTGGTGCCCGTGATGGACACCGGTGAGCGTGGGCGCGCCGAGGCGACGGTGCTGCACTACGTCGGGGCCGAGAAGGTCGTGCGGGTCGTGTTCGCGCTCAACGAGCGGACGGACCGGGCACGCCGGGAGGCGGCGTGGGACGCGGCGGGTGCGCGGGTCGCGGAGCTGCTGCGCACGCGTGGCTCGGTGGCGTTCGCGACCATCGGGGACCCCAATGTGTACTCGACGTTCACGTATCTCGCGCACACGATCGGCGAGCTGCTGCCGGGTACGGCCGTGGTGACGGTGCCGGGGATCACGGCGATGCAGGATCTGGCCGCGCGCAGCGGCGCGGTGCTGACCGAGGGCACGGAGCCGTTGACGCTGGTTCCGGTCACGGCCGGGGCGGACGTGCTGAGGGAGGCGCTGAAGGGGCCCGGGACGGTCGTCGCGTACAAGTTCGGGCGGCTGGCCGCGGAGGTCGCCACGGCGTTGCGCGAGACGGGGCGGACCGAGGACGCGGTGTGGGGTTCGGCGCTCGGGCTGCCGGATGAGTCGATCCGGCCGGCGGCGGAGCTGGCCGACGGGCCGTTGCCGTACCTCTCCACGCTGATCGCGCCGGCGCCGCGCCGCGGCGGGCGGGGCGGCAAGTTGTGAGGCGGTCGCCCCGGGGGTCACTGCGCCAGGCCCACCACCAGCCAGATGAAGCCCACTCCGGCGACCGTGCACAGCAGGGTGGAGCGGGCCGGGTGTTCGTGGTGCGCCTCGGGCAGGATCTCGGCCGCGGCGAGGTAGAGCAGGGCGCCGCCGAAGAAGCCGAGATAGCAGCCGAGAAGTTGCTCCGGAAGGGTGAACACGAGCGTCGTCGCCGCGCCGATGACGGGCGCCGCCGCGTCCGCGTACAGCATCGTCAGGGCCTTGCGGCGGGCGTTCCCGTACAGGCTGGTGATCGTGTACGTGTTGAAGCCGTCCGCGAAGTCGTGGGTGATGACGGCGAGGGCGACGGCCGCTCCCATGCCGCCGCCGACCTGGAAGGCCGCGCCGAGCGCCACACCGTCCATCAGGCTGTGCAGGACCATGGCGGCCGCTGCTGTCAGTCCGACCTGGGGCACGCGTTCCTCGCTCGCGCCGTGTGCCGCCTGGCGTACGGCGAGCAGACGCTCCACCAGGTGCGCGAAGAGGAAGCCGCCCACGAACAGCAGCAGGGCGGCCGGTACGCCGAAGACGAGGCCGCCCGCGGCCTCGATGGCCTCCGGCAGCAGGTCGAGGCCGACGACACCGAGCATCAGTCCGCCGGCGAGTCCGAGCACCAGGTGGCGGCGGTCGGTGACGCGCTGGGCGACCCAGCCGCCGACCAGGGTCATCAGGAACGCGCCGAGCGCGACGAACACCGCCATGGGCTCTTGCTAGCCGATTGACCCCGGTGTGCGCATCCCCGAATCCCACGATCCACGTTCTCGAAAGGACCCGTTCCATGTCCGAAGCAGTCGACGCGGCCGCCGCGCCCACCCGTGGCACCGTGACGTTCGTCGGTGCCGGCCCCGGCGCCGCCGATCTGCTGACCTTCCGGGCGGCGCGGGCCATCGCGGACGCCGACATCGTCATCTGGGCGGCCAGCCTCGTCCAGGAGGAGGTCCTCGCACACGCCCGGGAGGGTGCCGAGATCCTCGACTCGGCGCAGATGTCCCTCGAAGAGGTCGTCGCCGTGTACCGGCGGGCGGCGGAGGAAGGGCTGAAGGTCGCCAGGATCCACTCCGGTGACCCGGCGCTGTGGGGTGGCACCCAGGAGCAGGTCGACCGGTGCGGTGAGCTGGGGGTCGGGGTCGAGATCGTGCCCGGGGTGTCGTCGTTCTCCGCGGTCGCGGCCATCGCGCAGCGCGAGCTGACGATTCCCGAGGTGGCGCAGTCGGTGATCCTGACCCGGCTCGGTGGCGGCAAGACGCCGATGCCGCCCGGCGAGGAGGTACGGGAGTTCGCCCGGCACGGCACGACGATGGCGCTGTTCCTGTCGGCGGCCCGGTCCGGTCAGCTGACGCAGGAGCTGCTGGAGGGCGGCTATCCGACATCGACGCCGGTGGTGATCGCGTACCAGGCGACGTGGCCGGAGGAGCTGATCCTGCACTGCACCATCGAGACACTGGAGGCCACGGTCAAGGAGCACAAGCTCTGGAAGCACACGCTGTTCCTGGTCGGCCCGGCCCTGTCGGCGTCCGGGACACGTTCGCACCTGTACCACCCGGGCCACTTCCACGGGTACCGCAAGGCCGACAGGGCGGCGCGGGCCGAGTTGCGCGCCCAGCGGTCCGGCTCGTGATCCGGGTCTTCGGCACGGGGACGGGTGCGCCGCCCACGCCCGAGGCGGTGCGGGCGGTGGCCGGGGCCACGTTGGTGGTCGGGGCCCGGCGCCATCTGGACGCCGCCGCGCTTCCGGCGGGCGCCGGGCGGGTGGTGCTGGGGCCGCTGGCCCCGGCCCTCGACCGGATCGGGAAGCACCTCACCGAGGACGACGGGGCGCGGGTCGTGGTGCTGGCCTCCGGTGATCCGGGGTTCTTCGGGATCGTGCGGGCGCTGGCGGAACGCTTCGGGCCCTCGGCGCTCGATGTGCGGCCGGGGGCCCCGTCGATCGCGGTGGCCTTCGCCCGGCTGGGTCTGCCGTGGGACGACGCGGTCGTCGTCAGCGCGCACGGGCGGGATCCGCGGACCGCGGTGAACGTGTGCTTCGCGCACCCGAAGGTCGCGGTGCTGACGGGGCCGGGCGCCGGGCCCGCCGAGCTGGCGGCCGGACTGCTGTACCGGAGCGAGGAGCGGACCCTGGTCGTCGCGACGGCGCTCGGGGATCCGGAGCACGAGCGCGTCGAGCGGCTGACGCTTCATGAGGCGGCGGGCCGTGCGTGGCCGGATCCGGTGAGTGTGGTGCTGTGCCTGGACGAGTCGCGGGCCCTTTCGCCGGTACGCACGGTGGCGGGTCCGGCGGCCGGTCCGGCCGGCTGGGCGCTGGACGAGGCGGAGTTCGAACACCGTGACTCGATGATCACCAAGTTCGAGGTGCGGGCGCTGGCGCTGGCCCGGATCGGACCGCGCACGGGTGACCTGGTGTGGGACATCGGCGCCGGTTCGGGTTCGGTGGCGGTGGAGTGCGCGCGGCTCGGCGCGGCCGCCGTGGCTGTCGAGAAGACGGCGGACGGGGTCGAGCGGATCCGGGCGAACGCCGCCGCGCACGGGGTGTACGTGCGGGCGGTGCACGGTGCCGCGCCCATAGTGCTGTCCGATCTGGCGGACCCGGACGCGGTGTTCATCGGGGGCGGCGGTCATGAGCTGCCCGCGATCGTGACGGCGTGTGCCCGACGGGCACGGCGTGCGGTCGTGGTCGCGGTGGCGGCCCTGGACCGGGTCGGGCCGGTGCGGTCGGCACTGGCTGCCGCCGGGCTGGAGCCCGAGGGCGTGCTGCTGCAGTCGTCGCGGCTGGCGCCCCTGCCCGGTGACGTGACCCGGCTCGCCGCGGCCAACCCGGTCTTTCTGCTGTGGGGCGTCCGCCCCTCGGCCGGTTCGAACGAAGGAGCAAACCAGTGATCGGCCTGATCTCCGCGACGGCGGCGGGCGCCGTCGCCCGTGACCGGCTGGCCGCGGCCTGGCCCGGCCGTGCCGTGGTCTACGACGGTCCGGTGCGCGAGGCCGTGCAGCGGGCGTTCGGCGAGTGCGAGCAACTGGTGTGCTTCCTCGCGACGGGGGCCGTGGTGCGGCTGGTCGCCCCGCTGCTCACGGACAAGGCCGCCGACCCGGGCGTCGTCTGCGTCGACGAGGCGGGGCGTCACGCGGTGGCTCTGCTCGGCGGGCACGGCGGCGGGGCGAACGCCCTGGCGGTGGCGGTCGGTGAGGTGCTCGGCGCGGCGCCGGTGGTGACGACGGCGACGGACGCGGCGGGCGTGCCCGGTCTGGACATGCTGGGCCTCCCGGTCGAGGGGGATGTCGCCGGGGTGTCGCGGGCGATGCTGGACGGTGCTCCGGTGGCGTTGCGGGCGGACGCGGTACGGCCGTTGCCCGCCCTGCCGCCGAACGTGCGCCCCGACGCCACCGGGTCCGCGGTGCTGCACCTCACCGACCGGATCGTGGAACTCGGGTCACGGGAGGCCGTGTTGCGGCCGGCGTCGCTCGTCGTCGGGGTCGGTGCGTCCAAGGACGCGCCGGCGGACGAGGTGTCCGGGCTGATCCGGGACGCGCTGGCGGAGGCCGGTCTCTCGCCGTTGAGCATCGCGGAGCTGGTGACCGTGGACGCGAAGGCGCACGAGCCCGGGATCGTGGCCGCCGCCGTACGGCTCGGTGTGCCACTGCGTACGTACCCGGCCGGGGAACTGGCCCGGATCGAGGTCCCGCATCCGTCGGACGCGCCCCTCGCCGCGGTCGGTACGCCCTCGGTCGCGGAGGCCGCGGCGCTCGCGGGCGGCGGTGAACTCCTCGTGCCCAAGCGGAAGTCGGCCCCCGAGGGGCGGGCGGCGATGGCCACGTGTGCCGTGGTGCGCCGGGCGCCCCGTGGGCGGCTCGCGGTCGTGGGGCTCGGACCCGGGGCGCGTGACCTGCTGACGCCGCGGGCCCGCGACGAGCTGCGGCGGGCGTCGGTGCTGGTCGGGCTCGATCAGTACGTCGACCAGATCCGGGATCTGCTGCGGCCGGGTACGACGGTTCTGGAGTCCGGCCTCGGGGCCGAGGAGGAGCGGGCCCGCACGGCGGTCGCCGAGGCGCGCAGGGGCCATGCCGTGGCGCTGATCGGCAGCGGTGACGCGGGGGTGTACGCGATGGCGTCGCCGGCACTGGCCGAGGCGGGCGCCGACATCGACGTGGTGGGTGTGCCGGGGGTGACGGCGGCGCTGGCGGCGGCGGCGATCCTGGGCGCCCCGCTGGGCCACGACCACGTCTCGATCAGTCTCTCCGATCTGCACACACCGTGGGAGGTCATCGAGCGCCGGGTCCGGGCCGCGGCCGAGGCCGACATCATCGTGACGTTCTACAACCCGCGCAGCCGGGGCCGCGACTGGCAGCTCCCGAAGGCGTTGTCGATCCTGTCGGAGCACCGGGACCCGGCCACTCCGGTCGGGGTCGTACGCAACGCCTCCCGGCCCGACGAGTCGAGCCGGGTGACCTCGCTCGCGGCCCTGGACCCGGCGGTCGTCGACATGATGACCGTCGTCACCGTGGGCAACACCGCCACGCGTGAGATCGCGGGCCGCATGGTCACCCCGCGCGGCTACCGCTGGCAGTCGGCCACGGCCGACCCGGCGCCACAGGCGGCTTCGTGAACCGGGCCGCCACCACCAACCCGTACCCCACCCCCCATGAGCACCCAGGAGCATCCGTGAACACCCCGACCGACCGGCCCGCACTGCTCATCGCCGGCCACGGCACCCGGGACGAGGGCGGGGCCGCCGCCTTCCGCGACTTCGTTGCCGAACTCGGCGCCCGTAACCCGCAGTTGCCCGTCGCGGGCGGTTTCATCGAACTGTCGCCGCCGCCGCTGGGCGACGCGGTGACCGAGCTCGTCGAGCAGGGGGTCAAGCACTTCGCCGCCGTCCCGCTGATGCTGGTGTCGGCCGGCCACGCCAAGGGCGACATCCCGGCGGCGCTGACCCGCGAGAAGGAGCGTCACCCGGGCATCTCGTACACGTACGGGCGTCCGCTGGGCCCGCACCCGGCGCTGCTGAAGGTGCTGGAGCGGCGGGTGGACGAGGTGCTGGGCGACACGGACCGGTCCGAGGTGACGATTCTGCTGGTGGGGCGCGGTTCCACCGACCCGGACGCCAACGCCGAGGTGTACAAGGCCGCGCGGCTGTTCTGGGAGGGCCGGGGCTACGCGGGTGTGGAGACGGCTTTCGTCTCGCTGGCCGCCCCTGATGTGCCGTCCGGTCTGGACCGTTGCGTGAAGCTGGGTGCGGGGCGCATAGTCGTTCTGCCGTACTTCCTCTTCACGGGCATCCTGCCGGACCGGGTGCGTCACCAGACCACGGAGTGGGCCGCCGCCCACCCCGGGCTGGACGTCCGGCCGGCCGAGGTGATCGGTGCCGCGGAAGAACTGCTCGATCTGGTCATGGAGCGCTACCGGGAGGCCGTCAAGGGCGATCTGCGGATGAACTGCGACTCTTGCGTGTACCGGATCGCACTGCCGGGCTTCGAGGACAAGGTGGGACTGCCGCAGCAGCCGCACTTCCACCCTGACGACGACGGCCATCACCACCACCCCCACCATGGCGGTCATGCACACTCCCATTGAGAGTCCCGACGCTACAGGCGCGGGCGCGCACGATCTGCGTCATCACGGTGACGCGGAGGTACGGGGACGGGGCCGGGATCTGACCGATCTCGCCGTCAACGTACGGGCCGGGACCCCACCGGCCTGGCTGAAGGAGCGGATAGCCGCGTCCCTGGGCGCGCTCGCCGCCTACCCGGACGGGCGCGTGGCGCGTGCCGCCGTCGCCGCCCGGCACGGGCTGCCACCGGAGCGGCTCCTGCTGACGGCGGGTGCGGCGGAGGCGTTCGTGCTGATCGCCCGCGCGCTGCCGGCCCGAAGACCGGTCGTGGTGCATCCGCAGTTCACCGAGCCGGAGGCGGCGTTGCGCGCGGCCGGGCACGAGGTGGGACGGGTGCTGTTGCGGGCCGGGGACGGCTTCCGGCTGGATCCGGCGGACGTGCCGGCCGACGCGGATCTGGTGGTGGTCGGCAATCCGACCAACCCGACGTCGGTGCTTCATCCGGCGGCCGTGCTGGAGCGGCTGGCGCGTCCGGGGCGGACGCTGGTGGTCGACGAGGCGTTCATGGACGCGGTGCCGGGCGAACGCGAGGCGCTGTGCGGCCGCACGGACATCCCCGGGCTCGTGGTGCTGCGCAGCCTCACCAAGACGTGGGGGCTCGCCGGGCTGCGGATCGGGTACGTGGCGGCCGCGCCGGAGACCATCCGCACGCTGGAGGAGGCGCAGCCGTTGTGGCCGGTGTCGTCCCCGGCGCTGGCGGCGGCCGAGGCGTGTGTGGAGCCGCGGGCGCTGGCCGAGGCTGCCGCGGCGGCGGACCGGATCGCGGTGGACCGCTGCCATCTGGTGGCGGGTCTGCGGGAGTTCACCGAGATACGGGTCGTGGAGCCGGCACAGGGACCGTTCGTGCTGATCCGGCTGGAGCGGGCCGCGGAGATACGTGAGCGGCTGCGGATGCTGGGTTTCGCGGCACGGCGCGGCGACACGTTTCCGGGGCTCGGCGACGACTGGCTCCGGCTGGCGGTACGGGACCGCACGACGACCAACCGGTTCCTCCAGGCGTTCGACCAGGCCCTGCAGGCGCTGTCCGCGGTCAGCCGCTGACGATGTCCGGCTTGAGAGGGGCCAGCTTCGCGGCGATCAGGCCGATGGCGGCGGCATCGACGCCGGCGTCGGCCAGCGCCGCGGCGAGATGCTCCACGACCCGGTCGAAGTCGGGCCCGGTGATGCCGAGTTCCTGGTGGGCGTGGCCCATGGCCCGGCCGGTGTAGGGGGCCGTGGCACCGAGGGCGCTGCCGACGAAGACGCGCTGGTGCGCCTTGAGGCGGGTCACGTCCTTCCCCGCGAAGTAGGGCGTCAGCCCGGGGTCGGCCAGGACACGTGCGTAGAAGAGGTCCACCACGGCGGCGACGGCTGCGGCGCCGCCGATCCGCTCGAAGAGGGTGTCCGGCTGCCCGGTGGGGGTCTTTGGCGCCGACTCGTCCGGGGCCGCCGGGTCTGTGGTCTGGTCCATGGCAGCCGAACATAGCGCCGATCCCCGCCGCCCGGGAACAGTCGTCCGAATTCGGCGGTGCCGCCGCACAAGTGGGAAGCGGCGCTCCGTCTGTGGAACGCCGCTTCCCTCCCCTCCTACGGCCCCCCTCGGGCCTCGGGCGTCAGCCCTGGGCACGCCTCCGGGCCACGACCATGGCACCGGCGCCGACCGCCAGCAGGAGGGCTGCGCCTCCGGCGACGTACGGCGTGGTGGAACTGCTGCCCGTCTCGGCGAGGTCGGCGTCGGTGGCGGTCTGCGGGGCGTCACCGGTGCCGGTCTGCGGCTTCACGTCGCCGCCGGTGTCGCCGGCCGTGTCACCTGCCGTGGAGCCCGCGGTGCCTGATCCGCCGTCGGTGGAGCCTCCGTTACCGGAACCGCCGTTGTCCGAGCCTCCGTTGTCCGAGCCTCCGTCGGTCGAACCGCCGTCGGTCGAACCGCCGTCGGTCGAACCACCGTTGTCGCCGCCGCCGTTGTCACCACCGCCGTTCTCGCCGCCGCCCGTGGAGGCCTCCTTCGGCGTCTCGCAGGTGGCCTCGGCAAGCGTGACCTCGCCCTTCACGTCGGCTACGTTCAGGTTGAGCGGGTTGACCGCGACCTTCAGCTGGAGCGCGACCGCCGCGGCGGTGCGCGAGGTGGTGCTCGTCTTCGACAGGTCGAGCGTCACCGAGCCGACGCCCTTCACCGCGATCTGCGTGGTGCCTCCGGCGGTCAGGGTGACGCGCTTGCCGAGTACCTTCAGATGCCCCAGCACGTTCGACTCGGCGACCGGCTTGCGGCCCACCTCGCAGACCGCCTTGGAGGTGACCTGCTCGATCTCGACCAGCGAGAGCAGCGGCAGGCCGGGCAGGTGCAGGCGCGCCTTCACCACATTGCTGTAGCCCTCGGCGCGGTGCTTGCCGACGGTCGCCTTCGCCGTCGCCACATCGGCACGCAGCACCTTGACCGGCGCTCCGTGCTCCACGCCGTCGAGCTTCACGCTGAGCGCGGTCTTCTCCGCGCTCCGCGGCGCCCGCACCTCGTTGAGCGTGGCCTCGAGCGGCACATCGATCGCCTTGTTCAGGAGCGAGACGTCGAGTGCGGTACGGAGCACGACCGCGCTCGCCTTCCCGTCGCCGGTGGTCGTGGTGGTCGTCGCGGTGGTGGCGTGCGCCGGGACGGCGACGAGCAGGGCGACGGGAGCGGCGGCGACCGCCAGGGCGGCGAGGCGGAAGGTGTTGCTGTTCAAGATGGTGGAACCCCCACAAGAGACATGGAGCCACCGGCGCCGTCCAATGGGGGACATCGCGGGCACCGGTGGCCTCGACTCCGTGAATCTTTACGCACAGAGGGTGAACTGACAGACACCTGACGTGAGTTCACCCCAAAGGGGGGTTTCCGTGCCTGTATTCGAATAATCCGGCACGTGCGTTCCTTGAGTTCACCCGTTTCACTGAACGCGGGCGGCTCGGAAGCCTCTCGCACCGGAGTGCGCGGAGTTCGCGGAGTGATTCAACGAGCGTGTGCACTCCAGGTCACTGCCGGTCAACACGGCACCTCCCGTCCCGGGACACCCGGATCAGCCGATCACCCGCCCGTTCAGGACGACCCGGCGCGGGGCCGCCAGCACGCGCACGTCCGCCCGCGGGTCCTCGTCGTACACCACCAGGTCGGCCGGCGCGCCCTCCTCCAGCCCCGGCCTGCCGAGCCACGCACGGGCCGCCCATGTCGTCGCCGACAGGGCCTCCAGGGCCGGGATGCCCGCCTTGACGAGCTCCGCGACCTCGTCGGCCACCAGACCGTGGGCGAGCACCCCGCCGGCGTCGGTTCCGACGAACACCGGCACTCCCGCGTCGTACGCGGCGCGCACGGTGTCGTAGCGGCGCTCGTGGAGCCGGCGCATATGGGCGGACCAGCGGGGGTACTTGGCTTCGCCGCCCTCGGCGAGCGTGGGGAAGGTGGCGATGTTGACCAGGGTGGGCACGATCGCGACCCCGCGCTCGGCGAAGAGCGGGATGGTGTCCTCGGTCAGCCCGGTCGCATGCTCGATGCAGTCGATCCCGGCCTCGACGAGATCGCGCAGCGAGTCCTCGGCGAAGCAGTGCGCGGTGACCCGGGCCCCCAGCCGGTGCGCCTCGGCGATGGCGGCCCCGACCTCCTCGCGCGGCCAGCAGGCGGTCAGGTCGCCCACCTCACGGTCGATCCAGTCGCCGACGAGCTTCACCCAGCCGTCACCGCGGCGCGCCTCCTGTCCGACGTACGCCACCAGCTCGTCCGGCTCGATCTCGTACGCGTAGTTCCTGGTGTACCGCCGCGTCCTGGCGATGTGCCGGCCGGCCCTGATGATCTTCGGCAGGTCCTCGCGGTCGTCGATCCACCGGGTGTCGGCGGGCGACCCCGCGTCCCGCAGGAGCAGCGCGCCCGCCTCGCGGTCGTCCAGGGCCTGCTTCTCGGTGGTCGCCGGGTCGACGGCGCCGTGGTGGTCGAGCCCGACGTGGCAGTGGGCGTCGACCAGTCCGGGCAGGGCCCAGCCGGTGACGACGACCGCCTCGTCCGCACCCGGGGGCCGCTCGTACGTCACCCGCCCGTCGACCGCCCAGATCTCGTCCCTGACGTCGTCGGGGCCGACGAGCACCCGCCCCTTCACCTGCAGCACCCGCGGCGCCTCGTGATCACTCATGGACAGCACTGTACGAGGCGCCGGGCCGGGCGCCACGCCCTGCCGGACCCCTTCCGGCGGACGGGTCCGGGCCGCCTCCGGAGGGCTCGGTACCCTCGGTGCAGGCCTGGCCCGCAGGCCGGTCCGCACACCGATCCGATCCCGAAGAGAGCACCACCGTGACGCACCCCTTCCTCGACCTGACCCCGCTCACCGCCGCGCACTTCGCGGCGATCGAGCGGCGGGTGGCCGGTCTCCTCGCCACCGAGCAGGACGTCGTCATCATGCAGGGCGAGGCGCTCCTCCCCCTCGAAGGCTGCATCAGAGGCGGCGCCCGGCCCGGATCGACGGCGCTGAACGTCGTCACGGGGCCGTACGGGCAGACGTTCGGCAACTGGCTGCGCGACTGCGGCGCCGAGGTCATCGATCTGGAGGTGCCCTTCCACACCGCGGTCACCGCCGGCCAGGTCGCCGACGCGCTGGCCGCGCACCCGGAGATCGACTTCGTGTCCCTGGTGCACGCGGAGGCTGCCACCGGCAACACCAACCCGGTCGCGGAGATCGGTGAGGTCGTCCGCGCGCACGGGGCGCTGTTCATGCTGGACGCCGTCGCCTCGGTGGGCGCCGAGCCGCTGCTGCCGGATGCCTGGGGCGTGGACCTGTGCGTGATCGGGGCGCAGAAGGCGATGGGCGGTCCGGCCGGGGTGTCCGCGGTGTCGGTGAGCGCACGTGCCTGGGAGCGGATGGCCGCCAACGCACAGGCCCCGCGCCGCTCCTACCTCTCCCTGCTGGACTGGAAGGAGCGCTGGATCGACGGCGGCCGCCGGGCGCTGCTGCACGCCCCGGCCCAGCTGGAGATGCTGGCCCTGGAGGCCTGTGTGGAGCGGATCGAGGCGGAGGGACTGGACGCGCTGATGGCGCGCCACGCCGCCGCGGCCGCGGCGACCCGGGCCGGCGCGGTGGCACTGGGCGGTGGCCTGACGCCGTACGTGCACGAGGCGCGGGATGCCGCGCCGGTGGCGACCACGCTGCGGACGCCGGACGGCGTGGACGCCGCGGAACTGGTCGCGCAGGCACGGGCGGCCGACCCGTCGCTGCCGCTGATCGCGGGAGGCGGGGCGCTGTCCAAGGAGATGATCCGGGTCAATCACTACGGTGTGGATGCGACGCGGGGCGCGGTGCTCTCCTCGCTCGCGGCTCTGGGGGCGGCGCTGGCCGATACCGGCCGGCAGGTCGATCTGGAAGCTGCCCGGAAGGCCGTTTCGGAAACCTGGACCACCGCATAAATTCAGGCTTAATCAATAAATGTGGGGAGCTGCCTTATTCAGAGCAGCTCCCCACATTCTTCTGCCCGCTTTCCCGAAGGCTAAACACCCCAGTTTCGACGGCGGCCGATCTCCACAATTCGGTTGCGTCGCGTGAGAGTTACGACCTTGTGACCGACTCCACACACGGGGGCGTTATGCCGGATAAATGCGTACCAAATCGGAAGAAAGCGTAGCGGTTTCGCGCTGGGGCGCACGCTCGCGTGATAACACAGCACACTGCTTCACCCAACCCCCTGGCCCGATGCAATTTAGAAATTTGCTGGGTAAATTCAATTCGCATGACCGCCGCACCAGCAGATTTTGCACGTGCCCGAAGCGAATTCATCACCATCGACACCCCACGAGTGGAGGACGGAGCCGCGATCTGGCGTATCGCCCGCGATTCCAAGGTCCTGGACCTCAACTCCTCGTACAGCTACCTGCTGTGGTGCCGTGACTTCGCGGCGACCTCCGTGGTCGCCCGCGACGAGACCGGCTCCCCGGTCGCCTTCGTGACGGGGTACATCAGGCCCGACCGCCCCGAGACGCTCGTCGTCTGGCAGGTGGCCGTCGACCACGGCCACCGCGGAACCGGCCTGGCGGCGAAGCTGCTGGACGACCTGACCGCACGCGTCGCCGCGGAGCAGGGCCTCGCCTCGGTCGAGACGACCATCACCCCGGACAACAAGGCGTCGGACCGCCTGTTCACCTCCTACGCACAGCGCCACGACGTGGCACTGGAACGCGAGGTGCTCTTCGACGGCGGCCTGTTCCCCGAGGGCACCCACCTGCCGGAAGTGCTCTACAGCATCGGCCCGTTCCACGCCTGAGCAGGCCCTTCCGGCGGGTGCCGCCCGTCGTAGTCACCTTCACCTCCGCCCGTCACACCCCCCTCACGCAGGAGACCCGCTGTGACCATCACCCCGCCCGCCCTGAGTGTCTTCGAGACCGTGGAGTCCGAGGTACGGAGCTACTGCCGAGGCTGGCCCGCCGTCTTCGACCGCGCGCAGGGCGCCCGGCTGACCGACGAGGACGGCCACTCGTACCTCGACTTCTTCGCCGGCGCCGGTTCGCTCAACTACGGCCACAACAACCCGGTTCTGAAACGCGCGCTGATCGACTACATCGAGCGCGACGGCATCACCCACGGCCTGGACATGGCGACCACCGCCAAGCGCGCGTTCCTGGAGACGTTCCAGAACGTCATCCTGCGGCCCCGCGACCTGCCGTACAAGGTGATGTTCCCCGGCCCGACCGGCACCAACGCGGTCGAGTCGGCGCTGAAGCTGGCCCGCAAGGTCAAGGGCCGCGAGTCCGTGGTCTCGTTCACCAACGCGTTCCACGGCATGTCGCTCGGCTCGCTCGCCGTCACCGGCAACGCCTTCAAGCGGGCCGGGGCCGGCATCCCGCTGGTGCACGGCACCCCGATGCCGTTCGACAACTACTTCGACGGCACGGTCCCGGACTTCCTCTGGTTCGAGCGGCTGCTGGAGGACCAGGGCTCCGGGCTCAACAAGCCCGCCGCCGTGATCGTGGAGACCGTCCAGGGCGAGGGCGGCATCAACGTCGCCCGCGCCGAGTGGCTGCGCGCGCTCCAGGAGCTGTGCCACCGCCAGGACATGCTGCTGATCGTCGACGACATCCAGATGGGCTGCGGCCGTACCGGCGGCTTCTTCTCCTTCGAGGAGGCCGGGATCACGCCGGACATCGTGACGCTGTCGAAGTCCATCAGCGGCTACGGACTGCCCATGTCGCTCTGCCTGTTCAAGCCCGAACTGGACATCTGGGAGCCGGGCGAGCACAACGGCACGTTCCGCGGCAACAACCCGGCGTTCGTCACCGCCGCTGCCGCGCTCGACGCCTACTGGGCCGACGGCCAGATGGAGAAGCAGACGCTGGCCCGCGGCGAGCAGGTCGAGCAGGCCCTGCTGGCGATCTGCGGCGAGCACGACAGCGCTCAGTTCCGCGGCCGCGGACTGGTGTGGGGCATGGAGTTCAACGACCCGGCGCGCGCCTCCGCCGTCTGCGCCCGCGCGTTCGAGCTGGGACTGCTGCTGGAGACCTCCGGCCCGCAGAGCGAGGTCGTCAAGCTGCTGCCGCCGCTGACCATCACCCCCGAGGAACTGGACGAGGGCCTGCGCACGCTGGCCCGCTGCGTCCGCGAGACCGCCTGAGAGGCGGTCGGGTGACCTCGGACCGAGGTCACCCGACCGCCTCCGACCCGGGGCCGTCCCGAACGGCCCCACTGAGAAACACCGTTGCAGAGAGAAAGGCACCGACCCACCGTGATCGTCCGATCGTTCAGTGACATCGAGAACACCGACCGGCATGTGAAGTCCGCCTCCGGAACCTGGGAGAGCAAGCGCATCGTGCTCGCCAAGGAGAAGGTCGGCTTCTCACTCCACGAAACCGTGCTGTACGCGGGCACGGAGACGTCGATGTGGTACGCCAACCACATCGAGGCCGTCCTGTGCACCGAGGGCGAGGCCGAACTCACCAACGACGAGACCGGCGAGAAGCACTGGATCTCCCCCGGCACGATGTACCTGCTGAACGGGCACGAGCACCACACGCTGCGCCCGAAGACGGACTTCCGCTGTGTCTGCGTCTTCAATCCCCCCGTCACCGGACGGGAGGACCACGACGAGAACGGTGTCTACCCGCTGCTGACCGAGGAGGGCTGAACCATGACCACCGAAGTACGCGCCGACCTGTACCCCTCGCGCGGCGCCGCCGAGATGACCACTCCCCGCCAGGACCCGGTCATCTGGTCCGCGCCGGGCGCACCGGGTCCGGTCTCCGCCAAGGAGCTCCAGGGCTTCGAGCGCGACGGCTTCCTCACCGTCGACCAGCTGATCACCCCGGACGAGGTGACCGGCTACCACGCCGAGCTGGAACGGCTGATCGCCGATCCGGCGGTGCGCGCCGACGAGCGCTCGATCATCGAGCCGAAGTCGGACTCCGTACGGTCGGTCTTCGAGGTCCACCGGCTCAGCGAGGTCTTCGCCCGTCTCGTCAGCGACGAGCGCGTGGTGGGCCGGGCCCGTCAGATCCTCGGCTCGGACGTGTACGTCCACCAGTCGAGGATCAACGTGAAGCCGGGCTTCGGGGCTTCGGGCTTCTACTGGCACTCGGACTTCGAGACCTGGCACGCCGAGGACGGTCTGCCGAACATGCGGACCGTGTCCGTGTCGATCGCGCTGACCGAGAACTACGACACCAACGGCGGGCTGATGATCATGCCCGGTTCGCACAAGTCGTTCCTCGGCTGCGCGGGCGAGACGCCGAAGGACAACTACAAGAAGTCCCTGCAGATGCAGGACGCCGGCACCCCGTCCGACGAGGCGCTGACGAAGATGGCCGACCGGCACGGCATCAGGCTCTTCACGGGCAGGGCCGGTTCGGCGACCTGGTTCGACTGCAACGCGATGCACGGGTCGGGCGACAACATCACCCCGTACGCGCGGAGCAACGTCTTCATCGTGTTCAACAGCGTGGAGAACACGGCCCAGGAGCCGTTCGCGGCGCCGATCCGCCGCCCGGAGTTCATCGGGGCGCGCGACTTCACGCCAGTGAAGTAGGGGCGCTCCAAGGCTGGTCGGGGCGGTGCGCAGCGATGCGTACCGCCCCTTCGGCATGTTCACCACCCGCCGCGAATCCCCTGGGTCCGTCCGCGTGAACCGCGTGAGGATCAAGAGATTTCCGAAGGCGGGGGCAGCATGGTGCGACGGCCGAACCAGCGGGAACACCTTCGGCGGGTGTCCGAACGACGACGAGGAATACGCCGGCTACCGGGGAGCGGACAAGAGCGGGCAGGGGCGGCGGCTGTACAGCCGGGAGGAAAGGAAGTGACCCGGCTGCCGGTGGTGCGCAGGGGTTACGGACCGACGCGGATCCGCCCGCCGCTTCAACTCGGTGGACCTCCGCACGGGTCAGCGGCGACAGTGACCCCATGACTTCACGCGTACACCACGTCACCATCGACTGCGCCGACGCCTACAAGCTCGGCACGTTCTGGGCGCAGGTGCTGGGTTCCTCCCTCGCCGACGACGACTTCCCCGGTGATCCCGAGGCCCTGGTCGAAACTCCCCACGCCGCTCTGCTGTTCGTCACCGTGCCCGAACCGAAGAGCGTCAAGAACCGCATCCACCTCGACATCCAGCCGGAGGACCGCACCCGTGACGAGGAGGTCGAGCGGCTGCTCGGCCTCGGCGCCACTCTGGTCGCCGACCGCCGCAGGCCGGACGGGCGGGGCTGGGCGACCCTGGCCGATCCGGAGGGCAACGAGTTCTGTGTGGAGTGCAGTGCGCGTGAGCGCGCGCGGCTGACCGGCAAGCGGCTGCCGGTCACCGCGGACGACGTGACATCGGCGGTGAGCCTGGCGGTGGACACGCTCGCGGGCTCGCCGGCCGAGGACTGGCGCATCCCCGCGGGCACGCTCACCTGGGACTGCTGGGAGACCGTCGAGCACCTGAGCGACGACCTCTTCGCGTACGCCGTCCAGCTCGGCCCGCGCAGGCCGCCGTTGGAGACCGAGGTTCCCTATCGCTGGGCTCCGGAGCGTGAGGGCGGCCCCTGGAACGCGATCTTCGCGGACCCGGAGGCGGGAACCGCCGGGCTGCTCCAGACCCTGGAGGCGAGCGGCGCCCTGCTGTCCGCGATGGTGCGGACCGCCTCCCCCGATGTCCGCTCCTACCACTCCTACGGCGTCTCGGACCCGGAGGGGTTCGCCGCGATGGGCATCGTGGAGACCCTCGCGCACACCCATGACATCGCCCAGGGCCTCGGCGTCACCTGGACGCCGCCCGCCGGCCTGTGCGACCGGGTGCTGGCCCGGCTCTTCCCCGACGCCCCGGCCGACGAGGACCGGTGGGCCGTCCTCCTCTGGTCCACCGGCCGCGCGGATCTGCCGGGCCGCGAGCGCGTGACGTCGTGGAAGTGGCACGGGGCCCCGCTGGACGGGACCCCGCAGCCGTAGGGCCTTTCGTCCGACGGTTACCGGTGGGAGAACCAGCTCGCCGCCGGGAGCAGCTTCGTGTCGTAGCCGAACAGCGCCTGGTTCTCCCAGGCGTTGCCGGACGCCGGGTCGGCCGGGTCCCAGCCGCTGCCGCTGACGGCGGTCCAGGCCGGCTCCCAGTAGACGGCGCCCAGGCCCCGGCCGCCGGGGACCGCCTCGACGACGTTCATCACGTCGCGGAGGTTGGCCGCCTGGCCGGCCGGGGTGGCCGGATAGCCACTGACGAGCTGGTCCGCCGTGGCGATGTTGTTCTCCAGGCCGTCGGCGTCGGCCAGGGTGTGCGCGTAGGCCGTCTCGGCGACCAGGACCGGCTTCCCGTAGCGGGCGGCGGCGTCGTCGAGGTTGGTCTGGAGGTCGTCCAGCGGCCCGTGCCAGTAGCCGTAGTACGAGAGCGCGATGACGTCGAAGGGCACGCCGTACGCGACGGCGTTGTCGAACCACCAGCGGGTGCCGGCGTTGTCGCCGCCCTTGGCGAGGTGCAGGGCCACCTTCGTGCCGGAGGAGACGGCCTTCGCGGCGTTCGCGCCGGAGGTGAGGAGTCCGGCGAGCTGGGACCAGTTGTCGGTGGAACCCTCGGGCCAGAGCATTCCGGCGTTGGTCTCGTTGCCTATCTGGACCATGTCGGCGGTGGTGCCCTGCGCCTTGAGGGCGCCCAGCACGTCGTACGTGTGGTTGTACACGTCCGTGCGCAGCTGCGCGTAGCTGTGGCCGGACCAGGCGGCGGGCTTGTTCTGCTTGCCGGGGTCGGCCCAGGCGTCGGAGTAGTGGAAGTCGACGAGGGTCTTGAGGCCGAGGGCCTTGGCGCGTTTGGCCATGGCCAGGACGTGGGCCTTGTCGTTGTAGCCGTCGGCCGGGTTCACCCACACCTTGAGGCGGACGTAGTTCATCCCGGCGGACTTCAGAAGGCTCATCGCGTCGCCGGTGGCGCCGCTCGCACTGCGGTAGACGGCGCCGTGTGCCTCGTTCTTCGGGAGGGTGGAGAGGTCACCGCCCTTCACGGTGAGCCCGGTGGCGCCGGGAGTGAAGGCGATGTCGTCGAAGTTGGCCCACTCCCCCGCGTGGGCGTCCGAGTTCAGGCTGATGGTGCAGGAGCCACCGGTGACCTCGACCGAGGTCACGAGGCGGATCCAGCCGCCGTTCGCGGTGGGCGGCAGGTCGGTGCGCTGTTCGGCGCTTCCGCAGTTGCGCAGGGCGAGGTACGCGGCGTTCTGGCCGCCGCCCGACCTGACCCAGGCGCTCAGGGTGTACGTGCCGTCGGTGAGGCCGGTGAGGTACTGGTACGTCTCCACCTTGTAGGCGGAGGCGGACCAGTGGCTGAGCCGGGTGCTGCCGGTGTGGCCGCCGGCCTCGGTGAAGGAGGCGGCGTTCTGCCCGCCGGCCGAGTAGGTCGACCAGCCGGTGGCGCCGGACTCGAATCCGGTGTTGGCGGGGGTGGTGGCGGCCGTGGCCGCGTGGGCGGGCAGGGCCGGGAGCGCTGCCAGCAGGAGGCCGGAGAGCGAGGCCGCCAGCACCCCCGCTCTCTTCTTGCCGTGCGTCGTTCCGTACATCGTCGATGTCCCTTCGACCGTTGCGCGGGAGGTGCAGGGGGAAGCGGGTCGTGCGTCCTCAGCTGTCGAGGCGGACCACACGGACGGCGCCCGCCGGTACGGCGAGGTGGCCCGTGGCCGGTTCTCCGGTGAGGAGTTCGGTACCGGGGGCGTCGAGCGGCACCTTGGCGTCGCCCCCGGTGTGGTTGATGACGAAGAGGTACGTGCCGGCGTCGCCGGTGCGGGTGACGACCTCGACGTCGTACGGGAGGCCGGTGCGGGGCGCGATGCGGGCGTCCTCGCAGGCCCGGTCCAGCACGGCGTCCAGGTCGGCGCCGGTCAGCCGGGTGGAGACGTACCAGGCGGTGCCCTCGCCGAGGCGGTGCCGGGTGACGGCGGGCCGGCCTGCCGGGATGCCGTCGGCGTAGGACCACATGGTCTCGGCGCCGCGCGGGATCACCACGTCCGACCAGAGGTCACCGGTCAGCTCCGGGCCCTCGGGGGCGCCCTCGGGGGTGATCAGGCGGACCGTTCCCCCCTCGGCGAGCGGGGAGAACTCCTCGACCGTCAGCCCCAGGACGTCCCTCAGCGCGCCCGGGTACGGCCCGGGGTGCACGGCGTCGTGGGCGTCGACGATGCCGGAGAAGTACGAGACGACGAGCGTGCCGCCGCCCTCGACGTACCGGCGGAGATTGCGGCCGGACTCCTCGGTGGCGAGGTAGAGGGCCGGGACGACGACGAGGGGGTAGCCGGACAGGTCGGCGTCGGGGTGGGCGAAGTCGACGGTGAGGTGGCTGTCGAAGAGCGACGCGTAGAAGGCGTCGGCGCGCTCGCGGGCGTCGTGGTCCTGGCTGGGGCGCCACTCCAGGGACTGCGCCCACCAGGACTGCCAGTCCCAGACCATGGCCACGTCGGCGACGGTCCGGGTGGTGCGGATCCCGTTCAGCAGGCCGAGATCGGTGCCGAGCCGGGTGACCTCGCGCCAGATCCGGGAGTCCGTCCCGGCGTGCGGGAGCATCGCCGAGTGGAACTTCTCCGCGCCCCGCAGGGACTGGCGCCACTGGAAGAACATCGCCCCCTCGGAACCGCGGGCGACGTGGGCGAGGCTGTTGCGGGCCATCTCGCCGGGGCGCTTGGCGGGGTTGCGGGGCTGCCAGTTGACGCCGCCGGCGGAGTGCTCCAGGAGCAGCCAGGGGGCGCCGCCCGCGACCGAGCGGGTCAGGTCGGCGGCCATGGCGAGGTTGACGTGGGTGCGACGGCCGTCGGTGATCAGGTAGTGGTCGTTGGTGACGAGGTCGACCTCGCGGCCCCAGGCCCAGTAGTCCACCGAGTCGCACTGGCTGAGCGCGGTCATGAAGTTGGTGGTGACGGGGATGCCGGGGGCGAGCCGGTGCAGGATGTCGCGTTCCGCGCAGAAGTTCTCGCGCATGGTGGCGTCGGCGAAGCGCGCGTAGTCGAGCTGCTGGGCCGGGTTGCCGACGGTGGGCGTGGTGCGGGGCGGGTCGATCTCGTCGAGGCCGCGGTAGCGCTGGCCCCAGAAGGCGGTTCCCCAGGCCTCGTTGACGGCCTCGACGGATCCGTGGCGGGCGGTGAGCCAGCGGCGGAAGTGGGCGGCGCAGTTGTCGCAGTAGCAGGCGCTGACCGGGACGCCGTACTCGTTGTGGACGTGCCACAGGGCGAGGGCGGGGTGGTTCGCGTACCGGCGGGCGAGCTGTTCGGTGATGTCCGCGGCGGCGGCCCGGTAGTCCGGGTTGCTGTGGCAGATGGCGCCGCGCGAGCCGAAGGCGTACCGGACGCCGTCCCGGCTGAGCGGCAGGGCCTCGGGGTGGGCGCGGTAGAACCAGGCGGGCGGGGCGACGGTGGGGGTGCCGAGGTCGGCGCGGATGCCGTTGACGTGCAGCAGGTCCAGGAGCCGGTCGAGCCAGCCGAAGTCGTGCCGCCCGGGTTCGGGCTCCAGCAGCGCCCAGGAGAAGATCCCGACGCTGACCATGGTGACGCCGGCCTCCCGCATGAGGCGCATGTCCTCGTGCCAGACCTCCTCGGGCCACTGCTCGGGGTTGTAGTCGCCGCCGAAGGCCAGCTGGTGCAGACCCTGCGGGGCAGTCGCGCGAGGGGTGTGCGGCATGGGCGTCTCCTGGGCTCTTTGGTACAACTTCTGGGAACGTGCACACACACTCTCGGTGGCGCAGGCCCAACATAACCGCACAGCATCAACCATTGACAAGTGTCGGTTTCGTTTCTCTACTGTGAACGCTCACAGCGCACATCAGCGCTGCACCCTCGCTTCTCGTCAGGGGAGACATCCATGAAGTACCGCATCGTCGCGGCGTCCACGGCCGCCGTGCTCGCCGCCACCGCACTGCTCACGGGCTGCGGCTCGTCGGACGACGACGGCAGCGGCGACGGCCCGGCCGCCTCCGGCCCCGTATCGCTCACTTACTGGGCCTGGGCCCCCGGCCTGGACAAGGTCGCGGACATCTGGAACAAGGGCGAGGGCAAGAAGGCCGGCATCACGGTCACCGTGAAGAAGCAGGCCTCGGGCGACGACCTGGTCACCAAGATCATCACCGCGGCGAAGGCGCACAAGGCCCCCGACCTGGTGCAGGCCGAGTACCAGGCGCTCCCCACCCTGGTCTCCAACGATGTGCTGGCCGACATATCCAAGGAGGCGGGCGACGCCAAGGGGAAGTTCGCCGACGGTGTCTGGCAGCAGGCGACGCTGGGCTCGGACGCCCTGTACGCGCTGCCGCAGGACTCCGGCCCGCTGATGTTCTACTACCGCCAGGACCTGTTCAAGCAGTACGGCCTGTCGGTGCCCACCACCTGGGACGAGTTCGCCGAGACCGCCCGGGCGCTGAAGAAGAAGGCACCGGACAAGGACCTCACCACGTTCTCCTCCAACGACTCCGGCCTCTTCGCGGGCCTCGCTCAGCAGGCCGGCGCCCAGTGGTGGACCACCTCCGGCGACAAGTGGAAGGTCGCGATCGACGACCCGGCCACGCAGAAGGTCGCGGGCTTCTGGGGCGGCCTGGTCAAGGAGGGCGCCATCGACAACCAGCCGATGTACACCCCGGCCTGGAACAAGGCGCTCAACACCGGCAAGCAGATCGCCTGGGTCAGCGCGGTCTGGGCGCCGGGCACCCTGACCACCGCGGCCCCCGACACCGCGGGCAAGTGGGCCATGGCCCCGCTCCCCCAGTGGACGGCCGGCGAGAGCGTGACCGGCAGCTGGGGCGGCTCCTCCACCGCGGTCACCAACGACTCGAAGCACAAGGAGGCCGCGGCCACCTTCGCCAAGTGGCTGAACACCGACTCCGCGGCGCTCGCCGCACTGGTGAAGGAGAGCGGGATCTACCCCGCCGCCACGGCCGCCCAGACCGGTGGCGCGCTCGCGAAGCCGCCGGCCTACTTCGCCAACCAGCCCGGCTTCTACACCGAGGCCGCCAAGATCGCCCAGGGCACCGCCCCGGCCGCCTGGGGCCCGAACGTGAACGTCGCGTACACCGCCTTCAAGGACAACTTCGCCAAGGCCGCCAAGAGCCAGTCCGACTTCGCGCCGGCCCTGACCGCGATGCAGGACGCCACCGTCGCCGACCTGAAGAAGCAGGGCTTCGGAGTCTCCGAGTGACACGCGCACGCCGCCGGAAGCCGTACGGGGTCAAGAGCGCCCCGTACGCCTTCCTGATCCCCGCCACGGTGCTGTTCCTGCTCTTCTTCGCCCTGCCCATCGGCTACGCGCTCTACCTCAGCTTCCGCCGGACCGAGGTCAGCGGACTGGGCCTCGGCAAGGGCGCCCGCAAGGAGATCTGGGCCGGGTTCGCCAACTACACCGACGCGCTCTCCGACTCGGAGCTGCTGCACGGCGCGCTGCGCATCCTCGGCTACGGCGCCATCGTCGTCCCCGTGATGCTGGGCCTGGCCCTGCTCTTCGCCCTGCTCCTGGACACCGAACGGCTCCGGCTGCGCGGCTTCACCCGGCTGGCGATCTTCCTCCCGTACGCGATCCCGGGCGTCGTCGCCGCCCTGATGTGGGGCTTCCTCTACCTGCCCGACGTCAGCCCGTTCTACTTCCTGCTGGACAAGGCGGGTCTGCCGCAGCCGGATCTGCTCGACGGCGGACCGCTCTACCTGGCCCTCGCCAACATCGCGGCCTGGGGCGGCACCGGCTTCAACATGATCGTGATCTACACCTCGCTGCGGGCGATCCCCGCCGAGATCTTCGAGGCGGCCCGGCTCGACGGCTGCTCGCAGCTGCAGATCGCGCTCAGGATCAAGATCCCGATGGTGGCGCCGTCACTGGTCCTGACGTTCTTCTTCTCGATCATCGCGACCCTCCAGGTGTTCAACGAGCCCACGACGCTGAAGCCGCTCACCAACTCCCTCTCCACCACCTGGAGTCCGCTGATGAAGGTCTACCAGGACGCCTTCGTCAACAACGACATCTACGCGGCGGCCGCCCAGGCGGTCATCATCGCCGTCGCCACCCTGGCCCTGTCCTTCGGCTTCCTCAAGGCGGCCAACTCCCGTACGAAGCAGGGGGCCTCCCAGTGACCACGCCGCATCTGAGACCCCTGACCGCGGCCCCCCGCCGGTTCGCCCTCGTCCCCACCGCCGCCCTGCTGATCGGCGCGCTCTACTGCCTGCTGCCCGTCGCCTGGATCCTGGTCGCCTCGACCAAGTCCGGCAGCGAGCTCTTCTCCACCTTCACCTTCCTGCCCGGCTCCGGCTTCGCGGACAACGTCTCCGACCTGTCCGCGTACCGCGACGGCGTCTACTGGAAGTGGATGGCCAACTCGGCCCTCTACGCCGGCGTGGGCGCGCTGCTGTCCACGGCGGTCTCCGCCGTCTCGGGGTACGCGCTGGCGGTGTACCGCTTCCGCGGCAGGGAGAGCATCTTCAACATCCTGCTGGCCGGGGTGCTGATGCCGCCGGTGATCCTGGCGGTGCCGCAGTATCTGCTGATGGCGAAGGCCGACCTGACCGACTCCTACCTGTCGGTGATGCTGCCCGTGATCCTCTCCCCGTACGGGGTGTACCTCGCCCGGATCTACGCGGCGGCCGCCGTGCCGGGCGATGTGATCGAGGCCGGCCGGATGGACGGCGGCGGGGAGTGGCGGATCTTCCGGACCATCGCCCTGCCGATGATGCTGCCGGGCCTGGTGACCGTCTTCCTCTTCCAGTTCGTCGCGATCTGGAACAACTTCCTGCTGCCGTACATCATGCTCGGCGACGACGAGAAGTTCCCGGTCACGCTGGGGCTGTTCACCCTGCTCCAGCAGGGCTCCACCACTCCGGCCCTCTATACGCTGGTGATCACGGGGGCGCTGCTGGCCATCGTCCCGCTGATCGCCCTGTTCCTGGTCATCCAGCGGTTCTGGAGCCTCGACCTGCTCTCCGGGGCCGTAAAGTCCTGACGGGCCCCGCCAGGACGTCACTTGACGAAAGATCACGCACCATGAGCCGCACAGAACAGACCGGTACGGGACGCCGACGGCCGCCGACGATCCATGACGTGGCGCGGGAGGCCGGGGTCTCCCGGGGCACGGTCTCCCGGGTGCTGAACGGCGGTCACAACGTCAGCCCGGCCGCGCTGGACGCGGTCAACTCCGCCATCCGCAAGACCGGCTACACGGTGAACCGGCACGCCAGGTCACTGATCACGGGCCGCTCCGACTCGGTGGCGTTCCTGCTCACCGAGCCGCAGGAGCGGTTCTTCGAGGACCCGAACTTCAATGTGCTGCTGCGCGGCTGCACGAGCGCGCTCGCCGCGCACGACATCCCGTTGCTGCTGATGATCGCGGGCACGGAGGCCGAGCGCCGCCGGAACATGCGCTACATCGCCGGCCATGTGGACGGGGTCCTGCTGGTCTCCAGCCACTCGGGCGACCCGGTCGCCGCCCAGCTGCACGAGGCGGGCGTCCCCCTCGTCGCCTGCGGAAAACCGCTCGGACAAGGCTCCAAGGTCAGCTATGTGGCGGCCGACGACCGGGACGGCGCCCGGGACATGGTGCGTTTCCTGTACGAGTCGGGGCGCCGCCGGATCGGCACGGTCAGCGGCCCGCTGGACACCCCGGGCGGCGTGGAGCGGCTCGCGGGCTACCGCGAGATGCTGGCCGACTGCGGACTGCCCGCCGACGACGCGCTGATCGTGCCGGGCGACTACAGCCGGGCGGGCGGCGAGGCGGCCGCCGGACTGCTGCTGGAGCGGGCACCCGATCTGGACGCGGTGTTCGTCGCGTCGGACCTGATGGCGCAGGGCGTGCTCGCCGCCCTGGAGAGGGCCGGGCGCAGGGTGCCGCAGGACGTCGCGGTGGGCGGGTTCGACGACTCCCCCGCGGCCCTCGCCTCCCGGCCGGCGCTGACGACGATCCGTCAGCCGTGGGACCGGATCAGCGCCGAGATGGTACGGGTGCTGCTCGCGCAGATCGGCGGGGAGGACCCGGCCGCGGTGATACTGCCCACCGAGCTGGTGCGCCGCGAGTCGGCGTGAGGTGGGCGCCCCGGCGCCCGTGACCACCGCCCGCCGGAACGGCCGCGGCCACACCCCGGCGGCACCTCCCGAAGGCGACACCCTGTGGGCACCTCGATGCGGTCTAGACCAATAAGCGACGAGGTGGACCCCCGCCACGCGAACGCACCCCTCCGCACGACACAGTGAGAGCGGGACCGCGAGGCCCGGCCCCGCGAACCGGACGCCTCCCCGTCCATCCTTCCGCTCTTCCATCCAGAAGCCCTTCGGACCGGGTTTGGCTCCCCCGGCTCGCCGGTATCTTCACCGGACCGCCGCGGATAAACATTCCGCCCGCTCACGCTTTCGGCTCCTTTCCGCCCGATCGGCAAACCGTCACACGGAACCCGCAAGGCGGAGCGGAATTTCCCATGAACACCCGCAAGCAGATATCCACCACACCCGTGCCGTCTACACAAATCATGTCCGAAACCAGTCGCGAAATCATTCCCCCATCAGCGAGTGCGCCGGTCACCGGCACCACCCCGGGACCTCCGCCCCCATGAATCATGATCACGTGGCTGGAATGGAACTCCCCATCCTGGCGGATTCGGACTACTCCCCGAACGCACACCGCCGATCACGGTCGCCCCGACCCTGCCGACCCGGACGTCACTTTTGACCGTGATATCACGGCTTAACGGTAGATGGGTCAGCCCTGGACAACTCCACCCCAACCCCACGCATCCCGCCATCGCGCGAGTCGAACGGCGGGCCCCTCAGGCCTAGACCACTGAAATCGACCGGGCGCCTCTTTCCGCTCGATTCGCTCGAAATGATCCACTTCGGCCCGCGAGAAATAAACAATTAACGATCGCATCATTGACATATGCCTCCCAAATACCGGCTAAGTGGTGACCGGCGAATACCATTCGCCGTCGACCTGAAAAGCGTGTGGTCGCCCCGTGCATCACATGGGAGACACGCAATTGACTGTCACCGGCATATCCAGACCGGCTGCCAGACGGACAAGATCCGCCTGGACCGGGCTGACCGCCCTGGCCGGCGCCTCAGCCATCGCATTACTGGGGCTCACCGCTCCGGCGGCGACCGCGACGGCTTCCGCGAGTACTGACCCGAACACGAAACCGTCCGTGGAGGCTTCCTGCGCCGATCCCGGGCCCGGCCACGTCCGCTGCTTCGCGCTGCGCCGCACCGACGTGAGCGCCAGGAAGGGCGTCCAGCCCGACGCCGCCACCCCGGACGGGTGGGGCGCCACCGCGCTCCAGGGGGCCTACAACCTGCCGGCCGACGGCGGGGCGGGTCAGACGATCGCCATCGTCGATGCCTACGACGGCCCGACGGCCGAGGAGGACCTCGCGGTCTACCGGGCGCAGTACGGACTGCCGGCCTGCACCACGGACAACGGCTGCTTCAAGAAGGTCGACCAGCGCGGTGGCACCGACTACCCGGCGGCCGACAGCGGCTGGGCCGGCGAGATCTCGCTCGACCTGGACATGGTCTCGGCCGCCGCGCCGTACGCGAAGATCGTCCTGGTCGAAGCCGACTCCGCCAGTTTCGAGGACATGGGCGCCGCCGTGGACCAGGCGGTCGCCCAGGGCGCCAAGTACGTCTCGAACTCCTACGGCACGGGCTACTCCAGCGTTCCGGGCAGTGGTGAGGACCCGGCGGAGACCACCGAATTCGACGCCCACTACAACCACCCGGGCGTCGCCGTGGTCGCCTCCTCGGGCGACAGCGCGTACGGCGTCTCCTACCCCGCGGCCTCCCAGTACGTGACCTCCGTGGGCGGCACGGCCCTGGAGCAGGACTCCTCCACCGCCCGCGGCTGGTCCGAATCGGTCTGGTTCAACAGCTACGGCGGACCGGGCTCCGGCTGCTCGCTCTACGAGGCCCGGCCGGCCTGGCAGGAGGGCGTCAGCACCGATTGCGGCAAGCGAGCGGTCTCCGACGTCGCCGCGGTCGCCGACCCGTTGACCGGTGTCTCGGTCTACCAGACCTACGGCGGGGACGGCTGGGCCGTCTACGGCGGCACCAGCGCCTCCTCACCCATCATCGCCGGCGTGTACGCGGCCGCCGGTACCCCGCCCGCGGGCTCCTACCCGGCCGCCTACCCCTACGCCGCCGGCGGCAGCGGTCTGAACGACGTCGTGGACGGCACCAACGGTTCCTGTACCCCGGCCAAGCTGTGCGGTGCGGGTACGGGCTGGGACGGTCCGACCGGTCTCGGTACACCCAACGGCGTGCAGGCCTTCCGCAGCGGGCCGCACGGCGTGCTGAGCGGAGGCGTCACCGACACCGCCACCGGCGAACCCCTCGCGGGCGCGGAGATCACCGCGGGCGACTCCCGGGCCACATCCGGTGCGGACGGCGGCTATTCGCTGACTCTTCCGCCGGGCACCTACGACCTGAAGGCCGCCGCCTACGGCTACACCACGGCCACCTTCCCCGGCGTCGAGATCACCGACGGCACCGCGGTGACCAGGAACCTCGCGCTCACCCCGGTCCCGACCCGGACCGTGTCCGGCAAGGTCACCGACGGCTCCGGCCACGGCTGGCCGCTCTACGCGGCCATCAGCGTCGAGGGGGCGCCCGGCACGCCCGTCGAGACCGACCCGGCCACCGGCACCTACGCGCTCGACCTCCCGGCCGGCAAGTCGTACACCCTGAAGGTCACGAGCAACTACCCGGGCTACCGGAGCGCCACCAAGGACATCACCGTGGGCGATGCGGCGGTCTCCGCCAATGTGACCCTGCCGGTGGACGTCTGGGCGGGCACCGCGCCCGGTTACACCGTCACGGACGAGGGCGTCACCGAGCCCTTCGACTCGACCGCATCGGCACCCGAGGGCTGGACCGTCGACAACGCCGAGGGCACCACCGGCGGATGGGAGTTCGACGACCCGGGCAAGCGGACGAACACCACCGGCGGCAAGGGCGCCTTCGCCATCGTGGACAGCGACAAGGCGGGCAGCGGGAAGGTCCAGGACTCCACACTGACCAGCCCGTCCTTCGACTTCTCGGACACGGAGCTGCCCGAGCTGAGCTACCGGACCAGCTACAAGCCGTACTCCGGCCAGAAGGCCGACGTCGAGGTGAGCTCGGACGGAGGCACCACCTGGTCCAAGGTCTCCTCGCACACCACCGCCGTCACCGGCTCCAAGGTCACCCTTGCGCTCACCGGCCAAGCCGGCGAGTCCGACGTCCGGGTGCGGTTCCACTTCACCGGCAAGTTCAGCTGGTGGTGGCAGCTCGATGACGTGTTCATCGGTTCCCGCGGTCTGTCGGCCGTCCCCGGCGGCCTTGTCGTCGGGCAGGTCACCGACGCCAACACCGGTGCCGGCATCGCAGGCGGGACGCTCACCGGTACCGGCGACGGCGCCGTGAGCACGACCTCGGCCGCCACCCCGGACGACGCGGCGCTCGGTGACGGCTTCTTCTGGGCCTTCGCACCGGTCGGCAAGCAGACCGTGACGGCCGCGAAGGCCAAGTACACCAGCGCCTCCAAGGCTGTGACCCTCGCCGCCGACTCGACCGTGACCAAGGACTTCTCCCTCAAGGCGGGACGTCTCAAGGTCACCCCCGCCGCGGTCACCGCCCCGCTCGCCTGGGGCGGTGCGGCCACCAGAACCGTCACGATCAAGAACACCGGTGGCGCCGACGCCACCGTCAAGCTGGAGGAGAAGAGCGGCGCCTACACACCGGCCGCTTCGGGCGCCCCGCTGATCAGCGAGAAGGGGTCCTACTCGCCCCTGTCGTCGAAGAGCCGGAAGGCCGGCAGAACCGCCGGTGCCACGGCCTCTCCGGCCGAAGGCGGTGACGCCTGGCAGACGGTGGCCGATCTGCCCGAGGCCATCATGGACAACGCGGTCGCCGTGAACGACGGCAAGATCTACTCGGCGTTCGGCTACGACGGTACGGACGACACCAGGTCGCTGTACTCCTACGACGCGGCGGACGGCTGGACGAAGCTGGCCGACGCGGCCGACACCCGGGAGGCACCGGCCCGCGGCTTCATCAACGGGAAGCTGTACATCGCCGGCGGCTGGGGCGCCGGCGGGGATCCGGACGCCAAGCTGGAGATCTACGACCCCGCCTCCAACACCTGGACGACCGGTGCCTCCTCGCCGGCTCCGCTGGCGGGCGCGGGCTCCGCGGTCCTGAACGGCAAGCTGTACTCCGTCGGTGGCTGCACCACCGCGTGCGGCTCCACCGCGGTGACGGTGTACGACCCGTCGGACGACTCGTGGTCCACCGCGGCGGACTACCCGGAGAACGTCGCCTGGGAATCCTGCGGCAGCATCAGCGGGCTGCTGTACTGCGCCGGCGGTACCAACAGTGCCGGTGAGCTGAAGTCCGCGTACGCCTACGACCCGTCCGCCGACTCCTGGTCGGCCCTGCCGGACATGCCGGAGACCGTGTGGGCCTCGTCCTACACGTCGGCCAACGGGCTGCTGCTGGTCTCCTCCGGTGTCAGCGGCGGCGCCCTCACCAATGCGGGGTACGCCTACGACCCGGACGCCGGGACCTGGTCGTCCCTGCCCAACGCCGACGTGGCGACCTACCGCGGCGGCGGTGCCCCCGGCTTCTACAAGGTCGGCGGGGCGGACGCCCCCAGCTCCCCGTCCACCGCGGTGGAACTGCTGGCCGGCTACGACCAGGCCGGCGGCTCGGACGTCAGCTGGCTGTCGCTGGACACCTCGGAGGTCAAACTCCACCCGGGGGACAGCGTCTCGGTCGCGGTGGCGTTGAACGCCTCGGTCGAGGAGATCACCCAGCCCGGTGAGTTCACGGCCCAGATCGGCATCTCGGCCAGCACCCCCTACCCGGTGGCACCGGTCCCCGTCACCATGACGGTGGCCCCGCCGAACACCTGGGGCAAGATCACCGGAACGGTGCTCGGCAAGTCGGCCACCGGCGCCACAGCACCCCTCAAGGGGGCGACCGTCCAGATCGACTCATGGGCGTCCTCGTACACCCTGATCACGGACAAGGACGGCCACTACTCCCTCTGGCTGGACGCCCGTAACAACCCCCTCACCGTGATCGTCGCCAAGGACGGTTACGCCCCGACGGTGGCCACCGTCAAGGTCGTCAAGAAGGGAACGGTGACCACCGACTTCACCCTGAAGAAGGCGTAGGGACCGCGGCGGGCCCACCCTCGGGCCGGGCCCGCCGCACACCGAGGTGCCGGAACCGGCAGCCGGCGTCCACGCCGGCCCGCCGAAACATCGGGTCCGCCCGGGCCTCTGGACGGCTGACGCGTCGGGGTGACGCGTCAGCCGTCCGGCGGTGAGGGCGCGCCAGCGGAACCCGCACCTTCCCTGGGCCCGTGCCGCCCGGAGTCACGCTCCCAGAACCGGGTAGTCCGTGTACCCGCGGTGGTCGCCCCCGTAGAAGGTGGTGGCATCGGGGGTGTTGAAGGGACCACCCGCGCGCAGCCGCTCGGGCAGGTCCGGGTTGGCCAGGAACAGCACGCCGTACGAGACGATGTCGGCCACTCCCTCCTCGATCAGCGCGAGCGCCTCGGGCCCGGTCGGGCCCTCGCTCGCCGGGTTGAGGACGAGGGTGCCGTTGAACTGCTTGCGCAGGGACTCGGTCAGCTCACGGTCACCGGCCGCGCCCTCGACCAGGTGGAGGTAGGCGAGCCCGAGCGGCTCGATCGCCTGCACCAGTGCGCTGTACGTGGCCTCGGGGGCGGGCTCGTCGATGTCGTTGTACCCGTTGCCGGGCGAGAGCCGGATCGCGGTGCGGGCGGCACCGATCTCGGCGGCGACGGCGCGCACGGTCTCCAGGGCGAACCGGATCCGGCCCTCCACGGAGCCGCCCCACGCGTCGGTGCGGAGGTTGGAGTTGGGCGCCAGGAACTGGTGGATCAGGTATCCGTTGGCGCCGTGCAGCTCCACCCCGTCGAAGCCGGCGTCCACGGCGTTACGTGCCGCGGTCGCGAAGTCGGCGATCGTCGCCCGGATCTCGGCGTCGGTCAGCTCGCGCGGGGTGACGAAGTCCTTCGGGCCCTCATGGGTGAAGACCTGCCCCGCGGCCGCGACCGCGGAGGCGCCGACGGGGACGAGCCCGTCGGGCAGCAGGACCGGGTGACCGATGCGGCCGGTGTGCATGACCTGCGCGAATATCCTGCCGCCCCGGGCGTGCACGGCGTCGGTGACCGTGCGCCAGGCGGCGATCTGCGCGGCGCTGTGCAGCCCCGGGGTGCTCGGGTACCCCTGGCCGACGGCCGACGGCTGGATGCCCTCGGTGATGAGGAGCCCGGCCGAGGCACGCTGGGCGTAGTACTCCGCGGTGAGCTCACCGGGCGCCCCGCCCTCGCCCGCCCGGCTGCGGGTCATCGGCGCCAGGGCGATGCGGTTGGCGAGCGGGGTGCCGGCCAGGTCGAGCGCGTCGAATGCGGTGGTCATGAGAAGCCCCCAGAAAGAGATATATGGTCGGCCAACCAAAACTATGTGGTCGACCAAGCATCTGCGACGTGTGCCACTGTAGCGCATTACTTGGCCGACCAAGGTAAAGTTGGCGGGACGCCGCGGCCGGCGACCGCGAAGCCGCCCCGCACCACCAGAGGAGCCCCCGATGACCTCCGATCCCGCCTGTACCGAGCTGCCCAGCGCCGCGCGCGGCGGCCCGGTCAGCCACGCCGTGTCGCGGGTCGCACGGCTCCACCGGATCGCGGCGGGCAAGCTGCTCAAGGGGGCGGGCCTCTACCCCGGCCAGGAGTTCCTGATGATGTACCTCTGGGACGCCGGGGCGGTCCGGCAGTCCGAGGTGATCAAGGCGGTCGACCTGGACCCGTCCACCGTCACCAAGATGCTCCAGCGCCTGGAACTGTCCGGGCACGTCCGCCGCAGCCCCGACCCGGCCGACCGCAGGGCCGTCCTGGTCGAGGCCACCGACAACAGCTGCGCACTGCTCTCCGACGTGGAACGGGCCTGGACGAATCTGGAGGAGCACACCCTCGCGGGCCTGGACACCGGGGAACGCAAGGAGCTGGCCAGACTGCTGGCCCGGGTCGAGGAGAACCTCTGCCGGGAGACGGCGGACTGCCCGGAGAACCGCTGACGGCTCTGCCGGGAGACGGCCGACGGCCCGGGGTCAGCCGGCGAGCACGTCCAGCGCCCGGTCCACGTCGGCCTCGGTGTTGTACAGATGGAAGGCCGCCCGCAGATTGCCGGCCCGGTCGGACACCATCACCCCGGCACGCTCCAGCTCCGCGGCCCGGTCACCGAGTCCGGGCGCGCCGACGACGGCCGTCGCCCCCGGCACCGGCTTGTGGCCCAGCCCCTCCAGCCCTTGCCGGAACCGGGCCGCGAGTCCGGTGGCGTGGCCGTGGAGGGCGTCGATGCCGATCTCGTTCAGCAGCGCGAGGGAGTGCTCGGCGCCGTGGTACGGAAGGAACGCGGGGGGTTCGTCGTAGCGGCGGGCGTCGGGGGCGAGCGTCCCGACCGGTTCGTACAGGCTGTTCCACGAGTCCGCGGCCGCGACCCAGCCCGCGAAGACGGGGGGCAGCGACCGCTGCGCGTCCTCGGTGACCGTGAGGAACGACGTACCCCGCGGGCAGAGCAGGAACTTGAAGCCACCGGTGACCGTGTAGTCGTACGCCCCCGCGTCCAGCGGCAGCCAGCCCGCGGACTGGGTGGCGTCGAGCAGCGTGCGGGCCCCGTGGGCGGCGGCAGCGGCCCGTACCGCGTCCAGGCCGGCGAGCCGCCCGTCGGCGGACTGCACGGAGGAGAAGGCGACGAGCGCGGTCTCGGGCCGCACCGCGTCGGCCAGCTCCGCCAGCGGTACGTAGCGCATCCGGAGGTCACCACGGACCGCGAACGGACTGGTGACGGAGCTGAACTCCCCCTCGGGCGCCAGGACTTCGGCCCCGGCAGGCAGCGAACAGGCGATCAGGCCCACATGGACGGCGACCGAGCTGCCGACCGCGACCCGGCCGGCGTCGACCCCGGCCAGCCGCGCGAACCCGGCCCTGGCCCGGTCCACCGCGCCGAAGTCGCCCGCACCGGCCCTGCGACCGGTGGCGTTCTCCTCGGCGAGCGCCTTCACGGCGTCGACGGTACGGCGGGGCAGCAGCCCGCAGGAGGAGGTGTTGAGGTAGGCGGTCTCCGGCGCGAACTCGGCGGCCACCGCACGGCTGAGCGAAGAGATCATCATGGGCCCAGCCTGAATCCCCCTTAACTCATAGTCAATCACCAAGAGTTAAGGGGTACACCCAAGCGAAGCTTATGGGTGCAGCTCACGGGCTCAGGCGGTGGAGCCGGCCTGCGGCACCTCGCACGCCCCGTCGGCGTCGCAGGCCGCCGCGTCCCCGCCGATCGCGGTCAGCGGGCGGTCCTTCCACGCCTGCTCCAGCGCCTGGGCGAAGACCTCGGCGGGCTGGCCGCCGGAGATGCCGTAGCGCCGGTCGAGCACGAAGAACGGCACCGCGTTGGCGCCCAGTTCGGACGCCTCCCGCTCGTCGGCCCGCACCTCGGCCGCGTACGCCTCGGGGTCGGCGAGCACCGTGCGCACCTCGTCCACGTCGAGACCGGCCTCGACGGCCAGCTCGACCAGCACCTCGTCGTCGTAGACGGAACGCTCCTCGGCGAAGTTCGCCCGGTAGGCCAGGCTCAGCAGCTCGTCCTGACGGCCGCGGGCCTTGGCGAGGTGCAGCAGTCGGTGGATGTCGAAGGTGCTGCCGTGGTCACGGCCCTCGGCGCGGTAGCCGAGCCCTTCGGCCTGCGCGTTGGCCGCGACGTTCGCCTCCATGGAGCGCGCTTCCTCGGGGGTGCGCCCGTACTTCTGCGCCAGCATGTCGATCACCAGCGCGGTGTCGCCCTTGGCGCGCCCGGGGTCGAGCTCGAAGGAGCGGTGGACCACCTCGACCTCGTCGCGGTGGGCGAACCCTGCCAGGCCCTTCTCGAACCGGGCCTTGCCGATGTAGCACCACGGGCAGGCGATGTCGCTCCAGATCTCGACGCGCATGACTCTTCTTCTCTCCCGGCTCTCGTGCGGCTGCTCCCGCAGCACGGAGGGACCCTCCGCTCAGGGGGAAACGCGGAATGGGGTATCGGCCATTCCCGCAACCGCGCCCGGGCCCTGCCTCGGACCAGCGGTCCGTCTGCGGGGCTGCCCGGCTACAGGACGGTTCGGCCCATCGGCCTGGGCAGAGGCTCCAGCGCACCGGCGTCGCGGAGGCGCACATAGGCGTCCACGACGGCCTCGATCTCCCCGGGCGGCGCGATGCCGAGGAGCACGCCCGCTCTGCGCAGCGCCTTGCCGGCCACTCCCACCCCGGCGGGAGCCAGCGCCGCGCGCCCCGGGGAGAGGTAGCCGAGCCGGCCCACACTCACGTGGGAGAGCGTGTAGTCGAAACCGGCCCGGTCCTCCAGCGCGTCGAGCAGTTCGTCATCGGTCGCCTCACCGAAGTCCGGCTCCCAGATGTCCGCGAGCATCGCGAGGAGGGCGGCTTCGGGGACCTCGGCACCGTCCGGTGGGGCGACCTTCAGCACGACCGCCTGGGTGACGTACTCCGACTCTCCGCCGCCGCGCCCGGACACGCTGATCTCCCAGCCCGGCTCGGCCCTGCTCGACAGGCTCAGTCCGGCCCCGTCCGAGGTCTGCGGGGAGTCGTGGTCCTCCTGCAGCGCGGCGGCCAGATCCGCCTCGTCGGGCCGAAGCTCCGCGGGGCGGCCGGAGGCGTGGTGCCGGGTCCAGGTCCACGGCTGCCCCGCGGGTGCGGAGAAGGCTGCCGGAAGGAGCGCGGGCAGCGCGTCCAGCATCGCCTTCCAGCGTCCCGCCAGCTCCTGGGGCGTCTCCTTCCGGGGACCCCAGAAGACCCGCACCATACGTTCCATGTCCTGCCTCCGCCGTGGTGAGCCGACGCGAATCCGGCTGCGTGTCGCCGGGTCAGCCCGCCTGGCGACGATACTGCCCGGGCGCCATTCCGTACTCGCGCTTGAACGCCTTGGCGAAGGCGAACTCCGATGCGTAGCCGGCTCGTTGGGCGACGGAACGCAGGGGTGCGTCATCGGCCCGCAGCATCCGGCCCGCCGTCGTCATCCGCCACCAGGTCAGATAGGTCAGCGGCGGTTCTCCGACGAGGGCGGTGAACCGGCGGGCGAAGGCCGCCCGGGAGAGACCGCTCAGGGCTCCGAGTTCCCCGACGGTCCAGGGGCGGGCCGGGTCGTCGTGGACGGCGGACAGGGCTGTCGACACCACCGGGTCGGCCAGGGCCGCGGACCAGCCCGCCGGGTGCCCGTCGGCGCGGGGCGACGCCTGCTCACCCAGCCACCAGGTGCGCAGGATGTACAGCAGCAGGGTGTCGAGCAGTGCGGGTATCACGGCGTCGGAGCCGGGCAGCGGGGTCCGGAGCTCGCCGCCGAGCAGGTCGATCGCCGCGCGCAGGGCCGGCTGTGCGCCGACCCCGGCCGGGAGGTGCACCACGTCGGGCAGGTGCGAGAGCAGCGGATGCGCTCGTGCCCGGTTCAACTGGTAGGCACCGCACAGCAGTTGTGTGACCGGAGCCGAAGCGTCGGCGGGCGGCTCGTCGGCGGGCGTCGGCCAGGTGCCGTCCGGGCCGGGGAAGACGTCCGCCAGGGGCGTGCCGGGGTCGTCGGCCAGGGCGTGCCCGCGCCCATGGGCCAGGAACACCACGTCGCCGACGCCGAGCCGCACCGCGGGCGCCTCGCCGGGAGGGATCAGCCAGGCCGAACCCTGGAGCACCACATGGAATCCGGCACCCTCGGACGCGGGAAACCGCATGCCCCAGGGGGCGTACTTGCTGCGGCGGGACGAATGCGGGCGCCCTGCCCGCACGGCCGTGATCACGTCGCTGAGGACATCCATGCCGTCAGCCTATCCACGGACGCGGCAGTGGAAGACGATTGGGCATGGAGCGGCGCTTCTGGGATATGGATCGTCTCCGAAGGGCTTCGTACGGTGGGCATCATGACCGAGACGAACACATCAACGCCCAGCACCACCAAGGCTGTTCTCTTCCACACCACCGGTGGTCCCGACGTCCTCACCGTCGAGGAGGTGGCCCTGCCCGCACCCGGACCCGGCGACGTTCTCATCCGGGTCGAGGCGCTGGGCCTCAACCGGGCCGAAGCGCTCTTCCGCGCGGGCACGTACTTCTACCCGCCGACGCTGCCCTCCTCCCGCAACGGCTACGAGGCGGCCGGAGTCGTCGAAGCGGTCGGCGCGGGGGTGAGCGAGCCGGCGCCCGGCGACCTCGTGATGGTCGCCACGGACGCGGAGCTGAGCGGGCATGGCCTCTACGCCGAGCGCGTGGTCGTGCCGGCCGGGCAGGTACTCCCCCGGCCCGCGGGCGTCGACGCGGTGAACGCGGCCGCCGCCTGGCTGACGTACTCCACCGCCTACGGCGCTCTGCTGGAGAAGGCCGGGCTGCGGGCCGGCGACCATGTGCTGGTCACCGGGGCGTCGAGCGGGGTCGGCACGGCGGCGCTTCAGGTGGCCGGGCTGATCGGGGCGATCCCGATCGCCACCACCCGTACGGCCGCGAAGAGGCAGCAACTGCTGGACGCGGGGGCCGCCCATGTCATCACGACGGACGACGAGGACGTGGTGAAGGAGGTCCAGCGCATCACCGGTGGCAAGGGCGCCGAGGTGATCTTCGACGCGATCGGCGGACCGGGACTGGCCACGTTGGGCGGGGCGGCGGCGCACGACGGGACGCTGATCGTGTACGGGTGGCTGGACGGGCGGCCGACCGTGCTGCCGATGAACTGGCCCCTGACCGTGATCGGTTACAACAACCTCAGCCTGACGGGCGACCCGGCGGGCCGCCGCCGCGCCGCCCATTTCATCGGATCAGGTCTGCGCGGCGGCGCGCTGGCTCCCGTGGTGGGTGCCACGTTCGACGGCCTGGAGCGGATGCCGGACGCGCACCGGCTGATGGAGTCGAACACCCACACCGGCAAGATCGTGGTGACGATCCGGCACTGAATCCGCACACGGAAACCGCGCTTCGACCGTGCACCTCACGCTTCGGTCGATGACAGCGCTCGCCGCATCACCACGTTTCGCAGGCACTGGCCGGCCCCGGTCGGCCAGCGCAGTCTCGAGCATCTCGAACTCGGTTGGGGTGCACCGCAGTTCGACGAGCGCAACGGCTCGCTGATCGAACCTGGTCGCCTTTGGCGCGGCTCCTGCCCTCTCGCCTCTGACGGAACGCGCGACAGACGCCCCGCCGCCGATCCCAAGCGCACCATGTCCGGTGCGAGAGCGATCTTCCGATCGCCATGGCAGGGAGCACCGCTCTCGAAGCCTGGGCCCGATGCGAGCATTCGGGCCCAGCCGATCGACGGCGCTCGCCGACTTGACTCGGGCATTGAAACTCCACAGGCTCATGCCCGGGTGTCGGCCACTGCGGACCGAACCGCTGCGCTCACTCGGTCCGGCGAGGTGCGCCAAGGGGCGCCGTGGCCAGGGAGCACCCAGGATGCCGGCAGTCCGGCGATCCGGTCGAGGGAGGCGAGTGCCTCGGCCGGGTCGTCGGTGAAGGGGGCCGGCTGGGGGCCCGGGCGTCCGGTGAGGACGTGCCGTGTGGTCAGGGCGTCCCCGACGAAGACCGCTCCGGCGACTGGGACATGCACCGCCACGCTTCCCGGGGAGTGGCCCGGCATGCCCACGATCCGGGGGCTCCCCGGCAGGTCCAGGACGTCGCCGTCGCCGATCTCGGTGACTTCGCCGACGTAGCGGGTGCGCAGGCCCTTCTTGCGGAGGGAGTAGCCGAGGAACCGGAGCGCCGGGCCGGGACGCATCGGACCGACCGCGACCTTGGGCTTTTCGCCTGTGCGGGTACGGTCGGCGTCGGCGGCGTGCACGAAGACCGGGACACCATGGGCGCTTCGCAGGTGTTCGGCGAAGCCGAGGTGGTCGGAGTCGCCGTGGGTCAGTACGAGGCCGCGGATGTCGTCGACGGACTTGTCCAGAGAACGGAGTTCGCGCAGCAGGTCCTGCCAGTGACCGGGCAGACCGGCGTCGATGAGCGTGATGCCCTGGTCGGTGTCGACGAGGTAGCACGCCACGAGATCGTTGCCGAGGCGGTGCAGATGGGGTGCGAGTCTCATGTGGCTTCTTTCGAAGGTTCGGACGGAGCGCGGGCCGGCAGGCATGGCCCGCAGCGGCGATCGTCAGCCCATCAGGCCGTGCAGCGCCGTGATGACGTTGCGGCCGGTGGGGTCGGTGAAGTCGCGCACCATGCCGGTGACGAGGCCGGCCACCGAGGTCACCGTGCCACCCGCGGCTTCTATCTGGCGGAATGCGGCGTTCTCGGTCCGTTCCGACATGCCGCCGCATGCGTCGACCGGAACGATGACGTCGTAGCCGCCCGCCAGGGCGTCGAGTGCGGTGTGAAGGACCACGATCTCCGAAGTCACACCGCAGATGACCAGTGTTCTGCGAGCCCGGGCGGCGATCGCTTCTCGCCACGCCTGGTCGTCCCAGCAGCACGGTCCGCCGCGTACGAATGGCGGCGCTTGGGAAAGTTCGGCCATGACGCCGGGACCGCCGGGACGGGGCGCGACCGACACGGTGAACGGGATGTTCAGCATCTGCGTGACCTTGCCCAGCACTCCTGCCGAGCGCCTGATGCCCTCGGGGCTGTTCGTGCCGCTGAGGCCCACGACACTGTCCTGGAGGTCGGCGAAGACGACCTGCACGGCGCGATGATCAATCATCATTCTCATCTCGAATCGTTCAGGGTCTGAATGGTTTGAGGAAGGTAGCATGCTGTTCGTGAACGATGTCAAGTGGAACGAGACCCTGAGCTTCCGGCTCGGCAGCCTGGGCGCGCTGGTCTCGGACCAGTACGCGCGGGCTCTGGCCGTGCACGACCTGAAGCCCAAGCATGTCGGCCTGCTGGGAGTCCTCGACGCGGGGCTGGCCGCGTCTCAGCTCGAGATCGCCGGACTGATGCGTGTGGCGCCCAGCCTCGTGGTGTCCCTTGCCGATCACCTCGAATCGATGGGCGCCATCGAACGGCTCCGTGACCCGGCCGACCGTCGTCGCCAGATCCTGAGCCTCACCGGCAAGGGGCGCGAACTTCTCGCGGAATGCGCCACCACGGCGCTCGTTCTCGACGCGGAACTCACCGCAGGCCTCACGCCGTCCCAGCAGGCCGCGCTCAGTGAGGCGCTAGGCGTGCTGGCGGCGTCCTACGGTTTGCCCGTACGCGAGTAATCCGGAAAGGGTGCGAACGAGCACCGGCCCCAGGTGCCCGTTCCACGGCCGAAGGAGTGCGGTCCCGGCGGCGCGGCCACGCGGGCCACGCACACCGATGCCCCCGCCCTCCCGACAAGGAAGGAAAACGGGGGCATCAAGGCGCGGCTTCGGTCAGCTGCCGTCGCGCAGGTCCGCGAGGCCCGTCGGGCGGAACTCGATCCGGTCGAAGGAGACCTCGCAGCCCTCACCCGTGGGCGACTGGGCGAGGAAGCCGATGGACGCCATGGCGGCCGCTTGCGGATCGCCCAGGGCGAAGACGCGGACGAAGGTCCACTTCTCGCCGTCGGGTGAGGCGTGGCAGGCGAAGGCGTTGCCGGTGCGGCTCAGACGCAGCCAGTAGGTGTCGCCGTCCACGACGAAGGAGTTGACGTCGTCGGAGTGGCCGCGGGTGACGACGGTACAGATGGTGGGGCGGTCCGGGGAGAGCTCCAGGCAGATCTTGGCCCACTCCCGGTCGCCGACGTGGAGGTAGAGGACCCCCGCGTCGAAGGCGGCGGCGAAGCCGACGCGTACCCGGGCGATCAGCTGGAAGTCACCCGCCGGGGCGGGACCCAGGAGGCGGGGTGCGTCGCTCTCCGTGTCGAGGGCTGCGCCGCCGGGCGGCACGAAGCGGTCCTGGCGGGCGCCCGCGCGGCCGGTGAGTACGCCCTCCTCGTAGTTCCAGCCCGTGGTGGGGCCGAACGGCTCCAGGCCGAAGGGGAGTTCGGGAAGGGTCAGCGTCATGCGCGCCGTCCGTCCACGCGGCGGGGCAGGCTCTGCGGGTTGTCCTCGCGGAGCTCCGGCGGGAGCAGCGCCTCGGGGGTGGTCTGGTAGGTGACCGGGCGCAGCCAGCGCTCGATGGCGGTGGCGCCGACCGAGGTGGACGTGGAGGTGGTGGCCGGGTACGGGCCGCCGTGGTGCTGGGCGGGCGCGACGGCGACGCCGGTGGGCCAGCCGTTGACCAGGACCCGTCCGGCGAGCGGGGTGAGCGCGGCGAGGAGTCCGGCGGCGCTGCCGTCGGCCTCCTCGGTGGCGATCTGGAGGGTGGCGGTGAGGTTGCCGGGCAGCCGGGACAGGACCGTGGTGATCTCGTCCTCGGAGGTGTAGCGGGCGACGACGGTGACCGGGCCGAAGCACTCCTCCAGGAGCGCGTCGTGCGGTCCCTCGGCGGCGAGCAGGTGCGCCGGTACGGTCAGGAAGCCGGCCGCGACGGTGTGCTCGCCGCCCGCTCCGGGGGTGACCGGGAGCTCCACGTCCGGGAGTGCGGCGCGCTCGCTCACTCCGGCGAGGAAGGCGTCGCGCATGCGGTGGTCGAGGAGGACTCCGGCCTCGGTGTCGCTGACCGCTCCGGTGAGGGACTTCAGCAGCCGGTCGCCGCTCTCGCCCGCGGGGGCCAGGACGAAGCCGGGCTTGGTGCAGAACTGGCCCGCGCCCATGGTGATCGAGCCCCCGAGCCCCGCGCCGATCTGCTCGCCGCGCTCGGCGGCGGCCGCCTCGGTGATGACGACGGGGTTGAGGGAGCCGAGCTCGCCGTGGAAGGGGATGGGGACCGGCCGTGCCGCCGCCGCGTCGAAGAGGGCGCGGCCGCCGCGGATGGAGCCGGTGAAGCCGGCGGCACTGACGAGCGGGTGCCTGACCAGTTCGACGCCCGCCTGGAAGCCGTGCACCAGGGTGACGACGTCCTCGGGCAGCCCGTGCTGCGCCGCGGCCCTGCGCAGGAGCGAGGCGCACAGTTCGGAGGTCGCCGGGTGGTCGGGGTGCGCCTTGATCACGACCGGGCAGCCGGCCGCGAGGGCGCTGGCGGTGTCGCCTCCGGGTACCGAGAAGGCGAGCGGGAAGTTGCTGGCCGCGTAGACGGCGACGACGCCGAGCGGGATCTTGTAGCGCCGCAGGTCGGGCCACGGCGGGGTGCGGGTGGCGTCCTCGTGGTCGATGTGGATGTCGAGGTACGCGCCCTCGTCCACGACCTCCGCGAACGCCCGCAACTGGGCTGCGGTGCGGGCCAGTTCGCCGGTCAGCCGGGCCGGCCCGAGCGCCGTCTCGGCGTCGGCGGCCTCGATCACGTGTTCACTGGACCCGGCCAGCAGATCGGCCGCGGTGCGCAGGAACGCTGCGCGCACGGCGCGGTCCGCGAGACAGGCCCGTACGGCGTGGGCGGCCCGGACCACGCGGTCGACCTCCTCCGCTGTAGCCTCCACCGCAACCTGCTCACGCGGGTTCCCGGTGCGGGGGTCGACGCTCCAGACTGGTGCTGCTGCCACCGTGTTTCCTTCCGCTCCACTGCCACACATCAGAAGTTGTTCGGTATTCTGAACAGAGTTCCTGATCGTGAATATGAAGCGACTCTATTTCCGGGCGTTCGGTGTTGGCAAGAAGTCGCAGGGTTTCCCAAGTGGGCTGGAAGGGGCGTTGGGCATGTCGGTTGCCGAGTCTGGTGGGGCACAGGTCAAGTCCGCGGTACGGACGGTGGAGTTGCTGGAGTACTTCGCCGGGCGGCCGGGCATGCACTCCCTCGCCGCGGTGCAGGAGGCCGTCGGCTACCCCAAGTCCAGCCTCTACATGCTGCTGCGCACGCTGGTCGAGCTGGGCTGGGTGGAGACGGACGCGACGGGGACGCGGTACGGGATCGGGGTGCGCGCGCTGCTGGTCGGCACCTCGTACATCGACGGCGACGAGGTCGTCGCGGCCGCCCGCCCGACCCTGGACCGGCTCTCCGACGACACCACGGAGACCATCCACCTCGCCCGGCTCGACGGTACGAACGTGGTCTACCTCGCCACCCGCCAGTCCCAGCACTATCTGCGCCCCTTCACCCGCGTCGGCCGCCGGCTGCCCGCCCACTCGACCTCGCTCGGGAAGGCGCTGCTGGCCACCCACAGCGACGAGCAGGTCCGCAAGATGCTGCCCGAGACGCTGCCCGCGCTGACCGAGCACACCCTGACCGACCGGGAGAAGCTCATCGAGGAACTGCACCTGATCCGCGAACAGGGCTACGCGGTGGACCGCGAGGAGAACACCCTGGGGCTGCGCTGCTTCGGCGTCGCGGTCCCGTACCGCACCCCGGCCCGGGACGCCATCAGCTGCTCGGTCCCGGTCGCCCGGCTCACCCCGGCGCACGAGCAGATGGTCAAGGACGCGCTGTTCGACGCGCGGGACCGGCTGACCCTCGCGACCCGGAGGCTCTGACCGTGAGTGTGTCGCTGCGCGCGGTGCGCGACACCGACCTGCCGTTGTTCTTCGCCTGGATGTCCGACCCCGAGTCGGTCCGTACGGCCGCGTTCACGAGCGAGGACCCGGCCGACCGGCACGCGTTCGACGCGCACTGGGCGCGCATCCTCGCGGATCCGTCGGTCGTGATGCGCACGGTGCTCACGGACGGTGCGGTGGTCGGCAGCGCCGGCGCGTACGGGGCGCCGGACGACCGGCAGGTCACGTACTGGATCGACCGCGCGCACTGGGGCCGCGGTCTGGCCACGGCCGCGCTGCGCGCGCTGCTCGACGTCGTACCGGAACGCCCGCTGTACGCACGCGCCGCGGCCGACAACACAGGTTCGCGGCGGGTCCTGGAGAAGTGCGGGTTCGCCGTCACGGGCGAGGACCACGGCTATGCGCACGCGCGCGGCGAGGAGACGGACGAGCTGCTGTTCACCCTGCCCGGGTGAGGACCGCCGCCCCGTCCCACGCGGCAGGCCGGCCGGCCTGCGGCGTCATCCGCCATGACCATCGGGGCCTCGAACACCACTCCGATAACATGCTCGAATTCATGGCGATTGACCTCATCGTCCACACCGCACCGGCGAACCACGCCACTCGACACGACAAATGACCCATGTCGCGACGTACTCCACCAGCATCTAACAAATCGGCCAAACTCTTGATACCTATAGCATCGCGGGTGTTTTCGCGAATAACCAACGGAATCACGCCCGGTACCTGGCGTCGGCCGAAGACAGCACTGTGGGCCACGGCGGGGGTGGTGGGTCTCGGATTCCTCGTCGCTCTCGAAATCGCCGCGCGTCACTACGGACTGCCGGGACCGATCGCCAGTCAGGCGCGAGAGGTGATATTCGCTCCCGCCTCGGGGTTCCTGCTGTACGCCAGCATGGGCCTGATGCTGGTGGTGCTCACCTGGCGGCAGCGGTTCATCGCGGTGGGGACCGCGATCGGCATCGACCTCGTCATCCTGTTGGTGCGCTGGGTCGCCGACGCGCCGGTGACCCACGGCCACCCCTTCGGCAACGGCGCGCTGTGGGTGATCCTGGGATGCGCGGTCATCGCCGTCACCCGCCGCACCGGTGCGGAACGCCTCCTGTTGCTCAAGGGTGTCGGGCTTGGCCTGCTGCTGGTGACCGGACGCAAGACCGGCGACACCTGGTTGCTCATCACTTCGAAGACCCGCCCGCTGGTGCTCGACCAGTACGTGGCGACCGCCGACCACGCCCTGGGCAACCCCTCGTGGCTGGTGGGCCGGATGGTCAGGGCCACCGGTTCGTTCGGCGAGGTCTTCCTCGACTCCGTCTACACGCAGCTCGCGGTGGCCGCGGTCGTCGTCGCCCTGTACCAGCTGCGCAAGGTGGCGGACGAACGCCGCTTCCCGGCCCACCATCTGGTGCGCACCTTCCTGGTCATCGGCCTCCTCGGACCGGCCATCTACATGATCTACCCGGTGGTCGGACCGGTCTTCGCCTACGGCGCCGACGGCGGGCACTGGGCCGCGGCCAACCTGTGGCCCGACACCCTGCCGCCGCGCAGCGGCCCCCACCACATGCCGTTCGACGACTTCACCCCGCGCAACTGCATGCCCAGCCTGCACACGGCGTGGGCCACCACGATCTTCATCCACTCCCGCAAGGGCCCCCGGTTCCTGCGGTACGCGGGCACGTTCTGGCTGATCGCCACACTCGCCGCGACGCTGGGCTTCGGCTACCACTACGGCATCGACATCATCACCGGCGTGATCTTCACCCTCACGATCGAGACGGCCCTGCGCTCGCTCGAACGCGGCTGGGGCCGGTCCGGAATCCAGCTGGTCGCCTACGGCAGCACGGTCTTCGCCGCGATCCTGGTGGCCGCCCGCTGGATACCGACGCAGATGGCAGCCCATGCCTGGGTGTTCGGCCCGCTGCTCATCGGGGCGATGCTCTCGGTGATCTACGCGTATGTCCGGACCACCCGGCAGTGGGATCCGAAGCCCGCACCGGTGCGGCAGCCGGAACTGCAGCCCGAACTGGTCTGATCCGCCGCAACGGTTCGCCGCAGCAAGCCGCCACGAGCCGCCGAGCCGATCCGTCTCCGCCGTCCGGCGGAGACGGATCGTCGCCCGGCAGGACGTGCCCCGCCCCGCCGCGCGGCAACGTGGGTGCCATGACCCGGACACCTCTCGCATCCGCTCCCGCACCGGCCTCCGCCGCTCCGGTCACCGACCGCCTCCGCACCGCGCTGCGCTGCGTCGCGATCGTCTCCTGCCTGCCCTACATCGTCCTCAAGGCCGCCTGGGTCTCGGGCAGTCACGTCGGCATCCCGGACGGCAGCCCGCTCCTCGACCACCGCACGTCGATGGCCGTCGCGAACAGCGCGTCGGTGCTGATGGACAGCGCGGTCGTGGTCATCGCCCTGCTGCTCACCCAGGCCTGGGGCCGGCGCGTACCCGCCTGGCTGCTCGCTCTGCCGATGTGGGTGGCCACCGGTCTGCTGCTGCCGATCATGATCGGCTATCCTCTCCAACTCCTGGTCCAGCTGCTGGGCGGGAGGACGGTCAACAGGAGTGACGTGGGCCGGCCCTTCCTGGACGAGTGGGTCTTCGGCGTCGTCTACACCGGCTTCATCATCCAGGGACTGGCCCTCGGCACCCTGTTCGCGCTGTACGCCAGGGACCGCTGGGGCCACCTCTGGCAGGGCACGCTGCGCGAACTGCCGGACAGCCCCACCGCTCCCGTGCTGCGGGCCGCCGCCGTCGCCGCCTCACTCATCGCCCTGGTACCCGGCACCCTGCATCTGCTCTGGGCCGCCGGTTCGACGGCCGGCCTCGACGAGGGCCGCGTCGAGGAGCGCACCAGCGGCACCGCGGTACTCGAAGCGGTCTACGTCCTCTTCGTCGTCGTCACCGTCGCCGGGGTCCTGCTCCTCGCCTTCCGCCGCGGCTCCGCGCTGTCGCTGCGGGTGCCGCTCGCCCTGGCCTGGGGCGGTTCCGGAGCGACGGCCTGCTGGGGCGGCTGGATGAGCATCGCCTCGCTGAGCCATGCCGACGAGATCGCCGATCAGCCGACGGCCACCATGGTGCTCATCTACGCTGTCCAGATGCTGGTCGGGGCACTCGTGATGACGCCGGTCGCGTACTTCCTGGCGGAGCGCGCGGCCGCGACCCGGCCGGCGAGCCCCCGGGCGTGACGCCCCTGCTCGGCCGACGGGCCCGGCAGCGCTGGCTGCACCTGATCATCGGCGGCGCCCTGCTGATGCCGTACTTCCTCGTCGGCACGGTGGTCGTCGGCCTGTACCGTCCGGACGTCAACGTCTTCAGCTCGCCGGTCAACCAGCTGATCGCGTTCGCCTACGCCCTGCCGATGGCCGCGGTCACCGCGCTCGTCCCGCTCGCCCGGCCGCTCTCGGTGGCCGTCGCGCGCGCGCTGTGCGGGCTGCCGCCGGACCGGCCGCTCGCGGACGGGCCCGCCAGGACCCGGCAGGCCAGGATCCGTTCGGCGGCCTGGTTCACCCTCCATGTGGGGCTCGGCGGCGTCATCAGCGGGATGACGCTGTCGCTGGTGCCGTTCGCCGTGGGTGTCATGGGAGTGCCGTTCTTCTCGGGCCTGCGGGACCCCCTGGCGCTGTATCTGCCCGAGGGCCTGGACCGGACATGGGTCCTGGCCCTGGCGCCCTTCGCCGGGATCGCGATGCTGGTGGCCCTGACGGGTTGCGCGGCGGCGGCCGGAGCGCTGCTGGCGAACCGGGCGCCGGTTTTGTTGGGCCCGACCCCGGACGACCGGCTGGCCGCCGCCGAACGCCGTGCGGCCGAACTGGCGGTCCGTAACCGGCTGGCCCGCGAACTGCACGACTCGGTCGGCCACGCGCTGAGCGCCGTCACCCTCCAGGCGGGCGCGGCCCGCAGGGTGCTGGACAGCGACCCGGAGTTCGTCCGGGCCGCGCTGACCGCGATCGAGGAGACGACCCGGCGTACCGTCGGCGAGCTCGACACCGTGCTGGGGCTGCTGCGCCGGGACGACAACGGGGCCGGGGACGGGGCGCCGGACCGGCCGTCCGGCCCGGGGCTCGACGCGCTGGACGGGCTGCTCGCGCACTGCGGGTTGCCCGTCCAGTACGTCGCCGACGGCGATCCGGTCGGCGTTCCGGGGACGGTGTCCCGCGAGGCGTACCGCATCGTGCAGGAAGGGCTGAGCAACGCGCTGCGGCACGGCGGGCGCGGTGAACCGGTGCGGCTGCGGATCACGGTGCACACCGCCGGGGAGCTGGAGATCGTCCTGACCAGTCCGCTGCCCGCACGGCCGGCGGTGGTACGCCCCGGAGGCGGCCGCGGGCTGCGCGGCATCGCTGAGCGGGCCGTCCTGCTCGGCGGCCGTACCGAGGCCGGCGAACACGACGGCCACTGGCGGCTCACCGCCCGCCTCCCCCTCCACACCCCCGCACAGGAGCAGCGATGAGCACACCGGTCCGGATCGTCCTCGCCGACGACGAACGCATGGTCCGCACCGCCCTGCGGGTCATCCTGGACGCGGAGGCCGGCCTGGAGGTCGTCGGCGAGGCGTCCACGGGTGCCGAGGCAGTCTCCGTGGTGCGCGAGCTGCGGCCCGATGTGGTGCTGATGGATGTGCGGATGCCGGAGACCGACGGGATCCGGGCGACGGAACAGATCCTGGCCACGCTCGATCCCGCCCCGCGCGTCGTCGTCGTCACCACCTTCGAGAACGACGCCTACGTGTACGACGCGCTGCGCGTCGGGGCGGCGGGCTTCCTGCTCAAGCGGGCGGCGGCCGAGGACCTGGTGCAGGCGGTACGGCTGGTCGCCCGCAGCGACTCGCTGCTCTTCCCCTCCGCGGTACGGGGCCTGGCCGCCGCGTACGGGAAGCGGCAGCCGGCCGCCGCGCCGCCGTGGGTGGCCAGGCTCACCGACCGGGAGGCGGACGTGCTGCGGCTGATGGCGAGCGGGCTCACCAACGCGGAGATCGCCGCCCGGCTTCGGGTGGGCCCGGCGACGGCGAAGAGCCATGTGGCGGCCGTCCTCGCGAAGACGGGCACCCGGGACCGCACGCAGGCGGTCATCGCGGCGTACGAGTCCGGGTTCATCACGCCCCGCTGATCCGGCGGGCCCACCGTGATCCGAACGGGAGGCCCTGGGGCCGCATTCATGAGGAATGGGTGAGAAGCGGCACAACCGGGAACGCGTAGCGGCGTCCCGCTCGTCCCTCCAGCGGGATGAACAAGACGATCAGGCGCGCCTCGGTCTTCTCCCTGCTGCTGGTCCTCGCCCTTCTGGGGCGGGCGACCTGGGTGCAGGCGTACCAGGCCCGGGCGCTCGCAGACGACGACCACAACCGGCGGAACACCATCGCGCAGTACGCGCAGCCGCTCGGCGACATCATCGTGGCCGGCTCCCCGGTCACCGGATCGAAGAGGACGGAGGGCGGTGATCTCGCGTACAAGCGCACCTACAAGGACGGCGGCCTGTACGCGGCCGTCACCGGATACGGCTCACAGGCCTACGGCTCCACCCAGCTCGAAGGGATCTACAGCGATGTGCTGGACGGCACCGACACCCGGCTGAAGAACCCGCTGGACGCGCTGACCGGCAAGCGGAGCGCACCCGGCAACGTGCTGACGACGATCGACCCGGCGGTGCAAAAGGCGGCGTCCGAGGCCCTCGGCGACGACAAGGGCGCGGCCGTCGCGATCGATCCGAAGAGCGGGCAGATCCTCGGGATGGTCTCCTCCCCGTCCTACGACCCGTCCGCGATCAGCGGGACGACGGACGGCGACGCCTGGCAGAAGCTGCTCGCCGACCCGGACAAGCCGCTGGTCAACCGTGCGCTGCGGCAGCCGCTGGCGCCGGGTTCGACGTTCAAGCTGGTGGTGGCCGCGGCCGCGCTGGAGAACGGGCTGTACGGCTCGGTCGACGAGCCCACGAAGAGCCCCGTCCCGTACACGCTGCCCGGGACCAGCACCGTCCTGAAGAACGAGAGCGCCACCGCCCCCTGCGAGAACGCGACGCTGCGCGTGGCGCTGCAGTACTCCTGCAACAACGTCTTCGGCAAGGTCGCCGCCGATCTCGGCCAGGAGAAGGTGCGGGCGATGGCGGAGAAGTTCGGGTTCAACACCGAGAAGCTCGATGTGCCGGTCCGGGCCTCGAAGAGCGTCTACCCGTCCGGGATGGACAAGGCGCAGACGGCGCTGAGCGGCATCGGCCAGTTCGAGGTCACCGCGACGCCGCTCCAGATCGCCATGGTCTCCGCGGCCCTGGCCAACGACGGCGAGCTGGCCGCACCGCACATGGTCTCCAAGGTGACGGACGCGGACGGCGGCACGCTGGAGGACTTCGAGGACGGTGACATGAAGCGGATCGTGTCCTCGTCCACGGCCACACAGCTGCGCAGCGCGATGGTGACCGTGGTGGAGGAGGGCACCGGCACCAACGCCCGGATCGACGGGGCCGAGGTGGGCGGCAAGACGGGCACCGCGGAGAACGGGGTGGACAACAGCAACACCCCGTACGCCTGGTTCACCTCGTACGCGAAGGACGACACCGACGGGCAGGAGGTCGCGGTCGCCGTGATCGTGGAGGACTCCGGTTCGGCGGCTTCGGAGGTCAGCGGCAACGGACTCGCGGCCCCGATCGCCCAGACGATGATGAAAGCCGCGCTCCAGCGGTAAGCGGGACATGACGAGCGTCCCGGCACCCCGATTCCGGGTCCGGGACGTCTCTCATGTCCCGGACCCTTCAGGTTTTCGCCCGGTTACGTCTTACTGGGTTACGCACCCACGTCGAAGCGCTTCCGTGACGCGCTGGTACGCTCTCGCCCCGCCCGCCCGCTGTGGGCGGCGGGTGGGAACGTACACAGTCCGACCGTGCGGGCACCGGGAACGAGCGCTGAGATGAGGTAGCCGTGGGCACATCCATCGACCACGCCGATGCCGCTGCCGCCGAGTTCCATGAGTTCTTCGAGGCCCATTACGCCGAACTCGCGCGGCTGGCCCATCTGCTGACCGGCGAGGCCGACGCCGCCGACGATCTGGCGGCCGACGCCCTGCTGGCGCTCTGGCACCGCTGGGACCGGGTCAGGGACGCCGACCATCCGGTGGCGTACGCGCGTGGCGTCGTCGCCAACATGGCGCGGACCCGGATCCGCAGCGCGGTGCGCGAGCGACGGCGGATCGCGCTGTTCTGGGCCCCGCGCGGCGGCGGGGACACGGTCGACGATCCGGACGTGTCGGCGGTCGTCGACGTCCAGGGGGCCCTGCGCAGGCTGCCGTTCCGCAAACGCGCCTGCGTGGTGCTGCGGCATGCCTTCGACCTCTCGGAGCGGGACACCTCGCTGGTGCTCGGGATCTCGGTGGGTACGGTGAAGAGCCAGACCTCGCGGGCCGTCGCGGAACTGCAGCGGCTGCTGGGTCCGGAGACGCCCGCCGCCTCGCGGGTCCAGGCGGCCGTGGCGGCGCAGCGCAGCGGAGGAGACCGGTGAAGGACGAGGAGCTGTCCGTGCGGCTGCGGGAGGCCGCCGAGGCGCACCGCCCCGACCGGGAGCGGATGCTGGCCCGGGTGGAGCGGGGCATGGCCGAGGGCCGTCCGCCGGCCCGGGTGGCGCGCCCGCGGCATGCGGCGGCTCCGTGGCTGCGGGTCGCGGGGGCGACGGCCGCGGTCTGCGGGGTGCTGGCGTTCGGCGCGGTGGCCGTCACGTCCGCCGGTGAGGACGGATCGCACGGGGAGCAGGTCGCTGCGCCCGTGGCGTCCTCCCCCGCGCCGTCCGTGACCCCGCCCGCGGGCCTCGGTTCGCTGCGTACCGAGGACGGGCCGCTGTGGACGGACGGTGCCGTGGACCCGCACTCCAACGCGTACTGGGCCCAGAGCGAGGTGACGCTGCGGACGTCCGAGCCGCTCACCGCGCTCACCGTGGAGCTGCGGATCGCCCTCACCGGCGGGGTGAACAGCACCGGTTCCTGGCGCTCGCTGCCCGCGAAGGACTTCACCGTGTCGGTGACCGAGGACAGCGGCCATCTCGTCTACCGGTGGGCACTGCGGGCGGGCCGGACCGTGCCCGTCGGCACCCACACGTTCGCCGGGCAGTACAACCACGCGGAGGGCGACCGCGTCGCGACGGGCGACTACCTGACGGCGCGCGCGGTCCGCGCCAACGGTGAACGGGCTTCGGTGGGCGACTACTTCGGCCCGGACCACTGACCGGCCGGCCCGGACGCAAAGAAGACGGCGGAACCCGGCAACCCTTGTCCCCCGCGGTGGCGACCAAGAAGCGCAACGCTCCCCCCACCACCAAGGAACGGGACACCGACATGAAGGAACGAGCCGCACAGCACGGCAGCCACGCCCGGCGCACCGGCCGCCGCCGCATGATCACCGCTTCGACCACCGCGCTGGCGCTCACCGGCGCCGCGCTCACCACCGGTCTGCTGGTCCAGTCGGCCGGGGCGGCCCCCACCGCCGCCGCGGCCGCCGCGTGGCCGACGCCCTCGGGTTCGCAGGCCGTCTCGGCGACCATCAAGGTCTCGGGGACGTACGACGGCGGGCTGAAGCGCTTCTACGGAAGCGGGGACCTGGGCGACGGCGGTCAGGACGAGGGCCAGGACCCGATCTTCGAACTGGCCGACGGGGCGGTCCTGAAGAACGTGGTCGTCGGTTCGCCGGCCGCCGACGGCATCCACTGCAAGGGCAGCTGCACGATCCAGAACGTGTGGTGGGAGGACGTCGGCGAGGACGCGGCGTCCTTCAAGGGCACCTCGTCGGGCGCCACGTACAAGGTGACCGGCGGCGGGGCCAGGAAGGCCGACGACAAGGTCTTCCAGTTCAACGGCGCGGGCACGCTGTCCATCAGCGGCTTCCAGGTCTCGGACTTCGGCAAGCTCGTGCGGTCCTGCGGCAACTGCTCCACGCAGTACAAGCGGACGATCGCGGTCAGCGACGTCGATGTGACGGCGCCCGGCAAGGCCCTGGTCGGGATCAACACCAACTACGGCGACACCGCGACGCTGAAGTCGGTCCGGATCCACGGCGACAGCAGCAAGAAGATCAAGCCGTGCGTGCGCTACACGGGCAACGACGACGGTGACGAGCCGACCGAGACCGGCAGCGGGCCGGACGGCACGTACTGCAAGTACAGCAGCTCCGACATCAGTTACGACTGAGCCACCGCATGACGGGAGCCCCGCCGGACCGGTCCGGCGGGGCTCCCGTCATGCGTGGCGCGTTCTACCGGTACGGACGCCAGTCGCCGAACCAGGCGGCCGGCGTGTGCAGGCGTGCCTCGGCCGCGGTCATCCGGGGACGGTTGGCGGGCACGGTGACGCGCGCGCCGGGGCCCGTGTTGCGGTACTCGGCGAACCGCTGCTCCTGCCAGGGGAAGCCCGCGGACATGGTGCCGTACGGCTCGTCCGTGTCGATCCCGGCGCCGAGGTGGCTGTCGCGCACGGTCAGCATCGGGTGTGCGGTGAGGTCGGAGGAGGGCACCCAGGGGCGGGCCAGTTTGAAGTAGCCGTCGGGCGCGGTGCTGGTGACGCGGGAGCGCTGCACCAGGTAGCCGTGCGGGTTGGCGCCGGCGGTGCTGGGTGCGAAGACGAAGCCGTACGGTGCGGCCGCCAGGTCGGTGCGGGCCAGGGTGCGGAAGTGGCAGCCGTCGAGGACCGCGGTGGCGCGGCCGAAGACGAAGTCGACGTCGCCTTCGACGTAGCAGTCGCGGTAGTACTGGCGGGCGAAGTCGGTGAGGGCGAGGGAGTCGGCGTACAGGGTGTCCTGGTGCCCGAGGAAGCGGCAGCCGTAGAACGCCGAGCGGTCGCCCTGCACCTTGATGGCGACGGCCTGGGTTCCCGTGTATTCGGGGTGGTCGGCGCGGAGCCAGTCGTTCGCGAAGGTCAGGCCGTGGGCGGTGAGTCCGGCGGGGCGGGCGGTGACGGTGGCGGAGCCGCTGGTGCCGTAGGTTCCCGAACCGTCGGGCCGGGGGGTGCCGTTGGCGTTGGCGTACACGATGACGGTGTCGTGCGGGTCGTCGCTCGCGCCGATGAGGGTGAGGCCGGTCCGGTCGGCCGGGATGTCGACGGTCTCGCGGTAGGTTCCCGGGGCGATCACCAGGGTGCGGCCGGGGCCGGTCGCGGCGTCCACGGCGGCCTGGACGGCGGTGTGGTCGCCCCTGCCGCGTGGGTCGACGTACAGGGTCGCGGAGTCGAGGCGGCGGGACGGTGAGCCGTAGCGTCCGAAGGGGCGGGCGCCGGGCCGGCCGTGGGCGTGCGCGGTGGGGGCCGCGCCGAGGGCGAGGGCGGCGCTGCCGCCCGCGAGCAGGGCCAGGGCACTGCGTCTGCTGGGCATGGCGGTACTTCCTTACTTCCTGCGCGGGATGTGCGACGGGCCGGACGGGCCCCAGCCGGTGCGGGGACAGGCACCTGCGGGGGTCCGTCCGGTACGGGACTGTCGGTGGTCAGGCGCCGGGGATCCGGCCGGCGCCCGCCGTGAGGCCGACGATCAGCGGCACGAGCAGCGGGTGGTCGACCCGGGTGCGCAGGGTCGGCGTCCATCCGGCGCCCGCGGTGAGCTGCTCCGCGGGAACGCCCGCGTTGTGGACGGCGATGAGGTCCGTCCGGCGGCCGTTGACGTAGTTGTCCCCGGCGGTGACCGAGGACTCGGACCACTTCTTCAGGATCGTCGCCTTGTCGAACTCGCCGCTGAGGCTGAACGCGTTGTGCTCGGCCACGAGCTGGGACTTCGAGCCGATGCCGTACGTGTAGCCGTAGACGCTGCCCTTTGAGGCGACGAAGTGGTTGTTGTACGAGTCGACCTGTCCGAAGCGGACGCGGGGAGCGCGCTCGTTCACGTCCTTGAAGAGGTTGTGGTGCAGGGTGACCCGGAGCTTGCCGCTGTCGGTCGCGCCGGCACCGTCGCTGTTGCCGATGAGCATCGTCTTGTCGTGGTCCTTGAGGACGTTGTACGAGACGGTGACGAGGTCGGCGCCCTTGACGATGTCGAAGAGCCCGTCGTGCTGCTGGTACAGCTCGTTGAAGTAGCGCGGCTGGCCGGCGTCGGGGCGGTCCCCGTCGCTGAAGGTGTTGTGGTCGACCCAGACGTGGTCGGAGCCGTAGACGACGAGGTTGTCGTACTCGGAGTTCCAGTGGCCCGTCTCGCCGTCCGTGGGGTCCCACTGGGGGAAGCAGTCGTAGGTGTCCTCGAACGAGATGTTCCGGACGATGACGTTGGAGACGTCCTGGATCTGGAGGCTGGCACCGATGACCGTCGCGTCCTTGCCGACGCCGACGAGCGTGGTGTTGGACGGGACGTAGACGTTCACGGCTGCCTTCTGCAGCTTGGCCGAGGCCAGCCGGGCGTCCTCCAGGGGGCCCGAGGGAACCTCGGCGCGGCCCCAGGTGGCCGGGTCGTAGGCGGCGAGGTACTTGTCCAGGGTGTAGCCGTCGGTCTGGTACGCGTCGCAGTCGATCGGGGTGCCCGCGGCGTCGGAGTTCCCGTGGACGGTGCCGTCGATCCTGATGATCTTCGGGGCGTCACCCGCGTCCTCGAAGGCGGCGATGAGTTCTGCCCGGTTGCTCACGGTGTAGATGTGGTCGGGGGTGGCGGCGGCGCCGCCGGTGGTGGAGCCGTCGGCGGCGGCCCAGCCGTCGCCCTGGGCGAGGACGGCGCGGTCGATGCCCTTCTGGTGGCCGGCTCCGCCCGGGTGCGTGGTGGCCTGGGCGGGGACGGACACGGCGAGCGCCAGGGAGGCGCAGCCCATCACCAAGGCAATGGCGCGGGCATGACAGATGCGTGCGGGCATGGCGGATCCTTCGGTGGTGAGGTGAGGTGAGGTGAACCGTGGAGGAAGGGGGTGGCGGCCGGGGTCAGGCCTGCGGCCAGGTGATCCATTCGAGCGGGATCGCGGAGTCGGTGCGTCGTACGTCGCGCGGGGCGAGTACCTTCCCGGCCACGAGGGCCCGGGCGACGAGCCGCGCGGCCTCGATGGCGCCGCGGGGCTGGAAGTGCGTGTTGTCCTGCCGCCCGTCGGGGTAGTTGGGCGACTGTCCCGGCTCCAGCCAGTTGAAGTACTCCAACGTGCCGTCGGGGCCGAGCTCCTGCCAGCGCGCGAGCGTGAGCGCCTGGAGGTCGAGCAGGGGTACGCGCTCCTCGGCGGCCAGCGCGCGCATCGCGGCCGGGTACGCGCCGTGGGTGGGCTTCGCCGTGCCGTCGTCGGCGAAGCGCCGGCGCTCCACCGGGGTGAGCAGGACCGGCCGCGCCCCGCGCGACCGAGCGCCGCGCACGTACTGGCGCAGGCAGTCCTGGTAGGTGGTGTACGGGTCGGTGCCGCGGGCCGGGTCCTCGGTCTTCTCGTCGTTGTGCCCGAACTGGATCAGCAGGAGGTCGCCCCCGCGCACCTCCTCCAGCAGGGCGGCGAGCCGCCCCTCGTCGATGAAGCTCTTCGAACTGCGGCCGTTCATCGCATAGTTGGCGACGTTCAGGGTGCGGCCGAGGAAGAACGGCAGGGCCATGCCCCAGCCGGTCTCGGGCGCCGCGTCGGCGTACTTCTGCGCGGCGGTCGAATCGCCGGCGATGTGCAGGGTGCGGGGGCGGGGGCGGGGACGGCCGCCCGGGCCGTGCGCAGCCGCGGTGGTACCGGTGGCGAGCGCCAGGGGCAGCGCGGCGATGGCGGCCGCGGTCTGCCTGCGGGTGAGTGACACGGTGAAGCTGCCTCTCTCATGGATGCGTAGCGGTGCGTACGCGCGGGGCGTACGGCGGTACGGGGTGCAGGAGGAGAAGTGCAGGAGGAGAGGGGACCGGCGGCGGGACGCGACCCGGACCGCCGCCGGTCCCCGGTCACCGGGGAGGCCGGATCAGCCGTTGCCGATCTCCTTCCACTCCTTCTGGGCCTTGTTCAGCTCGTCCGCGATCTTGTCCAGGAAGTCCTTCGCCGTGACCTTGCCGAGCAGCAGCTTCTGGAACTCGGGCTCGTTGTCCGCCTTGCTGATGTTGTTCCAGTCCGGCAGGTAGTACGGCAGCTGCACGATCTTCGTGGAACCGTCGGTGAGGGCCTTCGCGGCGAGCTCGGTCGACTCGGTGGCGCTGATCCACGGGTCCTTGGCCGCCTCGGTGTTGGCCGGGATGGCGCCCGCGGACTCGTTCCACTTGCTGTTCGACTCGTGCGAGGCGGCGAACTCGATGAACTTCCAGGCGGCCGTCTTGTTCTTGCTCGACCGGAACAGGCCGAGCCCGTCGACCGGGTTGGAGACCTGCACCCGGGTGCCGCCGTCGCCGACCGGGTTCGGTATGCCGGCGAACTTCTCCTTGCCCAGCGCCTTCAGGTGGTCCTGGTAGGAGCCGAGGTTGTGGCTCAGCATGCCGATGGTGCCGGTGTCGAACTGCGCGACCATCTTGGTGAAGTCGTTGTTGACGTCGGCGGCGGGCGTCGCCTTCTTGTACAGCGCCACGTACTTCTCGACCGCGGCGACGTTCTTCGGGTCGTTGAGCGTCGTCTTGTCGCCGTTCCAGAACTCCGTGATGCCGGACTGGCCGTACGCGGCGTCGATCGCCTGGGCGATGGAGCCGGCGCCGCCGCGGATCGTGTAGCCGAACTTGTTGTCCTTGGAGTCGGTGAGCTTCTCGGCCGCCTTGTAGAAGTTGGCCCAGGTGGTGGGCGCTTCGAGGCCGGCGGTCTTGAACAGGTCGGTGCGGTACCAGAGTGCGCCGTTGTTGGCGGAGGTCGGCACGGAGTACATGTCGTCGCCCCGGCCGCCCGCGACCTTGACGCCGTCGACCATGCTCTCGACGAGCTTGCCGTTGAGGGTGGAGCCCTTGATCCGGTCGTTGAGCGGGTCGAGGGCCTCCTGCGAGACCATGTTGGCGAGGTAGGCGGTGCCGACGCCACCGACGTCCGGGAGTCCGCCGCCCGCGATGGCCGTGTCGTACTTGGACTGCACGTCGGCGATCGGGATCGGCACGTACTTGACCTTGATGTCCGGGTACTTCTTCTCGAAGTCCTTGATGATCTCGGTCCAGATGGCGGTACGCGGACCACCGTTGTTGTCCCAGAAGGTGATCTCGCCCTTGCCGCTGCCCTCGGTGCCGGTGTCGCTGCCGTCGTCACCACAGGCGGTCGCGGTCAGTGCGAGCACCGCGGCAAGGGAGACAGCCGCCGCGGCACGCCCCCGCTGCGTCTTCGAGATGTTCATGATCGGCTCTTCTCTCTCGGTTCTCTCGGTTCGTGCGCATGAGTGGGGGGTTCGGTGGTCCGGTGCCGGCCGGCCGTCGCCCTTCGACGGCCCGGCCGGTACGCGTTTCAGGGGGTGGTGCGGAATCCGGTGAAGCAGGCCGTCCCGGCCGGCCCCGTTCCCGGCGGTGCGGTGGCGAACAGGCCGAGCAGGGCGCCGACCCAGCGCCACGGTGTGGCGGCGAAGACCTGGCCGGATGCCCTGAATCCGGCCCCGTCCCCGGTGTCGGCGAAGAAGCGGCAGCGGGCGCCGGCGGCGACCTCGATCCGGAGCCGGGCCGTGCCGTGGGGGGCCGCCCTGCCGTGCGCGGCGTCGCGTTCGTGCTCGGCGACCGTCTCGGCGTACCGGTGCACGAGCCGTATCCCGTCCGCACCGTCCGCCGGCCGCTCCAGGCCGATCCAGCTGAACGCGTCCCCGAGCACCGCGAGACCGGCCTTGGCCCCCGGCACCTCGCTGCCGAGCGCGATGCCGGCCTCGACGGTGAACGTCTCGGCGGGCAGCCGCTGGACCAGCACGTTGGGCAGGGCCCGCAGATCGTGTGCGTACGCGGTCCGTACGCAGCTGAGCCGCAGCCCGTCCCCGCCGTGCTCGACGGTCCAGCCGGGGCGGGGATTGGCCGTCCACTGCCACTGCCTGCCGTACCGGCCGCCCGGGAAGCTGTCGCCGCTGGCCGGGGCCGCCGCGGACTGCTCGGGCACGGCCGGTTTGGTGTGTACGGTGACGGGCTCTCCCCCGTCACCGATGACCGGCCAGCCGCCGTCCGCCGCGTCCCAGCGCATCGGCTGGAGGTGCACCACCCGCCCGTACGCCCCGCGCTCCTGGAAGTGCAGGAACCAGTCCTCACCGGCCGGTGTCGTGACCCAGCCGCCCTGGTGCGGTCCGTTGACCTCGGTACGGCCCTGGGAGAGGACGACACGCTCCTCGTACGGCCCGAAGAACTCCCGGGAGCGGAAGGCACCCTGCCAGCCGGTCGTGACCCCGCCGGCCGGGGCGAGGATCCAGAACTCACCGTCCCGGCGGTAGAGCTTGGGCCCCTCCAGGGTGAACCAGCCGGGGATCGTGTCGGCGTCGATCAGGGTCTTGCCCTCGTCGAGGAGCTCCCGTCCGTCGGGGCTCATCCGGTGGCCGGTGAGACGGTTCTTGATCCCGGAGCGCGATTTGGCCCAGGCGTGCACGAGATAGGCCTCGCCGGTCTCCTCGTCCCACAGCGGGCAGGCGTCGATCAGCCCCTTGCCGGCCTTGACCAGATGCGGCGCGCTCCACGGACCGCGGACGTCCTCGGCGTTGATCTGCTGGATGCCGTGGTCGGGGTCGCCCCAGAAGATCCAGAACCGTCCGGCGTGGTGCCGCAGCGACGGCGCCCACACCCCGCAGTCGTGCCGGGGCACGGCGAAGTCCGCAGCGGGTTCGAGGCGGTCCAGGGCGTGGCCGATCAGGGTCCAGTTGACGAGGTCGCGCGAGTGCAGCAGCGGCAGTCCGGGGACCCGGCCGAAGCTGGACGCGGTGAGGTAGAAGTCCTCGCCGACCCGCACCACGTCGGGGTCGGACCAGTCGGCGTTGAGCACCGGGTTGCGGTAGGTTCCGTCGCCGAGGTCGGCGGTCCAGGGCCGCTCGGCCGGGGCGCTCACGCGGTCACCGCCCGGCGCACGTAGGCGGCGGCCTCGTCCCGGCCGAGCCGGCCGTCCGCGATGACGGTGACGACCCGGCGCACGATCGTGGCGCCCGCGGGGACGGGGAGCCGGCGGTCGGCGGCGAGGGAGGAGCCGACGCCCGGGTACTCGGCGGTCCGCACGAACCACGGGTCCCGGCGGGTCTCCTCGGTCGCCCCGGCGAACACCAGGGTCCAGCCGTCGCCGCTCATCGCCACCCAGTCGGCGGCCTTCCCGTGCACCGCCTCCTCGCCGTCCGCGGACCCGCTGAACACGGCGGGCGCCGAGGCCTCCTTGGGCGCCCGCCAGAAGAAGCCGCCGTATCCGGCGCCCGGCCGCCCGTTGGTCGCGGGGCTGCCGATCGACAGGTCCGAGGTGCCCCGGTTGGTGAGCGAGAAGGAGAAGTCCAGCGCCCAGGCGGCCGGGGACAGTTCCGCGGCGGCGACCGTGCGGTGCTCCCGCAGCAGTTCGGTGTCGCCGGCCTCCCAGCTGAGCTCCTCGACGAACCCGTCCGGGTCGCGGAGCTTCCAGCCGAGGTGGCGCTGGACGCCGTGGTTGTCGAGCACGGTGGGGCCCTGGTCCCGGACGAAGGTGCGGCCGCCCCAGAAGTTGTGCCCGGCGACGTCCGGGACGGCGACGGAGGTGCCCAGGTGGTGCACGTGGTCGGCCGGGCGCTCCTCGGTGACGGGGGTGCCGGCGAGGGTGGTGACCGGGTGCAGGTAGGGGCGGCCGTCGGTGGCGGGGAGGTAGGTGTAACGGCCGACCGGGCGGCCGGCGCAGCTCAGCAGTGCGGTGGTCGTCACGATGAACTCACCTCGGTGGTAGGACCTGTCCCCAGACCGGACCTGAGCGCCCAGGGGGCCCCCAGTTCGGAGAAGAGGGTGAGGGTGTCGGCGCCCGCCGCGACCAGTCCGTCGATCCCGCGCACCACCCGGCGGGGGGCGGCGGAGGCGGTCGCGGGCACGGTGTACCAGGCGTCGGCCGGCAGGGCGCGCGGCTCGTCGGCGGTCCGTACGGCCTCGACGACCTCCATGAACGCCCCGGTGCGGTGCGGCGGTACGAGCAGGGGGGCATCCCGCACCAGGTGCTCGGCGAGGTTCTCCAGGAGGTCGGTCCGCCGGTGCACCGCCTCCTCGGGACCGTGCCCTGCGCGCTGGACGAGGACGCGGTCCTGCTTGTACCAGAAGGTGATCCGGCCGCGGTCGCCGTGGACGATCACATAGGGCTCCCCGGCCTGTTCCGCGCAGAGGGTGACGGCGGCGGTGACCGGGACGCCCGAGGTGGTGGTGATGCGTACGCAGGAGGTGTCGTCGGCCTCGATGCCGTGGGCGCGGAAGAGCTCGGTCTCGACGGCGACGACGTCCTGGGCCGTGCCGCTGCCGGCCAGTTCGAGGGCGGTGGCGACGGCGTGGGCGAGCGGGTTGGTCAGGACCCCGTCGACGACGTCGGTGTCCCCGATCCGGCGCCGCCCGGCCCAGGGCGCCCGCCGGTAGTAGGCCTCGTCCCGGACCCAGGCGCCCGCGGCCCCGTAGCCCCGGACGGTGCCGATGGCGCCGGTGCGCACGAGCTCGCGGATGGCGGGCACCGCGTGCGAGCCGAAGGACTGGAAACCGACCTGGCAGGCGATGCCGGCGTCCCGCACCCCGGCCAGGATCCGTTCGAAGTCGGCCCGCGTCGCGGCGGGCGGCTTCTCCAGCAGGAGGTGGACGCCCCGGCCGGCGGCGGTGAGCGCGAGTTCGGCGTGGGTCTGGATCGGGGTGCAGATAACGGCGGCGCGGGCCCCGGTGGAGTCCAGGAGCGCGCCGAAGTCGGCCGACTGCTCGGGGAGTTCACCGGCGAACGCGTCGAGTTCGCCGTCGTCGAGCGGCTTCAGCTCGCAGACTCCGGCGAGCCGGACGAGACCCTGGTGCTGGAGGCGGCGGATGTTGGCGAGGTGCCAGCGTCCGTGGCCTCGGGCGCCCGCGAGGACGATCGGGACGGGTGTGGTGGTGGGCAGGGACGGCATGTCCGTCACCCCTTCACTGCGCCGGCGCTGAAGCCGGTGATGAGCCACTTCTGGATGAAGGCGAAGACGATCACCACGGGTACCGCGGCGATCACTCCGCCGGCTGCGAGCGCGCCCAGGTCGACGCTGTCCGCGCCGATGAGGGTGTTCAGGCCGACCGGGATCGTCTGCTTGTCCTGCTCGCTGAGGAACATCAGGGCGAACAGGAAGTGGTTCCAGCTGTGCACGAAGGCGAAGGAACCGACCGCGATGAGGCCGGGCCGCAGCAGCGGCAGCACGACCGCGCAGAAGGCCCGGAAGCGCGAGCAGCCGTCCACCCAGGCGGCCTCCTCCAGGGTGACCGGCACGTTCTTGATGAATCCGCTGATCAGGATGATGGATAGCGGCAGCTGGAACACCGTCTCGGCGATGACCACGCTCCCCAGCGAGTTGATCATCTGGAGGTTCTTGAAGATCTCGAAGAGCGGTACGAGCATCAGCGCGCCCGGGATGAACTGCGAGCAGAGCAGCGCCAGCATGAAGCCGTTCTTGATCCTGAAGTCGAACCGGGCGAGCGCGTAGCCGCCGGCCAGCGCGACGAGCGTCGTGCAGACCAGGGTGCAGACCCCGACGATCATGCTGTTCTGGAAGAAGACGGCGAAGCTGCGCTCGTTCCAGACCTTGGAGAAGTGCTCCCCGGTCATCGGCCAGGGCACCAGCGAGGTGGAGCCCGCGGGGCGCACGGCGAACAGGAACATCCAGTAGAACGGGATGAGGGTGAAGACGAGGTAGATGCCCAGCGGTACGTAGATCTGCCAGCGCGGTACGTCGTCGAAGGCGCGTTCGCGGCCGGGCTTGCCGCGTCGGTGCGCGGCGGGCGGGCGGGTGCTCCGGTCGGGCAGTCGCGCGGAGTCGGTGCCGTTCTTCTCGGCCAGTGCGGCAGTCACTTGTGTTCGCCTCCGAACTTGCTCAGGCGCAGATAGACGATCGAGCAGAAGAGGAGGATCACGAAGGCGACGGTGGTGAGCGCGGAGGCGTACCCGAAGTCGTGGCCCTCGATGCCGGTGTTGGCGACGTAGAGCGGCAGGGTGGTGGTCTCGCCGGCCGGTCCGCCGCCGGTGAGGGTGTAGAGCAGGTCGACGTTGTTGAACTCCCAGACACCGCGCAGCAGCGTGGACAGGATGATCGCGTCCCGCAGGTGGGGCAGGGTGATGTGGAAGAACTGGCGCAGCCGCCCGGCGCCGTCGACGGACGCCGCCTCGTACAGCTCCTTGGAGACGGACTGCAGGTCGGCGAGGATGAGGATGGCGAAGAAGGGGACCCCGCGCCAGAGTTCGGCGACGGTCGCGGCCCAGAAGACGGTTCCGGTGTCGGAGAGCACCGAGGTGCCGTAGTCGCCGATGCCGGCGTCCGCCAGGTAGCGGCTGAACCCGGTCGAGGAGTTGTAGAGCAGGATCCAGATGGTGCTGGTCAACACGCCGGAGACGGCCCACGGCGAGAAGACCATGGCGCGGGAGATGCCGCGGCCGATGAAGCTCTGGTTGACGATCAGCGCGAGCGCGAGCCCGAGGGTGAGCTGGAGCGCGACCTGGACGACCACCCACTGGGCGCTGAAGCCCAGCGTGGTCCAGAACTGGTCGTCGTCGGTGAAGATCCGGGTGAAGTTGTCGAAGCCCGCGAAGCCGTTCCGCCACGGCTTGGTGACGTTGTAGTTCTGCAGGCTGTAGTAGAAGACGCTGATCACCGGGTAGGCGATGAAGCCCAGCATCAGCAGCCCCGCGGGGGCGATCAGCAGATACGGCAGTCGGCGGGGGCTCGCGGAGCGGCGCCTGGGCACCTTGGGCGGTGTGGCCACAGCGGCGGCTTGGGCCATGACACGTCTCCGTTCTCTCTCAGGTACGGGGTGCACGGTGGAGCTGAGGGTGCGTGGGGGTGCTGGACGGTGCGGTGATGCGTGTAGTGCGCAAGCGCTTGCCGCATGATGTTCGATATGCCGAACGGGGCGGGGCGCCCGAATTCTGCTGGGCCGTTCAGCCGGCGTAGGGGTCGGGGACTTCTCCCGGCCGGGCCAGGAAGGCGAAGTCGCAGCCGGTGTCGGCCTGGGTGATCTGGTCGTGGTACAGCGCCCCGTAGCCGCGCTCGTACCGGGTGGCGGGCGGCGTCCACTCGGCCCTGCGCCGCTCCAACTCCTCTTCCGTCACGTCGAGATGGAGCAGGCGCGCCTCGACGTCCAGTGTGATCGGGTCACCGGTCCGCACGAGCGCGAGGGGCCCGCCCACGTACGACTCGGGGGCGATGTGCAGGACGCAGGCGCCGTAACTGGTGCCGCTCATGCGGGCGTCGGAGATCCGCACCATGTCCCGTACGCCCTGCTTGAGCAGGTAGTCGGGGATCGGCAGCATCCCGTACTCCGGCATCCCCGGACCGCCCTTGGGTCCGGCGTTGCGGAGCACCAGCACATGGTCCGGAGTGAGGGCCAGGGCCGGGTCGTTGATGGTGCGCTGCATCTCCTTGTAGTCGTCGAAGACGACCGCGGGACCGGTGTGGCGCAGCAGGTGGGGCTCGGCGGCGATGTGCTTGATGACCGCCCCGTCCGGGCAGAGGTTGCCGCGCAGCACCGCCACGCCGCCCTCCTCGGCGAGGGGGTTGCCGCGTTCGCGGATGACGTCGCTGTTGTGCACGAGGGCGCCGTCGAGCTGTTCACGCAGGGTGTCGTGCGCGACCGTGGGCCGGTCCAGGTGCAGGACGTCGGTCAGCCGGGCCAGGAAGCCGGGCAGTCCGCCGGCGAAGTGGAAGTCCTCCATGAGGTACTTCCCGCCGGGCCGCAGGTTGGCCAGCACGGGCACGGTGCGGGCGATGCGGTCGAAGTCGTCCAGGGTGAGCTTGATGCCGGAGCGGCCCGCCATGGCGATCAGATGGATGACGGCGTTGGTGGAACCGCCGAGCGCGAGGACGGTGGCGACCGCGTCCTCGTACGCCTCCGCGGTGAGGATCGACGACAGCTTCCGCTGCTGCCACACCAGTTCGACGATCCGGAGTCCCGACTGTGCGGCCATCCGGTCGTGGCCGGAGTCGACGGCCGGGATGGAGGAGGCACCGGGGACGGTGACGCCGAGCGCCTCGGCGGCGGCGGTGAGGGTGGAGGCGGTGCCCATCGTCATGCAGTGGCCGGGCGAGCGGGCGAGCCCGTTCTCCAGTTCGTCCATCTCGCAGTCACCGATGAGTCCGGCCCGCTTGTCGTCCCAGTACTTCCACATGTCGGTGCCGGAGCCGAGGACCTCGTTGCGCCAGTGCCCCGGCAGCATCGGCCCCGCCGGCACGAAGACTGCGGGCAGGTCGACGGAGGCGGCGCCCATCAGCAGCGCGGGCGTCGACTTGTCGCAGCCGCCCAGCAGCACCGCGCCGTCGACGGGGTAGGAGCGCAGCAGCTCCTCCGTCTCCATCGCCAGCATGTTGCGGTAGAGCATCGGGGTCGGCTTCTGGAACGTCTCCGAGAGGGTGGAGACGGGGAACTCGAGCGGGAAACCGCCGGCCTGCCAGACCCCGCGCTTGACCGCCTGAGCGCGGTCGCGCAGATGGACGTGGCACGGGTTGATGTCTGACCAGGTGTTGAGGATCGCGATGACCGGCTTGCCCAGGTGCTCCTCGGGGAGGTAGCCCAGCTGGCGGGTGCGGGCCCGGTGGCTGAAGGAGCGCAGCCCGTCGGTGCCGTACCACTGGTGGCTGCGCAGTTCCTCGGAGGCGATGCGACCGGTCATATGGACCACCCCGCGACCTGGTCGGCCACCTCGGCGCGCTGCGACTCGGGCAGCACCCGGCTGGGCGGGCGAACGTCGCGGCCGCACAGGCCGAGTGAGGCCAGCGCCTCCTTGACGACGGTCACGTTGTTGGCGGACTGCCGGTCGGCGCGCAGTTCCTCGAAGCGGCGGATCTGCTCCCAGACCTTCATCGCGGCCGGGTGGTCACCGGCCCGCAGCGCCTCCAGCATGGCCAGCGAGACGCCGGGCGCGACGTTGACGAGGCCGGAGGTGAAGCCGGTGGCACCCGCGGAGAAGTAGGCGGGGGCGTACAGCTCGGCGAGGCCGGCGACCCAGACGAAGCGGTCCAGGCCGGCGTCCCGGGCGAAGGCGGCGAAGCGCGCGGCGTCCGGGACGGCGTACTTGACGCCGATGACGTTGGGGCAGCTGTCGGCGAGCACCGCCAGGCACCCGCCGTCGAGGTGCGGGTTGCGGATGTAGGGGACGACACCGAGGCCGGGGACGGCCTCGGCGATGGCCCGGTGGTAGTCGATCCAGCCGTCCTGCGAGACGTACGGGTGAACGGGCTGGTGCACCATCACCATCTCGGCGCCGGCGTCACGGGCGTGCTCCGCGGCGGCGACGGCGGTCGGCACGTCGTGCCCGACGCCGACCAGGATCGTGGCGCGGCCGCCGGCCTCCTCGATGGTCAGCTCGGTGACGGTACGCCGCTCCTCGGGGGTGAGCGCGTAGAACTCCCCGGTGTTGCCGTTCGGGGTGAGGATGCGCACGCCGCCGTCGAGCATCCTTCGCAGCAGGGCGCGGTGCGCCTGCGTGTCGATGGTGCCGTCCCCGGCGAACGGGGTCACCGGGATCGCCACGACGTCTGCGAGGGCCGCCTTCAGCGGTGTGAGGTCCATGCGGACAGGCCTTTCGTCGATGTGCTGCTGGTTCACGCCGCGTCACCCCCGTCTTCGTCGTCGGGGAACGCGCGGCGCACGAACGACGCGATGTGGTCGTGCAGAGCCCCGGCCGCCGCGTCCGCGTCGTCGGCGAGCGCGAGCCGCAGGATCTCCCGGTGCTCGGCCGCCTCCCGCTCCCAGGACGGGATGGTCGACCAGGCGACCGTCGACACGAGCGCCGCCTGGTCGCGGACCTCGTCGAGCATCCGGGCCAGCAGGGGGTTGCCGCAGGGGAGGTAGAGCGCCCGGTGGAAGTCCCGGTTGGCGAGCGACCTGTCGGCCTTGTCACCCGCCGAGTCGGCGCGCTCCAGGGCCTCCTGGGCCTCGTCGAGCGAGGCCCTGCGGGTGATGGAGCGACGCAGCGCCTCGGGTTCGAGCAACAGCCGCACGTCGTACACCTCCCGGGCCATGGTCGCGTCGACCAGCCGCACGATGGCGCCCTTGTACTGGCTCATGACGACCAGGCCGGTCCCGGCGAGCGTCTTGAGCGCCTCACGGACGGGGGTCTTTGACACCCCGAACTGTGCGGCGAGTTCGGTCTCGACGAGCGCCTGCCCTGGTCTCAGCTGCGCCGTGAGGATCGCGTGCTTGATCGCCTCCAGCACGTACTGGGTGCGGGACGGAATCGGGGTGGGCGCAAAGGTCATGAGTGAAGGGCTCTCGCATCTCGCGTATCGCGTCTCATATATGACGTACGAAGTACGACGCGATGAAGCTAGAGGCGCCGCGAATGTTTCGTCAACGCTTCTGACAGAAGAACTTCACCGGACTACGACGTGTGCCGTACACCCATCTCCCCGGTGCCCCGCCCCCGCCCCGCCGCCTACGGCAACCGCCCGATGTCCGGCAACGGCCTTACCGGCCAGCCTGATCGCGTAACGAACGTGCAGGTCAGGGAGGTTCGATGGGCAAGTCGGCGACAGCGCGGGTGCTGCGGGACCGGACGGCCGGGCTGCTGCTCACCTCGGTGGTGGTGTCCGGTTTCGGCAGTTCCGCGATGTCACTGGCCGCCGGGATCTGGGTCAAGTCGCTGACGGGGTCGGACAGTCTGGCGGCGCTGGCCCTCTTCGCCGTCTGGCTGCCGGTGCTCTTCGGGCCGGTCCTCGGAGCGGTGGCCGACCGGCTGCCGAGGAGGCCGCTGCTGGTCGGGGCGAACGTCGTCATGGCGCTGTTGCTGACGACGCTGACCGCCGTCAGCTCGGCGGGGCGGGTCTGGATCCTGTTCGCCGTCCTCCTGCTGTACGGGACGAGCTCCGTACTCATGGACGCGGCCGAGTCCTCCCTGGTCGCCCAGGCCGTGGACGCCCGTCTGCTGGGCGACTTCAACGGCTTGCGGATGATGGCGAACGAGGGCATGAAGCTGGTGGCCCCGCTCACCGGCGCGGCGCTCTACGCCCGTTTCGGCGGCGGCGCGGTGGCCCTGCTGGACGCGGCCTCCTTCGCCCTGGCCGCGGGCCTCTACGGGTTGCTGCGGGTACGGCGGCCGGCGCCGGCCGGGGTCCACCGTTCCTCCGGGACGCGCCAGGTGTGGGGGTCGCCGGTGCTGCGGCCGCTGGTGCTCGCCGGATCCGTCACGATGCTGTGCGCCGGGCTCAACGGGGCGATGCTGTACGCCGTCGTGGACGGGGTGCTCGGCCGCTCCCCCGCGTACGCCGGAGTGCTCTACGCGGCGCAGGGCATCGGATCCGTCACGGTCGGGCTGCTGGCAGGACCGCTGCTGCGACGGCTGCCGGAGCGGGTGTTCGCGGCGGCGGGCATCACCGTGTTCGCGGTGGCGGTGACCCTGCGGGCGCTGCCGTACGACGCCGTGGCGCTGATGGCGTGCGCGCTGATCGGGCTGGGCCTGCCCTGCGTGCTGATCGCCGCGATGACGGCGGTGCAGCGCGTGACGCCGGACGCGGTCCTGGGACGGACGTCCGCGACCGCGGGCACGCTGATGATGGCGCCCAACGCGGTGGCGCTGGCGCTCGGCGCGGGGCTGCTCGCGCTGGTGGACGTGCGGGTGCTGCTGCCGCTGGTGGGCGCGGTGGCGCTGCTGACGGCCACCACGCTGGTCGCGGGCCGGCGGGGAAGGCTTCCCGCCGGCCCGCGGGCGTCAGCGGCCGAGGCGTGAGAGCGCCGCGGTGACGGCTTCGAGGTCCGGCCCCGAGGCCAGCCCCGCGTGATACAGACGCAGTTGGTTCGCGCCGAGCGAGGCGGCGTGGGCCGCGTTGCGCTCCAGCGTGGCCGGGATGCCGCCCATCCCGCGCACCACGGTGAGGTTGGCCGCGAGGACGCCGCCGCGTCCGGCGAACGGGCCGAGCACCGCCTCGCGCGCCGCGTCACCGCCGGTGCACGGCAGCACCACGCCGTCCGCCACGGACAGGATGTGCTCCGGGTCGACGCCCACGTTGGCGCCGGACCGGTACGGCGCGGGGTCCGCGTGCAGCAGCACCTGGAACCCGGGGGCCGCGGCCGCGCGCACCGCGGCGACCACCGACTCCTGGAGCCCGCGGGCGACCTCGGTGCGATACCGGAGCGTGGCCCCGGCCGGATCGGCGCCGAGCAGCTTCTCGACCCCGCCCCAGCCCGCTTCCGGCGCCCCGGAACCGGCCCAGACCGGCTCCAGCGCGTCCCGCACGGCACGGCTCAACTCCGCGGCGTCCAGCCCCTGCCCTTCGTATCCGGCCCGGCAGTCCGGGCAGAAGCACAGCGACATCAGGTACTGCGCCGCGTCCCCGAGATGGACACCCCCGACCTTGTCGTGGGCGTGCAGATGCGCGAAGCCGTACCAGCCGCACGACTCCAGCTCGGTCCCGCGCGCACCGTCCCGTACCGCCGCCTCCGCGGCCAGGTCCACCAGATACGCGCGGACCGCGGGCTGCGCGATGCACGGGGCCCACGGGTAGCGGTCCCCATAGGCGTTGACCACGGAGGTCTCCGGATGCTCCGCGCCCAGCCGGGAGCTGTGCGCGAGCACGACCCAGCTGTGCACGTCGAGCCCGGCGCCTGCCAGCGCCTCGGCGGCCTCGGCGTAGGCGTCGTCCGAGTCCACCCAGGACTGGGTGTACGGCCGCAGCTCACGCCCCGCCCACCGGTCGGCGTCCGGTGGGTACAGCACCGCGGCGTACTCGGCCGTGACGATGCGGCGCGAGGGATGGCGCGGGGTCAGTGCCCGGGTGGAGTGGTAGGCGGCGGCGAGCGTCACCTGCTGGACGCCGAGGTCCGCGACGCGGGCCGCCGCGTCCGGATCCCCGACGATGTCCCAGGGGTAGAGGAAGGCGGAGGTCTTCACCCGCGCTCCCCCGCGCCATTGCGCTCCAGCAGCGCACGGCCGGCCCCGATGATCTCCGTCAGCTCCTTGATGTGCGCGGCCGGCGGCTCGGTGAGCGGGCTGCGCACCTCGCCGACGTCCAGGCCCTGGAGGCGGACGGCCGCCTTGACCAGCGAGACGGCGTAGCCGTGGCCCTTGGCGCGCAGTTCGACGAGCGGCCGGTAGAACGAGTCGAGCAACGCGTTGACGAGGACGTCGTCGCCGGACTCCAGAGCGCGGTAGAACGCCAGCGCGATGTCGGGTGCGAAGGCGAAGACGGCGGAGGAGTAGAGCGTGACGCCTACACCCCGGTAGGCGAGGCCGGTGAGCTCGGCGGTGGGCAGCCCGTTGAAGTACAGGAAGTCCTGGCCGGGGAGACCGGTGCGGACGGCACTGACGATGCGCTGCATCAGGTCCAGATCACCGTAGCCGTCCTTGAGACCGATGATCCCCGGCGTCTTCGCCAGCGCGACCACGGTCTCGGGGGTGAAGACGGCGTTGTCGCGCTGGTAGACGATGGTCTCCAGGCGGGTGGCGGCGGCCAGCGCCGCGTAGTGGGCCAGCAGCCCCTCCTGGCCGGCGACGACCAGGTACGGCGGCATGGCGAGGAGCCCGTCCGCGCCGGCCTCCTCCGCGAGCTTGGCGAACTGGACCGCCAGGGCGGTGCCGTATCCGGCGCCCGCCACGACGGGCACCGCGCCGGCGGTCTCCTCGACGGCCGCGGCGACGACGAGGCGGAACTCCTCGGGCGTCAGGGCGTGGAACTCGCCGGTGCCGCAGCAGGCGAAAACGGCCGCGGCACCGGCGTCGACGCCCGCGCGCACGTGCGCGCGGAAGACGTCGAGGTCGACGGAGCCGTCCGGCCCGTAGGCGGTGACGGGGAAGAAGAGCGGCCCGGCGACAGCGGTGAGTCGGGCGGCAAGTGGGGCTGAGGTCACGGGCGCTCCCTGAGCGGATTCAGGCGTGCACAATTCTGATTAGCGTCCATATTCATGAACGGTCTTACGCTAAGGCAGCGGCTTGGGGCGGGTCAAGGCGGGACCCTTGGGCGGCCGGCAGCGCGGTTGCCCCGGCCAGGGGTGCGGGCTCCCCGCGGGGCGGGGGGTTCCGTCCTCAATCGCCGGACGGGCCTGAGGTGGCGCGGGTGCCCCGTGGGGTGCACCTCTGTCCGGTGGGTGGGGGTGGGGTCCCTCCGGGGAGATCTCCTCGGAACCGGCGCGTTCACCCGGGTACGCGATCGACCCGGGTCGTACGCCATTTCCTGCGGGGACTCCCCTACCCGCGGAATGTGTGTCGCCCGAGGAGATCTCCCCGGAGGGGCCCCGGACCCCCACCACCGGAACAGGCGCCCCGCACCCCGCGGAGCACCCGCACCACCCAAGCCCGTCCGGCGCTTGAGGACGGAACCCCCAGCCCCGGACCGGGGCGACACCCCTTGACGCAACCACACACGCTCCGTAACTTGTCCACGGATGTGAATGCCATCCACGCATCGGGCGAGCCCGCGCTCACCGCACATCGGGCGAGCGCCCGCTCGCCGGCCTACCGAGGAGATCCGCGTATGTCCGCTCCCCGCACCGTCCTGCTCACCGGCGCCGCCGGCGGTCTCGGCACCCTGATGCGCGGACTGCTGCCCGCCCACGGCTACGCGCTCCGCCTGTTCGACATGTTCCCCATCGAGGGCGAGCCGGACGCGATCACCGCGGACCTCGGCGACAAGGAGGCGCTGCGCGAGGCCGTGCGGGGCGTCGACGCGATCATCCACCTTGCGGGCATCTCCCTGGAAGCCTCTTTCGACAAGATCCTCCGGGCGAACATCGAGGGCACCTACAACCTCTACGAGGCCGCCCTCGCGGAGGGCGTGCGGCGGATCGTCTTCGCCTCGTCCAACCACGCGGTCGGCTTCACCCCCCGGCCGCTCCCCGGCGACCCGCTCATCCCCATCGACACGCCTCGCCGCCCGGACACCTTCTACGGGCTGTCCAAGTCCTTCGGTGAGGACCTCGCCCAGCTGTACTGGGACCGGCACGGCCTGGAGACCGTCTCCGTACGCATCGGCTCCTGCTTCCCCGAGCCGACGTCCGTACGGATGCTGTCCGTCTGGATGAGCCCCGGCGACGGGGCCCGGCTCTTCGACGCCGCGCTCACCGCGGAGAACGTGGGCCACACCGTGATCCACGGCTCCTCGGACAACACCCGTCTGTGGTGGGACCTGACGACGGCCCGCTCCCTCGGCTACGACCCGCAGGACGACTCCGAGGAGTACGCGGCGAAGCTCATCGCCGAACACGGCGAGCTCGACCCGGACAACCCTGACCACGCCCACCTCGGCGGCCACTTCTGTACCAACCCGCCGATCTGGCCGTACTGAACGGCCGGCGCTGCCGCCGTACGGGCGAAGCCGCCCGAAGGTAAGGGAACGGCAAAGCCGGGTCATTCGTTACCCCGTGTATGACCGCTATGACACCCGGCTCGAACATCCCTCTCTCCGCCCCCCGCGTGGCGGTGGACGTCGCCGCCCCCGTGCGGCTCGACGTATCGGGCCTGCTGCTCACCGCCGACGGCAAGGTGCGCTCCGACGACGATTTCATCTTCTACAACCAGCCCGCGGGCCCGGGTGTGACCTACCGCTCCGGCGGCGGCACCGCACCCGACGCGATCGTGGTGGACACCGCGGCCGTGCCGCCCGGCATCGAGAAGATCGTCGTCACCGCGAGCCCCGACGGAGCGGGTCAGACCTTCCAGGGCATCGAGCCCACGGCCACCGTCCGCAACGCGGACGACGGCAGTGCGCTCGCCACGTTCACCCCGCCTCAGCTGGGCGCCGAGACCGCGCTCGTGGTCATCGAGGTCTACCGCCGCGGCGGCGCCTGGAAGGCCCGCGCGGTCGGCCAGGGCTATGCCAACGGGCTGGCCGGCATCGCCACCGACTTCGGCGTCTCGGTCGAGGAGGAGCCCGCCGCCGCACCCGTCGCGGTCACGCCCCCGGCCCCCGTCGCCGCGCCGGTGGACCCGCGGATCGCCGCTCCCCCCGTCGCACCCCAGGCACCCCAGGCGCCTCCGGCACCCCCCGCACCGCCCGCACCCCCGGCCTCCGGGAAGATCAACCTCGACAAGGGCCGGGTCAACCTTCAGAAGAACCAGACGGTGTCGCTGGTCAAGGGCGGCCGCCCGCTGCTCTCCCAGGTCAAGATGGGTCTCGGCTGGGAGCCGGCGTTCCGGGGCAAGGACATCGACCTCGACGCCTCGGTGATCGCCTACGGCCCGAACCGCAATCACCTGGAGAGCTGCTACTTCGGCAAGCTCTCCATCCTGAACGGCGCCATCAAGCACTCGGGCGACAACCTCACCGGTGAAGGCGCCGGCGACGACGAGGTGATCGTCGTCGACCTGGGCCGGATCCCCCCGGAGGCGACCGGTCTGGTGTTCACGGTCAACTCGTTCACCGGCCAGAAGTTCACCGAGGTGGCCAAGGCCTACTGCCGGCTGATCGACGGCGCCACCGGCGAGGAGCTGGTCCGCTTCGATCTGACCGGCGCCGAGCCGCAGACCGGCGTGATGATGGCGAAGCTGATCAAGCAGTTCTCCGGGGAGTGGGAGATGACCGCGATGGGCGACTTCGTGAAGTCGCGCACCGTCCGCGGCATGGTCAAGCCCGCCGCCCAGTCCCTCTAGGGGCCGCAGCGGTGGAACGTCTTCAGGGGCACCCGGCTGGCTGCGGGTGCCCCTGAAGGCGGTCGGCGAGAGATACGGCGTACGCGGCGCGTGCTCGTCGCTTCTCTCAGAGCTTGGTCAGCTTGGAGTACGGGCTCAGGATCCTCCCCTGTCGCCCCGAGAAGTCGATGAGCACTGCGTCGTTGTCGCCCTCGACAGCAAGGACTCGTCCGAGTCCGAACTGGTCATGCGACACCCTGTCGCCCACATCGAACAATTCGACCGGTGGGGCCGCCTGGGCCGGGCGGTTGAAGGGACTGGAAGGCAGGTGACGCCGGGATCCGGCTGACTGTTTCATTACCTTGAGTATGCGCCCTGGAAACGCCCGACGCCATGCCCGACCACTCCTGGGGCCGCACTGATGCCGGATTCGTAATCAGGGATTCCGGCGCCGGCGGGTGCCCGGCCCCGCTTCCGGCCGGGCCCCCGCTGGCTGAAAGGCCTTACCCCTCGCGCCGGGGCTGGCGCTTCCACGGGCCGGTGATGGCCAGCATGATGCCGGGTGTCTGGATGTTGGCGAAGAGCGTCTTGCCGTCGGGCGAGAACGTCACACCGGTGAACTCGCTGTACTCCGGATCGGCCTCCGTGCCGGCGTTCAGCTCGTTGCGCGCGATGGGGTAGGTGCGGCCGCTCTCGGTCGCCCCGAAGAGGTGCTGGATGCCCTCGCCGTCCTCGGAGATGACCAGGCCGCCGTAGGGCGAGACCGTGATGTTGTCCGGGCCGTCGAAGGCACCGTCCTTGGAGGGGTCGGCGTTGACGCCGAGGAGGACCTTCAGCGTCAGCGTGCGGCGCTTCGGGTCGTAGAACCAGACCTGGCCGTCGTGCGGGACGGGGCTCTCGTCGCGGGCGAACGAGGAGACGATGTAGGCGCCGCCGTCGCCCCACCACATGCCTTCGAGCTTGCGGGCGCGGGTGATGTCCTTGTCGCCGAACTGCTTGCGCACCGAGACGCTCTTGGCGTCGCGGTCGGGCACGTCGACCCAGTCCACGCCGTACACGGTGCCGATCTTCGTGGCGCGGGAGAGGTCGTCGACGAACGTTCCGCTCTTGTCGAAGCACTTGGTGGCCTGCAGCACACCGGCGTCGTCGGCGAGCGTGCGGAGCTTGCCGCGGCCGTGCTTGAAACCGTGCGGCGGCACCCAGCGGTAGAGCAGTCCGTTGGGGCCGGACGCGTCCTCGGTGAGGTAGGCGTGGCCACGCTTGGGGTCGATGACGACGGCCTCGTGGGCGTAACGGCCGAACGCCTTGATGGGACGCGGGTCACGGTTGGCGCGCTTGTCGTACGGGTCGACCTCGAAGACGTAACCGTGGTCCTTGAGCAGGCCGTTCTTCCCGGCCTTGTCCTCGGTCTCCTCGCAGGTCAGCCAGGTGCCCCACGGGGTGGAGCCGCCGGCGCAGTTGGTGGAGGTGCCGGCGATGCCGACCCATTCGGCGGTGCGGCCGTCGCGGCGGGTCTCCACCACGGTGCAGCCGCCGGCCGCGACCGGGTCGTAGACGAGGCCGTCGGTGAGCGGAACCGGGTACTCCCAGCCCGCCCGGGTACCGCTCAGCTCGTGGTTGTTCACCAGCAGGGTCACGCCGCGCGCGCCCTCGAAGGCGGCGGTGCCGTCGTGGTTGGAGGGGGTGGACTCGCCGGTCTCCAGCTTGGTGACGCCACTGTGCGTGATGACCTTGTACGAGAAGCCGGCGGGCAGCGCGAGTATGCCCTTCGGGTCGGGCAGCAGCGGCCCGTAGCCGGGCTCGTGGCTGTGTCCGTGCCCGTGTCCGTCGTGGTCGTGACCGTGGCCGTGGTCGTCGTGGCCGTGCTTCGAGTCCCCGGCGGCGAGGGCGCCGGGTGCGGTGGCCAGCGCGGCGACGGTTCCGGTGAGGGCGATGCCGGCACCGGTGAGGGCGGACTGTCTGGTGAATTCCCTGCGCGTGAAGGCCATCACGTACTCCTGGTGCAGCTGGGGCGGGTTGTTGGTGCGCTCACCGTCCCGCCCTTGTGCCAACACCAGTTGAACTGACGACGACTTCGAGGGAATCCCTTCCGTGAACATCCTCGGCGGCGGGTGGCCGAATGCGCTGGTCCGGCCACCCGCCCCGGGAGGTCCCTCAGCTGCCCGAGCCGCCCCGGGAGCGGGCCTTGAACGCGGCCTTGCGGGCGTCCTTCGCCTGCTTCTTGTCGCTGTGCAGCCGTCCCATCGCCTCCAGGACGTCCCCCGTCGCCGGGTGGTCCACCCGCCACGCCTCGTCGAAGAAGCCGCTGTGCTGGCCGGACAGGCCCTCGACCAGGCCCTGGAGCTCGTCCAGATCGCCGTCCGCCTCCAGCTGCGCCGCGATCGTGTCGATGGCGAGCCAGAAGATCATCGCCTCCGAGGGAGGCGGTACGTCGGCGGCACCCCGCTCGGCGAGCCAGACCCGGGCGAGTCCGCCCAGCTCCGGGTCGCCCAGCACCGCGCGCACCGCGGGTTCGGCGTCCGCGCCGACCAGGGCGAGCGCCTGCTGGCAGTGCAGGCGGCGCAGGGGTGCCTGCGGGTCCTCACCGCGTGCGGCGTCCAGGAGTTCACCGGCGGCCCCGTCGGCGCCGTGGCGCGCGAGCCACAGCTCGATCTCGCCCCGGGCCGCCGCCTCGGGGTAGTACGCGATGCCCCCGAGCAGTACGTCGGCACCCTTGTCCGCCAGGTCGCCGATGGCCGGGGCGTCCACACCGGCGTCCAGCATCCGGGCCCGGATGCCGTAGACACCGAGCGGGGTCAGCTTCACCATCCCGTACCGGGTGACATCGTCGTCGTCCGCGGGCGGCACGGACTCCTCGCCCTCCTCGGCCAGCAACGCCTCGTCCACCGGCCGGTACTCGACGATGCCGATGGGTTCCAGCACCCGGAACTGGTCGTCGAGGCGCATCATCGCGTCCGACACCTGTTCCAGGACGTCGTCGGTGGGCTCGCCCATGTCGTCGGGGACGATCATCGAGGCGGCCAGTGCGGGCAGCGGCACGGCCTCGTCTCCCGCGCCCTCGCCGGCCGTGAGCAGATAGAGGTTGCCGAGCACCCCGTCGAGGAACTCCGCCTCGGTCTCCGGGTCCCAGTCCAGTGCGTCGAAGTCGATCGACCCGTCCTCGCCGACGAGGTCGGCGAAGTCGTCGAAGACCGGGGCGGTGGCGTCGGCGTGGGCGGCCTCCAGGCCGTCGAGCCAGATCGACAGCACGTCCTGCGGCGAACCGCCGGTCAGCAGCGCCAGGTTCTCCCCGGCGGTGACGGTGCCCTCCGCGTCGTCGGCGAAGCCCTCCTCGTCCGCACCCGGCTCCGTCGCCGGGTCCTCGACCTCGACCAGGCCGGTGTCCACCGCGAGCCGCCAGGCCTCGCTGGCCTCCGCCGCGCCGTCCTCGTCCGCGGCGAGGCCCAGGTGCTCGGCCGCCGCGGGCAGCTGGGCGTCGACGAGCTCGCCGCCGGCGCCGACTCTCGTGTCGGGGCCGGCCCAGCGGGCGAGCCGGACGGCGCGGGCGAGCAGCGGTGCCGCGAGCGCGTCCCGTGCCAGCTCCGCCTCGGTGTGCAGCCGTACCGGCGGCAGGATGGGGCGCTCTGCGGACATCAGGGGGTCTCCTCGAAAACGTGCGGGCGTACACGTCGCCGGGGCCACGGCTCCGGTCGCGTACGGGGTCAGGCGGCCCAAGCCTAGACGCATTGCACCCCCTGCCGCCCGGTGCGCGGGACAGAAGGAGACCCGCCGTCCTCGGCGCCCGGACAACTGATCTCCGTACACGGGGGATTGCCGCCCCCGAGGGCCCTCGGGGGCGGTGCCTGCGGGCTATCCGTCCTCCCCCGGACGCAGACTGAGTGCCGGGGTGTAGCGGCGCACACCACCGCCGGTCACCCCGGGGTAGGTCTGCACCCGTTCCCACTGGGGCGTCCGCGAGCCGACGCCGTTTCCGGGCGCGGCCAGTGCGTCGATGTGGGCCTGTGCGCTTTCCCACTCCGCGTAGTTGAGCACCCGGGTCCCGTCGGTGCTCACGTGGAAGTGGCCTGCGAGCCCGCCGGGCGCCGGGGCCGGATCCGTACCCAGCGCTTCGAACACACCGTCCACCCAGTCGCGTTGGCGGGCCTTGTCGGCCCCGTCGAACTCGACGTCGACGACCACCACGCAGCCGGGCTCCCGGCCGCCGGGCGAGGAGGACCGGTAGAGCTCGTAGGTGTGCAGTCCGAGCCGTTCGATGCCCGGCACGGCCGAGTCGATCTCGGCGTTGCGCACGTCCCGGCCGTCCCGGACGAAGTCCCGGTAGCTCTCCTCGCCGGTCCACTGCGAGTAGTGGAAGAGCGTTCCGCCGTCCTCCCCCGTGTACACGCTGTACGAGAGCAGGCCCGGGTGCGGCCATCGCCTGGTCCCCCACGCGGCGCGGATGGCCCCGACGGTCTTCCGCAGGCGCTCCGGTGTGCCGACGTCCCAGGTACTGGCCTTGACGATTCCCGCATCCGCACGGGTGACATCGGGCCGGGACACGAACTCCACTGTCATGGCTGCTCCCCTCACCGGCGCACCCTTGCGGTGCGCCCGTGACAGCCACCCTGATACGTCAAGCGCGCTTGAGGTCAACCGCGGCTCGCGTGCCTCTCCCTACGCTGACGCATCGGACAACGAACGGAGTACCGCATGACGCTGCGGGTCGAGGAGATCACGCGCGAGCAGCACGTGGCGTTCGTCGCCGGCCGGGGTTCGGCCAGCCATATGCAGGTTCCGTCGTGGGGTGAGGTGAAGCCCGACTGGCGCGCGGAGAGCATCGGCTGGCTGGACGAGGGCGGGCTGATCGTCGGTGCGGGGCTGGTGCTGTACCGCCCGGTCCCCCGGCTGAAGCGGTATCTGGCCTATCTGCCGGAGGGCCCGGTCATCCCGTGGCACGAGGGCGAGCTGCGCCCTTGGCTGGATCCGCTGGTGGCCCATGCCAGGGCCCGGGGCGCGTTCACGGTACGGATGGGCCCGCCCGTGGTCGCCCGCCGCTGGGACGCTCCGACGGTCAAGGACGCCATCGCGGACCCGGCCGCGGGCCGGCTGCGCGACGTCGAGGCGGACGAGACCGAGCCCCGGGCCACCGAGGTCGTGGAGCAGCTGCGCCGGCTGGGCTGGCAGCAGGGTGCGGACGGGGACACGGACGGCTTCAGCGCCGGGCAGCCCCGGTACGTGTTCCAGGTGCCGTTCGCCGGACGGTCGCTGGAGGAGATCCGGGACGGCCTGAACCAGCAGTGGCGGCGCAACATCAAGAAGGCGGAGAAGGCGGGTGTGAAGGTCGTCGAGGGCGGCTTCGACGACCTTCCGGTCTTCTACGAGCTGTACCGGGAGACCGCCGAGCGGGACCGCTTCATTCCCCGGCCGCTCGGCTACTTCCAGCGCATGTGGACCGCGCTGCGGGCCGAGGACCCGGACCGGATGCGGCTCTATCTCGCCCACCACGACGGGGAGGTGCTCTCCGCGGCGACGATGCTGACCGTGGGAACCCATGTCTGGTACTCGTACGGTGCCTCGACGAGCCGTCGGCGCGAGGTGCAGCCCAACAACGCGATCCAGTGGCGGATGATGAGCGACGCGCACGAGCGGGGCGCCGCCGTGTACGACCTGCGGGGCATCACCGACACCCTCGACGAGGGCAACCATCTGCTGGGTCTGCTGCGGTTCAAGGCGGGCACCGGGGGGCGTGCCGCAGAGTACGTCGGCGAGTGGGACTACCCGGTCAGCAGGCTGCTGCACAAGGCGTTCGGCCTGTACATGGCCCGGCGCTGAGCCGGGCGGCTCACTCCGGCGTGACGGTCCGCCAGCCCGTCATGTTGAACTCGTCGAGCAGCCGTACGTCGCTGCCCTCCAGCGGAAAGGTACGGGGCTCCAGGCCGGGGGCCGGGGCGATCTCCAGGGCGTCGCCCTCGATCAGGTCGCCGCCGGTGGGGGTGGAGACCCAGACCAGGAGCGAGCGCATGGTCTTCCCGGGTGCCAGCATGACCTCTTCGGGCCCCTTGTCGTTCCCGAAGTACGACGAGCCCGGGTTGACCTTGACCGGGAGCGCATCGCCGTTCTCGTCGAGGGCCTGGACCGAGGGGTAGCCGTTCACCCGGTGGGGCTCGCTGTCGCAGTTGGTCAGGGTCAGCCCGACGGCCCGGTGCCCCAGCGCGGCCTCCACGGGCCCCATGTCCACCACGAGGCCCGAGGCCGGGCAGCCTCCGGTGGCGGTGGGTGTGGGTGTGGGGGCCGGCCGGGTGGCGGGCCCGGTCGCGAGGGCCGGCGGCGACGGCGTCGTCGCGCGCACTCCCCCGGCTGAGGTGCGTGAAGGGCTCGGCCCCGGTTCCCCCTCACCGGCCGGCACGAGGAATCCCGAGCATCCCGACAGGGCGAGCGCCCCCGCGAGGACGAGGGCCGCTGCCGGAACCGGTCCGCGTGTACCCGCGCCCGTCGCCGTCCGCATCTTCATGTACCCCGCCCCGCGTCGCCCCGCCCACATGTGCGGCCGATCATGCCAGAACACGGCCATAGTTGAGTGTTGCTTCACCTTAACCCGGAGAAGAACTAAGTAGACCTTCACGGTCCGGGCGGTCGACACTGCGGACATGACGCCGCCCGCATCCTCCCGCCCCCGCCCCTTCGGCCGCGCCCTCTGCGCCATGATCACGCCGTTCACCCCGACCGGCGCCCTCGATCCGGACGCTGCGGCCGCACATGCCGTGACGCTGGTCGCCGGCGGCTGCGACGGTCTGGTGCTGAGCGGGACCACCGGCGAGTCCCCGACCACCTCGGACGCCGAGAAGGCCGCCCTGGTACGTGCCGTGCGGGAGGCGGTCGGCCCGGACGTGTCGCTGGTGGCGGGCGTCGGGACGGCCGACACCCGCCATACGGTGGAGCTGGGCGGACAGGCGGAGGAGGCGGGCGCCGACGGGCTGCTGGTCGTCACCCCGTACTACAGCCGCCCTCCGCAGGCCGCCGTCGAGGCGCACTTCCTGCGGGTCGCCGAGTCGACCGGGCTCCCGCTGATGCTGTACGACATCCCCGGCCGCACCGGGACCCGTATCGAGCCGGCGACGATGCTCCGGCTGGCGGAGCACCCGCGCATCGTGGCGGTGAAGGACTGTTCGTGCGACCTGCTGGGGGCGACGAAGGTGATCGCCGCCACCGCGCTGGCGTACTACTCGGGCTGCGAGGAGCTGAATCTGCCGCTGTACGCCGTGGGCGGCGCCGGATACGTCAGCACGGTGGCCAACGCGGCGCCGCGTCCGCTGCGTGCCGTGCTGGACGCGTTCGACGCCGGGGACACCGCCGGGGCGGCCCGGCTGAACGGTCTCCTGGCCCCGCTCACGGAGCTGATGATGGCGTCCGGACTGCCGGGCACGGTGACGGCCAAGGCCCTGCTGGACGCGGGCCCGGTCCGTGAACCGCTGCAGCCCGCCGGGCGCGAGGCGGCCGACGGGCTGCGCAGGGCGTACGAGGAACTCCTCGCCGCCGGACCCTCTTCTTAGTCGTTGCTGTGCAGGACGTCGTTGAGGCCGCCCCAGACCGCGTTGTTCGGGCGGGCCTCGACGGTGCCGGTCACCGAGTTGCGGCGGAAGAGGATGTTCGAGGCGCCGGAGAGCTCGCGCGCCTTGACGACCTGGCCGTCCGGCAGGGTGACGCGGGTGCCGGCGGTGACGTACAGACCGGCCTCCACGACGCACTCGTCGCCGAGCGCGATCCCGACACCGGCCTCCGCGCCCACCAGGCAGCGCTCGCCGATCACGATGCGCTCCTTGCCGCCGCCGGAGAGCGTGCCCATGGTGGACGCGCCGCCGCCGATGTCGGAGCCGTCCCCGACGACGACACCGGCCGAGATGCGGCCCTCGACCATGGAGGTGCCGAGGGTGCCGGCGTTGAAGTTGACGAAGCCCTCGTGCATGACGGTGGTGCCGGCGGCGAGGTGCGCGCCGAGCCGCACCCGGTCGGCGTCGGCGATGCGGACGCCCTTCGGCGCGACGTAGTCCGTCATGCGCGGGAACTTGTCGACGGAGGTGACCTGGAGGTGCAGGCCCTCGGCGCGGGCGTTCAGCCGCACCTTCTCCACGTCGTCCACGGCGACCGGGCCCAGCGAGGTCCAGGCCACGTTGGTGAGGAGGCCGAACAGACCGTCCAGGTTCTGCCCGTGCGGCTGGACGAGGCGGTGCGAGAGCAGGTGCAGGCGCAGGTACGCGTCGTGCGCGTCGAGCGGCTTGTCGTCGAGCGAGGCGATGACCGTGCGGACGGCGACGACCTCGACCCCGCGGCGGGCGTCCACGCCGATGGCCTTGGCGGCGCCCTCACCGAGCAGGTTGACCGCGCGGTCGGGGGTGAGCCGCTCGGTTCCGGCCGGTCCGGGCTCCGCGGTGAGCTCGGGAGCGGGGAACCAGGTGTCGAGAACGGAACCGTCGCCGGCGATGGTGGCGAGGCCGGCGGCGACGGCGCCGGTGGAACGGGGAGAAGTCGTGTCGGTCATGCCCCGAACCTAACCGGCCGGGGGCGGCCCGGGCCAACCGGTCTCAGCGTCCGGGCGTCGCGGACACCGCGCCGAGGGGGCCGGCCCCGCCCTCCTCGCGCCGGCCCGCCGGCCGTCGTACGGGAACCACCCCCGTGGACTCCCGTACGACGGCCGGCGCGGGCCCCGTGTCAGGAACGCTGCCCCTTTCCGTCGACCACGGCGGCCTTCACCCGGGCGGTCACGAGGGAACCGGACGCCGAGTCCAGGTCGCCCCCTCCGGCGTACAGCGAGGTCTCCGCGTCCAGGAGCAACAGGTCACGCTCGCCCGGCAGATGGATGCCGATGACCGGCCGGTTCAGCACGTCCTGGGTCTGGACGGCCTGGATCCCGGGGATGGTGGCCATCGCCCGGTAGACCGAGGCAAGCCCCTCCGGGTCGGCGGGGTAGGACATCGCCAGCACGGAGAGCGCCCGGAAGTCGTGCTCGGCGACGGTCTCGTCCTCACCCGGGTAGAAGGCGCGGGCCCGCTTCTTCACCTGGGCCGGGCCGGACGGCAGATCCGCCAGGAAGTCGAAGCGCTCACGGGGCGAGTGGTCGTCGCCCGACCTCCCGTTCTCGAAGGCCGGGTCCGCGTAGCGGTACCAGTTCTCGATCACCCGGAGGCCGCCGGCCTTCTCCCCCGATCTGCCCTCCTGCGCGAGGGCCGCCAGGTCGCGTTGCACGTCCTCGGTGTAGGCCTGGCCGGGCTTGCCCGGGTGCGGGGCGTCGTCCGCGTCCGTCACCAGCACCTTGGTGTAGACCCACTGCCCCGCCCGCGGCGCCGGAACCGGATCGTCCGCGACCTCACCGGCCGCGGCCCTGAGCACCTGTGCGGCGCTGACCGGTTCGGACACGACGACGGGGGATGCGCCCTGCGGTGCGTCCTGCTCTCCCCCGAGGACCTGGGTGCTGATGACGGCCCCCATGACGACCGCCGCCGCGGTCGCCACCGCGGCGATCCGCCAGTCGGCGCGCAGCCGGCGGGGGCGTCCCGCGGCCTCCGTCAGCCGCCGCCGGCCCCCGGCCAGGGCCGCCCGGTCCGGTACCGGCACCTCGGCACGCAGTTCCCGCAGCAGCGACATCTCATCCGTGCCCATGGGCCACCTCCAGGCCTTCGGTAACGACTGTGGGATCTGCGCCGAGGGTCTGGCGGACCTTGCGGCGGGCCCGGTTGAGCCGGGAGCGGACCGTGCCGACGGGCACGGAGAGCGCGTCGGCCACCTCCTGGTAGCTGAGATCGGCCCAGGCGATCAGCAGGAGTACGTGGCGGTCGCCGGCGGACAGCGAGGCCAGGGCGCCCGCGAGCAGGCTGTGGGCCGCCTGGGCGCTGACCCGGTGGTCGGCGCCTTCGGTCCAGGACTCGGCCACCGGGTCGGTTCCGGTGCGGGCCAGCGCGCGCAGCGCCCTGACCTCGGTGCGGCGGTGCTTGCCGATGAGGTTGGCCGCGATGCCGTACAGCCAGGGCCGTGCGCTGTCCCGGCCGGTGTCGAAGCGGGCGCGGGAGCGGAAGGCGACGAGGAAGGTGTCGGCGGTGATGTCGTCGGCCGCCCCTTCGCCGAGGCGGCGGGCGGCGTAGCGGTGGATGTCGGCGGCGTACCGGTCGTAGAGCAGCGCGAAGGTCTCGGGCCGCTCCAGCGACTGGCCGACCACGGCCGCGTCGTCTTCTCTCGGTGGTCCGGTCACGGTGTCTCCGTCTTCTTCAGCAGTTCCGCACGAGGCGTGTCACCTGCTGTTGCCCGGAGCGGCCTTCCGGGTTCACGGGCCCGGTCGCGGGGACGGTGTCACCTGCTGATGCGGCCCAGCATCTCCCGTGCGTACGCCTCGTCATAGACCCCGTCGGTGAGGAGTACCTGCAGACAGATGCCGTCCATCAGGGCGACCAGCGCACGTGCCGTGGCGGGGCCGGTGCGCGGTGCCAGGAGTGCGGCCGTGTCATCGGCCCACTCGGCGGCGACGGGACGCAGCGCGGGCCTGCGCAGGGCGGCGAGGTAGAGCTCGTACTCCAGCTCCGCCGGGCCGCGTCCGGCGCCGAAGAACTCCCCGAGCAGCCGGGCCAGTTCGGCTGCGAGATCGGCGGCCGGGTCGGCGAGGGGACGGCTCTGCCGCATGAGCGTGGCGAAGTTCTCGTTCGTGCGGCGCAGGGCGGCGATCAGCAGTTCGTCCAGCGAGGCGAAGTGGTACGTCGTCGAGCCGAGCGGCACATCGGCCTCGGCGGCGACGGAGCGGTGGCTGAGACCGGCGATCCCCTTGGCGCCTACCACCCGGATCGCCGCGTCGATGATCCGCTCGCGCCGCTCGGGGTCGTACCTGCGCGCCATCAGTGCGCGCCGCCCAGGTTGAGGACCACCACACCGGCGATGACCAGGGCGATGCCCGCCGCCTTGACCGGGCTGCCGGACTCCCCCATGAACAGCATGCCGATGACGGCGACGGCGGCCGTTCCGATCCCGGCCCAGATCGCGTAGGCCGTACCCATCGACATCGTCTTGAGGGTCTGGGCGAGCAGCGAGAAGGCCAGCAGGTATCCGGCGACGGTGATCAGAGAGGGCCACAGCCGGGTGAACCCCTCGCTGTACTTCATGGCGGTCGTCCCGGCCACCTCTGCCGCTATGGCCGCGGCCAGCAGTCCGTATCCCATGTGTACGAGTGTACGCATGGAGTGCCGAGGGAGGCCCTGGGCCGTACGGGTGACAGGAGCGCTACCGTGGTCCGTCCAGTACATGCCAGATCATGATCGACTGACCGACGGAGCAGCAGTGGCGCAGGACGCAGGGTGGGGTGGCGGTGCGTACGGGGGTGCGCCGTACGGGGGACCTCCGGGACCGCCCGGCTGGGGCGGCTGGGGCGGTGGCTTGGGCGGTGGCTGGGTGCCGCCGAAGCCCGGGGTGGTGCCCCTGGGCCCGATGCGGCTCGGGGATGTCATGAACGGCGCGTTCACCACCGTCGGCCGCTACGGCAAGCAGCTGCTCGGCGTCGGTGCGGCCGCGTACGGCGGGGCGCTGGCCGTGGTGCTGACCGCCGCCGCGATCGCGTACTCGGCAGTCGCCGGCCACCTTGACCGGATCCTGGCGCTCGGCGCCGACGAGGACCCGCGCACCGAGGACTGGGTACCGCTGGTCGTCGCCTTCGGCTCGGTCGCGTTGGTGGGCCTGATCGCCGCCGCGATCTCCACGGCCCTGATGTACACGGCGGTGCCCGCGGTCCTCCAGGAGGCGGTCCTGGGCCGTCCGGCCACGTTCTCCGCCGTCTGGCGGCGGGCCTGGAGCCGACTGCCCGCCGTCATCGGAACGGTCCTGCTGACCTGGCTGATCGTGCTCGTCCCGGTCCTGCTCGCCTGGGCCGGATTCGTCGCCATCGTGATCGCCACGCTGAGCACGGACAGTGGCGGCTGGCAGATCGCCGTGACCGTGATCGGCGTCCTGGGCGCGCTCGCGACGGCACCACTGGCGACCTGGCTCTGGGTGAAGTTCAGCCTGGCCCCCTCCGTCGTCGTCTTCGAGAACCAGGGCCCGATCGGGGCCATCCGCCGCTCGTCCGGGCTGGTGCGCGGGGACTGGTGGCGGATCTTCGGGATCACGCTGCTGGCCGGCGCCGTCGCCGGGTTCGCCGGCTATCTGATCCAGATCCCGTTCTCGATGCTCGGCCTGTTCTCCGGCATGCTCGGCTCGGTGAACCTGGGCGACGACCCGAATCCGGCGGCGGTCATCGTCGCCGTCGGCGGCTATGTGCTGTCCATCCTGATCGGCCAGCTGGTCTCGCAGCTGGTCGTGGCCACCTTCCCGCCGCTGGTGACCGGACTGCTGTACGTCGATCGCCGGATCCGCACCGAGGACCTCGGGCCCGCACTCGCCGAGGCCGCCGCGGTGCCGCCGCAGTACACGGAGTAGTGGCCCCCGGAGGCGTCGCTCGTCGGCGGGACACTCAGTCGATGAGCGAGTTCTTCGGGGACAGCACACAGAACTCGTTGCCCTCGGGGTCCTCCAGCACCACAAAGGTCGCGCTGCCCGGCTGGCCGACGTCGGTACGCCGGGCACCGAGCGCGATGATGCGCTCGACCTCGGCGTCCTGGTCGTCGGGGGCCAGGTCGATGTGCAGCCGGTTCTTGATCTCCTTCGCCTCGGGCACGGGGACGAAGGTGATGCCCGGCAGCGCGTCCTTGTCCGCGCCGATGACGATCTCGTCGTCCGCCTCGAAGAGCACCTCCCAGTCGAGCACTCCGCACCAGAAGCGGGCGAGCGAGGGAAGGTCACGGGCGTCGACGACGATGCTGTAAAAGGAAACGGCCATGCCCGCCAGTCTGCCTGGCGGGCATGGCCGTCCGGGTACGAACCGGCGAGATGGACCCGGAAGGCCCAGCCGGTCGCGTCCGGAGTGCTCAGACGTTGAAGCCCAGTGCGCGCAGCTGCTCGCGGCCGTCGTCCGTGATCTTGTCCGGGCCCCACGGCGGCATCCAGACCCAGTTGATCCGGAGTTCGTTGACGATGCCGTCGGTGGCGGACTTCGCCTGGTCCTCGATGACGTCGGTCAGCGGGCAGGCCGCGGACGTCAGGGTCATGTCGAGCGTCGCGATGTTGGCGTCGTCGATGTGGATGCCGTAGATCAGGCCCAGGTTGACGACATCGATGCCCAGCTCGGGGTCGACGACGTCGTACAGCGCCTCGCGGACCTCCTCCTCGGAGGCAGGCTTGGTGGTGAGAGTCTCGTTGTCGCTCATGCCGTCTTCCCTTCGGACAGCGCTTTCGCCGTCGCGTCCTTCCACGCCATCCAGCTCAGCAGCGCGCACTTGACCCGGGCCGGGTACTTGGAGACACCGGCGAACGCGACCGCGTCCTCCAGCACCTCCTCCATCGCATCGTCCGGCTCCAGCTGTCCCTTGGACTGCATCAGCTCCAGGAACGCGGCCTGGATCTTCTGGGCCTCGCCCAGTTCCTTGCCGACCAGCAGCTCGTTCAGCACGGAGGCGCTGGCCTGGCTGATGGAGCAGCCCTGGCCCTCGTAACTCACATCGGCGATCGTCTCGCCGTCGTACCGCACCCGCAACGTGATCTCGTCACCACACGTCGGATTGACGTGATGCACCTCGGCGTCGCCGTCCCGCAGGCCGCGCCCGTGGGGGTGCTTGTAGTGGTCCAGGATCACTTCCTGGTACATGGAATCAAGCTTCACCAGTCAACCCTCAGCCGCTGTCTAACCGAAAAAGTTCCGGACGTGGTTCAGACCGTCCACCAGGGCGTCGACCTCGGCGGGCGTGGAGTACAGATAGAACGACGCTCGCGTCGTCGCAGGAATTCCGTACCGCAGGCAGACCGGCCGTGCGCAGTGGTGTCCGACCCGGACCGCGATGCCCTCCTCGTCGAGCACCTGGCCCACGTCGTGCGGGTGGATGTCGCCGAGCGTGAAGGAGATCGTGGCGCCGCGGTCCTCCGCGGTGGCCGGACCGATGATCCTGAGGTCCGGGACCTCCAGCAGGCGCTTCACCGCGTAGGCGGTGATGGCCTGCTCATGACGGTGGATGTTCTCCATGCCGATCGCCGAGAGGTAGTCCACGGCCGCACCGAGGCCGACGGCCTGGGCGATCGGGGGCGTACCGGCCTCGAACTTGTGCGGCGCGGGAGCGTAGGTCGACGAGTGCATCGACACGGTCTCGATCATCTCGCCGCCACCGAGGAACGGCGGCAGGTCCTCCAGGAGTTCCTGCCGTCCCCAGAGCACGCCGATGCCGGTCGGGCCGACCATCTTGTGACCGGTGAAGGCCACGAAGTCGGCCTGCAGCGCCTGCACGTCGAGCACCATGTGCGGGGCGGCCTGCGAGGCGTCGATGCAGACCAGTGCACCGACCTCCTGGGCGCGCCGGACGATCTGCTCGACCGGGTTGATCGTGCCCATGATGTTCGAGACCAGCGTGAAGGAGACGATCTTCGTCTTCTCGGTGATGATCTCGTCGATGTTGGACAGGTCCAGCCGGCCGTCGTCCGTGATGCCGAACCACTTCAGCTTCGCGCCCGTGCGCTGCGAGAGCAGCTGCCACGGCACGATGTTGGAGTGGTGCTCCATCTCCGTGGTGACGATCTCGGTCTCGTGGTCGACCCGGTAGGGCTCATCGGCCCAGCCGAGCATGTTGGCCACGAGGTTGAGCGACTCCGAGGCGTTCTTGGTGAAGATCACCTCGTTGCGGCTGGGCGCGTTGATGAACGCGGCGACCTTGTCACGGGCGCCCTCGTACAGCGCCGTGGCCTCCTCCGCGATCGTGTACACGCCGCGGTGCACATTGGCGTTGTGCCGCTCGTAGTACTCGTTGAGGGCATCGAGCACCTGGCGCGGCTTCTGCGAGGTCGCCGCGCTGTCCAGGTACACGATCTTCTTGCCGTCGTGGACCGTGCGGTCCAGGATCGGGAAGTCCTTGCGGATCGCCTCGGTGTCGAGGAGGCCGGAGAGCCCCTGTCGGGCATCAGTCACGCGGAAGCGCCACCCTTCGTGTAGGCCTCGTAGCCCTCGTCCTCCAGCTTGTCCGCGAGCTCGGCGCCGCCGGACTCGGCGATCCGGCCGTTGGCGAAGACGTGCACGAAGTCGGGCTTGATGTACCGGAGGATCCGCGTGTAGTGCGTGATCAGCAGGGTGCCGACCTCGCCGGACTCGCGGACCCGGTTGACTCCTTCGGAGACGGTCTTCAGCGCGTCGACGTCCAGGCCGGAGTCGGTCTCGTCGAGGATCGCGATCTTCGGCTTGAGGAGCTCGAGCTGAAGGATCTCGTGGCGCTTCTTCTCACCGCCGGAGAAGCCCTCGTTGACGTTGCGCTCGGCGAACGCCGGGTCCATCTGGAGACCGGCCATCGTCTCCTTGACCTCCTTCACCCAGGTACGCAGCTTGGGTGCCTCGCCGCGGACGGCGGTGGCGGAGGTACGCAGGAAGTTGGAGACCGAGACACCGGGGATCTCGACCGGGTACTGCATGGCGAGGAACAGCCCGGCGCGGGCGCGCTCGTCGACGGTCATGTCCAGGACGTTCTCGCCGTCCAGGGTCACCGTGCCGCTGGTGATCGTGTACTTGGGGTGACCCGCCAGCGAGTACGCGAGGGTGGACTTGCCGGACCCGTTGGGGCCCATGATGGCGTGGGTCTCGCCCTGCTTCACGGTCAGGTCGACGCCCTTGAGGATCTCCTTCGTGGCGTTGTCGGCCTCGACGGTGACGTGCAGGTCGCGGATTTCAAGCGTTGCCATGGGTGACTCAGGACTCCTGGGTGACGGAGACGAGCACATCGTCCCCTTGGATCTTGACGGGGTATACGGGGACGGGGCGCGTCGCGGGAAGGCCGGACGGCTTGCCGGTGCGGAGGTCGAAGCTCGATCCGTGCAGCCAGCACTCGATCATGCAGTCCTCGACCTCCCCCTCGGACAGCGACACGTTCGCGTGCGAGCAGATGTCGTTGATCGCGAACACCTCGCCCTCGGTGCGGACGACGGACACCGGCGTGCCGTCGAGCTCCACCCTTTTCGGGGTGTCGTCCTCCAGCTCGCTCAGCGCGCACGCCTTGACGAAGGTCATCAGACCGACGCCTTCAGCTCGGTCTCGATCTTGTCGAGGAGGCGGGCTTCGACGTCCGGCAGACCGATCTGCTGGACCAGCTCGGCGAAGAAGCCGCGCACGACGAGGCGGCGGGCCTCCTCGGCCGGGATACCGCGGGACTGGAGGTAGAACAGCTGCTCGTCGTCGAAACGGCCGGTCGCGGAGGCGTGACCGGCGCCGACGATCTCGCCGGTCTCGATCTCCAGGTTCGGCACCGAGTCGACCCGCGCACCGTCCGTGAGGACCAGGTTGCGGTTCATCTCGTAGGTGTCGGTGCCCTCGGCCGCGGCCTGGATGAGGACGTCGCCGATCCATACGGCGTGGGCGCCGTCGCCCTGCAGCGCGCCCTTGTAGGCCACGTTGGACTTGCAGTGCGGGGTGTTGTGGTCGACCAGGAGGCGGTGCTCCTGGTGCTGGCCCTTGTCGGTGAAGTACAGACCGAAGAGCTCGGCCTCGCCGCCCGGGCCCGCGTAGGCGATCCGCGGGTGGAGCCGGACGAGGTCGCCGCCGAAGGTGACGATGATGGACTTGAAGGAGGCGTCGCGGCCGACCAGCGCGTTGTGCTGGCCGACGTGGACGGCCTGCTCGTCCCAGTCCTGGACGGAGACGACGGTCAGCTTCGCCCCGTCGCCGAGGACGTAGTCGACGTTGGCGGCGAGCACCGCGTCACCGGTGTGGTCGATGACGACGACGGCCTCCGCGAAGGCGCCCAGCTCGATGACCTGGTGGCCGTAGGCCACACCGCCCTCGCCGTGCACGGCGATCCGGATCGGCTCGGTGAGCACGGCTTCCTTGGCGACGGTGACGACGGAGGCCTGCTCGAAGGACGAGTACGCCTGCGCGGCGACCCGGTCCACCGGCGTACCGGCCTTGCCGAGGCGTGCGTCGTCGCGGCCGACGGTCTCGACCGTGACGCCCGCGGGCGCCTCGATGGCGACCTTCACGCCGCCGCCGCCCGCGACGGCCGTGCCGTCATGCAGCCCGCGCAGCCGCTCCAGCGGCGTGAACCGCCACTCCTCCTCGCGACCGTGCGGGACCGGGAAGTCCGCGACGTCGAAGGACGGGGGCGCGCTCATGCGCGTGGCGACGGTCGACTCGGCGGCCACCGCGATGGACCCGGCGGTCGTGGAGCCCGCAGGGATGTTCTGAGCCTCAGCCATGGCTGTCGTGGTGCTCTCTTTCTCAGTCGGACAGATATCAGGGGGATCCGGGCGATCGGCGTACTAGCCGACCGAACCCTCCATCTGCAGCTCGATCAGCCGGTTGAGTTCGAGGGCGTACTCCATCGGGAGTTCCTTCGCGATCGGCTCGACGAAGCCGCGCACGATCATCGCCATCGCCTCGAACTCGGTCATGCCGCGGCTCATCAGGTAGAAGAGCTGGTCCTCGGAGACCTTGGAGACGGTCGCCTCGTGCCCCATCGACACGTCGTCCTCGCGGACGTCGACGTACGGGTAGGTGTCGGAGCGCGAGATGGTGTCGACCAGCAGCGCGTCGCACAGCACATTGGACTTCGAGCCGGGCGCGCCCTCGCCGATCTCGATGAGACCGCGGTAGGAGGTACGGCCGCCGCCTCGTGCCACCGACTTGGAGACGATGTTCGACGAGGTGTTCGGAGCCATGTGGACCATCTTGGCGCCGGCGTCCTGGTGCTGGCCCTCGCCCGCGAAGGCGATGGACAGGGTCTCGCCCTTGGCGTGCTCGCCCATGAGGTAGACGGCCGGGTACTTCATGGTGACCTTGGAGCCGATGTTGCCGTCGACCCACTCCATCGTCGCGCCCTCGTAGGCGACGGCGCGCTTGGTCACCAGGTTGTAGACGTTGTTCGACCAGTTCTGGATCGTCGTGTAGCGGCAGCGGCCGCCCTTCTTCACGATGATCTCGACGACCGCGGAGTGCAGGGAGTCCGAGGAGTAGATCGGCGCGGTGCAGCCCTCGACGTAGTGGACGTAGGCGTCCTCGTCGACGATGATCAGCGTCCGCTCGAACTGGCCCATGTTCTCCGTGTTGATACGGAAGTAGGCCTGGAGCGGGATCTCCACGTGCACGCCCTTCGGCACGTAGATGAACGAGCCACCGGACCACACCGCCGAGTTCAGCGAGGCGAACTTGTTGTCACCGACGGGGATGACGGTGCCGAAGTACTCCTTGAAGAGCTCCGGGTGCTCCTTCAGCGCGGTGTCGGTGTCCATGAAGATGACACCCTGCGCCTCCAGCTCCTCGTTGATCTGGTGGTAGACGACCTCGGACTCGTACTGCGCGGCGACACCGGCGACGAGGCGCTGCTTCTCCGCCTCCGGGATGCCGAGCTTGTCGTACGTGTTCTTGATGTCCTCGGGCAGGTCCTCCCAGGACTCCGCCTGCTTCTCCGTGGAGCGCACGAAGTACTTGATGTTGTCGAAGTCGATGCCCGACAGGTCCGAGCCCCAGTTCGGCATGGGCTTCTTGCCGAAGAGCTTGAGGCCCTTGAGCCGCAGCTTCAGCATCCACTCCGGCTCGTTCTTCTTCTCCGAGATGTCGCGGACGACGGCCTCGGAGAGGCCGCGCTTGGCCGCTGCGCCTGCCGCGTCGGAGTCGGCCCAGCCGAATTCGTACGTGCCCAGGCCATCGAGCTCAGGGTGGGCAGTCTCCGTAGGGAGCGTCATGCGGGGTTCCTCCCGGCCGTTCTTGCAGATGCTGAATCAGTGGTCTGTGGGGTGGGGTGGCCGCTGCGCGGAATGTACGTCGTACACACCCCGTCGCCGTGGGCGATGGTGGCCAGACGCTGCACATGGGTCCCCAGGAGGCTGGAGAAGAACTCCGTCTCCGCCTCGCACAGCTGCGGGTACTGCTCGGCGACATGTGCGACCGGGCAGTGGTGCTGACACAGCTGCTCACCCTGCTGCGGGCCCGGCGCGCTGCGCGCCGTAGCAGCGTACCCGTCGGCGGACAAGGCCTTGGCCAGCGCCTCCGTCCGGGCTTCCGGCTCCGCGGCCTCGACGGCCGCGCGATAGGCGGCCGACTGGCCGGCGATCCTTGCCCGGGCGAACACCATGACCGCTTCGTCGCCCGAAGTCTCGGCGATCCAGCGCAGGGCGTCCGCGGCAAGCTTGTCGTACGACTGGTCGAAGGCGTCCCGGCCGCAGTCGGTCAGGGCGAACACCTTGGCCGGACGGCCCCGGGTCCGCGCCCCGTAAACCCGCTGTTCGCGGGCCTCCACGACGTCGTCGGCGACGAGGGCGTCGAGGTGGCGGCGGACCGCCGCCTGGGTGAGCCCCAGCCGCTTCGCCAGGTCGGCGACGGTGGACGGGCCGTGGTCCAGGATGGAGCGCGCGACCCGGTTGCGCGTCGAGCGCTCACCGGTCGCGAGTTCCTCCTGAGGAGCCTCGCCCATGTATTTCACAACGCCATTGTTGCGTAATTCATCCGGCCCTGACAACCACGGTCCGGAACGATCAAGGGTGGAATCCATCACTTAGGGTTACCTAATCAAGCCCCCGGACCGGGCCCTCCCGGGCGGCTGCCTAGACTTACCGCCCATGAAGAGCGAGCCCGCCCCACCCCCCTCCGGCCCGGTCGTCCAGGTCCGCGGCCTGGTCAAGCGGTACGGCAGCAAAGCCGCGGTGGACGGCCTCGACCTGGACGTCCGGGCCGGCGCGGTCACCGCGGTCCTCGGCCCCAACGGCGCGGGCAAGACCACCACGATCGAGACCTGCGAGGGATACCGCCGCCCGGATGACGGCACGGTCCGGGTCCTCGGCCTCGACCCGGTCGCCGACGCGGCGCGGCTGCGTCCCCGCATCGGCGTGATGCTCCAGTCGGGCGGCGTCTACTCAGGCGCGCGCGCCGACGAGATGCTCCGCCACATGGCGAGACTGCACGCCCACCCCCTGGACGTGGACGCACTCATCGAGCGTCTGGGCCTCGGCGGCTGCGGGCGCACCACCTACCGCCGGCTCTCCGGCGGCCAGCAGCAGCGGCTCGCCCTGGCGATGGCCGTCGTCGGCCGCCCCGAGCTGGTCTTCCTGGACGAGCCGACCGCCGGCCTCGACCCGCAGGCCCGCCGCTCCACGTGGGACCTCGTGCGCGAGCTCCGCGCCGACGGGGTCTCCGTCGTTTTGACCACCCACTTCATGGACGAGGCCGAGGAGCTCGCCGACGACGTCGCCATCATCGACGCCGGCCGGCTCCTCACCCAGGGCAGCCCCGAGGCCCTGTGCCGCGGCGGCGCCGAGAACACCCTGCGCTTCACCGGCCGCCCCGGCCTCGACCTCGGCTCCCTGCTGAAGGCCCTGCCCGACGGCACCGAGGCCGCGGAGCTCGCCACCGGCGCGTACCGCATCACCGGAGACGTCGATCCGCAGCTGCTGGCCACCGTGACCTCCTGGTGCGCCCAGCACGGCGTGATGCCCTCCGGCATCTCCGTCGAGCGCCACACCCTGGAGGACGTCTTCCTCGAACTGACCGGCAAGGAGCTGCGCGCATGAGCGCCGGTACGTACGCCCCGCGGCCGGGCGCGGCCCCGCTGCCCCGCATGATCGCCGCGCAGACCGCGCTGGAGACCCGGATGCTGCTGCGCAACGGCGAGCAGCTGCTGCTGACGGTGATCATCCCGACGCTCCTGCTCGTGCTGTTCAGCGCGGTCGACATCGTGGACACCGGCTCGGGCGAGTCGGTCGACTTCCTGACACCCGGCATCCTCGCCCTCGCCGTGATGTCCACGGCGTTCACCGGCCAGGCCATCGCCACCGGCTTCGAGCGGCGCTACGGCGTGCTCAAGCGGCTCGCCGCCTCGCCGCTGCCCCGGTGGGGGCTGATGACCGCCAAGACGCTCGCGGTCCTGGTCACCGAGGTGCTCCAGGTCGTGCTGCTGACGGTGATCGCCTTCGCGCTGGGCTGGTCGCCGCACGGCAACCCGTTCGCCGTGCTGCTGCTCCTGGTCCTCGGCACCGCCGCGTTCTCCGGGCTCGGCCTGCTGATGGCCGGGACGCTGAAGGCGGAGGCCACGCTGGCCGCCGCCAACCTCGTCTTCCTGCTGCTGCTGGTCGGCGGCGGGGTCATCGTGCCGCTGGACAAGTTCCCGGACGCGGCGCAGTCGGTGCTGGGCCTGCTGCCGATCGCGGCCCTCTCGGACGGGCTGCGGGACGTGCTGCAGCACGGCGCCGCCATGCCGTGGGGCGACCTGGGGATCCTGGCCGTGTGGACGGTGCTGGGGCTTGGCGCGGCGGCGAGGTTCTTCCGCTGGGAGTGAGCCCTGACACTCATGGGGCACGATTCGTCCCCCTCGTGAAAGCTTGCACAAGCGGCCGCCTACGATGGTGCGCGTGCCCAAGCTGACCCGAGCCGAAGTCGCTCAAGCCGTGCGGAACCCGCTCCTCTACATCGCCGAGCGCTGGACGCCGTCCCCCCGGACCGTCCGCCGTGCGGCGATGTCGGCGGTCGTCATGACCGTCGTCATCGTCGTCACCGGTGGTGCCGTGCGGCTGACCGGTTCCGGCCTCGGCTGCCCGACCTGGCCCAAGTGCACCGACGACAGCCTGACGGCGACCAGCGCCATGGGCTTCCACGGCGCCATCGAGTTCGGCAACCGGATGCTCACCTACGTCCTCTGCGCGGCGGTCGGGTGGGCGATCATCGCCGCCCGGTCCGCCGAGCCGTGGCGCCGCAGCCTCACCCGGCTCGGCTGGACGCAGTTCTGGGTGGTCATGGGCAACGCCGTGCTCGGCGGCATCGTCGTCCTCGTCGGTCTCAACCCGTACACCGTCGCGGCGCACTTCCTGCTGTCCACCGCGCTGCTCACGATCGCCCTGGTGACCTGGCAGCGGGTCGGGGAGGGCGACGAGGCGCCGCGTCCGCTGGTGGGCAAGGCCGTCGCGCAGCTCACCTGGCTGCTGGCGGTCGCCGCCGGGCTGCTGATCGCGGTCGGCACGGTGGTCACGGGGGCCGGGCGGCACGCCGGTGACTCCAGCGACGTCCACCGCATCCCGATCGACTGGAAGATGATCGCGCAGCTCCACGCCGACCTGGCGTGGGTCGTGGTGGCGCTGACCGTCGCGCTCTGGTTCGTCCTGAAGGCCGTCGACGCGCCCGTGGGCCCGCTGCACCGCGTCCGGGACCTGTTCGCGATCCTGATGGCGCAGGGCGTGATCGGGTACGTGCAGTACTTCAACGACACCCCCGAGATCCTGGTCGGCGTGCACATGTTCGGCTCGTGCCTGGTCTGGATCGGCGTGGTCCGCGTCCTGCTGTCGCTGCGCGAGCGGCCGGTGGCCGTCGCCCCGGTGCCCGGGCCGGCGGCCGAGCAGCCGGAGCCGGCGACGGCGGGCTGAGACGCCCCGTCACTCACGTGTCACGAGGTCCGGCCCGTACCCCCGCTCGGGGGCACGGGCCGGACCTCTTCCGGTTCCCGCGCGGCCTGACCCGCGCGGGAACCGGCGTCCGGCCGCTACCCGGTGACCGAGCGCGACACGTTGTACCCCTCCACCACCAGCCGGGGACGGGCCCGCCCCTCGGTGTCGCGGCTCCATTCGGCCTCGATCTCCCGCTGCTCGCCCGGCAGCAGCCAGAGGTAGTTGTCACCGAAGTAGGCCGGGAGCACCCGCCGGTCGGTGCGCCGGTCGCGCAGCGACAGCCGCACCATGGCCGCGACGGTGGCGCCGTCGTTGCGGACGACCGCCCTGAGCTTTCCGCCCGCCCCGCGGCCGTGTCCGGAACCGTCCGACAGCGAGCGGACCGTGACCCGGGTGCGGTCCAGCCTGTTGAGCGCGCCCAGGTCGGAGGCCTCGCGGTAGCGCCAGTAGGTGTTGCGCGACAGGACGGTGCCGCGCGCGTCCCGCAGTTCCAGCCGCAGCAGGTGCAGGGCCGGCAGCCCGTCGCTCCAGCCCACCGCCGCACCGGTCGCGGCGGCCGACGGTGCGAGGTCGAGGGTGCTGTGCACCGGCTTGCCCAGGCGCTGCCCCCGCAGGTCGTACAGGGTCGCGGTGGCGGCCGCCCCCTTGATCGCGCGGGTGGTGTGGTTGACCGCGCCGATCCGCCAGTCGACCGGGTTCACCTGGACGTGCACGGGCTCGGTGCCCTTGCGGACGCCGTGGTAGAAGCCGTTCACGTCCAGGTCGTAGTCGTAGGTCTGCCAGACGGTGCTGTGCCAGGCCGGGTGCGACATCCACAGCAGCAGTCCGGAGGCGTTGTCCCAGAGGCGGGTGTTCCACGCCTCGAACATCGCGCGGCCGTTCTCGTAGTTGATCAGCTGTGCCTTGCGGGTGAAGTCCGCCAGGCCCGTCGCCGCACCCAGCCGCTCCTCGATGGCCGCCTGATAGCCCTGCGGCTGCTGGTTCCCCTTGCGCGCCCAGTCGTGGGCGCCCCACACATCGCCGATGGGCCAGGCCTTCTCGTCGCCGACGAGGTTCTTCATCGACTCCTCGACGGGCAGGACGGGCATGCCGATCTCGGTGTGGAAGCCGAAGTCCCCGGTCCGGAAGTACGAGACCGGGTCGACCCAGTTGTACGGGCCGCGTCCCTTGACCACACCGTCGGCCGAGCTGCCCATGTAGAGGATGCCGGGTGCCTCGGCGGTGACGAGTTCCCGTACTCCGGTGTCGATGTCGGCGGGCGGGGTGCCCTCGTTGGAACCGCACCACACGACGATGCTGGGGTGGTGGCGGTAGGCGCGGACGGTGTCCAGCGCGTTGCGCAGGTACTCCGCGTGGTCCGGCGGGTCCATGGACCAGCCGTTCCAGAAGTCGTTCCAGACCAGCAGGCCGTTCTCGTCGCAGGCGGCGAAGAACTCCTCACGGTTACTGCTGCCCACCCAGTTGCGGATCATCGTGAAGTTCATGTCACGGTGCATCCGTACGGTGTCCTCGGTGCGGCCGTCCAGGGCGCGGCGCAGCAGCTCGTCGTAGCCCCAGTTGCCGCCGCGGCAGAAGACCCGGGTGCCGTTGACGGTGATCTGCAGCTGGCGGACCGGCGGCTGTTCGACGCTCTTGGCCTCGGTCCACTCCTGGCCGTCCGTGGAGACCTGGATGACGAACTTCCGGGCGTACGCGGTCTCCCAGTCGATCACCACCCGGTTCACGGACACGGCGGACCCGAGGTCGGCCTGGATCCACTCGCCGTCGGCGAACTCGGAGGACCAGCGGGTCGTGCGGTCGCCGTCGAACACGCTGGAGGCGGGACCGGTGCCGTCCGACGAGGAGGCCTCGGCCGTCGCCCCCCGGGCCAGGTCCTTGGCAGGGTCGGCGTCGCCGTACACCGAGAACGACCACAGGGACATGCCCCAGTCGGTCGCCCGCTCGGTCCCGACCAGGCGCACATAGCGGGCCTGCCGGGCGTCGAACTCCACGGTCTGGCCGCCGTGTCCGGCGACGAAGTCGACCGGCATGCCGTAGGCGTAGCCGAACTCCCTGATGCCGAAGCGCAGGGTGCGGCGGTCGGTGACCGCTCCGCCGGTCTCCGCCTTCAGCGTGAGGTCGTACAGATCGGGGTTCCCGTAGCCGTTGGGCCACCAGAGCTTCGGTCGCCGCACCCGCAGGGCGGGGTGGTCCTTCGGTGCCAGGACGGCGTCGACGCTCTTCCCGGCCGGCACGGTGACGGACGTGTCGACCCGCACGTCGCCGAACGCGGCGCGCACGGTGACCCGCAGATCCTCGGTGCCGGTGTTGCGGACCGGGACGGTGAGGGTGACCTCGGCGACGTCGAGGGCGGGCAGCTCCGGCAGCGTGGTGGTGATCTGCGGGTCGCCCAGGACGGCGGTACCGGTGGAGCGCAGCCGTACGTGGTTCCAGATGCCCGCGGCCCGGTCGCGCACCGGGGGCATCCAGTCCCAGCCGGAGACGGAGAGATAGGTCGGCCCGTTGCGCATCATCATCGTGGCGCCGGCGTCGAGCCAGGACTCGCCGCCGGGGCCCTTGTCCGCCGGGCTGCCCGGAAGGGGCATGGGGCTGATCCGTACGGCCAGGACGTTGTCCTCGCGGGTGTCGTCGTGCAGGGCGTCGGTGACGTCGAAGGACTCCCGGGCGAAGGGACGGCTCATGGAGCCGATCCGGGTGCCGTTCAGCCAGATCTGCGCCGCGTGGTTGATCCCGTCGAACTCCAGCCGGATCCGGCGGCCGCGGCCGTTGTCGAGACCGCGCGGCAGCCGGAACGCGCGCCGGTACCACCAGGAGTGGCGGGACAGGGCCTCGGGCACCTTGAGGTTGTTGAGGCCGGTCACCGGGTCGGGCAGGTGGCCCTGCTCGACCAGGGAGGCGAGCACGGTGCCGGGGACGGTGGCCGGGAGCCAGCCGGCGGTGTCCACGCCGGAGCCGGAGACGGCCGCGCCGTCGTCGGCCGGTGCGAAGTCGTCCATGGTCAGCGCCCAGCCGGATTCGAGCGGCACGGTGCCGTCGGCCGCCACCGCCAGGGCGGGCGCCGGGGTGCGCGGCATGGACCAGTCGGTCCAGCTCTCGGCGGCGGGACGTCCGCCGGCGGCTCGGCCGTGGATCCGGAAGCCGTTGAGGCCGAGCGGATTGTCGTTGGAGCGCTTCGTGACGGTCAGCCGGACCCAGCGGGCGGTGGCCGGCTTGCCGAGCACGACGGTCATGGCGCCGCCGCGGCCGTCGGTGGCGCGGTGCACCGTGGTCCACGTCCGCTCGTCGTCGGACACCTCCAGGGTGAACGCGACCGCGCAGCTGGAGAGGATCTCGGTCCCGTCCGTGCCGTCGCGGGGGTTGCCGCCCGTGCCGGGGACGAAGGGCGGATCATCCACGGAGGCCTCGAAGACCAGCTCCACCGATTCCACGGTGCAGCGGCCCTGGAGGCCCACGGCGATCCACTGCGGGTCGCCGGGCCCGGCTCGCCAGCCCGTTCCCCGGACACCCGGGACGGCGATGCCGTCGACGGCGAACTCCGGCGCGGTGGCCGCGTAAGCGGTGGAGGAGACCTTGACCGGGCGGGCGGCCGCGAGCTCGGACACCGCCCGGCCGGGCCTGTCCTTGCTGTCGGCCGCGGCGGCGAGGGAGGCGGGCAGCGCGGCGCTGATGCCGAAGGCGGCCAGCACCGTGGTGTTGGCGGCGAGGAACCGGCGCCGGGAGAACGGGGGCACGCGCTCCGTTCCGGGGCTGTCCACTGCTGACCTGACGTCGCTGTCCAGAGGTGTGTCAGCGGGTTGTTCCGGCACTCCGGCCTCCTGGCTGAAGGGAAAGGGCGAGGACTGAAAAGAAATGACAACGTTGTCAGACTCCGGGGGTGAGCCCGGGGTCGAAGTGGGGAGGGAGCAGGCCCGTGGGACCGGCCCGGCCCGTGAGGGCCGCCGGTCTCCGGACGATGCGGCTGTGGCACGGCGACTCACGGGTGGGGCCGGGGTCCTGAGGGACCGTCCGGTACCGGCTGCGCCGTGTGCCCCATTAAAGATCGATTGCCGGGCGCTTGTAAAGAGTTCGCAACGCGCTGGTCACCCGGCCGAAACCCACCGCCCTCACCTCCCGTCCGTTCCCGCTGCCCATGCCGCCGCTTCCGCGTCCAGCAGCCCCGCGAGCCGTGCGGGGTCCGGCAGCGGGCCGTGGTCGCCGGTGACCCGCAGCGCGGCTCCCGCGGTGAGGTGCCCCAGCCGCAGCGCCCGTACGGTGCCCTCCCCGTGCAGCAGCCCGGCGAGGAACCCGGCGGCGAACGCGTCCCCGGCGCCCACCGGTTCGACGACCTCGACCCTGGGCGCAGGCACGGTGTGCGCCCGGCCGCCCTCGAACGCGGTGGCGGCCCGTCCGCCGTCCTTGACGACAAGGATCCTCGGCTGGGGCAGCAGCTCCCGCACGGCGGCCGCGTCGGCCAGCTCCTCGCCCCACAGGGCCTGGGCCTCGTCGAGACCGACGAAGGTGAGGTCCGCCTGCCGGGCGAGGGCGAGCAGCACGCCGGCCGCCGTGCCGTCCGGCCACAGGGCGGCGCGGTGGTTGACGTCGAAGCTGACGGGGCACGGCCGTTCGTCCGCCGGGGGCTCCAGCAGGGCGGCGACCAGCTCGCGGCACCCTGCCGAGAGCGCCGGTGTGATGCCGCTGAGGTGGACGAGCCCGGCCGTGCGCACGGCCTCGTCGTCCAGCAGTTCGGGGGTCAGGGCCGAGGCGGCGGAGCCGCGGCGGTAGTAGTGGACCCGTGTGCCGTCGGTGCCGGGGTCCTTGACGAGGAGTCCGGTCGGGCGCAGCGGGTCCGTGCGCACGCCGCTGACGTCGACCCCGGCGGCGGCCACCTCGGCACGGATCCGGCGGCCGAAGGGGTCGTCGCCGAGGGCGGAGACCCAGCGGGCGGGCACCCCGTGGTCGGCGAGGTACATCGCCACATTGGATTCGGCGCCCGCGACGCGGACTCCGAGCCGGTCGGCGCCCTCCAGCGGCGCGGCGGGTTCCGGCACGAGCGCGGCCATGGTCTCGCCGATGCAGGTCACCGGGGGCCGGACGGGCCACCGGCCCCGCGGACGGTCGGTCGTGGTCATGCGGCACTCCCCTGCCGGTAGGCGGCGGTGGGCAGGCCCGGTACGTCGACCCGTACGCGGAACACCGCGCCGTCCAGCGGTCCGGGAGCGGTGAGGCCGTGCCGGGCGCTGGTGACGTACAGGGTGTCGCCGTCGAGGCAGAGCCCGGCGGGCTGGACCGCCGGCAGCACGATCCGGCGGCCGGGGGTGCCGTCGGCGTGGTAGCGGCGGACGGTGCCGGTGCCCCAGACGGCGGTCCACAGGCCGCCCTCGGCGTCGACCGCCATGCCGTCCGGGCTGCCCTCCTCCAGCACGGCGAAGGTGTCCGGCGCGCCCGGCAGCCCGCTGTCCGGGTCGACGGGGTAGCGGCGGATGACGCCCTTCGTGCTGTCGGCGAGGTACATCGCGCAGCCGTCCGCCGTGAAGACCGGGCCGTTGGGCACGGTGATGCCTTCCAGTACCCGCTCCACCGTGCCGTCGTGACCGGCCCGGTAGAGGGAACCCGCGCCCTCGGCGGCGTCGTACGCCATGCTGCCCGCCCAGAACCGGCCCCGCGGATCGGCGGTGGCGTCGTTCATCCGCATCGCGGCGGCGGCCCCGTCCTCGGGCCGGGCGAGCCACTCGGGGCGGCCGTCCGGACCGATCAGGCAGATGCCGGTACCGGCTGCAGCGATCCAGTGGCCGGGGCGCCCGTGGACGGGGGCGACCGCGCCCAGCGGTTCGGGGAGCCGGGCCAGTTCGGTGAGCGGGGCGGTGCGGTCGTCGGGGCCGGCGAGCAGCCGGCCGGTGAGGATGTCGACGAGGACGACGCGGCCGTCGACCACCCGGATGCCCTCGCCCAGCTCCAGCCGGTCCTGCCACTGGGCGGCCGGCGCTCCGGCGGTCATCGCCCGGCGTCCGCGGACGGGCGTACGGCGTCGAGGAAGGCGCGGGTGCGCTCGCGCAGCGCGTCGGTGCTGCCGCCGTCTGCCGCGTCGCCGATCAGCGGGGAGCCGACGCCCACGGCGGTCGCGCCCCGGGCGAGGTAGGCGCGGGCGGCTTCGGCGTCCACTCCGCCGACCGGGACGAACGGCGCGTCGGGGAACGGCCCGCGCAGCGCCTTGAGATAGCCGGGGCCGCCGGCCTGTGCGGCGGGGAAGAGCTTGAACGCGTCGGCGCCGAGCCGCTGCGCGGCGACGATGTCGCTCGGGGTCATCACTCCGGCCAGGACGGGCAGCCCGAGGCGCTTCGCCTCGGTGACGCCCTCGCAGACGGCGGGGGTGACAACGAAGTCGGCGCCCGCGTCGTGGACGGCTGCCGCGTCCGCCGCGGTCAGGACGGTGCCCGCGCCGAGCGGAGCGGCCGGGCCGAGGGCGGCGCGGGCCCGGCGGATGACGTCGAGGGCGTCCTGTCCGCTGAGGGACACCTCGATGAGCGGGAGTCCCTCCTCGGCCAGGGCGATGACGGTTCTGAGTGCGGCGTCCGCGTCGGCGCCGCGCACGATGGCGACGATCCGGTGGGTGCGCAGCGCGGTCAGCAGCTCCACGAGCGGGGTTACCTTTCCTTCTTCTGTACGGGTGTGATGTGTGCGGTGACGGTGAGACGCCAGCGCACCTCGCCGCCGGGCGGGACGAGTGCCGCGTCCGCGGCCCCGGCGGGGTGCGGTGACGGTGAGACGCCAGCGCACCTCGCCGCCGGGCGGGACGAGTGCCGCGTCCGCGGCCCCGGCGGCCGCCAGTCCGAAGACCCGGCCGAGCATCGGCTCGACGCCGATGGAGCGGTACGGGGTGTGTTCGGGGAAGCCTCCGAGGTTGCGCCACAGCGCGACGGACACCGGCTGTCCCTCGGCCTCGACGGCCAGCCGCAGGACGGCCGGGCCGTCGTGGACGTCCACCTGCGGAGTGCCGATGATCGCGCCGACGGCCGTCCCGTCGTCCGGGCCGAGCCGGTCGAGCCCTGCGGGCCAGGAGCAGGGCGTCCACCGCGCGCCGCCGTCGGAGTAACGGCGGACCGGCGCCCCTTCCCGGATCCCGATGCGGGCGCCCGGCGCGAGGTCGAGCAGGGCGTGGGCGGCCCACAGGAAGCGGTAGCCGGGTTCCGCGGTGAGACGGTAGTCGGCCACCGCCCCGTCCCCGTCGGTTCGGATCAGCCGGCTGATCCGGAAGTCGGGGCAGTCGGCCGTCTCGGTGCCGTCGGGCCCCTGCCGCCAGGGCCGGGACCACGCGTCGCCGTGGTCGGGGGTTCCCCGTACGGTCGGCACGCACTCCTCCAGACCTCCGGCGTCGGCGAAGGCGTCGCCGGGACGGACGCCGGGACGGCGCGGCTCCGGGCGGTGCCAGAGCCATTCGCGGCCGGCCGCCCGCAGAGAGGTCCACCGGCCGCCGTGCTCCGGGTCGGTCTCGATCCGCACGGGCGCCGCTGCGCTCACCACTCGGCGAAGGCGCCGTCGTCCTGGCGCCACACCGGGTTGCGCCAGGCGTGTCCGGCACGGTCGGCCGCGCGTACGGCGCTCTCGTCGACGGTGATGCCGAGCCCCGGCTGCCCGGTCCGCCGGGCGTGGCCGCCCTCGAAGCGGAAGGGTTCGGTGTCCACGACGTAACTGAGCAGGTCGGCCTCCTTGTTGTAGTGGATGCCCCGGCTCTGTTCCTGGATGAGGAAGTTCGGGGTGGCGAAGGCGATCTGGAGGCTGGCGGCGAGGGCGATGGGGCCGAGCGGGCAGTGCGGGGCGAGCTGCGCCCCGAAGGTCTCGGCGAGCGCGCCGATGCGGTGGACCTCGGAGATGCCCCCGGCGTGCGAGAGGTCGGGCTGGGCGACCGCGATGCCTGCCGTCAGCGCGGGCAGGAAGTCGGCCCGTCCGTAGAGCCGTTCGCCGGTGGCGATGGGGACGGAGGTGGCGCCGACGAGCGCGGGCAGCAGATGGCCCTGTTCGGGCAGGAGGGGTTCCTCGACGAACAGCGGGTGCAGCGGCTCGATGGCGTGCAGGACCCGGCGGGCACCGGCGGGTCCGAACCGGCCGTGCATGTCGATGGCCACGTCACGGCCGGGGCCGAGCACCTCGCGGACGGCGGTGACCCGTTCGACGACGGCGGCGGTCTCGGCGGGGGTGGCGAGCGGTGAGGTGCGGCCCGCCGCGTTCATCTTGACGGCGGTGAAGCCGGCCTCGACCTGGGCGGTGACCTCCTCGGCGAGCCGGGCGGGTTCGTCGCCGCCCACCCAGGCGTAGACCCGCACCCGGTCGCGCACGGGGCCGCCGAGCAGGGCGTGCACCGGGGCGCCGTACGTCTTTCCGGCGATGTCCCACAGGGCCTGGTCGATGCCGGCGACGGCGCTGGAGAGTATCGGGCCGCCCCGGTAGAAGCCTCCCTTGCTGAGCACCTGCCAGTGGTCCTGGATGCGCAGCGGATCCTGGCCGATCAGGTATTCGGCGAGGACGTCCACGGCGGCGCGGACCACCTCGGCCCGGCCCTCCACCACGGGTTCGCCCCAGCCGACGACACCCTCGTCGGTCTCGATCCGGCAGAACAGCCAGCGCGGCGGAACGAGAAAGGTCTCGATACGTGTGATCTTCACCGGCCCGCGGTCCCTTCGTCGGTGACCGGGACGGTGCCGTGCACCCGGTCGAGGTCGCGCACGGCCTGGTCGAGCAGGGCCCGCATGGCGCGTTCGGCGGCGGCCGGGTCCCGGTCGCGGACCGCGTCCAGGACGGCTCGGTGGCTGGGGACGGGGTCCTCGCCGTGCTGGGAGCTGTGCACGATCTCGTCGCGGTGGGCGAGGCCGGACTCGATGACCATCTCCATGCGTTCCAGCAGTTCGTTGTGGGTGGCCGCGAGGAGGGCGCGGTGGAAGGCGAGGTCGGCCTCGACCGCGTGGGCCGCGCCGCCCTCCTGTTCGCCCATCGCCGCGATGGCGGCTTCGAGGGTGACCAGGTCCGCGTCGGTGCGGCGTTCGGCCGCGAGCCTGACGGCGGCCGGTTCGATGATGCCGCGGACCTCGCCGAGGTTGCGCAGCAGCGCCAGATCGGTGCCGGAGTCGGTGCCGCCGGCGAACTGCCAGCGCAGTACGTCCGCGTCGAGCAGGTTCCAGTCGGAACGGGCCCGGACGAAGGTGCCGCGCTTCTGGCGCGCGTCGACGATCCCCTTGGCCGCGAGGACCTTCAAGGACTCGCGCAGGGCGGTCAGGCTGACGTCAAGCTCGCCCTGGAGCGCCACGAGGTCGAGTGTCGCCCCTTCGGGGATCTCGCCGCTCAGGACCCGGCGCGCGAGAGTCTCCACGGTCTGGCCGTGCACTCCGCGGCGCGCGTATGGCGTCATGTCTGTGTGCCTTTCTGCTGTGCTGTGCAACGAGTGGGGCCGGGCTGCGGTCAGGCCGAGGCCTTGACGACGGACCAGCCGCCGTCCACGAGCAGGCTCGATCCGGTGATGTAGGACGCTTCGTCGGCGGCGAGGAAGGCGATGGCCGCGGCCGCTTCCCCCGGGGTGCCGAACCGGCCCGCGGCGGTCTCGGCGACGCTCTTGCGCCGGTCCTCCTCCGCCACCCGGTCCCAGGCCGCGGTGAGGATGGGTCCGGGCAGTACGGCGTTGACCCGCACCTCGGGCCCGTACTCCACGGCGAGTTGACCGCACAGGGAGAGCAGCGCGCCCTTGGACGCGGCGTAGGCGGGGTGTCCGGGGATGCCCTTGTGCGCGTGCACCGAGGAGGTCAGCACGACGGCGCCGCGCTGGGCGCGCAGGTCGGGCAGGACCGCCCGGAAGCCGAGGAAGGCTCCGGTGAGGTTGACCGAGAGCTGGCGCTCCCAGGAGTCCACGGTCATCTCGTGGGCGGGGGTGACGTCGACCGTGTAGGCGTTGCTCACCAGGACGCCGACGGGTCCGAAGGTGTGGGCCGCGGCCACGGTCCGCTGCCAGTCGGCCTCGTCGGAGACGTCGGTGCGCACGAAGCGGGCCCGGCCGCCGTCGGCGCGGATGGACGCGGCGACGCTCTCGCCGAGGTCCTGGGCGATGTCCGCGAGGATGACCGCGGCTCCCTCCGCGGCGAGGCGTTCGGCGGTGGCCGCGCCGATGCCCGAGGCGGCTCCGGTGACGACGGCCACCTTGTCGGCGAAACGGGGGTGTGCGTTCATGGGGCGGGTCGGCTCCTCGGTGTCGTGCGTGCTGTCGGCGACTCTAGTGACGGTGCGTCGGGCCGGTGGCTACTGCCGGACCAGTTCGACGAGTTCCGCGTCGTACCGCGCCGTCCAGGCGAACGGCAGTCCGTAGTGCAGCAGATGGGCGCTGCTGTGCACGGCCTTCGTCCGCCGGTCGGTGTAGCGGGCCGCCGGATCCAGGCCGCGCAGCCGGAGCCGGGCCGGTCGGCCGGGGACGAGCGGGGCGCCGTCCAGCCTGCCGGTGTTCCAGGCGGTGACGGCGATCCGGGCGCCGCCCTCCTCCTGGTACTGGACTCCGCAGGTCGCGTCGGACGGGCTGCCCAGCAGCCGGACCTCGCCGTGGTGGAGGAGCTCGCGGATCTCCTTGTAGCGGCTCACCCAGCCGGCGGCCTCGGCACGCTGTGCGGCGGACCAGGTGCGGATGTCGGCGCCGATGCCCAGGACCCCGGACATGGCGGTGACGAAGCGGAACGCCAGGGAGCGGGGGCGCGGGTCGAAGACGCCGGGCGCGTCGGTGACCCAGGAGCTCATGGTGTGCGGGGCGTGCGCGTGGAGGTAGCCGTGCTGGATGGCGAGGCGGTCGAGCGGGGCGGTGTTGTCGCTGGGCCACACCACGTCGGTGCGGGCGAGGGTGGCGTGTTCGATGCGCCCGCCGCCGCCGGCGCAGCCCTCGACGGTGACGTGCGGGTGGTGGGCGCGCAGGTGGTCCAGGACCCGCAGGTATCCGGCGACGTGGTCGGCGTCCAGGTCCTGTTCGCCGGCGGGGCCGTCGCCGGGCCGGCCGCGTTCGGTGGGCGGGCGGTTCATGTCCCACTTGAGGTAGCTGACGGCGTGGTCGCCGAGGAGCCGGTCGAGCGTGGCGATGACGAAGTCCTGTACGTCCTCGCGGCCGAGGTCGAGGAGGAGCTGTTCGCGCACCAGCGTGGCGGGGCGGCCGTCGATCCGGTAGACCCACTCGGGGTGTTCGGCGTAGAGCCGGGACGCCGGGCTGACCGACTCGGGTTCGACCCAGAGCCCGAAGTCCATGCCGGTGGCGCGGATCTCCTCGACGAAGCGGTCGAAGCCGTCGGGGAAGTTCGCCGGGTCGGGGTACCAGTCGCCGAGGCCGCCCTTCTCGTCGTGCCGTCCGGTGAACCAGCCGTCGTCGACGACGAAGAGTTCGGCGCCCATGTCGGCTGCGATCTGCGCGAGTTCGAGCTGGGCCGGGGCGTCGACGTCGAAGCCGGTCGCCTCCCAGGAGTTGTAGAGGACCTTGCGGGTGCGGTCCATCCGTTCGCCGCTGAGCAGGCGCTCGTAGCGGTGCCAGACGCGGGCCAGGCCTTCGAGGCCCTCGGAGCTGAACGCGCAGGCCAGTCGGGGGGTGGTGAGGGTGGCGCCGGGAGTGAGCCGGACGGCGCCCTCGTGGGGCACCCGCCCGGCCGCGATCCGTACCGCGCCGCCGGGTTCGGCGTCGGCGGTCAGGTGCCAGTTGCCGGACCATTCCAGTGCCACGCCGTACGTCGGGGTGTCGTGGCCGTCCGGGGCGGCGGCGTCCTGGACGGCGAGCCAGGGCGCGTACGCGTGGCCGGGGACGCCCTGGGTGGAGGCCATCTCGAAGCGGCCGCGCGTCAGTTCGAGCTGGGTGCGGGTGAACTCCTGGGACCACTGTCCGGTCAGGTAGGTGAGCCGGGCGCCGTCGGTGACGGGGACCGTGACGGCCGCGGAGTCGATGCGTTCCAGCCGCAGTTCGTCCTCGCCGGTGCAGGTCAGCTCGGTCCAGCGCAGGATCACGTCGGTGCCGGGCACGGTCTCGTAGCACAGGGCCACGCGCAGGCCCTGGAGCTCGTCGGTGAAGTCGAGGCGCAGTGCCCGGTCACCGTCCGCGGTGGCGGATTCGAACGCCCACCAGGTGCCGCGGTCGTGGCCCGGGCGCCGGGCGACGAGTTCCGCGCCGCTGAAGGGGCGCATCCCGTACGGGAGGTACTCGGCGGGAGCGGCGTCGGCGGCGGTGACGAAGTGGGTCCGGTGCGGGTGTTCGAAGGGCGACTCACCCGTCTCGGCTCCGTGCGGGCCCCAGGCGGTGAGCTCGGCCCAGCGGCCGTCGCCGGCGATCCGTACCGCGTAGGTGGTGTTCTCGGTGCGCAGCAGCCACCGGTCGTGCGGGGTCACTTCACTGCTCCCAGATTGAGTCCGGCCACGAAGTGGCGCTGGAATTTGAGGAAGACGATGACGGTCGGGGCCGCGGCGATCACGGAGCCGGCCGCGATGACGTTCCACATGGAGACGTACTGGCCCTGGAGGCCGATGAGCGAGGCGGTGATGGGCATCCGGGTGTCGGTGCGCAGCACGGTGATGGCCCACAGCAGGTCGTTGAAGATCCAGGTGAACGACAGTGCGCTGAGCGCGGCCATGGCGGGCTTGGCGAGCGGCAGGATGATCCGGGTGTAGATCTGCCAGGGTCCGGCGCCGTCGATGACCGCGGCCTGCTGGATCTCCGGCGGGATGGACCGCATGAAGCCGTGCAGCACGAAGACGTAGAAGCCGATGCCGAAGCCGACCTGGACCCCGATGAGGGCGTACAGCGAGTCGTACAGGCCCATCAGTTCGGTGAGTTTGGAGACCGGGACCAGCAGGATCTGCGGGGGCAGCAGGTTGCCGCCGAGCATCAGGAGCAGGAGGGTGCGGCGCAGCGGTACGTCGTAGCGGCTGAGCGCGAAGGCGGCCGTCGAGGCGAGCAGCAGCGAGAGCAGGACCGAGGGAATGGTGACGAGCAGGCTGTTGATCAGCGCGCGCTGCTGGCCGCCGTCGACCCATGCCTGGCGGAAGCCGTCCAGGGTGAAGGAGTGCGGCAGGCTGCCGACTCCGTGTGCGGCGACGTCGTCGAAGGACCGCACGCTGGTGACCAGGACCACCGCGATGGGCAGCAGCCACAGGGCGGAGAGCAGTCCGGCGCTGAGGTGGAAGCCGGCGGTGCCCCAGATCCGGCGGCGTGCGCGCGGCGCGGCCGGTCCGGTGTCCTGCGGGTCCGTGCGCGGGCTCGGGGCGTGGGTGGCGGTCATGCGTCGGCCTCCCGGAAGGCGCGGACGAGGTAGGACGCGATCACGCCGAAGGCGAGGAGGAAGATCACGACGGCGAGGGCGGAGCCGTAGCCCAGCCGCAGGGACTGGAAGGCGGTGGAGTACATGTAGGTGCTGAGCAGTTCGGAGGAGTGGTACGGGCCGCCGCGGGTGAGCGCCCACACCACGTCGAAGGAGCGCAGCGAGTCGATGACGATCACCGAGTGGACGACGGCGTTGACGCTGCTGAGCTGCGGCAGGGTGATGTGGCGGAACTGTTGCCACCGGGTGGCGCCGTCGACCTTCGCCGCCTCGTAGAGCACCGGGTCGATGCCCTTGAGCCCGGCCAGGTACAGCACCATGACGTAGCCGATCTGGCGCCACAGCGCGGGCACGATCACGGCGTACAGGGCGGTGTCCTGGTCGGCGAGCCAGGCGTGGGTGAGGCCGGAGAGCCCGACGGCGTCGAGGGTCTTGTTGATCAGCCCGTCGGGCTGGTACATCGCCTGCCAGACCAGCGCGGTGGCGACGAGCGAGAAGACGACGGGCAGGAAGAGCGCGGCCCGGTAGAAGCCGACGCCCCGGCGTTCCTGCTGGAGCAGGAGCGCCGCGCCGAGGCCGAGGGCTGCGGACAGGCCGCCGAAGAGCAGCAGCCAGATGACGGTGTCCAGGGCGGCGGTCCGGAAGACGGCGTCGCCGAACATCTCGCGGAAGTTGGCCAGTCCGACGAACTCCGGGGCGGAGACGCCGTCCCAGTCGGTGAAGGAGAGGTAGAAGCCCTGGAGCGCCGGCCAGAACACCCAGAAGGCCTCGGCGAGCAGCGGCACCAGCACGAAGGCGAGGACGACGGGCGGGACCCGGGTCGCCCGCTTGCGGGCCGGGGGACGGCCCGCGGTCCGCTTGCGGGTCTCCTTCCGGGGCGCGGTGAGTACCGCCATGTCACTGGCTCCAGATCTTCTGCGCGTCCCGCTGCCACGTGGTGAGGATCGAACCGATCTCCTTGGGCTCGGACAGGAAGTGGGTGAGCGCGGTGTCGGCGGTGGGGGCGAGGGCGTCGCTGGAGTCGCGGTTGAAGAACTGCGTGATGTCCGCGGCGCTCTCGATCAGCTTGCGGCCCTTGGCGACCAGCGGGGTTCCGCTGTCCTTGGCGTCCGGGTGGGTGGGCAGGGAGGTGCCGGAGGAGCCCTTGAGGTAGATCTCCTGGGCCTCGGCGGTGGCGAGGTAGCGGAGCATCTCCTTGGTCTCGTCCTTGCGGCCGGTCCGGGCGCTGGCGAAGTAGCCGTCGGTCGGGGCCTCTTCGGCGAGCGGGATCTTCGGGTCGATGACGGGGAACCGGAAGAAGTCGATGTCGCCGAGCTGTTCCTTGGGGGTGGCGTCGGCGAAGAAGGTGCCGATGAGCATCATGCCGGTGCGGCCCTGGAGCAGTGCGGTGGTCGCGTCCTGGAAGGGCAGTGCGGTCGAGTTGGGGTCGAAGAAGGGCAGTGCCTCGCTCCACCGGTCGAACACCTTGCGGACCTCGAGGTCGTCGAAGCGGTGCTTCCCGGCCAGCAGGTCGCGGTGGTAGGCGGCCCCGTTGATGCGGATGTTGAGGTAGTCGAACCAGGAGGAGGCCACCCAGGGGGTGCCACCGCCGGCGCCGAGGCCGATCGGGGCGACACCCTTGCTCTTGAGCTTGTCGCACAGGTCGAGGAACTCGTCCCAGGTCTTGGGTTCCTTGACGCCCCACTTGGCGAAGTTCGACTTGCGGTAGAAGACGCCCCACCAGTAGTAGGTGGTCGGGACGAAGACCTTCTTGCCCGCGGAGTCGGTGCACAGCTTCTTCAGCACGTCCGAGTAGCCGGCGAGTTCGGGCTTCTGCCAGATGTCGCTGACGTCGAGCAGCAGGTCCTTCTTGGCGTACGACTCCGCGACGGATCCCGGGTACCAGGTGTAGAGGTCCGGCGGGTTGGCCGAGGTGAGGTAGGTGGGCAGCTGGGTACGGAAGGTCTCCGAGGCGACGGTGTTGAGCGAGCCCTTCGCACCGCCACGCTTGTTGAAGGCGTCGACGACCTCCTGCATCGCCGACTTGGCCTGCGGGGCGGAGAGGTTGGACTGCAGGGTGACCGCACCCCCCGAGCTCCCCTTCCCACCGCTCGACGACGAGGCGACGCAGCCGCTTGCCAGCGCGGTGGCGCCGACGGCTGCGGCACCGGCGAGGAACGTACGGCGGCTCTGTGCTGTGGTGATCATGGGACTCCCTATGCGCCCACGGAACGGGGCCCGGCCCCTGAACGCCGGGCCCTCGTTCGGCTGATACAGACTGACGGTGCGAGTGAGCCACCGTCAAGATTAATTAGTAATTTATTTTTACTTCGAAGCGGATCGCCCCGCTCGGGCCTCCCCCGCGGTCAGAGGGCGCCCTGGCGGACGAGCCCCGCGACCCCGCGGAAGGCCGTCAGCACCGTGCCGCCGGGCCCCGCCACGGCGGCGACCTCACCGTCGAAGGAGCCACTGGGGAAGTTCTTCTCCTGGGACCAGTCGCCCCAGCCTCCGTCGGCCCGGCCGCCGCGCTGCCAGAGCGTGTAGTCGCCGGCGCGGGCGTAGAGCCGCACCTGCCCGCCGGTGGAGACGAGCGTGGGACTGCTGCTCACGGTGCCGCCCAGCGAGGACCAGTCGGACCAGTCGCCGGCCGCCTCCCGCACCCGGACGCGCACCGAGTCGTCGGCTGCGCGCACGGCCAGATGCGTACGCCCGGCCGCGTCGGTGACCGCCGACGGCCGCCCGTACAGCGCGGCGCCCTGCGGCCCCTGGAACGCGGTCCAGCCGGCCGTCGCCCCGCGGGTGTGGATCCGCCCGTCCGTCCCCCTGGCGTAGAGGGTCCAGCGGCCCGGACCGTCGTACGCGGCGGCCGGGGTGTCGGCGAGGGAGCCGCCGAGCTTCTGCCAGCGGCCCCAGCGGCCGCCGGCGTAGGAGATCCGGTAGGCCGCGTCATCGGTGCCCCGGGCGAAGACGTCGATCCGCCCGTGCCCCGCCGCGTACGCGGCGGGCGCGCCCACGATGCCGCCGTGCGTCGGCGCGCCAAGACCGGTCGCCCGTGGGCTCCAGCTCCCGTCGCGCCCCTGGCGCTGCTGCAGGGATCCGTCCGCGCCCCGGGTGAACACGCTCAGCCGGTCACCGTCCCGCACCAGTGCGGGGCTCGCGTCGGACCGTGCGCCCAGCGAGGTACCCGGCGCCTCGTCCCGGCCGCTGAGCCCCAGGAAGGCGGTGCCGTGCGCGGGCACCCGGACGGTGTACGAACCCGAGTGCGCGCCGCGGCTCTTCCCGGCCCGCAGGTCCCGCACCCCGACCGGTCCTGTCAGTCCGGCATCGGCGAACCGCACGGTGCGCTCGGCCGGCTGCTCGGAGCGGTTGAGGAGCACCACCGCCCGCTTGCCGGAGCCGCTCAGCACCTTGCTGTAGACATCGCCGGTGGCGTCGGAGGCGACGCGCACGCCCTGGATCGCCAGGGGGTCCTGGTCGACCGCGATGATCTCCGGGTTGCGCAGGGTGTCGATCATCTCCTGCGACAGGGTGCGCGGGTCCGAGCCGATGACCAGCGGGGATCCCATCTCGGCCCACATCACCAGCTGGGTGGTGGACTCCTCCGCGGTCAGTTCGTACGAACCGTCCGTCAGCTTGCGCATCGGGATGAGGTAGTCCGGGTCGTTGTAGCGCCCCGGACCCTGCGCCTCCGGGTGCTGGGCGTTGGCGTCCATGCTGCGCAGGATGTTCGGCCACTGGCCGGCGGTCGGGGTGCCCCAGGCGATGTCGGTGCCGGTGCGCCAGGAGTCACCGGTCGTCGGCCCGTAGACGTAGGCGTTGTGGGCGTCCTGCGCCGGGGTGTGCGGCAGGCCCCAGTCGCCGGTCAGCGGGTTGCAGAGGTTGAGCAGCATGCGCCGGCCGGACTTGGCGACCGCGTCGCTGAACTCCTTGAACGCGGGACCCGGATCGGCCTTCTCGGTGATCCCGCAGAGGAAGTCGACCTTGATCGCGTCGACCTTCCAGCCGGCGAACTGCTCGGCGTCCTCGCGGTAGTGACCCCTGCTGCCCAGACCGCAGGTCTTGCCGCCGTCGTACGTTCCCGCGTCGGTGTAGATCCCGGCGCGCAGCCCCCGCTGGTGCAGATAGTCCACCAGCGCGGGAATGCCGGAGGGGAACCGGCCCGGGTGCGCGACCAGCCGTCCCCGCGCGTCCCGCGGCGCATCGGCCTGCCAGCCGCCGTCCAGCCAGACGATGTCGTATCCGCTGTCCTTGAGACCACTGCTGACCAGATGATCGGCGACCGACTTCACCTGGTCCTCGGTCGGAGCACCCAGCCCGTAGTAGGTGTTCCAGCCCATGTACGGGGTCGGCGCGAGACCGCTGTCGTAGTACGGCGGAGCACTCTCGGCGGGCTGCTGGGTGGCGTGCGCGGCGGGCGCCGACACGGCCACCAGGACGGCCGCACCCGCTGCGGCGGCCGCGCGCCGGGCAGACGTCATCCGTGAACCTTGCGAAATCAACTGATTCTCCCAGGAGTTGGGGATGTCAGGCGCCCGGCCTCCGGAACTCACGGGGCGGCGCCACGCACAGGACTGTGACGGCCTACCCAGCCCTGCGTCAAGATTAATTACTAATTAAGTGAAAGTTGCTGAGTCCCTCGTCGTCAGGGCAGCCGGACCAGATGCACGGCCGTGCTCGCCCAGTCCCCAGGCGGCAGTTCGGGCCGGAAGCCGTACCCGAGGAGCACGGCGGCGGAGTGCACGGCGCCGGTGCGGGTGTCGCGGTAGCGGGCGGCGGGATCCAGGCCCGCCGGGTGCAGCAGCGGCGCGGGCCCGCCCGGCCGGGAGGTCCGCCGCCAGACGAGCAGCAGGGCCTCGCCCCGGTCGGGAGCGGTGTACTGCACGGCGGCAGGCCCGTCGCCGTCCGGCGCGCGCAGCCGGTGGAGCTCACCGTGCTGGACGAGGTGGCGGACACGCTTGTACTCGGCCACCAGGGCGGCGCCCTCGGCCAGTTCGTCCTCGGTCCAACGGGACAGGTCGCCGCCGATCCCGAGCACCCCGGCCATCGCCACGTGGAACCGGAAGCGCAGCGGCACCGAGCGGCCGGTGAACTCGTTCGGCACGTCGGTCACCCAGGCCGCCATGGTGCGCGCCGGGTACAGCTGGCCGTACCCGTGCTGGATGTCGACCCGGTCGGCGGCGTCGGTGTTGTCCGAGGGCCAGGCCTGGTCGGTGCGCGCGAGGATGCCGAGGTCGACCCGGCCGCCACCGCCGCCGCAGGCCTCGATCCGCAGCCCGGGGTGGTCGGCGCGGAGCCGGTCGATGATGCCGTAGAGGTGATGGACGTACGTCGTCCACACCGTGTCGGCCCCCTGGGCCCGCTCCGGCCAGCCGGCGTCGCTGAACGCGCGGTTCATGTCCCACTTCAGGAAGTCGATGCCGTGCTCGCCGACCAGCCGGGTCAGCCAGCCGTACGCCCAGTCGGCCACGTCCCGGCGGGCGAGGTTCAGCACCAGCTGGCTGCGCAGCTCGGTGCGTTCCCGGTCCGGGACGTGCAGCACCCAGTCCGGGTGGGCGCGGTAGAGGTCGCTGTCCGGGCTGACGGCCTCCGGCTCCACCCAGAGCCCGAACCGCATGCCGAGCCGGTGCACCTCACGGACGAGCGGCGTCAGTCCGCCCGGGAACCGGCCGGGCGCGGGCACCCAGTCGCCGAGCCCGGCCCGTTCGCTGCGGCGGGCCCCGAACCAGCCGTCGTCCATCACGAAGAGCTCGACTCCGAGCTTCGCGGCCCGCGCGGCAAGGGCGGTCTGGCCCGCCTCGTCGACGTCGAAGCCGGTGGCCTCCCAGGAGTTGTAGAGCACGGGCCTGCTCTCGTCGGCGTGCGGCAGCACATGGGCGAGCGTGTACGCGTGCCAGGCCCGGCTCGCCGCGCCGAACCCGCCGTCGCTGCAGAGCCCGGCGTACACCGGGGTGGTGTACTCGGCGCCGGGTCCGAGCGGCAGGGCCGGCCCCTCGTGCCCGGCGCCGCCCGTGAGCCCCGCGCGTCCGTCGGGGGTGCGCTGCACGGTGACGCGCCAGCTGCCGCTCCAGGCCAGGGCCGCGCTCCACACCCGGCCGTGCTCCTCGGTGGCGTCGCCCGCGTCCAGCATCACCCAGGGGTTGGCATGGTGGCTGGTGATCCCCCGCCTGCTGGTCAGCACGGTCTCGCCGTACGGCAGCGGGTCGCGGCGCAGCCGGGTCTCGGCGGACCACTGGCCGGTGACATGGCTGAGCCGGTAGTCCTCCCGGGCCGGCAGGGTCCAGGCGGCGGAGTCGGCGCGCTGGAGGGCGACGGGCTCCTCGCCGTCGTTGCGCAGGACGCTCCAGCGCTCGATGACGTCGGTGTCCCCGTGGACGCGGTAGTGCAGATCCATCCGCAGGGGGTGCACCCGGTCGCGGAACTCCAGGACCAGTTCGGCCGCACCCGGGGCCGGTTCGTGCACCCGGTGGCCGAGGGGCCGCCACGAGAAGGCGCGGGTGCCGTCGGCGAAGCGCACCTGGAGCGACGGGGGGCCGTATCGGGGTCCACTGTCCACCGGCAGTTCCTCACCGACGGGCGGCAGCCCCTCGAAACTGCTGACCGGCGGCCCCGGGTCGGTGACGAGTTCCGCCGCCTCCCGCGGGGTCAGCGCGGGGCCCCACCCCAGGTGACAGGGCGCGCCCGAAGCGTCGATCCGGAGGGCGTAGGAGGTGCGCGGGGTGGAAAGCAGCCAGACCCCGGAGTCGGGAGCGAAGGTGATCACAGACATGGATCCTCACGTTCAGGTGGGCCCGTGGAAGGCAGCCGTAGCCAACTCCGCCTTCGATCATGTGTCAACACCCCGTGCAGATTTGGGATTTGCAAGCGTGAGCTGCTCTGAGTTGAGATTTCAAAAGAACGTGCTTCTTTTATTGACAGCAGAAAAGAAGACGCCCTACGTTTCGGCCATGCCCTCGCTCCCCGGCACCGAGGCCGTCCCGGTCCCGACCCCCGCCGCTTCCCTGGTCTTCACCACCACGCTCTCCCACGGCCCGCTGACCCGGGCCGAGATCGGCCGCAGGACAGGTCTGTCACCCGCCGCGGTCACCAAGGCGGTACGGCCGCTGATGGCGGCGGGCTATCTCGTCGAGGGCGCGGACGAACAGGCCCCGCCCTCGCTCGGCCGGCCCGCCACCCTTGTACGGGTCGACGGCGGCCGGGCCCTGTTCATCGGGATCAAGGTCACCGGGGACGAGATCATCGCGGTGCTCACGGACCTCTGCTGCCGCATCCGGGTGGCCCGGCACGCCCGGATCACCGCCCGCGACCCCGCCTCGGTGCTCGCCTCGGCCGGCTCCCTCGTCCAGGAACTCCTCACGGAGGCCGACGGGTTCGGGGTCGCGGTGTACGGCGTCGGCCTCGCGATGTCCGGGGACGTGGACCGCCCGGCCGGCCTGGTGCGCTACTCGCCGTTCCTCGACTGGCACGACGTACCGCTGGCCGAACTGGCGCAGGCCGCCACGGGCCTGCCGGTGACGGTCGACAACGACGTCCGGGCGCTGACGGTGGCGGAGCAGTGGTTCGGGGCCGGGGTGGGTGTGGCGGACTTCGCGCTGGTGACCGTCGGCGCGGGCATCGGCTGCGGCCTCGTGGTGCACGGGAGGGTGGTCTCCGGCGCGTTCGGAGTGGCCGGGGAGATCGGGCACCTGTCCATCGACCCGCAGGGACCGCCCTGCCACTGCGGCAACACCGGGTGCGTCGAGGCCATCGCCGGTGACGCCGCGATCGTCCGCCGGGTGGCCGAGGTGACCGGGCTTCCGGTCACCGACTCCGCCGAGGCGCTGCGGCTGGCGCACCGGGGCGACCCCGGGGTCCGGGAGGTGTACGCGCGGGCCGGCGAGGCGATCGGCCGCGCCATCGGAGCCGTCGTCAACGTCCTGGGACCTCAGCGGGTGATCATCTCGGGCGAGGGGCTGGCGGGCTACGACCTGTTCGCCGGACAGATTCGCGACACCTTCGCCAGGACCGCCTTCGGCGCCGCCGCGCGGTGCGACGTGATGACCCGCCCGCTCCCCTTCGAGGTGTGGGCGCGCGGGGCCGCGGCCACCGCGATCCAGTCCTTCATCGGTACCGAACACGCATGAGGAGCGGTGGACGATGCGGAACCGCATCGTCCCGGGTACGTGGCGCACGGCCCGGCCCACCCGGAACACCGCACCACCGCCGAAACCCCCTTCCCTTTCGCGCAGAAAGCAAGAGGTCATCTTCCATGCGGTCACTCACCCGCCCCGCCGTCAGAACCCTGCGCTCCGCACTGGTGCTCGCCGTCACGGCCGGCCTCGCCGTCGCCGTGCCCACGGCGCAGGCGGCTCCCGCCGCCGCGGGCACCACCGCCACCGCCCCCTCGCCCGCACCCGTGGCGGAGAAGCCGTACATGGGGTGGAGCAGCTGGAGCCTGCAGACCACCTCGTACCCCGGGGTCAATCCGGACGGCGCCTACAGCTATCTGACCGAGGCCAACGTCAGCAAACAGACCGACGCGCTCGCCTCCAAGCTCAAGAAGTTCGGCTACGAGTACATCAACATCGACGCCGGCTGGTGGCGCGGCTGGGACTGGACGCCGGAGTTCGACGGGTACGGGCGCCAGCAGGCGGACAAGGAGCGCTTCCCGAGCGGCATGAAGGCCGTCGCCGACCGCATCCACGGCAAGGGCCTCAAGGCCGGCATCTATCTGCCGGTGGGCCTGGAGAAGGAGGGGTACGGCGGGGGCAGGCTGCCGGTCTGGAACACGGACGACTGCACGACCGCCGACATCGTCTACAGCGATCTGCGGACGACCAACGGCTGGGACAGCTCGTACAAGCTCGACTTCTCCAGGCCCTGCGCCCAGAAGTACATCGACTCGCAGGCACAGCTCATCGCCGGCTGGGGTTACGACTTCCTCAAGCTGGACGGTGTGGGCCCCGGGTCGTTCAAGAGCGGCGACAACTACGACAACCGCACGGACGTGGCCGCCTGGCAGAAGGCCATCAGGTCAACCGGCCGCCCCGTCCACCTGGAGATCTCCTGGTCGATGGACATCGACTACGCCAAGGACTGGAAGGCGACGTCCAACGGGTGGCGCGTGGACACGGACGTCGAGTGCTACTGCGACACGCTGGTGTCCTGGGAGGACTCGGTCGAGGACCGCTGGCGCGACACTCCCGGATGGACGCGGTACGCCGGCCCCGGCGGCTGGAACGACCTCGACGCGATCAACGTGGGCAACGCCGCGATGAGCGGTCTGACCAAGGCCGAGCGACAGAGCTACATGACGCTGTGGGCGGTCGCCAAGTCCCCGTTGTTCAGCGGGGACGACCTCACGAAGATCGACGACTACGGCCTGTCGCTCATGACCAACCGCGAGGTCCTGAGGATCAACCAGCAGCCGGGCCGGCCCGCCGAGCCCGTCACACCGGCCGGAGACGAACAGGTCTGGGCCTCGCGGAACCCCGACGGCAGCTACACGGTCGCCCTCTTCAACCAGGGGGACTCCCCCGCCGCGGTCACCGCCGACTGGGCGTCCCTCGGCTTCACCGGCGCGGCGACCGTGCGCGACGTGTGGAACGGCGAGGACCTCGGCCGCCACAAGGACTCCCTCACCGAGGCGCTCCCGGCCCACGGATCGCGGCTCCTCACCGTCACCCCGAATGGTCAAAAGCTCAGGACGACCGCGTACGAGGCGGAGGCCCCGGCCAACGTGGTCACGGGCACCGCGTCCGTCGGCGACTGCGAGGAGTGCTCGGGGGCGAAGAAGGTCGGCGGCCTCTACACCGGCGCCGCGCTCCGGTTCACGGACGTCGTGGCCGAGAAGGCCGGCCGCTATCTGGTCAAGGTCGACTACACCTCACGTGATCCGCGGTCGATCGGCATCTCGGCCAACGGCAGGGCGCCCGTGGCGACGGCCTTCCCGGCGAGCGGCGGCTGGGGCGCGGTCGAGTCGATCAGTGTGCCGGTCACGCTGAAGGCGGGCCGCAACACCGTCACCTTCGACAGCGGTACGGGCTACTCGCCCGACATCGACCGGATCGAGGTCCCGCGCGCCTGAGACCGCCCGTCCCACGAGGTTCCGCGCGGATGGGACCGCCCGTCCCACGCGCGGGCCGGGGGTGCGCACCGCCGTGCCCCCGGCCTGCCGCGCACCCGTGCCGTCCGCATCGCCGTGTCCGCAGGAATGGAGTCCTTCCCCCGTGAACGACCAGCACCCGCACACCCCTGCGCAGCCCAGCTCACGCCCCGAGGCCCCCGCCGGTATCGGCCGGCGGCGCGCCCTCGCGCTCGCGGCCGCCACCGCGTCGCTCCCGGTGCTCGGCGGACTGCCCGCGTTCGCCGCCTCCGCACCGCCGCGACGCCCCACGGCCTCGCCGATGACCGAGGACGGGACGGGCGCGGCCACCCGGATGTGGTACCGCGCCCCGGCCGGTCCGAAGACCATGCTGGAGCGGGCTCTGCCGGTCGGCAACGGCCGGCTCGGCGCCCTCGTCGGCAGCGATCCCGCGCAGGAGCTGCTGTTCGTCACCGACGCCACCCTGTGGACCGGGGAGATCAACGACACCCTGGACCAGGACGGCCAGTTCCCCTACGGGCGGGACGACTTCGGCAGCCTCACCCAGCTGGCGCACGTCACGGTGGACATCCCGGACCACGATCTCGGCTCGGTCCACGAATACCGGCGTGAACTCGACCTCGCCCAGGGCCTGGTCACCGCCGGATACCTCCGCTCGGGTGTGACGTATCAGCGCCGTGTCTTCGCCAGCGCCCCGGACGACGTGATCGTCGTGCAGTTCACCCAGCGCGGCGGCGGTCACTACACCGGCACCGTCTCGCTCGACGGCACGCACGGCGAGTCCACCTCGGGCGACGGCGCCCTCACCACGCTGTCCCTCGACGCCCGGTTCGCCAACGGGCTCCGCTACGGTGCCGCCCTCACCGCGCACAGTGCGAGCGGGTCCGTCTCCGTCACGGGCTCGAAGATCGTCTTCACCCGGTGCGCCGATCTGACGCTGGTGTTCAGCGGCGGCACGAACTACTCGCCCGACCCGCGGGACGGATACCGCAACGCGGATCTCGACCCGGCCGCCCTCGCCGGGACCAAGGTGCGCGACGCCGTGTCCCTTCCGCCCACCGCGCTGCTGCACACCCATGTGGCCGACTACCGCGAGCAGTTCGACGGCATGCGTCTCTCGCTCGGGTCCTCCACGGACGCGCAGCGCGCGCTCGACACCTGGGAGCGGCTGAAGGCGAGGACCCAGCAGGACGAGCCGGACCCGGAGCTCGAAGCGCTGTACGTGCAGTTCGGCCGCTATCTGATGATCAGCAGTTCCCGCGGCAGCCTCCCGGTGGCTCTCCAAGGCCCGTGGCTGGACGGGAACGACCCGGACTGGATGGGTGACTACCACACCGACATCAACATCCAGATGAACTACTGGATGGCCGACCGCACCGCCCTCACGCGAAGCTTCGACGCGTTCACCGACTACTGCGTCTCCCAGCTGCCGGTCTGGTCGGACCTGACCCGGCGCCTGTTCAACGACCCGCGCAACCGCTTCCGCAACACCTCGGGAAAGATCGCCGGCTGGACCGTGGCGTTCTCCACCAACATCTACGGCGGACTGGGCTGGTGGTGGCACCCGGCGGGCAACGCCTGGCTGTGCAACACGCTGTGGGAGCACTACGAGTACACGCAGGACCGCGGACATCTGTCGAAGATCTATCCGCTCCTCCAGGGCGCCTGCGAGTTCTGGGAGGCCCGGCTCGTCCCGATGACGGTCACCGACGCCACGACCGGCGAGCAGCGCGAGGTCCTCGTCGCGGACAAGGAGTGGTCCCCCGAGCACGGGCCGCAGGACACCCGCGGCAACACCTACGCCCAGGAGCTGGTGCGCGACCTCTTCGCCCACTTCCGGGAGGCCAGTGCGCTGCTCGGCCGGAACGCCGCGTACGGCAGGACGCTCGCCGCGCTCCAGGAGCGGCTGTACCTTCCCGAGGTCAGCCCGAAGACCGGCTGGCTCCAGGAGTGGATGTCCCCCGACAACCTCGGCGAGACCACCCACCGCCACCTCTCACCGCTGGTCGGCCTGTTCCCCGGCGACCGGATCCGCCCCGGCGCCTCGCCCGCCGCGCTGGTGAAGGGAGCGACCGAGCTGCTGACCGCGCGCGGCATGGAGAACTTCGGCTGGGCCAACGCCTGGCGCTCGCTGTGCTGGGCGCGGCTGAAGAACGCGGAGAACGCCTACCGGCTGATCGCCACCAATCTGCGGCCCTCCGTCGACGGCGCCAACGGCAGCGCGATGAACCTCTTCGACATCTACGAGGCCGCGAAGGGGCGGGGGATCTTCCAGATCGAGTCCAATTTCGGCACCGCGGCCGCGGTGATCGAGATGCTGCTCTACTCACGCCCCGGACACATCGAGCTGCTTCCGGCGCTGCCGGCCGCCTGGGCGGACTCCGGGTCCGTGACCGGCGTCGGGGCGCGCGGCGGTTTCACCGTGGACCTGAGCTGGCGGGGCGGCCGGGTCCGCGAGGTCACCGTCCGCAGCGTCGGGGGCCGGCGGACCGGAGTGACGGCGGGCGGAGTCACCCGGGACGTGGAGCTCCGGCCCGGCGGTTCGGTCACCCTGCGGAACTTCCGGTGACCCGCGCCGACGGCTGAACCCTCGCCCCAGATGGACGGGCGGGTGCGGCAGGACAGAAGTCCCGCCGCACCCGCCCTCGCCGTTCAGGCCTTGTTCGCCGGGCCGCCGATCTGGATACCGGCCATCCGGGTCCACTCGTAGGGGCCCGTGTGGACCTTCGCGGCGAACTCGCCGTCGAAGGACTCGTGCATCGTGATCCCGGACTTCTGCGCGGCGCTCTCGGCGACCGCGTACGAGGGGGCGACGAGGTCGCCCCAGCCGCCGTCCTCACCGACGAGGACGATGCGGGTGCCCATCTGTCCGATGTAGGCGAGCTGCCCCTCGGCACCGCCGTGCGCCTTCGCGAACGCACCGATCTGCTTGGCCAGCCTGGCCGCCCTGCGCTCCGCGCGTGCCGCCTGCTTGCTGTCCACCTGCTGGGTCTCAGCCGTCTCTGCCATGCACAGGATGCTACCGATGGGTAGAGCGACGTGCGACGGGCGGGGAGCGTGGCCTGTGCCACGCTCCCCGCCCGTCGGCAGGTCATACGGAGGAGGTGCTACCGCAGGAAGGGGTCCACCGCCACGGCGACGAACAGCAGGGACACATAGGTGATCGACCAGTGGAACAGCCGCATCTCCTTGAGCTTCCCGCCCGTCACGCCGGACTTGGCCCGGCTCAGCAGGGCGTGCGCCTCCCAGAGCCAGAAGCCGCCCGTAAGGACCGCCACCACCGTGTAGAACCAGCCGGTGTAGCCCAGCGGGGTCAGCAGCAGCGAGACGGCCACCATCACCCAGCTGTAGAGGACGATCTGGCGGGCCACCACCCGATTGGACGCGATGACCGGCAGCATGGGAACGCCGACCCGCGCGTAATCGTCCTTCACCTTCATGGACAGCGGCCAGTAGTGCGGCGGCGTCCAGAAGAAGATGACGGCGAAGAGGATCACCGCGGCCCAGGACATCGAGTTCGTCACGGCGGACCAGCCGATGAGCACCGGCATGCAGCCCGCGATACCGCCCCAGACGATGTTCTGCGAGGTACGGCGCTTCAGGATCATCGTGTACACGACGACGTAGAAGAGCAGGGCGCCGAGCGACAGTGCCGCCGACAGCCAGTTCACCAGCAGCCCGAACCAGACCGTCGAGATCACCGCGAGGGCGATACCGAAGGCCAGGCACTCGCGCGGGCTCACCATTCCGGTGACCAGCGGGCGCTGCGACGTACGGTCCATCAACGCGTCGATATCGCGGTCGATGTACATGTTCAGTGCATTGGCACCGCCGGCGGACAGGTATCCGCCGATCGTGGTCGTGAGCACGAGCCACAGGTCGGGTACACCCTGAGCGGCCAGGAACATCACCGGAACAGTGGTGATCAGCAACAGCTCGATGATCCGAGGCTTGGTCAGCGCCACGAATGCCTTGACACGGGCCCCGAACGGGCGATGGCCCCCCGGGCTCGGAGTCAAGGCGACCCCTGCGGGTCGGGACTCGACGGCCGTCACGCACACCCCTGACAGAGAAATCCCAGCAAGCTCCGGGCGTGAAGGCCCGGTAAAGACTTGCGCGAACCAGACCACTGTAGACGTTGGGGACAGGCCGCCCTTCGCGGGGGTGGGGTCGTGTTGATGTGGCGCGGGGCGTTGCCGCGGCAACCGTGCGAACGCCCGCCCGCGCCCCGGCGGGGTACGGGGCGGCTAGGGACCGCGCACCGCTCGTACAGATGTGCGCCGACCCACTCGGCGAGGTGGTCTCAGGAGTGGCTCCCGGCGCTCATCGGAGGCCTCAGGAGTGAGCCCTCACGCTCATCGGAGAGGGCCCATCGGTGAGGCTCCGCGCTCATACGGGAGGCGGATTCGACGGGCCGCCCGCACCCTGGAAGGAGCCGGAAATCGCGGGTGCTGACGGGGGTAGGCTCGGCAATGTCCGGTGCGGTCACAGTCACCGGTTTACGACAGTGGAGAGGAGCCCTGACTCAGGGTGAGCACCAAGCCGACCACCACAGACCTCCAGTGGACCGAATTGGACCAGCGGGCCGTGGACACCGTCCGCGTCCTCGCCGCGGACGCCGTACAGAAGGTCGGAAACGGCCACCCGGGTACGGCCATGAGCCTGGCTCCCGCCGCGTACACCATTTTCCAGAAGGTGATGCGGCACGACCCCGCCGACGCGGAGTGGACCGGCCGCGACCGGTTCGTGCTCTCGGCGGGCCACACCAGCCTGACCCTCTACATCCAGCTCTACCTGGCCGGGTACGGCCTGGAGCTCGATGACCTGAAGGCCTTCCGTACCTGGGGCTCGAAGACCCCGGGCCACCCGGAGTACGGCCACACCACCGGCGTGGAGACGACGACCGGCCCGCTGGGCCAGGGCGTCGCCAACGCCGTGGGCATGGCCATGGCCGCCCGCTACGAGCGCGGCCTGTTCGACCCGGAGGCGGCCCCCGGCACCTCCCCCTTCGACCACATGGTGTGGGCCGTCGCCGGCGACGGCTGCCTCCAGGAGGGCATCTCCGCGGAGGCGTCCTCGCTGGCCGGGCACCAGAAGCTGGGCAACCTGGTCCTGCTGTGGGACGACAACCACATCTCCATCGAGGGCGACACGGAGACCGCGGTCTCCGAGGACACCCTGAAGCGCTACGAGGCGTACGGCTGGCACGTCCAGCGCGTCGACCAGCTGCCCAGCGGCGACCTGGACCCGGCGGGTCTGTACAAGGCGCTGCTGGCCGCCAAGGCCGAGACCGAGCGCCCGTCGTTCATCGCGGCCCGCTCGATCATCGCCTGGCCCGCGCCGAGCGCCCAGAACACCGAGGCCTCGCACGGCTCCGCGCTCGGCGACGACGAGGTCGCCGCGACCAAGCGGGTACTGGGCTTCGACCCGGAGAAGACCTTCGAGGTCGCCGACGAGGTCATCGCGCACACCCGTGAGGCACTGGACCGCGGCCGCGAGGCCAAGGCCGAGTGGGAGAAGTCGTTCGCCGCGTGGCGCACCGCCAACCCGGAGCGCGCCGCCGAATTCGACCGGATCTCCGCGGGCGAGCTGCCCGAGGGCTGGGAGGACAAGCTCCCCGTCTTCGAGCCCGGCAAGGGCGTCGCCACCCGCGCCGCCTCCGGCAAGGTGCTCCAGGCGCTCGGCGAGATCGTGCCCGAGCTGTGGGGCGGCTCCGCCGACCTCGCGGGCTCGAACAACACCACGATCGACAAGACGTCGTCGTTCCTCCCGGCCGGCAACCCGCTGCCGGAGGCCGACCCGTACGGCCGCACGATCCACTTCGGCATCCGCGAGCACGCCATGGCCGCGGCCATGAACGGCATCGCGCTGCACGGCAACACCCGCATCTACGGCGGCACCTTCCTGGTGTTCTCCGACTACATGCGCAACGCCGTACGGCTGTCCGCGCTGATGCACCTGCCGGTGACGTACGTGTGGACGCACGACTCCATCGGTCTCGGCGAGGACGGCCCGACCCACCAGCCGGTGGAGCACCTGGCCTCGCTGCGCGCCATCCCGGGCCTGAACGTGGTCCGCCCGGCCGACGCCAACGAGACCTCCCTCACCTGGCGCGAGATCCTGCGCCGCTACACCAAGGTGTTCGGCAAGGGTGCTCCGCACGGTCTGGCGCTGACCCGCCAGGGTGTGCCGACGTACGAGGCGAACGAGAACGCGGTCAAGGGCGGCTACGTCCTGTTCGAGGCCGAGACGCCCGACGGGCACAGCGCGGCGCCCCAGGTCCTGCTGATCGGCACGGGCTCCGAGGTGCACCTCGCCGTCGAGGCGCGCGAGGAGCTCCAGGCCGCCGGCATCCCGACCCGTGTGGTGTCGATGCCGTGTGTCGAGTGGTTCGAGGAGCAGGACCAGGCGTACAAGGACAGCGTCCTGCCGCCGTCCGTGAAGGCCCGCGTGGCGGTCGAGGCGGGCATCGGCCTGACCTGGTACCGGTACGTCGGTGACGCCGGCCGGATCATCTCGCTGGAGCACTTCGGCGCCTCGGCCGACGCCAAGGTCCTCTTCCGCGAGTTCGGCTTCACGGGCGAGGCCGTCGCGGCCGCCGCCCGGGAATCTCTCGCCGCCGTCACGCGCTGACGCCGTTATACGACTAGTAGGAGATGCAATTCTCATGACAGACGCACTCAAGCGCCTCTCCGACGAGGGCGTGGCGATCTGGCTCGACGACCTGTCCCGCACACGGATCACCTCCGGCAACCTCGCCGAGCTGATCGACCAGAGTCACGTCGTGGGTGTCACGACCAACCCGTCGATCTTCCAGAAGGCGATCTCCCAGGGCCACGGTTACGACCAGCAGCTCACGGACCTCGCCACCCGCAAGGTCACCGTGGACGAGGCCATCCGCATGATCACGACGGCGGACGTCCGTGACGCCGCCGACATCCTGCGTCCGGTCTTCGACAGCACGGACGGCCAGGACGGCCGGGTCTCCATCGAGGTCGACCCGCGTCTGGCGCACCACACGGCGGCCACGGTCGCCGAGGCCAAGCAGCTGGCCTGGCTGGTGGACCGGCCGAACACGCTCATCAAGATCCCGGCGACGAAGGCCGGCCTGCCGGCGATCACCGAGGTCATCGGCAAGGGCATCAGCGTCAACGTCACGCTGATCTTCTCGCTGGAGCGCTACCGCGAGGTCATGGACGCCTACCTGGCGGGTCTGGAGAAGGCGAAGGCCGCGGGCCTGGACCTCTCCAAGATCCACTCGGTGGCCTCGTTCTTCGTCTCCCGCGTGGACTCCGAGATCGACAAGCGTCTCGACGCGGTCGGCACCGACGAGGCCAAGGCGCTGAAGGGCAAGGCGGCTCTCGCCAACGCCCGGCTCGCCTACCAGGCGTTCGAGGAGGTCTTCTCCTCGGACCGCTGGGCCACGCTCGACAAGGCGCACGCCAACAAGCAGCGTCCGCTGTGGGCCTCCACCGGTGTGAAGGACCCCGCGTACAAGGACACGCTGTACGTGGACGACCTGGTCGCCCCCGGCACGGTGAACACCATGCCCGAGGCCACGCTGGAAGCGACCGCGGACCACGGGCAGATCACGGGCAACACCATCGCCGGCACCTACGAGCAGGCCCGCGCCGAGCTCGACGCCGTCGAGAAGCTGGGTGTCTCGTACGACGACGTCGTCCAGCTCCTCGAGGACGAGGGCGTCGAGAAGTTCGAGGCCGCCTGGATCGACCTGCTCAACTCGACCGAGGCGGAGCTCAAGCGCCTCGCCCCTTCGGAGGGCTGACCACTTTGTCTGGTGTTCCCGGAGCCAACCCGCTCCGTGACGCCCAGGACCGACGGCTCCCGCGTATCGCGGGGCCGTCGGGCCTGGTCATCTTTGGCGTCACGGGCGATTTGTCCCGTAAAAAGCTGATGCCCGCCGTCTACGACCTGGCCAATCGCGGCCTGCTGCCGCCGGGCTTCTCGCTCATCGGTTTCGCGCGCCGCGAGTGGCAGGACGAGGACTTCGCACAGGAGGTCCACGACGCCGTCAAGCAGCACGCCCGTACGCCGTTCCGTGAAGAGGTCTGGCAGCAGCTCATCCAGGGGATGCGCTTCGTCCAGGGCAACTTCGACGACGACGAGGCCTTCGAGACCCTGAAGGCGACCATCCAGGAGCTGGACCAGGCGCAGGGGACGGGCGGCAACTTCGCCTTCTACCTCTCCGTGCCGCCGAAGTTCTTCCCCAAGGTCGTCCAGCAGCTCAAGAAGCACGGGCTGGCCGACCAGAAGGAGGGTTCCTGGCGGCGTGCCGTCATCGAGAAGCCCTTCGGCCACGACCTGACGAGCGCGCAGGAGCTCAACCAGCTCGTGCACGACGTGTTCCCGCCCAACGAGGTCTTCCGGATCGACCACTACCTGGGCAAGGAGACGGTCCAGAACATCCTGGCGCTGCGGTTCGCCAACACGATGTTCGAGCCGATCTGGAACCGGAGCTACGTCGACCACGTCCAGATCACGATGGCCGAGGACATCGGCATCGGCGGCCGGGCCGGCTACTACGACGGCATCGGCGCCGCCCGTGACGTCATTCAGAACCACCTGCTCCAGCTGCTGGCGCTGACGGCGATGGAGGAGCCCGGCTCCTTCCACCCGAAGGCCCTGGTCGCCGAGAAGCTCAAGGTGCTCACGGCCGTCGAGCTGCCGGACGACCTGGGCAAGCACACGGTGCGCGGTCAGTACGCGCACGCGTGGCAGGGCGGCGAGGAGGTCCTCGGCTATCTGGAGGAGGACGGTATCGACCCCAAGTCGAAGACCGACACCTTCGCCGCGATCAAGCTGACGATCAACAACCGCCGCTGGGCGGGCGTGCCGTTCTACCTCCGTACCGGAAAGCGGCTCGGCCGCCGGGTCACGGAGATCGCGGTCGTCTTCAAGCGCGCCCCGTACCTCCCGTTCGAGTCCGGCGCGACGGAGGAGCTGGGCGGCAACGCCCTGGTCATCCGGGTCCAGCCGGACGAGGGCGTGACCGTGCGGTTCGGCTCCAAGGTGCCCGGCACCTCGATGGAGGTCCGGGACGTGACGATGGACTTCGCCTACGGCGAGTCCTTCACCGAGTCCAGCCCGGAGGCCTACGAGCGGCTCATCCTCGATGTGCTGCTCGGCGACGCCAACCTCTTCCCCCGCCACCAGGAGGTCGAACTCTCCTGGAACATCCTCGACCCGATCGAGCAGTACTGGGACAAGCACGGCAAGCCCGCGCAGTACCCGGCGGGCACCTGGGGCCCGGCCGAGGCGGACGAGATGCTCGCACGAGACGGACGGAGCTGGCGCCGGCCATGAAGATCGATCTCACGGAAACCACTTCCAGCAAGATCAACCAGGCGCTGGTGTCGGCCCGCCGTGCCATCGGCACCCCGGCGATCGGCATGGTGCTCACGCTGGTCATCGTCACCGACGAGGAGAACGCCTACGACGCTCTCAGGTCGGCCGGCGACGCCTCGCGCGAGCACCCCTCGCGGATCATCGCGGTGATCAAGCGGGTCAGCCGTTCGCCGCGCAACCGGCGTGACGCCCGGCTGGACGCCGAGGTCCGGGTCGGCTCCGACGCGGGTACCGGCGAGACCGTGGTCCTCCGGCTCCACGGCGAACTGGCCAACCACGCCCAGTCGGTCGTCCTGCCGCTGCTGCTGCCGGACGCCCCGGTCGTGGTCTGGTGGCCCGAGGCGGCGCCCGCCGATCCGGCGAAGGACCCGCTGGGCGCGCTCGCCCAGCGCCGGATCACGGACGCGTACTCGGCGGAGCAGCCGAGTGCCGAACTGTCGGTGCGCGCGAAGTCGTACACCCCCGGGGACACGGACCTGTCCTGGACCCGGATCACGCCGTGGCGTTCGATGCTGGCCGCCGCACTCGACCAGCAGGCCGTGGACGTCGTCTCGGCGACGGTCGAGGGCGAGTCCGAGAATCCGAGCTGCGAGCTGCTGGCCATGTGGCTCGCGGACCGGCTGCAGGTCCCGGTCGAGCGCACCATGTCCGCCGGTCCCGGTCTGACGGCCGTCCGGATGGAGACCAAGTCCGGCACGATCGTGCTGGACCGGGCCGACGGTTCGCTGGCGACCCTCTCCATGGTGGGCCAGCCGGACCGCGCGGTGGCGCTCAAGCGCCGGGAGACCGCGGAGCTGCTCGCCGAGGAGCTCCGCCGGCTCGACCCGGACAACACGTACGAGTCGTCGGTGAAGTTCGGCGTGGAGCGGCTCGGGGAGGCGGCGAAGCCCAAGGACGCCGCTCCTTCCGGCCCGACCGCGGCCGCCGCCAAGAAGACGGCCGCGCCGGCGAAGAAGGCGGCGTCGAAGTGAGCGTCGTCCCGCAGCTCGTCGTGCACCGCGACAAGGAGCTGATGGCGCAGGCCGCGGCGGCCCGGCTGATCACGAAGATCGTGGACGCCCAGGCCGCACGCGGTTACGCCTCGGTGGTGCTCACGGGCGGCCGCAACGGCAACGGCCTGCTGGCCGCGCTCGCCGACGCGCCCGCGCGGGACGCGATCGACTGGTCGCGGCTCGACCTGTGGTGGGGCGACGAGCGGTTCCTGCCGGACGGCGATCCGGAGCGCAATGTCACGCAGGCCCGCGAGGCCCTGCTGGACTCGGTGCCGCTGGACCCGGCCCGGGTGCACGCGATGCCCGCGTCGGACGGGCCCTGCGGCCCGGACGCCGACGCGGCAGCGGCCGCGTACGCCGCCGAACTGGCCGCCGCGGCCGGTCCGGAGGACCACGGTCCGGTGCCGGTGTTCGACGTGCTGATGCTGGGCGTCGGCCCTGACACCCATGTGGCCTCGCTCTTCCCGGAGCTGCCCGCGGTACGGGAGACCGAGCGCACCGTCGTCGGTGTGCACGGCGCGCCCAAGCCGCCGCCCATCCGCGTCTCGCTGACGCTGCCCGCCATCCGGGCGGCACGCGAGGTGTGGCTGCTCGCGGCGGGCGAGGACAAGGCGGAGGCCGCTGCCATCGCCCTGTCGGGTGCCGGGGAGATCCAGGCCCCGGCCGCGGGTGCGTACGGTCGAAGCCGCACGCTGTGGCTGCTGGACGCGGCGGCGGCCTCGCAGCTGCCGCGCGCCCTGTACCCGCCGGCGTCCGCCTGAGAGGCGTACCGAACGGCCCGGCCCGCCCCTGGAGTTCGCCAGGGCGGGCCGGGCCGTTCGCATGCCCGCGCCGAACGGGGCCGTCGCCCGTCCGGCCGACGCCTCAGAACGCGGTGGTGCAGTCGGGCCGGCGCGCCGTCGTCGGGTCGAGTGCGTTGCGTACGAGCCGCAGGACGACCGGGTCGTAGGGGCTGCCCATGTGGCCCGTCCGGTCCTGCGGGCAGATGTCCTGGACGGTGATGTTGGTGACCGGGTCAGCGGGGAGCGCGGGACGAAGGTACTGCCGCTCGAAGGGGGTCACGATCCTGTCCCACCGGGTGACCACCGTGGTGTACCGCACGCCCGGCACCGTGTCACCGCCCGCGTCCAGCCGGGTGTTGACGGCCGACCCGATGGTCTGGTCGGCGAGCGCCTGGCCGCCGAACCGGGCTGCCGGGGCGAGGATCCGCAGCCGCTGCGCGAGGGTGGCAAGTCCGGAGACGGTGCTGCCGTGGTTGGCCGGGGCGATGCCGATCAGGTGACTCACCTTGTTGCGGGCGGGATCGGCGGCATCGGCGCCTCCGGCGAATCTCAGGTAGTAGCGCGGCAGGATGCCGCCTCCCTGGGAGTGGCCCACCAGATCGGCCTGGCGGGCTCCCGTCCGGTCGAGGACCCGGTCGACGAAACGGGCCAGCTCCCGGGCCGACCGCGGGACTGCGGCCCTGCCCTTGACGACATCGCCCCGCGGGGCGCCGAGGTTGGGGGCGAAGACGCAGTAACCGTCGGCCCGGAGCAGCGGCGCGAGGGCGCTCCAGTTGTTGTACGCGTTCTCGTACGTGCCGTGGACGAGGACGACCGGGCGGGGATGCCGGGTGCGGGGTTCGCAGGTCCAGTCGTCGGCGCCGGGTGGCGGGGCGTCGGGATGCTCGGTGGAGGCCACGAACGCCCGCTCCCAGAGGAGGTGGGCCATGCCCGGCCCGTCTCCGGACGCGGTCGTGAGCGGGGGACGGTCCCGCGGTGCGGTGGCGGCCGCCGCGAGGAACACGGCGACGAGGACGGTCAGCAGGGCGGCCGTCGGCCGGAACCGGCGGCGGCCGGCCCGGCCGTGCGGATGGTTGACGTGCGCAGGCCTTGTCGAGTCGTTCGGGCGGAGGGGCAGGGACTGCATGAAGGGGCCTCCCGGACGGTTTCCCGCGGCCCGGGCCGGGACGCGAGCTGAGATGGGTCATCCGTTGCGGTGGTGCGCCACCGCGCCGGTGGCCCCCTGGCACGGGAGCCGGCGCGTTCCCGTCCTGGCCCGGCACGGCGCGCGCCCCGCGCGCCGGACGGGGGCCGGCGCGCGGACCGCTGCGCGTTCGAGTGACACCTCACCGGGCTTTGTTCACACTCAGTGACAGCTCGGGTACGGTGAGGGCGTCGTGTCCGGGCCGGTGCGCCCGCTCCGTTCCGTGACGCCAGACGCCAACTCGTACACGGCCGCAAGGAGATGGCATGCCTGCGAACTCGGTTGTCTTCGGTGCCGGCGGCTTCATCGGCCGCTCCTTGGTGGGGGAGCTCCTGCGCCGGGACCAGCACGTCGCGGCTGCCGTCCACGGCAGCGGGGACCGGCTCCTGCGATGGCTCGATGAGCAGCGGGTGGACACCGGCCGGCTCACCGTCGTACCGGCCGACATCACCCGGCCGGGGCTCGGCCTCCCGGAACACGGCCTGGACGAGGTCCGGGACGTGTACAACACGGCGGCACGCTTCGCCTTCGGGATGACCCCGGCCGAGGCCAGGCCGGTCAATGTCGAGGGCGCCGGGCATGTCGTCGACTGGGCGGCGGCCCGTCCGAGGCTGCGGCGGCTGGTGCACATCAGCGGCTACCGGATGGCCGCGGCCGAAGCCGCGTCGCCCGACTACCGGCGCGACGGCGCCTACGAGGCGTCCAAGCGCGAGGGCGACGCGGTGGTGCGGGCACGCGCCCGTGAACTCGGCGTCCCGCTGAGCGTCGCCAACCCGAGCACCGTCATCGGCCCCGGTCAGTCCGTCGGGCTGGCGGATCTGGTCGGGGAGCTCTGGCGGGGCCGGCTCGTGGCGCTGCCCGGGGGGCCGGACATCTTCCTGCCCGTCGTGGTGCTCGACTACTTCGTACAGTTCCTGGCCTCCCTTCCGGAGCGGCGTGAGAGCGCTGACGGCACCTACTGGCTGCTGGACGACGCCACGCCGGAACTGCCGCGGCTCGTCGCCCTGTTCGCCGAGCACATGGGCGTGCGTGCTCCGCGCCGCTCGGTCCCGGTCGGCGTCGTCAAGCGGCTGCCCCGTTCTCTGACGAGGGCGAACCCGGAGACCCTGTCCTTCCTCTCCAGCGACCGGTACGACACGGCGTCCGCGCGGGATCTCGCGGACTCCTTCGGCCTGGAGATGCCGCCGGTGCGCGATGCCCTGCGCGACTGGGCCGACGACCTGGTCGCCACCCGTTTCGGCCGTGTCCGGGCACCACGGGCGGCGTACGGGTTCCAGCAGGTCGGCGCGGACCGGACCTGGGTGGTGGGCGAGCGGGAGCGACCCGGATTCGTGTTCCTGCACGGACTGCCGATCGACGCCGACTCCTGGTCACCGGTGGCCGAGCGGGTGGACACCCCTGCCCTGGCGGCCGACCTTCCGGGGTTCGGCCGGTCCACGCCCGAGCCCCGGCAGTCGCACGACGACTGGCTCGCCGCCCTGCTGGCGCCCGTGCGGAGCCGGCCGGTGCTGGTGGCCCACTCGTACTCCTGCGGGCCCGCCCTGCGGTATGCGCTGCGGTATCCGGAGCGCGTCGCCGCGCTGGTGCTCGTCTCCCCCGCCTTCCTGCAGCCGGCGTCCTCGTGGCTGATGCGCTCCCCTCTCGCCGTGCCCGTACTGAGCCGGATGACCGCCGAACGGCTGGCCGGCTCTCTCGGCCTGTCCGACGACACCTTCCTCCACGGGCCCGTCGACGACCTGAGGCGGTCGGGCGCGGCGCTCCGGGTGGTCTCCGCCCTGCGTGCGGCGTACGGGCACCGCGGTGTTCTGCGGAGCGCCGTGCACCGGGTCGCGGTTCCCGTGGAACTGGTCATCGGGTCGCAGGACCCGCTGGAGGAGCCCGGTGAACTGCCCGTCACCGAGATCGCGTCGGCGGGCCACTACCCGCAGCTGACCCATCCCGACGAGGTCGCGCGGCACCTCGTCGCGGTGCGGGAGCGCACGACGGCCCGGTAGCGGCGCCGCCGGTCAGGCGCGGGTGAACGCCAGCACGATGTTGTGGCCGCCGAAACCGAAGGAGGTCGACAGGGCCGCCTCGGCGTCGGCCTTGCGGGGCAGCCCCCTCACCAGGTCGAGTGCGATGCCGTCTCCGATCTCTTCCAGGTTGCGCACCGGTGGCACCAGGGACTCCTTGAGGGCCAGGACCGTGAGGATCGCCTCCACGGCGCCCGACGCGCCCAGGAGGTGGCCCGTCGCGGACTTGGCGGCGGTGACCACCGGGTGACCGCCCACCGCGCTCATCACCGCCCGGGATTCCGCGATATCGCCCTGGGGCGTGCCCGTCGCGTGGGCGTTCACATGACCGATGTCTCCGCCGGACAGCCCGGCGTCGCGCAGAGCCTCCTCGATGGCGCGCACCTGCCCCGCGGCGTCGGGCAGGGTGATGTCGTGCGCGTCGGAGGTGACGCCGGCCCCGGCCAGTGCCGCGTGGACGCGCGCGCCGCGTGACCGTGCGAATTCCGCCCGTTCCAGCACGACCATGCCCGCGCCCTCGGACATCACGAACCCGTCCCGCCGCCGCTCGAAGGGCCTGGAAGCCTGCTCGGGAGCGTCGTTGCGCAGGGAGAGCGCCCGCATCTGCGCGAACGCGCCGAGCGAGAGGGGGTGCAGGCAGGCGTCCGTCCCTCCGGCGACCACCACATCGGCGCGTCCGGCGCGGATCAGCAGGGCGCCCACCGCGATGGCCTCGGCTCCCGACGCGCACGCGCTCGTCGGCGCATGGGTGCCCGCCCGGGCTCCGAGCATCAGACTGACCACCGCGGAGGCGCCGTTGGGCATGAGCCGCGGCACGGTGTACGGGGAGACGGCGCGTCGGCCGCGCTCGTTCATCGCGTCGTACTGGTCCAGCATGGTCAGCGCGCCCCCGATGCCGGTGCCCACCACGACCGCCAGCCGTTCGGGCTCGACCTGCGGCGGTCCGGCGTCGGCCCAGGCCTCCCCGGCGGCGACCAGCGCGGCCGCCTGGCTGCGGTCCAGCCGGCGCCGCTGTACGCGTTCGACCTCGTCGTAGGGGTCTCGGTACATGGCGCCCGCGATACGTACCGGCAGGCGGCCGGCCCACGGGGCGTCGATCCGGGAGATGCCGGACCGGCCCGCCAGCAGCGCTTCCCAGGTGCCGGCGACGTCGGCACCGAGCGGGGTGGTCGCTCCCATGCCCGTCACCAGCACCTCCTCCGGCCGGGCGCGCGGACGCGTGTTCTCACCCGAGGTGTGCCGCACGACCGCCTCCGTCTCCCGGCCCGGCTGCCACGGGCGCGCGGCTCTTCAGTCCCGCCGCTCCCGGCCCGGCCGCCACCGGCGCGCGGCTCTTCAGTCCCGCCACGGTGAGCGCCATCACCGCGCGGAGCAGGTCACCCGCGCCGGCAGGCGGGTCCGTGGCGGCTTTCGCCGGCCCCGCGAGCACCACGCCGGCCGGGTCGGCGCCTTCCCCGTGTTCATTTGGACTCAATTCATCGGTGGCACACACACCGTCTCCCTATTTTCTTTACGCCGGACATGGCTTGAATTTGCCATAGGCCCGAACGGGGCAAAGGAATCCTGCCCGGTGTGAGCGAGCCGACCACTGAAGACCGACCGCTCCACCCGGAAGCCAATCTATGCGCCGCGGTCCGGCGACGCCTCGGGTGTTCTGCTGATTTCCCCCTCCCCACTCCGGGGGATCGATCACCCATTGGGAGGGGCCCGAATGCGCCGGTCACAGCACTAATGGGGAGGTGGTGAACCCTTTCCTCACAAAGAAGTGCGACGACCTCAGAACCATGATCAAATACTTTCTTATTTGTCGTACAATGCCTTCGTTCATTGCTTATTGCCACGACACTCGAGTGTGCTGCATAGTAAACAAAGGTGCTGCGGAGAACAGTTTTCGGCCCCACCCAGATCCCCATTCGATTCAACAATAAATTACGAGACGAATGGCGCGATGCCCAGGCCGGTCAAATTTTGTTCTCCTGCAAAATCCGGAAAGGGAGCTTCATGTCACACACCAGAACGGCCCGCACGTCCTCCGCCGAGGAGAAGGTCCACGTACTCCGCTGGCCCCTCGAGGCGTCGAAGCTGGAACATCACCGCCGCACGGGCGCCCTGCGCCTCCTCGTGGTCGAGAACGGGGGAACGCCGCCGACGTCCACCGATGTGCGGGAGGACTGGGTCCGGTCCCCGATCACGCGCGAGGACTTCACCGCTCGTATCGAGGCCCTGCGCGCCAGGGCCTCGTCGCAGGACCTGCCGGCCCTGGACCACGACGGTCTGCTGCGGTACGGCAGCCGCGTCGTGCCCGTGTCCCCGACCGAGACGTACCTGTTACGGCCCCTGGTGCAGCGCTTCGGAAGCCTCGTGGCCCGGGACGAACTGCTCACCCTGCTGAGCACCCGTGGTTCCACCGCGAGCCGAAACGCCCTGGACCTCCACGTGATGCGGATCCGCAGGCGTGTCCTGCCCCTGGGGCTGCGCCTGCGCACGGCCAGCCGGCGCGGCTATCTCCTGGAGGGGCCGGCCTGACCGAAGGCCCCCTGCCGGACCGTGTCCGGCAGGGGGCCTTCGCGGTCTGCCGTCAGACCGCCGTGCAGCGCGGGCCACAGCTGCCGCAGGCGGCCGGTGCGAGCCCGGTCCGGAGGGCGTAGATCACGGCGTGGACCCGGTTGCGCAGTTCCAGCTTGTCGAGCACGTGCTGCACATGCGATTTGACCGTGCTCTCACCCAGGACCAGTTCGGCCGACATCTCGGCATTGCTGAGGCCGCGGGCGAGGAGCGTCAGCACCTCCCGCTCCCGGCGCGTCAGCAGTTCGGCGCGCGCCCGCTCCTCGGCGGTCCCGTGTCCGCAGGGCGGCGCCGGCCCGCGGTCCCCGTCCGGGGCGGGCGGTGCGGACCAGGAGGCCTCGAAGACCGTGTACCCGGCGGCGACCATGTGGACGGCGGACAGCAGTTGCTCGGGGGTGGCTCGGCTCAGCACCACACCCCTGGCTCCGGCGCGCAGGGCCTGCCGCGCGGAATCGTCCGTCCCCTGGACCATCAACAGGAGGCCCGGCGTCCCTCTCCCCGGCCGCGCGGCCAGCCCGGCGGCCAGGCCGACGGCGTCGAGGCCGGGCGACTGCGCGTCGACGAGCACCACTTGGGGGCTCAGGCCGGACACCCGACGTTCGGCGTCGGGGCCGTCGACTGCCTCGCCGACCACCTCGATGGTCCGGTCCAGGGCGAGAACGGCCCGGACGCCGGCACGGGTGATGGCGCGGTTACCGACGAGCAGAACGTCCACGCGTGCGGTGATCGGTCTCTCCTCTCGTTCAGGGCGTGGAGCCACGGCCCCTCCTCCGGGCTGTGGCTCCACGGTGTCAGGCCGTGGTGCCCTCGGTGCCGGGAACGGCCGCGCCCGTGTCCTTCCGCGCGGGCCGCCCGGCCTCGTGACGCCTCGGTGTCGCGAGGACCGCGAGGGCGCCGACCGCGATCAGGCACGCACCGGTCCACAGCGCGGGAACCATGCCGTCGGTGAAGCTGCCCGGTGTGGCGAGATCACCGTGCGCGGTGAACACGGAGGCCAGAACGGCGACCCCGAGCACCCCGCCCAGCTCCCGCAGCGCGTTGACGGAGCCCGAGGCCATGCCCCGGTCCCCCGCGGCGACCGAGCTCATCACCAGATTCGCCGTCGGGGAGAAGTAGAAGGTCATGCCGAGCCCGCACAGGACCAGCGCCGGGACCAGGGAGGGGTAGCTCACCTCCGGTGACACGCGGGCCGCGATCCAGCCCAGTCCGCAGGCCTGGAAGGTCAGTCCGAGCGCCACGATGGAACGGCCTCCGATGCGGTCGGAGAGGTAGCCGACCACCGGCGCGACGAAGACCGGCACCACCGTCCAGGGCAGGATCCGAAGGCCTGCCTCCATCGGCGAGTAGCCCCGCGGTCCCTGGAAGAACTGGGTGAGCAGGAAGACCGAGCCGAACATGCCCGCGAACATCAGCAGCCCTGCCGCGTTCATCCCGCTGAAGGTCCGGTGACGGAAGAGGCGCATCGGGAACATCGGCATCGGCGTGCGCAGCTCCCAGACGACGAAGGCCGCCAGGACCAGGGCGCCGCCGGTCAGCGCGGCCAGGACCCGCACACTGGACCAGTCGTCGGCAGGGCCCTGGATCAGGCCGAACACGATGCCGAACAGACCGGTGCCGGCCAGCGCGGTGCCCACCAGGTCCAGCCGGTTGTGGGGGCCGCGGCTCTCTGCGAGCTTGCCCCGGGCGAGCGGGAGGACGACCAGCCCGATGGGCACGTTGACCCAGAAGATCCACTGCCAGGCCAGGTGCTCCACCATCAGTCCGCCGATGAGGGGGCCCATCGCGATGGCGAGTCCTTCGACGGCGCTGAGCGCTCCGAGGACGGCTCCGCGGCGGGCCGCGGGTGCCACCGCCGTGAGCAGGGTCAGGTTGAGCGGCATCAACGCGGCGGCGCCCAGGCCCTGTACGGCACGGGCCGCGATCAGGGCGCCGATGCCGGGGGCGAGCGCCGCCGCCGCGGAGGCGGCGGTGAAGAGGGACAGGCCGACGAGGAACATGCGGCGCCTGCCGAACCGGTCGCCCAGGGCCGCGCCGGGAAGCATCAGGACCGCGTAGGTGAGCGTGTAGGCGTTGACCGTCCACTCGAGTTGCTGGATGTCGCCGCCGAGGCTCTCGCGGATCGCGGGCAGGGCGGTGATGACGACCAGGTTGTCGAGGGACACCATGGCCACGCCCAGGCCACAGCACAGGAACGTCCACAGGACGTTCCGCTTCGAGACGTTCATGGTTGCCTCTTCCTGAGGGTGTGCCGCGCCGGGTGCCGGGGCGGGGCGCGCCCGGTGTCGGCGCGCGCCCGCCCCGCCGCCGCGGGGCGGGCTTCGTTCAGCGCGCGTCTTGCCGGCGCATGAGGCGGAGCATCGGCGGTACCAGGGCCGCCAGTTCGACCGGCCAGGACAGACGGCTCAGCCAGCGCTCGCCGAACGGCCGGGCCAGCTGGTGCACATCGACGCGGATCTCCGGGCGTACGGGTTTCCCGGCGAGGATCCGCACCGCCATGTGGGAGCTCAGCACCCCGAACGCCGTGGCGGTGTACGCCACCTGAGGGAAGCTGTAGTCCGTGCGCAGATGGTTGGCGCGGATCTCGGCCAGCATCTCGGCCGGGACCCTGCGCAGCGGCACCGCGCGTCGCAGCAGGTCCCAGGTGTCCATGCGCACGATGTCGTTCACGGTGATGTCGCCCGCGAACGGCTCCCGGACGCGCCGGTAGTCGTAGCAGCGCACGTACTGGGTCCCCGCCATGTCCCAGCCGGTGACCAGGGGCAGCCGCCGCTGCACGGCCACCCGGTGCAGCAGGTGCTTGGCGCGCCAGCCGTCGGGGGTGGTGACGTCCACCCCGTCGATGATCATCTGGCAGGTCGCGGTGAGCCGCTGCACGGTCTGCGGGGTCACCCCCTCCGTGAACACCGTCACCCGGGCGTGCGGGTTGATCGACATGATGCGTTCGGCGGCGCCCGCGGCCTTGTTCTGGTCGAGGTCGGCGGCGACCGCGCTCTGCCGGTTGAGGTTGTTCAGCTCGAACGTGCCGGGGTCGGCCACCAGGAAGCGCTGCACACCGAGCCGGGTCAACGGCTCCACGGCGGCGCCGCCGATCGAACCGCAGCCCGCGACGAGGACCGTCGCCGCGCGGAGCGCCTGCTGTTCCTGGACCGAGACGACACCGGCGTTACGGGTGACCAGCTCGTCGTAGAAGACCCGGTGCGACTCCGACTCCTCGTCACCGGCCGGCTGGCGGAGCATGTCCTCGGCCGTCATCGCGAGCCTCCGCGCTGGCGGGGGACCATGGGGCCGGGCGCCTTCTGCCGGCGAGCGGCGAGCCTGGCGACCATGGCGTGGTACGAGGTCAGGTCGCTGGTGCCGTCGAGGTAGGAGCGGACGACGTCGCGGTACCACGCCAGGTCCCCGGGCACCGGGGCGACGAAGGGCTTCGCGACGACGCCCTGGTGGTAGATCGGCGCGAGCGGATCGGACGGGGGCAGGCTCGGAGACGTGTCCTCGACCACGTGGAGGTCGAATCCGGCCAGCCTCAGGTGGCGCAGGGCCACGTGTTCCTTGGCGTCGCCGAGCACGATGCCGATGGCGTCGCCCAGCTGGATCATCGCCTCGCCCATGCCCAGCATGAGGTGCCACGGCACCCGGTCGTGCTGGATACCGAGCGGCATCGACTGGTCGCGCAGGAAGCGCTTCAGCTCGAAGACCTGGTGGGTTCCCAGGCCGGGGCGCGCGTACGGTCCGAGCAGGTCCACCCCGTGCGCCGCCTCGGTCGGGAACAGAGTGCGCCGCGCCGAGTCGAGCGGGAGGCTCACGGTGTCCGACGAGCAGCTCAGTCCGACGTAGCCACGGATCCTGCCGGTGCGGGAGCAGAGGGTCACGGTATGGATGCTCTCGGTCTCACCGGCCCGGGGCAGGGGCTCGTGGAACGCGGCCGTCCGGTAGACCAGGTCGGCCGAGATCCAGCTGAGCCGCAGGTACTGGGCGAGCCGGAAGCCGAGGATGCCCCTGAGGTACCGGGCGGGGAACTGGCTGTCCCGCGCGGTCAGGGTGAGCAGGCCGCTGTGGGCGTCCTCCGCGTAGTACAGCGGCGGGCCGGCGATCTCCGTGGGCAGCCGCCGGTAGCTGAGCCGCTCGTGGAGTTCGATGATGTCGGCGACGTAGCGCAGGGCCCGCGATCCCGTGGGGTCGGCGGAGGTGGGGATGGTGGTGCGCCCGTGACGGTCGCCGCTCGCACGCGAAGGGGACGCGTTCACGCGGCATCGTCCTCCGCGTAGAGGCTTTCGGTGATGGCGAGCGCCAGCACCTCGGGGGTTCCTTCGTAGATGCGGGTGCCGTAGGCGTCGCGGAGCATCTTCTCCACTCCGTGGGAGCGCAGGTAGCCGCGTGCGCCGACGAGGGAGCAGGCCGCGTCGGCCACGTCGATGGCCGCCCGGTCGGCGAACAGTTTGGCCACGGCCGGCTCGTAGGCGGGCGGCGGCAGTTGGGTGTCCACCGTGTTCGCCGCGTGCAGGTAGAGCAGCCGGGCGGCGTCGACCTTGGCGCTCATGTCGGCCAGCTTCGCCGCCGTGAACTGGTGCCGGTGCAGCAGCGTGCCGCCCTGGACCCGCTCGCCCGCCCAGGTGACGGCCTGCTCCAGGGCGCCGCGTGCCACGCCGGTGGAGATGCCCGCGACCGCGGCTCGGGCCATGTTGCTCTGCGCCATGTTGATGGCCATGCCCTCGCCCTCACCGCCGATCATGTTCTCGGCAGGGACCCGGACCTCACGGAAGGTCAGCTCACTGCCGAGGCAGGCCCGGTAGCCCATCTTGTCGGCGACCGGGCCGCGGACCACGCCGGGGAGATCGAGCGGCACGATGAAGGAGGTGAGCCCGGTCGCCCCGGGGCTGCCCTCCATGTTCGCGAACACCGAGGCGAACGCGGCGAAGCGGGCGTTCGTGATGAACCGCTTCCTGCCGGTGAGCACATAGGCGTCGCCGTCCCGGCGTGCGGTCATGACGTGGCGTGCGTGCTGCGCGTTCGAGGGGATGATCAGGTCGCAGCCCGCGTCCTCCTCCGTCACCGCGTTGCAGGCCAGCACCGGCTCGTCACCGGAGAACAGCGGCAGGTAGCGGGCCTGCAGGCGGGGATCGCCGGAGAGCAGGAGCGGGGCCTGGCCGAGCATGGTGGCGCCGAAGACGAGTGCGGTGCCGGGACACACGGCGGCCACTTCCTCCAGGGCCGTGGCGACCCCGAGCATGCCGAGGCCGAGACCGCCGAAGTCGGTGGGGACGGCAGCCCGGGTCAGGCCGGCCTTGTGGCCGCGCCGGACCAGGTCCCAGTCGAAGTCCTCGGCCGGTGCCCGGTCCAGTTCCAGGACCCGCGGCCTCACCTCCTCCTGGGCGAACCGGCGTGCGGCGTCCTTGAGTTGCCGCACCCCGTGCGGCAGTTCGTCGAAGTTCAGCTCCGGGGAGAGGTCACCCGGCACGTCGATGGTCATGGTTTTCGGGACTCCTTGAGGGCGGGGCTGGGGGTGGGGGCGCGGATCAGAGGCCGGCTTCGGCCGCGATGTCCGGGTAGCGGTCGAAGGCGGGCTGGAGCAACGGCACGAGCTCCAGCACCTTGGCGATCCGTCCGCGGATCCGGAGCTTCCCGGTGGCGATGGCGGTGGGGACCGGCAGCCGTCCCAGCCACAGCGCGTGCGCCGTGTCGCAGGTCATCTTGAGAGTGATCGCGGCCTTGAACGGCGCCGCGTCCCCGAGGACGACGCCCTCGGGCGATACGAAGATCCGGCAGTCCGGCTTGCTGTGCACCAGTTGCACGGACAGCGACTCCTTGCGGGCCTTCTCCACGAACTGCTCGTTCTCCAGCAGTACGGAGAAAAGCCGCCCGAATACGTCGCCGGCCATTTCTCCGGACGGAAATACGCTCATGCTCTTCCTTCGCGAGATATGCGGCCCGACACCCGCCCTACCGAAGAGGCATCTCCTTGAGGAACGAAAGGCCTGGGCCTGCTCATCGGGCGTCGGTGGCAGCACGCTATGACACCTCCCGGAGGGCATGACCCGTGTCGACAGGTAGCCGAAAAATGATGGAAAGAAAACAGCAAGCGCGTCCGGCGACATGGCTCCTACCTGCACTGATGCGCCTTCCAGGCTGCCCGCCCGCCCCACATGGCACCGAATCACCGTAGGTGACATCACGGCCCAGAAATGCTACGCAAAGGAATATCCAAGGCCACGAAAAGAGCCACGAAAGAGTGATTAAGTAAAGCTCTTCTTGCATTTGTCGAATTCATGCTGCGTCATGAAGGAGTCACCGCTGCGACCCACGCGGCGATTGATTCAGAAAGGAGGTGACCGACGATGCGCAGGATCGATATGAAGCACCGGGCAGCCGTCCGGGCCGACCGGCCCAAGGCCGGCGAGGCGTCCAGTTGGAACTGGACGTGGGCCTACCGACAGGCCTGACCCCCGCCCGCGTGGGGCCGGCCTCCCCTCACACCCCCGGCCCCACGCGGGTATCCGCGGCCCTCCCCGTACTCCCCTCCCACGCCTCACTTCCACCCGCACCTCACTCGCCTCCCGTACCTCCGAGGAGTCACCTTGCGTCTTCGCCGCTCCCGTTGCCTGACGTGCTACTGGCACGACGGTGAGTTCGTCGTCCACCCGCACCCGCACGGCACCTCCCTGGCGCTGCACCCCGCCGCGGCGGAGATCCTGACCGCGTTCGAGGACTGGAGCACCCCCGAAAATGCGGCCGGGCGCCTCGGGCACCTGACCCGCGACACGGTCGACGAGGCCGTCGCGACGCTCACCGGCGCCGGGGCGCTGCTGGCCCAGGGCAGCCCGGCCGCCCACCGCGACGAGGAGATCGCCGGTCAGTGGGGCGCGTGGATGCCCGAGGCCTCGTTCTTCCACTACGCCACCTCGGACGTGTACGACGCGGGCCCTGCCGGGGAGGTACCGGACACTGCCGACGGCGGAGCCGGGGACAGCGGTGCCGAGCCGGCCGAGGGGCCGTTGCCTGCGCTCTTCACCAGCCATCCGCACGCTCCCCGGCTCCTGTTGCCGCGCAGGCCGGCCCCCCTGCGGGCGCCGCTCGGGGAGGTCCTGTACGACCGTCGTACGCACCGCGACTTCAGCGGTGGCCCGGTCCCGTTGGACACCCTGGCCGCCTTGCTGGCCACGGTGTTCGGACCGGTCGACTTCATCGACTGCGGCCGGGGCGCGCTGTATCGACGGACCAGCCCCCAGGGCGGTTCACGGCAGGAGATCGATGCCTACGTCGGCGTCCTCGGCGTCGACGGCCTGTCCCCCGGCTGGTACCACTACGACGGACTGTCGCACGCGCTGGAACTGCTCTCCGAGGGCTTCACCCCCGAAGAGGCCGCCCATCTCTGCGCCGACCAGGCGTGGGCGGCACGGCCCGCCTTCTTCGTCGTCCTCGCCGCACGCCTGGAGCGGATGAGCGTGAAGTATCCGACGCCGCGGGCCTACCGGGTCTGCCTGCTCGACGCCGGGCACCTGGGGCAGACCTTCGCCCTGACCGCCACGGCGCTCGGACTCGGCCCGGCGCAGACCGGTGCCTTCAGGGACTCCGTCGTCGCCGGACGCTGCGGCCTCGACAACACGGACCACACCCCGCTCTACGTCCTGGCGGCCGGGCATCCCGCGCCGGTATCCCGGGACGCCCCTCCACCGGCCGGCGTCACCGCCTTCGGCGCGACCGCCCTGACGGCACCCTGACCCGGGCGGGCGGGCCGCAGGGACCTCGTCCGCCCGGCGAACGGCTCAGTTCGGCTCGACGAACGGCGCCAGCAGGCCCGGCACGGCCTCCACCGCGAAGGCCAGCCCCTCGGACGCGTCCGCGTCGTACACCGTGTACGCGCCCGCTCCTGCGGCCGTCGTCGCGGTGACGTTCAGCAGCCCGGCCCGTCGCTGGAAGTACGACTGCCGGACCGTCCAGCCGATCACCCCGGCCCGTTCCAGCGCGGCCGTGGAGCGTCGCAGGGAGCCCGAGCGGGTCACCAGGTAGCCGCCGCTGAGCGCGTGCCCGAGACCGCGGTAGGCATCACGGGCCAGAAGCACCCCGGCGGGCAGTCCGACGACCGCGCAGCCGAGCGCGGTCCAGAGCAGGACGGGTGTCAGCAGCGCACCGAGCAGGGCCTGGACCAGGACGGGCACGCCGACCGCCCAGCAGGCCCGGCGCAGTCGCCGGCCGCGCGCGGCGGGCGGGTGCGGGGTCAGTGCGGCGGCGGTGGGGGACACCGTCTCGCGCAGCACGGCGGCGGCGGCCCCGTCGGCGACCGGCCGGGGTACGGCGGGCACCAGGGTGTTGTGGTCGCCGTGTTGTTCCTCGTCGTCCTTGGCCAGCCCGGTGGTGATGGCGTCGACCCGGGCGGCGCCCAGGAGCCTGACGCCGAGCGGCTCGACGAGGTCGACGCCGCGCAGCCGCCGCTCCTCGATGGAGACGGACCGGGAGGTGAGCAGTCCCCGCCTGATGCGCAGGGTGCCGCCGGGCTCCCGTTCGAGGCGGTAGTTCCACCACATCTCGACCCAGAGACCCAGGGCGCCGACGACGCCGGCGAGTGTCGCGGCGACGGCGAGGAGCACGATCACGGACGGCAGGGAGAAGTCCCGGAACCGGTCGCTCGCCCACTCGATCACCTGGCCCTGCGCCCCGAACCAGTCGCTGACCTGCAGCACGGCCCCGGCCGCCGCGCCACCGAGTGCCGGTGCGACGAAGGAGACCGGTGCGTAGCGGATCCAGCGCGGGTCGAGCGTGACGAGTTCGCCCTCGCGGTGGCTGCCGGACGTCCCCGTGAGGCCCCGCTCCAGGAGCGCGCGGCGCAGTCGTTCGCCCTCGGCACGCCGGACCGGGTCGAGTTCCAGCGTGGAGTCGTCGCCGTGGTGCTCACCGGTGCCGATCCGGACGGTGACGAGGCCCAGGACGCGCTGGAGCGGGTGGGCGGTGAGGTCGACGCTGCGGATGCGTTCCCGCGCGAGGGAGCGCTTCCTGGTCAGCAGGAGGCCGGTGTGGAGCTCGACCCGGTCGGCTCCGATCCGGTAGCGGGTGCGGCGCCAGCGTACGTAGTCGGCGCCGGCGCTGCCCGCGATCAGCAGGGCCGCACCCGCCGCCACCCAGGCGACCGCGGCGGTGAACCCGAACCGTCCGGAGAGCCCGAGCGTGGTCGGTACGGCGGCTCCGGCCGCCACGCCCGCCGTGACGAGGGCGGTGGCCAGGACCGTACGACGGTCGAGCCGTCGCCAGTCCACGGCGGGGGCGGCGGTGCTCATGTGGCGTCGCCCGGGGTGTCCTGGGTGATGCGCGTCAGCCGTTCCGCGAGCTCGGCCGCCAGTTCGTGGTCGAGGCCCTCGATCCGGACGGCGCCCTTGGACGAGGCGGTGGTGACGGTGACCGTGGCGAGCCTGTAGAGCTGTTCGAGGGGGCCGCGCACGGTGTCCACGGTCTGGATCCGGGACATCGGCGCGATCCGCCACTCCTGCCACAGCACCCCCGTACGGACGTACACCGCCTCGTCGGTGACCTCCCAGCGGTGCGTACGGAACCACCAGAGGGGGACGAGGACGGCGCAGCCGGTACCGAGCACCGCGAGCGCGGCGGCGGACAGCAGCAGCCAGAACCGTGCGGACGGGACGAAGACGCCCAGCACGGCCAGGACCACGACCGGCAGCGCTGTCAGCAGCAGCCACTGCGCCCGCCACCAGCCGACGGCCCGCGGGTCCAGCGTGTGTGCCGGAGCCCTGAGGCCGACCCCCTCCCCCGTGGTCATGGGCTCAGCGCCCCCGGAGCTCGCGGTAGGCGGCGACGAGCGCGGCGGTCGAACTGTCCAGCTGTTCGGCGCCCTTGCCCTCGGTCAGCACCGGCTCGATCTTCTTGGCGAGGAGCTTGCCGAGCTCGACGCCCCACTGGTCGAAGGAGTCGATGTTCCATACGGCGCCCTGGACGAAGACCTTGTGCTCGTACAGCGCGATGAGCTGGCCGAGCACGGACGGGGTCAGCCGGTCGGCGAGGATCGTCGTCGTCGGGTGGTTGCCGAGGAAGGTCTTGTGCGGCACCAGTTCCTCGGGGACGCCCTCGGCGCGCACCTCGTCCGGTGTCTTGCCGAAGGCGAGGGCCTGGGTCTGGGCGAAGAAGTTGGCCATCAGCAGGTCGTGCTGGGCGACCAGGCCGGGCAGCAGCGCGTCGACCGGCTCGGCGAAGCCGATGAAGTCGGCCGGGATGACCTTGGTGCCCTGGTGGATCAGCTGGTAGTACGCGTGCTGACCGTTGGTGCCGGGGGTGCCCCAGACGACCGGGCCGGTCTGCCAGTCGACCGGATTGCCGTCCCGGTCCACGGACTTGCCGTTGGACTCCATGTCGAGCTGCTGCAGGTACGCCGTGAACTTGGACAGATAGTGGCTGTAGGGCAGCACGGCGTGCGACTGCGCGTCGAAGAACGCGCCGTACCAGACGCCCAGCAGGCCCAGCAGCAGCGGGACGTTCTCCTCGGCCGGGGCGGTACGGAAGTGCTCGTCGACGAGGTGGAAGCCGTCGAGCATCTCGCGGAACCGGTCCGGACCGATGGCGATCATCAGCGAGAGGCCGATGGCCGAGTCGTACGAGTAGCGGCCGCCGACCCAGTCCCAGAACTCGAACATGTTCGCGGTGTCGATGCCGAAGTCGGAGACCTTCTCCGCGTTCGTCGACAGGGCCACGAAGTGCTTGGCCACCGCGTCCTGACCGGCCCTCAGACCGGTCAGGAGCCAGTCACGGGCGGAGGTGGCGTTGGTGATCGTCTCGATCGTGGTGAAGGTCTTCGACGCGATGACGAAGAGCGTCTCGGCCGGGTCGAGGTCGTGCACGGCCTCGTGCAGGTCGGCGCCGTCGACGTTGGAGACGAAGCGGAGGGTGAGCGAACGGTCCGTGAAGGAGCGCAGCACCTCGTACGCCATCGCGGGTCCGAGGTCGGAACCGCCGATACCGATGTTGACGATGTTCTTGATCGGCTTGCCGGTGTGACCGGTCCACTCGCCGGACCTGACACGGTCGGAGAAGGCCGCCATCTTGTCGAGCACCGCGTGCACGGCGGGCACCACGTTCTCGCCGTCGGCCTCGATCACGGCGTCGCGCGGGGCGCGGAGCGCGGTGTGCAGGACGGCGCGGTCCTCGGTGGTGTTGATCTTGTCGCCGCGGAACATCGCGTCGCGCAGCTCGGCGACCCCGGTGGCCCCGGCGAGCTCACGGAGCAGCCGGAGCGTCTCGTCGGTGACCAGCTGCTTGGAGTGGTCGACGTACAGATCACCGACGCGCAGGCTGTATTCCGTGCCGCGCTCGGGGTCGTCCGCGAACAGCTGTCGCAGATGGGTCTTCCCGAGCTGCTCACGGTGCTTGCCCAGCGCGGTCCATTCCGGCGTCTGGTTGAGCCTGGTTCGGCTTTGTGCGTTCATCCCGGACATCAGCCCACTTCTTCTCGTAACCGCAGTTCCCCGCTGCCCCTCCAACTTAATTGATCAGGGCGGCGGACGGGACAACGGCGGGCTGCGGCACGGCAGAAGCGTTCCGGCCGGACACCCTGGGGGTGTCCGGCCGGTGAACAACTTCTACTGAGGCACGAGAGGTGTCAGATCTCGCCGCGGAGTTTGGCGAGGGCTTCCGCGAGGATCGCCTCACCGTCCGCGTCGCTGCGGCGCTCGCGCACGTACGCGAGGTGCGTCTTGTACGGCTCGGTGCGCGGCGGGTCCGGCGGGCTGTCCCGGTCCTGGCCGGCCGGGAATCCACAGCGCGGGCAGTCCCAGGTCTCCGGTACCTGCGCGTCATGGGCGAAGCTCGGCTGCGTCTCGTGCCCGTTCGAGCACCAGAAGGAGATGCGGGCCCGGGGCGCGGACTCGCCGCGCTCGGCCTCCCCCATCGGCCCCGCTCCGACCCGGCTTCCCCGGATCGCGTTGCCACTTGCCACGGTCGTAACTCCCTGCGTGATGGTGCTCGAAGATGCCCCAGTCTACGTAAGGCCCAACGCGCGTCCAGTGGTTGGAGTTACACCCTCACCGGAATCGCGTACGACGGGTCAGTTGTCCAGCTTGATGAGCAGACCAAGCACCACGATGCACGCGAACCAGCCCAGACCGACCACGACGGTGATCCGGTCGAGGTTGCGCTCGGCGACCGAGGAACCGCCGACGGAGGACTGCATTCCGCCACCGAACATGTCGGAAAGACCGCCGCCCTTCCCCTTGTGCATCAGCACCAGCAGCATCAGCAGCAGGCTGAAGACGATCAGGGCGATCTCGAACCCCAAAATCACGGCTGGTCCCTACTTTCCGGAATTCCTGACTGCATGTGCGAACAACGGGGGCCGGGAGGCTGCCCTCCTGGCCCCCGCAAGGGTACGACGGATCCGCGCTAGCGCATACTCACTGGTCGCGGAAGCGGACGATCTTGACGAACTCGTCGGCGTCCAGTGCGGCGCCGCCGATCAGTGCGCCGTCCACATCGGGCTGCGCCATGATCGCGGCCACGTTGCCGGACTTCACCGAGCCGCCGTACTGGATGCGGACCGCGTCGGCCAGCTCCTGCGAGTACAGCTCGGCGAGGCGGACGCGGATCGCACCGCAGACCTCCTGCGCGTCCTCGGGGGTGGCGACCTCGCCGGTACCGATGGCCCAGACCGGCTCGTAGGCGATCACGATGGTCTCGGCCTGCTCGGCCGGGATGTCCTTCAGCGCGCCGTCGAGCTGGGCGAGCGTGTACGCGACCTGGTCACCGGCCTTGCGGATGTCCAGGCCCTCACCGACGCAGAGGATCGGGGTCAGGCCGTGCTTGTAGGCGGCCTTCACCTTGGCGTTGCAGACCTCGTCGGTCTCCGCGTGGTACTGGCGGCGCTCGCTGTGGCCGACGGCGACGAAGGTGCACTTCAGCTTGGCGAGCATGGGGCCGGAGATCTCACCGGTGTACGCGCCGGAGTCGTGCGCCGAAATGTCCTGGGCACCGTACTTGATCTTCAGCTTGTCGCCGTCGACCAGCGTCTGCACGGAGCGCAGGTCGGTGAAGGGCGGCAGGACGGCGACCTCTACGGCGTCGTAGTCCTTGTCGGCCAGGGCGAAGGCGAGCTTCTGGACGTGGGCGATGGCCTCGAGGTGGTTGAGGTTCATCTTCCAGTTGCCCGCCATCAGCGGGGTCCGGCCTTGGGCGGTAGCAGTCATGAAAGGTCAGTCCTCCAGTGCGGCGAGGCCGGGAAGCGTCTTGCCCTCGAGGTATTCGAGGCTGGCGCCGCCACCGGTCGAGATGTGTCCGAACGCGTTCTCGTCGAAGCCCAGGATGCGGACCGCGGCGGCGGAGTCGCCACCGCCGACCACACTGAAGCCCGAGGAGTCGACGAGGGCCTGGGCGACGGCCCGGGTGCCCTCGGCGAAATCGGGGTGCTCGAAGACGCCCATCGGGCCGTTCCAGAAGACGGTGGCCGCGTCGGCGAGCTTCGATGCGTAGAGCTTGTTGGTCTCCGGGCCGTTGTCCAGTCCCATCTGGCCGGCCGGCATGGCGTCGGCGGCGACGGTGGTGGGGTGGGCCGGGGCCTTGGTCTTGAGGTCGGGGAACGCCGGGGCGACCACGACGTCGACGGGGAGCACGAACTCCACGCCCTTCTCCGCTGCGCGCTTGAGGTACTCCTGCACGACCGGGATCTGGTCCTCCTGCAGCAGCGAACTGCCGACCTCGTGGCCCTGGGCCTTGAGGAAGGTGTACGCCATGCCGCCACCGATGAGGATGCGGTCGGCGCGCTCCAGGAGGTGATCGATGACGCCGAGCTTGTCGGAGACCTTGGCGCCGCCGAGAACCACGGCGTACGGGCGCCGCACGTCGTCGGTGAGCTTCTTCAGGACGCCGACCTCGGTGGCGATCAGGTCGCCCGCGGCGTGCGGGAGCCGGGCCGGGAGGTCGAAGACCGAGGCGTGCTTGCGGTGGACGGCTCCGAAGCCGTCGCCCACGTACAGATCGGCGAGCTCGGCCAGCTGGTCGGCGAACACGCCGCGCTCGGCGTCGTCCTTCGAGGTCTCGCCCGCGTTGAACCGGAGGTTCTCGATGACGGCGACCTGGCCGTCGGTGAGCGCGGCGACGGTGGCGCGGGCGGACTCGCCGACCGTGTCGGTCGCGAAGGCCACGTCGGTCCCGAGCAGCTCACCGAGGCGGGTGGCCGCGGGGGCCAGCGAGAACGCCGGGTCCGGGGCGCCCTTGGGACGGCCCAGGTGCGAGGCGACGACGACCCGGGCGCCGGCCTCGGCCAGCTTCGCCACGGTCGGCTGGACGGCGCGGATGCGGCCGTCGTCGGTGATGGTGGTGCCGCTGAGCGGCACGTTGAGGTCGGCGCGGACGAATACGCGCTTGCCGGTGACCCCTTCGGCGAGAAGTTCGTCGATCGTCTTCATCTGTCTGGACTCCTTGGAGGACGAGGGAGCATGCAGCGGGGCCCGAACGGCGCTGCGTTGCGCCGTCCGAGCCCCGTGCTCACATCGAGGTGCCTGCCGATCCGAGGATCAGAGCTGGCCGCCGACGAAGACGGTCAGGTCGACGAGGCGGTTGGAGTAACCCCACTCGTTGTCGTACCAGCCGAGGATCTTCACCGTGTTGCCCTCCTGGACCATGGTCAGGGAGGAGTCGAAGGTGCAGGACGACGGGTCGCTGACGATGTCCGAGGACACGATCGGGTCCTCGGTGTACGTCAGGAAGCCCTTCAGGTCGCCGTCGTCGGACGCCTTCTTGAACGCGGCGTTGACCTCGTCCTTGGTGACCTCGCGCTGCAGCGTCACGACGAGGTCGGTGGCGGAACCGGTCGGGACCGGAACTCGCATCGCGATACCGTCGAGCTTGCCCTTGAGCTGCGGCAGGACCAGGGCGGTGGCCTTGGCGGCACCCGTCGTGGTCGGAATGATGTTCTCCGCGGCGGCGCGGGCGCGACGCAGGTCGGAGTGCGGGAAGTCCAGGATGCGCTGGTCGTTCGTGTACGCGTGGACCGTCGTCATCAGGCCCTTGACGATGCCGAAGTTCTCGTCGAGAACCTTGGCCATCGGCGCCACACAGTTGGTGGTGCAGGAGGCGTTGGAGATGACGTGGTGGTTGGCCGCGTCGTACTTGTCCTGGTTGACGCCCATCACGATGGTGATGTCCTCGTCCTTGGCCGGAGCCGAGATGAGGACCTTCTTGGCGCCGCCCGCGATGTGCTTGGCGGCGTCGGCCTTCTTGGTGAAGATGCCGGTCGACTCGATGACGATGTCGACGCCCAGCTCACCCCACGGGATGTCTGCCGGGTTGCGCTCCGAGAGCACCTTGATGGTGTGACCGTCGACGGTGATGGTGTCGGCGGTGTGGCTCACCTCTGCCTTGAGACGACCCAGAATGGTGTCGTACTTCAGCAGGTGGGCCGTGGTCGCAGTGTCACCCAGGTCGTTGACAGCCACGATCTCGATGTCCGCACCCTGCTCCAGCAGCGCGCGGAAGTAGTTACGACCGATGCGGCCAAAGCCGTTGATGCCTACGCGGATCGTCACGAACCGATCTCCTCGTTAGGTACGCCGGTTTTCGACGCCGGCGAGTTGTATGGGATGTCCCCGACCGCCTCCGACCCTACCTCTCCGAAGCCTTCGGGGTGACATCGAGCGGGGCCGTAGGAACGGCGGAGGCCCGTACTCCCCAGTAGGAGTACGGGCCTCCGGTTGTCCGGTCCCACGCGCTGCGACGATTACGCAGCGTCAACGCCCGCGGGTGCGCGGCGCGTTCCCCCCGCAGCTCGTCGGCAGGGGGTGCGGATCAGCCGACCAGGCCGTCGGCCAGCTCTTCGCTGAGAGTGGATTCCGTGCTCGGGATGCCGAGGTCCTGGGCCCGCTTGTCGGCCATCGCCAGGAGACGGCGGATCCGTCCGGCGACGGCGTCCTTGGTCAGCGGCGGGTCGGCGAGCGCGCCCAGCTCCTCCAGGGAGGCCTGCTTGTGCTCCATGCGCAGCCGTCCGGCCGCCGCGAGGTGCTCGGGGACCTCCTCGCCGAGGATCTCCAGCGCGCGTCCCACCCGGGCGCCCGCGGCGACCGCGGCCCGGGCGGACCGGCGCAGGTTCGCGTCGTCGAAGTTGGCGAGCCGGTTGGCGGTGGCGCGGACCTCGCGCCGCATCCGCCGCTCCTCCCAGGCCAGCACCGACTCATGGGCGCCCAGCCGGGTGAGCAGCGCGCCGATGGCGTCGCCGTCCCGGACGACGACGCGGTCCACGCCGCGCACCTCACGGGCCTTCGCCGCGATGGAGAGCCTGCGGGCGGCGCCGACCAGGGCGAGCGCGGCCTCCGGGCCCGGGCAGGTCACCTCGAGAGAGGAGGAGCGGCCGGGCTCGGTGAGCGAGCCGTGGGCCAGGAAGGCCCCGCGCCAGGCGGCCTCGGCATCGCAGGTAGCCCCCGAGACCACCTGCGGGGGCAGTCCGCGGATGGGACGGCCCCGACCGTCCACCAGGCCGGTCTGGCGGGCCAGCTGGTCGCCGCCCGCCACCACGCGCACGACGTAGCGCGAGCCGCGCCGCAGCCCGCCGGGTGCCATCACGATCAGCTCCGAGCTGTGCCCGAAGATCTCGAGAATGTCCCGCTTCAGCCGGCGCGCCGCCATCGCGGTGTCCAGCTCCGCCTCGATCACAATCCGGCCGCTCACCAGGTGCAGCCCACCAGCGAACCGAAGAATCGCCGAGACTTCTGCCTTCCTGCAGCAGGTCCGGGTTACGGGAAGCCGAGAGATTTCGTCCTTCACCGCTGGCGTCATCGCCATGGGCCGATCCTTCCATGCATCCGAAAAATACGGTCGTACGCGGCGGCCAACAGCTCCGGATCATGAATCGGATCGCCGTCGGGTGAGGCCACGGGCGCCAGCTCGACCGCGGCGCCGAGCCGTTTTGCGGCATCGGCGAGGGACTCGCGGTCGGGCACGGCGGCCTCGTCGGCCAGCACCACGTCCAGGGCGAGTTTAGGGGCGTGTCGTCCCAAAACCTCCAAATGACGCTGCGGAGAGAAGCCATCTGTTTCACCGGGTTGCGGTGCGAGGTTCAGCGAGAGGACCTTCCGGGCCTTCGTTTCGATCAGTGCGTCCAGCAGATCGGGCACGAGCAGATGCGGAATGACCGAGGAGAACCAGGACCCGGGACCGAGTACCACCCAGTCCGCGTCCAGGACCGCGGCGACTGCCTCGGGGACGGCCGGCGGGTCGTGCGGGACCACGTGCACGGACTGGACCTCGCCCGGGGTGAGCGCCACGGTCGCCTGGCCGCGCACCGTGTCCACCCGGTCCGGATGGTCCGGGTCGTGCCCCTTGACGAGGGCCTGGAGCTCCAGCGGCACGGCGGACATGGGCAGCACCCGGCCGTGCGCGCCGAGGAGCTTGCCGACCAGGTCCAGGGCCTGTACGTGATCGCCGAGCTGCTCCCACAGGGCGACGATCAGCAGATTGCCGACCGCGTGTTCGTGCAGGTCGCCCTTGGACTGGAAGCGGTGCTGGATGACCTGGGCCCAGGTCTGGCCCCAGTCGTCGTCGCCGCACAGGGCGGCCAGTGCCTTGCGCAGATCGCCGGGCGGCAGGACGCCCAGCTCCTCGCGGAGCCGGCCGCTGGATCCGCCGTCGTCGGCGACGGTGACCACGGCGGTCAGGTCGCCGGTGATCCGCCGCAGCGCGGTGAGCGAGGCGGACAGGCCCATGCCGCCGCCGAGCGCGACGACCTTGGGCTGTGCGCCGCGCTTGCGGCCCGACAGCGGGGTGCCCCTGCGCAGTCTGCGCAGTCGCATGTTGCGACTGGTCACTCGCGCCCCATGTCCCGGTGCACGAGCACGGTCTCGATGCCCTCGGTGGCGAGCCGGGCGGCCAGCTTCTCCGACATCGCCACGGAGCGGTGCTTGCCGCCCGTGCAGCCGACGGCGATGGTCACGTACCGCTTGCCCTCGCGGCGGTAGCCCGCGGCGACGAGCTGGAGCAGCTCCGTGTACTGGTTGAGGAACTCCTTGGCGCCCGGCTGGTCGAAGACGTACGCGGACACCTCCTCGTTGAGCCCGGTGAAGGGGCGCAGCTCGGGGACCCAGTGCGGGTTGGGCAGGAAGCGGCAGTCCACCACGAGGTCGGCGTCGACGGGCAGCCCGTACTTGAAGCCGAAGGACATCACGGTGGCGCGGAGCTCCGGCTCCTCGTCGCCCGCGAACTGGGCGTCCATCTTGGCGCGCAGTTCGTGCACGTTGAGGCTGGAGGTGTCGATCACCAGGTCGGCGTCGCCGCGCAGCTCGCGCAGCAGGTCGCGCTCGGCGGCGATCCCGTCGACGATGCGGCCGTCTCCCTGGAGGGGATGCGGCCGGCGGACCGACTCGAAGCGGCGGACCAGGGCGTCGTCGGAGGACTCCAGGAAGACGATCCGGCGGGTGACGCCCTTGGACTCCAGGTCGGCGAGGGACTCCCGCAGATTGTCGAAGAAGCGGCGGCCCCGGACGTCGACGACGACGGCGATCCGTGCCACGTTGCCCTGCGAGCGGGCGCCGAGCTCCACCATGGTGGGGATCAGCGCGGGCGGCAGGTTGTCGACGACGAACCAGCCGAGGTCCTCCAGACACTTGGCCGCCGTGCTGCGGCCGGCGCCCGACATTCCGGAGATGATCACCAGCTCCGGGATGGCCACCGTGCTGTCGCCCGTCTCGATCGAGGTGCCCGTACTCACGTCTGCTGCTCCGTCTGCTCGGTCTGTGCGGTCGTGCCCGTGTTCATTCTCGTGCTCGGTCATGTCGTGCTGCCCCCGTCGTCCTCTTCAATGATCTCTCCTGTGGCCGTGTTCACGGCGGGCGTGGCCGGGGCGGCCGCGGCGAGGGCGACAGCCACTGATTCCGCCGTCCTGCGGCCTATCCCCGGAACCTCGCAGATCTCGTCGATTGTCGCCTGCCTCAGCTTCTTCACGGAGCCGAAATGCTTGATCAACGCCTGTTTCCGGGTCTCTCCCAGACCGGCGACGTCGTCCAGGGGGCTGGCCCTGATGCGCTTGGCCCGTTTGGCGCGCTGGTAGGTGATGGCGAAGCGGTGCGCCTCGTCGCGGACGCGCTGGAGGAGATAGAGGCCCTCGCTGGAACGGGGCAGGACCACCGGGTCGTCGTCATCGGGCAGCCAGACCTCTTCCAGCCGCTTGGCCAGCCCGCAGACGGCGATGTCGTCGATCCCCAGCTCGTCCAGGGCCCGCTTGGCCGCCGCGACCTGGGGCTGCCCGCCGTCGACCACGAGGAGCTGCGGCGGGTAGGCGAACCGCTTGGGCCGGCCGTCGTCCTCACGGGGCTCGGCGGGTGCGTCCTGGTCGGGGACAACCGGTACCGGGCCCGTGGGAGCGGGGCCGTCGGCGGCGGGGGCGGCTCCGGCAGCGGTGGCGGAGGCTCCGGTGGGAGCGGGGGCGGCTCCGGTGGGAGCGGGGGCGGCTCCGGTGGGGGCGGGGGCGGCTCCGGTGGGGGCGGGGGCGGCTCCGGTGGGGGCGGGGCCCTCCTCCCACTCCCCCGTGCGTTCCTTCTCCTGGAGGTAGCGCCGGAAGCGCCGGCTGATCACCTCGTGCATCGAGCGGACGTCGTCCTGTCCCTCGAAGCCCTTGATCTGGAAGCGGCGGTATTCCCCCTTGCGGGCCAGACCGTCCTCGAAGACCACCATCGACGCCACCACGTCGTCGCCCTGGAGGTGGGAGATGTCGAAGCACTCGATGCGCAGCGGGGCCGTGTCGAGGCCCAGCGCCTCGGCGATCTCCTCCAGGGCCCGGGACCGGGTGGTCAGGTCGGAGGCGCGTTTGGTCTTGTGCAGCCCGAGGGCCTGCTGGGCGTTGCGCTGGACCGTCGCCATCAGGTCCTTCTTGTCCCCGCGCTGCGGGATGCGCAGACTGACCTGGGAACCCCGGCGGCCGGCCAGCCACTGGGAGACCGCGTCGGGGTCCTCGGGAAGGGCCGGGACCAGTACCTCCTTGGGGACGGAGTCGCCGGTCTCCTCGCCGTACAGCTGTTGCAGGGCGTGCTCGACGAGGCCCGAGGTGTCGACGTTCTCCACCTTGTCGGTGACCCAGCCGCGCTGGCCGCGCACCCGGCCGCCGCGGACGTGGAAGATCTGGACGGCGGCCTCCAGCTCGTCCTCCGCGACCGCGATCAGGTCGGCGTCGGTGGCGTCGGCGAGGACGACGGCGCTCTTCTCCATGGCGCGCTTGAGCGCCTCCACGTCGTCGCGCAGGCGGGCCGCGCGCTCGTACTCCATGTCCTCGGCCGCCGCCATCATGTCCTTCTCCAGGCGGCGGATGTACGTGCCGGTGCGGCCGGCCATGAAGTCGCAGAAGTCGTCCGCCAGTTCCCGGTGCTCCTCGGGGGTGACCCGGCCGACACAGGGCGCCGAGCACTTGCCGATGTAGCCGAGGAGGCAGGGACGGCCGGTCCTGGCGGCGTTCTTGAAGACGCCGGCGGAGCAGGTCCGCACCGGGAAGACCCGGAGCATCAGGTCGACCGTCTCGCGGATCGCCCAGGCGTGCCCGTACGGACCGAAGTAGCGCACGCCCTTCTTCTTGGCACCGCGCATGACCTGAACGCGCGGGAACTCCTCGTTGAGCGTGACCGCGAGGTACGGATAGCTCTTGTCGTCGCGGTACTTGACGTTGAACCGGGGGTCGAACTCCTTGATCCAGGAGTATTCGAGCTGGAGCGCCTCGACCTCGGTGGAGACAACGGTCCACTCCACGGACGCGGCGGTGGTCACCATCGTGCGCGTACGCGGATGGAGGCCGGACAGGTCCTGGAAGTAGTTGGCCAGGCGCTGGCGCAGGCTCTTCGCCTTCCCGACGTAGATCACCCGGCGGTGCTCGTCGCGGAATTTGTAGACCCCCGGGGAGTCGGGGATCTGTCCCGGCTTGGGGCGGTAGCTGGAGGGGTCTGCCATGGCTCCCACCCTACTTGCGGGCAGTGACAGCACGGTGTGGCTCATGGATGGTGCCGCGCTCCGGGACACGGGGTGGGGGCACGTGTCCCGGAGTGCGGGGTCATCGGGTGCGGACGGGTCCCGCGGTCACGTCGTCCTGCGGCGGTGGCAGGTGCGCAGGGCGGTGAAGCCGCAGAGGGCGAGTACGGCGACGGCGCCCGCGGCCGCTGCCCCGGAGGTCGCGGTCAGGGCGGTGCCCGTGGCGGTGCCCGCCGCCGCGATGGCGGGCCCGGGCTCTCCGTTCGCGGACGTGGCGCCGGAGGGCCCGTAGCCGCCGGCCCGGCCCGCACGGGCGTAGCCGGAACCGGGGAGCTTGTCCGCGTACGCGCTGCGTACCCGGGTGCGGTAGGCGGCCAGCGTGGTGCCGCCCGCGCCGACCGCACGTACGGCGTCCCCGTCCAGCGGGAGCACCCGGGTGCCCTTCTGGACGTACCAGGCGTCGATCTGCGGTTCCCTGAAGACGATTCCGCCGGGCAGTTTGCGGGCGCCTGCGGCCGCGTACCGGGTCTCGTCGTCGCCGGTGGCGATGTTCACCACCTGCCAGCTCCCGTCCTTCCCCGGTTCGGGCAGCGTCCAGAGGGACGCCTTCTGGCCGTCCGAGGAGACCGCCGTGCTGGCCAGGTAGTCCAGCGCGGCGACGGGCGCCCCCGGCTCTCCCGCGACGAAGTCCGCGGACAGGGTGCGTACGGGCACGGCCGCGCCCTCGATCCGGGGTGCGGCCGCCGCCCTGGTGACAGCGCCCTCGCGGGCGAAGAACCGGGACAGCGTGTTCAGGGTCGTGGCGTCGGTGGCCGCCTCGTGGGCCGCTGCCAGGGCCGCGGGGCCGGCCGAGGGCCCGGTGGCGGCGGCCGCCTGCGGGGCGACGGCGAGCAGGGCCGCGCCGGCCAGCACGCCGACCGCGGCCAGGGCGGCGGCGAAGGGACGTGCGCTGCGCACGGCACGGGTGGCGGAGCGGGACTGCGAACGGGTGGAGGTCATGCCGTCACGCCCCTATCCGGTAGAGCGAGTGGGTCCAGGAGAACTCGCTGTTGTTGACGTACCAGGCGTGCGACGCCCAGTTGTAGCGGTTGCTGGAGGGCCAGGGATCGCCCCAGTAGACCCAGCTGTTCGCGTCGTCGTACCCGTACAGGACATGCATGTGGCCGCCGCCGGAGGACCACTGGATGCGGGTCTCCACCGGACGTCCGGCGGAGATCTCGGCCTGCACGGTCGGGTAGCGCAGCCAGCCGGTGACGTACGAGCCGGGGTTGACGCCGGCCCAGTACAGACCGTCCTGGACGTTGCCGAGCGAGGCCTGCGAGTTGGGGCACTCGTAGCCCTGGGCACGGCCGAACGCGGCGTTGCAGAACTGGTTCTGGCTGTAGCTCCGGCCGAACCAGGTGGCGATGGTGTTGCCGGCGGCGGCCCAGCACCAGTTCGTCTTCTGCTGGGCCTGCATGCTGATGTTCAGCCGCTGGGCGGCGGCGAGGGTGCCCGTCACGGTGGAGACGGCGGTGGACCGACCGATGGCGGAGGCAGAGGCAGAGGCGGCACGGTACTGATCGGCGGCGGTGGCGGCGTGGTGCTGATCGGCGGCGGTGGCGGTCGCCGTGGGTGCGGCGAGCAGTACGGCGGCGAGTACGGCTGTCACCGACAGCCGTCCCGGCCGGATTCTTCGGTTGCGCATGGCGTTCCTCCCGTGGCGGGGGGTGGGGGATCCAAGGAGCGCGTCCGGACGCTGACGAGGAGCATCAACCGTTGTCGGGAGCGGGTCAACACGCTTCAATGCGGGGGAACATCGCGGTGTGAACGCCGGTGGCGGGTGCGTGAACGCTCTCCCCCGGCCACCTGCGGCCCCGTACCCGCCGGCGCGGCCCGGCCGTCGCCCGTCGTGAACGTTCACCTGGAGGACGCATGCAGCACACCGAGGCCGAACTGGCGCAGGTGCTGCACACCGGCCCGTTCCATCTGGCGCTGCGCACCGCCCTCTCGGTGCGCGGACTGCCACTCCAGCGCGTGCAGCACCATCTGGCGCACCGCGGTGTCAAGGTCGGTGTGACCAGCCTCAGTTACTGGCAGCAGGGCGCCCGCCGCCCGCAGCGACCGGAGTCCCTGCGGGCCGTGAAGGCGCTGGAGGAGGTGCTGGAGCTGCCGGGGAACTCCCTGCTCGGGCTGCTGGGGTCCGGGGAGTCCGGCGGCGACGCCGACCGCCCGCCGGCCCGCTCGTACCGCTCCCTGATGGAGGCCTCCGGGGCGGTGGAGCGGCTGCTCGCGGCAATGGAGTCACCCTCGGACGGCGGGCTGCACACGGTGGGGCACCAGGAGCGGGTACGGATCGGGCCCGGCCGCCGGATGGAGGTCCGGAGCTCGCAGCACGTCGTGCGCGCCCACCGCGACGGCGTCGACCGCTATCTCGCCGTGTACCGCGGCGACCCGGGCTGCGAACCGGCACGGGTCGCGGTGAGCGCCCGGGAGAACTGCCGGACGGGGCGGGTCCGCTGGGACGCGGAGACGGGGGTGCTGGTCGCGGAGCTGCTCTTCGACACCCGGCTGCGGGCGGGCGAGACGTACCTCTTCGGCTACGGCTTCGAGGACGGTACGGGAGGGCCGTGCGGCGAGTACGTCCGCGGCTTCAGCTTCGGCGGCGGGCAGTACGTGCTGCAGGTCCGGTTCGACGAGGAGGCGCTGCCGGTACGGTGCCGGCGATTCGCCCAGGCATCGGCGGGGGCGCCGCGCGGGGCCCGGACCGATCTCACGCTCACCGGCCGGCACCGGACCGTGCATCTGGTGGAGCAGGGGGTGCGGCCCGGCCTGGTCGGCATCGACTGGGACTGGGAGTGAGACGGGCCGCGATCAGGCGTCGGGGCCCGCGATCAGCTTTCCGCCTTCGACCTTGACCGGGACCGAGGGCAGCGGCACGGTCGCGGGGCCGTGGACCGCCTTGCCGGTCGTGGTGTCGAAGAGGCTGCCGTGGCAGGGGCAATGGCCCTCGTTCTTCTCGACCTTGTCCAGCAGGCAGCCCGCGTGGGTGCACTGGGCGCTGAACGCCTTGTACTGCCCCTTGGCCGGGCAGCTGACGATGACGCGCTGCTCGCGGTAGAGCTTGGACTCGCCGACCGGGATCTCGTCGGGGGCGCCGAGCTCGACGGGCGCGGTCGGGGTCGGCGTCTCGGCGTGCCCGAGCTTCGATTCGGTCGAGCAGGCGGCCACTCCCAGCCCGGCGACGCCTGCGAGAGCGGCGCCCTTCAGCACGGTGCGGCGGGCGGTGGGCTGGCCGGACATGCGGTCTCCACGGGTCAGAGGGGCAGAGGTGCCAGGGCTGCCCGGGGCGCCTGAGCGATGGGGGCAGCGGTGACGTATCCGACGATACCGGCGGAGCCGGACGCCCTCGCGCGCGGGCCGGTCACGCGCGGTCGTGCCTGGTCAGGGCCGGTGCGGGACGCGCGACGGTGCGCGCCGGGGGCGGGAAGGCAGGCCCCGGTCGGGACGCCGCGAGGCAGGACGCGGCGAGGTGGCGGCCCCTCGGGAGGGGCCGCCACCTCGCACCGCGTGATCGTGCTGTCAGGCCTTGCGCGCGCGGGTCGCCTTCTTGGCCGCGGACTTCTTCGCCGCTGCCGTCCCGGTGGCCTTCGCCGTGACTGCCTTGGCCGTGGCGGTCTTCGCCGTCGCCGTCTTCCGCGCGGGGGCGGACTTCGAGGCGACCGCCTTCTTCGCAGCCGTCTTCCGCACCGGCTTGCGCGCCGCGGGCACGGCCGCCTCGCTGACCCGGTCCGCGTCCAGGATGCCCTGGAGGAACTTCCCGGTGTGGCTGGCGGGGACGCCCGCCACGAACTCCGGGGTGCCCTCGGCGATGACCAGGCCGCCGCCGTTGCCCCCCTCGGGGCCCATGTCGATGACCCAGTCGGCGGTCTTGATGACATCGAGGTTGTGCTCGATGACGATCACCGTGTTGCCCTTGTCGACCAGGCCGGAGAGCACCTTGATCAGCTTGGAGATGTCCTCGAAGTGCAGACCGGTGGTCGGTTCGTCCAGAACGTAGACCGTGCGTCCGGTGGAGCGCTTCTGGAGCTCGCTGGCGAGCTTCACCCGCTGGGCCTCACCGCCGGAGAGCGTCGGCGCGGACTGGCCGAGCCTGACGTATCCGAGACCGACCTCGTTGAGCGTGCGCAGGTGACGCGCGATGGTCGGGACGGCCTCGAAGAACTCCAGGCCCTCCTCGATCGGCATGTCCAGCACCTCGGCAATGGACTTGCCCTTGTAGTGGACCTCCAGCGTCTCCCGGTTGTAGCGCGCTCCGTGGCAGACCTCGCACGGGACGTACACGTCGGGCAGGAAGTTCATCTCGATCTTGATGGTGCCGTCGCCGGAGCAGTTCTCGCAGCGGCCGCCCTTCACGTTGAAGGAGAACCGGCCCGGCAGATAGCCGCGGACCTTGGCCTCCATCGTCTCCGCGAACAGCCGGCGGACGTGGTCGAAGACGCCCGTGTACGTCGCCGGGTTGGACCGGGGGGTCCGGCCGATGGGCGACTGGTCGACGTGCACCACCTTGTCGACGAGGTCGTCCCCGTCGACCCGGGTGTGCCGGCCCGGCACCGACTTGGCTCCGTTCAGCTCGCGGGCCAGGTGGGTGTAGAGGATGTCGTTGACCAGGGTCGACTTCCCGGAGCCGGAGACGCCGGTCACGGCGGTCAGCACGCCGAGCGGGAAGGAGACGTCGATGTCCTGGAGGTTGTTCTCCCGGGCACCGTGGACCGTGAGCAGGCGCGAGGGATCGACGGGGCGCCGGATCTCGGGCATCGCGATCGACTTCTTGCCGGTCAGATACTGACCGGTGATCGACTTGTCGTTGGCCAGCAGCTCCTTGAGCGATCCGGAGTGGACCACCTTGCCGCCGTGCTCCCCGGCGCCGGGGCCGATGTCGACGACCCAGTCGGCGACCTTGATGGTGTCCTCGTCGTGCTCGACGACGATGAGCGTGTTGCCCATGTCGCGGAGGCGGACCAGGGTCTCGATCAGCCGGTGGTTGTCGCGCTGGTGCAGGCCGATGGACGGCTCGTCCAGCACGTAGAGCACGCCGACCAGACCGGAGCCGATCTGGGTGGCGAGCCGGATGCGCTGCGCCTCGCCGCCGGACAGGGTGCCCGCCGCGCGGTTCAGCGAGAGGTAGTCGAGGCCGACGTCGACCAGGAACTTCAGTCGCTCGTTGACCTCCTTGAGCACCCGCTCGGCGATCTTCTTGTCGCGGGCGTTCAGCTTCATGCGGCCGAGGAACTCGGCGCACTCGCTGATCGACATCGCGGCGACCTGGGCGATGGACTTCTCCATCACCGTGACCGCGAGGACGATCGGCTTGAGCCGGGTGCCCTCACAGGTCGGGCAGGGCACCTCGCGCATATAGCCCTCGAAGCGCTCCCGGCTGGAGTCGCTCTCCGCCTCGGAGTGCCGCCTCTTGACGAACTGCACCGCACCTTCGAAGGACGGCGTGGTGTAGGCGCGCTCGCGCCCGTACCGGTTGCGGTAGCGGACCTCGGTCTGGATCTTGTGGCCGAAGAGCAGGGCCTTCTTGGCGCGCTGCGGGAGCCCTGCCCAGGGGATGTCCGTACGGAATCCGAGGGCTTCGGCCAGGGCGTTGATCTGGCGGCCGAAGTACTCCTTGGTATGGCCGTGCGACCAGGGGTGGATCGCGCCCTCGTCGAGGGACTTCTCCTCGTCCGGGACGATCAGTTCCGGGTCGACCTCCATCCGCGTGCCGATACCCGTGCAGTCGGGGCAGGCGCCGAAGGGAGAGTTGAAGGAGAAGGAGCGCGGCTCCAGCTCCTCGAAGGAGAGGTCGTCGTACGGGCAGTAGAGGTGCTCGGAGTACATCCGCTCGCGCTCGGGGTCGTCCTCTGGGAGGTCGACGAAGTCGAGCACGACCATGCCGCCGGAGAGGCCCAGCGCGGTCTCGACCGAGTCGGTCAGCCGGCGCTTGGCGCTGTCCTTCACCGTGAGGCGGTCGATGACCACCTCGATGGTGTGCTTCTCCTGCTTCTTGAGCGTGGGCGGCTCGGAGAGCTGGATGGTCGCGCCGTCGACCCTGGCCCTGCTGTATCCCTTGGTCTGCAGGTCGGCGAAGAGGTCGACGAACTCGCCCTTGCGCTCGCGGACCAGCGGCGAGAGCACCTGGAATCGGCTGCCCTCGGGCAGGCCGAGGACCTTGTCCACGATGGCCTGCGGCGACTGGCGCGAGATGGGACGGCCGCACTCGGGACAGTGCGGCTTGCCGATCCTGGCGAAGAGCAGCCGGAGGTAGTCGTAGACCTCGGTGATCGTGCCGACCGTCGAGCGCGGGTTGCGCGAGGTCGACTTCTGGTCGATGGAGACGGCCGGCGACAGGCCCTCGATGAAGTCGACGTCCGGCTTGTCCATCTGGCCGAGGAACTGCCGGGCGTACGAGGAGAGGGACTCCACGTAGCGCCGCTGGCCCTCGGCGAAGATCGTGTCGAACGCGAGCGACGACTTGCCCGACCCGGAGAGCCCGGTGAAGACGATGAGGGAGTCGCGGGGGAGGTCGAGCGAGACGTTCTTGAGGTTGTGCTCGCGAGCGCCACGGACGATGAGACGGTCGGCCACGCCGGTCCGCACCTTTCTAGAGAGAAGCGGGGGAACTGAGCCCCTGCCCCAGGGTATGGGGGGTGCCACAGCGATGTACGAAGCTTTCGACTCCGAGCGTATAGCACGCGCATTCGATTTACGGACGGCTGATGACTCCTTCACCCGAATGAGTGGCCGACGCTAGGCTCGGCCCATGACTGATCATGTGCACGACCTGGCAGCACTGCGTGAGGCGACCGACCGACTGCTCAGCGCCACGGGAAAACTCGACGACGCGGCGCTCGCCGAGCCGTCGCGCCTCCCGGGCTGGAGTCGGGGTCATGTTGTCGCTCACCTCTCACGTAACGCCGACGCGCTGGTAAATGTTCTCCAGGGCCGGCCCATGTACGCAGACAGCGAAACCCGCGACGGTGACATCGAGCGGGACGCGCCCCGGCCGCAGGTGGAGCAGCTCGCCGACCTGACCGCGAGCGCGGACCGCTTCGCGGCGGCCGCCGCGGTCCCCGCCGACTGGTCGCGCACGGTGACCCTGCGCAACGGGGTGACGGACTCCGCGTCACAGATCCCCTTCCGCCGCCGCGGCGAGGTCGAGCTGCACCACGTCGACCTGGGGATCGGCTATGAGCTGGAGGACCTGCCGGACGAGTTCACCGCCCGCGAGATCGGCTTCCTCACCGGGCGCTTCACCGGGCACCCCGCGGTCGTCCCGACGGACGTGGCCGACGGCACCGGCCGCCGCTGGACGACCGGAGGCGGCGCGGAGGGCGGGCGCGTCGTCGTCCGCGGTACGGCGTCCGAGCTGCTCGGCTGGCTCAGCGGACGGCGCGACGGGTCCGCCCTGACCGTCGAAGGCGGAGCCCTTCCCGCACTGCCCCCGCTATAGGCTGAGAGGCATGACGTACAGCGGAACGGTCAAGGTCGGCGGGCGTGCGGACGTACACGAGTTGACGGATCTGATGATCTCCAAGGTCGCCGTCGGCCCGATGAACAACAACGCCTATCTCCTGCGCTGCCGGGCGACCGGCGAACAGCTCCTGATCGACGCGGCCAACGAGGCCGGGACCCTGCTGACGCTGATCGGTGACGACTCGATCGCCTCGGTCGTCACCACACACCGGCACGGCGACCACTGGCAGGCGCTGGGCGAGGTGGTCGCGGCCACCGGTGCGCGAACGTACGCCGGGCGGTTCGACGCCGAGGGCATCCCGGTCCCGACGGATGTGCTCGTCGAGGACGGCGACACGATCAGGGTCGGGCAGGTCGCCCTGACCGCCCGCCATCTGACCGGCCACACCCCGGGCTCGATCGCGCTCGTCTACGACGACCCGCACGGCGCTCCGCACCTGTTCACCGGGGACTGCCTCTTCCCGGGCGGGGTCGGCAACACGTTCGACGATTCCGAGGCGTTCGTGAGCCTGCTGCACGACGTGGAGACCAAGCTCTTCGACCCGCTGCCGGACGAGACGTGGGTCTACCCCGGACACGGGCACGACACCACACTCGGCGACGAGCGCCCGCGGCTGCCCGAATGGCGCGCGCGGGGCTGGTGACGACGACGGGGGGTGTGGGCGCGCGATCCGCGCGCCCACACCCCCCGTCTCCGCTCAGGCGTCTATGCCCGCGCTCTTGTCCGCGGGATCCGCGGCCTTCCCCGCCCCCGCCGCGACGTCCGCCTCGGCCTGCTTCTTGTTGGCGATCAGACTGGTGATGGTGGTGATCACCAGCACCCCGCAGATGACGCCGAGCGAGACCGCGATGGAGATCTCGGGGACGTGCACCCCGGACTCGTGCAGCGCGTGCAGCACCAGCTTGACGCCGATGAAGCCGAGGATGACCGAGAGCCCGTAGCTGAGGTGGACCAGCTTCTTGAGCAGGCCGCCGATCAGGAAGTACAGCTGCCGCAGCCCCATCAGCGCGAAGGCGTTGGCGGTGAACACGATGTACGGGTCCTGGGTCAGGCCGAAGATCGCGGGGATGGAGTCCAGCGCGAACAGCACATCGGTGGTGCCGATGGCGAGCATGACGACCATCAGGGGCGTCAGGACGCGCTTGCCGTTGACGCGGATGAAGAGCTTGGTCCCGTGGTACCGGTCGGCGACGCCGAAGCGGCGCTCGATGCTCTTGAGGAGGCGGTTGTCCTCGATCTCCTCTTCCTCCTCGCCGGCCCGCGCCTCCTGGACCAGCTTCCAGGCGGTGTAGATCAGGAACGCCCCGAAGATGTAGAAGACCCACGAGAAGTTGGCGATGACCGCGGCGCCTGCGGCGATGAAGATCGCCCTCAGCACCAGGGCGATCAGCACGCCGATCAGCAGCACCCGCTGCTGGAGGTGGGAGGGCACCGAGAACTTCGCCATGATCAGCACGAAGACGAAGAGGTTGTCGACGCTCAGTGATTTCTCGGTGATGAAGCCGGCGAAGAACTCGCCCGATGCCTGGCTCTCGCCGAACACGAACAGGCCGATCCCGAAGAGGGCGGCCAGCGCGATCCAGACGATCGTCCAGATTCCGGCTTCCTTGGTCGATACGTCATGAGGCTTGCGCCCGATGAAGAAGTCGACGGCGATGAGGGCGCTCAGACCAAGAATGGTCAGCGCCCAGAGGGTCCATGAAACGTCCACTGCGCCTCCGGCAGTTCGCTACGGCTACTGATCAGCGTCGTCGCTGCCGGAGGTCTCTTCCACCTGGGCGCACGGGATGCGCGCCTGGGCCGGCGCCCCGGGACCGGTCACAGTCCGTACTGACGGGCACGCCGCGATCGGGAGTACTCCCCTCCGCCCAATGAACAGTACAGGGAACACCAAGGAAAGGTAAAGAGAAGGGTAAAGATGCTCCAAAACACCAGGTGGGAGTGGGTACGGCCGCAGCGGCCAGGTCGACGTGTCAGCGTTGCCCGGTGCGGCGCGCGGCTGCCACGCGTTCCAGAACCTGCTCCAGCACACGGCTGCCGGGCGGGGTCGCGGGCGGCTCGTACGTCCATGCGTGACCGACCCAGGGGTCGGCCAGATGGTCGTCGGCGACCGGGGTGACGCGGAGCAGGGACCGCCACAGCGGGTCGAGAACCGGACCGTACGCGGAGGCGTCCTCCCGGTCCGCGACCATCATGAGATGCACGCCGACGGCAGGCCCCTCGTCGGCGAGATAGCGCAACTGGGTGACAGCGCGGTCATCGAAGCCGTGCGGGAAGTCGTTGACGATCAGCAGCTGCTCGGCCGGGTCCAGGTCGGGCGGCAGCGAATCGGCGGCTCCGGCCCTGATGGCCATCTGCACCAGGTCGACACGCCGGGTGAGGTGGGCCAGGACGGAGGACACTCCCCCGGGACCGGACGCGGGCGGGCTCGCGAGTACCCCGGCAGCGACCAGCGGGGCCAGCGCAGTGGCGGCGGAACCCGCCGGGTCGATGACATGGACCGAGAACTCGTTCGGCGGGTAGACGGCGAGCATCCGCGCCGCGTGCAGGACGGCGCTCTCCATGGCCAGCCGGCGCAGCTGGTCCGTATCGGTCAGGGCGGCGGCCTCGGACGCCGTGCGTCCGCTGTCGATCCACATGCCGCGCTCCAGCGGCAGCCGGACGAGCAGTGGAATGCTCATCCCGCTGCTCTCCGGCAGATGGAGGTCACCGATCCGCAGAGCCATCGGGATCTCCATCGGGACGCGGTAGGCGTGCCAGACGGGGTTGTCCCAGCCCGCGTACGCGGCGGGCAGCGCGGGCTCCACCACGGCGGACTCGGCGGCGAGCTGGGCGAGGTCGCGGTCCAGTGCCTCGCGGGCCCGGCCGGTCAGCTCGTCGCGCTTGGCCCGGGCCTGCTCGCGGGCCCGGTCGCCCGCGCCGCCGATCCGGCTGCGCGGATCGGACAGGGTCCGCTCCAGCTCCTGGTCCATCCGGGATTCGGCGAAGTCGACGGCGCTGCGGTACGCGGCGGTGGCCCGGGCCAGGTCCTCGAACATGCCCCAGACCTGGTTGTAGAGGCGCTCGTCCATCGACCAGCCGGTCGCGTCCCCCGCCACGGGGGTCGCGGGCCTGCCGGGCTGGGCGGGCGGCGCGGCGGGCGGAGGCGGCGGGGGCGCGGTCGACTCCCGGCGCGGGTGCGCGTAGTCGATGGGGCCCCCCGCGGAGGGCGGGGCCGGGGCGACCGGGGTGGTGGGTACGGAGGACGGTGAGGAGGGCTCGTTCAGGGGCTCGGGCTGCGGGGCCGCGTGGGGCCGCCCGGCGCTCTGGGGCGCCCCGGGCCCTCCCGCGTGTCGGACCCGGCCGCCCTCCGGGGTGCGGGGCGGGGGCGGGGTCACCGAGCGGGCCAGTCCGCGGGCTACCGCTTCCTGGATCGACCTCGCCAGTTCGGCCGCCCCGGCGACGCCCTGGTCGGCGAGCATCGCGGCGAGACCGCCGGCGTAGCCCTGCCCGACCGCGCGGACCTTCCAGGCCCCCTGCCTGCGGTAGAGCTCCAGGGCGGCGACGGCGGACTCGCTGTCCAGACCGGTCAGGGTGAAGGTGGCGATCTCCGTGCCGTCGAGTCCGGTGACGGCGACGAAGGGCGAGGCCACGGTCCCGAACCTGGTCGGGCCGCCCGCCTCCAGCGGCAGCGCCAGCAGCACCGTGACCCGGTGCACCGCCTCGGGCAGGGCGTCGAGGTCGACCGCGAGCCGGTGCTCGGCCGCGGCCTGCCTGGACACCTCCAGGCCGGGCAGCTGCGGAGAGCCGGGGTGGGCTATCCACTCGACGCCGTGCACGGTGCCGTGCTCGTCCCCGAGCGTGGCACCGGCCACGACGGGCGCGCCGGCCGAAACCCGGATCTCCAGACGGGTCTGGGGCAACGTGTGGTTCTGCCCCCGGACCAGCTCGGCCGTCATTGCCCTGTCCCCTCGACGAGTTGCTGCTGCGCGATGCGGTGTCGTGCGTGGTGCGGCGCCGGCGGTGCCGGTGCCGCGATGCGGTGCAGCTCCCGGCGGCCGATGCTGCCGGGAGCTGCGCGTCATGATGCGGACCCGTGGGCCCGGGACTGCCTACAGGTGCGGCAGGATCGCCGGCATGAGGTCCTGGAAGGTACGGCCGTTGGCCGGGTTGCCGATGGCGGTCATCTGCCATCCGCTTCCCGAACGGTGGACCTTCGCCATGATCTGGGCGGTGTACTGCCCGCCGCCGTCCAGCGTGTAGCGGGCGAGCTCCTGGCCGTTGGTCTCGTCCACGATGCGGCAGAAGGCGTTCTGCACCTCCTGGAACGTCTGGCCGGTGAAGGAGTTCACCGTGAAGACGATCTGGTCGATGTGGACCGGCACCCGCTGGAGGTCGACCAGGATCGCCTCGTCGTCACCGCCCGAGCCGGCGCCGCCGACCAGGTTGTCCCCGGTGTGCTTGACCGAGCCGTCGTCGCTGACGAGGTGCCGGAAGAACACGACGTCGACCGGCTGCTTGTCGGCGAACAGGACCGCCGAGGCGTCCAGGTCGATCTCCCGGGTGCGCGAGCCGAACAGACCGCGGCGCGGAGCCGCTTGCCAGCCGAGCCCCATCCGTACCGCGGTCAGGGTCCCCCCGTCGCTCTTCTGCAGGCTGATGGCCTGACCCTTGGTCATATTGACCGTCACGCGCTGTCCCCTCTCCGCTGTCCCCGCAACCGTCCTTGCGCGGTTTTCCAGCACCCTACGCATTCACACCGCGGACACAGCCGCCCCGGGCCGTTTTGTGTCGGTCCTGCAACACACCGGACGCCGCGGGGTCAGGCCAGACCCGCCTCCCGCATCTGGCGCAACTCCTTCTTCAGCTCCCCCACCTCGTCACGCAGCCTGGCGGCCACCTCGAACTGCAGGTCGGCGGCGGCGGCACGCATCCGGTCGGTCATCTCCTCGATGATCCCGGCGAGCTCGGTGGCCGGGCGGTCGGTGACCGCCGCCTTGTCCCCGCCGGCCTTCCCCTTCGCGGCACCGGTCTTGATACCCAGCGTGGGCACGGGCGCCTTGGTCCCCTTGCCCTGGCGGTAGCCGGTGCCGAGGAGTTGCTCGGTGTCGACCTCCTCGCGGGCGATCGTCGCGACGATGTCGTTGATCTTCTTGCGCAGCGGCTGCGGGTCGAGTCCGCGCTCGGTGTTGTACGCGATCTGCTTCTCGCGACGGCGGTTGGTCTCGTCGATGGCCTGCGCCATAGCCGGGGTGATCTTGTCGGCGTACATATGGACCTGCCCCGACACGTTACGAGCCGCGCGTCCGACGGTCTGGATCAGTGAGGTGGCCGAGCGCAGGAAGCCCTGCTTGTCGGCGTCGAGGATGGCCACGAGCGACACCTCGGGCAGGTCGAGTCCCTCGCGCAGGAGGTTGATCCCGACCAGGACGTCGTACTCGCCCGAGCGCAGTTCCCGCAGCAGCTCGATACGGCGCAGGGTGTCGACGTCGCTGTGCAGGTAACGGACCTGGATGCCCAGCTCCAGGAAGTAGTCGGTGAGGTCCTCCGACATCTTCTTGGTGAGGGTGGTGACCAGGACCCGCTCGTCCTTCTCGGTGCGCTTGCGGATCTCGTGCACCAGGTCGTCGATCTGGCCCTCGGTGGGCTTGACGACGATCTCCGGGTCGACGAGGCCGGTGGGCCGGATGATCTGCTCCACGAAGCCGTCGCCCCGGGAGAGCTCGTACTTGCCGGGGGTGGCGGAGAGGTAGACCGTCTGGTTGATCCGTCCGAGGAACTCCTCCCACTTCAGCGGGCGGTTGTCCAGGGCCGAGGGCAGCCGGAAGCCGTGGTCGACGAGGGTCCGCTTCCGGGAGGCGTCGCCCTCGTACATCGCGCCGATCTGCGGGACGGTGACGTGCGACTCGTCGAGGACGAGGAGGAAGTCCTCGGGGAAGTAGTCGAGGAGGGTGTGGGGAGCGGTGCCGGGGTCGCGGTCGTCGAAGTGCATCGAGTAGTTCTCGACACCGGAGCAGGTGCCGATCTGGCGCAGCATCTCGATGTCGTACGTCGTACGCATGCGCAGTCGCTGGGCCTCCAGCATCTTGCCCTGCTTCTCCAGCTCGGCGAGGCGCTGCTCCAGCTCCTTCTCGATCCGGCCGACCGCCTTCTCCATGCGCTCGGGGCCCGCGACGTAGTGGCTGGCGGGGAAGACGTGGAGCGACCGGTCCTCGCTGATGATCTCGCCGGTGAGCGGGTGGAGGGTGGAGAGGGCCTCGATCTCGTCACCGAACATCTCGATGCGGACGGCGAGCTCCTCGTAGACCGGGAAGATCTCGATGGTGTCGCCGCGCACCCGGAAGGTGCCGCGGGTGAACGCCAGGTCGTTGCGGGTGTACTGCATCTCGACGAAGCGGCGCAGCAGCTGGTCGCGGTCGATCTCGTCACCCACCTTGAGCTGGACCATCCGGTCCACGTACTCCTGCGGGGTGCCGAGGCCGTAGATGCAGGACACGGAGGCGACCACGACTACGTCCCGCCGGGTCAGCAGCGAGTTCGTGGCGGAGTGGCGGAGCCGCTCGACCTCCTCGTTGATCGAGGAGTCCTTCTCGATGTAGGTGTCCGACTGCGGGACGTACGCCTCGGGCTGGTAGTAGTCGTAGTACGAGACGAAGTACTCGACGGCGTTGTTCGGCAGGAGCTCGCGGAACTCGTTGGCCAGCTGGGCGGCGAGGGTCTTGTTCGGCGCCATCACCAGGGTGGGGCGCTGGAGCTTCTCGATCATCCAGGCGGTGGTCGCCGATTTGCCGGTGCCGGTCGCGCCGAGGAGCACGACGTCCTTCTCACCCGCCCGGACGCGCCGCTCCAGCTCGGCGATGGCCGCCGGCTGGTCGCCGCTGGGCTGGTAGGGACTGACGACCTCGAAAGGCGCCACCGAACGTTCGATCTTCGAAACGGGCCGCATGCAACCACCGTACGACCCCCCACTGACAACGGGGCCGGCTCAGGGCACGCGGCGGCCCGGCGGTCACCAGTCCTGCGGCTGCGTGGAGTCCTGGCGCTGCTGAGTGTGGAACGAGGCCGGGTCGGCGTGCGTACCGAACCGGGGAACCTGGCGCTGGGCCGGAATGCCGGGCATCCGGTCTCCTCGGACGGCCGCGGGGTCGTTCCAGTCGGGGGTGCCCATGACCACCAGGGGGTCGAACATCACGACGACGGCGGCCAGCAGCAGGAAACACGCCGGGCCGATCAGCATGGGGACGAGCAGCGCGGTGGCGCTGTCGCCGGAGCCCGAGGAGGAGCCGGTGAGGGCGGCGGCGGGGTGGAGGTGGACCCTGAGGGCGGCCATGCCCGTGTAGTGCATCCCGCTCACCGCGACACCCATCACGACGCTGGCGCCGAGGCTGGGCAGGAAGCCGTGGATGGAGACCGCGGCCCAGAGTGCGGCGGTCGAGGCCACCACGGCGATGACGACCGACGCGGACACGGTGATCGTGTCGTACTCGAACTGCCCATCAAGTCGCATACCGGCCATGCCGAGGTAATGCATGGAGGCCACACCGAGTCCGGTGATCGTTCCTCCCGTCACCAGCGCCATGCGGGTGGCCCCGCGGTACCCGACCAGGAAGATCCCGATACCGACCATGACGATCGCGACCGCGAGGCTGGCGAAGGTGATCGGCTTGTCGTAACCGATCGGCACCTCTTCGACGGTGAACCCCACCATCGCGATGAAGTGCATCGTCCAGATGCCGGAGCCTATGGAGGTCGCACCCAGAGCCAGCCAGCCGGCCTTGAAGGAGCGCTCGGTGCGCAATGACCGGGTGGTGCAGCGCAGGCCCAGGGCCGCGCCGAGACAGGCCATCAGGAAAGCGGCCACGGGAGTGACCGCCCCGTAGCCGAATCCGTCGATTGTGCCCTGCATGCTCGTACGCCCTTCGCAGAAGCCCGGGTTCGGATGACCCTAAGGCGCAAGGCCCGGCAAACAAACAGAAGAGCTGCATTTTATCGACAGGGACGGCGGCCCGTGACCCGGTCTCCGAGGTGCGTTCACGTCGTGGCCATCCGTCGCCCCTTCCCTGTTCGGGGACGGCTGGGACCCTCGGGCCGTCCGTCACTCTGACGCAAGGAGTCCACGTGTACGCAGGCACCGCAACCGCCTCCGCCGCTGCCGTCGCCCTGCTGGGCGCCGGCGCGTGGCTGCTGTCGAGCACGGCCGCCGGGACGCCGGGCACGGGCGCCACCCCGGCCGGCCGCACCGCGACGGTGGCCCACACCGTCGCCGCCCCCTCCGCGACGGCCTTCGGCACCGGCGTCCGGACGCTGGGCGACGTGGCCCGGGGCAGGACGGACGAGCCGCTGGTCATCGCCCACCGGGGTGCGTCGGCCTACGCTCCGGAGAACACCCTGGCGGCCGTGGACAAGGCCGACGTCCTGGGCTTCGACTGGGTGGAGAACGACGTCCAGCTGACCCGGGACGGCGTGCTGGTCGTCATCCACGACACCGATCTGAAGCGGACCACGGACGCCGAGGAGGTCTTCCCCGACCGTGCTCCGTGGGCGGTCAAGGACTTCACGGCCGCCGAGATCGCCCGGCTGGACGCGGGCAGCTGGTTCGGTCCGCTGTACGCCGGGGCCCGGGTGCCGACCCTGCGGCAGTACCTGCACCGGATCGGGCGCAACGGCCAGAACCTCCTCCTGGAGATCAAGAGCCCCGAGACCTATCCCGGAATCGAGCAGGCGACCCTGCGGGTCCTGCGCCAGGAGGGGTGGCTCGACCGCGAGCACGTCCGCGGCCGTCTGGTGATCCAGAGCTTCGGCGCCGGCAGCGTGCGCAAGGTGCACGAGCAGCGCCCGGACGTCGTCACGGGCTTCCTCGGCACTCCGGCCGTCGCGGATCTGCCGTCGTACGCGCAGTTCACCGACCAGATCAACCCGGCGTACACCTCGGTCTCGGGCGAGTACGTGGCGGCGGTGCACGCGCTGAAGGGCCCGCACGACAAGCGGCTCCAGGTCAGCGCATGGACGGTCAACGACGCCGAGCACGCGCTCCAGGTGGCCGGCTACGGCGTGGACGGCATCATCACCAACACCCCCGACGTGGTGCGTGAGGCCACCGGCTGACCGCTCGGGGCGCCGGGAGCCGGCGTCCGTTGTCAGTGGGCGGCCGTACCGTGGTGACCATGAACAGCGACGGGGTTGTCGAGTGGGCCGTGGTCGACAGTGACATCGGCCCGCTCCTGCTGGCCGCGACCGGTGCCGGGTTGGTGACCGTGGTCTTCCACGCCCGGCCGGCGGTCCGGGACAAGGCGCTGGACCGGTTGCGTACCCGGCTCGGCGCCGAACCGGTGGAGTCACCCGGCTCCGCGCGCCTGGCCGAACCCGTGCGCCAGCTCGCGGCGTACTTCGCGGGCACACTGCGGGAGTTCTCGCTCGACCTGGACTGGTCGCTGACGAGCGGCTTCAACCGCCAGGTGCTCCGCGAACTGGCGGCGGGCGTGCCGTACGGCGCGGTCGCCGGGTACGGAGACCTCGCCGACCGGGTGGGCCAGCCCGGAGCGGCCCAGGCGGTCGGCGCCGCGATGGGGTCCAACCCGCTGCCCGTGGTGGTGCCCTGCCACCGGGTGGTGGAGAGCGACGGCGGGCTCGGCGGCTTCGGCGGCGGGCTGGAGACCAAGCGGCAGCTGCTGGCTCTGGAGGGTGTGCTGCCGCAGCCGCTGTTCTGAGCCGACGGGGCCCTGCGGGGTCGTGTCCGGACCCGGCACGGCTGCCATGACCTGCGGGGTTCGAACACGGGGGTTCGGACCCCGCGTGCCGCCTGGCACACTGCGTCGGTGCCCCACACCATCAACGCTCCCGACACCCCCGACGGACCGGTCACCGCCGGACCGGTCACCGCGGCGGACCTGCCCGCACTCCGGCGCAGGACGTCCGGCGTGCTCATCGCCAGTCAGATACTCGGCGGCCTCGGCGTGCCCATCGGCATCGCCCTGGCCCCGGTGCTGGCGACGCGCGTCAGCGGATCCGAGGCGCTGTCGGGCCTCGCGCCCACCGCGTCGGTGACCGGTACCGCACTGCTCTCGCTGCCACTGGCCGCGCTGATGACCTCGCGGGGCCGCCGCCCCGGACTCGTGCTGGCGTATCTGATCGGGGCGCTCGGCGCGGGCCTCGTGGTGCTGGCGACCGTCGTGGAGAGCTTCCCGCTGCTGCTGCTCGGCATGGCCGGGTTCGGCGCGGGTTCCTCGGCCAACCTCCAGGCCAGGTTCGCCGCCGCCGATCTCGCCGAACCCGACCGCCGCGGCCGGGCGATCTCGACCGTCATCTGGGCCACCACCATCGGCTCGGTGCTCGGACCCAACATCGCGGCCCCGGCGGGCCGGGTGTTCCGGGGCACCGCCGTCTCGGAGACGGCCGGCCCGTTCGTCTGGGCGGCCGGCATCTTCCTGCTCGCCGCCGTCGTGGTCGCGGTGCTGCTGCGGCCCGATCCTCTCCTCACCGCGCGCGCCCTGGCCCCGCAGGAGAACCGGTCGGCCGACGGCCGTTCGCTGCGCGCGGGTCTCGCGGCCGTGCGGGCCTCGCCCATGGCCCGGCTCGCCCTGGTGACCGTGACCGTCTCGCACACCGCGATGGTCTCGATCATGGTGATGACGCCGGTCGACCTCGGCCATCACGGCGCGGACCTCCAGCTGATCGGGCTGGTGATCAGCGGCCACATCGCCGGGATGTACGCGTTCTCGCCGGTGATGGGCTGGCTGGCGGACCGCTTCGGCCGCCTCACCGTCATCGGGCTGGCCGCCGGGCTGCTCGCCCTCGCCGCGTTGCTGGCCGGCACCGCGGGCGCCGCGCACGGCAGAACCGCGGCGGGCCTGTTCGTACTCGGCCTCGGCTGGTCCGCGGGCCTGGTGGCGGGTTCGGCGCTGCTCACCGACTCCGTCCCGCAGGCGGCACGCGCCGCCGTGCAGGGGCTGTCGGACCTCACCATGAACGCGTCGGCGGGCATCGGCGGCGCGGTCGCCGGCGTGATCGTCTCCCAGGCCGGCTACGGCTGGCTCAACCTGACCGGAGCGTGCCTGCTGCTGCCGATGGCGGCGCTGGCGCTGCGCCGGAGCCTCACCCACCGCGCCACGGCCTGAGAGCGGGCTGCAGGGAGCGAGCAGCGGGCAGCGGAGCGGGCAGCGGCCGCACGCCCTGCCCGACACCTGGCCCAGGGCTGCTCAGAGGCTGATGTGGTACGCCTTGCGCAGCGTCTCGTGCACGGTCCACGTCGTCCGGTCGCCCTCGCGCAGCACACAGGCGTCCCCGGGTCCGATCTCCAGCGTGGCGCCGCCCTCGACCGCCACGGTCGCACGCCCGCTGACGACCACGAACAGTTCGTTGGCCTCGGTGTCCGTGACCACGCCCGGCGTGATCTGCCAGATCCCGCGCACCTGCTTGCCGTCGGCCGACTCCCACAACACCTTGCCCGTGACCTCGGGCTCACCCGACACGATCTGCCCGGGTTCGAGCGGTTCCCGTTCGAGGACGGTGTCCGGGATGTGCACGGCGAAGGAGGCGGGGGCTTGATCAAATGTGGTCATGGCCGGTCACCTTAGCCAGTGCCCCTGGTCGTCTCGCCACCAGGACGGGCTGAAAGAAGCCCGACTCGTCGGGCTCGTGCCACATCGGCTCCCGCAGCCCTGCCCGCGTCGCGAACTCGACGAGCTGCGCCTGCGACAGCGCCCAGTACGAGGCGCGCCGCGTACGTACGTTCCAGCCGTCCCCCCGGTCCCTCTCCCCGTCGGAGTCCGCCGACGCGTCGGGCAGCAGCTGGAAATGCTCCAGGTCGTACCGCTCGCCGTCCGGCTGCCAGTGCCACAACTGGAAGGTGACCACCCGTCCCCCTTGGCCCTTCCTGACCTGCGGAGGAGTGGACGCCGGCCGTTCGTGGCGCAGCCGGTCGTACGGCCGGGTGGACAGCAGCAGCACCCCGCCGGGCCGCAGCACCCTTCGCATCTCGCCGAGCGCGGCCAGTACCGCCTGCGGAGTGAGCAGATGCGGCAGGGAGTTGTCGGCGCACACGACGACGTCGAACGAGCCGTCGCGAAACGGGAGCGTCGTCATGTCGGCGGCGGTCACCGGCAGCGTCAGCCCGCGCGAGGCCGCCTCCCTCGCGGCACGGGTCACCGCGACGGGGCTCAGATCGCTGCCGGTGACCCGGTACCCCAGCGCGGCCAGCCCCAGCGCCTGGGTCCCGATGCCGCAGGCGCAGTCCAGCACGTCGTACCCGGCGGGCCCGTTGCCCGAATCGGCCGTTCCGTCGATGAGCGCCGAGAGCGCGTCGGCCTGCCGCGCGATGCTCGCCTCCCAGTCCGCGTAGATGAGGTCGTAGTCCGCGGCCAGGTCGTCGTAGAAGTGCCGAACCGTAGGCGACGGGCGGTCGGTCGGAGGGTTCATGGCCCGACGATAACGGGGCGGCAGCGTCTTCCGGCCGCCCGCGCGAGCACACGTTTGAGCCCGCTCCGTCCGCGACAGGGATGTGAACATGTCACTGACTGAGCCGTCCGCCACCGCCCCCCGCACCCCCGTACTCTCCGCGGAGGTGCGGGCCGCCCTGGCCGGGCACCGGCCCGTCGTCGCCCTGGAGTCGACGATCATCGCGCACGGTCTGCCCCGTCCGCGCAATCTGCGGGTCGCCGAGGAACTGGAGGGCATCGTGCGGTCGGCCGGCGCCGTGCCCGCCACCGTCGCCGTGCTGGACGGCAGCGCCCGGGTCGGCCTGGACAAGGCCCAGTTGGAGCGGGTGGCCGAGGACCCGGCGATGCGCAAGCTGGGACACCGGGACCTCGCCCCGGCACTGGCGACGGGCGCGAGCGGTGCCACGACGGTCTCGGCGACCGCGTTCCTCGCCTCGCGGGCGGGCCTGCGTGTCTTCGCGACCGGCGGGCTCGGGGGCGTGCACCGGGGCTGGACGGAGACGCAGGACGAGTCCGCGGATCTGCGGCTGCTGGCCCGGACGGGCATCACCGTGGTCTGCGCGGGAGTGAAGTCGATCCTGGACGTGCCCGCCACGCTGCAGCGTCTGGAGACGCTCGGGGTGGGGGTACTCGGGTACGGCACCGACCGGTTCCCCGGCTTCTATCTGAGCAGTTCGGGCGAGCCGGTCGACTGGACCGTCCGTTCGCCCGAGGAGGTGGCCGAGGTGATGGCGGCACAGGACGCGCTCGGCGGCCCCGGGGCCGCGCTGATCGTGGCCAACCCCGTACCGCAGGACGAACAGCTGGATCCCGGTCTGCACGACCGGGTCCTGGCGGAGGCGCTGGACGCGTGCCGGGAGCGCGGCATCGCCGGCCAGGCCGTCACGCCGTATCTGCTCGATCATCTGACGCGGGGCACCGAAGGGGCGTCGCTGGAGGCCAATCTGGCGGCCGTCCGCGGCAATGTGGCGCTCGCCGCGCGGATCGCCACGGCCTGGGCCGCCCGGTGACCGGCGGCCTTCTCGTCGTCGGGGACGTGGTCACGGACGTGGTGGCGCGGCACGGTCCGGCCCTGCTGCACGGCACGGACACGACGGCCCGGATCCGGACGCGGGCCGGTGGCGCGGGGGCCAACGTGGCTTGCTGGGCGGTTCGTTCGGGCTGCCGTGACGTGCGACTGGTGGCGCGTGTCGGCGCCGACTCCGCGGACTGGCACCGGGACCGGCTCCGGCGGGCGGGCGTACGCGATCTGCTGGCCGTGGACGACGAGGCGCCGACGGGCACCGTCGTCGCCCTGGTCGACCCGTCCGCCGAGCGCACCTTCCTCACCGACAGCGGGGCCGTGCTGCGGCTCTCCCCGGAGGACTGGTCGCCCGCGATGCTCGACGGCATCGCCCACCTCCATCTCTCCGGCTACCTCCTCTTCGCCACGACCAGCCGTGCGACGGCCCTGCTCGCCCTGCGGGAGGCCGGGCGGCGGAACATTCCGGTGAGCATCGACCCGGCGTCGGCCGGGTTCCTCGCCGAGCTGGGCGTCGACCGTTTCCTGGCCCTGACCGAGGGCGCGGATCTCCTGCTGCCCAACGCGGACGAGGCCCTGCTGCTCACCGGACTCGCCGAACCTGCGGACGCCGCCGCCAAGTTGAGCCTGCTGGTCCGTCAGGTCGCCGTCACCCTGGGCGACGGCGGCGCGCTGCTCGCCACCGCGGGAACGGTGACCGCCCGTGTTCCGGCCGAACCCGTGCCCGCCGCCGTGGACTCCACGGGGGCCGGTGACGCGTTCACGGGGGGCTTCCTGGCGGCCCGGCTGGCAGGGGCCGACGACGCGACGGCCGTGGCGGCGGGGTGCCGGGCGGGGGCGGAGGCCGTCACGACGGTGGGCGGCCGGCCCCCGCTGCCCGCCGGGTGACGGCTTCCGCTACCCGTCCCGCCGCAGCCCGGTCCAGGCGGGGTGGTGCGGATCGTCGGCTCTGACGACCGCGTCCGCGCTCGCGGAGGGCGCCACCTCGTCCTCGTACCGGGCGAATGCGGGCAGGGTCCACTGCTCGTCCTCCGCCGTGCGCCGCCGCAGCGCTCCGGCCGACAGCCGCAGATGGACACTCAGGTCGAACGGGAACCAGTGCCCCAGCAGCAACGGCCCGTGCAGGACCAGCACTCCCCCTTCCGGCAGGTGCCGGTACGGGCTCCGCGTGGCCCGGTCCGTGACCGGATCCCACAGATCGGGCAGCACCCGCCCGCTGCCGCCCGGCTCCAGCGGACCGAACACCTCACGCCACAGGGCCCCGGTGTCGAACCAGCTGCCGTAGTACGAGTCGGGGTCCCGCCTGCCGTACTCGTACCGCAGGCTCGCCGGCCGCAGGAACCCTGCCGTGGACACCGGGAGCACCGCCCGGCCCCGCAGTCGCAGCCCCTGGGCTACGGAGTCGGCCAGCTCGGTGGTACGGGCCGCCGGAGCGCCGTCGACGGCGATCCTGAGCCAGGGTCCGCCGTCGGCGGGCTTCAGCGCGTCGGCGTGCGCGGTCAGCTCGTCCGCCAGCCGTTCCCAGGTGATCGCTTCGAATCGCACGGGACCATCGTGCCCCCTTGCCGAAAATCTGCGGCAGCCAACGGTCACGCCCGTTACGGTCCTGCTCATGGAACTCGAATTCGCCCGCACGTTCGCCAAGCAGTGGCAGGACGACTGGAACTCCCACGATCTGGAACGCATCCTGGCGCACTACCACGAGGACGTGACGTTCAGCTCCCCCATGATCGCGAGGTTCACCGGCGACGCCTCCGGCACGGTCCGCGGCAAGGGTGAACTGCGCGCGTACTGGACCCGGGGCCTGGAGCTCATCCCCGACCTCGAGTTCGAGGTGATGGACGTGCGGGCTGGCGTCGACACGCTGGTGATCGACTACCGCAACCAGATCGGGGGCCGGGTGTACGAGGTCCTGACCTTCCGCGACGGCCTCGTGAGCGCCGGCCTCGGCGCGTACGGGGAGACACTCGCCCGCTGACGGTCGGCGCCCGGCGGTCCTGCGACCGTCCCGGGGCGCCAGAGGGCGGTGCCTCGCACTTCTACTTCTTTCCGCAGTCCACCGCGTCGGCGTCGTCGGAGAGCGGGCTGCCCTCGGGCAGCAGATACGTCACCCAGAGGACGACGGGTTCGGTGCCCAGATTGCGTCCGACGTGTCGGTGCTTCGCGCCGGACGGCTCGATGAAGGACGTGCCCGCAGGGGTCACTTCGACCGTGCAGTCGTCCAGGGTGCGGGTCAGCGTCCCGGACTTGACGACGGCGATCAGCTGGCCGCGGTGGGTGTGCCAGCCGGTGGAGCCGCCCGGCTCGACCGTGATCGTCCGGAAGGTGACGTCGGTGCGCCCCTTCGGCGCCTTCACCTTCAGCTTGCCCACCGAGGTGCCTTCCGCGACCACGGTGCCGCTCACCCCGCTGCCGGGGGTGGCGACGGCCGCCGCCGGTACGAAGCCGAGCGCGGCCACGCAGCCCGCGATGACCAGCGCCTTGCCCAGCCGCCTCTGCTGTCCCTGTCGGCCGTGCTGCTCCTGCTGCTCCTGCTGTCTGCCAATTCTCACGGACAACTCCCTCTCATCAGTGTCCCGGACATCCCAAATGCCCCGACACTACCCAGAAGTTGACCGATCAAATCACGCCACCGCGCCCCTCACGGGCCGCGCAGCTCCACGGCGAGCGGCCCCTCACCCGACACCTCGATCCGCCCGTCCCTGACGGCCTCGGCGAACGTCAGCTCTCCCCGGCCCAGGGCCAGACAGAGCTCGGCGTCGAGGGCGATGCGCGCGTCGGCGCGGACAGCGGGCCCGTCCCCGTAGACCGGTTCGCCCGGCGCCTGCTCCCCCGTACGGACATGGAACTCACCCTCGTCCAGGCGCACATCGACCACCCCGCCCACGGCCGCTCCGCCGAACCCCTCCAGCGCGCGCAGCAGCGGAAGGGCGAACCAGTGCGCCCGGACCGCGTCCGTGGGCCGCCGCTCCACGAGGGCCGGCGCGCCCCACTCGGCGAGCGCCGCGAGGACGGGCAGCAGTCCGTGCCCCCGCCCGGTCAGTTCGTACACCGAGGCGGCGGCGGGCGGCGGCAGTCTGCGACGGGTGACCAGCCCGCCCTGCTCCATGTCCTTGAGCCGGGAGGCGAGGACATCCGTGCTGACTCCGGGGAGGTCGGCGTGGAGATCGGTGTAGCGCCGGGGACCGGCCAGCAGTTCACGGACGATCAGCAGGGTCCACCGGTCACCGACCGCGTCCAGCGCCCGGGCACCGGCACAGAACTGGTCGTAACTCCGGCGGCGGACCGGGCGGGTTGCGGGCTGTTGCTGACGTGGCATGCGACGCAGTCTAGACATGTTGTTGGACTTTCCAAGCCCAAGCTTGGTAAAACCAAGTATCGCAATCGGGTCGGGGAGGCACCGCATGGAATTCCGCCAGTCCAGCAAGCTCAACGAGGTCTGTTACGAGATCCGGGGCCCGGTCATCGAGCACGCCAACGCCCTGGAGGAGGCGGGCCACAGCGTGCTGAGGCTCAACACGGGCAATCCGGCACTGTTCGGCTTCGAGGCGCCGGAGGAGATCGTCCAGGACATGATCCGGATGCTCCCGCAGGCCCACGGCTACACGGATTCGCGCGGCATCCTGTCCGCCCGCCGGGCCGTGGCGCAGCGCTATCAGGCGATGGGGCTCACCGGGATCGGCGTCGACGACGTCTTTCTCGGCAACGGTGTCTCCGAGCTGATCTCCATGGCGGTGCAGGGGTTGCTGGAGGACGGCGACGAGGTGCTCATCCCCTCCCCCGACTACCCGCTGTGGACCGCGGTGACGACGCTGGCCGGCGGGAAGGCCGTGCACTACGTGTGCGACGAGGGGGCGGACTGGAACCCCGACCTCGCCGACATGGCCTCGAAGATCACCGACCGCACCAGGGCCGTCGTGATCATCAACCCGAACAACCCCACGGGCGCCGTCTACCCCCGCGAGGTGTTGGAAGGCATCCTCGACCTGGCCCGCCGGCACGGCCTGATGGTGTTCGCCGACGAGATCTACGACCAGATCCTGTACGACGACGCCGAGCACCACAGCGTGGCGGTCCTCGCCCCCGACCTGGTCTGCCTCACCTTCAGCGGCCTGTCGAAGACGTACCGCGTGGCCGGGTTCCGCTCGGGCTGGATGGTGGTGTCGGGCCCCAAGCAGCACGCCCGCAGCTACCTGGAGGGGCTGACCATGCTCGCCTCCATGCGCCTGTGCCCCAACGCGCCCGCGCAGTACGCGATCCAGGCCGCCCTCGGCGGCCGCCAGTCCATCCGGGAGCTGGTGGTACCCGGCGGCAGGCTGTACGAGCAGCGCAACCGCGCCTGGGAGAAGCTGAACGAGATCCCCGGCGTGTCATGTGTGAAGCCGAAGGGTGCGCTGTACGCCTTCCCGCGCATCGACCCGAAGGTTCATCCGATCGTCGACGACGAGAAGTTCGTCCTGGACCTGCTGCTGCGCGAGAAGATCCAGGTCGTACAGGGCACCGGCTTCAACTGGCCTCGGCCCGACCACTTCCGGATCCTGACCCTCCCGTACGCTGACGATCTTGACGCGGCGATCAGCCGCATCGGCCGCTTCCTTACCGGGTACCGGCAGTGACCGGCCACCGGAGATGAACGGAGACCGCTCGTGAGCTGTCCCACCTGCCGGGTCCCCGTGCACACCCAGTTCGCCTCGCCCGAGCTCGTCGGGCCGATCGTCGAGGGCGGGCTGGACCCGGCGTCCGACCCCGCCTGGGCGGAGTCCGGCGCGAAGTCACCCGCGGAGTACGCACGCTGGGCCGGCCATCTGTGCGGGATGACCTGTCTGCGCATGGCGCTCGGTGCCGATGCCCCGTCACTCTTCTCGCTGCGGGACGGTGCGCTGGAGTACGGCGCGTACACCGAGGACGTCGACGGCGGGATCAGGGGACTCGTCTACGCCCCGTTCGCCATGTACGTACGTGAGAGGCACGGCCTGGAAGCCACCGTCCACCGGGATCTCGCACCGGCGGAGATCCTGGACCTGCTGGACGAGGGCCGGTCCGTCATGGCGTCCGTGCACTACGCGATCCGTCACCCGCGGCGGCCCGCACCGGGACGCGGCGGCCATCTGGTGCTCCTGACCTCGCGCACGGCCGACGGAACGGGCGTGCATTTCCACAACCCGTCCGGCACATCGGCCGCGACCCGGGCGGCGGAGCTGCCGCTGGCCGGCTTCGAGCGCTTCTTCGCCGGGCGCGGGGTGTCGCTGAGCGCGACGGCGCCACAGGGTGACGCGGCGCCGGGAACGGGAGCGGGCCCGGGGGCGTAGCCGGCCCCCGAGCCCTGTGATTGCCGCCTGTACGGCACGCCGGCACTTTTAAAGGTCCCGTGTCAGTTTTATGTCGCCGCGTCCTGCCTTTAGACGACCGCAGACCGAAGCTCCGCGGGCCGGAGTCGAACCGGCATCTCGACGCGCACGGGCACGGGCCCGGTTGATCCGGCGATAGACGGCGCATGCTGAGTCTGGAGCAAGAGTCTGAGATTGATCGCGGTCTGCCTCTGCCATTTGGGCCACCCCGGCCCGAATCCGTACGGGACGTACGGAAGTGCGGAAGTGCGGAAGTGCCGGGGGGAGGACTCGAACCTCCACTTGAACCGCGTCGTCACGACAAACTTCAGTTTCAGCTTTGCGCTCCTCGCGCACCCCGGCCGCGTCGACCGCCGCCGGGGATTCCATGGTCGGTCACCTCATCCGAAGAGGTAACCGAAGACCGCATCACCCACCCGCTGGTCCGTGACGTCCACGCCGTTGGCCTCCTCGCGGGCGAACTTCACGGCCTGCTGGAGCTTCTCCACCCGGTCGAGCAGTTCGTTGATCCGCCGCGCGGGCAGCGCACCGGAGAACTTGACCGTGGTCCAGTAGCCGATGGGGATGTCCTCGTAGTACACCTCGACCTGCGCCGGGTGCTTCTCGGTGGCCTCCGCCTTCACGTGGTTGCGGGGCACCTTCTTCGTCCGCAGGGTCCGCACCGGCTCGGTCTTCCAGGAGTCGGTGGACGGGTCCTGGGTCCATGCCTCGGAGGCGTCGAGCACCGGGAGCTTGCGGACGAAGGTGTTGATGTCCGTGAGCTGCTTCTCCAGGAAGAGCAGATACGACACCGGCACGCCGCTCACCAGTACGCGTCCGTCGACCGAGACGTCGGCGCGGGCCGCGCAGTTCGCCCAGTCCTTCGTGGCGGTCACGTCGAAGAGGCGGGTCAGCGTCGCCGCGGTCTCCCGCAGCACGTCCTCGGCCTTGATCTGCACCAGGGTCGACTCGGGCGGCAACTGTTCGCCCTCCTCGTCCTTCGGCTGATAGGTCCGGGAGATCCCGGCCAGCAGACCGGCCTTCTGGAGGCCGTGATGCGCCGCCGTCAGGTCCTGGTGAGCCTTGGACTTGACGCCCTTCTCCACTGCGATGATCTGATTGAGTTTCGCCACGTCCAGGAAGCTAGCAAGAGCAACACACCTCGCACCAGCGCTTTTTGCCGCCGCGGATCCGCCCGGGAGCCCGCTCCCGCCCGTTCGGGTGGTTTCCGCGCGACGCCCCTGCGCCGCCGCTGCCGGGCGGGGGCGGCTTGCCACAGTGAGCCCCGCGCGCCCGCGCCTGCCCCCGCTTCCGGAACGAAGGGCCTCTCCCATGTCCCGCCTGCCCCACCCCATCGCCGCGAACGACCCGGGCCCGTCCGACGGATCCCCGGATGTCCGCCGCCGCCCGCGTCGCCGTGCCGCGCTCGCCGCTGCCACGGCGGGCCTCGCGGTCCTGGCCGTGGGCACTCCCGTCGCATACGCCACCCTGGGGGCCGACTCGCCCGCGGACGCCCGGCCGGCGGCTGCCGCGCGCGGCAAGGCGTACATCGAGACGCGGCTGTTCTTCGGCACCGAACGCCCGGACGGCGGACCGGATGTGACCGACCGGCAGTTCCTTGCCTTCATCGACGCCGAAGTCACCCCGCGCTTCCCCAACGGGCTGACCATCCAGGACGGCCGGGGCCAGTGGCGGGACTCCAACGGTGTCGTCGAGCGGGAGCGCAGCTACGAACTGACCCTGCTCTACCCGGCGTCCGAGGCCCGGCTGCGCGATCCGCAGATCGAGCGGATCCGCAACGCCTACGAGAAGGCGTACGCGCAGGACTCGGTGGCGCGGCTGGAGGAGCGCACGACGGCCGACTTCTGATCCCGAACGCGGCGCAGGCCCGCGGTGTTCAGATCCCGGCCTCCCGCCGCCTGCACAGGAGACGTGCCGCCGTGTGCACCCCCACCACGGCCACCGGCAGGAACGCCAGCCCGGTGGCCACCGTGCGGCCCCCGCCCACCGGGACCCCCGCCTCCCGCAGCCGGCGCAGCGCCCAGAGCGAGTACGGAATGACGACGGTCGGCGATGTGACCACGCCCGGGGTGTAGCCGCCGTACGCCGCCGACTGCGCCAGATGCACCACGCCGTGCAGTCCGAACCCGGCCAGAACGGTGCCGAAGAACGGGCTGCGTCCGCCGGTGCGTGCACCGTCCGCGGCGGCGGCCGCGACGATCCCTCCCATAAGGCCGATGGCCGTGTTCACTTCGCGCTGCGAGAGGGCCGTCCGCCGCCACACCCGTTCGGGCACCCACGGCATTCGCTTCCTGAGTTCCGGCCGGGCGGTCCGGAGCCAGCCCGCCATGGTGGCGATCTCCTCCAGGTCGTTGGCCGCCCAAGCTGCCAACAGCCCCCACGTCACCGCTCCGGAGACCTTCTTCTCCTCCATCACCACTCCTTCCGTGCCCGTCCGAGCAGTGGTGCCCGGCCGTCGCACGCAGAGTACAATGCAACGCAACGTTGCGTTGCATTACTGGAGGAGTTGCCGCCATGCCCGCCCCGTCTTCGCGCCACCGCTCCGGCAAGGGCCCCCGGGCCGCCGAGGCGATCTTCGATGCCACGCTGCGCCTGCTGGCCGAGCGCGGCTATGCGGGGCTCACCATCGAAGCCGTCGCCCAGGAGGCCGGGGTCAACAAGACGACGATCTATCGCTGGTGGCCCTCGAAGGCTCCGCTGCTGCACGCCGCGCTGGTCGGCGCCCGGGTCCTGGACATCGATGTTCCCGACACCGGCACACTGCGCGCGGACCTGATCGCTCTGACGGAGCAGGTCATCGACCTGGTCACCGGCGCGCGGACCCAGCCGGTCGTGCGGGCCGTGGCCTCGGGGTCGGGACTTCCGGACGACGAGCTCGCCACACTGACCCGCGACTTCTTCGCCGACCGGTTCTCCCGCGAGGAGCCGGTGTTCACACGGGCCGTCGCACGGGGCGAACTCCCTCCGGGCGCCGACCCGATGCTGTTGCTCGACCTGATCGCCGGAGCCGTATGGATGCGGGCGCTGCTGCGGAGCAAGCCGGTTCCGCCCGGTTTCGCCGCTGCCGTCGTGGACGCCGTACTGCCCGCCCGGCAGAGCGCCTGAGCCGTCGGGTACTGTTCCGCGGCCGGGTGCCGCTGCACCGGACATCGACCAGCGGGGAGCAAGCCTGATGGGCACGCCTGTACGTCACTTCACCGCGACGACCGAGGAGGGGCAGGTCTTCACGGTCAACATCGAGCGGGACTTCAGGTACGACCCGTACCGCGACTTCCTCGTCTGTACGCACTGCGACTGGTCGCCGTCGCTCCTGACGACCCGGCGGCTCCTCGACATGGCCGGGGAGCACCTGGCGTCCGCACACGGTGCCGGCCGCGGGCTCGCGCAGCAGGACAACGAGTCGTTCCGCAAGGCCCGGCTGATCATGCTGCCCGTCGTCGCGGTGCTGCTGATCGGTCTGCTGGTCTTCCTGAACAGCTGATCCGCCGGCAGGGTCAGCCGCCGCTGAGTTCGAGCAGCGCGCCCACCGGGTCGGAGTCCGGCGCGGCCCTGGGCCACCATTCGTCCTCGCCCGGGTCCGATTCGTAGCCGTACCACCGGCCGTCGTGGCCGAAGCGGAGCTGGAGTGTGCCTCCGGGGTGGGTCAGGTGGTTGCGCCAGGGCTGGAAGCGCGGGAATCCGGCCGCCGCGAGGGCCGGGCGGGCGCGGTCGAACGGACCGGCCGGGGGGTCCCACGGTGTCTCCAGGACGGTGAGGCCCTCGGCTCCGCCCTGACGCCAGGCGGCGACGGCCCGGGCCAGGTCGGTGGTGTTGCGGCCGGTGGCGGACGCCAGTTCGCGGTAGAGGGCGCGGGTGGTGGCGGTGAGTCCGGCCGTGGGGCGGGCGGCTGCCAGCCGGACCGCGTCCTGCCAGGCGGTGAGACCCGCGAGCGGGTCGGTACCGGTGATGAGCAGCGCGTGGGCGCGGGCGGCGGCGTCGGTGGCGAGCTGGTCGAGGGCCAGGGGGTCCCGGGCGCCGGGGAACTCGGGGTACGAGGGCGGCCGGCCCGGATGCGGCTCCACCGGGAACGGGGCCGGCAGCGGCGGCAGGAAACGGTCGGAGAGCGCCTCCTGGGCCGGTACGGACGGGGTGGCGGGTGCCGCGGGCCGCTCCCGCGCGGAGTGGGCGGCGTTGCGACGGCCCAGGTCCTCCACGAGTTCGCGTTCGCCCCGGCCGCGCAGCAGCAGGAGGACGAACGGGTCGGCGTCCAGGAGCCGGGCCATCTGGTAACAGAGCGCCGCCACGTGCTTGCACGGCCAGCCGCGGTCGGGGCAGGAACAGCCGGGGTCGAGATCGTCCGCCGCGGGGAGCAGGGTGATGCCGGCGGCGGCTGCCGTGTCGGCCAGGGAGTGCGGCATCTCCTTGGCGAGCAGTGCGGCGAGGTGGCCGGGGCGGGCGGCGACCGCGTCGAGGAAGGTGTCCCAGTCGGGGTCGGTGAGCGTGCGCAGCCGGAGCTCGGCACGGTAGGGCCGGGGGCGGCTGCCGTGTACGTAGGCGACGACACGACCGGGGGTGACGGTGATCGCCGCGACGTTGCCGCTGTCCGCGTACGCGCGTCCGCGGGCCAGCCGGGGCGCGTCCATCGAGAGGTCCTCCAGCGCCGTCACCCAGGCCCGGCCCCACCAGCTGTCCGCGAACGGCTCGTCGTCGCCGGAGGTGCGCGCCGGCACGGCCTCGAAGGTCCGCCGCAGGTCGTCGGGGCCCGGGCGGGACCGGGCGACGGGCCGTGCGCCGGAGGAGTGGGGGCGGGGGCTCATGACGGCCTCCGGAGCGAGACGAGGTCGGCCAGGTCACGGTCGCTGAGCTCGGTCAGCGCGCTCTCGCCGGTGCCGAGCACGGCGTCGGCCAGTGCCCGCTTGGCCAGCAGCATCTCGCCGATCCGGTCCTCGACGGTGCCTTCGGCGATCAGCCGGTGCACCTGGACGGGCTGGGTCTGCCCGATGCGGTAGGCGCGGTCCGTGGCCTGCTCCTCGACGGCCGGGTTCCACCAGCGGTCGTAGTGGATGACATGGGCGGCACGGGTGAGGTTCAGCCCGGTGCCCGCGGCCTTGAGGGAGAGGAGGAAGACCGGCACCTCGCCGGACTGGAAGCGGTCAACCATCCGTTCCCGCTCCGGCACCGGTGTGCCGCCGTGCAGGAGCTGGGAGGGGATCGCGCGCGAGGTGAGGTGGGCGGACAGCAGCCGGGCCATCGTCACGTACTGGGTGAAGATGAGTACGGAGCCGTCCTCGGCGAGGATCGTGTCGAGGAGTTCGTCGAGCAGGGCGAGCTTTCCGGAGCGGCCGGTGAGGCGGGTGGGCTCCTCCTTCAGATACTGCGCGGGGTGGTTGCAGATCTGCTTGAGGGAGGCCAGCAGCTTCATGATCAGGCCACGCCGGGCGATGCCTTCCGACGCCTCGATGTACGCCATGGTCTCGCGCACCGTGGCCTCGTAGAGCGTGGCCTGTTCGCGGGTGAGGAAGACGGGGTGGTCGGTCTCCGTCTTGGGCGGCAGCTCGGGGGCGATGCCCGGGTCCGACTTCTTGCGGCGCAGCAGGAAGGGCCGGACCAGCCGGGAGAGCCGCTCGACCGCTTCGTCGTTGGCGATGCCGGCGGCGGTTCCGGTGTTCTCCACGATGCGGGCGTGGCGGGCCCGGAAGGCCTTGAGGGGCCCGAGCAGCCCGGGAGTGGTCCAGTCGAGCAGGGCCCAGAGCTCGGAGAGGTTGTTCTCGACGGGGGTGCCGGTCAGGGCGACCCGGGCCGGGGACGGAATGGTGCGCAGGGCCTTCGCTGTGGAGGAGTGCGGGTTCTTCACATGCTGTGCCTCGTCGGCGACGACCAGTCCCCAGCTGTGGGCGGCCAGTTCGGCCGCACTGGAGCGCATCGTCCCGTACGTGGTGAGGACGAAGCCGTTGTCGGGCTCGGCGAGGGTGCGGTCGGTGCCGTGGAAGCGCCGCACGGGGACGCCGGGTGCGAAGCGGTTGATCTCCCGGTGCCAGTTGCCCAGCAGCGAGGCGGGGCAGATCACGAGCGTGGGTGCGGGGTGGGCGCGGTGCAGATGGAGGGCGATGAGGGTGATCGTCTTTCCGAGGCCCATGTCGTCGGCGAGGCAGCCGCCGAGGCCCAGCGACGTCATCCGGTCCAGCCAGGCCAGACCGCGCAGTTGGTAGTCGCGGAGGGTGGCGTCGAGGCCGGGCGGCGGTGCGACGGTGCTGTCGTCCTCGACGATACGGGCGCGCAGTTCGGCCAGTGCGCCGACCGGCACCGCCTCGATCTGCTCGCCGTCCACTTCGGCGCTGCCGGTCAGCGCGACGGCGAGTGCGTCCACCGGGTCGAGCAGGCCGAGCTCCCGCTTGCGTGCCTTGCGTACGAGCGCGGGGTCCACGACGACCCACTGGTCGCGCAGCCGTACCACGGGCCGGTGTGCTTCGGCGAGCACGTCCATCTCCGCCTCGGTCAGCCTCTGGTCGCCCAGCGAGAGCTGCCAGTTGAACGCGAAGAGCTGTTCGGCGTCGAAGAACGAGGTGCCGTCGGTGGCCGATCCCGGCGCGGGTCGCACGACCGCCGCCGCGGTGAGCGAACGGGCGAGCTCCCTGGGCCAGTGCACGCTCACCCCGGCGGCTGCCAGCCGCGCCCCGCCGGCGCCCAGCAGCTCGTACAACTCGTCCTCGGTGAGGGCCAGTACGTCGGGGACCGGCTGGTCCAGCAGCCGTTCCAGCGGGGCCCAGACGCGGGCGGCGCGGCGCAGGGCAAGCACGGCGTCGATCCGGGCCCGCGGACCGAAGGGCTCGCCCGCCGAGCCGTTCCACAGGGCGGCCGCGTCGACGACGTAGGTGGGATCGGCGAGGCTGTGCACCTGCGTGATGGCGGCGCCGGCATGCCGCGAGGGGGCCGGTGTCGCGTCGTCCCGGTCCTCGGACGGGCCGGCCGGGTCCTCGGTGTCGAAGAGCTCGTACGCGGAGAGGTCCAGGCGCAGCGACACCCGTACGCCCGCATCCAGTCCGGCCGCGACCTCCACGGCCCACTCGCGGACGCCGGGCAGATGGCGGCCCTCCCGGGCGGCGAAGGGTGCGCCCATGGCGAAGGCGGCCGCGGGGGTGCGGGGCAGGGTGTCGGCCACCGCGTCGAGGAAGGAGCTGATGAGCGGCTCGGGGTCGGGGACCTGGAGGGGCGTGCGGTCGGGGAAGGGGGTGGCGTATCCCTCGGCGGGCATGGCCGCGGCGACCGCGCGCAGATGGGCGACGTCCTCGGCGTCACGCGGTCCGGCCCGCCAGGCGTCGTGATCGTCGGCGGTCAGGCCGGGCAGCATCCGGCCGCGGGAGACGAGGTGGAGCGCGTGCAGGGTGGCGGCGCCCCAGCACCGGGTGGCGGGGTGCGCGGACCGCAGGTGGCGGGCCCGGGCCAGCAGGGGTACGGCCTCGGCCAGGGGAAGCAGCAGGGCGGGCACGGTGCCGCGGCGGATGTCCCCCTGCTCGCCGTGGCGCCGGACGACGGTGATCTCGGAGGTGCGCACGCCCGAGCCGTCCGCCTCCGCGGGTGCGGATGCGGATGCGGATGCGGATGCGCCCACCCTGGTCCCGGTGGCGGGAGCCCACAGGTCACCCGGGTCGGGCAGGGGGTGTCCTTCCGGGTCCCAGAACGCGATGCGGCCCTCACGGGGGAGCGTGGCCGGGAGGAAGACCGCGGCGCAGCGCAGCAGGCGGACGGTGGCCGCGTCGTGCGACGGCGGCGGTTCGATACCCATCGGCCCCTCCCTCTTCCTGTCCGGGCCCTGTCGTGAGACCGGTCGTGAGCCCTGGCGTCCTCGGTCCTCCGTGCCTGGTCAGCACGGCCGTCACGGGAACCCTTCGACTCGCGAGTCTAGGCGGGGGGTCTGACAGCGGACCGGCCGCCGCCGGGCCCGCAACTCGTACGGGTCCGGCAGCGGCCGGAGCGTGACCGGGCGTGACCGGCCGTATGGCGGGCCGGCCGGTACGCCGGTGGGTGGGGTCAGTGCCTGGCGAGCGGCTTCGAGCCGGTGGGGCGGGGCTCCCCCGAAGCCGGGGCCGGGGCCGAGGCCGCCCGCGGGGCGGGACGCAGATGCCCGGGGGGCGACGCCGACGGGCCGGAGGGTTCGGCGGGTGCGGGCGGGGCGGGTTCCTGCGGCGCGCGGTCCACGGCCTGCGGCGGCGCCGGCTGCTGGGCCCGTTCCAGGAAGCGGAGGAGCTCCACCGGGAACGGCAGTACCAGGGTGGAGTTCTTCTCCGCCGCCACCGCCACCACGGTCTGGAGCAGCCTCAGCTGCAACGCTGCGGGCTGGGCCGACATCTCCGATGCCGCCTCGGCCAGCTTCTTGGAGGCCTGGAGCTCCGCGTCCGCGTTGATGACCCGGGCGCGCCGCTCACGGTCGGCCTCCGCCTGGCGTGCCATGGAGCGTTTCATCGTCTCCGGCAGCGAGACGTCCTTGATCTCGACCCGGTCGATCTGCACACCCCACCCCACGGCAGGGCTGTCGATCATCAGCTCCAGGCCCTGGTTGAGCTTCTCCCGGTTGGAGAGCAGATCGTCCAGATCGCTCTTGCCGATGATCGAACGCAGCGACGTCTGCGCCATCTGCGAGACGGCGAACCGGTAGTCCTCCACCTCCACCACCGCGCTCGCGGCGTCGACCACCTTGAAGTAGATGACCGCGTCCACCCGCACCGTGACGTTGTCCCGGGTGATCCCGTCCTGCGCCGGCACAGGCATGGTCACGATCTGCATGTTGACCTTGCGCAGCCGCTCGACGCCGGGCAGCACCATGGTGAATCCGGGCCCGCGCACATCGTTGCGGAGCCGGCCGAGCCTGAGCACCACACCCCGCTCGTACTGCTTGACGACCCGGGCGGCCGCCGCCGTGTACACGGCGCCCGCCGACACCGCCGCGACCGCTGCGATCAAGAGCTCCTGGACCATGACGGCCCCCTGCCATCCGGAGATACCGGAACGAACGTGCGCCTCACACCGAGCAAAGCGCTATTACCACGTTATGCCCCCTTTGCGCAGCGGGCGAACCTCCGCCTGCCCTCCCGTCCCCCGCCCGGCCGTCTCCCGGATGCCGGGCCCGCCGGGAGCGGGCAGGGTGACCAGCGTCAGCACGTCGCTCCGCCGCGTACGGGGTGGCGTGACGGAGTGCGTACGGATGAGCCGGACGAGACAGACGAGGACCCGCCCATGCCCGTGATCGACCACCGACGCCGCCGTCTCGGCATCGCCGCCGGGACCGCGCTCCTGACCCTCACCGTCGCGGGCTGCTCGGGCCTCGGCCGGACCGCCGTCGGCCCGGTCATCTACACGACCGAGCGGGACGCCGTGATCATGGTGAACAGCCCCTCGGTGAAGGGATGCCACCGGCTCGCCCCCGCGGGAGCCAAGGAAGTGCTCAACGAGACCCTGATCGACATCATCCTGTACCGCACGCGGGACTGCACCGGCCCGGGCACGACGTACCTGGCGACCACGCTCTCCGACGTCAACGCACCCAACGCGCTGCCGTGGCGCAGCTTCACCACCGTTCACTGACCGGACGGGACACGGGTGCGGACGTGCACCGGGTCGCACCCCGCCGGGGTCGCGACCCGGTGCACGTCCGCACCCGTGCCGGCCTCACGCACCGCGGCGGATCCGTGCGACCAGTGCCGCCGTTCCGTCCCGGCGGTCCCGGGCGATGAGGACCATCACCACGATGAGCACCGCGGGCATCACCGCGTTCGGCGGGTCGAGCAGCGTCAGCTGGACGACCGAAGCCCCTGCCAGCAGCCCGCAGAAGGCGATGGCCGCCACCCCGGCGAGGACGGGGATCAGCAGGGCGACGGCGCCGGCTGTCTCCAGGCCTCCGATGACGTACATCGCACCGTGGCTCCAGCCCATCCGGTCGAAGGACTCGAGGGCGGACTCGTGCGCGATCAGCTTGGCGATTCCGCTGAAGCCCAGGAACAGGGCGAGGACGTACCGCGACACGCTCAGCGCGACGGCGCCCCGGCCACGGCGACCGGCGGCGGATGCGGGAGTGGCGGACGGGGATACGGGCGTCATGATCTCGGACATGGTGGACTCCTCGGGGAAGCGGTGCGCGGTGTCGCTCACACCAGGTCAGACCGGCTCCCCGCCGAAAACTCATCGCCCCGCCGCCCACGGATTCGCCCTGCCGCCACGCTACTTGGGCACGGCCCTCACCCAGGTTCCGTCCTCCGTGAGATAGCGGTCCACCCGCAGGCCGGCCGCGTCCAGGCAGCCCTCGAACTGCTCCTTCGACAGCGGTCGCGAGAGGAAGGTCTGCGTCCAGCGCGCATCCGGGAACTCGTACACACAGAGCACCGAGTCCACCCCGTCGCCGACGGGATCCGCGGAGACGATCCGGACCGTGTACCCCGACGGGTGGACGCGCTCGCGCGGCAGACCGACGTGGGAGTCCTCGCCCTCGCGCTGGATGAGGACCACACCGCCGTCGCGCACGTATCTGCGGCAGGTCCGCAGCAGTCCCTCCCGCACCCGGTGGTCGCCCGAGTGCACCAGGAACGACGCCAGCATGACCACGTCGAACGTCTCGTCACCGAGGTCCAGTGACTCGATGGGGCTGCACACCGTGCGCGCGCCGCGCACCTGCTCCAGCATCTGCGCCGACTCGTCCACCGCCGTGACATCGAACCCGCGGTCGACCAGAGGGCGCGTCACCCGGCCCGCCCCGCTGCCCAGTTCGAGAATGCTCGATCCGGCGGGGACGGCCGCGGCGATGACGTCCGGTTCGCCGGCGACGGCCAGTCGTCGGTACAGCTCGACCGCGCAGCCGTCCGGGGTGATCTCACCGGGCCCTGTCCCCGAATAGCCCTCACGCACCACTCGTTCGCTCATACCCGGCCGAACGAACGGTCGGCGACCGCCGTTCCCCGCCCCGGACCGACCGTCCGCGGCCGCCGTTCCCGCGCCTCATACCGAACGGCGGGCGACCAGCGCCGCGCTGAGGTGCTGGAGGTCCATGGGCCGGGCCGGGGAGAGACCGGTCAGCCGGCCGATACGGCGGATGCGGTAGTCCACGGTGTTCGGGTGGACGTGCAGGGCGGCGGCCGCCGCCCTGCGGTCCAGGCCGTGAGCGAGGTACGTCTCCAGCGTGTGCAGCAGCTCCGGTTTGGCCTCCAGCGGGTGCAGAAGCCGGGCGAGGCCGTTCAGGGCCTCGCTCGGCCTGCTCAGCTGGTACTCCAGCAGGACGTCGGCCAGCCGGTACAGGCCCGCGGGCCGTCCGCTGCGGGCGACGAGTCCGACGATCTCGGCGTTACGGGCCACGGCGGCCGGCACCGCCGCCGGTTCCGTGGTCTCGGCCGCCGCGGTGACCGGCACGCCCGCGGCCCGGGCGGCTTCGGCGATCAGCCCGACCAGCCCGCCCGGTCCGCTCCACGGCGGCGGCTCGGCGACGGGCAGCAGGACCGTGCCGCCCGTCTCGTCGAGAGCGGTCAGCGCGGGCGTACCGGCGAACCGGTCCAGGGCCGTGCGGATCCGGCGGATCTTCCTGCGGGCCGCCACTCCCGCACCGGGCCCCGGGGCCTGGACCACCTCGTCGTCGTGCGTGCCGAGCGCGAGCGTCATCGTCAGATACCGGGCGGCCGGGCGCAGTCCGGTGCGCCGGGTGAAGCGTTCCAGGTCCTCGCCCGTCAGCAGGGCGGCCATCAGGGCGTGCCGGCCGCCGTGTTCCTGGCTGTCCAGGATCTGGCGGGCCTCCAGATAGGCGCCGCTCACCGCGGAGGTCAGCTGCTGCTGGAGGACCATGATGCGGTTCATGATCTCCAGGACGGCTGGAAGGTCACCGGGGCCGGCGTCCTGGGCGGTCTCCTCCCAGCACATGGCGATCCCCACCTGGTACGCGGTGAGGATGGCGTCGAGCGGCACGCCCTCCTCCGCGCGCTGGGCCGCGGAGTCGCGCTGCTGGGCCAGTTCGGTGTCGGTGGCGGGTCTGCGGTGTTCGACGACATCGGCGAAGAGCCGCAGATTGTGCTGGACGATGTCCGCGATGTCGCCCGCGATCTCCTCGTGCGGCAGCTCCGCGTAGACCGGCAGATCGCTGAGGAGCCGGGCGACGACGCGGGTGGTCAGGGCGGGGGCCCGAGCCCTCAGCTGGGCGGCCACCGGGCGGTCCCCGATGCACAGCGGCTGCCGCGCACCGGCTCCGCGGCAGGCCTCCAGGCCCCGCACGGCGGCCCGCTCTTTGTCATGCGTCACAAAAGCCCCCGCGGAAGTCTGCGTTACCCACCAGTTAAACGACGGCGTCCGAGTCTGCATGATGACCGGCGACACCCGCCATGCCTCGCCCGCCCCCCACCGGAGGTTGCCGTGAACTCACCGCGTACTCAAGCACTCTGTCGGATCGTCAGAACGTCGGCGGTCGCGCTCGCCCTGGCCGGTCTGGGCCTCGCCACCGGCGCGTCCGGCGCCTCGGCGGCAGCCGACGACACCACGTCGTATGTCGCGCTCGGCGACTCGATGGCCTCCGGGCCCCTCATCCCGGACATCACGGGTCCCGTGGCCTGCGGCCGCTCCACGCACAACTACGCGCACGAGCTGGCGGCGAGCATCGGCGCCTCGCTGCGCGACGTCACCTGCAGCGGAGCCAAGTCCAAGCACATGACGGAGAAGCAGTCGCTCTCCCTGCTCGACATCCCGATGGGCTCGGCGGCCCCCCAGTTCGACGCGCTGCGCCCGGACACCGAACTGGTGACCCTGACGATCGGCGGGAACGACGCCGGTCTGGTCGGCATCGCGCAGGACTGCATGCAGCTCGACCCGACCGCCACCCCGTGCAAGGACAAGCTGACCGAGGGCGGCGTCGACCAGGTGGCGCAGCGCATCGCGGAGTTCGCGCCCCGGCTGGCAGCCGTACTGGACGGCATCCACCAGCGGTCGCCGCAGGCCCGGGTGATCGTCACCGGCTACGGGCTCTACATCAAGCCGGGCGGCTGCTGGCCGCTGCAGCCCGTGCTCCCGGTGGACGCCGACTTCCTCCAGGGCAGCGTCAACCGGATGAACACGGTGATCGCCGAGCAGAGCGCCGCGCACGGCGCCGAGTACATCGACCTCGTCACCCCGAGCAAGGGCCACGACGCCTGCCAGGCACCGTCGGACCGGTGGCTCGAAGGGTACGTGCCGACCGCGGCCGCCGCCCCGCTGCACCCCAACCGGCAGGGTGAGGCGGCCTACGCCCGCATCATCGGCGCCCACCTCCAGGGGAGCTGACCCATGCGGCAGCGGCTGCTCCACGGCCTGCTCGCGGCGGCGCTCGGCGCGGCCGCCCTGCTCGCCCCGCCCGCCCACGCGGCCCGGGCGGGCCACCCGTCGGCCCCGGGCTGCGATCCGCTGGCACCCGTGGAGTGCCTGCTGCCGTTCCCCAACGACTGGTACACCCGGCCGGACCGGGACACCGACACGGGCCGCCGGGTGGACTTCGCCGCCGCGGTACTGCCCCGCGCCACGACCGGGCTGCCCATCGACCCGACCGCCTGGAACCGGTCCGACGGCTTCTCCCCCGGCTCCGCCCTGATCGCCCAGGTGCCGGGACTGGACCTGTCGGCGACCGGCACGGCCCCGCTCACCGACATCGGCCGCTCCCTCGAACGGGACGCCCCGGTCGTCCTCCTGGACACCACCACCGGTGAGCGGTGGCCGTACTGGGCCGAGCCCGACACCAACGCCACCGATCCGGCGCGCCGGGCCCTGCTGATCCATCCGGCCCGCAACCTGCACGACGGCCACCACTACGCCGTGGCCCTGCGCCGCCTCAAGGACGGTGCGGGCCGCACGATCCCGGCAGGCGCCCCGTTCGCCGCCGTCGCCGGGAAGCGGCTCCCCGCACACGACCCGCTGCGCGCCCGCCAGGACCGCCTCCGCCCCGCCCTCGCGGCCCTGCGCAGGGCCGGGGTCACCACCGAAGGGCTCAACCTGGCCTGGGACTTCACCGTCGCGTCCACCCGCAGCCTCACCGGCGATCTGTTCACCCTCCGCGACGACGCGTTCCGCCGCCTCGGCAACCGCTCGCCCGGCTTCACCGTCACCGGCGTCACCGACTTCACCGCCGCCCAGGACGCCCGGATCGCCCGCGAGGTCACCGGGCAGATCACCGTACCCAGCTATCTCGGCCTGCCCGGCGGCCCGCCCGGTTCCGTACTGAACCGCGACCGCGACGGCGTCCCCCGCAGGCTGCCCCTCAACAACCAGCTCGCCACGTTCCGCTGCGAGATCCCCCGCTCCGCCTTCCGCGCCCCCTCCCACCCCTCGCTCTACGGACACGGGCTGCTCGGCTCCCGCTCCGAGGTCGGCGCGGGCAACGTCAAGGACATGGCCTCCGAACACAACTTCACCTTCTGCGCCACGGACTGGATCGGCATGGCCAAGGAGGACATCCCCGTCGTCCTCGCCGCGCTCGCCGACCCGAACCTCTTCCCGGCCGTCCCCGAACGCAGCGAACAGGGCATGCTGAACGCCCTGTTCCTCGGCCGCGCCCTGATCCACGCCGAGGGACTGGGCACCGACCCCGCGTTCCGTACGGCAGAGGGCCGCCCGCTCGTCGACACCCGGCACGGTCTCGCGTACGACGGGAACAGCCAGGGCGGCATCCTCGGCGGCGCTCTGGTCGCCGCCTCGCACGACATCCGGCGCGGGGTACTGGGCGTCACCGCCATGAACTACGGGCTGCTCCTCAACCGCAGCGCCGACTTCGCACCGTTCCAGCAGGTCCTGGACGTCGCCTACCCGGACAAGCTGCGCCAGCAGCTCGTCCTCCAGCTGTTCCAGATGGTGTGGGACCGCGGTGAGACGAACGCGTACGCGAACCACCTCACCGACCACCACCAGGTGCTGATGCACATCGCCTACGGCGACCACCAGGTCGCGAACGCGGCGGCCGACGTGGAGGCGCGCACCATCGGCGCCCGCCTGCTGTCCCCCGCGCTCACCGCCGGCCGGAGCCCGGACACCGTTCCGTACTGGGGCATCCGCTGCATCGGCTCCGGCCAACTGCCCTACCGGGGATCGGCCATGACCGTCTGGGACAGCGGCACCCCCACGCCTCCGCGCACCAACACCCCGCCCGCCGGTCCCGAGTACGGGCACGACCCGCACGAAGATCCCCGCAACTCGCCCGCCGCACGTCAGCAGAAGGCCACCTTCCTGACCACCGGCCGTGTCATCAATGTCTGCGGCACCACTCCGTGCACCGCCACGCCCACCTCCTGACACCCCCTCCCCGCTGGGAACAGACGGGGAACAGACAAGGAGCACCATGCGTACGCACCGCATCGCCGGAGCCGCCGTCGCGGCCGCCCTCCTCGCCGGAACGGCACTGGCCCCGTCCGCGCTCGCCGCACCGCCGGCCGCCACGGCCACCGCGCAGTCCGCGGTCCCGTTCACCTCGGCCGGCGCCGTGCGCGCGGCCGACGGCGGACACACCCTCTCCTGGGCCTCACCGGCCGCCTCGGTGACCGTCACCGCCGTCACCTCCCCCGACGCCACCAGCGGCGTCGCGCTCGGCACGGCCCCGGGCACCGGTTCCCTGGCGGTGCCCGCCGGAACGCTCCCGGAGACCGGGCGCTGGTACTTCCGCCTGGTCCCGGACGGCGGCACCCCCCTGGTCGTCGCCGACCGCTCCCTGGGGCTCGCCTCCGCCCGCAACTTCCGTGACATCGGCGGCTACCGCACCACGGACGGCCACTGGGTGCGCTCCGGCCTGGTCTACCGGTCCAACAAACTGAACAGCCTCACCGACGCCGAGCAGCAGCGGCTGGTCTCCCAGCGCCTCACCCTCGACGTGGACCTGCGCAACGCCCAGGAGCGCCACGACGAACCGGACCGGCTGCCCGCGGGGGTCACCTACCAGGTCGCCGATGTCGTCTCGCTCAGCCACGGCATCCGGTTCCACGACTCGGCCCTGATGACGCTGGCCGAGGCCATCGCGGCCGGTCTCTTCTCCGGCTCCTCCGACCTGGGCCAGTCCATCGGCTACCCGTTCATGGTCAACTTCGTCGGCGCCGACTACGCGTTCCACGACCTGGTCACCGCCGTCGCCACGAACAACTCCGGGGCCACGGTCTTCCACTGCAGCGCCGGCAAGGACCGCACCGGCTGGGGTACCGCCGTCCTGCTGACCCTGCTCGGCGTACCCCGGGCCACCGTCGAGGCCGACTTCCTCGCCAGCAACCAGTACACCGGTGACCCGGAGGCCGTCGAACTGAGCTGGCTGCACGCGGCGTTCGCCGAGGTCGACCAGATCTACGGCGACTTCGACAGCTACGTACGCGAAGGGCTGAAGCTCGACGCCGCGACCGTGGAGACCCTGCGCGCCAAGATGCTGACCGGCTGACCGGCCCGTCCGGTCAGCACCCCGGGTAGCGGCCCTCCGGCCACGCGGGGGCGTGCGCGAACTCCAGGGACAGGTCGTCGGCCACCTCGGCGATCACGGCCCGTCCCTCGGTACGCACCAGCCACGACGGCGGCAGGCACGTGTCGCCGTGGTGTGCGCCGAGCAGGTTGCCGCAGACCGCGCCGGTGGAGTCGCTGTCGCCCGAGTGGTTGACCGAGAGCAGCAGCGACTCGCCGGCCAGGCCGGGCCCCGGCAGGACCAGGGCGCAGTACACGGCGATGGCCAGGGCCTCCTCGGCCACCCAGCCCGCGCCGAGCGACTCCACCTTCTCGGCGCTCGGCGCCCCCTGCGCGGCCAGTTCCACCGCGCCGCGCAGGGCGGCGGTCGTCTCCTCGTGCCCGGGGTGGCGGGCCAGCAGGTCCATGGCGCGCAGGACGGAGCCCGGCAGGGAGTCGCCCTCCAGCAGATGGGCGACGATCGCCGCGAGCGCCCCTGCGGCGTAGGCGCCGGTGGGGTGGCCGTGGGTGATCTGCGCGCACCGGGCGGCGAGCTCGAAGCACCGGGCGGGGTCCTGCCCGGTGAGGCCGAAGGGCGCGGAGCGCATGACCGTGCCGCAGCCCTTGGAGCCGGTGTTGACGGGGCCCGGCCCGCCGACGGGTCCCCCGGGGTCGGGGGTGTGGCCGGAGGCGAGCCCGGTCAGGCAGGCGTTTCCGGGGGCCCGGCGTGCGTACAGCCAGGGCTGCTGCCTGAGCCATCCGGTCCGGACCGGGTCGTCCCCGCCGCGGGCCGGCGGCGCGGGATGGTTCTGGGTGTCCAGCCAGCGCAGGTAGGCGTGCTTGATGATCGCCGTCTCCGCGCCGCCGATGCCCTTGGCCGCGGCCCGGGAGTGCGCTCTGATCAGCCCCTCGGCGGTGAAGAGGGTCATCTGGGTGTCGTCCGTGACGCGTCCGGTGACGCCGTCCTCGTCCGCTGTGAGGTCGCGTACACCCTGCTCCCCGTGCGCCCGGCGTATGCCGGTGAGCGACAGGAACTCCACCGGGTTCCCCAGTGCGTCCCCGATCGCCCCGCCCAGCAGACACCCGCGGACGCGGGACCTGCGGGCTGCGGCGTCCCCCCATGCTGTGCCGTTCACGGCCGTCCCCCACTCTCTTCCGTCGGAACGCCGCACACGCGCCGTCGCGGGTCCATGCTGGTAGGAGAGGCGATCGCCATGCGTACCGGTAGTGAACCGACGACTGCCCGCAGTTCCCTGCGGATGCGGCTCTGGCTGAGTCTATGGGGCCTGGCCTGGGCCGTCTTCGGCCTGGCGGCGTTCACCTGGACCGGCAGGGCGGGGTGGGCGTCGGCCTGCGGGGTGCTGCTCGTGCTGGTGCTGGTGGATCTGGCGGTGATCGTCCACCGCCTGCACCAGGGCCCGCACTACCAGCCGGGCCGCTCCATCCCGCCGTACGAACCCGATCACGGGGGCCGGGGGCGGTACGGGCACTGAGCGCGGGACCCGCTCAGCCCTCCGCGTCGAAACGGGCGGCCTTCAGGTACTCCGGATTCGGGTCGAGCGCCGCCGCCAGCCGGAAGTGGCGCGTGGCCCGCTCGGGGTGGCCGGAGCGTTCGAAGGTGCGGGCGAGGGCGAAGTGCGCGAACGCGTTGTCCGGCTCACGCTCCAGGACCAGCTCGAACTCCAGCTCGGCGGGGCGCAGCTGGGCTGCCGCGAAGAAGGCGCGGGCACGCAGGAGCCGGGCCGCGGTGTTCTCCGGGTGGGAGGCGATCACCGAGTCGAGCAGCTGGACCGCGCCACGGGGGTCGCGCGCCGCGAGCAGTTGTTCGGCCGCGCGGAAGTCGATGACGTGGGTTTCGGGGTTCCTCTCGGGCACGGTCACATCCTTCCCACGTCCACCGTCAGGTGAACGTCTGCCTCCACCGCCGGCTGAACGTCGGCTCCACCGTCAGGTGAACGTCTGCCCGGCCGCCGGTGTTCCGACCGCCGGGATCAGCCGGCCGCCGCCCGCCGGGTCAGTTCGGCCCAGACCTCGCGGACCTGCGGTTCCAGGGCCTCGATCGCTCCGTCGTTGTCGATGACCAGATCGGCCACCGCACGCCGCTGCTCCCGGGTGGCCTGTGCGGCCATCCTGGCGCGCGCCTCCTGCTCCGTCATCCCGCGCAGGCGTACGAGGCGGTCGAGCTGGGTCTCCGGCGCCGCGTCGACCACGATCACCAGGTCGTAGAGCGGGGCGAGGCCGTTCTCGGTGAGCAGCGGAACGTCGTGGACGACGACGGAATCGGGTCCCGCGGCACGTTCCAGCTCGGCGGAGCGGGCGCCGACCAGCGGGTGGACGATCGCGTTGAGGGCGGCGAGGCGCTCGCCGTCGGCGAAGACGACCGAGCCGAGCTTCGGCCGGTCCAGTGTCCCCTCGGGCGTGAGGATGCCGGTGCCGAACTCCCCGACGACGGCTTCGAGCCCGGGGGTGCCGGGCTCGACGACCTCGCGGGCGATCCGGTCGGCGTCGATGAGGACGGCTCCGTATCCGGCGAGCATCCGGGACACTTCGCTCTTGCCGGCGCCGATACCACCGGTCAGGCCCACTTTCAGCATGGGCGGCAGCCTAGTGCCCGCCGCCCGGCGCTACTGAAGGAGGCCTGACAAGAGGTCCGGCCCGGCTCAGCCGTCGCCCTCGCGCTCCGCCAGGAACTTCTCGAATTCGAGACCGATCTCGTCGGCGGAGGGCAGGTCGACCGGCTCGGCGACCAGGTTGCCGCGGGTCTCGGAACCCGCGACGGCGTCGTACTGGTGCTCAAGACCCTCGACCAGCGAGACGAGCTCCTCGTCGCCCTGGCCGATCTGGCGGTCGATCTCCGTCTGGGTGCGGTGCGCCTCGGTGCGCAGGGAGTGGGCGACGGACGGCAGGACGAGTCCGGTCGCGGCCGTGATCGACTCCAGCGCGGTGAGCGCGGCGTCCGGGTAGGCGGAGCGGGCGACGTAGTGCGGCACGTGTGCGGCGACACCGAGGACGTCGTGTCCGGCCTCCATCAGCCGGTACTCGACGAGAGCGGCGGCGGAACCGGGCACCTGCGCCTCGTCGAACGGGCTGCGGTGGCCGGGCATGAGGTCGGTGCGGTTGCCGTGCGGCGTGACGCCGACCGGACGGGTGTGCGGAACACCCATCGGGATGCCGTGGAAGGTGACGGCGAGCCGGACACCGAGCCGCTCGACGATCTGCTCGACCGCGGCGGCGAACCGCTCCCACTCCACGTCGGGCTCGGGCCCGGACAGCAGCAGGAAGGGCGCACCGGTGGCGTCCTGGACGACCCGGACGTCCAGCGTCGGGGTCTCGTACGACGACCAGCGGTCACGCTTGAACGTCAGCAGCGGGCGCCGTGCGCGGTAGTCGACGAGGCGGTCGTGGTCGAAACGGGCCACGACCTGATGGGGCAGCGATTCGAGCAGCCCGTCGACGATCTGCTCACCGGTCTCACCCGCGTCGATGTAGCCCTCGAAGTGGTAGAGCATGACCAGACCGGCCGACTCCTGGGCGAGCGCCATGTCGACGACAGCCAGGCCCTTCGGCTCCCATTCGTACAAACTCTGCGGATCAGGCACGGTTACCGCTCCTCCTTGTGTTCCTGAAGAAGAACGTCCCGGGGGGCACGGGCATTCCCGCCCGTGCCCCTTCACATGGTGTTTACCCAAGTACCCGCGTATGCAGTGCCGTGACCGCCTTCCGTGCGGAGGTGAACGCTCCGTGCTGCCAGGCGTCGGCGTAGCTCAGGTAGTCGCCCGCGAAGTAGACCCGCCCCGCTGCCTGGTTGAGCGGTGCGAAGACCGGGGCGTCGGGGCCGCCGGACAGGGAGTGCCAGGAGGCCTCCAGGTACGGGGTCTGGCGCCAGTGGTGGGAGAACGAGGTGGCCAGTTCCGTACGGTACTTCTCGCCGTGGATCTTCACCCCCTGCGCGACGGCCCGCGCCTCCCGCTCGCGCGGGGTCAGGGCGGCGTACGCGTCCGCGTTGGAGCCGGTGTTGTAGTACCCGATGATGGTGCCGCGGCGCCCCTGGTGGCCGTAGGACGGGTACCAGATGTGGGCCAGGTCCATGTCCGTCTCGGTGATGCCGCCGTAGATCTGGTGGTCGCTCTCCCACCAGCGGTTCCGGTACTCCAGCCCGATCTTGCCGGCCGAGGACGGCTTGCATGCCTCGAGCGCGGTCTGGACGGCCGGGCCCAGGTTGTGGGCGGTCTTGGCGAGGATGTTGGGCGGCAGGGCGGCGACGCAGTAGTCCGCCTCGATGCTGCGGGTGCGGCCGGACTGTGTGTACGTGACGGTGACGCCGTGGGCGGTGTCGGTGATCTCCGTGACGGCCGCGCCGGTGCGGATCCTGCGCTCGCCTATCGCGCGAGTGAGCGCGGCGGGTATCCGGTCCATGCCGCCGACCGGCTGGAACATCAGCATCGCCTGGTCGTACTCGAACTCGAAGGCGAAGTAGCGTCCGACGCCGCTGGCGAAGACCTCGGACGCGGAGGGGACGGACCCGAGCTCCTCCCCGGGGGTTCCGGCGGCCGCGGGGTCGACGCGGTAGCCGCGCCGGGGGCTTCCGGTGTAGTCGAGGGTGTCGCCGATGTCGCCGAAGTCCTTGAGGAACTCGAGCAGCCGCTCCTGGTCGTCGGCGGTGATCTGCCGGTCGAGAGCGCCCTTGTCGGTGGCCTTGGAGAGGAGTTCGGCGACGTAGCCGTACACATCTGCCTTGGCGGTGCGGTAGCGCACCGGGGCCTTCATGCCCGCCTTCTCGTTGTAGAGATAGGCGTTGGCGTTCACGTTGGTGAACACCTCGATGGGAACGCCGAGTTCGCGGCAGTAGTCGAGGGTGACCATCCACTGCGGTATCCGGCCGGGGCCTGCGTTCATGTACTGACCGTCGGAGAACCGCGCGGTCTGCTTGACGCCGTAGATGTCGGTGGTGGAATCACCGCCGCGTACGGTGAAGTTGCGGCCGCCCGTGCGGCCGCGGGCCTCCAGGACCGTACAGTCGTAGCCCGCCTTGCCGAGCTCGTAGGCGGTGGCGAGGCCGGCGATGCCGCCGCCCACGACGACGACCTTGGCGGCGGCCTTCCCCTTCAGGTGGAAGTCGCCGCTGCTGGGGGCGCGGAAGGCGGGTTCGCGGCTTGCGGCCTGGGCGGTGGGGGCGAGGCCGAGTGCCCCCATGGTGGCGAACATCGCGCCCGCCCCGCCGGAGAGTCCGACGTTGCGGAGGAAGGTGCGGCGGCTCGCGCCCGGTGTAGCGGGCGAGTGGTGCGAAGCATGCGTCATGTCCCGGCTCCCCTTCGGATCTTGAGGTTGCCGGGATCCTGACAAGGGTGTGTTACGAGCCGTCAGCTGTTCGTGTATCCCACACGTTTCCCTGTGTTCACCACGCCCGGAATCGTTCGAGCAATGGTCCAGACCTTGACACGCCCTCACCCCATCCCTACCGTCACTGGGCAGAAAGTTCAGACACTCGCCCCACATTCATGTACGAGAACGTCCTGAACCTCCCACGGGAAGGCCCCCCATGCGCACCCGCACCCCGCTCCCCGCCCTGCTGGTCACCGCCCTCGCCTCCGGCACGCTCGCCCTCACCTGCGCCGGTACGGCAGGTGCGGCGACGGTCATCGAGGTGAGCACCGCCGCTCAGCTCAAGTCGGCGCTCACCGCTGCCGGTCCGGGCGACACGATCCACCTCGCGGACGGCACGTACACCGGCAACTTCAAGGCCCTCGTCCCCGGTACGGCCTCCGCGCGCATCACCCTGACGGGCTCGGCGGGGGCGGTGCTCACGGCCGGCGGCGGCTACGGTCTGCACCTCAACGGCGCCTCGTACTGGACGGTGAAGGGCATCACCGTCACGGGCGGCCAGAAGGGCATCATGGCCGACGGCGCCAACGGCGTCGTGATCGACTCGGTGACCGTGCACGACCTCGACATGGAGGGCGTCCACTTCCGCAAGTCCAGCAGCGACGGCATCATCCGGAACTCCCGGATCTACGACACCGGGCACGACGGCCGCGGCATGGGCGAGGGCGTCTACGTCGGCACGGCGGGCGACCTCTCCGACCGGAGCGACCGGGTGCAGATCCTGGACAACACCATCGGGCCGGGCGTCGGCGGCGAGAACGTCGACATCAAGGAAGGCACCACGGGCGCACGCATCGTCGGGAACACCTTCGACGGCAGCGGGCTGACCGGCGCCAACTACGACGACTCCTGGGTCGACGTGAAGGGCAACGACGTCCTGGTCCAGGGCAACCACGGCTCCCGTACGACCAACAACGGCTACGAGACCCACACCCAGCAGAGCGGCTGGGGCTGCGGAACCGTCTTCAAGGACAACGTGTCGGACCTGTCCGGCTCGACGGGTGACAAGCGGCTCGCGGTCAACGTCACGAACTACAGCGCGAGTTGCCCCACGACGGTCCACGCGAGCAACACCGTGACCGGCGGCAACGGCCTGACCAACATCGCCGTCACCCCGTAACGGCTCGCCCCGGAAACGAGTGAGGCCCGCCCCCCGAAGGGAGCGGGCCTCACCGTCATCTACTGCAGCCGATGACCGGCCGGAAGGTCAGAGCGTCAGCTCTGGCCGCCCGCCAGCTTCTCGCGCAGGGCAGCCAGGGCCTCGTCCGACGCCAGGGCGCCGGAGTTGTCCGCGGACTCCGAGGAGTACGAACCGCCGCCACCGCTGCCGCCCGAGGCAGCCGGAGCGCTGCCGGCCGGGGCGGCAGCGCCCTCGGCAGCAGCGGCCTCGTCGGCCTCGCGGGACTTGATGACCTGGGCCTGGTGCTGCTCGAAGCGCTGCTGCGCCTCGGCGTACTGGGTCTCCCAGACCTCGCGCTGAGCCTCGAAGCCCTCGAGCCAGTCGTTGGTCTCGGGGTCGAAGCCCTCGGGGTAGATGTAGTTGCCCTGGTCGTCGTACGACGCGGCCATGCCGTACAGCGTCGGGTCGAACTCGACCGAGGCCGGGTCGCCACCGAAGGACTCGTTGGCCTGCTTCAGCGAGAGGCTGATGCGACGACGCTCGAGGTCGATGTCGATGACCTTGACGAAGATCTCGTCGTTGACCTGGACGACCTGCTCCGGGATCTCCACGTGGCGCTCGGCCAGCTCGGAGATGTGGACCAGGCCCTCGATGCCCTCGTCGACGCGCACGAACGCACCGAACGGAACGAGCTTGGTGACCTTACCGGGAACGACCTGCCCGATCTGGTGCGTACGGGCGAACTGCTGCCACGGGTCTTCCTGCGTCGCCTTGAGCGACAGGGACACGCGCTCGCGGTCCATGTCCACGTCGAGAACCTCGACGGTGACTTCCTGGCCGACCTCGACAACCTCGGAGGGGTGGTCGATGTGCTTCCAGGACAGCTCGGAGACGTGCACGAGACCGTCGACGCCACCCAGGTCCACGAAGGCACCGAAGTTGACGATCGAGGAGACGACGCCGGAGCGGACCTGACCCTTCTGGAGGGTCGTGAGGAACGTCTGGCGGACCTCGGACTGGGTCTGCTCGAGCCAGGCACGGCGGGACAGGACCACGTTGTTGCGGTTCTTGTCCAGCTCGATGATCTTGGCCTCGAGCTCCTTGCCCACGTACGGCTGGAGGTCGCGGACGCGGCGCATCTCGACGAGCGACGCCGGGAGGAAGCCACGGAGGCCGATGTCGAGGATGAGACCACCCTTGACGACCTCGATGACGGTACCGGTGACGATGCCGTCTTCTTCCTTGATCTTCTCGATGGTGCCCCAGGCACGCTCGTACTGAGCGCGCTTCTTCGAGAGGATCAGGCGGCCTTCCTTGTCCTCCTTCTGGAGAACCAGGGCCTCGATCTCGTCGCCGACCTTGACGACCTCGTTCGGGTCGACGTCGTGCTTGATCGAGAGCTCGCGGCTCGGGATGACACCTTCGGTCTTGTAACCGATGTCGAGGAGAACCTCGTCGCGGTCAACCTTGACGATGACACCGTCAACGATGTCGCCGTCGTTGAAGTACTTGATCGTCTCGTCGATCGCCGCGAGGAACGCGTCCGCGTCGCCGATGTCGTTGACCGCAACCTGCGGAGTGGTGGCGGTGGTCTCGGTGCTGCTCGTCATGTGGGAAAGGGCTCCGGTACGGACAGTGAGTCGAAGTTACTGCTACGCCGTGAGCCCGTATCGCCTCTGCAGAAGCCGGACAGCCTGGGAAGCGCCGACCCGTGAACCGGGAGGCGCCTCTCGTGAACCGAGGGGACATACATACAGATGCGAGCGCGGCCTGCTAGGTCTGAGGCGCGCAGGCTCGCAGCGCAACTTGTAGCATACGGGGGCAGCAGGGCACGGTCAATGCGCGAAGGCGCACACCAAGGGCGGAACGGCCCATACCCGGCACAACTCAGGTTCACCGAGGCCACATCGGCCCCGGAGATGATCCGGACACGCGGGTTCCGTGCTCACAGGTCCCCCCTGGTACGTACCGCGCACCACGGGGTGAAGGCAAACTACAACGACGGACACGATGAGCCAAGAGATCTACGCGGCCGAACCCGAGGCGACACGCCGCACCGCCGGCGAGGCCGAGAGCAGCCGGGCCAGCCGCGGCTGGTGGGACCGCAATGCGGACGAGTACCAGAACGACCACGGCGGCTTCCTCGGCGACGACCGTTTCGTCTGGGGCCCTGAGGGCCTGGACGAGGCCGAGGCCGGCCTGCTGGGCCCCGCGGAGTCGCTGAAGGGCCTGGACGTCCTGGAGATCGGCGCGGGCGCCGCACAGTGTTCGCGCTGGCTGGCCGCACAGGGCGCCCGGCCGGTCGCCCTCGACCTCTCCCACCGCCAGCTCCAGCACGCCCTGCGGATCGGCGAGGACGTCCCCCTGGTCGAGGCGGACGCCGGGGTGCTGCCCTTTCGGGACGGCTCCTTCGACCTGGCCTGCTCCGCCTACGGCGCGGTGCCGTTCGTCGCCGACCCGGTCCAGGTGTTCCGCGAGGTCCACCGGGTGCTGCGCCCCGGCGGCCGCTGGGTCTTCTCCGTCACGCATCCGGTCCGCTGGGCGTTCCCGGACGAGCCGGGGCCCGAGGGCCTGTCCGTCGCCGCCTCCTACTTCGACCGCACCCCGTACGTCGAGCAGGACGAGCGGGGCGAGGCGGTGTACGTGGAGCATCACCGCACGCTCGGCGACCGCGTGCGGGACGTCGTGGCGGGCGGCTTCCGGCTGGCCGACCTGGTCGAGCCGGAGTGGCCGGCGTGGAACAACCAGGAGTGGGGCGGCTGGTCGCCGCTGCGCGGCAACCTGATCCCGGGGACCGCGATCTTCGTCTGCGTACGGGACTGAGACACCCGCCGGTGCGGGAGGCGGCGCCCCGCCGTACGAGACTGGGGGCGTGATCCGTACCGAGGCCCTGGACCAGCTGCCCGTCCGCACCGCCGTGCCCGCGCTGCGGCGGGCGCTCGACGACCGAGGGGTCGCGGTGCTGTGCGCACCGCCCGGCACCGGCAAGACGACTCTCGTCCCCCTGGTCCTGGCCGGTCTGACCGGCGACGGTCCGGTGCGCCGGGTCGTGGTCGCCGAGCCGCGGCGCATCGCCGCCCGGGCCGCGGCCCGGCGGATGGCGTGGCTGCTCGGCGAGCGGCCGGGCGAACGGGTCGGCTTCACCGTGCGCGGGGAGCGGGTGACGGGCCCGGACACCGTGGTCGAGGTCGTCACCACCGGGGTGCTGCTCCAGCGGCTCCAGCGCGACCAGGAGCTCGCCGGTGTCGACGCGGTGATCATCGACGAGTGCCACGAGCGCCACCTGGACGCGGACACGGTGGCCGCGTTCCTGCTCGACGTACGGGAGGCGATCCGCCCCGACCTGCGTCTGGTCGCCGCGTCCGCGACCACCGACGCCGAGGGCTGGGCCCGGCTGCTCGGCGACGCCCCGGTGATCGAGGCGCAGGGCGTCTCGCACCCGGTGGAGGTGGTGTGGGCCCCGCCCGTCCGCCCGGTGCGGCCGCCGCACGGGATGCGGGTGGATCCGGCGCTGCTGACCCATGTCGCCTCCGTGGTGCGCCGGGCGCTGGCCGAGCGGGAGGGCGACGTGCTGTGCTTCCTGCCCGGTGTCGGCGAGATCGGCCGGGTGGCGGGGCAGCTGTCCGGGGTGGCCGCGGAGGTGCTCCAGGTACACGGGCGGGCGCCGGCCGCGGTGCAGGACGCGGTGCTGGCCGGTTCGTCCGACGGTCGGCGGGTGGTGCTGGCGACGTCGGTGGCGGAGTCGTCGCTGACCGTTCCGGGGGTGCGGACCGTCGTCGACTCGGGCCTGGCCAGGGAGCCGCGCACCGATCACGCCCGCGGGCTGAGCGCGCTGACGACCGTACGGGCCTCGCAGGCGGCGGGCCGCCAGCGGGCGGGCCGGGCCGGCCGGGAGGCTCCCGGGGCGGTCTACCGCTGCTGGGAGCAGGCGGAGGACGGGCGGCTCGCCCGGTTCCCCTCCCCCGAGATCAAGGTCGCCGATCTGGCCGCGTTCGCCCTCCAGGCGGCCTGCTGGGGCGATCCGGACGCCGCGGGACTCGCGCTGCTGGACCCGCCGCCGGCCGGGGCGATGGGCGCGGCCCGCGAGGTGCTGACGGCGGTGGGCGCGGTGGACACCGACGGGCGGGTGACCGACCGGGGTGTGCGGATGTCCCGGCTGGGGCTGCATCCCCGGCTGGCCAGGGCGCTGCTGGACGGGGCGGCCGAGGTCGGCGGACGACGGGCCGCGGAGGTGGTGGCGCTGCTGAGCGAGGAGCCGCCCCGGGACTACGGCGACGACCTCGCGGCGGCGTTGCGTACCGCACGCCTCGGCAAGGACGGCTACGCGGCCCGCTGGCGGCAGGAGGTGCGGCGGCTGTCGTCCTCCCTCAAGGCGTCCGGGACCGGCGGTGCGGGCACGGACGACGCCGCCGTGGGACTCGTCGCCGCCCTGGCCTTTCCCGAGCGGGTGGCGCGGGCCCGGGGCGAGGGGACGTTCCTGATGGCGTCCGGCACGGGCGCGGAGCTGCGGGACGGCTCCCGGCTGCGCAGCGCGCCGTGGCTGGCCGTCGCGGTCGCGGACCGCCCCGCGCACGCGGCGTCGGCACAGGTCCGGCTCGCCGCGGTCATCGACGAGGACACGGCACGGCTGGCGGCCGGGCGTCTGCGGTTCGCGGGTGAGGAAGTGCGCTGGGACGGCCGGGACGTGGTGGCCCGCCGGGTGGAGCGCCTGGGCGCCGTCGAACTGTCGGCACGCCCGCTGAAGCGGCCGGACCCCGCACTGGTGCGGGAGGCCCTGGTGGAGGGGCTGCGGCGGGAGGGCCTCGGGCTGCTGCGCTGGAGCCGCGACGCGGAGCAGTTGCGGGAGCGGCTGGCCTTCCTCCACCGGGAGCTGGGCGGGCCCTGGCCCGAGGTGTCGGACGAGGCGCTCCTCGGCCGTACCGAGCAGTGGCTGGAGCCCGAGCTGTCGCGGGCCCGGCGCCGTTCGGACCTGGCCGGGATCGATGCGGGGCAGGCGCTGCGCAGGCTGCTGCCGTGGGCGACCGGTGAGGCGGCCCGCCTCGACGAGCTGGCCCCGGAGCGGATCGAGGTGCCGAGCGGTTCACGGATCAGGGTGGAGTACGGAGGCTCCCAGCCCGTGCTCGCCGTGAAACTCCAGGAACTGTTCGGTCTCCAGGAGACCCCGCGGGTGGCGGGCGTACCGGTGCTGGTGCACCTGCTCTCGCCCGCGGGGCGCCCGGCGGCGGTGACGGCGGATCTGGCGTCGTTCTGGCGGGAGGGCTACAAGGCGGTCCGGGCGGAGCTGCGCGGCCGCTATCCGAGGCATCCGTGGCCCGAGGACCCGACCACGGTCGAGGCGACCCGGTTCACGAAGGCGCGGCTCAGGCGGGAGTAGGCGCGGGTTCCGGTTCCTTCCGCCTGACCGTCTCCGCCTCGCCCGGCCGCCGCGAGCGGGCCTCCAGCCACAGCGACAGGGCCAGCAGACCGGCGCCCAGGACGAGGAAGCCCCAGGGCAGGTACGAGGTCAGCAGCAGGACGAGCAGTCGCTGGGACTTGACCAGGTCGACGATCGAGACGATGTAGTCCTCGCGCATCTTCACATGCCCGGCGAACACGGTGACGGTGTCCTCGGACATGCCCAGCGCCTTCGCGTTCCGCAGCTCCTCCTTGTGGACCTCCTCGCCGTTGACCGGCGCCCCGGTGACCGGGTCGACCCAGAACGTCCGCTTGGTGGTGTACCAGCGGGTGACGCCGGTCTCGGCGATCTGCTCCGGGGTGATGGCGATCGGCATGGTCTTCGGCATCGGGACCTTGGTCCACGGGACGGTCTGCTCGAAGTAGTAGACCTCCATGCCGCGGAAGTTCTGCGTGCCCTTGTAGTGGATGGGCGAGCTGGTACGGGTCTGGGCGTCGAAGTACTCGTAGTCGCGCTTCTCGGTGAGGAAGGGCCACTTGAACTCGATGCCCTCGCGGCTCACCGCGTCGCCGTCGACGGATTCGCCCGTGGCGTGGACCGGGTCCTGGCTGTGCGCGTCGAAGATGTAGCGCTCGGGGATCTTGGAGACCATCTTGCCGTCGGGTCCCTGCACATAGGACAGGGCGTCCCACACGACGACGTCGCGGCCTGCGCTGCGCTCGATCTTCTCGGACTCCTCCACGTTGCCCTTGAGGGTCTGCACGATGGTGATCCTGTCGACCTTCTTGGCCTTCAGGGTGCTGTAGTCGAGGAGGGTCGCGGGCTTCGCCTCCAGCACGGTCTCCTGGTACTGGTTCGGCGGGATCTTCGCGAGGCGCGGGAAGGCGTACCAGCGCAACAGCGGTGACAGCGCGGCGAAGAAGACGGCGAAGGCCAGAAGTACGAGGCTGGCTCGGCGGCGCATGGGTGTCCTCCCTCTGCATTCCGTGGTGCGGACGGCTAGTTCTTCGGCCCCGGGACCGTGGTCAGCAGGGGTTTGGGCGAGGTCTCGCCGGGCGGCGCGCCGATCGCACTGATGGTGAGTACGAGGGCGAGGGCCGCGGCCAGTCCGATGGCTGCGGCAATCAGGGCGCGCATGCTCGGCCTCCCGGGAGCTCAGAACTGATGGGTCGTCAGGGCTGGGGCACCGTAGCAACCCGGGCCGGAGATGAGAACACGTAGAACAGCCCCTTGGCCGGGTGCCGGCGAAGGGGCTGTTCGGGGCTCGTGGTGGGCCCTGGTGCGCGTGGGTCAGGCGGCGGGGGCCTCGACCGTGAGCGTGATGACGACGACGGCGCCGCCCTCGGTGGTCAGGCGCAGCTTGTACGTGCCCGCGGCGCCGTCGGCGTAGATCTTCGGCAGGGCGAGCGTGCCGTCGGCGTCCGTGGTGAACGCGAAGGTGCGGACCGGGTTCCCGTCGTCATCCGTGAAGTACGGGCCCTTGTCGTTCTCGGCCGGCTTCTCGTCGTCGGTGATCATGGTGGCGGTGACGGC